>NZ_CP096573.1:0-2649060 GCF_030322985.1 Thermosynechococcus sp. B1 | reverse complement strand
GCAAACCTCGTCCGTAGGATGTGAGCAATGATAGGCAACACGACCAAGACGGCAATAGCCCTGCAGGGCTACCGCTGCCTCACGGGAAGTGATACGATTGTAGATCGCTCTAACGACTGACTAGGGCGTGCCCCTTGGGGCAGTGTTTTTTCTGATCAACCATCATAACTGCAACAGCCATGACGCAACGTACACTGGGCGGCACTGTCCGCAAACGTAAACGCACCTCTGGGTTCCGGGCGCGCATGCGTACCAAATCCGGTCAGAACGTGATTAAGGCACGGCGGCGTAAAGGGCGGGCACGGCTGGCCGTCTAGTGTTGCCTCCTCAACATCGCCTGCGCGATCGCCATGATTTTGACCGCGTCTATCAACACAAAACTGCCCACCACGGCAAACTGGCCGTTCTTTGGCTGGCGCCCCAAGCCGTCAAGGCAGCACCACGGCTGGGCATTGTGGTCAGTAAAAAGGTGAGTAAGCGAGCCGTTGATCGCAACCGTTTGAAGCGGCAATGGCGACGGGTGATCCACCCACTCTTACCGCAGATCGCCGCAGGGTGGGATATGATTGTGGTAGTGCGTCAGGCGGCACTAAAAGTGAGTGACGAGGACTGTCGCGCTGAATTGACGCAGTTAATGGCCAAAGCAGGGGTACTGACGATGCCGGGAATTTCCGAAGACGTTTTCTACGAAGGCGGTCCCCATTGGGGTGACTTAGTGATCAACTTACTGTTGGGGCTAACGGTGATTTGTCTGCCCCTTACCGTTGGTGCCATTGTCCGTGCCCTTTGGCTGCGCTACCGCATTACAAATCGGCGGATTACGGTGATTGGCGGCTGGATGGGGCGCGATCGCTCCGATGTCATTTATAGCGAAATCACCAAAGTCGTCACCGTTCCTCGCGGCTGGGGCGCCTACGGTGATATGGTCGTCACTCTCAAAGATGGTAGCCGCTTAGAAATGCGCGCTGTCCCCCGCTTCCGTGAAATTTATGACTATATTTCTGCCAAATTGAGTCCCGCTGCCAAAAGTGTCAGTGGCGCGATTGGTTCTTAAGACCTAAGATAGTTCTGTTAACTGTTCACCCCTAATTGCAGGATTCCATGGATTTTGGTATCGGTTTCCTCTCCAACAATGTCATGCTGCCAATCCTTGACTTTTTCTATGGGATTGTGCCCAGCTATGGCCTTGCGATTGTGGCGCTGACACTGGTGGTGCGCTTTGCCGTCTATCCCCTCAGTGCGGGATCCATTCGCAATATGCGGCGCATGAAAGTGGTGCAGCCGATCATGCAAAAACGGATGCAGGAAATCCAACAGAAATACAAGGATAATCCTGCCGAACAGCAAAAGGCAATGGCAGAGGTCTATAGGGAGTTTGGTAATCCCTTGGCGGGGTGTTTTCCTCTGCTATTGCAGTTACCGATTCTCTTTGCTCTCTTTGCCACGCTCCGCGGATCACCCTTTGCTGATGTGAATTACCAGCTCAACCTGCAAATTGTTCCTCCTGATCAAACTGTCTTAGCCCAGCCCTTTGCCACTAAGCCGCAAAATATCTACGTTGATGAGGGCATCCACTTCCCCATTCAGGCGGTGGTTCCCAGCGGTACCAAGATTCCAGTGGGTCAAACGGTGGATCTCCAATTCCAAACCAAGGAGGGGAAACCCTTTAGTGAACTGGCCGCCGCCTATCCCAATAGTCACCTGCAACCCAAGTGGCAAATTATTCGCGGTCAAGAGCGGGCAACCATTGACAGTGAGGGGCATCTGCAAGCCCTGCAAGCCGGTGATGTAACGGTTCAGGGAACGATTCCGGGGATTGCGGCGGATAAAGGTTTCCTCTTTATCTCTGCCCTTGGCCATGTGGGTGCCATTGATCAAGGGGAACTCTTCATCACGCTGCCCGATGGCACACGCCAGTTTAATTGGGGCGCGATCCACTGGGATATCCTGATCATGATCCTTGGCTTTGGCGTCAGTCTCTACGTCAACCAGTTGCTCTCTGGCCAAGGCAGCAGCAATAACCCGCAGCAGCAAACCGTGAATCAATTGACACCGATCATCTTCTCTGGGATGTTTCTCTTTTTCCCATTGCCGGCAGGGGTGCTGCTCTATATGCTAATCGCCAACATCTTCCAGACGGTGCAGACCTTTATTCTTCAACAGGAGCCGCTGCCAGAGAACCTGCAGAAACTCGTGGAGGAGCAGGAGCGGGCTGAAGCCATTAAAAATCGGGCGGCTCTTCCCTTTGAGGGCAAGGGGGCTAAAAGTGCCAAGGCTACTAAAGCCAAGCGTCATCCATCAAGTTGAGGGGAGGCATGACCGCTGATCCAATTGCTGCGGGGTGTGCGTGGCTGGAACAGGCACTTGCTCTAGCAGGCTTTAAGACAACCGTTTCTGTGGTCGAGTCTCCGTTGGCAGGTGTGGTGCCGGGGCACTGGCTAGAGATCGATCGCCAGTCCCTGAGTGCTGCGCAAATTGAATCCCTGCTGGCCAACAATGCCCAAGCTCTCGATGCGTTGCAATATCTGCTCAATGCCACGTTGAATTTGGGGCGATCGCGGCAGGAGCAAACGGCTTTTACCCTAGAATTGGCGGGCTATCGCCGCGCCCGTTATCGCCAGTTGCAGGAGATTGCCCATCAGGTGGCTGCCCAAGTCCTCGACACCGGTAAACCCGTTGAAATTCGCTCCCTGTCAGCGGCAGAGCGGCGTGTCGTTCACAGCCTCATTAAGGTAGAGAGCGATCGCCTTGAAACCTTTAGTTATGGAGAGGAACCGGATCGCCGCTTGGTGGTGCAGTTAGCTCAAGGGACTGAGGCCGAAGTGGCGGCTGATGCGCTGGAGCAGGTATAGACCTAAAATCGAGTTGCCACTGGGATCAAGGGGTGGGCTGTAGCAGGCGATCGCCCCCTGTCGCGGCACAATGGCCAAAATCACACCGCTGACACCCGATTTCACAGGCAAGCCAATCTCTAGGGCATAGCGGGGGGAGTCCTCGTAGAGGCCACAGGTGAGCATAAGCACATTCACCTGCTGACGATGGCGATCGCTCACCTTGTCATGGGGCAGTGCCAACAGGAGACCCAAGCGCGCCACTTCCTCAATCGTTCCTTGGAAACAGCACACCTGATTGTAGATCTCAAGGGCAACCCCGGCATCGGCAATGCGTCCAGACTCCACTAAAAAGTGGGCAAGGGTGCGATTTTGCCAGTTGGGATGGCGATAAACGGCTGCTAACACCTCTTGATCCACCTGCAACTGCGTACCCGCACACTCATTGAGCCAAGTCTGAAAGACCGCAACACCGCCAACATGAGCCAATTGGCTAGCAAGGGCGATCGCTCCACTATTAATCATGGGATTGCGCGGCCACCCCTGATCAAGGGTTAACTGCAACACAGAGTTATAGGGGTAATCTGAGGGGCGCTGTCCCACCCACGTCCACACCTGCTCCTGCCACAGCGTTAAGGCATACAGCAGCAAGAAGGGCTTAATTGCGCTCATTAAGGGAAAGCGCAAATTGGAACGCCCAAGGGTAAACTGGTGCTTTGGGGTAACAAGGGCAAAGGCAAAGGCTTCAGACCCCACCCGCGGTAGCCGTTGAAGGGGTTCCCCCTGAGGAAGTTCTGCCGATGCAGCCTTGAGCCACTCTTGGATGAGGGCAGGGTCTAGATCCCCCAACATTGCTGAGCCTAAGTATTGGCATCGAGGGAGAGCTGCTCGCTAGTGGTGACCCGTCGCCGCCGCCGCCGACCTGCGGGCACGGAGGCCTCTGGAGTGGATGCTTCCCCGCCGGATTCAGACTCGGTCGTGACTTCTGACTCACTGGTATTGAGCAGCGTGGTGGCCGCAATCGGCTCGACATTAATCGTGCTAACCACAGAGGAGGGCGGCTCATCAGCAGTCTCTGGGATATCCTCAGGCATTCCCTCACTGACGGGTCGTGCAGTTTTCTGGGGCAGGGGTAGGGGGTCTTGGCCGGGGCGTGCCACCATCACAATCGTTCCCCGCGGATTCTTCACCTCTTCAGAGTGCAGCACAAGGGGTGAAATTCCCATTTCCGCATAGACTGCCTGCTCTTGATCCGTCATTGTTACGGTAATCACCTCCGCTGGTTCAGAGCGGCCAAGACGGGCAGGGCGCGGCGGACGGCTCTCCACTTTGACCACTGGCGGCGGCGCCGTTTCTGTAGGCGTGGTAATCACCTTGCGGCCATTGCCATTTTCAGAGGCACGGCGAGGACTGCGTGGGGCTGGTGGATGACTACTGCGGGAAGCACGCGGGCGAATACCCCCCACCGCTTGATAGTCAGGGTGGTTAATGAGTTGGGTCTCTAGGCTGCTACTGGCAAAGCCATTGGGTTCAGTGCGGGATTCTAAACTGCGGCGTGGCTCCGGTGGACGCGGCATGGGCGATCGCTCGACAATTTCGCCGGGGCTATCCTCCGGTTCACCGGGTAAATGCACCAAGTGACCCAAGCCCCCACAGGCACTACAGGGACGGCCAAAAAGTTCATAGATATTTTGCCCTTGGCGTTTGCGGGTCAGTTCCACCAGCCCCAGTTCTGAAAGTTGAGCAATTTGGGGGCGAGCTTTATCAGCACGCAGGGCTTTACTAAAGTGCTCCAGCAGTTGCAACTGGTCGCGGCGGGAATCCATGTCAATAAAATCCACAATGATCACGCCAGCAATATTGCGCAGTCGCAGTTGGCGAGCAATCTCCGTAGCCGCTTCGCAGTTTGTCCACAGCACTGTTTCCCGCGAGGTGGCTGAACTGGTGAATGAACCGGAGTTCACATCAATGACCGTCAGTGCCTCTGTCGGTTGAATGATGATATAGCCACCGGAGGGCAAATCCACACGGGGTTTCAGGGCCTCACGAATGGCAGCATTCACCCGAAAGTAATCCAAAATGGGAATGGGTTCTTGGTGATAGTCAATGAGAACCCCCACCGGCTTATTGACATTCCAGTTTTTCAGGTGCTGTTTGACCCGTTTGACCCCATCGGGCGTATCCACCACAATGCGGTTGACATCACTGCTATAGACATCCCGCAAGACTTTTTGGATAAAGTCATCATCGCGCCCCAGAAGCTGGGGAGGACGGCTGGAGGCCGCCTGCTGTTGGATCGTTTCCCACTGCCGTTGCAGGAGTTCCAAATCCTCAAGAATGGCCTCTTCGGAGACACCCTCGGCCTCTGTGCGCACTAGTAGCCCCATGCCAGCGGGTTTGACCAAAATGCCCAAGGCACGTAGCCGATGCCGTTCCGCTTCATTGGTAATCCGTCGCGATAGATTCACCCCCCGACCATAGGGCATCAGCACGAGATAGCGTCCGGGCAACGAAATATTTCCGGTCAGCCGTGGCCCCTTGGTGCCCGTGGGTTCCTTCATGACCTGAACCAGCACTTTTTGCTGCGGTGCGAGCAATTCCGTGATTGCTCCAGCCGTTCGCTTCAGGCGCAATGGGCCAAGGTCAGTGACATGGATAAAGCCATTACGGGAGGCATCCCCCAAGTTGACAAAGGCAGCATCAATGCCCGGTAGGACATTTTCAACCACCCCAAGGTAGATGTCCCCCACCTGATGGGTTCCCGTGGCCACAATCAATTCTTGAATTTGATCTTCGGCAAAGACCGCCGCTAGCCGATGTTCCTCGGCAATAATAATTTGCTTAGGCATTCATTATCCTTAGAATTTCTTAACAAAACAAACGTCAGCATGAATTGGCTAAAGGCATCTAGCACAGTGTTGAGCCACTCTTGCCCCTGTAAGGGACGTGTGCAAGTTTGGCTTTAAGATGGTTGGGAAAAGGGTTCCTGTAGAGGTGGGTTGGCATTGGAACGCGGAACGCAACTCTGGTGATACCTAAAAAGCTCTGCACGACTTGCAGAAGGAAAAGATGTCACCCCATGCCAGCCTTGATGAAAGTCTATGCTTAACCTTTGGTCTCTTAGGCTATGGAGGTTAAGCAAAAGGGATTTTTCTACAGTACCTCTAATGGTCTCTGATTATAGGTATCTCTGTCAAGATTGGCTAGGGGATTTTGCAAAAATTTTCACTGTCGCTGCCGCTACCCTCGTGAGCACGAGCATAGTGTGCCACTTTGCAAACCTGATAGGACACTTTGGCGATCGCCCACAAAGCTGCTACAACTATAAACATCTATTAAGCGTCTTGGCTAGAAAATTAGCCACATTGAGGAGAATTGCCCATGGGAGTCCACATCAAGCAGGCAGTGGAAGTCGCGACCTATATCATCTCACAACGCCTACAGGGCAAAAAGCGCTTTCCCCTCACCTTGATGCTTGAGCCTCTCTTTCGCTGTAATCTAGCCTGCTCGGGCTGCGGTAAAATTCAGCATCCCCTTGAAGTCCTGCGCAAATATCTCACCCCAGAGGAATGCTTCCGCGCCGTTGAAGAATGTGGTGCACCGATTGTTGCCATTCCCGGTGGGGAACCCCTGCTGCACCCGCAAATTGATGAAATTGTCAGTGGCTTGGTGACACGGCGGAAGTTTGTTTACCTGTGCACTAATGGAATTCTTCTCGAGGAAAATCTCCACAAATTCAAGCCCTCCCCCTACTTTAGCTTCAGCGTTCACCTCGATGGTCTGCGGGAGTGGCACGACAAATGCGTGGATCGCAAAGGGGTCTTTGATATTGCGGTGAAAGCGATTAAAGCGGCTAAAGCCAAGGGCTTCCGTGTCACCACCAATACGACAATTTTTGAAGGGGTGGATCCTAAGGAAATGCAGGAGTTCTTTGACTTTGTCAGTTCCCTAGGGGTGGATGGCATGATGATCTCGCCGGGCTACGCCTATGAGTGGGCACCGGATCAGGAGCACTTCCTCAAGCGGGAGCAAACCCGTGCCCTCTTCCGTGAAATCCTTGCCCCCTACCGTGCGGGTCAGAAGAAGTGGAACTTTAACCACAATCCCCTGTTCCTTGATTTCCTTGTGGGTGAAAAGGACTATGAGTGTACCCCTTGGGGCATGCCCAGCTATAGTGTGTTGGGTTGGCAGAAACCCTGCTATCTCCTCAATGAAGGGCATTACAAGACTTGGAAGGAACTGATTGAAAATACGGAGTGGGAGAAGTATGGCCACAAAAGTGGCAATCCCAAGTGCCGTGACTGCATGGTGCACTGTGGTTATGAGGCCACTGCTGCCATGGATGCCTTTAACCCAGCCAATATGGTCAAGGCGGCGGGCAGTCTCTTCTAACGCGGGCGCATCAGTTGCCAACGTTGCTCTGCGGTTTCTGCTGCGGCTTGCGGGGTTGATTTGCCAAGGAGAACGCTTTCGATCGCTCGCCCAAGGGTTTGGGAAAAGCGGGTATAACCACGGAAGTTGGGACGTGCCTGAGCAGCGGCCATCTGATCTAGAAAAACACGAAGCGCGGGTTGCTGTGCCACAAAGGCCTGATAGCGATCGTTGGTACGCACCCGTTCATTCACGGGCAAATACCCTGTGCCCAAAGCCCACTCCGTTTGAAATTCTTCACTGAGAACGTAGTCCAAAAAGGCTAGAGCAGCCTCTTCCCGTTGCGGTGTTGAGCGAAAGACAAAGAGATTTTCGCCCCCCAGTGCGGTTGCGGCGGTTTTGAGGGCAGGCATGGGTAGAACGCCAAAATCCACCCCCGACTGTTGGAGTTGCGCCAACGTCCAAGGCCCTGTAATTTGCATCGCCACCTCGCCACGAATCAATTGATCCAGTTCATAACCACGTTCCGGGGCAGAGAGTGTCGCTAAGCCCTCCTGCCGCAGACGTTGCCAAAAGTCAAGAGCCGCGATCGCGGGGGGTGTGTCAATGTGGGCGCTTTCTGGTGTGTCTCCGAGACTGCCACCCGCACTCCAAAAAAAGGGCAACCAAGTAAAGACGGCAAATTCCCCTTGGCCAAGGGCAAGGAGTAGCGGGGTGATGCCCTGTGCCTTTAGGGTTTGGCTGACCTGCTCTAATTCCTGCCATGTGCTGGGTAGTGTTTTCACACCAGCGGCAGCCAATAAACTGGGACGATAAAAAATTCCAAGGTTGTTGGTGGCAAAGGGAATAGACCAGTAATGGTTGCCGTAGCGCATTGTTGGTATCAGGGCAGGACTAACTTGATCGCGGTAGGGGGAAGCTTGCCACCAGTCATCAAGGGGACGCAAAGCACCCAGATCAACAAACTGCCCCGTGATCGTGGGGTTATACCAGAGCAGATCTGGTGCGGCATTGCCCACCACTGCGGCCAGAATTTTCGGTAACTGCTGGTCGGGTTGGCCAACGTAGAGAGCTTGGACATGAATCTGGGGATGGCGGGCGTTGAAGCGATCCACAAGACGCTGGAGGATCACGCGGTTGGGGGGTGGGTTGACCCCATGCCAGAAAATCAGTTCAATGGGCTTCGCGGATTGGGTTGCCGTTGTACAGCCGATGAGCAGTAGGGCTAAGAAACCCAGTAGGAGTGCGAACCAGCCGCGTCTATTGCAGACGATCAATCGTGCGGTATTGAATGGCTTCGGCCACATGGGCAGCGGCAATCGTTTCACAGTCGGCCAGATCAGCAATGGTACGGGCTACTTTTAGGATACGGTCTGTGGCTCGCGCTGAGAGTCCCAGTTGGGCGATCGCCCGTTCTAAGAGATTAGTCGAAGCCTCATCCAAACGACACCACTGGCGCAGATGGCGGCTTTGCATTTGGGCGTTGCAGTGGAGAGTGGGTTCTTGAGCGAATCGCTGTTGGGCGCGTTGGCGTGCCGCCAAGACCCGCTGCCGTACCGTAGCTGAATCTTCCCCTAGGGTTTGGCGGGTCATTTCCTCGGGCTTGAGGCGGCTGACACTCACTTGCAGATCAATGCGATCCAGCAGGGGGCCAGAGAGCTTTGCCCAATACTGTTGCCGTTGGCGCGGCGAGCAGGTACAGGGTTGCACTGGATCGCCATAGTAGCCACAGGGGCAGGGATTGGTGCTGGCCACGAGGGTAAATTGCGCCGGGAAAACGACGGATTGGCGGGTGCGGGCAATGGTGACTTGGCCATCCTCAAGGGGCTGCCGCAAAAACTCCAACACATCCCGCTTGAATTCCGTTAATTCATCAAGAAAGAGCACCCCCCGATGGGCAAGGGAGATTTCGCCGGGGCGCGGATAACTGCCACCCCCCACAAGGGCAGGGCCAGAGGCAGAGTGGTGAGGACTCCGAAAAGGGGGTTCTTGGAGCAATTGGCCGCGTTCTTTGAGCAGTCCAGCCACGGAGTGAATTTTGGTGACTTCAAGGGCTTCCTCAAAGGTCAAGGGTGGCAAGATTGTGGGTAACCGCCGCGCCAACATCGTTTTACCACTCCCCGGTGGCCCGACAAAGATGAGATTGTGCCCGCCCGCAGCCGCAATTTCGAGGGCACGCCGCGCTTGATACTGCCCCTTCACGTCCTTGAGGTCGAGGCTAAAACGGGGAGAGGGTGGAGCATGGCAACTCAGAGAATTGGCTGCTGGCGATCGCGAGCTGGGGTCATTCAAAAAGGCTGCGACTTCGGCAAGGGTGTGGCAACCATAGACCTTGAGCCCCTGCACCACCGCTGCTTCCGTCACATTGGCCATGGGCACCACGAGACCGGTCATGCCTTGGGCTTGCGCGGCAACGGCGATCGCCAGTACCCCGGCCACGGGTTGTAACGTGCCATCAAGGGACACTTCGCCGAGAAAGAGATGATCGCCGAGTAAATCCGTTGAAACCTGTCCTGAAGCGGCTAGGATGCCAATGCTAATGGGGAGATCAAAGCTGGGGCCTTCCTTACGTAAATCGGCGGGGGTGAGATTAACGACAATGCGCCGCATTGGGAAGCTAAAACCGGCATTGCGAATCGCCGCCTTAACGCGCTCCCGTGCCTCTTGCACACCCGCATCAGGCAGGCCCACCACCACAATCCCCGGTAAGCCGCCAGAAACATCTACTTCGACACCGACGGGAATCGCGTCAATTCCTAGAACGGCAGCACTCCAAACCCGTGCCAGCATAGCCTCAAAATCAGAAAGAGCACCGACGACTGGCCGTGTTTCGTCTCGGTGCCCTTAACTGGTTCGCTCCTCACACACTTAATGACCTTAGCAGATGTATCGCTAATTTGTCACCATTGCATAGGATTTTTCATGAAGTTTATTTGCAAAACCCCAATTTCTGTGTCCAGTCTTAGCGCAAACTCCCTAAGGTATGCCGCCAAGCCAACTCTTTGTTGATAATTTCGAGCGATCGCCGTTCAGTTCCACTGAACAGTGGCGTAATGGTTTCCAGAATTTGCCCCAACAAGGGTGCAGCATAATTTCCCGTTGAGCGCAACAAATGGGCATAGTAGCGAAACTGAGCTTGGCCTTGGGCACTGCGATGGAAGGCAAGCACCTCTGCGCTTGTCAGCTGCCAAACAGGGGTATTTACTGGTACCACGAGCCTTGGTATCCCCTGCTGGCCATAGAGGCGATCCTCAGTAGTCACCAAATGACCAATGAGGGCAATCCACAGCAGTGTACGGGTTTCACTGACCAAATCTGGACTGAGAAAGGTGTCGGCATTGGTGGTGAGGCGGGGGCTGATTGGAGGAAACTGGGGATTGAATAGTTGGGAATTGTAAATGACGCCAACCGCCCAGTGGCGCTGCTCATCCTCTAGCTTGACAAAACGACCAAAGCCATAGTCTTCTGGGGCGGGGGGGTGGGGCACATCCAAGCGATCCACCAGTTGCGCCACATAATCGCAGTGGGAGTTGGACTTGACGATGTGTCCGAGGTAAATGGCCTGCTCACTCATAGCTTGCGGCTAAGACGTGCTGTTGAATCTCAATGAGTTCTTGAATCCCTTGGCTGGCGACATCGAGAAGGCGATCGAGAGTTGGCCGATCAAAGGAACCGATCTCTGCTGTACCTTGAACCTCAATGAACTGACCATTGGCCGTCATCACGACATTGAAGTCCACACTGGCCGCCACATCCTCAGCGTAGCTCAAATCCAAATAGGGGTCACCATCAATCAGCCCCACGGAGACTGCGGCCACCTGATGACACAGGGGAGATTCACTGAGTACCCCTTGCTGAAGTAGGGCACTAAGGGCATCCACAAGGGCAATGTAGCCCCCTGTAATCGCTAGCGATCGCGTGCCAGCATCGGCTTGGAGCACATCGGCATCCACAATCAGTGTGCGCTCTCCCAATAGGGATAGGTTCAAGGCCGAGCGTAAGCTGCGACCAATCAGGCGTTGAATTTCTTGGGTGCGCCCAGAGAGTTTGAGAAATTCTCGCTCTTGCCGTGGCCGCGTTGCACTGGGTAGCATGCGGTACTCCGCTGTCAGCCAGCCTTGGCCTGTGCCTTCTAAAAACTTGGGTACGCCTTCCTTGAGACTAACAGTGCACAACACCTGCGTTTGCCCCGCTTGGGCGAGTACCGATCCTAAGGCAAATTGGGTGAAATGCCGCTGAAACTGGTGCGATCGCAATTCCTGTGGTTGACGGCCATCGGGTCGCTGCCACCCCATGCTTGATCCCCTCTTAATCTCCTTCCCTATTAGAGCTTATTTTCTGGAGCCAGCGCGAGACCTTGCCATTGGGCGATCGCCCGAGGATTGGAGATAATGTAGTTATTGCTACACGCTATACTCTTTTGCCAATGCTAAATAAAGATTAGCCCGTTGCCATAAAGAAGGAGTTTGACATTGAAAAAGGTAGAAGCCATTATTCGTCCCTTCAAGCTGGATGAAGTCAAGATCGCCCTTGTCAATGCGGGTATTGTCGGCATGACCGTCTCCGAAGTACGCGGCTTTGGGCGGCAAAAGGGGCAAACGGAACGGTACCGTGGTTCAGAATACACGGTGGAATTTTTACAAAAGTTAAAAATTGAGATTGTCGTTGAAGACAGTCAAGTAGACATGGTCGTGGCGAAAATTATTGAGGCTGCCCGCACGGGGGAAATTGGCGACGGCAAAATTTTTGTGACGCCCGTTGAGCAGGTCATTCGCATCCGCACCAGCGAAAAAGATCACGAGGCAGTCTAGGAGCGGATGCCGAAGATCTCTGGCCACACCCAGCTTCTGGGGGTGATTGGCGACCCGATTGCCCACACCCTCTCACCGGCAATGCACAATGCCGCGCTGGAGCATTTGGGGTTGAACTATGTCTATGTGCCCTTTGGGGTGAAGTCACAGCAGTTGGGGGTGGCGATCGCTGGCCTCGATGCCCTGAATGTCGTTGGCTTTAATGTCACCATTCCCCACAAAGAAACCATCCTTCCCTATTTGGCGGATGTCAGCGACCTCGCACAGCAGGTGGGGGCAGTCAACACTGTCTATCGCAGTGAAAAGGGATGGGTGGGTACCAATACCGATGTGCATGGTTTCTTGGCACCACTGCGGCAACAGTCCTACCCGTGGTCGGAGACTGCTGTTTTAGTCTTGGGCTATGGGGGTGCCGCGCGAGCCGTGGTCACTGCCTGTTATGACTTGGGCTGTCGGCAGATCTATATCAGTGGTCGCCAAGGGGAACGGCTAGAGGCCTTTGTTGCCAGTTGGCCACAGATCACGCTCCATCCCCTTTTATGGTCAGAGCGGGCCACTTGTTTGGAGAACGTTAGCCTTGTGGTCAATACCACCCCCATTGGCATGAGTCCCCATACTAGCGCCACCCCCCTCACAGCCGAGGATTTGGCAAAATTGCCCGCCACCGCCATTGTCTATGACCTCATCTACAAACCTCGCCCCACCCTTCTTTTGCAATTAGCGATGGCACGGGGACTGCAAACCTTCGACGGCCTTGCCATGCTTCTCCATCAGGGAGCCGCAGCCTTGGAGTACTGGATTGGCCAACCCGCACCTACTGCCATCATGGCCACTGCCCTTGAAACTGCCCTAGGGAGGGAGAAATAACATGACACCTTGGCTGTCAGAACTGACGTGGTTATCGGTGATTTTCCTTGTGTCACTGTTGATTTCCCTAGGGATTAAATTTATTGCCCCCCTCTATCCCCTGCCGCCAAATTTGGGGCTAATTACTTTACTGCTCTTTTTACCGGCAGCTTTGATGGGGATTGTTTTACTGAGGCTCAACCAAAACGATAACCAAAACCCCGCACCGTAAGAATGTACTGGGGATGGCTAGGGTCGGTTTCAATTTTCTCCCGCAGCCAGCGGATGTGGACATCAACGGTTTTGCTATCACCAATAAAGTCATGCCCCCACACCTGATCCAATAACTGCTCCCGTGGCCAAACACGGCGGGGGTGGCGCATAAATAGCTCAAGCAGTTTGTATTCTTTGGGGGAGAGATTGATTTCCTCGCCCCGCAGGGTTACGCGGCATTCTTGGGGATAGAGGCAGAGATCGCGAAAGCGCAGAACCGTTGGCACCGTAGCCTGTTGAATTTGCGTCCGCCGTAATAGGGCACGACAGCGCGCCAGCATCTCCCGCATGCCAAAGGGCTTGGCCAAGTAGTCATCGGCACCAATTTCAAGGCCAACCACTCGATCAATTTCACTGCCTTTGGCACTGATCATGAGAATGGGAACTGTACAGCCTTCACGGCGAATTAAGCGGCATAGGTCTAATCCATTGATGCCCGGCAGCATGACATCTAGGATGATCAAATTCACCTCTGCCTTTTCAGGATTAGTATCCGTCAAGAGATAGGTATTAATGAGATTGAGAGCCTCATAACCATCACTGGCCACAAGGGTATGGTAGCCTTCCTCCTGCAAAGCAAGGACAAGGGTTTCCCGAATCAGGTCTTCATCTTCAACCACTAAAATGTTGGCAAGGGCAGGTGGTGTGGCAAAAGGAGCCTTGGCGGGTTCGGCGACTGTATCAATAGAAAGCATAAAAAACCTGCGTAGTGCCCGGTTGGCTTCATTCTATCACTGCCGTTCCTTGCCCCTATTGGTTCTTGAAGTTCATCGGGCCTGTGTATTGGCTGAGTTGACTGAGTTCGCTTAGCGATCGCGTGCCGGAGTAAAGCTGATCGTTGATTTCCCATGTGGGATAGCCCTGAATTCCCTTGGCACGGCAGCGTTCCACTTGGGGATTGGCACCATTGGGGTCACATTCAACATAGTTGAGTTCCCGTACTGCCTGCTTACCAAAGAGTTCCTTTTGATCGTGGCAGTGGCTACACCAATAGGCACCATACATAACCGCTCCCACTTGGGTGAGATGGCGAGCAAGGGCCATTTCCGCCGCACCTGAGGTATTGACGATGGGGATGCCAGGACCCTCAGGGTTAGCCATGCGGGCATTGTAGATGCCAAAGACGGCCACCAGCGTAATCACAACAGTAATCACGCCATTGAAAAAGAGTTGGCCGCGATCGCTCCATTCACGACCAATAATCGTCAAGATTAAAAATGTAAAGCTAAAGACGGCTGAGGCAATGCAATAGGGACAAGTGGCCTTAATCTCTGTAACCAAGATATACATGAGGTAACTGCTGAAGCTGGCCATGGCCGTTGCCCCCAGAAAGAGCAAAAGCCAAGTGGTGTTTTCAGCATTGCGGCGGAGTTCTTTTTGCTGCGGCTGGTTCAACAACAGGGGCAGGGCCGCCAACGACAGCATTCCCGTGTAGGCGACAAAGCCAATGAGGGAGAGGGGAATACCAAACACGGTTGCCCAAGGACTATTGAGGACAATGTCACAGCCATCGGTGGGACAAGTGACCTCTTGATTGGTCAGCTTGGCGATCGTCAGGTAAGCGGTCACCACCATGCCAGCGAGGGCAACCCCGCCAATCAACCACCGTGACCAACGATGAATCCAAGGGGTGGAGCGTCGTCGAACCATAGGTGAGCCTCCGCATTGAATCATTTTTCATCATACCGATTGGCAGACAGCACCGCTTGGGCATTGCGGCGCCATTGGGCGGGTTTAATTCGCCGTAGGGCAGAACCACGGGTGAGTTCATCCCATGCTACATCGCTGAGGGTGGCGAGTTCCTCTGGAGAAGTCTTCAAGAGGGGCGATCGCGGGGCAAAGTCGGCCACATCCGTGGGTTGAGCAAAGCGTTGATTCCAAGGACACACCTCTTGGCAAATGTCACAGCCGGCAACCCATCCTTCTAAATGAGCAGCAATGGCGGGGGGAATTTCCGGGGCACGGCTTTCGATCGTGTGGTAGGCAATGCAGCGGTTGGCATCCACCACATAGGGTTCAACAATGGCGCCGGTGGGACAGGCGGCCAAGCAACGGGTACAGGTGCCGCAGTGATTGGTGTGGGGGCGATCGCCCGGCAACTCCAACGTGGTAATTAACTCTCCCAAAAAAATCCAGGAGCCATACTGCCGCGAAATGATATTACTGTGCTTGCCAATCCAGCCAATTCCCGCCTGCTCCGCCCACACTTTGTCCTGTACCGGGCCTGTATCCACATACCAACGGTAGTCCATCTCAGGTACCTGCGACTGCAGCCATTGGCCTAGGGCTTGCAAGCGTTTTCCCAGAACCCGGTGGTAATCCCGTCCCCACCCATAGCGGGCAATTTTCACCTTGGGGGGTGGCTCTGGATCAGGCTGATAGTAATTGAGGGCAACGGAAATCACTGATTGCGCTCCCGGCAGGACGGCTTGAATCTCCTGTCGCCGCGGGTTGGCCATCCACGCCATCTCCCCTTGGAAGCCTTGGGCTAACCAGCGTTGTAGGGCAGCTACCCCAGAAGGATGGTCATCGGTATAGGTGCGCAAATCCACAATCCCCACCCGATGGAACCCCAACTGATGGGCAAATTGCTTAATCGCAGCAGCAGTAATCATAGAGAAATAATATCTCGCTCCTGTGAAAAGGGCTGTAGGATGAGGTTGCACCGTTTGCTGAGGGAGTAGGAAAGAGGGATGTCAGAGATGCCGCTGGTTGCCATTGTCATGGGCAGTGATTCGGATTTGCCAACCCTGCAGGGGGCGATCGCCATCTGTGAACGCTTTGGCATTCCCCATGAAGTGGCGATTCTCTCAGCTCACCGCACGCCTCTTGCCATGGTCGAGTTTGCCCAAAATGCCCATCAGCGGGGTCTGAAAGTCATTATTGCGGGTGCCGGTGGCGCTGCTCACTTGCCCGGCATGATTGCTTCCTTAACCCCCCTACCCGTGATTGGCGTACCTGTACCGAGCCGCCATTTGCAGGGGCTGGACTCCCTCTACTCCATTGTGCAGATGCCAGCTGGAATTCCCGTGGCGACGGTTGCCATTGGCAATGCTCAAAATGCAGGTCTATTGGCCGTTCAACTATTGGCCAGTCACGATCCAGAGCTGCTGGAGCAAGTGATTGCCTATCGTCAAGAGTTGGCCGCCGCTGTGACCGCCAAGAATCAAAAACTGCAAACACTGGGGGCTAGCGCTTATCTGCAACAGCAGTAATCTCTGATTCAGGTTCTAGGGACGAACCCGAGAGTCTTGCCTTTTGCAGATCCTGTCTAAAGAGGGGGAGAATACGGCGACATTGATCCACAAAACTCACTAACCATGTTTCCAACTGCTGCTGTTGAGTTGGGTTCACAAGAGTCTTCCCAGTCCCTAACGACCCGTGGTAGGTGATGTAGCCATCATCGGTAACAACAAAATCAGCAAACCAACTACTAGAAGGGCGGCAGGCTCGCCAGTAATTCGCGACGATGACTTTGCCAAGGTATTTTTGGGCTAATTCACTGACGCGGTTCAAGTGATCGAGGGCTTGAGCCACCGTTAAAGATGGCTGCTCTTTGACAGGGATGACTGACTCCCTAGGCGCAGCTTGAGGACTCTCAGAGGGGCAGTCCATACCCAAAATCCGCCATAGTTTTTCCTCAAGGCTTTTTAATTGCATCTGTCGGTGAGGCTCCTCATTCCCCTCGTTGCTGAGGGAGCGGTGGAGGCGCACAATCATCTCTACAGCTGCTAATTCTGAGGGGGCAAGGGATTCTAGGCGATTTAGAATATCGTTCCCGCGATTGCCCACTGCTTTCTCTAAACTTTGACCGGCGAGGGCAAAAATATCGCTTCCTTGATTGAGTAAACGCAGAATGTAGTGCCGTGTCATTGGTGTGAGTGAGACCCCCACGATACGCTTCCCCCTTGCTGATTAAAGTCCTTAATTTTTATGTTAAAGGAGATCAAAATTGAACAATCCCTAGCTGTAAAACTTGAGAGGGTTTAGGAACGTCTTTACGATCAGGATGCGCGCGATAGGCATGAAATTGAACTAGAATGTACGTACTCGAATTCACTGTGCTGCTTTCCCGATCGCCTGCTGCTATGAACGCTTTTGCACCTAGCTTGCCGACTGATATTGAATTACCCGATTGGTTAGCGACGTGCCTGCGAAATCCAGATCCTGAGAATGGGGATGATTTAGTCTGTCGAGCGTTTCAATTTGCTTACGACTTACACCAAGGACAGCGGCGGGCGTCTGGGGAACCCTACATTGCCCATCCTGTGGCAGTGGCAAGTATTCTGCGGGATTTAGGCGGCGGGCCTGCTCTTTTGGCCGCGGGGTTTCTCCACGATGTGATTGAGGATACCGCTGTTACGGCAGAGGAGCTAGAAGCCAATTTTGGTGCCGAGGTGCGGCGACTGGTGGAGGGGGTCACTAAGCTCTCGAAGTTTAACTTCTCCAGTAAGACGGAGCGGCAAGCGGAAAGTTTCCGACGCATGTTTTTGGCGATGGCGCAGGATATTCGGGTCATCGTTGTCAAGCTGGCCGATCGCCTGCACAATATGCGCACCCTAGAGTATCTACCGGAAGATCGCCGCCGTGCCATTGCCCAAGAAACCCGTGATGTCTTTGCCCCCTTGGCCAATCGCTTGGGGATTTGGCGGATCAAGTGGGAGCTAGAGGATTTAGCCTTTAAGTATTTAGAGCCAGAAGCCTACCGCCGCATTCAGGAACTGGTGGCGGAAAAACGCGCTAATCGCGAGGCACAACTGCAGCAGGCGATTCAAATTCTCTATGACCGCTTATCGGGAATGGGCTTTGGATACTTAGAAATTAGTGGCCGTCCCAAACACCTCTATAGCATCTATCAAAAAATGATGCGGCAGCAAAAAGAATTCCATGAAATCTATGATGTGGCGGGCATTCGCATTCTGGTGGCCACAAAGGATGAGTGCTATCGTGCCCTTGCCGTCGTCCATGACTGTTTCCTTTCCGTGCCAGGGCGGTTCAAGGACTACATCAGCTTGCCCAAACCCAACCAGTATCAATCGCTGCACACGGTGGTTATTGGTCTTGGGGGGCGCCCCTTGGAGGTGCAAATTCGCACATTGGCGATGCACCATGTCTCTGAGTATGGGATTGCCGCCCACTGGAAGTATAAAGAAACAGGTCATTCCTTACCGCAACAGTGGAGTGCTCGCGATCAAAAATTCACTTGGCTACGGCAACTGCTGGATTGGCAAAATGACCTCAAGGATGCCCAAGAATATCTCGATAGCATTCGCGATGATCTCTTTGATAAGGAGGTCTATGTCTTTACGCCCCAAGGGGACGTCCTTGCCCTGCAACAGGGGGCGACGCCCCTCGACTTTGCCTACCATATTCACACCGATGTCGGGAATCACTGTGCTGGGGCACGGGTGAATGGTCGGATAGTGCCCTTGGATACACCACTGCGCAATGGCGACATTGTTGAGATCATCACCCAGAAAACTGCCCACCCCAGTTTGGACTGGTTGAACTTTGTTAAAACCACAACGGCACGCAATCGTATTCGGCAGTGGTACAAGCGATCGCGCCGCGATGAAAACCTGCAGCGGGGACGGGAATTACTGGAGAAGGAACTGGGCAAAGCGGGTCTAGAAGCCCTTCTGAAGTCACCGCAGATGCAACAGGTGGCAGAGCGCAGCAACTACCAAAGTGTCGATGATTTAGTGGCCGCCTTGGGCTATGGCGAAATTACGCTGAATCTGGTGGTGAATCGGCTGCGGGCAATTACCCTAGCGCGTCCAGAGACAACCCCACCGGAACTGCCGTCAGAATCTGCCCCTGTTAACCGTGTACCCGCCAGCACGAAACCCAGTGATTCCCCGATTCTTGGAGTGGAGGGCTTGGTTTATCACATTGCTGGCTGCTGTTGTCCTGTGCCCGATGAACCGATTATTGGCGTGGTGACGCTGGGGAGTCGGGGTATTTCAATTCATCGTCAGGGCTGTAGCAACCTAGAGTCGGTGTCGAGCGATCGCCTGATTCCCGTGCGTTGGAACACAAAAGTCAATCAACGCCGTCCCCAAACCTACCCTGTGGATGTGCAAATTGAGGTGATTGATCGCGTTGGTATTCTTAAGGATATTTTGACCCGTTTAACCGATAATCAAATTAATGTGCGACGAGCCAATGTCCACACGGATCCGGGACGCACGGCGATTATTGATTTGTGTATTGATATTGTGAATGCAAAGCAGCTGGATCATCTCTTGGCGCAAATTAGAAAAATCACTGATGTCCTCAACATTCGTCGCCGTCAGCAAACGGAAGTGAGTTCTCCCTAGGTCGGATCGTCCATTCCCAGACCCCCAAGGACGATTAAGGAAACGCATTTGTGACATCACTCCTTCTGGAATCCCTACAACAGTACCCAGCGGAAGCCCTTTCCCCAACATTGGTTGCCCTGCAAGAGGCGCAAAAAATCTTGCCACCGCCTCATCCTGTCTGGCTGATTTCCACCAGTGTCTGGCAACAGTTGCGCTCTGGCGTCATTCCCCTGTGGCAAGCGGCCTGCGATCGCTGGCAAGAGGTGCCCCCCAATGCGGCGGATTTCAGGGCACTGGCACTGGAAATGACCCATGAATTACCCCCTTTGGATGTGGGGGAATTAGAAACAATTTTTGCTGCTTGTCATCACTTTTGGCAACAACAGGGGGGAGAGAGTCATCTTGTTCTCACCACCTATCTTTGGCAGGAAGCGGTGGACTTACCTTGGGGGCTAGGCCGTGGAACCGTGTTACATCATCCCAGTTTACCCCTGTGTCATCAGGCGCTCGAAGCGGCCTTTGCGGCTCTTGTTGAAGCCAAGAATCTCTATACCTATTGGCAGCAGGGATGGGATTTTTGTCGGCTCAAAGTAGTGATTTTACTCTACCCTCTGAGTACCATTGTTGCCTCAGGCTGGTGGACAGGGAGTGATCCAACATTCCAGGCGATCGCCAGCGGTGTGACGCTCCCCCATCACGGCATTCCTTTGCCCCCAAGGGGAATTGAGCTGACGCCCGCAGAGGAACAATACTTGCAGCAGGCCTGTCGCGGGTCGGCGTCCCATCTCTGGGTTTGGCATCGCAGTCAGACACAGGTTTGGTGGGGACAGTGTTTGCCAGAGCCTCTGCCGCTGGCGCCCTTGCCGCAGGCCGTGGAGCGCACCCTCATAGCTGAAGGGCTACCCGCTGCGCCGGGGCAGGCGATCGCCCCTGCCCTTGTGGTTACAGACCCCTGTGCTCCTGCGGCTGTTGCTGGGCAGATCTTGGTGAGCAAAAGTATTCCGCCCCACTGGTTGCCCCTCGTGAGTGCTGCGGTTGGTGTGATTTGTGAGCAGGGGGGCTTAACCAGTCATGGTGCCATTCTGGCGCGGGAATTGGGACGGCCAGCGGTGGTCGGTGTGGTAAATGCGACTCAGCAGATTAGTTCAGGAATGACGCTGTTTCTAGATGGTCATCGGGGGTCTATCTATCAACTGCCCCCAGAGCCATTGCCCGTGGTGGCGACCCCCTCGCCGCAAACGCCCTCACTCCCGACGGTCAAGCGGTTGCCGTTGCAGGTCATGGTAAATGTCAGTCAAGTCAGTGCCCTGCGGGTATTGCGATCGCTCCCCTGTGATGGCATTGGTCTATTGCGCTCAGAGTTGATGTTGTTGGCCTTTTTGGATCATCGCCATCCCTGTCATTGGCTAGAACATGGAGAAGCAGAGGAATTGCGCGATCGCTGGGTACAGCACCTCTGTGAATTTATGCGGGCGATCGCCCCCCGTCCCCTCTTTTATCGCACATTGGATTTACGGCCAGCCGACTATCGCCAACTCTTGGGGGGACATCAGTTTGAACCCGCAACGGATTGGGGACTGCGAGGGGTGAGTCGCTATCCCCATTGTCCAGAGCTATTTCATTTGGAACTGTCAGCACTGGCGATCGCCCACCGCTTAGAAGCCTGCCCGCTGCGCATTATCCTTCCCTTTGTCCGCAGTGTCAGTGAAGTGGTCTATTGTCAAAAGACTCTTGCACAGCATGGTTTGACAGCCAAGGCGGGTGTGGAACTGTGGGTGATGGCCGAAGTGCCTGCTGTTCTATTTTTACTGTCTGATCTGGCCAACCTTGGCGTTGCTGGCATTACGATTGGCACCAATGATCTGACCCAACTGCTGTTGGGCATTGATCGCGAAACCACACTGCCAGACTTCAATGAAGACCATCCCGCTGTGAAAAAGGCGATCGCCCAATTGATTCAACAGGCCAAAGCCCATCACTTAAGATGCCATCTATGCGGCGAAGCCCCCGCTCGCTATCCCCATTGGCTGCCGTGGTTAATTGATTTGGGGATTGACGGCATTTCTGTGGGTCCTGAGGTTGTCACCCAAGTGTTGGATCAGTTTTAATCGTGAATAAATTGGTGCTTCTTGATGTAAAATCATGCTTATCTACTGCACCCGCCCCCAGTGTTCCTATCCCCACAATGACCTGCCTGAACTAGAGGGGGATGTGTTGGTGGATACCATTAGCCAAAAGTACTGCGCCAACTGCGGCATGCCCTTGATTTTGCGGGGGCGCTATGTTGCCCAACAGTTGTTGGGACAAGGGGGCTTTGGTATTACTTACCTAGGGCGGGATTTGGATACGCCCGCCAAGCGCCAATGTGTGATCAAACAGCTCCAAGTGGAAACCTCAAATCCAGCCCTCTTGCAAAAAGCAGAAAGTTTATTCAAGCGAGAAGCACGACTCCTAGAAAAGTTGGGGGAACATCCCCAAATTCCTACCTTATTTGCCTTCTTTCAGGAGCGGGTGAGCAGCAGCACAGGCGAAGCAAAACAAAACTATTTTTATCTGGTTCAAGAATTTATTGATGGCGATACGCTTGAGTGTGAACTTGCCCATCGCGGTTATCTGAGTGAAGAGGAAGTTCGTGAGGTCTTGAAAGAGCTCCTACCTGTTTTGCAGTACATTCATGATCAAGGAGCCATTCATCGAGACATTAAGCCAGCAAACATTATTCGCCAATCGGCAAAGAACAGTAAATTTCCGGGGCAGCGTCGCCTTTACCTCATTGACTTTGGTGCAGTCAAGGAGATTTCCCGTGTTACCGAAGTTGCGAAGGGGCATACAAAAATTTATACAGCGCATTATGCCGCACCAGAACAAGTCAGAGGTGAGCAGGTTTTTCCGAGTTCCGATCTGTACGCCCTAGCAGTGACCTGTATTGTCTTACTCACGGGCAAAGATCCCAAGGAATTGTTTGATAACTACCATCACACTTGGAATTGGCAAAAGTATGTCCAAATCACACCAACGTTTCGCGATGTTTTGGCAAAGATGCTGGCTGTTGCACCCAGCGATCGCTATCAATCGGCCAAAGAAGTAGAACTTGCCCTAGCGGATGCAAAGACAGAAACAAGAAAAGCGTTAGAGACGCAGGTGCTAGAAACAACAGTGGTTACTGAGGAGTCTCCACTACCTCACTTAGCGCCGTCGGTCAACTGGCTGCTTGAGAAGTACAACAGTCGTTTGCATAGCGATTGGTTAGAGCTGCAAAACTATGGAACACCGGTTCGTCCTGCAGGTTCTCAAAGGGAGGGTGCCATTTTTACTGAGTGTGCTGCTCATCCCAGCTATTTAGTAATCACAGATGTCAATCAACAGTCCTGGCTTATTCCCTTGCACAAGGGGGAATTCGATCCTTACCTATTTCGGCGAACGTTGCCCCAACACCCCAGTGAAAAGTCAGGGCAATTGCTGAGGCCAGCACGGGTTGAGCGCCAGGATCAACATTGGCGGATGATTGAGGCAGGCAGTATTGTTCATGAACCGGTTGTCACACCCCTACCCCTGTCTACCACGCCTACAGGACAACCCTTCTCTGGGACTCAACCAGTACCCACAGCTCAGTCATCATTCGCACCGTGGCTCATTCTCGGCTCACTTGTGATTGCCTTTGGGAGTATGTTGGCAGCGATGGCTGTAATTTTGCTGTCGAACCGCCTAGAACCCCGCCCTCCCTCCCTAGCCAATTCCCCTACCGAAGTCGCAGAAACTCCTGACCAATCGCTACCTATTGAATCTCCATCGCCAACCCCAGAAACTGTTTCTACGCCCACACCCCCTGCAAGTGCTAGCGAACGCGTCCTACTTGACCCGGAACTGCTCCCTGATCCCAGCCTTTTTGTTGAAAATTACTATGCTCTGATTAACGCTGGCAATTACGAGGCAGCGTGGTATCGATTGACCAGTTCTTTACAAAATGATTCTTCAACCCACCCCAACGGCTATGGTTCATACATTGATTGGTGGACTAAAGTTCAGTACGTTGATGTTTATAGTACTGAAGTTGTCAGTTTAACTTCAGGTAGAGCCGTTGTTGATGCAAATCTTCACTACGTAATGAACTCTGGTCAAGATTTTTATCAAACGCTACGCTTTACTTTAGTCAATGTTGGTGGCGAATGGCTAATTCAAAGAACCCAAGCGCTCTAGCGTGCTAGGGTGGGAGTCACTGGCTGATGCACGATGGCACGGAGTTCAACCCAGCAATGCAGAGCAATCCCCAACTCAATCCCACGCGACAACCGACAGTGGAGGCACTGGCTCAGATTCTTGCCAATTACCGCGCCAAGGGTATTTCTAGTTTGACGTTATCGCAGGCTTTTCGTTAGAAGCCATAGTGTTCAATCGCTTCGAGAATCCCTTGGGCATAGTGACCTTGGGCAAAGTAAATATGGGGGCGATCGCGCAACTTTTCCAATTCCGGACTGTGATTGCCCACAACAACGGCAAGGGTATTCCCCGTCAGCATTTGCTCGTCATTGCCAGAGTCCCCAGCCACCAAAAGTTTGTCCAGAGGATAGCCCCACTTGAGGGCAAGATAGCGCAGAGCATCGCCTTTGGAGGCACGCAGGGGCAAAATATCCAAAAACTGATTATGGGAAAAAATGGGACGACAATGGAGCTTTTGCTGTCGCAGTAAACGCAAGACCGGGGTAATGCTGGGGAGAACCGCAGTATCCACGTTGTAGCTAATTTTGTGGGAGCGTTGATTTTCTGGGGGTTGCAGCGTCAGGCCTGCCACATCGGCGAGGGTGTCTCTGACCCTTTGGGGTTCCCAGCGATAGCTAATGTGCTGCTGCCAACTGGTGTCGGGAACCAAGTGAGGGCCATAGTGAATTTCACTGCCCACGGACGTAATTAAAACATCGGGAATCGGCACGCCCCATTCATGGAGGACCTCTAGGGTAATTTCGAGATGACGCCCCGTTGCCACCCCAAAGCCCATTTCAGGACGGCGTTGCAGAAGCGTTAAGAGTCGCTCAAGGGCAGGGCGATCGCCAATCAAGGTATTGTCAATATCACTAATCAACAGGCGTTCGAGGGTGAGCAGGCGGTTCCGTGTCAGCGTCGTTGGCAGTTTATTACTCTGGTACTGAGCCGGTTGGCGTTGCACACTCAACACGGGCAAGACTGATTTTTCCGCCAGTTGAGCAAGGGCGTGCAGATACATCTCCACATGACTGCGCCAAGAGTAGTGGGCTTGTACCCCCTTCAGGCCATTGTCTGCCCAAGTCTGCCACTGGCTGTCACTCTGAAAGGCTTGATGCAGGGCACTGCGAATGGCTTCTAGATCAAGGGCATCAAAGAGCAACCCATTGCGACAGTGACGGAGAATCTCCTGCGGCCCACCATCCGCTGTGGCCAAAATCGGTAATCCACAGGCAGCCGCTTCAATGAGCGTCAGGCCAAAGGGTTCGGTCAGTGCAGGGTTGATAAAGACCCCCCGTTGTTGGGCGGCTAAACGGTAAAGATCGGGGACTTCATCGCTGGTGTGGGTTTTCGGATAGGCGACTTTGCCATAGAGGTCATAGCGATCGACCAGCAAAAAGAGTTCGGTCAACACTTGGCGAGGGCTGGCCTCCATCTTGCTAATATCGGTGCGATTGCCGAGCACTAAGACCAGATTCGCTCGCTCCTGTAAAAAGGGATCAGTGCCATAGACATTGAGCAACGCAGCCACGTTCTTGCGCGGTACTGGCCGGGAGAGGCAAAAGATAAAGGGCTTTTCCGGTTCGACTAAAAAGCGACGCAATTCCTTGCGAAACGGCAAATCCGCTGGCACAGGCGCTGGATAGAAACGGCGGGTATCTACCCCCGGCGGAATGACGGCCATCCGTGCCGGATCGTATTGATCGTAGAGGCGATACTGCTCTTCGACCTCCTGATGGGTACTGGCAATAATGAGTGCGGCACTGGCAAGGGTTTGCTCCTCGGCTTCAATGCGAGTCGTAAAGTGAAACTGCTCCTCAATGGCATCGGGCTTACTACCCTGGGCAAGGAGTCGCTGTCGCTTGACCCGGCCGAGGGAATGCCCAGTGTGCACAAGGGGAACCCCCAACCAACCGGCAACACGGCAGCCCACATAACCGGCATCGGCATAGTGACTGTGGATCACATCGGGCATGCGGCCACTTTGGCGGAGATGGCGCAACAGTTCATCGGCAAATACGTCTAAATAGGGCCAAAGCACCTCCTTGCGCAAATAGCGGCGAGGACCACAGGCCAGACGGACAATGCGGGCGCGATCGCCAATTCGCTCAATGGGCTGGGCATAGTCGGGACTGACCTTGGCATCGGGAATCAGACGAGTGACCAAATCCACCTGCGCCACCCGAGGATGGGCTGCAAGGGTTTTTGCCAGTTCCACCACATAGCGCGTTTGTCCTCCCGTATCGGCATCTCGTCCTAGTTCAAGGCGATTGCCCCGAATCAAACCATGAATACTGATGAGGACAATGTATAATCCCTCTTGCATAGCCGCTCCCTTACTTGGTGCACTACAACCCAATTGGGGGTCATCCTCACCCTACCGAAAAACATGAGCATTGTCCAAAAACCCATGGCGGCAATCCCCCCAGCAATTCATCTCAAAGAGGTCTCCTTTGGCTGGTCGCCAGAGGTTTTAGTGCTGGATCGGGTCTCCCTAGACATCCCGCGGGGGCAACTATGGATGCTCCTCGGCCGCAATGGCAGTGGTAAGTCAACGCTGGTGCGTATTTTGGGGGGTCTCTTGCAGCCCCAAAGCGGTGAAGTCTATGTGGAGCAACCCCTTGGCTTTGTCTTCCAGAACCCCGATCACCAACTGGTGATGCCCAGTGTCGGTGCGGATATTGCCTTTAGTCTCAATGGTGAATCCCTCAACTATTGGCAGGTGCGCGAGCGCGTCAGTGCAGCCCTACAAGCTGTGAATTTACAGGGGCTAGAACGCCGTCCCATCTATGCCCTCAGTGGCGGCCAAAAACAGCGGGTAGCCATTGCCGGGGCGATCGCTCGCCATTGTCGGGTGCTATTGCTCGATGAGCCCACGGCTCTCCTTGACCCCGATAGTCAGCGGGAACTCTTGGGCTACGTACGCCAACTGGTCAACAGCCAAGGGATCACCGCACTGTGGGTCACCCACCGTCTCGATGAACTGGCGCAAGCGGACGGTGCCATTGTTCTGGATCGTGGCAAAGTGATTGGCCAAGGGGCACCCAGCGACATGATGCCTCTGCTGCACGCTTGAAAAGCCAACCATTCCTGCACCGAAAGGGATCTCTCAAACCGCTGGCACTCCTCTTGGGCTGCTATGATCAAGGACTAGAGATATAGAATGCTTGCATACGAATTCACCTGTAGGATTGAATTATTGCATTAGGAGCGATCGCCATGACTGAAACGCCTCAAACCCCACCTCCCGAAGAACCCACGGCCAAAGCTGCCCGTCCCGCCCGTCGCAGCAACCCGCCCGCCAAAGAAAATAGCGGTCAAATGGTTTCCCTTGCCGAAAAAACCGCTCTTGCCCCCGCAGGCACAACCACAGCCAGCGACATCGTGGTATGGCAAACCTTTAATAGTGCCGGCTTGCGTCCCATTGAAGCCAGTCCCGTGCAAGTGGTGCACATGATCAAAGATGCCGGCGAGCGTCCTGTGCTCAGCAGTGGCCTGCAAATCTACGACAGCATCAACTCCGCCGGTATTCGCCCCATCGTGGCCACCAATTTCCGCGTGGTTGAAACCCTGAACATCATGGGGGTGCGCCCCGTGGCAGCGGATGACTTTGAAATTGTCGAAACAGTGAATTGGATGGGCATTCGTCCGATTACCACCAGTGGCCTGCACATTGCTGAAACCTATTATTCCGCTGGGGAACGTCCTGTGGCTTCTAATACCATTGATGATTCACCCGTCCTCATGGGCTATCTGGACTAGGGTCATAGGGTTGACCATTCAACCCTTTAGGTGGGGGAATGGCAGTCTGAATGGCCATTGATCCTTATCGGCACCTGCTGCGGCCACTTCTTTTTTCTGGCTTGCAGGCGGATCCCGAATTTCTGCACCAGCAGTTTATCTCCCTCTGTGGGTGGCTTAATCAGGATCGTGCCCTGAGCACTTGGCTGCGGCAGCAACTTCAGCAACGCTATGCCCTTTCAGATCCCCGTTTAGAGCGGCAAATGTGGGGACTACGCTTTCCCAATCCCATTGGTTTGGCGGCAGGGTTTGATAAGAATGGCGTCGCCCCCAGTGTCTGGTCGGCCTTTGGCTTTGGCTTTGCAGAGTTAGGCACGGTCACTTGGTATCCGCAGCCGGGCAATCCGCGTCCGCGCCTCTTTCGCCTAACAGCCGATCGCGCAGCAATTAATCGCATGGGGTTTAATAATGCCGGCGCAGAGGCCATGGCCGCCCTTTTGGAGCGATCGCCCCCGCCAACGATTCCCATCGGTATCAATTTGGGCAAGTCAAAAATCACCCCTTTGGAAGCTGCAAAAGAGGATTACTTAGCCAGTTTTCGCCGCCTGTATCCCCTTGGCGATTATTTCGTGATTAATGTGAGTTCTCCCAACACACCGGGGTTACGGGATCTGCAAGCCAAGGAACAACTAGAACCCATTTTGGAGACGCTACAAACCGCCAATCACTCCCACAAGCCCCTGCTTCTGAAAATTGCCCCCGATTTGAGTTGGGAGCAGATTGCGGCAATTCTTGATCTGATTCAAACCTATGAACTCGCCGGCATTGTGGCCACCAATACCACCGTGGCACGGGAGGGGCTAAAAACCCAGATGATTCCGCAGACGGGGCGATCGCCGGCGGCCGAGGCGGGAGGTCTCAGTGGTGCCCCTTTGCGCGATCGCGCTACCGCCGTGATTCGCTTTATCCACAAAGAGACCCAAGGCACTCTGCCGATTATTGGGGTGGGGGGGATTTTCACGCCAGAGGATGTGATCGAAAAACTAGCAGCCGGTGCAACACTGGTGCAACTCTACACCGGTTGGATTTACCAAGGACCGAGCCTATTGCGAGAGCTACTCCAAGGACTCTTAGCCCACGCCGCCGATCAAGAGAAACCAGAGAAATAGCGTTTGTGCCCTTGTCAAGGGGAGCATTCTAACTGTTAACTTTTCTATAGTATTGTCCCTATATTTTACGAAAGTATAAAAATATGACCGTTTCGCCCGAACAGATTGACCGCATTGTTTCCAACCAGCACCACGATCCCTTTGAAATTTTGGGCTGTCACCAGATCAGTGAGAATGGCCAATCCGTGTGGGCGGTACGCGCCTATTTACCCAATGCCGAACGGGTGAGTGTCCTCTGTCCAGAGCAGCGGCAAGAATATCCGATGACGCCGGTTCACCACCCCCACTTTTTTGAATGCCGCATTCCTCTGCCGGAACTGAATAATTATCAACTGAAAATTTATGAAAATGGTCACGAGCGGGTGATCTACGACCCCTATGCCTTCCGCTCCTCAAAGCTGACGGATTTTGATATTCATCTGTTTGCCGAGGGCAATCACCACCGCATCTATGAAAAACTCGGGGCACACCTGCTCACAGTCGATGGCGTTGCAGGGGTGTATTTTGCCGTCTGGGCACCCAATGCCCGCAATGTCTCTGTCATTGGCAACTTTAACCACTGGGATGGCCGCAAACACCAAATGGCACGACGTGGCAATGGCATCTGGGAACTCTTTATCCCCGGCTTGGGTGTGGGCGAGCACTATAAGTACGAAATTAAGAATCAAGACGGCCACATCTACGAAAAATCAGATCCCTACGGCTTTTACCAAGAACCGCGTCCCAAGACCGCCTCTATTGTCACCGACCTCAATAGCTACGAATGGGGCGATAACGACTGGTTGGAAAAACGGCGCCACACTGACCCCCTCACCCAACCGATTTCCGTCTTTGAGGTGCATTTAGGATCGTGGCTCCACGCCTCAATGGAGGATCCGCCCATTGGTGCTGATGGCCAACCCCAAGAACCCGTACAGGTGGCAGAACTCAAGCCCTGGGCACGCTTTCTCACCTATCGCGAATTGGCGGCCAAACTCATTCCCTACGTCAAGGAATTGGGCTACACCCACATTGAACTCTTGCCCGTTGCTGAGCATCCCTTCGATGGCTCTTGGGGTTATCAAGTCACTGGCTACTACGCCCCCACCTCTCGCTATGGCAGTCCCCAAGACTTTATGTATTTCGTGGATCAGTGCCACCAAAACGGTATTGGTGTGATTGTGGATTGGGTACCGGGGCACTTTCCCAAGGATGGCCACGGCCTCGCCTTCTTTGATGGCACCCACCTCTACGAACACGCGGATCCGCGCAAGGGCGAACACAAGGAATGGGGCACCCTTGTCTTTAACTATGGTCGCCACGAAGTGCGCAATTTTCTGGTGGCCAATGCCCTCTTTTGGTTTGACAAGTACCACATTGACGGTATTCGCGTGGATGCCGTGGCCTCGATGCTCTATCTTGACTATGCCCGCAAGGAGGGTGAGTGGGTACCCAATGAATACGGCGGACGGGAAAATTTAGAGGCAGCTAACTTTCTGCGCCAAGTCAACCACGTGATCTTTAGCTACTTTCCGGGGATTCTTTCGATCGCTGAGGAATCCACCGCTTGGCCAATGGTCTCTTGGCCGACCTACATGGGCGGACTGGGCTTCAACCTGAAGTGGAATATGGGTTGGATGCACGATATTCTGGACTACTTCAGCATGGATCCCTGGTTCCGCCAGTTCCACCAAAACAATGTCACCTTCAGTATGTGGTATCACCACAGCGAGAACTTCATGCTGGCGCTCTCCCATGATGAGGTGGTGCACGGCAAGAGTCACATCATTGGCAAAATGCCGGGCGATCGCTGGCAGAAATTTGCGAATCTACGCTGTTTATTTGCCTACATGTTCACTCACCCCGGTAAGAAAACAATGTTCATGGGGATGGAGTTTGCCCAATGGAGCGAGTGGAATGTCTGGAGTGATTTAGAGTGGCACCTGCTGCAATACGAACCCCACCAGCAAACCAAACGCTTCTTTGAGGATCTCAATCGCCTCTACCGTTCACAACCTGCCCTCTATACCCAAGATTTCAAACCGGAGGGCTTTGAGTGGATTGACTGTAGTGATAACCGCCATAGCGTTGTGTCCTTTATCCGCTGGGATAAGGACTACCAAGATTTTGTGGTTGTCGTCTGTAACTTTACACCGCAGCCCCATAGCCACTACCGCATTGGTGTCCCAGAGCATGGCTTCTATAGTGAACTCTTTAATAGTGATGCCCGCGAGTATGGCGGCAGCAATATGGGTAACTTGGGCGGTAAATGGGCGGATGAATGGCCCTACCACCACCGTCGCTACTCCCTTGATCTGTGCTTGCCCCCCTTGGCGGTGCTGATCTTGAAACTGGATCGCGAGAAAACAGCGGCGGAGCGGGCACGCTATAATCTCACACCCTAACCTTCAGGGAGGAGCTGGCCGGCTTGGACTTGCCAGAGGCCGTAATAGACGCCCTGCTGCGCCAAGAGTGCTTCGTGGGTTCCCTGTTCGACAATTTCACCGTGTTCAAGGACATAGATGCAGTCGGCATGGCGAATGGTGGAGAGGCGGTGGGCAATGGCGATCGTCGTGCGATGTGCCGTAATGTGGGCTAGCGATCGCTGGATGGCGGCTTCGGTTTCGTTATCCACGGCGGAGGTGGCTTCATCGAGCACTAGAATCGGTGGATCTTTGAGCAGGGCGCGGGCGATCGCCAGCCGCTGCCGCTGACCGCCGGAGAGTTTTTGCCCCCGCTCCCCCACCACCGTGTCGTACCCTTGGGGCAGTTGCTCGATAAAGTCATGGGCTTCGGCCAGTTTTGCTGCGTGGATCACATCGGAAAGGGTTGCCCCCGGACTACCATAGGCAATGTTTTCAAAGGCAGTGCCGTGGAAGAGAAAGACATCCTGACTCACCCAACCAATGGCACGGCGCAAGTCCCGCAGCCGATACTCGCGAATATCCACCCCATCAATGAGAATGCGCCCTTCTTGCACCTCATAGAACCGCAGTAACAATTTTACGAGGGTACTTTTGCCGGATCCCGTGGAGCCGACAATGGCGATCGTCTGACCCGCAGGGACGTGTAAACTAACATTTTTCAGCACGGGGGCACGCCCAGCATAGGCAAAGCTGACGGATTCAAAGCGCACTTCCCCTTTGACATGGCGCGGATCAAGGGGGCGATCGCCCGTACAAATCGCGATCGGCGTTTCCAGCAAATTCAGCACCCGCTGCGTTGAGGCCATGGCTCGCTGATACTGATCCAGTGTTTCCCCCAAACGGGTCAAGGGCCAGAGCAACCGTTGAATCAGATAGACCATCGTGCTGTAGGCGCCCACATCCAAGCGCCCCTGAAAAGCGGCAAAGCCCCCCAGCACCAACGTTCCCGTAAAGCCAAAGAGGATCACAAAGCGAATCAGGGGAATATAGGCAGCACTGAGGCGAATGGCGCGGCGATTACTCTGTTGGTAGGCTTCACTATCCCAGCGCAGGCGCTCCAATTCGTAAGCCTCGGCAGTAAAGCTCTTAATCGTTTGAATACCTGAGATATTGTTAGCCAAGCGTTCATTGAGGCGTCCCGCCTTTTCCCGCACATCGGCATAGCGAGGGGCGAGTCGCCGCTGAAAGATGATGGATCCCCAGAGAATAAAGGGCATCGGCAGCATCCCCCAGATCGCCACATTGGGCGCCAAATAAAAGAAAATCCCACCAATCACTAAGACAGTGGTTGTGACTTGCAACACCTCATTGGCACCACCATCCAAAAAGCGCTCGAGTTGGTTAATGTCATCATTGAGAATCGAGAGCAACACCCCACTGCTGCGTTCTTCAAAAAACGCCAAATCCATCTCTTGGACATGGGCATAGGTCTCAAGGCGCAGGTCGTGTTGAATCTGCTGGGCTAGGTTGCGCCAACTGCGGGCATAGGCATACTCAAAGAGGGATTCCAAGCTCCAGATCACAAATGATAGGCCGGCCAAGGCCAACAGTTGCTGCTCAAAGGTCACCAGCCCCCAGCGGGCGAAGAGGGAATCCTGCCGCTTCACCACCAGATCCACAGCAATCCCAATCAGAACGGGGGGAGCGAGATCAAAAATTTTATTGAGGATAGAGTAGAGGGAGGCAAGCCCCACTTGGCGTTGGTAGCGTTGGCTGTGGTGCAGCAGTCGTAAAAACGGATGCAAGGCTTCTTGGCCTCCCCAAAGTGCAGGATGATCGCGGGCAAGCAAATCACTCGCCTAATTCTTAAGATAGGCTAAAGAATTGCCCCCTTGGGGAACAACGCCTCCAACGCTACTGCCTACCTCTTAAACGGATGCTTTTCCTGCCTCCTGAATCGGTACCCACTCCGTATGGAAGGTTCCCGGTTTATCGATCCGCTCGTAGGTATGGGCACCAAAGAAATCCCGCTGTGCTTGGGTGAGATTTTGCGGCAGGCGATCGCGCCGATAGCTATCGAAGTACTCCAAGGACGCGCCAAAGGCGGGCACAGCAATCCCAGCACGGGTCGCCTCCACCAATACCTCCCGCCACGCCGCCTGTTTATCGAGGATGGTTTGCCGAAACTCCGGCGCCAGCAGCAAATTGGCCAGTTGGGGATTTTCGCTGTAGGCCTGCTTGATCTTATTCAGGAAGCCAGCGCGAATAATGCAGCCCCCCTTCCAGATGCGGGCAATTTCGCCAAGGTTTAGTTGATTATCAAAGAGTTCTTGGGAGCCTTTGGCAATCAGCGCCATCCCTTGGGCATAGGAGCAGATTTTCGAGCAGTAGAGGGCATCGCGGATTTTGCCGATGAATTCTTCAGTATTGCCGCTAAAGTGAGCCACAGGGCCGGGGAGGACTTGGGCAGCCGCCATCCGTTCGGCTTTGATGGAGGACATGATGCGGGCATTCACGGCAGCGGTAATCGTTGGAATGGCCACCCCCATTTCAAGGGCACTTTCCACCGTCCAGCGACCGGTTCCCTTTTGACCTGCCGCATCCACAATCACATCCACAAGGGGCAAATGGGTTTCTGGGTCAATATAGGTGAAAATCTGGCTAGTAATTTCAATCAAAAATGAGTTGAGTTCGGGGGTCTCATTCCAGCGTTTGAAGACCTCATGAAGTTGCTGGTGATTGAGGCCGAGGAGATTTTTCAGCAGGTCATAGGCTTCGGCAATGAGTTGCATATCGCCATACTCAATACCGTTGTGCACCATCTTGACAAAGTGCCCCGATCCCCCCGGCCCAATGTAGGTGACACAGGGGCCATCATCCACTTGGGCTGCAATTTTAGTGAGAATGGGTTCGAGGGCTTGGTAGGCCTCACGACTACCGCCGGGCATGAGACTTGGGCCATTGAGGGCACCTTCTTCACCACCGCTGACCCCCATACCAAAGAAGCAGAGTCCTGCTGCCTCCATTTCAGCAACGCGGCGTTCGGTATCCGTGTAGAGGGAGTTGCCACCATCAATGAGGATGTCTCCCGGTTCAAGGAGTGGCTTGAGTTGCTGGATCAGGTCATCCACGGGTTTGCCGGCTTTGACCATCGCCAAAATGCGGCGGGGACGCGACAGGGAAGCAACAAACTCCTCAAGACTATAGGTGGCCTTGAAGCGACGGCCGGTGGCTCGTTCGGCCATGAAAGCTTCAGTGCGGGCGGGGGTGCGATTATAAACCGCCACGGAGAATCCATTTCGCTCCACATTGAGGGCAAGGTTTTCCCCCATGACAGCGAGGCCAATGACGCCAAAATCTTGCTGTGACATACATCCGTCCTGCAATGGCAAGGATCACTTCCACCATAGCGGCAAGCTCAGCCAGAGGAATGGAAGAAGACGTTAAGGTTCGCTAGCGATTGATGTCCCGCAGCAGACAGCGCAGGTTATCCCACGTGTTCAAGTAGATCAGGTTATCAATTTGCCAGCGATCGCTCCCTTGGCGAAGGAGTACTTTAATCGGCACAGGCGTTCCCGATCGCCCCCGCAGACCTGCCATAACCTCAATATCCACTTCCGCCACTTGGGGATGATTGGGCGATCGCCGGACATTGCGCACTTGCACCCCTTGAGTACTCACTTGGGTAAAGGAAAAGGGATCAAAGTCTAGCCAAACGCCATCCCGTGGCTGTCTGCGAAAGGCTTGCATCAACTGCTGGTATAGATCGGGTGTAAACACTGCTCGCTGCTGACTAAGCCGTTGGCGGCCTTGATCTTGGTTTCGCACCCACCACTGATAAAACTGGCTCACCACTGTTTCTGGTGCTGGGCGAGCGATCGCCCCCGTTTCGATGACAAGGGCAAGACTAACGCCGAGGGGCAACCACCGCTGCATCAGTTAGGCCAAACCGACGAGTTTTTCACTTAACTCCCAAAGACGGCGGGCTTTTTGCTCATCACTACCCTCTGCCGAGAGTTCTTGGACAAAGGCTTTGCGGCCCTCTTTTTGGCGGTTACCCCAGCTCCAGTGCACCCCCGACTGGCGAAACTCTGGATCGGCCACCACCATTGCGACGCGCTCACCCGCTAGTTCTTGACTGACATAGCCCCCAGTGATGTTTTTCTGGAAGAGGGGGAAGAGCTTCTGGAAGAGGGGAAAGTGGTGGCGAAACAGGGGGGTATCCGCCACACAGCCCGGATACAAGGAGCTAAAGACAATCCCCGTCGAATCGTGGAAGCGGCGATGCAGTTCCCGTGCTGTCAGCATATTGCAGAGCTTGCTGTCTTTATAGGCCTTGCCCGACTTGAAGGGCTTGCCGTTAATCATGGCAATGGGTTTCTTGAAGCCCTTTTCAAAGCCTTCGAGGTTGCCCAAATCGGGGGGAGCAGGAATGGGAATTTTACCGCCGAATTCTTTGCGGTTGGCCGTCACCGTGCCGAGAATCACCAAGCGCTTATCGCTTTCGGGAGACTTCTTCAAATCATCGAGGAGGAGGTTGGCCAAAAGAAAGTGCCCCAAATGATTGGTGGCCACACTGATTTCATAGCCATCCACACTGTAGATTGGTTCCTTGAGCAGGGGATAATAGACAGCGGCATTGCAGACAAGGGCACGCAAGGGGCGATTCAATGCCCGAAATGACTCCACAAAGCCGCGCACACTGGCCAACGAGGACAAGTCCAAATGCAAAATCGTGTAGGCCTGCGGCGGAATCTGCAAGTCTTTGGCGGCTTGCTCTGCTTTTTCAAGATTGCGGCAGGCCATAACAACGTGCCAGCCCCGATTGGCTAAGGCTTTGGTGGCATACAATCCGACTCCAGAGGATGCACCCGTAATAATGACCGTTGGGCGTGGCTGATCACTCATAGGTTCTGTGGCATACCTGCGGTAACGTCGCTATTGATCCTGCCATAGAAGCGATCGCCCCCTAGGCGCACCCCCAGCGATCATTTACAGTTACTTAATAAATAGACTCGATAGTTAATCAAGTTTTGTATCTAGCTCGCCTCTCCCCTATTTTCAGGATTAGCCCGACTCTATGACCATCTCCCAACCCCTGCCGCCGTGGCTGCGCAAACCCCTTGGCAAAGCCAGTGAACTCTCCACCGTTCAACGCCTCGTGCGCCACTATGGCATCCACACCATCTGTGAAGAGGGGCGCTGTCCCAATCGCGGTGAATGCTATGCCCAAAAAACCGCCACTTTTTTACTCTTGGGTGCCACCTGTACCCGTGCCTGCGCCTTTTGCCAAGTCGAGAAAGGCCACGCTCCTGCTGCGGTTGATCCAGAGGAACCAGCAAAAATTGCGGTTGCTGTAGCTACCTTGGGATTGCGCTATGTGGTTTTAACCTCTGTGGCTCGCGATGACTTACCTGATCAAGGGGCGGGTCAATTTGTGGTCACCATGCAGGCGATTCGCCAACGTTGCCCCGGCACGGAAATTGAAGTCCTCACCCCCGACTTTCGTATGGATCGGGGACGCTTGAGCCAACGGGACTGCATTGCCCAAATTGTGGCGGCACAGCCTGCCTGCTACAACCACAACCTTGAAACTGTGCGCCGCCTACAGGGGCCTGTGCGCCGCGGAGCCACCTATGAGAGTTCCCTGCGGGTCTTGGCCACGGTTAAGGAACTGAATCCCCACCTTCCCACCAAGTCGGGCTTGATGTTGGGCTTGGGAGAAACCAAGGCAGAGGTGATTCAAACTCTAAAAGATTTGCGAGCCGTGGGGTGCGATCGCCTGACCTTGGGGCAATACCTGCCCCCCTCGTTGAGTCATTTGCCTGTGGTCAAGTATTGGACACCTGAAGAATTTAACACCTTGGGCAAGATTGCCCGCGAACTCGGCTTTTCCCACGTGCGATCGGGGCCTCTTGTACGTAGCTCCTACCATGCCGCAGATGCCGCGCCAACCCAAGAAGCGTGATGGGTACTTCATTCACTCAGGAAAGTATTTGCCCCTTGTGGTGACCATTACCGCACCGCGATCGCGAATCAACGCCTTGGCTGCCCGCTCAACGCGATAGCCAAAAAACAGAGGGCGAATTTCCTCAGTCGCTTCCACTTGAGCGACCAGATTCAAAAACCGCTCCACCTCAGATTCGGTGATATTGCTTTTGACTTCCCCCAGCACTAGAATCGGCTCTCCATGAACTTGACCCCGGATGACCAAGTCAAACTCATAACTGCCGTTGCGTAGGGGTAGGGTATCCCGCTCACAAAATTCGATTTCTATGCCCCAGCGATATTCCAGAATCTCTGGCACCACCTCAAGGGCGAGGTCTTCCAGCGACCCACCCAGGGCTTCACTGAGGCCGCCCACTTGGCGTGCAAGTTGTTTGACGGCTCGTTCGGTGTGCTTTTGCGCTTCCGCCAGTTCTGCAACAGCAACAGCTAGCTGATCCACTCGTTCTTCAGTGCGTTTTTGAGCTTGGGCAAGTTCTTCAACTCGTTCTTCAGTGCGTTTTTGGGCTTGGGCAAGTTCTTCAACCCGTTCTTCAGTGCGTTTTTGGGCTTGGGCGAGTTCTTCAACCCGTTCCTCAGTGCGTTTTTGGGCTTGGGCGAGTTCTTCAACTCGTTCTTCAGTGCGTTTTTGAGCTTGGGCGAGTTCTTCAACTCGTTCTTCAGTGCGTTTTTGAGCTTGGGCGAGTTCTTCAACCCGTTCCTCAGTGCGTTTTTGGGCTTGGGCAAGTTCTTCAACTTGCTCCTCAGTGCGTTTTTGGGCTTGAGCTAATTCGCCTACGATGGACTTCAGCTCATTGAAGTCTCTTGCTTTCACCAAATCGTTGTAGGCTTCATGGATGACTTCTGCAAGCAGATGCGCTTGTTCGGGAGGAAACGCCGCCCGCAGCTTTTCTTCAAGGACAGAGGTCATTGCATCTATGAAATCTTGGCTGTACTTTCTATTGTACCGACCGGACAGGGCTTCTCTAGTTGCCGCGACCTCTATCAGGAAGGCTCCTTGGGCACACTCCTACCATGATGGCGAGACAGATGAAATTTCAGTGTCAACAAATCACAACAACCTATTTGACAAATCCAAGGGAAAGCACTTAGAATCTATCAGAACTTGCATAATCAGCTTGCAACACATTTAAGCCATATTGTGTAAGCTAAGTACTAGGGGACAGCAGAATGAATTGATCGCTCTGCCGGACCCAGACGCTCGTGAGTGAGGAGTAACATCGTGAAAAAGACGTACCTGTTAGCAGGTAGCTTAAGCCTACTGGGTGTGGTTGCAGGGGCTAACATTGCTACCGCCAATGAACCCGCCAACTTCGAAAACCTAATTGCTGCTGAACCACAAAATCTCCAAGTTTCTGAAGCACTTGCTCCCAACACCATTGCAGACGCTTCTAGCACCATTACCTCTGTTAATCAGCTTCTGGCCAACGAAGAATCCATGGGGCAGGTGACCTCTGTCTCGCAACTGTCTGACGTGCGTCCCACCGACTGGGCCTACCAAGCCCTCGCCTCCTTGGTTGAAAAGTATGGCTGTATCGCGGGTTATCCCGATGGCACCTTCCGGGGCAACCGTGCCGCCACCCGTTATGAAATGGCAGCAGCATTGAACGCCTGCCTCGATGTGATTAGCGATCGCTTTGCCACCAAAGAAGACCTCGCTACGCTTCAGAGACTCATGGATGAGTTCGCTGCTGAACTCGCCACCCTGCGCGGTCGCGTGGACAACCTCGAAGCCCGCACCGCTGCCCTTGAAGCCACTCAGTTCTCGACAACGACCAAGCTCACGGGTACGGCGGTGATGTCGGTGCAGTACGGTGGTCGCCAAAGTAGTAGTAGCCTTTTCCGCTCCGTGCGTCCTGGTCCCGATCCTGCTACCCCAGGTAACAATATTCCTCTTGGCGGCGGTAACTTTATTTCACTTGCCTCCGGACGTCCAAATCCGACGGTTATTTCTGCCGTTCTGCTGAACCTGAATACCAGCTTTACCGGCACTGATTTGCTGCAAACCACGCTGTCTACGGGCAATGGCGGTCGCGATGCCATTAGCACCTATGGTCTGGGTTTGCAAACAAATTCGACCCTCGGACCTGGCAATACATTTAATAATGCAGCGGGGCCGCTGCCCTACTTTAGCCCCAGCCAGTACTACTGGTCGAACTTTGGTCCGAATGTGGAGCTATACCGCTTAGCCTATACGTTTAAGCCCACCCAAGATATCACCATTACTGCAGGGACACGGTTCTATCCGAGCGACATCATTGACACCAATAGCTGGGCGAACTCTCCTGCTAGTGACTTTGGCACTTACTTCTTCCTCAACAACCCCTTCATTGTGCCCTACGCCATGAACTACCTAGGGGGTGCAGGGGTTGCTATCCAGTGGAACCCCAATGAAGGTCCTTTTACTGTGCGGGCATTGTATCTTGCGGCAGAGCCAGGACGAGCTAATTCTGGCATTGCCCCTCCAAGTCCGGGGGGTGGGTTTGCGGGTGATCCCTACCAAGCTTCCTTGGAGTTGGAGTATGCCAACACCTTTGGCAATGGTCGCAACAGTTATGTGGTGAAGCTGCAGGGTACCTACTCCAAAACCTATGGCATTGAGGCGCAAGCGGGGGGCATCAACTTTGAGCTTAATCTGGGTCGCTTGGGCATCTTTGGCCGTGCAGGGGTAGCAGGGATTCCCAATGGCTACTTCCCCAATGTTTCGCCCCTACCGTTTTCTATTTTTGGTGCCCCTGCCGCTGGTATGATGGCCTATAACTTTATGGCGGGTATTGGCTACAAGGACTTGCTGGTGCCAGGTTCAGTACTGGCGGCAGCGGCGGGTGCGCCGTTTATCAACAGTGCACCTAGTTTTGGTCCCATTAACAATGCCAATCAGGTCAACATTGAGGCCTTTTACAAATTCCCCATCAGTGACAACATCAGCATCACGCCTATCTTCACAGCGATTATCAACCCCAACAATACTAATGGTGGTGGGGTTATTTCTGGTCAGCCGATTCTGCAAGGCGTGATTCGGACTACGTTCACGTTCTAGAGCGGGTGAATTTGCCCTCACCCTAGATCCCTCTCCCCTGTGGAGGGGGATTTTTTTTACGGGAAGTATTTACCACGTGTGGTGACCATCACTGCGTCGCGATCGCGAATCAACGCTTTAGCTGCCCGCTCAACGCGATAGCCAAAAAAGAGGGGACGAATCTCCTCAGGCGCTTCCACCTGAGCGACAAGATTCAAAAATCGCTCCACCTCTGATTCGGTGATGTTACTTTTCACTTCCCCGAGTACCAAGATTGGTCGCCCTGCCACCTCACCCCGAATCACTAAATCAAATTCATACTCCCCATTGCCCAGGGGGAGGGTGTCGCGGTCACAGAACTCAATTTCCATGCCCCAGCGATATTCCAGAATCTCGGGCACCACCTCAAGGGCGAGGTCTTCCAGCGACCCACCCAGGGCTTCACTGAGGCCGCCGACTTGGCGTGCAAGTTGTTTCACTGCTCTCTCGGTGCGCTCTTGGGCTGCCGCCAGTTGATCTACTCGTTCTTCGGTGCGCTTTTGTGCTTCAGCGAGTTCTGCAACAGTGACAGTCAGTTGATCCACCCGTTCTTCGGTGCGCTTCTGGGCTTCGGCCAGTTCTGCAACAGTGACAGTCAGTTGATCGACCCGTTCTTCCGTCCGCTTCTGGGCTTGCGCCAGATCCGCGACAATCGCCTTTAGTTCGTTAAAGTCTTTGGCCTTCACCAAGTCGTCATAGGCCTCACGGATCACTTCCGCCAGTAGGTGCGCCTGTTCTGGCGAGAACGCTGTCCGTAGTTTTTCTTCGAGTGCAGAGGTCATTGCTAGTGCTGATTAGCCATATTCCCATTCTAGGGAAAGTACTTGCCGCGTGTGGTGACCATTACCGCGTCGCGATTGCGAATCAACGCTTTAGCTGCACGCTCAACGCGATAGCCAAAAAAGAGGGGGCGAATCTCCTCGGGCGCTTCCACCTGAGCGACAAGATTCAAAAATCGCTCCACCTCTGATTCGGTGATGTTGCTTTTCACTTCCCCGAGGACCAATACTGGTCGCCCTGCCACCTGACCCCGAATCACTAAATCAAATTCATACTCCCCATTGCGCAGGGGGAGGGTGTCGCGGTCACAGAACTCAATTTCCATGCCCCAGCGATATTCCAGAATCTCTGGCACCACCTCAAGGGCGAGGTCTTCCAGCGACCCACCCAAGGCTTCACTAAGGCCGCCGACTTGGCGTGCGAGTTGTTTGACCGCTCTCTCGGTGCGCTCTTGGGCTGCCGCCAGTTGATCCACTCGTTCCTCTGTTCGTTTCTGAGCTGCCGCCAGTTCTTCTACCCGTTCTTCCGTCCGCTTCTGCGCTTGAGCGAGTTCTGCAACAGTGAGAGTCAGTTGATCCACCCGTTCTTCCGTGCGCTTCTGGGCTTGCGCCAGATCCGCGACAATCGCCTTTAGTTCGTTAAAGTCTTTGGCCTTCACCAAGTCGTCATAGGCCTCACGGATCACTTCCGCCAGTAGGTGCGCTTGTTCTGGTGAGAATGCCGTCCGTAGCTTTTCTTCAAGTGCAGAGGTCATAGATAATTATGGTTCAGAGAGGAGAGGCATCATTATTTTTGAGACAACGGGTCTGCTTTACTATCCTTTGTAAAAGTCATTAACTTTTCTGAAGTTTTCTTTCATCTTTTCCCCAACACTGCTTAATATAATCAACACATCGGTATTCTTAAGCACACCTCTTACTTAAGGATAGCTCCATATCTCAATTGGTTTTATTGTCAAATATCGCTGGTTGCTGCCGGAGTAGGACGAAACTTCGGTGGGGGTAGCAGCTCGGAGGCTAAATATGATGACATCAGATCGCGGTTTTAGTGGCGGGGGAACACCACAGTTTACAGAAACGCTTCAGCCAGAACGATTACTCCAGCAACTCAGCACTTCAGGAGGCACAGGTTGCTTCAGGGTGAGCGTTCAAGGGCAGCAGTGGTTTCTCTACTTTGATCAGGGAAGTATTGTCTATGCTACCCACACGATTGAACCGGGCGATCGCTTTGAGCGCCATTTGCGGCAACTCAGCCAAAGTGTTCCTGCCCTCGATCGCGAGTTACGTGCCCAAGTCCGACAGCAATGGGAACAGGCCAACACCCCCACCCCGATCTATGAATATGAGAGTCTGCGCTGGTTGCTTACTCAAGACATCATTACCCCAGAGCACTTCAGCCGCCTAGTCGAGGGGCTAATCGTTGAAGTCCTAGAGTCGTTTTTATATCTCAAGAGCGGTCACCATCAACTTGTGCCCTATGTTGAAGTGCCAATTGTCAGCCGCTTTGACGCCACCCGACTGATTCAGCAGTGCAAATCCCGAATTCAGCAGTGGCTCAGCCTTGGCCACAAAATTGTCTCGCCTTTTCAGCGCCCCTACTTCTTTAGTGGTGCGCAAGTCAATTTAACCCCAGAGCAGCAGCAACGCTTGGGGTCGATGTTGCGGGGGTTTAGCTTCCGCCACTTGGCCGTGCTCATGAACCAAAATGAAATTGCCTTGGTGCGTAGCCTCTTACCCTTGATTGATAAAGGAGCCGTAGTCGTTCGTGAGCCGCAACACCCCTTTGATTTGCTGCCCAGTTTTGATGCCAGTTTGTGGCAGGAAACCACGCCTACCGTTACAGAGGAGAGTGGCGATTTGGGCAGTGGCTTTTTTACCTCAAAAGTGCCAAACCGTACCTATCGGATCATCTGCATTGACGATAGTCCGACCATGCTCAATGAAATTAAGCGGTTTTTGGCGGATGATGCCTTTGAAGTCATTGCCCTCAATGATTCTGTAAAAGCCCTGATGGAGGTGATGCGCCTCAATCCAGATCTGATCCTGCTGGACGTGGGGATGCCCAACATTGATGGTTATAAGTTTTGTAAAGTCATTCGCAACCATGAACGCTTTAAGTCAGTGCCGATCATTATGGTGACGGGTAACACGGGTCTCATTGACCGCGCTAAAGCCCGCCTCGTGGGAGCGACGGACTATATGACCAAGCCCTTTACTCAGGCGGAACTTCTCAAAATGGTGTTTCAGTACTTGACGTAGTACAGGCAACCTGTGGGCAGTATATTGACAGTAATCGATTATTTGAATTGACATTTGGGAGATGACATGACGACGGTTTTAGTGGTGGAAGATACCCCCTCGGAAATGGCACTGATTACCTCGTTTCTTAAGGACTCTGGCTATACCGTCATTGCGGCCACCGATGCCAAGGAGGCTCTAGAAAAAGTCACGCAGTACAAGCCCGATGTGGTGGTGACGGATGTGGTGATGCCAGGGATGAGCGGCTTTGAACTCTGCCGCAGTCTCAAGAAAAATCCGGAAACAGAAAAGCTCCCCATTGTTGTCTGCACGTCGAAAAACCAAGAGCTAGACCGCCTTTGGGCAATGAAGCAGGGGGCAGATGCCTATGTCACGAAGCCCTTCAGCCGTGAGGATCTACTGCGGGCACTGAAGTCGGTGGTGGTGTAGCGATGCTTGGGGCAGCACCTTGGTTGAATCATGGTGAAGGGCGGGGCGATTACCCAAAGAGTACGCTACGCGATCGCCCCCAAGGGGCGCCCTATTTGCGTTTGGTTATCCACGACCAATTCACGGCATTGCTGCCGATGACTGAGATTCAGCAGGTGTTGGTGATCCCACCGCAACAGCTCACGGTGATTCCCAATATGGCCGCAGTGGTGATGGGACTGCTGAACTTTCGTAACCGCATTGTTTGGGTACTGGATTTAGCCCACTTGCTCAACTTGGAGCCACTGGATGCGGATATTTCGGTGTTGACGATCGCGTTGCTGCACACCCCCAAGGGATACCTAGGATTGGCGCTCAAGGAGGTACGGGGGATCGTCCGTCTTCCCGAGGGAGCCATTCAATCGCCTGTGGGTACAGTGAGCGCGGCGCTGGTTCCCTACCTCAAAGGCTGTTGTCGCTTAGGAGAGGAGTTGTTCTTTATCCTTGATGGGGCAGCGATCGCCGAAAGGTCTTGCTCAAGTGTTCTTGCTGTTGATGTCGGATAGCACTGCTGTTAATGCTGTTAGGATGTGCCAACAATGACCACTGCCAAACCCTCCCTTGATATTCCTCCTTTGCCACCGTCGGTATTGAACTACCAACTCCCTCCCCTAGAGGAGAAAAAAGCCACAACCAACGGCAAATCCCCTGAGCAACCTGCATCCCCACCCCCCCCACCCCGCAAATTTTGGGGCTTACGTCCGAAACTGATTACCAGTGCCGTTGCCCTTGCAACACTGCCGATGATTGGTGTGGGCTTGGCGGCAAATGAAGTGGCGCGTCAACAACTGATGGAGCAGGTCTTGCAGCTCCAGCAGCAGGAAGCCAGTAGCGCTGCGCTCCAATTTGATAACTATCTGCGCGATCGCCGAGGGGATGCGCGCGTCTTGGCTTCGGTTTTGAATAATCGTTATAGCAGTGAAATTCAGCAGCGCGATCGCGCCCAACTGCAAGCCGTTCTCGATCAGTTCCTTGATGCTTACGTGGCCTACGACAGCGCCGCGATCATTGCCAACAATGGCCAAGGAACGGTTATTGCTCAATCCTCAGCGGGAAATCGTCTCGCCAACAATATTCTCCAAAATCAAGAGTACTTTAAGCTCGCGATCCAAACGCGGGGCGCGGTTTTAACCGTTGAGCCAACGCTGTCACTGCCAGAACGCCCCTTGGGGATGTTTTTAGCGGTACCGCTGATTAATCCTCAAAACCAGCAAATTATAGCGGTGCTGCGGTTGCGGGTACCCAAAAGCAGTATTCAGCAATTTCTGAAAACCTATGATCGCACTCAGCAGCAGAGTTTTTACCTCGTAGAGCCGGGGGGAACGATCTTTGCTGCCTCTATTCCAGCATTGCAGGGTAAACCCCTAGAGGAAGTCTTTCCCAAACTGGCTCAGTCTAGGGACAATACCTCAGCAAGTACGCTGACAGAACGGCGCCGCTCTGATGGCGAGTCCCAAATTCTCAGCTACACCACTGTTTCCCAACCCTTTGCCTCCATTGTCCTCGGCACCGACCAAGACTATGCCCTTAAACCCCTACGAAACCTGACATGGACACTCCTTTCGGGGGTGGTGGTGACGGCAATTGTGGCGGGGGCGATCGCCATCTACCTCAGCGATCGCGGGATTCAACCCCTGCTGCGAGCCACCAAGGCGGTGACGAAAATTGGTGAAGGGGATCTCCAAACCCGTCTGCCGGTGGAGGGGGATGATGAACTGGCAACCCTCAGCCGCACGATTAACCAGATGGCAGAACAGTTGGAACAATCCCTGATAGAAGCTCGACTGGCTGCCCAACGCGCCCAACAGTTACGTGATAGTGTCTTTCGTTTGACCCAGCAGAGCGATCGCCAGCAAATTCTCGATAATCTGGTCAATGAGGGGCGCCATCTTTTGGGGTGCGATCGCGTGATCTTCTATGAATTTGACGAGAACTATGTCGGCAAAGTCGTTGCCGAGTCTGTAGCCGTCGGCTGGCCCCAAGCCCTCGAACAGGTGATTGACGATCCCTGCTTCCGTCAAAATTGGGTTGATGCCTACACCAAAGGGCGCGTGCAAGCCACAGCAGACATTCTCAATGCTGGTCTGACGGAGTGCCACCTCAAACAACTTGCTCCCCTGAAGGTGCGAGCCAACTTAGTCGTTCCCGTGTTGGTGGAGAAAAAACTGGTCGCGCTTTTAATTGCCCACCAGTGCAGTGAGCCGCGTCAGTGGCAGCAGCCCGAAATTGATGCTTTCCTCCAGTTGGCCAACCAAGCCGGACTGGTGCTTGAGCGCAGCAAATTCCTTGAGCAGACCACCGCTGCCCAAAAAGAAGCAGAACGCCTTGCCCAAGAGCAACAGCAGCGTACGGAACGCATTCAAATGCAGTTGATTAACCTGCTCACCGAAGTCGAGGCGGCCTCCCAAGGGGATCTGACGGTACGGGCCGACATCACCGCCGATGAAATTGGTACCGTTGCCGACATCTTCAACTCCCTCATTGAGAGTCTGCGGGACGTGGTTGTCCAAGTGAAAGCCACCACAGAAAAAGTGAACACCGCCCTCTTGGCGGATGAGACAGCCATGACAGAGTTAGCAGAAGAATCGCTGCGGCAAGCCAAGAAGGTGAAGCGGATGCTGGAAGCGGTTGAGGCGATGTCCACCTCCATTGAATCCGTGGCCAACAGCGCCAACGAAGCGGCAGAAGTGGCTCGCAAAGCTTCAGAGCGAGCCGTGACCGGTGGTGAAACCATGGATGCCACCGTTGATAGCATTCTCCACCTGCGGGAAACCGTGGCCGAAACCGCCAAAAAGGTGAAACGCTTGGGCGAATCCTCGCAACAGATTTCCAAGGTGATTTCGCTGATTAACCAGATTGCCCTACAAACCAACCTCTTGGCCATCAATGCCAGTATTGAGGCTGCCCGTGCCGGTGAAGAAGGCCGCGGCTTTGCTGTGGTTGCCGAAGAGGTGGGTGAACTAGCGGCGCGATCGGCAGCGGCCACCCGCGAAATTGAGCAAATCGTAGAAACGATTCAGATGGAAACCCACGAGGTGGTGAGTGCCATGGAAACGGGTACGGCTCAGGTGGTTGAAGGCACCCGCCTTGTGGAGGTGGCCAAGCAAAATCTCCAAGAAATTGTGCAGGTGTCACAGCACATTGACGAACTGGTGCAGTCCATTTCCCAAGCTACTGTCTCCCAAGCCCGTACCTCCAACACCGTCAATACCCTCATGAAAGACTTTGCCAAGGTCTCTGAGGGGATGTCTGCTACGTCCAAGCAGATTTCTGAGTCTTTGCAAGCCACCGTGGACATTGCTCAGGAACTCCAAAACTCCGTCAACATCTTTAAGGTGACTGCTGAGGGATAACCATGCCCGAACCCGGCGTTGAGGAAACGATTCGTCTCCAGTTCCTCGAGGAGGCTCAGGACTACCTGCAAACCATTGAAGCAGGGATACTGGAACTCTCCCACCAGCCGGGGGTGATTGATGCTGTACTGCGGGCAGCTCACTCCATTAAAGGGGGGGCAGCGATGATGGGCTTTATGTCCCTCAGTGAACTGGCGCATCGCCTTGAGGATTTCTTCAAGGTCTTGAAATCGCGCCCCTGCGACGATGTTGAAGTGCAACACCTCCTGCTCAAAGCAGTGGATCAACTGCAAGCAGTCATTACCCTCCATCGCCAAGGGGTTGAACCCAATGAGGGCTGGTGGCGCACCCAAGTCGAGCCAATTTTGGATGAGTTGCAGGGACGGCTGGGAGATCCCACGGCGGAGGATGATCTGGCGCTCCTCAGTGGTGATGATGGCCAGCAGATGCGGGTGGTGCTCTTTGAAACCGAGGTGGAAGCCTGCCTACAACGCTTGGAAACTGTTCTGCAAACCTCCGGCCAACCCTGCCTCAAGGAGGAGCTGGCGATCGCCGCCCAAGAACTGGAAGGCCTCGGACAAATGCTCGAACTGCCTCAATTTGCTGAGTTTTGTGCCTCCGTCAGTGCCTATCTGGAGCAACCCAACTGTGATGTCAGCGAAGCGGGTGCCCACATTGTGCAGCAATGGCGCCGCTGTCAAGCCCTCGTGATTACTGGTCAACTGGAGGCTCTGCCCACCCGCTTGGAAATCCCGGAAACCGATGACGCGGATCAAACCATTATTGATTTATCGCTGGCCAACCTCAATCAAGAATTAGGGGTCGAGGACTTTGCCAGTGCTGAAGTGGGGGCCTTCTCCTTGGGTGATTTATTGTCCCCCCCACCCACCCCTACAGCAGCCCCTTCCCCTGCGCCAGAGGCTGAGACCACCCCAGTAACTCCCCAGCCCCAAGAACCCAAGGAAATGACCGTGCGGGTGCCGGGGCATCAGTTGGATCAACTGAGTGATCTGATGGGGGAATTGCTCATTGAGTGTAATGGTCTGGATTTACAACGGGAGCGCCTCCATGATCTGCTAGTGGGTCTCAAGCAAAAAGTGCGTGCCCTTGAGCGTGCCAACTTTCGTCTGCGCGCAGAGTATGACCGTGTCAGTGCCCCCCATCACTTTAATCCCCAAAATCAGCATGGCTTCGATGTTCTCGAGTTCGATCGCTATACCGATGTGCATCTGCTCTCCCAAGAGGTGATGGAAACCATTGTCCAAGTACAGGAAATCACCAGCGATTTGGAATTGAGCCTAGAGGACACTGAACGCACTGGCCGTGATCTCAACCGCACCGCCAAGCAACTTCAAGCTCGGTTTACCCAAGTGCGGATGCGCCCCTTTGCGGATCTGGCCAACCGCTATCCTCGCCTAATCCGCGAATTGAGTCGCGAGCATGGTAAAAATGTCAACTTAGAGATTGAGGGCAGCCACGTTCTCATTGACCGCATGGTGTTGAGTGTGTTGGCGGATCCCCTCTTGCACCTTGTCCGCAATGCCTTTGATCACGGAATAGAACCCGCAGAGGAACGCCAAGCCCTTGGTAAGCCCGCAGCGGGAACCATTACCCTAAAGGCGGCCTATCGCGGCAACCAAACCGTCATTACTGTGGCGGATGATGGCCGAGGCCTAAATCCAGAGAAAATTCGGCAAACGGCACGGCGATTGGGCTTAGCCCGGGACTGGTTGGAAACCGCGAGCGATCGCGACCTTTGGCAACTGATTTTTGAGCCGGGCTTTTCAACGGCCTCACAGGTGACCAGCCTCTCCGGGCGTGGTGTTGGCATGGATGTAGTGCGCACCAATCTGCGGCAAATTCGTGGGGACATCCAGATCCACAGTACCCCCGGCCAAGGCACACGATTTATAATTACAATTCCCTACACCCTCTCAGTGGTACGGGTGCTCTTGGTGGAGGCCGCTGGCATGCTCTTGGCGGTACCCACCGAAGAAATCGAGGAAATGGTGCTGGCCGATCGCTACCCGCCCATCGAAACCCTTGGCTCAACCCTAATTGACTGGGAAGGCTATCTCATTCCTTTAATTGACCTCACCCAGATTTTCCACTTTCAGCGCCCCTATCGTCCTGTGGAAATGGAGGGCGCACCCACAATTAACGAGCCAACCCTGATGATTATCAGTCAAGGGGACAGTGCCCTTGCCCTGCGGGTCGATCGCTATTGGAGCGAGCAGGAAGTCACCATTCGCCAAGTCGAAGGCGAATTAGCCCTCCCCCAAGGCTTTAGTGGCTGCACAATTTTAGGGAATGGCCGCATTGTCCCCCTACTCGATCCCCTTGCCCTCTTTGATTGGTCAGAACAAGAGAGTTCTCATGCCCCTGTGGCTAGCCCCGTTGCCCCTAGCCAAGACACCGTCCTTGTGGTTGATGATTCAGTGAACGTGCGGCGTTTTCTCGTCAGTACCCTTGAAAAAGCCGGCTATCGGGTTGAGCAGGCCAAAGATGGTCAGGAAGCCATTGATAAACTCCAAGGGGGGCTACACGTCAACGCTGTTATCTGCGACATTGAAATGCCCCGCCTCGATGGATTTGGCGTCCTCACTCAAATTCGCCGCATTCCCCAGTGCCAAAACACCCCCGTCATGATGCTGACCTCCCGCACGGGTCAAAAACATCGCCAGCTTGCAGAACGCCTAGGGGCAGCCGCCTACTTTAGCAAACCCTTCCGCGAAAGTGACCTCTTGGCCACCCTTGATCAGTTGATCCGCCATGCTTAAAAGCCGCCGTCGCCGCCAAAGCCAACCCGTTGTTTTAGAGCAGTTCCTGACCTTTATCGTGCGTCAAGAGCAGTTTGCCGTGCCCATGGCACAGGCCTATCGGGTCATTCCTTTACCTCCCATTCATGGCGACCCCCACCAGCGGGGGATTGGCCTTGTCACCTATGAGAATCACGAAATTCTAGTCATTGATATTGGCTGCTGTCTCTTTGATGATCCCCTCTCAACCTCAGAAACCCAGAAGCTGAAATTTTTGCTCATTCTCCAGCCTCGCTTAGAAGGGGAATGGCTTGGCCTGCCCCTCACAGAACCCCCCGTGATTGAGCGCATTCCACGGGATGCCATTCATCCCATTCCCAGCAACTATCTCCACTGGGGGAGTATTCACAGCGTCAGTTCCCTCATGGTCAGTAGTCAAGAAGATCAGGAGCTACCCCCGATCTTTATCGTTGATATTGAGCAGGTTCTGCACACCCTAAAAACGCGATAACCTGCCTGCATTTCTAGATGGAGGCGCACCAGCCATGAGTACGCTGTATGAAACCGACTTTTATAGCTATTCCAATAGAGAATGAGATATCATCTAGCACAATACTTGCGAATCACCTCATCCATAGAACAGTTTAACCCTGCATACATCCGCGCTCGCTTCAGCGCACTGAAGTCGTGCTCAATCACATTCAAATCAAGAGAGTATTTCGGTAAAAATAACACCTCGTGACCCGCCGCTTTCACCACTGCCTGAATCGCCCCTTTCGGATGAATCGGTGCATTATCCATCGTCAACAACGACGGTCTCTTTAACGTCGGCAAACAGTATTGACTCAGCCAACTCACAAACCCTAACGCATTCAAATATCCTGAAAACAACATTGGGGCTATGAAGTCTTTCTGGTGTCTATACCATCCTGCGACTCAACTCTCTCTTTTCTGACGCTTCCCCGCTCGCTCTCCATCAATTCGTTGGCCTCGCGCTGACCACCCATACTCAGACTCCACTCGATCGCTGGGCACGGTCGATTAAACGGTCATCGGGATGGGCAGCAACATCCGCTGCTAAGGCCGCTCAATCCAGCTTCCAAGGACGACGGGGGACAACCGTGGGGGCTAAGTCGCCTCGCTTCAGCCAGCGATGGATGGTGGCGCGGCTCACCTGAAAAATTTGAGTCGCTTCACTGATTTTGCCACCTTGCTTGATATAGGAGACAACCCGCTCTCGTCAGTCCAAGCTATAGCTCATATTCTTGAGTAACATTCATGACGCTTTGAGTATAGCCTATCCCTCTTGAAAATATCTCATCTCCTTTCGAAATGGCTATACGAAAAAGAATGACGCGATCGGAGGTGATTCTCTGGCAGCATCTCAAGGGCAAGCAGATGAATAGCTATGATTTCGATCGCCAACGTCCTATCGATGAATACGTTGTTGACTTCTACTGCAAAAAGCTGAAGCTAGCGATCGAAGTTGATGGCTCATCCCACGATAGCGAAGAAGCTCAAGAGCAAGACCGCTACCGTCAGCAAAGGCTTGAAGCCTTAGGGGTTCGATTCTTGCGGTTTCGAGATGAAGAGGTGCGCCACAATGTTGAGGCAGTCCTTGAGGCGATCGCAACCTAGATTAAGGACAACGCTCCCAAAACTCCCCCTCTAGGGAGGGATTAGGGGTGGGTCTGAGTTGGGCTGACTACGGACAGGGATGCGAAGGGAATCCTTGCCCTGTAAATTTCTGCGTGAATCTCATTTGTGACCTCTGCCCATCAGACTAAGAAGCCTCCCATGGCTCTCTAGTTCTCCTCATCCCAAACTGACGTGGGTGAGATGATGTGTTCGTGCTAAACGCTAGCCGAATCAGCGTCAATCCCTAGAAGGGCACCTCATCTAGGTTAATATCTTCGGGTTCGGGGGGTGGGGGCGCCACTTTCGGTGTCATAGGTGCCGTGGCTGCGGGTGTGGCCATTGGGGTTGCTGCGGGCTGGGCGGGATGATCCACAATGTTGCCGTCAACGGTGTAGAAGCGGCTCACTACCAACTCGGCACGTTTTTCTTTGAAACCTTCGGGGCGGTCAATGGTGTCCATTTTTAGCCGGCCTTCGAGGATCAGGCGATCGCCCACTTTGCATTCTGCCTGCATTTTTTGCCCCAAATTGCCCCAAGCCACTGTTCGCAAACTCATGGGTGGCTCTTCACTGCGCAGGCTAGCAAACTGCACCACCATTGTGGCCACCGCCATCTGATTTTCTTGGGTGTAGCGCAGTTCTGGCGCTTGAATCACTTCTGCAAAGAGGACGCAACTGTTCATCCGATCGGCTTCCAACAGGTCGTGTTCTTTCCAGTATAGTCCCAACGGCTGCCGCGACAAGGCCACAGGATCAATACAGCGCGACTCTGGGGTTCTCCCTAGCACAGACGGCTGTAGCCAATTGTATCTTCTTATACTATCATATAGTTAATTAGATAAATTTACAGAGGATACGGTTATGGCACGGGTGGTTGTCCTTGGGGCAGGCATCGGCGGGTTGTCCACAGCCTACGAATTAAGGCACCGTTTGGGCGATCGCCATCAAGTGGTCTTGGTCTCCGATGTGAATCGCTTTACATTTATTCCGGGACTAGTGGCAGTTGCCCTTGGACACCATTCCCTCGAACGCCTGCAAGTGCCCCTAGGGATCGTGAGCCGTCGCCATGGGTTGCAATGGGTGCAAGGCAAAGTTCAGCAGATTGACCCTAAAGCTAAGAAAGTCTATTTGCCTGAGCAAACCCTTGACTACGACTATTTAGTGATTGCCACAGGGGCAGAACTCGCCCTCGATTTGATTCCCGGCCTTGGCGTTCACAGTTATTCCGTGTGTACCCCCGCCCACGCAGTTGCCGCCCATCGAGCATGGCAAGCATTCCTCAAAGACCCCAAGGATTTAGTTGTGGGTGCGGCGCCGGGAGCCAGTTGCTTTGGGCCTGCCTATGAATTTCTGTTTTTGGCGGAGTATGCCCTGCGGCGTCATCGGTTGCGCGATCGCGTCAAGATTACATTCATTACTCCTGAACCCTACATTGGCCATCTGGGGATTGGCGGCTTGGCTAACAGTGATCAACTCACCCTAGACCTGATTGCACAGCGGGGCATTGAAACCATCACGAATGCCGAGATCACGGCCATTGAGCCGCATCGGATTTTGTTGCGGGATGGACGGGTAATCCCCTTTGGCTACAGCATGATTTTGCCACCTTTTCGCGGGCCAGCCTTTGTGCGTGCCTCGGGTCTTGGCAATGAAAAGGGATTTTTGCCCCTGCTGCCCACCCTTCAGCACCCCGACTATCCTGAAATCTATGGGGTCGGTATTAGTGTTCACCTGCCGCCGATAGAAGTCACCCCTGTGCCTATGGGCTTGCCCAAGACGGGTCAAATGACCGAGGAGATGGCGATCGCCGTCAGCCACAATATTGCTGTTGCCCTTGGGGAATTAGCCGCTGACCCTGTGGTGCCGACACTGGATGCCCTCTGTTTTGCCGACTTTGGTGACACGGGTATTGCCTATATTGCCGCTCCTGTGATTCCTGAGACCCTCGGGCAGAAGCGCCGCTTGGCCTACGCTATTCAAGGATTGTGGGTGAGTTGGGTCAAGGCTGTCTTTGAGCGCTACTTCCTGCTGAAAATGCGATGGGGGCTAAGTGTTCCTTGGTTTGAACAGTGGGGACTGCGGCTCTTCTTTGGCCTTTCCCTTGTGCGTCCCCTTCACCCCCCCCTAGTTTCCAAGCAGCAACCGTTCGCAAAAGTTTGATATGCAACCGTTAACAACACTGACAAGGAGTAATTTTTATGGCGCGCCTCTTTCTCATGGGTCTGTTGATGGTTTGTCTATGGCTCAACAGTTCCTCAGCCACATTGGCCAATGTGAATCCCGATGAACTGGGGAAAGCCGTAACCGCCATTGAACAGTTGGATCAAATGCGCATTGGCCTTGCCTCTACTTTAGAAGGAAGTCCCACGGAACCCACCCTTGACACCTTTAAGACTGTTTGTGCCCCCGTAGGCAAGAAAGCGAAGGAAATTGCTGCTGCCAATGGCTGGCAACTGCGTCAGGTAGCCCTCAAGTACCGCAACCCCAACCATGCCCCGCGCACAGCGCTGGAAGTGCAAGCCCTCAATCGCTTTGATAACAATCGTCAACTCCAAGCCTTTTGGCAAACGGATGCTGCAGGGGTGCACTACTTCCGTCGCATTGATGTCCAAGCCAGTTGCCTTGCCTGTCATGGGGCGAAAAATCGGCGGCCTGCCTTTATTCAAGAAAAATATCCCAGCGATCGCGCCTATGGTTTCCGTGTTGGTGATCTGCGGGGCATGTACGCTGTGACGATTCCGCAAATTCAACAGGCACTCCAAACCTCACCCTAGGGAGGAACTTCAATGAAACGTTGGCAGCGTTTGTTACTTGTGATCCTGCTCGTCATTCCCCTGTGGCTAGCGGTGTCCCCCAGTAGCCCTGCCATGATGCGCACCATTGAAGAGGCTCCCAATCAAGTGGTGGTGCAGTCGCGGCATCAGTTGCGCGATAATCGTGGCTTCACGTGGCAGGTGATTCTCTTTTCCCGTCGTGACCAGTTGCAATTACGCTTGGTGGGGTTTCCCGAGCAGTACCACTTTCGCCATCCCGATCCCTTGGTGCTGATCACATCGAGCGGTCAAACCCTCACAGCCGTAGATGACTTTCCCAAGGCAGACTCCGTTGCCAATGTGGGACAGTTTGACCTGTTGCCCCTCGCCTCGCAATTGCCCAAGAGTGAACCTTTGGTACTGCGTCCGCCCCTAGAGGAGCAGGGGATTGAGATTGCTGTGCCTGCGGCTGTGGTAATTGAATGGCACGCTCTGATGGAGGGAGCCTAGGAACGGGGGCTGATGGGCATAGGTGTTCCGAGGGCAAGGAGCAGGGCTTGGGCTTTGCTCAGGGATTCTTGCCATTCCCGCTGTGGATCACTGTCGGCCACAATACCGGCGCCCACCTGTCCCCAGGTCGTCTGGCGATCGCCTGCCACCAATAAGGTACGGATGAGGATATTCAAGTCCAAATGCCCCCGCTGATCCCAGTAGCCACAGGAACCGTAGAACAAATTGCGGGGAAAGGGTTCCAAATCGGCCAAAATCGCCATGCAGCGCACCTTGGGACAGCCAGTAATCGTGCCGCCGGGAAAGAGGGCACGGATCACATCCACAGGAGACAGCCCCGGCTGCAACGTGCCGCGAACATTGCTCACCAAGTGAATCACATGGCTGTAGTACTCCAGCGTTAGGAGTTCATCCACCACCACACTGCCCCACTGGCACACTCGCCCCAAGTCATTGCGCTCTAAATCCACGAGCATCATGTGTTCTGCCTGTTCTTTGGTATTCCTAAGGAGTTCCTCGGCCTGGGCGCGATCGCCCGCTGGGGTTTGGCCGCGCGGACGGGTACCAGCAATGGGTCGGGTTTGCACCCTATCTCCCTGCACTTGCACCAAGCGTTCCGGTGAGCAACTGACAATGTAGCCCCAAGGGGTCTGCCAAAAACTGGCAAAGGGAGACGGGTTAATCTGCTGCAGCCGCAGGTATTGTTGCCAAGGATCAACGCGCCCGTAATGGCAAAAGCGGGCCGACAGATTGGCTTGAAAAATATCGCCAGCGCGAATATGGCGGAGAATCTGCTGCACCGCTGCTTGGTAGGTATCGGGTTGCCAGCCAGCGGCTAGTTCAATGCTGCCGGGGCGATCGGGCACCCAGAGAGATGGCTCAGGGGGTGTTTCCGCAAGCGCTTCTTGCAGCGCTGCCAGTTGGCTAGGGGTCGAAGCCGCCAAGTAGAGCAGATCTTCCTGATGATCCAAGACGGCGAAGGCTTGGGGTTCATACCAAAAGGCCACTGGAAAAGGGAGAGGATCAGGCTTCAGAGGCGGCAGGGCTTCAATTTCCCACGCCAACTCATACCCCAGCCATCCCAACCAGCCACCAGTAAAGGGCAGATGGCGCACCGCTTCAGGAACCGCTTCACATTGGGGAAAGCTTTGTAGCGTCGGCAGGACTTGACCCAAGGAGAGTGGCCACTGGCGATCGCCGCGGGGGGAACCCGCACAAATGGAGTAGCGCGCTTGGGAGGTGGGGGCTTGGGCTGGACTTTCGAGGAGGACGGCAATCGGCTCCGCCAAAAATAACTGCTGAAAAACGGCGCGAGCCGTGCGACGCCGCAGCGGCAAACAGCACCATAGCCACGGCTGACAGGGGAACATCAATGGTGTGTCACCCCCAACCAACCCAAACGAACCAACCAAAATAACCCCATGCCCCCCAGAGCCAACCAATCTCGCCGCTGCAGTCGCAGATGGTGCCAGGGATTATCGTAGGTTCCCGGTTCTTGAAAGCCCCGCACCTGCATCGCACAGGCCACCTGTTCTGCCCGCAGGAGTAAATTGTCCAACAGCCGTACTGCTAAGGTGAGCCACAACTTGATGCTGCCCTTAATGCCCACCAGTCGCCAATTGATGGCACGCGTCCGCACTGAGCGGCTCAGGTTTTGCACCTCTTCTAAGACCAAGGGAATAAACCGCAGCGACAGCGTCAAGGTCAGGGCAATTTCGGCCACCGGCAGCTTAAAGCGTTTCAGGGGCTGCATCAGATTTTCCAAGCCAGCGGTGACTTCCTCAGGGGCAGTGGTGAGCAAAAACAGATGCGTACTGTAAAGGAGCGTAAACAGGAGGGTACTCAGGCGTAACCCCAAATCCAGCGATCGCTGGGAGACTTGCAGATGAATGGGAAACTGACCCACTTGGGTATGAAACTGCCACAGGATATAACTGTAACTCGTGGGCGGAACTGTCGCTGCCAAAGGGCGGCGGGGTTGATAGGTGACCGCCATCCCATCCGGCATCAAAGCCGTGATGACTAGAATTAAACTCCCCACCAAGAGGAGCCACAGCAGTTGCCGCCGCCACACCCGTGCGGGAATTCCCCCTAGGAGGGTCAGGAAAATTAAACTAACCACTAGCCCCAACCGCCAAGTGACATCCGCCAAAATAGGTGCCAACAGAAACGTCATCAACCATGCCAGCTTGACCCGTGGATCAAGGCGATGCAGCCAAGTCACAGGTTGTTCAAGGTATAGCCCCAAAGGGAGCGATCGCAGGAGATCCATGGAAAATAACTAGTTCTTCTCCAGTTCCCGCCGCAGGGCTTCCAACTCTGGATCGTAGGCAGGGGTGCTGCTGGGTGACAGTTGCGGGTTGGCCAATTCTGCCTTCAGCCGTGCCAAATCGTCATCCACACTGCCGGCTTCGAGGGCGGCAAACTTGGCTTCGAGGGTATCGCTATTGAGTTCAGCCACGGCTTGGGAGCGAGCCTCCATTTCCTGAACCCGTTCCTCCATGCGCTCAAAGGCGGCCATGGGGGCATTGGTGTTGAGGCTGCTAAAGGTTTGTTGCAGTTGCTCTGAGGCCTTGGCTGCCCGTGCCCGTGCCACCAGCATTTCTTTGCGGGTTTTCGCTTCCGCAATCTTGCTTTCAAGCTGCTGCATTTGTTTTTTGAGGGCTTCCACTTGGGTCACAGACTGCTCCAGTTGCCCTTTGAGAGCCATGGCTGCATTCAGTGCTGTTTTTTTGCGACTCAAGGCCTCAAGCGCTAGTTGCTCATCCCCATGTTGCAGGGCAATTTTGGCACGGCGCTCCCACTCAGCCGCCTGCTGTTGATGTTGGTTGAACTGTTGCTCTAACCGCTTTTGGGAGGCGATCGCTTGGGCGACGGCTTGCCGCAGGGTCACCAGATTGTCCTGCATTTCAATCATGGTCTGCTCAAGGATTTTTTCGGGATCTTCAGCAGCACCCACCAGCGCATTGAGCCAACTGCGAACCACACGGCTGACGCGATCAAACAGTCCCACAGCGTTATCTCCCTATTGGTTCCTTATCTATAGCAGTATGCCACTTTCCTTAGACCCTTTGGCCACGAGTTCCAAAAACGGTCGCTGCCCTAGGCTTAAGCTATAGTAAAATCATCAAAATTCTAATCCTACTCTAGTGATGTCTGCTTCTTCGGGGCGACCTTCAGACGCCTTTGATAAACACGGTTTTCTCAGTCGCTACGCCCCAGCCATGATTAATCAAAATAGAGCTGATCAAATGCTGGCAGACTATGCCAAAGGGCGGCGTGACTTTCGGCGACTGGATTTGCGCGGTGTCACCCTAGAAGATGTGAATTTGGCGGGGGCAGATCTCAGTGGCTCGGATTTAAGCAATGCCACACTGACCAACGTGGATTTGACCAATGCCAAGCTGATTGAAGTTAAGCTGATCAATGCTGAACTGACGGCTGTGCAATTGCGCCAAGCCAACCTGAGTCGCGCCAACCTGCGGGGTGCCACACTGACCCACACGTCTTTAGCCACGGCAACCCTGCGGGGAACAGTCCTGCCCAATGGCCGCTGGTCCGATTAGCTAAAGCTGGTGCAAAAAAGCTTGCAGCCGTTGCCAAAAGCGCTCCATCTCCGCTGGTGTGCCAATGGTGACCCGAATTCCGCCAGCGATCGCCCGCACAAGGGTACCCTGACGCCGCAAGGCATCACACAGGGGCTGGGTGTATTGCGGTTCCTGCAAGCGGAAAAAGAGGAAATTGGCCACACTCGGCCATACCCGCAGTTGGGGGCACGCCTGCAGCCGTTCATAAAGGCGCTCCCGCTCTGCCAGTACCGTGGGAATTTCTGCCAGCAACGTCTGACGATGGTCAAGGGCAACCTGCGCCGCCACTTGAGAAAACGTAGGCAGGTTATAGGGCAGACGAACCTTTTCTAAAACCGCAATCACCTCGGCATTGCCAATGGCGTAGCCCACCCGATGGGCGGCGAGTCGAAAGGCCTTGGAAAAGGTGCGCAGAATCAACCAGTTGGGATGCGCTGCCAAGTCCCCCACCAGTGTCTTGCCCGAAAATTCAAAATAGGCCTCATCAATCACCACTAAAATGTCCTCAGGAAGCTGCCGTAGCCAGTCCACCTCCGCTGCGGTTAGGGGGTTCCCTGTTGGGGAGTTGGGTTGCAGCATAAAGAGAACGCGCACGGGGGGAGCCGCTTGGGCAATGAGGGTATTGGCTTCAGCAATTTGCACGGCAAAGGTGTCAGGATCGCGGGGCGATCGCTGGACGGGAATCCCTAGGGTTTGGGCGAGGATCCCGTATATGGAAAATGTCGGTTCTGCCACTAGGATAGAACCGTAGCCCCCGATCGCAGTGGCCAGTAAAATCGAGCGAATTAGCTCATCGGAGCCGTTGCCCACCGCAATTTGGTGTGGGGAGATTTCAGTTGAACTGTGTTCATTGACATAGCGGGCGATCGCCTGCCGCAGCGGCCAATGGTGACTGTCGGGATAGCGATGACTGGCGAGGGTGCTGACATACTGTTGAGCTAACGCCTCCTTAAGGGCAGTGGGCAAATCCCACGGAAACTCATTGGTATCGAGGTAATCCAGTTCTAGGGGTAGGGAGTCGCTCGTGGGGGTGGAGTAGGCGCGGAGGTTGCTCAGTTCTGGACGAAGAAACGTCGCCATGCCAAGACGGTATAAAGGGATTCAACTATAATAACACTGAGCTTTTTGCCCTAATTTGCTGCCAGCCCTGACACTCAATCTTCATCTTTTGATTACGTAGAGGCGAATGTTCCTATGGCGCGTACCGACTTCAAAGATTACTACCAAATCCTCGGGGTCAGCAAAAATGCCACGGATGCCGAAATTCGGCAAGCCTTTCGCCGCCTCGCGCGCAAGTATCACCCCGACTTAAACCCAGGGGACAAAGAGGCAGAAGCTCGTTTCAAGGAAATTAACGAAGCCCACGAAGTGCTCTCGGATCCGGAAAAACGACGCAAATACGATCAATTTGGTCAGTATTGGCAACAGGCCAGTGCGGCGGGTGCTGGTGGCTTTAATGTCAATATTGGTGACTTTGGCGCTGACTTTAGTCAGTTTGGCAGCTTTGAAGACTTTATCAACGAGTTGCTGGGGCGATTTGCCACCGGCACGACCACAGGGCGTACCCGCACTTGGAGCAGCGCTGGCTTTGATTCATCGGCATTTGGCGGCAGCGATGTTGATGCGGAAGTGCAAATTAGCTTCCAAGAGGCCTTTCAGGGCTGCCAGAAATCATTCGCCATTGGTAATGAACAGGTGACTGTGACGATTCCCGCTGGTGTTAAGCCAGGGACAAAGTTGCGGCTGCGGGGCAAAGGTCAATATAACCCCTACACCCAACAGCGAGGGGATTTATATCTCACGGTACAGGTGGCGCCTCATCCCCTCTTCCGCTTTGAAGAGGATCAATTGGTGATTGATTTGCCGATCACGCCGGATGAAGCTGCCTTGGGTGCTCAAGTCACGGTGCCGACGCCCTCGGGGACTGTGGTTTTGAATGTGCCTGCGGGCACGCGATCGGGGCAATCACTGCGGTTACGGGGCAAAGGGTGGCGCAGTAGTAGCGGCATTGCTGGCGATCTCCTTGCTAAGGTACAAATTGTGCCCCCCAAATCCCTGAGTGCCCAAGAAAAAGAACTCTACGAAAAGTTGCGATCGCTGCGCACCTTTAACCCCCGTGCCCATTGGCCGCTCTAAGTTAGGGAAATTGCCGCGATTTTACAGCTTGGCAGTAGCTCTTAAGGGCAGCGATCGCCTGAGTGCCCAAGTCGGCATACACCTTAGCAAAGGGGGGCACCTGTGGACTCAAGCCCAAAACATCTGCCGTCACCAACACCTGACCATCACAGTAGGGGCCTGCGCCAATTCCAATCGTGGGAATTTTCAGCTTGGCGGTAATCTGCTGTGCCAAATCCGCAGGAATATGCTCCAAAATGATGCCAAAGGCACCTGCTTCGGCCAGAGCAAGGGCATCTGCGAGAATTGCTTCTGCCCCCTGTGGCGTCTTCCCCTGTTGTCGCCATCCCCCCAACTGATGCACCCGCTGCGGCAACAGACCCACATGACCCAGCACCGGGATGCCGGCCTCCACTAAGCGCCGCGTTGCTGCCTGCACCACGGGTGAAGCACCTTCCATTTTCACTGCCTGTACATCTGCTTCTTTGACTAAACGCCCCGCCGATCGCAGGGCCTGCTCTGGGCTTTCGTGGTAGCTCAAAAAGGGTAGGTCACACACGAGGAAACTGTGGCTGACGCCCCGCCGCACCGCCTGCGCATGGTGAATCATCTGATCAAGGGTCACCGGCAACGTGGTTTGATAGCCAAGGGCAACCATACCAAGGGAATCCCCGACAAGGATCACATCCACCCCCGCCGCATCCAATAGCCGCGCCCACAGATAATCCCAAGCCGTGAGCATGGTAATTGGCTCTCCCTGCTGTTTTTTTTGCTGGAGTTGGGGTAAGGTTACGGGGCGACGCACCATAGTCAAATCCACGAGCTTCGTATCCCCATCCTCTAAAGGAACGCTCAAAACGTCAATTTAGCCACAGGCATAGAGTCTAGTGATATGATTGGGGCGCGATGTTAGCCACAATACGCATGTCTTTGCCTGCCTTTGTCGAAGCCCTATTAACCCCTGCTGCGTACCCCCATGCAGTGACCTCTCCCATTCAATTGCTGCAAACGCATATTTCCTACGTATTTCTGACGGGGGACTATGCCTATAAGGTGAAAAAGCCGGCGGATTTTGGCTTTTTGAACTTTACAACCCTAGAAAAGCGGCTATTTTACTGTCGGGAAGAGTTACGGCTGAATCACCGTTTGGCGTCAGATCTCTACTTGGCGGTGGTGCCCATTGTGGCGGTGGGCGATCGCTATTTTGTGGCGGATCCCCAAGACTTACCTGCGGGAGCTGAGGTGATTGACTATGCTGTGCAAATGCGGCAATTTGATCAGTCGCAACTGTTTTCGCACCTCTTTGCCGCCAACCAAGTCACCCCCCACCTAATTGAATCCCTCGGTAAAGAACTGGCTCACTTTCACCGCACGGCTGCCACCAGTCCCCACATTAGTGAATTTGGCTCCCCGCGGGCGATCGCCCAAGTGATTAACAATTGCCATGCCTTGGCAGCTCAGTTTGTCGGTCGCTGTCAATCCCCAGAGCAGTACGCGGCAATTCAAGCCTTTACCGATGACTTTTTGACGCGGCATCAGGAGTGGTTGGTGCAGCGGCAAGCCGGGGGCAAAATCCGCGAGTGCCATGGCGACCTGCACCTGAACAATATCTGTCTGTACAACGGCAGGGTGCAAATTTTCGACTGTATTGAGTTCAACGAAGAATTTCGCAACATTGATGTCATTTACGACGCCGCTTTTTTGCTGATGGATCTGGAGTTTCGGGGGCGCGGCGACTTGGCCAATCTTTTCCTCAACACCTACTTAGAGTGGAGTGGGGACTACGCTGGGGCAGTGCTGTTGCCCCTTTACCTCTGCATCAGAGCCTATATTCGCGGCAATGTGAACGCCTTGGCCCTCAATGATCCCGCCATTAGCGAGGCCGAAAAGGCACAGATTCAAGCCACGGCTGCGGCCTACTATGAGGCGGCCTATCGCTACACCCAACCACGTCAAGCCAAGCTCTATGTCATGTGCGGTCTCTCTGGGGCAGGCAAAAGTACACGGGGACGGGATCTCGCCCAAGCCGAGCAAGCCATTCAAATCCGCTCCGATGCCGTGCGTAAGCACTTGGCGGGTTTACCCCTTGACCGCCACAGCAGTGATTTCCCGCAGGTCGATCTCTATTCTGAGGCCATGACCCAAAAAACCTATAATCAGCTCTTGGCCTATGCAGAATTGTTGCTGCGTCAAGGACAAACGGTGATTTTGGATGCGAAATACGATCGCGTGGCGCTGCGCCAACCCGTGATTGCCCTTGCAGAGAAACTGCACGTGCCCCTAGAGATTCATTTCTGTAGTGCACCCCCGGAGGAATTGCGCCGTCGCTTGAGCGATCGCCAAGGGGATATTGCCGAGGCCACGCCCGATCTCATTGCTGCCCAAATGGCCAGTTTTGAATCCTTTTTGCCTAGGGAGGAACCCTACGTTCGCCATGTGTGTGACTAGGACGAGCGCGACTGATAATAGGAACAGTGCAATAGGACGGGTCTGATGTATCACATTGGTTTACTGGGGTTGGGCACTGTTGGTGGTGGTGTGGCACAAATTTTGGCGGATCCAGCGGGGCGCCATCCGCTGATCAAGGAACTGGCGATCGCCCAAGTGGGGGTACGGAATATCCATAAACCCCGCGCCATTGCCCTTGATCCGCAACTGTTGACAACAGATTTAGAAAGTATTGTCACCAACCCAGCCATTGATATTGTGGTGGAAGTCCTCGGCGGCATTGAACCGGCGCGATCGCTCATCCTCAAGGCCATTGCCCACGGCAAGCACATTGTCACCGCCAATAAGGCCGTGATTGCCCGTCATGGTGCTGAAATTTTTGATGCGGCCAATGCCCAAGGGGTCTATGTGATGCTCGAAGCGGCCGTGGCTGGTGGGATTCCCGTCATTCAAGCCCTGAAACAGAGCCTAGGTGCCAATCGTATCCACAGTGTCAGCGGCATTCTCAATGGCACCACCAACTACATCCTGACCCGCATGCAGCAGGAGCAAGGGGATTTTGCCCCTATTCTTGCCGACGCCCAACGCCTAGGGTATGCCGAGGCGGATCCCAGTGCTGACATTGAGGGATGGGATGCAGCGGATAAAATTGCCATTCTTGCCAGCCTTGCCTTTGGCGGACGGATTCGCCGCGAGGAAGTGTATTGCGAGGGCATTAGTGGCATCACCGCAGCCGATATTGTCTATGCCGAAAAGCTAGGATTTCGCATTAAACTGCTGGCGATCGCCCGCCAGCTCAGTGGCCAGCCCCTAGAGGTGCGCGTGCATCCGACGCTTGTGCCCCTTGAACATCCTTTGGCCGGCGTCAATGGCGTCTTTAATGCCATTCTTCTCGAGGCAGAGCCGTTGGGACAGGTGATGTTCTATGGCCCCGGTGCGGGTGCAGGGGCAACCGCCAGTGCTGTCGTGGCGGATTTAATCAACATTGCCGCCCTTCTGCCCCAAGGACGTGCCAGCCATCCCTTGCTCACCTGCCAGCATGATCAGTTTATGCCGCTGCTACCGATGGCAGAGGTGGATAGTCGTTTCTATGCCCGTGTCCATGCCCAAGATCATCCGGGGGTACTAGGAAAACTCGGCACCTGCTTTGGTAACCATAACGTTAGTCTGGAGTCCTTGGTTCAAATTGGTAGTCACAACGATCTGGCAGAAATTGTAATTGTCACCCACCATGTGCGCGAAGGAGAGTTCCGCCAAGCCATGGCCGAGATTGCCCAAATGACCGATATTGAAGCCGTGCCCTCGATTTTGCGCGTCCTCGGCACCTCCTAGGGATTGGGCTTGATCCCTGTTTTCCGCTCCAAAATTTCCTTAACCACGAGCGTCACAAGCGCTAGCAAACCAAGGATCACCGCTGCTGCGTAGGCCGACTCCGTGTTGTAGTTTTTGTAGGCGTCTTCAACAAAGAGAGGCAGGGTTTGCGTCAAGCCCGCCACATTGCCAGAGACAACTGCCACAGCACCAAACTCCCCCATCGCTCGCGCATTGGTCAACAGGACCCCATAGAGCAGCCCCCAGCGGATATTGGGCAGGGTGACTCGCCAAAAGGTTTGCCACTCATTGGCGCCTAGGGTTTTTGCGGCTTCCTCCTGCTCGGTGCCGATTTCTTCCAGGACAGGGATGACTTCTCGTGCCACAAAGGGCAAACTCACAAAGGCTGTTGCCAGCACCATCCCCGGAAAAGAGAAAATAACGCGAATATCTAAAGCTTGCAGCCAGCCCCCGAACCAGCCATTGCGGCCATAGACCAGTACCAGCATCAGTCCGGCAACAACGGGGGAGATGGAAAAAGGTAAGTCAATAATGCTAAGTAAAAGGGTGCGCCCCGCAAAGCGATGGCGGGCGATCGCCCAAGCGGCACAGAGGCCAAAGATCGTGTTTAAGGGCACCACCACCAAGGCAAGGGCAAACGTCAGCCACACCGCATGCAGAAAATCTGGCGCCAGCAAATTTTCCAGAAAGGGCATGACTCCCTTGTGAAAGGCTTGGAAAAGGACATTGGCCGCCGGCAGCAAAAGCACAAGGGCTAAGTAGGCGATGGCAATGACAATCAAAAAGGCATGTAGCCACGGCTTTTCTTGGGTGGGCGAGGGTTTAACGCTCCGCATAGCGCCGCCCCCACGCTTGCAGCAGATTAATCAGAAATAAAATCGCTAGGGACACCAAGAGCATCACCGTGCCAATAATGGTTGCTGCCTCATAGTCATACTGCTCTAAGCTCTGAAACACCAGCACTGAGGCAATCAAGTCCCGAAAAGGAGTGTTGGAGGAAATAATCACAATTGAGCCAAATTCTCCCACTGCCCGTGAGAAGCCTAGGGCAACGCCTGTGAGAATAGCGGGCATCAAAGGTGGCAAAATCACTCGCCAAAAGGTCTGCCCATGGGTGGCACCCAGCGACCATGCTGCCTCCTCCACATCCTTTTCCATTTCGGTGAGGACGGGCTGCACCGTGCGAATCACAAAGGGTAAGGAAATAAAGAGCATCGCCACCGCCACTCCCCAGCGGCTGAAGGCAATTCTGATTCCGAAGGGCGCTAGTAAGCTACCAATCCAGCCATTTTCGCTATAGACCGTTGCGAGGGTGAGACCCGCCACCGCCGTCGGCAATGCAAAAGGTAGATCCACGACAGCATCAAAGAAGCGCTTCCCCGGAAAGGAATAGCGCACCAGCACCCAAGCAATCAGGGTACCAAAGATGCCATTGATCAGCGCTGCGATGAGGGCAGTGACAAAGGTGACTTCATAGGCCGACAGGGCGATCGCCCGCGTTGCCACCCGCCAAAAATGCAGTGGCCCAGCACTACTGGCACGGCTCAAGAGGGCAGCAATGGGTACAGCCAGCATCACGAGTAAGTAAAAGACCGTGATTCTCCAAACCCAAGGAAACTGCCAGCGCTGTTTCTGAGGAGAGAGTGACGGCGAAATGGGGTGGGTAGCGGTCATCAGGCTTGATTCTCCTGCTGAATTTGATCAAACAGGGCGCCATTAGCGAAAAATTGGGCTTGCACCTTCTCCCAGCCCCCTAAATCTGCCACGGTAAAGAGGGTGGGCACGGGTGGAAACGTCTGCTGATGGGCGGCAAGGACGGTGGCATCCACGGGTCGAAAACCATATTGGGCAAAGATCTCCTGAGCTTGGGGAGTATAGAGAAAGTCAATATAGGCCTGTGCTACCTCCCGTGTGCCATGTTTATCCACGTATTGATCCACAAGGGCGATCGGGTTTTCAATCAGGATATTCACAGGAGGAAGGATATAGGAAAGGGTCTTGCCCTTTTGGCGAGCCAAGATCACTTCATTTTCATAGTTGATCAGGGCATCCCCCTGTCCCTGTTTCAAAAAGGCATCAGTGGCTTCACGACTATCGCGGGGGAGAGCGGCCACATGGCGAAAGGCTTCAGTCACAAACTGCCGCGCCTGATCAAACGTTCCCCCTGTTTCCGTGACCGATCCCCACAGCGCAAGGAAGTTCCAGCGAGCCGCGCCAGAGGTTTTGGGATCGGCAGTCACAAATGTCACCCCCTCACGGGTGAGATCCTGCCAGGTTTGCAGATTTTTCGGGTTGCCGTCACGGGTAATCAGGGCACCGACAGAAGTGGTGACAATGCTGTTGTGGGGGGCTTGGCTAGCCCAATCGGGGCGAATTAACCCTGCTTTGGCAATGCGATCGACATCTAAACCAAGGGACAAGTGGACGATATCGGCTTCTAGGCCATCAATCACCGCCCGTGACTGACTGCCCGAGGGACCATAACTCGTTCGGAAGCGCACTTTTTGTTGATGTTCCTGTTCCCATTGAGCAGCAAACAGGGGCATAATAGCCTCGTGCGCTTTTTTAGTGACCGAGAACGAAGAAAGGGTTAGATTCACCTGAGCAGGGCGACCATCGGGCAGAGTGGCCTGAAATTGACAAGCAGCGGTGAGACCACTGAGACCTACCGCTAGTAAGAACAAGCTCAACCAAACCCTAAAACGCCGCCAATTGACCATTCTGTCATCAATCTACGATAAATCGGTCGGAATACTGATGTGTAATCCATCTTAGCAGAAGGGGCGGCGATTCTGACTGGAGTTCTTAAAACGTGATCAGCACCCCACTCGGATTCGCGGGAATCACATACTGCGGTTGATTGCGATGGGGCTTTTTGCGGTGATGGCGCGATCGCGGGGAGGCTGGCGGAACACTAACCACTCTTGGCTGTACCACATACACGGGTTGTGTTTGAGGGGTAGGCACCACATAGACGGGTTGGCTAGAGGGACTGGGCACCACATACACCGGCTGACGGGAACCACCAAGATTCACGTTGACATTCAGTTGAGCCGCGGCGGTATCCACAAAGGAAAGAACCGCCAAACCAGTCAAGGACGATAGGCCAACGACTTGAAGTGTCTTCAACATCGTCAACTCCTCCACAGAAAAAACGTACTGCGGGGTCTGACGCTTAAGGAGCAGGGTGGGTTCCGATCACATCGGCGTCCAAATAAAAAGGGGGAAGAGCTTCCCCCCAGGCGATTAACGTTGTTTACTCAACGCCCTCAATCTTGTCCTCGACCTCTTGATAGAGTTGCCGCAGCAGTTCCAGATTGGCTTCACTGGTCTGCCAGTAGCCGCGTCCGTGAAGTTCGAGGAAGGTGCTCACCATTTTGCGGAAGGAGTGGGGGTTGGTATTCAGAAGCCGCTGCCGCATCTGCTCATCGAGAATAAACGTGGCATTCGCCTCCTCATAAACCCAGTTATCCACAGCTCCTGCGGTGGCCGACCAGCCCATTGTGTTGACTAGTCGCTTCGAGATCTCGCGCACCCCTTCGTAGCCGTGGGAGAGCATCCCTTCATACCACTTGGGATTCAGGAGCTTGGTTCGGCTGTCGAGGCGAACGGTTTCCGAGAGCGTCCGCACTTGGGCATTGGCTGTGGTGGTATCGGCAATATAGGCCTTGGGTTGTTTGCCATCGCCGCGCAGTGCCCCCACCAGCTTGGTCGGATCCGAGTCAAAGTAGTGGCTGACATCGGTGAGGCTAATTTCTGAGGAATCGAGGTTTTGGAATGTCACATCCACCGTTTTGAGGGCGGTTTCAAAGAGTTCCCGCGCCTGCTGCATCGTCCCCGGAGAATCCGCCGAAAAGGCAAAGGACTTACGGGAGAGATACATATCCTGAAGTTCCGACTCCTGCTCCCAAGAGCTATTTTCCACCGCTAGGTTGACATTCGCCGCGTAGGAACCGGAGGCATTGGTGAAGACCCGTGTGGCCGCTTGGCGCAGGTCAATCCCCAATTCTGAAGCCTGTTGCAGTGCGTGCTTGCGGATAAAGTTTAGCTCAAGGGGTTCATCGGCTTCGGCAGCCATCTTGATGGCACGGTCAATGAGCGCCATCTGGTTGATAAAGAGATCGCGGAAGACCCCAGAACAGTTGACGACAACATCAATGCGTGGCCGCCCCAGCTCTTCTAGGGGGATGAGTTCCACTTTGTTGACCCGTCCCAAGGAATCGGGTAAAGGACGGGCACCCACTAGCCAGAGCACTTGAGCAAGGGACTCGCCATAGGTTTTGATATTATCTGTGCCCCAGAGCACCATGGCGATAGTTTCTGGCCATTGGTTGTTGTTTTCCGCTTTTTGCCGCGCTAGAAGGCGATCGACCACAACTTTGGCAGACTGCACAGCAGCGGCAGTGGGAATGGCTTGGGGATCCAAGGCGTGGATATTTTTGCCCGTCGGCAAGACCTCAGGATTGCGAATTGGATCGCCACCGGGGCCGGGGAGAATGTACTCGCCTTCAAGGGCTTGCAGCAGTGCCCCCAGTTCATTGTCGGCCACAATCTGCTGTAAACAGAATTCGAGGTATTCCATGAGGGGCTTGAGGGCAGCCGCATCCACTTGGGTATAGCCTGCACCATGGAGGGATTCAATCCACGGCTCTTTGCGCCCCATGTTAAAGAAGTTCAGCTTCGAGACCCGCGACACACGACCCTCAGCATCGGCTTGGGCTTGGACGAGGGCACTGACGGCAGCACGGGTCGCCTCGTTAATCTGGCGCAGCAGTTCAACATCTGCAAGTATCCCGCGATCGCTATTTTGATAAATTTCGTCAATGTCCCGCCCTAGACTCTCGGCAATCAGCCTAGGCAAGCTCTTAATGCCGTCCTCAGAGCGATCCAAGCTGGCAATATTGACCAAGGTAGCCACTGCTTCTTCCGTTGTCGGTGGTTTGCCAATTACGTGCAGGCCACAGGGCAGGAGGCGGCTTTCAATCTCCATTAGTTTGATATAGACCTTGCCCACGAGGGTATCGCGCTCTTCGGCACTGAGTTCTGCCGCGTCCTTATCGGGAAGAGCCACATCCTGATCGAGATTTACCATGCGGCACTTATCCATGATCGTGTTGACAATCTGAACCCCCCGACCGCTATCTTTCAGGGTTTGGTAGGAACCAATGAGATCGCTGAGTTCCCGCAGCCCTTTGTAGAGACCGGCATTTTCCGCGGGGGGCGTGAGGTAACTAATCGTGTTGGCGTAGCTGCGGCGTTTGGCAATGGTGGCTTCGGAGGGGTTATTGGCGGCGTAGTAGTAGAGGTTGGGAATACAGCCAATGAGATTATCGGGGTAGCAATCCCCAGACATGCCCATCTGTTTACCCGGCATAAACTCCAAGGAGCCGTGGGTGCCAAAGTGGAGCACCGCATCCGCTTGCCAAATGTGGTTGAGGAAGGTGTAATAGGCAGCAAAGCCGTGGTGAGGACTGGCGGAGCGAGAAAAGAGCAGCCGCATTGGATCCCCCTCGTAGCCAAAGGTGGGCTGCACGCCAATAAAGACGTTGCCGTAGGCTTTGCCGTAGATGAGCAGGTTTTGGCCGTCACTGTTCAGGTGCCCCGGCGGTTTGCCCCAGTTTTCTTCAAGGCGCTTGGCGTAGGGGGTGAGGCGCTCGTATTCCGGCACGCTCATGCGGTAGGCAATGTTGAGTTCGGGGCTACCCACTTGGGCACGGGCATCGTGGAGAATCTCTTGCATTAAGGCTTCGGCGCTCTCGGGCATGTCCTGCACGTCATAGCCGTTATTCTTGAGGGCTTCCATGACTTTGTAGATGGAGCCAAAGACATCCAAGTAGGCGGCGGTGCCAACATTGCCCTTATCCGGTGGGAAGCTAAAGATGGTGATGGCGACTTTCTTTTGCACCTTGGGTTTGCGGCGCAGATTGGCCCACTTCAGTGCCCGCTGCACGATCATTTCCACGCGGTCTTGGAGGGCGATCGCCTTACCGGTCAGGCCATCGCGACCGGAAAGAATAATTGGCTCAATGGCACCATCCAGTTCCGGTAGAGCAATTTGCAGCGCCACTTGAATCGGGTGCAGCCCCAGATCACTGTCTTCCCATTCCTCAGTGGTTTGAAACACCAAGGGCAGTGCCACCATGTAGGGACGGTTGAGTTTTTTCAGTGCCGCCACAGCTTTGGGATGATCCTGCTTGGCAGGCCCCCCCACAAGGGCGAATCCCGTGAGAGAGACAACGGTATCAACAATGGGTTTTTCAGGGTTGACAGGATCGTAGAAGAATTTTTCTAGCGGGGTCGAAAAGTCCAGCCCACCAGAGAAGACGGGAATCACCCGCGCCCCTTGGGATTCAAACTCTTGCACAATGGCGACATAGTGGGCGTCATCACCTGTGACAAGGTGGGTACGCTGCAACAGCAGGCCAATGGTGGGCACAAGGGGATCCTTAAGATCAGTGCCAATATCGCGGCGACTGTTGAACCAGTTGAGGTACTCCTTGAGATCCTCAAACATTTGCGGTGCAAGGGGGTGCCAAATACCGGTGTCGGGGTAGGTGACCGGTTCTTGGTAGCTGAGGTTGCTGTTTGGCTGACCTTTGAAGACGTAGCGATCGGCCAGCATGAGGAGGAAGTTTTCTAGGTTCTCTGGCGATCCCCCCAGCCAGTACTGGAAGCTGAGCATGAAGTTGCGGGCATCCTGGGCTTTGTCAATGGGGAGGTACTTCAGGACTTGGGGCAGGGTTCGCAGGAGTTTGAGCATGGCGTCTTGGAAGCCGGCACCTGACTTCTCCTTGCGCTTTTTCATGAAGTTGGCAATGACGCTCTTGGATTGGCCAATCTGAGCCAAGGAAAAGCTGCCCATTTTGTTGAGGCGCATCACCTGCGGCAGCGAGGGGAAGACAACCGCTACATCGAGGCGATCGCGATAGGGCTGAACCGCCTCGACCACCTTATCCGCTAAGTCCTCAATGAAAATCAGGGAGGCGATAAACACATTCGCCCGCGCCACGTCCTCACAGAAGGCGGCATAGTTTTCGGGATTGCGCAGTTCCTCAAGGAGATAGCCACTGATTTCAATGGCCACCTGTGGATGGGTATCGTTAATGCTGCGAACCGCTGCCGACAGCGCGCTCTGGTATTGGGCTTCAAGTACCACATACACCACTCGCAACAGCGATCGCCCATTTAACGCCGCTGGCGCGATATGCCGAATCGTGGACTTGACGTGGGTGAACATGCGTTCAAACTCCTTGTAACGATCGAGACCAAACCCCAAGTGGGATATACGCCCCTTTGCTAAAACGATGGAGGACATTGAGGAGGTACTATCCCGCACTGGCTTTACAGTGCTGTGGGTCTTCCATCCTTGCAAGAAGGGCTGTACCTCTTGTGGTTGTAGCAGAAAATCAAGCTGTGGAGCGACTTTGCGCCCCTGTGGTAACAAATTGCAAAGTTTTGCTACCTAAGTATTAAAACTTATTACAGGACTTGACTGATGGGAAGTCAGTGGCACTAGACAACCGTTTTCCAATCGCCACGTGCGATCGCTAATCTCCTGTAGTTCCGTTGCTTCGTGGGTCACCACCAGCAAGCTCCAGTGTTCCTTGAGGCGGCGCAGCACCTGTACCAATTGGCGGCGCATTGACCAATCCAGACCCGCTGTGGGTTCATCGAGCAAGAGCAGGTAGGGTTGGCGCACCAGTTGCACAGCAAGCGCGAGGCGACGCTGCTGACCACCACTCAAGGATTCGGGGCGGGTGTGCAAAGGCAAGTGATCGAGACCCACATCGGCAAGGGCACGGTAAAAGTTTTCGTAGGGAATTTCTGGGTGGCCAAAGCGCAGCTCTTCGAGAATGGTACTGCCACAGAAGTAGCGATCTGGGAACTGAAAGACCAATCCGGCCAACTGTTGTAAATGATCGGGTGTGAGAACCTGATCCTGCCATCGAATGATTCCCCGACTGGGGGTGGCCAAGCCCGCTAAAATCTCTAGTAGGGTGGTTTTGCCGGATCCACTGGGTCCGATAATTAATCCCAGTTCAGCCATACCCAAGTCTAAATTAATGTCCCGCAAAATGGGCTGAGGGGTGGCGGCGGGGTGGTAGCTGAGATGGTGAACCGCAAACAAGATGCAGACTCCGGAGGTAACGACCGTGCAAACACGTCAACTGCGCCTGTGGCAACGCTTTGCTCTCTATCTTAGTGGAGCGATCGCCCCTTGGGTACTGAGTACCGCTGCCCTTGCTGGCGATCCTTTCCGTACTGGCTCGCAGGCGCGACCCATTTCCGATCAAACGGAAGCCGTCTTTGTTGCCCTCTTTCGCGATGGTAACTATGTCAAAGGTAAAGAGTTACTGCCGGCGGCCTTGGAGCGCGATCGCCAAGAACCCCTAACCCTGACCTTGGCTGCTGCCATTGCCTATCTCAATGAAGACTGGGCAGGGTACAAACGCTATGCTGAGGAGACCCTGCGCGCTGCCCAAGCCCTCACGAGCCGCGATCGCCTGCGGGGAAATCTCTATCAAGCCGTGGGGCATTTCCTGATGGCCGGCTATGAAATTTCCGATGCCGGATCGGGGCCTGTGGCTGGTGCCCCCGCCGCTCTGTTGCGGGTACAGCGGGTTCTCGATCATGTGGGGCGAGCCGAAGCCGTCAATCCTCGCGATCCGGAATTGAATCTTGTTCGTGGCTTTATGGAGTGGGGCATTGCCAGTAATGTGGGCTTTGTCAGCATGGATCGGGCCATTCAAACCCTGCAAACCTACGCCGCTCCCAATTACTTGAGTTATCGAGGCTTGGCCTTGGCCTATCGCGATCGCAAGCAATGGCCGCAGGCCTTAAACGCCGTTGATCAAGCCTTGGCACTTGCCCCCAACAATCCTGAGCTGCTCTACCTCAAAGCCCAAATTTTAGCCGCCAGTGGCAACCGATCGCAGGCACAGCAATATTTCCAGCAAGCCCTAGCCAAACAAAGCCAATTGCCGCGAGGGATTCGCGAGGAAATTCAGCAGTTTAGCCGCCGCCTTTTGCCCCAAGGCTAGGTTGTTGTCTCAGACAGCAGCTTTACTATTGGCAGCTTGGCAATATCTGTGCTGAGCAGGGGCTGAACCTGTTCCAAAATAGCGAAAATTTCTTTGCGGCAGTTCCACTGAGGGATTTCGCCATAGCGAAGCGTGAGTTGCGTTAAAACTTCCAGCGCATAATCAGGAAAGTCCAGTGCATCAGCAATTGCCGCCAGTCTTAGCAAGTGGCTAGGGCTCTGTAGGTGCCGATTTTGCTGCTGTTGATTCTCATTGAGCAAATCCCGCAGGTAAATTGCATCGGCCCATAGCAGTTGACCCCCTCGCCGTTGGGAGCAAAATGGGGAAACGTAGCGCGGTAATCGGCACCAACCATCATTGGTGAGTAGGTCAAAGAGCACAAAACCTTGAGCGCGCAAATATGCATCAATATCCCCAAAGAGGGGCTGCCCCCTGTAAACCTCCGAAAACTCAACTTCAACCATGATTGCTAAAGTACTTGCTGCCAGAAGCTGCTCACCGCCTTGCAACACATCCAGATCTGCCCCTTGGACATCCACTTGCAGGGCATCTATGCTCTCTAGTCCTTCAGCTTGGGCAAATGCGTCAAGGGTAGTTGTTTCCACCTGAACAGTTGCCGCCACATTCAGGCTAGGATTAAATCCTTGAAATCGCGATGTGTAGCTCAAATTTGGTGGATATAAAGAACTGCAATGAATGGCGTTGGTAATGTAAAGGGTTGATTCTCCCACCTCTTTGCCCAGCGTCAGCGGATAGTGACGCTCAAACCAAGTGATTCCTTGGGCTGCTAAGGCGGTATTGGCCTCATCACAGGCGTCGGCATCCGCATCAAAACCATAAATTCTGAGATTGGGGGCAAAGATATGCCATGGAGATTGGGCATAATCATCCTCATGATAGATTTTGCGAGAGCCAACGATGCACAGCGTTAAAGAAATTGGATCGAGCTTGCCTGCCGCTTTTAGCGTATTGTTAACGAGTCCCATAGCAAAGTAAAACTTCTACGACATCAACGACAATTCTGAATTGTGCCCTAGCGAAGACTGCCTTTTGCTCAATCATCGCCACCTTGGTAAGGCGAGCAATCCAAGAATTTTCACCCCCTTGGCTCCCCAAGATTTCAGTCCTCGTGATAGGTTAACGGTGAAAATGCGACAGGATGCAGGACTATGCACGCCAGAACCAAAGGGAAATCGCTTGTCCGCTGACTGGATGTGGGTAAGGCCTACCGTCAGCCCAACGGTCAGGTCACTGGCATTTTTGGTTGCGCCTACGTCTGGGTTTGAGGGTGTTCCATCTTTGGGAAAAGGGCTGTACCGCTCCTGTGCGACGATAAATATAAGCAGCCAAAAATCTGGAGATGGAGAACTTCCCTCACCCGATGATTGATGAACTATTGGAACTCTCGCCCAACTGGGGACTGGATACCCTGTTGTTACTTGTGGTGTTGTTGGCACTGGAAGCGGTTCTCTCAGCGGACAATGCGATCGCCCTAGCGGCCTTGGTACGAGGCATCGAAGACTTAGATGAGCAGCGGCGGGCACTCAATCTAGGACTGGCCATTTCTTACGTTTTTCGCATTGGCCTGATTTTCACAGCGACTTGGGTCTTGCGGTTCTGGCAGTTTGAGTTGGCGGGGGCACTCTATCTGCTGTGGTTATCGGCAAAGTACTTTTTCTTTACGACCGAGCCAGAACATGAACACGAGCGGGTGATTCGTTCTTTTTGGCAGGCAGTCCCCCTACTGGCCTTAGCGGATTTGGCCTTTTCCCTCGATAGCGTGACAACGGCGATCGCCCTGTCGGATGAGCGTTGGCTGGTATTACTCGGCGGCACGATTGGCGTGATTATGCTGCGCTTTATGGCGGAGCTATTTATCCGCTGGCTGAAAGAATTTCCTCGGCTTGAGGATGCGGGCTATTTCACAGTGACGCTGGTGGGTCTGCGGCTGCTCATTCGCGTGATTAATCCCCAACTGGTACCCTCGGACTGGGTAATGATTAGCCTGATTGCCCTTTGCTTTACGTGGGGCTTTTCCAAGCGGGAGGTGGAGGAGTCAGACACCCCCCCAACCCATCCCAAATCAACCCATGAGCCTACATCTCATACACCCAAGAGGTGAAGGCCGGCTCCCAAGGCACCAGTTCCTGCGTTTGGAACCAGAGATTGATTTCCCGCTCGGCATTTTCGGGACTGTCGGAGCCGTGAATTACATTCCGTCCCACATCTACAGCAAAATCGCCCCGTAGCGTTCCCGGTTCAGCATTGAGGGGATTAGTGGCACCAATCAGTTTGCGGGCATTGGCAATCACCCCCCGGCCTTCCCAGACCATGGCCACCACCGGTCCAGAGGTAATGAAATTCACTAGCCCCGCAAAGAAGGGCTTATCTTTGTGTTCGCCGTAGTGCTGCTCTGCCAATTCGCGGCTGACCCGCATCAGTTTGAGGCCGACCAGTGTGTAGCCTTTTTGTTCAAATCGTTGGATAATCGTCCCCACTAGCCCACGCTGCACGCCATCGGGCTTAATGGCTAGAAATGTCCGTTCCACGCAGTATGTCCTCTGCTCGATCTACAGGATTGATTTTACGGTTTTCGGGGGTCGGATGCCGCTACCACTGTACCAAGTTGATGCCTTTACCCAAGAACCCTTTCGGGGTAACCCGGCGGCCGTATGTGTCCTAGGGACGTTTTTTGAGGATGCAACCTTGGGGGCGATCGCCCGCGAAATGAATCTTTCGGAAACGGCTTTTGTCGTACCGCTGGCCAGTGGCTTTCACCTGCGCTGGTTTACCCCTGTGGCAGAAGTGGATCTCTGTGGTCATGCCACCCTCGCAACGGCCCATGTCCTCTGGCAGCATCAGGGGGTGGTGGGGGATCTAGAATTTCACACCCGCAGCGGTCTCCTGCGTGCCCAGCGCCTTGGGGATTGGATCGCCCTTGATTTTCCGCGGCAGCCCGTAATGCCCCTTGCGGATCAGCAGGTGCAAGCCTCAATCATTGCAGCGCTCGGGACAACGCCGGTGTTTATGGGGCAAGCGGGGAGCGATCTGCTGGTGGAACTGGCCGATGCCGATGCGGTAGCACAGTTGAAACCTGATTTTGACCAGATTGCCCGCCTGTCCTGCCGGGGATTGATTGTGACCGCCCGTGGCGAGAAATATGACATCATCTCTCGCTTTTTTGCCCCCCAATTGGGCATCCCAGAGGATCCCGTCACTGGCTCTGCCCACTGTAGCCTCTATTCCTACTGGCAACCCCAGCTCGGTCAAGAGGAACTCATTGCCTATCAAGCCTCCGTCCGGGGCGGCGTGATTAAAATGCAACCCCAAGGGGGCGATCGCCTGCGGCTATTGGGTCAGGCGGTTACGATTTTCGCTGGGGAACTCCTGCTTTAGAATTCAATCCCCGGCTGGGCTTTAACGCCCTGTTCGCGAAAGGGATGCTTGACAAGGGTCATTTCCGTCACCAGATCTGCGGCGTCAATCAGGGCTGGGGGAGCACCGCGTCCGGTGAGAATCACATGGGTCATTTCTGGCTTGCGGGCAAGTCCCTCGAGCACCTGTGCCACGTTTAAGTAGTCCAGCTGGAGGGCGACATTAATTTCATCGAGCAGTACCAAGCGGTACTCGGGGTTGGTGATGTAGCTGAGGGCAAGTTCCCAAGCGGCTTGGGCGCAGGCGATATCCCGCTGGCGGTCTTGGGTTTCCCATGTAAAGCCCTCCCCCATCGCATGGAAGGCCAGTTGGTCTGACCAATGGCTAAGAACCGCTTTTTCCGCTGGCTCCCACGCCCCCTTGATAAATTGAATAATTGCCACTCGATAGCCATGCCCCAAGGAACGCAGCACCATGCCAAGTGCCGCCGTGGTTTTGCCCTTGCCGTTGCCCGTATGGACAATAATGAGACCTTTTTCACGGGTGCGCTCCGCGAGGCGTTGGGCCTGCACGGCTTTGCGCTGCTGCATTTTTTGGCGGTGCTGTTCGTCAGTGAGCATGGGCTAGCTGGCAAGGTACTCGTGAATATCGCCGCGGCGTTTGCGGAGTTTGCTGAGGGCTTCCCGCTCAATTTGCCGTACCCGCTCGCGACTGATGTTGAGCAGTTCGCCCACTTTGGCAAGGGTGAGGGGCTGGCCATTCTCTAGGCCAAAGCGTAGGGAGAGCACATGGCGTTGCTGCGGGGTCAGATCTGCCATCAGCCGTTCAAGGTCACTGCGCAACGAGGATTGAGCGGCAAACTCCTCCGGTGAAATGGAAGGATCCTCGAGCAATTCCCCCAACTCCGTATCCTGATTATCGCCGACACGGACATCAAGGGAGAGGGGCTGTCGCGCCCGTTCAAGATATTCCCGCACTTGGGCAGGGGTTAATTCCAGTTCTGCCGCCAGTTCATTAATCGTGGCAGCGCGACCAAGGCGTTGGGACAGTTGTCGCTGGGCTTTTTTGATTTTGTTCAGCTTTTCGGTAATGTGGATGGGCAGACGGATCGTGCGCCCCTTTTCAGCGATCGCCCGTGTAATGGCTTGGCGGATCCACCAGTAGGCATAGGTGGAGAAACGATACCCCTTGGTGGGGTCAAATTTTTCTACCCCCCGCTGCATCCCGATTGTGCCCTCTTGGATTAGATCAAGCAGATCCACATTGCGCTTGATGTACTTTTTGGCAACCGAAACCACCAGCCGCAGGTTGGCCTCCACCATTTTCCGTTTGGCGCGCTCACCATTTTCGATAATTGTCTCTAATTCTGCTTCACTCATGTTGGCGGCGGCGGCCCATTCAGCACGGGTGGGTTCACGGTTGAGTTCTGCTGCGAGCTTTTCGCGAATCTCGTTCATAGCGGCAAGCTGCTGCACCTGTTTGCCGTAGATCACTTCCTGTTCGTGGGTGAGCAATGGCACACGGCCAATCTCCCGTAGGTAAGTGCGCACTAAATCTTTTGAGGTATCCATAGTCCCTATCGCTCGTTCTCAAGGTTGACAGCAGTGATTCGTCCAAGGCCTAGGAATATCGTTTTCTCTATAGGATGGGCGATCGCCCCTGCTAAAGATCGCGGCCAAGCCAACGGTGCTTTAACAGCGTTTTCGGAGATACGTTACATATATTAAGAATCTTAACATTTCTAAATCTGTTCATCGGAATACTAACACCGACCTTTGGCGGTTCTTAATCTTTTTTTTATATTTGCCCCATTGAAAAGTCTCTATGAATTTTGAAAATACAGACGGAGTTAATAAATCTTTAGTTCACGCCTCAGCCCTACTGAAGAGTTATCCATTCTCGCGGCTAGGGGTATGCAGTCGCGTCTTAGGAATGAGATGTATTTTCCTGGAGTAGGGATTTAATTTGTGCTAACAACTGCCCCAGTTTCCCCTCCTCAAAAAGGGCATTGATCAGGGCTAGCCCGCTAGTGGCTAGGAGCAGTTTATTGAGATCAGCAGGGGTGCCCCCGTTGGCAAAGGTATAAATTTTGGCATCGCCAATCACCCCCGGTTGCGGGGCAAGGGCTTGGAGAACTTGTGGCAGTTGCGGTGCCAGTTCTGGCCAGAGGGCTGTAATCACTTGAGCTGTCAAGTTAGCGTTGCTAATCACATTTTTGGCCGCGAGCATGGCCTCCATCCCTTCAGCTTCAGCAAGGGCTTTATCACGGTTGGCCGCCGCAAGGGTGCGAATCGCTGCCGCCTCCAGTTCCGCTGCCTGTTGGGCAATTTCCGCTTGCCGCCGCCGCCGAAAGGCATCAATTTCCACAACGTTTTGCTCTAGCACCCGTTTTTCAGCCGCTTCCCGCTCTGCGGCAATAATCGCTAGGTTTTTCTGGCGATTGGCTTTTTCCACTTCGATGGCGGTGGTGACCGCAGATTCTGCCCGTGCCCGCTCGGCTTCGGCAATCAGACTTTCTTTTTTCTTGGTGGCAACGGCAATCGCCACATCCTCTTGGGCAAGACGCGCTTGACGCTCGGACTCCGCAATGGCCACCTGCGCTTGCAAACGGTTGGCCTCCACCTGCTGCTGGCGACTGATCTCGGCGATTTCTGCCTCCTGCTGTTGCTGGGCTTGCGTTACCTTGAGGAGTTTATTTTTTTCCTCCAGTTCAATGCTGGCCTCAATTTCCTTCTGTTGGATGGCGAGTCTTTTGCGGATTTCTTCTTCCTCAACCGCTTGGGCTTGGAGCAACTTTGCCCGCTGAATCGCGGCTGCCTCTGCTGCTTTGGCCTCCTCAATTTCCCGCTCCCGCTGCGCCTTTAGGGCTTCCACCTTCAGGCGTTGGCTCAACAGTGCCGCTTCTTTTTCCTCTTCAATTTGCAGGGAGCGTTTTTGGGCATCCAGTTCCTTTTGTTCGATCGCTACCCGGGTTGAGAGTTCGACTTCCCGCTTTTGCTGAATCGAGCGTTGAATCGTTTCTGTGCGCAGCCGCACCCCCTGAGCATCAAAAAAGTTGTTTTCGTCGTAGGTGTCGCTCTCTTGGACTTCTGAGATGGCAATGTTGTTGAGGGTGAGTCCAACTTTTTGCAGATCCTGCTGCATCAGGTTGAGTACCTCTTGGGCAAACCCCAGTTTGTCGGAGTCAATTTCAGCAAGGGACTTGTGTTTTGCAGCTGCGCGAATGGCATCGTCCGCCCGTTTTTCAAGGGCATTCTTGATGTCTTCGGGGGTAATGCGGTTATTTTGCGAAAGGCGAGCGGCGGCAGTGAGGACATCCTCTTCGGTGGCATTGATGCAGACATAAAAGGTGACCCGCATATCAGCCCGCAGATAATCTTGGGTGCGCACCGCCAATTTGCCCGTTCGCTCTACGTCAATGGAGATTTCCCGCAGCGGTACCCGTGTCAACTCATGGAACCCCGGCAGGGCAATGCAGCCACCATTGAGAATGACTGTTTTTTTCTTAACAAAAATCCCCCCTGTGCGCACAAAGGCTTCGTTGTTGGGGGTAATGACATAGACGCGCGTGTAAGCCCAAATGCTCAGGAGCAGCAAAATCACAATGCCGGCAATCACACCGGGAAAAAAGAGCAGCCCACCCAGATTACCCATGACAATGGGGGGAGACTCGGCCAGTACCGTGGCTTTGGTTTGGGTGCGGGGGGGTGCTGGCAATTCTGGTGTCGGTAATGCCTGCAAAAATGTCAGCCAGTAAAGCATAGAACTGCCCCCTCAGCGTTAATTTCAGTGTGGCATTTTGGGGGCGATCGCCCGCTATTTTTAAGGGTTCTTTAATTCGCTGGAGCCACTTCAGTGGTTGAGGCCACGGCGGCATCTTTGCGCTTTTTCTTCTCTGTGACTGTCACAGGTCGCATTTCAATATGGTTGAGCAGTGTCGTGACAAAGGCAAAGAGCAAAAAGGGCAAGGTTAAGACCAAAATTAGCCCCCCGACCAGAAACGCCTGCACGGGATTGTTGTAGAGGGTAAGGGATGCGGCCAAACCAATAAAGATCACAATCAGCCAAACAATGACTTGGCCATAAATATCCCCGAAGGTGAGGGTGCAGACGAAACGGTATTTTTGTAAGCCGTTTTGTAGTTCATTGGCCATAGGGGCTATCCTCGCGGCGTATGCTGAACAGTTCCAGTTAAAAAATAAGCTTTTGGCTCAGGGGGAGTAAAACGGAGGTTGCGTGACAGGGTTGGCAAGTACAGAGAAACGAAGGTACCTGAATTTTAGAAAACCTGCCCCCAAGATTAAAGCCCTTGCAACAAATGTACAAACTTTGGTTAGAAAAAGCGGGCACGGGCATTGGACAGCCCTTTTCTAACATTGGGATCCACCAAACCCGCCTCTGTGATCGTGGCTTTCAGAAGCTGGCGTGTCTTCTCTCGGTGTGAAAAGGGCTGTAATATGACAGATTGTATCAAAACTGCACCGATCGCCCCCGAAGCACTCTATGGGTACGTTTTACCGTTTGACCACCACGGCGGGTTTACAGGCTGCCCTTGGCACATTATCTCCCGCAACCACCCTTGGTTTTGTACCGACAATGGGGGCACTGCATGGGGGGCATGCCGCCTTGATCCAGCGGGCACGGCAAGAGTGTGATGTGGTCGTTGTCAGTATTTTTGTCAACCCGCTTCAGTTTGGTCCCCAAGAGGATTTGGAGCGCTATCCCCGTGCCCTTGAGGCTGATACGGCGCTTTGTCAGCAGTTAGGGGTGGATCTGCTCTTTGTGCCCAGTGTGGCTGAACTGTATCCAGCGGGGATGGAGAGTCTGACGGTAGTTGAGCCACCAAGGGAATTAACAGAACGCCTCTGTGGGCGATCGCGCCCCGGCCATTTTCGCGGGGTAGCAACAATTGTGCTGAAGCTCTTGCATTTGGTGCAGCCCGATCGCGCCTATTTTGGCCAAAAGGATGCCCAGCAGTTAGCAATTATTCGCCGCTGTGTGGCGGATTTGAATCTGGACGTGGAGATCATTGGCTGCCCCATTGTCCGTGATGCCGATGGCCTTGCCCTCAGTTCCCGTAATCAATACCTCAGTGCGGGCGATCGCGCCACCGCCTTAGCCCTAAGTCAGAGCCTAGAGGTAGCCACCACCGCCTTCCGCCAGGGCTGCTTTGAAGCTAAGCAGCTATTAGAGCAGGTGCACCACCATCTGCGCCAGTTTCCCCAGTTGCGCCTCGACTATGCCGAATTGGTGCATCCCCAGACCCTTGTGCCCTTGGAACGCATTGAGACCGTGGGACTGCTGGCGATCGCGGGTTGGGTGGGGCAAACGCGCCTCATTGACAATTGCCTATTGGATCGCCGCCTGCCGATTCTGGCCGTGGATGGCCCTGCCGGCGCGGGGAAGTCAACCGTGACGCGACTAGCAGCCCAAGCCCTAGGGTTGCAGTACCTTGACACCGGTGCCATGTATCGAGCAGTAACTTGGTGGTGCTTGGCAAATAACATTGATCTCAGGGATGAGCCAGCCGTCGTAGAGGCGATCGCCCATTGTCAGTTGCGTCTTGAGAGCAGCGATCCCCCTCAACCCACACGGGTGTGGATCAACGATCGCGAGGTCAGCCAAGCGATTCGTTCCCTAGAGGTGACGCAGCGAGTGTCCCAAATTGCCGCCCTGCGGGGTGTGCGACGGCTCATGGTACAACAACAGCGGGCGATCGGAGCCAATGGGGGCATTGCTGCCGAAGGTCGTGATATTGGTACCCACGTCTTTCCCGAGGCGGGCTTGAAAATTTTCCTAACGGCCTCGCCCGAAGAGCGTGCCCAGCGCCGCTGGCAGGAATTACAACAGCAGGGACAATGCGACCTCTCCTATGAGGAATTGCTCGCTCAGATTACCGCTCGCGACACAGCGGATCAGCAACGCACCTACGCCCCCTTTCGCAAAGCTGCCGATGCCATAGAAGTCTGTACGGACAACTTGGGGATCGATGAGGTAGTGAGTAAAATTGTCCATCTCTACCGCAGTCGCTTTCCTCAACCTTGATGAGCAAGGGAGATTTCCCGTACAGTAGCAGAGGAGAGTTCACGCCGAGCACATTTCTATGGATCGCAATCCCCTCGATCTTGTACAACAACTCTACTACACCGGTATTGGAGCGGCTGCTGCTGCCATTGAATCCCTACAGGATGAGGCCAAACGCCAAGAATACCTGACGCAACTGCGGGTGGATGCCCGCCAATTTGCCACCGTCTGTGCTGAGAAAGGCCGCCTCACCGAAGCGCAAGCACGGGAACTGATTCAAACCTTCATTGCCCAACAGCAGCAACCCTCTTCGACCCCTGAGCCTGCTCCTCGCGAGAGTGCTGACTTAGCCGCAGATATTCAAACGCTTCTCGAAACGCTGCGCGCCATTCGCCAAGACCTACAGCAGGATTCTCAGGCACCCACGCCCTAGGATTTGCGCATTACGGGAAGTAGGTGCCCTTAATGATTGCTCTTTAGTCGTTGTCCCAGCACTCACGGCCAATGAGGTCGCCAATGCGATCGCGCAGCATAAAATCACAGCGCTCTAGCTCTGCCTCAATGAGGGGCCACTCCCGAACGGGCACAAACTGGCAGAGGGTGTAAATGGGCTGCTGCCGACTCACCACACCTTTGGCCACCAGTCGTCGTGCTTCATCTTTGACGAGTTCGATGGAGTATTGAAGGGATTGAACCATAACATCCTCGTTTGGCTGAAGAGACCCTAGGATTCAGAATTGGCAAAGTGTAATATCCAATACTGAACTATTTTAACTTTTGCCCTAGGGAGCTACCTGTCATAATAACAAATGTTTCCTAAGTCAGGGGGTTCTGACCAAAAAATCCTACCACTGGTGGAAGCGAGTGGCGCCTCACCTGTTCTTGAAGTTACATTGACTGTCACTGCCCCAGAGCATCGTTTATCCTAGAGAAAGGCAATGCCAAACAAAATCTAAAGACTGCCCCATGGCTTTCCATCTTCCCCAATTGAGCTGCCAACTGCGCCCAGAGGTGGCCGCCCTCCAACCCGAACTTGTGCAGTGGCGACGCTATTTGCACCAGCGACCAGAATTGGGCTTTCAAGAACACCTGACGGCGGCCTTTGTCAGTGAGAAACTGCGGCAATGGGGCATTCAGCATCGCACGGGTATTGCGGAAACGGGAATTGTGGCCGTGATTCCGGGATCGCGACCGGGGCCAGTGCTGGCGATTCGCGCCGATATGGATGCGCTGCCAGTGCAGGAGGAAAACGATAAGCCCTACCGCTCTCTCCATGAGGGGAAAATGCACGCCTGCGGGCACGATGGTCACACAGCGATCGCCCTTGGGACTGCGAAATACCTTGCTGAGCACCGCGATTTTGCTGGTACGGTCAAAATCATCTTTCAACCAGCGGAAGAAGGTCCCGGTGGGGCTAAACCCATGATTGAAGCGGGAGTTCTCGATGCCCCCAAAGTGGATGGCATTATTGGCCTGCACCTCTGGAATTTTCTGCCCGTTGGTACGGTGGGGGTGCGTAGTGGGCCGTTGATGGCGGCAGCGGAATTCTTTGAGTGTGAAGTACACGGCAAGGGGGGACACGCCGCTTTACCCCAATTTACGGTGGATACGGTTCTCGTTGTTGCCCAGATCATTACGGCCTTGCACACTATCGTCTCGCGCAACGTGGATCCCCTAGAGACGGCAGTGATCTCCGTGGGGGCAGTACATGCGGGCACCGCCAAGAACGTGATTGCCGATACCGCGACCTTTCGGGGAACAGTGCGATACTTTAAGCCAGAGTTGGGGGACTGGCTACCCCAGCGCATTGAACAGGTGATTGCGGGTATCTGTCAGAGTCATGGTGCCACCTATCGCTTTCACTATGAGCGGATGTATCCCCCCACCGTCAACGATGCCAAGATGGCGAAATTAGTGCGCTCTGTTGCTGAATCGGTGGTTGAGGTGCCGGCTGGGGTCACGTCCCACTGTCAAACGATGGCGGCTGAGGATATGTCGTTTTTCCTGCAAGCGGTTCCGGGCTGCTACTTCTTTTTGGGGTCGGCCAATGGCACACTGGGGTTAGATTTCCCCCACCACCATCCCCGCTTTGACTTTGACGAAACTGTTTTAAGTATTGGGGTTGAGCTGTTTGTCCGCTGTGTGGAGAAATACTGTGGTCTAGTGGAGACCTAAATTTCCTATGTCCCTCACAGTGCTTATTGCCGATGATGATCCCGGCATCCGCCTGTCGGTGAGTCGCTTTTTGGAATCCGAAGGGTACTGTTGTCTGACGGCGGGAGATGGTGCCCAAGCCCTCGAAATGATCCACCGCTATCAGCCTCACCTGCTGATTACGGATATTGCCATGCCGAATATGAATGGCTATGAGTTGGTGCGGCAGGTGCGCCAGCATCCCTCGTTACGCTTACTGCCAGTGATTTACCTAACGGCACGCACAGAACTAGAAGAGCGGATTCGCGCCTATCGCACCGGGGGCGATGTCTATCTCTCCAAGCCCTTTGACCTCAATGAGTTGGCAGCGGTGGTGCGTAATCTACTCGATCGGGCACAACTGGTACAAATGGAGTGGCAGCACCGACAGCAGCCCTTCTCAACCCCGAAAACCCAGCAGATTAGGGTTGATCTGACGCAGCGGGAAAAGGACGTTTTGGCTTTGCTGGTGGCGGGACTCTCCAATGCCCAGATTGGCGATCGCCTGCACTTGAGCGCCCGAACGATTGAAAAGCACGTCAGTAGTCTCTTTCAAAAAACAGCGGTTCACAATCGGGCTGAGCTGGTGCGACTGGCCATTGAACAGGGCTTGGTGGAGCGACAAACCAGTTCCCAAGCTTGAGCCATAGCTGTTACCGTCAAGGAAGAGTGTTGAGGAACTGAAACCCGATGCAACGGATTCCCCCTGCCCCCGGCCAAGAATCGGTTTGGGACTATCCCCGTCCGCCCCGTGTTGAACCCACCTCAAAACACCTGCGGGTGGTCTTTAATGGTGTGGTGATTGCCGACACCCAGCGGGGACAGCGGGTATTAGAAACCAGTCATCCCCCAGTGTATTACTTTCCGCCAGAGGATGTACAGGCGCAGTATCTGCTGCCCTCAGCACGGCAAACCTTTTGCGAGTGGAAAGGACAAGGCGCCTACTACCACGTCAAGGTGGGCGATCGCCAAGCGGATAATGCAGCTTGGTACTATCCCAAACCTACCCCTGCTTTTGCGCCAATCTGCAACTACATTGCCTTCTATGCTGCTTTGATGGATGAATGCACCGTGGATGGTGTAGTGGTGATTCCGCAACCGGGGGGCTTCTATGGCGGCTGGATTACTCCGGACATTGTCGGCCCGTTTAAGGGGACACCGGGGACTTGGGGCTGGTAAGGGCTGCTAAGTGTTTCTCAAATCACTCCATCTGCGCCACTTTCGCAACTACAGCGAGCAATCGGTGACGTTTGCTGCGCCAAAAACCATCGTCGTTGGGGACAATGCCCAAGGCAAGTCCAATTTGCTAGAGGCTGTGGAGTGGCTGGCCACACTGCAATCCCATCGCACCCATCGCGATCGCGACCTTATTCAGCAGGGACAAGAGAGTGCCCAAATTGAAGCCACCCTAGAGCGCCAAGGCATCCCCCTTGATCTGGCGGTGAGTTTGCGACCGCTCGCAGGCCGTGTCCTACAGGTGAATGGCTGTACCGTTAAGCGCACGGCGGAATTTCTGGGGCAACTCAATGCAGTGGAATTTTCCTGCTTGGATTTGGAACTAGTGCGGGGCACACCGGCCATTCGCCGCAACTGGTTGGATCGGATTTTGGTGCAATTGGAACCCCTCTATAGCCAACTGCTGCAAACCTACCAAAAAGCCCTGCGCCAACGGAATGCTCTCCTCAAACAGGCCGGCAGCCAAGGATGGGATGAAGCCCTCTGGCAGGCATGGAATCAGCAATTGGTGATCAATGGCACCCGCATTATCCGCCGCCGACAGCGCCTCATTGAACGCTTGGCACCCTTGGCTCAGGAGTGGCATCGCGTGTTGAGTGGCGATCGCGAGACACTCACTTTGACTTATGAGAGCCATGTGCCCCTTGGGGATGGCACCTCTGAAGCGATTGTGGCTGCCTTTAATGAGGCCTTGGCCGCTCGCCGCGCCATTGAACTGCTGCAAAAAACCAGTCTGGTGGGACCGCACCGTGATGATGTGGGCTTGTGCCTCAATGAGCAAAGTGCCCGTCAATTTGCTTCCCAAGGGCAGCAGCGCACGCTGGTATTGGCGCTGAAACTGGCGGAACTGGCTCTTGTGGAAAGTGTGGTGGGCGACACTCCCCTTTTGTTGTTGGATGATGTCCTCGCCGAATTGGATTTGCAGCGGCAGGGAATTTTATTAGAGGTGATGGGCGATCGCTACCAAACGCTGATTACCACCACCCACCTTGCCCCCTTTGCCACCCCCTGGCGCAAGCATGCCCAAATTCTCAAGGTGACGGCGGGGACGATCGCAAGCGTGCCTGACACTGCTGCTGAAACCAGCAACTAATCTGGGGAACGGTTAGCTCGGCAATGGGCACCCCCTCCCTTGCAGCAATTTGCCGCAGTTGCTTGAGGGCACTGATCAGAATTTGGCCGTACCACGTCATGAATCCCCCTTGGCGCTGCTCCTCCGCTTGCAACTGGGGATCGGCAGCAACGAGTTCATAGACTTGGGCTTCCGTCAGGGCTTCGAGGGGGTTTCCCTCAGTCTTAGCTCGCAGATAGCGCTGGGCATACACCGCTACTCGAATGGCAAAGCGATCTGCGGCCGGTAAGAGCAGTTGATCAATCTCTTGACACTCACTGACGGTGAGCAGATCTGCAGGATTCATGAACGGCTTAGGCCAGTCCAGCGGGTGTCGGTGCCGCTGTGGATTCTTGGATATTAATCACGTTGGGCGTAAAGAGAAAGACACCATCCCCAAGGCGCGATTGATGGCCATTGATGGCATAGGTACTACCAGCGGCAAAATCAGAAATGCGCTGTGCCTCGGTGACATCGAGGTGCTCTAGGTTGAGAATCACTGCCTTGTCAGCCCGCAGCGCTTGAACGATCAGGGTCGTATCACTGAGGGACTGCGGTTTGATCACCACTACTTCATAGCCACTACTCAAGGAATGACCAAAGGCAGTCAGTTCACTCATGACAACTCCCCCCTGGGAACATAGCAACAGTACCTACGATTCAATAATGACATTAGACTTCATCCTGTTATACCGACTACATCAAAATTTATGCAAATTCCAGCCTTACAGTCTTGGCACTGCGTGAATTTTTGAGCATGCATAGCTCTTTCTAATATCGGTTGCAGCCCCCACTGGGCATAGGCAAGTTACTGGTTGCGCACTAGAATAGGCGCACTTAGGTTTAGGAATGTCTCAATGATCAAACGTAGCCAAGCGAAGCGATATGGCTCCCTTGGGGCGATCGCCCTTCTGAGCGCGTATCTCGTGGTCGCGAGTCCTCACCCCGCCTTGGCGATGCACATTAGCGAGGGGTTTTTGCCCCTTGGCTGGGCAGTGGGCTGGTGGCTGGTTTTTTTACCCTTTTTGGCATGGGGACTATGGGCACTGCGACAACAGATTCAACAGCAACCAGAGTCAACCCTGCTGATTGCCTTAGCCGGTGCCTATGCCTTTGTCCTCTCTTCGTTGAAGATTCCTTCCGTTACGGGTAGCTCTTCCCATCCGATGGGGATTGCCTTGGGAGCCGTTCTCTTTCGGCCACCGCTGATGACCGTCTTGGGAACATTGGTGCTGCTCTTTCAAGCCCTGCTCCTTGCCCATGGCGGCCTGACCACCCTAGGCGCTAATGGCTTTTCGATGGCGGTGGTGGGACCTTGGGTGGCTGGGTTGACCTATTGGGGGATGTCCCGTGCCACGACTAAGCCAGCGATCGCGATTTTTAGTGCTGCTCTGATCAGTAACTTGGCCACCTACTCGGTGACTTCTTTACAATTGGCATTGGCCTTTCCCGATAGTATGGGTGGGGTGGCGACGGCTTTTGCCAAGTTTGCGGCGCTCTTTGCTGTGACGCAGATTCCCCTAGCGATCAGTGAAGGGTTACTCACGGTGTTGGTGTGGAACTGGTTGACCACGTACTGCACAGCAGAATTGCAAACCTTAAAACTCTTGCCTGGAGGGGAATCCAATGAATAAAAAAACAGTGGCGTTCCTATTGGGCGGCGCAATTCTCTTAAGTACACTTCCCCTCCTGCTGGTTAAGGGTGACTTTGAAGGTGCCGATGCCCAAGCCGAAGCGTTAATTAGCGAGGTGGCGCCAGACTTTGAACCTTGGGCAGAGCCATTGTTTGAACCCCCCAGCGCCGAAGTCGAGTCACTGCTTTTTGCCCTTCAAGCGGCATTGGGTGCAGGGGTCATGGGGTTTATCTTGGGTCAGTACCGCGAACGCCATCGCCAAAAGGCAGCCGCCGCCTCAAAATCGCAACAGTCCTGAGCAGTCAATGCACCATCACCTCGATACCTATGCCTATACCAATGGTCTGCGGCATCTGCACCCTGAACAAAAGCTGATTTTCGCGATCGCCAGCCTGTTATTGACGTTTTTTGCTCGCCCCCTTGTCCAGAGTTTGCTTTGGCTGTGGCTGAGCTTTTGGATTCTCGGCTATGCCCGCATTCCGTGGCGGGTTTATTTCACCCTCTTAGCCACAGTTGCTGCGTTTTGGCTGGTGAGTTTGCCGGGGTTAGTGGTACAAATCATCCCGACGGAGACTTTACGGGCTTCGGGGCAAGTGGTTCTCAGTGACATCTCCCTAATGGGCTGGTCGTTCTTTATCAGTGCCGAGAAATTGCACCAAGGCTTAACCCTAGGACTGCGGACAATGGTTGCCAGCACCTGTTTACTATTGATTTTATTGACGACCCCCTTTCCAGCCCTGTTGAGTGTGGCCGAACGCTGGCGGGTTCCCCATTTCATCCTCGATATTCTGATGTTGATGTACCGCTATATCTTCACCCTCTTAGAAACCGCTTTCACGCTGCAATTGGCGCAGCGGGCACGGGGCGGCTATCAACGGCGATCGCGCTGGCTCGTTAGTGTGAGCCTGTTGGCGGCTCAACTCCTGCAGCAGTCTCTGTACCGCTATGAACAGGTGAACCTTGCCCTGCTCAGTCGTGGCTTTCAGGGGCAGTTTCGGGTATTGCGCCCCCAGTCCTATGCCTATTCGCAACGCTATGGCCTTGAAATCGTCATTGGTGGCGGTGCCCTCATTCTGCTGAATGCAATCACCTGAGATGTCTGTGCCGCTACTGGAATTTCATCAGGTTGGCTTTCGCTATCCCAATACCACTACCCCCGTGCTGCAAGACTGCTCCTTTACCCTAGAGGCGGGACAGAAAGTTGCCCTTTTGGGGCTGAATGGCTCAGGCAAATCAACGCTCTTTTATCTGGCAGCGGCCCTCTATCGGCGCGATCGCGGTGAAATTTACTGGCAAGGGCAACGGCTCGTCCATCAACCAGAGCGACTGCGGCAGTGGCGTCAACGCATTGGCTTGGCCTTTCAAGACCCCGAACAGCAACTGGTGGCAGCCACCGTGGCGGAGGACATCTCCTATGGGCTGTACAACTTAGACCTACCCACCGCCGAAATCGAAGCGCGTTTGTACCAAACCCTACAGGACTTTGATTTAGTGGAGCTTGCCGATCGCCCCCTGCATCATTTGAGTTTGGGGCAAAAACGGCGGGTGGCACTGGCTGGAGTAATGGCCTTAGCACCGACGCTATTACTGCTCGATGAACCCACCACCTATCTCGACTCTCAGCAACGGCAGCAACTGGGGCGGGTTCTAGAGAAAATCCACCAGCAGGGAACCACGATTGTGATTGCCACCCATGATCTTGATTTTGCCTATGGCTGGGCCGACTGGATCATGATTTTGGCCAATGGTCATGTAGTGGTGAGCGATCGTGCTTCCCATGTCTTTGGGCAGTGGCCGACCCTTGCTGCTGAACTTGGAACACCCACCCTCCTTGCCCTGTGGCAACAATTCCCCGCCTCATGGCGACAGCATCGCCCCTTTCCCCGTACGGTGGCGGACTGCAGCCAAGAATTGATAGCCCTTTTTCAGAGCCTTTTACAAAACGGTCCCCCTTAAACCCCTCTCGGTTCTGTCGCTAAGTGCTGTTCAATGGGCATAATAGGAGCGATACCCTTTACCGATCAGCGGCACATATAAAACTGTATGGCTACAATTATGATTGTTGATGACAGCCCCACCCTGCGGGCAATGATTGTTCAGCTGATGAAAGAGCAGAACTATGACGTTGTTGAGGCCGAGGATGGTATCGAAGCCCAAGAAAAGATCAAGGCTCAATGTCCTGATTTGGTGATTCTGGATGTGGTGATGCCGCGCATGAATGGTTACGAACTGTGCCGCTGGATTAAGGGTGAAGCGGCTTGCCAAAGTGTGCCCGTGATCATGTGCACCACCAAAAGCGAAGAGTTTGATATTCACTGGGGTAAAAAGCAGGGGGTGGATGCCTACATCACCAAACCCTTTGATCCTGCAGAACTCATTGCCACTGTTAAACAACTCCTAGGATAGTCCTAAATCCAAGACGGCAACCACATCCGCCTAAAAAAGTCTTGGGGCGTCAGGGGTAGTCCTAAGTCAAGGGGCAGCCAGTAGAGGAAGCCCCCAACAACCACCCCGAGGACGGCAATGCGTGCCCAGCGTGCCCAAACTCCCCAATCGCGGCTGGCTTCCCAGACCAAGGCCAAGGCCATAAAGCTATAGAGGGCAGCGGGGAGGTAGTGATAGATAAAAACACAGCGGCTCACCAGTGCCCAGGGCAAGAGATTGGCAGCATAGTTTAAGAGCACAAAACGACCTGCGGTTGTGGTCAAGCTAAGGGGGACAAGAGCCACCGTGGCCAAGGTGCCCAGCCACAGCAGGGGGGGATTAAAGAGGGCATAGACGGCATAAACCCATTGCGTATCTGCCAGTGGTAGGGGCGGGCCAATGACCGGCACGGGTTCACTGAGGGTTTGCACCCGCTGAAAAAAGTAGCTCATGGGGCGCAGCAAGAGCGGCCAAGACCACCACGGCGAACAGTAGGGATGGGCAGTACTGGCAACACTGCGATGAAAGTTAAACATTTGGCGATGGAGGTCAAGTAGGCTCTGGTGGAGATGAAACTGGAGATGGGGTAGCCAGAGCAGGGTATAAACCACAAAGGCGACAACGGGGAGTAGCAGGCACATCTGCCACCACTGGTAAGTGGTCTTCCATTCAGCAGGCAGCGGTAACCTCTGCTGGAGAAGCCAGAAAAGCCCTACCCCCAACAGGAATCCCAAGCCACTCCACTTCACTGCCCCACAGGCGCCAAAGGCAACACCTGCGGCCATCAGCCAGAGCGATCGCCCCCTTCCTCGGTAGCGCAGCCCCCACAACCAGAGAATCTGTGCCACCACCCCAAAAAGGACAAGGGAGATATTGATGAGAGCATAGCGGGACTCCACCAAAAAGAGGCCATCGAGGGCAATAAAGAGTCCCGATAACAGTGCCACTCGCGATCGCCGCGTCAGGAGATAGGCCAACACTGCCACCGCTATGGGAATCAGTGATCCCATCAGGGCATTCAACCAGCGATAGCCCCAAGGGTGAAAGCCGCCCCCCAGCCAAATGCTCAGGGCAATCAGGTATTTTCCCAAAGGCGGATGGGCATCAAAGAAAGGAACACCGGCGAGATAGTTGTGGCCAAAGCGGGCAAAATAGACCTCATCAAATACCAGTGTGGGAAAGCGAGTCAGCCCCCAAAAGCGGGTGGCAAGGGCAAAGAGCCACAGCAGCAGTAGCCCCAAGGGCATCCTAAGCCGCTCCCTGCAACTCCGCTGTCCGCACCGCAATCCGTTGGCTGCGATCGCCCCGTTGAACGGTCAGGTTGAGAACTTGCCCCACAGCAGCACTATCAACAATCCCCTGCAACTGATCGGCACTGGTAATCGGTTCCCCATCCACGGCTGTAATCACATCCCCCCAGCGCAGACCGGCTTTTGCCGCCGGTGTATTGGGCAACACTTGCAGGACAAGAACGCCATTGACCTCTGGCAGAATCACTGGTGAGTTGGGGTTAGCATTGTTTTCCTTGGCCATTGCTGGCGTGAAGGTGGTCATTTGAATGCCAATGTAGGCGTGTTGAATTTTTTCACCGCGAATCAGGCGTTCTTGCAGCGCTTTGGCCTTATTAATTGGAATCGCAAAGCCAATCCCCATGGCATCGGCACGAATGGCAGTGTTAATGCCAATCACTTCTCCCTCTTCGTTGAGCAACGGCCCCCCAGAGTTGCCGGGGTTGATGGCCGCGTCCGTTTGAATAAAATCAAGGCGCTTATCGGGGATACCCACTTGGGCGCTGGAACGGTGGAGTGTACTGACAATGCCCAATGTGACGGTGTTATCAAGGCCAAGGGGATTCCCGACGGCGATCGCCCAATCCCCCACTTTCACGTCACTGGAATCGCCAAGGGGCGCAGTGGGTAGTGGTTCGGTGACCCCTTTGAGTTTGACAATCGCTAGATCAGATACCTCATCCACGCCGCGCACCTCGCCCTCAAAGACGCGGCCATCCTTGAGGCGCACTGTTACCGTATCTGCTTGACTCACCACATGGGCGTTGGTCATAACAATGCCACTGGGATCAATGATGAACCCCGACCCCTGACCCCGCAGCCGATCCTCTTGAGGGGGCAAGGCTAAACCGGGGAAAAATTGGCGAAAGAAGGGATCACTCAAGAGGGGATCCGCTGGGCGCACAATCGTGCGTTCGGTATCAATGCGAACAACCGCATCGCCAACCCGCTCCACTGCGGCTGCCACAAAACTATGGTGAGCTGCTGCTGCCCACACCGGTGTACCGCTACTGAGGCACCAAACAAGGGCAAGGCCAAGGCAGCATTTGAGGGTCTGCTGAAGCAAATGGGCAAGGCGTTTCATCATTGGTGGCCTAAAGCGCAACAGATTCATTTCTGATTGTATCGAAGCCCCCCCCTCTGGCTGTGAATCCAAAGCACAAATCTGCATAGGAGGGGAATGTCCCTCAGAACAAGAATCAATGTCACAATCGTAAAAGTATTCAAGTTTAGGGGCACTATGCTGCGGATTGGCATCGTCGGGCTGGGACTCATTGGTGGTTCACTGGGCATTGATCTGCGGGCAAAGGGGCACTATGTGGTTGGGCTGAGTCGGCGGACGGAAACCTGTGAGCGGGCGATCGCCAAGGGTGCCATTGACTGGGGCAGTACGGAGCCAGAAATTTTGCGTGCCCTTGATCTGGTGTTTCTCTGTCCCCCCATTGGCAGCATTCTCAGTGTCGCCTTGGACATTACCCCCTACCTCAGTCCAGAAACAGTGCTGACAGACGTGGGATCCGTCAAAGGAGAAATTGTCCCCGCCCTCGAAAAACTCTGGCCTTGCTATGTCGGTGGGCACCCGATGGCCGGTACCGCAGAATCCGGCATTGAAGCGGCGCAAGCCCATCTCTTTGAGAATGCCCCCTATGTTCTCACCCCAACCCTCTACACTGACAGTGCGGCCATTGACTGTGTGGCTGGTGTGGTCAATGATCTCGGTGCCAAGCTACTCTATGCCACCCCCTCGGATCACGATCGCGCTGTTGCTTGGATTTCCCACCTTCCTGTCCTCGTGAGTGCAGCACTGATTCTTGCGAATGCCCAAGAAGCCAATGAGCCGATTCGGAAGCTTGCCCAGCAGTTGGCTAGCTCCGGCTTTCGCGATACCAGCCGTGTTGGCGGCGGCAATCCAGAGTTGGGACGGATGATGGCGGAATATAACCGCGCGGCGTTGCGCCACTGCCTGATTCACTACCGTGCCACCCTTGATGATCTGATTCGCCAAGTGGAGCAGGAGGACTGGGAGCGGCTGCAAACAACCCTAGAACAGGCACAAGCCTACCGCGAGCAGGTCTATCCCTCAGGGACGCCGCCGGTAGTTTAGGCGACGCACAATCCAGTAACTGGCAGACAAGGCCAAGATGGCGATCGCCAGCCCCAAGAGCTTTGCCACCGTTTCCGGTTGGCCAATATCCAGAATGATAATTTTACGGGCAATGGCAATTAGAGACGTGACAATTACTAGCTCAACGATTTGCGACGAGACGTGGGTTTTCAGGTAGGCGGTGATATTTTCAAGAATCTCCAGAGCCACAAGCACATTGAGAAAGAGGCCAAAGATTTTCACCAGTTCAAGGCTAAACTGTCCCAAGGGGGGTGAGAATAGCTCCACGGTCAGAATCCGCCCCAAATCAATAATGGCGACGATGACCACCAGCAGCATCCCGATCGCCAGCACCCGAGTCGCGATCCCCTCAATCTGACTGAGCAACTGCAAAAACCGCTGATTGTCCTGAAGTAGAAGAATTACCTCTTGCCAAAAGAGAATCAAAGGCCGTAGCCAGCGTCGCATCCCTAGAGCTCAGCCAGAAGAACAAGGGGAGTGTAGGCTACTGGTTCCACCAAACGAGTGTTGAGGCCTAGCCGCTGAAACGACACTTGCAGTTCCTCAAGGGTGCCTTTGACCGAGAGCAGTCGCGGTAGCCATCCCTGAAGACGGAGGGTACCATTGCCAGCGGTGGTGATCATCACCTTGGGCTGAAGCCATTGCCCCAATTCCAATGCCGTTTTGCCCCCCTTGAGAATCGCCCCCACCACGGGTAAACAGACATCCAACAGCGGCGTAATCACCACATCCACCTTGCCGTAGGTGCGCAGCCACAAATCATGACAGCCGTGGGGTTCATAGTAGAGACTTTGAGTGCCCCAGCGCAGAACGTAACCATTTTCCTGTTGACGAGAGCCGATACTAGCGCCCTTCGTGGCTTGAATTGTGAGATCGCGGTACGTGTAGGTTTGGTGGGGGCTAAGGGCAATCACTGTTTCAAAGCCAAGGCCCTGGGCAACTTTGGCGGCACTGGGGGAGGCAATGACCGGTAGGGCGCGATCGCAGGTGCGGAGGGTAGGTTCATGGCAGTGATCCGGTAGCCCTTGGGAAAGCAAAATGACATCCACATCGGTTGGCATGGCACAGGGGCGCGATCGCTCCGCCTGAAACAGCCAAGGCGTGTTGCCAAAAGTCAGTGCCCCGACAAACCACGGATCAACCAAAATCCGCGTATAACCTAACTCCCACAACCAAGTATTGCTCTCCAACCACGTTAACTGCATTGCCCCGCTCCTACAGCAACCGCGCCAAGATATTGTAAATCAGCAAAAAAATGTTGCCCATAACCATGCAACCCAACCCCACTAAACCACAAATGAGCAGCGCTGTCACACCCCCTAGGCCTGCTTGCAAGAGGGGGACAAAAAAAAGAACTGCCCCTGAAATGACCGCAATGATCAACTGCTCCCAGTGTTCAATCCAGCGTTTGTACTGCAAAAACACCAAAAAGGCAAATAGAGCACCAATCAACCCCGCACTCACACCAACAGGCAACTGCCAAGCGGTCATCAAACTAAAAATCATCAACCCCAAGGCCGTCATTTCAAAGCCCGTAAAGCCAGCACCAATGAGAATTTTCAATGCCGGTAAGGGAGGCGCAGGCTGGCGGGGCGGTTTTGCTTTCGGACGTGGTGTGCTGGTCGGTGGCGTCACCGGTCCAGGTGAAGGAGGGGGTGCCGGTTGTGACACTACGGGTGGCGGGGAAGGGGGTGCTACTGTTACTGGTTGTGGCGGTGGGGGCGGTGGTGGGGCGGGGGTAGAGTAAGCATTTAAGTCCGCTAAGACCTCTGCCGCTGATTGGTAGCGATCGCTAGGAGCAGGTTGTAGCATGCGATCTAGAATGGCTTGCAGTTGTGGACTGACTTGGGCATAGGAATGCCAATGCCAGCGGTTGTTATAGGCGTCGAATAGCTCACTGGGATCTTTGCCGGTCAGCAATATGATACAAGTCACTGCTAAGGCATAGAGATCTGAACTGGGATAGACCCGTTCCCCCCGTGCTTGTTCCGGTGGCGCATAGTACTGGGTATAAATACCCGTAAAGTGTCCTTGCTGTCCCCCCGCTTGGGAAATCTGCTTCACCGCACCAAAATCCAGCAGATAGAGCCGCCCTTGGCCGGGAAACTTTGTCTTGCTGGGGTGCTGGCGCATAATATTTGAGAGCTTAATGTCACGGTGGATCGAGCCGTGGTCATGGACGTACTGCAACACGGGTAGGAGTTCCCGCAGCACCTGCCGCACCTCTTCCTCACTAAAGCATCCCTTTTGAGCCAGTTCATCTTCGAGGGTTTCGCCGTCAATATATTCCTGCACCAAGTAGAAATACTGCTCTGTTCCTTGGCCATTGGCACTGGGAACCTCTTCAGCAAAAAATGCCAGCAAGTCGGGAATTTGGGCATGCTGTCCCAGTTCCTCAAGGACTTGCCCTTCCCGCTCAAAGAGTTCCTGAGCTTTTTGCCGACTCTGGGGATCGGAGACGTTGGGGCGAAATTGCTTGATCACGCATTCGCGCCGACCGGGGGTATCCAAATCCCGCGCTAGATAGGCCGCCCCAAACCCCCCCTGACCCAGAACCCGCTCTGCAACGTATCGTCCCCGTAGAATCAAGGGCATCCCACAGGCCGTACAAAAGCGTTCAGCCACACGACTGTACCGTTTGTTGGGGTTGTCTAAGTCTGGAACATCGTTTTGGGGACAACGACAGTAGGGACGGGTGCAATAGACAAGCATGGCAGAGGTGGCGCGATCGTTTCCTTGATCATGATAGACCTGTTGTCGGCAGCAACGCTTGGCCTAAGGGACAAGCCCTATTGTGCTGAAATGAGTGAAAGTGGATCAAAGCTGATGGTCGGACTCGAACCGACGACCTACTGATTACAAGTCAGTTGCTCTACCAACTGAGCTACACCAGCACTACCCCTAGTGTACTACGCTTTGGCAGTAGTGAGAAATCCAAGACTATAGTCTCTTTCATAAACAATTGCGCACTGCCAAGCCAGATAGACAGTCTAAAATAAGGCTGCATGCTCAGTTAGAACAGTTAGCCTTGGCATCTTGAGCTGTTTATGATTTATTGCAAAACACTGCAGACATCGGCAAAGTGTAGGAGAATAGGCTAAATCTCGATGAGTTTGCTGTGGCAGTTCCACACCCGTGATTATTCTGCACCTGTTAGATCCTTGGAAACGCACTCCGGTCAAAACATGGCGTTTCCCGATTAAAACGACTATTCGTATTGGCCGTGCCGCAGACAATGATGTGATTCTCAATGATATTCTCATTAGTCGCTATCACGCTGAACTGTCTTGCTATCGGGATCCAGAAAATATCGGGCGTTGGTATCTCAAAAGTTTGGGGGCGATCGGGACGTTTGTTGATGGTCGCCTTGTTGACGAGAGCAAACTTGCCAGTGGCAGTCTCATTCAGCTAGGACCCACAGGCCCAATTCTTGAATTCCATGAGCAAACCTTTCGCCGCAGTGCGCCCACCCTCAGTGAGTGTACCCATGCCGGTAATATGCCAGGGAATCTGTTTTGCATTCACTGTGGTCAACCCCTCAATGTGCAGCGCACCGTACGCAACTATCACATCCTGCGCCTTTTAGGGCATGGTGGCATTGGCACAACCTACTTGGCCTGTGAAGCGCAACCCCCCGGGGGATGGACTGGCAAGGTTCCAGAGGTGCGGGTTCTCAAAGAACTGCGGTCTGATATGGAGGACAATGAAAAGGCACAGGAACTCTTTGAACGGGAAGCTCGCATCTTACAGCTCCTTGACCATGCAGGGATTCCCCGCTTTTATGACTTTTTCGTGGAAGATGGCAAAAGCTATTTGGTCATGGAACTCATTCATGGCATTGACCTAGAGCGCTGGGTACTGCGCAATGGCACGGTGCCAATTCCTCAGGCGGTGCAGTGGATGATTCAAACCTGCGGTGTCTTGGACTATCTGCACAATCAGGATCCACCCGTGATTCACCGAGATCTCAAACCCAGTAACCTACTGGTGCGATCGCGGGATAATCAAATTGTTTTGATTGACTTTGGGGCGGTTAAAGAACTGGGGCATTCCCCCGGTGGCACCCGCATTGCCGTGGAGGGCTACAGTGCTCCGGAACAGATGATGGGCAAACCCACCATTCAGTCGGATCTGTTTGCAGTGGGCGCAACCCTAGCCTTTCTGCTGTTGGGGGATAGTCCGATGCGTTTCTATCACCACCGTGATGGCTTTCATCGCCTTGATGTTTCGGATCGCCCAGAGATTCCTTACCCTTTGAAACAGGTGTTGCACCGTGCTACGGCTCCTCTGTTGCCCGATCGCTATCCTTCCGCGATCGCCTTGGCTAAAGCCCTCAAGGAAGCCCTTGCGGCACTGCCCCAAGAATCCTCGCAAGTTTAACGTGATCGCCAATTCCTATGATTTATCTGCCTGTTACTGCTCTACTTTTTGTGCTGCTGTTACTGTCGCTGCCTTTCCTTTGGCTAGCGATCGCTCTTGATGCTGTACAAGTGGCCGTTGCCAAGTTGGGCTTTTCACCCACTGCTGCCTCAGTGCTACTGCTGCTTGTGATTCTCGGCAGCACGATTAATATCCCCCTCTATGAGCGGGTCTCCACGGTGGCCATTGTTCCCGACTTTGAGGCACTCTGGTTAAGTCGGTTTTGGGGCATTCCCCTGCGCAAAATTGAGCAAAAGACGATTGTGGCACTGAATGTGGGGGGCGGCTTGATCCCGACGGTGCTAGCCCTCTATCAATTTACCCGCGTCAGTCCCTTGGCGATTCTCTTGGTGACGGCAATTGTGGCCGCTGTCAGTTACTACTCTGCTCAGGTGGTACCGGGGATTGGTATTCAAATGAATGCCTTGGTCGCGCCCCTGACAGCAGCAATGACAGCCATTTTGATTTCTGGAGGCGTAGCGGCGGCACCCATTGCCTTTGCTGGAGGTGTGCTGGGAACCCTGATTGGTGCAGATTTACTCCACCTACGGGAAATTGAGCGGATGTCGGCGGGAGTGCTGAGTATTGGTGGCGCGGGTGTCTTTGATGGTATTGCCTTATGTGGGCTATTTGCACTGCTATTAACTTAGGCATACCCGCTGTAGGAATGACCATGATAAAGTGCTGGATGGAATGCTAAAACCTGTGAGAAAAGATCTATGGGTCTGCTGGCTGGCTATCAATTTGTCAAAGATTTAGAATCGGCGGGGGCACTGGCACTCTTTGTTCCGCCGGAGGGGGGCTTTGAGGGTCGCTATCAACGGCGACTGCGTTCCAAGGGCTATACCACCTTGCACATGAGCGCACCGGGTTTGGGGGATTTGGCAGCCTACCTGACCCAAGCGCACGGGATTCGTCCGGCTCACACGGGCAAGGAAGACATTCGCGTTTATTTCCAGCCCCCCCTAGTGACCTACCACTTGGAAAACCTGCCCCCCAATGCCAAGGGACTGGTGCTTTGGCTGATTGATGGCAAGCGCCTCTCAAGGCAAGAATTTGCCTACTTGGCACAGTTAACCCAAACCCTACCGAAGTTCAAAGTGGTGGTGGAAGTGGGGGGCGATCGCACTGTGCGCTGGGAACCCCTTGCTGATTGGGTCGCTGCTGCTTAAAACCTAACCCTGACCTTCAACGTCAATCAACAAACTGCCTACTTGCCCCTTGACAGTCCCCCTGAAACCCTGAAGGATGTAGGCCAAGAGGGCGCGATCGCGCTGTATCAAAAATAACCATTGGGGAAGAAACCATGACCTCGAATTCCGATATTTCAGGGAAAAAAATTGCAGCCGCCATTTGCGGTATTCTCTTGGGTGCCTTGGGCATTCACAAATTTGTGCTGGGCTACAACACCGAGGGCTTGATCATGCTGTTGGTGAGCCTTTTAACCTGCGGTTTGGTTGCCCCTGTCATGAGCATCATTGGCCTGATTGAGGGCATTATTTACCTGACCAAGAGTGATGAAGAGTTTTATAGAACGTACATTGCGGGTAAAAAAGGCTGGTTCTAGGGGCTAGGGCTGGTTCCATTGGGGGAGACTGAGGGGCGATCGCCGACAGCGAGCCTATGGCCATCGTTGGCCTGTTAGAATAACATGCGCGGCATTTACCCACCAGCGTCTTCTGGCATATCCATTGCAGCCCAGCAGTGACCTACGAACCCCTGCATCACAAATATCGTCCCCAACGCTTTGCAGATCTAGTGGGTCAAGGGGCGATCGCCACCACGCTTACCCAAGCCCTACTCAAGGAGCGCATTGCCCCTGCCTATCTTTTTTGTGGTCCTCGCGGCACGGGTAAAACCTCTAGTGCCCGTATTTTAGCCAAGTCCCTCAACTGCCTGAGGACTCCCAAGCCTACCCCCGATCCCTGTGGCCAGTGTGAGGTCTGCCGTCAGGTGGCCAATGGCACTAGCTTAGATGTGATTGAAATTGATGCTGCCAGCCACACCGGGGTGGACAACATTCGCGAACTGATTGAGAAGGCACAATTTGCCCCAGTACAGTGTCGCTACAAAGTTTATGTGATTGACGAATGCCACATGCTCAGTGTGTCGGCCTTCAATGCCCTCCTCAAAACCCTAGAGGAGCCGCCGCCCCATGTGGTCTTTGTCCTTGCCACCACAGATCCGCAGCGAGTTTTGCCAACAATTATTTCCCGCTGTCAGCGCTTTGATTTTCGGCGGATTCCCCTAGGGGAGATGGTTGCCCACCTTCAGCACATTGCCGATAAGGAGCAAATTGACATTGAGCCGCAGGCCTTGACCCTGGTGGCACAATTGTCCCAAGGGGGACTGCGGGATGCTGAAAGCTTGCTGGATCAGTTGAGCTTATATCCTGAACGGATCACGGTAGAACATGTATGGCAACTGGCTGGGGCAGTACCAGAACAGGATCTGCGGCAATTGCTGGGGGCGATCGCCCGTCAGGATGCGGTGGCGGTTCTTGAGCACACCCGCCAATTACTGGAACGGGGTCGCGATCCGCTGACGATTTTGCAAAATCTGGCCAGCCTCTATCGCGATCTGCTCTTGGCCAAGACAGCTCCTGAACGGCAGGACTTGGTAGCCCTGACAGCGGAAACATGGCAAGCACTGATTACCCTTGCTGAGGCCTGGTCAGTTGAGGAAATTCTGCACGCCCAACAACATCTGCGCACCTGTGAAAGTCAAGTCAAACAGAGCAATCAACCCCGTCTCTGGCTGGAAATTAGTATTCTGGGGCTGATCACAGAGACGGTTCCACCGCCTGCTGCAACGCCAGTAACGCCTACCGCTGATCCAAAACTCAGGAGCGTCCCAACGCCTAAGGCCGAACCCCAAGCCCTAGCTGCGCCTGCTAAGACCCCAGAACCGCCTCCCAAGGAATCTGAGTCACAGGCCAAACCGGTTCAAAAAATTAAAGACCCTGTTGCACCAACGCTTCCACCAGAGCCAGCCACTGAAGCACCAGCCGAGAATCCTGAAGAGGTGTGGCACCAAGCATTACAGCTCTTACAACAGATGCAAATGAGTACCTATGCTCTGCTCTCGCAACATGGTCACCTGCGACAAATGAGCGATCGCGAGGTGCACATCGGCATTGTTAATCAAACACTGTTAAATCTGACGAAGAATAACCAAGCCAAAATTGAAGCCGCCTTTTCCCAAGTTCTAGGCCGCCGCATCAAAGTTGCCTTTGAGATTGCCCCCCTACCCCACAAAACCACGCCTGCGCCAAAAGCTAAGGAGCCGCCGCACTCCGCTGTCGTCATTCCCTCTCAACCACGGGAAGAACCACCGCCACCCCCCATAGAACCAACCCCTACTCCACCCCCGCCCCCTCTCACCACTGACCCGGATCCTGTGCGTGAATCTGCCGAAAAACTGGCACGATTCTTTAACGGGGTGGTTATTCGCTTACCCGATGAGGGAGAAAGTCCAGACATCCCAATTGCTGAAGCGTCTGAAGAGGATGAGCTTGAGTTTTAAGGGCTGTCGGGGTCTAGGCTTGATCGAGGGATTTAACAACGCCAAGATGCAACTGAATTTTTGGCTCTGAGTCAAGGGGGGTCTGAAGCTGCGCCTGTAACGCCGCCACTGCCGTCAAAAAGGCTGTCAAATCTAGGCCGCAAAAGTCTGGATCACACTGTTCAAGGCGACGCCGCCCTTCCCCCAACAGCAAAATCGCTCCCCGCTGGTTGCCCCGACTCAGGTGATAGCAGGCCACGGCAATTTGTAGCAGACCTTGGTAAAACGTGCGCTCAGGTTCACTGGCCTCTAACCAGAGGGCTTCGAGGGTGTCATGGCAGGCATAGAATTCACCTCTGTTGAATTGGCCAATGGCTAAGGCAAGCTCAGGCGGCATATTTGATTGGGGGAGCACAATGGGGGATAATAGTAAAGAATCATGACATTTTTTAACGAATATCGGCAGAGCTTGTGCAAAATCCTCGAACTGTCTCTGATACCAAACGCGCTTTTTATGCGGCTCACAGGCGACCGATTCACTCGATCTACCGCCGCTTTATTGAAGAACTGCTGGTCGAAATCCACCTGCTGCGCGTCAATGTAGATTTTCGCTACTCTCCCCTATTTGCCCTTGGGGTCGTGACCGCCTTTGACCAGTTTATGGAGGGGTATCAGCCTGAGGGCGATCGCGCCAGTATTTTCCATGCCCTCTGCGGGGCTGAGGAAATGAACCCGCAACAGCTTAAGGAGGATGCCGCCAGTTGGCAACAGTACCAAGGCCGCCCCTTGAGTCAAATCCTCGATGAACTCAACAGTGGTCAACCCAGTGCCCCCCTCAGCAGCCTCAACCACGAGGGCAAATATAGCCGCCTCCATGCGGTGGGACTGTATGCCTTCCTTGAGGAGCTGGCGGGGGATCTGACAACGAATCTCAACGAGACACTGGATCAACTGGCTCCCGTCATTAAGCTGCCCATCGAGAAAGTCAAGCGGGATCTCGAACTCTACCGCAGCAACCTCGATAAAATCAATCAGGCTCGTAGTCTAATGAAAGAACTGGTGGAGCAAGAACGCAAGCGCCGTGCCCAGCAGGCCTCTCCCCCACCCGCTGTAGATGCCAGTTCCGATGCCCCCGCTTGATCCGCCCCAACTCATTACCCTCGATGCGGTCGGCACCCTCTTTGGCCTACGGGAATCCGTGGGTACCGTTTATGGTCGCTTTGCGGCGGAAGTCGGGGTTCAGGTTGATTCAGCCGCATTAGATGTGGCCTTCTTTAAGGCCTTTAGGGCTGCCCCGCCCTGCGCTTTCCCTGATCTTGAGGCTGCACAACGGGCAGAGGCAGAATTGCGGTGGTGGCAAGGGGTTGCGGCAGAGACATTTCGCCGCGCGGGCGTCTTGGATCAGTTTGCGGATTTTGATCGTTTTTTTGCCCCTGTCTTTGCCTACTATGCCACGGCTGAGCCTTGGTTGCTTTATAGCGATGTCCTGCCTGCGTTGAAGGAGTGGCAAGCTCAGGGCATTCCTCTGATGGTGGTGTCGAATTTTGATAGCCGTCTCTATGGGGTGCTAGAGGCCTTGGGGTTAGCGCCGTTTTTCAAGGAGGTGTGGATTTCCAGTGAGGTGGGGGCGGCGAAACCGAATCGGCTGATCTTTGAGCGGGCGGTGACCCCCTATGCGACCTCTCAGGTTTGGCACATTGGTGACAGTTGGGAGGATGATGTCCTCGGTGCCCAAGGTGCTGGTCTGCAAGCGATTTGGCTGCGGCGCGATCGCCCCTTACTGCCAGAACCAGCTATCCACGAGACCCGAGCCGTGCCCCAAATTGCTGACCTCTCAAAGGCGCAAGTTATACTGAGGGGGATAGCATCATGACGGAATCAGCGGTGAAAAGCCAAATTTGTATTCTAGGTGGGGGGTTTGGCGGGCTTTATACCGCCCTCCGCCTTGGCCAATTTCCTTGGTCTGCGCCTCCAGAGATTACCCTTGTTGATCAGAGCGATCGCTTTGTCTTTACTCCCCTCCTTTACGAATTAATTACAGGGGAGCTACAGGCGTGGGAAATTGCCCCGCCCTTTGTTGAGTTGCTCAAGGAGACCCCGGTCGTCTTTCATCAGGGAACCGTGAGCGCTGTGGCTCTCAAGGAAAAAACGGTACACTTGACCGAGGGCACCCCGCTCATCTACGACAAGCTTGTCCTTGCCTTGGGGGGGGAAACCCCTAAAAACAGCATTCCCGGTGTTGCAGAGTATGCCTTGACCTTCCGAACCCTCAGTGATGCCTACCGTCTCGAAGAAGCGTTGCAACGGCGGGAGCGCTCTGATCGCGATCGCATCCGCGTGGTGGTGGTCGGTGCTGGTCCTAGTGGCGTGGAATTGGCCTGTAAACTAGCGGAGCGCTTGGGCAGCCGCGGGCGCATTCGTTTGGTGGATCGCAACACCGAGATTCTCAAGTCTTCTCCAGAATTTAATCGCAAGGCAGCTCTGCGTGCCCTTGAAGAGCGGGGCGTTTGGATTGATTTGGAAACAACCCCGGTTGCTGTCACTGCGGATCAGATTTCCCTGCAATACAAAGACCGCGTTGATGATCTGCCCGTTGATATTGTCCTATGGACGGTCGGTACAGCCGTTTCACCCGTGATTGCTGCCCTTGATTTGCCCAAAACCTCCACGGGGCGCCTGCAGGTGATGCCCACATTGCAAGTCGTTGATCATCCAGAGATTTTTGCCCTTGGGGATGCTGCGGATGCCGTGGATGAGCAAGGCCAAGCCATTCCCCATACGGCACAGGCAGCTTTTCAACAGGCGGATTATGCGGCTTGGAATCTCTGGGCCAGTCTGAGCGATCGCCCGCTACTGCCCTGTCGTTATTCCCATCTCGGTGAAATGCTCACCCTCGGAACTGATCGCGCCGCCTTGGCAGGGCTAGGACTGACCCTCGATGGCCCTCTGGCCTACTTGGCACGGCGACTGGCCTACCTCTACCGCATGCCCACCCTCGAACATCAACTGAAGGTGGGGTTGAACTGGATGGCAAAACCAATTTTGGATCTGTTGACCGGCACCGCGATCTAGAACCTGTGCGCATCCTTGGCCTAGACCCCGGCCTTGCTACCCTTGGCTACGGCTGTATTGAGGTGCAGCGCAACACCTGCCAAGTGTGCGATTTTGGTGTGATTACCACTCCTGCGGATATGCCCGTGGGCGATCGCCTCCAGAGTCTCTACAGCGATCTGCACACGTTAATTCTTGCCCTCCAACCAGATTTAGTGGCTTTGGAGCGCCTCTTTTTCTACAAAATGAGCCATACGATTGTGGTTGCTCAAGCGCGGGGCGTGATTCTTTTAGTCCTGAGTCAACTGCACTGTCCCCTCATGGAATTCACCCCTCCCCAAGTGAAGCAAGCCCTCACTGGCTATGGCAATGCCGCGAAAATAGACGTTCAACAGGCGGTGCAACGGGAACTCAATCTCAGCACGCTGCCCAAGCCCGATGACGCTGCCGATGCCCTAGCGATCGCCCTCACGGCCAGTCGTCACTGCCAAGGTTTCAACGCTTGACCAAGCCATTGCCACCGCTTCACTCAGCCATTGGCGGGTTTTGCGATCTAGCAGATCGTCCTCCGCAAGCACCCATTCCTGAACCTGCGCTAGACTGTGACCTTCCGCACGGCAAATCGTAATCACGCCGGCGATCGCTGCCGCCACCACCTCTTCACTGACAGGCTGCTGGCTGAGGGCTGCTATTTCTTCGAGACTCCTTGGAATGGGATAATGCATAGGGCAACAGGGTAATTCTGAGAAACCGTAAACTCTCTTAAACTGTTTAGTACAGTGCAGTTTACGCCAAATTGCGCCCTTGTCAAGCTCCTTAGCGGACTTTTGAAACAAAATGCAAGAACTGTTATACCTTGAGGTGCCCACTCCCGATACCGCAGCGGTGATTCACTGGCTGCACCACACCTTTGAGCCGCACATTGGCACCATTGCGCCAAAACCAAGCGGGGGTTGCTGGCAGGTTCCTGAGGCCCCCACGGAACTGGCTATTTTCCTGTGGAGCTTGCAGCGAACCACATACCTCAAGGTGATGCGCTGGGGAGAGCGGCCTTTCCCCCAGGAGCGGGCCTGTCTCCAACACCTTCAACAGCATTTGCGTTTGGCCTTTCCACTGCAACCTGAGGCGCTTCCCCCTTGGCCGGCTGGCAAGACAATTTTTGAAGCCTTGGTCGATCGCTATCCGCTGACCGTGAAATACTTCCAACGCATGCCCCAAGGTGAGGCGGATTTAGAGCGGGTTTATTGGTGGGAGCAACGCTGGCGCCAAGGGGTACAACAGCCCACGCCCCCGCTTCCAGTTTTGCACACTGCAACGACACCCTGTGATCCCCCTCGCTATGACCTAGTTTATGTGGGGGGTGCCTTGGGGGTGATCCACGCAGCGGTGATGGCGCGGTTGGGCTATCGAGTGCTGGTGATCGAGCGGTTGCCCTTTGGCCGCATGAATCGGGAGTGGAATATCTCCCGCATGGAATTTCAGAGTCTGATTGATCTGGGCTTGTTTACGACTGCGGAGTTTGAAAGCCTGATTGCCCGCGAGTACCGCGATGGCTTTAACAAGTTCTTTGATGCCACTAGTCCTCCCCATTGTCGGGCACCCGTACTGCACACCCCGACGGTTCTGAATATTGCCCTTGACTCGGCCAAATTCCTGCATCTGTGCGGTGAGAAACTGCGCCAAGCGGGGGGTGAGATTTGGGATTGGACGGAATTTCAGACAGCGACGATTCATCCCAATGGCGTGGTTCTGCAAACTCAGCACCGCCAGACCCAAGAACAGCGACAGGCGATCGCCCGTGTCCTCGTGGATGCGATGGGGACTGCCTCCCCTATTGCTCGTCAACTGAACGGTGGTCGTGCCTACGATAGTGTGTGTCCGACGGTGGGGGCGATCGTCAAGGGCATTGCCCCGCAAGTTTGGGATGGCGATTATGGCGATGTGCTCTTTAGCCACGGTGATATTTCGCGGGGACGGCAACTCATTTGGGAACTGTTTCCGGGGGCAGGGGAAGAGCGCACGATTTATCTTTTTCACTATCACCACATTCAGCCAGAGTTTCCCGGCTCTTTGCTGGAACTCTACGAAGACTTCTTTACGATCTTGCCGGAGTACCGCCGCTGCGATTTAGATCAACTGACTTGGGTGAAGCCGACGTTTGGTTACATCCCCGGCTACTTTAGCCACCACCGGAGCGATCGCACCGTGGCCTTTGATCGCGTCTTGGCCATTGGTGATGCCGCCTCACTGCAATCCCCCTTAGTATTTACTGGCTTTGGCTCGCTGGTGCGCAACCTGCCCCGCTTGACGGATCTACTGGACACCGCCCTGCGTCATGACCTTGTGCAAAAGCAATTTCTCAACCAAATTCGCGCTTATCAGAGCAATACAGCGGTGACATGGCTCTTTTCGCGGGGAATGATGGTGCCCAGCGATCGCCCCCTGCCCCCAGAGCGCGTCAATGCCATGCTCAACACCTTCTTTGGCATCCTCGGACAAGAATCCCCCGAATTGGCCGATCGCTTTATCAAAGACCGTGCGGGTTGGCTGCCCTTTAACCGTATGGCACTGCGAGCTGCTTGGCAAAACCCCGGCCTCCTTTGGTGGATCTACGAAATGGTGGGGGTTGGGGATCTGCTGCGTTGGCTGCAAAGCTATCTCAGTTTTAGCTTGGATGCCCTGTACCATGCCCTCTTTGGCTTTTGGCTGCCCCCCTTGGTGCGCCGTTGTCAACCGTGGCTAGAACCCATGGCACCACAACTTTGGTTTTGGCTCTTGGTGCAAAGCTATGCCCTGAGTTACTCTGTGGGACAACCCCGTTTGGAACGACCCTTAACCTCCCTCCCCACTGCCAGAGTTGATCAAGCGGTTTCCCCTCGCTAACCTTGGGAACAAAGGTGTTGCGGAGAGAATGACGGTGAATGCAGCAGAGCAGGCAGTGACCGTGCAGATGGCCAGCAAATTGGGGGCGATCGTCCACCTCTTTAAGCAGTGCAATGCGGATCTGCGGGCAGACCTGCACCCTTGGGCCGATGACCCCCATACCCGCAACCTAGTGGATCCCGATTCAATTGACATTGGTTTTCACCTACCGGGCTGGAGTCGCCGCTGGCAAGCCCGCAGTTTGCTCCTGCAAATCCGCCTCTATTGCGATCCAGACTCTCCCCAGCGCCGTGCCATTGGTCTAGACATCGTGGGGTTTAGCTATATGAGTGAGCAGTGGCGGTTCAGTAGTATTGGTCAGGGGGTTTTTAGTGGCAACAATTTGCCTAGCGAAGATCTACAAAACCAACTGCGCGCCATTAGCCATGAGATTATTGCCCTATTGAACACTTGATTTTGGCCATTGGATCAATCGTCAAAGACCTCCTCAAACACCTCGTGAACATACTCTCCAGCCGTACGCACAACACCCACTCCCACGATTGCCGACAACACGAGAGCTAGCCCCACCAACCACTTCTCCCTGAGGAACTGCCAACCCTCCTTTAGGGAAAAGCGATGTCTTGGCGTCAGTGGCTCTAAAATTTCTAGGGCAACTGGATGCTGTAAATACTCTTGGATGCGTTCTAGCTCACCAACGTATAGACGGCGATGTTGGCGATCGAAGAGCAATCCATGCCGGGGCGCCCGTTCCCCTGCCGTCAGTTGATAGGACAACAGGCGGGGTTGTATCTCTGGATGTTGGCAAAATAATTGCCATCCTTGCAGATTTACTGTGCCCACTGTCTGGCCATCGGTGTAGCAGGGATACCCCAGTTGTGGCTCCCAATACAGACCCAGCCAACGGGATTGTGCAGGCAGCGCCAAAGCACGTTCAAACTGTGCTGGTGCTGGAATAGGCAGAACTTCTAAAGTCATCGGTCTATTCCTCTTCCTTGGGATAGCTTTACTATAGGAACGAACTGTCAAGAACTTGATAAGAAATGCAGACTACAGCCCTTTTCTGAAATATGTGGTCAGCGGTTACCCTAGACTAGTTTCCCCAGTGTTGAGCACGTGTCATTGTTGCCAACAAGACTCTATTAGGCATTAGGTAGGTTCAAAATTGCCTTTTGATCTTGACGACTTCTTGACAATTCCTCCCTACTGTGGGAATTGTTCCGCCTCAGGAACAGTGAACTGAACTTGGAGACTCTACGATGAAAGACTCAATAAAAGTTTTAATGACACTAGGAGTGCTCTCAGCGATCGCCATTGGTGGCAGTGCAATGGCACTGAAAACGCAGCGTCACATTAGCTATGCTCTGGTGGCACAAACAGATCAAAAGGGTGGGTATGACGAGAGCGATCGCTATGAAGCGAAAAATACGGCTGAAGAAATGCAAGAGGAGGCCCAATACCGTAGCCTTGCTAAAATTAGCCCCCAACAAGCTCAACAAATTGCAGAAGCGGCTCAAGGCCAAAAGGCAATACGGGTTGCCCTAGGGGCAGAAAACGGTAGCTTGGTTTATGAAGTGCGCTTTCCCAATGCTGAGGTCAAAGTGGATGCCGGTAATGGGCGTATCCTCAGAACGGAACTAGCGGGTCAAGAGGAAAATGACCTTCATGAAGCTCCCTTGGATGGCAGTATCCAAGTCCCCAATTCTGATCGTCCATAGCAATAATGGCAACCATCCTTAAGGTTCTCTGAATTTTACTCAAATTGCCAAGCTGTCTAGGGTAGATTAACAGGCATAAATATCTACCCTAATTTTTTGCCTAAGGATGGGTTTGTGGTGAAAAGAGTATAGCAACTTCAAGGGGAACGCCAATCCATTAGGAACATGTTTCACGGGTAACTTGAGTTAGAGTAGCCGCCGCTTCTTCACGAATGACTCGCGCAGGATGATCCAATAACATTTGCAAGGCTGTGGTTTTCTCCGGAGAGTCAGGTAGCTTTCTTAAGGATCGGACGATTTCCATAGCTTGCCAAACGTCAATGGAGTAGGTTAAAGCACCTTCGGTAAGGGGAGTGGCCGTTTTGGGATTACCGCGATTGCCAAGGGTAATAATTGAACCCATGCGGGCTTCGGAGTTGGGATGCTTTAGGGCATTGATCAGTCGATCTTCGTAGGAGGGATGCTCCTGTTCCCACTGGTGAATGTTGACACCGCATACAGGACAGATTGAGTCGTCCGCGGCAATCTCCGCAAAACATGCTGGACAAAAATAGGCGTGATCCATCTTTTTATCCCCCAAGGGATACTCCCAATATACGCCCAATCCCAAAAGTGAGACCAGTTTAATGTGTCGTCGGCTGATCATGTGTCACACCAAGCCTGTTAGACTCAAACATAAGATAGTTACATCTTCCGAAGCATTGAAACCCTTCTTTGGCTCCACGGGTGAGTCTGTCATTAAATTTTGTTCGTACCACTGACTATAGTCCTGATATTGGCAATATGGAATACGTAAAAGGGATGTAATACTCTCTCATAGGGGCTTTCGCAGTTTTGAGCTTGTTCTATATGTGAAAAGGGTTGTATTTCGCTTTAATTGAGCAGTACCAATCATGGTCAACACCCTCTTTTCTTTTATGTTCGGCATATTGACAGCCCTCTTTCCGATTGCGAATCCAATTGGGGCAATTCCTATTTTCTATAGTTTGACTGCTAAAAACACTACGAAATATCGCCTGCGACAAGCACGAAAAATCACCTTTAATGTTTTTGCTGTCTTAGCAATTTTTTTCTTGGTGGGCAAGTTTATTCTCAGCTTTTTTGGAATTTCCCTAGCAGTAGTGCGAATTGCTGGTGGGTTGATTGTGGCACATACGGCTTGGCAGATGGTTGCTCCTCAACCGCGTCTGACCAATCAAGAGCAACTGGAGGCAGTGGACAAAGAAGATATTTCCTTTACACCTATGGCAATGCCCATCATTAGTGGGCCGGGCGCGATTGGTATTGTGATTGGTTTTTCAACCCGCTGCCATCAATGGCCAGAGTATCTTGGTTGTGTTCTGGGAATTACTCTGTTTAGCTTTATCACCTACTTTTGCTTAATTCTAGGGGAGCCTTTGATTAAGGGCTTGGGCACAACAGGCATAGGGGCACTCAATCGGATTTTGGGCTTTTTGATTTTAGCGATCGCGGTGCAGCTCATTGCAGATGGCGTGATCACCTTTATCAAATAAGTTAATGACTGAGGGGGAGCCTGACAGTAAATGAGGTGCCCTGACCCACTTGACTCTTGACATCAATGCTGCCACCGTGGCTCTGGACAACTGCTTGGACAATGGATAGGCCTAACCCTGCTCCTCCATCCACATAGTGACGGGAGGGATCTGCTCGCCAAAAGCGCTCAAAAATTTTACTAAGGTGCTCAGACGCTATACCAATGCCCGTATCAGCGATAGTCACGTGAATATGGTGCATGAGACGCTTGGCAGTCACACTGACTTTGCCCCCTTCAGGAGTGTAGCGCAGCGCATTTTGTAAAAGATTGGTGAAAGCCCGTATGAGAGCCGCCTCATCCCCCCGCAGCAGCAGTTGAGGATCGGTACTAAACTCTAAGCTAATTTGCTGTTGCTGTGCCTGTAGTTTATACAGTTGAATTAATTGCGCTAAGGTCTCTGCGAGGTTGATCGTCCGCATGGCCATCGGTTGTTGACAATCAGTTCTTGCCAGAATCAATAAGTCGTCAATGAGGCGGGTCATTTGATCCGTAGCGCTGGCGATCGCCCCGAGGACTTCCCGATCCTCTGGTCGCATTCCTTCATCGTACTTAAGGGCAACTTCAGCATTACTGGAAATGGCCATCAGGGGACTGCGGAGTTCATGGGAAGCATCAGCCGTAAACTGTCGCAACCGCTCAAAACTGTCTTCAATAGGCTGCATGGCTTGGCGATTGAGCCACAGACTACCCATAGCACTGAGGAGGAGTCCTATCATGACCCCTGCCATGAGACCAGTATCCAACTGCCAAACGGTCTCATTAAATTCATCCAATTCTTGACTAATGCGGATGTAGCCAATGATTTCGTTGGTTGCTTGGTGCAAAATTGGCAGTGTGACTAACTGCAAAGGGGGATCATGGGTGTGAATAGCTACTGAAACCTTTGGATTGAGCGGTATGTAGGGAAGTTCTTCGCCCTGTTGCTTGAGAAGTCGGCCGTGGGCATCAAACCACTCTAAGGTTGCTGCTTGCTTCTTTAGCTCATGGGGCAAACCGTGCTCCTCAATCTTGAGCTGACCATTCTCAATATCAGCATTAGCAGCCGCACCTTGGGCAATGGCAATGAGACGATTGGTGAGTTGCTCCCTGAGATTGTGAACAAAGACCACGCGCACAGCGATCGCAAACCCGCCAAGGACGACTGCAAACACGAGGAGATTAAAGAACAGTAAGCGGCGGCGAATATGGGTAAACATTGGGCTAGACGTGGGGGGGTACAAAACGATAGCCAACGCCATAAACTGTTTCAATCAATTCTTGGGGGCAACCTGCTGCCTTCAGCTTATGCCGCAGATTGGTGATGTGGGTTTTGACGGTGCCTTCACCAGCCTCTTGATCGAATGTCCAGAGTTTATCTAGGAGGGCTGTGCGACTAAAGACCTGCTTCGGATACCGCAGAAAATGCTCTAGGAGTAGATATTCCTTGGGGGTCAGAGAGAGCACCGTTTGATCGTACGTCACCACCTGACTCGCCGGATCCAGTTGCAGTGCCCCGTAACATAGCACAGGGGGTTTCAGTTCACGACTGCGGCGTTGCAGTGCCCGAATCCGTGCCGCCAGCTCTTCCAACTTGAAGGGTTTGACAAGGTAATCATCAGCACCTGCATCTAGGCCAATGACTTTATCAGTGGTCGTATCCTTGGCCGTCAACATCAAAATCAGTGCCTGACAACCTACCGCCCGCAACCGTTGACAAAGGGCGATGCCATCTAGGCGTGGTAGCATTAAGTCCAGCAAAATGAGGTCATAGGCAGTTGCTTGGGCATAGTCCCAGCCACTCAGGCCATCCTCAGCAATATCAACAGTGTGGTGTTGATGTCGTAAATCTTTCGCCAAAGGTGCTGCAATGCGGGGGTCATCTTCAACAATGAGAATTTTCATTGCTCTTGCCCTTGCTAAATTGGCTAGGCTTAAATTGTATCGTGGCTAAAATCAACCCTCATTGACGAGTGACGACTCTGCGCCTTTTTGTCTATGGCACCCTTAAACCCGGCTATCAACCCCATGACATCCTCTGTCGGCCTTGGCTGAGTGCCCATCAACCAGCGCTGGTGAGAGGTCGCCTTTATCACCTACCGATGGGGTATCCCGGTCTGACGGCTGAGGAAGGTTGGGTGCAGGGGGAGTTACTGATCTTTCATGATCCACCTCCCAGCGTATTGGCGCGGCTGGATGCCTTTGAAGGCTACAATCCCAACTTGGCTCCCGAAGTAAATGCCTACCATCGCCAAGAGGTGCCAGTGTATAACTTGAATCATCAACCTTTGGGCACAGCATGGGCTTACATGATGAGCACTGAGCGGGTGCGGGATGTCAACGGCGAATGGCTGCTAGAGGGGGTGTGGAATCGGCCAACAGACCTACGTGCCTAGACTTTGGTTTTAGCAGTGGTTGTTGCGGGCTTGGCGGAAGCCACATGGAGTTCCTTGAGTTGCTGTGGCTCAACACTGCTGGGGGCACCGGTAAGAAGGCAACGCGCCTGTTGGGTTTTCGGGAAAGCAATGGTGTCGCGAATGGAGTCTTCGCCGGCAAGGAGCATGACTAAGCGATCCAGGCCATAGGCAATACCCCCGTGGGGAGGGGTACCAAATTCAAAGGCCTCGAGAAGGAAGCCAAATTTTTCTTGGGCAGCCGTCTCATCAAGGCCGATGGTTTCAAAAACTTGCCGCTGCAATTCCGGTTGATAAATGCGCAGACTGCCGCCGCCTACTTCGTAGCCATTAAAGATGAGATCGTAGGCTTGGGCACGGGCAGTTTTGAGGTCCTCAAGGTCGGCGGGATGGGGTGCCGTAAAGGGATGGTGCAGCGCCTCAAGGCGTTTTTCCTCAGCATTCCACTCAAACATGGGGAAATCAACCACCCATAGGAGATGGGTTGCCGTCGGATCAATGAGATCAAATTCACGGGCAATGGTCTGGCGCAGGCGATCAAGGGTTTTATTCACAGTCGCGGTATCCCCTGCCCCAAACAGGAGGAGGTGCCCCGGCTCGGCACCCGTGCGCTCTAAGAGCGTGGCTTTCTGCTCTGGGGAGAGGTTATCCTTGATGGCACCAATGGTGTCAATCTCGCCGTTGTCGCGAACGCGGATATAAGCCAGCCCCTTGGCGCCGGCAGTGGTGGCCTCTTGGAAGAGATCGCCGCCGGGTTTAATGCGCACGTTCGAGATGCGGTGGTTGCCATTGGGAATCGGCAAAATTTTCACCACGCCCCCTTGGGCGATCGCCCCACTAAAAACTTTGAAACCAGAGTCTTTCAGAATATCGGAGACATCCACCAGTTCAAGGCCATAGCGGGTATCGGGCTTATCGGTGCCATAGCGATCCATGGCCTGTTGGTAACTCAGGCGGGGAAAGGGGCGCGGCAGATCAATGCCCTTCACGGTTTTGAAAATGTGGCAGATGAGTGCTTCGTTGAGATCAATAATTTCATCCTGATCCATGAAGCTCATTTCCATGTCCAGTTGCGTAAATTCTGGCTGGCGATCGGCCCTTAAGTCCTCATCGCGAAAGCAGCGAGCAATCTGGTAATAGCGATCGCACCCCGCCACCATCAACAACTGCTTGAACAACTGGGGCGATTGGGGAAGGGCAAACCATTCTCCCGGATTCACGCGACTGGGCACTAAATAATCGCGAGCCCCCTCCGGGGTCGAGCGGGTGAGAATAGGGGTTTCTACCTCAATAAAGCCCGCCTCATCCTCGAGGAAGCGCCGCATGGCTTGGACAACGCGATGGCGTAACTGCAAATTCCGTGCCATCCGTTCCCGCCGTAGATCAAGATAGCGGTAGCGCAGCCGCACTTCTTCGCGGACTGGCTCGTTCTCGGTGCTGGAGATGGCAAAGGGCAGTTGCTGGCGCACCGTATTGAGGACATCAATGTGATCGGCGTAGATCTCGATATCGCCCGTGGCCAATTTTGGGTTCACCGAATCGGCAGGGCGCTTGCTGACACGGCCAACAATTTTCACCACATACTCACTGCGCAGGCGATCGGCTTGAGCATAGGAGTCGGGAGTGCGCTGGGGATCACTGACAATTTGGACAATGCCGGAGCGATCGCGCAAATCAATAAAGATCACGCCGCCATGATCTCGCCGCCGATCCACCCAACCGTAGAGGGTGACCGTTGTTCCGACATCCGTTAGCCGAACATCGCCACAGTAGTGTGTGCGCATAGACCCCAATGATTTGTAAGTATGTTGGTAAAGCCTTACTATTTTAGCGGTTCACCGCCCTACCGTTAGCGGGGCATTCCCAAGGAAGCACAGGTTTGCAGGAGGGCTGCACTTTAGAAATCGCAACAGAAGTTTGCAGGACTTCATGTGGATTCCCTAACTTTAGTTGCAGCTTCAGCAGATTGCGCCCCAATTTTCCGAGGGGCAACGTATGGTAGTAGATAGGTAAAATCTAAAGAAAACCTTAAAAGGAGGGCAAGTATGACCCCCTCTCTCCTCCGGCAGTTCTGGCACTTTGTTGAGCAAGCACAGGTGGGACGATTGTTGAGTATGGATGATCACGCCCTACAGGGGTGGCTGGTGACGCAGTTTAGTGATGTTTATCCTTTAGAGCATAACCAGCGCTATCATCTGGAACGCTACATTTCCTCGCGTCTCTCGTTAATCCGCGATGTGGCAAGGGAGCAGGTGCTGCAAGCTAGGGTCGACTGCCCCTAGGGAACCGTGAACTGAGTTCAGCCTTCAAAAGGTGAGAGGATAGTCCTAGTTCGTGTTGCCGTGCAGAATATCAGTATGTGCGAATGATCAATGGGTATCAGCGATTATGGCGGTGGGGAGCGATCGCCCTTATCACTTTCTTTTTAGTCCTTCTCTCTCCTTGGTCAACTGTAGCTCAGGTTCCTCTGCCGGGGATTAGTCAAGCCACCGTTGCTCCCACCCCCCCCGGCGTCACCCGCATTGGCGAACTGGAAATTGCCGATGTCCGCTTTGATGGCAATACACTCTTTACAATTGCTGCGCCAACAGTTCGCGATCGCGATAACCCCGGTAACGCAATTCCCGTTGAAGTCCGAGCGGATTTAATTCAATCGAACCTACGGCGGGTACTCCAGAGTGCCCTTGAGCATGGGCGGCGATCGCCCGCAAGGGTAGATATTGGCGTTGCTCGCCTCAATAATGTTTTAGTCATCAGTGCCCGCATTGGCCAAGCGGAACGCACCACTCGCCTCCTGACGGTGACAGAGGCCGACAGCGACTACCATCAACTGCCCCCTGAAACCCTTGCTCAGCAGTGGCGAGACATTTTGCAACAGCAGATGAACCGAGCGATTCAGGAACGCACCGACACAGCCCTGATGTCGCAAATTCAGGGGGCGGTCTTGATCTTTATCAAGGTGGGTGCAGGTAGTTTCGTGATTTTAATTGTGCAACGCTTCTTGATCCGCCAACGCAAGCATCTACAAGGGCAACTGGACACAGTGACCACTCAAACGACGGAACCGGAGTGGGTTTTGCCGCTGCTACCCCACCTGCGACATCACTTTTTTCTCAAGCAGCGCATCAAGCTCATTAGTCTCGTTCGGTATCTACTGTTGTGGGGGCAAGTGGCTCTGTGGCTACTCGGCCTAGCGGCAATTCTGCGCCTTTTCCCCATGACCCGCTGGCTGAGTTCCCAAGTCTATGGCTTGCCGATTCTGTGGATGGTGGTCTGGTTTGGCACGGGGCTGCTGAATCAATTTGCTGACTTGGCCTTTGATCGCATTCGTGTTTTCTGGGAGCAAAATAATCTGCTCAAGTTTGCCGATACCCAGCGTAAAACCCTGCGGATTAGTACCACTGTGGAAGTGATGCGCGGCTTTAAGACCGTTGTCATTTATTTGATTCGACTAGTGGTTATCTTGGGTTCCTTAGGGGTACCTGTTTTCTCCATTCTCGCTGTGGGGGGCTTTTTAGCCTTGGCCATTTCCCTAGGGTCACAGAACTTGGTGAAGGACATTATCAATGGTCTGCTCATTGTCTGGGAGGATCAGTACGGCATTGGCGATGTGGTGGAAATTGAACCCTACTCCGGCTTAGTGGAAAATCTCAATTTGCGCATTACTCAGTTGCGCAATGCCGAGGGTCAGCTGATTACAATTCCCAATAGTACGATTACCAAGGTAGCCAACCTGACCCGCACTTGGTCACGGGTTAATCTCGAACTGTGGGTGGATATTGAAACCAATCCCGATCGCCTGTTGTCCTTGCTGAATGACTTGAGTATCCACTTTTACGAAGAACCGGAGTGGCAACTGAAGATGCTGGAGCGGCCAGAGGTTCTAGGAATTGATCAGATTACCGCCAGTGGCTTACTGGTGCGCATTTGGATTAAAACCCAACCGGGACAACAATGGGTCGTGGGGCGGGAGTTTCGGCGGCGGGTGCTCAACCTGATGGCCGCAGAGGGGATTGCCGTGGGTCGGCTGCATCAACAGCTGCATTTGGCGCGCGATCGCAACGGCAAAAACGACAACGATGAACATACCCATCCTTTTCCCTTGGAATCTTGATGGCAGGTCAGCGCATTTTGGTCATCGGCGGTGGTGCCGCTGGATTTTTTGGAGCGATCGCCTGTGCGACGGCTAATCCCCGCAATCTCGTCACGATTTTAGAAGCTGGGGCAACACTGCTGAGCAAAGTCCGCAGCTCTGGTGGTGGTCGCTGCAATGTCACCCACCACTGTTTTGATCCAGCCCTATTGGTGCAGCACTATCCCCGTGGTGGCAAGGCCTTGCGGGGTGCCTTTAGTCGCTTCCAACCCCAAGACACGATCGCTTGGTTTGAGGCGCGGGGGGTGAAGTTGAAAACCGAAGCCGATGGGCGAGTCTTTCCCGTCAGTGATGATTCAGAAACCATTATTGACTGTCTGGTGCAGGAAGCAACGGCTCTAGGCATTCGCATCTGTACCCGCGCAGCGGTGAAGGAGATGGTGAAAGTCGGCAATGAGTTTCAAGTCACGGTTGCTCAGCAGCCTCAACCCCTTGTGGGCGATCGCGTCCTTTTGGCCACTGGCAGCAGTTCCCAAGGTTATCGCTTGGCAGCACAATTGGGACACACCATTATTCCCCCCGTCCCTTCTCTGTTTACGTTTCACATTGATGACCCGCTCTTGCAGGAGCGCTCAGGCCTCAGTGTCCAACCCGTGGAAGCAACCCTCAAACTGCCGCAGCAGCCGCCCTTAACCCAAACCGGTGCTATTCTCGTTACCCATTGGGGCTTTAGTGGTCCTGTGGTCTTGAAACTCTCGGCATGGGGGGCACGTGCCTTGGCGGTGCAGAACTATCGCGGCACCTTGGTAGTGAATTGGCTCCCCCATCTATCGCTGCCGCAGATTCAAGGGGAGTTGGCAGCCTGTCGTAGCCATACCCCGAAGCGAGCGATCGCTAACCATTGTCCCTTTCCGCTGCCGCGCCGCCTCTGGAGTTACTGGACAACCAGCGTGGGGATTCCGGCTGAGCAAACTTGGGCACACCTCAGTAAAAAACAACTGCTGGCACTGGCGGAGGCCTTGCACCGAGGTACCTTCGCGATCGCTGGCAAGGGCGCCTTCAAAGAGGAGTTTGTCACCTGTGGTGGGGTGGCTCTCAAGGAAGTGGACTTTAAGACCATGGCCAGCCGCTGCTGTGAGGGGCTATTCTTTGCGGGCGAAGTTCTCGATATTGATGGCGTGACGGGGGGCTTTAACCTGCAAAGTGCGTGGACAACGGGCTGGATTGCCGGTCAGGGATTGGCAGAGGGTTCGACGGGCACCGTTTCGGCAGGCGCTTCCACGGCCACACTCTCTTGAGCCGCACCTTGGAGGGCAAGGGGTTCGGTTTCTTTTTGCTTGAGGGTGAGGGGTAGGCGCAGGGGTTGCAGTTCCCGTTGTAGCGCAGGTGCCAAGGGCAACGATTGATCCAAATCCTCAAGGGGACGAGGTACCAACATCACTGCATGGAGTTCACCAATGCGATCAGCTTCTGCCATCCCCGCCTCAAGGGCGATCGCGGTATTGGAGGCCGTGCCGCGAATAATGGCCGTACACAAACCGGCGCCAATGGTTTCGTAGGCCGTTAGGATCACATCTGCCGCCTTGAGCATGGCATCCGCTGCCCCCACCATGGCTGGAAATCCTCGCGTTTCCAATAGGCCAACCGCGTGGCTACTGAGGCGATGGCCGCGACTTTTAGAGGCAATCTGGGCGAGAAGACTGCCAATCGGCAGAATTTTCTCTAGGTTGGGGTCAGGTCGGGGAATGACTAACGTACTGAGTTCTTGACCAAACTGCTGCGCCCGTTCAGCGCCCTCTGCCACGGCAAGGCGCACATCGGCAATTCGCCCGCGCACGATCGCGCTACAGTGGCCACTGCCAATTTTCTCATAGCCCACTAGGAGGACATCGGCGGATTTGAGCATGTGATCGGCAATGCCCACAATTGCCGGAAAGCTCTGGGCTGAAACCAGTCCCAAGGCTAAATCCGTAAAGTCATCCCGTCGCTCCATTAGCGGAATTCGTCAATCCTTTCCATTGGGTGCATTTCTATCTTAACGGTTGGGTTGCGGAGGGCGCGGATCCCCCAAAAAACCAAATGATCGTCTTCACGCCAGCGATCGGGGTCTAAAAATGTTTTTAACAGTTCACTGAGAAAGGGGCGATCGCCCCCGGTCACAATCACCGTACCTTGGGGAAACGCCTGAAAAAAGGCGCCCAGATAGGCGTGTAACATGGCGGCAGTACCGTAGTAAAGACCGCTTTCAATCGCTGTGGTAGTGGTGGCGCCCCAACGGGGGGGTGGCTCTGGGGGAAGCGTCACATAGGGTAACGCTGCCGTATAGTCCGCCAGTGCTCGCGCCATTAACCCAACACCCGGGAGAATCACACCGCCCGCAAATTCACCGCGATCGTTGGCTAGGGTCAGCGTTAATGCAGTTCCCGCATCCACCACACACACTGGTGCCCCATAGACCTGAAGCGCTCCCCAGAGGGCAAGGGCACGGTCAATCCCTAGGGTGGGGTACATCTGAGGAATAGGAATATCCTCGAGGGTGAAGGCGATCGCTGTCGGATAGACTTGGTGCAAGGGCACAGAACCAACACTCGCACCCCAGCAAGGGAGTCCGGGATAGTCTTTGGCAGGATTGCAGGCAACTTCCTCAGAGGTGAGGTGCCAAGTGCGGCTGAGGTGTTCACCGCTAAAGAGTGCCCAGTGCTGCCGACTATTGCCAATCATGAGAGCGAACCATTGATTACTCTGTGGGGACACCATCCACCTCTTCTGGATCTATGAGGTAGAGATGAATATGTTTGTATCCCTGCTTAATTTTGAAGGTATCCCCGGGCTTTAGGTTCATCGCTTTTGTATAGGCGGAACCAATCACAATCTGACCATTTTGGTGCACTTTCACCCGATAGGAGGGCGATCGCCCCCGTCCTGATTGACCATTGACTTCTTTTTCCGATGACTTTACTTCTAGTCCGCTGGCAGCGAGTACCGCTTCGTAAAATTTCCCTAAGTCGACACGCACCTCACCGGATTTTGTGACGCGATAGTAGCCACAGAGCTTTGCGGCTTCTTTACGGGATGCAGAACCCAGTTCACTTAATCGCTGCAAGAGTGCTTTACCAGTTAGGGGCTTTGGTTTTTCCATTCGCTCTATATTTCCTCTATCAGAACACTATTCAAATGAATAAAGCAACTAAATTGTTCTTTAATCAACAGGTACCCACACTAGAGAGAAAAAGCGTGTCTGCGAGAATGATCTGACTAGAAATTATTAGATTTAATCAAGTTACCACTTTATTTGAAACACAAAGTATTCTTTTTAACAATATGTTAGTTTGAAGCAATCAGTATAATCATATAGTGATACCGAATCTATTTAACAAGAAAAGGGATTTGATGTTGGTTTGTTAAGTTTTATTTATCACTTATTGATTTTTGAGTCAAATTTATCTATAGCATTATGCCTCTCTAAAAATACGGAAGACATGTCGGCATTGAGTCTGTCAGAGCAGCCCTAGGATAGAAAAAAGGCTGTATAGTGGCTGTACCCTAGCAGATGAGTGACGAATGACCCCTTGGCAAGCGTTGCGGCGCAACCCCTTAGTGATGGTCAGTTTGGGGGTGTTGCTGACGTTGTACCTGCTGGCGATCGCCGCAGATTTTATTGCTCCCTACAGTCCCTATGCCTTTCAAGTGGAGGGTGCCCTGCTGCCCCCTACCCGCATTTACTGGCGCACCCCCAACGGTCAGTGGCTTGGCCCCCATGTCTATCCCACCCGCTTGGGGCCTGTGAACTTGGAAACCGGGGAACGACCTCTGATCGTGAACTGGCAGGAACCGTCACCCATTCGCCTTTTTGTCAAGGGCAGCCCCTATCGCTTCTTGGAAATTACCCTGCCCCTACCGACCCGCTGGAGTCTCACCAATCCACAAATTGAACCACGTACGATCTTTGCTGGGTTCCCCAGCGATCGCCATCTCTTTGGTACCGTGGGTAAGGGCTATCTGAATCTGTTGGGAACGGATGACCAAGGACGCGATCAGTTGAGTCGGCTGCTCTTTGGTGCCCGCATTAGCCTCAGTATTGGCCTTGTGGGGGTGGCGATCGCCTTCCCGATTGGTATTCTCGTGGGGGCGATTTCTGGCTACTTTGGCGGCTGGCTGGATGCCGTTTTGATGCGGGGTGTTGAGGTGCTGATGACACTGCCGACCATCTATCTGCTGGTGGCCTTAGCGGCGGTACTCCCCGTGGGACTCAGTAGTGGCGAGCGATTCCTGCTGATTACCGTGATCACATCGTTTGTGAGTTGGGCGGGGCTAGCACGGGTGATTCGCGGTCAGGTGCTGGGGATCAAAGAAATGGCCTTTGTCCAAGCGGCGCAGGTAATGGGGGGGCGATCGCTCTATATTATTGTGCGGCATATTATTCCCCAGACAGCAACCTACGTGATGATTGCCGCAACGCTCTCGATTCCCAGCTTCATCGTCGCGGAATCGGTGCTCAGTCTCATTGGTCTAGGGATTCAGCAGCCGGATCCCTCTTGGGGCAATATGCTCTCACTGGCAACGAATGCCTCAATCTTGGTCTTGCAGCCGTGGCTAGTTTGGGCACCAGCAACCCTCATTGTCATCACTGTGCTATGTTTCAACATTGTCGGCGATGGCCTGCGGGATGCCCTTGATCCGAGGCAAACCCAAAAATAGCTAGGAGCCTTGGGATACACTAGGGGGAGATTTTGCAGGCTGAAGCTATGAGCGGCGATCGCCAGCCCTATCGAATTCTCGTCATTGATGATGACCCTACCAGCCGACTGCTGCTGCGCAAAACCCTAAAGGATCTGGGCTACCAAGTCTCGGTTGCTAGCCATGGCCGTGAGGGAATCGCGATCGCCACCGCTGAGAAACCCGCCTTGATCATCTGCGACTGGATGATGCCCGAACTGGATGGCCTAGAGGTGTGCCGTCAAATCAAGCAGGATCAGGAACTCTCCCGCAGTTTTTTTGTCCTGCTGACCGCCAAGGGGGAACTGGAGGATCGCATTCAGGGCTTGGATGCTGGTGCGGATGAATTCTTATCCAAGCCCATTGACCCCAATGAACTGCGGGCACGGATTCAGGCGGGTCTGCGCCTTTATCAACTTAACCAAGATCTGCTCAAGCAGAAACAACTTCTTGAAGCGGAACTGCACGAGGCTGCGGATTATGTGCGATCGCTCCTGCCAGCTCCCCAAGAAGCCCCCTGCAAAATCAACTACTACTTCTTGCCGTCAAGTCAGTTGGGCGGCGATTGCTTTGACTTTTTCTGGATTGGCGATCGCTATTTAGTGCTTTACATTCTCGATGTGTCAGGCCATGGTTTGGGGGCTGCTCTGCCATCTGTCTCCGTCTTGAACCTCCTGCGCAGCACCACGCGAGAGCAAACGAGCGGCACATTTGACTATCTGCACCCTGCCCAAGTCCTCGAAGCCCTCAACAATGGCTTTCAAATGACGGATCAGCACGAGAAGTATTTCACGATTTGGTACGGCGTGTACGATCGCCAAACACGGCAGTTGACCTATGCCAGTGGTGGACACCCGCCGGCACTGCTCCTCACCCCTGAGGCTGATGGCTGGCGAGCGACTCTCCTCAAGACACCGGGCATTCCCATTGGCATGTTTGCCGACATGGCCTTTAGTCAAGCCACGATTGAAGTCCCCCCTTCGGCAGTTCTCTACCTCTTTAGTGATGGCATCTATGAGTTTGAAACAACCGACAATCGGGTTTGGGGTCTCGAAGCCTTTAGGACGTTGCTCATGGTTGCCCACACCCAAGACCCTGTGCCGGCGCTGCCCCAGTTGATTGCCCAAGGGCAGAGCCATGCAGCACCCGATGCCTTTGGCAGTGATGATGTTTCATTGGTGCAAGTGGCCTTTCCATCGGCTTAACTTTGCATCTGAGATTGCATAATGTGGCCTTTTCTGTGCAATATCCTAAGCAGTGGGAGAGTGAAAATGCGCTATGGGCGGATGGGAGTTTTTACTGCAAAAGGAGGGCGATCGCGCTTGGTTGCCCCTAGAACCACCCTCGGCGGAAGTTTTGGAGGGCAGTTACCGCTTGATGGCGCGCTGTCCGGTTGCCGAAACCTCGGTGGAAGTGCAAATTACCCATCTTTACGATGATCAGGGGGTGCCCAAGCAGCGCTACCAACGCCGCACCCACCGCAGCAGCTCCACAGGACTCATGGGTATTCTGCCCTTTACGTATTTGCAGGCGGGGCGTTGGGAATTTCAATGCCGTGTGGCCCAAGAGGGGGTGCTGGATGCAGAGGTGTTTGCGATCGCCCTTGATGTCCTTGCCCAAAGCGAAGAGTGGGATTTGCCGGCACCAGAAACCTTGCCTGCGGTTCCAGAGCAGCCAGTGAAAGCTGCCGACCCCCCTAAGCCGCAAGCACCCTCCCCTGCTGAGCTGCCCACGACGCTCATTGAGCTGCCCCAAAGTGCCTATACGATCTTTGCTGATGAAACGCTGGTTTTAGAGGGCACAGTTGCCGTTCCCGGTACGGTAGTGATTCGTTTGCGCAATCCCGTTACTCGCGATGTCGTGCAGGAGCACTCAGTGCCCGCGATCGCCCGCGAGGGGAAATGGGGGTTTCATTGTACACTCACCCCCTTGGCCGATTATCCAGTCATGGTGGGGGAAGCCCGCCTCCTGCCCAACCAACCCCTAGAGCACAGCGATCTTCGCCAAGTGCAAGCCTTTATGGTCACGGTGTTACCGGCACCGGAGATTCCTGCCGTCTCTGCGCCCCCCCAACCCGCCCCACCTAAGAGCGAAACACCCGCTGGCCCGCAGTTGCCCATCTTAGGGGATAGGACTCTCGAACCTGTGCCAGTGAGCGGCTTTTCCCTACCGCCCCAACTGAAGCCTGTAAAAGCCCCTGTTGTCGTGGATTTGCCTAGCTTTTGCCAGCCCCTATCTGCCGTTACCGTACCGCCGCCTCGGGATTTGCCCATTGATCGCCAAGAGCGATTTTGGTTGCGATTGCAACAGTTAGCCGAGTTGGCACCTCCCGTTGAAGCTACTCCCCCAGCATCTAGGAATCCTAAGAGCGCCTATCTATTGACCCCCCCCCAGCTCCTGCTGTCACCAGAGCCACTGGTATCGCCGCTGCACCTCAAGGTGAATTTGCCAGCAACACAACGGGGCTGCTCTGTCAAGGTGTGGATCACCAATGGCGAAACGGGAGAGTTAATTGCTGGCCCCCGCTGGCTCGTGGAGTTTGATTTTTATCGCTATGGGGATTACTGGCAAACCGTCCTTCACATTGATGTGCCCGCGAGTGTACGTTCCATTGCCCTGATGGCGATCGCTATTGACCCCAAAACAGGCGCCGAAAGTCCGACGGTCACCCTGCGACGGCAGGTCCAAGGGGCCTAGCTTTCGGGTTCCGGTTGTGTTTCTGCCCGCTCAAAGGCTGGACAATAGCCCTCCGGTGCCACTTTGAAGTTGTAGAGCGCAGAAGCCTCGTTCCAGCAGCGCTGACCGCGATAAAACTGGCAATTAAAACAGCTCTCCTGATCGGGGGCGATCGAAGCCGATGTCCCACCCAGCACTTCCTTGGGGGTCATACCGCGAATCAGCAACTGCTCCCCCTGCCATGAGGCAAGGACAAAGCCCGTATCCGCCAACCGTCGCCAGCGTGGATCTGTGGTAATAGAAGCGGGTAAACGAATCATCGCTTCATCGTTCCACTCACTCACCTCCCCCTCATAGGCCAGTTGCACCAACGAACTCGGCGTCGAAAGCGTCAGTTGGCCAATGGGAAATTGAATCGTTGAGCCACTGGTGGGGGTGTGCAGATGGTAGCGGTTGCTCAATTCATTCAGGCTGGCTAAATCGGCAAGGTAGTTGGGGTCGCCGTGGATAAGCACCACATGCTGCGGGCGAATATTGTGAATCAGTTGCGTTGTTGCAGGGCCATCGGCATGGAGGGAAAGTAAAAACGTATCCACCTCCACATTGGGCAAGCTGGCTAAGGTAGGATCACCGCCCCGAAAGGGCTGACCATAGCGCAGACGCGGGTAGAGCACGAGCCAAGGCCGTTTCCCCTGAGCCACGTAGGGACGCAGGTCTTGATCCTCCTCCACAAGGACAATGGTGGGGGCGTCGCCTCGAATTTGCGCCAAATCGCTTAAGGGCTGCACTTGGGGTTTGACCCGCTGATCCCAAAAGAGGGACTGGTGTTGGGCAAAATTTTGAATGGCCATGGGTAAATGGGGCAACACCGTGAGGTAGGCATCACAGCCGCGCGCGATCGCTGGCGTGACCCAAATTTGAATCGGCTGTCCCGTAAAAAGATGATGACTGCGCAGTAGGATGAGAATTTCTTGAGCGGTACCGAGGGGCGGCAGCGGCAGTAGGACATTGTAGCCTTGATCAACCGCCGTGCGGATGCGTTCTGCCAGTTGGTTTTCCTGTTGACGGCGGTGGGGATGACGCGCGGTGCCCAAGCTGGCCTCAATGATCAGCACATCCGGCTGCAATCCTCGCAGATCCGCAAGGGGTAGCCCTTCCGTAAAGCGAGTATGGGACAGGAAAAAATCCCCAGTATAGACCACGCTCAGGGGCGGTTGCTCTGGGTTTGGGTCTTGGTATGTGAGGGCAAAAACAGCAGCCCCCGGTAAATGCCCTGCAGGAAAGAGTTCGGCGGTCAGGCCATCCCCAAACTCAACGGGCGATCGCCAAGGCAAAGCACGACAGAAAGGGGGAACCGTTTCATGCGGCCAATTGAGGGGCAAAAGCTGAGTCGTGACCTCACTGGCATAGATGGGAATATGGGGAAAACGGCGATGGAGTGCCAACAAACTCTGGGCATGATCCGCGTGGGCATGGCTACAGAGCACCAAGTCAAAGGGATGCTGTTCAATTTCATCAAGGGGCAAAACATCAAGGGACGGCACACCACAGTCCAGCAAAATCCGATAGGTGCCAATTCCTAAGCCAATGCACACCCCCTCATCTGCGTGACCCACCCCATAGTTGAGGCACTCGATCATGAATGACGAACAGTCACCCTCCTTGGTTAGCTTTAGTGAGCAGAACCGTTGCCGTGGTAGTTATCGGTGTCGTAGAAGCCATTGCGGGTGCCAAAGACCAAACACAGCACAATAAACACCGGCGTAATGGCCAGTAGAATGGGTTTCACGTTAATAGCAACGTCCATGGCTGCACTCCTCGCTCTTGTCAACTCAGTCAATGGTGTCTTCTGCTACTCAGTGTATCGTGGATCATTGGGGGGCATGTGCTGATTTTCTCTCCTCAAAGTAACGCAACTGCCGCCAACCCACAAAATTGGCATAGGGCTGGCGATCGCCCATGCATTCTGCCACGTGTTCTAGGGGAGACAGGTGCTTCGGTTCTGCCCCCGCCAAGCGTTGATAAAGCGCCAGATCAGAGGCGGGGTCACTGCGTTGGCCATCCCGCAGATAGTAGGACACCCGCGCACAACGTGCCACAGACATATACTTACACTCCTCAAGGCTATATTGCTCGCGCTCACTGGGATCGATATAGGGAAGGTGCCAATCCCCCACCGCCACGGGTGTCGGTTCATGGGTTTCCAGCAAATGCTGAATCAGCTTAGCCAAGGCTTGCATTTCGGGCTGGGCATCGGGGTGGTTGCGCAGGCGCAAAAAGTTTTCCCACTCCGTGCTACTCACCACCGTTTGCATCCACATCCACGGCTCCAGCATGCGGTTCACCACCTGCTTGTGAATGCCTAGTTCATGGAGTTGGCGTGCCCCCTCAAGAACCGCGAGGCGGGTTTTCAACCAAATTTCCTTTGCTGCCTCCTTGTGTTCACTCTCTTGGCGCGCCTGCATGCCCCGCTGGTTTTGTCCCCAATGGTAGGGAATCACGGGATCCTCTTCCACCTGCGCCATCATTTTTGTGACTGGTACTGCCCGCGAACTGGCGGAATTACGGGAAAACACGCGATGGGTGAGAAGTTCACTATGGATAAAACGCGGATACGTTAGTTGCAGCGTCACCAAGCGCACCCCTGCTGGCGAAATTGAATCGGCAATCACACGCCCGTCTTGCATCTTTGTCTCTTCTGAATCTCTGCCTTTTCTAGGCTAGTGCAAGGGGAACACCGTCCGCGCGATCCGCAACCGCAAAGCGCGTCAACCTTGATGCTGTGGCACAGTGGAACTAGACCTGTTGTGGATATACCTTGCCATGTATGCGGTTGTTTCTCCAGCCAAAATTATTCTTCCCCCCGGCAGTGTCCTACGCATGCCGGGTACGTGGCAAGATTACTGTTGCCTCCGCAACAGCCGTGGCGATGGTTCGATTCCCCGCATCAAGTTTCGTCGGGGGGAAATTTTGCTCATGAGTCCCTTACCCCGTCATGTCCGCGAAGCGAATATCGTTGCCAATGTTGTCAAAATTTTGCTGGATAGTGAGGAGCGCAATTACGAAGCCTTTACGCCGATCACCATGGAGATTCCTGAGATGGGTGGCATTGAGCCTGACTATTGCTTCTATATTGACAATTGGACGGCAGCCGTCGGCAAAGACCGTATTGATTGGCAAACCGATCCGCCACCCGATTTGGTGATTGAGATTGATGTCACCACCTATACAGTGGCTGAGGACTACCTTCTTTATCGCGTTCCTGAAGTGTGGCTCTTTACGTCAACGGGCTTGAGCATTTATGCTCTCGATGGCCAGACCTATGTCCCTCGATCCAAAAGCCGCTATTTTCCAGACATTAACTTAGTAGCGTTGATGAGTGCTGTCCTCGAAGAGACGGCAACCCAAGGCACAGGGGCTGCGCTGCGACGGCTGCGGCAACAGTTTTCTAGTCAATAGGGAATTGTTAAAGATTGCTTTCTCAAGGAAAAAGGGGGTTGCTAGATCACCTAGGACGATTCCTCGTAGATGCTATGCTTTTTGTAGCATTGCCCTTAAGGTTTCTAACTGAATTCATCCCCTAAAAATTAAAAAATTTTAACTAATTGGCTTATTAGTGTGAAACTTCTATACCAATGACACACCAAGTTGCTTGTGTTTCCGAGTCTCTCAAGCCATACGTCCAAATTGACCAGTGGGGGACAGTTCCTGTTGTTCTAGGACACGGTTTTGGTACCGATAAAAGCGCTTGGGATTACCTAATGCCTTTCTTGCCTGAGGACTTCACCTATATTCGCTATGATCTTGCAGGCTGTGGCTCCGATGAAGACACGTTGCGCCGCTACGACCTGCAAAGACACAGTCATTTGTATGGTTATGCTGACGATCTCATTGAATTACTAGATAGCCTTGGTGTCCAATCCTGCATATATGTTGGTCATTCCGTCAGTTGCATGATTGGCGCAATTGCCGCGATCGCCAGACCTGACTTGTTTCGGCGACACATCTGGATTGGCCCCTCCCCTTATTACCTGAAAGAGGAGAATTATCCCGGCACCCTCCTGCCGGAAGACCTACAGTCGATTTATGAGGCAATGGTCACCAACTACCAAGCTTGGGCAGCGGGATTTGCTCCCCTGATGTTTGGTGTGACCGACGAGCACCGCTTGGCTAATTTTTCGCAAACCCTCTTTCGCTTGCAGCCCGATATTGCCCTGCGTACCCTACAAATGATCTTTGAAGCAGATACCCGCTCCTTTATCAGCAAGGTCAAGCAACCGGTTCATCTGATTTTTAACCGCGACGACTTTGTTGTGCCCCAGGGGGTGGCCCTGTGGCTGCAGGCAGCCCTACCCCAAAGTACCCTTGACTGGATTGACGCCCAAGGTCATCTGCCCCACATGACCCATCCTGAGGTTGTTGGTCCACTCCTCAGAAAATATGTCATATACGCCAACTAGGGCATGCTTAAAAAGTTGCAGCAACACTCCTCCCACCAGCTTCTGCCCACCCCCGATGGCATTACTGCTTTTTGCCACTTAATTGCCAGTTGGTTTCAGGTGGATCTGGTGCTTGCCCTAACAGTGAATGAGGCGGGCGATCGCGCCCAAATCATCACTACAAGCAGCGCAACCCCCTTTCCGCCAATCGAGCTGCGGTGTCCGTGGCGAGACGTCCTGCCGGCTGCTGCTGTGGATTTGACGCCTTTATTACAGAAAAAACTGCCCTCAATTTTTTTGTGCTATCTAGACCGCATTGAACAACTGGTCTACCTGCCCTGTGGTGAGCCCGCACAATGGCGTCAAGGATTGTTATTGATTAATCCGCAGGCCAACCTTTTGGGGCGAGTGACCCAACAAAAGGAATACATCGCCGCCCTCTATCGGCAACTATTGGCGGATCACTACCGGAATCAGCAAAATTTTCTTTTTGAAGTACAATTTCAAGATATTTTTAACACTGTTCCCCTAGGCTTGGTACTCATCAAAGGGGATGGCACTACGGCAATGGTGAACGCCTATGCCAGTGACTGGCTGCAACTACCGCCGGGCAACCATCCCATTTCCCTTGTGGCGCAGCACATGAAACAGGCACGGCAACGTTGCGATAACCGTGAGGAGCTAGAGCGCATTTTTGCGGATTTGGGTACCAATGCTAACTTTAGTGCCAAGGGGGAATGTCAGCTTGGTGAGAAAACAGTGCTCATTGATACCCACCCCGTCCAAGGGGATGGCAGGCTAGGGCGCGTGTGGATTTTTTCGGACATCACCGATATGCGCCAGCGGGAGCAAGCACTTTTGGCCTTGGCGTGGTTGGATCCCCTCACTGGCGCCTACAACCGCCGGTTTTTGTTGAGTCGTGTAGAAGCCTACGAAACCCAAGCGGCAAGCGGACAGACGAGCCTAGCGGTCATGATTTTCGACATTGATTACTTTAAGCGCATCAATGATACCTATGGTCACGATCAAGGGGATGTTGTCCTGCGCACATTGGCAGCAAGAGCCAAGCAGGTGTTAGAGGCTTGCAAAGACGGTATTTTGGTGCGCTGGGGCGGCGAAGAATTCGTCCTTTTGTTTTTTGCCTTAAACGAGGACCACGCCAAATCGGTGGCGGAGAAACTTTGCGCTGTGGTGAGAAGCAAACCAATTGAACTAGGAGATCAGCAGTTTTTGGCTGCAACCATTAGTTTGGGTGGCACGCTTTTTCGACCGGGGGAACAGGTGATCAGTGACTCGATTCCTCGTGCGGATCAGGCCTTGTATAAGGCGAAACATGGGGGGCGCGATCGCTGGGTGTGGATATGAAAGCTCAGAAACGATTTGTTAGAGTAGCGGTGTCTAAGGGATCACGTTTACACCAGTTGAACTGATATGACCTCCCCACGGTTTAGTTTTAGCGGCTTGGCGGTGACCCGCCACATCGGCACCCTGATGCTGACCCTGACTGTCATTGTGTTGGCGGTCTTTATTCTCATGCGGCTGCAAGTGGATTTGTTGCCGGCGATTACGTACCCGCGCATTGGGGTACGGCTGGATATTCCGGGGGTGGTGCCTAGTGTTGCTGTTGAGGAGGTGACCAAGCCCCTTGAGGAAGCCCTGAGTCGCACAGAGGGAGTGGTACAGGTCTATTCCCAAACCCGTGAAGGTCAAGTCAGTATTGATTTATTTTTTGAACCCGGTGGCGATGTTGATCAGGCCTTAAATGAGACCACTGCTGCTTTTAATCGTGCCCGCAGTACCTTGCCCGATATTATTGAGTCGCCGCGCCTCTTTAAGTTTGATCCGTCGCAATTGCCGGTCTATGAGTTTGCACTGACCTCAGAAACCCTTAGTGGCCGCGAGTTAAGGGTCTTTGCCGATGAGGACTTGGATCGCGAACTGAGTATTGTCCCCGGTGTGGCAGGGGTGGACGTCTCTGGGGGCACCACCGAAGAAATACGAATTCTTGTGGATTTGAACCGATTGCAGGCCACGGGCGTAGGATTGAACCAAATTTTAACGGCGCTCAGCGATCGCAACCAAGATGTCTCTGGGGGGCGCATTCGCGGCCAGATGGCAGAACCCCTAACCCGCACAGTGGGACGGTTTCGTAATACCAGTGAAATTGAGGATGTGGTGCTGACAGGCGCCAATGGTCAGCGGGTCTATCTGCGGGATGTGGCGCAAGTGGTGGATGGTAGTGCTGAACAACGGGTATTTGTAACGCTCAATGGTCAGCCCGCCGTTAAAGTCAGTATTCTCAAGCAGCCGGAAGCCAATACGGTGGAAGTGGCCGATGGTATCAAGCGGCGTTTAGCCGAGCTACAGGCAGCCAATCTCGTGCCCCGCGATGCGCAGATCATTCCTGTCCTTGATGAGTCGGTTTATATCCGCAATTCCCTGAACAATGTGGTCACAGCAGGCCTGACGGGAACGCTGTTGGCAGCGATCGCGGTGCTGCTGTTCCTTGGCTCGGTGCGGCAAACCCTGATTATTTTGCTGGCCATTCCTCTGTCAACGATGGCCGCGATGTTGCTGATGGGGCTATTTAACTTCTCCCTCAATGTGTTTAGCTTGGGTGGACTCGCCCTTGGGGTTGGCATCGTTGTGGATAACGCCATTGTGATGTTAGAAACCTTGGCGGATATTGACCCCCACCACATGAGCCAAGAACAGTACCTTGAGGAGGTCAAACGCCGCAGCCAAGGCATCGAATCAGCACTTTTGGCCTCTACTCTCACTAACTTGGTCGCTATTTTGCCCTTTTTGTTGCTGGGGGGCTTGATTGCACTGCTCTTTAATGAGTTGATTCTAACCATTAGTTTTGCGGTTGCCGCATCGCTGCTGGTGGCACTCACGGTCGTGCCGGCCTTGGCCTCGCGCTTTTTGGGGGTGCCGGTGCAAAATCGCCTACGGCAGGTCGCGTTTATTCGCCTTTTTAATGAAAAGTTCCTCTGGCTGACGGGGCGCTATGAATGGGCCTTGGGGCAAGTGCTACGGGCACGCTGGCTGGTGGTGGGGCTGGCGATCGCCCTTCTAGGGGGAGGAAGTTGGCTTTTGGCTCAGCAAATTCCCCAAGAACTGCTGCCGCGCATTAATACGGGTCAAGTTAACCTCATGGCCATTTTTCCACCGGGAACCCCCCTGCCCACCAGTCGCCGTGTCATGGAGGCAGTGGATCAGGTGCTGATGGCTCAACCGGGCACGGAGGCGGTCTTTACCACAACTGGCGGTGCCCTCTTTGGCACGAATACCATTGCCAATCCCCTGCGAGCTAATAGCACCATTGTTCTGCGGCGCGGTGTTAGCGTGGATCGCTATATTACGGAAGCGACGAAAGCCCTTGATCAACTCAACCTTGTAGGGGTGCGGCTGCGCTTGAGTCCTGGCCAAGTGCGCGGCATTATTCTTACCAACTCGCCGGTGCGCGGTGCCGATGTGGATGTGATGTTACGGGGCAGTGATGAGCAGACCCTCAACCGCTTTGGTCGCCAAGTGCTGCAAGTCCTTGATGAAAAAGCCACATTGGTGCGCTTTCGCCCCGATGCGGATCCTCGCCAGCCAGAGATTCAAATTTTGCCAGATTGGGAGCGGGTAAGCGAACTGGGGCTGAATACCCTCAACCTTGGCCAGACAATTCAAACAGCTTTGGAGGGGTTTGTGCCCACTCGCCTGCAACGGGGCGATCGCCTAGTGGATATTCGTGTCCAACTAGACAGTGAAAGCATTCAAACGCCTACTGACCTGACAACGATTCCCCTTTTTACCGCCAATAACCGTCCCCTCCGCCTTGGGGATGTCGCTCGCATCGAACCCAGTCAAGCCCCCGGTGAAATCCGCCGCATTAACCAGCAGCAGGTCTTTATGCTAGCGGGCAATCTTGTTGAAGGTGCCAGTCTCAGTGCTGCCCTTGCCCAAGTGAATGACATTCTCAACGATCTGGGGTTTCCGCCGGGCGTGTCCCTGATGCCAAGTACGGCGGCTCAAGCCAATCAGCAATTGCAACAGGCCTTAGTGGTCTTAGGCGGTTTGGCGGCCTTTCTCGTGTTTGTGGTCATGGCGGTACAGTACAACTCGTTGCTTGACCCCCTAGTGATTATGTTTACCATTCCCTTGGCCTTGGCCGGTGGAATTTGGGGCTTGTACCTGACACGGACGGCCATTGGCGCCACGGTCATTGTCGGTGCCATTTTGCTTGTGGGGATTGTCGTCAACAATGCCATCATCATGGTGGAGTTAGCGAATGAGATTTACCGACAGGAAGGCTGTAGCCATAGCCAAGCCATTCGCAAAGCTGCCCCTGCCCGTCTGCGCCCAATTATGATGACCACAATTACAACGGTGGTGGGAATGTTCCCCTTGGCATTGGGGCTAGGCGAAGGCTCAGAATTTTTGCAGCCCCTTGGCATTGTTGTGTTTTCTGGGTTGGCTGTGGCAACACTGCTCACCCTCTTTCTCATTCCCTGTTTTTATGTGATCCTGCATGGCTTTGAGCGTACTGCCCACCGCGGTCTTCCTGATTCATTGCCAGCGCCGGCCCATCCCTCCCCTGAGGAGCTTCAGGAACGCTAAGCTGTAGGCCAACATTACTGTTTAGAGTGGTAGTGACGCCTCTGCCGAGGTTCTGCTGATGACTGCTGTTGACCCGATTGCCGTTGGTCAAAATACCCTCCTCGAGGTACGCCAACTGAGCGTGTTTTATCGCAGTCAACCACTGCTCAGCGATGTCAGCCTCACGATTCAGCCACGACAACTGGTGACGTTGATCGGTGCCTCTGGATCTGGTAAGAGCTTACTGTTAAGCTGTTTGAACCGCTTTATTGAACTTTTTCCGAATCTCCATGTGACTGGCGAAATTCGCTATCGGCAGCACGCCCTCAAGGAGTGGCATGCATCGCAACTGCGCTCTCGTATGCCGATGATTTTCAGCAAACCGAGTCTCTTTCCAAAATCAATCTATGAAAATGTCGCCTTTGGTGCTCGGGTGCATGGCTATCAAGGGGATCTCGATGCCCTTGTGCAATCTTCCTTGGAACAGGTGAATCTGTGGCAAACTCTGAAGAATCATTTGGGCGAGCCGGCACTAGAGCTATCCCTAGAGCAGCAACAACGCCTTTGTCTGGCGCGGGCGATCGCCCTGCAACCGGAGATTCTGTTACTGGATGACCCCTGTATGGGGCTTGATACTGCTGCAACCCGCCGCATGGAGGAGTGTCTGTGTCACCTCAAACAAACCTACACCCTGATTATGGCAACCCATCACCTACGACAGGCAGCGCGGATTTCTGACTGGACAGCCTTTTTAGCCCTGCAACCCAATCGTCAGGGGCAGACAGTGGGACAACTGATTGAGTACGCCCCCACGCGCTTACTTTTTCAAAGGCCACAGCATCCCTTAACCCGCGATTATGTCAGTGGTCGTTTCTAATCATTCTCACTGGGCAGCAGTTTGGCAATGAACCCGTGTAGAATTGGGGTGTAAAAGCTAACCTAAATGTAGAGGCAGCTAGCTTTTTTGGCTTTACTCTGGGAAGTAGAGATAAGCGATGGGGACCTTAATCTTAGGTTGGTTGGATCGGCAGTGGAATAGAGCATCATTTGTATGATTATCTGTTCCGAGTGTTTTCATCCCAATCCCGTTGGTGCTGTTCAATGTGAAGCGTGCTTTTCGCCCATGCCCAGTATGACTCCTTGTCCAAATTGTGGTGCCCCAGTTCAACCAGAGGCTAGTTTTTGTGGCCAATGTGGTTTCAATCTGCGTCGCATTGCCGTCAGCGCACCCCCAATGCCAGAGGTGATGCAACACACAGCCAGTGCTGCCCCCACAGCCGCTGCCCATCAAGGCCGCCTGACAACGCTACCCCCGCCGCCCCCACCACCGGCCCATGTCTTCTCCGTTGAGATTGCCACCATTGAAGCCAAGCTGATTCATGTGCAAACTCGTACAGAACTGCAAATTCCCACCGGGCGTCCCGTCATTCATATTGGCAAGCCCAATGATCGCATTCCCCCCGATATTGATGTGGCTGGCTTCCCCAACTCAGAAATTGTCTCCCGTATCCACGCAGATCTGCGGATTGAGGGGGATGCCCACTATATTGAAGATGTGGGCAGTGCCAATGGAACTTACATTAACAATACTCCCCTTTATCCGGGCAATCGTCACCGCCTGCAATCGGGCGATCGCATTGCCTTAGGGAAGGGAGATTTAGTCACTTTTATCTATGAACGCATCTCCTAGTTCTTTAGAGTGTATTCAGGTACGAAGAGGCGGTTAGACAACGTGATTACATTGACATTACTCCATCCTGTTCAAGCCACCCCAGTCCAAAGCTGGACCTTTGAGAATGAAAATGTCATCCGTATTGGCCGAGCAGTCGATAATCATGTCGTGCTCTATAGCGCGGTGGTGTCGCGTCACCATGTGGAACTCCGTCGTAATGGCTTGCAATGGGAAGTGGTCAATCTTGGCACCAACGGCACCTACTTGGATGGCAAACGCATTCAGCAGGCAACCTTGATGGATGGCGGCATCCTGCGCTTGGCACGCTCTGGACCCAATATTCAAATTCGCCTCGGTTCTGATCAGCGTCCTGCCACTCCCAATGCCCGCATGGAAACGTTGCCCGAAGGTCGCTTGGTGGATGTTGAGAAGGGCACCTATTCAGGGGAAGAAGAAGCCATTGGCACAGCCGCCGAACCCACCTCCCGTGCTGAAGAAAGCACCCCCACCTCCAGTAGTAGCAGTGCCACCGCCGAAGAGGAGGAAGAGGCTGAGTTTGCGGTGACAGGCCAACTACCGGTTCATTTACTCAGCGAGTGGCGTGCTCCCCCCGATTGCCAGCACAACCATGCCCAAGAGAACGATGTTTTTTGCATTGACTGCGGTGTGCCTCTGCGCGTCTGGAAAACCCTCGGCAACTACCAGATTATTCGTGCCCTTGGTCAAAGCAACATTTATTTGGGCTGGCGCAGTGGCTTAACGGCAGTGATTAAGGGACATAGTCTTGCGGCGTCACGCAACGAAATCCGTGCCTTTCAGCGCCAAGCGCGGCAATTGTGCAAAATCGAGCATCCGGTCTTACCCCAGTTTTGGGAGGCCTTTCAGTGCGGCAGCGATTCCTACTTGGTCTCAGAAATGATCTATGGTCAATCCCTAAAACAGCGGGTTCAGGAACAAGGGCCAATGAACGTGATTGAGGTCAGTCGTTGGCTGATTCCTGTGTGTGAATTGCTTGAGGTGCTGCACCAGCAAGACCCCCCTGTGTTGCATTTGCACATTCGTCCGTCCAATCTTATTCATCCCTACGTTAAGCGGGAAACAACCAATCTAGTGCTTGTGGGCTGGGGCAAAGCCTCCGTCTTGACCTCTGACTCAGGGACATTTATTGGGACAGTGGGCTATTCGGCGCCAGAACAGCAGGAGGGAAAACCCGAACCCGCTTCAGATCTATTTGCCTTGGGGGCAACGATGGTGTACTTGCTCACGGGCTATGAACCGGAGACCTATTTCCGCTGGGGCACCCGTGAATATCGTCTCTATGCCGAGGACATTCCCCATTTGGATCCGCTAATGGTGGATTTAATTAACTGCTTGACCCATCCTGATGCTCGGGAACGCTATCCCAACGCCGCCGAAGTCAAGAAACGCTTGCAGGAAATTGCGACGATTACCCCCGCCGTCTCTTCAAGTGCCTCATAGAACATCAATTTTCACCAAACACTTGCACGCTTCCAGAGGGCATCAACACTAACCGCAGTAAAATCGGGCGATCGCCCCCAAAGGGACTGGCAAGGGGGCTTTGCTGTAAAGGAATTGGGGTGCGATCAATAAAGCGAACGGCTGCACCATTGAGGGGCAGCGCTTGAGCAAGGGTGCCATCGGGGTTGAGCACAATGCGGTATTCCAAACTCGTGTCTAAACTAGCCGGCGGGCGCCAACGGTCTTGAAAATAGGTTTTCACCTCCCGCAGGGTGGTTGCAGGGACGGGGGTGGTTTCGGCTGGAGGGGTGATCATTGGGGCAGGTTCAATACCGGCGGGCGCGCGGTCAGCGGGAGCTTGCACCACCACATTATTTTGATCAGGGGGTTGCGGGGGAGGTGCCTCTTGGGCAACAGGGGGCGGGGGTGGCACGATCGCTGGGGGCGGCATTTCTGGCGGCGAGGGCAGCGGCACAAGGGTAGATGTTTCAGGGGCAGCTGGCGGCGGGCTAGGTAGGGGAGCCAGTTGTGGGGTTTCCGCAGGTTCTGGCAATTCTGGCAAAGGGGATGGCATCGCTAGGGGAGGCAAGTTAGGTTCCTCACGGGTGGCCTCAGAGGAAGTGACGACCATTGAAGCGGGGGGGATGAGCCAGCGTTGGGTGATAAGGGTAAAGGCAGCAACCACACCCACGGCCACCGCTGCACTTTTGGCCCAGATTGGGATTTGAGCAACAGTTGATTGGGCGCGCCCCACCAGTTCCGGCAACGGCTCCATCACGGCAGACCAGTCATCAAGAACCGTCACCAAATCGTATAGTTCTGTCAGTTGCAGAAGAATTACCCGCCCATCGGCTAGATGGAGTTCATGTTCGAGGGGCGATCGCGATCGCAGGACAAAGCCCTCTGCGGTTACTTCTGTCGGTGTTTGGTGATGACTCAAGAAAGCCTCAATATACTCGTTGACCAGCGTTTTGAGTTGATAGAGCTGGCGATCGTTACCCTCAAAGCAGAGTTTTTCTCCGACAGCCAGTGTAAAGTGGAGCGATCGCACCGGCGCACGGCGCAGCTTCTGAGTGAAGGGCAAAAATTCAGCAGCAACATCCAATTGGCAGGTGGGTTGAGAGTAGCTGAGGGTGGTACTCATTAGACATCGGAATGGGGAAACAGGGTGGGCAATTCAGGAGCTGGTGCAGGGATTGGTTCAGGTTCCACCAACGATAGCGAGGGGGGCGCGGGAGTAGTGCGTTCTAGCAGGGTGATCCAAAGGCGACGTGCCCCTTGGGGCGTACTGTAAAAGAGCAAATCCACGAGTAAATCTAAGGCCAGTTGTGCCAATTCACGACCATCGCTGCTGTTGTCGGCCATTCGCTCTTGATACAAATTGGTGAAGCGGTCAATGTAATCCCCGAGAATGGGTTCTAAGTGGGGCGGGCGACCTTGACTCGTCTGCTGTTGCCAGCGTTCAATGGCGGTGCGGATGGTTTGCTGGTGTTGCTGCGCTAAGCGGGTGCAGATCAAGGCCAAGGCACGGGCTTCATCCACATCCAATTTGCGTCGCCCATTACGACCTCGCCGCAGGGGACTTGATTGCCGCAGTCGCCATAACCCCACGCGATCGGGCAAATAGGCCTCAAACCCCATGGCTTCTGCCAATGCCAGTACCTCTGCCGAACCCACATGAGCCAAGGCTTCGAGACTCATCAAAATCAGGTCAATTTGTGCCTTGATGGGCAGGGAAGAGGTCATCGTGCCACCTTATGCAGCGGTTAAACCCAACATTGCGCGTAACGTCAATGCCACAAATGTGAGGAGTCCCACCATGAGGCCAATAAGGGCGATCGCGCTCAGCGGACGCTTCAAAAGAGGCACCAATGGCTCAACGACATTCCACACTACGCCCAATAGAACCGTAACAAAATACCGTTGGTAGCGCAGGACATTTTCCCAAAAGCCATCCATTGATTGATGCTCCTAACTTGGTGACGCCAGTGGGCTTGAAATTGCTTTCATGATACTACTCCTGCGGAGACTCTAGGGAAGCACCACCCTTGGCCTATACCATAGGCACATAACTAGACGGCAGCACAAAGCCCTCCCGACTCACAACGGCACGGGTCAGTTCTTGGTAGGTGTGTTGCAACTGCTCTAACAGGCCTAGAGGAATAAGATGAGCACCCTCAAAGGCAGCAATCAACTCGCGGTAGTACCAAAGAACCCCCTCTCGACCCGCCCGAAAACGTGCCCAAACATCACCACCAATGTTGCCATAGTCTCTAAGAATGCACAGTAGGTTGTGCAATTTATCACTGGCGGAGACCAGTTGAGTGTCGCGATCGGCAGTGGTGCCCTGTTGAATGTGTTTGATATAGGCTAGTTTGCGAGTTGCCCAAGGCAATTTTGCATCTCCTTCTAGGGTATTGGCCACTGAATCAGAACAGGCGCGGACAATTGCAGCAACGCGATCGCCATAACGCTCACGAATAGCCTCTAGGGTCAGCAGTCCCCCTTGATCTTCAACAGCATCATGGAGCAAGCTGGCGATCGCCACATCCTCATCGGCACCATACTCAAGGGCGATCATTGATACTGCGACTAAGTGGGAAATATAGGGCACATTTGATCCCTTGCGCGTTTGTTCACGATGCAGAACAGCGGCATACTCCAAAGCATCGAGATAACGTAGAGAGGGCATCTGCTTCACCTCAAGCATCTATTGCTATTGTGCGACAGCTCTTTTCTGAAATGTGGCGTACATGAAGGGGATGCGATTCTCTTCTGTACCGGTTTTCAGAGTTTTGAGTGTCTTTGTGACAAGAATGGTATGTCTCTGCCTGCTGCCAGAAAGTATCACTGGAGAATCACTGATGAGCATTCATGAGAGCTTAGCGATCATCCTTGACTGGATGAGAAACCATGCGCCAAACGTCCTAGAAGGACTGAACCCACCCGCTAGTGCTGCTGAAATTGCCAGAGTGGAGTCTGCCATTGGCCTACCACTGCCCCCCTGCTTCAAAGAATTCCTCAGTCTGCACAATGGCGAATCTGGTATAGTCGGGGCACTACTTGGAGATGGGAATAAGCTCCTCTCCTGCGATGACATCATCCAGCAATACGAACTAGATCAAGACATTGGCCGCAGTTGCCAAGACCCTGATTTCTTTAGCATTTCCTTTTGGAAGAGTCGGGTGGCTTCCCAAGTTATTTTTATCAAAGGGGCGGTGAAACCGTTGATTTATTATCCCCACTGAATTCCAATTACTTGTATGAATGGTAACATTCTGCGATACATTAACCTTGACCCCGCGCCCACAGGGACGATCGGGCAAGTGATCGAGGTTTGTGATGAAAACTGTAGCTATGAAGTTCTTGCCAATTCCTTTGAAGAGTTACTCAGTCACGATGCTCAGCAGTTGATCGCAGGTGACTATCAATTCAATCCAGAGTATGAAGAAGTCATGCTTCAAACCCCCAAAAATATACTGGAGTGATACTGGAGTGGGAAATGCCAGACTGGCTGGCACGCTTGGCTTAAGGGAGAATCACAATGTACTTATCATATTTAGATCACATTATAAAGATTTGTTAGCAAATTGAATTGCTTATTGTTGTCAAGGATAATTTTGTTGGATGTGCCTCTGAGCGCGCTCCCTGCATAGCGGCTTCCCATGGGCAATGAAGCAAATACGGAACAGAAAATTATCCTACCGTTGCTCAAGCAGTGGGGCTATCAGTCTTCTGAGTATCAAGCCAAACCTCGAATTGGAAAGGGCTACCCTGATTTTTTGGTGACCTTACCGATGGCGGGCGATCGCCCCCTGAACTATCTGATCATTGAGGTCAAAACTCCAGCGCAGTCCCGGCTGACGGGTGGCCAGCAATTGAGGTATTACATGGAAGCAGCGCAGGCTGTTTTTGGGTTACTCACCAATGGCCGAGAATACCACCTTTTGTATCAAAATCCCCTTAGAGAACCACTTCAGCAGGTGACATGTGCTTCAGGGATCCTCGATCAACAAACCATTCAGAAACTGACTAAAATTTTACACCGCTCTGCAGCCGCTGCTCTAGTGACTGCCTTAACCCAGCAAAGGCTCAAAGTCTATCATTATTTTGAAAAGGCACTTGCAAAGAGTTTTTCTATCTCCTCAACCACTTCTAAGGAGTCACCCATGATCATTACCGTCTTTAATCACAAGGGGGGCGTTGGCAAAACAACGCTAACCCTCAATCTTGGTGCTGCCTTTGCCACGATGGGTAAGCGAGTTCTCTTGATTGATATTGACCCACAGTCTAACTTAACCATTGGCGTCGGCATTAACCCTCTCAAAGATGTAGAAGAGCAAGGCAAGAAGGATATTGCTGACCTATTGCTAGAGCCAAAGGTTGGCCTAGAAGATGTGGTCTATCAAAGAGCTTGGGGCAACCTACACCTTGACATTGTTCCCGCCCACATTCGCCTAGCTGACAAGGAACCCGCACTCATCAGCACGATTGATATTGATCGAGTATTACAACGAAAACTCAAAAATCATGGCTATGACATTGTGCTGATTGATCCACCACCCGCCTTTGGTAAAGTCAATGCCATTGCTTTAATGGCGTCTGATGGGGTACTCATACCGACGCAATTTGCCCCCTACCCTATACGGGCAATAGAGTACGTTCTAGCCCGCCTTGAGGCCATGAGGGATGCCATGGAAACTCCGCCTCGACCCCTTGGAATCGCTGTGAGTATGTATAATCGTACAACATCGGCAGCTAACTATGAGATGAAAGAGAAGTTGTCGAATATTCTTGAAAAAGCAGCCAATGGCAGACAGACCGTGCAAATTCTACCCGAATCAACATGGATTGCACACCGAGTTGTGATGTTGCGAGCCACAGAGTCTCAGCAACCGATATTTAGTAGAAAATTTTATGAAGAATTAGATCGATCAGATAAAGAATCGATTGATGATTTAACGACTTCATTTGAAAATTTAGCTCGCTATCTTTTTACTCAGGCATCATAGAGTATGAGTCACTCCAATCACATCTCGAAGCACCTCGGCTTACATCAGACACATCAGGGTCAGATTCATATTGATTATCTGACAGTACCAGAGACCTACCCCAAAGACTTATTCTCTGCTTCACCACAACTGATCCGTGAAGACTTAGATAAATATAAAACCAACCTCATCCCCCTCATTATTCGTCCAGTCACTACACCAGAAGGTGAGACAGCGTATGAAGTTGTCTTCGGCAAGGAGATAGTTGAATTTGCCCGTGAATTGGGTATCCATCAATTATGGGCATCAAGAATTGAGCTTGAAGATGAAGAAGTTCTAACCTTCCAAGAAAGATTCAAATCTATCTTGCAAATAAATTCTAAAGATGATGGTTCTTATTCACAAGAATCAGAGAGAAGTAACTTAGTTGATCAAGATTCCCAATCAGTTATGAAATTATTTTCTGAGTTACAGAAGAGCTTAAATGACCAAAATAAGGCTATTGTAAATTTTCTAGAAAAAATTTTCCAAGAATTGGATAATCTGAAAAGCAAATTTAGTGAATTGCAGCAACATATCTCTAAAGAGACAAAGACTAATCTAAATCCACAAAAATCTGTGCGCATCAACTCCTATAAAAACGCTAAGAATCTTGCCAAGAGTGTTCCGAGGTTAGAGCTTAAAGAAGCTGAAAAAATTATTCAAGAAATTAAACAGGGTAGAAAATTTAAGTCTATTGATGAGTTGAAGACAATCGCACCATCAGGCCGCTGGGATGAAGTTAGCATCTCATTTGGGTAGAGCTTTCTGCAATACAGCCCTTGTATAGCCATTTCGAAAGGAGATGAGATATTTTCAAGAGGGATAGGCTATACTCAAAGCGTCATGAATATTACTCAAGAATATGAGCTATAGCTTGGACTTATTCGTGATCAGAACATGGCAGTTTGTATTCATAAGTGCTGGTACAGATTTTATTGAGTCTTTCACTTAGTATAGCCTAATCCTTGTCAAAATTAGGTTTCCTGCCTCGCTGATGGCGATAATTTGGCGATCGCGCCCAAACAAGGCACATCCCACCTGTAATGACCGCCCCATGGGAGCAGCACAATGGGCATGGATATAGGTAATGGCGCGCTCATCAATGCGGTTGGCAATGTGGCTGAGAATCTCAGGTAAGGCTTGGGGAGCCATTGTTGCTAAAAATTTGAGGGCAGCCTCAACCGTTGGTGCTTGCCACACCTGATGCAGAGTCTCTGGGTCTAAGCCTGCAAGGGCACAAAAGGCGGTGAGAATTTCGTGGCGAGCATCCGCAAGGTGGTGATGGGTATGGAAAATGCCGCCAGCGAGTTTAATTAATTTGCCGTGGTAACCCAAGAGGAGCAACTGTTGAACCTTGTGTTGAGCAGCGGCCACCAGCATTGGCCCTAGCCAATTGGCAGTTTTTACACACAGGGAAGGGGGAATCTGGAGTTGCTGCGCCACCTGAAGGCCGTTCTCGCCAATACAAAAGACGAGGATGGGAGATTTTGCTGCTTTCTGGGCTAAGTCCTCGCGATAGCGCTCCAGTTGCTCCGAGGCTGTGAGGGGTTGGGCTAAGGCGGTGGTGCCCAAGAGGGAAAGGCCTTCAATAATGCCAAAGGCCGCATTGGAGGTGCGCTCTGCTAAGTCTCGCCCTTGGGGCAGGAGAATCGTGACGGCGATCGCCCGCTCCTTAGGACAATAGAGCAACAGGTTAGTGGTTAACAACAAGCGGGCATAGCGATAGATAGCTGCCTCGCCCGTGGCGCGATCGCGCCCCACCCCAAAGCCCCCCTCAATGTAAATTTTGGGAGCAGTTGCAGGGTCTTGCCAGCGCACCCAAGCCCAGATCGGGGTATGGCGGGTGAGATCAAGGGGATCACTGGGTTCACTGTAGGTAATGGCCAAAGCCTGTTGGTCATCTAAGCATGCCCCTTGGGCAATCCTAAAGGTTTCACAGCGATTGGGGCGTAGCAGCGCAAGGGTGATTTCCTTGGGACAGGTTCCTTCCGTAAGGCAACGCAATGCCGCCACCGCCGCCGCCGCCGCAAAAACTGGTAGCGTATAACCCACGGGTGTTAAGTAGTTAACTGAGCCAAACTAGTGCGAGCCGCTTCGGCAACCGCTTCCGCAGAATCAGTGGTCAACTGTTCCAGCAGGGGGCGAGTCTCTGGAGTGCCAATTTGGCCAAGGGCGATCGCTAGCCGATGGCGGACTTGCCAATCGGGATACTCGACAAACTGCCGCAGGTGGACAATGCTTTCTGGTTGTTTCAGTTCACCCAAGGAACCAATGGCGGCTAATTTCACCAATTCTTGGGGATTATTGAGGGCTTCCGTGAGCAGCCCAACAGCAGCAGGATTGCCTAGGGCACCCAAGGCGGCAATGATACTAAACTGCAACAGCCAATCATCGGTACTGTGGTAGGCCGTTTCTAAATCTTCAAGGGCAAAGGGAACTTGTAGGGCAGCCATCGCATCCGCTGCAGCAGCACGGACATCCGTTTCGCTGTCATGGAGCAGGCGATCGCGCAACAGGTCATGGGCTTGATTGAGATTGACGTGCCCAAGGCTGGCAATTTGACTCACCGCAGCGTAGCGGACACGGGAATTTTCATCTTGGCTGAGGGGTTGAATGAGCCGAAAGGCATCGTTGGGGTCAAGGCTACGCAGTTGATTAATGCCCCGCAGGCGATCGCCCACATCCGCTGAGGTAATGAGTTCCTGAATTGCTGCTATGTCCACGCCAATATTCTCCACCTGATTCCTTTGATCCTACTTGCTGGCGTTACCCACAGAAAAGGGCAGAGCGATCGCGGCTTCAATTCTCTGCCCTCAGCTTAGGCGTTGTCACTGGGTTGTGCACTCTAGGCCTGTTGTTCAGCCTCAGCAATTTGCAGCATCGTCTTCAGGACGGAGTCGGGGTTGAGGCTAATGGAGTCAATCCCTTGCGCTACCAAGAATTGAGCAAACTCAGGATAGTCACTGGGGGCTTGACCACAGATGCCAATTTTGCGCCCCTTGGCCTTCGCCGTTTGAATCGCTTGCGCCACCATGCGTTTGACCGCTTCATTGCGTTCATCAAACAGGTGCGCCACCAAGGCCGAATCGCGATCCAACCCCAGCGTGAGTTGCGTCAGGTCATTGGAGCCAATGGAGAAGCCATCAAAGACTTCGGCAAAGGCATCCGCCAACACCACGTTGCTGGGGAGTTCGCACATCACATAGACTTGCAGACCATTTTCCCCTTGCTTCAGCCCATGTTTAGCCATCTCCGCCAGCACTCGCCGTCCTTCCTCTGGGGTACGACAGAAGGGAATCATCAGAATCACGTTCGTCAGCCCCATCTCATCGCGGACTTTCTTCATGGCGCGGCATTCAAGGGCAAAGCCTTCGGCATAGTTGGGGTCGTAGTAACGGGAAGCGCCCCGCCAGCCAATCATTGGGTTTTCTTCATGGGGTTCAAACTGGCGACCGCCCAAGAGGTTGGCGTACTCATTGCTCTTGAAGTCGGACATGCGCACGACCACAGGCTTGGGATAAAAGGCGGCAGCGATCGCCCCAATCCCCTGAGCCAATTTATCAACAAAGTATTCCGCCTTGTCGGTGTAGTTTTGAGTCAGCTCGGCAATTTTCCGTTTTGCCCCTTCATCGGTCAGTTCATCGTAGTGCAACAGCGCCAAGGGATGGGTCTGAATGTGGTTAGCAATAATGAACTCCATACGTGCCAACCCCACCCCATCATTGGGAATTGCCGCCAAGCTGAAGGCTTCCTCGGGGTTACCCACATTCATCAAGATTTGGGTGCGGGTCCGCGGCAGATTTTCCAGAGCCACTTCCTCCACATGGAAGGGCAGTAATCCCTGATAGACGTGCCCCTCTTCCCCTTCAGCACAGGAAACTGTGACCTCAACACCATTGGGGATGGTTTCGGTGGCATCGCCACAACCGACAATGGCAGGAATGCCCAACTCACGGGCAATAATCGCCGCATGGCAAGTGCGTCCCCCCTGATCGGTGACAATGGCACTGGCTTTTTTCATGATGGGCTCCCAGTCGGGATCCGTGCGATGGGTCACCAGCACTTCCCCCGCTTGGAACTGATCGATATTGCGGACGTTGAGAATGACGCGGGCACGGCCTTGGCCAATCATTTCGCCAACTGCCCGACCTGTGGCGAGCAACGTCCCTTTTGCTTCAAGATGGTAGCTGCGCAGGACATTCGTGGCTTTTTGGGATTGGACGGTTTCGGGGCGCGCCTGCACGATAAAGAGTTCACCTGTGAGGCCATCCTTTGCCCACTCAATATCCATCGGTGTATAGGTACCCCGCAGAGCAGAGTAGTGCTCCTCAATGAGGCAGGCCCAGCGGGCTAGGGTGAGGATTTCTTCGTCGCTGAGGGCAAATTGTTTCCGCAGTGGCTCAGGCACGGGTTCATTGCGGGTGAGCTTCGTCCCGCCAAGGGCATAGACCATGCGGATTTCCTTGGTACCGAGGGCTTTTTTCAAGATGGGTTTATAGCCCGCCTTCAAGGTTGGCTTAAAGACAAGGTATTCATCGGGGTTGACGGCACCTTGGACAACGTTTTCACCCAAGCCATAGGCGGCAGTAATCAGCGCTGTGTCCTTAAAGCCTGTTTCCGTGTCAATGGAGAACATCACACCAGAGCAGGCCAAGTCGGAGCGCACCATTTTTTGCACCCCCACCGACAGGGCCACATTGAAGTGGTCAAAGCCTTTGATCTGGCGGTAGGAGATCGCCCGATCCGTAAAGAGTGAGGCAAAGCAGCGATGACAGGCATCGAGAACGCCCTTGAGACCATGGACATTGAGGTAGGTTTCCTGCTGACCGGCAAAGCTAGCATCGGGCAAATCTTCAGCGGTGGCACTGGAGCGAACCGCCACGTCCGTATTTGGGCCATAGCGATCGCACATTTTTTGGTAGGCGGCAGCAATCGCATCCGTCAATTCTTGGGGAAACGGCGTGTGCAAAATTAGCGAGCGGATCGCTTGCCCCACGCGGTGGAGTTCTGTGACATCCTCGACATCGAGACCTTCAAGGAGCCGCCGCAGTTGGGTATCAAGATTTCCCGCTTGAATAAAGTAACGGTAGGCATAGGCCGTGGTCGCAAAACCATCGGGGACATTAATGCCTTTGGGCGTCAGTTGTTGGAGCATTTCCCCCAAAGAAGCGTTTTTGCCCCCTACCAGTGGCAGGTCTTTGCAGCTCAAGGAATTCAGTTCTAAAACAAACGCTGTTTCCCGATGGGTCACTTCACTGGTTGGTCTAGGGATAGATTGAGTCATTGTTATGCTCCCAAACATTAAGTTTCATTGATTAAATTGCCGTTTGCTGTCCCTCTGGGGATGCAACAGCAGTGCTTGAGCCGTTAAAGTTTTGAGTGTCTTTGGCTCCCTTTGCTATCGTGAATCTGTGAATCACCTAACTGCACGCAATTCCCAAGTCAGAATTGTCCGTTGACAAACGCAGGCTGCTCCTTTGCTCAAACACTGGGTAAAGCACGCAATACATTTCCAACGGAGACTGGATAGGCAAAGTTTGCAGCGGTCATCATCTGCACGGTGGTTAAATCACAATTGCCCTATATCTCCATTCTGAAACAGACAAATTGGCTTTGTTTGTTGCTTAACAATCCCTTAAATTCGTTAGGATTCCAAATCACGATGGGTAAAGGGTTTGGCATTGGCGCCGCTATAGGTTGCCACAATGTGGCCATTCCCCACCAGTTGGTATTTGTAGGTGACTAATCCCTCTAGCCCCACCGGGCCTCGCGGCGGTAATTTGTGGGTACTGATACCGACTTCAGCGCCAAAGCCATAGCGGAAGCCATCGGCAAAGCGGGTGGAGCAATTGTGAAAAACGCCAGCGGCATCCACCTCTTGCAGAAAACGGGCGGCGGCGGTGGCATCCTCGGTAACAATGGCTTCAGTGTGCCCCGATCCATAGGTGGCAATGTGATCCAGCGCGGCATCGAGATCGGGAACGACTTTGATGGAGAGGATCAAATCGCAGTATTCTGTCGCCCAGTCGGCTTCACTGGCAAGGGTCATGGGCACGAGGTGGCAGGCGATCCCGTCCCCCCGCAATTCCACCCCTGCTTTCTCAAGGGCAGCAGCCACTTTGGGTAAAAAGGCTTCGGCAATGCCCCGATGGACAAGAAGCGTCTCAATGGCGTTACAGGCGGCAGGGTACTGGGTTTTGGCGTCGAGGGTAATGGCGATCGCCTTCTCCAGATCCGCAGCGACATCCACATAGAGATGACACAGACCATCGGCGTGCCCCAGCACAGGAATCCGCGTGTTGTTCTGGATATAACGTACAAATTCATTGGAACCCCGCGGAATGATCAGATCAACCCATTGATCGAGTTGCAGCAATTCCGTAATTTCTGCCCGCCGCATCAGGAGGGCGATCGCCCCAGCGGGCACTGCCGACTTCTCTAGCCCTCTGTGAATGGCCTGCATAATCGCTTGGCAAGAGCGACTCGCCTCCTGTCCTCCCTTGAGAATGGCGCCATTCCCCGATTTAATTGCCAAGGAAGCGATCTGCACGACGGCATCGGGACGCGCTTCAAAAATTACCCCCAGCACCCCCAAAGGGCAGGTGACGCGACTGAGAATTAAGCCTGTATCCAATTCGCGATGGAGTTGGCGCTGACCTAGAGGATCCGCAAGGGCCGCCACTTGACGCACCCCGGCGATCGCCGCCGCTAGTTTACTGGGACTCAGTTCCAACCGCGCATAGAGAGAAGGATTGAGCTGATTGGCCTTGGCCTGCTCACAGTCGGCAGCATTGGCCGCCAGAATCTCCTCCCGCGCCGCCTCAAGGGCACAGGCTACCTGTTCTAAGGCATCATTGCGGGCAGTGGCATCCAGCGTCGCCAACAGACGCGCCTGCTCATGAACTTCTTTGACCCGTTGCACGAGGGGAGAATCGGTCATAGGGATTGTCAATTCCAAAGACGTATCAAGGGCGATCGTACGCCAAATTGTCCCGCACTTGTGGTAGGTTAACGGCAATTGCGTTGCCCTAGAATTGGCCAAAAAACAGGTTCAGGAGGATCATGCGAATTCTATTTGTTGCTGCTGAGGCGGCACCGCTGGCGAAAGTGGGGGGCATGGGAGATGTGGTGGGTTCCCTGCCCAAGGTGTTACGCCGCATGGGACATGATGTGCGTATCTTTATGCCCTACTATGGCTTCTTGCCCGATAAGGTGGAGATCCCCAAGGATCCCATCTGGATTGGCCATGCCATGTTTCAGACGTTCCATGTCTATGAAACCGTGTTGCCGGGGTCGGATGTTCCCCTTTACCTGTTTGGCCATCCCTGCTTTAATCCCCGCCGCATCTACTACGGTGAGGATGAGGACTGGCGGTTCACCTTCTTTGCCAATGGGGCAGCAGAATTTGCTTGGAACTACTGGAAACCCCAGATTATCCATTGCCACGATTGGCACACGGGAATGATCCCAGTGTGGATGCATCAGGATCCCGACATTACCACTGTGTTTACAATCCATAACTTGGCCTATCAAGGGCCTTGGCGGTGGCGCCTCGAGCAAATTACTTGGTGTCCGTGGTACATGCAGGGGCACAATACGATGGCGGCAGCCGTGCAGTATGCCGATCGCGTCAATACGGTTTCGCCCACCTACGCCGAACAGATTAAAACCCCCGAATATGGTGAAAAATTGGAAGGGCTGCTGTCGTTTATTAGTGGCAAGCTCTCCGGCATTCTCAATGGTATTGATACAGAGGTCTTTGATCCCAGTACCGATCGCGCCCTTGTGCAAAACTACAGCGTAGATACCCTCGAGCGGCGTAAGGCCAACAAAATTGCGCTCCAAGAGGAACTGGGGTTGGAGGTGAACTCCGGTGCTTTCTTGGTGGGGATGGTCACCCGCTTGGTGGAGCAAAAGGGGTTGGATCTGTTGATTCAGGTGCTGGATCGCTTTTTGGCCTACACCGATAGCCAGTTTGTCCTCTTGGGAACGGGCGATCGCTACTACGAAACCCAAATGTGGCAAATTGCCTCACGCTTTCCGGGGCGCTGTAGTGTCCAGTTGCTCTACAGTGATGTCCTGTCGCGGCGGATCTATGGCGGTGCCGATGCCTTCATTATGCCGAGCCGATTTGAACCCTGTGGCATTGCCCAAATGATTGCCCTGCGCTATGGCTGTGTACCAATTGTGCGCCGTACCGGTGGCCTTGTGGATACTGTCTTTCACCATGACCCCGAGAAGCAAACGGGAACGGGCTACTGCTTTGACCGCTATGAACCCCTTGACTTCTACACCTGTCTAGTGCGGGCTTGGGAAGGGTATCGCTACAAACGGGAGTGGCACACCCTCCAGCAGCGGGGTATGCGCGAGGACTTTAGCTGGACAAAATCAGCACTAGCCTACAATGCCCTCTATAACTCCATTTATGGCTTGCCGCCGGAGACCATGCCCAATCCTAGGCCAACCCTAGTACCGGCAACGACCTGATCCTCAGGACGATGTAATGTGTGGTCATTATTGCCTACGAGTACATTGATCCCCTCTGGCAGCCCCTACCCGATCCCCAAGTGTGGGGGCAGGAGATTGACCACTGGGTACTGGATGCGGAGGCTGCTCGGCCGCAGTTGCGGTACTGGTTGCAGCGGTTAGCACCGGGCTATTGGCTGTTGCACCAATTAAGTGCCCTTGGCCAAACGGTGATGGAAGTGAGCGATCGCCTGCGGCAACTGGAGGCAGCGGGTATTACCGTGATTGCCCTAGCCGAAGGCTACGTGAGCGATCGCCCCCCCAGTGGCGATCAACTCTTAGCCCTTTGGGATCAGGTAAAGCAGCAACTCCACCAGCAAACCCTCTGCCACAGCCATGCCCGCAATCGTCTCAAGCACCGTCCGCCGCCGGGTCGTGCTCCCTATGGCTATCGCCGCGGCAAAGAGCACTATGTCATTGATCGAGCGGCAGCCGTTGTCGTCAAGGATTTTGTCGAGCATTTTCTCCTCTATGGCTCCCTCAGTGCGGCGGTGCGCTTTATTGCCACCACCCACCACAAGCAGATTAGCGTAGCGACCGGTCGGCGCTGGTTGACCCACCCCGTCTATCGCGGCCATCTCTACTACCAAGGGAAAACGGTGATTCCCCAGACCCATGCCCCCCTGATTGCCCCCGATGAAGCGGCTCAGGTGGATCGGCTGTTGCGACGCCAACGCTCTCTGCCTCGTCGCAGTGCCAGTGCCCCCCATCCTCTGGCGGGATTGGTGATTTGCCGCCAATGTCAGCAACGCTTTGGCCGGACTCAGGTGCAACCCTACCGCCAACCGAGCCAATATGCCTATTTGCGTCCCCTCCACTGTCCCCTCTCCCCCAAGTGTCGCAGCATTCCCTACGACGCGGCTTTGGCTGCTGTGATTGATCAAATTGCTGAGCGCCTGCCGCCCGCGATCGCCCAACTGTCGCTGCTGCCGCCACCGCTGACGGCTCAACTGCAAGCAATTGAAACCCAACTGCACCGCCTTGCCGAACTAGAAGCCCAAGGCCTCTTGGATCCCGAAACCGCTCAACTGCGCCGCTATAAACTGGCTGGGGAACGGGCACAACTTGAAGCACAGCAGGCGCAATTGCCTCCTAGCAATCTTGTGCAACTAGCGGTGACCCTTGGTCAGCCGCAATTTTGGTACCAACTCTCGGCAGCGGAGCAACGGTTTTATCTACGGGAATTTTTGCGGGCGATCGAGGTGACCAGCCGCTCCTGCCAGCCTTGGTCGATCCATCTGCAATTTATTTGGGAATCCCCCATTGGCAGTACTGCTTAGCCATTTCTAGCTGAGTTTTTAGTCACAAAAGACCAATCGCCATAGCGGCAAGTTGCAACTCAGAATTGCTGAAATACAAAGGCTAGTTTATAGATAGATAAAAAACACAGATAACAAGTCACAGGTGTAAGGGGTTATGACGATTGAACTCAGCGATCGCCAAAAGCAAATTCTGGGCGCCACCATTAACCATTACATTGCCACCGCAGAACCTGTTGGCTCAAAGGCGATCGCCACGGAATACAACCTCAACGTCAGCCCGGCCACGGTGCGCAATACGATGCTGCTCCTCGAAAAAAGTGGCCTGCTTTACCAACCCCACACCTCCGCAGGGCGGGTGCCCTCTGATTCTGGCTATCGCGTCTATGTGGATGAACTAATCCAGCCCATTCCCGATGTGGCTCGCAAAGCTGAGAGCCTCTTGAGTGAGCGGTTTATCTGGGGACAACAACGTCTTGAGGTGATCTTGCGGCAAGCGGCGCAGTTGCTCTCAGATCTCAGCGGTTACATTACGCTGATCACGCTGCCCAATCGTTTGGAGCGGCAGATTCGCCTCATTCAGCTGGTGGCTTTAGAGCCGCACCAAGTGATGGTCATTCTTGTTCTCGATACCTATGAAACCCAATCCGCCCTGATCCAATTGGATCAAGGGGAAGAGGATCCTGAGCTGCGGGAGCGGACTGTACAGGTGCTTACCAACTTTCTTAACCATCAGTTGCAGGGGCGATCGCTGGTGGAACTCAGTGCCATTGACTGGCAAAAACTGGATTTGGAGTTTCAGACCTACAGTCAGCAGCTTCAGACCCTACTGCGGCAGTTGAGCGATCGCTACAGCCAGCAAGGCACCTCCTTTGTCATCAGTGGTCTTGCCGATGTTCTCCAGCAGCCAGAGTTTTCCCAAGTGGAGCAGGTACAAATGCTACTGCATCTTCTCGAAGACCAACAGGATCAACTGGCTCCCTTGATCAGTGCCGATACCCAAGCCCCCTCGCAGGTGCAAATCCGCATTGGCAGTGAAAATACCTTAGCGCCGATGCAGTCCTGTACATTGGTCTATTCCTGCTACTGCTATGGGGACTCCCCCGTGGGCAGTATTGGCATTCTAGGGCCGACGCGGATGCCCTATGCACGGATTATTCCCCTAGTGGCCACAGCGGCAGATTATCTAACCGAACAGGTGAGTCGCCGCAAGTAAGAAAATCAAAACATCAGAGAATTCTTGTGCAGTCAACGGCCGGCTTTATCATGCACAATAAACTATTGGGCTTTCCCAGTTGGAGATATTGAAATGCCGACACCCGCCTTGCTGGTTCTTGCCGATGGTTCAGTCTTTCGCGGTTTTTCCTTTGGGGCACCGGGAACGGCCATTGGAGAGGTGGTTTTTAACACCGGCATGACGGGTTATCAAGAGGTACTCACCGACCCTAGCTATTGTGGTCAAATCGTGACATTCACCTACCCTGAGTTGGGCAATACCGGAACCACGCCCGAAGACGATGAATCCGATCGCCCCCAAGTGCGCGGTGCGGTTGCTCGCCATATTTGTGACATTCCCAGTAACTGGCGATCGCAACAATCCTTACCTGATTACCTCAAAGCCCATCGCATTCCCGCCATTTATGGGATTGACACCCGCGCCCTCACCCGCAAAATTCGTACTGTCGGTGCCATGAATGGCGGCATCTCCACGGAAATCCTTGATCCCGTTGAACTGCTGCAAAAAGTCCTTGCCGCTCCCAGTATGCAGGGGCAAAATCTAGCCAAGGTGGTGACCACCCGCACCCCCTATGAATGGACAGAGCCAACGCCCCCGGCCTGGGAATTTCGTCCCCAAACGGCCAGCGAAGAGCCACCGCTAACAGTTGTGGCCATTGACTTTGGTGTGAAGCGCAATATTCTCCGTCGCTTGGCCAGCTATGGCTGCCGTGTGATTGTCGTGCCGGCGGATACGCCAGCGGAAACGATTCTCAGCTATGACCCCGATGGCATTTTCCTCTCCAATGGCCCCGGCGACCCTGCGGCGGTTCAGGAAGGCATTGAAACCGCACGCAAATTACTGGTGGCTCAGCGTCCCATGTTTGGCATTTGTCTGGGGCATCAGTTGTTGGGACTTTCTTTGGGGGCGGAAACCTTCAAGCTGAAATTTGGTCACCGGGGGTTGAACCAGCCCGCTGGCCTGACGCGGCAAGTGGAAATTACCAGCCAAAACCACGGCTTTGCCATTACTGAAGAATCCCTTGCCCAAACCCCCGTTGAGATTACCCACTTTAACCTCAATGACAAAACCGTTGCCGGTCTGAAGCACCAAACATTGCCGATTTTCTCAGTGCAGTATCACCCTGAGGCCAGCCCCGGCCCCCACGATGCTGATTATCTCTTTGGCGAGTTTGTGGCGCAAATGCGTGCCTATCGTCAACAGCACCCCCGCAGCCAATGAAAGGGCGATCGCTCACCTCCTATCTCTTTCTTGCCCCTGCCTTGGGGTTACTCACACTGACGGTCTTTTGGCCAGCCCTACAGGCCTTTTTCCTTAGTTTCACTCGCTATGAGATGGATCTCCTGAGTCCGCCTGTGTGGGTGGGATGGGCCAACTTTGCGCAATTGTGGCGCGATGGTGTTTTCTGGAAAACCTTGGCCAATACTTTCCTCTATTTAGTGGTAGTGGTGCCGATTCTGGCGATCGCCCCCCTGCTGTTGGCGATTTTGGTCAATCAACCCCTGCGGGGCATCCACTGGTTTCGTGCTGCCTACTACAGCCCCGTGATTATCTCAATGGTGGTGGCGGGGATTGCTTGGCGCTGGCTCTATGCCCCCAATGGCCTCTTCAACCAACTGGTACAGGGTCTACATCTGCGGGACACCCCGATTCCTTGGCTGACAAGTCCCCAACTCGCCCTCTTTAGTGTCATGGCCGTCACGATTTGGAAAGGCTTGGGCTACTACATGGTGATCTATCTGGCGGGACTTCAGGGGATTAGTGGTGAACTCTACGAAGCGGCAGCACTCGATGGTAGTGACGGCTGGCGACAGCATTGGGATATTACCTTACCGCTGATGCGTCCCTATATTCTTTTGGTGAGCATTATCTCAGCAATTTCTGCCACGAAGGTCTTTGAAGAGGTCTATGTCATGACCCAAGGGGGGCCCCTCAATAGCTCCAAGACCATTGTTTATTACATCTACGAGAATGCCTTTCAGCGCTTAGAGATAAACTACGCCTGTACGATGGGACTGGTCTTATTCCTATTTATCCTGTCGTTGTCTCTCTTGAATCTCAAGTTTGGCCGACAGGTGGAAATGCCCCTTAGCTAACCACCTGCATGCGTTGAATCAACCATTGATTGCCGCGACGGGTAAAGGTGTAAATGACGCGGTAGGGATCGCTATAGGAAATATCATTGCGTAGCGTCCCCTGTTCATAGAAACGGGCATCCTCATTGACTTCCGCCAATACATCCACGCGATCGCTCCCTCGGGGACGGACTTCCTTCACTTCTAGGTTCTTGAGGGTATAGACCCAATGGCTGCCCTCGGATTTTAAGCTCTGTGCCCGCGATCGCCAGCGGCTGAGTTCTGGCTCCGCCAAAATCGTTGCTAGTTTGTCCACCTGAAACGTCATACCCAAGGCTTTGGCTTTAATTTGCTGCCACTGATGGAGGCGATCGCGTGCCATCTCCGGCGTTAAGGTGGTGGCTAAGGTCGTTGGTTGTGGCGTTGCCACAGGAGTTGGCGTCGGGGTCACTGGCGGTGGTGGGGGGGCTTCAGCCGTTTTGGCTGGCCAATAAACTTTTGCCAAGGCGCCCAACCCAACAAGAACAACCCCTGCACCCATCCAAAACCAAGTCTGACGTTTTTTGTGGTGACTGGTTGGCGGGCGGCGCCGTTTGCGAGTGGATGCTGGGGGCGTGTCGGTCTCCGTGGCGGTTGAAGAGCGGGTAGCAGCCGATGCCGAAAAGCCTTGACCCAGCCCAGTATGATACTCCAAGGGCAACGTTTCCGCTGTGAAGGAGACGGGCGGCGGCACGGCCACCGTTGGTCTAATGACTTCGGGGAGGGCAGAGGCAGTGGTGCTGGGCGGTTCAGGGGCAAAGGAGTCGTCACTGAGAGCTTCTAGGTAGGTTTGGATATCGGGATCCGCAAAGTAGGCATCCAAGGCCACCGGCGTTTCCCCCAAATCCCGAAAGGCAGGATAAATTTCTTCCCGTAGCCATTGCTCTGTGTAGTAGTACAGCCCCGGCAGCAGATCGCTGGAGTCATGGGAATGACGGCGGATAAAGGCGAGACTCTGCTGATCTTGAGATTTATCGAGAGCGGCCAGTGCCTCAGCAGGTTGACCCAACAGCAGTAAACAACTGGCCAGTTCAAGGTAGATGTCTTGATTGGGAGAGAGTCGCTCTAGTAAATCCTTGGCGCGGCGAATATAGCTTGGCTGAAGTTCCTGTACACCCCGTGCCACCAGCGCATGCACTGCCAGATAGGTCGCTACTGCTGAGGGACGGCGGGATTCTCGTTCAAAGAGTTCCTGTTGCTCTGCTACGGTGAGATGGCTGCGCAGTTGCAAAATAAATTTCAGAAAATCCTCAACCCCAAGGCCAGAGTGATCGTCATGGCGACCTTCAATCCCCCCGCGATCGCTGAGCATCTCCCGCAGCAATAAAATACCCCGCTGCCGATTCACACTATCGGATAGCGGCAGTGCCAGTAACTCCAGAATGTGGTAGGGACGTAGGCGATTCAGTTCCGTCTGAAACTGCTCTTGGAGTTCAGGAAACAGGTTCGCCCGCTGAAGTACCCCTAGACCGGCTGCGAGGCGAGAGGCGGCTGCTTGGTAGGACTGCCGCTGCCATTCCTCGCGTCCCAATTCCAAATAGGCCAAAGCCACAGTCAGCGTAATGTCAGCAACGACGGCAGAGGAAGTATAGGGGCGGTTGAGATCAAAAGCATCCCCCTTTAGGAATTGTTCTCCCAGTTTGACCACTTGGGAGTAGTTCCCCAGTTCATAGAGCAGGAGGAGCGCCCCCGAAAATTGCTGATCACTAATTTCAAGGTGGGGAGCGGTGGTATCGGGATCCAACTGGGCAATCAAATCATCAGGGTCAACGGCACGGCGGTGGCGATCGTAGGCATGGCGCTGCTCAGGTTCTCGCAAAACCGCATAGGCTTGCTCAATGAGTTCACGACGGGTGGCAACGGTGGTGGGGGAGTGTTGATGGGTGGGCAGTTGCAACAGCCGATCCTGAAACGCTTGCTCGATTTGCTCCGGCGTTGCCTGAATTGGCACACCCAGCACTTGGTAATAGTCGAGGGGAATGCGCACCTGAACCCAAACCTCTAGAGATAAACCAGTCCATCAACCGCAACACGTGCCTTGATTTAGGAAGAACAGGGAACCCCTCCAAAAATGGCTAAGGGTTTAGAAATTACACCAGAAGCCTTTGGGAATGACACTACAGAGGATTCCCAGAAAAAAGGGAGCATCAAGCGTTCTAGGGTATCACAATTTTTGCCCCTCAGTGCGAGTTTGCGCAGAGATTGGCTGGCTTAGCCGCGCACTTTTGCTGTAAAGCCAGAGGCCTTAAATTGCTCCAACTGCAAAGGTGTTGGTTGGTCGTAGGGCACGCTAATGCGAATTTCAAAATCGCTAATGCCAGGTGGAATCACATCAATTGCCCCAACTCGTGTGCGGTTTTGCAACACTGGATTGCCATTGGCATCGTAGATGCGGCCAAAGACATCGGCATCCACCACTGTTTTGCCGGATTTATTCTCTGCTTTGCCAGTAATCAGGTAGCAGTTGGCCTTGAGGGTGGTCCCCCCGGGTGTGACTGAACCTTCACCAATTTCTGGCGGGCATTCGTGGTAACTGAGGTCAAAGAGCCGCACTTGAATAGCGGCGATCGCCGGCAGCGTGGCGATACTTGACCAGCACAGGACACTCAGGAGCAAACACACCACTGCTCGACGCAGATAGGCCACAAACCGATTCGCACTCATGGTCATCGCTCAGCACTTCAACACGCCCCTATTATCCCACAGTGGTCAAAATCCACAGATCAACCGCTCCCAAGAGCAGCGTAAAGACGGCCAAAATACCGTACATCCAAGGCTGAGCAAGGGGCTTAACCACCTCTGTGGGCAATCCGGTATGGGTTTCAATGGCACGCATCATTTGGGCAAACCCCGCCACTCGCATCGGCAGAAGATACCCCTGACCTGTGGCAGTGACTAGATAATAGACCAAGCCCCCTTGGCTGGTACTGCGGGGCTGAAGCCCTTGAATCTCTGACCAAGCCAGTTGCCACTGCCGCCGCAGGAAGGGGGGCACCCAACCGGGATAGGTGAGGCAAATCCCTTGCGCGTCCAGTTCTACCCGCTGACTCAGTGCCCCCCAGAGCAAAATGCCCCCACAGGCGATCGCCCCCCAAAGCAGCAGGGGTGAAACAGGCGCCGCCGTCTGTGCCGCCAAAAAGGGGAGAGGAAGTGTGAGTGCGCCATAGAGGGCAATGAGCGTTCCAGAAATCAGGGGCGAGGTTTTGAAGCGCAGAGGTTCAGTCATGGTTGTTGCTGAGTTATTGCCTCAAGGGTTCATGATCATCCATCAATAGAATAGCCAAGTGGCAAAGGCATATTTAGTCCCCTGCACCACGGGCAAAGCCGTATGGGGATGGGTGTAGTAGGCGGGAAAGACAACGACATCACCGGTGCGGGGTGTGACCTTCACCCCTTGGCGATCGAAATAGGTTTCTCCCCCCTGAAAGTCCTCGTTGAGATAGCCCACTAAACTCACATCCCGTGTTGGGATACCTTGCGCCAGTTCCATTTGCCGACTGGCCAGCAGCAGGTTGTCCACATGGCGGCGATAGCCCTCGCCCACGCGATAGCGCAGGATCGAGAAGTTCTCAATTTCAGGAAAGCGAATGCCATAGTGCTGGTAGAGGACGATTTGAATCGTTTGTGTGGCTTGAAGCAGAATCTGCCGCATCGTGTCCTGTTGGGGATCTTGGGGATCAAAGCGGAGCAAACTGCCACCGCGCACTGAGCGATCGACCGTCCCCATGAGAATTTGCGCATCCTCAAACCCCACCTTCTCAGCCGTAGCAATCACCTGCTGACACTGGTGAGCCGGAATCAAACGCTGGAAGAGGAGAATCTCACCCCCCAAGTCAAGAATTTGCAATGGTGCAGCACTCATAGGGCAAAGATTGTTGCTATCTCTACCATCGGTTTAGGGGAGGCGTAGTTGCAGCGGTACTTCACTTCGGACATTGCCACTGACAATCACCTCTTGGCGATCGAGCCACCCCTTTGCCCGCTGTCCCTGAATTTGAATGCGGGGATTGCGCTGGCGGTAAAAGACGCCCCCTTGGGCTTCCACTTCCTGTTGAGGAATCCGCCAAATCAGTTGAGCCGTGCGCAGGTGGGCATTGGGGCGCTGAATTTCCACTTGACCGCTGGCTTCCACCCGCTCTTGGGGAATCCACCAATTGAGGCGTTGGGCACGCAGTTGTGCCTGTTGAGGTTGGCTATTGATCTGGGCATTGTCAAAGATGGCGCGGTTTTCAGCCATCAGGAAGACACCACGATTGGCCTGCCCTTGAATGCCTTGAGTGGAGGACTGCACCCGCACCGGGCGATCGCTTACCAATTGCTGCTGCGGAATCAACCAGCGTACCGTTTCTCCTTCAACCCGTAGGGCAGGGTTGGGAAGCTGCACTTGAACACCCCCCTCAAGGGTAACTACCTGATCGCTAATCGACCAGATGGCTCTTTGGGCTTGCAGCCGCTGCCCTTGGCGATCGCCCGCTACACCGCGGACGGTGACCCCCCCTTGACCAATCACCCCTGCCAACAGTCGATTGGGTTGCTGCTGCCACACTAGACTCTCCGTACTGAGTTGCAAATCCTTGGCCTCCTTGGCTGACGAGGTCACCTGAACGGCATTGAGGGCACGCAGTTCTTGGCGTTGGCTATCGGCTTCGAGGCGCTTAGCAGTAACAGTGACTTGGGGATAGCGGGCTTGCAAGTTTTTCTGGGCAATGAGAACGCCGCGATCGCCCTGCCAGACCAATTGATCGGCCACAATCGTCCCCTTTTGCTGGAGATCAGTGACGGTGGTGCGGCCTGCAATCCAGAGTTGTCCATCCCGCTGCCGCACATTGACTGCCTTAGCTTGCACCTTGTAAACAGTTTTGCCCTCTGCCTTTAATTCCCCCGTCAGGTTTTGAATCTCCAATTGCTGGCGATCGTCATCACGATAGCGCGCTCCCGCCGCTTGTAATAACCAGAGAAGTTCACCTTTGGCATTGGTTTGCCGTAGGGTCAGATTTTGCAGCTTGACCTCCCCCGTGATTTCTGGTTCTGGTGAGGGTTCCTCGCCCACCCATTGATCCACCCAGCCGCAGCCTGTCAAGGCCAGTACAAGGCAAAGGGGGAGGAGGGGTCTAGGCAGAGGCATTGTTGTCTAGGTTCTCTAGGGTCTCGGGTGACTTATTGGGCGCAGCTTCATCTTTCCCTTCGGCGGTATCTTGCTCCCAATGGGGAGTCACAATGGGGGGCGGCGTCAGGCTACCCGTGACGGGGCGATAGGTATAGGTTGGGCGGGGTGCTTTTTGGATTTCTTCGCGGATGCTTTCGAGATCAATGTAGCGATCGGCAACGTTAATCAGGCTATCGCTCGTCATCGATCGCAGGCTCACCACCTCGACCCGTGCCCCCCGGTAACTCACGGCATCCACCGCATAGGCCAAATCCCCATCGCCGCTAACCAAGATGGCCGTATCATAGCAGCCCACCAGTGCCATCATATCGACGGCAATTTCCACGTCAAGGTTGGCTTTTTTGGAGCCATCCGGCAGCTGCACCAGTTCCTTGGAGACAACACGGTAGCCATTGCGGCGCATCCACAGCAAAAACCCCTGCTGTTTTTCATTGGTGGGGTCAACCCCTGTATAGAAGAAGGAGCGAAAGAGACGGGAACCTTGGGTCAAGTAGCAGAGGAGTTTTGAATAGTCAATTTCAATGCCCAGTTGGAGTGCTGCATAGAAGAGGTTGGAGCCATCAATAAAAATGGCAACGCGCCCGCGATTTTGTAACACCTGTTCTGGTGTGTAAATAGCTGAAGACGAAGATGTAACCATGTAGAAATCATCTCAAAAAAAGTGTGTTATCGAAATATGAAGTCATACCTCTAGCGTATCGCGCGTCAAGGGGAATCGGCGACGGTTGCAGGCAGCGACAGTTTTTGGAAAATCGGCCCTGGATTGGCCAGAGGTTGCAACGCCGGTAAAACACCCCACTGGGCTTGGCGATCGCCCAAAAGGTCTGGGGCAACTGATCCGTTAAATTTAATACTATAGCCCAACTGCCCATAGATAGCCTCACTCAGTTGGGGGATAATCGGGGCAAGGACATAGGCCACAAGGCGCACTGACTCCAATACACAGTAGAGAATCTCCGCCACCGCTTGAGTTTCCCCAGCCTTATAGCGTTTCCACGGTGCCTCTTCATCAAGGAACTTATTCCCCGCCCGTGCCAGCGTCAGTGCCTGTTGACAGACCTCATGGAAGGCCAGTTGCCGATACCCTTGGCCATAGGTTTGGCAGAGGTGCTCCGCCAGTTGCCGCAGGGAATGCTCGCGCGGAATCGCTGACCCTTGGACATTGGGTACTTTCCCATCGGTATATTTCCAAGCCATTTTCAGCGTGCGATTGAGCAAATTGCCCAAATCATTGGCCAGATCCGCATTGAGGATATTGACAAAGCGGGTCTCACTAAAGTCACCATCGCGGCCAAACTCCACCTCCTTCATGAAGTAGTAGCGCACGGCATCGGCACCGTATTGCGCTACCAAGGCAAAGGGATCAAGGGTATTCCCCAGACTTTTGCCCATTTTTTGACCATCCTTAGTGAGAAAGCCATGGACAAAAATTTGCTCTGGCAGTGGCAAACCCGCCGACATTAACATTGCTGGCCAAGAGATGGCATGGAAGCGAAGAATATCCTTACCGATTATGTGTAGGTTAATCGGCCACCAGGTTTTGAGGGCATTGGCCAAGGTTGGCTCATCTTCTGGTTCCAAGAGGGCAGTGACATAGCCCAAGAGGGCATCAAACCAGACATAGAGGGTCTGATCTGGATCCGTGGGCACGGGAAACCCCCACGCCAAATTCACCCGCGAAATCGAAAAATCCTGAAGCCCCTGCTCAATAAAACTCAGCACCTCATTGCGACGGCTAGGGGGCTGGACAAAGTCAGGATGTTCAGCGTAGTAGTCCAAAAGCGCCGGCTGATACTTCGAGAGGCGGAAAAAATAGTTGCGCTCATCTCGCCATTCCACCGTGCGATTCACATGGATCGGGCAGCGCCGACCCTCAAGCAGTTCGCGTTCCTCCTTGAATTCTTCGCACTCGACACAGTACCAACCCTGCTGCTGACCGAGGTAAATGTCGCCGTTGTCCCATACCCGCTGAAAAAACTCGTTGACAATGGCGTGGTGGCGAGGACTGGTGGTGCGGCTAAAGCGATCGTAGTGGATATGCAGTTGTTGCCACAGGGCTTGAAAACCAGCGGCAATCTCATCGCAGTGGGCTTGGGGACTGAGACCCCGCTGTTGGGCGGTGCGCTCAATTTTTTGGCCATGCTCATCGGTACCGGTAATGAACCGCACCTGATAGCCCTGCAAACGATAGAAGCGAGCAAGCACATCGGCAGCAATGGTTGTGTAGGCACTGCCAATGTGGGGAAGGGCATTGACGTAGTACAGGGGGGTAGTGAGTGAAAAGTGCGGTGACAAGCAGTGTTTCTCCCTAGGAGGACGAGCAAATCGCGTTATTTATCATAGTGCCATCGGTAACAGCTTGGAGGCGATCGCCCACCGCCAGATCCACCCAAGGACTCAGGGGGCCTTCTTGCTCACTGCCATTGGCAGCCAAGTCACTGTGGCAAAGGAATAGGCGATCGCTCACCCGTGAACATAGATCCACCAGTAAATGCTCCAGACGTTCTGACTCCAATTGCCACACCCGTGCACTGGGACTCGCCGCCCCCTGCCGCAAAAAGATGGGCGCCTGCCAGAGGCATTGCAAGCCGCCATCCTGCCAACGCGGACTCCCCACATCCAGCCAAAAATGCCAGCGATGGGCCAGTTGGGCACTGCGATATTGAAACGTGGTTGCCAGTAAGACCCCTTGGGGCTGCCGCAGGGGTGGGGCAGGATCAGCGGTTACAATTCCCCGCCGCAGTAGGGCGATCCATTCCCGTAGTCGCTCAGCCGTTGGCGTAGCTCGGTGTTCTGGGAGGTGATCATAAATTTGCCAGTAGGCGGCTGTGCCCTCAAGGAGCGATCGCAGGGGTGCCAATTCACTGGCTGTCAGGTTTTGTGGCCAGAGATAGCGTTGAATCGCCGCCTCTAGGAGATACACAGGCATTTGGCTAGGATCTAGCGTGCTCAGCCAATGACGCAAGTTCTCATAGGCTGCGGTGGCACGATGGCCAAAGCGATCCCAATGGCTGTACTGGGTTGTGCTCAGCAGTTCGGCTTTCTCCAGACCCGGCTGAAAACAATAGCAAGAGAGCAGGCCTGCCCGCACAGGATCAATTGCTCGCGGCAGCAAAACCGTTAACATCTCTGCAACCGCCGTTGCCTCTGGGATCATTCCCGTTCGCGGATAAACAAACAGCAACAGCGTCAAAAGAGCACGCACAAAGGGGGATTGAATCAGGGGGCGCTGCTCATTCCAGATCACGAGGGGAATGCCGCGTTTTTTTAGCTCAGTGCTAAAGACATGGCGGGCAACGCTATCTAAACCGGGGGCAAGGATGGCGATCTCGTTTGGTTGCACCATCCCTTGATGAATGGCGGTGGCGATCGTCGCAACTACTTCCTGCAACAGTTGCATCCGCGAAGTGGTTTGAATGGCCGCGATGTTTTCAGGCAGCGTGGCTTGGGGCGTAGTGAGGCGTTCTTGAATCTCAGTTTGGAGAGGGGTGTTGCCAAAAATCGTTTCGGCAGGGCAGGGTTGCTCAATGACGGTGGCTTGGTTTTTCAGGCTGAGAAACGCATCGGGATCAGCTCCGAGACCGAGACGGACAGCGCCAATGGGTTGGTGAGTCAGGACAATCTTGATCCCCTGTTGGTTAAAGCGGGCGATCACATCTGCCATCACCGCTGGATAGTTGTGGATGTTATCAGCAAGAAGACACTGAAACCGTTGCCCCAAGGAGGCTTGGTATCGGGGATGGTCAAGGAGAACTCGGCCAAATAAATCCGTGGTGATGCCGTAGGTGAGAAGGCTGTGGGCAGTACACCAACTTTGCCACTGTTTCAGGGCAGTGACGATTGCCCCCACGGTTTCTGAAGGCATCTCAAGCTGATGATCCCAAATGAGTTGGGGTAGATCATCTAGGCTAAGGCGGGCAAAGGCAGCTAGTTGAAAAATATCGAGCAGGTGACGGGTGGCGCGATCGCGATTTTCACTAAGGACAGCAAACCTATGGTTGGCTAGCCAAGGCTGCCACAACCGCTCTGCGCACACCAACTCCGTTTCTGGTTTCAGACGCAAAGGGGGATGCGGATCAACGGCCTTCGCCTGCACCAGTAGTGGCCAAAAAAGTTCCACCTCATCCTGCATGAAGCCCACTGGCGTGGTGATATAAGGTCTGTAGCCACTGCCCAACTGTGACTCAATTTCCCGTTGGATGACTTGGCGGCCTTCTACGGTATCCGTCAAAAAGAGGAGCGATCGCTCACGGGGAATCACGGACTTGTCCTGCCCAACCCAATGAGCAAATTCCCTCACCAGTGCACAGGTCTTGCCACTGCGACTACCGCCACTGATCCACTGCAACACCGCCAACAAAGCCTGCAAAGTCAATTTGCTACGATCTTTATCTATCCTATCGATTTATTGCTTTTGCGGTAGCCGTTAAGAACAACAGCAATGTCCAGCAATCCCTTTATTCGCCTCAGAGACTGGATCAAGCGTGCAGAGCAGTGGTATCGTACAACTCCGAACCGCGCCCTACAGGAAGCCTATGAAGCCGCTCTGAAAATTCGCGCCATCGAACTGGAACACTTTGACGGTCAACCCATTAGCCCCCTCAATCTACCCGTGGGAGAAGTCTCTACCTATTTCGAGACAGAGCTAAAACAACTGCTAAAAACCATTCGTATGCGGATGACGGAGTTCCGCGCCAGCCGTCAAATTTTGCCCCTTGCTCCCCCCCAAAGCCCCCCCACTCCTGTCAACGATAGTGTCAATGGTGCAACGGCAACCTATACGGTGACGGCTACCGTCAGTAGCACGACGGAGGAACCCAGCGTTTATGAAAAGCTGCGGCTGATTGATGCCACCCTCAACCGCTATAAACGGCAGCGTGAAAAGGAACTCAATGCCCTTGCCCGTCCCAGCCTCAGTCGCCAAGATCCCCAACAACGCCAACAGTCAGATGCCCTCGACAAAATTGAGGATGATTCCCTTTATCTCTCGGAATATATCAGTGATGATCTCACCGATGATTCCAAGCTGGACAGCAGCAGCTTTATTCCCCGCTCGATTTTGCGCACCGCCGATCGCTTTCGCCGTGAACTCAATTCTGATGAAACCACCGAAGCTGAAGTCGTTCGTGATTTTCGCACCTCAAAGCTGCGCACCCGTCTAGCGGTTCGTTTTATGCTCTTGCTGGTGATTTTGCCCCTATTGACCCAGCAAATTTCCAAGGCCCTGATTGTGAGTCCCTTGGTCAACCACTTTAAGGCGGTAGGGCAGATTGAACGCATCATTAACTCACAATTGGAAGACAACATTCTCGATGAACTGGCTCGCTTTGAAAATAAAATTCGCTTTGAAAGTCTGGTGAGCAATGTTCCTGTTTCTGCAGAGGAAATTCAAGACCGCATCCGCGAAAAGGCGATCGAGCTATCCACGGAATACCAAAAGGAACTGATTGAACCCCTGAAAAACATCCTTTCCGATGCCTTGGGCTTTACGGTCTTTTTGGGACTGGTGTTTACGGGTCAACGGCAACTGGCCATTGTCAAGGCCTTTTTGGATGAAGTAGTCTATGGCCTTAGTGACAGTGCCAAAGCCTTTATCATTATCTTGTTTACAGATGTATTTGTCGGATACCACTCCCCCCACGGCTGGGAAGTGTTGGTGAACAATACCCTCGAGCACTTTGGCTTTCCGCGCAACGAGGATTTTATCAATATGTTTATCGCTACCTTTCCCGTGATGCTAGATACGGTGTTTAAGTATTGGATTTTCCGTTATCTCAACCAGATTTCCCCTTCGGCAGTGGCCACCTACAAGAATATGAACGAGTAGTTACGAGCACACCACTGGCTGGAGAATGGGACAGATCGTGCCCTCTGAGAGTTGCGCGGGCGATCGCCAGCCGGAGAGGAGGCCTTGCAATTCCTGTTTAAGAATCTGCAACTGCTGAATTTGTGCCTCAATGGCCGCCAATTTTTCCTCTAACTTTTCCTTGATGTGGTCACAGGGAATCTCACCGCGATCGTATACCTCAAGCAAGGCTTTGATGTCGCTCAGGGTGAGGCCAAGGGACTGGGCACGTTTGATAAAACTTAGGCGAGCAAAGACATCCTCAGCAAAGAGGCGATAGCCGCCACTGGTTCTGCCAACAGTTCGCAACAGCCCCAATTCCTCGTAATAGCGAATGGTCTTGACGGGCAGGCCACTACTGTGGGCAACGGTACCAATCAAGTAGGCGGCTGCATTCATGGCAGTTCTCCCAAGATCAGCGAGACAGCAATTTTAGAGAAGGGCACTTTAATTTTCTGCCATCGAGAGGCCAGATCACCACTTTCAGAAATTTAGCCATCTGCGCTATAATCATAAAGCTACGCGGATGTGGCGGAATTGGTATACGCGCACGTTTGAGGGGCGTGTGGCTTTGCCTTGCGAGTTCGAGTCTCGCCATCCGCATTTTTTTATGGGTGAATAAAGAAGGCGATCGCCAGCACGAGGTAGGTGATCATCAGCAAGACACCCTCTAGCCAGTTCGTGCGGCCATCGTTGCTAATGGAGTTGGTGATGGCAACCGCAGCCACAACGGCCAACAGTTCAAAGAGATTGAAGCTCAGGTTCATCTCCGGTTGACCCAAGAACCAGCCCACCAGCACAAGCACCGGCGCCACAAAAAGGATAATCTGCAAGCTAGACCCAATCGCCACCGCCACTGCCCCTTCCATACGATTATTGAGGGCAAACTTGATACAGGTGATGAACTCAACCACACTGCTGAAAATGGGAATGAGAAACACGCCTGTAAACAATTGGGTCAACCCGATTTCACTAATGCTGTCCTGCAAACTATCCACGAGGATGTCGGAAACAAAGACTAGCAAAATCGTACCCACCAGCAGAATGGCAAGGGGCACCTTGAGATTGACAGTGGGGGAGGGTTCCTGACCAGCGATCGTCTCATCCATCAGGTAGAGGTGACGATGGGTTTTCATGGAAAAGAGCAACATCAGACCGTAAAAAATCAGCAGCAAAATCGCCGACGCATAGGAGAAGTGATCAATCAAGTGAAGCGGCACACTGGGTGCCGCCGCCTGAATCGCGGTCGGGGTCATCAGCACAATCACCGATAGGGTGAGGGCAGAGGCATTAATGCGTGCCACAGGTGCTGAGAACTGTTGCTCTGGAAATCGGATGCCCCCAACAACAATGGCCAGACCCAATCCCAAAAGCAAATTGGCAATAATGGCACCGCTGAGACTGGCTTTTACCACCTCTGCCAGACCCTGACGCAGGGCGACAATGGCGATAATCATCTCCGTCACATTGCCGAAGGTGGCATTCAAGAGTCCGCCAAGGGCAGGGCCAATGACTTCGGCGATCGCCTCTGTGGAATTGGCAATCCCAGCCGCAAGGGGCACAATGGCGAGACCACTGAGGATAAAGCTCACCATTGGCGGCATTTTGACGATAAAGTTAAGGAGGGCAAGGGGCACAAAAATCAATAGGCCCAGCAGCATTTTTTCCTGTGTTGTCATGGATCGATCCCCTTGAGCGAATCATCAACTGACTGTCTCCACCTCTCGGGAATTCGCTACTACGGCTATACGGGCGCCCTGCCAGAGGAACAAATTCTCGGCCAGTGGTTTGAGATTGATATTAAGCTCTGGTTGGATATGACACAAGCTGCCGCTAGCGATCGCCTTGAGGACACCCTTGACTATCGCCCCCTCTTGCAAGCCATCGAGCAGTTAATGCAGCAGCAACGCTTTCACTTAATTGAGACCCTAGCAGCAGCAATTATGAAACTGTGCCTAGCGCCCCCCCAAGTGCAGCGGGCTGCTGTGCGTGTAACCAAACTTGCCCCCCCCGTGCCCAATTTTACGGGTCAAATTAGTGTTGAAATGGTGCGCTGCCATGCCGAATCGCCTTAGCCAGTGCCAAAGTCTCTATCTGCGCAAGCATGCCGAAAACCCCATTGACTGGTGGCCGTGGTGTGATGAAGCCCTTGCCAAAGCAGCGGCAGAGGATCGGGTGATTTTTCTCTCGATTGGTTACTCCAGTTGCCACTGGTGCACTGTCATGGAGGGGGAAGCCTTTTCGGATCTGGAGATTGCCGCCTATCTCAATGCCCATTTCCTGCCCATTAAGGTGGATCGCGAGGAGCGACCCGATCTGGACAGTATTTACATGCAGGCGCTGCAACTGATGACGGGTCAAGGAGGCTGGCCGCTCAATGTATTCCTGACGCCGCAGGATCGCCGTCCCTTTTATGGCGGTACCTATTTTCCCGTGCAGCCGCGCTATGGCCGTCCGGGCTTTTTACAGGTGTTGCAGGCGGTGCGCCGCTTCTATGACCAAGAAAAGGACAAGTTAGCCGCCCAACAGGCCACCCTCTGGCAATATCTCGCTCCCCCCGCTGAGATGGGAGAAGCCGTCCCCCTGAGTGAAGAACTCCTAAGGGCAGGGATTCGCCAAGTGACGCCGATTTTGCGCGATCGCCCCCAAGGCACCTGCTTCCCCATGATGCCCTATGCCCAAATGCTGCTTCAGGGATTGGCTTTGAGTCCCAATCCCCCGCAACTGCTGCACCTGTGTCGGCAACGGGGACGCAATCTCTTGCAGGGGGGCATCTATGACCATGTGGGCGGTGGTTGGCATCGCTACACCGTCGATCCCCAATGGACGGTGCCCCACTTTGAAAAAATGCTCTACGACAATGGCCAAATTGTGACCTATTTAGTGCGGCTGTGGCAGCAGGGCGATCGCTCCCCCCAGATTCCCGTTGCAATTGCCCAAACGATTCAATGGCTCGATCGCGAAATGACGGCCCCTGAGGGGTACTTCTATGCAGCACAGGATGCCGATAGCTTTGTCAGTGCCAATGATCCTGAACCTGAGGAGGGTGCCTTTTATTGCTGGCAATATGCAGAGCTAGAGCAGACCCTAACCCCAACGGAATTGGCACAACTGCAAGCCCACTTTGACATCTCTCCCAGTGGCAACTTCGAGGGCAAGATTGTGCTCAAGCAAGTGCGCCCGCCGGCGAATCCTGAGGTGCTAGCACCGATTCTGCGTAAACTCTTTGCTCGCCGCTATGGTGCCGATACGCCCATGGATCAACCCTTTCCCGTGGCCACGGATAATGCAACCGCAAAGGGACAGGCTTGGCCGGGACGGATTCCGCCGGTCACTGATACAAAAATGATTTTGGCTTGGAATAGCCTGATGATTACTGGCTTAGCAACGGCAGCCCAAGTCTGGAGAGAGCGCACCTACTGGCAGCGAGCGGCTAAAGCGGCACAATGGCTCCACGAGCATCAATATCAAGAAGGCAAACTCTACCGCCTCAACTATGGCGGCACCGTGGCCGAAGTGGCGCAGGCCGAGGATTATGCCTACTGGATCCAAGCCCTGATTGCTCTGCATCAAGCCAGTTTAGCGGTGGGGGAGGCGGCGCAGCCGTGGCTGGAATTGGCCACGCAGTATCAAACCCTCTTTGATCAGGAATTGGCGGCAACAGAGGGGGGCTACTACAATGCACCGGAGCGCGCCGATTTGATTGTGCGCCAGCGGGAAGGTCTCGATAATGCTACACCTTCTGCGAATGGGGTGGCGATCGCCAACTTGGTGCAACTCTTTTTGCTCACAGAGAATCCCGCCTACCTCGAACAGGCAGAAAAGGGATTGCGTTTCCTTAGCCCATTGATGAAGGAGTCTCCCCAGAGTTGTCCGAGCCTTTTGGCGGCGTTGCAGTGGTATCTGCGTCCTGTCTGTGTCCAAGCGCGGCCTGATCAGGTCACAACCCTCTGGGATCGCTACTTGCCAACGGCTGTCCTCAAAGTTCGCGATGACCTCGAGCCAGTTGCCCTTGTCTGTGAAGGCTTGCGCTGCCGTGAACCGGCACTGACCCCCACCCAACTACAACAACAATTGGATGATCTCTATGGCTGAAGCGTTGCGTCGTACCCCCCTCTATCCGTTGCATCAAGGCGCACGGTTTACCCCCTTTGGCGAGTGGGAGATGCCCCTTCAGTACAGCAGCATTTTGCAGGAACACCAAGCGGTGCGGCAGCGGGTGGGGATGTTTGATATTTCCCACATGGGCAAGTTTCTGCTGCGCGGCCCTGAGGCGATCGCGGCACTCCAAGAACGGGTACCCACCAATCTCAATCGTCTCCAGCCCGGCCAAGCGAAATACACCGTTCTCCTCAATGAGGCTGGGGGCATTGTCGATGATGTCATTCTCTACATTGGGGATGGCCAAGTCCGCTGTATTGTGAATGCAGTCACCACTGCCAAGGACTGGGTATGGTTTCAGACGTATTTACCCGCCAGTATTGAGTTCATTGATGAGTCAGCGACACAGGTGCTGATTGCTCTTCAAGGCCCTGCCGCGACAGCGACCTTAGCTCCCCTGTGCGATCGCTCCCTAGATGACCTCAAGGCCTATCGCCATGCTCAAGTCAACCTACTGGAACAGCCCGCTTGGATGGCTCGCACCGGCTACACGGGCGAAGACGGTTGGGAAATTCTTGTGGCACCAGAATTGGGGCAACAGTTGTGGCAAACCCTGCTGGCGGCGGGTGTGACTCCCTGTGGCTTGGGGGCGCGGGATACCCTGCGCTTGGAGGCGGCCATGCTCCTTTACGGCCAAGACATGGATGAGCAAACCACCCCCCTAGAGGCGGGTCTCGATTGGCTGATTGATTGGCAAAAGCCCGATTTTGTAGGTCGTGCGGCCCTCTTAGCCCAAAAGCAGCAGGGGATTGAGCGGCAATTGGTGGGTTTAGAACTGGTGGGCAAAGGCATTGCTCGCCACGGCTATCCCATCTATGCGGGGGCACAGGCTGTGGGGGAGGTTACCAGTGGCACCCTATCTCCCACCTTGGGGAAGGCGATCGCCATTGGCTATGTCTTTCCAGAGTTTGCCCACATCGGTCGTGAACTGGCGGTACAGGTGCGCGATCGCCAAGTCCCAGCAGTAGTGGTTCCTCGCCCCTTCTATCGCCGCCCTCGGTAGCCGCTGCAATTCCGCTAAAATTTGATTCATCAGTCGTAAAACGCAACAAATGCTGGAAACTTGCCCTCGCTGTGGTGCTCGTTTAGGAAAGCCCTTGTCCTCTGGCCGCCAAGTGTGTAGTGTCTGCGGTTGGAGTACGGTGGTCATCGAGCGATCGCCCCCACCGCCGCCCACGGGATTACCCCTGCTTTTGAGTCAGATCGGGCGGTTGATCAAGCGATTTTTCCAGTATTTGGGGGTGCAGCTGCAACTACTGTGGCGATCGCTGACCGCTCGTTCGCAGCAGCAACAACCGCGCCGCAACCTATGGGAAAGCCTCGTCACCAAGCTCAAACACCTCGAGGAAAAAATTCCCACCGGTGATCCCAGTAAGGAGTGGCTGACTCCCGAAGAGGCCTTTCAACTCTTGGGCGGCAACCCAGACAACCCCAACTCCAAGGTGAGTACCCTCGATGGCAAGCGGCGGATTGGCTTATCGGCCTTTCGGCGACTGGTGAATACCGCAGAATATGCGGATTTTGGCTTTCAATACTCTAGCGATCGCCACCTGAAAAATTTACCCTATTTGCGCCGTCTGCCTCGCCAACCCTAAGGCGATCGCAAACCGAGAATAATCTGCCACTCCTGTTCGGTGACCGGTTGTACCGAGAGACGGCAGCCCTTTTGCAACAGCAGCATCCCCTCTAGGCCGGGCGTTTGCCGCAGTTCTGGAAGTGTAATTGGTGGCGAAAAATCGCGGCGATACTGAATATCCACCATGAACCAGCGGGGATTGTCAGGCGTGCTTTTGGGGTCAAAGTAGCGACTGTCCGCATCCCAAGCAAAGTGGTCGGGATAGGCGGCCTTGACGACTTCGGCAATGCCCATGATGGCTGGTGGGTTGGCATTACTGTGGTAAAAGAGCACGCGATCGCCCACCTGCATTTGATCGCGAATAAAATTGCGGGCTTGGTAGTTGCGTACTCCTTCCCAACAGGTGGTTTGTTGTGGGGCTGCCTGCAAATCCTGCCAAGAAAAAACGCTTGGCTCCGACTTCAGTAACCAAATCCCTGCCATGAAAGACTCTTTAACTGTGGGTTTAGAGGTCTGCTGTGCCCAAGCTACAGCGTAGCAAATCCTCAACGGTTGCACAGTAGGGAGTTAGCCCCAAGGTTTGGGGATTGAGCACGGTGTCATAGGTGAAGTTACGATAGTTCAAGCAAAAATAATCCCACGGCGACATCTGCACTCGAAATACCCGCACAAAGAAGTTGATCACTGGCAGTGTCAAGGGGACTTGCAAATAGATGGGCAGCTTTGCCGCAGCGCACAACTGCGCCAACATCTCATTGACAGTAATTGGCGGATTACCCAGAGCCACCCGACGCGGTACGGGATACTCAGGATGCTGCAACAGGTAGAGAACCACTTGGGCAATATCGCGGGCATGGACAAAGTGAAAACTGGCATCAGCGCGGAAAAAGCGAGCCAACCACAGCCACTTGAGAACTTCGCGCATGCCCTCAGTGATGAACGAGGGACGCTTACCATCAGACCCGCCGCCAAACACCATTGTCGGAAACAGTTCAATCACGCGATCGCCCACGGGTAACTGCTCAATGGCATGGAGACACTCATACTTGGAGCGAATATAATCCGTTCCCAAGGTGCCTGCTTCCGGCAGCGGTTCCATTTGATGATTGAGGATACTTGCCGTTGAAAAATAAAAGACCCGCTGGCAGCGTTGCGGCTCCAGTTGCTTGAGGAGATGGCAAGTTTGCTCGTAGTTGATGGCAAAGACATTGTTCCCTCCCCAAGCGGTTGCCGTTAGGATCGCAACATCGAGGGTGGGCAGTAGCGGTGCTAAGGGCGTCAGATCCATCAGATCCCCCTGAATGACGTTCACTCCGGGGCGCTGGTCAGGATCAACTTGCAACCGGGCTGGATTCCGCACCAGCAAAAAGAGCTCATGATCCGTCTCTTGGATCAGCGCCTCAGCGATGTACTGGCCAATGCAACCAGTGGCACCCGTGATTAAGATGCGCATTAGCCGAGGGACTTCACCAGATCAAAAAGAAAGGCCACATTCTCCTCAGGGGTTCCTTGGAGAACGCCGTGGCCAAGGTTAAAGATATATTTGCCCTTGCGACCCGCTTCGATAATGGCTAGCGCTCGTTCCTTGAGCACTGGCTGGGGGGCAAAGAGTGTGATGGGGTCTAAATTCCCCTGCAGACCGACACTGGCAGGAAACTGCTGGCGAATCGTGCCGATGTCCACAGTCCAGTCAAGGCTGACAATATCTGCCCCAGTTGCTGCCATGCGATCGACCACTGCGGCACTGCCATTGATATAGAGGATGATGGGCACATCAGGATAGACGGCTTTAACTTGCTGAACCACCTGCTTTTGGTAGGGGAAGGCAAAGCTATCGTAGTCCTGACGGCTGAGTTGACCCGCCCACGAATCAAACAATTGCACCACCTGAGCACCACAGTCAATTTGATAGCACAGGTAGTCGGCAATGGCAGTGGCCAAATGGTTTAAGAACTTGTGGAGCAACTCTGGCTCACGGTAGGCCATGGTTTTGATTTCAATGTAGTCCTTGGAGCTTTTGCCCTCAATGGCATAGGCGGCAAGTGTCCAAGGGGCACCGGCAAACCCCAGCACCGTGGCGCGATCGCCCACCTCTTGGCGCAGGGTTGAGAGAATCGGGCGAATAAAAGGACAGGCCGCTTCCGGTTCCAAGGGATGGAGTTGTTGCACCTGCTCAAGGGTACGGATGGGTGGATCAATGATTGGCCCTTTACTCTCGACAATGTCAAAGGGAATACCAATCCCTGGCAGGGGCGTGAGAATATCCGAAAAGAGAATCACACCGTCTGGGGCAAAGGCACGAAAGGGTTGGAGTGAAATTTCAATAGCCAGTTCAGGGATTTCCGATCGCTGACGAAACGAGGGATAGCGATCGCGCAGGTCACGATAGACCTTCATGTAGCGTCCAGCTTGCCGCATCAACCAAATGGGGGGACGCTCAACGCTTTCACCACGGGCAGCACGTAGGAGTAAAGGGGTGGTCATCCTAAAATGTGTAATTCCAATCGTTTTCAACCGCTCTGGAAACGTTGCTCAGCAAGACCCATTGCACTCAGGGGTTGCCTACGATTCACAGAGTTTAACCCTACAATCATACCCTAGGGGGCGATCGCTCCCACACCTCAGAGGAGAATTCCCTTGCTTTACCACGCGCGGGGCTGAAACTGCGGGTCGTTGAGAATTGCCACCCCATCCCCCGACTGTGCCAACACAAATAGACCCTGCCGATAGGCATAGCGAGCCACCTCAGGGGGCACAATCATCCCCGCCACGGCTCCCAAGAGTTTTGTGCCCCGATACTGATGAGCCAAACGGCGAAATTTGGCAATCCGCTCTAGGTGTTCATCCACATCACTTTGGCTGAGCTTGGTTTTCACCTCAACGAGAACGGCTTCATCGGTGTTAACGACCAACAGATCAATCTCTAGGCTCTCGTTCCCATCTTGGAGAATCACATCGCTGTAGAGTTGAGAGACGGCAATCCCCCGACTCTGAAATAAGCGCAGCACGGCTGGACGTACTTGCCATTCCACAAATTCCCCAAGACGGTTACCCAGTTTGCCAATTTGTTGGTTAAGTTGGCGAGCTTCTTCTCGCAGTAACCGTTCAGTCTCTTGAAAACGCCGCTCAGTTTCTTGAAATCGGCGTTCTGTTTCCTTTTGAGCTTCCAGTAACTCCCCCAATAACCGCCAAACATCTTCAGGGGTGTATGCTTGTGTCATGATCTTGGTCGGGTTTTCTAGGCTACAGCTAACCCTCTCATCATAGCCTAGGAGGCACTCAGAGAATTTCCATCATAAACTGCGCAAGGGCACTGCCACTATGCTTTACCACGCGCGGGGCTGAAACTGCGGGTCGTTGAGAATTGCCACGCCATCTCCCGACTGTGCCAACACAAATAGACCCTGCCGATAGGCATAGCGAGCCACCTCAGGGGGCACAATCATCCCCGCCACGGCTCCCAAGAGTTTTGTACCCCGATACTGATGAGCCAAACGGCGAAATTTGGCAATCCGCTCTAGGTGTTCATCCACATCACTTTGGCTGAGCTTGGTTTTCACCTCAACGAGAACGGCTTCATCGGTGTTAACGACCAACAGATCAATCTCTAGGCTCTCGTTCCCATCTTGGAGAATCACATCGCTGTAGAGTTGAGAGACGGCAATCCCCCGACTCTGAAATAAGCGCAGCACGGCTGGACGTACTTGCCATTCCACAAATTCCCCAAGACGGTTACCCAATTTACCAATCTGTTGGTTGAGCTGTTGTGCTTCTTCCCGTAGTAAACGCTCAGTCTCTTGAAAACGCCGCTCAGTTTCCTGAAAACGCCGCTCAGTTTCCTGAAAACGCCGCTCAGTTTCCTTTTGGGCTTCTAATAGCTCGCCTAATAATCGCCAAACATCTTCAGGGGTGTATGCTTGTGTCATTGACTTGATTGATGATTGCCGACAAATTCCGATATTTTCTATACGATCATAGCCTAGGGAATAGAACCCATGAATGATCAACTACTCGCACAATTTCTAAACCTCAGCCGCTGACAAACAGGAACCTGCATTCATGCCCAAACTATACTTACTGCGCCCAAGATGAGGCCACCAGTGTCATTTTTGGCCTCCCCAAGCAGGCCATTGCCCTTGGCGGTTGCAGCATATTTTGCCCATTGAGCGCAGAGGTGCCTTTTTGCAGGCGCCGGTAAATCCCTAATTAGCGTGACAGATTCGGGTAAATCCGCAGCCGCCGATTCGGCTCTTCCCCAAAGCTACAGGAGGTCAACTGGTAGTGCTCAATCAACTCGTGTTGCATTCGCCGAATGTTGGCCGATCGCGGTAACAACTCCACCACTTGACCCTTGGGAATTACAATTTCTTCAACGGCTAAGCGTGCCTCTTCAAGGGCCTCTAGCTCATCATCGCTCCCTGTCGGACTAAAAAGGGAAAGATCCGCTGATTCCGCTGGGCTGGGGTCTTCCATGCCAAGCAGCTGTCGCAGTCCCCGCACAATTTGAGCCATGCTGTTGGTTTTAATGGCATGCACCGGCAGGTGATGAATATGGGCAAGGTGCCGCAGCTTGCTTTCTCCCTTGAGGTGGGAGCGCAGCGTCAAAATAACATCTGCTTGATCAATGTCCTTGGTGACAATAATGGGCAGCTGCAAGGTGCGAATGGCTTGCTCCAAATGGTGGCGGCTGACGGCGTAGGGAAAGACATGCAGGGGCAGTTCCTCACCATTGGGGCCGACCGTGGGCGCCTCTAGGGTTGCCTCCAGTAGTTGGGCAAAATTGGCTCGTAGGGGTTCTTTAGTGCCCTCAGGGATGGGTAGCATCTGGCCACTGTTGCGCCAAGAGGGACGCTGGGACAGGGGTTTGACCTCCAATCGCTGGGGAGTCGGCTCAGAACGACTAATCACCACTGAGCCATCGGCGGCAACACTGCGAATTTCAGGTGACGGTTGGCGACCCCGCAGCAGCAGATCCACACTAGCAGCCACGTCGAGATGTATAGCCCAGCGATCGCGCTCCAGCATTTCCACTGCCATTTGAAACGTGGGGGGAGCCTTCCGTTCGAGCACACTTTTTTGGGTGCCGCGCCGCCGCGCTTCTTCATCCCCAAGGGTGACCGATTGAATGCCCCCCACCAAGTCGGCAAGGGTGGGGTTTTTCATCAGGTTCTCAATTTGGTTGCCGTGGGCAGTACCAATCAGTTGTACGCCTCGCTCCGCAATGGTGCGTGCTGCTAGTGCCTCTAGTTCGGTGCCAATCTCATCAATGACAATCACTTGGGGCATGTGGTTTTCCACCGCCTCAATCATCACCTGATGCTGAAGTTCCGGGCGAGCCACCTGCATTCGTCGTGCCTTGCCAATCGCTGGATGGGGAATATCACCGTCGCCCGCAATTTCATTAGAGGTGTCAATAATCACTACCCGTTTGTGCAACTCATCGGCCAAGACGCGGGCAATTTCCCGTAGTGCCGTTGTTTTACCAACACCGGGGCGACCTAAAAGCAAAATAGACTGGCCACTTTCGACCAAGTCGCGAATCATACCAATCGTGCCAAAGACGGCTCGCCCCACCCGGCAGGTCAAGCCAATAATCGTTCCTTGGCGATTGCGCAGGGCACTAATGCGGTGCAGCGTACGCTCAATCCCAGCGCGATTGTCACCACTAAACTCGCCCACCCGATCCACGGCATATTGCAACATCTCACGGCTGACGGGCGTCTCGGCAAGGTATTGGGTGCTGTGGATAAACCGTGCTTCCGGCAATCGCCCCAAATCGAGAACGATTTCTAAGAGTTCTTCCCGCTGCGGATGATCGGTGAGAGACTGTCCAAGGGGCGGCGGTAGGATCGCCAATAATTGATCGAGATCGTCAGTGACTTGGCGTTGTCCAGCAGTCAATTCAGCCATAGGGTACAGAGGGTGACGGGACAGATTTCAAAGGAGACACAAGGGTAGCTGCTTCAGCAACAGCCGCTGCAAGGACGGCAGGAACAGTTTGCCAAGGTTGGTCGGCGATCGCGTGGAAAGGGGCAAGGCGTTTGCGAGCATAACTACCATAGGCAACACCAGCAATTCCCTGTGGATCTAGCAATCCCATTGCCCTGAGTTTAGCAACCGTATGGCCATTTGTGCCGCCCGCCAACTGCACAAATCCGGGTAAATTTGCCCCTAAAATGGCTTGACCCAATTGAATGGTGGCTCGCGTTGCGCCATCACCAATATCGCCACTCATGGGACGACCATCCGCCTGCCAAATGAGGGCACATTCCAACGGTTGAATCTGCCCATTGATCCAGCGCAAATAGTCAATTACTCCCTCTCCTTGGGGACAACTGATGGCCAGCACCTGTAAATAGCGCACCCAAGGACGAACTCGCTGCCAAAGCTCGTGAAAGGCGCTGTAGCGTTGGGGTTGAGTATGAATTTCGAGGGCTTGGATCGTGCCCGCCTGGATCAGGGGCGTGATTTGCTCAAAGACTGCGGGTTGCTCATCGGTGCGAATCAAGCCCAAGGGGCAGAGGGGTAAACAGCGGCCACAACCATAACAGCGATCGCGCACCACCCCCTGCACCTGTTCATCAAAGCGAATGGCAGTGGCAGGGCAAATGCGTTCACAGGGGCGATCGCACCCTGGCGGACAGCGACTCGGATCAAACGTGGCCTTACGAAAATGGGGGTCAGCACCATCGTTGATGCTCACCATCAGCAGGGGGCGAGTGGCCCCAAGGCTTGCCGCAACCGTCAAAGCGTCATTAGCCGCGTAAATCACGGCAGGGTCGGCGGCCACATCAATACAATCAGCCCCTGCCAGTGCATAGGCCAAGGTCAGGTTATAGATTTGGGCAACATCTTGGAAACTGGCACCGTTAATGAGTTTGAACCAACGATGTGCCGCTAAAGCCGCTAGGGGGGCAGCAAAATCAACCATAAATATATTTTATGCGTTTTCAGGATTCAGCCTCGTCGTGACTCATCATCCGTTGTAGGGCTTGGAGGCCTTTTTTAATCTGGCGAGAGACTGTGACCGCACTTAGACCCAAGCGTTCAGCGGTTTCTTTTTGACTCAAATCGTACAAAAAGACAAATTCCAGAATCTGACAGGTGCGGGCTTCTAGTTTTTGCAGACACTGCTGCAAACGAATGCGATCTTCTTGGGCGAGTTGAAAACTTTGGTACCGTTGATCGGGCACGATGTCACCGAGGGAAACAGCATCTTCCTCACCCTCAAAGGTGGGGGCATCTAGGCTGACCGGGGTGGTGTGGTAGTTGGCAAATTTTGCCGCTTGCCATTCTTCAAGGGGGACATCGAGGGCTTGGGCAATTTCACTATCGCTGGGGGGACGCTGCAGTTGTTGGCGTAACTCCTGAATGACTCGCTTTGCTTGGCTTTGGAGGGTTTGCCAACGACGGGGGACGCGAATTTGCGGACTTTTATCCCGCAGGTAGTGTTGAATCTCACCGCGAATGTAGGGAATGGCAAAGGAACTAAAGGCCACTCCCTTACTTTGATCAAAGCGTTCAATGGCGTGAATGAGGCCAAGGGTGCCCACTTGCATCAGGTCGTCAAAGCTTTCTTGGGTGCACTGTACCCAGCGATGGGCTTCCTTGCGTACCAGTCCCATGTTCAACTCGACAAGGCGATTCCGCAATTCGCGTGCAGGGTTGTCTTGGTATGCCTGCAACAGAGACAAGGTAGAACCCTTTAGGTCAGTATGATCAGTACTCAGTGCCCTATTGGACATAGACACCCATGGTTTGGTTTCCCTACCGTTTCCAAAGTAAGCGGCTAGGGCGCTACTTGCTCACGTCATTGTAGAGCGATCGCGTCCCTGTACAATTTTCCCTACTTTCACTATTTCATACTCAGTATGGCAAAGCCTCTGTAGTTTCCCTGTGATCTCGACCACAGGTTAGGTTAAATTTTGCTAAATGTTGTTCCTTAGGTTCGCAGACTACCGAGGGCGATCGCGCCCCACAATGCAGTTCCCAAGCCAATGCGATACCAGATAAAAACCCAAGTGGAATGGCGTTGCAGGAATCGCAGCAGCCAAGCGATTGCCAAATAGGAAAAAACCATGCTCGAGAGTGTGGCAATCACAAGAGGAATAAACAGCGTCCCCTCATCAAAAACATCTTTGGCTTGGACAAGGGTGGCGATCGTCAGTGTGGGAATGCCCAACAGAAAAGAAAAGCGCGCCGCTGTTTGCCGCTCCAGCCCTAAAAATAAAGCTGTCGTTAGCGTCGATCCTGAACGCGAAGCCCCCGGCAGCAGGGCAATCATCTGGCCACAACCCACTAGAAAGCCATCTAAAATGCCAATGTCTTGATAGGTGCGTTTGCGGGAACCCCATTTTTCTGCGAGTCCCAAAAGAATTGCCATGGCGATCGCCATCGTGGCAATGATCTGAGGCCGATCCAACTCGACTTTGGCCCATTTCAGAAGAAGTCCTGCCGCTAGTGCGGGAATCGTGCCCACCGTGATCCCAACCAACAGTTTCCATTCTTCCCGCTGCCAATTCCGCTGTTGCCATGCCTGCCAAGCCCCTTGGACAATTTGGCGAATATCCTGCCAGAAATAGCCAAAAACCGCGATCACGCTACCAAATTGCATCGCATCTAGGGCAGTTTTATGCCAGACACTTTTCCACCCCAAGAGGTCACTAAAGAGAATCAAGTGAGCGGTACTGCTAATGGGCAAGAACTCTGTAATACCTTGCACGAAGCCGAGGATGACTGCTTGCAGCCAGAGAATAATATTCACGTTTCTGTCTCACCTTTGCAACCCCACCATCTTGCCATGAGTCGGTGAACAGGCTATCCTCGCCAAGATTTTGTAATAGATTGTAGAAACAGTCTTCTTAAACGCAGCAGCACTGTTTTGCCGGTTAGGCGTGTATGTCGGGTAACTTAGAAGCCGTTGAGCGGGAAATTTTAGGGTTACAGGGGATGCTATTGGCCGCCTTGGCGGAAATGCGTCAGCTTTATGATGTCTATCTAGAAATGCTCGCCCCCATTGCCCGCCAGCAGTTGATCACGGTTAGTTATCAGGTGTGCACCCAAGTCTTTCCAGAGCAATTTTTGACCCTTGCAGACCCAGAGCGACAGGACCTTCAGCGTCAGATTGTTGAACTGGCGATCGCCTTGGAAACCACGATTTTAAGCCTACAGACCCGTCGCCAAGAAGACTCAACTGCAAGGCAAGAGGCAACGAATGGGGAAGAAGACGCAACCAAGGAACAGGAACCCCCCTCCCTATCGGAGCAATTGAGCCAAGTTCTTTATCAAAGTTCGCTCAAGATTAACCATCTACTACAACGGGCGGCTATCTTACCGCCTGCCCCAATCGCGGTCATTTTAGAGATTGCCAGTAAGGCAGAAAATCGTCCCCTTGGGCGGATTCCCCATTTGTTGACGATGATGCTAGATGAGCAGAAACTACAAGAGGAGGGCGAAGAGGAGCGAGACACCAGTGAGTCCCCAAGGGAATCTTCCAGTCATCACCCCATGGCAGCCATTTACCTGCAACTTGAGGAACTGGAGTTTCAGCATCCCCCCCTCGGCAATCAGCGCAGTCAAATTCGCCAACTGGAAGCACGTCTGGCCACCCTCCAGAAGCAACTGCATAAAAAACAGCGGCAATATCTGGTTCTCAAGGCCAGTCGGGTATGGTGGCAAACGTGGAAAGCCAATGAAGCCGCAGACGCGACCGCCAGTGTCCCCGAAGCAATGGATGGTGAGCAATAGGGAAGGAGGCCTGCTGTGTCCCTTGACTGGCCACGCCTACAACGCGCCCTTGCCATTGAAACGGCGCGGGGTTTTTGCAACCTTCAGGGCAATACCTATCGGTTTAATGAGTATTTACACGCAGCGTTAATGCAAGCCCCTCTGCAACAACTCCCCCTTCAGATGCGCGATCGCTGGCAGGAAACGGCGGCAGCCTATGCCCACTACAACGATCTCTCCCCCAGCCAACGACAACACCTCGTGGTGAAAACGCGCCAACTGCTCCACGATGTCCACAAACAACTCACAAGTCCACCCCCGCGCCCCCGTCCCCTCGATCAAGCGCTCAAAACAGTGAATGGGATTGGTGAGCGCACTGCGGCGAAACTGGAAAAACTCGGGCTTTATAGGGTTGCGGATCTCATTTACTACTTCCCCCGCGATCACATTGACTATGCCCGCCAAGTCTCGATTCAGCAACTGCAAGCTGGGGAGACCGTCACCCTTGTGGGTAAAGTCCGCCGTTGCAACTGTTTTACCAGTCCCCGCAATGCCAAGCTGACGATCTTAGAAATTGTTCTTCAAGATCGCACCGGGCAAATTCGCCTGAGTCGCTTCTATGCGGGTGCCCGCTATGCCCAACGGGGGTGGCAAGAGCAGCAAAAACGCCTCTATGCCCCACAGACCATTGTGGCTGCCTCTGGCCTCGTGAAACTGACAAAGTATGGCCTTACCCTTGAAGATCCGCAGTTGGAAGTGCTGGATCATGCTGGGGCAGAAATAGACTCCCTCACGATTGGCCGTATTGTGCCGGTCTATCCCTTAACGGAGGGGGTATCTCCCGATGTGATTCGCCGTGCGGTCGATCGCGTTCTGCCCTTGGTGCAGGGCTATCCTGATCCCCTACCGCAGGGGCTACGCCAACGTCACCAACTCCTGCCCTTAGACATGGCGCTACGGCACATTCACTTTCCGCCGGATCGAACGCAACTGAGTCTGGCACGGCGGCGGCTGATTTTTGATGAATTTTTTTACCTGCAACTGGGCTTACTGCAACGGCGGCGCCAGCAGCAACAGCAGGCCAGTGCCCCCCTCAATCCCCAAGGGGAACTGATTGAGCAGTTTTACCAAGGGCTGCCCTTTCAACTCACAGGGGCGCAGCAGCGGGTAGTGGCGGAAATTTTGGCGGATTTAGAGCGCCCGATTCCCATGAATCGCCTTGTCCAAGGGGATGTGGGGTCAGGGAAAACGGTTGTTGCAGTGATTGCCCTATTGGCGGCAGTGCAGTCCGGCTATCAAGGGGCACTAATGGCACCCACGGAGGTTCTGGCAGAGCAGCACTATCGCAAGCTCTTGGAATGGCTCACCCCCCTCCATGTGCCGGTGGAACTGCTCACAGGATCGATACGTACAGCCAAGCGCCGCCAGATTCTGGATCAATTGGCAACAGGGGAATTGCCGGTGCTGGTGGGCACCCACGCTCTGATCCAAGAGGGGGTGACGTTTCAGCGCCTCGGTCTCGTGGTTATTGATGAACAGCACCGCTTTGGGGTGGCGCAACGGGCAAAGCTGCAAGCTAAAGGACTCCTGCCCCATGTGTTGACCATGACGGCGACACCGATTCCCCGCACGCTTGCCTTGACCCTCCATGGGGATTTGGATGTGAGTCAAATTGATGAATTGCCCCCCGGTCGGCAGCCGATTCAAACAACCGTCTTGGGACGGGGCGATCGCTCCTGCGCCTACGATTTAATCCGTCGGGAAGTAGCCCAAGGGCGGCAAGCGTATATTGTCCTGCCGTTGGTTGAGGAATCGGAAAAACTGGATCTGAAATCCGCCATTGCCGAGCACGAGCGATTACAAACGGAGATTTTTCCCAATTTTCGGGTCGGGCTGCTCCACGGTCGCATGGTATCGAGTGAAAAGGATGCGACAATTCAAGCCTTTGCCAAGGGGGAATTGGATATTCTGGTGGCTACCACGGTGGTTGAGGTGGGGGTGGATGTCCCCAATGCCACGGTGATGCTCATTGAACATGCCGAACGCTTTGGCCTATCCCAACTCCATCAACTGCGGGGGCGGGTGGGGCGGGGTGCCCAACAGTCCTATTGTCTGCTGCTCAATAGTTCTCGCAATGATGTTGCCAAGCAACGGCTGAATGTGCTGGCACAGTCTCAGGATGGCTTCTTTATTGCAGAGATGGATCTGCGGCTGCGCGGTCCGGGGGAGGTGTTGGGGACGCGGCAATCGGGATTACCGGACTTTGCCCTCGCTAGCCTCGTTGAGGATCAAGATTGCCTAGAGGCGGCGCGATCGGCGGCCAGTGAACTGATCGCCCAGGATCCTGAGTTACGGGGCTATCCTCTGCTGCAGGCAGTTCTCCAGCAGCGGCGCGATCGCCTGCTTGAGGGCATGATGAACTAATACCCCCCCTTTGGGAGGGATATGTTAAATTTAGTTAAGAACCTGATAAAAAGCGCCGCCAATGAAAGTCTCTTGGAAAACTGTTCTCCTTTGGTCAATCCCCCTACTGCTCATGGGGGTTCTCCTCTGGCAGGGGGCGAGCAACTTTATGCTCAATCAAAGTCAGCCTCCTCTGAATACCGCCAGTACGCGCATGAGCTATGGGCGATTCCTCAACTATTTAGATGCGGGTCGCATTAGTAAAGTGGACATTTTCGATAATGGTCGCACCGCCATTGTGGATGTCTCTGATCCGGAACTGATTAACGGTCGCCCCCTGCGGGTACGGGTAGATATGCCGGGGACGGCTCCAGAAGTCATTAGTAAACTGCGGGAGCAGCACGTAGAAATTGATGTTCATCCGGCTCGCAATGATGGTGCCCTGTGGGGACTCTTGGGTAATTTACTCTTCCCCGTCTTGCTCTTGGGAGGACTCTTTTTCCTCTTCCGCCGCTCCAGCAACGTGCCCGGAGGCCCAGGTCAGGCGATGAACTTTGGTAAGTCTCGCGCCCGCTTCCAAATGGAGGCCAAAACGGGTGTCATGTTTGACGATGTTGCTGGTGTCGATGAAGCCAAGGAAGAACTACAAGAGGTGGTCACCTTCCTGAAGAAGCCCGAGAAATTTACAGCGGTGGGTGCTCGCATTCCCAAAGGGGTGCTACTAGTAGGGCCACCCGGCACAGGGAAAACGATGCTGGCCAAGGCAATCGCCGGTGAGGCAGGGGTACCCTTCTTCTCCATCTCGGGTTCAGAATTTGTCGAGATGTTTGTTGGTGTTGGTGCCTCCCGCGTCCGGGATCTGTTCCGCAAAGCCAAAGAAAACGCTCCCTGTCTCATCTTTATTGATGAAATTGATGCTGTGGGTCGCCAACGCGGGGCTGGCATTGGCGGCGGTAACGATGAGCGGGAGCAAACCCTCAACCAACTGCTGACCGAAATGGATGGCTTTGAGGGGAATACCGGCATCATTGTGATTGCGGCAACCAACCGCCCGGATGTCTTGGATGCGGCTCTCCTGCGTCCGGGTCGTTTTGACCGACAGGTGGTGGTGGATGCGCCGGATATTAAGGGTCGCTTGGCGATTCTCAAGGTGCATGCCCGCAACAAGAAATTGGCGCCTGAAGTTTCCCTTGAGGCGATCGCTCGCCGTACCCCCGGCTTTACGGGAGCCGATTTGGCCAACCTCCTCAATGAAGCAGCGATTCTCACGGCCCGTCGGCGGAAACCCGCCATCACCATGCTGGAAATTGACGATGCCGTGGATCGGGTTGTCGCTGGTATGGAGGGCACACCGCTGATTGACGGCAAGAGCAAGCGCCTCATCGCCTACCACGAAGTGGGTCATGCCATTGTCGGGACACTGCTTAAAGAGCACGATCCTGTCCAAAAAGTGACGTTGGTGCCCCGCGGTCAAGCCCGTGGTCTCACTTGGTTCATGCCCTCAGAGGATTCTGGTCTGATCTCGCGATCGCAACTCATGGCGCGGATGGCCGGTGCCCTTGGGGGCCGAGCGGCTGAATACGTCGTCTTTGGCGATGCTGAGGTCACGACTGGTGCTGGCAATGACCTGCAGCAAGTGACAGCAATGGCACGGCAAATGGTGACCCGCTTTGGTATGTCAGATCTAGGACCTCTCTCCTTGGAAACCCAAAACGGTGAAGTGTTCTTGGGGCGGGACTTGGTGTCTCGAACAGAATACTCCGAAGAAATTGCGGCGCGCATTGATGCCCAAGTGCGGGAGTTGGTGCAGCACAGCTACGAACTCGCCATCAAGATTATCCGGGACAATCGCGTGGTCATTGACCGCCTCGTTGATCTCCTAGTAGAGAAAGAAACCATTGATGGTGAAGAGTTCCGGCAAATTGTTGCTGAATACACCGTTGTTCCCGATAAAGAGCGCTTTGTACCGCAGCTTTAGATAAGCTAAATTAGTAGATTCAATCACCCTAACCCCTCTCCCAGTGCGGATGAGGGGGATTTTATTTTGACTGCCTTTCCCCTGTAAATTCTATGCTCAACTAAACCGACTTTCATGTCAGTTTCATTGACACCATTTCCACCAGTAAATAGAATGATAATCGTTATTATTTTAGGTACCCTATGTCCCAGCAATCCCGTAACCAGTTGTTAACCGTGCAAAGCAGCCTTGAAAGTATACCCACCTGCGTCTCGACCCAGGTGTCGGATGCTGAGATGGAGCAGGCGGTTCGCACACTCCTCATCGGGCTAGGGGAAAATCCCGATCGCGAAGGCCTGCGGGATACCCCCAAACGGGTTGTGCAAGCCTTGAAGTTTTTAACCAGTGGCTACCGCCAATCCTTGGATGACCTACTGAATGACGCCGTTTTTTACGAAGACACCAATGAGATGGTCTTAGTGCGCGACATCGATCTCTTTAGTTGTTGTGAGCACCATATTCTGCCAATCATTGGTCGTGCCCATGTCGCCTACATTCCCAATGGCAGGGTCATTGGCCTGTCAAAAATTGCCCGCATTTGCGAGATGTATGCGCGGCGGCTACAGGTGCAGGAGCGCCTAACCCAACAAATTGCAGATGCTTTGCAAGGACTCCTGAAACCGCAAGGGGTGGCTGTGGTTGTTGAGGCCACCCATATGTGTATGGTGATGCGAGGTGTACAAAAACCGGGCTCTTGGACGGTCACCAGTTCAATGCAAGGGGTGTTTGCTGAAGATGCCCGCACCCGCCAAGAGTTCCTAGATCTGATCCGCCACCAACCCTCCTTCCGCTAGCCTGATTAGCAGACAAGGGGGAGAGGAAATATTTCTCCCCCTCTGGTGGCTAAAACAGCGTTCCTGCGTTAACTTACTCCACTACCTTGCTCAAGAATTTTCGGAATTCCTGCCCTTAAGCAGATTCAGCCATTCTTCAACTTGAGACGCGGCAATTTGCCGGCATCCCAACCCAAAGGCGAGGGCGATCGCCACCGCAATAGAACCAAAGAGCAAGCCAAAGGCTAAATTGACAATACTTGTTGCGATGCCCATCTGTTGCAAAGCCATTGCCCCCACAAATGTCATCGTTGCTAGCCGCGCCGCCTGAGCGAGAAAACGCCCTTGGGAGGTGCCAGAACTGGCAAGAAGCCGAAACACTAAATTGGCAAAATACAATCCTACCGCAAAGATCAGCGTTCCGACCAACACCCGACCAATCACCACTACTAGGGCAGTGACAAAAGCACTGAGAGCAGGAATATCCAGTACATCAACGGCAGCGATCGCCCCAAATAACAAAACGCCAACAAGGGCAACGATGCCCATCACTTCTGAGGGCTGTCGCCAGCGCTGCTCGGGTGCCTCCGCAGGCTGAGACTCCTGAGAATCCACCGTCGGACGCTCTAGACCTAGCCAGACAAACACTTGATCAAAGCCGATGGTTTGTAGGAAATTGGTAAGCGTCTCCGCCACAAAGCGGCCAATTACATAGGCCAGCAGCAGAATAATGGCTGCAGTAAAAATTTTCGGCAATGCCGTCAGCACTTGGTTGAGCATTGCCGTTGCCGGTTCCGTAATGGCCACAATTTGCAACGCGTCAAGGCTGGCGATCGCCGTGGGAATCAAGACTAAGACATAGACAATCGTACCGATGACCGTTGCTAGGGATTCCCCTAAACTGGTTTGCCCTAGACCGAGGCGCTGACCAATGCGCTGAATCCCCATGGCCGTCATTAAGTTAACGACTAAGCTGCGGACAATGCGGGCAATAAACCAACCAACAACCGCGATAATCACCGCCTTAAAGACAAAAGGCAGTGCCCCTAGAATATCATTCAAGAGATTTTGTACAGGCTGCAATGAGCCTTGCAGATCAAGCACCCCCAAAATTAAGGGCAGGAAGAAAAGAAAAACAAACCAATAGAGGGTATTTCCCAACATCTCAGCCACAGACATGGTGGCCGGCCCCTCTGAGGAACCATTCCCCTCAGATTCTAGGGGGAGTTGGCGATCCAAATTCAAAGAACGGGCGGACTGAGTAACCACCATTTTTGATATGGTCGCCACTACCCAAGCCACATCCGCCAGCAAGATGGCTGCCCCCAGCTTGGGCAGGAAACTAAAAACTTGATTGAGAAACGCATTGAGGGGCTGGGAAACCGTTGTTAGCCGCAGGGCATCCAAAAAGGCCACCACCGCCAGCAAAAAGATGACCCAAAAAACCACTGCTGCCAGAATAGCAGTCACTGATATGCTCTGAAGCGACTCACTGCCACCAAAGAACTGGGTCAATCGTTCATCAACGCGCAGTCGTTTCAAAACCGAGCGTGTTATCTTTGCCAGAATAGTGGCAACAATCCAGCCAATGAGCAACAAAGCAACTGCAATAATGACTTGCGCTAAAAGGCTCCCCAAATTGTTAAGGTCAAAAGCTGGATTCACTGAATTTTCACCGACAATTTGGGAAGTTTCTTCAGTACTAATTTGAGCCAACAAGCCTTCAATAGGGCTCTTAGATGAAAACCTCAAAATAGCTAGGTTAAATGTATCACGCATTACAACCGTCCTCAGTTAAAACCCAATCTCATCAATGGCAAAATTCAGTCCTAGGATATCTAAAAAGTAGCGTGATGTCATTGAAAACGTTTTTAGGGGACTAGTATATTGAGATACGTTACAAATCCCTAACTTTAGTCGTTGGCAAGGAACTAGTTTGCTGCCGACTTGAAACAAGCAGCTACAACTTTTTATCAAACTTATCAAAAACAAAAATCCCCCACCACGAGGGCAGGGGACTGAACGAAAGTTATCTCAACTCGATCAACCGAACTTGGCGGCGGTTGAAGCAATCAAGAAGGCCGCGTAGGTCAAGACATAGCCAACACTGAAGTGAGCCAAACCCACCAAACGGGCTTGCACAATGGACAGCGCCACCGGCTTGTCTTTCCAACGCACCAAGTTGGCCAAGGGAGTGCGCTCGTGTGCCCACACCAAGGTTTCAATCAGCTCTTGCCAGTAACCGCGCCAGCTAATCAGGAACATGAAGCCTGTAGCCCACACAAGGTGACCAAACAGGAACATCCATGCCCATACCGACAGGTTATTAGTACCAAAGGGGTTGTAGCCATTGATGAGCTGCGACGAGTTCAACCAGAGGTAATCCCGCAGCCAACCCATGAGGTAGGTAGAGTTTTCGTTGAACTGAGCCACATTGCCTTCCCAGACACCAAGGTGTTTCCAGTGCCAGTAGAAGGTAACCCAGCCAATGGTGTTCAGCATCCAGAACATCGCTAGATAGAAGGCATCCCATGCAGAAATATCGCAGGTACCGCCACGGCCAGGGCCATCACAGGGGAAAGCATAGCCAAAGTCTTTTTTATCTGGCATCAGTTTGGAACCACGGGCATCCAACGCACCTTTGACCAAAATCAAGGTGGTGGTGTGCAGACCTAGGGCAATGGCGTGGTGCACCAAGAAGTCACCGGGGCCAATCGTCAAGAACAAGGAGTTGGTACCACTGTTGATGGCATCGAGCCAACCAGGGAGCCAGACGTTACCGTAGTTCGGCCAAGCAGTGCTGGCAATGCTATCGGGGTTCGACAGCAGCGTATCAAAACCGTAAAGCAGTTTGCCATGGGCCGCTTGAATGAACTGAGCAAACACCGGCTCAATCAGGATTTGCTTTTCGGGGGTACCAAAGGCCACCACGACATCGTTGTGGACATAGAGACCCAAGGTGTGGAAGCCCAAGAAGAGGGACACCCAGCTTAGGTGGGAAATAATCGCCTCTTTATGTTGCAGCACCCGATCCAACACGTTGCCTTTGTTTTGGGCTGGATCATAGTCCCGCACCAAGAAGATGGCACCATGGGCAAAGGCACCCACCATCAAGAAGCCAGCGATGTACTGGTGATGGGTATAGAGGGCAGCCATCGTGGTGTGGTCTTGGGCAATGAAGGCATAGGGTGGCAGCGAGTACATGTGCTGTGCCACCAAGGAGGTGATCACGCCCAAGCAGGCCAAGTGCCAACCCAACTGGAAGTGCAGCGAGTTGTTGTAGGTTTCATAGATGCCTTGGTGAGGCATGTTGAAGGGACCTTCCACCTTCGTGCCAAAGAAGTCCTTGGCATCCATCATCTCTTTAATGCTGTGGCCAATCCCAAACTGGGTGCGGTACATGTGACCCGCCACAATAAAGAGCACCGCAATGGCAAGGTGGTGGTGCGCCATATCCGTGAGCCACAGGGACTCCGTTTGGGGATGGAAGCCACCCAAGAAGGTGAGAATCGCCGTTCCCGCCCCCTCTGCCGTGCCAAAGACGTGGCTAGCCGTGTCAGGGTTTTGGGCATAGACACCCCAGTTGCCCGTAAAGAAAGGCGCCAAACCAGCGGGGTGGGGCATGGTACTCAGGAAATTATCCCAGCCCACGTGCTGACCACGGGACTCGGGAATGGCCACGTGAATCAGGTGACCCGCCCAAGCCAAGGAGCTAACCCCAAACAGACCCGCCAAGTGGTGGTTCAACCGCGATTCGGCATTTTTGAACCAAGAGAGGCTAGGACGGAATTTGGGTTGTAGGTGCAGCCAGCCGGCAAAGAGGGCCAGCGAAGCCAGAATCAGCAGGAAGATGGCACCTTGGTAGAGGTCACCGTTGGTGCGCATACCGATGGTGTACCACCAGTGATAGACACCGGAGTAGGCAATGTCCACAGGGTTAGAAGCCCCCGCTTGGGTAAAGGCATCCACTGCGGCTTTGCCAAATTGAGGATCCCAGATCGCATGGGCGATGGGACGGGTGTTGACAGGGTCTTGAATCCATTGTTCAAAGTTCCCCTGCCACGCAACGTGGAATAGGCTACCAGACACCCACAGGAAGATGATGGCCAGATGCCCAAAGTGGGAGGCAAAAATCTTCTGGTAAAGATTTTCCTCGGTCATGCCATCGTGGCTTTCAAAGTCGTGAGCCATGGCGATGGCGTACCAAATCCGGCGTGTGGTCGGATCCTGTGCGAGGTCTTGGCTAAACTTCGGAAATTTAGTTGCCATAGTTGGTTATCTCCTCCTCGCCCCTATCCTACAGAAATAATCCGAGCTAGGAAGAATGCCCAAGTAGTGGCAATCCCCCCTAGGAGGTAATGGGCTACACCGACGGCACGGCCTTGAATAATGCTCAGGGCACGGGGCTGAATGGCCGGTGCAACTTTCAGCTTGTTGTGGGCCCAAACAATGGACTCAATCAGCTCTTGCCAGTAGCCACGACCACTGAAGAGGAACATGAGGCTGAAGGCCCAAATGAAGTGAGCACCCAAGAACAACAAACCATAGGCGGATAGGGCTGAACCATAGGAGCCAATCACCTGAGAAGCTTGTGCCCACAGGAAGTCCCGTAGCCAGCCATTGATGGTGATGGCACTTTGGGCAAAGTTACCGCCCGTGATGTGAGATACCGTGCCATCGGGAGCAACAGTACCCCAGACATCCGACTGCATCTTCCAACTGAAGTGGAAAATTACAACAGAGATGCAGTTGTACATCCAGAACAGACCCAAGAAGACGTGATCCCAACCGGAGACTTGGCAGGTACCGCCACGACCGGGACCATCGCAGGGGAAGCGGAAGCCCAAGTTGGCTTTATCGGGAATGAGGCGAGAGCTGCGGGCAAAGAGGACGCCCTTCAGCAGAATCAGCACTGTCACGTGGATCGTGAAAGCGTGAATATGGTGCACCATGAAGTCGGCCGTTCCCAGAACAATGGGCATCATGGCGACTTTGCCACCGACTGCAACCACATCACCACCAAAGGCAACACTAGCGGTCGCTGCTGCATTGGGAGCAGTGCCACCGGGGGCTAGGGTGTGCAGGTGTTGTACCCATTGGGCAAACACGGGCTGAAGTTGAATCCCCGTATCCGAGAACATATCTTGGGGACGACCAAAGGCGCGCATCGTGTCGTTGTGGACGTACAGGCCGAAGCTGTGGAAGCCCAAGAAGATGCACACCCAGTTCAGGTGAGAAATGATGGCATCGCGATGGCGCAGTACCCGATCCAGAACGTTGTTTTGATTCATGGCCGGATCGTAATCACGCACCATGAAGATGGCACCGTGGGCAGCACCACCCACAATCAGGAAACCGCCAATCCACATGTGGTGGGTAAACAGCGACAGTTGGGTGGGATAGTCGGTAGCCAAGTAAGGATAGGGGGGCATTGCATACATGTGCTGCGCCACAATAATGCTCAGCGAACCCATCATGGCTAGGTTGATCGCCAGTTGGGCATGCCAAGAGGTGGTCAGCACTTCGTACAGACCTTTGTGGCCGGCACCGGTGAAGGGGCCTTTGTGGGCTTCAAGAATCTCTTTGAGGCTGTGGCCGATTCCCCAGTTGGTGCGGTACATGTGACCGGCAACGATGAAGAGGACGGCGATCGCCACGTGATGGTGAGCCGTATCCGACAGCCACAGGCCACCGGTAACAGGGTTCAAGCCGCCGTTAAAGGTCAGGAAATCCGAGTAGGCAGCCCAATTAAAGGTGAAGAAGGGAATGACGCCACTCAAGAAACCCCAATCCACTTTGGGATATAGGTCGGCCATCAAGCTGGGGTTAAGGATAAACTCGTGGGGCAAGGGAATATCCTTAGCAGCAACCCCTGCATCCAAGAGTTTGTTGATGGGTAGCGAGACGTGGATCTGGTGACCTGCCCAAGCCAAAGACCCCAAGCCAAGCAAGCCGGCGAGGTGGTGGTTGAGCATGGATTCCACGCTTTGGAACCATTCCAGCTTAGGAGCGCGCTTGTGATAGTGGAACCAGCCTGCAAAGAGCATTAAGCCAGCCATGACCAAGCCACCGATTGCGGTGCAGTAAAGCTGGAACTCATTGGTGATCCCAGAGGCACGCCACAGTTGGAATAGCCCCGAGGTGATTTGGATGCCGTGGAAACCACCGCCGACATCACCATTGAGAATGCCTTGACCCACAATGGGCCAGACCACTTGAGCACTGGGCTTGATACCGGTGGGATCGGCCAGCCAAGCCTCATAGTTTGAGAATTTTGCACCGTGGAAGTACATCCCACTCAGCCAGATGAACACCACAGCCAGATGGCCGAAGTGTGCACTGAAGATCTTGCGGGAAATATCTTCAAGGTCGCTCGTGTGTGTATCGAAATCGTGGGCAAGAGCGTGGAGGTTCCAAATCCATGTGGTGGTTTGGGGGCCTCTGGCCAAGGTGCGGTCAAAATGCCCGGGTTTTGCCCATTTTTCAAAGGAGGTGGGCACCGGGTCATTATCAACCACGACTTTGACCTTTGGCTCTCGCTCCGGTGGACTGATGGTCATCGAGTCTCTCCTCTCTCTTAGGCAAGGAAGGAACGAGGGCATTCACCTCGGCAATATAGAAAGATCTTTAGATCAATGATTGTGAAGAATCGTGAATCTAAAGACCCAGAATGGAACGATAAAGCCCGTTCAGGAGGCGAATGCTCAATTCAGCATTATAGAAGGGGAGTACAGACTTTGCCGATAATTAACATTATTTAAGATGCTTGAATTCTTGACATGATTGTGGGGGTATAAATGCATAATATATGCGCTATCATATCCATTGATTTAATACAGGTGGCCGTGGCTCAATTCCCTGTAAAATCGGCTTTTGGGGCGATCGCCCCCGATATGTAAATTGTTTTAAGTTTTATGACAAAAGTGATTATTTGTACCACTGATGCGCCTAGGCCGGTCGGCCCCTATAGCCAAGCCGTGCGCCATGGGGAATGGGTCTTTCTCGCAGGGCAAATTGCCCTTGATCCAAAAACGGGTGAGATTGTTGGTGGCGAAGATGTCAAGGAGCAGACCCGCCAAGTGATGGATAATCTCAGTGCTGTCCTCAAGGCCGCCGGTAGCGATTGGTCACAGGTGGTGAAAACAACCGTGTATCTTGCAGACCTCAATGACTTCGCCGCCATGAATGAAATCTATGCTCAGTACATGGATGCCGAGACAGCACCTGCCCGTGCCTGTGTGGAAGTATCGCGCCTGCCGAAGGGAGTCAAAGTTGAAATTGACTGCATTGCCTACTGTCCTACAACGGCCTAACGGCAATCACCGAGGCACGGAAATTATACTCTTTGCCCTCTAATTCTACGGGCGTCCCTACTTTGATGCCAGTATTTCCCAGTACAGGCCCATTGTTAGTGATTTGGCCTCGGCCTTCGAGGGTCAAGAGCAGGTTGCTACTATAGGCCATCTCTGGGCGGGGATCTGGCAGCGCTTTAACCGACCCATCGGGCTGAGAAACAGTAACTGTGCGCGGCAGAACCTGGACATTTTTCACAGTGATTTGGCCGTAGGGCTGGTTGCGAATAATAAAGTTGGCGGTACTGCCCTTGGGAATCAGGTCTTGGGGAGTGGGAGTACTCAGACCCAGAACGAGAACATCTACTTCAATGGGTTGGGCAGCGGTCATTTGTGCCAACGAGGTGCCCGATCGCCCCGGCAGGAGGAACAAGCCCGCCAAAACGCACAGGAGAACAAGCCCTGCCCCAAGGTCTAGAAGACTCAGCTTGCCAAAAAGACGGCCATAGCGATCAATGAGTTTCATCGGCACTCTAGCTTAAACCCGCAGCAACATCCTACCACACGGGTTCTCCCTAACCGGCTTGCCAAACCCAGAGTTCCCCTTGGGTGCCCCCAGCGGCTAAATACGATCCCTTGGGGTGCCAAGCAAGAGTTGTGAAGTATTCTTGGGCACCTTGCAGTAACTCCTGCGGTTGAGTTTGCTGCCAATAACACAGCCATCCCTCATCGCCACTGGACACGAAGCCTTGACCTTGGGGATGAATAGAGAGGGCGCGCACAGTGCCACGGTGCAGATCCAGCACTTGGGGTTGCCAGCCGCTTTCGTCCTCGCTGAGGCGCCAGAGGATAATCCCCTCTTGGGAACTACTCAGGAGCTGGGGGGCTTGGTTGGCGGTTTCCAACCAGTGAAGATGCCGCACTTTACCGGGAAAGCCCTGCATTTGCCACGGATACTGATCGCCCCAACGCCAGACAAAAAGGGTGTGATCCATGTTGCTGGCCGCGAAATATTCCCCTGTGGCGGACCAGGCTACGCCCACTGTCGCAGACATAAACCCCAATTCTTGGGGATCGGCATCCCAATCTTTAGCCGACCACACCCGTACACCGCCATAACCGGCAACGGCCAAAGCATCACCCGTAGGTTGCCAAGCCAAAGCCAAAACTGACGAGGCTGCAAAATCAAGGGTGGCAATGACATCGGCTTGAGCCGCATCCCAAATCTGGACGTAGTGACCAAGACTAAAGGCAACCCAAGGCAATGTGGGATGCCAAGCCAGTTGATCAATCCAGTGGGAACCGTAGTGGAGCACCTGAAGATTCTCAGGGTGAGCTAAGGAACCAATGAGTACCCGTCCCTGCTCTCCCGCCGCTGCCCACCACTGGCGATCGCTCGCCACCGCGAGGATCGTTAAGCTTTGATCGGTCGCCGTTTGCAAGATGAGTTGCTCACCCACCTCTGGATCAATGTGATAGACCTCTCCTGCGGCGGAAGCGGCCAACAGATGGCGATCGCCCCACGCCAAGGCGGTGACGTACTCTTGAAGTTGGGTTTGTCCTAGTGGGATCAGAGAATTCACCAGTTACGCCCCTAGTGGAGGGTGTCGAAATAGATCTGAATGCCGACAATCATGGCAAACATGAGGGCAATAAACAAGCTAATGATCAGCCAGTGCCCCGCCACATTCACGTCAAAGATCTCACCATAAATGCCGTAGAGCCGGTCAATAATGCCTTCCGCTTGACCAATGGCTTTTTCCCGCTTCAGCATCCAGGATGATTCTTGATCCGAGGCTAAAACCGTTGCCTCATTGCTATAGGATGCCATGGGACACAGGCTCAACACACCGACGGTTCCCCTTCACGATAACAAGTGTTCTTGAGTCTTGGGGAAGGCCTAGACTAAACCGTTACGAAGTGCAACAACCGCCGCCTGCACACGGTCATCCACCGCCAACTTGTTCAAAATACCCCGCACATGGGTCTTGATAGTATTTGGACTGAGAAACAGCTTACTGGCAATTTCAGGGTTACTATAGCCTTCCACCATCAGCTTCAGGACATCCAGTTCCCGCTGCGAAAGGTGATAGTCCATTGTCGGTTGGGGCGGATGCAGGTGCTGGATCACATGGCGGGCAATCTGGGGATCAAGATAGGTGGCTCCCTCTTGGGCAGCAGCGATCGCCATCAGTAATCGCTCAACGGTTTCTCCCTTGATACAGTAGGCATCAGCACCACTAGAAAGGGCGGCAACGGCCTCAAGAGCCGATTGGTGGGAGGTGAGCATCACCACATGAATGTCAGGAAATTCTCGCTTCAGCCGTTGGGTTACTGCAATCCCGTCTAGCCTTGGTAGGCCAATGTCCATAATGACCACTTGCGGCTGCAACTGCCGTGTCATATCAATGGCACCATAGCCATCTTCGGCATAACCCACCACAGCAAACTGCTCCCCTAGAGCTTGTCCTAGCCCCAGTTGCATCATCGGATCATCTTCCACAATCAGGAGCCGTAGCTTGGGTGCCATGGTGGGCGGGGCAGTGCATTAACCGAGACCCGGAACGTTCAAACCACCTGTCAACTCTTCCATCCGTTCCCGCATAGTGGCGGTGGATTTTTGGTAGGCATCGCGCATGGCGGCGGTCACCAAATCAGAGAGCACTTCAGCCCCTTCACTCAGGAGATCTGGGCTGATTTCGACGCGGCGGGGTTCTTGGGTACCACTCATAACCACTTTGACGGCACCCCCCGCTGCTTGACCCTCAATGTCCATTTTTTCGAGGTCTTCCTGCAGCTTCTTGGCGCCTTCTTGAACTTGTTGTGCTTTCTGGATGGCTGCGGCCAGCTCCTTCATTTTGCCAAGACCGAAGCCAAAACCCTGTCCCTGTGCCATAGTGTTCCTTCTATACAGTGCGGACTATTGACTGCTATCTTATCACTGTCTTGAGAAGGGATTAGCGCGCTGCACGGGCAAGGGCATTGTAGAGACCATTGAGGACGGGAGGGGAAGGGAGGGGGGGCGAGTTCTCGAAAATTTGCATTGGCGTCAGGTTAGGCCGGCCATAGAAGCGGGTACTAGCACTACGGTCAAAACTAATATTGGCGCCCTCAAGGGCAACACCAGCAAAAAGACCTGCACTGCGCGTGTAGGAAAAGACTTGGGGACTCGGATCCGTAGGACTGACAACTTCGCCACCCACAGGGCCTGCCGCAACGGAGACATTGCCCCCTAGACGAAAGGACTGCGCCAAGCTGCGCATGACGACGGATTTATCCATGAAGGCCAGCACCACATCCGTGGATTGGGCACCAATTTGCAGGCCAAAGCTCCCGCCGGTCATTGTGATAAAGGCGGGCTTACTCCATTCGTTATTTTCATTGCGCACAAGCAGAATACCGGCGCCACGGCGGCCCCCAAAGAGAAACCCCGCTTGAACGACATTGGGAATAATGGCAATCCCTTGAGCGCGCTGGACAATCCTCGGTGGAATGCGGTTGTTGTTGTTAAATGTAAACTCGCCAAGGACAAATGTGGCGTTCTCGACCCGCTGCACCATGCGCGAATCAGGGGCATTTTGGGCAAGGGTGGTGTGGGGGATGAACATCAGGGCGATCGCCCCCCCCATGACAGACCCCACTCGGTATAAGCGTCCCATTACAAAACGCAATTCCATCGCCATCTCCCTCATCAGTGCATCAATATATCGTTAGACGGGTGAACCTTTCTGGCTTGTTCCATCACCAATCATGCCTTCTTAATGGCGGCAAAGCTAAAGAAAATCCGTTTTTTAATTTTCTGTCACTGGTAGCCCTCGTCCCTTGCTAAAAGGGATATGGCAGAATGTAGAGGGTTTTGCCTACACTAGCGATTCATACCTATTTGGTTTTCTAGGCAGGCAGCTCTCATGGAAAGTTAGGTGGCACGCATGGAACCCCTGTATCAATACGCTTGGCTGATTCCCGTTTTACCCCTCTTGGGAGCGCTGATTGTTGGCTTTGGCTTGATTGCCTTTTCAGAGACCACCTCGAAACTGCGGCGACCCAGTGCCATTTTCATCATGGCGTTGATGGCGATCGCCATGGTGCATTCTCTGAGCCTCTTCTGGAGTCAAGTCCAAGGCCACGCCCCCTATACGCAAATGATTGAATGGGCAGCGGCGGGCAATCTCCACATTGCCATGGGATACGTGATTGACCCCTTAGCGGCATTGATGTTGGTCATCGTCACAACGGTGGCCTTTTTAGTCATGCTCTACAGCGATGGCTACATGGCTCATGATGCGGGCTATGTTCGCTTTTTTGCCTATCTCAGCCTGTTTGGCTCCTCGATGCTGGGGTTGGTCGTCAGTCCCAACTTGGTGCAGGTCTATATCTTTTGGGAATTGGTGGGGATGTGCTCCTACCTGCTGATTGGCTTCTGGTATGACCGCAAAAGCGCGGCGGAAGCAGCACAGAAGGCATTTGTTACCAACCGTGTCGGTGATTTTGGCCTTTTGTTGGGCATGGTGGGGCTATTTTGGGCGACGGGTAGCTTTGACTTTGGTGGCATGGGCGATCGCCTGACGGAACTGGTCAATACCGGGCTACTTTCCCCTAGTCTTGCCGCCATTCTTGCCATCTTGGTCTTTCTCGGCCCTGTGGCCAAATCTGCCCAGTTTCCCCTGCATGTGTGGCTGCCGGATGCGATGGAAGGTCCGACCCCCATTTCTGCTCTGATTCACGCGGCAACCATGGTGGCAGCCGGAGTCTTCCTGATTGCGCGGATGTTCCCTGTGTTTGAGCAATTGCCCCAAGTGATGACCATCATTGCTTGGACGGGGGCCTTTACGGCATTTATGGGGGCAACTATTGCCATCACCCAAAACGACATCAAAAAGAGCTTGGCCTATTCAACCATTTCCCAACTGGGCTACATGGTCATGGGGATGGGCGTGGGTGCCTACAGTGCCGGCCTTTTTCACCTGATGACCCATGCCTACTTCAAAGCGATGCTCTTTCTTGGATCGGGGTCAGTCATCCATGGCATGGAAGGGGTGGTTGGCCATAACCCAGACTTGGCTCAAGATATGCGCTACATGGGGGGGCTGCGCAAGTATATGCCCATTACAGGGGCAACATTTCTAGTGGGGTGCTTGGCCATTTCTGGCGTGCCGCCCTTTGCTGGCTTTTGGTCAAAGGATGAAATTTTAGGCGCCGTTTTTCATGCCAACCCGGCAATGTGGCTGCTGACGTGGCTCACGGCGGGCTTAACCGCCTTTTACATGTTCCGCATGTACTTCATGACCTTTGAGGGCAAGTTCCGTAATGTGCCCCCAGAGTTACAGGAACACTATGATCACAATGCCCACCACGATCAGCAGACTGCTGAACCCCATGAATCCCCTTGGACAATGACCCTACCCTTGGTGGTGCTAGCAATTCCCTCGACGTTGATTGGTTTTGTGGGTACCCCCTTCAACAATCTCTTTGCGGCCTTTATCCATGCTCCCGGTGAGGAGATGGTGGCAGATCACGCGGTGGATTTGACGGAGTTTCTCATCCTTGGCGGTAGCTCTGTGGGCATTGGCCTGATTGGCATTACCTTGGCCTCCCTGATGTATCTCAAGGGCACTCCCAGTCCGCAGGCGATCGCCAAAGCCATTCAACCGCTGTACCAGTTCTCACTGCATAAGTGGTACTTCGATGAACTCTATGAGGCGGTCTTCATTAAAGGCTGTCGTCGCTTGGCGCGTCAGGTCTTGGAAGTGGATTACAACGTGGTGGATGGCGTGGTCAACCTCACGGGCTTTGTCACGATGGTCACCGGTGAAGGGCTGAAATACTTCCAAAATGGCCGTGCCCAATTCTACGCCCTCATTGTGCTGCTGGCGGTGTTGGGATTTGTCATCTTCTCGGTGCAAGCCTAACCCCGGTCATGGTTCTTTCCCAACTGCTGGAGGAGTAAACACGACTGCCATGAGTACGTTTCCTTGGCTGACAACGATTATCCTGTTCCCAATTGTGGCTTCCTTGGCGATTCCCTTCATTCCAGATGCCACAGGCAAAGGACGCCCAATCCGCTGGTATGCCCTGACGGTGGGGTTGATTGACTTTGCTTTGATTGTCTATGCCTTCACGAATTTCTATGACCTGAACACCCCCGGCATGCAACTGTGGGAAAGCTATGACTGGATTCCCGAAATTGGCCTGCGCTGGTCAGTGGGGGCAGATGGCCTCTCCATGCCGCTGATTTTACTCACGGGCTTCATTACCACGCTGGCGATTTTGGCGGCTTGGCCAGTGACCCTGAAGCCGCGACTGTTTTATTTCTTAATGCTGGCGATGTATGGTGGCCAGATTGCTGTTTTTGCCGTGCAGGATATGCTGGTCTTTTTCCTTGCGTGGGAGCTGGAGCTGATTCCGGTGTACCTGCTCTTGGCAATTTGGGGGGGGCACAAGCGTCAATACGCGGCAACAAAGTTCATTCTCTACACGGCTGGCAGCTCCCTCTTTATTTTGGTGGCGGGCTTGGCCATGGCCTTCTATGGCGACACGATTAGCTTTGATATGCAGACCTTGGCGGCCAAGGACTATGCCATTGGGTTTCAACTGCTAGTTTATGCCGGCTTTTTGGTGGCCTACGGCGTCAAGCTGCCGATTGTCCCCCTGCACACGTGGTTGCCGGATGCCCACGGTGAAGCAACAGCGCCGGTGCACATGCTGCTGGCGGGGATTCTCCTGAAGATGGGTGGCTATGCCCTGATTCGCATGAATGTCGATATGCTGCCGGCAGCCCATGCCAAGTTTGCCCCCGTTTTGGTGATTTTGGGGGTGGTCAACATCATCTATGCGGCGCTGACTTCCTATGCGCAGCGCAATCTCAAGCGCAAAATTGCCTACTCCTCGATTTCCCACATGGGCTTTGTGCTGATTGGGATTGCCTCCTTTACCAATTTGGGCATGAGTGGGGCGGTGCTACAAATGGTCTCCCACGGCTTGATTGGGGCGAGTCTCTTCTTTTTGGTGGGAGCCACCTATGACCGTACCCACACGCTGATCCTTGAGGAAATGGGCGGTGTTGGCCAGAAAATGAAGAAAATCTTTGCCATGTTTACGGCCTGCTCCTTGGCCTCCCTTGCTCTGCCGGGGATGAGTGGCTTTGTGGCTGAACTCATGGTCTTTATTGGCTTTGCCACCAGTGATGCCTATTCTTTGCCCTTCCGCGTGATTGTGGTCTTTTTGGCCGCAGTGGGGGTGATCTTGACACCGATTTACCTGCTGTCGATGCTGCGGGAAATTTTCTACGGCCCTGAAAACAAGGAATTGGTGGAGCATGAAGCCCTTGTGGATGCTGAACCCCGCGAGGTGTTTATCATTGCCTGTCTTTTGGTACCAATTATTGGCATTGGCCTCTATCCCAAGCTATTGACGCAAATTTACGATGCCACCACGGGGCAGGTGATTGCGCGAGCGCGGGAAGTGGTACCGACACTGGCTCAGCAGGTGGATCAACCCTTAGGGACACTGGTGGCACCGAGCCTGAACTCTCCCTCTAAATGAGTTGGCTGCGAGACTGGGTACTGGGTGAGTGGAGTTGGTTGCGCTTGGGGCGATCGGCACTCCTGATTTATCTGATCATTGCGGTCTATCTCTACTTTGGCGCCGATGCCCTGATCTTCCATCCACCCCGTCCTACCTACTCCCTTTCTGAGGAGATCCGGCTGATTCCAGTGGGGCGGAGCGATCGCCTTGCGGTGCGGTATGTTGCCAACCCAGACGCTCACTTTACGCTGCTGTTTAGTCACGGCAATGGGGAAGACCTCGGCATGGTGGAACCCTTTCTACAGACGCTGCGGCAGTGGGGGTTTTCCGTCCTCGCCTACGACTATCGTGGCTACGGCTTGAGTTCGGGTCGCCCTAGTGAGCGTCATGCCTACGCAGATGCTTTGGCAGCCTATACCTATCTCACAGAGGAACTGCGAGTCCCCCCAGAGCGGGTGATTCTCTATGGCCGTTCCCTTGGCGGTGGGGTGGCGACGGAACTGGCAACACAGGTTGCAATTGCGGGGTTGGTCTTAGAAAGTACCTTTACTTCCATCTTTCGGGTGGTGGTGCCTTTCCCGTTGTTTCCCTTTGATCGCTTTATCAATCGAGATAAACTGCCGCAAGTCAAGGTGCCGCTGTTGATTCTCCACGGTACTGCCGATAGCATTGTGCCCTTTCGTCATGGCCAATACCTTTTTGCCATTGCCCGTGAGCCAAAATTTTCCCTCTGGGTCGAGGGTGCCGATCACAATGATTTTGTTGAGGTGGCGGGCGATCGCCTGCGGATAGCGTTAGAGGAATTTGCTGCTTTTCTGAAGGCACAATCTGCCTAGGGTGTTTATTAAGGGAAAGCTGATGTTCCCAGTAAGGGACAGTTGTTGAGGTACGCTGAGATCGTAGCGCGAAAAGATTTTCTTATGGATGCTTTGGCTCTTTGGCAGCATTACCAAGACTGGTTGTACTACCACCCTGAGTTAGAGTTCTATGTGGATGTCAGTCGTATGGGGCTGACCCCAGAAGTGGTACGTCGCCTAGAGCCAGCTTTTGAGCGCGCCTTTCAGCAAATGAAGGAATTGGAAGCAGGGGCGATCGCCAACCCCGATGAGGGCCGCATGGTGGGGCACTACTGGCTGCGGGATGCCGATTTGGCACCAACTCCAGAACTGCGTGCCGAAATTCGCGATGCCATTGCCCAAGTGAAGCAGTTTAGCCAGCAAGTCCACAGTGGCGCCATTGCCCCACCCCAAGGGGGTCGTTTTACGGATATTCTCTCTGTTGGCATTGGGGGGTCTGCCCTGGGTCCGCAGTTTGTGGCGGCTGCCCTTGCCCCTGTGAATCCCCCCCTGAACATTCACTTTTTGGACAACACCGACCCTGCCGGGTTTGAGCGGGTTTTTGCGGAACTAGGCGATCGCCTGCGGACGACATTGGTGATTGTCATTTCCAAATCGGGGGGGACACCGGAAACCCGCAATGGCATGCTAGAAGCCCAAGCCCGCTTCCAACGTGCCGGTCTGGCCTTTGCCGATTACGCCGTCGCCGTCACCCTGCCGGGCAGTGGCCTTGCCCAAGTGGCGGAGTCCAACGGTTGGCTGGCCATTTTCCCGATGTTTGACTGGGTGGGGGGGCGTACCTCGGAACTGTCAACGGTGGGTCTATTGCCCGCTGCCCTGCAAGGGATTGACATTGATGCCCTCCTCGCGGGAGCAAAATTGATGGATCAGGCAACCCGCGTGCCGAAGATTCGCCAAAATCCCGCTGCCCTACTCGCCTTGGCTTGGCACCATGCGGGCAAGGGTCGGGGTGAAAAAGATATGGTTGTCCTGCCCTACAAAGATAGTCTGCTCCTGTTTAGCCGCTACTTGCAGCAGTTGGTAATGGAGTCCCTCGGCAAGGAAAAAGACCTCGACGGCAACATTGTCCACCAAGGGATTGCGGTCTATGGCAACAAGGGAACCACGGATCAGCACGCCTATGTGCAGCAGTTGCGGGATGGCCTGCCCAACTTCTTTGTCACCTTTATTGAAGTGCTGCGGGATGGTCAAGAACCCGGCATTGAAGTAGAGCCGGGAATTACATCAGGGGACTACCTCAGTGGCTTGCTGCTCGGCACGCGCCAAGCCCTCTATGAAAAGGATCGCCCTTCCCTGACGGTGACGATTCCAGAGGTGACGCCCAAAACGGTGGGTGCTCTGATTGCCCTTTATGAGCGAGCAGTGGGTCTCTATGGCTTCTTGGTGAATATCAATGCCTACCATCAGCCGGGGGTGGAAGCGGGCAAGAAAGCAGCAGCAGCGAATTTGGCGTTGCAACGGCAGATTGTTAAAGTCTTAGAACAAAGTGATGAACCCCTTGACTTGGGGGCGATCGCCGACGCTGTGAATGCGCCGGATCAACTGGAGCGGATTTACCTGATCCTACGGCACCTTGTGGCCAACGATCGCGGCATCGAGCAACTGGGGGATCCAGGGCAGCCAAGTCAATTGCAGTTTCGGTGGCAACGCTAATGCAGCGGCGGCAATTTTGTCAGGGGTTGTTTGCCTTGGGGGCGATCGCCCTCAGTGGGTGTCAAGCCACTGCCAATACAGGACTCACCGTCTATTTACTGCGAAAATCCTTACCCCCCCAATTGATTCAGCGCTTTCGTCAACAGGCCGGCGTGGGACTTCAGCTGCGGCTGCGGGAAACCCCCCAAGAGTTAGCCAACACCTTTGCAGCGGGAATCCTCGGGTCAGCCGTCCTCAGTCTCGGGGATGCTTGGATAGCTCAGGCCGTGGCGCAACGACAGATTGCCCCTATTCCCAAACCACTGATTCAAAACCGGTGGGACTGGGCTGAACCGTGGCAGCCATTACTGCAACTCATTGGCAAAGACGATGCTCTCTGGGGTCTGCCCTATCGCTGGGGGGCAACAGTCCTCATTTATCGCCGCCAGTTCTTTGCCGATTTGGGCTGGGAACCCACAGATTGGGATGTCCTATGGCATCCAAGCGTTCAAGGCCACTATAGCCTGTTAAATCAGCCGCGGGAAGTGATTGGGTTGACGCTGAAATCCCTAGGGCTATCCTACAATGCCCCACCCACCCACCCCGAATTACGGCAACGCTTGCAGCGTCTCCGCCAAGGGTGTCGTTTTTTTAGTTCTGACGCCTACCTGCAGCCACTGATGCTGGGCAGTACACAATTAGCAGTGGGTTGGTCAACGGATGTACTGCCGCTGCTGAAGCGAGATCCGCAGACCTATGCCGCCGTGTTTCCCGCCAGTGGGACAGCGCTGTGGGTGGATTTGTGGGTCTGTGGCCAAAACCCCGATGCGGCAGCCTTGGCTTGGTTGAACTACTGGTGGCAACCGGAAGTTGCTGAGCAACTCAGCCAGTTTAGTGATGCTCCCTCGCCGCTGGTGAGCGATTTAAGACGCACTCTCTTGCATCGCTATATTCCCCTAGCGACTCCCACCGCCTTTGCCAAGAGTGAACTCCTGCTCCCCCTCGATGTGGCTGCCCAAAAACGCTATGACACCCTTTGGCAGGAAATGTTTTTGCCCCTCTCCTAAGTGTGCCGCGGTTGCCTTGAACCACCTAGGATTTCTGCCACATAGGCGAGGGCTTGGGGGCGATCGCGAATTTCTCCCCGCGCTTGCGCCGCTTCCACAGCTCGCAACAATTCACCCACACGCGGCCCCGGCGAGACCTGAAACACTTCTACCAGATCGGCACCCCGCACCAATTGGGGGGGATGGGCAATGGCATCCTTGGGGTCTAACCACCCTTTGACCAAGGGCACTAGATGCGCTTTGGGGATGCCCCGGCTCAGGGCAAGGGCAACAAAGGCTGGAAAATAGCTACCCGCCGCGCGGAATAGATAGAAGGCTTGCTCGCGGTTCAGGGGGTGTTCGAGGGGGACTAGCCAGTGGTTGAGCAATCGGCACAGGACTTGGACAATGCGAATTTCATCAGTGGTGTAGGTGAGGGCAGTTAGTTCCTCGGCAGCGCGGCGATCGCTGGCATTCACGAGGCAGGTGAGCTTGGCCAAAGCCGCTAGGGTTCGCCGTTGGGGTTCGCCGGGGGCAGTTGTTGCGGCAATAGATGTCGTTAGCGCCGGCCAAAGGGCTGGGAAGGGAAAATTCCCTAGGGTGGATTCAAGGGCATGGTAGTGGGTAATCCGCTCCTCGGTGACCGACGGCAGCCACACCGCCAACACGCCATCGCGAAAAGCAAGGGTGAGATAGGGGGCACTCTCAAGGGCACTGAGAAAATAACTGAGTTCCACCCGCACCCGTTCTGGGGCGACTCGTCGCAGTTGGGGGGCAAGGGTTTGGATCACCTGCCGCGTTTCGGGCGTAATCGTAAATTGCAGTTGGGCGGCTTGGCGATAGGCGCGTAGGAGTCGCAGGGGATCAGCAGCGAGATTTTCTGGTGCGACATAGTGAATTTGGCGGCGTTGCAAATCCAAAAGGCCACCGAGGGGATCGACAATGTGGTGGTGGTGAATGTCGTAGGCAATGGCATTGAGGCGAAAATCGCGATCGCTCAAATCCGTTAAGAGCGTCTCACCATGCCGCTGAGCAATATCCACGCTGGTGTTGGCAAAAACTAAGCGGGCAATCTGCCGCTGCCGATCCAAAACCACTAAGCCAGCCTTGTACTTATCCGCTAGTTTTTTGGTCAGGGCAATGGCATCCGCCGGCACAATAAAATCCAAGTCGGGGTACAACGTTGTCCGACCGAGGAGCGCATCCCGCACCGCTCCACCCACGAGGTAGGTATCGGCAGGTAAATCACTGACGGCGATCGGCCAGCGACTAAAATCAAAGGGCTGAACAACGATCATTAGAGCTGGGTTAGATCGATCGCCTGACCACCGATGGTGACCGTCAAATTTTCCCCCCGCACACAGACGGATCCCGCCGCCGTTTGAATCGTTAAGCAGTTATTTTCAAATTTCAGGACACCATTCCAGAGAGGTGCTGTGGGGGTGGGCGCTGGGGCAGTGGTTGTGGGTGAGCCAGACTGGACACTTTCTAGCCAAATCAGCGACGCATCGGCAGGATAGTGGCGATCGCCCGTAGCCGTTTTGATAATCAGACCACCGCCCGCCGACGGTGAAAAGGCAATATCGCAAATGGGCTGCCACTCCTTGCCCACCAACAGTTGTAGCTGTGCTGGCTCCTGCCCTGTAGCCGTGGACTTCAAGAGTAACCACCACGTTTTCCAGAGCTGCCGTGCCGTTCCCAAACGGACTTCACTGCCGCGGGGAATGGGTACTTGCTCGTACTGCCATGCAGGCACGGGGTCACTGATGTATTGTGTGGGCAAGAAGGAATGGGCTTGGAGGACACTGGCCACCACATCGGCAAAGGGCGCCTCGGCAAAAAGGGTTACTTTCTCATTGGCCACACTCTCACCTTCTACCACCGCCACCACCGTTTCCGTAACCGTGCGCAATTGATAACAGTGGTTGCCGAGGCTAGCCACCTTCAAATCAGCACTTTGGTAGGTACTGGGCAGGGGGTGTTGTTGCAGGATCAGCATTTGGATCACCTGCTCATTGGTCCACTCAATCACAGTGGTTTCGTTAGCGGTTGCCATTGGCTTAGCCATTGGCGTTGGAGTGGGCAACGGTACCTCTTCAATGTCCCCTTCATCAAAGACCACTTCGCCATTGGGCAGTATAGTTCCTGAGAGCTTGGCTTCCTCTAAGTCTTGACGGCGGGCGATCGCCCCGGTCAGATCCGCCTCTGAGAGATCTGCCCCCACCACATTTGTATCCTTGAGGTTACTGTCATGGAGCACCGCCCCCTTGAGGATTGCCCCACTGAGCACTGCCCGCTGCAAATTGGCGCGCGAGAGGTAGGCACCCACTAGGATGGCGCCACTGAGCATGGCTTCCTGCAAGTTGGCATCGGTCAGATTAGCACCACTCAGATCCGCACCAATCAGATTGGCGCCTCGCAGATTGGCATTGGCAAGGTTCGCTTTGATCAAATCTGCCCCGCTCCAGTTGATACCCTGCAGATTGGCTCCCGCCAAATCAATATGGCTGAGTTGCACCAACGGAAACACACTGCCCGCCAAATTCACACCACGGAAATTTCGCACCCCACGGGCAAATTCGCTTAACAAGGTTTCAAGGGTCATGGCTTTGCTCATAGCCGCTCGCAATCAGGGCACAACAGAGTCACTCAGGCACACTGCTTATAGCTATTCTAGGTCTTGATTGAAATCCAGAGGAGCCACTGACCGATGCCATGGTTTGTCAAAATTGAACGCGGTATTGTGGACAAGGCCACCTTTGATCGCCACGTTGGTGCCCATCGCGCCTATGTGCGCGCCCTCATTGCCGCAGGGCATCAAGCCCGCACGGGATACTGGGCTGAGCGAGGGGGTGGCATGTTGTTGTTTCAGGCCGATTCCCGCAAGGCGGCTGAGGAAATTGTTGCCCGCGATCCCCTCGTCCAACACCAGTGTGTGCAGTACGAACTCCATGAGTGGTGTATTGTCGAAGCCCCCGATTAGCCTTGGCGCAGTTTTTCTGCCCAGACGCGGGTGGGTAGCCCCCACACATAGATAAAGCCCTCGGCTGCCCTGTGATCAAATTGATCCTCGGCACCATAGGTGGCCAAATCGGGCGTGTAGAGGGAGTAGGGAGATTGCCGCCCCACCACCCGTGCGGTTCCCTTAAAGAGCTTGACGCGCACTGTGCCTGTGACCCGCTGCTGGGTCTGTTGAATAAAAGCATCCAAGGCTTCCTTGAGGGGGCTATACCAAAGACCGTTATAGACCAAACGGCTGTAGGTCTCTTCAATCCCCCGTTTGTACTGCGTCACATCGGCGGTTAAGGTCAAGCTTTCCAAATCGCGGTGGGCGTCAATAAGCACCAAGAGGGCAGGGGCTTCGTAAATTTCGCGGGATTTAATACCGACAAGGCGATTTTCAATCATGTCAATGCGACCAAAGCCGTGGCGCCCTACCCGCTCATTGAGTTCACTCACCAGCGTTACGGGATCGAGGGAGCGGCCATCGAGGCTAACGGGAATTCCGGCCTCAAAGCCAATATCCACATACTCCGGGGAGTTGGGGGTATTTTCAATGGCTTGGGTCATCAAATAGATTTCCTCAAGGGGTTCAATCCACGGATCCTCAAGGGGGCCGGCTTCAATACTGCGTCCCAAAAGATTGCGGTCAATGCTGTAGGGAGAAGATTTTTTCACAGGGGCGGGAATGCCAAAGCGTTCGCCGTAGGCAATGGTTTCTTCGCGGCTCATGCCCCATTCGCGAGCGGGTGCCAAGACCTTGAGGTTGGGATTCAGGGCGGCGATCGCCACATCAAAGCGGACTTGATCATTGCCTTTCCCTGTACAGCCGTGGGCAACGGCATCGGCACCATACTCAGCAGCCGCATCCACCAAGAGCTTGGCAATCAGGGGGCGAGCAAGGGCCGTCGAGAGGGGATAGCGATTTTCGTAGAGGGCGTTGGCCTGAATGGCTGGAAAGGCATAGTTGCGGATGAATTCAGCTTTGGCATCGGCCACCAGCGAGGCACTGGCACCAGCATCAAGGGCTTTTTGGCGAATGGGTTCCAGTTCATCCCCCTGTCCTAAATCAGCGGCGAGGGTAATGACTTCCTTCACGCCCCACTCGTGCTTGAGATAGGGAATACACACAGAGGTATCCACTCCCCCCGAATAGGCCAAAATGACTTTTTCTGCACGCCCCATGACTTTTTTCCTGAAATAAACGCGATCGCTACTATAGCGGATCTGTTTGCCGGAAACGTTATGGGGATAACCGTTTCGCCGAGCCTTACATCTGTTCCACTTCGTTTGCTAGGGGCAGGCCTTGCTCAAAACAGGTCAGATTTTCAATTGTCGTACGGGCAATATCCGTGAGGGCATTGCGGGTAAAGAAGGCTTGGTGAGCAGTAATCACCACATTGGGGAAGGATTGCAGGAGTTGAAAGGTGTCGTCTTGGATAATCGTGTCCGAAAGATCTTGGAAAAAGAGGGAGTCTTCCTCTTCATAGACATCAATGCCCAGATAGCCGATTTGGCCGCTTTTAATGCCCTCAATCACTGCTTTGGTGTCCACCAGTTTGCCGCGACTGGTATTGATTAACATCACCCCTCGCTTCATTTGGGCGATCGTGGTGGCATTGATCAGATGTTCATTTTCGGGCACCAAGGGGCAATGGAGCGTCACAATATCGGATGCCGCCAGCAGCGTCTCTAGGGTTGTGTAGGTACCAATCTCCCTAAAGGCTTCACTAGGGTAGGGATCATAGCCGTAGAGGTGGCAGCCAAAACCAGCCATAATCTGAGCAACAATACGGCCAATTTTACCCGTGCCAATAATTCCGACCGTACAACCATGGAGGTCAAAGCCCATCAGCCCCTCCAAGGAAAAATTGTCATCGCGCACACGGTTGTAGGCACGGTGGAGTTTGCGGTTCAACATCAGGATCAGCCCCACCGTATGCTCCGCCACTGAATAGGGGGAATAAGTACTCACGCGGGTAACTGTGATGCCCAAGCTGGCCGCCGTTGCCAAATCCACATTGTTGAAGCCCGTACAGCGCAGTGTCACCAGACGCACTCCCAACTCTGCCAGCCGTTTTAGGGTCTCCACTCCCAAATCATCGTTGACAAACCCACAGACGGCATTGTGCCCCTCGGCCAAGGAGGCTGTTTGAGGGCGCAGCAGCACATCGTAATAGGTCAGGAGATGGGGGTGCCCCTGCGCTGCATTGGCGGCATTCAAAAACTGGCGATCGTAGGATTTGGCACTGAAAACGGCAACCTTCATGGCATTGCACTCCTGCCCTAGCGACATTACAGGTTTGAGAAAAGGGCTGTTGCTAGCTTAGCGAGTGAGATCTTAAGGTTGTGTTAAATGAGGACAAATCGTTAGGCGATGTACCTAAGGGTTCTGAAAAAACTGGCGAATGGTTGCGGCAATATGCTCAATGGTGGCATCGCTCAACTCAGGCCAAATGGGTAAGCTCAGTACCTCGCGAGCAAGGCGATCGCTCACAGGATTGGGTGGAGATTGCCCCTTATACATTGGACAGTGATCTTGGGGAATCGGGTAGTAAATCATTGAACTAATGCCAGCCGCCTTCAGGTAAGCCGCAAGGGCGTCCCGCTGGCCATTGAGTACCCGAATCGTATATTGATGAAATACATGTCCCGGAGATACTGTTGGGGTGACCACCGTCTCAAGACCCGCCAAGGCTTGGTTATAGGTTTGGGCGACTCGCCGTCGCTCTTGATTCCAGCGATCGATATGGGGTAGCTTCACCCGCAGAATTGCCGCCTGTAGGCTGTCCAAGCGAGAATTGTAGCCAATCATTTCGTGGTGGTAGCGTTGACGGGAGCCGTGAACCCGCAGCATGCGCGATCGCTCGGCTAAATCATCATCATTGGTGGTAATCAGCCCCCCATCACCATAGGCACCCAAGTTCTTGGTTGGGAAAAAAGAAAAGGCACCCATGCTGCCGATCGCCCCCGTGAATTGATGGGCTAAAGTCTTTTGAGTCACCTCTGTACATTGACAATTTTCACAGGGTGGGCAATAGCGGGCACCAAAGGACTGGGCACAATCCTCAAGAATTGCTAACCCATGAGCCTGAGCAAGTTCCACAATTGCTCCCATGGCTGCCGGTCGCCCAAATAAATGCACGGGCAAAATCGCCTTGGTGCGGGGGGTAATCGCTGCGGCAACTTTACTGGGATCAAGGTTAAAAGAGTCCAGTTCCACATCCACAAAGACCGGGCGGGCACCCACCAAACTAATCGCCTCTGCCGTCGCAAAAAACGAAAAGGGGGTGGTAATCACCTCATCCCCAGCACCTATTCCCAAACTGCGCAGGGAAATCACCAGTGCATCTGTCCCTGAATTAACTGCTACCGCATGGCGCACCCCTAAATAGGCGGCTACCTCTTCCTCAAAGGCTTGTACCTCTGGTCCTAGAATAAACTGACCGGATGCCAGTACGCGGGCAACTGCGCGATCGATGTCTGCTTGCAGGGATTGATATTGGGTTTTGAGATCAAGAATAGGGATGGTATCCATGAGAGCATCGAGCGCAAGTCCTTAATTATCATCCTCTCACGAGCGTAGTGTGGTTTTAGCGAATTAAGCTAGGCTTAGAGTGTAGAGCCGTTCTCAAGGGCGGGGTTCCAGACCCGTTTTTTTTGATGAATCCCCAAGAGTTCTTAAAACGCTATGCCAGCGGTGAACGGGACTTTAATCGTGCCAGTTTGACAAATGGCGAGTTTATCAACGCTGATTTACGGGGGATTATTCTCTCCCGTGCCGACATGGAGTGGGTCAACCTGAGCGGAGCCAATCTCAGTGGTGCGGTGCTGTGTGGCGCAGAAATTGTTAATGCCATGCTCATCAAGGCAGAATTGGTGGATGCCAACCTCGCTGGCGCAAACCTTAGCCGCAGTGATCTCAGTTGGGCAAACCTGACGCGAGCCAATCTCAGCCGCGCTGAACTTAGTGAAACCACACTACGGGGAACGGTGCTTCAGGGAGCCAATCTCTCCCGTGTGGATTTGGCGAATGCGGATCTACGGGGACTGACACTCGACGGCGTTAACCTTTCGGGGGCAAATTTACAGGGCGCGAATTTGCATGGCACGGATCTAAAGCAGGCGAACCTAACCCGTGTGGATTTAATTCAGGCGGATGTCAGCAATGCCAATCTCAGTGGCGCGAACCTCAGCGGTGCGAACCTGAGTGGTGCTAATTTAACGGCGGCGAATCTCACGGGAGCCAATCTCAGCCGCGTTGATCTCACAGAAGTCAAGCTCAGTGAAGCCAACCTTGCCAAGGCCAATCTGGTGGGAGCTGAACTGGCAAAGGCAGACCTCTCGTCCCTAGAACTCTCTGAGGTTAACTTGAGTGGTGCCAATCTCAGTGGCGCGAATCTGAGTCATACCAACCTTAGTCGTGCGGATCTCAGTGGGGCGAATTTACGGGGCGCCAACCTCAGCCATGCCAAACTGGTGGGCACCAATCTGCGGGGGGCGAATCTCCAAGGGGCAAACTTGCAGGGGGCATTGCTGGACAATGCGGATTTGAGTCAAACGGATCTACGCAGTGCCAACCTCAGTGGCCTCGTCTTTAATGGCGTGAAGCTGCGGGGTGCCAATCTCAGTGGTGCCAATCTCCGCGACGTGGAGTTAACGGAAGCCAACTTTAGCCGTGCTGACTTGGTAGAAGCGAATCTCAGCCGTGCCCGCTTGGTGGGAGCCAACCTGAGTCGTGCTACCCTCTCAGAAGCGAATCTCAGCCGCGCCACCCTCAGTGGAGCCACCCTCAGCCGGGCAACGTTTAGCGGTAGCTTACTGGGAACCGTCGATCTCAGCGGTGTTAACTTGAGTGGGGCAGATTTAGGGGATGCCAACCTTTCCGGCTCTAACCTGTCGCGGGCGGATTTGACGCGGGTGAACCTGACCGCTGCGGATATGAGTGGTGCCAACCTCAGTGAAGTGGATTTGCGGGGCACAATTATGCCCGACGGCCGGCGGCGAGCCTAGGGCTACTCCTCAGTTTCAAAGGATTCTACCTCAGTTTCAACAGGCTGGGGTCTCGGTGGCGCTTGACGGCCAAAGAGGTGCACCAAGTGCTTCAAATGAGCGGCAAGTTCAAGGGTGAGTTGGCCCGCAGTTAGCCGCCACGCCCAGTTGCCTTCGCCAGTACCGGGGAAATTCATGCGGGCATGACTATCGAGGCCGAGCAAATCTTGAACGGGAAGAATGGCTTGGTTGGCAACGGTTCCTAGGGCCATGCGAATCAAAGCCCAGTGGGGTTCGCTGGGGGTATAGCCCAAATAGTCAATGAGGCGCTGCCGTTCCCAGTCACTTAGGTTGCGGTACCAGCCGACAGTTGTGTCATTGTCATGGGTGCCGGTGTACACCACACAGTTGCGCTCTTGATTAAAGGGCAAAAAAGGATTATCTGAACCACCACCGAAGGCAAATTGGAGAATTTTCATCCCCGGAAACTGAAACTGATCCCGTAGGGCAATGACATCGGGGGTAATATCCCCTAAATCCTCGGCGAGAATAGGCAGTCGTCCCAAGGCAGCTTGCAAGGTTTCAAAGAAGGCAGCACCAGGACCCGGTTGCCACTCGCCATTGACCGCTGTTTCCTCCCCTTCGGGCACTTGCCAGTAGCCCTGAAAGCCGCGAAAGTGATCCACACGGATAATGTCCATGTAGGAGAGCAGGGCACGGAAGCGCTCAATCCACCAAGAGTAGCCATCGGCAGCCAAGGCTTGCCAGTTGTAAATGGGGTTGCCCCAGAGTTGTCCTGTGGTACTGAAGTAATCTGGGGGCACACCGGCCATGAGGGCAGCCCCACCCGTTTCTGGATTGAGTTCAAAAAATTGGGGAAAGGCCCAGACATCGGCACTGTCGTGGGCAACGTAGATGGGAATATCACCGATAATCTGGATGCCCTGTTGATTGGCGGCTTCCTTGAGAGCCTGCCACTGCCGATAAAAGAGAAATTGCTGAAATTCGTATTCAAAGATGCGCTCTTTGAGAAGGGCTTGCAGAGCAGTAAGGGCAGTGGGTTCGCGATCGCGCAAAGGGGCGGGCCATTCATACCACGGCTGTCCCTCGTGGTGATCCTTCAGCGCCATAAAGAGGGCATAGGTGGGCAGCCAGTAGTGGGCAAGGGCTTGAAAGTCGCGAAAGGCCTGCCAGTCTTCTGGGGTGGCTTGATTCTGAAAGCGTTGAGCAGCAAGGCGGAGCAGGGGGAGTTTTTGGCTAATGACAGCCTCGAAATCGACGCGATCGCTATTCTCAAGCGTGAGTCCTGCCAAATCTGCTTCCGTTAACCAGCCCTCCTTGACCAGTTCATCCAAGCTGATCAGCAGTGGGTTGCCGGCCATGGCAGAGTAGCACATATAGGGGGAATTGCCAAAGCCTGTTGGCCCTAGGGGCAAGACCTGCCAGTACTGCTGATCACTGGCAACCAAAAATTCAAGGAACTCACGAGCTGCCGCACCCAAGTCACCAATGCCATGACCACCAGGCAGGGACGTGGGATGAAGCAGTAAACCACAGGAGCGGGGAAAGTGCATTATTTAAGCCACGGGGAGACTTGAGCTAATTATCGCCCAATTCTGGATCGGCAATCTCGCTGGATTCCGCTAGAATTTCTGCTTCAAGGGCGGCTAGCTCCTCTGGTGACATCCGTGCAAGGCGATCGCTCATCACTGCCTCTTCATAGTCTTTGAGTTGCTGATGGTAGGTCATCCGTCCTGTAAAGACCCGCAGGAAATATGTCGAGAGCCAACCCAGAACCACCAAGACAAAAATGGCTTGACTCCAAATCCCGGCTTGAAGCGGCTCAATCCCCGCAATGCGCAACAGGAGATAAACCAAGCCGCCCGTAAAGAAAACACCAATGCCAATCCCTAGAACATCAATGCGGCGCATAGCACCTAGGAATCGAGAGAGCGCGGTTGGGGACGAAAGTTAATAAAGGGTGCCAGCAGGAGTAATCCCGGAAAGAAGAACGTCACCAGAAAGTACATAAATGCCCGCTCAAAGGAGCCAGCCACATACCAGCGAGCATTCAAATAGGCATAGACGATCGCCGGCACCACCAGCAGATATAGCCCTGCCAAGGCGCCATAGACACCGAGTACCAAAAGCTCTGTTGAAACTGCCATAATTGCTACCTCTTCACCAACGATGACCAAACTATTCTGCAACGGTGCGGGTTTCCCTCACCGCTTCCCCAAGGGCAGGAACGGCCATTCCCATGGCTTGCGCAAGGGCTGGGGGCGGAGCTTGGCGACTGGGAGCATTGAGATATTGCCCTGTCAAAATAGGGGGCACCGGCTTCATCTTGTGCTTGGCGGTAAAGAGGCGATGGGTTTGGGCAAGGTTGCCACGCTCACTGATATGCTCATTGGCAATTTTCTTACGCAGCTTGACGATCGCATCCATGATCGCCTCTGGACGGGGCGGACAGCCGGGCAAATAAACATCCACGGGAATCAGCTTGTCCACACCACGCACGGCGGAATAAGAATCAGAGCTAAACATTCCCCCTGTGATCGTGCAGGCGCCCATGGCAATCACGTACTTGGGATTGGGCATTTGATCGTAGAGGCGAACCAAGGCGGGTGCCATTTTCATCGTGATAGTGCCAGAGGTGATGATCAAATCCGCCTGACGGGGGCTATTGCGGGGCACCAAGCCAAAGCGATCGAAATCGAAGCGCGAGCCAATCATGGCCGCAAACTCAATGAAGCAGCAGGCAGTGCCATACATGAGTGGCCAAAGGCTCGATAGCCGCGCCCAGTCATAGACATCATTGAGGGAAGTCAAAATAATATTTTCAGCAAGTTCTTGGGGAACTTCAGGACGAGCAATCGGATTGAGAATGGCAGGCGAGGTCGTATTGGTCATAGGGTTCCCTCAAGGGACATCGGCCAAATGTAAAAACACTTAAGATTATAGGCGTTTGACCCAACAGATGCACCCAATCCGATGTAGTGAGCAATAAAAAAACTTGACACCAAGGATAAATTATTTTTGACTGCCCACCTGTAGCCCCGGTGGTAATTCCAAGGTATCGCCAATGGTCGTTCCATCCCAGTAGGCCGCCAGCAGGACATCACAGGTTTTGCCCCAGGCGATCGCCCCCCGATGGTCGAGGCCAATGGCGCCAAAATCGCGTTGCCGACTAGCGGCTTCGCGGAAGGATTTTTCAAAGGCCGCCTCTAGGGACAAGCCATCGGTTACCCGCACCACAATCCGCGTGGCCAGCGCCTCATCAAGAATATCCTCACCAATGCCAGTACAACTGACTGCTGCTAAGCTGTTGGCATAGTTGCCGGCTGGGGTTGCGGAGTCACTCACCCGCCCAATGCGCTCAAAGCCCTTGCCGCCAGTGGAAGTCCCCACGGCCAAGTGTCCCTGCTGATCTAAAACCACAACACCAATCGTGCCCCGCCTTGCCTCCTCGGCCACGACTCCGGCCATCGATTTTTGGAAATTGCCTTTGCGTTCCTCGAGCCACTCGTAGAGTCGCTGATCCGTGAGGGGTTGATACACAGGAATCCCTAGCTCACGAGCCAGTTCTGCTGCTCCCACATCGGACAGAATACGGTCAGGGCACTGTTGCAGCCAGTGGGCAAGATCAATGGGATTTTTCACCCGTGAGACATTAATGACACCGCTGAGGCTCTGCCGCTGCCCATCCATGAGCGAGGCACTCATGCGAATTTGACCGTCCGATTGCAGCACAGACCCCGTGCCTGCATTAAAGCGCGGTTCATCCTCTAGGAGCCGACACCCCAAAACCACTGCCTCAATCGCCGTTGCCCCTTCTTTTAGGGCCTGAACCACTTGGCTGACAATGGTATGCAGGGATTGGCGGACGGGAATGAGACCGCCTTTGTCTTGGAGCGAGCTGCCGGCGCCGCCATGGAGAATAACAGTGGGTTGGGGCATCCTCAATCCTAGAAATTATAGGGTGTTCTAGCTCCAAAATACCCTGTGGCGATCGCCGAAATCCACTGCCCTAAGCAACCGCAGCTGTCGGCATCTCCTCATAGTCCGTAGAGACTTCCTCAGCATTCAGGAGCGCTTGCAGTTCTTGGATGGCTTGCTGCGTATCTTCCACTTGACTGAGGAGCGATCGCGCGATTTTTTCCCCAGAGGCGGTGGACTCTACAACCTCGCGAATGTGATGGCGAAAATGATTGGCCATTTCCTCTACTTGTTGGTTGGCAAAGACCACTTGGTTGGCCAATTTGTTAATTGCCTCACTGATAAAATCGAAACCAGCCATCTGCTGGCCACTGCGACTGGCAATCAGCCCCGCCTGCACCGCAAGGTGTTTCACCTGACGGGTAATCTCAGCAATTTGATGGGTGGCTTGGTCGATAATTTCCACGTCCTGTTTCAGCCGTTCGCTGAGGCGATAAACCTCCGCTGTGTGACGGCTAATTTGGTTAACCCCGGTGAATGTTTGCTGAAAGGCTTTGCGCCCCCGCTGGGAAAGAACTTGGCTAATGGAGACGAACCGTTGATTGAGTTGGGCAATCCGCTCCGCTTGCTCACGCACAGAGCGCTCCTGCTGCTCTAGGGCTTCGTTCATTTGTTGGGTGCGGCTTAGCTCGCTTTCAAGGCGCTTGGCATAGTCTTGGTTCCGCTCTTTTTCCACCTTTAACTTCTCAAGGAGTTGCTGGGTGTGGAGGTGCTGCTGCTGAATGAAGAGATTTTTCTTGCTCAGCACTTGCGCTTGGGCAATCAGGATCACCCGCATATCCACCAACACCAGTTGCTTGCCCTTACGCACGACCACGGGTTCGTAGACAAAGGCGGGGGGGCGACTCAAGGCCTGTTCCACGGCTTCTTCGACGGGAGTGCGTGCCATCAAGACAAGGGGCGGTACTTGGGGGGCGGCAATTTCTGGAATCAATTTGATCGGGCGCGGCAAGTAGAGATCGCGACCAAACTGCTTACTCATGCGCTCAAAAAACTTGACCTTGGAGATCATGCCGATGACGCGATCGCCTGCCACCACCAGTACCCCCGGTAGCTCAGGATAACGTTGAAATTCGTCAGCCACTTTTTCAGAGATGGTTTCAGGGGAAACCTGATAGGAAAAATAGGGTAAGTCAGCCAACGTAGCGGCTGCGGACAGTTGGATATTGACTGTCTCATTCATCTGATTCTCCCCCGGAGTGAGTATTCAATTGTTTTAGCGTGAAGACTGTACCTTGCTTTACCTCACTATAAATTATCTCGACTTAAGAGTAGGAGGAAATTATTTTTTGGTTATCTTTTGGTTAAGTTCGATTCCCATTAGATTTCAAAATACCCGAATTTTTCACTTATTCCAGACTCACAGACTTCGGATTAAATTTAAGACGTATGGCAAATGAATGTTATGTAGAATACACTTTTTATTTTTGAGGCTATGAATTTTCAGCATACCACTGCTGCACCTGCTGTTGAATGGCTGCCGTTTCTGTGGCGCTCAATTTATCCAAATTTTTGAGGATAATGCTCATGCGTCCTTGGCGACTCAAGATTTTGCGGTGTCGGGCTAGAAAGTGCCAATAAAAAAAGTTAAAGGGACAGGCGCGATCGCCCACCCGTTGCTTGGGATCGTAGGCGCACCCTTGGCAATAATTACTCATGCGTTGAATGTAGTTAGCAGACGCCGCATAGGGCTTGGAGGCCAACAGCCCGCCATCGGCAAATAAGCCCATTCCCAAAACATTGGTTTGCATCACCCAATCGTAGGCATCAATAAAGACACTGTGGAACCAGTTTTCCACTTGTTGGGGAGACAAGCCAGTAATCAGGGCAAAGTTGGCGAGGATCATCAGCCGTTGAATGTGGTGGGCATAGCCTGTGCGCTCAATTTGCTGCAGAACGTGGCGCAGACAATTCATCGAGGTGCGATCGCTCTGCCAAAGGAACGTCGGTAAGGATTGAGTGTGCTGAAAGAAATTATGCTGGCAGTAGTCAGCACCAAGGTAGTGATAGAGACCATACATATACTCGCGCCAGCCGAGAATTTGGCGAATAAAGCCCTCCACACTGTTGAGGGGCAGCGGCCGTTCCCTATAGGCGACTAAGACAGCATCGATCACTTCTTGGGGGTGCAATAGCCCTAGGTTCAAATAGGGGGACAGCAAACTGTGCCACAGGCTCTCTTCTCCTGCCACCATGGCATCTTGGTAGGGGCCAAACTGGGGCAAGCGGTATTCAATAAAGTTTTCCAAGACCTGCAGCGCTTGGGCGCGGGTGACTCCCCAGTCAAAGGGTTCGATGTGGCCGTAGGTGTCAAAGTTCCCTTGGCGCACTGTCTCAATGACTTCTTGGCTGATCTGATCGGGAGAAAAGCGCAGCGGTGGTGGCGGTTTGAGGCGAGTAGGCGGCGGTTGGCGATTTTCGGCATCGTAGTTCCACTTGCCACCCACGGGGGATTTGCCGTCCATGAGAATTTGAAACCGTTGGCGACCGGCGCGGTAGAAATACTCCAAGACCAGCGTTTTGCGACCTTTCGCCCAGTCCTGAAATTCTGCTTCTGACCAGAGAAAGTGATTGTTGGGCAAGAACTTAATGGTACAGGGGAGATCGAGGGTAGCGATCAGATCCCGAAAGGGGCGATCGCTGGGTTGCATGATCCGCAGTTCGTGGATATGGTGGGCTGCAATCCACTGTCGCAGTGGGGTAGCAAAGTTGGGGGCGATCGCATAGGTCACCGGCCAACCGGCTGCTTCCAGTTCTTGGGCAAAATGCCGCATGGCCGACCAGACCAGCACGAGTTTTTGAGCATGGTAGCGGCGTTGTTTCACCCATTGGCGGGACTCAATGAGGATGACGGGCACAGGGGTTGGACAGCTTTGCAGGGCTGATTGCCCTTGCCACAGTTGATCGCCTAAAACCCAAACGCCAATGGCCATCTGAACTCAGATTGTGAATATTGTGAATAAGGACTAAAGGAGAATGGTTTAGTACAACCAATGTGATTTATCTTAGTGTTCAACTGTTGCAACTCCATACGACACTCATCATGCAAATTCGCCGGCGTCCCCCTAATCCTGCTGTAACCGTTCGCAACCTCCACTACCAAGTACCGGTGGCCGATGAGGCTCCCCGCAATATCCTTGAGAAAATCGTGTGGCACAAGGAACAGGAGGTAGAGCAACTGCGGGAAGTGCTCCCCCTGCCGGACTTGCAACGTCAGGTACTCGATGCACCACCCGTACGCTCCTTTTTCGCCGCGCTGCAAAACCCTGTCACCCAGCCAGCACTGATTGCCGAGGTCAAAAAGGCCTCTCCCAGTAAGGGCATTATTCGCCCCAACTTTAATCCGGTGGCGATCGCCCAAGCCTATGTTGCCGCTGGCGCGACTTGCCTTTCCGTCCTGACGGACAGGGAGTTTTTCCAAGGCAGTTTTGAGTACCTCGCCCAAATTCGCCAAGTGGTGGACGTGCCACTGCTGTGCAAGGACTTTATCATTTACCCCTACCAAATGTTCTTGGCGCGGTTGCGGGGCGCTGATGCGGTTCTCTTAATCGCTGCCATTCTCTCGGATCGCGATCTGCGTTATTTCCTGCGCATTGCCCATGGCTTGGGGCTAACCGCATTAGTGGAGGTGCACACCGCCGAGGAGATGGAACGGGTACTTGAGCTGGAGGACGTACAGTTGGTGGGCATCAACAATCGCAACTTGACGGACTTTAGTGTTGATCTAGCCACCACTGAACAGCTTTTGGCCACCTATGGGGCGCAACTGCGCGATCGCCACATCCTTGTGGTCAGTGAATCGGGCATTCATCAGCGTGCCGATGTTGAGCGGGTGACACAAGCCGGTGCCCAGGCCATTTTAGTCGGAGAATCCCTCATGCGACCCCCAGTAGAGATGGCGCACTGCAGCGAGGCGGAGCAACTCCAAGCACGGATTCAGCAGTTATTCCCAGAGTTAGCACGCTAGGTATGCCCCTGAAGGCAGTTTTGTTTGATTTCAATGGTGTCATCCTCGACGATGAGGCGATCCATGCTGCCCTCATTGAGGAGATTCTGCTGCAAGAAAATCTGCGACCCCAGCGGGGCGAGTACGACCTATTTTGCCTAGGCCGCAGCGATCGCGCCTGTTTGGATAATCTCCTCAGCCGCCGCGGCCGGGCAGTGACCCCCGCCTATCTGGATAAACTGGTGGCACAAAAGGCAGTCGCCTACCGCGCACGCTTGGCCAATATGGAGCCTTTTCCCTTCTTTGCGGGGGCGATCGCCCTGCTGGAGAAACTCCATGCTGCGCAGTTGAAAATTGCCATTGTCACCGGTGCCCTGCAATCCGATGTGGACTTGGCTCTTGAGCGGGGAAACTTGACTGGCATTGTGGACTGCATTATCAGTGCCGAAAGTGTGGAACGCGGCAAACCCTATCCCGACCCCTATCTCCGTGCCATTGCAGCCTTGCAAGCCCTAGGGGGCGATCTCACAGCCGCTGATTGTCTGGCGATCGAGGACACCTTGGTGGGGGTGCAATCCGCCCGCGAGGTCGGTGTCAAAGTCTTGGGGGTCGCGCACACCTATCCCTTCCACATGCTCCAGCGTCGCTGCCATTGGGTGCTCGATCGCCTTGATCAGTTTGACCTTGAGGAAATTGCCCCGGTGTTTGATCGCAGCGTGGCCGCCACCCCCTCCTAGAGGTGTTTCACCTCAGCAATGAGTTGATTGAGCACTTCCTTGGCATTGCCAAACAGCATTAGAGTTCTGTCCTTGTAGAACAACTCATTGTCAATACCGGCAAAGCCCGGATTGAGGCTGCGCTTGATCACAATCGTGTGTCGTGCCCGATCCACATCGAGAATGGGCATCCCATAGACGGGGCTACCGGGGTTGGTGCGAGCGGCTGGATTCACGACATCATTGGCACCAATGACCAGTGCCACATCCACATGCTCAAACTCTGGATTAATGTCCTCCATGTCCTTGAGTTGGGGGTAGGGGACATTGGCTTCGGCAAGCAGCACATTCATGTGACCGGGCATGCGACCTGCCACCGGGTGGATCGCGTATTTGACATCGACACCCAGCCGCTCCAGTTGATCCGCTAGTTCTTTGACACTGTGCTGTGCTTGAGCCACCGCCATTCCATAACCGGGGACAATGACCACCGACTTGGCATAACCTAGCATCATCGCACTTTCTTCGGGGTCAATGGTGCGCACTGACTTCGCGGTGGCATGAACACTACCCTCAGCACTGCCTGTGGTCGAGCTACCAAAGCCACTAAAGAGCACATTGGCCAAGGAGCGATTCATGGCCTTGCACATGATTTGCGTCAGGATCAGCCCCGAAGCCCCCACCAAGGCACCAGCAATAATCAGCATACTGTTGCCCACAATAAAACCGGCAGCACTGGCAGCCAAGCCCGAAAGGGAGTTCAAAAGGGAAATCACGACCGGCATATCGGCACCGCCAATGGGCAGAACAAAGAGCACCCCCAAAATGCTGGCGATCGCCACCAAGCCCCAGAAAATCGGCATCTGACTTGGATCCAACCACACCCAGCCACTGGCCACCAAGAAAGCCACCAGCAAGCCGAGGTTAATCGCCTGCTGCATCGGGAAAATGATCGGGGTTCCCGAAATCAATCCCTGAAGTTTACCAAAAGCAACAAGGCTACCAGTAAGGGTGACGCCACCAATCAGCACCCCCAAAATAATCGTGATCAGCGTACTGGGGGTCAGCGGTTCACCCACGGCCACAATGCGGCAAAATTCACCAATGCCCACCAAGGCAGAGGCCGCCCCTCCTAAGCCATTGAGTAACCCCACCATCTGGGGCATGGCCGTCATTGCCACTTTGTAGGCAGCGATCGCGCCAATGACACTGCCGAGGCCCATGGCCGCTAGGATGCCCGTATAGCTAATAATCTGGCGATCGAGGAGCGTGACCACAATCGCAATCAACATCCCCAAGGCGGCAAGGCGATTTCCTTGACGGGCCGTGGCCGGAGACCCCAGTTTTTTCAAACCGAGGATAAAGAGCGCCGCAGCACCCAGATAGCTCAATTCTTCAATGCGTGTTAGCCAATCCATGGTTCCTACCGCTTAAACATCTGCAACATGCGATCCGTGACCAAAAAACCGCCCACCACATTAATCGTGGCGAGCACTGTCGCAATGAATCCCAAGACCACCGTTAAAGTGGTGTGCCCACTCCCCGCCATCAGTAGGGCACCAATTACGGCAATCCCCGAAATGGCATTGGCACCAGACATGAGGGGAGTATGCAGCGTGGGCGGGACTTTGTTAATCACCTCAAAGCCAATGAAACTGGCCAGCACAAAAATTATCAAACCGACAAGAATAGGATCTGTCATAGAACGAATCCTCTAGGGAAATTTCTAAGCCGTTGTTGCCAAGGTTTGGTCAGGATGTAAAAGTTGCAGTACCCGTGGGTTGCGAACCCGCCCTGCATGGGTGATACAGGCGGCATCAACAATGTCATCGCCAAAGTTCAACACCAATTCCCCCTTGGGAGCAAGGTACTTCAGGAGCGTTGAAATGTTTTTGGCATACATTTGACTGGCATGAATAGCCATTGTCGAGGGCAGATTAATCGGGCCAATAATAGTGACCCGCTGATGACAAATAGAGCGCCCCGGTTCTGTGCAGGCACAGTTGCCCCCCTGCTCAGCGGCTAAATCCACAATCACCGAACCCGGTTTCATGCTGGCCACCATCCGTTCTGTCACCAAAAGAGGAGCAGGCTTGCCGGGAATTTGAGCAGTGGTAATGACCACATCGGCACTGTGGACATGGGCAGCGATCGCCTCTTGGGTTTTGTGCTTTGCCGCCTCAGAAACCTCTTTGGCATAGCCGCCGGCAGCAACCGTATCCTCCTCAAGGTTGACTTCGACAAATTTGGCACCGAGGCTTTGTACTTCCTCCTTGACCGCTGGGCGAATATCAAAGGCTTCAACCACAGCTCCCAAACGCCGCGCGGTGGCGATCGCCTGCAAGCCAGCCACCCCTGCTCCAATCACAAACACCTTAGCGGGGGGAATCGTACCCGCTGCCGTCGTCAACATCGGGAAAAAGCGCGGCAAATTAGCAGCGGCCAATAACACCGCCGCATAGCCTGCCACCGCTGCTTGGGAAGACAGGGCATCCATACTCTGGGCACGACTGGTGCGGGGAATGCACTCGAGGGCAAAGGCAGTAATATGCCGCTCTGCCAAGTGTTGCATCTGCCATGGATTGCCCAAGGGATTGAGAAAACTAATTAAGGTGGTGCCGGGTCGAATCCACTCCACCTCGCGATCGCGCAAGGGAGCCACCTTGAGCACCACATCCACATTGCCCCAGACCTCTTCAATGGAGTAACCAATTTCCGCACCCGCTGCACGGTAGTCATCATCGCTGAAGTGAGCCATATCTCCTGCACCGGACTCCACACAAAGGTGATACCCCTGCTGCACCAGCTTGGCAACAACCTCCGGAACCAAGGCAACCCGTTGTTCACCCACTTCGCGTTCCTTAACGACCCCAACTTTCATAGGCACTCTTGGATAGGGTTTGCAGTCTTGACAGAACAATTCCTTGGTGTACTCATCCGGGCATTTTTATAACCGCCCGACACCGTCACAACACATTCACCTGCTGTCCTGTACTGATCCTCACGCTACTGCGATCCCCTCGGAAATGGGCGCAAATGTCAGCGTTTTGTGGGAATTCTCCACAAGTCTTATGATCCCCAGGGAGGGTTGTAACAAATGTTGACACTATGTTTGTTCTTTGTCCCTGCCTTGAGTGACCTTAGGAGCCATCAATCCCAGCACCCTTATGGCAGACTAAGAGATTGCAAGTACAGAGTCACAGGCATGTTCAAAACAATTTTAGTGGCCCTCGATACCAGTGAGCTATCGGCACGGGTGATGGCGGCGGTGGCACAGTTAAATCTTGACCCGGATGCCCAAGTGATTCTCAGTCATGTGATCTCACCGACAGAGGCGGGTTTTGGCGTCAGTGCCGATCGCCCCTCGTTGCATCCGCAAATGGGCACCTACCGTAGTATTGAGCAGCATTTACAACAGTTCCAAAGCCACCTCCCCTGTGACTCGGAAATTGAAATTGTTACCGGTGACCCCGTCGAGGAAATTTTACGCTTGGCCAATATCTATGGGGCAGACCTAATTGTGCTGGGGAGTCGCGGCCTCACGGGGGTTGAGCGGGTTGTGCAAGGCTCAGTAAGTGGCGCCGTTGTGGCGGATGCCCCCTGTTCGGTGTTTGTGGTTAAGTCAGCGGAAACTTAGGGTATGACAGCACCATTGACGGGTCTGACAGCGGCGGAAGTGGCGGAGCGGCAAGCCAGAGGTCGCATTAACCGTCAAGCGAGTGAAAGCAATCGCACCTATGGCGACATTTTGCGGGAAAACCTCTTCACGTTTATCAATGGGGTTTTTGCTTTTATTAGCGTCATTTTGCTCTTTTTAGGTCGTCCGGGGGATGTGGCCGCCATCATCGTGGTGGTGTTTCTCAATGCCATCATTAGCATCCTGCAGGAAATTCGCGCCAAACGGCAGTTGGATGAAATTAGCCTCCTCACCCGTCCCCGTGTCAAGGTGCTGCGCGATCGCCAAGAGGCCATTATTGATCCTGCAGAAGTCGTAGAAGGGGATATTCTCCTTTTGGAGCCGGGGGATCAAATCGTTGCCGATGGCACTGTCGTTGGTGATGGACAGATCCAAGTGGATGAGTCCTTGCTCACAGGGGAGTCGGATCTCATCTCCAAGCAAGCGGGCGATCGCCTGTACTCCGGGAGCTTTTGTGTGCGCGGTGCCGCTGCCTATGTCGCCGAACAGGTGGGGGAAGCCAGTACCGCCCATCAACTGACTGCTGCCGCCAAAACCCACCACCACAAACTCACTCCCCTGCAACGGGAAATTAACCTGATTATCCGCGTCATTCTGGCGCTGGCGGTTTTCCTATGGCTATTGGTGCTGCTCTCGCTATTGGTACGCCTGACCACCCTACAAATGAGTGTGCAAACGGCGGCAGTGGTGGCGGGTCTTGTCCCCGTGGGCTTGTATCTGACAATTACGCTCACCTATGCCTTGGGGGCACTGCGTATCTCCCGTGCCAATGTCTTGGTGCAGCAGGTAAATGCCATTGAATCCCTCAGTGGCGTCGATATTCTCTGCCTTGATAAAACGGGCACACTGACGGCCAATGCCCTTGAACTCCATAGCTGGTACGCCCTCACTGATACAGAGGAAAAGACAAAAGCGGCTCTCGCCACGTTTACCGCCAGTGTTAGTGCTCCGAACCGCACCATTGTTGCCCTCACGGAGGCCTTTGACGGCAGGCCCCAGCCCCTACGCCTCGAAATTCCCTTTTCCTCCGCCTACAAGTGGAGTGCCGCAGCGTGGCATGACTCAGAAGCATTTATTTTGGGGGCACCGGATGTCCTCTTCAAGGCTGAAGACCTCTCCCCTGAGGTGACTGAATTACTCCAGCGGGGACGGCAGCAGGGATTGCGGGTGCTTCTCTTTGCCCGTAGTTGCAGTGATCCTCAATGGGATGAGCGGCAGGAGACTCCCCTCTTGCCCCCAGATCTTGAACCCTTAGCAGTGATTTGGGTGGGCGATCGCCTGCGACCCCAATCCCGCGATGTTTTGCAACGCTTTCAACAGGCTGGAATTCAAATCAAAATTATTTCCGGTGACCATGCGGAAACGGTGGTTGCCCTCGGTAAACAAGTCGGCCTCGATGCGGGGGCGATCGCCATCTCCGGCACAGAACTCGCCGCCATGGATGATCCTAGCTTTGATCAAATGGCCGAGAAAGCCACGGTTTTTGGTCGCATTACCCCCGAGCAAAAGGCGAAACTCGTGACTCGACTGCGTGCCCTCGGGCATCAGGTGGCCATGATTGGCGATGGTGTCAATGATGTGCTGTCCCTGAAGCAGGCCAATGTGGGCATCGCCATGGAAAGTGGCAGTGCCATTACCCGAAATGTGGCTGATATTGTATTGCTTGCGGATTCCTTTGCCGCCTTACCAGCAGCCTTTCGTGAAGGACAGCGCATCTACAACGGCATTCAAGATGTCACGAAGCTCTTTCTGGTGCGGGTGTTTAGCTTTAGTTTGCTTTGTCTAGTCACTGTCATGGCAGGGCGCGCCTTTCCGCTGCTGATTAAGCACAATAGCCTGCTAACCCTGTGGGGAGTGGGTCTGCCGACCTTGGCGGTGGCTTTTTGGGCAGTGCCGGGGCCGCGTCCCCATCGATCGCTGATTCGTTCATTGCTGCACTTTGTCATCCCCGCCACCCTAAGCCTCGCACTGTTGGCCATTTTCATGTACTTGGGGGTGTTGGCACGGGAACTGACGCCCCTTGTGGCATTGCTCCAAGGACGCTTTGATCCAACGCTGTTGAATGGCCGCGAGGTGCTCTTAGAACTAGGGCAGAGTGTGGCGATCGCCCGCACGGCCTTGGTGACGACCCTGATGCTGGCCTCCCTTTGTTTAGTCCTGTTTCTCAAACCTCCCCATCCCACATGGGTTGGCGGTGCGCCTTTAGTGGGCAACTGGCGTTATGTTGCTGTGGTTTTAGCCCTGCTGGCTGCCTTCCTGACAATTAGTTTTTCGCCGACCCTACGGGCAGTGGCTGAGTTGGAACCCCTTTCGTGGTCGCTGTGGGCATTGATTGTACTGATTGTTTTGCTATGGGTGATTTTCCTGCGCAGCTTTTGGCGCTATCGACTCTTGGATCGCTTCCTTGGTGTGGATCTCAGTTAGGCACGAGGGGCGCGATCGCGCTGAATCGAGTAGAGATGGGCATACAATCCCCCTTGGGCGAGGAGTGTCTCATGGTCTCCCTGCTCACGGATTGTCCCTTGATCCAAGACCACAATTTGATTGGCATCCCGAACCGTACTGAGGCGGTGGGCAATCACAATCATTGTGCGAGTACCCGTAATGGAGCGCAGGGCCAGTTGAATTTCCCGCTCCGATTCATAGTCGAGACTTGAGGTGGCCTCATCAAAAATCAGGACATCGGGATCTGCTAAGAGGGCACGGGCAATCCCTAGGCGCTGCCGCTGTCCCCCCGAAAGCCGCAAGCCCCGTTCACCGACAATGGTGCGATAGCCCAAGGGCAACTGCTGCACAAATTCATCCACCCGCGCAATAGCACAGGCCTCATAGACGGCGTCGGCACTGACCTCGGGGTTGGCATAGGTGAGGTTATCCCAGAGGGTGCCATTAAAGACATCCACTTCTTGGTGGACAATGGCCAGCCGGCGGCGATAGGCGCGGACATCGAGGGTTTGAATATCTTGGCCATCAATGAGAATTTGCCCCTGATCCGGCTGGAAGTAGCGAAAGAGAAGCTTGATCAGGGTGGATTTCCCGGAACCCGATCGCCCCACCAAGGCCACCGTTTGGCAGGGTTCAATGAGTAAGTTAATATCCCGCAGAATGGGACGCCCCGGCGTGTAGCTAAACCAAACGTGCTGAAAATCCACTTTGCCCGAAAACTTCAGGCTAGGAATCTCCTGTTGCTCCAGATCAATGGCATCGCGACCGGGGGGCAATTCCATAAATTCATGGAAGCGCAAAATGGAGGCATAGCGGCGCGCAAACACCTCCGACACCTGCGAGAGGGGGGTAATTTCGGCATAGGCCATACTGGCAAGGGTGTAAATCGTAATAAAGTGACCAATGGAGACCCGGCCGGCGATCGTGGCCGCTAGGGAAAACCCCAACAAACTGAAAAGACAGAACTGGACTACGGTTCCCTGCCAAGTAATCAGGTGCATATAGCCGCGATGGATGCGGTCAATGACCATCTTGAACTCGCGATCGAGACGCTGCTGTTGACGAGCAAGTTCACGGGCTTCAGTGGCAAAGGCTTTGACGGTTTTGATATTGGTAATGATTTCTGAGGTGCGGCTTTCTGTGCTTTCGATGTGGCTGTCGAGGATTTCTTCTTTTTGAATAATGCGCCGTAGGGTGTGCAGGGTCAGCACCAAGATCACTGTAAAGGAGAGCAACAGTCCAAGGGCGATCGGCCAATCAAGCCACCAGACAATCAGGCCAATCCCCAGCACCCGTACCAGTTTGGGAATCAGTTGGCCGGCAATCTCAGGATAGCTCCACGTATGGTTGGAAATCCCTTTGCTAACACGGTTGGCAATGCGACCCGGGTTATTTTCCTCAAAGAATTCTAGGGGCAGCGTCAGGATTTTCTCGACGGCTTTGCGAGTGTGGTCGCGGCGGGCAGCCAAGGCAATCCACCAGTGGAACCATACCCCCAGCCACGGTTGAATTGGGGCACGCACCACAGTGGCCAAAAAGACAATACTGCCGAGAACGGTGAGATTGACGCCAAAGGCATTGTTCCAGCCCGTCCATGTTTGCAGCGTATGGGCGATAGCCACCACTGGCGGATCGAGGGGTTGTTGCGAGAGCAGGTTGAGAATTTGACCAATGGCATAGGGCACGAGCAAATCCACCAGTTCGCAGAGACTAGCTGCGGTAATACTAGCGATCGCCATCCCCCGATAGGCGCGGTAGTAACCCAGAATGGAGCGAAACGTGGCCATAAAAACAGGACAAGCACTGTTCCTATTTTAAGATTTCTTAAAATTTTCTGCCGTCGCTCTTGGGTTGAGAATGCCCTTAGACCTTCACAGAGACTGGGGTGCGATTGAGGCGCGTTTCATAGGGGGCACTGGCAATCAGCGATCGCCCCGTCATCTCAGGGGGTTGAGGCAGCCCCAAAATTTCCAGAATCGTCGGTGCAATATCAGCAAGGCAACCATCCTGCCGCAGGGTGACATCCGTGCCATGGCCGGGGATTTTGCGTTTCTCCCCTTCCACCAAAATGAAGGGAACGGGGTTGGTGGTGTGAGCCGTCCAAGGGTTGCCATCCTCGTCAATCATGTACTCAGCGTTGCCATGATCAGCGGTAATCAGCAGCGTGCCCCCCACCTTTGTTGTTGCTTCCACCAATACGCCTACACAGCGATCCACGGTTTCAATGGCTTGAATTGTTGCCGCCAATTGCCCCGTGTGCCCCACCATATCGGGGTTAGCAAAGTTCACCACAATTAGGGCATATTCCTGTTTCTCAATGGCCTCCTTAACCGCTTCTGTTACGGCAGGGGCAGACATGGCTGGCGCTTGATCGTAGGTGGCCACCATTGGACTGGGGATAAGAATGCGATCTTCGCCGGGGAAGGGTTCCTCAAGGCCGCCATTGAAGAAATAGGTGACGTGGGCATATTTTTCCGTTTCCGCTGCCCGCAGTTGCTTCAGGCCATGCTCGGCAATCACTTCCCCAAGGATATGATTGAGGTTTTGGGGCGGGAAGGCGACACCACAGTTAAAGTTAGCATCGTATTGGGTGAAGGTCACGTATTCCAAGGGCGTAATTAGCGTCCGTTCAAAGCCGCTAAAATCAGGGTCAATAAAGGCTTGGGTGAGTTGGCGGGCACGATCGGGACGGAAATTAAAGAACACCACACCATCGCCGGGTTCAACGGCTCCTTCAGCAATGCGCGTGGGAACAATGAATTCATCGCCAATATCTTGGGCATAGGACTTACTGGCCACATCCACCGCCCGCAGGGGTTGAATATTCTCATTGCTGGTCATGACGCGGTAGGCCGCCTCGGTACGATCCCAACGGCGATCGCGATCCATGGCATAGTAGCGACCACTCACCGTCACAATTCGTCCGCAGCCAATGGTTTTCAGGCGTTGCTCCAATTCCTCAAGGACACCTGCGGCATCGCGGGGGGGTGTATCGCGACCATCGGTAATGGCATGAATACAGGCCGGTAACTCATGGCGCTTGGCCAGTTCCACCAAGCCGTACAGATGATCAATGTGGGAATGCACCCCGCCTGCAGAACACAGACCGATAAAATGCAGCTTGCCCTTGCGCTCCTTCACAGTTTGGCAGAGCTTCACAAGGACGGGATTGCTAAAGAGGCTACCATCTTCAACGGCATCGGAAATGCGCACCAACTCTTGGGGAACAATGCGCCCAGCACCGATATTTAAGTGCCCCACCTCGGAGTTACCCATTTGACCCTTGGGGAGTCCCACCGCCTTCCCAGAGGTGCAAATCAATGTGTGGGGGTAGGCTTGCCACAAACTGTCCATGACAGGCGTATTGGCGCTAGCGATCGCATTACCGTAGGTCTCTTCGCGATAGCCCCAGCCATCCAAAATCATCAAAACAACGGGCGCAACAGGAGACGATGCCATGTGAATGCCCTACCTTAAACTTCTCTGGGAAATGGTGTAAATTGTACAACCTCGCAAATGATACCATTCTCCACCGCGAGAGACAAATTGGGTAGCTTCTGCTACAGTCCGCACGCTGGATCAATTCTGAATCCATAGATAGATCTATCCTAACGGATCAACGATGGCCAAATGTTGAAAACTGTTACAGATGCGGCTTTTCGGGATTAAATCCTTGAAGACAAAAAATTGCCGTGATAGTATCCAAGCTGTTGTTTGTTAGCCAAAATTGGGAGTCGTCCGTTGTCACTTCGGGTAGCAGTGGTCGGTGGTGGTCCAGCGGGTTCCTCAGCCGCCGAAACCTTAGCCAAAGCCGGAATCCAGACCTATCTCTTTGAACGTAAATTAGACAATGCCAAGCCCTGTGGCGGTGCGATCCCCCTGTGCATGGTCAGTGAATTTGACTTGCCGCCGGAAATCATTGACCGCCGCGTGCGCAAAATGAAGATGATTTCCCCCTCCAATATCGAGGTGAACATTGGCCATACCCTCAAAGACCACGAGTATATCGGTATGTGTCGCCGCGAAGTCCTCGATAGCTTTATGCGCAATCGGGCAGCGGATTTGGGCGCCAACTTGATCAATGGCACCGTCTTTAAGCTGGAGCAGCCCGCCACCAGCGATCAGCCCTACACCCTCCACTATGTCCAAGAGGATGGCACAGCTCAGACCCTTGAAGTGGATGTGGTGATTGGTGCCGATGGGGCAAATTCCCGCATTGCCAAGGAAATTGATGCCGGCGATTACAACTACGCCATTGCCTATCAGGAGCGCATCCGCCTGCCTGAGGACAAAATGGCCTACTACAACGAGTTGGCAGAAATGTACGTGGGGGATGACGTGTCCCCTGACTTCTATGCATGGGTTTTCCCGAAATATGACCATGTGGCCGTGGGTACCGGCACCATGAAGGTCAACAAAGACCGCATTCGGGAGCTGCAGGCGGGAATCCGCGCCCGTGCTGCTGCCAAACTGGAAGGGGGGCAAATTATTAAAGTGGAAGCTCACCCCATTCCTGAGCATCCTCGGCCGCGGCGGGTGGTCGGTCGCGTGGCTCTGGTGGGAGATGCAGCCGGTACGGTCACGAAATCTTCAGGGGAAGGCATTTACTTTGCCGCCAAGTCAGCCCGCATGTGCGCTGAAACGATTGTTGAAACCTCCAACAGCGGTCGCCGTATCCCCACCGAAGCAGATCTCAAGCTGTACCTGAAGCGCTGGGACAAAGCCTACGGCATGACGTACCTAGTGTTAGATCTGTTGCAACGGGTCTTTTATCGCTCCGATGCCACCCGTGAGGCCTTTGTGGAGATGTGTAGCGATATTGATGTACAGAAGCTCACCTTCGATAGCTACCTCTACAAGACGGTGGTGCCGGCTAATCCCTTAGTGCAGTTGAAAATTACGGCAAAAACGATTGGTAGCCTGATGCGGGGCAATGCCCTTGCGCCCTAAGTGAGTTTCGGATCCGCCCTCGCCTCTAGAGGGCTTGGATCCACTCATGAATGCTGTACTCTGTCCACACCTGATGCTGCCAGTAGGGGTCGTTTTCAATCAATTGGCGCACGGTCTCTTCGCTATCCGCCTCGTAAATGGCAAAAAAGTAGCGCAGGTCTTTCGTAGGACCAATGGTGATGAGCACCCCTTGGGCTTTTTGAACCGCAAGGCCGTCGAGGTGTGCTTGGCGATGGGGGGAACGCCGTTCAAGGACATCTTCACAGTAGCGTCCCCAAGCCACAAATTTGGTCATTTGATCCTCCTAGGCTTGTTCGGCAGCCAGTTGTGCCAGTTGTTCCTGCTGATCACGGCTAATGCAGGCTTGGATAATTGGTTCTAGATCCCCTTCTAGGACACTGCTGAGGCTAAAGTTTTGTCCTAAACGGTGATCGGTGACGCGGTCATCTTTGTAGTTGTAGGTGCGAATTTTTTCGGAGCGATCGCCCGTACCCACTTGGGAGCGACGCATTGAGGTAATAGCTTCCTGCTGTTCCCGCAGCTTCATTTCGTAGAGTTTTGCCCGTAGGATTTGGAACGCGCGCTCTTTGTTTTTCAGTTGGCTACGCTCTTCGGTGCAGAAGATGCGAATACCCGTCGGCTTGTGGAAGAGGTCAACGGCTGTTTCTACTTTGTTGACGTTTTGGCCACCGGCACCCCCGGATCGCGCTGTGGTGAGTTCAATATCCTTGGGATCAATTTCTACTTCCACTTCATCCACTTCGGGCATTACCGCCACGGTGGCCGTAGAGGTGTGAACTCGCCCCCCCGCTTCGGTGACAGGCACCCGCTGCACGCGATGGACACCGGATTCAAACTTCAGCTTGCTATAGACGCGATCGCCCTTGATTTCGAGGATGGCTTCCTTGAAGCCCCCCATTTCCGCGAGGGATTCACTGACTAAGCTCACCTGCCAGCCTTGGCTTTTGGCGTAGCGGGAGTACATTCGCACTAAATCCCCTGCCCAAATTCCCGCTTCATCGCCCCCAGCACCTGCTCGAATTTCTAGCATGATGTTTTTATCATCATTGGGGTCACGGGGCAAAAGCAGAATTTTTAGGCGTTCCTCGAGCTCGGCAATGCGGCGGCTGAGATCCGCGACTTCTTCTTCAGCCATCTGGCGTAGCTCGGGTTCATTGACTGCTTCTTTCAGTAGTTGGCGGGCATCCACCAGTTGCTGATTGAGGGACTGCCATTCGTGATAGGCATTCACCGTCTCCTCCAAGGCAGCACGGGAGCGAGCCACCTTCTGAAATTCGGTTGGGTTGACCGCCACATCGGGATCCGCCAAGCGACGGGTCAGTTCCGTAAAGGTTTGCTCGACAGTGCGGAGTTTTTCCAGAAGATAGGCTTCTGCCATAGGAAGGGCGGCGATACTCTAGACTTTGCGGGAGTAGTACTCAACCACGAGGAGTTCATTGACTTGGAGAGCCACCCATTGCCGTTCGACAATACCGGTGACTCTGCCGGTGAGGGTGCTTTTATCCAGTTCCAAGTGGCTGGGAAGATTGGCAAGTCCGGGATTTTGCAGGTTGGTTTCCACCAAGCGGCGCGATCGCTCATTATCGCGAACCGTAATCACGTCCCCCGGACGGCACTGATAGCTGGGAATAGAAACGCTGCGACCATTGACCAGAATATGGCCATGATTCACCAGTTGGCGGGCGGCTGGAATCGTTGGTGCCATTCCAAGGCGGAAAACGGTGTTATCCAGCCGCATTTCCAGTAACTGTAGAAGGGTTTGCCCCGTGGAACCACTGACCCGACGGGCCTTACGCACATAGCGCACCAGTTGCCGCTCCGAAACCCCGTAGTTGAAGCGCAGTTTTTGCTTTTCGTCAAGGCGCAGGGCATATTCCGAGCGCTTTTTGCGGGCTTGGCCGTGTTGACCAGGGGGATAGCTCCGCTTGGGGGCTTTGCGGGTGAGACCAGCCAGTTCACCCAGACGACGGACAATTCTCAAACGAGGGCCACGATATCGAGCCATGCAACTATACCCAACCTACAGTGATGATGGTGTCCAACCAAAAATGGGCAAGAAATAGACTGATGTGCCGAGGGCAACTTAATCAGCTTGCCTAGTATATCAAGGGGCTGGGCGCGATCGCAACCCTAGGACGAGGATTTCTAGAGCAAACGCATAGTAGAAAAGTAAGCCAATCGTTTGTGGGAATGTCACCATGCCGACCCTCTGCCGGTCTGCTCGACCACGTCAAAACCCTACAAGACCCCCGCGCAGAACACTTGCTAGAGCATCAACTCCTTGACATCATTGGTCTGACCATCTGTGCCGTCCTCTGTGGTGCAGAGGTGTGGGTGGAGATTGAGGACTACATGACTGGACTGTAGTGTACGATAAAGACTTAATCTCGTCCCCATCGTAGCTGGCTTCCGCGTCGCGGTGGAAAATCGACAGGTGCGGGGAGTCCATGTCGCTCACCTTTTAGGTAGAGCGCGGGACTGATAGCTCCCTGAACCCCTCATTAAGTTAGAGCAACAGGTGTAACCCAATCTCTTCGATGGAACTGATCCAAGCTGCCCTGCCGGCCTTTTTGCGGGGAGCACTAAATACACTCATTTACTGTGGCATTTCCTTTCCGCTAGCGGTGTTGCTAGGCATTGTCCTCGCCGCCATGAGCACCTCCCCCTTTCTGTTTCTGCGCTGGCCAGCACTTGGCTTTATTGAGCTAATGCGCAATACCCCCATGATCACCCAACTGCTCCTGCTCTACTACGGCGTCGGTGCAGTATTAGCCCAGATGAATCTTGCGACTTGGGTGAATGCGTGGACAGCGGGGGTGACAGCCCTGGCGCTCAACTATGGCGCCTATGAAGCAGAGGTCTTTCGTGCGGGTCTGCAAGCGGTGGATGTGGGGCAACGGGAAGCGGCTCTCTCCCTAGGCATGAGTCAACAACAGGGATTTGTGCGCATCATTTTGCCCCAAGCCATTCAAATTGTGATCCCACCCCTCGTCAATGACTTTATCTACATGCTCAAGGATTCGGCCATTGTCAGTGTGATTGCCGGCGTGGACTTAACCTCAGTGATGCGGGTGTGGGTGATTCGCAACAGTAGCCAGCCATTTCCTCTGTATGCGCTGGCCTTAATTCTCTACCTGCTAATGAGTTTGCCGATCGCGTGGTGGGGACGGCGTTTGGAGCAGCGGCTAAAGGCTAAAATATCTTAAGGTCTGCACATTCTGGAGCCGCTTTCCCTGTGAGCGATCGCCTGCACCTGACCCACTTACCCAGTCTCGCCACAGAACGGGATGGCCAAGATGTTATCCGAGGTCTGACTCAGCAACCCAAGTCTCTTCCCTCCTACTACTTCTACGATGCTGCGGGATCACGCCTCTTTGAGCAAATCTGTGAGCTGCCGGAATACTACCCCACCCGTACAGAATTGGGCATTTTAGAGACCGCCGCCGGGGCGATCGCCCAACTCACGGGCGCCTGTGAACTGGTGGAACTTGGCAGTGGCAGCGATCGCAAGATTCGCCTTCTCCTATCGGCCTATGCCCACGTACAACCTCGGCTTTACTATCGTCCCATTGATGTCAGTGGCTCAATCCTCAAAACCAGTGCCATGGCTCTTCTTGCCGACTATCCGCAGCTCAGTATTCATGGTCTTGTCGGCACCTATCAAGTGGGCTTAGAGCACCTACCGCCCCCCTTGGCACCTCGGCGCTTGCTCTGCTTTCTCGGTAGCACCATTGGCAACCTCTCCCCCAGCGAATGCCAGACCCTTTTTCAACAGATTCATCAGGTTCTTAGGGACGGGGACTATTTCCTGCTGGGCGTGGATCTGATCAAAGACACGAGTATTTTGCTCCCTGCTTACAACGATGCCCAAGGGGTGACGGCTGCCTTTAACCGCAATCTCCTCCATCACCTCAACTGGCGCTTTCAAGGAAATTTTCAGCCCGCAGCCTTTGCCCATCGCGCCATCTATAACCCGATTGCCCAGCAAATTGAAATGTATCTCGATTCACAGCAGCGGCAAACCGTTACCTTGGCTGCCCTTGATTTTCAGTGCACTTTTACTGTGGGTGAACCGATTCTCACCGAAATTTCCCGCAAGTTTGATCTTGCTGCCCTCAAGGCGGCATTAACGGCTGCTGGATTTCGATGGATCAAGGCCTTTACCGACCCTCAGCAGTGGTTTGCCCTCTGCCTCTGCCAGGTTTAGAGCGAAGGTCTTTGGAATAGGTTAGAATCAGGGAGAAAAGCCGCCTTCGTGGCTCAGGTTGCGGCGTTGATAGCTCAGCGTGGAAGGATTCTATGCCCATCGGAGTACCCAAAGTCCCCTACCGGATGCCCGGTGAACCCTACACCCAGTGGATTGACATCTACAACCGTCTCTATCGCGAGCGGATTATTTTCCTTGGTAAAGAAGTCGATGATGAGATTGCCAACCAAATTGTGGCGGTGATGCTCTACCTTGACTCCGAAGATCCGGGCAAAGACATCATGCTCTACATCAACTCCCCCGGTGGCTCCGTCACCGCTGGCATGGCAATCTATGACACGATGCAACATATTAAATCCGATGTCGTCACCATTTGTGTGGGTCTGGCTGCCTCGATGGGGTCTTTCCTCCTTGCAGCCGGTACCAAAGGCAAACGGTTGGCACTACCCCACTCCCGCATCATGATTCACCAGCCCTCTGGTGGTACCCGTGGCCAAGCAACGGATATTGAGATCGAAGCTCGCGAAATTTTACGGGTACGGCGACAACTCAATGAGCTATACGCCTACCATACCGGCCAGCCCCTCGAAAAAATTGAGCGGGATATGGATCGTGACTTCTTTATGTCCGCCGAAGAGGCAAAAAACTACGGCTTGATTGATCGGGTGATTGAGGAGCGTCACAGCTAGTTTGCTGGCACATTGGCTGAGAGTTCAAATGAACATGAGGTTGAACATGTTGCAATTGCTCAAGTCGGCTATCGGCATTCCCCTTGTGATGGGTGGCATCCTTGTCCTAGGAGCAGGTCAACCAGTGCGTGCCCAAGGCGCCAGCCCGCTGCCTCCGGAAATGATGAAGACCATGGTTGAGCAGCTGAGTGATTCCTTGGCAAAATATGTGTCACGGGCAAGTTGTACAGATATCGCCCAGTTGCTCAAAATGCTACCCACCAATGGTACTAACCCAGCTCCCGATTCCGGTTCCATCATCGGTGCTGCTATCCTGTCAGTCAGAAATAATCCGGAGCTGCAAGGGATCATTGTCTCGCGAGTGGGGCCACCGCTGGTCAGTAAAGTTGTGGAATGCAACATGATTTCGGCGGATCTACTGCTGAAGGTCATGAGTCAATCCCCCTCCAACCCCTAAAAGGAGCAACCCATGACTTGGCGTGCCACGACCACTGCGTTAGATCGTATCTTTGCCAGCTTAGCGTATCTGCTGCCGCTCTTCTACGTCATGCCCTTTGGTGGCTTTTTGTTTGATTTGTTTCCACCACTGCAAGCACTGGTGTTAGTGGTTTTACCGGTAGCCTTGATCTACTCCATTCCCTTTGCTGGCCTAATTGTTTTTATGCTGTTGTACCTGCTGGTGGTGCGCAACAGTCGTATCAGCCTTTTTATTCGCTATAACACGATGCAGGCACTGTTGATGGGGATTGTGCTGTTTATTGTCCAACTACTGGTACAACTGCTGGTCCGCGTTGCTAGTTTTGACCTGCTGATTAAAGTGCTCTTCAACTTTGTCTTTATTGCCACGGTGATTGGCGTCATCTATGCGGTGGTGCAGTCTGTACGCGGCATCTATGCCGAAATTCCCACGCTGTCGGATGCCACAAAAAGCCAAGTGTTTTAGGGGATGCGAGGGAGTCCCTCATCCCGTATGATCAGAAGGTGACGCTACGAAAAACGACAACATCATGGAAACACTCAAAATTACCGTTTATATCATTGTGACCTTCTTTGTCCTGCTCTTTGTTTTCGGGTTCCTCTCGGGTGACCCAGCTCGTAACCCTAAGCGTAAGGATCTCGAGTAATCCTCGCCAAAGGGGGTGGGCATCGGGTAACGTAACTAGGCAGTGGTCGTGAGGAAGTTTGGCCGTTGTTGTTTTTACCCCTTTTTGCTAGTCTGCCCCCCCCGACACAACCCGCAGAAATTACTGAGGTCAGCGGCGCATCACAAGCGGAGCTACTTGGAACAACGGTAGCCCCTGATCTCAGCAGTACAAAGCCGATCAGCCCTAGGCTAACACCGGATTTTACAGCCCCCCTCCGTCTTGGGGAGGCCAATGCTGAAACGCCCGTTGTCCGTGATCAACCCTTAGAGGTGACGGCCGATCGCCAAGAGTTTGATCTGATGCGGCGATTATTTAATGCCATTGGCAATGTTTTCCTCCGATTCAAGGAAGCCGAACTCACCGCTGATCGTATTCAAACCGATATTGACGCCCAAATTCTGGTGGCGGAAGGTAATGTGACAATTACGCGCGGCGATCAAGTCCTGCAGGGCGATCGCTTGGAATATAACCTCAGACTCGATCAAGGCTCTCTCACGAATGCTCGCGGCGTCGTCAATACCGCTAGGGTGGATCAAGACCTGAGCCTGACCCGCTCTCCTAGCCCCCCACCCCTTAGCCCTCTCCCCGGTCTTGACGAACAGGGCACAGATCCCCAAGCCGAAGTGACAGAAACATTTGATCGGTTGCGCTTTGAGGCCGATCGCCTAGAGTTTGATGGCCGCCGCTGGTTTGCTACCAATCTACGGATTACCAATGACCCCTTTAGTCCACCAGAACTGGAGGCACGGGCTCAGGAAGCAACAGCAGAACCCCTCAGTGCCGATGAAACCCTGCTCAAGGTACGACGGGGTCGTGTGGTCTTTGATCAGCGGGTGGCCTTACCCATTGTGCTGCGGCGGTTTGTTGTAGGTCGTCCCTACGAAGTGTTGCCCTTTGAGTTTGGCTATGATGAACAAGATCGCGGCGGCGTATTTCTCGCCTATCGCTACAGAGCGATCAACACTCCCAATACCCAAATCACCTTCCTGCCATCCATTTATTTAGAACGGATCATCAACAATGACTTTGATGTTTTTGATGCTAAAAGCTACGGGGCGGCGATCGAGCTAGGCCATCGGTTCACGCCGCAGACTCGTGTGCGCGGTTACGGCTTCTTGAATACGCTCAACCCTAACGACTGGCCGAGTACGTCACGCGCAGGGGTAGACTTGTTCTACAATTTTGATGCCCGCAATCTCCTAACTGTTTCTGCCCTTTATCGCCAACGGGTTTTTAATCGTTCCCTTGGGGAGCAAGAAATTACCAGTAGCTTTGGCGGCACGTTCAGTGGTACAGGTATTCCCTTAACTCAGGGCCTAGCACTCAGTTATCTTCTGGGAGGTCAATACGTCACGGCAGCCAGTGATGATCCCTCCCTACCCCCTAAGCCAAGCCTAGGTCGTCTTCAAGCTGCCGCAAGTCTTAACTGGGTGATGCCCATTTGGCGGGGCACTCCCTTGCCGCCGACGCGAACCCAAGGCCTGCGCTATAGCCCCCGTCCTGTCCAACCCTTCTTGCAGTTCTATGGCCAGGTAGGCGGTGTAGCGAACTACTATACCAATGGCAGTACCCAACCCGCGTTAGTTGCAGGGGCAGGGTTTCGGGGTCAAGTGGGTCATTTTTCTCGTCATTGGTTTGACTACACCAGTTTTGATGTGGGATTTACACAGACATTGAGTGAGCCATCCTCCCCCTTTCTCTTTGATCGGATTACTGATTTTAGTGTGCTCAACGTGGGATTGTTGCAGCAGATTTACGGGCCGCTGCGAGCGGGTGCCCAAATGCAAATTAATGTGGACACAGGGAGAGTTTTTGATACAAACATTATTGTGGAATATAGCCGTCGCACCTATGGGGTGATGTTTCGCTATAACCTCGATCGCCAGTTGGCGACGATTCTTTTGCGCATTAATGGGTTTAACTGGCGCGGCAATGCTGATCCCTTTTCCAGTCCCGGACTGGGTACGGCGACCGATGGTGTGATTCGCTCCAATTAGGAGGATGCTTCTATGCCAACACCCAATGTACGTGTTTTTCCAGATTTGGCTGCCCTGACGGCGGCGGCAAAGCAGTTTGTGCTTGAGCAGGCCACTGGGGCGATCGCCCAACGGGGACAATTTACGCTTGCCCTTGCCGGCGGCAACACGCCTAAACCGTTGTATGAAAGCCTTGTCTGTGCGGATACCCCTTGGTCACGGTGGCACATTTTCTGGGGGGATGAACGCTATGTTCCCCTCGATCATCCCGACAGCAATGCGGGGATGGCCTTTCAGGCGTGGCTCAATCATGTACCGATTCCCAAAAATCAGATTCACCCAATGCCAACGGCGGATGCGGATCCGCAGACCGCTGCCGATCGCTATGAGCAAATCCTGCGCCAAACCTTTGGCATCCGTGAAGGAGAAGTTCCCAGCTTTGATCTGATTTTGCTCGGTATGGGACCCGATGGCCATACGGCCTCCCTGTTTCCCCACACAGCAGCGCTGACGGTGGGCGATCGCTTGATTACCGTGGGCAACAAGGATGGCCAGCCCCGCCTCACCTTCACAGTGCCCCTGATTAACCATACCCGTCAAATTCTCTTTCTCGTGACGGGTGCCAATAAACAAACTGCCCTACGTCATATTTTCTCTGGGACAACTGATCCCCATCTCTATCCAGCACGGCTGATTACTGGCAATGCCCTTTGGTTTTTGGATGCGGCGGCGGCTGAGGGTGTCGTTGCAAACGCCTAGGCTGTGGGTCTGCCCCGTTCGTGAATGGCCTGAATAATTGCAGTATTGGCTTTTGGAAAGGGAAACTGCTCCAATTCCTCAGGGGTCACCCAACGGATGGCATCGCACCCCAAGGGCTGAGGACTTCCTGAAAGATACTGGCAGTAATAGACATGGAGCGTCACCCGAAAATGGGTGTAGGCATGATCAATGTCAATCAAATGCTCACCAACACTAATCTCAATGCCCAATTCCTCACGAATTTCCCGCTGAATACACTCCTGAACCGTCTCATTGGGTTCAATTTTGCCCCCCGGAAACTCCCATAGTCCCCCCAATAGACCTGTTGGTGGCCGCCGATCGATGAGAATCTGACCTGCCGCATTCCAAATCACCGCGACACCAATCTTTTTATGGGGTAAGGGGGAACGGCTCATTTTGCGAGGAATCTCATGGGTTAACTGGTGGCGATGCGCCAAGCAATGATCTTGCCAAGGACAAGCATGACACAGGGGTTGGCGGGGTGTACAGATGGTTGCCCCCAGATCCATCAGGGCTTGATTAAAATCGCGGGGGGCTTGGGAACACAGCAGTTGCGCCGACCACTGCCAGAGTTGGGCTTCCGCTTGCTTGGGGGGGATCGTGAGTCCATAGAGACGGGCAAGCACCCGTTTGACATTGCCATCGAGAATCGGCTGGGGCTGATTAAAGGCAGCACTGAGGATCGCACCTGCGGTACTGCGACCAATTCCCGGTAACGCCACCACGGCCTCGTAGGTGCAGGGAAATTGCCCCCCATGATCGGCCATGATCTGTTGAGCCGCGCGGTGCAAATGGCGTGCCCGTGCATAGTAGCCCAATCCCTGCCACAGTTTCAAGACGGTTTCCAAATCGGCAATCGCTAAGTCGGCGATCGCGGGAAAGGTGGCTAGCCAACGCTGATAGTAGGGAATCACCGTGGCCACTTGGGTTTGCTGCAGCATGATTTCTGAGACCCAGATGGCATAGGGATCGCGCGTGTGCCGCCAAGGTAAATCCCGCCCCTGCTGCTGATACCACTGTAAAAGTGCAAAACGAAGGGCAGGTAGTGTATACCCGCCCCCACGGTCCTGTACCGTTGGCATGGGTTATTTGCTGTCTTCCCCTTGGGCAGCCGCTTGCAGCGATCGCTCGAATTCAAGACGTTGCTCGGCACCGCGCAAGAAGTAACCACTCATCATTGCCGAAGCCAAGAGACGCCCAAGGTGCTCCCGATTCGTGGTAATGGAAACCTCAAACCCCTCCGGTGGCAAGTAGCCCAGCAGGTTGCCAATGTGGCGTTCCATCACAATGGCCATTTCCGGCGACGCGGGACGGGACAGGCGAGCCACCACTTCTGCATCCAAACTTTGCAGATAGTTCCAGAGGGAATCAGCACTTTCTTGAAGATTGCGAGGGTTCATGGTTGGCTCCATAGAGTGTCCTCCCAAAAAGGTAGTCTGGCCAACAGGTCAGCGTGCCTGTGATAGCCTAGTTTTAATCTAGCAAGGGTGAATTTTAGGTGGGGGGTGGGAGAACCGATCTCCCAAGGTCTCATTTTCCGTCCCCGTTTTTATTATTATTTAGTTAATAAAAATAGGGTTGTTCTGGGTGAATTCCTATGACGGAACGTGATTTGTTTGACCTTGCACCCTACATTGATCATACCCAGCTTGACCCCTTGGCAACCCCAGCAGAGATTGAACGGTGTTGTGCCGAAGCCGAACAGTGGAAATTTGCCGCCGTCTGTGTCATGCCCGTGTGGGTGAAGACCGCAGTCCAGTTGCTCCATCGCACACCCGTGAAAGTGTGTACCGTCATTGGCTTTCCCAGTGGTGCCCACACCAGTGCCACGAAACTCTATGAGGCGCAGGAGGCGGTTGACAGTGGGGCAACTGAGTTGGATGTGGTCATTAACTTGGGTTGGCTCAAGGAGGGCAACACCGAGGCCGTCTATCGCGACATCGCCCAAATCTGCGCGGAAACGGGGGTAACCGTTAAGGCAATTTTGGAAACCACGGTGCTGACAGAGGAAGAAAAACAACTGGCAGTGGATATTTGCTTGGACGCGGGGGTGGCTTTCCTGAAAACCAGTACCGGCTGGCGCGGTGGTGCCACGGTTGCGGATGTGCGTTTGCTCAAGCGCTTGAGTCGCGATCGCGTCGGCATAAAGGCCTCTGGCGGCATTCGTACCCGGGAGCAAGCCCTTGAACTCATTGATGCCGGGGCTACCCGCTTGGGCACCTCCCGTAGTCTCGACTTGATGCAGGTTTAGCTATTCCCCTGTAATCGCAAGGGGACTCACCCACACGGACGGACAACAACCGTAGGGGGTCACTTCAACCTCAGTGCCCAGATGGAGGATATTTTTCAGCAGACTGCGAATGTCCCCGGCCACGGTGGCCGCTTCAATGCTGATGGCTTCGCCGTTACGCAGTAACCAACCGTCAAAGGGGAGGGAAAATGAGCCTTGAAGGGCTTTCACGCCCGCGTGGAGGGCATGGAGTTCATCAATCCAAACAAGGCCATCGGCGCGATCGCCCCCTTCACCCGCTGGGACATCGTAGAAGTGACCACTCACTGTCACCTTTGCCCCTAAGTTGGCATGCCCCGTGGGCTGGGTTTGAAAGCGACGCGCCGTACCGGCACTGTGGTAGAGACCCGTGAGAATCCCCTGCTCAATTAAAGGGGTGCGGCGGGTGGGGGTACCTTCGCCATCAAAGAGGGGTTGACCGACATTTTCAGGGTGGCGAGCGTCATCATAGATGCTGAGAAGGGGGCTGGCGATCGCCTGATGGAGGGACTCCGGCGTCGAAAGGCTTTGACGATCCAAAATGTTTTGGGCATTAAAGAGATTGCTAAAGGCATTGAGCAGGCTGAGGAAGGCGGCGGGTGAAAAAAGAATGGGGTACTGACCCGAAACAATGGGTTCATAGGCTAAGTGGCGAATGGTTTTGTCGGCCACTTCATCAATGCAGCCCGCAATGTCTAAGTGCTCAAGATCGGGACTGATGCGAATGGCACCCGCACTGCGGGGTTTGCGACCCGCCTCATCGGTTTTGCTGTAGAGATAGAGCGTGGTTGTGGTGGTGGTTTGCTGGCGATTGGCACCCTCACTGTTGAGATAAAACCGTTCTAACCGTCGCTGGCTCAGGCCATTGTAGGGCACACTGGCGATCGCTGGGTGGCGTTCCAAGAGGTCTCGTTCCGCAGCAATCAGTTGATCCAAGAGGGTTTTCGCCGGGGCAAGGGGCACATCAGCCGTCGTTAGCGTCGTCTCCCCAAGGGGCGCTGTGGCCAAGGGACTAAAGTCGGGAATGTCCTCGGTGACGCCAAAGGCACTGGCTTCTTTGGCCATTTCTAGGGCTGTTTCCAGACCGCGATCGTCCAATTGGGTGGTGCTGGCAACCCCTAGGCGACCCGTTGAGTTCCACACCCGCACGGTAATTCCCGATCGCTGGGAGGCCTTCACCTGTTTGGGTTCTCCCTGCTGCACTTGGACACTCACCTCATCCACATGGGAGCCACCAAGGTCAAATTTCTCAATACCAAGGCGGTGGGCGATCATCACGACCCGCTCGTGGAGGGTGGATGCAGGGGTCAAGGTTACCGTCATGGTGTTCGGTTCAATGTAATTAACAAATCTTAAAACCATTCTAGCCCTATCCTCGGCGTGGTGGGCGATCGCCTAGGTGGGTTAAAAATCACATCGTTTCTCGCTAAGATTTTTGGAGCAATGTTGATCGCGAGAAGGGAGCCATGGTGCAACCATCCTTGGGGCTTGATGGTGACGGCGAGTGGTTGGGGGGAAAATCGCCCCAGTGGTCTGAGCGCCGCGCCCGCCTTGAAGAATTAATTGTGACACTGCGGGTTGCCGATGAATTGGCGGCTGGTAAATACTTGATTACCAGTGGTGAATTGGCAGAATTGATGGATGTGCACGCCAGTGCCGTCACCAGTCGCGGTGAAGAATGGACATGGCGCAATTGGCAGATTTCGCGGGTGCGCCGTGAAAGCAACCAAATTCTCTGGCAATTGGAACGCATTGATGTCGCCAAAGAGCAGTCCTCAGAATTGCCCCCGACGTAGTTTGCGAGCGAATCATGGATCTGGAATTTCCCCTTGAGTGTTTTGAGTACGACTTGAGTGCTACAGCCTTAGCGCACTTTCTCAATGCCGATCAGTTGGCCGTGGATACGGAAACCATGGGCTTGAATATCCCCCGCGATCGCCTGTGTCTGGTGCAGGTGTGTGACCCCGAGGGGCAAGTGGCCGTTGTCAAGATTGGTCGTGGCCAAACCGAAGCCCCCCACCTTCAGCAACTCCTAGAGCACCCCCGCATTACCAAAATCTTTCACTACGCCCGCTTTGATTTGGCCACCTTGCGCTACCATTTGGGGATCCGTGTTCATCCCGTTTTCTGCACCAAAATTGCCAGTAAGATTGCCCGCACCTATTCCCCCCGCCACGGCCTTAAGGATTTGGTTCTGGATCTGCTGGGGGTAGAAATTGATAAATCCGCGCAAAGCTCCGACTGGGGGAATGCCATGGCACTGCGGGAGGATCAAATCCGTTATGCCGCTAATGATGTGCGCTATTTGATTCCTCTGCGGCAGCAGCTCACGGCCATGCTGAAACGGGAAGAACGCTTTGAGTTATTCCAAACGGCTCTGAGTTGTCTACCCGCGATTGTCGATCTGGATTTAGCGGGCTACACTCAAGTCTTTGAGCACGGCTAGGAATGGGTCAATGGTCGAAACAGAAGTTGGCTGGCCACGCTGACACCGCTCATTAAAGGCGCACGCATCGCAGTATTTCCGAATCTGGGCTGGGGGCACTTGGGGCAGCTCCTGTCCTTGCTCATAGGCTTGTAACCATTGGCGCAGTTGGCTAAGGCACTGCTCTAGGGTATGGTGGATTTGCTGGTGGATCGCCTCACTGTAGGGAAAGGTGTAGAAATTTGCCCCCTTTTCTCCTTGGGCAAACCAGTAGGTCATGGAAATCTCGCTGGGGGGGTAGGGACTGGTGGCTGCCAGGAGATAACAGTAAAGGCGAGTCTGCCAATGACGGGCTAAGGTGTCTGGGGCGGGCAGATGGGCATAGGTTTTCCAATCGAGGATCTGCGCTTGCCCTTGGCCAAAAATCACGTAGTCATACACGCCCACAAGGGTGAATTCCTGCCAGCCCAGACTGCGGACATGCTCTGCTTCCCCTTGGCCCTCGATCATCGGCGGTGGCATGGTTTGAAAGGCCGCAAACCACGGTTGTAATTCGGGCTGCGCCTCAAGAATTGGGCGGATATCGAGTCCTTGAAAGTGCTGTTGCATCAGGCGGTGGAAGTCGCGACCCTGCTTTTGGGCAGTGGTTTCCGTTAATTGTGTGGCCTCTGGCAGTATCAAGCTGTCAAGATAGCGGTACTGATATTGCCGTGCACAGGTTTGCAGGGTGCGCAGATGGGCTTGGGAAAGTTGCATAGTCTTAGATGTCTAGATCCAACCCAATAGTGTCATGAGGCCGTAGAGAATCCACAGCGTGGCAATGGCGATCGCCCAATAGGGGGCAGCCCAAGATTGCTTTTGCTGTAAATCCAGGGAGTGCCACTCACTCACCTCAACAAAGGGAACTGTCCCACGTCGAAACCAGCCGCGTACCACCAGCGATCGCCCCGCCAAGGTTTTCAGATAGGCTGGCTCAAGGATTGGCCAAATCGGCCCCCAAGCTCGATGGCAGCGCAGGGGAAACAAGCCCTGATCCGTCTCCAGCCACAGGTGCTGTCCTAGACCATTGCGCAAGCCGGTCACTGCCCGTAAATGCCCCTTTAGCTCGGCAACGGGACTATCGAGGGGCAAAAGACGATGGAGAAGCTGACCCAAGGTGTAGGTTTGGGGAGGCCGAGGCGGGTAGTAGGCATTCAGGCGTAAAAAGAGACCTAACCCAAGGCCAATGGGAATGAAGCCCCGTGCCAAGGTTAACCCATCCGCCAACCACCACAGAGGAAAGGCGATCGTCCCCGCCCGCAGTGCAAATTGACCAACGCCCGTGAGGATAATCGTCGTGATGACTCCCGCGATCGCCCCCCAGAAGGGAGCCAGTTGTAGCCAGGCCCGTTGACAGCGAAGGGAGGAAGTCGAGGGCAGGGAAAGCAGGGGTTCCAGTCGCCATTGCCGCGCATCGGTCATCAGGGCTTGCAGGCGTAGTCCAAGGGGACGATGGGAGGAGGTCAAGCGAAACCAATAGCGCAGGGGATGGGCGGTATCCCAGCGGAGCAGCATTGGCCAATCGAGGGGTTGATTGCCCCACAGGGCAGCTTGGGTTGGATTTAGGGGTAGGAGCAGGCGCAAGGATTCTAGGGGGGCACCGATTTCCCCTTGGGCACACACCGTCGTTGCTGTGGCTGCCATGAGGCGCAACCAAGCCATCACAAGGGTATTGGGATTACCGATCAAGGCTGCCCCTTGGCGATCGCTATAGTAGTGCCGCAATTGATTGCTCCAGAAGCAGAGCATCTCTAGTCCGCGGAAGAGAAGATAACTCCCCTGACCCACCATGGCACAGAGGAGATAGAGGGTACCCCTGATGATCCGCCGTTTCCAGTGCTTGCCATAGGGAGGGGCAAAGCGATCGCCCCAACGGCTGCACCAACAGTACAGGTCATAGGGCAGTTGCAATAGCAGTACAAGGGGGGTCACTAGGGTATTCAGCCCCAGCCGTAGTTGGGCAATTTCACTGGCCATTAAAGCCAGCAGTTCCTCGCCAGAGAGCGATCGCAATAGACCTTCGCTGACAATAATGCGGCGCTGCCAGCGTCCATAGCTAAAAATGATCGGTGCTGCCGTCATCAAGCAGCCTATTTGGGGACGGGGTTGCCACCACGACCACGACAAACGCCCCAAGAGCGTCACCGTTTCGGGGCTATACTCCTCAAGTTCGCCAAGACTCAGAGGGCGCAAACCATAGCCAGCTCGCAATCGCCATGACCACAGCCAACTGCCACCACTGAGTAACCCCAATCCCAAGCAACCCACTAAAAACCAAGCTATTACCCCTTCCCAGCCCCGCAGGAGTGTCAGTGGATCATTGGCGTAGTTAAGGAGGCTCGCAATCAAAACCTGTAGCGGTTTTTGGAGTAGCCACGCGATCAGCAGCAGCGTTGCCCCCTGACTCAGCCATAAATAGAGGCGAGGCACCGGTCGCAGTTGCATAGGCGGCCTTGAACTCGGCGCTGAAACACACTCAAGGTAGGAGGAAGTGGGTTCCTCATCCAAATAGCGTTCTAACTCTGGCAGATGTTTTTCTGCCCAAGCCCGAATGGAGGGGAGGGGCGATCGCGCCAAGAGTTGACACAGATCAATGGCCTCTTGCCACTGGTGGGTGTGGGCATAGGCTTTAATCAGGTGCAGATGAGCCTTTAGACCTTCGCGGCGTTGACCGTGGCTGGCAATGACGGCTTTGAAGGCGGCGATCGCCAGTTGATAATCTCCGCGATTAAAGGCCGCTAAACCCGCAATATAGCGAGGATCTAAGCGAAAATCGGATTCTGGATCGGGCATACTTGAGTATTCCCCAGATCACGGTTGCTGGTTACCACCAAGGGCGTGGGCTTTCAAATCCTCTAGGGAGACATACTCAAGGGCACTGACATGGGTTGCTTCCAGAATTACTGGGGGAGCTACGTCAGCCTCTAGGGCTTCCCGCCAACGGGAGGCACACAGACACCAGCGATCGCCCGGTTTCAGCCCCGGAAATTGATAGGCGGGCACTGGCGTCGAAAGATCATTGCCCCGCGAACGGGTAAAGGTGAGAAATTCGGCGGTCATTTCCGCACAGACCACATGGGCACCGACATCTCCTGCCCCCGTCCGACAAAAACCATCGCGATAGAATCCTGTGAGTGGATTTTGACAGCAGCACACCAAGGGTGTTCCCAACACATTCATTGCCGTCATCACCAATGCCCCTAAGTCATCAACCTAAGTCTAGCTATAGCATAGGAGGTTTCCCAATGTTCCTACAGCAAACCAACCAATCCTTCACAAATAAGTTAAACTAAGGGGCAGTGTAGCTACAAAAATGTTTGACCTATGCCTAGCGTTGTTCCCCAAGAGCGGCAACAGGTTACTCGCAAGCACTACCCCAACTACAAAGTCATTGTTCTCAACGATGACGTCAATACGTTTCAGCACGTGGCTGCCTGTTTGATGAAATACATTCCCAATATGACCAGCGATCGCGCGTGGGCATTAACGAATCAAGTTCATTACGAAGGCCAAGCCATTGTTTGGGTGGGACCCCAAGAACAGGCGGAACTGTACCATGAGCAACTTTTGCGGGCGGGGCTGACAATGGCACCCCTTGAACCCGCATAGGCATTGCCCTTTGTAAAGCCTGTTATCACCGCTATTAAAAACTTTGAATCCTGTTACCTTTCTTCATATGTCAGGATAAAAGGTAGTTTCAAAGATTGAGGAACTGCCTATGGCCGTCACTACGCCCAAACGTCCACCGCGCTTAACGCTTCAGGTGTTGGACATTGCCCCTGAGACGACGGCAATTCGCTGCCTAGATTGGGATCGCGATCGCTTTGATATTGAGTTTGCCCTTGAAAATGGCACCACCTACAATTCCTTTCTGATCAAAGGGGAACAGATTGCCCTCGTAGATACGTCCCATGCCAAGTTTAGTGATCGCTACCTCGAGCAACTCTGGCAACTAGTGAACCCCAGTGACTTGAACTATCTCATCGTCAGCCATACCGAACCCGACCACAGTGGCCTCGTCAAGGATGTATTGGCAAAAGCCCCCCATGTAACCGTGGTGGCCTCAAAGGTGGCATTGCAGTTTCTGGGGGATTTGATCCATCAGCCCTTTAGTCAGCGACAGGTGAAAAATGGCGATCGCCTTGACTTGGGGAAAGGGCATATTCTTGAATTTGTCATGGCACCCAATCTCCACTGGCCCGACACCATCCTCACATTTGATCACGGCACCCAGACCCTCTTTACCTGTGATGTTTTTGGTGCCCACTTCTGCAATGATGATCCTTTTGACAGCGAACCGGAACTACTAGAACCCGATTTCAAGTTTTACTACGATTGTCTGATGGGGCCTAATGCCCGCTCCGTTCTTTCGGCCTTCAAGCGCTTGGAACCCCTGCCCCCCGTGCAATTGGTGGCCACAGGCCATGGCCCACTGCTGCGCTATCATCTCCCGCAATGGCTAGATTCCTACCGCAACTGGAGTCAAGAACAGGCCAAAGCGGCAACGACGGTGGCTATTTTCTACGCCGCCAACTATGGTTATGCCAATGCTCTTGCCGAAGCGATCGAACGGGGGGCAGCCAAAACCGGTGTGGTGGTTGAAAAAATGGATCTGCTCACCGCTGAACCCCAAGATATTCGCGAACTCACCGAGATTGCTGCAGGAATCATTATTGGTACCCCACCCACCACTGCCGTGGCGAAAACGGCACTGAGTACCATTCGCGCTGCCGCCCATGCCAAGCAGGCGATTGGGGTCTTTGAAAGTGGTGTGGCCGATGCTGAACCGGCCTATCCCCTGCTCAACCAGTTTCGGGATGCGGGACTGACGCCTTCATTTCCTGTGATTCGGGTCACAGCAACTCCCACCGATGCCCTCTTTCAAGAGGCGGAAGAAGCGGGTACCGACATGGGTCAATGGCTGTTGCGCGATCGCACGGTCAAGCAGATGAAAGCCTTGGATACTGACCTCGATAAAGCCTTGGGTCGCCTGAGCGGTGGGCTATACATTATCACCGCCCAAAAAGGTGCTATTAACAGTGCCATGTTGGCCTCTTGGGTGGCGCAGGCCAGTACCGAACCTCTTGGGGTTTCCATTGCCGTGGCCAAGGATCGGGCTATTGAGTCCTTCCTACACGTGGGGGATACCTTTGTTCTCAATGTTCTTGAAGAAGGGAACTACCAGCCCCTGATGCGCCATTTCCTGAAGCGCTTTCCACCGGGCGCCGATCGCTTTGCCCATGTGAAAACCTATCCAGCCAGTAATGGCAGTCCCATTTTGGCTGATGCCCTTGCTTACATGGAATGCACAGTAGTCAGCCGTCTTGATGCCCACGATCACTGGATTGTCTATAGTACTGTTGACAGTGGCCGCGTCTCAAAACCCGATGGCATGACTGCTGTGCACCATCGCAAAGTGGGAAACCATTACTAAACTTGGGCACTCCCTACCCAAAGTGCGCTAGACTAGGTTTGCTGCGGACGTGGCGGAATTGGCAGACGCGCTAGATTTAGGTTCTAGTACCGCAAGGTGTGTGGGTTCAAGTCCCTCCGTCCGCATTCAAAAGCTTAGCAATTGAGGGCACAGTTTGCAGTTCGCAGCCAAGAAAGCATTGGCAAAAGCCCTTCCCTAGATCTTTTTGGGGACGTGACTAGGATGTTTTTCTTTGAAGTGAAGATTTTAGGAGGATGGACACAACTGGACTCGAACCAGTGACCCCCACGATGTCAACGTGGTGCTCTAACCAACTGAGCTATGCGTCCTCGGAATTCCTAATATAGCATACACAAGGCTAACCTTTAAGTAGTTTGACCGTCACATTTGTATCGGTGCGATCGCTCAACGAACGAGTGGCCACCCCTAAAACCACTGGCTCAGTCACCCCCGGTTCAGGATGTTCGATGGTTCGTGCAATCACGGTCAGGCGATCGCTCCCTCGGCCGAGCCGTCCCAAGGAAAATAAATCATTCGCTGCCTGTACCAGCGTTGCCTCAAGGGTACTGCTCTCAATGTCCGGGGGCACTGTGATCACGACTTGCGTTGCTCCGTTGTCATAGACGAGGGTGTATTTGCCAGCACCGGGCACTGGGGAGTGCACAATCGGTACAATACTCAAGGCAAAGAGTCCCACTGTCACAACACCGAGAAACCCCGTAATACCAACAAAGCGAAAGCGCACACCCCAGCGAAAAACAAATGTGAGTGCGGTTAAGCCAGCCATGACAAGGGTGGCAATGCCAGCCCAGCGGCTATAGGTGGCAAAATCGGCGGGGGTCAGCACTACTCTTCCTCCTCATTACTGACAAAACCATTCCCAGGGGCTTGATCCTGCTGCAACGCTGCCCGGAGGGTATGCCATGTCAATGTCGCACACTTAATCCGCACCGGAAACTGAGCCACCCCCTGCATGACATTGAGCTTGCGAAACTCCCGAGGGAACTCAAACTTCCCCTTCATCATGGCTTGGAACTGCTCCACCATTTGGAGGGCACGACTCACGGGTTGCCCCCGCAGGGCATCGGCCATCAAATCCGCTGAGGCCATGGCGATCGCGCAGCCTTCCCCCTCAAACTGAATATCCTGAATGATTGTCTCCCCCTGCTCATTGGTGCCTAGGGCAACAGTTAAATCAATTGTGTCGCCACAGGAAGGGTTATGTCCCCGCTGCTGACGATCCACAGGCTGAGTGCGGCCACGGTGGCGAGGTTTCTTGTAGTGCTCTAGGATGACTTGCTGGTAGAGAGTGCGGAGATTATTAAGAGACATTTAGAATACTCTATGCTCAGTGCATTTCCTCAAGGATTTTATAAACTATATTAACGGCCAAGGGCGGTGAGACTTTGCCAAAAAAGCGTCAAGGTGGCTGCTGTGCCGACACCAAACATGAGGGAGCGACCAAGGGGAAAGTTGGCAATATAGCAGATGCTGTACAAAAAGCGAGCCGCAACGAAACTGAGGCTGGCGATCGCCACCGTTGAATTATGCACCCCCGCAAAAAGGGTCAGCAACACTGCCGCCGCAAAGGGCATAAAGGTTTCAAAGCTATTTTCGTGTGCCCACACCGCCCGCTGCGCAAAGGGGGGCAGTTTCTCAAAGAGGGCACGGGGAGCCGCCATATCAAAGCCCGCCTGCAAGCGCCCCACCACAACAAAAATGTAGGGGAAATAGATCAGCAGCGTTGCTGTCAGTAAACTGGCGGCTAGTAGCCAAGGGATATTGCTCAACATCACCTAGACTCGCTCCAACACTGGCAGCACACCACTGAGCACCCCATCGCGAGGGGGCAATTCCTCACAGAGAATTTCGCAAGAGTTATTGGGACTTTCAATCAACTTCACCTTATGCAGCGTCGCCCCCAACTGGCGAATCGGCTCCTGCAACAACTGGGCAATGTAAATGGCGATATTCTCTGCCGTCGGCACCACCGTCGCAAAATAGGGAATATCTTTATTCAAAAACGTGTGATCCAAAGGTTCAATCACCTGTTCCTTGAGCACCTCCTCGAGCTTGATCAAATCAACAATCATGCCCGTCCGCGGATGAATCGCCCCCTTGACCGTAATCTCCACGTGGTAGTTGTGGCCATGGCCGTGGGGGCGAGCACACTTGCCATAGATGCGGCAGTTTTCTTCGTAGCTGAGATCCTCAAGGGCTAGACGATGCGCCGCACTAAAGTGAGCACCAACAGAAAGATAGGCTTCCATAGGGTCTCCCGTGTAGTCCGCCCAAAGGCGGGGGTGTTCAAACAGTTGAATGCGCACAAGGGGTAAATGGGGAGAGAGTCGATCCCAAATCACCCGTGCAATATGTTCAGTCGTGGGTAATGTGGCTTGAAACTCTGGCCACACCTCATTGAGATAGGAAAAATTCAGGGGTTCAATGACTTCACGGCGAATGATGTGCTTGACATCCGATAGGTTCAACACCATGCCAAAGTCATCAACAACGCCGCCCATTGAAACAAACAACTCATAGTTATGACCGTGGCCGGGAAAGCGACTATTGGCACCAAACCGAGCCAAATTCTCTGCTTCAGACCATTCTGGCAACCAGTAGCGATGACTGGCGGCAAACTCAGCACGGCGGTGAATAATACAATTCATGTCAAGTTATGAAGATTTGCAACAATTCAGCAATCTCCCCCTATCCTAACGGATTCTGGTTCCCCCAACCATTGGCTTTTTTGGCACATTTCCCTAAAGTCCGCCAAGGATGAAAGGCTTTTGCCGTACTTGGCCAATCAGCCAGCGCAGACTGTGGTTACTGAGAATCGATAAAGGCCCCATGACCATCAGGGATTTCACCTCTGCACGGCTAATTTTAACTACCCCTCCCGGTTGCAGCATCGCCGTCGAGTGAGTGAGTTCCCGTAGGGTGGCATAGGCAAAGAGCAGCGGCAGCACGCAAAAGAGGCGAATCGGAATTGCCGCCTTGGGCACGGATAGCAAGTAGGCTTGAGCTTCATCGAGATCATGCCAAGCAAGGGCAATCAATTCCTTAATGGCGGCATGATTTTGCTCAAGATGTTCAGCACTGAGGATGGACTGGTGGCTACTGCCTTGGAGCAGCAGAGATTCATTGGGGATATAGATCGAGTTTTCGTGCTCCGCATCCCAAGCAATATCCTTGAGAATATTCACCGTTTGCAGCGCTTCACCAAAGGCAGCGCAGCGCTTGAGGAGTACTTGGTATTCATCGGCACCAATGCTGGGGGAATGCTCGTACCACAAATCCGTCAGGAGATAGCCAACGGTACCCGCGACGTAATAACAGTACTCTTTATATTCATCGAGGGTTTGAATGCGAATGCCATTGGGGTAGAGGTTAATAAATTTTTTCATCCCATGCACCATTTCGCTCACCCAGCGTTGGACGTGCTGTTGGGACGTGAGGGGCAAAGAACGGTAGAGGGCAAAGACGAGTCTCGTATTTTTCACCAGTTGGACATGGGCTGGCTCCCCCTGAACCCCCCGTGCCGTTTCACCATAGCTATTGGCTAGATCGGCACTGTCAAAACACTCCAGCAGGCGATCCAATAGAGCTGTTTTTGCGGGGATACTGGCAACCGGATCATCCTCAACGGTATCGGCAATGCGACAGATGAGATAGGCCACCAGAACCGCCCGACCCAAATTTCCGGGGAGGAAGCGAATACTGAGGGCAAATGTGCGCGAGACTTGGGGGAGTATCTCTTGGCAAAAGCGCTCAGCATCCTTGACGGAAACTGGGTTCTCCAGCACCATTTGAATCATATGGGGGTTCACTCCTACACGCATTGATCGATAGTTGAGTCAATCCTCGACCGTTCCTCAGGCCAACACTCTAGGGCAGTCAATTCACGATTCTCCAAAAGGGTCTCGCGATCGCAACCCAGCAGGGGACGACTTCCACAAACAAGGATTGATCAAAATCTATAGCTATCATAGTCATTTTTGTTTGTCTAGGTGGCCTGTGACAGTTGCCGAGATTGCCTGAGGTAGAATGGTGGATAGCTCACAATTTGCCAGAACAATAACATAGCTTCAACAATTAACAACGGTATCAGATTTGGCGGAAAATGCCTCTCGTCCACCATAGCGGACGCTTGAGTGTGACACTCTTTCCATTGGTCAGTTTCTAAATTGCCCGCGATCGGTCTATCCAAAAGTTAAGACGGTAATGATAAAACAATGACCTCATGCCTCGTCCTTGTGCCCCAAGGGGCAGAATATCAAGCGGTACAACGAGGGCTACAGGCGTCCAAGGGGGTGATTATTCCGATCCGAGCGGGGGCAGCCACAGTGACCACACCGGCATTGATCAGTGCCCTCAGGGAATCGCCTGCCATGGTTCTCATCTTGGGGGTCTGTGGCGGCTTACGTCCTGATGATCGCATCGGTGAAGTGGTGGTTTATGCCACGTGTCAGGATGAAACAGGGCAAACGTATTCTTTAGACCAGACGTTATCGGCGAAATTAGCGCCTGCTTGGCGACGGGTAAAAGGCATCACAACCGCAAGAACCCTTTCTCAGGCTCAGGAAAAACAGAGTCTTGCGGTTCGCTGGGGGGTGGAGGTGGTGGATATGGAAGGGGTGCCACTCCTCAAGGCTTTAGCGGGAATGCCGGTGGTGATGGTGCGGGTGATCAGTGATGGTGGCGATCGCGACCTCCCCGATTTGAGTCAAGCCTTTGATGCTCAAGGCAATTTGCGGCCGGGGCCACTGGCTATTGCAATGCTGCGCAACCCCCGTGGGGCGGCACATTTGATTCAAGGCAGCCTCAAAGCCCTCAAGGTGCTCACAAGAATTGCCCCAGAGATTGTGCAGCAACTCAATGGCTAAGATAGGGGTAGCCAGCTTGGAGAACGCTGTGGCGCAGCTCATTGGTGAAATTTTGGGCGATCGCTATGAACTCCTGCGCGAACTGGGGTCTCATCCGGGGCGACGCACCTATCTGGCGTTGGATCGGCGGCGCTATGAACAGGTGGTGCTGAAGCTGCTGCTTTTTGGTGGCGGCATGACATGGGACGACTTTAAGCTCTTTGAACGGGAAGCGGCTGTGCTGCAAACCTTGGATCATCCGGCCATTCCCCGCTATCTCGACTACTTTGAAATCAATACCCCTGATCTCAAGGGCTTTGCTTTGGTGCAAACCTACATTGAGGCAAAATCCCTCGCCACATGGCAAGCAGAAGGACGAGTGTTTAGTGAAGAGGATTTGCGGCTGTTGGCCGATCGCCTGCTGGATATTTTGATCTATCTCCATGGCCGTCAACCACCGGTGATTCACCGCGATATTAAGCCGACAAATATTCTCTTGGGCGATCGCTCCGGTCATGATCTTGGCAAGGTCTATCTTGTGGACTTTGGGGCGGTACAAACCGCGATCGCAGGCAGCACCCGAACCGTGGTGGGTACCTATGGCTATATGCCCCCGGAACAATTCGGCGGTAAAACCCTACCCGCCAGTGATCTCTACGCCTTGGGCATGACCCTCATCTACTTAGCAACCGGCACTCCCCCCGATGAGCTGCCGCAAAAGGAACTGCGGGTTCAATTTCAACCCTTGGTCTCCTTGAGTCCCCCTTTTATCCGCTGGCTCGAAAAAATGGTCGCGCCCGCCCTTGAGGAGCGATTTGACTCCGCGACTGCGGCTCGCCAAGCCCTAAAGCGACTGGACACATCACCCCACGAGGCCTCACTCATAACAAAAACGCCGCCCTACGGCTCCCGCCTACAGGTGAGAGAAACACCCCAAGGGCTACTGGTGCAAATTCCCCCGGTTGGATTTAATGTCAGTCTCCTCTTCCTGATTCCCTTTGCAGTGGCTTGGAATGGGTTTTTGGTCGTCTGGTACAGTCTAGCGATTAGTTCTGGCTTTTGGCTGATGGCTGTTTTTGCTACTGGTCATCTTGCTGTCGGTTTAGGCCTCATTGGCGGCATTCTTTACATGCTATTGGGATGGCAGGTGCTGATGGTCACCCGTAAGGATCTGCGCTTCTATGAACATATCCTTGGTTTCCGCTGGCGTCGTCCCAAAGTCCTGCCGCTTGAAGTGATTGAACAGATTGAATTTCAGCCCCACAGCACGTACCGCGATCGCGAGGGCGATCGCCAAGAGCTATCGAGCAAACTGGTGATTCGTGCCGGTAGCCAAGCGATCGAACTGACTGAAAATGCCCTTAGCGTGACCTCAAGGGATCTGGAATGGTTGGCCTACACCCTTGGCCGCTATCTGGGGCGACGGGTCACACAGGCTCGTCAGGATGTCCGAAGTGCTTGAGAACATCACCACTGAGGCGGCAGATACGCCAGTCAGGTAGCACAGTCGCACCGATGCGCTCATAGAATTGAATCGCGGGAGTATTCCAGTCCAAGACGCTCCACTCGATACGGCCATAGTCGCGATCGCTGGCTAGCCGGGCTAATGCCTTCAGAAGAGCAGTGCCCACCCCTTGACGCCGATAGGCGGGGAGGACAAACAAATCCTCTAGCCAAAGGCCGGGGCGGGTGAGGAATGTGGAGTAGGTGGTGAAAAACAGGGCATAGCCAATAACGTCTGTGGGGGTATGGGCAAGGAGTACCTCGGCATAGGGGCGATCGCCAAACAAATGCTGCCGCAGCGCTTCCTCTGTGCCCGTTACTGCGTGGCTGAGCTTTTCATAGGCCGCAAGCGCTTGGATCAGTTGGAAGATGATTGGAACATCCGCCGGGGTCGCTGCACGAATCGCAAAGGAGAAAGACACGCTAACCCAAACTAAATTGAGCGCAGCCAACCAGCACTCAGAGCAACGGTAAGCGCCATAAACAACACTGTCAAAGTCCACGTGGCACGGTTTAAGGTCGCTTCTGCACTTTTGGTGCTGGTAAAGAGCTGGGCTTGACCGCCAATACCACCGAGGCCATCCCCCTTGGGACTGTGGAGCAAGACCAATACAATCAGGCCAACTGCTGAAAATGCCCACAGACCAATGGCAATTTTTTCAATCATCCTCAACCTCGCTGGCGATGCGAATCTATACAACTTGACCTCTCCCTCATCTTACCGCAAGCCTAGGAGCCAATGGCACAATACAAGATAGGCGTTTTGAACGTGCCCCATGAACCAGCAAAATCTGCTTCAGCAATTGCTTTTAATTGGTGTCGGCACCACCTCCCTTGTGGCCGAGAAGTTGCGTCAAGTGAGCGACCAATGGGTGAAAGAGGGACGCCTCAATGCCGATCAGGCCAAGGCAATGGTGGATGAAGTCCTTGCCCACCTCAAAGAAGATGCCGCCTCCCTCGATGAAGCGGTGCAACGACAAACGCGCCAGTTTCTAGAGAGCTTGGGGGTGCCACAACAGTCAGAAATTGATGAACTGCGGGGACGCATTGATCGCCTAGAACGGGACGTTAGGGAGTTAAAAAATCGCTCATGGTAAGACAACGGGTGCATCGAGACTACGGCTGGCTCCTCTGTGGTATTGTCCTAGTAGTGGTATGGTTGGTGGCCGCTCCGATCGCGATCGCCAGTGTGCCGCTGGAAGCGTCAACGGAGGCTGCGGGACTTATGGGGAATCCAAAGGTGGTGACCACTCCTTCAGGTTTGCAATACGAAGATATTGTTGTCGGCTCAGGGGCGCAGCCTCAAGTGGGCGATCGGGTAACGGTGCACTACACAGGAATGCTCACCGATGGCCGCATTTTTGATAGCTCCCGCGATCGCGGTCAGCCCTTCCAATTTCAAATTGGTGTCGGTCAAGTCATCAAAGGCTGGGATGAAGGAGTTGGCTCAATGCACGTCGGGGGGCAGCGGCGGCTGATTATTCCCCCGAACCTAGGCTATGGTGCACGCGGTGCCGGCGGGGTCATTCCCCCTAATGCGACGCTGATTTTTGACGTTGAACTTTTGAGTGTGCAATAGGATTGAACTCGGCAAGGGATGCCCAAGGCCAAGGTACTGTATATCTGCCGCGAGTGTGGTGCCGAGTCTCTGCAATACTTTGGTCGCTGTCCCAACTGTGGTCAGTGGAATACCCTTGATGAGCAGGTGGTTACCCCTGTAGAGACCGCTGCTCGACGCACAACCTCCCGAAAATCGACCGCTCCCCACCCCCTCAGCGCCAAGGCCTTAGGAGAGATTAGCGAACAGACCCAGAGCCGTTCTGCCTCTGGATTTGCTGAGTTGGATCGGGTTTTGGGAGGGGGGATTGTGGTTGGCTCCCTCGTGTTGGTGGCCGGCGAACCGGGAATTGGCAAGTCCACGCTTTTGTTGCAGATGGCAGCCACCTTGGGGCAACAGCAGCGGGTGCTCTATGTCTGTGCAGAGGAATCGGCGCAGCAGGTGAAATTGCGATCGCAACGCTTGGGCATTGCTGCCCCCCCTTCCCTTTATCTCTTGGCCGAGACGGATTTAGAGGTCATCCTGCAGGAACTTACCCATCTGCAACCCCATCTGGCGATTATTGATAGCATCCAAGCGGTGTATCTGCCCCAACTGACGGCTGCCCCCGGCTCGGTGTCTCAGGTCCGTGAGGGCACAGCCGCCTTGATGCGCTTAGCCAAGCGGGAGCAAATGAGTTTATTTATTGTGGGGCATGTCACAAAGGAAGGGGCGATCGCCGGTCCGAAGGTGCTGGAACATTTGGTGGATACCGTGCTCTACTTTGAGGGCGATCGCTTTGCCAGTCACCGCCTCGTACGCGCTGTCAAAAACCGCTTTGGTGCTAGTCAAGAAATTGGCGTTTTTGAAATGGGCGCGCAGGGCTTAGCCGAGGTCACGAATCCCTCCGCGCTGTTTTTGGGCGATCGCGAGCCAACCCCCGGTACCGCCACCATTGTGGCCTGTGAAGGCACCCGTCCGCTTGTGGTTGAGTTGCAAAGTTTGGTCAGCCCCACCAGTTATCCCTCTCCGCGCCGCACGGCCACGGGCATTGAGTACAATCGCTTTTTGCAAATTCTCGCCGTCCTAGAAAAACGCCTAGGGGTGCCCCTCTCGAAGCTAGATGCCTATGTGGCGTCCGCTGGCGGGCTGAATGTGGCGGAACCCGCTGCTGATCTCGGGGTGGCGGTGGCTGTTGTGGCTAGTTTTCGCGATCGCTGGGTACAACCCCAAACCGTGATCATTGGCGAAGTGGGCTTAGGGGGACAGGTGCGAGCGGTTTCCCAGTTAGAATTACGGCTGCGGGAGGCGCTGAAGTTGGGATTTCGCCGTGCCATTATTCCCGAAAGCCAAGCCTGTGCGATCGCGGGGCTAGAAATTTATCCTGTACATCGTGTCACCGATGCCATTGTGGCTGCCCTTGCCCCCATGACCACTGAGGAATCCCCCTGAGGGCTATCCTTGCGAGTCCAATTTATCCCTAAGATGTCTGAGACAAATACCCCATTGGTGCAGCGGCAGTGCAAAGCCAGTTGTGACAAGATACACTTCCGCCATCAACGGACTCAATTGCTGACACAGTTCCCCTAGGCGATCGCGAAAACAGCGGCCACTGGCATAGGCAGGAACAACTCCCCAGCCCACCTCTTCAGCAACAAAAATGAGTTGAGCGGCACACCCTTGCACACTCGCTAGGAATTCAGTAACGGTTGCTTGCCATTGATCTTGAGATTGATCTAGGCAATTGGCCACCCATGTTCCCAAGGAATCCACAAGGGCGCAATGATCAGGCGGCAGGTCACGCAGCAGGGCAGCCAGTTCGAGGGGGCACTCCCGCAATTGCCACTCAGCGGGGCGGCGAGCACGGTGCTGTGCAATCCGCTGCAACCATTCTGTATCCTCTGGGGGGGCGATCGCCGTCGCAATATAAATCACCGGTTGTTCGCTTTGGGTAGCAACGGCTTCTGCCCATTCACTCTTGCCACTGCGACTCGGACCGGTCACCAAGACATGATCAGGCATGATTAGGCACTGTTGGTTAACTCAACTGTCGGGGATCAAGACGTTCTCCCAAGCCCTCACCAAGGAGCGACAGACCCACGACCAGCAATGTCATGGCTAGCCCCGGAAAGAGCGTCGTCCACCAGATGCCCACCGACAACCCATCCAAGGCCTGTCGTAGATCCTGCCCCCACTCTGGTACCTGCGGCGGTAACCCTAAGCCCAAGAACCCCAGCCCTGCCAAGGTCAGGATGGCATCGGCAGCATTGAGGGTAAAGAGCACGGGGATACTGGGAAGCACATTCACCAAAAGATACCGCTGCAGAATGCGGGGGGTCGAGGCACCAAGGGCGCGGGCAGCTTCGATAAAGACCTCATTTTTTAGGCTCACCGTGTGGTTGCGCACAACGCGATAGTACTGGGGAATATAGGCGACACTAAGGGCGATCGCCGCATTGAGCACCCCCTTGCCGACCACAAAGGCCACCGTTACCGCTAGGAGTAGCCCCGGCAACGTGTAAATCGTATCCATGAAAAAGAGCAACCCGCGATCGAGCCAGCCCCCGCGGTAGCCACTCAACAATCCCAAGGGCACCCCCACCACCAAGCTCAAAAGCGTTGCCACCAAGACCACCTGCAAAGCCGCTTGGGCACCAAAAATCGTGCGGGAAAAGACATCATAGCCCAAGCGATTCGTACCAAACCAGTGCTGCGGCGAAGGCGGCGCGTGAATCGGAAAGTCAAGAAATTCTTGGGGATTGGCAATCCAACCGAGGGCTTGGCCAAGGGGAGCAAGAACCGCCAGCAGCAAAAAAGCCCCACAAATGACCGCCCCCACCAGCAATAACCGATCCGAGAGGCTGAATTTCTGCCAACGGGAGTAGAGCATCACCCTATCCCAAGAGAGTGGCAAGTAGAGCCTTCTGGGCATGGAGACGATTTTCCGCTTGCTCCCAAACCCGAGACTGCGGCCCTTCAAGAACACTGGCCGTAATTTCCTCGTCGCGGTGAGCCGGCAGGCAATGGAGAACGATCGCCCGTGGATCCGCAAGGGCTAGCAGTTGATCATTAATTTGGTAGGGCTGAAAAATGGGCTGGCGATCGCCCGCTTCTGCTTCCTGTCCCATACTCGCCCAGACATCCGTGTAAAGCGCATGGGCACCCTTAGCCGCGGCCTGCGGATCCGTGAGAACAGTCACTTCACTCTTACCGCCACTCAGTGCCTTGGCTTGCGTCACAATATCGGGCAAAGGCGCAAACGGCGGTGGGGAAGCCACACGAATATTCACCCCCAAGAGGGCACAGCCCAGTAGTAAGGAATGCGCCACATTATTGCCATCGCCAATGTAGCAGAGGGTCAGTCCCGCCAATGTGCCAAAGGATTCCCGTAGCGTCAGCAGATCCGCCAAAATCTGGCAGGGATGCTCGCGATCAGTGAGGGCATTAATCACAGGTATCCGGGCATAGTCGGCAAAAAGTTGCAGTTCTGCCTGACCATAGGTGCGAATCGCCACCGCATCCAAATAGCGATCCAATACCCGTGCTGTATCGGGCAATGGTTCACCACGCCCCACCTGCATGGATTGGGGATTCAGGTCAATGACTTGGCCGCCCAGTTGGTACATCGCCACCGTAAAGCTGACACGGGTACGGGTCGAAGCCTTCTGAAACAGCAGCCCCAAGACCTTAGGACACTGGGGAGCCACCTTGCCGATTTTCATCTGTGCTGCTAAATCCAGCAGATATTCCGCCTCTGCCCGTGAAAGGTCGGCGATGCTCAGCAAATCACGCCCCCGCAGTGTTTCCATCACAAATCTCCCCACCAAAACTGGTATCCACTCATGGTAGCAACCTCAGAGGTCTTCCAAATGTACAAATACAACCCTTTTCTAAAATATGGGGGGCATTAAGGAACGCCGAACCCGTCCAAAAGTCACCTTCTAAGAGGTCTATCCTTCCGAGGCGCCCAACCGTGGCTCTGTCCCTGCAAGGAGGCGCTGAATATTACTCTGGTGTCGCCAAATCACAAAGGCACCTGCAATCACGCTAAAGCCGACAAAGGGCCACGACTGTGTAAAGAACCAAAACCAGAAGGGCAAGGAGATAGCAGCAGTGATTGAACTCAGGGAGACAATGCGGCTGGCCGCCAAGACCACGAGAAACACCCCAAAGGTGGCCAAAGCCGTGGGGGCATTGAGGGCAAGGAGCACCCCTAAACCAGTGGCAACGGATTTGCCGCCGCGCCAGCCCAACCAAATCGGCTTACTGTGGGCTAGAACCGCAATGAAGGCGATCGCCAGCAGCACAAATTCCAACCAAGTGGTCGGTACTGTACTCCAAGATTGCCCCAGAACCCATCGCGCCAAAAGAACTGCCCCTAGTCCCTTGCCCACATCGACTAAAAACGTCACTAGTCCGGGGCCTTTGCCCACTACCCGCAGCACATTGGTCGCCCCCGTTGAGCCAGAGCCATGCTCACGAATATCAATCCCCCGCAGCGCTTTGGTCAAGAGGTAGCCCGTGGGAATCGAGCCGAGCAGGTAGCTAGCGAGCGCCAGCAGTCCAAGGATGAGTGCAGTGGTCACAGGAGCCTCCCTACTCAAAGAAATCAGAACTACGGCTAGGACGCAACTGGGGTTCAGGGGCAAAGCCCAAGAGCAAGGGATATTGCAGTAGTGAAAGGCTGACTTGGGGTTGGGAATCATCAATAAGAATTAGAGGGATGTAGTCCTCCTGCTCGAGGCGATCGGCACGAAAGGCCAAGGCATCCGCAGATTCAAAGAGCGCCACCCCCTGATCGGGACCAAAATCTTGGCGACTAATGCCCAAGCAATCCTGCAAGCCGCGTCGCCAGTCCCCCAGCCGCTCAGGGGAATCAGCTAAGACCAAAACCCGCAACATATCGCCATAGAAGTCCCGCAGGATTGAAATGATTGCCGAGGCAACAAGGATATTTTGCAACCGACTGGGGAGCGATCGCAGGGCACCCCGTCCCCCGAGATCAAAGAACCAACTTTCTACCCGCTCAGCATGAACTTGCTCAAACGTGCGTCGCAACTGCCAAGGAGGGCCATAGTAGTTGGGGCTACTCCGATATTGCTCTAGCAAACGGCGAATCCGATCCGCTTCCTCCTGAAATCCCTCATCGAGAACTAACTTGGGCGGCGTTGTCGCTGTTGCTGCTGGGGCAGGGGCAGTTTCCACGACAGCGGGCGTCGGGGGCAGCAATTCCATTTCCTCAACGGTGGCCGCCAACTCCTGCATGCTCTTGACGAGAAATTCCTTGAACCCCTGCACTCGAATCGCGAGTTCTTGGGAGGCACCCACAAAGTTGCGGCGGAGCTCCTGTTCAATGCGTTCCTTGCGCCGTTCTAGTTGCTCAATCGTGAGTTGCAGACTTTGTTGCCGCTCTTCAAGGGACTTGAGGCGATCGTGGACGAGACGATGAAACTCAGCATCAAGGGCTTGAATTTCAGCTTTGAGGGCATCCCGTTGAGCTTTGAGGGCAGTTAGTTCCTCTGGGGTAGGTTCAGAGGCATCAGTCACCGTAGGGTCATCCGTCATTGCGAACCGTGGAAATAAAGGCTGTGCGTGGGCAGCGTTCTTGGAGGCATTGTACTAAAGTTTTGACGTCAAACAGAATCGGCAGAAAGTGGATATTCTTGACCTCCCGAAAATAAAAGAGGACGGGGAAGGCCGGCCAAAAGACCTCCCAGTGCTGCCATTGCTGATAGGGAAAGTGACGAATCTGTTGGCTGCCCCGATAGACATCGAGAGCGGTTGCCGTAAACTCCAAGCGCAGCGTCGCCGCCTGCACAGCCAAAAATATCGCAAAGAGCGAAAGGGGCAAGCCCAGCCACCAGCGCAGCCACCACAGGGGCAGACTTAACAGCAGAACCCCTAGAGGAACAGCAAATGAGGGTTGAAGACGTACTGTGGCCAGTGAGGTTCCTTGCATGGTTTTACTCTACTCCTGAGGGGTCGTCGGTTCTTCTAATTGTGGCAAATCCTCTGGAGTGGGAGGAGTTTCCTGTTCAGTGACCTCAGGTGCAGTGGTCTCTAGAGTCGGTTGCTCCAAAGGTGGGGACGGCTTGGATGGAACTCGCGGGCTAACGAGAACAGAACGAGTCGGGCTTTCTGCTTTCTTAAAGGGATTCAGGCGCTGCCAGAAGGGCTTTTGCGGCGTGGGGGGCGGTGTCTCTTCGGCTGCTTTGACGGTGGGTTCTGGGGTTGGCTCTGGTGCAACGGGCGTTTCCTCTACAGGTTCAACGGTGCGTGTTGGTGCCTCTACTGCCGACGTTGGTGTAGGTTCCTCAGCAACGGGGGTCTGAGCGGCAGATTCTTCAACAACAGCTGTTGGCTCTGGGGTCGGCTCGGAGGGAGCGGCGGATTCCTCAACGACAGGTGTTGGCTCTGGGGTCGGTTCAGGGGGGAGGTTGCTGGGGAGATCCGGACTGAGGCTACTTTGAAGATTTTTGGCGGCCAGTTCTCCCCGCAGCAGGCGCGAGAGGACATCCTTGCCATTGGGTTGATAGGTCACGAGGCGGGTAATGGGATTGTAGGGAGAGGGGATGCGCTGACCCTTGCCATCCAGAAGTTCGAGCCGTACCCAGTTATCCCCCGGCTGGAGTCCAGTGAGATAGTAGGCCTGCCAGCGATCGACCGTGAAGGATTGACCATTGATCGTGCAGCGCACCTGCCAGACTTTCTCATTGTTTAATTGTTGATCCAACGGCAGGTTGCTGAGATAAAAATCAAGGAGCACTGGTTCAGCACCATAGGTGTCGCTGGGCTGATTGTAGGTGATCAGGGGAAGACTAGCAGATCGAGTGTCCTCATCTGCGGTATAGAGATGAAAGGCCGTTTGAGCATAGGCAAGGGGATTTTTCAGACTTTCACCCCAAGGGTACACAACAAAAGCACGGAGAAGGTGCGTTCCCGGCTCAAGGTTCGTAAATTCAATGGGGGTGTTCAGGTCATAGACACTGCGGCTGGGCAGATCATCGAGCACCACCTCCACATGGGGGCCTAACCCTGTGCGCTGATCTTGAAACAGGCGCAGCCCTTGGACACTTAGCTTGACGGTGACGTTGCGGCTTTGGAGGGTTTGGTTGGCTTCGGGGGTGAGAATTTTCAGCCGAGGTTCATAGCGATCGAACCAATCCTTCATATCCTCAATGGCTACAGGAGCCGCCACCTCTGCTAGCGAGCCACTGGATTTTGCCGCTGCGATGCCCCCCACTGACCACAGGAGAACGATGCTGAGAACGAAAGCGATCGCCCGTTGCCAACAGACCTGCCAACCCTTCATGCCCACCTCAGATGGTTGTAGTACCAAGGACAATTTTCGCAGATGGGCTACCCATTTCAGCAAGCCAGATCTAGGGAGCACGATCGCCGCTGTAGAGGACATGGCCACTGCTAAATTCTCGCAACTCCCCATTGTTCAGGCGTACTTGCAACGTCCCGCGATCGCTAATGCCCACACCGATGCCCTGCCACCTTTGTGCTCCTTGAACAAGAGTCAGCGATCGCCCCCGTAAAAAATCCCGCTGCGCCGTGATCTGCACCCCTTGGGACTGTTGCCAACACCACAAAAGCTCAGCGCGAATCGCCGCTAGCAGTTCCAGATCCGTAGGCACCGCTTCGGGAGAATGAAGCAGCGTGTGGAGGCTAATGGCTTGGGGAAGACCCATTGCGGCAACATCAACACAGCGGTTAAGTCCCACCCCCACCACCAGCCAAGGGGAACGGCGTTCACAGAGAATTCCCGCCAGTTTCTTGCCCTGAACCATCACATCATTCGGCCACTTCAATTGCAGATGGCGTTCCACCGTTGGTCGCAGCCCACTCAACGCCCGCATCACGGCTATCCCTGCTTGGACACTGGGAGCCACGATCGCCGCCGACTGCGGCAGGATAAAGGAGGCCGTCAACACTCCCTTTGGGGACTGCCAAGTGCGGTTGTACTGACCTCGCCCCCGTGTTTGTGCCTGAGTGTAGATGACTTGACCACCATAGAGTTGATCGGCGTGGTGCAATGCCCATGTATTCGTGCTCTCACAGGTTTCTAGCCACACCAACCAAGGAAATTCCATGGCGATCGCTTACTGGTGCACAGAAACAGATGGCTCAATGAGTGCCCGCAACAGTTCTGGTTTCGGATGCGCCCCTACCCGTTCAAAAAACACCCGAAGGGTCTGATCTAGCCACTGCGCCAGTGCGGCATAGCTTGCGGGAAGGGTTGTGATTTTCGCAGCAACAAAATAGCGATCGCCACTGTGGGGAGCTGGCACAAGAATATTGGCCGCTTGGCAGTTATTCAAGGCAATTTCAATTTGACTGCCACCAATCTCCGCTGGGGCGGTTTGCTCAATCATGGTGGCCAGTTCTTCTAGGGTGGCAGCGCAATCGCGATGGTCAAGGAGCCACGCTAAAACATAGGCTAAGGCTGGGGGTTGGGCGATCGCCACCCGTTCGTGACTGAGCAAAGCGCGATAGGTTGCCAGACTATGGAGGGGACGCTTTTCAAAATTGGCCATCACCACAGCACTGGGGGGAAGATGCTCCCGTAGGCCAAGACGCAGTTGATTGGCACTGCCCTGCCGATGAAAGACGCAGAAGATCGTGTTTTTGCAGACGTAGCGCAAGTATTCCGAGAACTTGACCATCCCCAACTGCAAAATGTCAAAGTTGGGCAGCAGGGCTTGTACCGCCCCTTGGACTTTACTAATGGGTAGCCCTTCCTGCCGCAGGAGCTTGCCACACTCCGAATCACGGCGGTACCAATCGAGAATCTGCCGCGTTTTGGCGATCGCCCCCTCGGCATGGCGAGCCAAACTGACACTCAAGTCCGCACACAAACGACGATTATCGGGATCTAAGGGAATGGCGGAGGGTGGGATGCTGGGCGGCGGCGCTTCAATGGGGGGAGCGGGACTGGCGACAGGTGGGCGGGGTTTTACGGTTGGATCAGGGATGTGGACAAAGGCATCACAAATGGCCTGAAAACTCTTGCCAGCCGCATCTTCGTAGGCGCAGCCAATGACTGTTTTGCCGTACTGCCGTAACTTCTTGGCAAGGGAGCCAAAGCCACCATCGCCGGAGACAATCACAAACGTATCAAAGCGGTCATCCTGAAAAATCAAATCCACCACATCAATCGCCAATTGAATATCAGCAGCATTTTTGCGATTTTCGTAGGAAAAACCAAAGACCTGTACAGGCTCAATGCCCAATTGGTGCATTTCCCGGCGCAGTGGCCCAAGGCGAGCATCACTCCAGTTGGCATAGGCACGTTGCAGCAGCACCCGCTCGATGGGGTAGGCTTGGCGAATATGGGCTTGGATGGCAGCGAGGGAGATTTTGGCCACATCTGCGGCTTTGATGTTGTAGCCTTTGATCAGGTTTTCAATGTCGTAGAAAATAGCGGTACGACGCGGGCCATTTCCAGAAGTGCGGGTTTCAAGGTGTTGCAGTCTTTCCTCTAAACGTTGGAGGAGGTCTTCGATCTGGGGGGTTAGAGAATGACGTTGACGATCTTGCACCCAAGTGCCCACCCATGCCCCCGCAGAACTGACCGCCACCACAGGAAGCGGTTCACGGGTAAGGGCGACGGCGAGGGAACCCGCCACAATCGCTCCTAAAGGAGGTATGCACCAGTTCTGCCATGCCATAACTTATTTTACGAATTCTTGGCAAACTCCCTCTCAAACACTAGTTTCTTGCAACAGTGCCATCCCGCGATCGCAAATCGTTTTTGCATAGTCTGTCCAGCGGCCACTGCCCCAGTAGCGAAAACAACTGGTTTGCGATGTCAGCACATAGAGGAGCGCTTCGCGGTAGGCAGGGCTTTGGGTCACTTGCGGGTCAGCCGCCACCAAAGGATCATAGATGCGGTGAAACTCGGCACTCAGGCGTTCCATCGGTTGCAGAACGGTCTCATAGCCCTTGACCCAACTGAGGTGATTCGTCCAAGAGGCACCCGCCATGGAGAAGTGGGGATTGGTTTGTTCAAGGTGGGCGATCGCTGCCGCAACCCTTTCTGGCGTCATCGGGCTATCCCCTAAGGTCTGCCAGAGTAGATGTTGGTGTACCGCCTGACAGCGAGGAAAGCGATCGCTAGTCACTCCCTGAGCCGCCAAGAGGGCAAGGTACTCACTGCCATTGAGACCCACCACCCCCGCCTCTGGATTCGCTTTTATCTCATGCCACACCGGCATAAAATCGCGGGGATATTCATTCATCATCACACCACCGTTTTCACCATCGGCAATTTGACTCACACAGGGGGGACCAAGGGGAGCCTGCCAGTGAGTGGCCAGATGCTTAGCTTCGTGATAAGGCTGCATTTGCGCCACAAGTTTCGTATCCGAGCCTTGGGTTTTAATCAGCACCGTTATTTCCGCCACCTCTCCTTGGGAGTTGCGCGCCACAAGGACATTCGGTACATACTTGGCAGCGTAGGGTAGCGGCGACCCATCCAACTGTTCAACACTGTGCTCCTGTACCAGCAACCAACTGTATCCACAGCGTTTGAGGCAGGTCACCAAGGTAAAGAGCGTATCCGGATGGTTGGGCAAATGCATTTCTGGCAGTGAAAAGCCCTGTACCCGTTGCAGCGCCTCAACCCCAAAGAGGGCCACAAATTGATGCTGCCAAGCGCGAATATGCAACTCAATGTCAGCGATTGGAGTGGAGGGAATCACCGCATGTCCCCAGCAGGTGCCCAGCCATTCCACATAGGGAGCATAGGCATCCACGGTAATCCGCCGTAGGGCGTCCAGCACCTCTTCCTGTCCCATCTGCTCCAGCCCCCAGAGGAGGTTGCCGGAGTAATCGAGCATAATCCGCGGTTGACAGCCCTCAGCCACCAACTGGGGAATCCAGTCCCCCATGCGTCGATAACACCAGAGAAATTGGGTTGCGTTGTGATTGTCCCCCTCGTGGGGATGCATCAGCATATACTGCAAGTGACTGATGAGGCTGCCGCCCTCCCCCGCTGGAATGGTCGGCTGGTGCATATGGAGGGCACAGGCAAAGGCCGCGCGAATAGAGGGGAGCATTTGGGGGGGCAAGGGGGGGCAACGGGGCACTTCACTCAACGCCTGTTCCCAACCACTGAGGACAGGTTCTCCTTGAGGCGGACAGGTTGACCAAGGGAGGGTAGGGCGGGGCATGATTCAAGCTCGAAAAACTTGGGCGGGATCAAGGCGCATCACTTTTTGAATCGCCAATAGGGAAGCACTGACACACATGGCTACGGTGGCACTAAAAACGGCGAGGGCAAGTTGGGGAGTAATGATAATTTGGATGGCACGGGCTTGCATGGTCCACATCCCCAGTCCCCAGCACAGGCCTAAACCGGGCAGATAACCCAGTACGGCCATCCACAGGGCTTGCTCAATAATAATGCGATACAAGTACCCGTCAGAAGCCCCCATTGCTTTGAGGGTGCCATACTCCTGTAGGCGATCGCTCACCGAGGAATAGAGAATCTGACTGACAATCACTATCCCTACAACGATGCCCACCCCTGCTCCTAGCCCCAAAATGAACCCCACACTGGTACTGGCCAACCAATAGCGCCGCGTCATTTCACTCAGGGCGGCACGACTGAGCACTTGATAGTTGGGAAAGGCTGCCCGCAAGCGCTCCTGCACTTTTGCTAGATCCTCTGCCGGGTTGGCTTTTACCATAACATAGGTGATGCGGGTACTGGGGGACACCAACGGCAGAAATTCGGGAACCGGCTCACTGGTATCAAACCGCGGGAAGTTCAAGTAAAGGTTCGCCGTTTCTAACGAGGTAAAGACATAGGGGCTAGAGACAATGGATTTGACACCGCGCGTCCAGCCAGTGACCGTCGCTGGGTAGTTATTCACGCGACCTTGCTCCCCTAGAGCCGTAAGGGAAAGGGCATTGAGGTCAATGCGATCCACGATGACACTGTAGGGTTCCTCTAGCTCCGTCAGGGTTGCACCAGCAACTGTCGTCAAGGGCAGCAAGGTGCCTGTCGGTTCAATACCCACCACCTGCACTGGATCGATCGCCTCTGTCTCTGAACGGCGCCACATACCTGATTGGATCAGGAGTGGTTCTGCGGCTGCAACCCCTGCAACTGCCTGGGCATCGAGGACAACTTGATACTCAATAGGCAACGTTAAGCCAAAATAGCGCAACTCACTGGAGGCAATCCAGAAATCCGCTTGGCTTTTGTTCACCAAGAGAGTGGCCGATCGCCCAAATCCCTCAAGGAGTCCCGTTTGAATGGTGACGAGACTGACGGCAAACGTGATGCCTAGTTGAGCCACGAGAAAGCGACTAAAGTCTTCTAAGAGATTTTTGCGGGCAAGGGAAACCATTTTTCTATCTTAAGTTTGCGATGGGGACATGTCTAGACTGTGCTAGGCAGTTGGGGAAAAAACGGCCACCTTAGGCGGCTAGTAAAAAATCCCTAGTTAAAAACTCTGCTGGTACCTCTTGTTCCTGGGGCAAGTAAATAGCCACTTGAATCTGCATTTGTGAAAGATAACGACACATCAGTGGTCCTATTTCCCTCCAGTCTAGACCCCCCAAGCCACAGCCAAGGGCGGGAACAGCAAGAGATTGAATGCCTTCTGCTTGATAGCTATCCACTAACCATTGCAAACCTCGCTCAATTCCTGTAATGTCAGACGATCGTTTCCAGTGAGTTTTAGTCGGAAAGAGTAAAAACCATTTATTGGCATTCAAGTTGGGTAAGCTCAAAGGTTCATCCGCTAGATCGCTGTCTAGAGAAGCTTCACGTTTATACAAATATGGTTTCCCCATTGTAAGTTGCTTTTTCTTGCAGACATCTTGATAGACGACGTACATATCCGGAAATTGATATTTTGCCCGTGAGGCTAATCCCTTACCCATTACACCGACGGTATTAACACTAATTGTTAAGGTTTGCATTTGGGAGAAGAACATATCTCCATCCACCCAAGATAGATGAGTCGTAATTGCAGCACGTCGTCGGGGTTGGAAAAACATGTGGGGTTCAACTACGACTTCAACAGAACTGAACTGTTGTCGAAGGCGCTCTACCATCTCCTGACTTGCAACATAAACAGAATGAATCTCAGTGGGGGGAACCACTTTTGGAACCAAGCATTCCGCCATAATTTTTCGCTTTGTACCATCTTCAGTTTTCCACCAGTCATTATTGAGAATGCTCCAATAATCGCGATGGATGATTTGTAGTCCAGTTTTAGCATCGCGGATTTCAGTAACGAAGTGGGCTGCATTCCCTAAAGCAATGAAGGTTCCTTTGATATCTAGGATACGGGGTTTAATTCCTAAAATGACAACATTGTTTTTATTGATTTCACTTAATACTTTATAAAGCATGGGATTTCGGGGTTGAAAATAGAGGTTGGCATATTGCCATAGACTCTGACCATTTGGTGCGAGGCGGTGTTGCCGATGCGCAACGATGTCTGCGTTATAGATAGGTGTCGGGGAAAGACCGCGTTCTACGACTTGCTCATGTGCAAGAATTCCGTGTTGGAATATAGAGGAGAGGTTGTTCACATGGGTAATGTAATATAAGCTTTTGATTTTGGGTTCAGGCATTCTTAACCTCTAGAGATTTTTTGAGTTTGTTCTTTGACCCAACTCAAGTAAGCAGGAGAACCGGCAATAATTGGCAGGGCAATGATTTCTGGAACTTCATAACTGTGTAATGCCAGCAGGCGATCGCGCACCTGCTCAAATAAAGTGATGCGAGTTTTAATGAGCAATTGCCATTCTGGATCGCGATGTACGGTTTCTTGCCAGCGGTATATTGATTGAATAGGCAGAATTTGCACACAGGCAGCGAGGTGCTCAGCCACGAGTTGATCGGCCAAGGAGAGTGCCTCAGCTTCTGTGGCCGTGGTAACCATCACCACACAATACTCCATTGCCGCTTCCAAGCCTGCTGTCCTCACGTCACGCTTGATGATGTCGATCATATCCTGAACAAATCTTGAATAAAATCGTGCAGTGAATGTTGTTATTACCGGTATTGGTCTGTGGACAGCTCTGGGGGAGAGCGCGATCGCCACATGGCGGCGCTACTGTCAAGGAAAAACGGCACTCATCGCCACGCCTAAAGGACTGGTGGGTGCAACGACCTTACCGATTGAGAAAATTATTGCTGCGACGACAACTCAAGCGCTCAACGACGCAAAATTAACGGTTCCCCTAGGCGATGCTGGAGTGGTGGTTGGCTCCAGTCGGGGCTTTCAAGCACAGTGGGAAACGTGGTTACGGCAGCCTTCTCTATCGCGAGAAACATGGTTACAAACCTTGCCAGCAACTGTCTCGCAGCAGGTAGCACAAATTGCAGGCATTCAGGGGATAGTGCTCAACCCCACAGCCGCCTGTGCCACGGGAATGTGGGCGATCGCCCAAGGGGCATTACTCATTGAGCAGAACCAGTGTGATCTGGTGTTGGCGGGAGGGGTCGAGTCCGCCGTCTCCCCCTTGACCTTGGCGGGATTTCGGCAGTTGGGGGTATTGGCTCAGGAGCGTGCGGCCCCCTTCGATCGCCAGCGGCAGGGATTTGGCTTAGCGGCCGGCGGTGCTATTGTCGTCCTAGAATCTGAGGCACGGGCGCGATCGCGAGGCATTGACCCCTATGCCCGAATTGCTGGAGTGGGTCTCAGTGCTGATGCCGAGCATATGGCTGCCCCCAGTGTCCACCAAACCGGTGCTTTCCTAGCCATTCAAAAGGCCTTGGCTCAGGCGGGGCTAACACCGCCACAGATCGACTGTATCCATAGTCACGGTACGGGCACACAGCGTAACGATGCCGCCGAAGCCACTTGGATGCAAACCCTTTTTGGTCAAGGGGTTGCGGTCACCAGTCACAAAGGGGCCCTTGGGCATACCCTAGGTGCTGCTGGCGCGATCGCGATCGCCCTCTCTTGCTTATCCTTACGGGAGCAGCAGATTCCTCCCTGTGTTGGCTGTGAGACTCCCGACTTTGACTTGGACATTGTCCAACAGACGCGTTCTGCCCCTCTAGAGCACATTCTCTGCTGTAGTTACGGCTTTGGGGGGCAAAATGCCGCGATTGTCCTCGCCCCTCCCTAGGAGGCAGTGACCACCCTTGGTTGAGCCACCCCAAACTTTTCCATGATCGTTTTAGCCATTTGTGGGGGTGTGAGTCCTAAGTCAGCCTTTGATTCTTCGGGACTAGCGTGCTCAACCAAGATATCCGGTACTCCTAAACGTAACACCGGCACCAAAATATCCGCCTCTTGGAGTACCTCGAGTACCGCCGAGCCAAAGCCCCCCATCAGGCAGCCTTCTTCTAAGGTGACCACGCGGCCAATTTGTTTCGCCAAAGGCAGAATCAACTCAGTATCTAGCGGTTTGGCAAAGCGGGCATTGATCACTGCGGCACTCATGCCGTGTTCCTTGAGGATTTCTGCCACTTGCATCGCCGGATAGACCATTGAGCCGTAGGCCACCAAGAGAATCTCTTCACCGGGGCGCAGGAGTTCCCCTTTGCCGATTTCGAGGGGTTCCCAGCCTTCCTCCATGAGGGCGACACCATAGCCATTGCCCCGGGGATAGCGTAGGGCGATCGGGCCATCGGTGTAGTTGATGCCCGTTACAATCATGCGTTGCAATTCCGCCTCATCCTTGGGTGCCATCAGCACCATATTGGGTAGGCAGCGCAAATAGGCAATGTCGTACATCCCTTGGTGGGTCGGGCCATCAGCACCGACAATCCCCGCCCGATCCATGCAGAAGAAGACGGGTAGCTTTTGGATGCAGACATCGTGAACAATTTGGTCGTAGGCGCGCTGCAAGAAGGTGGAGTAAATCGCCGCTACGGGGCGCATTCCTTGGGTGGCCATGCCGGCGGCCATTGTTACGGCGTGCTGCTCGGCAATGCCGACATCAATGTATTGGTTGGGCACCCGTTTTTGGAGGATATCTAGCCCTGTACCCGTGGCCATCGCCGCTGTAATGCCAACAATGCGCGGATCGTTTTCTGCGAGTTTAGTCAGGGTTTCGCCAAAGACTTTGGAGTAGCTGGGGGGCTTGGGTTTGCTGGAGGGTTTGGCCTTACCAGTGACGAGATCAAAGGGGTTTTGTGCATGGTAGCCCACTTGGTCTTTCTCGGCGATCGCGTAGCCTTTGCCCTTAACCGTTGCCACGTGAACCAAGACAGGACCGGAAATCGTATGGGCATGTTGGAATGTGGTAATGAGTTCTTCCAAATTGTGGCCATCCACCGGACCAACGTAAGTAAAGCCCAGTTCCTCAAAGACGGCGCCCACCTTAGGAACCGCAAGGCGTTTCATGCCCTCCTTGATGCGCTGCATCTCTGGGGTTAGGTTTTCACCAAAGAAGGGGATATGTTTGAACTGCTCTTCGAGGTTATCAGTAATAAATTGCACCTGCGGCGAGAGGCGGATTTTATTCAGATAGCGGGGAATCGCGCCCACATTGGGGGAAATGGACATCTCATTGTCGTTCAGCACCACCATCAGGTTGGTGTGGGGCAAGTGGCCGGCGTGGTTAATCGCTTCTAGCGCCATCCCCCCAGTTAAAGCACCATCACCAATAATGGCCACGACTTTGAACTTCTCTCCCTTGAGATCGCGGGCGATCGCCATCCCTAAGGCCGCGGAAATACTGGTGGAGGCATGACCGGCACCAAAGTGATCAAAGGGGCTTTCGCGGAGGTTGAGATAGCCAGCAATTCCTCCCTTTTGCCGCAGGGTATGGAAGTTGTTGTAGCGACCCGTCAACATTTTGTGGGGGTAGGCTTGGTGCCCCACATCCCAGACCACACGATCTCTGTCTAAGTCAAGGGTTTGGTAGAGTGCGAGGGTGAGTTCGACAACCCCCAAGCCCGGTCCAAGGTGTCCTCCCGTGGCCGCCACCGTTTCCAAATGTTTGTCGCGGATTTGGGCGGCAATTTGACTCAATTGGGCAATGGACAACCCATGCAACTGGTTGGGATGGGTGAGTTCACTTAAGTGCATAGAAACCCGACCTCGCAAGATACCTAGGAGCGATAGCCTACCGCTGACCACAGAAAAACTATCTGTTGACTGATTCTAGCAAAGTCCCCCACCGAAGTTGGGTATTATTTCGCCCCTAGACGCGGTGAAAAGCCGCAATAATCCCGAAACAGTTGATCATAAATTTCTAACGCTGTTTCATAGAGTTCGCTCAATTCACGAATTTCTTCCGTGGATTCATTGGTGTAATTTTCCACCAACCAAATCACCCATTGGTAAAATCGCTCCCGACCCCACTGTTGCCAATAGTTGGCGAGAATTCCCCGCGCAAGGTCAGTTCCCAACCGTTTGGGGTAACCGTGGCTTGTGGCCAAGTCTTGGAGATCCCCTAGGAAGCGTTCGGTCATCGCACTGAGGTGACTCAGGGACATCTGAGCACATTGACAAGCCCGCTCAAAGGCGGCGTTGGTCTCTAGGGAACTGGGCTTGACCGTTTCAGCCATCAAGCGACCATGACTATCTACCTGACGCTCGACAGCGCAGTGGGGAACTTTAGTGAGGGGGTAGCCTTCACAGGCGAGATACACCCGAAAGTTTTTCTCTAAACGATCCACTTCTTCGGGACTGAGGTGGATGTCGAGTTCAAGCAGGAGTTGACCAAAGGTACGCTCATCAGTGGTGGTGGTGGTTTGCGAGTAGGTCATCGCGAAGTCCCTCACAGGTCGTCAAAAGATTATCCTGTGATGTTTTTTCCGTTATGCACCTCAGCCAAGAAGGCAGCCTACAAAGCTCCCAACACCGTGTTCTCGAAAGTCATTAGTTCATCGCGGTGTCCCTCTAGGGTGACTTGGGTACCGATCGCATGGGGTTGCAAAGAGAGTTTGACGGTTTCGAGCCGTTGGGCACCTCGCCAATAGAACCACGGGGCAATGGGCGTCAGGCCAATCAGACCAAAGGCCAGAATGCCGCGATCGGGAAAGAGAACGGTCAACACAAGGGCGATCGCTGTGGCACCGGAGACGGCAAGGCCAAAAAGCAATGCGGCCAAAAAGGGACTAGCGGCAACATTTCCCTGAAACGTCACTTCACTGCCATCAGCACTGACGGTATGCAGGCGGTAGCCCCGCTGCTGGAAATACTGCTTGAGGCGGGGAGCAAGTTCAGCAATGGGCTGGGCAATGAGCCATTCTTTGGTTTCAATGCGTTCTTTGGTGGAAGCACGAATAAAAAACACAAATCCGACGGCCAAGAGACTCGTGAGTAAGAGAGTGGAAGGATAAATTAAATCGCTGGACATGGAGGTTAGGTAAATGGACTGTTTGTCTCTTATTGTCAAGGATTTATGGGGGTCTGCAAAGAGATATTGCACCGCGATCGCCCCTTGGGGTTCTGCGGAATACTAAACCCTAGCCATTGTTGTTGTGTTGCTCCATGATGCGGTCTCACACGTCTCCCCGCGATATTCGGGCACCCCGCTGCCGTCGGATGTGGTTACGCTCAGAAACGGCCTTTGCCCTGCTGCTATTGACCAGTGACCTCGTGGGGTTGGTGTTGGCTTGGAAGTTGGGCTTACAACTCAATCGCTTCTATGCGCCGTTGCCCCCTGATTTAGCAGCGTGGTACTGGCTGGGATTGCCCAGTGTCTTTTGGCTCTTTGCCACTGGTCTATTGTTTTTGATTGCTGTGAGTGGGCTGTATCACCCGCGCGGCCATTGGAAAAATTATCTGCGCCTTGCTAAGGTACTGAGCTTGGGCTATTTGTTGGCACTGGCGATCGCCTACTTCTATGATCCCAAGGTAGATTTGCCTCGCTCACTGTTTTTTAGTGCTTGGGGTCTCAGTGTGGTTTTCGCCGTGATCTTGCGCTTAGCCGTGAGTCTGGCGTTTAAAATTTGCACCCTACGGCAACCGATTCGCGCTTTTCTGGTGGCGCCCCCGGAGCGACAGGAGCATCTCAGCAGCCTACTAGAGCAACGCTCGAACTATAAGATTGTCGGCAGGGCGATCGCCACCATGGCCAATGAACCGGAAACCCTGACCGAGATTCTCAACTGTCAAGCCCAAGAGGTGATTGTAGAAGGCCTCCCCCCAGCCCATCTCGCTTCAGCCCTCTATTGGCAGCTACGCCAACATGGCATTGCCCTACGGTTGATCCCCTCCAGCTTGGAAATGCTCTACCGCCGCGGCACCCCGGAAATTGTGGCGGCTTTGCCCACCCTGCGGGTAGATATGACGTATCTCAATGGTTGGGAATATCGGCTGAAGCGCTATTTGGACGTGATTTTGGCACTCTTTGGCATCGTGGTGCTGGCACCCCTCTTTATCGTGGTGGCGATCGCCATCAAACTCACCTCCCCAGGGCCTGTCTTTTTCCGCCAAGAGCGGGTAGGACTCCACGGCCAAGTCTTTCAGATGTGGAAATTTCGCACCATGCGAGCCGATGCCCCGCAACTCCAAGCGCAGTTGGAAACACAAAATGAATCCGCCGATGGCATTCTCTTCAAGGTCAAAAACGACCCCCGCTGCACGCGCCTCGGCAGTTTCCTGCGCAAGACCAGCATTGATGAACTGCCGCAACTGTTTAATGTCCTCTGGGGAGACATGAGCTTAGTGGGGCCGCGTCCGCTACCCCTGCGGGATGTTGCCCGTTTTCATTCTTGGCACCATATTCGCCATCAGGTGATGCCAGGGATTACCGGGCTGTGGCAAATTTCTGGCCGCTCTGAGATTGGCAACTTTGATGAAGCGGCACGCCTTGACCTCTACTACATTGACAATTGGTCGCTCAATCTGGATTTGGAAATTTTAGTGGAGACGGTGCGTATTGTGCTTTTTGGCAGTGGGGCGTACTAGGTGCGGCAACAATTGGCTGGCAAATAACTGTTCCACCTGTTGAGCTGAGAGGGGGCGGGCAAAGAAATAACCTTGGCCATAGTTGCAGCCAAGCGCCTGAAGAACGCGATACTGATCGCGTGTTTCAATACCCTCCGCCACCACCTTCAACCGCAAAGAATGCGCCAGCATGAGAATCGTGTGCACAATTGTCGCCGAAGATTCCTCATTGTTGAGAGCGGAAATAAACGTGCGATCAATTTTTAGTGTGTCAATGGGAAAACGGTGCAAATAACTCAGGGAAGAATATCCTGTACCAAAGTCGTCCATATACACGCCAATGCCCATGGCGCGAATTTCCTCAAGGGTGGCGATCGCCACCTCCTTGTTGTCAATCAAGATGCCCTCGGTCACCTCAAGGCGCAGTCGCTCAGCGGGAAATTCTGTTTCTGACAAAATTGATCTTAAGTTGAGCAGCAGATCCGCTTGCTGGAAATGACGACCGCTGAGGTTGACACTAATGCTTAAACCGCGACTGCGGGGAAACACCTTTGACCAGCGTTGCATTTGCCGACAGGCTTCTGCCATCACCCACCAACTAATGGGTAGGATCAGACCCGTTTCTTCGGCGACAGTCATGAATTCACTAGGGGAGACGATTCCCCGTTCGGGATGTTGCCAGCGCAGCAGCGTTTCAAAGCCGACAATATTGAGCGTTGATAGATCAACAATCGGTTGATAGTACACCAAAAATTCATCGCGCTCTGCCGCCCGTCGCAGATCAGTTTCCATTTGCATCAGGGCAATGCTCTGGGCACGCATCGTCATGCTAAAGACTTCATAGCGAGCTTTGCCCAAGGATTTCGCGCGGTACATGGCGGTATCCGCATCTCGCAATAAGTCCTCAGCCGTTTTGCTTTCCTCGCTGGGGAAGGCAATGCCAATACTGGCACTGGTAAAGACTTCATGCCCCTCAAGGAGAAAGGGACGGCTCAGAGCCACTAGCACTCGTTCTGCCACTTCGATCGCTTGGGCGGGAGTCGTTAACTCCTCCAAGAGAATGGCAAATTCATCACCCCCAAGGCGGGCGATCGTGTCCTCAGCGCGGGTACAGGCCGTCAGTCGCTGGCCAATGCCAATCAGGAGTTGATCCCCAGCTAAGTGCCCCAAGCTATCGTTGATCACCTTAAAGCGATCCACATCTAAAAACAGCACCGCAAAGAGGGAGTTGGGACGTCGCACGCGGCGGGTAATGGCCTGCGTCAGCCGATCCATAAAGAGCACCCGGTTGGGTAGCCCCGTCATGGCATCGTGCAGCGCATCGTGGAGAATTTGCTCCTGAATCAAGTGGTACTCTGTGACATCGGTCATCGAACCGGCCATGCGATAGGGCTGCCCCTCTTCATTGCGCAGGGCTTTGCCTCGCGATCGCATCCAACGGTAACTGCCATCGGCGTGTTTAATCCGAAACTCACACTCAAAATGGGGACGGGTACTGAGAAGATGCTCCTTCATGCTCTGGCGTAGCTGCTCTAGGTCATCGGGGTGGACACGCCGCCACCATTCCTCGATGGTGGGTTGTAGGGTACCGGGGGTTTCGCCAACCAGCAGTTCCCAGCGGGGAGAATAATACATCGAGCGATCGCTAATTTGCCAATCCCAAAGGCCATCATTGGCGCCCTCAGCTGCCAGAGCATAGCGTTCTTCACTAATGCGCAGGGCGAGTTCAGAACGTTTGCGTTCAGTAATATCGGTAATGTAGCAGCGAATTAATTGGCTCTCCCGCAGCAGATGGATTGTCACTTCGTAGGTGCGATCGCCAACGTTGATTTCTTCAACAGAAAATCGCTTTTCCTGCAACGACCAGCTTTTGAGGCGCGATAGCAGCGGATGCTGCACATCTGGTTCCCCAAGATCGGGAAATTCCTGAATGGCCGCTGGGTTGAGATAGGTAATTTGGCCATTGGGAGCCAGTTCAATGATCGGATAGGGACTTAACTCTGGAAAAGAGGACAACCGCAGCAGTTGGATTTCGGTCACCTCAGACATTTCACTGCTGACGAAGGCACCCCCCAAAGAGGCCACGTCTTGATCTGAGATACTTGATGCTTCGAGGGCGCGGGTGTAGCGATTGAACCCGGAGTCAGAAATATTGGCGATCGCGTGGTAGCGGGCACGCACATCACCCCCAAAGACGATCAAATCCTTATGCTGGAGAATGTGGGATTGACAGGGCTTGCCATTGACCGTCAGACCATTGACACTGCGCTTCCCTTGTAGATCGCCATCAATGAGGCGAAAGAAAAAATTACCACTGCTGGGATCCAAAACCCGTAGCAAAACAGCGTGCTGACGGGAAACCATTGGCGACTTAAGAACAATCGTATTACTGGGATGTCGCCCAATTGTATAGGTACTGGCTTCCAAGGGAATGGTACGCCGACCCTCTTGATCCTCAATAACGAGAAGATGGCGCCACTTCTTCGGCGGATCAGACTTCACATCAATCGCCTCGGCAAATTCTCATGACGGAACGGTTTTCACTAGAAACTCCCCAATCAAGCCGGTATTGATGAAGAGACTCACTTGCTATTCTAGGACGTGAGATTTTATTCTGTTTACAGAAAATTTACTGGGTTGCAGTGCAGTCTTTATCCTGACAATACTTGGAATAAGTTAAGCATTTCTTAACAGTGTAATGTAATTTTCATGGGTGGCAGTCTTTTTCACATCGATGGAACACACTTAAAACTGTGAAAGCTGCTCTGGGAGAGGATGATATCCCCCTCACATATCCCATAATTTAGAAAACAGTTATATGTTGGCTTCATCCTATCGGATTATTTTTATTCTTTTTCTCTCGATGGCTGTCTGGCTCCAAAGACGCCGTCCAGTGGGGCGATCGCTTTGCCTTGGACTCGTAGTGGCTCTCCTGCTATGGTTGATCCCACCCCCTTTGGCAGCAGCCATGACCCCCAAGCACTACACTGAGCTGACATTTCCCCCCTTACCGGAAATTCAAGTGCCGGCCTATGAACGCCGTCAGTTGGCCAATGGGATGGTGGTCTATCTCCTAGAGGATCACGAGTGGCCCTTGGTGCGAGGCACCTTAATCTTTCGGGCAGGTAGTCGTTGGGATCCGCCGGCTCAGGTGGGTTTGGCAGAAGTCAGTGGCGACCTGATTCGCACGGGTGGCACCCAAGTTCATCGTGCCGCTGAAATTGACCAATGGCTTGAGGATCGAGCAGCAGCCATTGAATCGGGTGTCGGCAAAAGTTTAGGGCGGATTAATTTCAACAGCCTCAAGGAACACAGTGAAGCGGTTCTAAGCCAACTAGCGGAGATGCTCCAAGCGCCAGCAGTAGAACCAGAGCGATTTGAACTGGCGATTCGGCGGCGGCAAGGGATCATTCAACGCCGCGATGATCAACCCAATGCCCAAGCAGAACGGGAATTTTACAAGCTGATCTACGGTGCTGAGAGTCCCTATGCCCGCACCCAAGAGTTAGAGACCCTTGCCAAGATCACACCGGCGGATGTGCAGCAGTTTTACCGCAGGTACCTCGCTCCCTCCCGCTGTATTTTGGGCTTGGTGGGCGACTTTGATGCCTCGCAAATGGGCGATCGCCTTGAAGCAATTTTTGGCTCATGGCAAGATCCACCGAATTTACCTCCTTTGCCCCCCTTACCTAGGGTAACAGTTGATACGTCGCCAACAACGGTGGTGATTAATCGCCCCCATCTCTCCCAAAGCTATATCTACACGGGGCAATTGGGGGGGACGCTCAAAGATCCGGACGTGTTTAACTTCTATGTTCTCAATGGGGTTCTCAATGGCTTTGGTGGGCGTCTTTTCAATGAAGTGCGATCGCGCCAGGGCTTGGCCTATAGTGTTTATGCCGCTTGGAGTCCCGAATTTGACTATCCGGGGGTGTTTTATGGCGTTGGCCAAACGCAAACAGAAACCACAGCCAAGTTTCTCAGCGCCCTACGGCAGGAAATCCAGCGACTGCAACAGGAACCCGTTAGTGCCGCAGAACTGAACTACGCCAAAGACAGTATTCTCAACTCCTTTGTCTTTAATTTTCGCGATCGCCTGCAAATTCTCAATCGTCTCCTGCGCTACGAATACTACGATTTGCCCAAGGATTTTATCTTCCGCTATCAGCGAGCCGTTAAAGCCGCAACGGCAGCAGATCTGCAACGGGTGGCACAAACCCGCCTAAAACCAGAACAGTGGCGTACCCTGATTGTGGGCGATCGCATCCCCTGCCCTACGACAAATTGCCAGCAACGACAATCTCAATCCTAAGAGCAAGATGAGCTTTCGCATTCAGAATATTGCGCGGCTGTGCCAAATCAAGCAATCATCGTTAGACTAGCGATACAGACCTTTTCCAAAATCAAGTAACAAGTTGTGAGGAAACCCTATGTCAGCTTTGCGTCTCGCTCTTTTAGTCAGCCCTACCTTTTTGGGATCCGTCCTGAGCTTGGTCGCATTGATTGCACCTGCCCATGCCCAACTCAGTACCCCCATTCCCGTGCCACCTCCAGAAAGCAGTGAGTGTGTCACTAATCCCCACCAGAAGTTTCAACTGGTCTGTACTCGCCTAGGCGCTCAGGAAACAAAACTGCAAGCCAGTCGTGATAATGGTTCGCTGCCCCCTCCTGTACTAGAGTTTACTGAGGAAGAAAGTAATACCGCGATCGCGCTATTTGGCTGTGATTGTCCCCTGTGTCTAAATGCCTTACGGCAAATGCGTGGCCAGCCTCCCCTCAATCAATTGGGTTAATACTGGATACAAGGGAGTAGGATCCAAGTATGAGCCGCTGGATTAACCTGCTTGCCCTGCTCCCTAATACCATCCTCACGATTTTAGTCATCCCTCGCCCCACAAGCGAGAAGTGAGGTTGAGAACCGTAGGGTCAGCGTCGGGAGGATGTCACACAATCCCAATTTGGGTCTGTTGATCATTCCACATTTTCCATTTTTCGTAGATGCGGCGTAATGTGCCGTCCTTCTTGAGGATGTCGATGGCTTGATCAACTTCTGTTTTGAGGGTTTCTCCTTTGGGGTTGTTCTTATTAAAGGCAATCACATAGTTATTCAAAAAGATCGGGACACCAATTGGACGCAGGCTATTGTTCACTGTGCCCCCCGGACCGGCGCCAAGAACATAGTAGGCAACAATCGGATAGTCTAGCATCACGGCATCAATCCGCCCTTGGGCGAGATCATCAAAGGGCAGGTTGCCATCGTAGGCACGGGTTTTAATGTTTTTGTCCCTTTCAAGAATTTCTTGGGCTTTGTAGCCAATGCCAGTGCCGACAGTCATGCCAGCCAGATTGGCCAGTGTGACTTCACTCGTGGCAGTGTATTGCTCAAAACGGGGGTCATTGGCTCGGACAACGATCTGTTGGCCATAGCGATAGTAGGGCTGGGAAAAGAGTTGGGTGCGATCGCGATCGGTGGTGATCTCCCAACCGTTAAGAATCATGTCAAAGCGATTGGCGGCAAGGGCAGCGGACAGTTGATCGTAGGCAGTGGCAACGAATACGGCATTGACCCCCATTAGTTGGGCGATCGCGTCGGCAATTTCCACCTCAAAGCCAATCAACTTACCGGGATCAACTGGGTCGTAAAAAACGTAGGGAGCACCACTAATCGCCTCAGCCCCCCAAGCCAATGTACCGGGATTGAGGAGACCTTTGCTGGAGACAGTGCCCGTAGTTGACGTTCCAGAGGTCGAATCGACATTGCCGGCACAGGCCGTGAGTAGGGTTTTACTCCCTGTGGCGATCGCGATTGCCCCCATCCCCTGTGCCACACGGCGCAAAAACGTACGACGGTGCAGTCCCATAGCGCTCTCCTCACATCAGGTTGATCTTGAATTTAGAGTTATCAATTGATCAACTTTGACTCAGTTTAGTTTCTATCGCTACCGCTGCCAAGACTACGACGTTTTGTTACTGTTTGGAAGGCGTAAATAATATCTCCTTCCTGCCATTGTTGAAAATCATCCAAGCGCACACCACATTCGTAGCCCGCCGCAACTTCGCGGACATCGTCCTTCAGGCGTTTTAGCGAACTCAAGATGCCTGTGTGAATGACGCTTTGCTGGCGCAGCACCCGTACTTTGCAGTTGCGCACGAGCTTGCCATTGAGGACATAACAACCGGCCACAGCTCCTTTGCTGAGGGGGAAGATAGCTCGCACTTCGGCTTGACCCAGTTCTTCCTCGACCAGTTCGGGTTCCAGCATCCCCTCCATTGCCCCTTGAATATCATCGAGGAGCTTATAGATGATGTTGTATTCGCGGACATCAACATTGTGCTGCTCAGCCGCTTGGCGTGCCCCTGAGGCAAGGGTCGTATTAAAGCCAATGATGACGGCACTACTGGCGGCGGCAAGGTCAACATCGGTTTCAGTAATTTCGCCGGGGGCAGCCAACAAGACTCGCAACTGTACTTGATCTTGGGGCAGTTGGTTGAGGGCCGCCAAAATCGCCTCGACGGAACCTTGAACGTCGGCTTTGAGAATGAGATTGAGTTCCTTGAGTTCCCCTTCGCGGGCTTGACTGGACAACGAGGTAAGGGAGACCCGCCGGGCGGCTGCGGCTTGGGCAAGGCGGGATTGGCGTTGAGCGGCGGCTCGCTCCTCCACAAGGGCACGGGCGGCTTTTTCATCGCTGAGGACTTCAAATTCATCCCCGGCAGCAGGGACATCCGCCAGACCCAAGACTTCGACAGCAAAGGAGGGGGTTGCTGCCTCGACACGCTGCCCGCGATCGTCAATCATGGCGCGAACCCGACCAAAACAGGCACCTGCCACCAGAATATCGCCGACCCGCAGGGTACCGTTTTGTACCAGCAATGTGGCCACAGGTCCCCGTGCCCGATCCAAGTGGGCTTCAATGACGGTGCCTTTGGCAGGGCGATCGGGATTGGCGTAGAGATCCTCCACCTCAGCCACCAGCAGGATCATTTCTAGGAGCGTATCGAGATTTTGCTGTTGCAGGGCACTGACGGGAACCATAATCGTGTCGCCCCCCCACTCTTCGGGCACCAAGCCGTATTCGGTGAGTTCCTGCTTGACCCGCTCCGGTTGGGCAGACTCTTTGTCAATTTTGTTAATGGCGACAATGATCGGCACTTTAGCTGCTTTGGCGTGGCTAATGGCTTCAATGGTTTGAGGTTGCACCCCATCATCGGCAGCAACCACGAGAACAGCAATATCGGTGACCCGTGCCCCCCGTGCCCGCATGGCGGTAAAGGCTTCGTGACCGGGGGTATCGAGAAAGACGACCTGATGTTTTTCGCCGTTGTGTTCGACATCCACGTGGTAGGCGCCAATGTGTTGGGTGATGCCGCCTGCTTCCCCTTGGGCCACTTTGGCATTGCGAATGGCATCGAGAAGGCTGGTTTTGCCATGATCCACGTGACCCATAATCGTGACTACGGGTGGACGCCGTTGCAGGTGATCGAGGTCGCTCGACTCCAGCATTTCGGTGACTTTTGTGGCCTCGGCTTTCTGCTGTGCCGTTTCCACCGTAATCCCCAATTCCTTGGCCACGAGTTCAATTGTTTCCACCTCAAGGGTTTGGTTGATGGTGGCGGCAATTCCCTTAAAGAAGAGAATTTTAATGATTTCCGCTTCGGGGCGACGCACTAAACTGGCCAACTCCTGCACTGACATCGGGCCTTCAATCGTAATGTGATCGGGCGGTGGTGCTTCGGCTGGCTCTTCGTGACGGCGATCGCGATGGCGGGGTTGTTTTTTCTCGCTGCTTTTTTCGGTTTTCGCCGCTGGTGTAACGGGGCGGGCAGGACGAGGCGCCTTGGGCTTGGGTGGCCGTTGCAGCGATTGGCTGACATCAACGGTTACTTGGTGTGCCCCGACCAAACGGCTGGTGAGTTCTAGTTCTTCCTCTTCGTCGATGACTTCTTCACGCAACTTGACAACGCGAGAGGATTTCCGTTTGTTCTCCTCATCATCAAAGTCTTTGTGACGGTGGCGGTCTTTGATGACTTTGCTAACGGACTTGTCATCGAGTACCTCAACGGTTTCGGTGACGGGCTTGGGTGGATTTGGTGCCCGCAGGACTGGCGCAACGGGTTTGGGTGGCGGTTGTAGCTCTGGTAAAGCTGGCTTGGGCGCCATTTCCGGGGGCTTGACGGGTGCCGGGGGAACTGCCCGCTGGACAATTTCAATGCGATCTTGACTGCTGGATTTCGCAGGAGCGATCGCCACCTTTTCTTTTTTGGGGGGTTCCTTTAGCTCTTTGCGGGGCGGGGGAGCCGCAGCGACTTTTTCCGCTTTCTTGGTGGGGCGGGCGGGCGGGGGGACTAAAGTAGGCGCTGGACGCGGTGGTGTCGGTTCGGGTTTTGCGGGAGGTGTAGGGGGTTTGGGCGCCACAGGTTCCACTGGCTTGGTGGCAACCGGCGCAGGGGGTGTGGGTCGCGCAGGGGGCTGCGGTGCTTGGGGACGAGCGGGAGGTTGTTGTAATTGAGGCTTGGGCGCTTCTGGTGTCTCAGAGCGGGGTTGAGTGTGGACAGCAACAATTTGCTGCGTTTTTGGAGGGGCTGCGGCTTTCTTCACAGGAGGAGGTGTTTTTGAAACTTTACGGGGAGAGGCACTATGGGGTTGATAGGTTTTGGCAGCTTCGCGAATGCGATCGGCATCGGCATCGGAAATTGTGCTGCTGTGACTTTTATAGGCAATTCCCAACTGTTCACAGATCGCCAATAAATCTCGATTATCTAGGTTGAGTTCTTTTGATAGGTCATAAATGCGAACTTTACCAATGCTCATGCTGTCTCTCAAAGGCTCTGAAATCTCTACAAAGGGGCAAACGGTAGGGCGATCGCGATCGCTCAAGTAAAGGCTACCGTCAAGGTGGAATTAATGGGTTTTAAGGGATGGGTTGGGGCAACTCACTCAACAACAATCTCAAGAGTCGGGGCTAAAAAATAGAAGTATCCCTATTATTAACGATTTTGGTAGGGATTGATCAGGGCAACAGCCCCAAGGGGGGATCAATTTCAATTCTGCGGGCTGCTAGATCAACCAGCGGCACGATGGCTGGCACAAAAGGAATATACACTGATCGGCGGGCTTCTTGCGCTGGGTCGAGTAACTGCACTTCTAGTAGGTCATTGCCGGCATTGACCAAGCCCACCACTTCGCCAACTCGCTCACCGTGGTGATACACGGCGAGTCCAATCAAGTCCATGAGGTGGTATTCATTTGCAGCAAGGGGTGGGCGATCGCTAGCGGGGACTAAAATTTCTGCCCCCTTGAGTGCCTCCGCTGCGGTGCGATCGCTGACTTCGGCAAAGGTAACCACAAACTGTTCGACACGGGGTAAAAATCGCCCGCGCACGAGGGTAACCGCATAGGGTTGGAGCTGCCGGGGCGATCGCAACCAACGAGAACCCGCTACGGTAAAGCGTTCGGGAAAATCACTAAAGGGCTTGACCTTCACCTCCCCCCGCAGGCCGTGGGCACCGACAATTTGGCCGATACAGAGCCATTCACTTGTCTCAGGGAAGGGGGTCACCATAGGCCGTCCAAGCCAACTTGAGTAAACCGTTCATAATTGCTGTGGCAACGCTCACGCCCCCCTTGCAACCCTTAATGGAGATGTGGGGCACCCAAGACTTTTGCAGGCGATCCAAAATGGGGGGGAGAAAATTGGGGGCAGCGTCAATAATTAAGGCAGGGCGAATTTCCTGAGCCTCCACTAAAGTCAGGAGAGGTTCTAGGGCTGAATGATCACTACTGAGGACAAAAATAGCCGTGGGATGGCGTCGTGCCAAGGTTTCTATGCCAAAAGCAATGCGGGACTTTTCCTGCTGCGGACGGGTGAAGGTTTCTGCCCCACAGTAAATGGGATTGCCAAAGGTGTTTTGGGTGTAGGAGAGCACCCCCACCTGCACCATCGTCACATCCACCACAATCGGGGTATGAGCGGCAAGGGCAGCCACACCGGATTGCAGGGCCTGCTCTGAATAGACAATCAAATTCAGATATTCTAAATCCCCCGTCGCATAAATCACACGGCGCGTAATATCGTACTGTGCTGGACTCAGGTTGTGCCCGGCCAGCAACTGGTCAATAACCCGTAGTTGTGCAACGTCAGACTGGTGCCATTCCATCAAAGGTGCCGCAAGGGAGCTAGGGAATAATCAATATAGCAACAAAGTTTTCCCCCCACTAGACGCGGGGTAGGCGTGACACCCTCTAGTGTACGGGGCGATCGCCCGATTTCATGCATGGTGTGGCGATCCACGATTTCAGCGAGACTGGTATGCTGGAAACAGCGTCCTTGAACTTGTGCCACTGTGTCTCAGATTCTCTGTCCTGTCCCGGCAGATCAACGACCGATCAACGAATATCGTGACCTCAAAGCCTCTTGGTTTTTTGAATGGTCGAGTTGGCCGCGGCCACGCTTTCAACGGCGTTTGCTACTGCTGTGGGGGATGGCTTGGCTAGTCAGTGGACCGGTGGCGATCGCCAGCTTTTCTCTGAAAGAGGCACCCCTACATGTTTTCTTCGCTGGGGCGCTAGGAGCAAACTTCCTGCTGTTGCTGATTCTTTTGCGCCTTGTACTCGGTTGGGCCTACGTGGGCGATCGCCTGCACCGTCCCACCGTCATTTATGAGGAAACAGGCTGGTACGACGGTCAGGAGTGGCAAAAACCCGAAGCTGAATTGGCTCAAGATCGCCTGATCTATACCTACGAGTTGCGCCCGATTTTACAACGGTTACAGGTAACCCTTTTGGCGCTCGTGATCTTTTCTTTGGGACTGACCCTTGCTTGGGCACTCCTGTAGCTGCTGCTGATATTGTTGCTCATTGACCTGCATGACCGAACCTATGTCCAAACGCACCCAAGCCCCTCTCCTCGATGTTTGCTTACTGCGGGAAGGGATTGTTGAGTCGCGCCACCATGCCCATGCCGTGGTCTGTGACGCCCGGGGGCGAATTCTTGCCCTTGCAGGAAACGCTGAAACCGCTGCTTTTATCCGCTCTGCCCTCAAGCCCTTTCAAGCCTTGGCAGTGACCACCACGGGAACGATGGAGCGGTTTGACTTGAGCGATCGCGACCTCGCGATTATCTGTAGCTCTCACCAAGGTCGTATTGAGCAAGTGCGCCAAGTCTTTAACATCCTCTGGCGTGCCGATGTGGATCCCACCGCCTTGCAATGTCCCGTTCCCCCCGGCCGCCAAGGGGCACTGCAGCACAACTGTTCGGGTAAACATGCGGGGATGCTAGCGGTTTGTCAACAGCGTAATTGGCCATTGGCAAGTTATCTGCACAAAAATCACCCCGTTCAGGCTCTGATCCTCTCCAAGGTGGCGGAACTACTGAAGATGCCCGCCGCAGAATTTATCTGTGCCCACGACGACTGTGGGGCGCCCACGTATTTGATGCAACTGGTGCAGATGGCTACCCTTTACGGCCAACTGGCCTCGGGCAATGACTGGGCAATGGAGCGCGTCGTTCGTGCCATGACCCACCACCCTGATTTTGTTGCCGGTCCCGGTGCCTTTGATAGCGAGCTGATGCGCCTCACGGAGGGGGAAATCCTCAGTAAGTCCGGAGCTGAGGGGATTCAGTGTGTGGGTCGTGTGGGCGAAGGGATGGGATTGGCGATTAAGGTGAGTGATGGTGCGAAGCGTGCTAAGTATGCCGTTGCCATTCAACTGTTGAAGCAACTGGGCTGGATTACTCCCAGTGTGGCGGAAGCCTTGGGGGAGCAGTTTCTGATTCCCAACCAATTTACCCGTCTCGAGGTGAATGGTGAACTGACCTTTGCCTAGGGGGCTAGATTCTAGCCTGAATAGGCTCTCCCTTGGGTTATGATTTGTATTCAATTTTAGTGAGCACGGAGGCTGTTGTGGCTGTCACAGCAAATGTCGGAACCATCTTTCCTGTGGTGTGGGCGGGCAATCGCGTGCAGTTAATTGACCAAACCCGCTTGCCAGAACAGTATGAACTCAAGGACATCACCACCGCAGCGGAGATGGCCACCGCCATTCGGACGATGATTGTACGGGGTGCGCCAGCGATTGGTGTGGCAGCAGCTTTTGGTATGGTCTTAGGGGCACGGGAATACACAGGGAGCGATCGCGAGGGCTTCTTGGCTCACCTAGAGAATGTCGCTTCCGAATTGCGGCAAACCCGCCCCACGGCAGTGAATTTATTTTGGGCCATCGATCGCATGCTTGGGGCAGCCCAGCAAGCCACAGCTAGCCTTGAGGAACTCCAGCAGCACCTTCTTGAAACCGCCCAAACCATTGCCCGTGAAGATGTGCAAACCTGTCAAGCCATTGGTGAAAACGGCCTTAGTGTCCTGCCGAAAACACCCGAGAAGTTGCGCTTGCTTACCCACTGCAATGCCGGTGCCCTAGCGACAGCAGGCTATGGAACAGCGTTAGGGGTGGTGCGTGCGGCTTGGGCGGCGGGTCGCTTGGAGCGAGTCTATGCCGATGAAACTCGTCCTCGTCTTCAGGGAGCGAAATTAACCGCTTGGGAATGTGTGCAAGAGGGCATTCCTGTCACCCTGCTGGCGGATACGATGGCGGCGCACTGTATGCAGCGGGGGATGATTGATGCGGTGGTGGTGGGTGCCGATCGCATTGCCCTGAATGGAGATACCGCCAACAAAATTGGTACCTATAGTGTGGCTCTTGCCGCCAAAGCCCACAACATTCCCTTCTTTGTCGCCGCCCCCCTTTCTACCATTGACACCAAAATTGCCACTGGGGCGGAAATTCCCATTGAGGAGCGACACCCTCAAGAAATTTATCAGGTGGGGTTTAGCCGCATTACACCCGCTGGGGTAGATTTTTACAACCCTGCCTTTGATGTCACCCCTGCCCATTTAATTAGCGGCATTATCACAGAGCTAGGGGTTTTTGCTCCCGCTGACCTTGCACGGGGTATTGGTGCAGCAGCAGGTTAACGACGACAGACCGCACGGGCAATATCACCCGCTATCGTGCCGGGGGGATAGCTTTTGGTTCCCGTCCACTCCCAACCGTAATACTCACTTTTAATGTCATAGGGATTACAGGAGGCGGTTGCCCGATGCCAGTAATCGTCGCCAAGGGTCGAGAGGCTAAAATCCACTTGGATAATGCCATTCCTATTTCTATAAAAGCGACGGGAATCCATATCCACGGTGTAAACACGGCCTCTACTGTCGCGAGCCACTTCCACTTCCATTTCTGCGAAAGCAGGCGGGGCGATCGCCAGACTGAGGCTCAACGTTGCTGCCCCCACAAGGGCAACAGGTGTCCGAAACATGGTCAGAAACCTCTTTCTTTGGTAATACGATCGTAGCAATTGTGCTAGAACATCGTTATTCTTAGTTCAAAAAGCTTTATAGAAAAATAGAAAAAATGATTTCCTCACCATCCTCTTTAAGTACAACCGACCTCAACGCCCTTGCTGAACGGATCCGTATCGCGGCTGAGCGAGCCAATGGAAATGTCCATGACCTGTTGGCATTGCTGCGGCTTTTAGAGCAATTGCATCGTGAAATTTGTAACAATCAGTTTCAAGCGGCCTTGCCCACCAACCGCCAAGCGCTCTATAAACTACTGCGGGATATTGAAACCAATGGCGGCTGGCCCTACATTCCCCGCAAACGCCTAGAGTCTTTTTTGGGGGCAATTCAAGAGGAATCGGATAGTCATGAATGTTGAACGCTGGCTGATCCGCCAAGAGCCGCAGTGGCTAGAGCTAGAACACCTCCTCAACCGTGCTGAGACAGAGGGGATTCAAGCGCTATCGGCAACGGAGATTTGCCGCCTCAGTCAGTTGTACCGCTTGGTTAGTGCGGATTTAGCGCGGGCAAAAACTCGCCGCTTGGGCAGTAGCATCGTCAACTATTTGCAGGGTCTCACCTTGCGGAGTTATAGCCAAGTCTATCAGGGTGAGCGCTCCCAAGATTGGCGCCAAGTTTGGTGGTTTTTCCAGCGGGGCTTCCCAGCGGTTGTCCAGCAAACATGGGTCTATACGGCCTTTGCCTTGGGGGTATTTCTGGTGGCGGCGGCGATCGCTTGGTGGTATGCGTGGAGCGATCGCCAATTTTTGGAGCTGGTGGTGCCCTCAGACATTCTGTCCCTCGTGGAAGAGGAGGGCAAGCTCTGGATGGGATCGATCGTGGGGGTTGAACCCCTAGCCTCCAGTGCCATTATGACCAATAACCTGAGTGTGGCTTTTACAATGCTAGCGGGCGGCATCCTAGGGGGACTAGGAACCCTCTATATCCTCTGGAATAACGGTCTGCATATCGGGGCGATCGCTGCCTTGGTGGCGCAAAACAACCTAGGGTATCCCTTTTGGGCGTTTGTCAGTTCCCATGGTGCTTTGGAGCTGCCTGCAATTTTTCTGGCCGGCGCTGCGGGTCTGTTGTTGGGGCAAGCGATTCTCTTGCCGGGGCGTTACCGTCGCCTGAGCGCACTCAAACGCAATGGCGCTTTGGCAGCACAACTGATGTTTGGCATTGTTCCCCTCTTGGTGATTGCGGGCATTATCGAGGGCTTCTGGTCGCCCAATCCCCTGATTCCCAACAGTGTGAAATATTTGTCTGGCCTAGGGTTGTTTGCGGCTTTAGGCTTTTATTTGGCTTGGCCGCTAGAGCGATCGCCCACGGGTGAGGGAAAATAGAAGGATGCTTTATTGACGTTTAGGCCGATCGCGAGAACACTATGGCAGAAAACTGGCGCAGTCGCATCATTACAGAAGGCGTTCAACGCACCCCCAACCGAGCCATGCTGCGAGCCGTGGGCTTTGGCGATGACGATTTCAACAAGCCGATTGTTGGGGTGGCCAGTGCCCACAGTACGATTACCCCTTGCAATATGGGGATTGCCGCCCTTGCCAGTCGCGCCGAAGCAGGCATTCGCGCAGCGGGGGGGATGCCGCAGTTGTTTGGCACAATTACGGTCAGCGATGGTATTTCCATGGGCACGGAGGGGATGAAATACTCCTTGGTCTCGCGGGATGTGATTGCTGATTCAATTGAAACCGCCTGTAATGCCCAAAGTATGGATGGGGTGCTGGCGATCGGTGGCTGCGACAAAAATATGCCCGGCGCGATGATTGCCATGGCACGGATGAACATTCCCGCCATTTTTGTCTATGGGGGCACGATTAAGCCCGGTCATTGGCAGGGTCAAGACCTGACGGTTGTTAGCGCCTTTGAAGCCGTGGGTCAGTTTAGTGCCGGCAAAATGGATGAGGCGACGCTCCATGCGATTGAACACCATGCCTGTCCGGGGGCGGGTTCCTGCGGCGGGATGTTCACGGCCAACACAATGTCCTCAGCCTTTGAAGCCATGGGCATGAGCCTGATGTACTCCTCAACAATGACAGCGGAGGATGCTGAAAAAGCCGACAATACAGAGTTAGCGGGCAAGGTGCTGGTGGAGGCGATTCGTAAGAATATTCGACCCCGCGATATTATCACCCGCAAATCCATTGAAAATGCCCTCAGTGTGATTATGGCGATCGGTGGCTCGACAAATGCCGTGCTGCACTTTCTGGCGATCGCCCACAGTGCCGAGGTTCCCCTCACCATTGATGACTTTGAAACCATTCGCCAGCGGGTGCCCGTTCTCTGCGATCTCAAGCCCTCGGGTAAATACGTGACTGCGGATCTACATCGGGCAGGGGGCATTCCCCAAGTAATGAAAATGCTCCTCAATGCTGGCTTGCTCCACGGGGATTGCCTCACGATTACGGGGGAAACCATTGCCGAGCGGCTGCGGGATGTGCCCAATACCCCCGACCCCAACCAAGAGGTGATTCGTCCGTTTGACAAGCCTCTCTACGCCACTGGCCACCTGACCATTCTCAAGGGTAATTTAGCCAGTGAGGGGGCTGTGGCCAAAATCTCCGGCGTGAAAAATCCCCAAATTACTGGGCCGGCCCGCGTCTTTGACTCCGAGGAAGCCTGTCTTGATGCCATTCTTGCCGGCAAGATCAACCCCGGCGATGTCATTGTCATTCGCTATGAAGGCCCTGTGGGTGGTCCGGGGATGCGAGAAATGCTGGCTCCCACCTCTGCCATTATTGGTGCCGGTTTAGGGGATAGTGTCGGCCTCATTACCGATGGTCGCTTCTCTGGTGGAACCTATGGCATGGTTGTGGGTCACGTGGCTCCGGAGGCGGCAGTGGGTGGGACGATCGCCCTTGTGGAGGAGGGAGACTCGATCACCATTGATGCCCATCAGCGGCTGCTGCAACTGAATGTCAGTGAGGAAGAACTGGCAGCGCGGCGGGCTAAATGGCAGCCCCCGGCACCTCGCTATACCCGTGGGGTATTGGCCAAGTATGCTAAGCTAGTGTCTTCTAGTAGTCTGGGGGCGGTGACTGATCGCTTTGTTTAGAGGTGGCTAATTCCTGCAAAAAGGCCTCGATACCAGCGCGATCGCTTGTTTGGCGCGGATAAACCATAGGCGGGCGTTGCAGTGTAATCAGCTTCACCCCCAGCTCACGGGCAATCGCCTGTTTGATCTGCTCACTCTCGGTACCCGAGGCCTTGGTCACCACCGTTGTAATCTGCCACTGTTGCCAGAGGGCGCGCTCTAACTCTCGCGATACGGGGGGGAAAATGGCAATTAAGCGCTGGCGATCGAACCCCGCCGCCAAGGCAGCCTCCAGTGCGCTTGTTGTGGGCAAAATCCGTGCAAAGAGGGTAGCCTGACGCTGGAGGGGCACAAAAGCTGCCAAATGTTTGACTCCTAGGGTCAGCAACACCCGCTCACCCATGAGGAGATTCCCTTGCAGCAGTGTTGGCAAATCAGTATAGATGCCAAGAACTGGCGGAAATGCTGGGCGTTCAAAGCGCAGGTAGGGCAAGCCAAATTCTTGGCTGATGGCAATGGCAAGGGCAGAGATTGCCACCGCAAAGGGATGGGACGCATCCACTACGGCTCGAATCGAATGTTGCTCGATAAACTCACGGGCACGCTCAGGGGTCAAGCGCTCGATATGGCAACTCAACAACGGATGCGCGTCATAAAGATGGCAGGCCGCCGCTGTGGTCACGCTCACCCAGCAGGGAAACCCTTGGCAGACAATTAATTGGGCAATCCAGCGACTCTCTTGGGTGCCGCCAATCAGCCAAATCGCCCCAGTCACCTAGCCCAGCAGTGCGCGGCGAAAGTTTTCCCGATAGGACTTATTCATGAGCAGCGGTAGCCACAGCACGCTGAGGACAAAGCGCGATTGTGTGTAGTACGTGCGGTGAAACCCTTGCCAAAAGCGCAGGGCAATTAAGAAGTAGAGAACAATTGCACCAAGACCAAGGAGTTCCATAAACACATTGGTGAATCTGAACTACCACTTCCACATTACTGGATTCTCCGAATCAAGGGTGGCGATGACTGGCTGGCTAATTTCATCGAGCATGGCCAAAATCGACTCATCCAAGTGGAGGTCAGCCGCTTTGATATTTTCTAGCACCTGCTCTGGATGGCGGGCACCAACAATGGCACAGGTTTGCGGTTGATGGAGTAGCCACGCCAAGGCTAAATTCCCTATCGTTGTGCCCAAGCTGGTGGCAATGGGCTTCATCAGTTCAATGGCTTCAAGGGCACGGGCGTAAGTTTCCCCCTGAAAAAGTTGGTTTTTGGCGCGGTTATCTTCGGGATCGAACTGGTGGCCGGGGCCAAAGCGACCCGTGAGTAACCCTTGAGCCAGAGAGGAGTAGGCCAAAACCGTAATCTCATGCTCAATACAGAAGGGGATGAGTTCTGTTTCTGCCCAACGCCAAAACAGGGAATAGGGGGGCTGGATACTGTCAATGCGTCCGTACTGCATTGCTTCGGCCAGTTGGGCACGGGAGAAGTTGGAAACCCCAATGGCACGGATTTTGCCCGCCACTTGCAACTCCACCATTGCCTGCATGGTTTCCTCGATGGGCACGATTTCCGAGCCAAAGGAACCGGCGGGCCAGTGAATTTGGTAGAGATCAATGTAGTCGGTGTTGAGGTTGCGCAGCGATCGCTCGCAGGCGGCAATCACCTCTTTGTAGCGCAAGTGATTGGCAAAGACCTTCGTCGCATAGACACAGCGATCGCGCAAGTCTCCCACGGCGGCGGCCACAATCCGCTCTGAATGACCATCCCCATAGACCTCAGCCGTATCAATGGTGGTCATCCCTGCTTCGACAGCGGTACGAATCGTGCGAATGGACTCCTCATCTTCAATACCGACCCACCAGCGTTTGCCTGCTTGCCAAGTGCCAAGAATCAGCGGTGTAATTTGAATCTCTGTGCGGCCGAGGGGGCGAGTTTGCATAAGAAATCCCCATAAAGGAACCACTAACGAGGCACTGTGGGCGACTTGACAATGGGGCGGACAACAATGCGGTTGCGTTCTTGGCGTTTAGCATCGTAAAGCGCCTGATCCGCTGCGTTAAAAAGCTCTAAGGGAGAATCACTGCCCCCCGGAATCAGGGCTGCCACCCCAAAGCTGAGACTCACACAATGACTCGCTGAAGAATATTCATGGACAATGTACCGTGCCTGCATAGCCTCCTGCAACTGCCGTGCTACCAATTCAGCACCACCAATGTCTGTAAATGTCAATTTTTGTAACAAACCAAGAAGAGTACTGTTGTGCTGCCATAGGTTTTAATGCGTTGCTGCTGCCAGCCGATCGCTAGGATCGCCTCTAAATCTGGTGGATTTTTGGTGCGACACTCAACAGCAATTTCCCCCTTAGGGCTGAGACGCTCCTCCTGCCAAAGCAACTGGAGAACGGGTAGATATAAATCACCATTGTAGGGGGGGTCAAAGTAAATAAAGTCAAACTGCGGAATAGGGACTTGCGGCAATTTCTGGCGTACATCTCCCCGCAAAACCAGCGTGTGCTGATGGGGTTGGGCAACGGCTGACCAGTTGTCACGAATGACTTGGCAGGCTTGGGGAGACTGCTCAATACCCACTACCCACTGGGCACCCCGCAGCAGGGCTTCCGCTCCCATGGCACCGGTACCAGCACACAAATCCAGCCAGCAACATCCTTGGAGGCGACCCTGCCAGATATTGAAAATGGCTTGGCGAACTTTGGCACTGGTGGGTCGCGTACTGTGACCCGGCAGCGTTTTGAGCGATCGCTGGCCAGAAATTCGCAAAGGCATATTCTTTAACGTAACGGTTTTCGCCCAAAATAAAAAGCCCCGGGAGTCTTGCCGTGTTTCGACCCCGAGACTTTTGTTTGCGAATCACTCCTCACTACCTAAAAGATACTCTGAGTCCTTGGGCACTCCTATAGCGGCACATGACACTTTCTCAAGCGGCACCCTTTTCTCTTTAGGCTGCGGGTGTTGACTGCATTGTCGTGGTTCCTTTGGTTTGGGCAAGCCTGCCAATTTCCTGATCAATAAAGAAGAGTCCTTGCCCCTCCGTGCCAATCAGTTCAATTTTGTCAAGGATACTCTTGAACAAAAACTCTTCTTGGTGCTGCTCGGCCACATACCACTGCAAAAATTGCAACGTCGCATAGTCAGGCTCCGTATCCGCTAACTGCACTAACTCATTAATTTTGTGAGTCACAAACTGTTCATGCTCATAAACTTTACTGAACATCTCCTTCAGGGACTGAAATGTGTGTGGGGGAGCTTCCATACCGCCTAGGATTGCCAAGGCGCCGGTTTCATGCATGTAGTTCAAAAGCCGCCGCATGTGTGCCATTTCTTCATCAGCATGTTGACTAAGGAAGGCCGCACAACCCTCAAGGGCTTTGTGGGCACACCAAGAACTCATCTGCAAGTAGAGATGTGCTGAATAAATCTCAAGGTTGATTTGCTCATTGAGCCGGTTGGTCATTGCTTGGGATAGCATTGTTGATTCTCCATTCGTAAAGTTCAAGAGGGTAAGAGCCACACTGATAACAGCCGCCACAGTGGCTAGGGATGATTTTTTTCACCCGTCCTTTGCGGATGAGTTGGCTAAGGATCAGTTCAATCATCGCTGGCGGTACCTGAAAATGGGCAACCAATTCTTCCAAGGAAACCACGTGGTGCTTCTGAATATAGTCCTGTAGTTGCAAGAGCATAATCATGTCCCCTGTGGCGAGGAAAACCGCTGGCGATCGCCCCAATATTTCAAGGCCATGATTACCATCCCCATCACTGCCCCTAGAGCCAGTAACCAAATCAACGAGAACATCGGATGCGCCGCAAAGGTCATGAGTTGGTAGTAAGCAGTGGCGACCCAGTAGGCCAATCCCGTTGTCCAAGCCGCTACAAAGATGGTCCAGCCCAAATTGGTTTCTCGATAGACGGCGGCAGTGGCCGATACACAGGGAAAGTAGAGCAAAACAAAGAGCAGGAAGGCGATCGCTGCCGTTGTCGTGCCAAACCGTTGTGCCATCTGGCCAAATGTTGTGTAGTGCACGCTCTGAAGTTCAGCCGCTGCTTCGGGGTTATCTGCCTCTTGCAACACATGGAACCCTAAAGGATCAAGCACCCGTTGTCCCAGCTCACTGAGATTTTTGGGAATGCTGAGCACTGCTTCCTGCAATCCCCCCCAAACGGAAAAGGGTTCTTCTGGTGTATCCCCGGCTTCAGTGCTTTGAGCTTCTTGGCGAGCTAACTCTGTATAGAGGGCATCCATCGTTCCCACCATCACTTCCTTGGCAAAGATCCCCGTAAAGAGTCCCACGGTTGCTGGCCAGTTGTCGGACTGAATCCCCATTGGCGAGAAAATCGGCGTAATTTGGCGACTAAAGGCGCTCAAAATCGATTGAGTACTATCCTTTTGGCCAAAGCGACCATCGGTGCCGACAGAGTTGAGCAGTCCGAGGATGACGACAAGGACAACAATCATCTTGCCTGCTCGACTAAGAAAGGTTTTTAGCCGCTCCCAAGCCCGCAGCAGTACCCCTCTGAAGGTGGGTAAACGGTAGGGGGGCAACTCCATTACAAACGGAGCAATCTCTCCTTGAAAGAGGGTGCGCTTCATCAAGAATCCTGTGAAGATGGCTGCGGCAATTCCCACCACATAAAGCAAAAACACGATATTTTGGCCGTTGCGGGGGAAGAAAGCAGCAACAAACAGGGCATAGACCGGTAGGCGGGCACCACAGGACATAAAGGGATTCATCAAAATCGTCATCAGGCGATCGCGCCGATTCTCGAGTGTGCGGGTGGCCATAATGCCGGGGATATTGCAGCCAAAGGAAACCATCATCGGTACAAAGGACTTACCGGGTAAGCCCAGCCAGCGCATCAACCGATCCATGACAAAGGCCGCCCGTGCTAAATAACCAGAATCTTCAAGAAGTGTGAGAAAAATAAAGAGCAAGCCAATTTGAGGAATAAATGTTGCCGTTGTTTGGATACCGCCCCCCACCCCCTCTGCCAGAAGACCAATGAGCCAACCGGGGGCATTGAATGTTTCCAGCACTTGGGTTGGCCAACCCACAACCAGCGTTCCGACACCAATATCAAAAAAGTCAATAAAGGCACCCCCCACATTAATTGAGATGAGAAACATCAAGTACATGACGGCCAAGAAAATGGGAATTCCCAACCAGCGGTTGAGTACAATGCGGTCAATGCGATCGGAGACTGTTGTTGTCAGGCGATCGCCCTGTTCCAGAACCTCAGCCATTAGGTGCTGAATCCAGCCATAGCGACTATCGGCAATCACAAGGTCTATGTCTTCTCCTAGGGTCTGGTGAATCCGCTCTCGCCATTGGCGTAGTGGTGCTACAACATCATTGGGAACTGATTCAATATATTGCAGCCAAGCCAAGGCCTGTGCCCGATTTTTGAGGCCTTGAGTCAGCAAATCAGCAATAGCCTCTTCAATCACAGGGGGTTGGGGCACACTAACGCTGGAAACAGGTGGTGCTGCCAAGGCGGTGCGAATAGTTTGCCGCAGTTGAGCAAAATGCTGTTGTTGTTTGGCACAAAAAGGCAGCACCGGCAGACCTAAGCGCTGGCTCAAGGCTGGGATATCCATCTTGATTTTGGCGGCACGAGCCACATCCATCATGTTGAGGACAAGGATGAAGGGGACTCCTAGATCAAGCAATTGCGATGTGAGGTAAAAATTGCGCTCTAAGTTAGCGGCATCCAGAATATTCACTACCAAGTCATATTCCCCCGCCAATAGAAACTTGCGGGCAATCTGCTCGTCTAAGCCAGTGCTATCCTCGGCATCGAGGGCATAGACCCCCGGTAGATCCACAACTTGGACAGTGATGTCGCGATCGCGATAGCGGCCTTCCTTGCGCTCAACAGTAACTCCTGGCCAGTTTCCCACCCGCTGATTTGCCCCCGTAAGACCATTGAAAATTGTTGTTTTGCCACAATTTGGGTTACCAATTAACGCAATTGTTGCTGCCATGTCACACTCCTTTGCTAGAGCAGATGGACTTTGAGAGCATCAGCTTCATCCTTACGCAAGCTCAAATGAAAGCCTCGCACCTTAATATCTGTGGGATCACCCAAGGGGGCATGGCGGACAACCTCAACTTCGGTGCCGGGGGTTAAACCCATGGCTAATAATTTGCGTTTGTAACTGGGGGTCGTAGGGGCATAGCCGATAATGCGCAGGCGAGCACCAATGGGGGCACTGCGTAGGTTTACAGCTGCCAATTCCAGCTCTTTGAGCAAGATGTTTTGGGCTAGCTCGTGGTTCACACAAAACCGCTTTGAGTCAAGAGCCACCATGACTGCCCCGCGATCGCCCCGATGGAGGATGCTAATTATTGCCCCCGGTGCCAAGCCCATCCCCAACAGTTGCTGGGTATTGCTGCACATTAATTTCATAATGCAGTAGCGATCGCCCACCTTAGCTTCAGCAAGGGAAATCAGATTAGACATGCCTCGTCTCCATCGCTGTCTTCGAGAATGGGGGTCGGCGATATAAGTAAAGGGTGGCCACAAAAGTGATGACATATTGCATTTAATGATTTTTTGAAAGCTAGTTATTGCATATGATTCTCAATTTATAGCACAGCTTTGCAGTGGCATCGTGACTTTAGCAAGTCTTAACCTATCTCCAATCATCCTAAGAGCTGGGTCTATTTGAAAGTTTTGGTGTGAATTTTGTCTTAAGTGAGATATTGAGACTTACAGCAATTCTTTTCATGAGATACTTAATCTCATAAGAGATATCATAAAAGACTAGCTTGAATGGACGGGCAAAACTGCTGCAATGTCACCTCAGCGTTATGGCACGGGGATGAAAAACAAATGAACATGAACAGGCAAGCGAGGTCAGAGCTTCTGATTTTCAAGTAGCGTTTGAACTCATTGGGTTTTTCAGGTCAGTGGGGTAAGGTGTCATCCCCCGTTCCCAGCGCTTTGGCAGCAACGATTAAATCGTAGTAATCGGTGTACCACACCTGCGGATCGTCCATGTCGGGAAAAAGCCGAGCGTTGCCAATCAGGTAAAGAAGAGCGACTAGGATAGTTTTTCTGGTGCGGTAGAGCTGTCTCGGCGGGCAATGTTCTGCTGTGAGCAGATGAACAAGACGAATCAGGGCAAACACGCGACTTAAGGTGATCTCGAAGTCTGACCGTACTTGAGAGGGGGATGTTCTTCTCCTTAAGGTTTACAGTTGCCATCCCCAGAGACAAGCGTTGGTATCGAACCCTTGGAAAACCGCTCTACTGGACGGGTTCGGTTTGACCGATTGTGGGTGCCGCAATAAAGCAGATTCCTAAAACTGTCTCTTAGTGGGAGTTTTCAGTGCCCTAGTTTGGATGTTGGACTAAAATTGGCCTAAATTTCCTTGCCCTGTAACCCCCACATTTCCATTGAGGAAAAAGCCAGCAGATGCTATCTTAGATAAGTTATCGGGATGTAGCGCAGCTTGGTAGCGCACTTCGTTCGGGACGAAGGGGTCGCAGGTTCAAATCCTGTCATCCCGATTGGTCAGCCTTCAACTGTTAAGATAGGTAATACATACCCTAGGATTGTGTTGTGCTATGACCTCGGCTGCATCCTCAGTTGCCCGTTCTGACTTAGCAGAATTGCGTCGTCTCAAGTCTCTCTTGCCACCAGAGCTGCAAAGCTGGGTGATGATTGAACCAGCTAGTGGGGTGAATCCTCCCCTCATTACCTGTGAAGAAATTGGCAAGGATGAGGTGGAGATTCAAATTGATTTAGCCCGTTGGGATCAATTGGCCAAGGATCAGCGCAATCTCCTCTTTTGGCATGAGGTCGCCCGCATTCAAAATGACACGATTCCCCGCGATGGCTGGGAGATGGCAGCACTGGCGATTGGTTTAGGGGGTGCTGTGGGAGAACTCTGGGTGCAGGATGGCCTGTTGCTGCTGCTTGCCCTTGGGCTGTGTGGCTTTTCGGGCTGGCGGCTCTACCAGCGCAATAATGGTGAAAAGGTTCTCAAGGAAGCCATTGCTGCTGATGAGCGGGCGATCGCCCTTGCGACTCGTTTTGGCTATGAACTCCCCAACGCCTACAAAAGCCTTGGCAGTGCCCTCAAGCTCTTGATTGAGCAAGCCCCCAATCGCCGTCAACGCAAACGCTATGAACTGCGTCTGCAAGCACTGAAAAAGAGCGCAGCTAAAGCAAAAGCGCGCATGCAGGCCATGCAAAACGACACCCCAGCAGAATCTTAATCATGGCTCGCCTAAAACGCCAACTGCTGCTACCAACCCTCATTCTCCTATGGACAGTGGCCAGTCTAGGGTTTATGGCGCAGTGGGATTTACATCCTGTCCTGCGGTATTATGGCTGGGTCTTCACGGCGCAAGTTGCTTTTTTGATTTTCTTTGCGCCAGCGATCGCGCGACAGCTTAGGGGTACCAAACGTTCCCCAAAAAATGAAAGCCTGCCTTAAATTCATAAAAAACCCTCGATCGCTCTGACCGAGGGCAGCACCTATGGCTCAAGAGGGGAACTATTGCAATTAATTTTCAAGAGCTGGGTTCAGAAAATTTTCTAATTGCCTGAAATTAAATCCCATGGCGCGCAGGGCATGCCAAAGGTGACCCTGTAGGAAGAAAAAGGCAAGGAAGAAGTGGGCATTGGCCAACCAAGCCCGCGGGGTATGCTGCCCAAGGGGCAAGTCAATCGTGTCGGCAAAATAGGGAGCAACTCCCAGTTTCACTTCTAGGGGTGGCCCATAAAACTCTACGGGATAGGCGAGGGTATTCACCGCACAAAAATAGGCCGCTACAAATCCGGCGAGGGCAATGCCGCCAAGGGAGTAGGAAAGGATAGCTTCAGCATTAAACATCAGCACTTTTCGCGCCCAAGTCAGCGGTGGTACCAAAATATGCCAAATGCCCCCTCCAATGAGCAAAAGGGCGACGTAGATATGCCCGCCCACAAGGTCTTCCAAATTGTTAATACTGGCGAAGTGGGTTTGATAGCCATAGATGACAAAGGGATCCAAGGTGGGCTGGGTGACAAGGCGTACCGTTTGCAAATTGGCATCGTACAACCCGCCCCAGATTGTTGCTTTGAGCACCAGTAGCAGGGCACCGAACCCCAAGAAGAGCAAATGGTGTCCCAAAATGATTCCCAGTTGCTTTGGATCATCCCAGCGGAAGTGGAAACGGCGCGCCCGGCCACTGGCAGTACTCAGATCCTGAGGGGCACGAAAGGTATGAAAGAGTGCACCGGCACCCAGCACGGCTGAGGAAATGAGATGCACTGTGCCAATGACAAAGTAGGGGTACAAATCCACAACTTTACCGCCCTCGCCAATGCCAAACCCTAAGGTCGCCAGATGGGGCAGCAAAATCAAGCCCTGTTCCCCCATGGGTAGATCGGGTTTGTATTGGGAAATTTCGTAGAGCGTAAAGGCACCCGCCCAAAATACAGTTAGCGCTGCTTGCGCCACATGGGCGGCAATGAATAGGCCTGAGAGGTTCACAAATCGGGCATTGCCTGCCCACCAGTCGTACTTGACATTGGCTTGGCCATAGGTTTGTAAACCTGCACCTGTTGGTGGTGGTGTAGTCACAGAGGTTGGGGATTCACTGGCGATCGCCATACATTCCTCCTTCGATAAACGCATAATATCGACGCTGAACTTATTGAGGATAAATCTCAATAAAGCCTAGGCCTACTATAGCATCACTGTTGAGAATTATTAGCATCTGACAAGGATAAAATGTAAAGATATGTAACTACCCTCCAGCGGCAATCTGTATCTCCGAGAACTTGAGCAAGATCAAGCCAAGGCAGTAGGGTAATAGCAATAGGCTGTTGGCGGGCAAGTATGGCCATTTTGCTTTATCACGACGACGTGGCAACGGCAGCAACGTTGGTCTCCATTTTGACCACTGCGGATCATCGGGTGGATGTCGTTGCTCGCTCTGAAGACCTCTGGGGACTATTGGCCAGTAGTCGCTATCACCTATTGATTGTGGATGAGTCCCATTTAGGCACGGCAGTTGAGGCCTTTTGCCAGCAGGTGCGCGATCGCGGGTTTCAGGAACCCATTTTGATCCTGACGCGCAAGGATTGGCCAACCCAGCCAGAAACCCAAGTGATTTATTACCACTACCCCTGCTCGCCCGCTGCCCTTCTTGAAATTGTCCAGCAACTCCTCAGCGCGATCGCCACCTCCAAACCTGACAATCATAACGACTCAGGCCTGCCCCTTGTCCTGCACATTGACAACGACGCCGAGTTAATTCGCTCCCTTGAGGAGCACTCCGTTGATGGTGGGTTCCGCTACGTCGCTATGGATAGCTGGCCGCTGGTCAACACCTTACTTGAGGAATGCTGGCCCAATGCTGTCATTCTCAATCCTGAAGTGATGCCTGATGAGGTAACCACCCGCGAGTTCTTGCAGCAGTTGCGGCAACATCGTCCCTCCATCCCCGCCCTAGTATTTACTGCCCGTGACACCTGGCGCGATCGCCTCGCCGCCATTCGCCTTGGCTCACGGATGACCCTGAGTAAGCCCGTAGATGTCGAGCGGTTGTTGCAGACCCTTGAACAGTTGCTCCAGCCTCAAGAAATGACCTCCGCTAGTATCCTGACCGTGGATGATGATGCCGTCACACTGGCCATCTTGAAACGGCTCTTGGAACCCTGGGGAATGAGTGTCACCTCCCTTCAGGATCCCGATCAATTTTGGGATGTCCTAGAGGCCACCAACCCCGAATTGGTCATTCTCGATGTCCAGATGCCCGGTATTAACGGCCTAGAACTCTGCCAAGTGGTGCGCAATGATCCCCACTGGAACCAGCTGCCAATTCTCTTTCTCACCGCAACCACCGATCCAGCCCTCGTCACCCAACTCTTTGCCGCTGGCGCCGATGATTTTGTTAGCAAGCCAATTGTCGGCCCTGAGCTAATGACGCGGATCATCAATCGCCTAGAGCGTACTCGCCTCCTGAAACGCTTGGCAGAGGTAGATCCCCTCACGGGATTGAGCAATCGTCGTAAAGCCACAGAAGAGATTGAACGCTTTTTGACCCTTGCCAACCGCCAACAACAAACCCTTTGCATTGCTGTTTTAGATTTAGACCATTTCAAACGTATTAATGACACCTATGGCCATGACGTTGGGGATCAGGTATTGGTAACCACTGCCCGCATGCTGCGACAGTCCCTACGGATGGAAGATGTGGTTGCTCGCTGGGGTGGCGAAGAATTTTTAATTGCCCTCTATGATATTTCCCTTGATGTGGCCAAACACCGCCTTGCCATCTGTTTACAGCGATTGCGGAATCACACCTTCCACGCCCCCAACCATGACAGCTTCAAGGTGAGTTTTAGTGCCGGCATCAGTCAGTTTCCCACCCATGGACAGAGTTTACTGCAACTAGTGAAGATAGCGGATGACGCCCTCTATGCCGCTAAGGCAGCAGGACGTTCTCAGATTGTCATCGCACCAAAAGAGGCTGCCCCAGAATTTGCCAACGCTTCCTCCCCAGAGGAATAAGCTATCCTAAAGGAGCACACTCATTCTTAGTAAGACTTGGCGTCAGCACCGTTAACTGCTCTGAATGTATGAACCTTGAGGCGTCCCCTGCGCAAAATGCCACGATTTTACTGGTGGATGACGACCCTAATCTTGTCCTCTTGGTCAAGGATTACCTTGAGATGCAGGGGTATCGTGTACTGACGGCAGCCCATGGCAACGAAGGTCTGGCAATTCTGCAGCAGCAGACGCCCGACTTAATTATTTGTGATGTGATGATGCCCCAGATGGATGGCTATAGCTTTGTCAGTGCAGTGCGACAACAAACACACCTCAGTTGGTTACCGGTGCTCTTTCTCTCGGCCAAGGGGCAAACCCACGATCGCATTAAGGGGCTGCAAACGGGGGGGGATGTTTACTTGGTCAAGCCCTTTGAACCGGATGAACTCTTAGCCCAAATCCAAGCCCTCCTCAAACAAACCGCTCGCCTACGGGAAGCCCAAGGACTGCAATCGCCGCCTGTGCCCACCCCACCCCCCGGTGTCGAACTCACCCCCACAGAAACGCGAATTCTCCAATACGTCGCTCGGGGCATGTCGAATCGTGAAATTGCTGCTGAGCTACACGTGAGTCAGCGCACGGTGGAAAGCCACGTCAGCAATATGCTGGGGAAAACAGGCTGCCACAATCGTACTGAATTGGCTCGCTGGGCGATCGATTACCATTACGTGTAACATACTCTCGACGATCGCGGGGCTTCCCGCCTAGTCGCTAAACCCATATCACCGCTGCATGTGTTCTGCCAATAGGGCTTGGGCGCGGGGTTTATAGAGCAGATAGAAGAGTGCCTCCATATAGCGCATCATGTCTTCGCGGTTTTCTTGGGAAGAGAAGTTCCAGAAGCCGTAAATCTTGGCGAGGGAGAGCAGGCGTGTGCAGTGAATTTTCCAAGTGTAGGTGCTGTAGACCCGCTGGATACCCGCTTTGGAAATTCGTTGCCACTGCTGCGGATCGCGATCGCAAGCCTCCAGAAAGCGGACAATAGTTTCAGCCATTTCTTCTAGGTGGGTTGGGTTGATATAAAAACCATTCACCCCATCTTGAATAATTTCCAGAGGGCCACCAAAGCGGGTACCAAAGGTGGGCAGACCACTGATCATGGCTTCCAAAATCGTCAGGCCAAAAGCTTCAAACAACGCCGGCTGGACAAAAATCCCTTGGCGATCGGCAATGATGCGGTAAATTTCCCCCGAATCTGCTTTCGGTAAACGAATCCCCAGCCAGCGAATTTTGCCATGGAGATTGTACTCGTGGATGATTTGATAGAGCTTCTCAATTTCGGCGATTTCCTCGCGATCGCTGGAGTCTTCGGTACGCAATTTCCCTGCCACCAAAATTAAATTACACCGCTCTTGCAGTGCTTTGCTGCGGCCAAAGGCCTCTGCCAATCCTGTGAGGTTTTTAATCCGATCCAACCGTGCCATCGAAAAGAGAGGGCGTTTTTCGGGATACTCTAAGTAACCATAGATCTGCTGCGGATCCTCAAGGGTAAAGAGCAGTTCCTCCAACCGCTGGCGATCGCCCTCTAGCCGCTCCGTGTAGTGGTAGTAGGGAAAGTAAACCTGTTCATTCACCCCCGGTGGCACCACATTAAATTTCGGGCTAAAGAGTTCAATGCCATTCACCACATGGTACAGGTCAGGCATCGTAAAGGATTGATAGGACTCGTACTGGCCAATACTGTCGGGTGTGCCCACAATCTCTTGGTAGGTGCTGCTGATGATAAAGTTGGCAGCATTCATGGCAATCAGATCCGCCGTAAATTGCATCGAGAAGTGATATTTATCCTCTAAGTCCTGCCAGTAGAGGTTACTAAAGAGGTATTTAGATTTCTCGAGGGCATGGGCAATGTTGCATTGGGTCACCTTCATTCGCCGCGCCAGCAAAAAAGCCACCAAGTTGCCATCGGAATAGTTACCAATAATTAAATCGGGCACATGGCCAAATTCCGCCCGCAACTCCCGCTCCGCGTCAATGGCAAAGGTTTCCAAATAGGGCCAGATTTCAAAGCGAGAAATCCAGTTTTGGGTCACCTTGGGATTAAATTCCCGAAACGGCACCCGCAGGATCCAAGCGTTGTTGGTGCCGTAGATTTTCTCTAGGCGTTGGTTGCACAGCGTTCCTTCGGCATTGGGAATCAGGCGAGTCAGGACAATAATTTTAGGCCGTGCCTCCAGTACCCCCAGCCCTGCCAGTTCTAAATCCTCCCGCATTTGTTTTTCAAGGCTTTTCACTTGATCGAGGATATAGACCACCTGCCCGCCGGTGTCGGGTCGCCCCAGCACCCCCTCCTGGCCAAACCAGCCGTGGGGAGAAATGAGGGCAATGCGAAAGAGCATCGGAATCCGCGAGACAAAGGCCTCTAGCACTTGGTGATCGGGCGAATCCAAGAGTTGATCTAAAATTTCTAGGGTGTCGCGTACCCGTGCCGCCGTATTGCCCCAACCCGGTTCAAAGCCCAGATTTTGGAGTTCAAAGCGAAACTCACTGTAGGCCTCGTCGGAGGCGCGATCGCTCAAGGCCACAAGAGCTTGCTTCACCTGTTCTGAGAGGTGCTGAGGAGAGCGAATCCGCTCATTAATCAGGAGTTGATAGCCGTTGTAGCGGTGAATTTGCAAAAAGTTAAAGAGGTTCTGCTGCCACTGGCGCGGATCTTGGAAAAGTTTACTAGATAAGTAACGGTTGAGAAATTCCACCCCCTTACCGATATTCTTGGCATCACGGATGATCGGCGAGTAGTCATAGAAGGGCTGGACATCAATTTCAAAAACATCCCCCTCGTTGGGATGGTACCGATTCACTAGGCGATCGCGCAGATCCAGTAGCTCTGGAATCGTCATCGGCACGATCGTCAAATCCTCCACCAGCAGCCGACATACCTCCTGCTGGGCAATCCGTGGCCGAATAATCCAACACAGACTTTCGTTGTCAACAATGATCTCTTGGGTATAGAACACCAGCTTGCTGAGGCGGGATTCGAAGGGTGTGGGGACAGGGCGATCGAGGTCGCGACAGTAATCTGCAAAGGCGCCCAAAATATCATTGCGCAGGAGATAGCGTTTTTCCCCTAGTTGCAGGATGCGTGAAAATTGGCGCAGATCGGCACGTTCATCACTTTCAACAACGGATTCGAGGAGGACAGAGGTCATCGGCAAACTCACAACACGGCTTTTACCTGAGACGGCACAGCGGCTCAAGTCGTTTCTATTCTAGGTTTCTCCCTGAATGGGGTCAATTTTGCGCTAGCGATCGCCGGATTTGGCCATAGTTCCAAAAACCAAACCACAACGACAGCAACAATAGCGCACCTGTCAATCCCAGCAGTGGCACAAGGCCAAAATTACGGATCAAAATCGGTGCTGCCGCCGTAAATAAGCCACCGCCGACAATTGGCTCAAAGAGAATTTGCTTGTAGGCAAAACTTTCCAAGGCGCCCGATTGGTTGTGGGGATCCACCATACGAATCAGCAATAGCCCAGTAGATGTCACCCCCATCGATTGCCCCATGTCGCCAATTCCCCGCTCAAACCAGAACATGGGCAAAATTCGCGGCGCTAAATAGAGCATGACAAAGAGATTCCAAGCAATTCCCCCCACACTCAAGAGGAGAAAGGGAATGAGATTTTCACCAATGGCGGCTAAAGAGAGGGTGGCCAAGGCGGTAATAATCGTCACATCCAAGGCGACACCGCCAATACGGTTAATCAGTGGCCGGCTAATCAGGTACTGTTTGCGCCAACGGGTCAGGATGAGCTGCACAATAATGCCACCGATCAGCGCCAAGGGAAATAGGGGCACATAGGCCATGAGCTTCAAACCCGTTTGTCCCCAAGTGAGACGCTCTAGGAGTCGCAGCGCTTCAAGAATCACCCAGCCCACAATAATCGCCAAACCCACAAAACAGAAATTTAATGACAAAGGATCAATGAGTAACTCCCGCAGCAGTTGTCGCCGCCGTTGCCGTGTTTCTAGGTCATCGTGGGGATGAGGGTCGAGATTCTCCTCGGTTTCAGAGTCCACCAAGGGTTTGATCTGCAAGCGCCCTGTGCGCCGTGCCCAGTTGATCAGTGCTACTCCAAAAACCACCCCAGAGACTAAGCCCACAGTGGCCAAGCCCAAGGCCATATCAGCCCCAGCGGTAAAGTTTAACTCCCTAAAGGTATCGGCCATGCCGGCGGCAGTGCCATGCCCCCCCTCAAAGCTGATCTCAATCAGGGCACCAGCAATTGGATCCATGCCAAAGACAGGAGTGAGAACGAGCAACGTCAGCAGCAGCCCCACCACGTATTGCCCCCAAGCCAAAATCTGACCAAAGGCGACCTGCGGCGAAGCTTTCTGCCAAATTTCCCGAGGGCTAGGGATGATCTCCCCTAGAAATAGACAGGCAAAAACTATGTTGATGAAAATGCTGGGGGACTGCTGCCAAACTTCGAGGATGTCTTCGGCAAAAAGGCCGTTCCCTAAACCGGAGTTGGCAGCAATTTGACTGGCGATCGCCCCCAGCACACTAGGGCCAAGAATGAGTCCCAAAACGCCCGCAATCACTGAACTGGGCATATAGAGCGATCGCATCAGTACCCAACGCTGCCGCACGATTCGCCCCAAGAGTAGCAAAACACCAATAAAAATAAACGCCCAGAAAACCGTAATCAGCCTAAACATCCGCCATGCCAACTCTGAAGATTGTCGTGATCATAGAGCCTGCAACCGTAGGACTCAACCCCTTGCCAGTCTGTGGCTGCGCAACCAATCCAAAATCAGGCCATTGACGCGATCGGGCTGCTCATCGTGGGGGCAGTGACCGGTTTGATCTAGCTCCACCACTTGCATTCTTGGCTGTGCCTGTTGAAACCGTTGACTTAGCGCAGGCGGGATGAAGCGATCCTGTTTGCCCCAGATCAGCAATAGGGGTTGGGACACCGTTTTGAGCATCGTTTTAGCACTGGGGCCAAAGTCTGTACGACTCATGGCGCGGGTTATTTGCACAAAGGCGCGATCGCTACCATCGTCATAGGCAGGCGTGAGCAGGATTTCCAATAATTCATCATCCACACAATCAGGGTTGGCGTAGGCCAATTGTGCCCAACGCTTGACAATGAAGGGACGGCGAATCGCGTAAAAAAGGGTGCGCAGCAGCCAAGGAGCCGTAAAAATCTGTTCAATTCCGCTCACCAGGGGGGCGATCGCCCTTGGAATCAACTCCTCGCGCACCGCTGGATCCGGCAGACTTAGCATCACCACCCCCGCCGCCATCTGCGGATAGCGATAAGCACAGGTCAGGGCAATCAACGCCCCAATGGAGTTGCCAACAATCACCGCTGGCTGCCCGACAATCTTCTGCCAAAAGGCATGAACCTGAGCCGCCCAAAACTCAGCCCCATAGGCCGCAATGGGCTTTTCTGCTGCCCCCAACCCCATCAAATCAAGGGCATAGGTCGGCTGATGCTCTCCCAAGAGCCGCAAATTGTATCGCCAGTGCCCTAGAGAAGCCCCAAAGCCGTGGAGCAAGATCACTGGAGACCCCCCATGAGCGGGTCGCCAAAAACTATAGCGACTCTGCCATCCCCGCCAGCACCACTCCCGCTCGACGCCATAACGATAGGGGTCTACCAGTTGTCTCATGCACCTATTCGTCCAATAATGACTTCTATCTTAGTTATGAAGTTTTGCAACAGGTTCATCCAGCCCCAAAAAGGAGTTCGACCTTGAGTCCATCAGCAACAGTACAGACAAAGGATGCGATCGCCCCCCACGGCGGTATCCTCGTCAATCGGATTCTCTCCCCCGAACAAAAACAGGCGTGGCTCGCCCGTGCCGATCAATTGCCCCGCATTACCCTCGATGAACGCGCTGTCTCCGATTTAGAACTCATCGCCATTGGTGGCTTTAGTCCCCTGACCGGCTTTATGGGACAGGCCGACTACGAGCGGGTCGTTGAAGAAATGTACCTTGCCAATGGGTTGCCTTGGTCAGTTCCCATTACCCTCTCCGTCAGTGCGGAGGTGGCGGCTCCCCTAGAAATTGGCCAAACCATTCGCCTCGATAACGCAGCCGGTCAGTTTTTGGGAATTCTTGAACTCACCGAAAAATATACCTATGACAAACGCCGTGAGGCGCGCTGTGTCTATCGCACCGAAGATGACAAACACCCCGGTGTCAAGGTGGTCTATGAACAGGGAGAAGTCAACCTTGCAGGCCCGATTTGGCTCCTAGAGCGGCATCCCCATCCCCAATTTCCCAACTATTGTATTGATCCGGTGGATTCCCGTACCCTCTTCCGTGAAAAAGGTTGGCGTACCATTGTGGGGTTCCAGACCCGCAATCCGATCCACCGCGCCCACGAATATATCCAAAAATGTGCCCTTGAAATCGTCGATGGTCTCTTTTTGCATCCCCTCGTAGGTGCCACCAAGGAGGATGACATTCCCGCCGATGTGCGGATGCGCTGCTATGAAATCATGCTCGAGCACTACTTCCCCAAAGATCGGGTGATTCTGGCCATTAATCCGGCAGCGATGCGCTATGCAGGGCCACGGGAAGCCATTTTCCATGCCCTCGTCCGCAAGAACTACGGCTGTACCCATTTCATTGTTGGTCGCGATCACGCTGGTGTGGGGGACTACTACGGCACCTACGACGCCCAACATATCTTCGATGAATTTGATCCAGCGGCCTTGGGGATTATTCCCTTGAAATTTGAGCATGCCTTCTACTGCACCCGCACCCAGTCTATGGCCACCAGTAAAACTAGTCCCAGCAAACCCGAAGAGCGCATTCACCTCTCAGGGACAAAGGTACGGGAAATGCTGCGCCGGGGCGAATTGCCACCTCCAGAGTTTTCGCGTCCAGAAGTAGCAGCAGAACTGGCACGCGCCATGCGACAACCGCAACTCACGCCATAGCCTAAACATAAAACGAGGGGGTCAAGCTGACGGCAGCAAGACCCCTAACGAAGTTAGCAATGACGAAGTAACTCAACAACTAACGTGGACAAAACGTGGTTTTAGCTGGCGATCCAAACCCCCACTAGGCGATCTCAACCGATCAAGCTTGGAGCATGGACACTAGGTAATGAATTGCTGTCAACGTTGACGACCTTGGATACTGGGAGGTTACCTAGCTTTACCTTAACTCCCATGGACGACAGGATGGGGACTTCGGCAGTAACCACACAAACGATAAGGCTGGATAAAGCGAGAAGACAACTATACAACGGTGAAGCTCAAAGGATTGGTTTTGATATTACTCGCAAGACAGGAGTGAGATTTATCTTGGAGTAACTTTGCTTTATCCCGAACTCAAGGACTGGGAGGCACAAGCCTTAAGTTCACTCTTATCGTTAACCTTTCTTTCTGTGCCTACTTTTAAGTTAGCATAGGCCTTTGGGAATGCTCAAATGTTAACGGGAAATTCAATATCTGAAATATTCCTTAACTGATTCTGCAATATGCTGTTAGATTCAGTGGTTGCAACCTTTTGGTGGTATCCTTAGCGCTGGGCGTTATCTCTAGGTTTTAACAGTTTGGGCGATCGCCCCAAGCTCATAAAAAAAACTAAAAAAACTGCACCAGCCCCCTAATTGCCGCTATGGCGGAGCTGATGCGGAAGGAATACTAGTTATTTTTACCTGTAAAGTCTCTACAGGGATTCTGCTTGCGGAAGACAGTAACTAACTCTTACGGGAGGGCGTTCCCGTGAAGGGCTGTGCTCCTGTAGAAGGATAGTGATCATTGCGAGGGGTGAAGATGCGCCCAAATGCCTCCATCAAAAAGACCATCATACTTTGCAGTTTCTCACGTAGTGCTTTTAACATAGGTCAACTCCTAAAGAAAGCGATTTAGGCTTCAGCCTTTGGCTTAATGATTGAACACCGCAGGAAAAACTTGAAACTTGCTCTCCCGAAGCAACGGAATCGGACTTCGCCTCAAGATCATTAGGTACAGCCCTTTTCACATGAATGGAACACACTCAAAACAAGTAAGGCTCCTATAGAGGAGGTTCATTTCCCCTTATGCAGCCCGTACTTAGAAAAGGGCTGTAAAGGCTGTACTTTTAGTATAAAAAATCAGACCAGTTACCTGAGAGGGTTTGAGACAATTTTTTATATGCTGAATAAGAAAGTTATTCATTTGTGAAATTTTGCTCTGAATGAGATCACACCCATGACATTTATTCCCCCTCTTTCTGATCTTTCACTGCGGGCACAGGTGGCGCAGATGGTGGTTGTACGAGCCAGTGGCTACCTCTACGACAGCCAGATTCAGTATCCCGCTTGGGAGCCGCCCCAAAACACCTTAAAACACTGGATTAAAGACTGGGGAGTTGGTGGGGTGATTCTCTTGGGGGGCAGTGCCGTCGAAGTGGCAGAACGCTGTCGGCAACTCCAATCTTGGGCCACGATTCCACTGTTACTAGCGGCAGATATTGAGGAGGGGGTTGGTCAACGCTTCAGTGGTGCCACACAATTTCCCCCGCCAGCAGCTTTAGGTGCCATTGCCCAAAAGAACCAAAAACGGGCGGTTGACCTTGCAAAGGAAATGGGGGCATACACCGCAGCCGAAGCTTTAGCCATTGGCTTGAATTGGGTTCTCGCCCCGGTGGTGGACGTGAATAATAATCCCGCAAACCCAGTGATTAACGTGCGTGCCTTTGGCGAGGAGCCAGACATTGTGAGTACCCTTGCAACCGCGTTTATTCAAGGGGCACGTGCCTATCCAGTGCTCACAACGGCAAAGCACTTTCCCGGCCATGGGGATACAGCCACGGATTCGCATTTGGAACTGCCCGTGATTCCCCACGATCGCGATCGCCTGCAAGCCATTGAATGGCCGCCCTTTGTTGCTGCCATTGCCGCCGGGGTGGATACCGTCATGAGCGCCCATGTCCACCTACCCACCTTGGATGCCGGGCCACCCGCCACCCTGTCTCCCCCGATTCTCACGGGAATCCTGCGCCAAGAGATGGGGTTTAAGGGTCTAATTGTGACCGATGCTTTGGTCATGGGGGCGATCGCCAACACCTACGGTACCGCCGAAGCTGCCGTCAAAGCCGTAGAAGCAGGTGCCGATATTCTGCTCATGCCCTTGGATCCGCCGGCAGCCATTGAAGCGGTGGTTGCCGCCGTTGAGTCAGGGCGGATTCCTCCTGAGCGCATTCAGGCCGCTGTAGCCCGCATTCAAGCCGCGAAAGCTCGCCTTCAGCCTCTAGCATTACAGTTGGACTATTTCCAAACGACACCAGCCGTTGAGGTGGCCACCACCATTGCCCAAGACAGTCTCGAGCGGGCTGGCCAAGCCTTGCAACCTGTGCCCTTAGGGGTGAATTGTCTGATCGTGGATGATGCTCTACACGCTAGCTTTTTGAACCGTACTTGTCCCGCATTGACACTGCCCCCCACTTGGGGCTTTGACCAACGGGTGGTGATTGATCAGCAAACGCCCCTCACCATGATTGAGGGCTTCCCCAAGGCACCGACCTTAGTGCAGGTGTTTAGTCGTGGCAATCCCTTCCGAGGCAAAGCGGGTTTAAGTGCGCCAGCGATCGCCACCCTCGAACGACTGCAAGCCCAAAATCAACTGGCGGGTCTGGTAGTCTATGGCAGTCCCTACGCCTACCGCGAAATTGCCCAGCATCTGCACTCCGACGTGCCCCGCGTTTTTAGCTATGGGCACTACAGCATCGCCCAAGGTCTGGCTCTAGCGTACTTGCTAAAGGTTTCCTGATCTTTTGCGAGGGAATCGATAGGGAACCCCTATACTCTCTGTACGTCCCTAGAGATACCCCCATAGAGCTTGGTCTTTCATCACCATGATTAAGTTTCCCACTGCGGTTAGCTTGGCAACGCTCTACACAGTCACCACAACGCTGGCGATCGCCCCCCTGAGTTTCGCCGCCCCTCAGTCTTGGCTCGATCAACCGCCGCGCAACTGGAATCCCAACCTTCCTATCCTAGATATTCCCCCACGGGGCAATCCTGATCCCAGTGAGTTGAACCGCTGTCGCAGCACCCTACGTTCTCCCCAATCCATGGCCGATCGCCTGATCCAACAGCGAGGCTGGTATCTCGTGGGCACCCCCATTCGCCATCAGAATGTGGAAATTATTCTTGGCAATAGTCGCTTTGATGGCATGTGTCGCCCGATGGGGTATCAGGCCTTTGTTTTTTCCGGAGGACGTTACTTGGGAACGCTATCGCCGAATCTCATGGATTCCCGCGCTGATGGCTCATTCCTAGGCGAGGTCAAGTTCCAAAACGATGGCACCTTCACCGCAGACTTTGCCCGCTACACGCCCAATGATCCCCTCTGTTGCCCCAGTCGCATCAGTACTGTCACCTATCGCCTCGCAGGGGGACTCCTACCCCTGCCGCGCTTGGTGCCTGTGGCGGTTTCCACACAAGCAACAGCAAATAACCCTCCCTCCCAACCCCCAGAACTGAGCCTCAGCGGTCAACGCTGGCGTCTCAGACGCATTGGCAATCAAGCCGTGCCAGTGGATACCGCCTTTATTGAGTTTGATAGTGCTAACCGCCGTGCCAATGGTTTTACGGGCTGTAATAGCTTTAATGGTGGCTACACCGCCAACGGCCCGCGTCTGCTTTTTGCCCCCTTAGCCACCACCCAACGCCTCTGCGGCCAAGAACCCCTTCAGAGTGTGGAAACCCAGATGCTACAGGGGCTAAGTCGCACCAATCGCTACCGCGTTCAAGGAAATACGCTGCAACTCTTTGAGGGCAATCGCCTGCTATTGACCTTTGAAGCGGGTGCGACGGAAAGTCCCCTCAGTGGCCGCTGGCAACTGCAGCGCCTAGCCAATATGCCGATGCCACCGCGCAATCCCATGAATACGGCGTTTATTGAGTTTGATAGCAATGCCCAGCGAGCAACGGGCTTTAGTGGCTGCAATAACTTTAACGGTGGTTACAGCGTCAATGGCCAGCAATTGCGGTTTTCGGCAGTGGCGACAACGCGGCGCGCCTGTATTGGCCAACGGGCACAAAGGATGGAGATGTCGTTTTTACAGACCCTTGAGCAAACGAACCGCTACCGCATTGAGGGAAATACATTGACGTTCTATGATGGCGATCGCCCCCTTGCGATGTTCCAGCGAACACCCTAGGGAAGATCTGCAATCTTAGTGACTTTTCATGACTGAGAAACCTCGTCCCCGCAAAAAAAACCGACCGATCGCGACCCGCCCTCCTCGCCCCCAGCGACGCACCCCAGCTCAACCAATTCGGAAAGCACCCCCAACTGCCGAGGATGCCCCCGAACTCCTCTATGGCCGCCATGCCGTGCTCTCAGCCCTTGAAAGTGGCCGCCCCTGCAACCGTATTTGGGTGATTCCCTCGCTGCGCTACGATCCACGTTTTCATCAACGCTTGAATGAAGCTAAACAGCAGGGGGCGATTATTGATACCGTGACCCCCGAACGCCTCGATCAACTGTGCCAGGGGGGGCGCCATCAGGGGATCGCCCTTCAGGTGGCTGCCTATCACTACTGGTCCCTTGAGGATCTCTTGGCCAAGGCCGCAACCGTGAATCAACCAGTACTCTTGGCTGCCGATGGTATTACGGATCCGCAAAATCTTGGTGCCATGATCCGCACTGCGGAAGCCCTGGGCATGCAAGGGGTGATTATTCCTCAACGGCGAGCCGTGGGCATTACTGCAACAGTGGCCAAAGCCGCCGCCGGCGCCCTAGAGTATTTGCCGGTGGCACGGGTGATTAACCTCAACCAAGCCCTTGAAACCCTTAAAGAAGCCGGCTACTGGATCTATGGCCTCTCGGAACGTGGCGCGGTGCCCCTACCGAAAATTACCTTCGATCGCCCTACGGTCTTTGTGGTTGGTAGTGAAGGGGAAGGAATTAGCCTGCAAACGCAAAAGCACTGCGATGAAATTGTCGCCATTCCCTTGGCGGGGCGCACCAATAGCCTAAATGCCTCAGTGGCGGTGGGCATTGCCCTCTACGAGATCAGTTGTCAGCGATCGCCCGCTTGGGATTTGACCCAAGCATCAGAGGCCTAGGAAACCGCTACCACAGACCGCAGGGCAAAAATTTTATTGAGAACCGCCTCGACCACCTTATCGGGAGTGGAGGCACCGGACGTAATGCCAATGGTGATTGGGCGATCGGGCAGCCAGTTCTCGGTAACAGTGAGAGCGTGATGCAGCGGTTTGTGTTCAATGCGATTCCCCGGCCCAATGCGATCGGCAGAATCAATGTGGTAGGAAGGAATCCCATGTTCAATGGCAATTTCTTGGAGATGGGTGGTATTTGATGAGTTGTAGCCACCGATTACCACCATCAGATCTAAGGGTTCCTTGACCAAGTTCAGCATTGCATCTTGGCGTTCTTGGGTGGCATCGCAAATCGTGTTGAAGCTCATGAAGTGCTCATTGAGGCGATCGGGACCATACTTTTGGATCATCGTGCGTTCAAAGAGTTTGCCAATTTGTTCGGTTTCCCCCTTGAGCATCGTTGTTTGATTGGCAATGCCGACCCGCACCAGATCGCGATCGGGGTCAAAGCCCGCAGAACAAGCCTTGGCAAACTTGGCCATGAAGGCCTCGCGATCGCCTCCCTTGAGGATGTAATCGCAGACATAGCGGGCTTCTTCGAGGTTGAGGACAATCAAATAGGTGCCCGCAAAGGAACTGGTGGCGATCGTTTCTTCGTGGTTGTACTTACCGTGAATGATCGAGGTGAAGCTCACCTTTTTGTGCTTTTCAACACTGTGCCACACTTTCGAGACCCACGGGCAAGTGGTATCGACAATCGTGCAGCCCCGCTCATTCAGCAGTTGCATTTCTTGGACACTGGCACCAAAAGCGGGCAAAATCACCACATCCCCTTGGCGCACCTCACTAAAGTCCTTTGCCCCATTGACCACCGGAATAAATTCCACGGCCATTTGCCGCAGGCGCTCATTCACCGAGGGATTGTGGATAATTTCATTCGTGATCCAGATGCGCTCCGTGGGAAAGTGGGTGCGGGTTTCATAGGCCAAGGCAACGGCACGTTCTACCCCCCAACAAAAGCCAAAGGCCTCCGCCAAGCGAATCGTTACATCCCCCTCCTGCCAGCGATAGCCATTGGCGCGGATTTGCTGAATCAGCGAACTTTGATACTCCCCTTGCAGCTGCTGGTTTACTTCCTCACCGTGGCCAAAGCCTTTGCGGTGGTAGTTTTCGGAACTATGTAGCGATCGCTTGAATGCGCGGGTATCCATTGGCTTTCCTCTGAAGCAATCTGTATGGTATTTTGACACACTCTATAGCGCAACCATGGGGCTAACTCCCCGTTGTGCCAACTCCTGTACCGTTTCTCGCGCCCAGCGATCGGCGGCCAAAATGTCCTCTAGGGTAGGGTTGTTAATGTTTTGGGCAGAGTAGCGATCGCAGGTCATCTCAATCAGGCGGGGAATCTCAAGGAACGAAATCGCCTCGGCAATAAAGAGCGCCACCGCCTGTTCATTGGCAGCGTTCAGCACCGCTGGCATTGCCCCACCAGCGCGACCCGCAGCATAGGCCAGCCCCATACAGGGATACTTTTGGTGATCCGGCGATCGAAAGGTTAAATCTCCTGCCTTTACCAAGTCCAGTGATGACCAGTTGGTGGGAATTCGCTCTGGCCACGAGAGGGCATACAACAGCGGCAACCGCATATCTGGCCAGCCCAACTGCGCCAGCACGGAGGTATCCTGCAACTCAATCAGCGAGTGGATAATGCTTTGGGGATGGATCACAATCTCGATATTGTCGTAGTCCATGCCAAAGAGGTAGTGGGCTTCAATCACCTCTAGGCCTTTATTCATCAGGGTTGCCGAGTCCACAGTAATTTTGGGTCCCATTGACCAGTTGGGGTGTTTGAGGGCATCGGCCACCGTCACTTGCGGGAGTTTTTCCACCGGCCAATCACGAAAAGCGCCTCCGGAAGCAGTGAGAATAATTTTCCGCAGTCCTCCCTCGGGCACCCCCTGCAAACACTGAAAAATCGCCGAGTGCTCAGAATCAGCGGGCAAGAGCTTGACACCGTACTCCTGAAGCAGCGGCAAAACCACGGGCGCACCGGCAATCAGCGTTTCCTTATTGGCCAAGGCAATATCTTTACCCGCTTTAATGGCGGCGATCGTCGGCACCAGACCGGCACAACCAACAATGCCGGTGACCACAACATCGGCATCCCCATAGGCCGCTACCGTCGCAATACCGGATTCCCCCGCCACCAGTTGCGGTTTTTGGGGCAGATCGGCCAGTGCCGCCTCTAACTCTGGCAGTTGCTTGGCATCGGCAATACTGACAATCTCCGGCTGAAATTGGCGAATTTGCGGAATCAGTCGCTCCAAGTTACGACCCGCCGCAAGGCCAACGACACGAAAGCGATCGGGATATTGGGCAACAATGTCAAGGGTTTGGGTACCAATGGAGCCAGTGGAGCCAAGGAGAGTGAGTGCCTTCACAGTTTTTGGGGGAGGGTCAGTGGACACCTTAATATCTACCGCAGGAGGGGACACAAGGCAAACCCATACCTATTCCGTTGAGAATAGCAAGAGGCGTTTCTCTAGTCTTTCCCAGTCATGGTGTTACCCCTTTCCCAACTGGTGCAGCAACTAAATCATAAAAAGGCCGAATTTCTCAGCTATGACACCGCCCTAGCTCAGGTGCGACAGGCCTACCAACAGGCTCTCAAGACATGGCAGCAGCAAACCATTGCCGACATCACCGCTGCCATTGATCCCCAGATCCCAGATTGGGGGGCACGTCCCATTGAACCGTGGCATCAGGGGTGGCGCATTCCCTTGGAGATCCAGTGGCCCCATCGTCAGGCGGCGCGGGAGTGGGCAATGACTCAACTCATGGATGTCACCACTGTGGCGGTGGATGGTTCCCAGATTGTGCCCAGTGAAGAGCTATTTTTGCCCGTGGGTGTGGTACAGGCGGGGTGGTTTCTCAATCCCCATCGGCGCGATCGCCCCTACGCCAAGGAAATTGTCCTTGAACTAATTACACCAGCGGAACTGCGCCAAGCGGAAGAACAGTTGCGACAGCCGCAAATTTATCGCTTCCACGAACGCTATATCCATCTGCGCCGCTTTGAACTGGAATTAAAAACCCTACGGGAGCGCATGGCCGAGGTAACCGCACCCGCATTACTATTGTTTGATGGCTCCTTTGTGGCCACGTTTGCCGAGTCCTATGCCCCCGAGTGGCAGAGGCGATATGTGGCGGCACTGTGCCAAACCCTTGCCGCGAGCCGGCAACACCAGATTCCCTTGGTGGCCTATATTGATAGCTCTCAGGCACGGGATTTGGTGACCCTTTTGGGATATCTGGAGCAGCTGGCGCCGAGTCCCCACCTCTCGGATGCCCAACTGTTGAGCACGGTGTTGACCCAATGGGGCGATCGCTCCCCTGTGTTTATCTGCGATCGCGGGGGCATCCTCGAACGGTATGGCCCTTGGGCTAAGAACATTGGCTTTTGCTACCTCAAGGCCCATCAGGGCTATCCTGTGCGCCTTGAACTCCCCCTGTGGCTCTACGAAGCGGGCTTACTGGATCAGGTGATTCGCTGGCTCTGCGGTGAACTGATTACGGGTCAAGGGTACCCCTACGCCCTCGAAGCGGCGGATCAATTGGCCGTTCTCCAAGGGAGCGATCGCCAAGCCTTCCTCAAGCAATTGCAAGTCTGGGCAGAGGGCGTCGGCATGGAACTGCGCTTTAGTCGCAAATGGGTAAGTAAGCAGCAGCGGCGTTAGCTCTATTGGGACGAATTTTGCAGCGCCTTCAGTGCCTGTTCCAATTCCCCTTGCGACCTCGGCATCCAGTCTTTGCCCCGCAATCGCCGCAACATTTCTAGGGCTTCCTCACGGGTTTGACCAGTATTTTGTTGGTGCCGTTGCCAGAAGTCGTCCCACCAGCCGGGGGGTTGCTGCTTGCTGCCTGTGTATTCCGTGGGGCGCCCAGTGTCACCATCAATGACGAGGCTGCCGACATAATCGGCATTGCTATAGACCTTGGCAATTTGATCCTTGATGTGGCGCATATCCTCGGCAGCAACAACGCCATTATCGGTGGCTTTATAAAATTGCACCGTGACGCGGATGGGGAAGCGGGGATCCCGCTCGATCGGCAGGTTATCAATTTCAGTGAAGGGGCCTTCCACCTTGCCATAACTAATGACTGCCGCCTCCACATTGGAACGACCAGCGCTAGGTGCTGCCTCCATGAGGGCGGGGGCGGGCATCGAGAAAGGGGGCATAACCGATCGGGGCCGAGGGGCTTGCTTCAGGGGCACTTGGATCAGCATCACCATATTCATCCCCGCCGCTTCCGCTTGGGCAGAGGTAATCTCACCACCACCAGTTCTCACCCCAAAATCACTGGCGCGTTGTCCCACTAGGCTCGCCCGTTCGCCATTCTTATTGAAAAACAGTCGCTGCCCCCACGTCTGCCCCGCTTCAAAGGCATCCCGCTTGTTGTCAATAACGGTGGCGCTGGTACCTTGGCGAGTGACGAGAATTGCTAAAACCGCTGGATTTTTTTCGTAGCTCTGGTAGTTAAACAGCACAGGGTTAAAGGTGGCTTCCCCTTGGGGTGGAATGGGTAGGAAACAGGCTTGGGCACTCACCAGCACATGGCTATCGCGATCGGCCAAAAGGGAGCGACGATTCCCTGCCCAGGAGCGGGGATTGTGGAGATACTTGCGGAAGTTACCGAGAAATTCCTTGAGGTTGACCCGTTGAAGCGGCTTGCCCTTTTCATTGCCCACCAAGATAAAGAAGCGTTCGAGGGGAATATCCGCTGTGCGATCGCTAAAATTGGGAAAGCGAATCACGGGCATCAGACTCAGTTCATAACCCTTGGTGCGTGGGTTGTACTGCTGAATTTGAATCGTCATGTCACTGATATTAGGGCCGACGGCAGAGTTGTGGTAGCGAGCGGTGTCCTCCCATGTGATGTCAAGAATGTTCAAGCCATATTGCTCGGCAAGCCGCCGCGCTTCTGAGTTGTGGATCATGCTGCGGGTGCGCTCAATGACTTGGCGGTAGCGATCGTAGTCAGCCACAGAAACGCGCGGTGGCGGTTCAGGTTTAGGGAGTGGCGAGGGGTTTGACTCAATTCCCCAATTGGGCTGACCTTGGGCAGAGGACATAAAGTTTTCTCCTGGGGAGAGCAACTTCCCCACTAAAAGGGTACCGAGAGCGAGTAAACCAATGAGGCCAAGGGAGAGTTTGAGGGGCACAGCCATAGCAGCGTTCTGAATCCTACCCTCTAGCCTAGTCAAGGAAACTCAAAATCCTGCCATGGTTTCACTTTTTGCAACAGGGTTTTAGGATCAAAAAGCATCCTTGCCCGCAAATTGCCTGTGTTATCCGCTGCTGAAATTCGCGATCGCGCCACCCACCTCAAATCAACACTTCCCCCCCATGTCCGCCTCATTGCCGTGAGTAAGTTTATGCCAGCGGCCGCGATTCGGGCTGCCTACGAGGCCGGCATTCGGGATTTTGGCGAAAGTCGCGTCCAGGAAGCGGCCAGTAAACGCACTGAATTGGCTGACCTCACGGATATTACCTGGCATCTCATTGGCCATCTGCAAACCAATAAAGTGCGGCAGGCGCTGCAACTCTTTGACTGGATTCACACCGTTGACCGCTGGAAATTAGCTGAGCGCATCAATGCCATTCTCAGGGAAACCGACGCCCCCAGTCCCCACTGTCTACTGCAGGTGAAGCTCCGCCCCGACCCCCAAAAACACGGCTGGGAAAGATCCGAACTGGAAGCAGCCCTTCCCCAACTCGATGCCCTCTCCCATCTGCGCTGCTGTGGCCTGATGACGATTCTGCCCTTGGGGTTGCCCCCCGCAGAGCAATTGCAAGTCTTTCAGGAATTGCGGGCTTGGGGCGAGGAACTGCGTACAAAACCGTGGCAGCAGCTGCAGTGGCAGGAGTATTCCATGGGTATGACGCAGGACTATCCCCTTGCGGTGCAAGCTGGGGCAACCATGGTGCGCATTGGCACGGCTATTTTTGGCGATCGCCAAGCAACGCTAGAAATTCACCACGAGTAATGCCCTTGGAAGGGGTTGGTTCGGGAATCATCACCGGTGGCGGAAAGAGGGGACTGCCCGGCGACCAAAGTTCAACGCTATCGCAGTGCTGATCGTAGTACTCAGGATCAGTGGTGACCCGCACCGCTTGGGGTAGGCCGGGGGCAAGGTAGGCCACATCCACGCGATCGCCCGCTGGGGAATGACGCGGCGCATCATACAGATAATGCCAAACCAAAGCACGGGGCGAACAGGTCAGAACTGGTTCAGGGGTGGGGGCAGCTTTTGCGACTTGAGGGGTATAGAGCGTTGGGGTTTCCCGCAGGCGGCGGGCTTGCAGGGGCAAAGGGCAGTAACTTTTCCTCTAGGGCAGCCGGCACACTCAGCACGCGGGCACGGCGCGATCGCCCCTGCCACCCTGTCATTGCTTGAACCCTATCTAAAACCACGTCTTCCGCTTAAAAAGCAACACCACCCTATTGGGGCGCACATTGGGCTGCAAACCTGTTACGTATTCCTCGTTGCCAAAATTGGGATGCACCGTTTCATCCTCCACAAAAGAATCCACTAGCTCCCAACCCTGCTTACCCAGCTTTTCTACCTCACTCTCCAACTCCATCAGGGAAACTTCTTTTGCGGAAAATTTTGGGTACGCACCTAAAGATACTGTTTTTGCCGTAACATATACTGTCTTGTACTCCCACTTGCTATTCGGGAAAAGTCCCCCTAGCAACAGCATGAGGAAGATCGCAAGGGCTGATGTCGCCGTAATGGTTTGATTATAGAACTGAAACCGCTGCCCAAATTCCGAGAGACCTGTTTGCAGTGTTTCCTGAATAACCGCTTGCGGGGGTGGGGGGGATAGCGGTTCGGCATATTCCCATTCAGGGGTTCCCCCAGTTTTGCGCCCATAAAATTTCACGAAGTTGATCCGTCCCAAGGGTTGCCGATTTAGGATATCCACAGTTTGATCCGCTAGAGCCGTAAAGTCCACTGTTTTGTCCCTAGGGCGATTGAAAATCACTGTGAGTTGAGAGCCTGTTTGTGAAACTTCAACCGTCACTGCTTCACTGGCGATCGCGCCTTGGATCGCTTGCTTGATAGCCTCAAGATTCGTTTTCATCACTGCTCATCCCACAATATCTTTGCCTAAGTTTTATCCATTGGAGTAAGGATGCAATATGCACCGCTACGCCTTTTTTCTCCGTCCAGTCAAAGCCAAAAGCTACACTAAAAGAGCGATGCCGCAGGAACCAAGCAACAGACTGCAAGATGACTAGACCTGCTATTTTCTAGCCCGCACAGTCCTATACCTTTCGATAACTACGCTCAACTGCGCATCGAGTATCCCCTCACCGTCAGTGACCAGCTTAAAGGCTCCCTCGACTACTACCTTTACGCTGTCGGCAAGCTGCTGGTGGTTGAAGCCCAAAATGCTGACCTTGCCAAAGGCTTTACCCAACTGGCCGTTGAACTGATTGCCCTCGACCAATAGACAGAGAGTCCGCAGCCCATCCTGCAAGGGGCAGTTTCCACCGGGGATATTTGGCAATTTGGCCTCCTGCATCGAGCGCAAAAGCAAATTCAACAAAGCCTAACCCTGTACCGCGTTCCCGACGACGATCTTGAGACTTTGATGCGGATTCTTGTTAAGATTTTGGAGCCAAATTAATTTTTATTCCTGCAACAACAATCGTAGTGCTGCCAAGACCCGCCGAGGATTCTGGTGATGCAGTGCCATGCCCAACCAATAGGCCGCTTCCTCCTGTCCCATTTCCTCAATCCCCATCACACAGGCCATCATTTTGTCGCGACTGCGCATCGGCGCCAACACCCGAAAAATTAACCCTAGCCGTAGTGCCACCTCTTCTGTCAGGGAATACACCTGAGGTTCATGGGGCAGTACTTTCCCCAGCTTCACGCGCGATCGCGCCAATTGCCGTAGCACCCGCTCTTCAATGAGGGCAAGATGTCGTCCTCCTAAGCCCCCCAAACGCAAGGGCTTCACCAGATCGGGCGTTGCCACCGCAGGTAGTTGCCACACCTCCATGTGCAGATCACTGGCACGGCTATAGGTCACCCGCAGTTGATAATTCGGCTGGCCAAGGGCAGACTCTAGGCTGGGAAGGGGAGCCGCTGTCGTTGTTGGGGTCATGCTACATCTCTAAGGTCTCAGGATCAATGCTCAGTTCTTGCAGTTTAGCTGCTGCCCGTGGCCACTGATGAAAATCTGCACTACCCAAACGGCAATCTTAGGCCCAGTCTCGACTTAAGATCAATTTAATAGAGGAATGAGCAGGCGATCGCATGCGCTTAACACCTGAACAAGTGACTGGCATTCGCTCTATTGTCAGCGAATTGGCGGGCGAAGAAGCCACCGTTCGCCTTTTTGGTTCTCGTATCTACGATGATCTGCGGGGCGGCGATGTCGATCTACTCGTGGAACTGCCCTATCCAGTGGTATCGCCTGCTCTACTGGCTGCCCGCCTTGCTGGCCGAATCAGCCGCTTTTTGGATGAACGCAATGTTGATGTGGTTTTAGCGGCACCCAATCTCCTCCGTTCGCCCATCCACGAGGTTGCCCGTCAAGAGGGGATTCTTCTGTGATGCTCGATTCGCGACTTGCTGCCCGCTGGCAGTATCTCTCCCAGTTGGTAGAGCGGGAAATTCTACGCTTGGAAGCCACTGACCGGCGTTTGTTTGACCAGCCTTTTACACCAGAGCGTGCTCGTCAATTGACTGAGGATGAGGATTTAGCCGAGCGAGTGGATGCTTTTGTCTGCCGCTTTAGTCGTCTCCAAGATACCGTTGGCGATAAGCTATTGCCGACCTATTTGGCTGTGCACGGCGAGCGTACGGCAACGTTTGCCCAGAATCTGGATCGGGCTGAAAAACTGGGTCTGATCCTCGATGCCCAAGCCTAGATAGATATGCGTAAGCTGCGCAATCAAATGGTGCATGAATAGGTTGAAGATGCGGCAATTTTAGCTTCAGCGCTTGAGGCGGCTCATGGGTTTGTACCGGTATTGATTGCAACTGCTCGCCGTTTGCTCATAAACGCGACGTGAATTCCTCCTAGGTCGCAATTGAGGCACTTGCCTGCACATGGGCTGCCCCCACCCCTTGGCGACAGAGGCGTTCTGTGACCTGCTCTGGGGTATTGCCCGCCAACTCTAATCCTTTGAAAAACTCGATCGCGTAGGTGGCATGAAGTTCTTTCTCACTGGCTGCTCGCATCTGTGCTGCCCAAAAGTCCTTCACAGGTCCTAGATCATTGAGATCGCCCTCGTACTCAAATTCGAGGTGACTGCCCGCCACTGTCTGATAGTTACCCTGCCACGAGACGGTTGTTTTCGTCTCAGGGAGTTGACAGACATAGGCCAGAATCACAAAGGCATCATTTCCCTCCTGTCCCGCCAACGCCCATGCAATTTCTCCCCAAGGAGTGCGTGCCAAAATGCCTGGTGCCAACTGGCGACCGTTGAGCGGATCCGCATTTTCACCATCAAAGGCAGCAACCCCCACCTTTTGCCGAGGCAGTAAGGCTGGATCAATAAACTCATTGAGGTGACTAGCATTTGCAAGATTGCCTAGGATATGTCACAGGGCGATAAGGGCATGGGTTTTCCCGCCGCCATAGCTGGTATCAAGGCGAAAAATTGCTCCCACCTGCTCATGGCTGCCCTGAAGTCGCTGGCAAACACTGGTGAGTAATTGCCGCAATCCCCGCGTGGGATGGGTATGGGCAAAAAATTGCTGTGGGTCTTGATAGGCGGGTGGTGCTTGACCGCGAATCACCTGCGCTAAATCTGCCGCGAAATCTGAGTCGACGATCTGCCCTTGACGGACATCCGCACGGGGCGTACACACTTGAAACAGGGACGGTAAACCCGCCTCCATGAATTGGGGTCTCCTAATTTAGCTTACTTAGAAGCCTCACAGTCTTTTGCCCTCACTTTACAGCTCTTTTCGCAATAATGGCACCTGCTCAACACAGCAGAAGCTGGCCTAGGATAGCTTCCCATTTCCTTCGATGTACCCCGTATTTGAGAAAAGCACTGTGGTGTCGTCACTGAATGTATCCCGAATTTATTTCGATAAAGAACTTATTAATACCAATTCAATTTGAAGATACCGCTAATGGTGGACTCGTTGCGATTTTATTAGGCTTAATGTTACAAAGAGCTGGTCTGAGGCCGTGGCCACCCATTTTGAACGGCAACTACAACGTCTGCGCAGTGACTTGCTGCGACTGGGGACACTGGTGGAAAGTGCCTGTCAGTTGGCCTATGGTGTCTTGATTGAGCGACATCTCCTCAGTGTCGAGCAGTTGATCCAAAGGGAGCGGGACATTGACCGCAGCGCCCAAGAACTCAATCGTGAGGCGATCGCCCTGCTGACATTGCAAGCCCCTGTGGCCGAGGATCTCCGATTTTTGGTCATGCTCTCGCACCTCTGCCGCGATCTAGAGCGGATCGGCGATTATGCCCTTGAAATTGGCCGTGCGGGTCAAACGCTGCTGCGCTATCCACCCCCACCCTGCCTTGAGGACATCCGCGTGATGTTCCAGCGATCGCAACTGTTACTATCGGAAGCCCTATCCGCCATTGCTAATTTGGATCCTGAGGTCGGGCTAGCCCTTGCCAACTGCGATGATGCCGTCGATGCCGACTATCAACGTCTTTATGAGCGACTCTGCACCCCTTTGGATCCGCAAGAACCAGTGGAATTGCGCTTAATCCTCCTGCTGCTGATTCGCAACCTAGAGCGCATTGGTGATCATGCGGTAACCATTGGCCAGCGCGTCTGCTTCATTGTGCGGGGGGAAGACCCCTAGGAAAAATTGACGTTTTATGCTCGCTGTGCGCTGAATTGCGTCCACAACCTTTGAGAATAGAACTAGTCCTAATTCATAAGTGTTGTCGTGCCTGTGCTCGAATCTGAGGATGGGCCTGTTGGGAGGTAAGGCATGAGGTTAAGCCGTCGTTCTTTTTTGTACGGTGCTGCGGCACTGACACTGATGCCGTGGGTTTGGCAAACGGCAGGCGGCTCCTTGGCAGACTCTCTTCGTCCGTGGCGAGCACTCCTGATTGGCATTAACCACTATCCCCAGTTGGTGGGTGTGCCCCCTTTAGGCGGTTGTCTAACGGATGTTGAGCTAGTGAAAAACCTATTGCTAGATGGCTGGGGGCTAGCGGACAGTGACATTACGCTACTGACGGAACAGGCGGCAACCCTCGATGCGGTTCAAGAAACCCTAGGGGTGCTGGAGCACGCTGGTCAGCCCCTGTTAGTTTACTTTAGTGGCTACGGCACGCTTTGGCAGCAACAACCAGCACTGGTTTTCGCCGATGCCACAGCAGCAGGTGAGGGCATCTTACCGCTTGCTGAATTACTGCGTACCAAAGGGGTACAGGTATGGCTCGACACCCGCTTTAGCCCGCCACCCATTGAGGGGGAGATGTTGCGCTGGCGATTTGTGCCGTTGCAGCCTGTAGAGAGCCGTGGCACAGGCCAAGTTCCCAAGGATCATCTGCTGCTCTGGGCCGATTTGGGGGTAGAAACGCACCTGAATGGCGTTCCTATGGGACTCTTTACTGCTAGTTTGAGCCATTATCTAGCGGCTTTGGGGGGCGATCGCCCCTTGGCGACCAGCCTGATGTACACCGCCGATGAACTGCGCTGGCAAACTGGGGCAGAAATTCATCTCGTCAGCGATGGATTGCCGGGGAATGTCCCCCTACCCCACGGCTTTGATGGTGTGGTGCAAAGTACCGGTCACGATCGCGCCCTTCAAATCTGGTGTGGCGGCCTCAGTCCTTGGCTATTAGCCCATTGTCATCCCCACAGTCGTTGGAGCACTGCCGATGGTGCCACGGTCGTTGACATGGTTAGTTTTAATGGCATCATGGCTCAGGGGGTAAGTGGTCAGCCCCTGCAAGTGGGCGATCGCCTCTATGAGCAACAACGGCGCCTAGGGAAAAATCTGCAGCTACAAGTGGCACTAGACCCCAAGCTGAGCAAGATTGAGCGGGTAGATGCCATCAATGCGCTGACCAACGAAGAGAACGTTGCTGTGCTCAACGGCAGTGAGTCGCTGCCAGATGTGGTTCTCACTAGAAGTGCCACAGGGGGTAGCTATGGATTGGAATGGCCGGTGGGAACGTTGCTCCAACACAGTTGCACAGGTACCAATGAAGCCGCCAAAGCCAGCATCCGTCGCTTGAACCCCCTGCTGAATGTCCTGCTGGCTCAAAAATGGCTGACACTGACCTTGAACCCCACCTCTAGTCAGGTGGCCGTGTGTACAACCCTTGAGCAACTATCGCCAACGGCAAAACTCCTGAGCCGCCAATCCCCCCCCCGCAGCCCCAATCCCCTGCCGGAGGTTCTGAGCACCAAGCTGCCAGCCACGAACTTAGACACGCCCCTCACCTTGGCCAAGGGGGATACTTGCCGCTGGAGCCTCTACAACTATGGCGATCGCCCCCTCAACATTGTCGCCGTTGCTTGGGATAGCAGTCAGGGGATTCTCCTGCTGCCACTGCAAACGCAGTCGTGGCAGTTGGCGGTTGCGCCGGGCTTGAATATTCCCCTTTATACGTGGACGCTGAATCGCCCTTGCCAATGGCTGAAGGTTTTTATCATCAGCAGCCACCGCCCCCTGACTCGTTTTAGCCAACTGAGTAGCCACCCTAGCCATTCAGAGCCATTGCTAATTTCTGGTGAGGATAGTCTTGCCTTGGTTCTCGGTCTGCTAGGGGATCTCAGCAGTGAACCGGAGGGGAATGAGTTTTCCTTGGATGTGCGGGAGTGGTGTACCCAAGGCTTCACGCTGCGGGTGGTCTAGGCCAAGCGCCGCCGCAACAGGGGTTGAATGAGTAGGCTCATCCCTACGGCAACCGCCAAAAGAATCAGCAGCGCTGCTCCCAAGCTTAGGGATCCCCAAGGCGCCACCATGACCACATCACTAAACTGCCAGTCAGGATGTAAATAGACATAGCGAATCGGTTCAATCGCCAAACTGAGGGGATTGAGGCTGGCAATCCACTGCAACCAGCGCGGCATAAACGACAGGGGCACCAAGGCAGTACTGGCAAAGAGTAACGGCAGGTTGATCACAAAAATCACCGCCAACAGTTCAATGTGACCGGGCAAGGCAAAGGTGAGTCCGAGACTTAGGGCTGTCACACCAAAAACCAAGATTAGTACGGTGGCCAAGACAACTCCAATGCCCGCTAAATTCGGTAGCCCGGTTCCTAGCAGCACCCCTAGGCTGGCGATCGCCACCACCTGAATCAAACTCAGGGTTGTGATGAACAAAGCCGAGGCCAACACAATTGAAAACCGCGAAGCCAATGGCGCCACCAACAGCCGATTCAAAAAGCCAAACTCACGGTCAAACATCACCGGCAGCCCCGCATTGAGGGCGCCACTAAAGGCGGTAAAGACAATAATACCGGCACAGAGAAACTGACCATAATTGGTACTCTCGCCAAACAGACCCTGCGGCACATTCTGGAAGAGAGCCCCAAAGAGGATCAGCCAAATCAAGGGTTGTACCACCCCCGCCACCAGTGTTGAAGGGCGCCGTTGCAGTTGGATAAACAGGCGACGGGTCAAAGCGAGCGTTTCCTGAATGAATTCACCTGAGAAAATACCGGGAACAGCCCTTGCTGAAGCAGTGGTCATAACGCAACTCCGAGATCAAACCCGTTTTCTAGGGTAGCAAGGCCTCTAAACCTTGGCGGCGCCTTTCTTTTCGCTCTTTTTCGGTTTTGCTGGTGCCACCTGCATTGCCCAGTTGCGGGTGAGGATCATGCGGGGGTGAATTAAACGGTGCTGGTCAACCAACCACAACAGCGTGCGATCGCACACCCGCCACACCGCCTCCTGTAAATTTTGGTGAGCCACCTTGCGCAATTCCTCTAGCTCCACCGTCTGGCCTCGCCCCGGCTCCAAGCTATCCGCGAGAAACACAACACAACTCAAGGCATCCATTCCCGGTTGACCCAAGGTATGGTTGGCAACGGCTGCTAAGACCTGTTCATCGGTAATGCCAAATTGCTGTCGCGCCACAAGGGCACTCACATCCGCGTGAAGCAGGTGGGGATCCGCCTCATCCACCTCCGTAATCGGCAGCCCCGCCTCCCGTGCCATGCTCAATAGCCGCTCCGGCGGAAAGTACTTTGCCAAATCGTGTAATAACCCCGCCCAAGCAGCGCGATCCACATCCAAACCGTGGTGTAGGGCTAGCTCCGCTGCCATCGTTTCTACCCGCAGGATATGTTGGAGTCGGGGTGCAGGCACATTCTCCGTCAACCACGCCAAAACCTGCTGGCGATCGCACAGCGAATCTTTAGCATCAGTTGTCACAAGCGGGGTCATAGCCAAAGCCACAGCAGGGATGATGAAGTGCTACCCTTGTATCATACCGAAGGCTCTTTTCACAAGGTTGGGAAACCCTTAAAACAGTCAAAGCTACTGTCGAGCAGGATCAGCTTCGTCCCTATGCATCCCATATTTTAGGAAAGGGCTGTAAGCGTTTTGTCCAACTTCCGTAATTTCACGGATAGGGTGAGGCAAAGAAAAAAGAGTATCGTAAAAGTACGGAGTCGTCCTGTGGAAGCTATTGAATCATACTAGCGGTGGGGGCACATTCCTGTGAGCTGTGACTTGAAAACAGGTCACCCTATCACCCTTCCCCCTGTTGAACGTGCTATTCATCCCCTTGGCTGCCTATGAGTTACTGCCTAAACCCAAACTGTGTCAAGCCAGAAAACCCCGATCATGTAGAGGTTTGCCAATCCTGTGGCAGCAAATTGTTGCTCAACGATCAATACAAAGCCATTAAGGTGCTGGGGCGGGGAGGGTTTGGTACTACCTTTTTGGCCGTGGATACAAAACTGCCCGGCAACCCCAGTTGTGTGATTAAACAATTACGGCCAGCCGCCACTGCTCCCCATATCTTGGCCATGGCGCGGGAACTCTTTTTGCGGGAAGCGACCACCCTCGGCAAAGTTGGCAACCATCCACAACTGCCGCGTTTGCTTGGCTACTTTGAAAATGAAAATGAGTTCTATCTCATCCAAGAATATGTGGGTGGCCTCACCCTGCAACAGGAGGTCAAACGCTTTGGCCCCAAAAGCGAAGAAGAGGTGAAGCAGGTTTTGCAGGAAGTGCTGCCCATCCTTGATTACCTACACAAAAATGGTGTGATCCACCGTGACATTAAGCCTGCCAACTTGATCCGCCGTGATATTGACAACAAGCTAGTGCTCATTGACTTTGGTGCAGTCAAAGACAAAGTCACCCAGGCGATGGTGGAAAATGCCCCAGAGCTATCCACATTTACCAGCTTTGCCGTGGGAACACCGATGTATGCGCCGCCGGAGCAAATGGCCATGCGTCCCATCTATGCCAGCGATATTTACGCTCTGGGTGTCACCTGTGTTTATCTCCTCACTGGTAAATCACCCAAAGAGATTGAGCGAGATCCGCACACGGGGGAATGGCATTGGAAGCGGTACGTCAAAAATATCTCCCCTAGGTTTGCCGCTCTCCTCGACAAAATGCTGGAGGATAGCGTTAAAAACCGTTACCAAAGCGCGATCGATGTCCTAGCCGATCTCCAGCTCCTTGATTGCCAAGAAACACCTGCGCTGGCTGCCCCTACCGTTACAGCAGAGGATGATGACCTCAGTAATGCCCTTGCAGCCCCTCCCAGCCAAGGCCGACCCCGTGGATCAGCTCAGTCCTCTAGTTATGCCTCCTCTGTGCGTCAAAATGCTGCAGCAGCTCGGTTGCGGCAATCGCGGATGACAGGATCTCCATGGGGTGGGCCGCCAGTTGTGGGGGCAGGCTCGGGTCAGCATCTGCGCCCCAAAGTCACCGTACGGATGACGGCTGCCCAAGTGCTAACGGCCTATAAGCGGGGAGAACGGGATTTTGTGGATGTCGACCTCTCCAATGTGGTATTGCGCAATGCCGATCTCTCCGGTGCCAATTTTGCCAATGCCAATTTTACCAATGCTGATTTGAAGGGTTGTATCCTCACCAATGTGGTCTTGCGGGAAGCCAATCTTCAAGGAGCTAACCTGAGTGATGCCAATCTCTGCGGTGCCTATCTGGTGCAAGCCAACTTTGAGCGGGCAAATTTGAAGGGAGCAAAATTGCAGGATGCCTCGATCTCAGGAGCCAACTTTACCGGTGCCGATATTTCTGGGGCAGACTTCAGTATGGTCTCTGGAATGGTTCAAGGCCAACTCGATCGCGCCAAGAAGAACTGGTTTACAAAGTTGCCTAAATAGAGGGGCGAGTTTGCCCCCTTTTCCTAGGACATTAGACACTTATCGGAGTCGCAGCCCGCAGGTCCTGCTTCCATGAGGGGTTGGGTATAGCGGGAGAGGGCTTCATGGAAATCATGGATCCGCTTGCGCCGAGCAACCGCAGTGACTTCCTGCTCGTACCGTTCTTTGCTAATGGGTTCAAAGGGCAGACGCGGGAATGTTTCATGGGCATCAAAGCGTGCCAAGAGCGCCGCAGAGATATACCCTTGATCCTGCTGAATCGCCGTGTAAATTGCCGTGGCAAGGGGTTCGACTTCAGGTTCCCGTAGCTCAATGGTGGCACTGGTGTTGTGGGTGGTGTAGTGCTGCTGCACCTGCATATAGAAGTCAAACTGCGCCAAGGCCGAAAACTGGCTAATATCAATCGTGTCTGCCCCCGGCAGATCTGCCCAAGAGACGGCAACGGGAATTTCCACTAGCCACTCGGTACACCGTGGATCAAAGGGATCATCAAGAAGTTTCCCTGTCTCATCCTTATCGGACTGGGAGGGAATGATATTGTAGCCAAAGTCATAGCAGGCCATGGCCACGGGGTCGCCCTTGCGGAAGGTAATCCGTCGAATAAAGCGTTGGGCTTTGGGGGGATGCCAGCCGGGAGAGGCACCCGTCAACAGGGATTTGGTACCGGAGGGTTGGACGGTGGTACAGCGATTGGGGCGCTTGAGGCCGTGGCGATCGCAATACTCCCAGACGGTCTCATGGACAATTTGCCGCCAGCGTTGCAGGAAGGCTGCCTCTTGGGCTTTGAATTCGCGCCCTTGGGGGGTATCCGGTCGTCCCGCGGCCCACCATTCCAGCCAAGGCACACCAAAGGCATGAACACAGAAGTCAAATAGCCCCGTAAAACTGACGCCAACAATGGGATCAATAGCGCGGGAGTATTGATAGCGATCGACAACAAAGCGATGGTTCAATAGCGCTGCCACTGAGAGCGCACCAGCCTTGAAGGCTTTTTCCTGTGTGATCGTATCCGCTGGATCAATTTGATTCAGGTGGATTTCCGCAAGGTTGCAGTGGAAATCAGCACCAATAATTTCACCGCAATTGTGAGCAACAAAGCCATTGGCATCAAAGCAATTCGGGCCGGGCACGGTACAGTCATACACTGGCTCAATGCCATCGGGAGTAATTGACTCAACGACAACTGTAAAGCGTTCGGGAGGTAAGGAGTCATTATGGGCGATCGCCCCCAATTCCAGAACCCGAGCCAGCGTTGTGAGATTATCCCCTTGGATAACTAGGGATGATTCTGCAACCACCGAAACGATTCCCAAACGCAGTAGCATGCGCTGAATAAGTGAAGCTAGTTGTCGATCCCCCAGTGTGACATGCAGCCGTGGTATTGATGTTAACTGAGTCGTAACGAAAATCTCTCGGAGGAACCCGCAGTAGAATGCATAGCTGCCTTCTTCGATGGTGATTAGGCGAAAGTTCTTTTCTAAGGTATGGGGGAGTACAGCTATCCAGTCGTTTTGGCGGTGCTCAATCCCTGTGAAACAGCCTGCTGCTTGGGTTTGCACAGCAGCGCTTCCTGTGGCAACTTGATAAAGGGCTTGAGCGGTGTAACGGCCTTCTTCCCAAGTTCCCTTACCACCCCAAGGGGTTAGATCACGGTGATTGTGCAAAAGAAGGCGATCGCCTGCGTGCAATTGACCTGCTTCTACCCATTCCGTGTATTGTCTTTTCGGGGTTTGGGCGGTCACTTTCAGCAAACGATGGTTCGCGGTGAGCCGTAGGGTATAGCCTTCACGGGTGGTAAGTTTGAGAACTGGCTGGATACCACTCAGGAAAAAGCCAGCGGCGGTGGTACTAAACAATTCGCCATTGACATAGGTGCCGTGCTGTTGGCCGATCAAATCTTTGACTTGGCGCGGCCCTACTTCTGTGAGTACCCACGTATCGCTTGTAACGCAGGGATTGAGGCCATAACGACCCAAGCGGTGAGCCAGCTCCCGTTGATCGATAGTGGGCAACAGTTGCCGCAAAAACGCCTCCCCCTGTTGATTTTCATAGGCACGGAGGAAGGCCTGCTTGAGATCCGCTGTAGTCAAAAGATCGGCATTGGCGCGGGCAACGGCTTCCCCGGCCCATTGAATGGCACCTTCTCCTGAATAGAACTGACTGCGCACGGCATTGATACATTCCTCGAGACTGGGCTTGGTGTGAAAGACACGGGTGTGGTTGGCCATCCGCAGCGCATCCCGCTTGGGATCAATTCGCCAATTGCCTTGCTCATCCTGTTGCCAGAGATTTTGTTTAGCCTGGGCAAAAGCTTCATCCTCACTTGCCCCCTGACGCATACCAGCGCTGTTGTGCATCAGATAACCATCACAGTAAAAACAGTGGGCATCTTTGACCTCAATATCATAGGTCTGAACATAGTCATAGCTGCCTAGTTCTTTTACTGTTACGGGAATATCAAGACTAACTTCAGCTTCAGCAATATACCTCTCGTAATTGGCATCCACGCTTCGGAAACCTTCAAAACCCATTTCCCGCATTTGGCTATAGGTATAGGTTTCCCGCATCATGGTTGCAGGAATTGTAAAGCCATGGGCTTCCTGTCCTTGATGAATTTTGCCTTTCAAGGAATACGGTGCAATGAGACTGTTGTAGCGAGCCTTAAAAGCTGGTAGTTTGAGGTGATATTTGAGTTGCCAATGCTCTTTTTGGGGGAGTGTGACACCGATTCGAACAGCAATTCCCAAACTAGATAAAAGAGCGCTAACTTGACGAGCAAATTTAGGATATACAGTCGTTAATAGGTAAGGTGGCCGCCCACAGGCAGAACCGTCACTATCCACTAGACCTGCTAAGTAAGCACAACGCACCTCAACCGTTCCCTGCAAGATAAAGCTAGGGACTTCTAACGGTTGTTTAGGTTGCTTAATATAGCGGTGAAAGTATTCTGCAAGATGAATAGAGGTTACTCGCGATCGCAAGGTATTCTCACCTTCAATACACTCTTGTCTGGCTTGTACACCGAAGAGAGTAAGAGCACAGTTGATTTTAGTATGAATCTGCTGAGCAAGCTTGGAATCTAAACTGTTATAAACCCAACAAATGCTACCAAAGGGTTTGTTGTACTTGTTGCGTCCCAAGCTAACATAACCATCCCCGTGGGTAAAGCCAATTAACCAAGCAACATCAGCCGTCAGTTCTGGAATAGTGATTGCTTGAGAAGTATGACTACCGCGTGGTCGAGAATCAGTAAAGTCTGATGGCAAATGAGTAACTGTACCGGGTAAAACTTGAGTATTGTGAAGCAGGCGATCGCCCGGGTTTAAGGCATTGACAAATTTCCAGTGAATTCCCCCTGAAACATCCGCAAGAGTTGCGATCCGATGGTTTAGGGTAGCTCGCAGCAAGGGACCATTTGTTATTACTTCATAAGCCTCTTGGTAGCCTTGGTCAAATTTCTGGGTTACTTGCCGAAACCCTAAGGGCGTTTGCACCCAGTCCCCCACTTGGATGTCTTTGATAGGGATCAGTCCCTTGCTTGTGTGTACCAAAGCATCCTCAGGCAAACAACGCCTCACATTGCCAGCAACAACCACAACGGCTGCCTCATCAATCAGCAGACAACACTCCACAGAGGTCAACTGGCGACCCACCGCCGCATTCAACAGTGCCGCGCAGCGATGGTAGAGGTCTGGCAGCTTTACTGGATTGGCAACTCCCCCAAACCCCTTGAGCCGCTCACCCGTAGGACGCACATCACTAATGTCAATCGTCACCTGAACTGAACCAGCGAGTTGAGGATTGCTGGCGAGTTCAAGCAGCGTTTGGTAGGACTTCACCCACCCTTGGCGGCTATCCCCCACTTTGATTTGACAGGTCTGCCCCGTGAGTATTACAGTTGTTTGCTCTTGACGCGCTTCCTTGGGGGTTTGACCAATTTGACCAATGACAGTCACCTCAAGGCGATTGCAAATCGGCGGCAACTGGGAGATGTATTTCTGCTCTAGAATCGCCCCTGTGCCACAGCCCTGCATGGCCAAGTCCATCATCAGGCCAAAGGAATCCCAATCCACGACATTGGTGCTGGTGCAGTTGTAGGCACCGGAAAAGTTCTCGGGCTGGCGCACCCAATCCGTTCCTCCCACCCACAACCAACGGCCAGAGGGCAGTGCCTTCAAGTCCTGCTGCATTTCCCGGAGAAGGGCAACTTCTGCTGCGGTGAGGTGCCCCACTTCCTGTAGTCCTTGCAGGGTGCGATCGCACACCTGTTGCCAACTCTCCCGCTCGCCCGCTTCATTTTGGCGGCTGTAGGTGCGGTAAAACACGGGATAGGCTGTGGGAGCCGTAGCGGGGAAGCTGGTTTGAGGACGGGGAGGATTTTGCACCATAGGGGCAGGACTCAATGGCGGAATACTAGGTGTAGTGTACCGAAGCAATCCTTGGGGGTCAATAAGCACTAATTCTAGAGAGACCTGTAACTCCCCTGCCACAGCGAGAGGGAGATGCTAAGATAGCAGGAAGTTTTTGCTTTGAGTCCAGAGTCAATGGTTGCTGCTCTCCCAACGTCCTTCAGTACCGATGCCTTTGACCAAGTGGTGATGACCACCTATAGCCGCTTTCCCATTACGCTCGTGCGCGGTGAAGGCTGCCGTGTTTGGGATGATCAAGGCCGCAGCTATCTGGACTTTGTGGCGGGAATTGCCACCTGTACCCTCGGTCATGCCCATCCGGCTTTGGTGGAGACAGTCAGCCGCCAAATGCAAACGCTACACCACGTCTCAAATCTGTATTACATTCCCCAACAGGGGGCACTGGCGCAGTGGTTGGTGGCTCACTCCTGCGGCGATCGCGTCTTTTTCTGCAATTCCGGGGCTGAAGCCAACGAAGCCGCCATTAAACTGGCCCGTAAATACGCCCATACCGTTCGCCACATTGCCAACCCGATCATCATTACGGCACAGGCTAGCTTCCACGGGCGTACCCTCGCCACGATTACCGCTACGGGTCAACCCAAATACCAACAACACTTTGACCCCCTAGTGCCCGGCTTCGCCTATGTTCCCTACAACGATTTTGCGGCATTGCAGACTCTTGTTGAGCAGCTAGATCGATCCCAGCCCCAAGTGGCCGCTATTCTGTTGGAACCGTTACAGGGAGAAGGGGGAGTCCGTCCTGGCGATCGCCCCTACTTTGAGCAGGTACGCCAACTCTGTACCGAAAAAGGCATTCTCCTGATTTTTGATGAAGTGCAAGTGGGCATTGGTCGCACCGGATTCCTGTGGGGCTATGAAACCCTCGGTGTCGAACCCGATATTTTCACCTCCGCCAAAGGCCTTGCTGGCGGCGTTCCCATTGGTGCCATGATTGCCAAGGAGTTTTGTGCTGTCTTTCAGCCGGGGGATCATGCCAGTACCTTTGGCGGTAACCCCTTGGCCACGGCAGCAGCGCTCACGGTTTGTGAAATCCTTGAAAAAGAGAATCTCCTCGAAAATGTGCGCGATCGCGGGCAGCAACTGCGGACAGGACTACGCGAACTAGCAGCAACCTATCCCCAGCTCATTGCTGAGGTGCGCGGCTGGGGACTGATCAACGGTCTGGAACTGCAACCCGACACCCCCCTCACCGCTGCTGAAGTCGTCAAAGCTGCCCTTGCTGAGGGGCTATTGCTGGTGCCCGCGGGGCCGCAGGTGGTGCGCTTTGTCCCTCCTCTCATTGTCAGTGCTGCCGAGATTGATATGGCCTTAGGGGCAGTGAGCCGAGCCTTTGCCCACTTAACAGCCTAAAGCACATCCTTGCGTTTTTGAAAAACCCCCACTAGTCCCAGCATGAGGGCAATAATGCCCCCTAAGCGCAGGTTATTGACGGTGACATTGGCGTTGAACGTGTGCCTCTGAAGACTCCAAAAGCGATCAATAAGAGCTTCACCGCTGGCGATCGCCCGCCCCCGCTGCTCTTTCCAGAGGGCAAATTGGTCTTGCCAGCGCTCCATGGCCGCCTGATAGTCTTTGACCCGTTGATTGTACTCCTCGACGCGATCGCGATAGGCCTGATCAAACTCTAAGACCGAATTGGGCAGTGGCGGTGGATCACCCGGTTCCGGAGGTTGTGGGGGTTCGGGTTCATCTACAGCGGGGTGGTACTCCTTGCGCACGCCGGGAAAGCGGCAACGTTGAAAGAGGTTATCATCAAAACACGGACATTGCTCTAGGGCTTCAGGACTGAGTTTCTCCCGTTCAGATTTGGATTGCTGCCAGCAGGCATCCCGCGCCACATCCTGACCAAAACCGAAGAGGGACACCACATTGGCATAACTCCAGCGGGTCAACGTCACATCACTGATTAGATTGCCCACGCCCCCCAGATCCTTCAGAGGAATAATTGCTCCAGCAAAGGTAATCTGCGGTACCAAAAAGAGAATCGTTAACAAGGGAGCCACGGTTTGCGTCGGCGAGAGGGCAGAGACCAGTAACCCCATCACCATGCCACCAAAGGTGGCCAGAAACAGCGTTAGATACAAGCCAGCGATCGCCCCAATACCGAGGCTCAGATCGATCGCCAAAAACTTCACCGCCAAAAAAACCGCTGCTTGGTACAGTGCCAGCACCACTGCTGGGCCAAGCTTGGAGAAAATATAGGGCCACAGCCCCAACCCCACCATCCGTTCGCGGCGATAGATCTCCAGTTCCTTAACAATTTCCCGCATCGTCGCTAGGCTGCCCACCATCACCGCAATCAGCACAGTAACAAAGGCCATCGTAAATGCCTGCCCCGCATCCCCCTGATCCGGATCGAGAATCGTTGGCTTCCAGAGGACAAAATCCAAGGCTCCCAAAATCGGCGCGAGGGAGAGCATGAGAATGAGTGCCGCCCGATCCTGTCGCAAAATGGCCAAGTTTCGCTGGGTGAGGATCCACCACTGCCGCCACGGTGCCACTGGGGGCAAGGTTGTTTTGGGGCGTTGCGGTTGAACTTGACGGGTTGCTCCCGTATCCACATTCAGGGGACGCTGCCGCTCCACCACATAGGTTTGATACAGATGAGACTGGCGATAGCGCTGCTGCCACACCGCCGGATTGGGCTCGCTCTCAATCTTGAGGTAAATTTCATCAAAATCTTGGACATCAAAATAGCTAAGGGCTTGATCCGGTGGCCCAAAATAGGCAAGGTGGCCGCCCCGTGCCAAAAACACCACCAAATCGCAGAGCATGACATTCTTAGTCGCATGGGTAATCAGTAAAATCGTTCGCCCCTGATCTGCCAACTGCCGCAACAGCCGCATCATCTGGGTTTCTGTGCCCGGATCCAAGCCAGAAGTGGCTTCATCCAAGAAAAATAAACTGGGGCGGGTGAGCAATTCCACACCAATCGACACCCGTTTGCGCTGACCGCCACTCAGTTGTTTCACCAGTACATTGCGACGAGATGTTAACTCCAATTCCGCAAGGACGCGGTTCACCTGTTCCTGTCGCTCTTGATCGCTAAAATCAGCAGGTAAGCGCAGTCGTGCCGCATAGTCCAAGGCCTGAGCCACCGTTAGCTCGCTGTGGATAATGTCATCCTGAGGCACATAGCCAATCTGGGTGCGATAGGTGCCAAAGTAGCGGTATAGGTCGTAGCCATTGACCAGTACCGTGCCCGCCGTCGCCGGGCGAAAGCCATTGAGGGCATCGAGGAGTGTTGATTTACCGGCACCACTGCCGCCAACAATCGCGACAAACTCGCGGGGCAAAATTGAAAGGGAAATGTCTTGCAGCAGCTTTGCCCCCTTGGCGGTGGTTTTGCTGAGGTGGATGGCATCGAGGCGCAGATTGCCACTGTCGTTGTGGGGAACAATGGTTTCGTCGGGGGTAAACAGCGAGCTATAGGGGCCAATGCGCACCAAAGCCCCCGTGGGTAAAGGCACGGGTTTGCGGGGTTCAAGGCGCTGGTTATTGATGAAGGTGCCGTTGGCAGAGTCGAGATCGACAATGTACCACTGTCCTTCCTGAAGGTAGAGGCGGGCATGAAACCGCGAGACGACCGGATGATCCAGCACCATATCATTGCTGGGATCTCGGCCAATCCGCACCTGCTGGCGATCGCGCAGTTGGAGGGGGCGCGTTTGCTCCACAACCTCCGTGGCGGGCATCAACAAGTAGGTCAGCCGCAGGAATTCCCCCACATGGATCACATCCCCCGGTGCCAAGGCATGTTCGCTAATCGTTGTGCCTCGCCAGTGAAGGCCATTCTTGCTGCCCAAGTCAATAATTTTGTAATGCTCTCCCGATCGCACCAGCTTGGCATGGTGAAAGGACACAAAGGGATGGTCAATGGTGATGTCCGCCTTCGGATCCCGACCGAGAACCAGTTCCTCCTTCAGCAGCGGAAATTCCTGCAACCACTGGGGCGTTGCCACCTGCAAGATCGGCGTACTGGCAGCCCCCATCACCACCGTGCCCGGCAGTTCCGTTGTTGCCATGCCATCTGGATCAAAAATGGCTTCAAAGTCACCGATTTGTAGGCGATCGCCCGCCTTTAGAGCCACAGGGGTGCGTGGCCGCAGCTTCGTACCATTCAAAAAAGTGCCGCTGGCGCTCCCAAGATCCGCCACTTGATAACCCGTCTCCGTGGGAATAATCAAGGCATGGTGGCGGGAAATCCCCTCACCGACGAGAATCACTTGGCTTTGGGGGTCGGTACCGATAAGCAGGCGATCGCGCCCCAGTTGAATTTGCTGTCGTGAACCATCAGCCGCTAAAAGGTTGAGAATGGGCACTGCCATACCGCTTGTTTAGAAACCCCACTTCATTTTGTCACTAGAGCCAGAGTAAGAATTTTCTATTACAGGAACAAGAAAAAACCCTAAAGTATTAGTCGTTACGAAATCATTGGGATTAAATTTGCTAAATTAGCATCCAATTCATCCAGACATTGCCACTCTGTTGCACCCTCTCCCAGACATGTAGAAGAAATCTCTTTTTCCTGTACTCCGCCGTTGTTGTGGGGATGTATTCATGTTGATGCACGTTGAAATTATTGAAAGTAACCCCCACCTGCGTTCCCTCCTTGGCTGGCACCTACAGCAAGTGGGGCACATCGTTCATCTTGCCAGTGGTTGTCAACAGGGGCAGGAAGTATTTCAACTGCGACATCCCGATTTGGTTGTTCTCGATCTGGACTTGAATGAGGGCAATGGTTTGGAATTATGCCGCTGGCTTCACTACCAAAACACTGTTTTGATTTTAGTTCTTTCCGCCCATGAGGATGAAGCGGATGTGGTGACGGCGCTGCGGGTGGGTGCCGATGATTACTTGGCCAAACCCTTTGGGATGCAGGAATTTCTTGCCCGAGTCGAGGCCTTGGCACGGCGAGCACGCCCCTGTTTACCCAGTGTCCTGAACTTGGGTGAGTTACAAGTCGATTTAGTGCAGCGGCGAGTGGTGGTACGCAATGTGCCAGTGGATTTGACACCGCAGGAATTTAGCCTACTCTATGTTCTGACGCAAATGGGGGGCACGCCTTTGAGTCGTCAGGAGTTGCTGCGGCGAGCTTGGCCAGAGAGCATTGACAACCCCCGCACCGTGGATACGCATATCTTATCTTTGCGTAAGAAAATCGAAGTGGATCCGCAGCAGCCGCGCCTCATTCAAACCGTGCGCAATGTGGGCTATCGGCTGCACCTAGAGCCATTGAATGGGCGCTACCAGCAGAATGGCAATAAACCCCATTCCCGTCCCCCGCGATCGCCCCGCCACGTATTGGTTTAGACTTTGTCCAGTCTTCCTAAAATATTCTCAAGTTTCTCAAATGAGCGATCCCTTTGCGTGGCTAGAACCTGCCCTAGATGCCCTGCACCGTGCCCATTGGTATCGCCAACCCCTTCTCAGTAGCGCACCGGGGGCAGTGGTGAGTGTTGGCGAGCCACCCCGCCCATTGATTAACTTTTGCAGCAATGACTACTTGGGTCTGGCCAACCATCCGCAGGTGAAAGCAGCCGCCATTAAGGCGATTGACGAATGGGGTACTGGGGCGACCGGGTCTCGCCTTCTCAGTGGTCAACGTTGTCTTCATGAACAACTAGAGCGGGCGATCGCCCAGTGGAAAGGTACAGAGGCTGCCTTAGTCTTTAGTTCCGGTACTGCCGCCAATCTCGGTACCATTGCTGCCCTTGTGGATCAACGGGACTTGGTACTAGGGGATGCCTACAACCATGCCTGCCTCAAAAAAGGTGCTCGCCTCAGTCGGGCCGTCTTCTACGAATATCCCCACAACAACGTCGCCATCCTTGCCCAACTTCTAGAAACCCATCGCTGCCAATACCGCCGCTGTCTTATCCTCACCGATGGTGTCTTTAGTATGGATGGGGATGTTGCCCCCCTAGAGGAGATATTGGCGCTAGCCGAAGCCTACACAGCCATGGTACTGGTGGACGATGCCCACGGCACAGGGGTGTTGGGAACTAATGGTGCCGGTACCTTAGCCGCCTTGAAGCAATCGAGTCCGACCGTCATTCAAATGGGTACCCTCAGCAAAGCCCTTGGCAGTTTAGGGGGATACATTGCCGGCCCTCAAGCCCTGATCACCTATTTGCAACACCGTGCCAGCACATGGAGCTATAGCACGGGACTTTCACCTGCCGATACCGCTGCTGCCCTTGCCGCCCTTGAGCAACTACAAGCAGAGCCTGCCCTGCGCCAAGCCCTTGAGGAGCGCATTCAACAACTCGAAGAAGGACTGCAAGAATTGGGTTGCCCCGTTTTGCCCCGTCCGCTACCGACCCCCATCTTTTGCCTGCCTGCTCCCGATCCAGTCACTGTTCTCCAATGGAGTCAGAAATTACAAGAGGCTGGATGTTGGGTGGCGGCGGTACGGCCACCGACCGTGCCCTTTAGTCGTCTGCGCATCACCCTAAGAGCCGATCACACTTCTGAGCACATTGGGCAATTGTTGGCAGCGTTGGGAGCCTTATTAAAGGGCTGTTAAGAATCGCTGACGATCACTCTCTATTTCGCCTAGGCTGTAGATAGTTCCGTGCCATCGGCAAACTGTGCCAAGGAGTGAGTGATGAGGACGATTTGGGTGAGCGAGCAAATTGATCCCTCTGGCCTGCTTTATGCCTGTATTGCCTGTCGTGATGAAGCACAGGCGAGGGAGTGTGTGCAGTCTTTTGAGAAAAACTTGACGACAGAACAAAAAGCCGCCGGTTGGCAAGTGCGCCTGCGTACCGTGGCCTCTTGGGATGAGGTTCCCAGTACTGCCCTCAAGCTCTGCTAATCTTTTGGCTCAGCCCTGCATAAGAATCTTAGTGGAGCGATTAAGCCAGTGGGGACGTTGCCCTCCCTGCACCTTTGCTATGATGGGTGCGATGTGCTGATCATTTCTTTTCCTTTGGAGGATGCCGCAGAATGGAGTTTGAAGCCCTGTTACTTGGTTTAGAACCACTTACCGTGCTTGCCCTTGGGGTGGGTGCTGTTGCTGTTGCCCCCGTTGTGGGTGCCGTTGACTCAATGACCGGTCACAACTTGGCAGAGCAAGCTCGCAATGCGGCAAAATCAGGCTTGATGTGGGCGTTTGAAGCCTATGAAAAGGCACAGACGGCTGTCGCTGAAGCCAGTGAGTCTTTCCAAGACTTGGTTGCCGAAGCCCGCTCAGAAATGATGGAGCAAAAAGCAGCAAAGGCCGCCGCGCCTGAGGAACCCCGCCAAGTGACGATTAGCTAAGTTTTAGTGCCTAATTGAAATGCCTTTGGGGTAGTTCTGCTGCCCCCTCTTTATTTTTTTTAATTAGCGACCAGCGGGCGGGAAATAGATCACGGGAAAGACGCAACGGCGAATGATCTCCCCGGCAAAGCTAGGGATTGATAACTCCCAAATTTTACCGACGGAACCAGAGGAAACGGCAATCCCATAGATGTCGCGATCGTGGGCAGCGAGTTGGGCTTCAACGACAGGGCTACCAAAGCGAATCTCAGTTTCGACGTTGAGGCCATAGCCTGTGAATTCTTGCTTTAGCTCGGCAAGAATTTTTTCAGCCTTCGGACGTTGCTCGCCAACTCCCAGTTCCCCTTTGCCGGCATCGCTGATAATCCAGCAGAAGGTCAGTGCAGCAATGCTGGTTTGATCGCGCTTTTGCACGCCTTCCCGCAGTTTTTGAACAAGGTGTTGGGCAGAGGGGCTGTGGTCGTAGGGCACCAGTAGGTGGCGAAAGAGATTTTGACAGCGGAGATTCAGTTCTGCGGTTGTCATCACCCACAACACTTGCGGGCGCATAATCATCACTGGCACTTTAATCCGTTGCAGCACCTCAATGGTTGTACTGCCGAAGAGCTTCTCGTCCAAGAGATTGCGAATGGGACGGCTGGCCAGCACCAAGTCAATTTGATGCTTTTCAACGGTGTCCAGAATGGCATCGGCGGGGCGGCGGTTTTCGATGATCACTTCTGCTTTAAGATCCGCTGGAACTTTTGCGGCATCGATTTTGAGTAATTCGCGTGCCTGTTGCAGCTTTTTTTCCCGCAGCCGAGGCTTATCGCCATCCTCGTCAATGGGGCGGGCATGGAAGAAGATCAACCTGCGAGCACCCGCTGTTTTCAGTGCCTCAAGGTAGTGGGTCAGTTTGGGGAGACCATCATGGAGATCTGTTGGAATCAATATGTTCTTGAACATGCTGTTGCTCCCCGATGCCAGACTCTAATTGCAGATTAGCTTAGGAAGGGGGACGTGCGCTACTGTGGGGGCAACTTTTCGGAAAACCCCATCGTCAAGTTCAGTGGAACTCACTAGAATAAGGATGGATACAGGATCAGCATTAAATTCAACAATGTATCCACTACTACTAAATCCCTGTGAAGCAAGGAGATTGTCTATCGTGATGCGATTTTCATTAAGATTTCTCTGGGATGTTGCGCCTTGCTAAGGGCGATCCAAAGTGAATCACAACGCTCCTTTTGCCATAAAATGCAGCGATAAATTTGCCCTTCTGAGGACATTGTTTTAACTGATTGCAATTACCTTCTTAAAAAGGCGAGGAAGGAGATTTTTCGCTGCTAACTTCAATGATTGAGTTGAGGTGTTGAGTTGATGACAATTTTGACGTTGGGGCAGCGCATGCTCCGCACAATTTTGTGGCCTGTCCGGCAGTGGCTAGAGCATCTAGAAGTGCACGATCGCCAGCTAGCGCATCGTCTATGCCGCTTGATCCCCGCCCAGTGTCCCTTTGAACGCGATATCGTGGTTGCAAAATGGCATATTCACATTCCGCCCCTGTGCCACCTCAATCCCCTTTACGAGGAGCTCATGCTGTTGCGCTACCGTGCCCTCTGCTATTTGGCGGATGAGTGCCATGAGGATATTAGTGCCTACTGTTAGTACCTAGGGGGTGTGCTGGTGTGGCGATCGCTCACCTCCTTTTTGGGGCAACAGCCCTGTTCCTGTTGCGGTCGAGCCAGTCCCCAAACGATCTGTAGGGATTGTGAACGGCGGCTAAGGTCATGGGAAGTGCACCAACGCCAACGCTACTGGCGAGGCAGTCTCCCCCTTTTTCCTTGGGGGTATTATCAGCAAGACCTCAAGCGGGCGATCGCCACCATGAAATACAACAATCACCCCGAACTGGCTGCCCTGTTTGGCCAATGGTTAGCCCTGAGTTGGTTGGAAGCGAAGATCGCCCAACGCCTCCCGTTGCAGATTGTGCCCATTCCCCTCCATCGCGATAAATTGCAGAGCCGGGGCTTTAATCAAGCAGCGCTCATTGCTGAGGGGTTTTGCCGTGCCCTTGAGCTACCCCTTGCCCCAGTGGGATTAATCCGCCAAAGAGCAACCCAGTCCATGTTTCAGCTTTCACTCACAGAACGCCAAGCCAATCTTGACAATGCCTTTCGCCTTGGGCGGGGTCTGCAACGCCAGCGCTGGCTCCTTTTGTGCGATGACATTTATACCACGGGGACAACGGCACGAACTGCAGCCGCAGTATTACGGGGGGCTGGCTACAAGGTCTTGGGGATCATCACCGTGGCCGTGGCGCTGCCGGATCAATTGACCGATCCCACCGTCAAGGCAACCAACATCAAGGCTTCCGTCCACTCAACAACCGCACCATAGGTATCCCCCGTGTGACCGCCCAACTGCCACTGCAACCATGCCGGGATCAAGAGAATCAAGAGCAAACCAAAAAGTAATTGCCCGAGGGGAAGCGGCAGCAGGAAGCTGAGGAAGAGCACTAGTAAACCACTCGGCCAAAAATCGCGGGGAAAGACACCACTGGCTTTATGGATCTGACCCGTGCCTTGGGGTTTCAAATAGGGATAGCGGGCGATCGCCCACACCTGAGCAAGGCGCCCCAGCACCAATACCCACACCAAAACGCCGCCCTTCTCTAAGCTACTTAAGCTCGTGACTTTTAAGAGCAGGATCACAATTGCGGCCATGACGCCAAAAGCCCCCGCTCGACTGTCCGCCATCACCTCAAGGCGCCGCTGTTGATCCCTGACGGCTAAACCATCGGCCGTGTCCATGGCACCATCCAAGTGCAATCCCCCAGTTAATCCTAGCCAAAGTGCCACAACCAAGACACTGGCCACGAGGGGGGGAACGTGCAAAAGTGCCAGCAGCCACTGCGCCCCCCAGAGAAGCATTGCCAACAGTAGCCCCACCCAAGGACACCACTTGGCAGCTCCCGCCAATTGCATGGGGCAGTTAGGGGGAATGGGCAAACAGGTATAGAAGGCGATCGCCCCCAGCCATTCCATCCAAATGGACTTCATGGGCGAGTTTGAATCTGTGCCACGGTTCGCTGCTGCGGTTGCAGGGATTGAGCCACCCGCTGAATATCGGCAGAGGTAATGTCATTAATGGCCTCTAAACGGGCAAAGAGTTGCTGCCAGCCGCCGCCTTTTACAGCATACTCCGCCAAGAGTTTGGCCATGCCCTCATTGGACATCAGATTTTGCAGCAGTTCCATCCGCAGTTGGGTTTTTACCCGCTCCAATTCGGCTGGGGTCACGGGGGCAGTTTGCAGTGCCTTCAGTTCTTGGGCAATACCTGCGGCAAGGGCAGCCGTCGTTTGACCCGGTGCCGGTGCCCCGTAGATGAGAAAGCGATTGGGGTATTTGTTGCCGGGGAAGCCCACATAGGTTTGGACATTGAGGGCGAGTTTTTGCTCTAGGACAAGGGAACGGTACAGACGGGACGTGCGACCGCCACTGAGGAGACGTGCCAAAATTTCATAGGTGAGGTACGCGGGATCCCCCAAAGGTGGACAGGGATAGGCTTCAATATAGAGGGGTTGACTGGCGAATTCGAGGGTAATCTGCCGAGGTTCCGTTTGCGGCGGTTCGGGGGGAATCGTTGGGGTCTTGGCGGCGCCTTTGGGATAGCGACCAAAATAAACCTTGGCTAATTTCTTAACCTCTTGGGGATCCACGTCTCCCACCAGCACCATGGTCATTTTGTCGGGGGTGTAATACTGGCGAAAGAACCGTTCCACATCGGCGCGGCGCAGGTTTTGAATATCCTCACGGTAGCCAATGACGGGTTGGCGGTAGGGATGCTGACGAAAGCTGGTGGCCAAAAAGGCCTCAAAGAGTTGGCCGGTGGGGGAATTTTCAGTGCGCAACCGCCGCTCCTCAAGGATGACTTCCTTTTCTTGATAGAAGTCGCGAAAGACGGGTTCCAAAAAGCGTTCCGACTCTAGGGACATCCACAGTTCCAATTTGTTGGCGGGAAAACTGTAGAAGTAACGGGTGGCATCGGCAGATGTGGTTGCATTGAGACCCACGCCCCCGGCCTGCTGGACAATTTGGCCATATTGATTGCGAATCACATAGCGATCGGCAGCCTGCTGCACAGCGGCAAATTCCGTAATCAATGCCTGACGTTGCCGCTCATCCGTCGTGGCTTGCAGTTGCTCAAAGAGGCGATCCAGTTGGGCAAGTTTTTCTTTTTCAGGGGCATAATCCGTCGTCCCAATGCGGCGGGTGCCCTTAAAGGCCAAGTGTTCCAGATAGTGCGCCACACCGGTCTGGCCTTCCGGTTCATCAACGCCCCCCACATCCACGTAGGTGAGAAATGACACTATCGGGGCTTGGTGTTGCTCCATGACAATGAAGTGCATCCCATTGTCAAGATAGAATTCACTAATTTGATCCATGGCACGGTCAATGTAGGGGCGAATCGTTTGGGCGTCGGCCGGCAAGGAGAGGGCGATCGCCCCCAAAACAAGGCAGAGGAGAATTTGCCAGAAATAAACTTGCCAGTGGCGTTGCTGCCGCATCAACAAACCTAGTTGGCCTCCAGCCAGTTGGCCGCCGCGTAAATGTCCACCGCAAGGGGCACACTCAGGGGTACTGCTGTACTCATAACTTCGGGAATCGTAGTTTGCAGTTGTTCCCACGCCTCAGGGGTCATCTCCAACACCAATTCATCGTGGACTTGGAGCAGCAGGCGGGCTTCTTCAGGGGAAAGTAGGGGAGCCAGTTTCACCATCGCACACTTAATAATATCGGCACTGGACCCTTGAATCGGGGCATTGGCTGCCGCCCGCAATAGCCCCCGCTCGTAATTGCTCATTTTTAGTTTACTGGGATCGACATCGGCTAGCACCTCTAAAGGCTTGCCCCGCAGGACTTGCAGTTCAGAACTCTGAAATTCAAAATAGCGCCGCCGTCCCAAAATGGTTTCCACATAGCCTTGGCTGAGGGCAAGCCGTTCCATTTGCCGCAAATAGTCAAAGACCCGTGGATAGCGATCGTAAAACCGCTGAATAAACACCTTAGCATCGGCCACACTCACCCCGGCCTCACGGGCAAACCGCTGCGCTCCCATCCCGTAAATGACGCCAAAGTTAATAATTTTGCCCAAGCGTCGCTCGCTGGAACTAATGTCGGTTTTTTCTAAGAGAAACTGAGCTGTGAGATGATGGACATCCTCCCCTTTTTGGTAGGCCTCTAGCAGGGCAGGCTCTTGACTCAGATGAGCGAGGATGCGCAACTCAATTTGGGAATAGTCCGCTGCCACCAGCAACCAGCCCGGCTCGGGAATAAAGGCGCGGCGAATTTGCCGACTAAACTCGGTGCGAATGGGGATATTTTGCAGATTGGGATTAGAGGAGGAAAGGCGCCCGGTTGCCGTTACGGCTTGGTTAAAGTCCGTGTGAATCCGTCCTGTGTCTGGACGTACCAAGGTGGGCAACACATCCACATAGGTGGATTTGAGCTTGGCGAGGGTGCGATGGTTCAAAATGAGTTCAATCACAGGATGATCTCCCCGCAGTTTTTCGAGGGTTGCGGCATCGGTGGAGTAGCCCAGTTTCGTTTTATGGGTCTTTTTCGGATCTAACCCCAAGGTGCCAAAGAGCAGTTCACTCAGTTGCTTGGGGGAGGCCAAGTTAAAGGGTTGTCCCACGGCATCCCATGCTTGTTGTTGCAGGGCTGCCAGTTGCTGTTCCAGTTCTTGGGAGAGTTGCCGCAAATAGTCACTGTCAATACGAATCCCCGTGGCTTCCATTTCCGCCAGAATGGGTTCGAGGGGCAATTCTATCTCTAGGAGGAGTTGCCGCAGGCGGGGGGTCAAGTCGGCCTCTAGTTTGTCCTTGAGAAGATAGGTGGTATAGACATCGAGGCCGCAGTATTGTGCCACCGTGGCCAGAGACAGATCCGCAAGGGTTTGATCTTTGCCGACAAGACTGCGGTAGGTTTGGGCTTGGAGGGGCAGATAGCGTTGACACAGATCCTTGAGGTTGTGACTGGCTTCGGGATTAATCACATAGCTCGCCAGCATTGTGTCAAACACCACGCCTCGTAATTGAATCCCCTGAAACCGCAGCACCAAGCGGTCAAACTTGGCATTTTGCAAGACTTTGGGGTAGCGATCGCCCTCAAGAATCGGTCGCAAAGCGGCGAGGGTCTCTGGTAGGGGTAGGTTCTGCCCCTCTTTGTGCCCCAAGGGCAGATAGGCCACCTGATCAGGCGCTGCGCCCCAACAGCAGCCCAAGCCCACCAAGGCAGCATCACGGGGGTTCAAGGCCGTGGTTTCCGTGTCCCAAGCCACGGGATGGTTCGCATCGGTACAGGTTTCTAACTGGGCGATCAGCCATTGCAGTTGCTCTGGCGTTTCAATGAGTTGCACATTCACTGGATCGGGGGTGTCCGTCGGGGCAAAAAACCATGTTGCATCCGCATCGCTCTCTACATCCGGCAGTGTCCCCCCCAAGCGGAGGTGCCAGTCCTGAAGTTGCATCCGCAGGGCACGAAACTCCAACTGATCCAATAGCTGATCCAGCGTTGGCCAGTCAAAGGGACTCAGATGCAGTTCCTCTAGGGGGAGTTCCAAGGGGACATCGAGGACAATTTGAGCCAGTGTGCGGGAATGGCGGGCATCGGCCTCCCCATTGATCAGCTTCGTTCTCAGGCTGGGGGGCGTAATCTCATTGATGTGGGCGTAAATATCTTCAAGGGTAGGGTACTGACTCAGTAATTGCACCGCTGTTTTCGGGCCAATCCCCTTAATACCGGGAATGCGATCGCTGGCGTCGCCACAGAGGGCTTTATAGTCCACAATTTGCTCGGGCCAAACCCCCATTTTTTCCTTGACCTTGAGGGCATCAAAGGCCTCCAGACCCTGCTTGCGTTGGCCAAGGGTATTCCCCAGATACAAGACTTGTACTTGACCTTCGCGATCAATCAATTGAAAGAGGTCGCGATCGCCACTGACAATGGACACCTGCCATCCTTGGGGTCGCAGGCGATGGACCACCGTACCAATCACATCATCGGCTTCATAGCCCGGCTGACTCAACAGGGGTAGACGCAGTGCCCGCAGCAACGCCTGCAAATTGGCAATATCGGTCATAAAGTCCGCTGGAGTCTCCGCCCGTCCCGCCTTGTAGTTCTCATCGGCTGTGTGGCGAAAGGTGGGTTCCCCCAAATCAAAAGCAATGGCCACATGATCCGGCTGCTGCTGCTCCAGAATCTCCAGCAGCGTCTTAAGAAAGCCAAAACACACACTAGTGGGAATCCCCGTGGAGGTACGCAACCCCCCCTCTCGCCCCTTACTAAAGGCGTAGTAGGCACGAAAGGCCAAGGAATGGCCATCAATAAGCAAGAGATTGGGGGTGGACATGGGAGCGTGAAGAGGACAGCTTTTCCATTATTCAAAAAATTGCTCCAAAACCCCACCCCTGAAAATGCCAGCGTATCAACGGCTAAAGTCACGGCGTTTTTGGCAGAAGGGCAAAGCCACTAGCATTGCCAAGATGAGAATGCTTTGATCGCGCCAATGGCGTTGCACATCTACGGTAAACATGTAGCCTTGATCTCGTTGGAAGCGGCTGATAATCCCTTGGGCTTCATTGATGGCACGACTGCGTTGGCGGTTCCACTCAGAATATTTTAGTTCCCACTCATCCATGGCTGCCTGATAGGCTTGCAGCCGTTGCAGATAGTCTTGGAGCGCCGCTGGATCATTGGGGGGATCGCCGGGAGACGCCGGTCGAGGGGGGGCGGGTTCATCCACTGCCGGTACATATTTGGCGCGAATACCCGGAAAGTTGCAGGTTTGAAACAGACCCGGACCATAGCAAAGACAAAAATCCCGCTGCATCTCCTCGGTCATTTTTTCCCGCTCTTCCTCTGGCTCCAGCCAACAGGGGTCATTGGCAATGTCATCCCCCATACCCGTGAGCTTCACCATCGCCTCAAAGGGCCACTTAATCACCGTCAGATGGTTAATAATCTGCCCCGGTAACCCGAAGGAAGAAACGGGCTGAATCCCGCCACTAAAGATAATTTGGGGCACTAAAAACATCAGCACCAGTAGCGGCACAATGTTCTGGCTAGGGGCAAAGGCAGAGACCAAAAGACCCATCGCCATACCGCCAAAAATGGCAAGGGCAAGGGTGACGTACATGGCAAAAGTAACCCCCCAATCTCCCGGTAAATCCACCGCCAGCTTTGTCACCGCAAGGTAAGTGGCCGCTTGATAAAGGGCTAGCCCAAGGGCGATCGCCACCTTGGAGCCAATGTAGGGCAACAGCCGCAGGCCAATCATCCGCTCCCGCCGATAAACCTCCACCTCCTTAACCAATTCCCGCATCGTTGTCATCGCACCAATCATCACAGCAATCAGACTGGTGACAAAAATCATCGTCAGGGCTTGACCCCCATTCCCCGTTTCCGGATTAAAGAGATCCCGCTGCCAAGAAACAAAACTCAAACTCCCCAAGAGGGGGGCTATTAAGAGGGTCAGCAGTAGGTTACTACGATCTTGGCCAAGAATTGTGAGATTGCGGCGGGTGAGAATGAGAAATTGTTGCCAAGGGGAGATTTTCGACTTGGTTTCACTGCTGCGACGGGATTTGCCCTTGGTGCGCCGTTGACTTTCATCGGGCATGTGAGCTAGCACCTGCTGTCGCCCGACCACATATTCCTGATAGAGGCGCGATCGCCGGTAGGCTTCCTCTAGTTCTGCCGAAGTGGGAGCATTGGGGTTTTTCTCTTTGTCTAGGGCACGATAAATACCAGAGAAATCCTCAAGCTTAATGCCACTAAAGCGATCGCCAAAGGTAGCCCGAAAGTAGGGCAGCAGTTGATCAGGAGGACCAAAGTAGGCCAGCCGGCCGCCCGCCGCTAGATAGATCACCAGATCACACTCCCGAATATTTTGGGTGGCGTGGGTAATAATGAGAATCGTTCGCCCCTGATCCGCCAACTGCCGCAGCAAAAACATCAGGTCAGCTTCCGTGCCCGGATCTAAGCCAGAGGTGGCCTCATCGAGGAAGAAGAGACTGGGTTGCGTGAGCAATTCGGCACCAATACACACCCGCCGCTGCTGACCGCCACTGAGGCGGGAAATGGGCACATCGCGACGATGGTTCAGTCCCAATTCTGTTAACACCTCGGTCACCCGCTGTTGGCGTTCCGCTGGGGTTGTATCGGGAGGCATGCGTAGTTTTGCCGCGTATTCCAAGGCTTGGGCGATCGTCAGTTCCTCGTGGATGATATTCTTCTGCGGCACATAGCCCAATTGCGCTTGAAAGGCCTGATAGTTGCGGTAGAAATTTGTGCCATTCACCAGTACGGTGCCGGTTGTTGCTGGCCGCAGTCCATTGAGGGCATCGAGGAGCGTTGACTTGCCGCTACCACTAGGTCCCAAGATGGCCACAAACTCCTTGGGCATGATCGATAGCGAAATATCGTGGAGAATTTGCGTTCCCTTGCCCACCACCTTACTGAGGTTGATGGCATCTAGGCGCATGTGACCCGATTCGGCATATTGGGTCAGGGTTTCATCAACATTGAGGACAAGGCGATCGCTACCAATGCGAATACTGTCCCCCACCCGCAGCAGTGTGGGTTCCTCCACCTCACGGCCATTGACAAACGTGCCATTACTCGACCCCAGATCCGTGAGCAGGAAATCGCCATTGCGGCGCTCAATTTTGGCGTGGTGACGGGACACCGTTGGATGCTCAATCACCAGATCATTGCTTGGATCGCGGCCAATCGTGAACGTGTTGTATCCCACCAGCGAAATCGTCTTCACGGGGACGGTGGATGTCGCATCGGCCTCAGGAATCGCCAGTACTGTTGCTGTGCTCAACTCCGTCGCGGGGCTAAAGACAACGGCATGACGCTCTGTGTCAATGCGATCGGGCAACTGCTGCCCCACATAGGTCAGTGTGACAAATTCCGTCAGGGCATAACTCTCCCCGATTCCCAAATGCACATTCATTGCCGGTTGCGGGTCACTGAGATCTACCACCTGCAAATGCTGATCCGCAAAGCGTAATTTCAAGTGGCAGGGCAAAAGTTCAGGGGTATCCACCACCACATCGCAGGCGGGATGGGTTCCCAAAAGCGTCGTTTGCTCCTGTAGCCCCCAGCGTTGTCGCCATGTTTTGGTGCGCACTTCAATCACAGGGACTTCAGTCTCTTTGCTGACCTCAGTGGCACGGAGTTGATAGTCGTGGTAGTGCCAGATGAGGCGAAAGCGCACAGCAGAGTTGCCCAGTGTAATCAGGTCGCCATCTTCGAGGGGAATGGGGGTATTGGGCACAACCGGTTGGCCATTGAGATGGGTGCCCGCTGTACTGCCGAGATCCACGAGGTGAACTTTCCCTTCTTGCCACTCCAAGAAAGCGTGGTAGCGGGACACGGAAAGATCATTGAGGACAATGTCATTATCGGGGGCACGGCCAATTTTGAGGCCGCTGGCGGGTAGCTGAACCCCCTGCTCACTGACGGATTTGACAAGTTCTAACCATGCTGTTTGAGTCATGACCTTGGGGCAAAGGGGCTTGATGCCGGTCAGTTTACTGGATTCTGGCCGATCTGACAAAAGACGCCCGCCAAAGCTCAACCGGCGCAGAAACCTATCATTATTGCGAGGATGGCAAGGAAGGCATCGGCAAATAACTCGCCACCTGTGACCATAGAAACTGCGCTTGCTCCCACAGGCGATCGGGACCAATGCCAAAAAAGAGTTGCAATAGGAAGACAATTAGGGCAATCCTCAAGGCAGTACCCACGGTCACCTTCAGCACCCTGATCAACCAGTGCAGCACCAACCCACTGATGGCGATCGCCCCTAAGGTGATCAGGATTTCAGTCACCGTCATCGCCGCACCAAAATATCTTGGCCATGGGTATCCGTGCCGCAGGTCTCCAGCAACTGGTGTTCAACGGCCAAAGCATGCACAAGGGCTGTTGTTTCAGGGGTGGGTTCCCACACATCGGGATTGCTGTAACAGTAGTAGGTTTCCACCCCATCAATCCCCCGCGCCACAGCTGCGGGAATCAATTGTTCAGCGGGCAGCCGATAACGTGCCGGGTGCGCCAAAATTGCCAGACCCCCCGCCTCATGGAGAGCCGCAATCACCCGTTCTGCTTGTGCCAATTCTCCTTCGGGAGCAGTTCCCAAGGCGTAGGGATGCAAAACCCAGGCATGGGGGTCAAAGCCATAGCCCAGAATATGCACCTCAGTACCCAAGAGTTGAGCCGTAATTTCAATGCCCGTGTAAATTTGGGGGCGATCCGTTCCTGGATAGGCTTCTACGTAGATGCGAGCCTGAAAATAGCCCTCTAGGGCATGGTGATCGGTAATGGCAAATCCCTTGAGGCCATGGATCATTGCCTGCTGTGCCACTTGCTGCGGTGTCAGCTGGCCATCGGAGCAGATGGTATGGAGATGAAAGTTATAGCGATAGGGACAACTGGTTGCCGTCAATGTCCGAAAGAGACCTTTGAGGGTCTCCGCCTGCGTCACCATCAGTGCAGCAAGGGTCATAGGCATTACCAAATCTTACGCTGTTACCTCTTTAATATAAACTTTCTTTAAGAAACGAGAGATAAAGATTCCTAATAGGGCGATTTATGTACCTCGATGGGGTGTGCTAGGATACAAGTTGGCTCGGAATCATGCGATCGCAACGCCTCAACCTTGTCAGGTCCGGAAGGAAGCAGCAATACGGGATGCTTGCGGTAGGCGTGATCTCCGGGTCACCCTCTTGAGACCTGCGAACGATTCATGCCTGCCACTACCCTTAGCCTCCCCCTCGATGAGATTCGCTACGATGAACGGGGTTTAGTGCCAGCAATTATCCAAGACTATTTGGACGGCACCGTGTTGATGCTGGCGTGGATGAATCGGGAATCGCTACAGAAAACCCTTGAAACCGGTCGTACGTGGTTTTGGAGTCGTTCGCGCCAAGAACTGTGGCCCAAGGGCGAAACCTCTGGCCATGTCCAGTGGGTCAAAAGTATCCGCTACGACTGCGATAGTGATGCCCTGTTGTTAACAGTAGAGCAAGTGGGCCAAGTCGCTTGCCACACGGGGCAGCGCAGTTGTTTCCACCGCCATGGGGAGGCCGGACAACGGGTAGAAGACCCACCAGCAGATACCCTTTCGCAAGTGTATAACGTGGTCTGTCAGCGGCGCGACTTTCCACAGCTACAGTCCTACACTTCCAGCCTGTTCACAGCCGGTGATAATAAAATTCTCAAGAAGCTGGGCGAAGAAACCGTAGAAGTGGTGATGGCCTGCAAAGACGATGACCCCGAGGCGATCGCCGGTGAGGTGGCGGACTTGTTTTACCACACGCTAGTTGCCCTTGCCTATCATGGGGTGTCCCTGCGGCAGGTCTATGAGCAGCTTCAGTTGCGGCGGCGCTAGTTGCTTGCCGTTTTCCTTGTCAGCACTGGCTCAACGTCGTTAAAGTGCTAGATACAGGTAATTTACATAACTATACAAATGGCAAAGCAGGTGGTCGTCATTGGCGGCGGCATTGGGGGTCTGACCACAGCGGCATTGTTGGCACGACGGGGCTATCGCGTTCAGCTGTTTGAGCAGGCAGCCCAACTGGGGGGCTGTGCCTCCACATTTCAGCGGCGGGGCTTTACCTTCGATGTTGGCGCCACCCAAGTGGCTGGCCTTGAGCCGGGGGGGATTCACGCGGCAATTTTTGCTGAATTGGAGATGCCTCTGCCGGCAGCAACCCCCTGCGATCCTGCCTGTGCGGTGTATCTGCCGCAGGAAACAACGCCCATCAATGTTTGGCGCGATCGCGATCGCTGGCAACAGGAACGTCAACGCCACTTTCCCCACAGTGAGCGGTTTTGGCAAGGCCTCGAACACCTCTTTGCCATTAGTTGGCGATTTCAGCAGCGGCAGCCCATTTTGCCCCCGCGCAATGGCTTTGATCTGTGGCAATTGGTGCAAGCCCTGCGTCCGGAGACGCTTCTCACGTTGCCCTTTAGCCTGATGACGGTGACCGATTGGATGACTCTCTGTGGTGTCGGGGGCGATCGCCGGCTGCGGCAATTTCTGGATTTGCAACTCAAGCTCTACTCCCAAGTGGATGCCAGTGAAACTGCACTCCTCTATGCCGCCACCGCCCTCTGTCTGTCCCAAGACCCCCACGGCCTCTACCATCTCCACGGCAGTATGCAGGTTCTCAGTGATTTACTCGCCAATGCCTTGCAGCGCGATGGCGGTCAAATTTACACCCGGCATTTGGTGCGTTACATTGAAGTCGAGCGGGGGCGTGCCGTTGCTGTACAGGTGGAGAACTTAAAAACAAAAACCCTTCAGCGGGTCGAAGCCGATCACATTGTGGCCAATGTCCCTGCCCAAAACCTACCCCAACTCCTAGGGGATGCCCTTCCCGCGGGCTATGCTCGCCGTCTAAAAACCCTGCCCCCAGCCTCCGGTGCCTTTGTGATTTACCTTGGCGTTAAAGAGGCGGCCATTCCCACAGCCTGTCCGCCCCACTTGCAATTTCTCTACGATCCTGCAGGCCCCATTGGCGAAAACAACTCCCTCTTTGTCTCCGTCAGTCAGCCGCGGGATGGCCGTGCCCCTGTTGGCTATCGCACCCTGATTGCTTCGAGCTTCACCGAAGTGAATTTTTGGCGTCAGCCTGACTTAGACTATGCCGCCACCAAGGCGCAATACACCCAAACAGCTCTTGAACACCTCGGGGAATTCTTTGATCTGCGGCCTGAGCACATTGTCCACTGTGAAGCGGCGACCCCCCGCACCTTCTGGCGCTATACCGCGCGGCTAGATGGCATTGTCGGGGGCATGAGTCAACGCCTGAGCACCTTTGGCCCCTTTGGCTTAGCAACCCGCACCCCGATTCCTCACCTGTGGTTAGTGGGAGATTCCGTGCATCCGGGGGAAGGTACGGCCGGTGTCAGCTATGGTGCCCGTGCCCTTGTGCAGCAACTGCTCGCCAATGATGCCTAAGGGATTCCTATTTTGGTGAAAATCACTATAATAGAGAGACTCGTTACCAATTGCGAAAGGAACCCACTGCCTGTGTTTGCGACTCTCGCTGCCCCTCAACCGTCCCTGCCGTTGGATTTAATTGCGGCCATCCAAGACCTGAAGCGGGAACTGAATGCAGTGATTCTAGCCCACTACTACCAAGACCCCGCCATTCAAGATGTAGCCGATTACATTGGTGATTCCCTTGGGCTGTCGCGGCAGGCCGCCAGTACCAATGCCGATGTCATTGTTTTTGCTGGGGTGCATTTCATGGCCGAAACCGCCAAGATTCTCAACCCCGATAAGCTGGTGTTGCTGCCGGATTTGGCGGCGGGCTGTTCTTTGGCAGACAGTTGTCCTGCGGACGCCTTTGCTGCTTTTAAGGCGCAGTATCCTGACCATTGGGTGATTTCCTACATTAACTGCACTGCTGAAATCAAAGCCCTGAGTGACATTATTTGCACCAGTTCTAATGCAGTGAAAATTGTGCAGCAGTTGCCTGCGGATCAGCCCCTGATTTTTGCCCCCGATCGCAACCTTGGTCGCTATGTCATGGCACAAACCGGACGGCAGATGGTGCTGTGGGACGGCAGTTGCATTGTCCATGAAACCTTCTCCGAGCGACGCATCCTCGAACTCAAGGCCGCCTACCCCACGGCCCAGGTGATTGCCCACCCCGAATGTGAAGAAGCCGTACTCCGCCATGCCGATTTTATTGGTTCGACAACGGCTTTGCTCAACTATAGCCAACGCCAAGATCACGATACCTTTATCGTTGTCACCGAGCCGGGGATTCTCCACCAGATGCAGCGGCGCAACCCAGAGAAAACCTTTATCCCTGCGCCCCCTCAGGATCAGACCTGCAATTGTAATGAGTGCCCCTTTATGCGCCTGAATACCCTAGAAAAACTCTATTGGTGTATGCGCGATCGCCAGCCCCAGATTGAACTACCAGAAGACATCCGCCTTGCAGCGCTCAAACCCATCCAACGCATGCTGGAAATGTCCTAAACCAAGGGTGTCAGCTCCCTTAAATCTCAGCAACTGCTCGCTCAATCAGGCGACGAGCGAGGGTCTGAACGCCCGTATGGTAGTAGTAGTTGGTGCTCATGTCCAAAAAGGCTCCCAAGTAGTCGAGGTTATCCTTCGAGAGTTCAATAAAGCTTTGCAGACTATTGATCACCTTTTGCGGCGTTAACTCGTGGCTGCTGACAAATTGATGCATCCACCCCTGCACGGCATTAAAACTTTCGACAATAAAGCCCAATTGACCGCTGGGATTGCCCCCCGGCACGACACTGCCAATTGCTTTGAAGGTGGGGTTTTCCTGGAGATCATTGGGTTGCAAGCTTTGCAGTGTGCCCAAGCATTTGAGAAGAAAGTCAGGCCCTAGGGGAATCAGGCCATCAAAGCAGATGAGGGCGGCCATCCGCATCAGGGATTCACCACTGTAGTCGGCAAGGGCACGCAGGAAGTCGCCGAGGCTGTCACCGGGAATGCCATTGATTTGACAAAAGGCCAGAATTTCCACAATCAGCTTAATGCTGAGGTCAATGGACTGCGCCCGCTCTGGCTTGGGCGTCATTTTATCCAAGAAGCCGAGGAAGGAAATTTTCTCGCCCACTTTGTTGGCAAGGGCAGCCGCTCCTAAGAGAGCATCGGTGTTGTCCACGGTTTGATAGAGCCACAGTGCCCGCTGATAGCCTTGGGATTTGTCATTAAAGAGCCGCACGGCGCGATCGCCAATTTGGCGAATCAAGGCAGGATCCGTTTCCCCAGTCACATGGCGGATTGTGTTATCAAAACCAACGATATTTTGCCACTGGCCGGGAATGATGAAATCCAAGGACTTGAGGGCCATAACGGTGATGCCCCCAGTGGGGAGTTGATCAACAATTTTGTAGATAGCTTCGCTCACGGTGGTCTCCTTAGGGGGCAAGTTGGGCTAAACCAGCAAGATCAAATTTTTCAATCCATTCGCGGCGATCGCTGGCGGTAAAGCTGGGATCACGGGAGAGTACCTTCACCTGATAGCGGTTGGCCACCAGAATGGCTGTTTGTGTGGTTCCCACCTCTACTGCTGGATAGCCGGCAATCTGCATCGTACTGTTTCGAAACTTGGCGGCAGCCTCAGGGGTGCTAATCGTATCGGAAATGGCCAGCATCGCCAGTTCTTTGCCATCTTTTTTCAGCTTAGCCTCGGCAAAGCCCTTTTTCTCTTGGACATAGATGCGCTCAAAGCCATTCCCCTCGGGCGGAAAGAAGCGATTAAATTCACTGCCTTGGGTGGCTTCACGACTCACTGCCGGGGGTGCATTGCGCTGGGTGCTTTCCTGTTGCACCTGCTCATAGGGAGAGGGCGGGGTAGGGGCGCAACCGGTAATGAGAAGCGTCAGGGCTAAAACAAGCGCAGTCAGCCAGCGTGCCATGTGAATCCCCAAGACAACAAGCCAATCATAGCCTAGAAGGCGAAGCCACAGCCCTAGTTTGATACTTTGTTAATTTCTGCATTAATCTCTTGCCACTCGCGATCGCTCAAGGGTTCCGGGGTCAGTTTCACTTGCCACTGCGCCTCAAAGGCGTCCAAGAGAGCCGTTTGCACCACCTCTAAAGGGGGAAGGGACTGCCGATGGGGAACACTGCCAAATACCTGCTGCCATAGATCGAGGTCAGGAGTCAGGACAATTGAACCATGTTGCAGAACGCGATCGCCCCGCCAGGCTTGGGCACTACCAATAACTTTCTCGCCCGTAGGTAAAACCAAATCGGCCACGGTGGCTTGGGCAAAGCAATTGATCGGCGCTTGAGAGGAATAGGGGTCTTGTCCCAACTGCAGAGGCCATCCTAGGCGCTCAAACCCTACCCTCAGGAATTGACACAGATCGGTATAAACCTGTCGCCGCCGTTGCCCCAACCCCCACACCACTAGACTGTAGGTGAGATCCCCTTGGTGCAAAACAGCCCGCCCCCCCGTGGGTCGCTGCACCAGTTCGATGGGTTGCCCCTGCCAGTGCAGGTGTTGCCAGTGCTCTGGAATTTGCCGCTGACTATAGCCAAGGGAGATGGCGGGCGGTGACCAAGTGTAAAACCGCAGACAGGGGCGATCGCTAGACTGCCACAACCACCGATCCACCGCCATTTGCACCCTCCCCGGTGCTGCCAAGGGGGGCAGATAACGCCACATCAACTCGACGTTGCTTCCGCTGGATGGTAGGCTGCCGCATCCCGCCGACACCCCATATAGGCAAGGATATACAACTCCTTCAGGTCCTGAATCAGCGGATAGCGAGGATTTGCCCCCGTGCACTGATCGTCAAAGGCGAGTTCGGCCATGCTTTGCACCTGTTCATAGAAGGCTTGATCCTCACTGTTGAGGGCTTCCTTAATGGTGGCTGGAATCTCTAACTGCGCCTTCAGGTCTTCAATGGCGGCAATCAGGCGCTCCACTTTTTCCTCTGGAGTGCTACCACCCAATTCAAGAAAGTCGGCAATTTGGGCATAGCGTTCCTTGGCTTGTGGATACTTGTACTGTGGAAAGATTGCCTGTTTCAGAGGGGCATCCGTGGCGTTATAGCGGATGACATGGCAAATCATCAGCGCATTGGCAAGGCCGTGGGGCAAATGGAAGGTGGAGCCAAGTTTGTGGGCCATCGAGTGGCAAACCCCCAAGAAGGCATTCGCAAAGGCCATGCCGGCGATCGTCGCTGCATAGTGAACTTTCTCGCGAGCTTCTGGGTCAGCCGCCCCCAAGCGATAGGCACGGGGTAAGTACGTAAACAGCAGTTTGATTGCCTCCAATGCCAGTCCCTCAGTAAACTCCGTCGAGAGCACCGATACATAGGACTCCAAGGCATGGGTTAGGGCATCAATGCCGCCATAGGCCGTGAGTTTCTTGGGCATGTGCAGCACCAAGTCGGGATCCACAATCGCCATGGTGGGCGTGAGGGCATAGTCCGCCAAGGGGTATTTAATCCCCACGCGATCGTCGGTAACCACTGCAAAGGGCGTTACTTCGGAACCCGTCCCCGAGGTCGTGGGAATTGCCACCATCATGGCTTTTTGACCCAAGGGGGGCAGTTGGTACACCCGCTTGCGAATATCCATGAAGCGCATGGCCAGGCCGTCAAACTCTACTTCGGGATGCTCGTACAACAGCCACATCACCTTGGCCGCATCCATGGGTGAGCCACCCCCCACGGCAATAATCACATCGGGCTGATAGTCTCGCAGCAGTTCTAGGCCGCGATTCACCGTACTCAGGGTCGGGTCTGGCTCCACTTCATGGAAGATGTCGTGCTTGATGCCCAGTTCTTCGAGGGTGTGCACAATCGGGTCAGTGATGCCCAAGTCAAAGAGGGGTTTATCGGTGACGAGGAAGGCGCGTTTTTTCCCTTCCAGATCCCGCAGGGCAATGGGTAGGCAGCCGGGTTTGAAGTAAATTTTCGGCGGCACGCGGAACCAGAGCATATTTTCGCGGCGATCGCTCACCGTTTTGATATTCAACAGGTGATGGGGACCGACATTTTCCGACGTGACATTACCGCCCCACGTACCACACCCCAAGGTCAGCGAGGGATCCAACTTGAAGTTGTAGAGATCCCCGATCGCCCCTTGGGAAGAAGGTGTATTAATCAGAACCCGCGCCGTTTGCATGCGGTATTTGAAATAGGCAATATCATCTTGATTGCGGGGATCGGTGTAGAGCACAGAGGTATGCCCCATGCCGCCAAAATTCACCAACTGTGCGGCAATCTCCACCCCTTTGTGGAACTGGGGTGCCCGATACAAGGCCAATACCGGACAGAGTTTCTCATAGGAAAATGGCTCCTGCGACCCGACTTCACTCACTTCGCCAATGAGTACCCGCGTCTCGGGCGGCACTTGGATATTGGCCATTGCAGCAATGGTGGCTGCCGATTGACCAACAATGGCGGCATTGAGACGACCATCTTTCAGGAGGAGTTGTGCCACCCGCTGCCGTTCCTCAGGGGAGAGAATGTAGCCCCCCCGCCGTTGAAACTCGGCCTTGACCGCATCATAGATCTCATCAACAACAATCACCGCCTGCTCCGAGGCACAGATCATGCCATTGTCAAAGGCCTTACTCAGGAGAATCGAACTCACTGCTGTGGGAATATCGGCTGTGGCATCAATGAGCACTGGGGTATTCCCCGCCCCGACCCCGATCGCCGGATGGCCAGAGGAATAGGCCGCCTTCACCATGCCCGGCCCTCCTGTAGCCAAAATCAATTTAATTTGGGGGTGCTGCATCAGGGCTTGGGAGAGTTCAATGGTGGGTTCATCAATCCAGCCAATAATATCTGGGGGCGCCCCGGCAGCAACCGCTGCATCCAACACCACCTTGGCTGCGGCCACCGTACAGCCCTTGGCTCGGGGGTGGGGCGAAAAGATAATGCCATTGCGGGTTTTCAGGGCAATCAATGCCTTAAAGATGGTCGTCGAAGTTGGGTTCGTCACCGGCACCACACCGGCAATGATCCCCACGGGTTCAGCAATTTTTTGAATGCCAAAAATGGGATCATCCTCAATTACGCCGCAGGTTTTCTCATGTTTGTACTTGTTGTAGATATATTCCGAGGCAAAGTGATTTTTAATGACTTTATCTTCGACAACCCCCATGCCCGTTTCGGCAACGGCTTGTTTGGCAAGGGGAATCCGCGCTTGGTTGGCCGCCATGGCCGCTTGGTGGAAAATGTGATCCACCTGCTCTTGGGTAAACTGGGCATACTGGGTTTGTGCCCTTTGGACGCGCTCAATGAGTGCTTCGAGATCGGCAATGGTTTGAACGGGTTGAGAATGAGTTAAGGCTTGGGCAGTCATGGGCGACTCCTTAGGAAAGAAATTTCTTAAATGGGCAAGTTAATGAACGTTGAGATCGTATTCACGGAAGAGGGCGATCGCCCGCTGGACATCCTCTGGACTCGCCGCCGGCGTATCAAACAGTTCATAGGGCAGCCCTAATTGCTGCCATTTGTATTCCCCCATTTTGTGAAAGGGCAACACCTCCACTTTCTCCACGTTACGCAGACCCGACACAAATTGCGCCAATCCCCGGATATTTTCGGGATCATCCGTCAGCCCCGGTACCAAGACAAAGCGGATCCACGTCGGTTTATGGATCTCATCTAGGTACTTGGCCAACTCCAAGGTGGGGGTAATCGTGACACTGGTGACCCGCCGATAGGTCTCGGGCAGAAAGGATTTAATGTCGAGCAACACCAGATCCGTTGCCGCCACCACCGGCTTGGCCGCCTCCAAAACCACATAACCTGAGGTATCTAGGGCAGTGTGCAATCCCAACTCGTGACAACGCTCAAAAATTTCGCGGACAAATTCTGGCTGCATCAGGGGTTCACCGCCGCTGGCTGTTACGCCCCCTTGGCGCAGATAGGATTGGTAGCGCTGAATATCGGCAATCAGTTCATCCACGGTTACGAGCTTGCCCTGATGGGGTTCACGACAGTCGGGATTGTGGCAGTACAGACAGCGCAGCGGACACCCTTGGGTAAAAATCACATAGCGGATACCAGGGCCGTCGACTGTGCCACAGGTTTCAACGGAGTGAATGTAACCTGTCACCTTTTGTTTTTCGGGTTGTTTTTCAGGGAGTGTAGAAACCATCATTGGAACCTCGGTGACAATAGATCGCTTGAGATAGCGTTTATAGGGTTGAAGAGCACCTCTCTAAGAATTCGCTAAAATTTTAATCGCTTAAGAAAGTATCCCGGTAACAAAAACTCCGTTTTCAATTGCTCTCTACATCTTGCCTACGGCCTAGGGGGTACATCTGTTATGTAGCCATTTTGAACGTGCTCCATTCTTGGGAAAAGAGCAGTACAGTGCTGCGCTTGGTAAAACTATAATTTCAGCATAAAAGCAGAGGCACAATTTGCCCGCTGTCTTAATTAACTTTTAGGATTGGTGGTTGTTTCGCAACGTTGCCTAACTTAATAAAGAGTCTTTAAGTACACCCCTATTGATGGGCGATCGCTCGCTCAAAGCTTGGAAAATATCAAGATTGAGGCTTTTGAGGACTTGTTCAATCTTGTCTTTATTCTACAAAATTCTCTTGATCTAGGCCAATTGCGTGATTAGTGACAAAGTAGCTCTACTCGCCCTGCGATCGCGCACATTTGCGGGCCTCAAGCACGGCTGCATGTAAGGCTGCTTCCAGTTGCTGCGTTAATTCCATAGCCTGTTGTTTGAGGTTGCCCTCGCGCTCAGCGGGCGTCCACAGGGGCGCTCCAATCCAAAGGGCTACCCGCGCACGAAACTGCGGCTGTGGATCGTAGGCAATACCAACGGGAAAAATCGGCAGGGGGCGATCGGCCTGCAAGACAAGACGGGCAAGACCGGGCTTCAGGGGACGTACTACCTGATCCGGCACAATCCCACCCTCGGGAAAGATCACTAGGGGCTGACCTGCATTGAGAATCTCCAGCACATGGCGCAAACTACTGGGCTGAGGACGGTTGAGGTTCACAGCAAAGGCACCCAGACGACGGATAAACCAGCCCTGCACCCCGCCAAACTCGATCGCATTGGTCATAAAGCGTAGCGGATAAGGCCACACCAAGGGCAAAATCACCGGATCCCAACGGCTACAGTGCTTGGGGGCAAGCAAGAAATGACCCTCCTTGGGCAACTGCTCGCGACCGACAATCGTAATCCGCGAAAAGTAAAGGGGCAAAAATAGGCGATGAATTGGCCACAACCCCCAATAGAGCCACGGTGAGATATGAGATGTGGTGGGTGCCGTTTTTTTATGGCGCATCCGTTCTCCTCTGTAGCTGCCCCCACTACAATAGTAGGCCTGTAGCCCCTTGCCACTGTCGAGGAACAAGCCAATGTCGCAGCCGACCCATCGCTTTAATCTCCGTGTTTGGGGGCAGTTTCTGCGGATTGCCCAACCCTATTTCTTTCCCCGCGATCGCTGGGGCAGCAGTGTGATCTTTATCCTGCTGCTTTTTCTAGTCATTGCCCTCATGTTTGGCTTCCTCTTCGGTCTGACGGCAGCCGTGACCTTTGGCCTTAATGCCCTTGCCCCCGAACTGATGGGACAAATTGCTGGCGGCCTCATGGAGATGATGCAATCCCTGTGGGCACAGCCCCTCAGCCGTAGTATTCTGCTGGGGACGGTGATTGTCCCCTTGGGCGTTTTTGCGCTGCTGCGGCAACCCCTGCTGCCGCGGTGGCAAGCGTGGGCACTCTTGGGGTTACTGCTGATGCTTTCCCTCTCTGTGAGTGGCCTCAACGTGATCATTAGCTTTGTCGGGCGCTTCTTCCAGACGGCACTGGCGGAGAAAAATGCTGAAACCTACTGGCGATTCCTCTTGGTGTATGCTGGCGTTTTTGTGGTGGGGACGCCGATTGTCGTCATTTATCGCTACGTGCGCGAATATCTAGGGCTGCGCTGGCGGGATTGGCTCACCCGTCATTTTTTGGATCGCTATTTCCAGAATCGAGCCTACTACACCATCGAAAACCAAGGCGAGATTGATAACCCTGATCAACGGATCACCGAGGATATCCGCTCATTTACCCAAACCTCACTCCAGTTTCTACTAATCATTCTGGGCGAAATTATTGACCTCATTGCCTTTAGTGGCATTCTCTGGAGTATCTCCCAAACCCTAACGCTGACCTTGGTTGGCTATGCCATTGTCGGTACGATTGTGACCGTTTTGATTGGGCAACGCCTGATTTGGCTGAATTTTAACCAACTGCGACGGGAAGCAGACTTTCGTTATGGCCTTGTCCATGTGCGCGATAATGCCGAGTCCATTGCCTTTTATCGCGGTGAAGGCCAAGAGTCGGTACAGGTGCGTCAACGCTTTCTCGAGGTGCTGCGGAACTTTAACCTCTTGATTGGCTGGCAGCGCAATCTGGAGTTTTTCACCACGGCCTACAACTACTTTGTGGTGATTGTGCCAGCAGCTGTGGTTGCTCCCCGCTACTTTGCTGGTGAGATTGACTTTGGTGCTATTAGCCAAGCCAGCTTTGCTTTCTCGCAGGTGCTGGGGGCACTCTCAATCATTGTGAACCAGTTTACGAACCTCACGGGCTTTATTGCGGGTATTGAGCGTTTGGCAGAGTTTGATGAGGTTTTGACAACGCCCCCAGTGCCCCCCCAATCCCAAATTCAATTGGTGGAGAAGTCCTACATTGCCCTAGAACACGTGGCTGTGGATACACCGAACTTGGCACGGCGGCTGGTGGAAGATGTCACATTTGCCCTTGAGGCGGGGGAAAGTGTGGTGATTATGGGGCCGAGTGGGGTGGGTAAAAGTTCGCTCCTGCGGGCGATCGCTGGACTCTGGCAAAGTGGCAGTGGCCGTATTATTCGTCCCCCCGTAGATGAAGTGCTCTTTTTGCCCCAACGCCCCTATATGGTGCTGGGTACGTTGCGCACCCAACTGCTCTACCCCAGTGGCGATCGCCAGACCCCGGACGATGTGCTTTTGCACGCCCTTAACGAAGTCAACTTGGCACATTTGCCGGATCGCGTCGGTGGCCTCGATGTGGAATTAGCGTGGGATGATGTGCTGTCGCTTGGGGAGCAACAACGACTGGCGATCGCCCGCCTGCTGCTAAATCACCGCCCCTACGCCATTTTGGACGAAGCCACCAGCGCCCTAGACTTAGCCAACGAAAAACGGGTCTATGAGCACATTCAGCGCACCACCCGCAACTACATTAGTGTTGGCCATCGTGAGAGCCTGATGCAGTACCACAAGTACGTTTTAGAACTCAAAGGCGATCGCGAATGGAAATTTTATGCCCTCAGTTAGGTATCGCCGTAGCGGCACACTGTTTTAATATTGACAAACTCCAACAGTCCTGCCCGTCCCAGTTCACGGCCATAGCCAGAGGTCTTGATCCCGCCAAAGGGCAAACGTGGATCTGACTTGACCATCGCGTTAATGAAGACAGCACCCGCTTCGAGATCCCGCACGAGGATCTCCGCTTCATCGCTCTCCTGTGTCCAAGCACTGGCGCCTAAACCAAAGGGTGTGGCATTGGCCAGTTCGATTGCCGCAGTTAGGGACGGTACCCGAAAGAGCATTGCCACAGGCCCAAATAGCTCTTGGGTAAACACGGGGTTATCTGGAGTGACCTCTGCCAACATCGTCGGCGCAAAGAAATACCCCTGCTGACAATGGCTCGGCAGATCAAGGTTGCGGCGGTAAAAGACCTTGGCACCATGGGCAAGGGCAAGTTCAACCTGGGCGTGGAGTTCATCACGGATGGCGGCAGTAGCAAGAGGCCCCAGTTGTGTGGTGGGTTCCAAGGGATCGCCAATCACCCACGTCTCGAAGGCGGCTTTCATGCCCTCGGCAAAGGTGTCATAGACAGCCTCATGGACAATAAAGCGTTTAGCCGCAATGCAGGATTGGCCATTGTTAATCATGCGGGCTTGGACAGCGGTGGCAATTGCTTGGGGGATATTGGCACTGGGCATGACAATAAAAGGATCACTTCCCCCCAGTTCCAGAACGGTTTTCTTGAGGTGCTGACCTGCTGCTTGGGCTAAACTTTTGCCCGCTGCTTCGCTGCCCGTGAGAGTCGCTGCCTTAATACGCGGATCCGCCACCAGATCAGCAACGGCACTGCCAAGAATCAGCAGGGTTTGAAAGACCCCCGCAGGAAAGCCCGCTTCCCTCAAGAGCTGGGCGATCGCCAGCGCGCACTGAGGCACATTAGAAGCATGCTTGAGCAGAACCACATTCCCCGCCATCAAGGCCGGTGCCGCAAAGCGAAACACCTGCCAAAAGGGAAAATTCCACGGCATCACGGCCAAAATAATGCCAAGGGGCTGGTAATGAATCCCGCTGTAGCTTGCCTCTGTGGGAATTAATTCAGGCCGCAGGAAAGCTGTCCCCTGCTCGGCATAGTAACGACACACCCACGCACATTTGTCAATTTCAGCCCGCGCCTCTGTCATTGGTTTACCCATCTCAAGGGTCATGAGGCGAGCAACCGCATCCCGCTGCTGTTGCAGGAGATTTGCTGTGTTTTCTAGCCACTGGGCACGCTGCTCAAAGGCTGTCAGACGATAGGTCTCAAAGGTCGTCGCCCCTTGGGCAATCGCCCTCTCCACTTCCTCAGCCCCTAAGGGGGAAAAAGTTTTTAAGACCTCAGCCGTTGTGGGATTAACCGACGCGATTGCCATGATTAAATTTCCCTATCTGGCTGACGCCAGCGATCGCTAGCGCCTAGGACGTGGGTTCAGTATGCTAATTCTAGCGTTTGTTACAGTCCCTATCCTCTTGATGAATGGGGCGATCGCAAACCATCGTTGTGCATTTTCATCGCAGTTTTGGGGCACGCTTTTATGGCAACCATTGTTGATGTTGCAGTGAATACTCCTGGCTTTTCCACACTAGTGACTGCTGTCAAGGTGGCCAATCTGGTGGAAGCCCTGCAATCGCCGGGGCCTTTTACGGTGTTTGCCCCCAATGATGATGCCTTTGCCAAGTTGCCCGATGGCACCATTACCTCCCTTGTGCAAAATCCTCCCCAGTTAGCGCGGATTCTCAAATACCATGTGGTTGCCGGTGCCTACAAAGCCGCCGACCTGAAAAAGATGGGAATTGTCACTTCCCTCGAAGGTTCCACTATTCCGATTCATGGCGATCATCCCTTGGAAGTCAAAAACGCCACTGTCCTTGCCGCTGATATTGAAGCGGAGAACGGTATTATCCATGTCATTGACACCGTGATCTTGATGGGGCTGAATCCAGCCCACTCCTTTCAGGACACCAACATCCCCTACAAAGTCTAGGGCGTTAGCGAATTTCCCGCACCAAAAGCCCTTGGCGGATTTTCTCCTCCACAAACTGGCGGTAAAGCTCTAGCTCTTCATAGGTGACTTTGCCATCGGCGCGAATTTGTCGCTTGATTTGCGCCATTTCGTCGACAGTCAATACGCCGTCGGCGATCGCTCGCTCTAGCAGTTGTTTGAGTTGGGCTAGTTCTGCTTTATCGGCCTCTGAGAGAGGGGTTCCATTTGGCTGATAACGTTCCATAGCACTCTTGCCTCAACAACCTCTCTACCCTATTCTCACCCTGCAACGTTGGTGTCGAGGGGCTAGGAACTTAAATCTTGATAAACTTTAGTTATGGTCTAAAAAGAATCTCTGAGTCGTTCTCAAGCTGTTGGAACCAAACAATGCAAGTATCAGAAATGAAGTACGGCGAACGCGCCATTCAAGAAGGGCAACTGATTACATTTCCCAATCCACGTCCCGGTCGGCAATACACCATTGAGATTACCCTGCCGGAGTTTACCTGTAAGTGTCCATTTTCTGGCTATCCTGACTTTGCCACGCTTTACGTTAGCTATATTCCCCATGAAAAGGTGGTGGAACTGAAAGCGATTAAGCTTTACATCAACAGTTATCGCGATCGCTACATTTCCCACGAAGAAGCGGTGAATCAAGTCCTCGATGATCTCGTGGCCGCCTGCGACCCCCTCTACATGAAAATCAAAGGGGACTTTGCCCCCCGTGGCAATGTGCATACCGTTATTACAGTCGAACACCATCGCCAGCCGGACAGTTCGTGCTAAAATTATAGACTGCAAGACTGCGGACGTAATTCAGTGGTAGAATGTCAGCTTCCCAAGCTGAACGTCGTGGGTTCGAGTCCCATCGTCCGCTTTCCCTAAAAACCACCAAAATACGGTACTCTAGGACATTTCAGAGATTCAAAGCTGCCCTTTCGCGCTAGCGTGGCGGAGCCATGAAGGGCGGGGCTTTACCCAATTGTTTGGTCACCAACCCCCTCTATCAGCAGGTATAATCTAATGATGTTCTGCCCCTGCGGTTTCACTGATTATGCCCTTCGAGATCAATCACGGTCTGGGTCGCTTTAACTCCAAACGGGATCTCCATGCTGCCCTAGGCATTCCATTGTCGGCAGCACCCGGGGAAATTCGCAAGCGGTATCTCAAAATTGCCAAGACACTGCACCCCGACAGCCGTGATGATGAATCGGGCAAAAAAATGGCCAGTGATTTGCTCTCCAAGTTTGTGAATCCTGCCTATGAGGTGCTTTCCCAAGAAAAAGAGCGGGAAGAATATCAAGTCATTTTGCGCTTGCTTGAAAAGCAACTGCTAACGGCCAATATTGTGCCAACGCCCACCTTTGATTTGGCACAGGAAGTCTTTAACGCCGCCAATATTGAAGAAGCCTATCAAAAGGCGCTCAATACCCTTGCCCAAGATCAGTACAAAGACTTAAACAATGCCCTGAAAATTAGCGAACAAATTAGTGAACTCAATTTGATTTACTTGTGGCGATCGGCGGGCGGCAAGGCAACCGCAGCCACACCCACCGTTTCTACGCCTGCACCCCCACCCAAATCAGATGAAACCCAAGTGCGTGCCACACCAGCAGCCGCCACAGGGACGACACCGCCGACAGAGGCTCCCAAAACAGAGCAATTTACAGAGCAATACCTCCGACGGGCAGAGGAACTCTTTAATAAAGGCATTTATCTGGAAGCCATCAAAGAATTGAAGGATGCCCTGAAAATTGACCCCCGCAGTGCCCGCTGCAATGCTCTCCTAGGCAAGGTGTACCTGCAACAAGGCTCCCTCAGTATGGCCAAAATTCACTTTAATCAAGCCCTGAAGCTGAATCCTCAAGAGGTGACGGCCATACAGGGACTCGAAGCAATTAGCAAGAGGGAGCGCAAAGCCCAGCAACAGCAAAAAAATACTGAGCCGCCAAAACCGGAGAAAAAGAAATCTTCCTTCTTTGGTCTTTTTGGGAAAAAATAATTCACTATGGTGTATCAACCTGCCTGTGGTGCCCGCGATATTTTGCCCCTTGATGTGGCACGGCAACGGTGGCTAGAGCAGCGCTTGGAGCGCGTCTTTCAAAGCTGGGGGTATCAAGAAATTATTACGCCGACGATCGAGACCCTAGCAACCCTCACAGCAGGGGGAACGGTTCATCCCGAGACGGTCATTCAAGTCCAAGGCAGTGGTGATGAACCCTTGGGATTGCGGCCAGAATTAACGGCTTCGATCGCTCGTGCCGCTGTAACTCGTATGGCAGGCAGGCAACTGCCCCAACGGCTCTATTACAAAACCAATGTCTTTCGGCGGACAACCGTGGCAGAGTTGGGCAACCAGCAGGAATTTTTCCAAGCGGGAGTGGAGCTACTGGGGGCAACAGGTTTAGCGGCGGATGCAGAAATTCTCTGGCTGGTGCAGGAGTGCCTTGGGGCGTTAGCGGTTGAGGAGGCCTATCTCTTGGTGGGGGATGCCCACCTGACGCAACAGTTGCTCAGTCCCTTTCCAGCGGAGCTGCAAAAAACGGTGCGCCAGTGCTTGGCTAATTTAGACCGCGTGAGTTTGCAGGCTCTCCCCGCTCCTTGGCGCGATCGCGCCCTTGCCCTCTTTGATCTACGGGGCACTCCAAGGGAAGTGGGGGAACGCTTGGCGCAGTGGTCTGACGTGGCAGGGGTGGCCGATCGCTTTGGGGAATTGCAACAGTTGTTGGGCTTGGTGGCTGAGTCTTTGGCGATTACCCTTGATCTCAGCCTTGTGCAGTCCTTTGATTACTACACGGGGATTATCTTTGAGGTTTTAATTCCCACGGAAACGGAACTGCGGTTGGTGGCTCAAGGGGGGCGCTATGATCAACTGCTCAGTATCTATCATCCAGACGGTGCCACGGTGCCGGGGATTGGTTTTGTCTTTAATGTCGAGGCGCTCTTGCAGGCGATCGCCATTCCCCCAGCGGCTCTCTTAGCTCCCCGTAGTCAGTGGCTGGTGGTTCCCCGCACAAGCAACGCCCTCGCTGCTGCCCTCCACCATGCCCAAACCCTACGCTTGGATGGCTCGACTCGGGTGGAGTTGGCACTTCTAGATCTGACGCCAGAACAAATCCGCGCCTATGCCCGCGATCGCCAGATTCCCTATATTGCTTGGATTGAGCGTGATGCGCCACCGCAGATCGAAGCCCTCAGTGATGGGGCAACCTATTTGCAGATTCAGAGTGTCTAGGCCATGCTAACGATCGCCCTACCCAAAGGTGCCCTACTCAAAGATAGTATTGCCTACTTCCAACGGGTGGGCTTAAATTTTGCAGCGCTCCTCGAGCCGGGAAATCGCCAACTACAAGTGCTTTCTGAGGATGGCCGTGCCCGTGCCCTTTTGGTACGTGCCCAAGATGTCCCGGTTTATGTGCAGTATGGTCAAGCGCAGTTGGGCATTGTGGGCTACGATGTGCTGCGGGAAAAAAATCCCCACGTGGCCAAGCTAGCGGATTTAGGTTTTGGTCAGTGTCGGCTGTCGGTGGCCGTCAAAGCCTCTAGCCCCTACCGCAGTGCCCGCGATTTGCCCCCCCATTGCCGCGTCGCCTCAAAGTTTGTCCGCTGTGCCGATGCCTTTTTCCAGCAGTTGGATTTGCCCGTGGATATAGTGCCGCTCTATGGTTCGGTGGAACTGGGACCGATTACGGGGATGGCAGAGGCGATTGTGGATTTGGTGTCAACGGGGCGCACCCTCAAGGAAAATGGCCTTGTGGAGTTAGAGCAAATTTTTAGCAGCACCGCCTACTTGATTGCCCATCCCCGCAGCTATCGCCTCAACCTCAATGGGCTTGGACACTATGTTCCGCAGTTAACAGGAGCGATCGCCTGATCTCATTTTTGGCCGTGCACAACCATGGCTGGCAGGGGTTCATTGATCGACCCCCGGCAGTTGCCATTGGCGCGATTGAGTTCCTGAATCTTGTGGTGGGCCCGCTGCCATGCTTCGACAAAACGGCTGACACGAATGGGGTCAATGGGTTGTTCAATCTGGCCATTGCGCTTCAGAGAACTGGCAACAATGACGCCGTTGACGTAGGGCACTAATTGCTCCACATTGTCCCAAGAGGCACCACTGCCAATAAAGAGGGGTTGTCCCTTGGCGGCACTGGCGGCGACGGATAGATCTTCCTCAGTGGGCGGATGTCCCGTTGCCCAACCCGAGAGAATCACCCCATCGGCGAGTCCCCGTTCAAAGGTGTCCCGTACCGCAGTGGCGAGGTTCGGACTGTGGAGCGGCTGGGCGTGCTTTACCATCACATCGGCAAAAATTTTGATGTCTTGCCCCAGTTCGCGGCGGTAGCGCAAGAGTTGATGGGCTTGGCCTTCAATAATGCCTTGATCTGTCGCCATTACCCCAGTGAGCACATTAACGCGGATAAATTGTGCCCCGGTACAGGCAGCGATCGCCAGACCACTGAAGGCATCATTGCGCAGCACATTCAGGCCAATGGGCAAGGCCACCAGATTCTTTAACCGCTGCACCACCAAGGTCATGGCACTAACGACGGCGGCATCCACCCGATCTTTGGTGAAGGGAGCATCAAAGAAATTCTCAACAATAATGGCATTGGCTCCCCCTGAGGCGAGGGCTGTGGCTTCCTGTTCTGCGCGGTCAATAACGGCCTTCAGGCTCCCCCCCCAACGGGCAGAGGTGGGTAAGGGAAGGAGGTGGACAACACCAATGACGGGGGTTGCAGTGTGAAAGAGAGTCTGGAGATCCACAACGATTTCGGCAATAGGTGAACAGTGCAGGTATAACAGGAGGAGTGGCAGGCACTCTACACAGGCACAATGGCAGAATGCACTGACTTAAGTATATCCCCGTCTGACCCCCCCCTCGTGGCGATCGCCCTCGGAAGCAACCTTGGTGAGCCATTGCTGCAACTGCGCTCAGCCGTCCAAGTGCTTGCCCAAACGCCGGGGATTCATGTCTTAGCCTGCTCGCCGTGGTATCGCACGACCCCCGTAGGCCCCCTGCAACCGGACTACTGGAATGGCTGTCTTATTGCCCGAACGCAACTTTCCCCTTGGGCACTTCTGCAAACGCTGCAAAGGATTGAGACGCAGTTTGGTCGCCAACGGCAAGAGCATTGGGGATCCCGCACGCTTGATCTGGATCTGCTGCTCTATGGCGATCGCGTCATGACCACTGCCGAACTCACCCTGCCCCATCCCCGCTTGGCCGAGCGACCCTTTGTCCTTGTGCCCCTTGCAGCGATCGCCCCCCACTGGCGACACCCCCTACTGGGTGAAACCATCCAAACCCTACGGGAGCGGGTGGGGGATGCGGGCATTATTGCCGTTCTTTCTGACGATGCTGGCGAAACCACGTTTGCAACTGCTGCCGACAGGCCGCCGCCTGAACCCCGCTAATCACCTGAAGCCGGTGGAACACCGCTGGGCTTTGCGGAAGTTGCAGCACTGAATCAATGGCCCCTGCTTTTGGATCGGTCGTCCCGTAGATGAGGGTGTGAATGCGGGCTTGAACAATGGCAGCGGCACACATCGGGCAGGGTTCTAGGGTCACATAGAGGCGGCAGCCCGTTAAATACCACGTACCTAGACGTTGACCCGCGCGGCGGAGGGCAATGATTTCCGCATGGGCAGTGGGGTCATGATCTCGCTGGCGGCGATTTTCCCCCGTGGCAATGAGTTCATTCTCGGCACTGACAATCACCGCGCCTACGGGCACTTCATCGGCGGCTCCTGCCTGTGCTGCGAGGGCGATCGCCTGTTGCATCCAAAAGTCATGCGGGTCTGTTTCGGATAAAGGGAGAATGTCTGGCATGGCGATCCCGTTGCCGCAGTGGCTATGGTACTATTTTTTCAGTTCTCTTGCGATCGCTGAATTCTTTTAGGAAAACACCATGATTGATTCTTTAGTTTTGGTTGCTAAACTCCCGGAAGCCTACGCCATTTTTGATCCCCTCGTGGATGTACTGCCGGTAATTCCTGTGCTCTTTTTGGCCTTGGCCTTTGTTTGGCAAGCCGCTGTCGGTTTCCGTTAAAGATAGCTTCGATCAAAATAACCCTGTTGACTTGCCCCGTTGATTTCAGCGGGGTTCTTCTTGACTTTTGGCATGTGTTTCCCCTATGGCAGGTCACAGTAAGTGGGCAAACATTAAACGGCAAAAGGCGCGGGTGGATGCCCAAAAGGGCAAGACCTTTGCGCGGCTATCGCGAGCGATTATTATTGCGGCGCGGCATGGGGGAGGGGATCCAGCGGGCAACTTTCAACTGCGCAGTGCGATTGAGAAGGCAAAAGCCGCGGGGATTCCCAGTGAAAATATTGAGCGGGCGATCGCCAAGGGCACCGGTACCCTCGACAGTGATGCTCCCCTAGAGGAAATTCGCTACGAAGGCTATGGGCCGGGGGGTGTGGCGTTTTTGATTGAGGCCCTCACGGATAATCGCAATCGCACGGCAGCGGATCTGCGGGCAGCCTTTAATAAACAGGGGGGCAACCTCGGCGAAACCGGCTGTGTGGGCTGGATGTTTGAGCAGTGGGGCATTGTTACTGTTACCGCCCCTACAGATGAGGAAGCCTTCCTTGAGGCACTACTGGCGGCGGATGTGGAAACCTACGAGATCCTAGAGGGGGTGGCTGAAGTGCGCTGTCCCGTGCCTGCCCTAGAAACCGTCAGCGAAACCCTGAAAGAACACGGCTACACTGTTCTCGACACCGAAAGCCGCTGGGTCTCAATGAATACGGTAGAAATCACCGATGAAGATACCGCGCGGCGCGTCCTTAAGCTTATGGATGCCCTCGAAAATCTCGATGATATTCAAAGTGTGGCCACCAACGTCACGATGAGCGATGCCCTCATGGAGGCGATGTACGTCTAGGCATCCGTGGTTTTACGGGATTTTGGCAAAGATTTCTGCGCTGCTGAGACTCAAAAAATTGAGTGGAAACACGGTAGGCAGCCAAAGGCAGCCGTGGGAGCATAAAAGTACGGTTGCAGGCATTGCACCGAGGCACGTTGTGTGTAACCAGACTGAGGCTCTCCTGAGAGCGATCGCTCTTCTTCTCTCAATCAACGTTGATTGCCCGTGTGTTCCCGCCTTTGTGTGTTTCCCCTGTCGGCTCGTGTGTGTTCCTCAGGTTCCCTGCTGAAAAAAGTTGTAGCCAGTTTTTAATGTGTTTCCTGAAGCGCTGGGAGGGGGGCGGCAGCGAAATAGCGACGACGGAAATTTTCCTCGGCGATCGCTGCTGTGAAGGTCTCTAAGGCCACCGCCGTATGGGGGGAAGACTTCACTTCAGGTGGCCATTCACACCAAAACTCTTCTCCGCTCTGCATAACTTGAACCCCCAGTGTCTCCAGCACATTGAGGGCATAGTTCAAGGTGGCCGCTTCAATGCCAAGGTGTTCCCGCAACTCCTCGCGTTGTAAAGATGTTCCCTGTTGACTGGCTTGTTGGCATAACGTCAAAAATACCTGCCAGACTTTTAGGGCGTCCTGCTCTGGGGGGAGAGAGTAGGCCAGAATTAAAGGTTGCTGTTCCCTTTTCGCTCGCTGAATCCACTGGCGCCAGCTTTCCCGTGATGTCGGGCAAGTTTCGACGCGCAGACCCTTGCCGCTTGCCTCGTGGGGGCGATCGCGATAATCCATGAGGGACTGAAAAGAGGCCGATTGGATGACATTCGTTGCACTGGGTCGCAGCTCTTTAATGACGGCTGATAGGGACTTTTGCCACTGCTCTAGCTCAATCACCAGATCACAGCGTTCTTTGGGACAATCCGCCACTTGATGATCCCACCACTTGGCAGGAAAGGAGGACTTCCCTTGGGGATCGCGAAGCAGCATTGAGACGTATTTTCTGATGTTCTGATTCCCCCTGTTCTGGTTATCTTTGAGGTCAGTAAGTTCCACATTGCGCACCAGCAATCGCGGCAAGGGATGGTGAGTTGAATCAAAGGGAGCCAACACTTCCAGTTCCCTGAACAATCGCTCATTGAGTTGATCCAAGGTCACTTCCAAGTCAATCCGCAAGGGTTGCGGTGTGGCGCTAGCTGTGCCCTCCTGCTGTGCCAAGAATTGGTTGAGGGCGGCTTCCAAAAGGGGAATATGCGCCACCTTCAGCCGAAAGCCCGCTGCATAGGGATGCCCGCCAAACCCCTCAAATAAGTGCCGTTGGCTATAGAGTGCCTCATAGAGGTCCACAAAGCCATCAGACCGCGCTGAACCTGCTGCCATTCCCGTTTCTGGATTTGTCTGAAGCAAAATGGCGGGGCGGCCATAGGTTTTGACAATCTCGTTTGCCACTAGCCCCAAAAGACTCAAGGGCCAACTGTTATCGGTGAGGAGAATCACCCGCGATGCTGAGAGGTCCAACTGAGCGACTTTGGCATGAGCCATCTGAGCAATCTCTTTTTGGCGTCGCTGCCGTTCTGCATTCACTTTTTCAATGTGCTGTGCCAACTGCCGTGCTTGACGCCAATCTTGGGTGGTCAACAGCGTAATCAAAGGCCGCACATCTCCCTCTACACGACTGACAGCATTGAGGCGGGGTGCGACGGTAAAACTAATCTGCCGTTGCCGAGCCGTGTCTTTGGACGCGCCCTGCAAAAGGACAGCAATACCCGGGCGGAGGGGCTGACGCTTGCCGAGTTGTTCTAGGCCGCGCTGGGCAAGGTAGCGGCACTCATCCCTCAATTCAACCAAGTCGGCAATCAGGCCAATGGCCACCAAATCAAGGAGGTTTTCGAGGGCATACCCTTGGGTTTTCTCTGGCCATGTTGCGTAAACGGCTTCCAAGAACTTGTAGGCAACGCCAACCCCGGATAAATGGCGCAGGGGATGCTCCCAAGGCAACTGCCGCGGATTGATCAGCGCCACAGCCCCCAAGGGTGTGGGTTCAAGGGTGTGGTGATCGGTAACAATCACCTCCATCCCCAACTGACGGGCAAAGGCAATTTCAGCACCATTGGTACAGCCCGTATCACAGGTAATGATCAGGGAAACTCCTTTTTGCTGAAGCTCCTCAAGGCCATGGGGCGAGAGACCATGGGAATCTTGCTGGCGATTTGGAATATAAAAGTCCACCAATTGCGCCCCCAAAAGCGGTTTTAGCCCTTCCCAGAGAACGGCGGTGGCCGTGACCCCATCGGTGTCAAAGTCTCCCCAAATGGCAACGTTTTCTTGATTGTTTAGGGCTTTCTGCAAACGGGCTAGGGCAGCTTGCATTTCTGGAAACTCAAAGGGAGAGGCAGGTTGGTAGTGTCGCCAATTTAAAAAAGCGGGCACTTGCCGATGAAGATCGCGATAGCCCCGCTGCCAAAGCAACTGGGCAGTGATTGCCCCCGCATCGGGGTGGAGGCTCTTGACTTGCTCGATAAAGTCTAAGGGGGCAGGGTGAGCAGAACAGGATTGCCAAGGACGCTGCATGGAAGTTCAGTTTCTAGGGAAGGGCAGCAGAGATATTCTTTGACTATTCCTTTAATCATAGCGATCGCCCGCGCAAGCTGGAGAAACCAACAAGAATTTCTGCTGATCTCTACCCCTACCCATAGGGTAACGATACAATCAGGACAGCCATTGGGGATATGAGAAACGTGAATCATACGTTTTTAGTTGATGGGGGGCGGTGGCTGCTCAAGGGAATGTGGTTAGAGGCCAATCAGGAACCCATTCCCGTGACGGGGAGGATTCTTGTCTCCTACGGCCAAGATGACTGGTTTTCAATGGCCGCCAAGATCACCTTTCCCGATCAAGTCAAGCCAGAATTAGTGTTGCAGTCGCGGGGGAAGTTGGAATTGGATGAGCAGGTGTTTACCTATGTGCTCCAACACAGCCTCTTTGGTCGGCTGGAGGGAGAGGGATGGATTACGCCCCATGCGATCGTGCAGCAGTTTATTTTGCTGGGGGATGCCAACCGCTGTACAGGCTTCGAGCACTACTGGCAACTGGATGCCAATCATTACACACTGCTGAGTGGGATTCACAACAGCCATAAGCTCAAACATTTGCTCGAGGCAACGCTTGAACGGGTTTAGCGGCCTGCACGGATGCGCTGGCAATGGCGGGTGTACGAGGAACTCCTTCGAGAACCCTTGGCAACGGCGCAGCGGGTCTGGCGATCGCGCTCAGGGATTTATCTGCGCCTCGAAGATGAACAAGGTCAAGTCGGCTACGGTGAAATTGCCCCCCTTCCCGGCTGGGGCAGCGAAACCCTCAGTGCCGCTATTGCCCTGTGTCAGCAACTGCCCACCCACCTCACCCCAGAGATCATTGCCGCAATTCCTGAGGACTTACCCGCCGCCCAGTTTGGTTTTGCCACGGCATGGCAAAGTGTGAGCCAACTTCCCTATCGGCTACGCCCTTGGCCAATCTGCGCCCTTTTAGGCAGTGGTCGAGCCGCCCTTGAGCAGTGGCAGCAGCCTTGGCAGCAGGGGCAAACTACCTTCAAATGGAAAGTCGGTGTCCTGTCCCCAGAGGAGGAGCAAGGGATCCTCAGGGAGCTACTGGCCGCACTGCCTCAGGGGGCTAAATTACGCCTTGATGCCAATGGGGGTTGGGATTTGGCAACTGCAGAGCGGTGGTTTGCTTGGCTCGATCGCCATGGGAACGGCAAAATTGAGTATGTGGAGCAACCGCTACCCCCTGACCAATGGCAAGCCCTATTGACCCTAGCCCAGAGGGTGACAACACCAATTGCCCTCGATGAAAGTGTGGTCAGTGCCACTGAATTGCAGCGTTGGTTAGAGCGCGGCTGGCCGGGACGCTTTGTGATTAAGCCAGCGCTTTTTGGCTCTCCAGAACGCTTGAGTGTCCTGTTGCGTCAAGGTTTAGAACCGCAACGGTTGGTCTTTTCCTCTGCCCTCGAAGGGGCGATCGCCCGCACGGCAATTTTTCAGCTCTTTGAAACATGGCAGCCCTGTCATGCCCTTGGCTTTGGCGTCGAACGCTGGCGATCGGCTCCCCTACTGACCACTCTTGCGGATTACACAGCGATATGGGATTGCCTTGACAATTATGGTAAAAATTACTATAAATAAAACATCCTTCACCTCTCAAAGCCATGACAGGTTTCACCTTGGCCGCCAGTGATTACAGTTTGCTGACGGATCTCTACCAACTGACAATGGTAGCCACCTACGCAGGTGAGGATTTGGCTGGGACGCCCGCCAGCTTTGAACTCAGTGTGCGGCGACTGCCCCGGGGATGCACCTATTTGGTGGCCATGGGGTTGGCTCAGGTACTGGAATACCTACAACAGGTGCAATTCACCCCCCAGCAAATTGATTACTTGAAAAGTCTAGCGGTTTTTGAGCGGGCACCTGCAGCATTTTGGGACCTGTTGAGCCACAGTGAGTTTCGTGGGGATGTCTGGGCGGTTCCGGAAGGGACAGTGGTGTTTGCCCAAGAACCCCTGCTGCGGATTGAAGCCCCCCTCTGGCAAGCCCAGTGGCTAGAAACTTGTCTGCTCAATATCGTGAACTACCAAACCCTTGTGGCCACCCGCGCTTCTCGGCTGCGCCAGTTGGTGGGGGCAGAGATTGATCTGTTGGAATTTGGTACGCGCCGTGCCTTTAGTCCCCAAGCGTCCCTGTGGGCAGCACGCTCAGCCCTCGCCGCCGGATTTACAGCCACCTCGAATGTCTTAGCAGCACAGCAGTTGGGGGTTTCCCCCACAGGCACGATGGCGCATTCTCTGGTGATGGCGATCGCCACCCTCGCTGGTACAGAACAGGATGCCTTTACGGTTTTCCTGCGTTACTACCCGGAAGGGGCACTCTTGGTAGACACCTATGACACCCTCGCCGCCGTTGCTACTTTGGCCGATCGCCAAGCGGCCGGGGAAATTATCGTCAAGGCCGTGCGCATTGATTCAGGGGATCTCCTCAGCCTCTCCCAAAAAATTCGCCAGCTCTTGCCCCAAACAAAAATTATTGCCAGTGGGGATCTCGATGAAGCCGAAGTTCGGCGCTTGAAAGCAGCCAACGCCCCCATTGATGCCTATGGCATTGGCACCAAGCTGGTCAGCGGCGAAACCGTCAACGGTGTCTATAAACTAGTGGAGATCAATGGTCAGGGGGTGATGAAGGTCTCCAGTGGCAAAATGACCCTACCCGGACGCAAGCAAATTTATCGCCGTCCCAGTGGGGATTGCCTTGCCCTTGCCAGCGAGGAAAATGTTTGGGGCAGACCGCTCCTCGAACCCGTCATGAAGGCAGGGCGCCCCCTCTCTCCCCCGGAGTCTTTGGCGACAATTCGCGATCGCCACCGTGCCAGCCTAGCAGAGTTGCCCGAGACCCTCTTGGATGTGACCCAGCCCGTGGTTTATTCCCCTGCCCTTGACACCCTGATTCAACAATTACGCCACCGCCCATGACGATCGCCCTTTTTGGTACCAGTGCTGATCCACCCACCGCCGCCCACGGGGATATTCTCCAGTGGTTGAGCGATCGCTATGACCGCGTCCTAGTGTGGGCAGCCGATAACCCCTTCAAAGGGCAGCAAACCCCCTTGCCCTATCGCCAAGCCATGCTCAATCTCTTGGTGCGCAGCCTCAACCGCCCCAACGTCGAACACCACCCCGAACTCAGCCACCCCTACACCATCCATTCCGTTGAGCAGGTGAAACAACAGTGGCCCGATGAACCCCTCACCCTTGTGGTGGGCAGTGATGTTCTCGCTAAGCTGCCCCAGTGGTATCAGGCGGCGCAGCTCCTTAAACAGGTGAAGCTCTTGGTCTTGCAGCGTCCCGGCGTCATCATTGACCCCAAGGATTGGCAAGCTGTGCGGCAATTGTGTCCCCAGATGGAACTGGCAAACTATCGGGGGCCAGCGGTCTCCTCGACGACCTATCGGCAACAGCGGGATGAACAACAACTTCTGCCGGCGATCGCCCAGTATATTCAGCAGCAAGGACTCTACTCCCAGCCATGAGCGCCTCCCCTTTGCCCCTTGCGGAATTTGTTGTCGGTGTGGACAACGTCATTTTCTCCGTGGATACGGATCAAAATCGCCTCCTTGTGCTCTTGGTGCAGCGACAACAGGTGCCCTTTGCCGGGTATTGGAGTCTCCCCGGTACCCTCGTGCGGCAGGGGGAATCCCTCGAAGCGGCTGCCTATCGCACCCTCGCGGAAAAAATTCGCGTCAGTAACCTCTATCTGGAGCAACTGTACACCTTTGGCGAACCGGCGCGGGATCCCCGCGAGACCACCTATGGCAAGCGCTATCTGTCGGTGAGTTACTTTGCCTTGGTGCGCTTTGCCGATGCGGAACTGATTGCGGTGGGCGAATCTCCAGTGCAGTGGTTTGCCCTAAGTACCTGTCCAGAACTGGCCTTTGACCATAGCAAAATCTTGGCCTATGGTCACCGCCGCCTCTGCAATAAGCTGGAGTACAGCCCTGTGGCTTTTGATGTGTTGCCTGAGTATTTCACCCTCAATGATCTTTACCAGTTTTACAGCACCGTTTTGGGAGCCAACTTCTCCGACTACTCCAATTTCCGCTCACGGCTTTTGAAACTCGGCATTTTGCAGGATACGCACCAAAAAGTGATCCGCGGCGCGGGCCGACCGGCAACGCTCTACCGCTTCGATCGCGAGGCCTTTGCGCCCCTTAAGGATAAGCCCCTAGTTTTTGTCTAACCTTTGAGGAATTTCTATGGCTGTGCATCTGTGGATTGCGCAACTGAACCCCACCGTCGGCAGTCTCAAGGCCAATGCCCAAGCAATTCTCACCGCAGTCCAAGAGATCCGCAGCCAGCACCCTCTGGATTTGCTGATCACCTCTGAACTCGCCCTCTGTGGCTACCCCCCCAAGGATCTGCTCCTCAACCGCTACTTTGTTGAAGCGATTCAAGCAGAACTGCACCGCCTTGCCGCTGCCTTACCGGCTGATGTGGCAGTTTTAGTGGGCACAGTGCTAGCCAATCCCGCCGCTGGCGTCAAGGGAGAAAAGCCCCTCTACAATGGCGCAGCCCTCCTGAAGGGGGGACAGGTGCAACAGGTCTTTGCGAAGCAGTTATTGCCCACCTACGATGTCTTTGATGAATGTCGCTATTTTGCCCCCGGCGGTACGGAGAATCTCTTTACGCTGACGACGGCCAGCGATCAACTCAAAATTGGCGTCACCATCTGTGAAGACCTCTGGAACAATGAGCAGTTTTGGGGAGAGCGGCACTACCAGCGCAATCCGGTTGCTGCATTGGTGGCCCAGGGAGCAGATCTGATTGTGAATCTTTCGGCATCGCCCTACTGTGTGGGGAAACCGAAGTTACGGCAGGCGTTGATTGAACATACGGCTCGCCAATATGGCTGTCCCTTAATCTACGCCAATCAGGTGGGAGGCAATGATGATTTGATTTTTGATGGCAGCAGCTTAGCGGTGAATCGTCAGGGGCAGATCGTTAGCCAAGCCAAGGGGTTTCGTGAGGACTACCTAGCCGTGCGCTGGGAAAAGGGAGACCTCGAACCAACGGCGATCGCCCCTGCAGCCACGGGCGAACCTGAGGAAATTTGGCAAGCCTTGGTTTTAGGGGTGCGCGACTATGCTCGCAAATGTGGCTTTCAACAGGTGGTGATTGGTCTCAGTGGCGGGATTGATTCCGCCTTGGTGGCGGCGATCGCGACGGCAGCCTTGGGCAACCAACAGGTGCTGGGGGTGTTGATGCCCTCTCCCTACAGTTCCGATCACTCAATCACCGATGCTAAGGACTTGGCCGCAAATCTGGGCATTGCCACGCAGATCTTACCGATTGCGCCCCTGATGCAGACCTACAGTGAGGTGCTGGCGCCTCTATTTGCTGGTACCCCCAGTGGAGTTGCTGAGGAAAATATCCAAGCCCGTATTCGCGGTACGCTGCTGATGGCGATCGCCAACAAGTTTGGCCACTTGCTCATTTCCACCGGCAATAAATCCGAACTGGCGGTGGGCTACTGCACCCTCTACGGCGATATGAATGGTGGCCTTGCAGCCATTGCCGATGTACCGAAAACCCGTGTCTATGAACTCTGCCATTGGCTGAATCAGCAGGCCGCTCAGGGGCATCCGATTCCCGATCTGGCGATCGCTGGTGCCGTTGTCATTCCCCCCCACATTCTCACCAAAGCCCCCAGTGCCGAACTCAAGCCCGGTCAAACGGATCAGGATAGCCTACCGCCCTACGACATTCTCGATGGCATTTTGGTACGAATGATCGATCGCCACCAGTCAGATCAGGAAATTGCCGCTGCGGGATACGACCTAGACTTGGTGCAGCGGGTGCGCCGCATGGTTCAACGGGCAGAATTCAAACGTCAGCAGGCGGCACCGGGGTTGAAAGTGACCGATCGCGCCTTTGGTTCCGGTTGGCGGATGCCGATTGCCGCCCAGTGGTAAGCTACAGCAGTCCCATGGCTTGCAGTTCTTGGCTGAGGCGTTGCGCTTCTTGGGGATTTTGAACCTGCAGTAAATGAATGGCTTGCTGCAGTTTGTCAAGGGCCGGTCTGACTTGTCCTAAACGCAGCAGCAGTGCCCCCTGATTTTGATAGGCTAAGGCACAGGTGGGATCCACGGCTTGCAGGCGATCGTAGGTGGCAAGGGCATCGCCCCAGCGTTTCAATTGCTTTTGGGCCTCCGCCAGCCGCAGATAGGTTGCCAGATGCATCACCTCAGGGGTGGGGGTTCTGAGGGCGGTTTCATAGGCTTGGATGGCTGCCGGCCACTCACCGCGTTCGGCATAGAGATTGCCCCGTTGATAGTGGAGTTCGTAGGCAACGGCGGGGGGGACGCTTTTGACCTTTAGCCCCTGCTCCAGACAGTGCTGAGCCTGCTGCCAAGCTCCTTTAGCCAGATACACCCCTGCCAATTTACTCCACAGGTAGGCATCCTCAGGGTGCTGCTCAAGGTGGCGGCGCATGATCCGCTCCGCCCGTTCCTGCTTTTGTTGTCGCTGGGAACCAAGGTAGCCACTGTGCACAATGGCCACACGGTTAACTTGACCAATTTGCCAATGGGGTTCCCGCTGTTGCAGGGCAAGAACGCTGTCATCAATCGTTTCGTGGTACGGACGCTGAAAAAAGAGGTCGGGATGGTGACGAAAGAGGCGCGACACATAAGTATAGGGGGGCACAACGCCCAATTCCTGCCGCAGCAATACCACCACCAGCCAATTCGGTTGTCGGCAGATCTCAGGCAGCACGGCGGCAAAGGACGGTGTCAGCGTTTCATCCGCATCGAGAACCAGTACCCACTCGGTAGTGACATATTGCAGGGCAATGTTGCGAGCGGCAGCAAAATCCTCTTGCCAAGGAACTTCATAGACCCGTGCTCCCCACTGGCGGGCGATCGCCACCGTTTCATCCTGTGACCCCGTATCCACAATCACCGCCTCATCCACCACACCAACCACACTGGCAAGGCATCGGGGTAAGCGTGCCGCCTCATCCCGGACAATCATACAGAGGGTAATGGCCATAGCAACTAGGCAAAGTCACCAATCAGCTTCACTTCCGGCTGCAACCACACGGACCAGTGATCCGCAACAGCAGCTTGTACATGGCGAATCAAGCGATAGACATCCATCGCTGTTGCGCCGCCACAGTTGAGAATAAAGTTGGCATGTTTTTGGGAAACTTGGGCGCGGCCAATCTGGTAGCCCTTCAATCCCGTTTGCTCAATCAACCAACCGGCCGCCTGCTGCTGAGGATTGCGAAAGACACTGCCACAGTTGGGGAAGTCGTAGGGCTGCGTCCGCAGGCGATCGCTCAGGTGTTTTTGGGTGTCTGCTTTGACCTGGGCTGGATCATGTCCCGGTTCCAGCTGCCATGTGGCCTGCAACACCAATCGCTGGCTGTTCTGAAGACAAGAGGTACGGTAGCCATAGCCCAACTCCCGTGCCGCCACCACCGCCAACGTGCCATCGGGTTCTAAAATCACTGCTGACACCAACCGCTCCGCTGTACAGCCGCCGTGGGCACCCGCATTCATCACCACTGCCCCGCCTACGGTACCGGGAATGCCAACAATCCACTCCAGACCGCGCCAGCCCAGTTTTGCGGCATAGTGAGCCAACTTGGGCAAGGGATACCCCGCACCCACCGTCAGTTGTCCAGTTTCTAGATCACTTTTGAGATAGCGCAGATGCTTGGTTGCGATCACAAGACCCGCCACACCGCGATCGCTCACCAGCAGATTAGACCCTGCCCCCAAAACCGTAATTGGCAGTTCCTGTTCCTGCGCCCAAATGTAGGCTGCCTGCAATTCAGCGACCGTACGCGGTTCCACAAACCATTCAGCACAGCCACCCACATTCAGGGTCGTAAACTCGGCAAGGGAGATGTGGCGTTGCAGAGGGCACTGGGTTTGGGGCAAGCAGGGCAAGGTCATAGGGCGATCGCCTCAGTGAGGGAAGAGACACTTAATTGTTCTTGATCCGCCATTACAGACGGAATCAGTTGATTGAGGTTGCCAGCCCCAAGAAAGATCACCAGATCCCCAGGTTGCAGCAGATGCGCCAAGCGAGTTTGTACCGCTTCAAGGGTGGCGCAATAATCCACTGCAGCATGATACTGACGGGCACAGGCGGCCACATCGGCACCACTAATTGTGCCGGGATTGGGTTCACCCGCACTATAGATATCCGTCAAGATCACGTGATCCGCTGCGGTGAAGCACTGGCCAAAGGCCTCGAGAAAGGTTTGGGTGCGGCTATAGCGATGGGGTTGAAAGACTGCCACGATCCGTTGCCAAGGGGCGTGCGTACCCACCTGCAGGCGGGCTGCTTTTAGGGTAGCTATAATTTCGCTGGGATGGTGGGCATAGTCATCAATAAAGCGAATCCCATTCACCTGTCCCCGTTCTTCAAAGCGGCGGCGGGCACCGCGAAACTCCAATAAAGCAGCAGCAATGGTGGCAAAGTCAATGCCAAGATAACGTCCCACTGCAATCACCGCCAGAGCATTTTGGAGATTGTGGGCACCTAAGACACTCAGTTGCAGAATGCCAAGGGACGTGCCCCGCTCCCAAACCCGTGCCGTGGTGCCCTCAGAGGTGTATTGAATATGATCCACACAGTAGTCCACCGTCGCTTGTCGCTGAAGGCTATAGGTCAACAGGCGCGGATGATGCAGGCGATCGTGGATATTCGGACAATCGGCACAGCCAATCACAATGTCTGCCTGATCAGCAAACTGCTGAAACGTGGCCACCACCTCTTCCAAGGAATTGTAGTGATCGGGGTGGTCAAGCTCGATATTCGTAATGACGCCAATATGGGGATGGAATTTGCGCAGGGAGCCATCGGACTCATCCGCTTCAGCAACAAGGTAAGGACCTTGACCCACGCGGGCGTTGCCCTGCCACGCCGCCACTTCACCCCCGACGATAATCGTTGGATCCAGCCCGGCTTGCAACAGCAAATAGGCAATCATGCTGCTGGTGGTTGTCTTACCGTGGGTACCGGCAACGGCAATACTTTGGTGACGGTGCATTAGGGCAGCCAGCAGATCGGAACGATGAAAAATTGGACAGCCCAATCGTTGAGCCGCTTGATATTCAGGGTTATCGCTGCCAATGGCAGTGGAGGAGATGACTTGAGGCAGCGGGGCAAAGGGATACCTTTCAAGGTTGGCCGCACTCTGACCAATAAAGATCTGCACACCTAACTCAGCCAGTTGCTCGGTCAAGCGGTTGGGACGCAAATCGGATCCAGACACCCTAAAGCCCTGCTTGGCGAGAATGTAGGCAAGGGCTGACATACCAATACCACCAATGCCAATGAAGTGGAATGGACGCTCACTAAACTCCATCACTGGCTGATTTGCCACAAACAACTCCTTTGCTCCACCAAAAAGAAATACGTTAATCAATAATTAATATCAATAGATTAGTATCAATAGGCATAAATCCTTAGGCTCATCATAGCAGGTCACCCTCAATCCTCATGGGCTAATACTGGCAGATCCAAGGCAAATATGTCACTCTGAGCCAAAAATTTTTTGCAAACAGTTTATTCAGCCCGTGGCACCCTCTTCCTTGGGGATCAGCAGTTCGACAAAGAATAAACTCTAGCAGAGACAAATTCAGTGCGGTGTAAGGTAGAAGGTTGATACCGCCTTGTCGGTGTGCCGTTATCTTTCTGAGGACTGGGAATGCTGACGAACTTGCTGGCTTGGAGTATGGCGATCGCCAGTTTAGGCTTGTATCTGTTGGGGTTCTTCCTGCCGGAACTGTACCGTAGGTTTGATCTGGTGGCCAGTGGCGCGGGATTATTCTTTGCCCTGACTCTGTGGATCTATGGCGATCGCATTGGCGGTGGATTGCTCCTAGGAACAGCAGCCGCAGTGGCCTTAATTCTCTGGTTGGGTTGGCAGACCCTCAGCTATCGCTGGCAACTCACCTACCCGGGCGATCGCACCGACACCCAAAAAGCTCAAGCCCTCTGGCAAAAAGTCCAGTCTCTGCTGCCCGAAGGTACCTTTGCAAAAATCGGTGAGCAACTGCAAGGCTTCATCAGTAGCTTGCGCGATCGCCTCCAGAAACAGCCGGATCGCCCCCAGCTTCCTGTGGATACCCCACCACCGCCGATGGATACTGGCGACATTAAAGAAGATCTGTGGACAGGGGAAACCAGCACCCCCAGTACCGTTGCCGAACAACCCACCCCAGCCACTGAGGAAGCTGCCGCAGTCCCAGAAGAATCTGCTGAACCAGCGCCAGTCGCAGAAACAACAGCCAGTCCCACCGCAGACACTCCTACAGACGCACCGGCTGATCTGCCGTCCGAAGGGGTTGCCGAAATGACTCCCCCAGAAACCCCTAGTGTTGAAACGCCGCAGCCGCCCACTGCCAGTACCCCAGAGGAGTCAGAACCAGCAACGGTTACTGCTTCAGAAGAACCAGCTCCTCCTGAGACAACAGTTGACGCTCCAGAACCCACAGTGACCGCCGAAGCACCAGAAGAGCACGCATCTCCTGAAACGGCAATTGAGACTCCAGAATCCACGGTGACTCCTGAGGCAGTGGCAGAACCAGCCCCTCCTGAAACGGCAGCAGTGACGCCCCCTGAGACAGTCGTTGATGCCCCAGAACCCACGGCAACTCCTGAGCCAGTGGCAGAACAGGCAGTTCCTGAAACAGTGGTTGAGACTCCAGAACCGACGGCGACCTCTGAAGGAGTGGTTGAACCGCCTCTAGTCTCTGAATCTGCTCCCGATGCTGAACCGACAGAAACGCTGCCTCCAGTGCCAGAATCGCGCACCGCTGCCGCCGATCTCCTAGGGGATATTCCCGAAAGTAGTGATATTGAGGATGAGGGAATATCAGAGGGGACAACCATCGAAAATCCAGAACATACTCCCCCTGAAGATGATGACTGGCCGCCCCCTGAAGCCCGTCTATGACCTCTCACGCCATCGGGTACAGGGCAGGACTTATCGCTCCGCGAATCCCGCAAAAGTTAATAAAGTCATGAATCCCTGACTTTTGCTGCTTTTATTTTCTCTGAAGCGAACCTTAATAGAACCTTAATTTTCCCCTAACTTTCCCCAAAAATTCCCCAATTTTCCCAAGGTTTTCCACAGATTGGGGCAAAGTTTTCCACAGGCCTTGACGGTGTGATCGGATTTCAAGACATTTCTGGGGATAACTGCTGCTGGAGCCTTGGGGAAAATGCAAGGAGCGCCAAAAGTCCGGAAACGCTTATTCTGTCGTGGATTGCGATCGCCAAGATGGGTGAAAACAAGGATTGACAGACCCCAAGACAACCCAGACAATGGAGTTCCACGGATAGAGATTCACTTGCTCTGAAACCTTGTGAATGTAGGGCTAAATCCCGCTCTGAGTCAGGGGTCTGGGGATTTGGTCAGAACTTTTATGGGAGTTTTCCACAGGTTTACCCAGGGCGAGCTGATGGCGCCTGCAATTTTGTCTTGGTTTTATTGAGGTAACTCACGGTATGAACGCTCAAGCCACGATTAGTATTCTTGCCGAGATTCCAGAGGAGCTACACGAGACCCTGAAATACTACCTCGAGCGGCATCCCGATTGGGATCAGGATCGCGTCTTTGTGGCCGCACTGTCCCTCTTTTTGCTGCAAAATGGAGAATGCGATCGCCGCACGGCACGGGTCTATCTCGACTCGTTGTTCAAGCGATCCTAAACACGTTGGAGGGTAGCAAAACGGGTGAGTGAAGTAGATGTCGCAATTGTGGGTGGTGGCCTCAGTGGCCTAAGTCTGGCTTGGCGGTTGCAGCAAAGCGCCCCCCAGTACAGTGTGGTTCTCCTAGAGGCCAGCGATCGCCTTGGGGGGAATATTACGACACAAGCAGCGGAGGGCTTTGTTTGGGAACTGGGCCCCAATAGCTTTGCACCGACCCCTGCCCTGTTACAACTCATTGCTGAGCTGGGCTTGCAGTCGGAACTGATTCGGGGCGATCGCCACCTACCGCGCTACATCTACTGGCGGGGACACCTCTACCCCCTAGAACCCACCCGTCCCCTTGCCTTAGCCACCTCAAATCTCCTCAGTCCTTGGGGAAAAGTGCGGGCAGCCCTTGGTGCCCTTGGGTTTGTGCCCCCCTATCTGGGCAGTGGCGATGAATCAGTTCATTCATTTTTCCGTCGCCATTTGGGGCAAGAGGTGGCTGAACGGCTGGTGGCGCCCTTTGTCTCTGGGGTTTATGCGGGTGATCCACAACAACTGAGTGCCGCTGCTGCTTTTCGCCGTATTGCCCAACTGGAAAAACTCGGGGGTGGCCTCATTGCCGGTGCCCTGCGCCTACGGCGTCAACAAGCCCCTAAACCGAAGCCGCCTACGGGTGTGCAGATGCGACCGGGGGAACTTGGCTCCTTTAAGGAAGGCTTGGCTGTGCTACCTCGGGCGATCGCCCAACAATTGAAGGCACCGATTCACCTGCAAACCCCGGTTCAGGAAATTACCCCAGAATCCAAGGGTGGCTACCTGCTGCGCAGTGGTGAGCAAACGTGGCACGCCCGCAGTGTGGTCTTGGCAACGCCCGCCTATCAAACTGCAGAGTTGGTAGCACCTTTTCAACCAGCGATCGCCCGTGTTTTGGCTACCATCCCCTATCCCACCGTGGCCTGTGTGGTCTTGGCCTACCCCGCTGGACTCGGGCGCAGTGTCCGCCCCGGCTTTGGGGTACTCATTCCTCGCGGTCAGGGCATCCGCACCCTTGGCACCATTTGGTCGTCCTGTCTCTTTCCCCAACGCACTCCCGCCGGTTGGCAAGTCTTTACGAGTTTTATTGGCGGTGCCACGGATCCTGATTTGGCTAGCCTCAGCGAAGAAGCCATTGTCCAGCAGGTGCAGCAGGATTTGAGCCGACTCCTTGATTTACCTGCAGCCAAGGCACGCTTACTCGGTATGAAGGTTTGGCGACGGGCGATTCCCCAATATATTGTCGGCTACCCTGAGCAGTGGCAGCAGGTGACCCATGCCCTCAGTCAAACCCCCGGCCTTTTCCTGTGTAGTAACTATGCTGAGGGTGTCGCCTTGGGCGATCGTGTTGAACATGGCAATCGAACCGCTGCTGCTGTTGCTGCCTACCTTTCAGGAGGCCAGCCCTAGGGATGTCGCTGTCGGACTATATGAATGCGGCTCTTGAGCGGGCTATCTATCACTTCAATGCAGAGGATGGACTGATTTACGGTGAAATTCCAGACCTTGAGGGGGTCAAGGCCCATGGCAAGACAGTGCTTGAATGCCGCGAGCATCTCTCCGAACTCTTAGAGGATTGGATCTACTTCCATGTCTCGCGGGGCATTGCCGTACCCGTGATTAACGGCATTGAAGTTCCCGTACGGGAGATTTTTTGAATCTCACCCTCTTTGGGTACCCCTTATCTATAGAACAAGGACTGTATTCTCAATAGGCCAGCGATCGCTCCCCTGTAACATAAACGAGCAAACATAGCCTAAGATTATCGGTAAGGTTAACGAAGCGATACATCCGCTCTACTAAGGAGGACATAACCCTATGGCACTCGTACCCATGCGCTTGCTGCTCGATCACGCAGCCGAAAATGGTTACGGCATTCCCGCCTTCAACGTCAACAACATGGAGCAAATCCAAGCCATCATGCAGGCGGCCCATGAAACCGACAGTCCCGTGATTTTGCAAGCATCGCGGGGTGCCCGTAAATATGCTGGGGAAAACTTCCTGCGTCACCTGATTTTGGCTGCGGTGGAAACCTACCCCCACATCCCCATTGTCATGCACCAAGACCATGGTAACGAGCCTGCCACCTGCTACTCCGCCATTCGCAACGGCTTTACCAGTGTGATGATGGATGGCTCCCTTGAAGCCGATGCCAAAACCCCCGCCAGCTATGAGTACAACGTGGCCGTCACCAGCGAAGTGGTAAAAGTCGCGCACTCCATTGGTGTTTCTGTGGAAGGGGAACTCGGCTGCCTTGGTTCCTTGGAAACCGGTAAAGGGGAAGCCGAAGATGGTCATGGGTTTGAAGGTGCCCTCGATCACTCAATGCTGCTCACTGACCCCGATCAAGCTGTGGACTTCGTGGAGCGTACCCAAGTGGATGCCCTTGCAGTGGCCATTGGTACCAGCCACGGTGCCTATAAATTTAGCCGCAAACCCACGGGTGAAATCCTCGCCATCAGCCGCGTGGAAGAAATCCACCGTCGTTTGCCCAACACCCACTTGGTGATGCACGGTTCTAGCTCCGTACCCCAAGACTTGATTGACATCATCAACCAGTACGGTGGCACGATTCCTGAAACCTACGGCGTGCCTGTGGAAGAAATCCAAAAAGGCATCAAGAGCGGTGTCCGCAAAGTGAACATTGACACCGACAACCGCCTAGCCATTACCGCTGCGGTGCGCGAAGCTCTCGCCTTGGCACCCAAGGAATTTGACCCCCGTCACTTCCTGAAGCCATCCATTAAATACATGCAAAAAGTCTGTGCCGATCGCTATCAGCAATTTGGCACCGCCGGCAACGCCAGCAAAATCAAGCAACTCAGCCTTGATGACTATGCTGCCAAATATGCCAAAGGCGAACTGAAACAAGTGACTCAGAAAACCGTGGTGGTCTAGGCACTCTGCGATCGCTGAGCAACGATAAGTAACGTGATAGAGGGTGGCTACGGTCACCCTTTTTGATTTGAATAAAAAATAATAGCTCTATAGTTTTATTCAGCTTTACTCAACGGGCTTGGAGGGACTCGAACCCCCGACCTGCTGATCCGTAGTCAGCCGCTCTAATCCACTAAGCTACAAGCCCAAGTCAGGAACACTATCCTAGCATGAATTCCCAGAGAGATCAAAGGGGCGAAAGGAAATTTGCGCGCGGGTGTGTCATAGTCGGGAGCGGAGACCCTTGACTCAAACGGATAGATGCTGAAGAAACTCCACCGCTGGTTCTTGACCACTCCCCATCTGCCGCGATCGCTGGTGGCTTTTGGTCTGAGTCTGGCTGCCCTTGCCCTCTTGGATAGCAGTGCTAATCTTGTCCTCGCTCATCTAAAAGCAACTGCCCCAAGGTTCTTTGCTGGCTTGGTTGCTGGTACCTTTGACACTGGCTTTGCCCCAGAGGTGTGGCTCTCGGTGATTGGCCTCACCCTCGGCACGTTAATCATTGTGATTTCCATTGCGGCGCAAAATATCCCCAAAATTACTGAACTGTACATGCAGGACTGGACGAGCCTGATCTATGTCTGGTGTCTGGTTTTGGGGGGTGCCCATATCTTCTACATCAAGATTTTGCAGGACTTGGGCAGGCATCCTGTGGGTAGCATCCTGTTGAATTTATACGGCCTCTTGCCCTTGGCAATTTTGACGGCACTACCCTACATCTTCTACATCCTCAAGTCCATCCAGCCAGAAAGTGTGGCTCAGCAAATTTACCGCCGCCAGTATCACTACATGAGTCGACTGGGCATTGTTCTCAAGGATGGGGTGTCCTATCAACCGCAGTTTTTGCGCCGTAGTCAGGCTCACCTGATCGCGGGATTGAACCAATTGGATGATTTGCTGGCCTATGTGGCGTTTCGCGGGGCGCAGGCTGAAATTATTGGTGTAGTCAGTGAACTACTGCAGCACTACATCAGTTGCAAACCCAGCTACCCGGCCTATTTCTTTCGCCTCAGCGGTGCGGTGATGGGGGATATTGCCTTCAAGACCATGTTTGATCAATTTGGTCAAATTGAAGAGAACCATACCTTCTACGAGCAAAAGTGTTTTCGGCTCCTTGGGAATGCCTATGTGCGCTTTTTGGAGGAGGAGCAGTTTCCTCTCGCGTCGCTGTGTGGCTCTGAGATGTGCGCGATCGCCCACCGCATTCTCAGTAGGGGGGATGACATTTTACTGGACCTAATCATTATTCGCTTTAATACAATGATGCGCTTTGCCATTAAACACGGCAGTCGTCACAACGAGGCACGCAATCTCTATAACTTGGCTTTTCACTATCGGCGGTTTATTGAGAGTCTGGTGCATTACCAGCGACCCCACCTCACCCAAAAGTGTGTGAATTATCTACGTGCCTACGGGAATGAAGTCTATGAGTTAGCACAGAATAGTCCTGCACTGTATTTCATTGTTGATGTCTTTGCCGCTGAGCTAAAGAAGGTCTTAATCTTGGTGAACGAGCAGCAGTGGGAGGAGCGACTGCAACTGGAACTCCTCGAGGAAATGCTGCGCCTAGATAATCCGCCGGAACTGCGGCAACCCCAAAATGGCGATCGCCCCTATGGCAAAAGTACAGGGGTTCGCCTACTACAAATGGGACTCGCCCTCTTTTACTTGGCACGGCAGCAACCTCAGTTTGCGCAGCGGATTGTTGAGGATATGGTGGAGGATGCAGCGGTTCTCGGCTTGGCGGGGTTTAAGCGTCTCTTTCAGCAAAATTGCGATCGCCTGCGCCAGGCTCAGCCCAAGTTTTGGGAGGACACCGATCGCGGCAATGCCAATTTGTACTACTCAGAACACACCGAGCAACTGCCTGCCCTACAGACCCTTGTGGATCGCGCTTGTCACGCTCTGGAGATAACTCAGTCGTCCTAAAGCATGGTATAGTAATAAGTCTGAGGGCGAGTGGCGAAATGGTAGACGCACTACACTCAAAATGTAGCGGGGGTTCCCCATGTCAGTTCGAGTCTGACCTCGCCCATTGACTTAGCCGCCACCAAAGACTTGGATATTGGCAAAGGCACACACCGGTGAAGCGTGACCGACACGAATGGCCTGGTTGGGTTCGCCCTTACCACAAAACGGTGTACCAAAAATACCGAAGGTGGAGGCATCTCCCACCGCAATGAGGCTGTGCCAAAATTCAGGCGTAGTACCACGGTAATTAGGGTTGCGCAGGGTTTTGGTCAGGCGGCCATTTTCAATGCGCTTGGCATATTCGCAGCCAAACTGAAATTTGAGGCGATAGTCGTCAATTGACCAAGAGCGATTGGACTCCATGTACACCCCTGACTCGATGTTGCCGATAATCTGATCAAACGATTGTGTGCCCGGCTCGATATTCAGATTGGCCATCCGGTCAATGGGGGGACGATTCCAAGAACAGGCGCGGGCATTGGCAACACCAGGGACACCCGCTCGCTGTTGACTTTCAAGGCTGCCCAGACCGCGCAGGAGGCGTCCTTCCTTGATGAGATAGATGCGTTCAGCCGCCACCCCCAAATCATCAAAGGCATAGCTGGCCAGTTCACCGGCAACGGTCGGATCAAACGTGACGTTCAAGAGGGGGGAGCCGTACTGCCGCTGCCCAAAGTCCTCAAGGCGAATAAAGCTGCTGCCGGCATAGTTGCGCTCATCCCCCAAAATGCGGTCTAGCTCTAGGGGATGACCAATGCTCTCGTGGATTTGCAGCATCATTTGATCGGGGGCGAGCACCAGTGTTGTCGTTGTTTCTGGGCACTCTTGGGCACTGAGGAGTTCAACGGCCTGCTCGCCAATGTGGCGGGCGCGATCGCTCAATTGATCAGTCGTCAGCCATTCCAGACCCCCTTGATAACAGCGGGCTAACCAACCGTGATCTGTCCGTTGCTGCACCACCCCTGCCCCCTGAGCCGTGGCGCTCATATCGGTGAGCACTTGATAAAATTGCTGTTCAATTTGACTGCCATCACTGGTGAACCACTGGTTAGTGGTCTCTACGGTTTGCACAAAGGCACGGGTTTGGACAATATCGTCACTAACCTTGAGCCAATGGCAAAGGTCTTGGAGTAAGTGATTCAATTCAGCGGCTGAAAGTTGGTCAAAAGGTTGCCGCTGGGGCGATCGATAGTGTCCCTTGCCCTTGCCCCGTGCCGCTGGCGTAAAGTTAAAGACTCGCCAATGGGCAGCGGTTTTCGCCTGTTGATAGGCCTGCTGAATCGCCCGATGGATAGCACTGGGTTGCAAATCTGGGGTTGCTGTATAGGCAAATTGACCATCGACGAGCACCTCAACCATGACGCCCCGCTGGCGCGATCGCTGGTTCATTTCAGGATTTCCATCCCGAGCACTGCGAGTCGTGACAATCTCCTCAACGTAACGCAGCCCTAGCCAATCGAGGGGTAAATCAATCTGATTCAAGATGGCAGTGAGATTCGGTGCAGTCATGACAGCGTGCTACTTTAAGGAATGGTAAAGTTTGAATCCTTTCCTATGCTAACGGCTTTTACTGCGGGGCTGTCCCTCATCGCGATTTCTGAGCTGGGAGACAAGACCTTCTTTATTGCCATGGTTTTGGCGACCCGTCACAGCAAGCGGTGGGTTTTCCTAGGGTCATGGGCGGCTTTAATTGTGATGACACTGCTTTCAGTGGCCGTGGGCAAGGTCTTTCAACTTTTACCGCGAGAGTTCACCTTCTATGCGGCGATTTTGCTCTTCACCATTTTTGGTCTCAAGATGCTGATTCAAGGCTGGCGGATGGGGGATAGCCCCTGTGAGGAGGAGTGTGAAGCGGCAGTGGAAACCGTTGAAAAGGCGGAAGCCAATCTCAGCCGTTGGGGCAGTAACCCTGCTTGGGCGACTTTTGTGGAGGCTTTTAGTCTCACCTTCATTGCTGAATGGGGCGATCGCACCCAAATTGCCACCATTACCCTTGCTGCCACCAGTCATGCCCTAGGGGTTGCCCTCGGCGCGCTTCTTGGTCACGGCATCTGTGTGGCGATCGCGGTTCTAGGCGGCGGCCTGATGGCTGGACGCATCTCCGAACGGACATTGACCTTGGGCGGTGGTGCCCTATTTTTAATCTTCGCGATTGTTACCGCCTTGCAAGGGGTGCCAAGGGCTTCTTGAGCCGCTTCTGAATCTAGAATCCAATTGGTTATAGGAGGCGGCCAGAGGTGGCAAACTCCTGCACCGCAGTGCGAATAAAGTCTTCAAGGGAGCGCACCCCGGCTTGATCCTCGAACACCTTCGGCAGATTGTTTTGAATTTTTTCGCGGATAAATTGGCGATACTCAGCGCTTTGACCCAGTTCAATGGCTTTTTGAATATAGGCAGAAACATCTGGCGCAATTAATTCCGGTAGCTCTAGGAGTGTGAGAATACCAGCGGTATGCCGCCCCCGCATAAAGCGTCCTGGTGTGGTCACCATAGGGACTTGGGCATAGTAGAGGGCTTCAAGGGTAGAATTTCCCCCTGACCATTCAAGGCTGTCTAGGAAAACATCGAGACAATGCAACATGGAGGTAAAACCATAGAAGTTTAAGGGGCGTGAGAAAAAGCAGTACGCCCTATAGTCAAGGTTTTTGGCAGCAAAAGCTCGTTCTAGACGTCCTTCAAACCGCTGGCGGCTGTTTTTGGTCATAAAGTGGGTAATAAAAACAAATTGGCAATTCCCGACTGCTGCGGCAATTTCGGGGTAGATGTGGTCAAACTGTGGCAGGTACTTAAAGACACTTTGCAGGCAACCGTAGATAACGGCATCGCTTTTGAGGCCGAATTCCTCCCGCGTAATGGGCGATCGCGGATCGGGTGGCGGGGGACTAAAGGCAATCCCCAGATTTTTTAGCCTGATCAGCTTTTCTGTGTAATGCGTTTCGCCATCAGGGGGTTCCATCAACTCACTACTGAGGAAATAATCAATTGTGGGTAAGCCAGAGGTGTCGGGATGCCCCCAAGACATACATTGAATCGGCGCTAATTTCAGAGCGGCAATCTTGATCAGTTCCAGATCCATGCCCAGTTCGGGGAAAATCACTAGATGTAATTGATCGGCACGAATCTGCTCAAACCATTCTTGAGGCGATTTAGTGCCCATGACAAAGCGATGGCAATAGCTCTCTGCGGCCCCTGTCCAGCGATCGCGATAATCTCGCACGTAGTAGCCATAAAGCTGAAATTGTGTTTTATCAAGATGTTTAAGCCAGCCGTGGAGCAGCAACTTCCAAACCGTATGCGCACGAAAGTGCCCTGAAACAAACCCAATCCGTAGGGGTTCATTGACCTTCACTGGTGGCATTGGGGGGTGTTCTTTGGCGGCTGGAATCACACTGGTCATGATTTCGTAGATCATCTGCCCGTACTGTTGTTGGACATCGCGGGTTTCTTTCCCTTGATAGGGCAGTAAAAATGTGTTCACATTCCCCAGCCACTCAGAGAGATATTGTTTCTTATCTAAAGAGAAACTTTGAAACGTTTGATAGAACTCGGCAACGGATTCTCTGATTTTTTGACGGCAATCCTGTAGCTCTTCTACATCTTTATAAACGTAAATCAAGTACCTCGTACACTTGAGAAAGTCAATGCCAATTTGCCAGTCAGGTCTCAGTTCAATCGCTTTTTTGTAGGCTGCTAGTGCCTGTTGTAAATCACTATCAACACCACTGATCATGCCCAACAGGTACCAACATCTTGCCATGGTGGGATCCATTGCTAAGGCATGGTTGAGGGCTGAGATCACTGCTTGATACTCATTCATCCTCCACTTATCAATCGCCAGTTTTTCCCACCCCTTGGCAAAGGCAAGGTGGCCTTTTTGTTGAGTCGTTCTTGCAATGAACTCTTCGATACACCCCATAACCTGAAACTTAGCAATCCCGACGGTATAAGCGCATGTATTTGAGGATAATCTCCCGTGCCTTCGGGCGTAAATCCCGTTTCAGTTGCGGATTTTCATCCACGTGATTCACCGCTTGCCAGACTTGACACCAACTGACATCAAAGAGGGTTTGTGCTTCCACAAGGCCGCGTACCATCGCGATCGCATAGCTTTCGGGGTCACGTTCCTGTGCCATATTGAGAAAAGACATCCCCCGCTGTGGTTGAAAGTAGTTGTCCATTGCTGTGAGATACCCTAGGGCCATTAACTCATCGGCGGTAAGGCTTTCCAGCGGGATATTTTCAGGGGTCGTACCCTGTCTTAGGGCAAGATAGGCGCGGTAGGCTTGACCATTGGCTTTGCCGTTGAAATCCCAGCCGAGGGCATTGATCAGGGCAGCTTTGTGATCTGTGGGAACCTGCGGCGAAAAGAGCCACTCCGACATTTTCAGATCAAGGCGGCCACTGCGCTTGGCTCGCATCACCATGGGGACATCGGTATAGGCTTCGTAGAAGGGGGTGGAGGTCAAGGGCGAATCTGCTCGCCCACTGTACTGAAGGCAGACCACCGTTGTCAGGGCAAGGGCAGTCGCTAAAAGAGGAGATTTCATGGACTTGGCCTCCAAAGAGTTATTGGGTTTGCAGTTGCGATAGACCCGCCCCCGGATAGTAGGTGCCTAAAATTTGCAGGTGGTTATAGCCGCGCTTGCCCAGTTCATAGGCACCTGTTTGGCTCATGCCACGCCCGCCAAAGACATCGCGCACAATGTCGTCGGTTGCTGCATACATCGAAACCATCACTCGTCCACTTTTGGTGAGGACAATGCCCCGCGTGGCTTGGACTGCCGCTTGAGTGGTGTTCCACTCGGTTTCAATCCCACGATACACCTGCCAACGCTCGTCGTTCCCCAGATCAAAAAAGCGGCTAGCGGGTTGAAACATTTGGGCAAGGGCATAGGAACGGGCGGCGATCGCCTGGGCTTTGAGGGTTTCCATTGGCCAGTCGGGATAGACCTCTGAACCCACGACACTGACGAGGTATTGTTCCAAGTCCACTTGATTGACGGCTGTAACCGTGTTTCCTTGGGCAATGAGGCGCACCACACCGCGATACCATTTATCGCCAACAAACGCAAGTTGATTGCTGGGGCGAATCCAGAGGGAGGGGGCAAGGGGTTGGCCATTCCAGAGCAAAAAGCCATCGCGGGCTGTGACCACGACCCCTTGGGAAGGGGTAAGCTGCGTCATCACTTGCTGTTGATCATTGGTGACAGCGGTAGCTACGGCGGTGCCAACGGTCAGTTGACTTTGATCGCGGGCGATCGCCACCCGCACTTGGGGTGCAGGACCTTGGCTCGGAGGCACGGGTTGCAGAGCAGGAGGGGGCACTGTGGGCAACATTGCCTTGGCGTGGGTAGAGGTAGCCGCTGATGGTTGGGGGGCTTGATTGGGGACAGTTGCTAATAGGGGATCGCGGCCATCCAAAATCGGCCGGGGCAGAGGTCGTTCAAGTTGAACTGGGTCAGGTAAAGGCATTGGTTCTGAGAGAGCCATCGGTGTTGGGGACAGGCTCCGCAAAAACCAGAACCCTAGACCCGCACTAGCGATCGCAGCCATCGTAAAGGAAATGAGCAAGGGTGAGTGTCCTCGCTTTGTCCCTTGGAACAGAACCCAGCCCATCCAAGTGTCATCTCCACTAGCACCTTGCCTATTGTATAGGGGAGCACGGAATTTGCCATGCAACATTTGCTGGTTTAGGGCAGAGAGGAAACTGCTACCCGTTGTAGCCATTGCTCCACCCTATCCCCATAAACAGCTAAGCTATACTCCTGTTCCGCCTGCTGCCGACAGGCCGCCCGATCAATTTGATCAATCTTGCCAATGGCAGCAATTAAGGCCTCGACAGAATCCGGGGTAATGAGAAACCCGGTTTGACCATCACGGACAATTTCACTCGGCCCACCGCGATCGTAGGCAATGACGGGAACGCCACAGGCAAGGCTTTCGATGACCACATTGCCAAAGGCTTCAACCCAGCGGGAGGTGAGTAGGAGAGCACGACACCGCCGCAAGCGTGCCTGCATTTCCTGAGTGGAGAAAAATCCCAAATATTCAATGGGGGCATTGGGGTAGTTGGCTTGAATGCGCTGCCAATAGTCTATATCTTGCAGTTGCCCCATGATTTTCAAAGGGGTGCGGGTGACATTGACGGCGGCGACAGCATCTTCGAGTCCCTTTTCGGGAGCAATGCGTCCCAGCCAGCACAGGGAATCCTCTGGCTCTGCACAAAAGTCATAGAGGGAAAGATCCAGACCACTGCCCAAACACACACAGCGATCGCCAAAGGGGAAGGTGGCCGCTTGGGTACGGGTATAGACACTAATGGTTCCCGGATAGTCATCAATGACACGGGCGATCGCCTGATCCATCACGTCTGAAACCGAGGCCATGCTCACCAAATGCCCCACCGGCCGACTCAAAAAGGGAGTGAGGTAAAAGGGCAGCCAGTCGTAGGCAAAGTTGACAATGACATCAAATTCCTGTTGAAGCTGCCGCACCCGTGCCCACATATTGGCTAACACACTATTGGCCGGCAGGGTAATGGGTTGATCGCGGCTTTGATGCTGCGCTGGCACTTGAAGGGCACCCGCTACTGGTTCAATGGTTGTCGCCACTGGCAAGTGGGAACCCTCGGGGGCCAGGATGTGAATGGTATGCTGGCGATCGCCCAAGGCCTGAGCCATATTGAGGATCGTCAATTCAACACCGCCCCCTTTTCCTGTGCCTAGAGGGCCAACCGAAGTGGAAACAAAAAGCAGCTTCAGAGGTCAACTCCTAGCGCAGAGCCTCAGCACCCGCCACCACTTCGAGAATCTCTTGGGTAATGGCGGCTTGACGCGCTTTGTTGTAGGAGAGGGTGAGGGTCCCAATCAGCGCTTGAGCATTATCGCTCGCGTTATTCATTGCTGTCATCCGCGCTGCCAATTCCGAGGCGGCGGCCTCTTGCAGTGCCCGTAGCAACTGGTTATTCAAGTACAGGGGCAGCAGGGCATCGAGAATTTGCACGGGATCCTGCTCAAAAATCATATCGGAGGGCAAAGCGGGCAAGGTTGAGGTGACTTTCTCGCGGTTAACTTCCAGATGCGAACCCCGCGTCGTCAGCCGAAAAATCTCATCATCGGGCGCCTCTAGCCCTTGGGGATCGAGGGGGAGCAGGGTTTGGACAACGGGCTTTGAACTAATGAGGGAGACAAACTTGGTGTAGATGAGTTCCACCCGATCCACCGTTTCCGAAAGAAAGAGGGAAAGCAGTTCACTGGCAATTTGACCCGCTTCACTGGCGGAGGGGATTTGCTCTAGGCCAGAGTACACGGCATCAATGGGATAATTACGGCGCTGGAAGTATTGGGCTGCCTTGCGACCGACAATGACAAGAATATACTTGACGCCCTCGGCTTCCAGTTCTTGGGTACGCTCCTTGGCACGGCGAATGACGTTGGTATTGTAACCGCCGCACAGACCGCGATCGCCCGTCACCACCAGCAGCGCCACCGTCTTCACAGGACGCTTGGCCAATAGCGGTAAATTGGCATCCTCAAAGCGCAGTCGGGTTTGCAAGCCATAGAGCACCTGGGCTAAGCGATCGGCAAAGGGACGGCTCGCCATGACCTGCTCTTGGGCACGGCGAACTTTTGCTGCCGCCACGAGGCGCATAGCTTCAGTGATCTTGCGGGTATCTTTGATTGTTTTGATGCGATCGCGAATAGCTTTGAGATTGGGCACGGTAATCTAGACTCCTAAGCAAAGCGTCCCTGCCCTAAGATTTTAGCCCAGAGGGGGATCGCCTAAGCAGTCTTTTCACTTGACCCACCCCTACCAACCAGCGTTGTGATCACAGGAACTGCCAAAGCGGCGACAGGGGGAATGATGCGGCCAATGGGCTGCGGCAGATTTAAGCTGACGCTCAAAGCAGAAACCACCGTTGCCGCAATGCCACTGATCCAAAGCACGGTGTCACGCCGCCGTTGTTGTCGCTTTAGTTGGCGATTTTCTTGGGCAGCAAGGGTGAGTTCAGTGGGGACAACGGTTGCGGATTGGTTGCGCAGCACCTCTAAATCGTGCTGCAGACCGAGCAGTTCATTTTGCGCTTGGGCAAGTTCCTCTTGCAGGCGATCGCGCTCCCTTTCCACTTGGGTGAGTTGCCGCGTTATCTCCGCCAGTTGTTGGGCAAGGCCGGCGTCTGGGGGATTACCGAGAAGGGCGGTATCCTCCAAAGGAGCGGGTGGTGAAGCAGCCAATACCGCCTGAAGTTGTTGTTCGAGAGCTGTTTTTTCTGTTTGCAGTGAGGCAAGTTGATCTTGAAGTTCTTGAATTTGTGAGACTTGGGATTGCAGGGTTGCCACTTGACTTTGCAGTTCCTGAATCTGGGAGGCTTGCAGTTGCAGTGTCACCAGTTGCTGCTGAAGTTCATCTTGCTGAATGAGAGCCTGGGCCAGTTCCTGTTCAAGATTTTGCCGCAGGCCGCTCAAGGTGGCATTTTCTTCCTGGAGGCGAGCAAGGTCTTGGCTCAGTTGATCTCGCTGCTGTTGAACGTTGTGCAGTTCTGCGGTGAGCTGGCTAATTTGCTCCTGTAGGGCTTGGTTTTGGGCGATCGCCCGCTGTTCTGCGGTAAGGGTGAGTGACTCCAATTCAGCCGTCAGGGAGTTGAGATCAATATCCTGTGCGGGAGGCTCGTCCAACTCACCCAAATCAGTAATGATGTTTTCTAGGAGATCGTCGGGTTGGTTGCTAGGGGGTTCTGGACTGGCCATGATCCTGATACCTGCGCGCGTGCTAAGAATTGCTCCAATTATAGCGATCGCCGTCCCTATCCTCTAGGCTAGAAGGCGTTCGTTCCTAGACCGACTCGACTAAAATGCTCAAACGCGAATTGGGGCTGTGGGGCGCCACTTTAACAGGTCTAGGTTCCATGATCGGTACGGGTCTGTTTGTCAGTTTAGGCATTGCCACCGACCTCGCTGGCCCTTGGGTGTTGATAGCCCTGATCCTAGCAGCCGCGATCGCGCTGTGTAATGGCCTCAGTAGTGCCCAATTGGCTGCCTCCCATCCTGTGAGTGGGGGCACCTACGAGTATGGGTATCGCTATCTTTCTCCCCCTTTCGGCTTTACAGCGGGGTGGATGTTTTTACTGGCCAAATCGGCTTCTGCAGCCACTGCTGCCCTTGGCTCTATGGCCTATCTCTTCCAATGGCTCGGCCTAGAGGACAATAGCGGGCGCTGGCAAATCATGGCTGCTCTGGGGCTACTGGCGGTCTTGACCTGTGTGGTGCTTTTGGGCATCCGGCGATCGGTGCAAGTGAATCTGGGGATTCTCCTAGTCACGTTCACCAGTTTGTTGCTCTTTGTCGGCATTGGCCACGTCCAACAACAGGGAGGGCTACTTTGGTCGGCAGCATCGCAACCACTCTCGCTCAAGAATCTTCTCCAAGCAACGGCACTGCTCTTTGTCGCCTATGCCGGCTATGTCCGTATTGCTGTGCTGGCGGAGGAGGTCAAGACTCCTCGGCGAACCATTCCACGAGCCATTGCCCTAGCCATTGGTATTGTTGTTCTGCTCTACTTCAGTGTTGCCTTGATTGTTCTGGGGAGTCATGGCTCTGGGAAGTTGACCACGGCTGCCTCTTTAGAGATTGTCGCCAGTGAATTGAGTGTCTCTTGGCTGCCGCCTCTGATTACGCTGGGGGCGATCGCGGCCATGGTGGGGATTTTGCTCAATCTGTTGCTCGGCCTCTCCCGTGTGGTGTTGGCAATGGCGCGACGGCGAGATTTACCGGCAATTTTGGCTCAGATTCCAGCCCAAGGAAAACAACCTGTTGCTGCCATTCTTGCGGTGAGTGGGGGGATTGCCCTCTTGATCCTGATTGGCAATGTAAAAACTACGTGGTCTTTTAGTGCCTTTAGCGTGCTGATTTACTACGTCATTACCAACCTTGCCACACTGCAACTGAAGGAGCCACAATTTCCCCGCTGGCTTGCGGTTGCAGGTTTAATCGGCTGTCTAGGGCTGGCTTTTTGGGTCGAAGTCCAAGTGTGGCTGTCGGGGTGTGGTCTCATTCTTCTTGGACTTGCTTGGCACTACTGGGTGCGGAGGGCAAAGGCCGTTTGAAAGTCTTGCCGGGTCATTGGTTGCGTCACCTCTAGCCCCTCACCCCCTAGGACGCGCAGGGGTTCACCCCCAATGGAAATCCAAACTGGCGCATTGGGATTACTCACTGTTGCTGTGTACAGTACCTGTCCTAGGCGTGCTTGCATCGAAGCACTTCCCCCCCCTTTGGTAAACTCTGGGGAGAGATCCACATGGATGCCATCGGCCTTGACTTCTACCCGATTGACACGGGTATTTTCCGGAATGCTGGTAGTGACATCTTGATTGGCAGGACCCGCCAAAAGCCGCTCGAGACGAGATTGAATAAAGAGTTCTGGCCGCGTTGCCGGGGTATTGATCCGTACCGTAGAGGGCACTAAAACGAGGCTATCCCCTTCATTCTTGACCCAAAAGATTTGAGTTTCCTGCTGCTGGGCAACTTCCGCCGGATTAGGAACCGGATCTCCCTGCCGGGGGGGACTCAAGGTTAGCCATGCCGCTGTGCCAGCCGAGGCAAGGCCAATAACCGCCAGCACAATCAAGGCGGGGCGGGAGCGGGTGACTTTTGCTACCATCACGATCTCTCCTTGGCGGGATGCACCTGCCTTTACCTTAGACGCTATGATTCAAGGGTAAAGTTCCAGTGCCTGTGGCCTTAGGGGCAGTTGCCCACTGCTTAAACTAGAGGATAGTTCTCCCCTTAGATCAAGTTTAAGTCATGGTGCAAACGACTCCCCGTGCAGAAGAACTAGCCACTGCCCTCCTTGATGCGGTTAGGATTGCTCCCCAAGATTGGCATCGCCTCAAAGGAAATCGCCGTGCCCGCGCCCTCGAACAGGCGGCTGCCGCTCTGGTCTATCTCCTCAAGGAAAATGATGCTGAGGCACTGGCGCATCTCCAACAGGCAGTGGGTTGGCTCGATCGCTCCATTAGTGCGCCGCCTTGCCCTACGCACCACCATTAGCGGTGCCAGCGTCGCCACCGAGAAACCACCAGATCGCTGGTGACATGAAGCAGTGCCGATAGCTCTAGGCCAAGGGCGATCGCAACTCCCCAGCGCCAGTCAATTCCCGGCCAACGATGTAGCCATTCCTGCACAAGGGAAAGGTGGCCTGTGAATGCGGCGACCCCGGCCACAAGACCCAGTCCTAACCCCAACCAAAAGCTGAGATAGAGCAACCGAATCACCGTGCCCACCACTGGGCCATGGGTCCAAAAGGAACGATGGTGAAAGGCTTTTTGGTAGGGTAGCCATATTGCCCGCAACCAGCCCCAACGGTAGTAGGGTAAAGAGGCGGTATCGAGGTCTGGACTGAGGAGAAAGCCGCCAATACCAAAGCTACTGCTGGCAATTGCCCCCCAGATCCAATCACGGGTGAGGGCACTGGCGGTGAAGCCCACAAGGGGCATGCCGATCCAAGTCAGGCGATCGTGGGTAGGGCCACTGGGCATTGAGGATTCCGCAGATATTTCCTAGGGCAAAGCTACGGCAAAACGGGCTAGATCATGCAATCGGAGAACTCATTGGCACCCGTGTGCGTCTAAGTGGACTTGAACCAAGCTGAAATTTGAATCTGATGAAGGGCGATCGCGCAAAACTAAATCGCAGGGTGTGCCAGTTCACATACCTGTCCCCGATCAAGTATGCTGAGCACGTTTGAGCGAGCGGCTTGGCTAGCCAACTCGGCAGTGTATTGTGCATCGCTGGTGGAGGAAGCGTGAATGGATCAACCGTGGCGTTCTTGGCAATTTCGAGCTGTAGTGAGTTTGCTATGGGCACCTGCCGCTGCACTGGTCATGGCTCAGCCTGCTTCAGCCAGCCGTCTACAATTGTGGCGACTTAACCCTGCCACCAATCAACTAGAAATTCGCACCGAACGCGCTGTTCAGCCCCGTGCTGAGTTGGTCTATAACCCGACCCGCCTTGTCATTGACTTGCCGGGTGTCGTTCTCGGTAGCCCCCAGATCAGTCAAAACTACAGTGGTGCCATTCGCCAAGTGCGGGTTGCTCAGTTTGACCCCCAAACGACGCGGATTGTGGTGGAATATGCGGCTGGTTTTACAATTGACCCGCAGCAGGTGCGCTTTCGGGGAGTCACGGCTAATAACTGGTTGGTGCAACTGCCTACCCCCCAGCAGCAAACAGTTTCGCTACCGCCGCCACCCCCACCGTCTCCTCCTTCTGCTCCTCCCGTAACGCCCACAGGGCCGCTGCAAGTGCGAAGTTGGCGGGCAGATGCCACAGGTTTTCTAGTGCTAGCCGATCGCCCCCTGCCCGAAGGAAGCTACACTATTCGCCGCCCTCGGCGCGATCGCATTGAAATTCTCCTCAGCAATAGTGAATTGATTCGCAACTTTAGTCCGCGGCGCTTGGAACTGCGCCGCTTTGGTCGGGATCGTGTCCGGGCAGAGGTACGGACTCAGAGCAATCGCCAAGTCCAAATTACCCTCGACATTGACCCTCAAGATGCCGATTGGCAAGTGACGCCCCGTAATGATGGCTTTGTGATTGTGCCTTCAACCACGGCCATTACACCCCCACCTCCGCCACCGTCCCAACGCCCTAGTGTGATTCCTGCAGCCAGTGCTCAAACTCCTGTCACAACGATTCAGCGCGTTGACTTGGGGGGACGAGAGTTGCTGATTCAGGGCGATCGCACCCTTTTCTATAACGTGGGCTGGGAAGGCAATCGCTATCGCATTCGCCTACGGCAAGCACAGTTGGACAGTAATCTGCGCGAACCCCGCCTAGTTACCGGTAGTCCCTTAAGCAACATTGAATTTCGTCAAGAGGATAACCAAACCGTCTCGATTCTGCTCACCCCAGCGCCCAACTTTCGCATCCTTGGCCCTCGTCCCCTGTCAGCTGAAGCGTTTGTGGTGCAAATTCAGGGAGCAAATGACCCTCCGAGCAGTACGCCCACCCCAATTGATATTCCCCCCACAGCAACCCCTCAGCCCCCCAATCAGCCCGTCCCCCGCGGCCGGTTTGTGGTGGTCATTGATCCCGGACATGGCGGACGCGATCCCGGTGCCATTGGTATTGGCGGCATTCGTGAAAAGGATATTGTTCTCGATATCAGCCTGCAAGTTTCCCAATTTTTGCAGCAGCAAGGTGTGCAGGTGATTATGACCCGCACCACAGACATTGACTTAGACTTGGCTCCTCGGGTCGCCATTGCGGAACGGGCACGGGCAAATGCCTTTGTGAGTATTCACGCCAATGCTATTAGTCTGGCTCGCCCCGATGTCAATGGTTTAGAAACCTACTATGCCCCCGGACGCTCCAGTCGTTTGGCATCTGCCATTCACAATAGTATTCTCAATTCCTTGAACATTCGCGATCGCGGGGTGAGGGCGGCACGATTCTATGTGATTCGCAATACGTCAATGGATTCTGCCCTTGTCGAGACAGGATTTGTCACGGGCGCAGAGGATGCCGCAAACTTTCAAAATCCTGCATGGCGGACGCAGATGGCACGGGCGATCGCCCAAGGCATTTTGAACTTTTTGCATGGAAGATGATGGAGCTGACGGGAGTCGAACCCGTGTCCGCCCTAGCTATTCATCGACTGCTCCTTCACAGGTTTAGCCTTTCTGACCCTCAGGCGGGAACTGTTCCTTATCCCGAACAGTAGGATGCTCTGGTAGAGTCTTTGCTAAACAGCCCACCAGAGAGAACTGCCTAGCGCATCCGTTGGGGTCAACCCGCTGCCCTTAACGGAGTCGGACAACGAGTGCTCGAACCTGTTTAGAGGTCTTAGGCTACCGCAGCAGCTTTACGAGCGAAAGGAACGATGTTGTTCGCAGTTACTTTTGGTTTGGACTCTGGATTAACGAGAGATAGCCCACTCTCGACCTGCATCACAGCCCAACTTTCACTAGGACGTCGAAGCCGTTTCAGCCCCTTGTGTAGAGCTACTCCTAAGTTAGCGCATTTTTTTGGAGTTGACAACGGCTAATTATTCAAGCGATCGCCGGCCAATGGTTCGCGGTTTAGGACGGGGTGCCGGGCCTGCCATTGCCACCATGCGATCCAACTGTTTGTGGTGGGCAAAATACTCTTGCCACAGGGCAGGGGCATCCAGCGTGTCACCCCCATGAGTTGTTAAGCGTTGCCGCACGCGACAGAGGACAGGCGTATTCACACAGGCACCCGCAATAATCACTTGCCCCTTACTCAGGGCAGGGAGTTCCTTGAGCAGATCTCGGCCAGCGGCTTCGACCCCATGTTTAAGGCTCTCTTGATCGACAGGGTTGACAATCCGCAGCATAAACTGGCTCATACACTGGGAGAGCACATCGCTATCCAGTTTGCCAGGACGCTGGGTAATCAGGCCTACCCCAAGGCCAAATTTACGGCCCTCACTGAGAATCGTGCGCAGTACCTGCTTACATTGGGAAGATTCATGGGCGGGGGCAAAGCGGTGCGCCTCCTCAATTAAGATGAACACCGGGTAGGGGAGGTACTGCTCATCCCCCTCAAAGACGCGGTCTTTTTGGGTATTCATGCGGGCATGGTTGGTTTGGCGCAAAATTGCCGTGGCAATCACCTGCTGCTCCTCAAGGGGAATCTCATTCATTTGCAGGATGGTGACTTGGCCGGGGGCAAACAACTCGCAGGGGGGCAAATGCTTGTAGGCATGGAAATAGTCAGAGCGCTGCATTTTTTCCAGCTTCCAAGCCAAGGCATCAGCCGAGGAACCCTGCTTGACATTGCCCTCTTCATCCTCAACGCGATCCACAGCATAGACCGCTGCAATCAAGTCTTCGGTACTCCAACGGCCATCTTTGAAACGACCGCGTACTTCGTCATAGGCTTTTTTGAGAATGGCCTGCTGGCGATCGCTCATCGGGGGGAGCAGCGTCAGAATATCGTAAAACTCTAGGGAAGAAACACGAATTTTGACCTCTTGGGGCGTAATAATTCTCACTTGGGGTTGATAGCCATCCGCCCCTTGAAAAGCGGGGTGTCCCCTCAGCTGCGCCAGCGTGTGGTATTCACCATGGGGGTCGAGGATCAGCACTGCGGCGCGATTTTTCGGCGACAGCAATTCCTCCACCAATACCCCTGCGGTATAGGATTTCCCGGAACCTGTGCCGGCTAGAATGGCCACATGCGTACTCACCAGTTCCTTGACATCGAGGGCAATGGGCACAGCACCCTCCTGCCGCAACAACAGTGAACCGATATGGGCAGCCCCCACCTCCTCTGGCTTTTTCTTATTGAGGACATGCCGCAACAGCGCATCGTCAGCTAAATAGACCTTGGCACCCGGCAGGGGAAGCCGCCGCAAATTATTAAAGCCAAAGACCTCATGAAATTCCCCCATCACTTCTACGGTCATTTCGTAGAGTTCCGCCGGTTCACAGGTAAAACCAATCAGGGCAGCCACCGCACCGGGATTCAGTTCGTGATCAGCAAACATCCGATCCGGTAGATGCTCAATCAGACGGCAGCCAGTAATCTTGCCCAAGACTTGGTGAACAGCAGCAGCATGGGAGTTTGAGGCCACACTTGGGGAATGGCTCAACTCATAATAGACAAATTCACCCATTCGCACAGGCTGGGCATCGGCAGTAATAAAGACGTACTCGCTACCGCTGTCTCCGGGGCCTTTGACAATGCCGACAATGTGACGCGAGGAATGATGACTATTCATAGCACGGGACGGGTTCCCCAACCAAGGGTGTAGTGTAGTTAACCCCAATCCTACGCGATTTTCTGATCAAGGGTCTGCAAGGTGCCTATTCCTCAAGCACTGGCGGCGGCCCACTGGGGGCAGGAATTAAAAAGGCAACAATGGCACCCAAGGCAAAACCAGCAACATTGCGCAGAACGGGTAGCCATTCTTGGGTGCGCACTAGAACAGGACCAAGGCCAAAGGCAAAGAAAAGCATCCCCCACAGGGGCGAAAAGAGGAGAATCCACGTCCAAGCCACTTTTTGATCCGCACGGCGGGGACGAGCCACAAAGCCCAAAATGATGCCGCCAAAGATGGAGGTGGCAAGGGTGAGAAGCCATTGCTCTTGGGGTAATCCCGGTACGGCACGGCACCCCCCTTGGGCAAGGCAGGTTTCAATGGCATGAAGCGATTGCAGGATGGCCTGATCTTCGCCGTTGTCACGGACAAAGTATTGATTGCCAAAGCGGGTTTGCAACTCAACCCAAAAGGTGCGCTGGAGGACGCGGTAGGCGGTGTCACCAACATTGAAGTTCAAAAGATTGCCGCCGCGCGTATCGGCCACCAGCAGAATACTGCGATCGTCTAAGTCCCAAAAATCCCGCACTGCTAGGCCGGGGGTGCGATCGTACTGGGTGAGGACGCGCAACTTCCAGCCCGTCTGTGCTTCAAATTCTGCCAGTTCGCTGTCAAGGCGTTCCTTTTGAACGGGTGTCAGAATCTGCGCTAAGTCAACAACATTGGTTGGCTCCGCGGGCAACAACTCTGGATTGTTGAAGCTGTGGGCAGGGGCGATCGCTCCCAACCAGCAGAAGCTCACAAGCACCATCACTAAACCAATTTGGCGAAACCAGCGCCGAACTTGTTGAAGCATCGTAATAAAAATTTACAAATAGGGCATCTTTTTTAATTATCTTAAGGGTATGCTGCGAAACATTGCAATCAGCCTCGGCGTCTTCTCAGATAATATGCAGCTTTTGTTAAACTCACCCTATCCTGAGAATCCCATTGCTATACTGCAAGTCTAAAAGTTTTGTTGTCCCTGCCTCATCAGTCACTCCTCACGTGCGATGCCCTACTCTCCTCAACTACTGCAATACCTTGAACAGGAACTGGCACTGCCGCCAGAGAGTATTGCGATGGCTTTGCGTCAGTGGCAACAGCAGCGCGGATCTTTGCCGATTATTCTTTGGCAGTATGGCTTCATTACCTTGGAGCAGTTGGATCGGATTTTTGAGTGGCTGGATCAAACGCGGGGCGATCGCCTGCCTAAGGCTCCGTAAGTGGCAAACTAAGTTTTCGACAACAATCCTCGGTGCCGTAGTAGAGGTTCAGTAATGGGTTCACGGCCGCGGAAGGCTTTGAAGATCTCCATCGGGGGTTGGCTGCCGCCAAGGGCAAGCACGGTTTCGCGATAGCGTCGTCCCATTTCAGCAATGGCTTGCTCGTTGTCTAGGCCTGCTTCCTCAAAGGCGGCAAAGGCATCGGCACTGAGAACTTCTGCCCACAGATAGCTGTAGTAACCCGCAGCATACCCCCCAGCAAAAATGTGGCCAAAACTACAGAGAAAGGCATCCTCGGGCAAGGGGGGCAAAATGGTTGTTGTCTGCGCTAGGCGATCGCGCACCTGTTGGGGGGTTTCTCCTTGCCCCGGTTGATAGCGATGGTGCAGTTCTAAATCTAACAAACTAAAGTGCAACTGCCGCAATAGGGCACTGCCTGCGCGATAGGTACGGGCAGCAACCAGTTTTTCATAGTAGTGTTCTGGCAGGGGTTCCCCCGTTTCATAGTGGCGTGCCATGCCAAAGAGCGTTGGCCGATGGTAGCACCAGTTTTCCATAAATTGACTGGGAAGTTCGACGGCATCCCACTCCACATTGTTGATGCCCGCTGCCCCCGCTTCATCCACCCGCGTCAGCATGTGGTGCAAACCATGCCCAAACTCATGGAAGAGGGTTTCCACTTCGCTAAAGGTCATCAGGCTGGGCTTGCCATCCACTGGGGGGGTTTGATTGCAGACCAAGTAGGCAACGGGTAAGCGGGTGCGCCATTCCCCCTGAATGCGATATTTGGCACGGCCAAGGCAATCGTCCATCCATGCCCCACTGCGTTTTTCGGCAGGACGGCTGTAGGGGTCAAGGTAAAAGTGGGCGATCGTCAGATGATTTTCATCGAGGATGGCAAAAAAGTGCACATCAGGATGCCAAACGGGTACTTGACCATCCGCAGGCACCACCGTCACCCCAAACAGTCGCTTCACTAGGCCAAATAAGCCCTCCAGCACTTGGGGGAGAGGAAAGTAGGGACGCAGTTCCTCATCATTGAAGTCAAAGAGCGCCTCCCGCTGCCGTTCAGCCCAATAGGGAATATCCCAGTGCTGCAGATCGGTGGCTTCGGGTGCCCCTTGGGCAGCAGCAAAGGCTTTCAGTTCTTCCAGTTCTTGCGCCGCCGCACGATAGCTGACTTGCCGCAGTTCCTCGAGGAGCTTTTCCACACTGGCCACACTATCGGCCATTTTGCTGGCAAGGCTGAGTTCAGCATAGGTGTTGAATCCCAAAAGCTGTGCCTCTTCGACCCGCAGGGCAAGGATGCGCTCAAGAATGGGACGGTTATCCCACTCACCACTGCTGGCACGGGAAATGTAGGCGCGATAGAGCTGCTCCCGCAAATCCCGCCGTTGGCTGTGCTGCATAAAGGGGCCAAAGCTGGGGAAGTCGAGGGTAATGTGCCATGGCCCTGTTTCGGGGGTGGCGGTCTCAATGCCATCTTGGCGAGCGGTTTGGGCAGCCAGCGCCAGTAGGCTGGGGGGAAGTCCAGCCACTTCATCGGGTTGGGTGAGCTTGAGGCGAAAGGCCTTGGTGGCATCCAAAAGGTTATTGGAAAACTGGGTGGATAGCTCGGCCAATTCCAGTTGAATGGCATTAAAGCGTTCCTTGGCAGCACCCGTTAGGCTGACACCACTGTGTTCGGCGTTGCGAATGGCGGCTTCGACAATGCGTTTACGCGCAGGGGAAAAGGTTTGGAACTCAGGACTGGCAGCCAGTGCCTTAAAGCCTTCATAGAGGGGGCGCGATTGACCCAAACGGGTGTAAAACTCCACTACTTGGGGTTGAACGGCTTCGTAGGCTTGACGCAATTCGGGACTATTTTTGACGCCGGTGAGATGACTGACAATGCCCCATGTCCAACCGAGGCGATCGCTCAAACGTTCGAGGGGTTCCACTAGCCCTTCCCACGTGGGCGTGAAGGATTGCTCGAGGGTCTCTAATTCTTGGGTGAGTTCCTGCAACAGTTGGCGCACGGCTGGCTCAACATGGCTCACCTCAATCTGATCAAAGGGGGGAAAACCATCGCCCCGCAAGAGGGGATTATCGGTGTGAGGGGAAGTCGCAATAACCATCGGTATCCTACTAACTGCGATTCGATTGCTGACGCGCTTGGGCGATCGCCTGCTTTAACTGTGCTAAGGCCAATTCTAACCGCGCTTCGGGGGCAACGGGAATCAACCCCTGAGCCGTCATCTCATGGATTTCAAAATGCAGGTGCGGACCTGTGGAGTTGCCAGTACTGCCGACAAGGCCAATAACATCCCCCTGCTTCACCCATTGACCGGGATTGACAAAAAGCTGTGAGAGGTGGGCATAGAGGGTTTGGTGCTGTTCTGGCAGGTGTTGCAAAATGACGGTGAGGCCATAGCCCCCCAGCCAGTTCGACTCAACCACACGACCATCAAAAACTGCCAACACGGGTGTCCCTTGAGGAGCGCCCAAATCGGTTCCCGAATGGAAGCGGCGATCGCCAAAAATGGGATGGATGCGCCAGCCAAAAGTTGAGGTAATGGGCACCGGAAACGGCAAGGGAAAGAGCATTTGGCCATTGTTGACCTTTAGCCAACGCAAGGGATTCGGTCCCGGAAAGGGCTGGCGTACATAGGCCGGCGCAGCCGTTTGGGCAGATGGCACAAAATTTCTTGGGTTTGCAGCCACCAAGGGGCGATGGGAAGCTGGAGCAGAAGGTGATGTAGCCGTGGGGGTCACTAGGGGGTGTGGAGCACCTTGGGCTTGGCAAATGTTGGGGGGAACGCCCTCGCTAACGATCGCTTGACAGCCTGTCGAGCGTTCTTGGATCACCACGGGGATAGAGCGGGCAGGCTTCAGGTTTTCAAGGGGTTCGCTGCCGGGAGGTGGATCCACGGGGTCTGTGGAGAAAACAAGAGGCTCACTGTCCACCGGTTGAACAGGATTGACAAGGATCGGTGCAGCCGCTTCTGGTTCAGCAAGAATCGTTTCAGCAACACTCTGGCGAGTCCCCAAGGCGGTTGTCAAGAGACCTATTGTCAGCCCAAGGGCAAGGACGCGCTGCTCGATCATGGTTCACCCCATCACACGCATTCCTTCAAATTCTAGGCGCAACCTTGGGGAATGACAATCTGCTTGGCCGCAAGGGGCTAGCGATCGCGAATTTTCATATAGGTCTGAATCACTTTGAGCACCATCGGACCTGCCACAGACCCACCCCCACCACCAGAGTTTTCGGCAAAGGCGACGACCACAATTTCCGGTTTGTCTGCAGGGGCATAGGCACCAAACCAAGTGTGGTTAGGGCGAGGTGGGTCTTCCCCGGTACCACTTTTGCCGGCGATCGCAACCTCAGGAACATTCAGGGCAGCCCCTGTACCACTGGTCACTACCTGCCGTAACCCTTGGCGCAGCACTTGAATGGTAGAGGGCTTTAAGTTCAATGATTGTCGCCAGCGATGGGGATTGTCGGAAGCAATCAGGTGTGGCCGCACTTTATAGCCCCCATTGGCAGGCACTGCAAACATGACCGCGGCTTGAAGCGGACTCACCTGCAAGGCCCCTTGACCAATGGCGGTAATCAAGGAATCGCCGTCGTACCACCCCTCGCCAAAGGTTTCTTGCTTCCACTGGGGGGTTGGCACAAATCCGGGAGCTTCACCGGGTAAGTCAATGCCGGTTTTAGACCCCATTCCAAAGCGATGCGCCCAATGAATCAGGGTTTCAGGTCCAATGCGGCGCGCCACTTGACCAAAAAAGGTGTTACTACTCCATGCCATGGCACCGGCAAAGCCCAGAGGGCCAAAGCCCGCCCGGTTCCAATCGTGGAAGGCAAAGCCCCCTGTGTAGAGGGCAGGATAGGTCATCAGTACCGTATCAGGGCTAAACTTCCCAGACTCCAGACCCGCCACCGTCGTTACGATTTTGAACGTACTCGCGGGAGGGAACCCTTGGAGGGCACGGTTGACAAAGGGAAATTGCCGCCGTTGTAGCTCGTCCCACTGGGCTTGGGTCATGCGGCGGGCAAACCAATTGGGGTCAAAGGCAGGATAGCTGGCAAGGGCAAGAATCGAACCATCGCGGGGATCCATGGCCACGATCGCCCCCGGCCGACTCCCTAGGGCTGCTTCCGCCGCTTTTTGCAAGTCCAAATCCACTGACAGCGTGATGTCATTCCCCGGTCGAGCCACCTTTTGGCCTAGAATGCGAATCACTTTACCTTGACCATCCACCTCCACCTGCTGACCGCCCCATGTCCCCCGTAGTACCTTTTCATAGGTGGCTTCGACGCCCATTTTGCCCATGACATCGCCAAGGCGGTAGCCCTGATCCCGGCGTGCTGCTAGTTCCTCCTCATTCAGTTCGCCGATGTAGCCAATGATGTGAGCTGCCGTTTCGCCGTGGGGATAAAAGCGCATGGCCTCGCGGTCAATTTCGACCCCCGTCAGGAAATTGCGGTGTTCTTCAAGGGCAACAATTTGCGCTTGGCTAATCCCTTGGGCAATGCGAATCAACGAAGGAGAATTCACCCCTGCTTGTTTGACCCGCGCTTCGATCTCACTGGCAGGGATATTGAGCACCCGCGAGAGAATGTTCACCGTCTGCGGCCATTCGGGCTTTTTCGCCGCAAGGGGCCAGAGAAATACCGAGTAGGAGAACTTATTTCCCGCGAGGATCCGCCCTTTGCGATCCAAAATCTTCCCCCGCTCCGGCGGTTTGGGAATTAGGCGAATGCGGTTTTCATCGGCCATCTGGCGGTTGCGATCGCCCTCAACAATTTGCAGATACCCCAAGCGGGCACCAATGCCCCCCAGCAAAAATATGGTCATGATCGAGAGCAACACCAAGACCCGACCCTGTTTGCCAACCACACGATCGTAGGCTTGGTAGGTGAGGGGACGAGGGGGACGGGTTTTTAGCATTGCCATAGGCAGGGGGGAGTTGAAGAATTGATCACTGAGGCTATTCAATTGCCACTCTATCAGATGCGCTAAGACCAGAGGTCAAGAATTCCGATAACCTAGAAGAAGTCTCTGTACTGCCGCTTCATGAAGCGATCGCGCTGCCGTCCCCAAGTCCAAGCCCCCAGTCAAAATCTGGACTCGTTCCTCGATGTCCTCACCAATACCGTGGGGGTGATGATCTTTGTCTGCCTCTTTGCCAGCTTGACAGCAGCAGTGTCTCCTGCTCTTGTGCGCACGCCCATTGCCCGCGAAACCCGCAAGCAGGTGTATTTCTTTGAGTGTCGTGAAAATCGCGCCCTGCCCCTTGAGGAGGATCAAGCCAGTGAGGCCATCGATCGCCACCTGCGGCGCATTACAGAAAATCCCTTTGCAGATCCCCGCCAAATTCAGCAACAACTAGAGTCCTTTCGCCACCGTACCCGCCACTACGATGTGCGCCTGAGTTTGGTGCACAGCCAAGGGCAACCAATTTTGCAAACCCTTTTTGAACCCCGCGATCGCAGCGGTGGCGAATCCTTTAGCACGCTGGAAAAACCCGCGTCCAACTTTCGGCGTACCATTGATCGCCTCTCCCCCAGCCGCTATTCCCTTGTCTTTTTTGTGCGTCCCGATAGCTTTGATTGTTTCCGGGCAGCCCGTGCGGTGGCTTGGCGCAGTGGCTTTGATGTCGGTTGGGAACCGATGGCGGAGGGTCGCGCCATTATCTTTGTCAGTGGCGGGGGTCGCCGTGTCACTGTGCAGTAGTCCCAAGGAGGCTAAATGCTTGCCAAACGAATTTTGCCCTGTCTGGATGTGAAGGCGGGTCGCGTCGTCAAGGGCGTGAACTTTGTCAACCTGCGCGATGCCGGCGATCCGGTTGAACTGGCGCAAGCCTACAATGCAGCGGGTGCGGATGAGCTGGTGTTTCTCGATATTACGGCCACCCATGAAGAGCGGAACATTATTATTGATGTCGTCTATCGCACCGCGGATCAGGTGTTTATTCCCCTGACGGTGGGGGGCGGGATTCAGTCCCTGACGATGATCAAAGACCTATTGCGCGCCGGGGCAGATAAAGTCAGCCTGAATTCGGCGGCAGTGCGGCAACCCGATCTCGTGAATCAGGCCAGCGATCGCTTTGGTGCCCAATGTATTGTTGTCGCCATTGATGCGCGGCGCGAACCCCATTGGGATCCTAAAAACCCCCGTTGGCAAGTCTATGTGCGCGGCGGACGGGAAGCTACGGGGCTAGATGCGATTGAATGGGCGGTGGAAATGGCTAAACGGGGTGCGGGCGAACTGCTGGTGACCAGTATGGATGCCGATGGGACACAGGCGGGCTACGACCTCGAATTGACGCGGGCGATCGCTGAGCGGGTGGAGATTCCTGTGATTGCCTCTGGGGGGGCAGGTACCTGTGAGCATATTCGCGCGGCTCTTGTGGAAGGGAAAGCAGAGGCGGCACTGTTGGCTTCGCTTCTACACTATGGCCAACTGACGATCGCCCAGATCAAGGACTATCTCCATCAGCACCAAGTGCCCGTGCGCCAAGAAGAACCCCTCCCTTGCCGATAAGCGAAGAGAGGGGCAGAACATCAACCTAGAGGATCAAGCTAAAATGGCCAAGTCCAGTGGCTAAACTCCGGCTTGTCCACACCGTACTCGTAGGCGTAGTTGCGGGCTTCAATTTGCATGTTGCGGAATTTCTCCTTGGCATGGGCACCCGCCACTTGAAGACCGGGGAGGCGATCAATGGCATCAATGGCAAGACTAAAGCGATCAATCTCATTATTGATGGCCAACTCAAGGGGGGTGTTAATGTTGCCCTTTTCTTTGTAGCCGCGCACGTGCAAATTACGGTGATTGTGACGGCGGTACGTGAGACGGTGGATCAACCACGGATAACCATGGAAGTTAAAGATAATCGGGCGATCGAGGGTAAAGAGACTATCAAAGTCGCGATCGCTGAGGCCGTGGGGGTGTTCGGTTTCCGGTTGCAGCTTAAAGAGATCCACCACATTGATATAGCGAATCTTCAGCTCTGGAAACTCCTGCCGCAGGAGGGCGATCGCCGCCAACGCCTCTTGGGTAGGAATATCCCCCGCACTGGCCATCACCAGATCCGGTTCACAGCCTTGATCATTGCTGGCCCAATCCCAAATGCCGACTCCCTTGGTGCAGTGGATAATTGCCTGATCCATTGTCAGGTACTGCAAGTGCAACTGCTTGTCGGAGACAATCACATTCACATAATTTTTGCTGCGCAGGCAGTGATCCGCCACCGACAGCAGTGAGTTCACATCAGGCGGTAAGTAAATGCGCGTAACCTTCGCACTCTTGTTGCAGACAATATCCAAAAATCCCGGATCTTGGTGGGTAAAGCCATTGTGATCCTGCCGCCACACCGTGGACGTAATCAGCAAGTTCAATGAGGCCACATCCGCCCGCCACGAGAGTTCATTGCAGATGCTCAACCATTTGGCGTGTTGGTTAAACATCGAGTCAATGACATGGACAAAGGACTCGTAGGTGGAGAAGAAGCCATGGCGACCCGTCAGCAGATAGCCCTCCAGCATCCCCTCCATGGTGTGCTCGCTGAGCATTTCAATGACGCGACCATTAGGGGACAATTCACCGCCATCGGCGTCCTCCTCAAAGTATTCCGCAATCCAGAATTTCTTGCTGACCTCGTAAATGGCATTGAGTTTATTCGAGGTATTTTCATCGGGACCAAAGACACGGAAATTGGTCATGTTATTGCGCATCACATCCCGCAGGAAGACCCCAAGGGGACGGGTATTTTCCACCTCAATTTGGGCGGGTTTCTCAAACGTAATGCCGTACTGCCGAAAGTCGGGCATTTTCAAATCCTTGCGCAATAGCCCACCATTGGCGTGGGGATTCATGCCCATACGGTAGTTGCCGGTTGGCGCCAAGGCCTTGAGTTCAGGACGAAATGTGCCATTCTCATCAAAGAGTTCTTCGGGGCGGTAGCTGCGCAGCCAATTTTCAAGGAGCTTAAGGTTTTCAGGGTTGGTGTGGACATCGGCCATGGGCACTTGGTGTGCTCGCCAGAAGCCTTCCACTTTGTGGCCATTCACTTCCGCGGGGCCTGTCCACCCTTTGGGGGTGCGCAGCACAATCATCGGCCAACGGGGCAAGGTGGTGACGCCCTCTTCCCGAGCTGCTCGTTGAATCTCCTTAATTTTAGTCACGCAGTAGTCGAGGGTGGCGGCCATTGCTTGGTGCATTGAGGGGCGATCGGAACCTTCCACAAAGCAGGGTTCATACCCTAGGCCCCGGAAGAAGTTTTCCAAATCCTGATGGGGAATCCGTGCCAAAATCGTCGGGTTGTTAATCTTGTAGCCATTCAAGTTGAGAATCGGCAAGACTGCCCCATCGCGCGCCGGGTTGAGGAATTTATTGATGTGCCATGAGGTGGCCAAAGGCCCCGTTTCTGCTTCCCCATCGCCAACCACTGCCGCCACAATTAAATCAGGATTGTCAAAGGCAGCACCACAGGCATGGGAGAGGACATAGCCCAATTCTCCCCCTTCGTGTATCGAGCCGGGCGTTTCTGGGGTGCAGTGGCTCCCAATGCCACCGGGGAAGGAGAACTGCTTGAAGAATTTTTTGAGGCCGTGGGCATCCTCACTAATGTTGTGGTAAATCTCGGTGTAACTGCCTTCAAGGTAAACAGGTGCCAAGACCCCCGGTGCCCCATGACCGGGACCCGCTAGGAAAATCACCTCCTGTTGGTACTTTTTAATAATGCGATTGAGGTGAAGGTAGCAAAAGGACAGACCTGGACTCGATCCCCAGTGACCAAGGAGGCGTTTTTTGATGTGTTCAGGCTTGAGGGGTTCCTTGAGTAGGGGGTTATCGAGCAAATAGATCATGCCCACGGCCAGATAGTTACAGGCACGGAAGAAGGCATCCATGGCCTCAACTTCACTATCACTCAAGGGCTGTCCTTGAATCGTGGCGCGAGCCGGCCCAAAGGCATGAATATCAGCGGTGAGTTCGGTGGGACGGGGAGGAGAGCTAACCATACAGTATCCTCGTCAAGTCAGCATGAGTATCAGGAAAATCAACTTAGATCAATAGATCAAAGTAAAGTGCCAACGGCATTCAAAAGAGTCCACAGGTTACTAAAAGCATTTGCTAATTAAGGACACATCCTAAACAGCCGTCTTTAGCCTACAGCCCCATCCTAGGATGCTGAAATGGCTAGGCTCGCAAATGCGCTAGATTTTTTAACGTTGATTCGACTCAGTGAATGCCCCAATGCCTGAAAAATTTATGCGGCAAGTTCAGCGGGCAGCGGTAAGCGAAAGAGCTGACAGGCGTTGAGGGTGGTTTGCTGTTCTAATTCCAAGAGGTCACATTGTCGCAGACGGGCGACGGCTTCAGCCACAAAGCGCACATAGCTGGGTTCATTGCGTTTTTCGCCGCGTTTGGGCACAGGGGCAAGGAAGGGGCAATCCGTTTCCACCAGTAGGCGATCGCTGGGAACCATTTGTGCCGAGGCATGAATTTGTTTGGCGTTCTTAAACGTGACGGTGCCGCTAAAGCTGATAAAAAGACCCAGATCGAGAAACCACTCAGTTTCTTCGGGGGTACCGCCCCAGCAGTGCATCACTCCTTGCACCTGCCCGCGATCGCGCACAAACTGTTGAAGCAAATCCCGCGCGGCAGCGGCTGCTTCCCGACAGTGGATAATCACTGGCAGATTCAAGCTGTGGGCAACCTCCAACTGTGCCCAAAAGGCCGCTTCCTGTTCTTCGCGATTCGTGGCTTTGTAAAAATCTAAACCCGTTTCGCCAATGGCCACCACTTTAGGATCACTGGCGGCAAGGCGGGCAATTTTTTCCTTGAGATCCGGCTGCCACTGCTCCGTATCTAGGGGATGGAGACCCACTGCCATAAAGAGTTCGGGAAACTGCGCGGCAAGGCTCTGAATGGTGGGAAATTCACTGGGTTCAACGCAGGAGTGAACCAGCCGCACCACTCCCGCCGATCGCCAGCGTTTAGCCACTGAGTCGAGATCGGGCGCGTACTCTGGAAAGTTGAGATGGACGTGGGTATCCACCAACATGGGGATTAGGCAGCCGGTTGCAGCGTTTTGTTGAGGATACGGGTCAGCCGCGCTTTACGACGGGCACCGGTGTTGCGATGGAGAACACCGCGCTTAACGGCTTTGTCAATTTTGCTAAAGGCCAAGTTGAGTCGCTGCTGGACTTCCGCCAGTTTTTCCGGAGTGGGATCGGCAGCATACTGACTAATAGCCGTCAAGTAGTTTTTAATCAGCGTCCGCACTGCCGAGCGATAGGCTTTGTTGCGAAGACGGTTGCGCTCAGCAATTTGGGCACGTTTAGCGGCAGATTTGATGTTAGCCACAGGTCACCTGATGATCAATCACACATTAAGAACAAATAACCATTATAACCGTTGACTGAGCGATCGCAAGATCTTGGCTGCCAGCATTGCCGCCCCAAAGCCATTGTCAATATTGACGACACCAATGCCGGGGGCACAGGAGTTGAGCATTGTCAGTAGCGCTGCCAAACCGCCAAAGTTCGCGCCATAGCCAATACTGGTGGGCACAGCAATCACGGGCACTGAGACTAGCCCCGCCACCACACTGGGCAGTGCCCCCTCCATGCCAGCAATCACAATGAGCACGGCCATCTCCTCTAGGCGATCGCGCACACTCAACAGCCGATGAATCCCCGCCACCCCCACATCCCAAAATCGCTCAACCCCAAATCCTGACAGTTGCAACGTCACTGCTGCCTCTTCGGCCACGGGCAGATCCGCTGTGCCCGCACAGACCAAGCCCACCGGCAGGGGAAACTGCGGCGGCAAAATGGGGGCTGTACTGCAAATCCGTGCCTTTTCAAAATAGTGCAGTCCACCAACGCGCGATCGCAGGGCCTCAAACACCTCGGGAGAAATACGTGTGGCCATTACACAGGGATAGTGGGGACGCATCCGCTCCAAAATCTCGGCAATCTGCTGCGGGGTTTTGCCGGGTCCCCAAATCACCTCTGGAAAGCCGGTCCGCTGCTGCCGCTGGTGATCAATGCGTGCAAAATCGCCAATGGGTTCGTAGGACAGGTGTTGCAGTTGGCGATAGGCGGTCTCTACGCTCAGTTGCCCTTGGGCGATCGCCGCCAAAATCTGCCGCAGTGAATCGGGCATTTAGCCTCCAATTCCCAAGCGACCCGCTAGCCCCGGCGCCATCGGGATCAAGGTAGCGGCCATCAGGAACAATAGCAGCAGACCAAGACCAGCACGGGTATCATCGGGTTCGGTGATCTCATCGAGACTGGGCTGATCCATATCCCGCTGCAACAGCAGAATCACCAACGCCCAATACAAGGCCAAGGGGTTGACGATCGCCACCAAGCCCAAGACCACAAGGGTCATAATCGTCAGTCGTTTGGCGGTTTTGGTACCGTAAATGGCTTGAATAATCCGCCCCCCATCCAGTTGTCCTGCGGGCATCAAGTTTAAGGCCGTCATGATCAAGCCCAGCCAGCCCAGAATCACAAAGGGATGCACCATCACCACTTCACTTTGCAACTGCTGCCCCAAAAAGAGCTTGGCGATCGTCCCCACCAAAATCGAGCCTTGGAAAAAGAGGGTCGGCACCTCTAACCCCTGGCTCGTGGGCGAGAGAACAAGGCCAATGGCCAACAGCAGCAGCGAAACACTACCGGCGGCGATCGCCCCCGCTGCACCAATGTCAAAGAGTTGACTGCGATTGGCAAGGAAGGATTCAATGCGGGTCATGGCCCCAAAAGTCCCCAACTGCCACGCGGGTAAGAAAATGGGCGGCCCTAAGCGCGCTCGATAGCGGTTGGCCATTAGCCAGTGACCCCCTTCCCGTATAGCAGCAATGCCAAAGAGACCCAAGGCAAAGGGGAGCGATCGCTGGAAGAGGCCAGTGGTTGGATTTCCCAGTAAGCTAAACCCCTGCAGGATGGCACTGGTCTCGAGACAGGTTCCAAGGGTGGCCACCGCCAAGAAAACCGCTGCCAGCTTCTGAAGATTGCCCGAGCGAATCGGTTCGGTCGTCATCGGTAAAATCACGACCATCGGCTTGCCATCCCCATTGGCCACCATAAAGAGGCGATAGCGATCGGGCAAGGCGGCCTGTAGGCGTTCAGTGAGTTGCTGATGCACCACTTTGGCCTCTCCCCGCAGATTCCCCGGGCAGATCACGCCCCCTTTGTAGGGAATGTAGTCGGTGGCGAAGTAGGTATCAACGCTAAAGATATTTTGAATGGCTTGTAGGTCTTCAGCGGGAAGGCTGGGTCGTGCAGTAGGCTGGGCTGGGGTCGTCTGCTCTGTGGTGGCTTGCTCTAGTTCCGAACGGCCAGAGGGAGCAGAGGGTAGGGGCAATTCGGCGGTGGCCGCCAGCGATCGCAACCAACGGCCAAGGGCAACATAGGCCACAATCGAGAACACCAGCCCAAAGAGCACGGCAGCAAAGTTAATCACAATCCCAAAGCTGAGGCTGCCAAAAACCACTAGCCAAGGGAGCATCAGGACAAGGGTTTGCAACCAAGCCACAATCCCCAGCTTGCCGTAGGGCAGGTTGCGGTACAGTCCCCACGCCAGTAGGGCGATCGCCCCCGCCAATAGGCCTACCGTAATAATCATGCGTTACCTCCCGCGTTTGCAAACGTTAGCGCGTGGCCATCGTGGTCAGTTGGGTCAGAACTTGACTGGCACGCTCTGTAAATTGCTGCATACCATTGGCATCAAAGCCCCGCTGTGACAATAGAGCCAAATCGTAGATATACTGACACAGCTTTTCGACCAATGCACCCGTTTCTGAGGTGCCGCTGGTTTGAATAATCGTGCCTTGGTTGAGGCTGAGGAGATTTTGCACCAAGGGATGGGCGGTATTGACAACAAGGGTATGCTCCTCCGGCAACTGCGCATTAGGTTGCTGCTGCATCATTGCCATCATTTCCTGCATCCGCCGACTGGTTTCGGGCAACAGGATCATTGCCGGAGGGGCATCGGCCTTGAGGGCTTCGGTGCGAATGGTCAGTTTCGGCTTTTTCAGCACGGATTCAAAGAGGGATTTGATCTGCTCGCTGCGGGTCTTCTTCGTGGTGGGATCCACTAGTTCGCTCTCTTTGTTTTTGTCAATGAGCGTCTCATCGAGTTCTGCATCCACCCGCAGAAACTTGACATCGCTGTAGTTCTGCTCCAGCCACGGCACAAAGTGGGTATCAATGAAACTGTCCATAAACAGGACTTCAATCCCTTGGCTTTTAAGCAGTTGCACGTAGGTGGCTTGGCCGACCTCATCGGTGCAGTAATAGACGCGCTTGCCTTGGCGCTCTTGGTTGCGCTCGAGGTACTCCTTGAGGGTGGTGTAGGTTTTGCCATCCACTTGGATGCCCCCCTCACTGGCCCAGACATCTTCGCTTTCTTTAGAGGTTAGTTCAGCGGTGGTGCGGTAGATGAGAATGTCCTCCACCTGCTTTTTGAACTTCTCATCGTTGATGGAACCGAATTTGACAAAGGTGCCCAAGTCTTGCCACGAGCGTACGTAGGCCGCCGGGTCTTCGCGGTATAGCTCCTTCAGGCGATCGCCCACCTTTTTGGCAATGTAGTCGGCAATTTTGCGCACCGTGCGATCGTTTTGCAGGAAACTGCGGGACACATTCAGGGGAATGTCGCTGCTGTCAATGACCCCCCGCAAAGGCAGCAAAAAGCGCGGGATCACCTCTTCGCAGTTATCGCTGACAAAGACTTGGTTGCAGTAGAGCTTAATTTGCCCCTTAGTGACATCAATATCGGGGCGCAGCTTGGGAAAGTAGAGAATGCCATTGACCACAAAGGGATAGTCGGTATTGAGGTGAACCCAAAGCAGCGGGTCTTCTTGAAAGGGATAGAGATAGCGGTAAAACTCTAGGTAGTCCTCTTTGCTGAGGCTATTGGGGGCACTCTTCCAAGGGGCAATTTGCTTATTAATTTGCTCACCCCCTAGCTTAATTGGCACCGGCAAAAAGTCACAGTATTTGCGTACCAATTCGCGAATGCGGCCGGGTTCTAGGTACTCCAACTCACCCTCTTGCAGGGTTAGGGTGACGGTTGTACCAACACTGGTGCGCTGACCATCGGAGAGGGTAAATTCAGTGGAACCATCACAGGTCCAATGCACGGGGACGGCACCTTCGCGGTAGGAGAGGGTATCAATTTCCACCCGTTCTGAAACCATGAAGGCAGAGTAAAACCCCAGCCCAAAGTGACCAATGATTGCGTTTTCCCCTTCCCCTTTGTACTTTTGGACGAATTCCTCGGCACTGGAAAAGGCCACTTGGGTAATGTACTTTTTCACCTCCTCGGCGGTCATGCCAATGCCGTTGTCGGCGATCGCCAGCTTTTTATTTTCTTTGTCAATCGTGATCGTCACTTCCGGGTGATCCACATCGCCGCTATATTCCCCAGAGCGTGCCACCATCCGCAGTTTTTGAATGGCATCTACGGCGTTGGAGACCAGTTCCCGCAGGAAAATCTCATGATCGGAGTAGAGCCACTTTTTAATAATTGGAAAAATGTTCTCAGTATGGATTGAAATGGTTCCCTGTTCCAACATGATGCTTCCCGTGAGTGTATTCTTGGTCAGACAACCTCTAGTGTATCGGTAGGGGTTGCCCTTGCTGTTGGCGGAAAACCGATCTCTCCATCGCCTCCCAAAGAGTGACAATGACGGTATTGGCCATCAGAAATCCTTCTGGCTGGGTCAAGTGCAGGCGATCGCCCGTCAAAGAAAGCATCTCTGGAGACATGTTTGCCGCTGCTGCTTGTAGGGCTTCAACCCACGACATCGGAAATTCATCCGCTAGAGCAGCTAAAGAGAGGCCATCCCTGAGGCGCAAGCCCAGCATGAGGGTTTCCAACCAGCGATCCCACAGGGCATCTGGACTGACTTGATTGAGGCTCTCGGGTAAACTTTGCAGCCATTGATAGTATTCCCGGCGGGTACGCGGACGGCTGAGGCGACGATGCCCGAGATAACTGGTGGCGCCCATGCCAAAGCCATAGTAGGGTTGATTGCGCCAATAGACTTGATTGTGACGACAGGCAAACCCCGGTCGGGCATAATTGGAAATTTCATAGTGCTCATACCCTGCTGCTGTTAGCCTCTTGTGGGTAAGGCAGTAGGCGGCAGCGGCTTGCTCTTGAGTGGGTAGGGAGTCTGTTTCGGGTTGATAGCGTTTGCTAAAGACGGTTTTGGGTTCAATGATCAGGTCGTAGATGGATAGATGGGCAGGGTTGAGGGCGATCGCTTGCTCTAGGGAGCGTTGCCAACGCTGCAGGGATTGATTCGGTAGCCCCAAAATGAGATCCATGCTCCAATTTTTCACCCCAACCTCGTGAATCAGAGCCACTGCACGCTCAACATCGGTCACATCGTGACTACGGCCACATACCCGCAATAGCTCATCGTCAAAGGCCTGTACACCCAAGCTGACGCGATTTACCCCTACTTTGAGATAGCCCTGCAATTGTTTTAAGTCAAAGGTTCCCGGATCCATTTCCATAGAAATTTCTGCCCCTTGGGCAATGCCTATTTGGCGATCGAGGGCTTCCAGCAGTTGGCCAATGTATTGCGGCGGGACTAGAGACGGTGTTCCCCCCCCAAAAAAAATCGTTTGGAGCGGTAGCCGCTCAGCAGGGGTATGGGCAATTTCTTGACAGAGTGCAGCCACATACTCTTGGATAAGTGATTCTGCCAGTGTCGGAGAATCCCCCACTACCGTAATCGGAAAGTCACAGTAGAAGCAGCGGCGCCGACAAAAGGGTAGATGAATGTATGCGGCTCTAGTCATTGTTTTCTTAACTGGTTTGTGATGAAATCTGGCTAGGCAGCCGACCTTTGGCAACCAATAGCTCCCATGCCCGCAAAACAGCGACCAAATCAGAGGCAAGGCGGTATTCATTGGCTTCAGCAAAGCGCACCGTTGCGGTGGGGGTCGAGACGAGATGAATAGGCACCGGTCGTTCTACGGGTGTGGGTACAAAGTCAAAGCCATTGAAGCGCTCAAACCGGCGATCGCTCAACAATTGATTAAATTGACTGACTTGAGCAGGTGTCACTGTGCGTAGGGTGCGGCTGAGGGTTTCCCCGCGAGCATTGGTGGTTTGCTGCACAATCCGACCATCGTTATAGAGCAGTGTTGTTGTCGTTGAGGGTGAACGATTTCCAGAGGCATCACTTTGCCGAATCACGCGAAAACTTACACCCTCAGGAAGGGGGGGCGGCAACTCTTCTGGACTCAGGCGTTGGGGGCGCTGAATCAGGGTGCCGATCATTCGACTGCCAGCGGCATCCCAAAGAATCAGGGAACCACTTTGATTGGTGCGATAGACCCACTGTTGGGGATAGGGAGCATTGCGATTCGTCAGGGTAATTTCCCAACCGGGGGTTAAACGCTCAGCACAATCAACCCGCAATCCCCCCAAGCCCAAACAGCCATCGGACCAAACTTTGGGCTGAACTTGAACCACGCTAATTTGCTCTAGTTCCTCACCAAACTGCTCGGCAGCGATCGCGATCGCCCGCGTAATGATCTCTGGAGCTGGTGTTGCTGCTTGCACCACAAGAGGCACTGCCACTGCCAAGAGGGATGTCCAACCATTCATTAACAAAGTCTCTACCCTTTGACCATCATCATAAAAAAAGACCGCCCCCGATGAAGAGGCGGTTCCTTTAACTAAACGCTAGTTAGAGTTGCTCTAGGAATTAGCCGTTGATGCTAGGAGCAATCATGGCCACAGGAGCAGACTCAGCGCTGGCCAAGTCGAGGGGGAAGTTGTGAGCATTGCGCTCGTGCATCACTTCCATACCCAAGTTGGCACGGTTGATGATGTCAGCCCAAGTGTTGATCACGTTGCCTTGTGCATCCACAACGGAGTGGTTGAAGTTGAAACCGTTGAGGTTGAAGGCCATCGTGCTGATACCCAGAGCGGTGAACCAAATACCGATCACCGGCCAAGCGGCGAGGAAGAAGTGCAGCGCACGGCTGTTGTTGAAGCTGGCGTATTGGAAGATCAAGCGACCAAAGTAACCGTGGGCAGCCACGATGTTGTAGGTTTCTTCCTCTTGACCGAATTTGTAACCGTAGTTTTGAGACTCGGTTTCGGTGGTTTCACGGATCAGGCTGGAGGTCACCAGCGAACCGTGCATGGCGGAGAACAGAGCACCACCAAAGACACCAGCCACACCCAGTTGGTGGAAGGGGTGCATAAGGATGTTGTGCTCAGCTTGGAACACAAGCATGAAGTTGAAGGTACCAGAGATACCCAGGGGCATCCCGTCAGAGAAGCTGCCTTGACCAATGGGGTAGATCAAGAACACAGCGGTAGCGGCAGCCACAGGAGCGGAGTAGGCCACGCAGATCCAAGGACGCATACCGAGGCGGTAGCTGAGTTCCCACTCACGACCCATGTAGCAGAAGACACCGATCAAGAAGTGGAAGATGATCAGTTGGTAAGGGCCACCGTTGTAGAGCCACTCATCAAGGGAAGCAGCTTCCCAAATGGGGTAGAAGTGCAAGCCAATGGCGTTGCTGGAGGGGACAACCGCACCCGTGATGATGTTGTTGCCATAGATCAAGGAGCCAGCAACAGGCTCACGGATGCCATCGATGTCCACAGGGGGAGCAGCGATGAAAGCAATCACGAAGCAGATGGTAGCAGCGAGCAGAGTGGGGATCATCAACACACCGAACCAGCCCACATAGAGGCGGTTGTTGGTGCTGGTAACCCAGCTACAAAATTGCTCCCACAGGTTCAGTTGCTCGCGACGTTGTAAAACAGTCGTCATAGTGATAAGTCCTGTTGAACAAGATGAATGAATGTTACAAACCGTTTACAATCCCAAATCGAGTCCCTGAGAGACCTCAGGCGCACCCGCTGGTGTTGTGCAACGGAATGTAACCTTATATTAATCAATCTCTTAGGAAAATGTAAAGGGTTGTGTCTGAATTTTATATTCTGTTAATGATTTCTCAGGGATCAGGGGTGTCCTCGCGCGATCGCTGGCTGGGAATCCAAGTAATGGGTAAGGTCAATAGATAACTGGTTAAGGTGGCGATCGTAATCAAGGGCAGCATTGATGTATGGGAAATCACCGTCAGAATCACCGCCAGCCCCAAAGGTGTTTTGGTCACCACCACCGTGATTGCCGCCATCATGCCAGCCAAGGCCACACTCAAGGGTGTATTCGGGAGTGCCTCATGTACGGCCATGCCCACACAAGCACCTACAAAAAATAGGGGAAAGACGACCCCCCCACGGAAGCCCCCCCGCAGACAGAGACTCAGGGCAACCAGCTTAAAGAAAGCGACGCTCAGCAGAATGCCAATGCTGTAGCGGTTGACCACTTGGATGACTTGTTCAATTTGCCGCTCACCGTAGAACAGGGTGATCGGATGCATCAGGGCAATCAAACCAATCAGAAAACCCACCGCCACAATTAAGACAAGAGGATATTGTCGATAGGGGTTCAGCCAGCGTTGAATCTGCCGATCTACAAGGATAAAGAGCGTTCCCACCGCCGCACCAATGATGCCGAGCAACACTGCAAAGCCAATATCCTCAGGACGCAGCGTATCGTAGGCAGGGAACCGATAAATGTCACCAATGGTTGTGCCTGTAATGACCCGAAAAAGGGTAAACCCAGCAGCCGCAGAAATCAGGGCTGGAATGATTGCCTCATAAAACTCCACACTGCGGCGATGGGGGACTTCCAAAACAAACAGTGTGGCGCCGAGGGGGGACTCAAAAAACACGCCCATGCCCGCTGCCATACCGCAGAGGGTGAGAATACGGGTGCTCTTTGGGGGTAGATGCAAACGCTCCGCGAACCAACTGCCCAAGCCGCCATTGATATCAATCATGGGACTTTCAGGGCCAGCACTACTGCCAAACAGCAAAGATAGGCTAGAAGCCAATGCCATACCCGGTAGAAAGCGATAACTTAACCGACCCTCGTGGTGTAACTCTGCGATCGCATCCGCGAGTCCCTCCGTTGCCCCAAAGAATTTGACCGATAAGCCCACCAACAAGCCACCAAAGGCCGTCAAAAGCGGCATGTAAGGATAGAGGTGCGCCCACGTGCCAATGCTCACTTGGCTAGGATCAGTCCCCCACAACAGCGCAAACCCCAGCTTAAGAGCGAGATAAAAGGCCGTGGCCACGCAGCCACCAAACAGACCAACGATTAGGGCATACAGGAGCAAACAAGGGTAAGGGCAGGAGGCTCTGGCCATAGAAGAAGAGTTAGCGGCGCCGCCACCAGACAAAAACGGCTGAGCCAAACCCGACAAGGGGCAGCAGAAAGACACTGATAATCTCTAGCCAACGACTGGTGGTGACATTGAGTTGAAGGCGGCGATTGGTGGTTTCACGCGGACGAATGGAGAGTGCTTTTTGGTCGCGATCGCCCAACCAGAGCACGGAATTGACAAAGAGATCACTATTAATCCCTTGGTAGGCAATCACGCCATCGGTGGCAAACTCCGAATCCCCAAAGACCACCAAGCGGGCTTCCTTCGGTGGGTTATCACTCAACTGACGGGTAATCGCTACACCAATCGGCAGCGGCCCTTTGGTATCTACACCTTCAGTGAATTCAAGGTTGCCCGACTGCCAGTCGGTTTCCGCCCAAGTTTGCGGGCCCGAGAGGGCAATTTCCACAATGTCATCATCCTTCACAGGATCAATGCGAATGGCTTGCGCGCGGGGAAAGACACTCGGACCTTGGGCAAAGCGTTGAGTAATCGGGTGATTGCCATAGGTGGTGACAATAATCGTATCGGGACCGAGTCCCACCTGTTGACCCACACCAGAGCCGTCAATCACCCAGCGATTATCGAGGGTGAGTCCCCAGTTTTTCAGTAAATCATCTAGACCGGCGTTGACATCAACATCGAGCATTAGCAACAGGCTACCACCCCGATTCAGGTACGCCTTGAGCAGATCCTGCTCCAGACGCAAAAAGGGTTGCCGCGGTCCAGCGACCACAATGACATTGGCATCTTCGGGAATTTTGCCCTTCTCCAGCAAATTCAGGGGCAGGAGTTCCACATCTCGCTGCTCAAGAAGTTTAGCCACTTCACTGAGACTGGCGGAGCCACCTGTGAGGGGAAGTTCATTGTGCCCCGTGGTGAAATAGGCACGGATCGTGCGATCGCTGGTCACACGAATCAGGGCAGGGGTGAGGTTACTTTCGGAAAGGTCTTCATCAATGCGCTGCGTTTTCTCGCCCGCCACAACAATCACTTGCCCCACTTGCGTCACGTTGTACTTTTTAGCAAGGGCGGGTTGCTCTTGGGGGTCAATGAACTCGAAGGAAAATTGGTTATTGGCCTGACGGCGGTACTGTTCCAACAGCAGGCGATCGCGACTGGCGGCATTGGCATCAAACACCAATACCCGCACCGGCTGCTCCAGAGTTTGCAGAACATCACGGGTTTCCGCTGCTAAGGTAAAGGCACGGTTTTCGGTGAGATCGATTTCAACACTGTAGCGATCGGCCAAAAAATTGACGATGCCCAATAGAGCAATCACCGCAATCACAGTCAGGATGGCATTCGTACTGGTTTGGGTAGAACGCCGCCCCCAAAACCCTGTGGAGACACGACTTTGCTGGATCAGCCACAGCAGTAGGGCAATCCCCCCCAAAGCTAAAAGGCTCAAGGGTAACCAATTCCAGCGATTCGTGACGATGCCAGCACTCAAGCCAGCAATGATCAAAAGTGGCGCCGCCCACAGCAATACCGTGGTCAATCGTTCAGGTGAGCCTAGGGCAAAGCGTTTCATGACCGGTACCCCCTAATTGCGCTGGTAACGAAAGGCATCAATGGACTGTGCCGTGAGGAAAATGCCGAGGAAAATATAACTACCAAAGACAACAAGACTACTGCTGCGGAAAATTCCCCGTGTCAGGTTGGTAAAGTGCTCTAGGGGTGAGACGTAGGTGAGGATATCACTGAGATTCCCGCCGGTATTTTTAGCCAAGACATCGAGTACCCAGAGAATCAGCAACACCGCAAACCCCAAAATGGCCGCTAGGATCGTGCTATCGGTCAAGGATGAGAGAAACATCCCCAAGGAGAGAATGGCTGCTGCTAAAAGAATCAATCCGCCATTGCCCGCAAGAATTAGCCAAGGGGAGAGGGGGGGCGTACTCTGTTGGAGCGCCACAAACTGATAGACAATCACAGGCAGCAACAGCGTGGTATAAAACGTCAGCACTGCCAAGAGTTTACCCGTTGCCACACACCAGTTCGTAATCGGTGAGGTGGCTAAAAGTTCGAGGGTGCCGCGTTTGCGCTCTTCGGTGTAGAGTCCCATCGAGAGCATGGGCAAAATGACTTGGGAAATGGAGCCGAGGAGTCCAAGGAAACTTTCGAGGATGAGCTTGGGAACGTCAATGGCTTGGCTCGGCGCCCCAAACTGTTGTTGCAGCAAATCCTGCTGAGCTACTTGGCTAATAATTGTCGTCATCACAACGAGGAAAAACAGGCCGCTGAGCAGCCAGAACACCCCGGCAATCACATAGTAGAAGGGGGCACTAAAGTAACTCTGGAGTTCGCGGCGATAGATGGCAAGAATGTTAGCAAGGAGGACACGCAGCCCGTGGAGGGAAACGCTAAGCATGGGCTTCTTCGGTGGTATCGCTGGGTTCATCGGTCGTTAGCTTCAAGAACACCTCCTCTAGGTTGGCACGGGAGCGGCGCATTTCAAAGAGTTGCACCCCATTTTGGACAAGGAGACTGGCGAGATCGGCACCGATTTCTGAAGGACTGCTGACCTGAAGTTGCTGTCGCCCTTGGGGAGTGCTATTGCCCCATGTGATCTGTTGCAGAGCAGGCAACTGTTGGAGGAGGGATTCAATAGCGGCGCGATCGCCCAAGAGTTCGAGGTCATAGGTGTAGCTACCGCTGAGGCGTTGCAGCAGTTCATCCAGTTTGCCAATGCCCGCCACTTCGCCTTTATTGATAATCACGGCGCGATCGCAGGTCATGCTCACTTCCGCCAAAATATGGGTGGAAAGAATCACTGTATGCTGTCCCGCCAAGTTTTTAATCAGGTTGCGCACCTCAATAATTTGACGCGGATCGAGACCCACCGTGGGTTCATCCAGAATGATGGCTGGCGGATCGTGAACGATCGCTTGGGCAATGCCGACCCGCTGCCGATAGCCCTTCGAGAGTTTGCGAATAATGGTCTGTTGCCGATCCCAGAGGCCGCAGCTTTTGAGAGCATATTCCACCCGCTGGGGGCGATCGCCCGCACTGACGCCCTTGATGCGAGCCACAAAGTGCAAATAGCCCGCCACCGTCATTTCCGTATAGAGGGGGGGATTTTCTGGCAGATAGCCAATGCGCTGCCGCACCGCCATCGGATTCGTGTGGACTTCATAGCCTGCAATAGATGCTGTGCCACTCGTTGCCGGTAGATACCCCGCCAAAATCCGCATTGTGGTGGTTTTGCCTGCGCCATTGGGGCCGAGGAGACCGAGAATCTCACCACTGGCCGCTGAAAAGCTGACATCCCGCAGCGCGACGGTTGTACCGTAAACCTTGGTCAGGTGTTCGACCTGAATCATGGCGTTTCCTCAACTCGTTCTACGGGAAACATTGACACACAATGTAGCCGTTTTCCTCATCAAATACTGAGGACTTGGATAGTGGTATTTTGGGGCAGATTGGCTGCCGATAGACTGAGGGAGGCACCCCCACTGCGGCGAACCGGGGTTCCCTCCATAACTTTCAAAAAGTCCTCTAGCCCTGTCAGATCACAATTATTGGGGTCAGCCGCTGCCGTCCGATAGTGGGAAGGAATGACCAAACGGGGTTGCAAAACTTCAACGGCTGCCTTGGCCTCCTCAGCCCTATAGGCTTTGTCACTTCCTCCCACTGGCACAATCATCACATCAGGCCGTCCCATGAGAATGCGTTGTTCAATCGTGATCGGCATGGCAATGCCGCCCATGTGCAGGAGATTGATGCCCCCCTGCTGCCAGCGCCAAACCACGTTGACGCCAAAGCGAAAGCCACCGACGCGATCATGACTGGTGCGGATGCCCTGAATACTCAAACCATTGACTTTATAGGAACCGGGTTGAAAAAGCAGTTTAGGCCGACCGGGTAAGCCTTCGATGTAGCCCTCGTCTAGGAGGCGACTACTGATCATGACAATATCCGCAGTGACACGGGGAGGCCGCAATCCTTTGGTGCAACCAATGGGACGGAAGGGATTCACCAGTACCCGCTGACCACTGCCGGTGAAGAGAAAGCAGGTGTGGCCAAACCATTGCAGAGAGAGACCCCCCCCTTGGGCATGGGCTGCCCAGTGTCCACTCAGGCTGGCGATCGCCCCAACTTGAGCCAAACGCAAGAACTGCCGCCGTTCCATTTTCTCTCCCCACACTCCTATTCCAGCTCAGTGTACCGAAAAGTGGCTGGCTCACAACGATGGACTGGACAGCCGTCGCAAAAAGTTCCGTAGCAGGTCTTTGCCGCAGGTGGTGAGAATGCTCTCCGGATGGAATTGCACCCCTTCCAGCGTCGGATATTGGCGGTGGCGCACCCCCATAATCAGGCCATCCTCTGTCCAAGCCGTAATTTCCAATACATCAGGGCAACTGTCACGATCAATAACAAGGCTGTGGTAGCGGGTTGCGGTAAAGGGTTGGGGCAAATTTTGGAACACCCCCACACCACTGTGGTAAATTTCTGACGTTTTGCCGTGCATGAGGGTTGGTGCGAGCGTCACCGTGCCGCCGAAAACTTCACCAATCGCTTGATGTCCCAAGCAAACCCCCAAGATGGGTAGTGTGCCAGCATAGGTGCGGATCAGGGCTTCGGAAATCCCCGCATCGGCAGGGCGACCCGGGCCGGGGGAAATCACAATACCCGCAGGGGCGAGGGCAGCGATCTCATCGAGGGTGATCTTGTCGTTGCGAAAGACCCGCAGATCCGCAGCAACTGGGAACTCCTGCGCTAGCTCTCCTAGGTACTGGACAAGGTTGTAGGTGAAGCTGTCGTAGTTATCAATAACGATAATCAAGGGAGAGGTGTCCTCATCATCTTCGATGCTTTGTGTTTTGATCCTACTACCCAAGGGGTTGAGGCAATGGTGCAACTATGGTGTCAGGGACGCTGTTTTCCCTCGGTAGCAGCGGTGATCTTTGATAAAGATGGCACATTAGCAGATGTTGCCCATTACCTGCGGTGGGTGGCGATCGCCCGCGCTGTGAAAATTGCTGAACACTTTCCCAATCTCAAAGCGTTGCTACTTCAGGCCTTTGGGGTGATCGGCGACCATCTCGATCCCACTGGATTACAAGCGGTGGGGACACGGCAGGAGAACCAAATTGCCGCTGCAGCCTTTGTGGCCACACAGGGAATTCCTTGGATTGCTGCCTTAGAACAGGCAAATGCCGCCTTTACTGCCGCAGAGCGAGAATTTACTGCCAAAGCAGCGTTTACACCACCCCTGCCGGGGGTCATTGAACTCGTGCAACGGCTCCATGGGCAAGGATGCGCGTTGGCGATTATCTCTAGCGATCGCAGGTCGGAAATCGAGGCTTTTTTAGACACCTATCACCTGAAGCCCTTTTTCCAATGCTGGCAGGGGGGAGATGAGCCACCCACGAAGCCCGATCCGCAGGTACTCCTGAGGGTGTGCGATCGCCTTGGGGTGCGACCCAATCAAACCGTGGTTATTGGCGATGCCGATAGTGATGGCCTCATGGCACAGCGGGGGGGTGCAGCGGGCAGCATTGGTGTTACGTGGGGTTGGCATCGGCCACCAGTGCTCAATTACTGTGATTGCATCCTTGCCTCACCCTTGGAGATGCAGATTAGTGCTGACTGAGAACTAATTAGACTCAGTGGTGATTGAGGGTTACTCGCAATGAGTCAAGCATAATTAAGGCGGTAGTGGAGATAAACCTCATTGCCCACGGGCAAGACATTCAGGAGCATCAACCTCCCTGAGAAGGCAATCTCCTCTGGATAGAGGCTAGGCGCTACCGACCCTAGGAGGAGGGGGCAGAGGGTCAACCACAACTCGTCAATGGCAGCCATCTGCAACAGGGAGGCGAAAAGCTGTCCTCCTCCCAACACGGCCAAGGTTTGCACACCAGCCTCTTGAATGTGCCTAAACGCCTGCGGCCAGTCAATCTCCGCCACCCCAGCAGACCAACAGTGATCAAAGGCAGTGGATCCTTGCCAGCGGCTGGCGCCTTTCTCGGTGGTCAGTAAGGCACGGTGAATCGGCTGGCGAAAGAAAGGGAGATTGAGATCGAATTCACCACTAGCGGAGCAGACAATTTGCAGCGGTTGGGGCGATTGCCCTTGGTGCTCACGCTCAGCAATCAGATGGGGAGACTGAAGGCGCATCGCTGTCCCCCCCAAACGCAATGTTGTCGCCCCAAAGAGTACGGCATCCACCTGTGCCACCTGCTGTTCAAGGTGCTGAAAGTCATAGGCCGAGGCAATGCGCTGACCCAAAGCATCGGCGCGAGCAAGGCGGCCATCTAAACTACTGGCCAAAACTGCAATTGTGTAGGGGCGAGAAATCGGCTGGAGCTGGCTCAAGGGATCATGACTTTTTCAGTCGCTGGCGCAGGCGTCTCATTGAGCAATTCTAGCCGTTGCTGGCTGACGGGATCACTGGGAAAAAAATTATCTCTCCCCTCTTGCACCAGTAGCTCCGTACAGGGGATCATGTCGGAGAGAATTGCACTTGCCATCATGCCGCTGTGAACTTCCAGTTGTCCTGCCCGTGGCGATTCAAATACCAGTCGCTGCCCCGGAAAAACAACCCGCTCGAAATACCAGTTGGCAATATTTGTAATCCGCACCACCTGAATTTTGCTGGTGGCGTTGACATAACAGCAGAGGATGCGATCGCAACTATCGCTAGGGACAGGATCAAAGATTTGCGGCATAGGAAGTAATGGTTTGTTATAGGACGTGTCTTTACCCTTGTTAGCCTAACATTGCCAATTCGATCCAGTTGTAAACTCAACTACAGGATGGACAGTTCATCCTTTCCTTGAGTTCCGGTGATCCCCTGTTGGAAAGGCGCAAATGTGTTAAAACCTAAACAGCGATAGAGATTTATTAAGAATTTAGCGTTTCCATAGATCTTGGGCTAGCCTATGTCCCCGCGTGTCCTTTACGTCCGTCTCCCCTGCAATCCCATTTTTCCCATTGGCGTGGTTTATCTGGCTGACTACATCCACAAGCAACTGCCAAGCATTGAGCAGCGGATTTTTGATCTGGGGACGGTACCGCCCTTGGATTTTCGTCGTGCCCTTGCCCAAGTCATTGATGAATTTCAACCCACGCATCTGGTTTTTTCTTGGCGGGATATTCAAATCTATGCCCCTGTGGGGGGACGGGGCGGCAATCCACTGCAACATGCCTTTGAGGTCTATTACGCCCGCAATCCCTTGGTGAAGCTACGGGGGGCGATCGGGGGTCTGCGGGTGATGAGTGCCTACTATGGTGAACTCTGGCGAAACCTCAATTTAATCCGTTTGGGACTCCACCATGCCAAGCGTCACCATCCGCAAGTCACGACCATTGTCGGTGGCGGTGCCGTCAGTGTTTTTTATGAACAATTGGGGTCTCAATTGCCCAAAGGCACCATTGTTTCCGTTGGTGAAGGGGAAACGCTGCTGCACAAAGTCCTAACGAGCCAGCCAATTGCCGGGGAGCGTTGCTACATTGCGGGTGTTGAAAAGCCCCGCGATCGCCTCATCCACGAATGGCCAACCCCCATCGAAAAAACCGCCTGCAACTACGACTACATCGAGACGATTTGGCCAGAATTTGAGTATTACCTTCAGGGAGGCGACTTTTATATTGGGGTGCAAACCAAGCGCGGCTGTCCCCACAACTGCTGCTACTGCGTCTATACCGTGGTTGAAGGCAAACAGGTGCGCATTAACCCCGCTGAAGAAGTCGTCGCCGAAATGCGCCAGCTCTACGATCGCGGTGTGCGCAACTTTTGGTTTACCGATGCCCAGTTTATCCCCGCTCGCAAATTTATCCCCGACGCGATCGCCCTGTTGCGGGAAATCCTCAAAGCCGGCATGAATGATATTCACTGGGCGGCCTACATCCGTGCCGACAACCTCACCCCCGAACTGTGTGAGCTAATGGTGCAAACGGGGATGAACTACTTTGAAATCGGCATTACCAGTGGCTCCCAAGAACTGGTGCGGAAAATGCGCATGGGCTACAACCTGCGAACGGTGCTGCAAAACTGTCGTGATTTGAAAGCCGCCGGGTTCAACGCCCTCGTTTCTGTGAATTACTCCTTCAATGTCATTGACGAACGCCCTGAAACGATTGCCCAGACCATTGCCTACCACCGCGAACTGGAACGCATTTTTGGTGCAGATAACGTTGAGCCAGCCATTTTCTTTATTGGCCTGCAACCCCATACCCACCTTGAGGAGTACGCTCTCGAGCAGGGCATTTTGCGCCCCGGCTACAACCCCATGAGCCTCATGCCTTGGACTGCTAAGAAATTGCTTTGGAACCCCGAACCGATGGGATCCGTCTTTGGGGAAGTGTGCCTTGCGGCTTGGCGCCTCAATCCCAATGACTTTGGCCGCACCGTCATGGATCTACTGGAGGAGCGCTTTGGCTGTGCCCCCTTGGCGGAGGCCTTGTCTGCGCCTCTTGAGGAACGCCCTTTGGTGCATCGTTAAAAAAAGCGCGATAAAATGACCATTCCCCCTTAGAATGTTTCCTAGATCATTTCTGGCAATGAGTTAGTAAACAGAGGAAGGGATCAGGTGGTTAGAGTCGCTATCAATGGTTTTGGGCGCATCGGTCGGAACTTCATGCGTTGCTGGTTACAGCGGAAAGCCAATAGCAAGCTAGAGATTGTAGGCATCAACGATACCTCCGATCCCCGCACCAATGCCCATTTGCTGAAGTATGACTCAATGTTGGGCATTTTCCACGATGCCGAAATCAGTGCTGACGACGACTGCATCTATGCCGGTGGCCATGCGGTCAAATGTGTGTCCGATCGCAACCCTGAAAATCTGCCCTGGAGCTCGTGGGGAATTGACCTCGTTATTGAGGCCACGGGGGTCTTTACCAGCCGCGAGGGCGCGAGCAAACACTTAAGTGCAGGGGCAAAAAAAGTTCTGATTACCGCGCCCGGCAAAGGCAATATCCCCACCTATGTGGTCGGGGTGAATCACCACACCTACAATCCCAGTGAAGACATCGTCAGCAATGCCAGTTGCACCACTAACTGCTTGGCGCCGATTGTCAAGGTGCTCCATGAAACCTTTGGCATTCAGCAGGGGATGATGACGACGACCCACAGCTACACGGGGGATCAACGCCTACTCGATGCCAGTCACCGCGATCTGCGGCGGGCACGGGCAGCAGCGATGAACATTGTGCCCACCTCTACGGGGGCTGCTAAGGCAGTCGGATTGGTGATTCCCGAGTTGCAAGGTAAGCTGAACGGGATTGCCCTGCGGGTACCCACCCCCAATGTTTCTGTAGTGGACTTTGTTGCTCAGGTGGAAAAACCCACCATTGCTGAGCAGGTGAACCAAGTGATCAAAGAAGCCTCTGAAACCACCATGAAGGGGATTATCCACTACAGTGAATTGGAACTGGTGTCTTCCGACTATCGGGGTCACAACGCCTCCTCGATTTTGGATGCGTCCCTCACGATGGTGATGGGGGGCAATCTAGTGAAAGTGGTGGCTTGGTACGATAACGAGTGGGGCTATAGCCAGCGGGTTCTGGACTTGGCAGAGCACATGGCCGCTCACTGGGCTTAGTCGTTTCATTTTAAGGATTGGTTCGCAACTCACGATGCAAGATAAATCGATGTTAATGATTCCGGGTCCGACGCCGGTACCGGAGTCAGTTCTTCTGTCCCTCAGCAAACATCCCATTGGCCATCGCAGCGGTGACTTTAGCGAGATCATGGCGGCGGTGACGGCAGGGTTGAAATGGCTGCATCAGACTACGAACGATGTGCTGATTTTGACCGCCAGTGGCACAGGGGCAATGGAGGCCGGGATCATTAACTTTCTCAGTGCGGGCGATCGCGTCCTTGTGGGCTGTAACGGTAAGTTTGGCGATCGCTGGGGGGAAGTGTGCGATGCCTACGGCCTCAAAACCGAGCGCATTAGCGCCCCTTGGGGACAACCCCTCAACCCCGATGACTTCAAAGCCGCCCTTGAGGCGGACAGTGCCAAAACGATTAAGGCGGTCATCATTACCCACAGTGAAACCTCCACAGGGGTGATCAACGACTTAGAGGCGATCAACCGCCATGTCAAAGCCCACGGCCAAGCCCTGATCATTGTGGATGCCGTCACCAGCCTAGGAGCAGTCAATGTCCCCGTTGATGAGTGGGGGTTGGATGTAGTTGGCTCTGGCTCCCAAAAGGGCTATATGATTCCGCCGGGGTTAGCCTTTGTTAGTGTGAGTGCCAAGGCATGGGAAGCCTACAAAACTGCTACACTACCGAAGTTCTATCTTGACCTTGGCAAATACCGCAAAGATGCCGCCAAGAACACAACCCCCTTTACGCCACCGGTGAATCTCTTCTTTGCCCTGAAGACCGCACTGGAGATGATGCAAGCGGAGGGCTTAGAGAATATCTTTGCCCGTCACCAGCGCTTGATGCAGGCCACCCGCGCCGCCATGAAGGCGCTCAACTTGCCCCTCTATGCGCCAGATCACTGTGCCAGTCCCGCGATTACGGCGGTGGCACCCCAAGGGGTGGAGGCCGAAAAGATTCGCAGCCTGATGAAAAAACGCTTTGACATTGCCCTAGCTGGCGGTCAAGATCATCTCAAGGGGCAAATTTTCCGAGTCGGTCACTTGGGCTTTGTCAGCGATCGCGATATTTTGGCAGCCATCAGTGCTCTTGAAGCCGTGCTTGGCGAATTGGGGTACAGCAACTTTAGCCCCGGCGCTGGGGTAGCCGCCGCCAGTCGTGTATTGACCACGGCCTAAGTGATGGAGCCTTGGTTACAACCACTGGCCGTCCAGCAGGCACGACGCATTTGCGCCAGTTTTCAACAGTGGACAGGGCGATCGCTCCTGCCGCAGCCTGCTGAGGATGATTTGGGTTTGGCGCAACAGTTGTTCCACTGGTCACAACCAGTGCTGTCCCACGGCTGTGAGACGGATCCCGTTCTCAACTATGGCAACCACGCCGCTCTCACCCTGTGGGAACTCTCTTGGCCAGAACTGGTGCAACTGCCTTCGCGGTTGACGGCGGAACCCATGGCTCAAGAAGAACGCGCGAGACTTCTTGCTGCAGCAGCCCGCCAAGGCTATGCCAACAACTACAGTGGTGTTCGCATTTCTCGTTCTGGGCGGCGGTTTCGCATTGAAAATGCTTGGATTTGGACGGTTTTGGATGAGACGGGCAATCCCATAGGACAAGCAGCAACGTTTAATCAATGGCAGTTCCTGTAGCATTGATCTAACCACTCGCGTGTAAGTTGCTGTACAAGGTTGTCCATGAAAGAACTCCTTGCCCATTGGTTGCATCAGGTTCAAGCCTTCCGCTATCATCGCCGCACGACGGAAAGCCTCAATCAATTGATTCAGATACTGTATGCTGAATCCCATTTGAGCGTTCCCTATGTGGTCTTGATTGTTACGTCCTGCGCAATCGCCACCTTTGGTTTGCTCGCCAACAGTGCCGCTGTGATTATTGGGGCGATGGTGATTGCACCGCTGATGCTGCCGATTCGCGGATTGGCCTTAGCCGCTCTCATTGGCGACTTCAAGATGTTTCGTGAGGCAGGGATTGCCTTGATTGTCGGCACCCTCATGGCCATTGGCATGTCTTGGACGATTGGTGTCATGGTGGGTCTTGAGATCTATGGCAGTGAGATCATGGCCCGCTCCCAACCTAATCTGCTGGACTTGGGCATTGCGGTGGCCGCAGGTGCCGTGAGTGCCTATGCGGTGGCGGAACCCCGTATTTCAAACACCTTGGCGGGGACAGCGATCGCCGTTGCGCTCATGCCGCCCGTTTGCACCGTTGGCCTTGGGATAGCGCAGTTGAATACGAGTCTGAGTGTAGGTGCAACGCTGTTATATTTCACAAACCTGTTAGGAATTACGCTGGCCTGCATGGTAGTTTTTGTCATTGTGGGCTATATCCCTCTGCACCAAGGGCACCGTCCCCTCACCATTGCCGCTGCCCTCACCGGTCTGTTGGTGATTCCCCTTGCCATTAGCTTCAGTCGGCTCATTGAACAAGCGCGGTTGCAACAGCAAGTACGAGAGGCGCTCATTCGCGGAACGCTGACATTTCAACGCCTCGATCTGTTGGGCATGGAGACGAATTGGGTCAGTAACCCACCCGTGATTCGGGTCAATGTGCGTGCCCGCGAGCCGGTCACCCCAAAACAAGTGGCACTCATGGAAGAGTTTATCCAACAGCGGATGAATCGCTCTTTTCGTTTAGTCCTACAGGTGTCTAGCATTGAAGAGGTCACCTCAGGGGAGCCGTTGCCCTAATTTTTTGAGCGTTAAGCCAAAATGTTAGACTATTGAGATTGCAGCTGATCTTTGGTTGCATCTGTCTTTTGTCAACGCTTTCCATTGACGCATGAGTGACTTTCTCCCCTACGCCTATCTCAACGGTCAGTTTGTTCCCTTTGCAGAGGCCAAAATTTCTGTGGCCACCCATGCCCTCCACTACGGAACAGCCGCCCTAGGAGGCTTGCGCGGTCTCCCCAATCCGGCCAATTCCAAGGAAATTCTCCTCTTTCGGCTGGAGGATCACTGTCGTCGCCTCAGTCGCAGTGCCCACTATTTGGGCTATGAATTGCCCACCAGCGAGATTAAGTCGAAAATTGTTGCATGGGTGCAAAAAAACCAACCCAGCGTGCCCTTCTATATTCGGCCTTTGGTCTATACCTCTGGGCTAGGCATTGCGCCACGGCTCCATGACATTGAGAAGGATTTTCTTATTTACGGCATGCCCCTTGGCGATTACCTGTCAGCTGCAGGCGTTACCTGTCGCATTAGTTCATGGCAGCGGCAGTGCGATCGCTCCTTCCCGTTGCGGGGCAAGCTGACCACCTCCTATATTGTCTCGGCACTAGCAAAAACAGAGGCTGTTTCCTCTGGCTTTGATGAGGCGATTCTCCTCAACGATCAAGGGAAAGTCTGTGAAGCGTCGGGGATGAATCTCTTCTTGGTGCGGGATGGGCAATTGATTACGCCGAGCGTGGATCAGGATATTCTGGAGGGGATTACGCGCCGCAGTGTGATTGAACTAGGGCAAGCAGCCGGTGTCAAGGTGATTGAGCGGCCTGTGGATCGTACGGAACTGTTGATCGCCGATGAGGTCTTTTTGACCGGCACGGCTGCGCGAATTGTGCCCGTCAGTCGGATTGAGACCTACACGCTGCCGAGCGATCGCCCCCTGACACGCCAACTGCAAAAACAATTACAGGCCATTGTTGAAGGCCGGGAGCCACAGTATCGCCACTGGGTTGATGTCATTCCCCTCTAGCTCAAAGGTTCGTAATCCGCTTAGGTGAGGTACTTACACAGACTTAATTCAGTTCCTTTCGGGTTCCAATAGACCTCATCAAAGATGGCATAGATCAAAAATAAGCCCCGACCACATTCACAGTCGGCGGCTGGCAACAACTCATCAGCGGTCTCAGAAACATTACTAGGAGGAGAGAAACCATCCCCCTGATCTGTAATCACCCACCAGCATTGATCGGGAGAAAAGGTATAACGGACAGACACCAGCTTTTCGGGATTGAGTTGATTGCCGTGGCGAGCCGCATTGACGAGGGCTTCTTGGAGACCTAGCCTAATTTCATCTTTGTACTGGGGGGGAAGATCACTGAGTAGAATCTCTAGGATGGGTTGGAGAAAAAGTGTCGAGGGAAATGCTAGGGTTTGCCACTGAGGCGCAACGTACATTAACGTCATAGACGGCATAACCCGCGAAGGATAACTGGGCAGCGGGATACAGTTCCGAGACTGACGAGAGTCATTGGCGGATAACCGAACCCCTCTTCCTCTAGCTTAGCAAGGGAGTTGTTGCTCGCACAACCGCTGCCTGTCCTGCCAATGATTCAGTCCACTAGTGCAGGCGATCGCCAAAATAGCGGCGGTAAAGATCACAGCGCACCTTAGCTAAATTTCCCTCTAGGGTAATCAGTCCCAAACTGTGGAGCTTAAAGCCAACAGTGCTGTCCACGACACTGCCACTCTCCACTTGCAAAATATTCCTAAAAGCAGGCACCAGTTCCGCCTGCTGCTGGAGATGCCACCACTGCCGCCGCAGGTGATCTCGATATAACCCCGTTTCTGAGGCCGCATTGGCTATTAACGCCTGCCATGTCAAGTCTTGGCGAGCAAGATGGTAAAGGCTCAGGCGAATCAGATAGGGATGCCCCCCCACCAAGTGCTGAAGTTCTTGGATCTGCGCCTCTGAAAGGGTCAAACCATGGAGGCGACACAACTCGGCGATTTGTTCTTGATTAAATTCGGGCAGGTCAACGGCTAAGCCAACGTTAAAGGGGGACTGGTTGATGTCAAGGGGAATATAAACCTCGGTGCCATGAACCACAATTAAGCGCAGGTTGCGCCAAATATCGCGGTTTTTGCCCTCCTCATGCCACGCCCGCAATAGGCCAAAGAAGTCACTGGCCACCTCTGGGTATTCAAACACCCGATCCACTTCATCGAGACCCAAGACAAGGGGACGACCCTCAAACTGTGTCCCCGCTTTTTGGCAATTGGGTAAGAGATACTCCTCAAAGTAGGCGGTACAGTTGTATTTACTGCCAAAAATGTCATCCCAATACTCATTGAGGCGGTTTTCTAGCCCTAATCGCCGCCCCACACTGGCACAGAGCCAGCGCAGGAGTTTTTCCAAATCACTGAAGACTTGGGCATCCGCCAGCTGAAAACTGAGGGGAACAATGCCATAGCCCTCTTGGGTCGCGCGGTACAGCAGCCGTGCCATGAGTGAGGTTTTGCCCATTTGACGGGGGGCTTTGATGCGAATCAGGGAGCCGGGTTGCAAGAGGGTTTCACGACAGCGTTGCTCGATGGGGGGGCGCTCAATATAAAACGCCGAGGCCACTTCCACCTGCCCTTCTGGGAGTTCTGGCTCAGCCACGGGAACAGGCGCACCATCACCCACCAATGTGCCAATTTGCGCAGATTCAGCAATGGTTTCTTGGGCGGCATCGCTACTGGTGGCTACAGGGGCAGTAGTCGCATTCACCAAGTCGAGAATCTCTTGCAGCAGGGTGTCGGTGTCCGCTGGCGATCGCCAGAAGCGCTGTTGTAGGCGATGCAGGTAGCCCCGCAACTCATAGTTCAAGGGCATATCTAGCGGAAAATTGACCCGTACCGGCAGAATAAAGGGACGGCGATCGCTCCGTTGGGCTTGCAACTGCTTGACCGTGCGGACTTCCTCAAGCACCATTTCACTTTGCGCCGCCGTTTGTGAGAGCAACAGAACAAAGAAATCACACCGCTTTAGCTCCTGATCAATCCGCTGTGCCCATGCCTCCCCAAGGCGGATACTTTGGCTGGCCATAAAGGGTTGGTGACCCGCTTTTTGCAACACCTCTTGGAGGGCACTGGCCAACTGCAAATCGGTGCCGTCACTGGAGTGACTGATAAAAACATGGCGACCTTGGTTGGAAAGGGCGGCGGTGGCTGCCGCTGGAGAGGACACTGGTTTCGGTTCGGTGACTTGTGGCGGCAGCGGGGAAACAGCGGGTAGTGGACGGGGCGGCACTGTAGAAGCACCCTGATCCTCCCTTGGCGATCGCGCAGCGCGCCCTTCGGGCGATCGCCAGAGGTCTTGAACAGGAGTTTTGAGAAATTTGCCAAGGCGAAACCAAAAGGATTTGGGCACCTCCACCTGTTGCAGGCTGGCAAGGGCATCGGTAGCCGTGGCAAAGCGCTCGTAGGGAGAAGGGTGAATTAGTTTATTGACAAACTGCACTAGGCGATCGCTCACTGGTTCAGCAGCTTGCCAACACCAACAACCGTAGGGGTCTTGGGTGAGTTGCAGAGGACTCAACCCCGTCAATGCCTGTACCGCCACCATCCCCAAGGCATAGAGATCGCTGGCCGGACGCGGACGCCCTTGGGCTTGCTCTGGGGCCATATACCCTGGTGTGCCAATGGCAATTGTCTGTGGATTGGTCTCTCCCACCAAGGTACCGCCACCAATGGAGACCCCCATCTCCTTCACTGCCCCAAAATCAATGAGCACTAAGCGGTGATCCGATTGGCGACGAATCAGATTATCGGGTTTAATATCGCGGTGGATAACACCACATTGATGCACAAAGGCCAAAACCCGCAGGGCATCTTGGAGCAACGCCATCACCCGTGCCTCTGACCACGCACAGCCCGGCAACAATTCGTGCCGTAGGACTTGACCCTCAATGAAGTCTTGGACAAGGTAAAATTCTTTGTCTTCCTCAAAGTAGGCAAGGAGGCGGGGGATTTGCTCGTGACTGCCCAGCCGCTCTAGAATTTGTGCCTCCCGCTGAAAGAGCGATCGCGCCAAAGGGAGAAAGGCCGCATCCGTACGGGCGGGGCGCAGGTACTTAACCACACACTTGGCACGAATAGGACGGTGAATATCCTCAGCGAGAAACGTTTGGCCAAAGTTCCCAGCCCCTAAAACTCGAATCAATTTGTAGCGCCCGCCAAGGGTTTTCCCAATCATGGTAATTACGTTTTACTGGTTTCTGTGGTTGTTGATATATTTTGGCATAGTCTTTCCCGCCCCCTGCCGAAGGCTCACTAGCTGGCGAACGCCACTGGTTCTAAAAGCAACCCTGCTGCCAAGCAGAGGTCTGGGGAAATGGGTATTTGCATTTTGCACCTGCTGCTGAAATCAGGGAGAGAGGAAGCTTACAGTCTGAGGGGAATGATTTGACCAAAGAGGCCGAGGCTCCAGACGGTGTCAATGGGCAACTCTGTCACAAAGAGGGTGGCAACGCCAAGGTTATAGGATTGGGTGTTGTAGGCGATGTAGCGTTCAATGTCTTCTGCTGGGCGGGATTCCAGTTGATCGCAGACTTCCAAAGCCACTTGGGCGATCGCGCTATCGCGATTGATGATCTCTGGACACACTTGAGTCAAAAGGAAGGTGTTCATTTCCGCTGCGGCGCGGCGTTGATAGTCGGCAGGGGTGGGATTAGTGAGACAGGCCGCAATAATCCCCAAGAGCAAGAAGGCGCCACCGCCCCACCAAAGAGGGCGTGCCACGACTTGGGAAAGGAGAGGCACTTTCATAAGAGAGTTCTCTATGCTATGCTAGAAGACTAGCTCAGGAAGCATGGCGAGCGTAGCCAAGTGGTTAAGGCAGTGGATTGTGGTTCCACCATTCGTGGGTTCGAGTCCCATCGCTCGCCCTTTATTCTAGTGGATGATGTACCGAGCGGGTGTATCCGTGACACGACGGTTACTGTGGGGATGTCTGGTACTGTTGTTGAGCCTGCTGCTGGTTGCCTGTGGCGGTGATCAGCCTCGCCAAGGGGATGACAGTATTGTCATTGGTACCACGGCTCGCCTGCGCACCCTAGACCCCGCTGATGCCTACGAAAATTTGGCGGGACTGCTGCTGTTGAATTTGGGCGATCGCCTCTATAGCTACGAAGGCAAAGACCTCATTCCCCAACTGGCCACAGCGCTACCTGAAGTGAGCGAGGATGGCCTGACTTACCGCATTCCCCTGCGGCGGGGGGTTCGCTTCCACGATGGCACACCGTTTAATGCAGCCGCCATGGCCTTTTCCCTTGAGCGATTTATGAATAGTGGTGGCCAACCCGCCTCCCTCTTGGCCGGGCGCGTTAAGGAAATTCAGGCGATCGCGGAGGACTTACTGGAAATTCGCCTCAAGGAACCCTTTGTGGCTTTTCCCCATTTGTTGGCCTTTAGCGGCTTGTGTGCCGTTTCGCCGACGGCCTATGGTGCAGCGGGCGATGGCTTTTTGCCGACGCAGTTTGTGGGCACAGGCCCTTACCGTTTAGCGGCCTACAGTACCGATGGGGTACGCCTTGAACCCTTTGCCGACTATTGGGGAACCAAGCCCCAAAATACGGGGATTCGCCTGCAAATCTTTTCCAGTAGCGCTAATCTCTACAATGCCTTTCGCACGGGGGCAGTCGATGTGGCGATCGGTGCGCTCGATCCCAATCAAATTCGCGCCCTCAAGACTCAAGCAGCAACAAAGCACTGGCAGGTCATTACCGGGGCAGGTAATGCTGTCACCGTCTTAAGCATTAATTTGCGCCAGCCCCCTTGGGATCAATTGGCGGCGCGGCAGGTGTTGGCCGCCAGTGTCAATCGTCAACGCCTCGCGGAACGGGTCTTTTTGGGGGAAGCAGAACCCCTGTACTCCCTGGTGCCCAGTTTATTTCCTGAGAGTGAGCCTGTTTTTCGCGATCGCTATGGAGACGGCGATTCGAGCCAAATAGACCACTGGTTGGAGAACACGACCATTTCACCACAGCAGCCCTTGGTGGTCAACCTTTGGTACCGTGCCAATGTTCCCAGTAATGTCTTGGCGGCAACGGTTCTTAAAGCCTCATTAGAGCGGGATTTGGGCGATCGCGTGCAGGTGCAATTGGACAGCGCTGACTCGGCTACGATCTACCGCAATTTAGACAGTGGGGCTTACCCCTTGGTCTTGCTCGATTGGTATGGTGATTTTTACGATGCTGATAACTACCTTGAACCCTTCCTGAGTTGCGATCGCGGTTCTGTGGAAACAGGCTGCGACAGTGGTGCCAGTGCGGCGTGGGGATCCTTTTTCTACAGTCCTGAGGCCAATGACCTCATTGTTGCCAGTCGCCGTGAGGTCAATCCCCAACGCCGTGGACAGCTCTTGCGCCAGCTTCAGGAACTCAATGCCGCGGCAGTTGCTTTTATACCCCTGTGGCAGAGTGAAACCACCCTCTTTGCTCAAGGGAACTTGCACGGTTTAACACTGGATGTCAACCAACTCTTTGCCTTTGCGCCCCTTCGGAAAAACCTATGAGTCCCCGCAAACAACGCTTGGATAGTCTCCTTGTGGAGCGGCACCTGTGTGAGAGCCGCCAACAGGCACAACGCTGGATTCGCGCTGGGGAAGTGCAGGTCAACCATGTCCCCATTGATAAGCCGGGCACACTGGTGGCAGTGGATGCCACGATTCAGGTGAAGGCAAAAGCCGCCTATGTTTCGCGGGGGGGTGAAAAACTTGCCCATGCCCTAGGGGTCTTTCCTGTGGTGGTGCGCGATCGCGTGTGTTTAGATGGCGGTATTTCCACGGGCGGCTTTACGGATTGTCTGCTGCAAGCGGGCGCCAAACGGGTCTATGGCATTGATGTCGGCTATGGCCAAGTGGATTGGAAACTGCGCCAAGACCCCCGCGTTATCCTCAGGGAACGCACCAACCTGCGCTATTTAACCCCCGCTGATCTCTACACTGACGATGCGCCCCGCCCCGATCTCGGCGTGGTGGATCTCTCTTTTATTTCCCTGACTAAAGTTTTACCCGCCCTATGGGAATTACTGCTGCCGCCGCGAGAGCTAATTGCCTTAATTAAGCCGCAATTTGAAGTGGGGCGCGATCGCCTCGGCAAACATGGTGTGGTGCGCGATGCCAAGGCGCGTCAAGAAGCCGTGGATCAGGTGATTGCCGCCGCCGAAGCGTTGGGGTGGCAGTGCCACGGTGTGACTCCCTCGCCGATTTTAGGGCCTGCGGGCAATCAAGAGTTCCTCGCCTATTTTTTCTGTCGTGCTGTGGAAAATGCTTCCCTAGAGAACGAGATGGTATCATCATCCTGACAAAAATGATGGCTTTTCGAGAATGCAGCAAGTGGCACCGTTTATTCCTCCTTGGGCAAAATGGCTCAATGGCATCTTTTTGGTGTGCCTAGGACTGGGCATTCTTGCCTTTTGTGGCTACCTTTATTACTTTCATGAGACGTTGATACTGTACGCGCCGTTTCTCCTGCAGGCGGCAATTACGACGTTTTTGATCTCAGTCTTTAGTTTGCTGTTGGCGGTCATCTTGGGGGCGATCGCCACCTGGGCGAGGTTGCATCCTGTCCCGCCATTGCGCTGGCTGAGTACGGTTTACATTGAATTTGTGCGCGGTACCCCAACCTTGGTGCAACTGCTGGTGTGGGGCTTTGGCATTGGTGGGCTCTTGAGTCAATGGGGTTTTGATCCTCGGCAAATTGCCTTTGATGTCATGACCGTGCTGCAAAGCAACCGCTTGGTGTCACCGCTTTTTAACTACATTTTCTACGGCATTCTTGGCTTGGGCTTTAACTATGGTGCCTATTTGAGTGAGGTCTTTCGCAGTGGCCTAGAGGGGGTTCCCAAGGGACAAACAGAAGCCAGCCTCAGCCTTGGCCTCTCGGGTCGGCAAACCCTATGGCGGATTATTCTGCCCCAAGCCATTTTGATTATCCTGCCCCCCTTTACCAATAACTTCATTACGCTGATGCAGGACTGCGCCCTCCTGGTGGTGATTGGTGTGCCCGAACTGCAAAACATGACGAGCACCTTTGCCAATCCCATTACCGATCCGCAGCGGAAGCTCTTTATCTATGTCTTGGGTGCGATGTTCTACTTTGCCCTCTGTTTTCCTCTGTCACGGCTCTCCCGCTTCCTTGAGCAACGGTGGCAGCGATCAGCTATTTCATAATCAAAACCGTTATGAGTATGATATAGTAAGCATAGCTGTTAAAAAATGTGAACAGCTCTATTCAACCTGTCGTAGTTAGGAGTACGAGGTTTTCTATGTCTGACTGTCTGCGTGTTGGTCAGCCCGCCCCGGATTTTGAAGCGGTTGCTGTTTATGACCAAGAGTTCAAAACCGTCAAGCTCTCGGACTATCGCGGTAAGTACGTTGTTTTGTTCTTCTATCCTTTGGACTTCACGTTTGTTTGCCCCACAGAAATTGTCGCTTTTAGCGATCGCTACGATGAATTCGCCAAACTGAACACCGAAATCCTTGGCGTGTCTGTGGATAGCCAGTTCTCCCACTTGGCGTGGACGCAAACCGATCGCAAAGCTGGTGGTGTTGGCGATCTCAAATATCCCCTCGTGTCTGATCTGAAAAAAGAAATCAGCACCGCCTACAACGTGCTGACCGAGGAAGGGGTGGCACTGCGCGGTCTCTTCATCATTGACAAAGAAGGGATTATCCAACACGCAACGATCAATAACCTGGCCTTTGGCCGCAGCGTCGATGAGACCCTGCGGGTGCTACAAGCGATTCAATACGTCCAAGCTCACCCCGACGAAGTCTGCCCTGCGGGCTGGCAACCCGGCGACAAAACGATGAACCCTGACCCTGTCAAATCCAAAGTCTATTTTGAAGCGGTGGGCTAATTGCCCCTCTGTCTCAGACTGATCCGTGCTGTGAACCTGCCCTTGGGGTGGGTTCTTTTTTTGTCTCGCCAAGACCTGTGGGAAAACGTTAGGGTGGAACAGGAGGCCTTTTACCGAAGAGGGAGGCAAACATGACGGTCGATCGCCGCCTAATGCAAGCTGTAGAAACACTGGGGTACCGAGTGACCGCAGGGGATGTGGCGGGTACGGTGGGATTACCACTGCAAACGGCTGAAAAAGGATTAATGGCCTTGGCTGCCGATGTTGGCGGCACGCTACAAGTGGCCGAAAGCGGCGATATTGCCTACGTCTTCCCGAGAAATTTTCGCAGTATCCTGCAAGCAAAATACTGGCAACTGCGACTGCGGGCGGTGGCGCAGCGGGTTTGGGGTGTTGTTTTCTATCTGATTCGCATTTCCTTTGGTATTTTTCTCATTGTTTCGATAGTTCTGATTTTTCTGGCGATCGCCATCATTTTGATTGCCCTTTCCAGTCAAGGGCGAGACGGTGACGATCGCGGCCAAGGCGGCTCTTGGGGGGGCGGTGGCATCAATTTTTGGGTCTTTCCCGACTTTTGGTATTTCTTTGGCGATCCCTCTCCCCAGCGATCGCGCCCCCGGTCACAGGACAATGACGAGGAAATGAACTTCTTTGAGGGGGTCTATTCTTTCCTCTTTGGCGATGGCAATCCCAATGCCGACCTCGAAGAACGCCGCTGGCAACTCATTGGCCAAGTGATCCGCAACAATGGCGGGGCAGTCACGGCAGAGCAAATTGCCCCCTATCTCGATTTAGAAACAGATCCGGGGGACGATGAGTGGTATATGCTGCCGGTGCTCACCCACTTTAACGGTCGCCCCGAAGTCACAGAGACAGGGCAGATTATCTATCGCTTTCCTGAGTTACAAACGACGGCTCAAACTCGCAAAGGTCAACGGCAGACGCTTCCCCCCATCTTGGAAGAGCACCGCTGGCGCTTTAGTCGGGCACCCGCTTGGCAAATTATGGTGGCCATTGGCTTGGGCTGTGTCAATCTGATCGGGGCGCTGATGCTGTGGTACCTCTTGGGAGATGGGGCGATCGCCCAAGAACTGGGGGGGCTGGTGGCCTTTGTGGCCTCCATCTTTTGGATTTTGCTGGGCTATGGTATTGGCTTTTTGGGTATTCCCTTGGGGCGGTACTACTGGTTACTGTGGCAAAATCAACGCATTCGCGATCGCAATGCCCGCCGCTACCACTACGCCAATATTCTGACCAATCCCACACCGCAGTTGCGTGCCAAATTACGGGCAGCTCAAGCCTATGCCCAGCAGCGGCAAATCCGTGAACAGGATGTTATCTATCGCTCAGATCAGGATTTAGTGGAGCAGGAACTCGCCCAATCGGAAGCCATCGATCGCGAATGGTTACGCCGACTGGAATCGGAGTAGATCATGACCCGCTCCTCCCTGCGCCCAGCGGCTGCCACTGGAGATCTCAAGGCCATTCAAGCCCTCCTAGAAGCGGCTCTTGCTCCCAAGGGGATAACCGTCACGGTGAGCCAGCGGCGCGAATGTCTCTTGTTGCACCTCCAGTGTCCAACGAGTGTCCCAGCTGCAATTGTGCTAACGCTACTCGCTCGCGAACTGATCCACTGGCCAAGCTATGCCCACAGCAGCATCCTGATCACGGCCTGCCAAGACAGCCATGAACTCTGGGAAGAGGTGCTTGATCTCACCAGTCGCCATGAGTTACAACGCCTTGCCAAGGGGGAGCATCTACGTCAGACTCTCTCCCTCCCTTCTCCTCCTCGCAAGGAAGAGTTCGGCATTCCTGTCCAACCCCTCAGCACCAAAGATTGGCAAGTGATCGCGGCGGGGTTGGGTCTATCGCTCCTTCTTCTTACATCAGAGCAGGTGACGTTTTTGCTCAGTCCGCTGATTACCCTTGTTCACGAGGTGGGGCATACGGTGATGGCGTGGCTCTTTGGCTATCCAGCGGTTCCCGCCTTTGATTTTCGCTACGGTGGTGGTGTCACTCTCCATGGCGATCGCGCGGGTGGCATCGTCCTGCTCATTTATACGGGATTGCTGGCCTTGGTCTATTTCTACCGTCACAATCGGCTGACCCTTATTTGCCTTGGGGTCTTTACGCTGCTTTATACCCTTGTGGCCTTTAGTCCAGTCCATGAAATGCTCTTTGTAGCGATGGGGCATGGCTTTGAACTCATTTTTGCCGTCATTTTTCTCTACCGTGCCCTCAGTGGTTGGGGCTGCCGCTATCCCATTGAACGTCCCCTCTACGGTATGGTGGGGTTTTTCATTGTGTTTTTTAATATGCGCTTTGCCTGGCAGTTGCAGTTTAATCCTGTGTTTCGGGAGATGTACCTGATGGGCAAAGGGGGCATTGATCACGATTTTGTGCGTCTGGCTCGCGACTTTTTTCACACGGACTTAGCCACCGTGGTGGGGCTGTACGGCTTTTTTGTGGTTCTGACACCGGCGATCACCTTCCTGCTCTATCGTTATCGCCAGCTCATGCTGTACCTGTTCATTCGCCTCTTTATCTCTGAGGGCTAAAGGCTACACCCCTTGGCCACCACAGCAGGAGCCAAACTGGGGGAAGATAGATATGGCCAACCATTGGAAATTGCTCAGAAATGTCCCTGACCGTTGGGGCGATCGCCCCTTCCTTTGAACTGGCGGATGCTACGGGTGAGCGGGTGCGTTTGGCTGACTTTCAAGGTCAGTGGGTGATTCTCTACTTTTATCCCCGTGACAATACCCCCGGCTGCACCAAAGAAGCCTGTGCTTACCGCGATGTCAGTGCCACCTTGGGCGATCGCAACGTCGTTATCCTAGGCATTAGCCCCGATAGTGTCGCCTCCCACGCCAAATTTCAGCAAAAGCTTAACTTGCCCTTTCGTCTGCTGGCCGATGTGGACACCAGCGTTGCCCAAGCCTACGGCAGCTATGGTCCGAAAAAGTTCATGGGCAAGGAGTATCTCGGTGTTTATCGGGATACATTTCTCATCGATCCCACGGGCAAAATTGCGGCTATTTATCGGCGGGTGAAGCCCGATGCCCATGTGGCACAAGTGCTGGCGGATCTGGAGCAGCTGCAAGCGTGAATTGGTTCTGGCGAGTTGTCCGTTTTTTCCTGAAGCGATTCTGGCGGCACCCCTTTGTGGCAGTGTCGGTGATTGCCTTGACAGCGGGCGATCGCCTAATTTTGGTTCAACGCCGCGATACCGGCCAATGGTCACTGCCGGGGGGCATGATGGACTGGGGAGAAACGATTCTTGATACGGGTGCCCGCGAACTGGCGGAAGAAACAGGGCTGCGCCTCAAGAGCTTTGAAGGCCTAGTGGGGGTTTACTCTGACCCGAAGCGAGATCCCCGTGTCCATGCCGTGTGTATCGCGATCGCTGCCCGCGTTGTCGGTGAGCCGCAGGTTTTGGATGTCAAGGAAGTGCGTGCAGTACAAGCCTTTCCCCTCAGTGACCTCCCCTTAGCCGATCTCGCCCACGACCATGCCCAACAGTTACAGGACTATTTGAGTGGACATCTAGGATTGTCATGAACACCAAAGCTAGGTTGTTAAGTCTTATTTAACGATATCGCACTTTCGTTTAGTGGAACAAACGGCTACTAATGCAGTGGAAACAGCTAAGCGACTGTTTATCCTCTTTCAAAAAGATGAACAGAAGATTCACGCCGTTGGCCGCAGCGCTTCCACAAGCTTGAGGGTATTTCGTGTCATGTGTCGTCGTCCTCTACTGAACCTTAAACACGTCTGCCATCATACAGGGCTTTCTTTTCCAGCGGCAACCAAAGCCATGCAATCCCTAGAAAAACTTGACTTAGTGCGTGAGATAACGGGGCAGGAACGTAACCGTGTGTTCGCTTATCATAGTTACCTAAACATATTAAATGAAGGTACAGAGACACGCTAAGAGAATTCACACCACTTGATCTATCGTGAGGAGACGCCCACCCCCGTGGAACCGATAAAGAATCATTGGGTACTGTTGTACGTAGGATTGACTTCAGCACTCGCGAAATTCTGCAAGATGGGGCGCCGCTGCCAAACAATGAGCAGCGAAAAGTAGGGCAGGGTTAACTCTGGATAGTTCGTCAGGGGGGTGTAGATTTGCTGTTGAGGGGTTGTTGCCCAGCTCACCACTGCCGCCTGTTCCAAGAGGTGGTGTTCCTTGAGCCAATGCCAGACGTGGCCATAGACCGATCGCACCTTCATTAAAACCACCACCTCCGCCCATGCCCATACCCGCGTCAAGTCCTCCACGTGGTACATTGCTGGCAAAATCGCTAGGCGATCGCTCCCCAAGGTCAGGGGCACCCCTAAGCTAGCCGCTGCGGCCAAAGGCGAGCAAATTCCCGGAATCACTTCAATCGCAATATGGGGGTCAAGGCTCTGGACGGCTGCCGCTAGATAGGAAAACGTACTGTAGAAACTGACATCCCCCTCAGAGACAAAGACCACATCAATGCCCTGAGCGAGGTAGGCATAGACTTGCTCTGCCGCCTTTTGCCATGCCTGTTCTAGAACATCTTCTGCAAGGACATAGGGGAATTCGAGGGGCAGATAAATTTGCTGGGGTTCTTTGTAGGGGGAAATGATCTCCTCGGCAATGCCGCGCCGTCTTTGTAGTCCCGCCGGAAAGGCAATCACCCTTGCTTGCTGTAAGCGTCGCCAACCCTTGAGGGTAATGAGTTCGGGATCGCCGGGGCCTACGCCAATGCCACAAAGGGTGGCCATTAGCCCCATCCCCACCAGTGCCCCAGTTGATAGACACTGCCACTCACCACCCACGCCATCACCAAGGCATAGAGGGTCGCAAAAATCGTAAACTGCCCGCGTTTCGATTCACTCCAGAGGGTGGCAAGGGTGCTCAAGCAGGGGGTGTACAGGAGAGTAAAAAGCATAAAGCTGTAGGCCTGTAGGGGCGTTAAATCTTGGGCGATCGCCTGCTGTAACGAGGTACCCGAAAGGTGATAGATTACCGCCAACGCGCCAATCACAATCTCCTTGGCCACAAAGCCGACAATCAGGGCGATCGTCAGGGCAGGTGTAATGCCCACCGGTGCCAAAAGCGGCTGTAGCGCTATCCCCAGTTGACCCGCCCACGTTTCTGGACTTGAGGGCGTTGCATTCAGGGGTAAATGGGTCAATGCCCACACCACCAAGACACCTATCATAATGAAGCCCGCGGCTCGCGAGAGAAAATGCCGCACCTCCCCCCACGCCCGCAGAATCACCTGTCGCCCCGTCGGCCAGCGATAGGGGGGCAACTCCAGCAAAAAGGGATCCGTATTCGGGAAATAGCCCTGGAAACAGAGGGCAGTAAGCAAGGCCGCCAGAATACTCCAGCCATAGAGAGACAGCAGGACGACTGCCCCCCACTGCGGGGGAAACAAACAGGCAATGAGAAAGACAAACACCTGTAGCCGCGCTGAGCAGAGGGAAAAGGGAATGATCAGCATCGTCAGTAGCCGCAGCCCCGGCGAGCGAATAATGCGGGTGGCCATCAGGGCGGGGACATTGCAGCCAAAGCCCATCAAGCTGAGGACGAAACTGCGTCCATCTAAACCCAAGCGTGCCATCAGGCCATCCATCAGGTAGGCGGCACGGGCAAGGTAGCCACTGTCCTCAACGATCGCCATCACAATAAAGAAGATGGTGACTAAGGGCACAAACGCTGCCACCGTGGTCATACCGCCATAGATGCCCTCAATGAGCAAACTGCTGAGCAAGGGGGGCAGCCCCGCAAGGAATGGCTCCAGCACCTGTCCCTGAAAGGCTTCAAACGCATCACTAAGCCAGCCTTGAACCCCCAGCCCTAGCACCCATACCACTTGAAAGACAAGGTATAGCCCTACAAAAAAGAGGGGCAGTCCCCACAAAGGGTGTAGCAACCAGTGATCCAACTGTTCTGTTAGTCTGCGAACGGTGCGACTGGGGAAAGTAACGGTGCCCGCCAATAGGGGCGCGATCGCCCCCGGTTCAATTTCTGGCAACGTTGGCTTGAAGAGCGGGGCTTGGGGAATCGGTGCTTCCTTGAGGGCATGGCAAATCGTTTCGTAGGCCTCCCAATAACCACCACCATATTTGGCACTCAGAGCCACCACCGGCACCCCAAGGCGATCGCTCAATTTCTCGGTATCAATCTGAATCCCCAGTTGCCGCGCTTCATCGGCCATATTCAGGAGCACCACCATTGGTAGTCCCCAAGCCTTCACCTGAAGGGCTAAGCGCAATTGATGCTGAATCTGACTGGCATTGAGAATAACCAACACCAGCCGCACCGGCACCCGTTGGAAAAACTCACGCACAAGGGTTTCATCGGCAGCCGTCCCCGCCAGATCGTAGATGCCCGGCAAATCCACCAGTTTAACCATTTCACCATTGAGGGAAATCTCGGCTTCTGCTAAGTCCACCGTAATCCCCGGCCAGTTGCCTACATGGGCACGGGCAGCGGCAATGCGATTGAAAAATGTGGATTTACCAGTGTTCGGGAGGCCAAGAAGGGCGATCGTGCTTAGGGTCATTGGCGCGGCTGTGAGGATTGCAATTCAAAGGTACCCGTGTCGCCACTATTCAGGGGAATGAGCAGACGACTCAGGAAGCGGCCATCCTCTAATTTATACATATCGAGGTTATAGCCTAGGCGTTGACACAGGTTAAAGCAGACTTTGAGGTGTCGTCCGGGGGGCTGATCAAGGCTGGAGGGAGCAAGCCAGTCGAGATGTTCGAGTTGGTGCAGTTTAATGAGTAACTGTGGCTCTATTTCCCCATTGTCGGTGATTGACAGTTCCAGCCAAGACTGCATTTTGCCCCCCTGACCCATGCCTTCAATTTGTTGGCACCAGATGTCAATGCGGCCTTGGGAGGGCGATCGCTGGCAGGCAAAAAGCAACAACTCGTAAAGGATTAACTCCAGCTTGCTAATGTCACCATTGAGGGTGAGGACAGGTTGATTGTGAACTTGAATCCACAGTTGTTTGCGCTGCTTCCAATTTTCGATGCGATCCATCACTCGCTTGAGGAGCACCGCTAGGCCTGCTGTGTCAGTCGTTTTGTCCAGTTGCCATACCTCATGACTCAAGAGGGGATGGAGGGATTCCAACTGGGTTTGCAGGAGTGTGCCCAACCGCCGCAGCAGGGGAGCCGCCTCAGGGTGTTGCTGAACCCATTGCGTCAACTGATTGCAGAGACTCGCAAGTTGACTATAGACCTGTTCAAGGCGACGGTGCTTGTACCAGTTGAGGGTTTCAAGGGTTTGCCAGCCTTGGGTGAGCATTTGAATGAGGGAAGTACTGCGGTGTGCCCAAGCCAAATGGTTGACAAGGGTAAGGAAGGCCTCTAGGTGCAAGGTTGACCACCGGCGATCGCGGCGATCGGCGACAATGAGAACCCCAGAGGGTTCGTATTCCGGATCAGTGCGCAGGGCGATCGCCAAAATTTGGCCAATGTCTGGTCCTGAGAGCCATTCCCGCGTACGCGGATCCAGTTCTAGGGCTGTGGTTTGAATTAACCAAGCGTAGGGATTGCTGGTGACATCGGCTTGGGAGGCCATCAGGGCACTGTGGATCAGCGGATCCTCATAGAGGGCAATCTCAGCATCGTTGTGAATGGCAAATTTGGGATGGCCGGGGGGCGGCGCCACAATCGAACCAACCGTCTGACCGGGTCGCCAAGTCACTAAGGCCACAAGGGGCACCTGCATCAAGTTCATCAGTTGCTGCAAGCCCGTCAGTTCAATGCGCTCGAGGTTTTGGGTGCGTTGCAGTGCCGTAAAACCCGCCAACATCGCTGATCGCACCTGCTCCTGCTGCGTATTGGTGGTTTGCAGTTGCCACTGATGGCTAATGAGGCCAAGGGTGCGCGCCACCTCTTGGATCAGGGTTTGCTGACTTTTGCTCCAAACTGTGGGTTCAGTGCGCCCCACTAACAGCAGTGCTTCCAAAGAATGGCCGGGGGTGGTGGTTGCCACTAGAAGGGACTGAATATGCAGCTTGCCGAGAACCTCTTTCCAAGAGTAGAGGCGCAGTTCATGGCTGTAGTCCTCAAGGGCAATGGCTGTGGTTGCTGTTTCCAGAAGTTGCCAATCCATTTTTTGTAATGGCGGGAAGGGCGGATGGCGATCGCGCCCCCGGGGCGCTGGATACTGAAATAGGACATCAAACGCTTGGGTCAGGGAGTTGTAGCTTAACAAAAAGACCCACTGTGCCCCTAAATCTGCCGCTAACCTTTCGCCCGCATGCTGGAGCACCCGCTTCCAGTCCTGCTCATCACAAATCGCTTGCGCCAACTCACTCACCAAGCTTTGGGCATGCTGGGTCTGTGCTAGGAGGTGCTCGAGGCGTTCAGTGGGGGCGGCTAGGGCCAATAGCTCTGCGGTGACTTGGAGGAGTTTCTTCTCGTTGTCATTCCAAGGGTAAGGCTCACTGCGCTCGAATGTGAGAAAGCCCACGACATCCGTGCCCACCACAATCGGGGTCGCCACTAGGGCACGGCAATTCAGCATTTGCATTAACCGTAAGGGTGCGGTAGCACTGACCACACTTTGACTATCGCTGACACTCACGGTTTGGCCGCTGGCAAGGGCAGTATAACAACCTGCTAACTCCTGCTGCGTAATCGCTAAGGGTTGCCGCTGGCTCTCGCGGCTCTGGAGTTTACCAACGGTGTAACTGCGCCGCCGATAGAGGGGTTGCTCCAAATCTCGCCAAAAAAGGCTGGTACGTTGAGGTTGACAGAATTGGTGCACTGCCAGCAACAGGGCTTCAATGCGTTGACCCAAGCTAGGCGCACGGCTGGCCGCCTGAAGCAGATGGCGTACGGGGTCATCACTAGTAATTGTGGGAGCAGCCGCTTGCTTTGCTTCTGGTGCTGCTTTCGTTGCTGGCGTGGCTGTTAGGTGTTCCAGTTCGGCGCCAAGGGCACTCACCAAAAGGCTCATGTGGGCCAAATCATCCCCCCGCAGGGTATCGCCCCATGTGGTGGAACCGATCATGAGAATGCCGAGGGGTTGACGATGGCGGATAATGGGATAGATGGCCGTGCCTTGAATGCCCAAACGGGTAGCGGCTTCCCGTAACTCTGCTAGACGTGCTTCCTCCTTGAGACTGGGCAAACTAATCGGCTTGCGGTTCATCAACACCTGATCGAGAAGGCTGCCGGCAGCAAGGGTCAGTTTCTGCTTGAGGAAGGGATGATCACCAACGGGCGTGGTTCCCCCTTGGCCAATGAGTTGTTTGGCGGCTTCATTGTATAGTCCCAGCCAGACAAAGGACATGCCGAGGGTTTCTTGGACAAAGCTGACCAAGGGAGCAATGAGTCCGCCAATTTGCTCTTGCTGTTGCAGTTGCTTAATGGTGTTAACCAGTGCCGCCAAAGCGGGGCTGACCTTCGAGGATTTGGCAGAGGTCATAGGGGCGATCGCAACCGAGAAGGATGTCTTCTATTCTAAACTTTGCCCCTCCGCAATCCTGTGCTGCAACTCACAGCAGGCAAGGAGAAAGTCTGGGGGCACAGGGGCAGGCCATGTCCCCTCAACTCGGCGATCGCCCAACACAATTAGATGCAGGCTATAGGCATGGGGATAGCCCTCCAATTCCAAATGCACAGCATCGTTGCTGCCACTGAGGGTAATCATTTCCTCTGCCATCAATTCGGGGGTGATCGCCTGAAGCTGCCCGTGAAGTTGGCAAAATAAATCCACAAATGCCTTGAATTCTACTGCGGTGAGTTCCGTGGCCCAATCCTCAGCGCCCACCAGAGCGGCATAGAATTGATCATTGCGCCAGCCCACCCGCCAGCCTTCCCCCACCCGCAGTTCCACAGACTAGCTCTCTAAAACGTGGGTACGAGGCTACTGCTGCCGCCAAAGAGAGCCCAAGACAGGAAAAAGTTGAGAATAAAGATCGCCAATAGCGAAATCACCACAGCCGCCGTAGTGGATTGACCGACCCCCTTGGCGCCCCCTGTGGTTGTAATGCCCCAATTGCAGCCAATGATGGCCACCACACCGCCAAAAATGCCTGACTTGATAATTGAACTCCACAGATCCCAAGTTTGCAGAAAGTTCTGAATGGACTCAATATAGACCCCACGGGGAATGCCGTAGAGATAATCGGCAATCATCAAGCCCCCCCACAGCCCCGTTACGAGTGCCAAGATATTGAGAATGGGCAACATCAGCACACAGGCAATAAACCGTGGCACCACCAGATAATCTACAGGATCCGTGCCCAACATATAGAGGGCGTCAATTTGCTCAGTGACTTTCATGGTGCCAATTTCAGCCGCAAAGGCAGAGCCAACTCGCCCGGCGAGTACCACCGCTGTCAGTACTGGCCCTAGTTCCCGCGCTAGGGCGATCGCCAGTACGCCACCCACCGCAGAGGTGGCACCAAAGGTAATAAATTCACGGGCGACCTGAATCGTAAACACCATACCCACGAAGGCCGCTGTAATCAGGGCAACACTAAGGGAGGCAGGCCCCACCAAAGCCATTTGCTCAATTGAGTTGCGCAGCGCAATTCGCCCCCGCACCAGATAAAAGATCACCTGACCCGCCAAGAGAAAGGCTGTACCCAAGCGTTGTACACCCTGACTTGCACGCCAGCGCAGCCGTGGCCACTTCATCGCCTTCATTGTTGCGTCCTAGAAATTACCGGTTTCACCCGCAGCACCATTGCCCAAGCCTGAGAGTTTGAGGAAGAGGTTTTTATCTGTTGTGCTCTGATAGACACAGCTTATTTCCGGGTTACTCTCCAAGTTGCCCACATAGCCAAAGGTATTCAGCCGTTGCCGACAACTGCGCAATTGCTCACCCGTAATGAGTTGTCGCTGTTCTAAGAGGGCGACGTTATTGGCGCGAATCACACAGCCCGGTTGCATCACAGGTTGGGAAACAAAGACCGAGAAGGGGTTAAAGGTGACAAAAATCCGCGTATCCACCGCGATCGCGCTCGCGCCAAATTGCACACAAATATCGGGATTGGGCGCCGCCTGATCAATAAACTGCGTTGAAGCCACGTTATCAGGATTGAGGGTGGTCGTTTTGCTAAAGGTGACACCCACACCGACGCCAATAATAAAGACCCCTCCCAACACCGCCAGAGTGCGGGTATTCACCGCTGACTTTGATTCTGGCTGTGGGGGACGACGAGTTTGAGGACGGGGACGCGGTGGCGATGGCGAACGTCGAGGCATAGCAGGAAGAGTGAACAGCACTTCCCTACCAGTATGCCCTTAGAAGGCAGGGTTTGACTGCCCCCCCGCTTGTTTGGGCTTCGCCTTGTTGACCTTGAGCACCCGTCCTAGCCATGTTGCACCGTCGAGATCATCAATGGCAGCGGCCTCCTGAGTTTCATCCACCAGTTCAACAAAAGCAAAGCCACGCCGTTTGCCTGTTTCTCGATCCACCGGCAACACAATCCGGCGAATAGCACCATATTTTTCAAAAACTTCGCGAAGATCGTTTTCTGTCGCCTCATAGGAGAGGTTGCCGATGTACAGTGTCATAACCCGAACTCAGAAGCAATTTGACAATCATCATAGCCTCTCGCTTTCCCTTATCCATGCGATCCAGACTACAGACCCCAACACCTTGCAAAGAAAATTAACGTTTTCTATCAGCCCAAAATATACCAAGGTTAAAAAGAAATTAATTCCTCCCTTGATGTCACCTACAGCCCTTTGCACAGGGTTTGAGCCGCGTCCGACAGATTCAGCAAATTGCCGCCAAGCCCATTCTCTCGTGGAATCCACCGGAGTCTCTCTAGGAGAGGATTTGAGTATTTTCAGTGGCCTTGTAGAAAATAATTTCACCCCCCTCGCAAGGGATCCCTCGGAACAGGGGGTTGCAATCCGCTCTGGGAGAGGCTATGTTGAAGGTGCTCTTGCTTCTCTTCGGGGAAGTGGATTAAATGAGAATTCTGACAGTTTATCAATCAAAAACAGTAGTTGTTCTTTTGTTCTTTAGTTATTGGTAGTGTTAAGATATCGCCTCTTGTCGCTTGAACTCTGTTCATCCAGCGAACTCAAACAATCTGCCATCTTCTACTGCTCAGCAAATAATGGTATAAACTCCCTTCCCTTCAAGGCAGTGGACTAAATGGGAACGCTAGCAAGGACTATCCTCTTTAGGGGTCAATTTGTGCCTGTGCCACTACTGGCATAGTTCCAACGAAAAACGGCTATTCACCTGTCAGGATCAAAGTATCAGCGTAACGACACCGCCCTTCGCTACGGTTGAGGCTTCAAAACGCTGGTTTAGGCCACTTCGCGTTTCAGGTAGGGAAATAGAATGATTTCGTTGGCACGTTTGGGTTGGTCACTTTCAGTTGTATTGGGAGTTGTTACCCTTGGGTTCACCAATGGGCTGGCGATCGCTCAACCGCTCTTGGCCCGACAAAATCAATCTCCATTGGTCAATGGCCTGTATCTCCTTGGCGAGTCGCCCCAACCCCAACAGGTGGGTCATAGCTATATTGTCTTTGAAGTCAAAGATCAGAAGGTCTATGGGGCGTTTTACATGCCCAATTCCTCCTTTGATTGTTTTCGGGGTACCGTGGGGGATCGCCAGTTGCAGGTGACGGTTCTACCCACCTATGAGGAGGAACCCTACCAAGCAGAAATTGATTTACCCAGTTTCTATAGTTTGCGTCGTATTAGTGCTAGCGATCGCGCCATTTTGGCCGCCTGCAAAGCCGAGTCCCTGCCCATTGCCACCCAAACCGGAAGCTAGGCAGAGGTGCTATCATCAGACGGTACCTTTTGCCGTTAACTTTTGGTTAAGTCTGAATGGTTAAGCTGACCCCGACGCCTGCCTATAGTCTGACGCTGCGATTGAAGACTTCCTTAGATCCAACGGAATTAGGAACCGTTCTCCAGATCATTGGTGGGCAACAGGGGCAAGTGGGTTCCATCACCCTGATCGAGAAAACCGCTAATAAAATCCTACGGGAACTGGTGGTGGTGGCTGCCAGCCGCGATCATGCTGCGGCCATTGTCAATGCTGTGAAATCTGACACCCAAGCCACGGTGCTAGAGGTGAGCGATCGCACCTTTCGGCTCCATGAGGGCGGCAAAATCACCGTTAGAAGCAAGCATCCCCTTCAGGAGTACGACGATCTGGCGATGGCCTATACACCGGGCGTCGGTCGGGTGTCCCAGGCGATCGCTGACGATCCTCAATTGGTGCACAAACTGACGATCAAAAGCCATACGGTGGCCATTGTCAGTGATGGCAGTGCGGTCTTGGGATTGGGCAATATCGGCCCAGAGGCTGCTCTACCGGTGATGGAGGGCAAGGCTATGCTCTTTCAGGAATTTGCCGGTCTGGACGCCTTTCCCATCTGCTTGAGCACGCAGGAGGTGGATGAAATTGTTGCCACCGTGAAGCACATCGCCCCCGTCTTTGGTGGCATCAATCTAGAGGATATTAGCGCCCCCCGCTGCTTTGAAATCGAAGCCCGTCTGCAAGCGGAATTGGATATCCCTGTGTTTCACGATGACCAGCACGGCACGGCCATTGTCACCCTTGCCGCCCTTAAAAATGCCCTGCAACTAGTGGCTAAATCCTTAGATACGGTGCGCATTGTCATTAACGGTGCGGGGGCAGCCGGCATCGCCGTGGCTAGGCTCCTGCGCAAAGCCGGCGCCCACCATCTAACTCTCTGCAACCGCCAAGGCATCCTCTCAAAAGACAAAGCACAAACACCAGCACAGCAGGAATTTGCCGTCGCTGAAACAGGAACGCTGGCTGATGCTCTAGAGGGTGCCGATGTCTTTATTGGCTTGAGTGCCCCCGGCGTCCTGACATTGGAAATGGTGCAGCGCATGGCCCCAAAAGCGATTGTTTTTGCGATGGCCAATCCCGTTCCGGAAATCCAACCCGAACTTATTTATGACCATGTGGCGGTGGTGGCCACTGGCCGCAGTGACTATCCCAATCAAATCAACAATGTGCTCGCTTTTCCGGGGGTGTTTAAGGGTACCCTTGCCTGTCGGGCACCCCGCATGACGGAGGAGATGTTCCTCGCGGCGGCAGCAGCGATCGCGGCCTTGGTCAGTCCCTCGGAACTGCACTCAGCCTATATTATCCCCTCAGTGTTTGATCCACGGGTGGCACCGGCAGTGGCCAAGGCTGTCGAGGACTGCGCGCGATCGCTGGGGTTAGCGCGTGCCTAGTCTCTATTGCGAGACAGTAAAGGGTTGAGTCAGGGTCAAGCCCAAATCCGTATTGGCATCAATCACCACTAGTCGCTGCACGGCTGGATCAATCGCACCACCAATGGTGGCACCGGCGGCTGCACCGGTAATCACTTTTTCGGGCGTAATCTTGCGATCGCCAATCACTGCAGAAGCACCCGTGGCCAAAGCGGCACCAATCAGCGTATCGCGAATAATGGAGGTAGCAGGCCGTCCTTGGTTGGTTTCAATGGCTGTACCGGTCAGGGTTCCTGTGAGAACCTTCAGGGGCGTAATCCTGCGGTCTCCCGCCAAGCCAGAAATCCCCGCAGCAACAGCGGAACCAATGGCCGCATTACGGAAAATATTGCCAATGTTGGGATCACGGGCATCGCGAATCGTACGAATGACTTGGGAATTGGCGGCGATCGGCAGCTGTCGGTTATTGATCACCACCGTGTTGGCGACAAATTGCGCCCCCCCTTGGGCCGGCTGAATCTGACCAAAAACTTCACTGCCTAGGGGAATGACAACCCGCCCTTGGCCATCGCGCACATCCGCCGCCGTCACCAAGCGAATCGCCACGGTTTCATTGGGACTGACGACAATCCGCTCTGCATCGGGGAAGCGAGCCGGAATTTGCTGACCGGCGGGTAGAGCAAGGGGTGACGGGGAAGCGGTGGCTGCACCAGCAATGTACTGGCTGGGAACCAGCGCTTGGGCAGCGGGGGCACGGGTTGCTTGACAAAGGAAAGCCGCAATATCGGCACGGGTAGCCAGTTGGTTCGGCGCAAAGAACTGCACATTGGGATAGTTCACCACCACTTGTTTAGCGGTGGCAGCGGCCACACCGGCACGTCCATAGGCGGGAATTGCCGCCGCATCATTGAACTGGGCTAAGACCCCCTCCACAGAAGGCGGTGTGGGATATTGCAAGCCACTGGCCAAGGCCACGATCGCCTGAACACGCGGAATATTTTGATTGGGCTGAAAAACATTGCCGGGGTAACCACTCAAGAAGCCGGTACGGGTGGCATTTTGAATCGCACTCGCTGCCCAAAATGTGCTGGGGACATCGTTAAACGTACTGGGGGTACGCACCACTGGGGCATTGGGAAACGCCTTCCCCAGCATGGCCGCATATTCAGCCCGAGTGACGGGGGCAAAGGGGCGAAAGGTGCCATCGGGATAGCCGCTGATAATGTTGCGACTGGCAAGGTGGTCAATACAGGCCTGTGCCCAGATGCCTTGGGTATCGGTAAAACGGGATTGGGCTTGGACCGGAACAGCCGCTACAAGGGCAAGGGTACCAGAACTCATTAAACCGCAGCTCAAAACAGCCAAGCTGCGCTGTGCGAGGCTTTGCATAGCAAATCTCTCCAAGTAAGAGGGTATTCAAGTTATCTGAGAGGGTTTTGGATACCCCTCAGCAATTTTGATTGGGAAAACACGTCAATCGTTGACTCTGCTGATGCCTATGGACGCAGTGCCGGAGATTAGGTTCCCTTGGGCGTAGGGGTTTCACTGGGGACAAGAACCGATTCTACTTGGGTATTCATTTGCCAGCCCGAAATTAAGGCGGCGGGTAGGGTATGGGGTTTGGGGCTGTGGAGCAGGTAAATCAGGCGATCGCCCACTTGCCACTCTTCATTGGCTCGCACCACCCGCAATCCCTCTGGCCGTTCCACAAGCAGGGGAAGCACTTTCCCAGAGCGGATCAAGGCGTCAAGGTGCTGGCGTTGCAATTGCGATCGCTCCTCCTCAATCACCAGTTCCCCCAAACGAACCGCCTCAGTGTTGATATATTGGTTCCATTTTTTGATGGACAGTTGCCGAGCAAAGGCTGGACTCAGACCTAGGGGACAATCCTCTACCTCAAGGGCGGCCAAGACCCGTGGCGGGTGAAATTCTTCGAGGACGCGCTGTGCCAGCACCGCATTCACCTCAGTATTACTAGTCACAGCCAGATAGGTGCCCAATTGAGTAATGCCGGCCTCCTGCAAAATATTCAGGTCAAGGGCACTACTGAGATAGACGGGTAGGTGTTCACGGCGGGCTTGTTCAACGGCCTCAGGATCGGTGTCAATCATCACCACCTCTTCGCCGCGATCGCGCAAGATCCGCGCCAACAAACGACCCAAGGGCGTACAGCCAGCAATCATCACCCCTGAAGCCCCTTGGGCACGCACATTCAGTTGGGTTGCCACCCAGCGCGCCGTTAGGCCTTGGCCGAAAACCGTCATCAAAATCGTCAGGAACACTTGTCCTTTAATGGCATCCCCCCCACTAATTCCCGCATTGGTGAGGGTAATCGAAAATAGCGAAGCCACTGAAGCCGCAACAATTCCCCGCGGCGCAATCCAACTGAGGAAGGCTTTTTGTTGCCAACTGAGATCACTGCCCCATGTACATAGGACAACGCCGAGGGGACGAATCAGGAACATTAAGCACAACACCGTGAACACCCCCGACCAACCTAGCTCCAATAGACCAGCGATCGAGAGATCCGCAGCCAGCAGCACAAACAAGACCGAGATCGAGAGCGTACTCAGTTGCCCCTTAAAACGCCGCAGTAGCCGCCCCCCCGGCACATCCGACCAGCGCAGTACCAAGCCAAGCACCACCGCCATCATTAGACCCGATTCACTGACCACTTGATCCGACAGCCAAAACAGGCCCCAGAGGACGGCCAACACCAACAAGTTGCGCAGATCATCCCCCAGAAACCAAGCGCGACGCAGGAAGCGGCTGAGAAACCAGCCACCGATACCGCCCATCAAGGTACCAACGGCCAAGCGCTGGACAATCCCTAGGGCGATCGCCCCCATGCCGAGGTCTTGATTGAGAACTACGTTCAGCACCATCACCGCCAAAATGGCACCAATGGGGTCAATCAGTACCCCTTCCCCTTCGAGGATGACCGCTAGCTTGTGCTCTACCCCCACTTGCCGCAGCAGCGGTCCAACAACCGTAGGCCCGGTCACCACCACGAGGGAGGCATAGAGAAAAGCCAGTTGCCACGGAAATTCGCCAATCCAATGGGCAGCCATGGCGCCAGCCACAAACGTCACCAATCCCCCCAGCGTCACTAACTTCCAGAGGCTACCCGTAATATCTTGGTCAGCGCGGCTCAGGTCTAAGCTCAAGCCCCCCTCAAAGAGAATCAAGGCCACACACAGGGGCACTAACACCTCTAGGCCTTCGCCTAAAACTTCCGGATGGACTAGCCCCAAGCCACTGGGGCCTGAAAGAATACCCGCCAGTAACAACAGGACAATACTCGGCAGCCGTAACCAATGGGCAGTCACTTGGGCACCAATGCCTAGGACAACGGTGATGACGAACAAGGCGGTGAGTTCGGCACTACTTTCCATCGCAGCCTCCACAGAGGTTTAGGCGTTTAGGGCTAGACTGACGGGCAAGCGTTCCTCCTTGTTCTACGTCAAAGTTCAGTATTGGACTGTTGCATTTGTCACACCCTATTGCGGGGGAACCTGATTACAGGATACTGGAAGTCCTTGAGCACTGCCAATTTCAATCAATCTTGTTAAGCTTTACTTCAAGAGGGCAGCTACAGTGCGCTTTGCGATCGCCACCACAGCCATGCTGCTGCACCACAGAGGGTACAGTTGCCAATGAACGTGAGCAGCGCTTGCAGATCCACCAACCAAGCCAGTGTCACTGCATTATCGAAGTAATGCCACGTACAGGCACACATGGCACTCACCAACGCTGGTAGCATTGCCCACGCCAACCACCGCCATCCCTGCTGCGGACAGCGGCGATCCAGTTGTGCCACAAACCAAATGGCTGCCATCCACTCCAGCACACTGGAAATATGCACCATCCACGTGGGAATTGATAGGGCGTGCATTAGGATTCTGGATAAATGAGGATTTTATAGGTTTCCGGCGTCGGCTGTACTGCCTGCTCCACCGCTTCAGCCAGCTTTGATAGGGGATAGCGATCGCTGATCAGGGCTTTGACATCAATGCGGCGGTTAAAGATAATGTCGCAGGCAAGCGACTGTAAGCGGTAGGAGGAACTATAGCTCCCCATGAGATCAATCTCACGGCGATAGAGAATGTTGGGATTGAGGGGAATTTCCACTTCATCGGGAAACTCGGCAAAGAAGAGAATTTTGCCCCCCTTGCGCGTACACTCTAGGGCTTGGAAAAAGGCTTTTTCACTGGGAACCGCTAAAAGACTGACATCCACCCCCAAGCCATGGGTCAGGGCTTGCACCTTGGCACTGAGATCGGGATCGCGGGCATCAAAAGCGGCAGCGGCGCCCACTTCTTTGGCTTTGGCGATTCGGGAGGGCAGTAGATCGGTGGCGATCGCCCGTGCCCCAAAGAGATTCACCAACATAATAAACATCAGGCCAATAGGCCCTGCCCCAGTGATCAGCACTGTTTGACCGGCAGTAATGCCCGCCTTCTTGACTGCCTTCAGACAACAGTTGGTGGGTTCAACGAAGCTGGCTTCTTCATCGCTAATCTCATCGGGAATCGGAATCAGACCGCCATGCTGCACAATGTGCCCCGGTACTTTCACATACTCGGCAAAGCCCCCACCACTGGGAATAAACCCCGCCGTGGTTGTAACGGTTTTATACACATGGCACATTGAATAGTTTTCATTCAAGCAGTAGGCGCAGTGCATACAGGGAATATGGTGCATGACCACCACCCGCTGACCCACCTGCCAACCCGTCACGGCCTCACCCACCGCCGCAATTTCACCCGCCGTTTCATGGCCAAAAATACGAGGCGGCTCATAGAGGGGATAGCGAATTTTTTTGATGTCCGATTGGCACAACCCAACCACCCTGACCCGCACTAGCACTTCATCGGCAGCAATCTCAGGGATGGGAATGTCCTCGTAGCTGAGTTGATTCACCCCTCGGAACACTTGGGCTTTCATTGAGACCTTTGCAAACTCGTCACCCCTAAGATAATTGCCCGTCGCACCGAGGGCAAGTCTTGATGAAAGACCTAGTTTGAGCAGCCAGCAAAATTTGCCAAAGGCGATCCAAATCTTTGGGGGCCATTCCTTGGCGATCGCCCTCCATCAATTCATCCTGATAGGCGCTTTCCTGAGGGATGATGGTTGTGGCTTCCTGCCTAGGATCATCAAACCTTTCCCAATGGCTCTTTTATCCTAACTAGGTTGTTCTTCCCAACGCACCACAGGATTGCCTGATCACTAGCCCCAGTTCCCCAATTCACGGGAAGCCCACTGCCGATCGGGCGATATGGACGAGAGAGGGAACCCCCTGATTGGGTATTAAGATTCTTGCGGCGTTTGAGATGTTGTGTAACAAAGTGGTACCACACCAAACTCCTCTGAAATACTGGAGAAAGCGTCTGTCCTAAGTCATGGAGGCAAATTGGTTGTGGCCTATCCCTTGCACGTTGCCTTCATTTGGCACCAGCACCAACCCCTCTACAAAAGTTGTCGCACCGGTCAATACCTGCTCCCTTGGGTACGGCTCCACGGCACGAAGGACTACTTAGATCTGATCTTAGTCCTCGCCAAATATCCCCGCCTCAAGCAAACCGTCAACCTTGTCCCCTCCCTGTTGCTGCAAATTCAGGATTATGTCAACGGTACGGCCCTTGATCCCTATCTGACAGCCACACTGACCCCGGTGGAGCAGCTCACCGATCAGCAGCGCTGGTTTATCATTGAGCATTTCTTTGATGCCCACCACCGCACGATGATTGACCCCCATCCCCGCTATCGCGAACTCTACGAGCAGCGGCAAACCCAGGGGAAAACTTGGTGTTGGCAACACTGGCAGCCCCAAGACTATGGGGATCTGTTGGCGTGGCACAATTTAGCTTGGATCGATCCCCTCTACTGGGATGAGCCAGAGATTGCCCAATGGTTGTCCCAAGGGCGGGATTTTAGCCTCAGCGATCGCCAGCGGATCATTGCCAAACAGCGGGAAATTCTTGGCCAAATCATTCCCCAGCATCGCGCCCTTCAAGAGGCGGGTCAAATTGAAGTCACCACAACCCCCTATACCCACCCGATTTTGCCCCTCTTGGTGGATACCGATGCCGCCAAAGTAGCGGTTCCCAACATTGCCCTGCCCCAACAGCGGTTTCAATATCCCGAAGATGTTCCTCGGCATTTGCGGCGGGCGCGAGTTCTTTATGAACAATTCTTTGGGCGATCGCCCCGCGGACTGTGGCCGTCAGAGCAATCCGTAAGTCCAGCCATTCTTGAACCCATTGTCGAGCAGGGATTTGAGTGGATTTGCTCCGATGAAGCAATCTTGGGCTGGACAACGGGAACCTATTTTCACCGCAACGAAGCGGGGGTTGTCCAACAGGCCAATGTTCTTTACCAACCCTACCGCCTGACCACGGCCAAAGGGGATCTCAACATTGTCTTTCGCGATCACCGTCTCTCGGATTTGATTGGCTTTACCTACAGTGCCATGGCTCCCGAAGCAGCGGCAGCGGATCTGCTCAAGCAGCTTGAGGGTATTCGCCAGCAACTCATTGCCTATGAAGGGACTGGCCAATCCAGTTTGGCACAACCATGGCTTGTGACCATTGCCCTCGATGGTGAAAACTGCTGGGAGTACTATCCCCGCGACGGCCTGCCCTTCTTAGAAAGGCTTTACCAAGGCCTGAGCGAGAACGAGCACTTTGCCTGTGTTTCTGTGGCGCAGTATCTGCAACAATATCCCCCACGTGCGGTGATTTCGGGTTCTGCTCTCCACAGCGGCTCTTGGATTGATGGCAATTTCTGTACATGGATTGGCGATCCGGTAAAAAACAAAGCTTGGGACTATCTAGGGGCTGCCCGCCAAACCCTTGAACGCCACTCCGAAGCGACAGAAACAAACAATCCAGCGGCATGGCAAGCCCTTTTGGCGGCTGAAGGCTCTGACTGGTTTTGGTGGTTTGGTGAAGGCCACTCCTCGAACCACGATGCCATGTTTGATCAGCTTTTCCGTGAGCATTTGATGGCGCTCTACACAGCATTGGGGGAGCCAATTCCTGAGGTTCTCAATGATCCCTTAGAAGTCCACGAAGCCAAGGATACCTACCCGCCCCAAGGCTTTATTCACCCTGAGATTGATGGGCGCGGTGATGAGCAGGACTGGAACTTTGCTGGCCGGATTCAAATCGGTGGCAGCCGCGGGACGATGCACCGCCAAACGCTGATCAGTCGCCTCTGGTATGGGGTGGATCACCTAAATATCTATCTGCGTCTTGATGCTCCGAACCAGAAACAGCCCTTTGGGAATGACATCAGCACCCTGCACTTTTGCTGGTACTACCCCAACATGGTGACGTACAATAGCCCCCTCTCTGATCTGCGAGATTGCCCCGACGAAGCCCCCCTCAACTACCTGTACCACCATCAATTGGTGATTGACTTTGAAAAGCAACAGATTGCCTTCAAGGAGGCGATCGCCAACTACCAGTGGAAAGAGCGACCCAGCCATGCCCGCTATGCCTTGGGCATCTGCCTAGAAGTGGCCATTCCTTGGGCAGATCTGCACCTGTATCCCGATTGTGGCCTGCGTCTGTTGATCGTGCTGGCTCAAGAGGGCTATTACCTTGACCATCTGCCCCCAGAGCAACTGCTCTTTTTGACTACCCCCTAGTCCTTGAGCGTCTTTTCCACGGCCAAAGGATATCCGACAACCCCTTGGCGGTAGGAGCAAATAATTTGCAACGAGAAATTATTTTCTAGATCCCAAAGTTCTGTAAGCTCAGATAGGAAACCTCTGCGGGATCAACTTGTGCAGTTAGGAGGGTTGTGTGGATAACGTCATTGGCTTAGAGATTATTGAAGTTGTCGAGCAGGCGGCGATCGCCTCAGCGCGGTGGATGGGCAAGGGCGACAAACACATGGCCGATCAGGTCGCCGTGGATGCCATGCGCAACCGCATGAATCAAATCCATATGCGCGGTCGTATTGTGATTGGCGAAGGGGAACGGGATGAAGCCCCCATGCTCTACATTGGCGAAGAAGTGGGTATCTGCACCCGTCCCGATGCTGCCCAATACTGTAACCCCGAAGAACTCATTGAAATTGACATTGCCGTTGACCCCTGTGAAGGGACCAATCTCTGCGCCTATGGCCAACCGGGATCGATGGCTGTGCTGGCCATTTCGGAAAAAGGGGGGTTGTTTGCGGCTCCCGACTTTTATATGAAGAAATTGGCGGCGCCCCCCGCTGCCAAGGGCAAGGTGGATATTCGCAACTCCGCCACCGAAAACTTGAAAATTCTCTCGGAATGCCTTGACCGCGCCATTGATGAGTTAGTGGTGGTGGTAATGAAGCGCGATCGCCACAATGACTTGATTCAAGAAATTCGCGATGCGGGTGCCCGCGTCCAACTGATCTCCGATGGCGATGTCTCGGCAGCGCTCTGCTGTGCCTTTTCGGGAACCAACATTCATGCCCTGATGGGAATTGGTGCTGCGCCGGAAGGGGTGATTTCTGCTGCTGCCATGCGCGCCTTAGGGGGGCACTTCCAAGGGCAACTGGTCTATGATCCCGCTGTGGTCATGACCAAGGAATGGGCGAATCGCACCCGCGAAGGCAACCTCGAAGAACTCAAAAAAGCCGGCATCACTGATCCCGACAAGGTCTATGAAGCGGAGGAATTGGCCTCCGGCGAAACCGTTCTCTTTGCTGCCTGTGGAATTACCCCCGGTATACTCATGAAAGGGGTGCGTTTCTTTAGGGGGGGTGCCCGTACCCAATCTCTGGTCATTTCCACCCAGTCGAAGACAGCGCGCTTTGTGGACACTATCCACATGTTCGATAAGCAGTTGAAGTCGCTCCAGTTGTACTAAGCACTGACTGCGATAAAAGATAATGAACTCCCTCTGCGTGAGGGGGTTTTCTTTTGCATGAGTGCTATGCCTGTGAACCTCGCCACTACGATTACCCTTGCTCGCCTGTTGATTGTGCCAGTGATCCTAGGCTTGCTCTCCTTCAATCATGGAGTGGTCTATCGCTGGTGGGGGGTGGGTTTATTTTTGGTGGCAGCCCTGACGGATTGGCTGGATGGCTACATTGCCCGCCGTTTTAATCAGGTCACGGATCTGGGTAAAGTGCTGGATCCGCTCGTGGATAAGTTGCTAATTCTTGCACCCCTGCTCCTGTGCATTGAATGGGGAGAGGTGCCTGCATGGTCAGTGGCGTTGATCCTCTTTCGGGAACTCGGAATTGCCAGTTGGCGGGTGCAGCAATCTCAAATTCAGGGGGCAAACCTTTGGGGCAAAGCCAAAACCGTTAGCCAGATTATGGCCGTAGCATTACTTCTCGCTCCCTTACCACCCAGTTGGCAGGGGGGAATACTCATTGTTTATGGGGGGGCGATCGCCCTCACACTGATTTCTGGGGCACTTTATCTTCGTGGTTGAGTGCCAATGCGCCCCGCGAGCACCTCCTGCAACTGCTGGGGATTGATGCGATCCAGCCAATAGGCTTGAAAAGTGGGCTGGGTCACCTGATTGACAAAGGTTTGACTCAGGAATGGACGCAAGGACTCATTTTTTTGATTAAAGACGCCAAAGAAAGCCCCCGCCAGTCCCTTGAAAAAGGGCTGTGCCAACTGTGGGTTCGGGCCAATGAGATCATTGGGAACCGGTAATACTCCCGCTTCACTGACCCCCACTGCTGAGAAGTGGGTACCGGGCACGAGCATGGCAAGATACTTGGGCTGCGCCTGCAACCATGTAAAAGGCCAGATCTGCTCCTCTAACGGGGGCGCAAAGACATCCTTGCTACTGGAAATAATCAGCGTCGGCACCTTGATATTGGCCATGCCCCGTTCACCAATGAGAATACTACTCACTGGATTGACAGCAATCACAGACTTGACCCGTGGATCCGCCAGTGTAGAGGGCCCATCGGCAAGACCGAGACTACGACATTGCAGGGGCACTGAGATATTAAAGATAAAGAGATCCCTAGCGGCTGCTAGACAGCGTTGTTTCACTGCATTCCAGTCAACGGTACCCCCAGCCGCTGCCAGTACGGTAAAGCCCCCCATGGAGTGGCCAAATAGCCCCACATTATTGGTGTCAATTTTCAGGGCTGGATTTTTCTGAACTAACGCCGCTACAGCATCCACACCAAATTTCAAGTCGAGGGGACGCTGCGCCCAATCCTTTGGCAAGTTCTCGTAGTCGAGGGGTGTCCCGGAGAGAAAACTACTGACCCGGCTGGCATCGGAACCGGGGTGAGTGACTGCTAAAACCGCTAGGCCATAACTAGCCAAGTGCTCTGCTAAGTAGGCAAATGTCGTGCGGTCTGAGGCTAAACCGTGGGAAATGACAATGAGAGGGGCCGGCGCCGTAATTCCTGTGGGGACATAGAGATCTGCGGGAATGGAGCCTGTGGTGCGATTGGGATTAGTAAATTCAATTTTTTGCTTTTGCCACTGGAAGGGTCCTTTTTGGGCAGGATTAAGGCTACTGGCAGGCAGTGGCGTTCTTGGTTGGAGTTGCGCCAAGCGTTCGATAAAGTCTTGCGCCCGTTGTTCTTGATTCACGGCACGGGTAAAGGCACCCACTGCCTTCAGACCGAGTTCACCATTGACTTTAACACTCTTGCCGGGAAAGGCCTGTAGTACTGAGAGTAGGGTAATGCCTGCGGGGGAACTGGCGGCGGTTTTCAGGGCTTCCCCAAGGGCTGGGCCACCATTGACATCATTATCTGCACGAATGACTTGGCCAATACGCTCCAGAAAGGCTTGACCGATGGGGCTGTTGACAAACTGGCTAACGGTTGTGGGTGCTAGGTCCATACGGGTGGTTAAGCTCTCCCGCAGGTTTGGCTGTTGATCATTGGGGAGCAACCGAATTAAAAACCCTAGCTCTGGGCTGGTATTACCCGTTTTGGCAAAGCTGGCAAGGTCACTCACTTGGATGTTGAAGGTGCCAAAGGGCGGATACACAAGGCTAATTTGTTCAGCCGCCAGTCCCGTCTGTGCCCAAACGGTTGCTGCTGCGCCCAACAGGGAGAACCACTGCCATTTTTTCCTTGCGCGCGCGATCGCCATCCCTGAGATACCCTCACTTAATCACTAGCATTATCGTTGTTTGCAACGTCACCTGCAACTCATTTCCAAGGACTGGCAGCCTGAGGCCTAGGTTCCGACTCTCTGAAAAGGGCTGTAAAGGGCGGCCGCTGTGGTATGGTGCTTTTGGAAAAAATGAGGGAATTCGCCCATGAGTGATGATGCAGTCAAGCAAATGAAGCAGGCTGTTGCCAAAGCTGCTGCCGATCGCGTGCAGTCTGGAATGATTGTCGGCTTGGGCACTGGGTCAACCACCGCCTTTGTCATCCAATTTTTGGGCGATCGCTTGCGCAACGGAGAACTGAGCAACATCGCTGGTGTGCCCACCTCGTTTCAGGCCTCTGTCCTTGCTAAAAAGTATGGCATTCCCCTAGTCACCCTCGATGATGTGGAGAAATTAGACATTGCCATTGACGGTGCCGATGAAGTGGATCCCGCCAAAAACCTGATCAAGGGGGGTGGGGCAGCTCATACCCGTGAAAAAATTGTTGACTCCCTTGCGGATCAGTTCTTGGTCGTGGTGGACAGCAGCAAACTGGTGCAGAAATTGGGTGCCACTTTCCCTGTGCCCGTGGAAGTGTTACCCTTTGCCGTGGCTCCCGTCACTCGTGCCCTGCAAGCTCTTGGGGGGCAGCCTGAACTGCGCATGGGGGTGAAAAAAGATGGCCCAGTGGTGACAGATCAAGGCAACCTTGTCCTTGATGTCAAATTTGATGACATTTCTAACCCCGCCGAACTAGAGAAAACGATGAACAACATCCCCGGCGTTGTCGAAAATGGCCTGTTTGTCAACGTGGCCGATGTCATCCTCATTGGTGAGATTGTGGATGGCCAGCCCCGTGTGCGTGAAATGGCCTAGCAGTTTTTCCATTTCCTGCGAGGAAGCAACAGTTACTTTCCGGTGATCAATCTCTCAACCCATCAGTGATTGAGGTCTCAGGCGGCGACAGGATTGCCATCAATAATTGGGGTATCCACTCCATAGGAGCCTCCAATGTCTCTCCACTCCTTCACCCATCGGTTGATCACCCTAAGCAGTATTGTGGTTTCAGGTGTTGTGGTTGCTACTACGGCAGCACAGGCAAACCCACCGATTATCGTCAACTGCAACAGCAGTGGCCAAGTTTGCGATCAAATGGCGCGTTACAACTTCCGCTCTGAAAGTCCGTATTGGGATTATGCCCTCCAAGTCACTGCGCCTGCTACCCACTGCTCGGAAGTGAAATATTTCACCACCAATCGTCAGGGACAGCGGGTCGAAACGGAGTTCCTTGGCCCCAACCGTTCAGCCTTTTTGCCCATTGGTGGCAATTGGGAGCGGGGGAATCACACGATTCAAATTGGGGCGATTGGACGGCAAGGTGGCTGTAATGTAGGCACGCTCAGTTCATGGGGCATCCAAGTGCAGCCTGCCGTTGTTCCCCGTTAATGAGGAATAAACTCCTAGAAACTTAACTCGTCTTCATCTATTCAAGGGTCGGTGGCAACGACACTGACCTTTTTTTGTGCTTATTTTTAGCGTACTTTACCAATTTTCATTTATTTTACTTCCGCGAAGGAAAGCAAGCGCATCTTTAATATAGCCTCTCCCTGAGCGGATTGCAGCCCCCTGTTCCGAGGGATCCCCTGCGAGGGGTGTCAAATTATTTTCTACAAAGCTACTAAAAATACTCAAAGCCTCCTATAGAGAGACTCCGAGGGATTCAACGCCAAAATCAGACTTTAGGAAATTTGAATAGATCCGTCGGCAGAGAAAACTTAATTGAACTCTTGGGGGCGATCGCTCGTCAAATTATTGGGAAACCTTCTACTTGAGGATTTGTGCCATGGGATTGCGTTGGTTGGTATTGGCATTAGGAGTGGCAGGAATGTTGATCACAGGAGCGATCGCCAGCCGTGCTGGTAAGGAGGTGCCCGCCACGCTTACGGGTCAAATTACGGCGGTTGTTGATGATGATGAAGTCTTAATTGAGGCCAATAACCAACGCTACAAGCTCGATCTACCGGATGCCTGCAAACCTGCCCTGCGCAATGGCGTTCTTAGGGTGGGCGGCGTTGTTACTGCCAGTGGCAAACTTGAACTTGATGATCGCGAGCTAGATGTTTCCATTGTTCAGATGAATGGGCGTCAGGTCTGCCCATAATAAATGCCACAAATGTCACAGTTGCGCACGCCAAAGGGGACATGCACTGAGGGAATCGAACCCGCTGCTGATTCTAGATGAGTCAGTTGATCATCAAAGAAAATATGCGGTTTGAGTTGCTTGAGAACCCGTACCTTCTCCATACCGCCAAGGAAAAAGGTTTCATCCGGCATGACGCCCCAACTATTGAGGGTAGTTACCACCCGTTCACTAGCAAGGATATTGCGTGCCGTCACAATCGCAATCCGTAACAGCCGCCGATAGCTGGCATCCTGCTGTTCTTTGGCCATCTCTAACTGTTGAAAGGCTGCCAGTTTTCTAAACAGGTCACTCAGGGGGCCTGGGTTGTGGGGAATGTTGGCCTTTTGCAGTTCATGGGCTTGAAATTGCTCGAGATCCCCTTGGCGAAAGACGGCTTCCGCTTCATCATCCGCTAGCACACCATCAAAGTCAAAGGCAATGCGCAACTCGGCATCCTCTTCCTGATCGGTAATGGGCGATCGAATCACCATGCCCGCTGGATACCCAGCCGCGATCGCCTGCTGCACGTCCTTGGCATTTGCCGAGAGAAATAGGGACACATTAAAGGCAGGAATGTAGGGATGGGGGGATTTGCCGCCCAAAAATGCGGCGCGGGTAATGTTCAGACCGTAGTGCTGAATTGAATAGAAGACCCGCTGACCGGTATCGGGATCGTTTCTCGAAAGAAGCACGACCTCCACGGGCTCTTGTTCGGGATAGGCACGGTTGAGATTTAAGAAGCGGCGAATAAAGGGAAATGCCACCCCCTTCGGCAAGACATCGTATTTCCTTTCCCGCTGAAATTGGCGGTACTTTTCGGTCCCCTCATTGCGAAAGACATCATCCGCCTCCCCCAAATCAAAGAGGGCACTGGAGGCCACTGCAATCACTAATTTCTGCTCAATTGGGTATCCCATTGCTGAGCATCCGATAGTGGGATTGAAGCGCAGTCCGCAATTGGGCGATCGCCCCTTGCCAATCACCCCGCTGGGGCTGGCGAATTAACTGCGCCGAAGGATACCAAGGCGATCGCGATCGCTGCCAGAGCCACCGCCAATCCGCCACAAAGGGCAACAGGATCCACAGGGGCTTCCCTAGGGCACCCGCCAAGTGTGCCACAGCCGTATCAATTGTTACCACAGCATCCAACTGCTGGATCAAAAGCGCCGTATCCAGAAAATCCCCCATATAGGGCTGGCAATCAATCACCCCCACCTCCTGTAACTGTTCAGCTTCCGCTGGCGATCGCTCCTTTTGCAGGCTATACCATTGCACCTCAAATTCCCGCAGCAGGGGTAGGACATACTCAAGGGGACAAGACCGCTGCGCCGTTGTGCGTGTTTGACTATGGCTGGCCCAAACCAGACCGATCCGAGGTTTAGAGATATTAAAGATACTGTGGGGTGGGTGGGCGGGCAAAGGGAAATAGGGCTTGAACTTAGGAAAGTGGTCTTTATCAATGCCTAAGTAGCGCGGCAGACTCAGCAGGGGGGTATGGCAATCAAAGGGGGGAGGCGTCTCCTCGGTGCTTATCACTTCAATCCCCGGCAGTGTTTGACACAGGCGCACCAAGGGCGGATAGGCAGCAAAAATGAGCCGTTGGGCACGCCGCGCCATCAAGGGCAGTAAGCGCACAAACTGAATGCAATCCCCTAGCCCCTGCTCACTATAGACAAAGAGGGTTTTCCCCTCTAGGGATTGACCTTGCCAACGGGGTTGCGCATAGGTGCGTAATCCGCCCGTGGGTTGTTGCCAGCGCCATTCGTATTCCTCCCATCCCTCTTGAAAATGTCCTAGCATGAGCAGGACAAGGGCAAAGTTGAGGCGCACATCCGCCCCATTGGGGTCTAGGGCAACGGCTTGGCGAAAGTGGTGGAGGGCCGCCTCTGGGTTTCCTGTTTCCAGAAGCGCTGTGGCCAAGCCCGCTTGGGCAGAACCGTTGCAAGGGTTGAGGTCAAGACAGCGTTGGTAGTAGCGGATGGCTCCCGTAAAATCCGCTTCGCTGAGGCAAATTTGCCCCAGTTGCAGGAGTGCCTGTGGATGTTTATTTTCCCGCAGCAAGACCTCTTGATAGCGATCGCGGGCCGCTGCAAGGTTGCCCTGTAAATGGAGGGCATAGCCCAGATTGTAGTGCGCTGCCAATAGTTCTGGATTGGCGCTGAGGGCAGCTTGAAATTGACGAATCGCTGCCCTGTAGTTCTTGAGTTCGAGATAAACGCTGCCCAGATTGTTGTGGACATCCGCTTGACCGGGTTTAAGATACAGCGACTGTTCATAGCAGGCACTGGCCTCTGTAAGTTTGCCTTGGGAGTGCAGACACAGTCCCAAGTTATACAGGGTCGTCGGTAAGTCCGGATTCAGGGAAAGGGCTTTTTGATAGCAGGCGATCGCCCGCTCAATCTCCCCTAAGTCCAAATAGGCATTCCCTAGGTTGCTGTGGGCTTCCACCCACTCTGGCTGCACCTCAAGGGCGCGTTGATAGTGGGGTACAGCAGCGGCCGGTTGCGACAGCAGATCGTGGAGAACAATCGCCAGCCGATAGTGGGCAGCAGCATGCCACGGATCAAGGGCGATCGCCTGTTCATAGGCCGCTTGCGCCCCAAGGGGTTGCCCCCGTTCCTCGGCAATCACCCCCAACAAATAGTAGGCCTCTGGCTGCGGGGAACGTTCAATGACTTGACGAGCCAACTGCTGTGCCCTGCGCCAGTGCTGTTGCTGATAAAGCTGCCAAGCCTTTTTTAAAAGCGAGGCTGTTTGCCATCCAAAGATACCCACGGCAATTGCTACGAATAGGAATTGTGTTGATTCAAATAATAAGCAACAGCGGTAGCGATCTTAGAATTGCCATCAAGATCAAGCGGTGTGGGGTCTAAAGGCGGCTGAGGTTCCGCTGCCAAAAAGTGCCAGTGGCCACCAAAAAATTCTTCATGACTGAGGATCTGATGGTAGTGATGAGCCTGCAATCCGGCCACTAAAATTGGCCCCTCGGCAAAATCATCACGACGAATCGTTGCCACCGGTACCCCCAAGCGACAGGCCTCCGCGTAGGTGCCATAGCCGGGCTTGGACACGACTCGACCACAGAGAGGCATCACATCCAGCGGGCGGAGTTGACGGCCACAGAGCTTCAGTAGGTTTGGCAGATCCTCTGGTGCAGCCCCATCGAAGGTGAGAAACTGCCAATCGGGAAAGTCCTTGAGGGCTTCATAGGGAATGGCCTGCAGGCTCAACCCGCCAAAGGTCAACAAAACCGTGCGATCGCGGGGAGTGGTGAGGCCAAGGCGCTGCCGCAACTCCTCTGGTTCAAAACGCGGTTCGGCTCCCGTCAGTCCCACGGGTTCTTTGTGGGGAAAAGCATTGAGGGGTTCAGCAAAGGGCAGTTGAAACAAGCGATCGCACCCGCTATAAAGATTACTCACCCAATCCGCAATCTCGCTAAAGTCATCGCCAAAGGAGCGATAGATAAAATCCCAGCCAAAGTTACTAACCATCCAACAGGGCACCCCCGCTGCATGGGCGATCGCCACCGCCAAAGGGGGAATATCCGCTAGCACCAACTGTGCCCGATTTTGCTGAATAAAATCTGCCTCGGCGTGGATCAACTCAGGGGCTGCCGCCTGAAGTTCCAAGAGCTTGGCACGGGTTGCGGGCAAATCCATTTGCAAACTATCGGCTTGCACGACCCCCAGATCAAGGGCACGGGGACGATGAATAAACTCCCCCTCCAGATTCGCCTGCAACAACCAATAGGGAGCTGCCGTCACGATCAGTGGCAAGAGATCAGGCACTTGGCGGCGAATGGCATTCACCAGCGCCGTTGTCCGCGCCACATGACCAAAGCCATGATTGGTGATTGCTACGTAGAGGGTTGGTCGAGCCACAGCAGTGTTCCTGCCAAAACCGATGCAATCTTAACATTTGTAACAACCCACCATGGAGGTTGCTAACTGCTTTTTTGCGCAAGAGGGCAACAGCGGGATTAACTAGGACATGTCCTTGGGTTTAGCCCTCTACAATGTATTGAGTTTATTCTATTTGATTAACATATAAGATAGATTTATTGTCGGTATTTATAAACTTGTGTTGCTTTTTATGAAGATATGTAACATACTGTTGACTAGGAGGCAGAGATAACCCTAGCGACAGACTAGACATTTAACATCTCTGAAGCGATATGACCTACACCACCGATACGCGTTTCAATCCCACCACCCTAGCCACAGCGGTTCAAGAGGTAACCACTCTCTTTAACTGCCTGAGCGTGGATGACAAGTTGGGACTCCTGTGGTTTATCTACACAGAAACGGGTCGTTCGATTACAGCCGCCGCCCCCGGTACGGCTCGCCTACAACTGGCGGAAGGGCTGCTCAATCAGGTCAAAGCACTCAGTTTTGATGATCAACTTCAATTCATGCGCGACTTGGTGGCCAATGTGGACACCCCTCTCACCCGTGCCTACGGTGTCTTTAGCCCCAACACCAAGCTCGCCTTCTGGTATCAACTGGCAGAACTGATGAAACAGGGGTTTGTGGTACCTGTGCCCCCCGGTTATACCCTCAGCCGCGATGCCGATCGCGTGTTTGCAGCCATCAAAGCCCTTGACTTTGGTCAGCAGATTACTGTCCTGCGGAATGCAGTGGTCGCCATGGGTGTGGATCCACTTGCCGTCTAATTGAGATGCCATGGGTTACGCAAGGGGGCAGCTCGCTCCCTTTTTTTGTCTCGATTCAAACCACTGAGGAACTGCAACCATGACCCATCTTGTTCAAGGAAGTCCTGTTCTCGGCATTGATGAACCGACGCTGATCGCCTATTTTGCTGCCCTCAATGAGGAACGCTACGAAGATGTGGCCGCCCTGTTTGCTGAGGCGGGAGTTCTCTATCCGCCCTTTGAGGATGCTGTCATTGGCCGCGGGGCGATCGCCCATTATCTCCACCTTGAAGCCGTGGGTATGCGGGCAGAACCCCTTAAAGGAGAACTACTAAGCACAGAGGGCACAGAACGTCGCTACCGCCTTGTGGGTAAAGTTACACTCCCCCTTTTTAGCGTCAATGTGGCTTGGCAATTTGGCCTCAATGCTGAGGATCAAATCACATTTGTGAAAGTGGATTTGCTGGCAACCTTGGAGGAACTCCTCAACTATCAGCCTCTACGTCAGCAGCGCTAGGGCGACCGGGAAACACCTCGGACTCTAAGGCCTCCACGCGATCGCGCAAATTGTGGAGAATGCCCGAATGACTCAGGCGCACCGCTGCCAACTGTTCCCGTAGGCGATCGTAGTTTTCGGGCAGTTGTTGGCGCAGATGAATCACTTCACGGCTGAGGGCATTCACCCGTCGCTCTAGATCCGCCAGCCGTTCAGGCAAATGCTCCGCTTGAATATAAAACTTGCAGACAATGTCAACAATTGCCGCTTCAAGGCTAGTAAATTGATGCTCCCGCTGATAGGCATACAGCCAACTGAGAACATCGGGCGGTAAATGCTCCGTAATTTCCGACTCAGAATTCACGATTCTATCCTGTGGCAGGCTGTACTTCTATTTTGTCGCTTTAGGGAGAGCAGTGGCGAGAGGGTCGAAGCATCGGAATGGACACCTGTAGTCAGGCAAGGCCACTGCCATTAAGTAAAAACTTGGGAGGCGTCAGCCAAAAAAGTTGACTATTACCAAGGGGATCGGTTTCTGGAATCAGCAGGCCAATAATGCCGGCTTTCTTGAGCTGGAGGTGTCCCAAGGCTTTACCACAGATGAGCAGTTCGGTCCAGTGACTGAGATTGGGTTCATGACCCACCGCTATAAGGGCACCCTCATGGTCTTGACGCCAGTGGCTGAGCCAATGGAGCCAATCTAGCAAACGACCGCTTGGAGCCAACAGGTCAGAAATCATCAGATCGGGGGCAACCCCCACTTCAAGGAGAATTTCTGCCGTTTGCCGTGCCCGCACCAGTGGGGAGGAGAGAATCAGTTCTGCCTCAATGCCTAGATCAAGTAACCGCCGCGCAATCTGCTGGGTTTTCTTTTCGCCTTTGGCCGTCAGGGGGCGATCGCTATCACTGCCTTCAAACACTTCCCGTTCGACCGCGATTCCGTGGCGGAAAAAAAGGACTGTTAGCTCCGTCATAAAGACCTAAAACTTGATTACTACGAACAGTGTCTTACTCCGTACCGTGGAGGACATTGTTCTTCGGATTGACGAGGTGGAGGAGCTTCTGCTTAATCTGCGTATCGTAAACGCTCCACTTGAGTTTAGCGTATTCTGGATTCTCATTGAGACCCGACAAGAAGCCCACGGGAATTTCAAAACCGCCGGCTTGGGAGCGACCCCCACCAAAGAAGCGTCCTTGGCGATCCTTACCAAAGGCCTCTTTGATAAATTCGTCGGGGTCAAGGGTAATTTTTGTTGTGCGCAGCGAACCGATAATCAGTTCCACCTCTTCGTCTTCGTCGTGGACAAGGCCATAGACAACGGCAGTGTGGACGTTCTCTTCAGTCACAAGGAAATCCGCCGCTTGGGGAATGGCATCGCGGTCTTCGTAGCGGATATAGCCCACGCCAGAAATTGAGAAATTGTTGTGAATGGAGCGGTTTTTCAGCGATCGCTCGATCACATCCATCACCTGCTTCGAGCGGTGGGACTGCAAAATGGTGTTCAGCAGTTGATAATCAATAAAACGACTCAGGAAGGCGGCTGCGAGAAAGTCCTCTTCTTTGGCTTGTTTGAGGCAATCGGTGTCAGAGCGCAGGCCATGCATCAGAGCCGTGGCACATTTCACGTGAACTGGGTTGCTACTGTCGAGGGTGAGTAGCCCCGCTTGCAGGTATTGGGTAAAGATGGTAGCCGTGGCGCGGGTCGTGGGTCGAATGTCTGTAAACTCGGCTTGAATGGCTTCTTGGAGACTGTGGTGATCAATGATGGCGATCGCCGGCAGGCCTGCCTCCTGTACCATGGGCAGCAATTGACTGGTGGTGCCTTGGTTGTCAATGAGAACGTAGCCTTGGTAACAGGTACAATCCCGCTGATCTTTATTTTTCGTACCTTGCACGGCCCAGCGCACAAGGGGCATCCCCGTCAGCCGCACTAGGGTGATATTCTCCTGATGGCTCAGGGCACCGGCGTAGGCAATATCGCACTGAATCTCAAACTGCTCAGCAATGAGTTTATAGGTCCATGCCGAAGAGAGGGCATCGGGGTCAGGAAAATCTTGGAGAATAATCAACTGCCGCGTACCGCGATGGCGTTCCAACATTTGCCGCAGCGCTTCGGCACGGGGGTCACTCAAGCGAACTTCCGCCTTGGCCAATTCTGTAGAGGTCGTCTCCGATTTCACCAGTGCGTTACCATTCAGTTCAGGATGAGTGGAACCGACGTCACTGGCAGCGGGGTCACTGAGTTCAAGTGGATAGGGAGATTGCATAGTTGTTTCAGCGTTGGATAACAGGGTTGAACCCAATGGGGAACGCGCAGAAGATAATTGTCGTCACCATACCGTCAACGACTCTATCTCGATCTTGGCAGATATTTTATCGTTTGGCATCCCCCCTTGGACAGCGGTTGCGCCAGTGGCGATCCTCCCCTGCTTGGCAGCCTTTAGCTTTTACTTTAGCGATCGCCCTTTTGGTCGCGGGAACCCACAGTGTGAAAGCGCAGCAGGTCTGGCGGGGCAGTGAATCCGTCCCCCTGCAAAGAGCCTATGCCGACTGGCAGCAAAAGCACATCCTCTATTTGGGTGAAACCCACGATAGCGTGGCCGATCATCAGGCACAACTGCAAATTTTGCAGGAATTGCAACGGCGGGGTCGCCCCCTAGCGATCGCCCTTGAAATGATTCAGCGTCCCTTTCAAGCCGCCCTCGATGCCTACATTGGCGGTGAAATTACCGAGATGGAATTGCTGGAGCAAACCCAATATGCCCAGCGCTGGGGCTTCCCTTGGTCGCTGTATGCACCGATTTTTCGCTTTGCCAAGGAGCAGCAGATTCCCCTGATTGCCCTGAATACGCCCACCGAAGTCACCCGCCAAGTGGCACGCCAAGGTCTAGAGAGCTTAGGGGAAGATGATTTTCGCTATATTCCACCCCTAGCAGATATTGACTTGAGCAACACTGCCTATCGCGATCGCCTGCAGGAGATTTTTGTTGCTGCCCATCAAGGGATGAGCCACAGGATGAATTTTGACTTCTTTTACCAAGCTCAAGTCCTTTGGGATGAAACGATGGCCAAAGTCATTGCTAAACAGCATCAGCGGCATCCCGATCGCCTGATTCTGGTGCTGACGGGGCGGGGTCATGTTTATTTTGGCGATGGCATTCCCCAACGGGTACAGCGACGGCTGGCCCCCAACCTCCGCCAAGCCATTATCCTCCTCAACCCGACAGCAACGGAAAAAGCCAAACCCCGCATTGCCGACTGGTTCTGGCAAAATGATCCCTCTCTCTAAACCTAATCAGCCAAGCCATGTTCAAGGGCAAAGCGCACGAGTTCTGTGCGGCTACTGGTACCGGTTTTCACAAAGAGGCGACTGACATACTTTTCAATATTGCGAACACTGGTATTCAGTTGGCTGGCAATTTCCTTATTCATCAGACCCTTGACCACCAGTTGCAGCACACTGGCTTCGCGGGGGGTGAGATCCAGTTGAATTGGGGGAGCCGTGGGATTGCGTTTGCCCTGTTGGACGAGCATTGCCCGCAGTTCGGCAATTTGTTGAGCTAAATTGGCCAGATTGGGTTCTCCCTCATCGCGAGCAGCCGCTTGCCGCCGCAGCAGATTTTTGATAATGGCCACCAGTTCATCGGGGTCAAAGGGTTTGGCTAGGTAGGCATCACAGCCAGCATCATAGCCTTGGATGCGATCGCGCTTCATGCCCCGCGCTGTGAGGAAGATAACGGGAATATGGTTGAGATGGGGTTGTTGGCGCACTGTTTCCAAAAAGGCATAGCCATCCATCTGCGGCATCATAATATCCGTAATAATCAGGTCGGGTACATTGGTTTCTAGATACTCCAGAGCCGCTTGACCATTGGCCACCGCTGTCACCTCAAAGCCACTGTCCTCTAAATAGGCCGTTACCGCCTCGCGCACCCCCGGCTCATCATCCACCAGCAATAATTTTGCTGTCATTGGCTGTCTCCTATGCCAGTAGGACTTAATTTACAGCCCTTTTCACACGGATGGAATACGCTCAGTCAGTGCTCATCTGTGTACCCCAGAAAAGGACTGTATTTATGCTCTAACATAATTGGCAGTACCTAGGTGGAATAATTGAATGGCGATTATTGCGCTGCGGGCATGGTACCTACCGCAGTATGAACCCCTCGAACACATCGAGCAACGTCCCCACGATCTACGGCTCAACAAAAGTAGCTTGCTGAAAACGGCACTGCGGGCAGATTTTCTCGATGACTTAGAAACGGTGCAGCGTTCGGAGTGGTTTCAACGCTATCGCCTTGGGGAAACCGTGGAATTTTATATTGAGGGGAGCGGCAGCTATACGATCGCCAACATTGATGTTCTCAGTCATGAAATCTATTTCATCAAGAGCGATCGCCTGAGTTACTTGGAACCGACCCTCTTTTTCAGTCCCGCCGATAGCCCCAGTAGTGACGAGATTCGCACCGCCCTCAAAGCATTTGTGACCAATACCCCTAGTCGCTTCCCCTTGGAACTGGTCGAAAGCCCACGCTCAGCCACGGCTCCTCTGCGTCTGGATAGTCCCGTGATCACCCAATTGCGTCGCTCGCTCCTGTTTGTTGCCGATGGCACAGCGGTTGAGAATGGCCAGTTGTCCACCATGATTGCCCTAGAACTCGGCTACGCCCTTGCCAGCAAACGCCGCAATCAAATCCTTGTCATTCAGCAGGAGCACCCCAGCCAGCGGGCGCCTCTTCCCATTGAAGTTCCCAGTCGCCAGCGCCTCATCTATAGCCATTCCCAAGAGCTAGCCGAGAAGTTGCCCACCGTGCTGCAAACGCTCCTAGAACCTTTTGATTTCCATTGATATTTGCATAGGGAAGCCCGTTTCGGGAATAACCTGACCGTTAACGAACGAGATCGTAGAGCAGGTGGGAAGGAACTCCTGCTGCCAAGAGAAGGCGCGGTAGAGTGGGCAGGACACGACAGCAATGCCGAATGAAATCATGGATCCACCGTTGCAAGGTTTCGACTTCATAGTTGGTTAAAAGTTGATCGTGGGGCGTGAAGTTACGGTTGTGGAACTGCTCCACTTGAATTTGCGCCAGCCAGCTTTCACGGGGTCGTGTCAATAACCAATAGTTAGTGACAATCATTTTGCCAAGGTAGCGTACCGTTACTTCTGTAATTCGCCGACAGTATTCATAGTAATCAGCAAGGTTTGTCGATTCATGGTTTACGCTAGGCACAGGAATCTGCTCTTGAGTTTCCGCAACCTGACTAAAGAAAGACATCAAATCTGTTAAGGCACTGTGGGAGACAGGAAGTTGAATACCAATGAGGTCAAAAATTTTCTGCTCAATCTGTTGAAGCTGGTGAGTTTGATGTGGTTCGTTAACTTTTATTTTTTGATGTAACTCAATGAGAAATTCTAATTGATTCAGTTGTGGATAGGTTAAATGATCTAGATTAATGTAACGCTCTAGGTATTCTTCCTCAATGCCCAGTGGGTGTGTGTCACGGGCAACATAGGATTGAATGGCGGGATGCTCTGCCAGTAAGCGCCGCATATAGTAGCGAGTGACTGGAGAAATATTCATAGGGGGAACCCTCACAGTTAGGACGGGACATAGCAGCAAAAGGGAGAGAGGCACGTGACATGCACGTACTTTCAGATGTGTAAGAAGTTAAGTCAATGATGAATACTTAATACTTGTTTAACAAACGCAGGGACTAGGGAAGCAAGTTAATATAACGAAATAGTTATTCAAAAAAACTAATCATCATCAGGGAAACACCAATTACTTTAGTTTTACAGGTTAATTTAAGGTATTTAAGTGAAAGACAACCCTAACTGCCTTGAATGAAACATGTTTCTGTTATAAATGCTGAGATCTGAGATCGTCAAGTATTGCTTGATACAAATAGTTTTTGCGTCACCATTCTGTAACATAGCCGCTACGTGACACTGCAAAATTTAAGAAATCGTTTACATTAGTTCATATTGAGCCTAAATTTGGTAGCTAAGGCTACAAATGTTGTCAATAAAGCTGTAATAATAATTTGATTTTTTTATATTCTGATTACAACTCTTTACATTAATTTTTATTAATTGCAGCAGCTCCATTTCTATCCACAGACGGGGATCATTCATCCCCTTGGTTGTAGGGTTGATCGGCAAAGATACAGTCAGAAAATTTCTGGGGCGATCGCGAGTGGCCTGCCAATGCAGCAATGGTATCCGCTGTTCCGAGAAATCAGCGATGATTGTCTTACCCTTGATGCTGTTTAACCTCTCATCTCGTTATTGAGCCGCCTATGCTTGCTGTTTATCCTGGAAGCTTTGATCCCATTACCCTAGGGCACTTGGACATTATTGAGCGGGGTGCTCGTCTCTTTAGTGAAGTGATTGTGGCGATCGCCCACAACCCACAAAAAAAAGCCCTCTTTAGCGTCAGCCAACGGATCAAACAAGTAGAGGCGGCTACCGTTCACTTAAAAAATGTGCGGGTGGATACCTTTGATGGCCTGACCGTTGAGTACGCGCGATCGCAACAAGCAACAGTTCTTCTGCGGGGGCTACGGGTTCTGTCGGACTTTGAATACGAGCTGCAGATGTCCCACACCAATAAAAGCCTCTGGCCAGAGATTGAGACCGTGTTCCTCACCACGTCCAATGAGTATAGTTTCTTAAGTAGTAGCTTAGTAAAAGAAATTGCCCGATTTGGCGGTAATGTTCGTCATCTAGTACCAGCCACTGTTGCAAAGGATTTAGAAGCATGCTTTACTCAAACGCCGATCCCATCTCAACGACCACTGGAGTAAATGAAGCGCTTGATGTCCCTTCCGTACCGCTGCAACTCCTGCAACAATTGGAAAAGCTGGAAGAACTCCTAATTCTCGAAGGGACGAAGATCCCGCTGACCGGCCGCAAACTCATTGATGAAGAGCAGATCCTGAATCAGCTTACCCACATTGAACAGGCGATCCCCGAATCATTGAAGGCCGCACAGCGGATTCTCAATCAGCGGGATGAGATCATTAAACACGCCCAGCACCGCGCCCAAGAAATTATCCGTGCCGCAGAGCAACGGGCTGCCCAAATTGCCGATGAACTGCGGATTCGCCAGCAGGCAGAACTCGAAGCCCAGAAAATTCGCCAGCAGGTGCAGCAAGAGGTGGAGTTTATGCGCCAGCGCGCGATCGAGGAAATCAATCTGCTACGGCAAAACACAGAAAAAGAACTAGCCCATCTGCGCCAAGTGACCCGCCATGAATGTCAAGAGCGGCAACAGGAAGCGGATGCCTATGCCGATCGCACCCTTGCGGAAATGGAACGCCAATTCAAGGAAATGCTAGCGGTGATTCAAAATGGGCGCCAATACCTCAAGCAGCACCAAGCCCACCGTCAACCCTAGGAAATACCCCAATTCAATTGTCACGCTAGCGGGCTTTCACAGGCTCTAGGGTAAAGAACGTTTGAAAAATTTGCGTATCCACCTCATTCATTTGCTGCTGCAAGTGATCGAGGAACTCGTGCATGCCTTGGCCAATAATTTCATCAATCGTCAAATAGTCCAGTTGCGATCGCAGGCGTCCCAGTTGGCGTTCCACGGGCTGGTGCCAGCTCCCTAAGGGCGTTCCTGTAATTTTGTAGAGGGATTTTTCCACCTGCAACAGACAAAAGCGGATCGCGCGGGGAAACTCGGCATCGAGAATCAAAAACTCTGCGACCCCTGCGGGTGTAATCCGATGCGAACCCCGTTTACGATACATCTCATAGGCACTGGCGGACTTGAGGAGCGCAATCCAACCCAATTCATCAATGGGTGTGCCCACATCTTCCACTGAGGGCAACAGCAGATAGTATTTCACATCAAGAATCCGCGAGGTTTTATCGGCTCGCTCCAGTAGCCGCCCCATTTGACCAAAGTGCCACGCTTCATTGTGGCTCATCGTACTATCCATCACGCCGGCAAAAAGGTGACTGGCCTGTTTCACTTGCTCCAAAAAGCTGGCAATCTCCAATTGATCCGGGGCTTTAGCCGCCTCCCGCACCATCGTATAGAAGGCATTCACCTGCTGCCACATTTCTGAGGAAATCACCTCGCGAATGGATGTGGCATTCTCCCGTGCCGCCCGCAGACAGGAGATGATCGAGTTGGCATAGGTGGTGTCAAAGGTGAGGAACTGAATCACATTTTCAGCCGTGGCCGTGCCATAGTGTTCCTGAAAAAAGGACAAATCCCCCGTTGTTAGCACTAGGGGATCCCATTGACCTGAAAGACTCGTGGGCAGATCCAGCAGCATGTTCAAGTTGACATCAACAAAACGAGCAATATTCTCTGCCCGCTCAATGTAGCGATTTAACCAATAGACCGCATCGGCAACACGACTTAACATATACTGGCAAGCATTCACTCTCTGCCCACCCTAGCAACCTTTTCCCGTCCTGAGTATATGCAGCAAACCCGTCTTAATACCCTGCTTGATCGTCTAGGCGCTGGGATTCAGGAGCAGTTAAAAAATCCGTGGCGACGGCTAGCGACACTGACTATTGCCTTTCTTTTTGGGGTGTTCTTGGGCTTGGCCATTTCCTCGAGTGCAGGTCAATTGGGCTATTTAGATATTGTGGCCTCGAGCATCGTAGCAATTATTGCTGAAGTGATTAGTGCCTTGTTCTATAGCGATCGCTGGAAACTGCGGCAAACTCTCTTTGGTCAAATTCTCAATGCCCTGAAGTTTGGTCTGCTCTATGGCTTGTTCCTCGTTGCCTTCCTTCTGGGAAGTTAGTTGCTGATTACCTCGATCAAGTTTACTGGGGACTTCTGAATGAGTATTGCTGCAATTTTAATCGCCATTCCCGACAATGAACCGCCAACAGACCTTGAAGCGCTCATCGTAGCTGCAGAGGAAGGAGACTTACCCAGTTGCATCCTAGAAACTGCATGGCACGGTCTGCAAACGACCCTAGCAAAACGTTTTGACCCAGAGGCAATGGCTGCTGCCCACATCTATCCTGCTTCTCTTTTTAGCAAACCAGCAGGGGGCAGGAATACTCATTTACTGTGATTAGCCGAGGCTGGCATTCCCTTGTCACTCCCATATTTAAGAAAAGGGCTGTAATTTGAGTACAATAGTGTGATGCCAACGGCGGCTTGCCCTGTTGGTACGGCGTTTACCCTAGGTTGATCACTGCCTACTATGGTTCAAGAGCGTAGTCTGCCCTCTTTGTCCATTCCCCAAACCACGATTACCCGTGAGCAGGGGTTAATGCTCTATGAAGATATGGTACTGGGGCGCACCTTTGAAGATAAGTGTGCCGAAATGTACTACCGAGGGCGGATGTTTGGCTTTGTCCACCTCTACAACGGTCAAGAGGCAGTCTCTACAGGTGTGATCAAGGCGATGCGTCCCGATGATTACGTCTGCAGTACCTATCGCGATCACGTTCATGCCCTGAGCGCCGGTGTTCCTGCCCGTGAAGTGATGGCTGAACTCTTTGGCAAGGCAACGGGGTGTAGCAAAGGCCGGGGCGGCTCAATGCACCTCTTTTCTGCCAAGCATAATCTCTTGGGGGGCTTTGCCTTTGTCGCTGAGGGGATTCCAGTCGCAACGGGGGCAGCATTTCAGACGATGTACCGCCGTCAGGTGATGGGCGATGCCAAAGCCGATCAGGTCACCGCCTGTTTCTTTGGCGATGGTGCCAGCAATAATGGCCAGTTCTTTGAGTGCTTGAATATGGCGGCACTCTGGAAATTACCTATTCTTTTCATTGTAGAAAATAACAAGTGGGCGATCGGTATGGCCCATGAGCGTGCCAGTTCCGAAACAGAAATCTACAAGAAGGCCAAGGTCTTTGGCATGGTAGGTGAAGAAGTGGATGGCATGGATGTGCTGGCGGTGCGTACAGTGGCTGAGGCGGCGATCGCCCGTGCCCGTGCCGGAGAAGGCCCCACCCTCATTGAAGCGTTGACCTACCGTTTCCGGGGGCACTCCCTTGCCGATCCCGATGAACTGCGCTCCAAAGAAGAGAAAGAATTTTGGCTGAAGCGCGATCCCATCAAAAAGCTGGGTGCCTACCTCGTGGAGCAGGAATTGGCCACTAGCGAAGACCTGCGTGCCATTGAGCAAAAAGTACAGGCAATTGTTGATGATGCTGTGGCCTTTGCCGAGGAAAGTCCTGAGCCTAAGCCCGAAGAACTCTACGACTACATCTTTGCAGATGAATAGGTTGGGCCGCTCCTAGCAAATAACCAAACATCTAGGAGCGTTCGAGGTATCGCACCGTTACTAAGTAAATCGCATCGCCCACACAGTAGCCTGCTAATACATCACTCACCCAGTGGGCACCTACATAAACAGAGCTGATGCCCATTAAAATCATCAGGGCGATCGCTTTCATAGGGAAAAGCCCTTTGCGACTTTAGTTGTAGGAGTATGTCAAAATGGAGTAAAGACCTAAATTCGGTGAAAAACCCGAACAGTAACTACGATAGTCACTAGAATGAAAGGAGCTTTCCCCAGAACCTTGGCATGTTGTTGACTCCTCCTTTATTTGCTTGGCTGGATGGTCTCTGGGATGGGGTATTCTCCACCCAGGGGATTATGATCATGCTGCTGATGGGCTACGCAGGGGCAATGTGGCTCTTTTTGTCCAGTGCCCCCAAAGTCTATACGATCATGGTTTCGGATCTAGAGCACGCGCGGCAGTTCTACGAGCAGGAGTTGCATTTGCCGATCGCTGATGTACCGCTGCACTACTACTACAACTATGAGCAAACCCTTGGCGTGGCTTCGATGGATCCGCTCTATGTGCCCTCGGCCTTGAGCTACAGCAGCCCCAAGCGCCCCAGCCCTAGGGATGGGTTGTGGTACCAACTCAAGAAAAATACGCAACTGCATGTCATTAGTGGTGCCAGCAAGGGGGAACGCAACCGTCAGCGCCATGTCTGTTTTGACCGTGAGTGCCTCGAGCTCCTATTGCTGCGGATTCAGCGGCGGCAGTTGCGCTACAAAATGCGCAGCGATCGCCCCCTCAATTTCCTTGTTAAGGACTACGACGGCACTGTGATTGAAATGGCAGAAATTTCAGCGCGGCCATGACAGACCTCCAAGAACTCCCTAGTCGTGGTCATCTCTTGACGGAGCAGATCAATCCCGCCAGCCAGAATCTGGATCAGCTCACTCCCTTGGAACTAGTTGATCTTTTTAATCAGGAAGATGCCCAGACGCTGCGGGCGATCGCCCAAGCCCGCGAGGCCTTAGCCCAAACCATTACCGCCACAGCAGCCCGCCTTCGCCAAGGGGGACGCCTCTTCTACATTGGTGCCGGCACCAGTGGTCGCTTGGGAGTTTTGGATGCTGCCGAATGTCCGCCCACGTTTTGTACACCGCCCCATTTGGTTCAAGGCATTCTGGCTGGCGGTGAGGCTGCCCTTGTGCGCAGTTCTGAAGGCCTTGAAGATTGCTACGAAGATGGCGCTGCCGTGGTGGGCGATCGCCAGATCACTGCCCAAGATGTCTTGATTGGGATTACCGCTGGCGGAACCACTCCCTATGTCCATGGGGCACTGGATGCAGCGCAAGCAGTAGGGGCACTTACGGTCTTTATGGCCTGTGTTCCCTCGGATCAGCTACAGCGGGCTGCCGACATTGACATTCGCCTGTTGGTGGGGCCTGAACTCCTTGCCGGATCCACCCGTTTGAAAGCCGGTACTGCCACAAAGATGGCATTGAATATCATTTCCACGGGAGTGATGGTGCAGTTGGGCAAAGTCTATGGCAACCGCATGGTGGATGTAGCCGTCAGCAACCGTAAGCTTTTGGATCGTGCCCTGCGGATTCTTACGGATCTCACGGGAATTGATCGCGCAGCAGCAGCAGACCTTCTCGAACGCAGTGGCTACCAAGTGAAGCGTGCTCTGCTCATGTACTGGACAGGACTGGACGCCCTTGCCGCTCAAGCTCTACTCGATCAACACAATGGCCAACTGCACGCGGCCAAAAGTACTGCCCTGAATCCCTAGATGCCCACTTTGAAGCCAAGACCGCGATTATTACGCGGCTCTTCAAACTGCCTGTACACCTTTGGATCGGGGCGAGTAGGCACAGGCGAAATCTCTAGGCTGTTTTCAATCTCTGCCATATTACTCGCAGGTTGGACAGCATTGGGGTTTGCCGTAGGATCGGGGGCTGATTGCAGTGCCGATCGCAAGTCGGGGCTAACTTGAATCGTGCCAATGGCAGCGGAATTAGCAAAGACAGGTACAGCAGGCAGCATACTGGCAATTACTATCCAAGGGATTGAGGAGAAACGCATAGTAAAGAATCCTCAAGGGGGTTAGAAATTAAGCACTTAAGAACCCCTAACTGCGTTGGGAGTATTCTCTATGTTTTCTATTTTAGGGCAGCTACCTCTCCCTTGGTTGCCGCAAAGGATACCCCCTGTAGTGGCAAGATAACAATAGGACGGAGAGAGAGGGATTCGAACCCTCGGTGAGTTGCCCCACACAGCATTTCCAGTGCTGCGCCTTCGACCACTCGGCCATCTCTCCACGTTTAGGCAGTTCTACTATCCTATCAGAAGTCCTGTGTCTCTGCTGCATCCCATTGCCCAAGCCAGTTTTGCCATCATTGATCGCGAGATCGGTCCTCACCCTTTTGATGCCCCAAGCTATGCGATTTTGCGGCGAATTATCCACAGCACAGCAGATTTTGAGTTTAAGAACCTGCTGGAGATTTCGCCGGGGGCGATCGCCCACATCACACAGGCCCTGCGCTCAGGTGTGCCGATTATTACCGATGTGGCCATGGTCAGGGTCGGCATTCAAACCATGGTCAGCCGTACCTTTCAGAATCCAATTATTACCGCCCTCGACGATGGCAGCCACACCGCCCCTAGTCAAACCCGCAGCGAAGCAGGGATGATCCGCGCTTGGCAACAGTGGCCCTATGGCCTGTTTGTGGTTGGGAATGCGCCAACGGCGCTCCTTGCCCTGTGCGATCGCCTGCAACAAACCCGTGTACCGCCGGCGGGCGTCATTGGTGTCCCCGTTGGCTTTGTCAATGTTGTAGAGTCAAAAGCAGCCCTTGCCCAACTGCCCGTGCCTCAAATTCGCGTTGCCGGTCGCAAGGGGGGGTCGCCTGTGGCGGCAGCGATTGTGAATGCCCTACTGGAGTTGGCCGATAGTGAGGAGTCAGCGTGACCCCGATTCATGTAGTCGGCATTGGCCTAGAGGGGCTGGCAGGGTTGGGGGCAACAGTTCAGGAAATTATTCGCACAGCGACGCTCTTGGTGGGGAGCGATCGCCATCTTCAGTTGATTCCCCATGGAGACGCCCCCCGCTTGTCTCTACGAGACTTTAACGCCAGTTTCAAGGCGATTCAAACCCACTTGGCAACAACCCCCGACCCCCAAGTGGTCATTCTCACCAGTGGCGATCCCCTGTTTTACGGCTTGGGACGCTGGCTCCTTGAAGTTTTTACCCCGGATCAGTTGACGTTTCATCCCCACCTCAGTGCGGTGCAGTTGGCCTTTAGTCGCCTCAAGCTCCCTTGGCAGGATGCCGTGATCTACAGTGCCCATGGTCGCGATTTAGCGGGGTTGGTGCCGCTGTTGCAGCGGGGGGTGGAGAAAATTGCCATCTATACCGATGGTGAGGCTAATATTGCTGCCATTAGCCGCTTATACCAAGCATTGCACCTGCCTGTGTCCTATCGGGCGTGGGTGTGTCAGGCCTTGGGTAGTGCAGAGGAAGCCATTCTGCCGTGGGACTTAGCCCAACCGGTGACAACGCTTCCGCCGGTACATCCGCTGAATTTGGTGGTGCTCCTGCGTCAACCCCAGCACCTACCCCCTCGGGAACAGCCCGTTTTTGGCTTAGGGGATGATCAATTTTTCACCTTTGGCGATCGCCCCAGCCTGATGACAAAGCGGGAAGTGCGGGTATTGGCCTTGGCGGAACTTGCCCTCACCAGCACTGTTGAAACCGTTTGGGATATAGGCGCCGGCACCGGCAGTGTCGCTGTGGAAATCGCCCGCCTTGCTCCCCAAGCCACCATCTATGGGATCGAGAAAACGGCGATTGGCTGCCAACTGATTGAGCGCAACCGCAAGGCTTTTGGTTTGACCAATCTGATCCCAATCCAAGGGGCGGCTCCCCAGAGCCTCAGTGGCTTGCCGCAACCGGATCGCGTGTTTATTGGCGGCAGTGGTGCCCAATTACTGGCCAATCTTGACTATTGTTGGTCACACTTGAAAGCTGGCGGCCGGGTGGTGCTGGCGATCGCCACCCTTGAACACCAAGGCCAAGTTCTCCACTGGTGTCAAACCCAGCAAATCAGCCCGCAAGTGCTACACGTGCAACTCAGCCGCTCCGTTCCCTTGGGTCAAGGCCACCGCCTCCATCCCCTCAATCCAGTCACCCTCATCACCCTGAGTCAGGGGTAAAAATAGCCATCGGGATAAACCGTGGTGCGATCGCACACCGCAGCCGACAGATCAACACCCGTTGCCCGAAAAAAATTACACCGCTGTACCTGTGCTGCCGTTAAATCTGCCTGCTCTAAATTGGCCTGTTGCAGGTTGGCCCCTTGGAGATTCGCTTGTCGCAAATTGGCATAGCGCAGATCCGCCCCCTGAAGATTAGCGCCTTGCAGGTTTGCCCGTTCCAAATTGGCCGATCGGAGGTTGGTGCGGACAAGGTTGGCTCCTTCAAGATCTGCTGCCGCAAGGTTCGCTTGATACAACTGAGCATCCCCTAATTCACTGTGGCGTAGATTGGTGGCAGTCGCTTGAATTCGATTCAACTGGCAATAGGGCAGATAGGCATTCTCCAGATCACTGTCACTAAAATCGGCATCGCTGAGATTGGTGTCAAAAAGGCTCAGACCCGTCAGATCGCTGCCCCGAAAATCTCGTTCCCCCGCTGCATAGGCTGCCAATAGTTCCTCATTGCTGAATTTGGCCATAATGGTATAAAGAGCGTTGTACTGTGACTAAGTATTTCTACCTAAACCTTTTTGACTGTAGGGGGATTTATTGAAGAAGTTCATTTTATTTAATGGTTTCTTAACTTGGTGAGGCACCACAATGGGGTTTCAACCGCTTTCCTTGGCACAGCATTACCACGAACGCACCAAGTACGCCCCTGAGACCTTAGCCCAACAGGCAGCACCGCTCGATTTTAGTCGCCAGCCCAGTCCCTTCAAAACCTATCCCCTTGGTCAGTCCTTCTCCCTCAAGCCGTTTTTAGAACCTGAGCAGGGGGCAGCCCACCCCCACTGGCAGCGACTCTCACGGTTGTTGTACTGTACCTATGGCATTACTGGGGTGGTTCCCTATCCCGATCAGCCCTTTTATATGCGGGCAGCACCTTCTGCCGGGGGGCTATATCCAGCGGAAATCTATCTCCTCACTCGCAACGACACCGCCATTCCCGCTGGCATTTATAACTACCAAGTGAAAGACCATGCCCTTGTGCAGGTGTGGCAAAGCTATTCTTGGTCAGCCCTACAGGCCGCTTGTCTTTGGCATCCAGCGCTAGAAAGGACGCACATTGCGCTGATCGTGACAGCCGTCTTTTACCGTTCCGCTTGGCGTTATGGCGATCGCGCCTATCGCCGCATTTGCCTCGACATTGGGCACCTTTTGGGGAATGTGGAACTGGCCGCCAATATCCATGACTTTCGCGCTCACTTCATTGGTGGTTTTGTGGATGCCCAAATGAATGAACTGCTTTACCTTGATCCAGAACAGGAGGGAGTGTTGGCGGTGGTTGCCCTTGCCAATTTACTCGAAGTGGGTGAAAACTTGTCCACCTTCCCCGCAGTGTTGGCCTCTGCCACCTGCTATGACTATGGGGCGATCGCCAGTGGCGAGCTACTGAAGGCTTACCATCGTGCCAGTGCCCTCACCAATAGTGACATGATCTACGGCATGGCCAAAGAGACCCCCAGCCCCCCTGCCAAGGAGCCTACTGAACCCCCTGCTAGTAAATACAACTTTCCCTTTGGTCTGCGGGTGAGTCTCAGCAAAACCATCATTGACTGGGAAACCCATCTAGCCGCTCTCCAGCAAACCATTCTGCAGCGGCGCTCGACTCGTCAGTACAGTGGCCAAGGGATTGAGGTGGATCAACTGGCTGCCCTGCTCACCTTTGCCTACCATCCTCAGGACTACCGCGATCAAGGCCTAGATGAAGCCCCTAGTTTCTTTGACCCGACATTGGTGGAAACCTTTATTGCCGTGACGCGGGTCAAGGATCTGGAGGAGGGCTGCTACTACTATGCTGTGGCCGAGCATGAGTTACGCCAAATTCGCTTCAAGAACTTTCAAGAGCAGTTGCATTTCCTCTGCCTCAATCAAGACCTCGGTCGCGATGCCGCCGTGGTGATTTTCCATACCGCCAATCTGGAGCGGGCGATCGCTCGCTATGGGGAACGGGCTTATCGCTACCTCCACATGGATGCTGGCCACCTTGGACAGCGGATCAATTTGGCTGCCACCGCTTTGGGGCTAGGGGTCAGTGGCATTGGCGGTTTCTTTGATGATCAGGTCAACGATCTCTTGGGCATTCCCCCGCAAGAAGCGGTTCTGTACATTACCACCGTTGGCAAAGCAGCGTGACCCTCACCACCCGTGGCCACTACAGTATCAAGGCTCTATTGGACTTGAGTTTGTTACCCAACTATGGGCCTGCCTCCGTGCGCGCCATTGCTGAGCGGCAAAAGATTCCTGCCTCCTATCTGGAAAAACTCTTGATTGAATTGCGGCGGGCTGGCTTGGTGCGATCGCTGCGAGGCGTCTATGGGGGCTATCAACTGGCCCGTCCCCCGGCGGCCATTTCCCTGCGGGACATCCTCACTGCCGTTGGTGAATCGCCAACCCCCCTGTTTTTGCATCCTCCCCAACCAGAAGACAGCACAGCAGATTGGGTAACCCTCAGCCTCTGGCAACGTCTGCACCAAAAACTTCAAGATGCCTTGGCCAGTATTTCCCTTGAGGATTTATACTTTGATGCCCGTAGTTGGCAAGCGGCTCAAGGGGATGGGGCAACGTTTGTCATCTAGGCGATCTAGGCTAAGGGCATCCCAGAGTGGGGGGAGACACCCATGTCAGCACCAACCTACCCCAAAGCATGGCTGATCATTCGCGAACGTGGTTTGCCGAAACGGGAAGTTATTCTCAGTCCCGATCGCCAGTGGACGATTGGTCGCCAACTGGATTGCAGTATTCTCCTCAAAGATACCTACGTCTCGCGAGTGCATGCCGTCATCAACGCCTTTCTCTTTAAGGGGCAGCCCCTCTATTTCATTAGTGATTACCACAGTCGCAATGGCACGCTCCTCAATGGCCTGCCAATTCAGCACAGCACCCTCCTCCACCATGAAGATGTCATTTGTGTGGGTACCACCCTCATTGTTTTTTACTATCCAGACATGTTTAAGGACATCTCCCTCGATGAGCGCCCCAAACTGAGCAAACGTTCAACCGGCAGTCTGCCTTGGGTTGGCTAGGGGTTTGACAGCCACAGGGGATAAATTTTATGATGGAAAATTGTTGAGTTTGCACGGAACAGGTTTTGCAAGAGGCACGCATCCCCTCACCTGCACGGCAAGGAGTTTTTTAGTTTCTATGGCATACGCAATCATTGAGACCGGTGGCAAGCAACTGCGCGTTGAAGCCGGGCGCTTTTACGATGTGGAGCGGCTCCCCGTCGAGCCAGAGGGCACAATTGATCTAGAACGGGTGTTGCTGGTGCAAACCGATAGCCAAGTCCACGTCGGTCAACCCTACGTTAGTGGTGCGGTTGTCTCTGGTACGGTGATGGAGCATCGTCGCGGCCCCAAGGTGATTGTCTATAAAATGCGTCCGAAAAAGAAAACCCGCAAAAAACAAGGCCATCGCCAAGAACTGACCCGCATCATGATCAACGAGATTCGTCTCAACGGTGAATCCCTAGGAGGTTAACATGGCACACAAGAAAGGAACAGGTAGTACCCGCAACGGTCGTGACTCCAATGCCCAGCGTCTGGGGGTCAAGCACTTTGGCGGTGAAGTGGTTAAGGCCGGTCACATTCTTGTACGGCAGCGGGGGACAAAGTTTCACCCCGGCGTCAATGTCGGTCGCGGCAGTGACGATACTCTTTTTGCAACGATCGCGGGTGTGGTCACCTTTGAGCGCTATGGCAAAAATCGCAAGCGCGTGAGTGTCTATCCCCTAGCCGAGGGCTAAAACCACTCCTCGATAAACATTCAAAAATCATCTAATTGGGTCAATCCTCTGGGTTGGCCTTTTTTGTTGTCTTAGCCCATGACACCCCTAAGGAAGTGTTGACCCGAGTATTGTAAATTTCTATGAACAGCTTGCTTTAAGGTCGAGAAATTGTTAAATTAGATACAGAAATAAATCGTTCATCTCTCGCAGGACATCAGTAAACGCTTTTCAGACCGAGTTTAATTGTCAGCGTTGTACCTTCGCGAGGGACGGAAGTAGGGCAACAGATCCCGAAGGAACGCGCCTCAATCAGTCCACCTTGTAATAAAAATGGGGCGAAAATTATGACGACTCTTACTTATCGCGGCGTTCAATACAACTACGTTCCTCCAGCGATCAACAGCCAAGCAACGGATGTCGTGGCCAAGTATCGCGGTAGCACCTATCGTGTGGCTGCTCCGACAAATCCACCGGAAGACTCCTTAAAAATCATGACCTATCGGGGTGTCAAGTATCAAAAAGGCAAACAACCCGCCGGTGTTCCCGCTGCTCGCTTGGCCGATAATGTGGCTTCTGTGCCCGTGACGGCAACGGTTAACGAAATGGCTCGCTCCTTGGCGATGGCACATCATGTGATGATTAAAAGCCGTGAACAAACCCTCCTTGCCCGGATGGCAGAAGCAATCGGCATGCCGGTGGCGGCAGCCCATTACTGGAACCAAATCCAAGGGAAAATTAACCCCGTCTTTGGTGCCACCTACGATCGCTCCCCTGTGGCGCTGAGCTAAGGCAGCAATGACACTGGGTTGAAGTGTTGAGTTGAGTCAGTAGGAAAATAACGAGGGAGTCAGGTCATTCTTGGCTCCCTTTTGCTGTGGGCATTAACCCCGCCGATCCCAGGGCCCCCAAATGGCAAAGGTCATCCCCGGATGGTAGAGATTGACAAACATGGTTTGGCCGTCGGGTGAGAAGCAAACCCCTGCCAGTTCTTGATCATTGAGGGCATTGCGCGCAAAGGTGTATAGCTCTCCTTGGGGGGTGATACCAATGAGGCGATTAATGGCATCGTCGCCATCTTCGCAGCAAATGAGATCTCCCCAAGGGGCCATCGTCAAGTTATCGGGATAATCAAGAACCTCTTTGCCGGGGGACTCGACAAACAGCTCAATCGTGCCACCATCTGCTGCGGTGCGACCGGGGCGGTATCGCCAGATTTGGCCTAGCCGCTTTTCACCACCACTGGTGGCTGTAAAGTAAAACTCGCCATTGTGGTAGCAGAGGCCTTCACCGCGTACAAATTGGGCTGCCCCCTTGTCATAGCCCTCATAGCGCACGGTGTCTAGGGGAGGGTCAGGCTGGGTGATATTTACCCATTCCACCTCGAAGGGTTTGCGTAGGGGAAAATCCTGACCGGTGTTAATTTTCGGGTAGCGTTTGATTTTCAAGGCTTGGAGTTGGCCGCCAGCAGCAAGGTTGGTGGGTTCCTTGGGAATAAAGCGATAAAAGAGACTATCGCCGCGATCCTCTGTTTGATAGACGATATGCGTTTGCGGGTCGATGGCGATCGCCTCATGTTGAAAGCGCCCCATTGCCTTGAGGGGAACTGGCGTCACGGGGCCTTGGGCACTGATCGGTACTTCAAAGTTGTAGCCGTGGCGTTTTTGCACCGGACCGCGGTTGGCAGGATGTTCGGGCGTGGAAATGGTTTCCTCGCAGCTAATCCAACTGCCCCAAAGGGTTTTGCCGCCACCACAATTGCGCGAGGTACCGGCCAAAGAAACGTAATGCTTGAGGAGTTGCCGATCTTTACTCACCACGAGTGTAGTGGTACCGCCGGGGGCAATGGGGTCATACATCCGCTCCTTGGGAGCCACCACCCCCTGAAAGGCACGGGGTAGCCCCGGATACATCTCATGGTTGCGCACAAGGATGGTCGTGCCATCGGGGCCGGGGAAGGCGGCCATGCCATCATGGAGCGTCGGGACGGGGGCACCATCACTCAGGCGATCGCCCAGCTTGGAAAACACCCGATACTGAAAGCCTGCCGGCAAATCCAACAGGCCATTGGGATCCTTCACCAAGGGGCCAAATCCGCGTGTGGTCAGCAGTTCACCTTGGGCTGCCCGTTGATAGAGAAGCTGTAATCCTTGGGGAAAAAGTGCTGCCCCCATACCGGCGGCGGCAAGGGTGAGGAAGCGACGACGTTGCAAACCCATAAAAAACCCATGTAAACTGCACAACCAACGGCTAAAAGCCGACCCCTATTGTCTTACTGCAAACTTAGGAAGTTATTCAAGGGCGTTTTGTGGCCGATTGCAGATCGCTTGCTAAAATAAAGTCATAATGAGTTTGGATAAGTCAATGCGAGTGATCGATTTGCCCCTCAATGCCATTCGTCGTCCCCTGATGCGGCAAACGGATCCTGCAAAAGTCGCAGCCTTGATGGCCTCCATTGCGGAAATTGGCCAGCAGGAACCCATTGATGTCCTTGAAGTCGAAGGGCAGTACTATGGCTTTTCGGGGTGTCATCGCTACGAAGCCTGTCAACGGCTCGGACTGCCGACGATTCGGGCACGAGTCCGCCGTGCGCCCCGTTCGGTACTGAATCTGCACCTTGCCTAGGTGTCTTGTCAGATTCGCCTCAGTGTGGGATTCTAGCCAATTAGTCCCTCTAGGATAGCGATCGTGACCGGTGTACGCCTTGAAAAACTGACCAAGGTCTATCGCGACCCCCAGCGCGGGCATGATGTCACGGTGCTGCAAGGGATTGATCTGAGGGTCGGTGCGGGCGAGTTTTTGGTGCTGGTGGGGCCTTCGGGGTGTGGCAAAAGTACCCTGCTGCGGCTGATTGCGGGTTTGGATGAACCAACCACGGGCACAATTTGGGTGGGCGATCGCGTGGTCAATGGTTTACCCCCCAAAGCGCGGGACATTGCCATGGTTTTTCAAAGCTATGCCCTCTATCCCCATCTCACGGTTTATGACAACTTGGCCTTTGGCTTGCGCCGCAACTCGCAAATGAATGGCCTGTTACCCGCCCCCATTGAAGCGACCCTGACCCGCTGGACGCGATCGCTCCCCAAGGGGATGCAACTTTCTTTTCCCCGCGAGCGGGCAATTCACCAACGGGTGATGCAGATTGCGGCGATGTTGCAAATTGGTCACTTGCTCTATCGCTATCCCAAACAACTGTCGGGTGGTCAGAAGCAGCGGGTGGCCCTCGGACGAGCCATGGCCCGCAATCCCCAAGTGTTTTTGATGGATGAACCGCTTTCAAACCTTGATGCCAAGCTGCGCACCGAAACCCGCGCTCAAATTGTCCAACTTCAGCGGCAATTGGGCATCACAACCATTTATGTGACCCATGATCAAACGGAAGCGATGACGATGGGCGATCGCATTGTGGTGCTGCACCAAGGTCAAATCCAACAAATTGCCAGCCCCCTCGACCTGTATCAACGCCCTGCCAATCGCTTTGTCGCTGAGTTTATTGGCTCACCGCCAATGAATTTCTTAGCCGTGACCCTCAACCAAGGGAAGATTCAGTACCACCATTGGCAGTTGTCCCTAAGCCAGCCCTTACCCTCGGTATCCAAGGCATGGTTGGGGATTCGTCCTGAGCATTTTGTGCTGGCGACGGCCGATGCAGAGAATACGCTGCCCGTTGAAGTAGATCTGGTGGAAGCCCTTGGCCATGAAACGGGGTTGACGGTTCACCTCACTGCAACAGGAGAATTGTTGCGGGTGCGCTTGCCGGGACAACAGCCGATTCAGCGGGGCGATCGCCTGTATTTGCGCCCTGATCCCCAGCATTTCCACTTCTTTGATGAGCAAACGGGGCAGCGCCTAGAACCATGAGCCAGCGTCTGCAAGCCCGCCTCGCCATGGCCGGCATTACCCGCAAGAGTCAACTACGCCGTAAAGGATTTAGCCGCCAGCAAGCCAATGCCATTTGGTCTGGCGACCTACACCAACTGCGCCTAGAAACCCTCGAACACCTTGCCCAAGTTCTGGGGGTGACTCCCTTGGAGTTGTTTCAGTGGCTCTATGGTGAATCGGCTGCTGAGGCGGCGCTCCAACACCAAGCCCTTCAGATCCTGGAGCCGTTTCTGCGCTTCTGGCCCACTGCCGCTTATGCTGCTAGCCAAAACCCCACCGCCCCCGCCCAGCGGATTTTGCCCCTAGTAAAGCCAGTGTTTCAACTCCTCGAGCAGTGGGGGATTCGGTTGATTGGTGAGGTTGGAGCCTGTGTTCCCTTTGATCCGCACCAGCACCAAAGCGATCGCGTGCCCTTAGAGGAAGGGACACCGGTGCGCATTACCCATGCGGGCTATTGGTGGGGCGATCGCCTGCTCTTTCGGGCGGTGGTGACGCCAGTAGATACTCTTGGACAATCTGCCCCCTCAGCACATGCTCCTGAATCACCCGCTCAATAACTGCTGGCGTTGCCGAGTGATACCAGACGCCATCGGGATAGACCACTAAAATGGGGCCTTGTTGACACACCCGTAGGCAATTGGCCTTTGTGCGAAAAATACAGCCCTCTGGGCGCGGTTGATCCAAGCCCAATTCCTTGAGGCGTTTTTTCAAATACTCCCATGCTTCTAAACCCACTGCCTTGTCACAGCACAGGGGTTTGGTTTGATCAGCACATAGGAATAGATGCCGCTGAATGTGATCAATGCCGAGAGCTGCTACTTGCTGCGCTAACGAAGGAGATGTCATAGTTGGCTTTTTCTAATCTGCAACAAGGGTTTCCGGTGTTGGTAGCACCATTGAGGACGTGGGGGAGGGTTGACGCCGATTCCATTCAATGTCGGGCATTTCCTCAAAAGCCCGCCGCAGGGAGGCCTCCCAGAACTGCCGCACCTTCGACAAAAAAGGATCACCCAAGACAAATTCGGCGCGGTGACAGATCTGAAAGCTATCGGTGCGGTACATGATCAGGTCAAGGGGGGGGCCGACGGAGATATTGGATTTCATCGTTGAATCAAGGGAGAGCAGTGCATACTTTGCCGCCGCATCTACCGGCGTATCGAAGCGCAACGTGCGGTCTAAAATCGGCTTGCCATATTTTGTTTCACCAATTTGAAGAAAGGGAGTTTCGGGGGTCGCTTGCAGAAAGTTGCCCTGACTGTAGATCAGGTAGAGGTAGGGTTCCTCGCCACGAATTTGCCCCCCCACCAGAAATGTGCATTGGTAGTCAATGTTATCTTTGGCCAACCAAGGGCGATGACTATCGGTGACCTCCCGCAGCTTACCACCGACATAGCGGGCTACCTCGTACATATTGGGCAGTGAGTTGAGACTGTGCTCCAACTGACCCTTGAGATCACGGCGAATGAGCGTGAGCACTTCCTGAGTAATTGAAAGGTTACCAGCGGTACAAATGACAATCACCCGCTCCCCCGGCACCGAAAAATCAAAGAGTTTCTGATAGGTGGAAATATAATCCACCCCCGCATTGGTGCGAGAGTCTGCCGCCATCACCAGACCCGACGTGGTGAGAATTCCCAAGCAATATGTCATTTTGCCTATGCTCCGCCAATAACCAAGCACTATAGAGCATATAAGGAATTTGCAGCGATCGCTACGGACGCTGGGCATTGGAAATTGACCTGATCATCCGATAGGGTAGGGTTCGGTGTCACAGCGAAGTTTGCAGCAATGTCAGCCATTCTAGAAACCCTTGCCCTGATTCTCCTGCTGGGATTCTTTGCGGGTCAGTTGGCACGGCGACTAGGGGCACCGGCCTTGATCGGCATGATTCTCGTGGGGATTGTCCTCGGGCCTGCGGCCTTGAATCTGTTGCAAACCAATGTCCTAACGGCAGCCCCCACCTTCCGGGCCGTGGCGGTGATGGTGATTTTGATGAAGGCGGGGCTGGGCTTGGATCGCCAGAAGTTGGCACAACAGGGCACGGTGGCGCTACGCCTCGGTGTATTACCCGCACTGTGTGAAATGGTCGTTGTGGCTGGGGTGGCGATGCTGCTACTGGGATTTGATGTGCGCCAAGGGCTATTGTTGGGGGCGATCGTGGCACCGGAGTCCCCGGCTGTCATTGTGCCGGGCATGCTACGGCTAAAAAGTTTGGGCTGGGGCGTGGACAAGGGGATTAGTGATGCAATTCTCTCGGGCAGTGCTATTTCCGATGTAGTCATACTGCTGCTGTTTAGTCTGCTGATGGGGTCTGAGCATGAGGGAGGATTCCTAGGGGCTTTGCCGCCCGCCTTGGGGGTGAGTGTGCAGGCACTCCTTGAAATTGGTGGTGGCTTGATCGTGGGCTATGGCTTGGCCTGGGCGCTGGTCTTTTTGTTGGTCAAGCAAAACTGGAGTCAAAATCGGGTGCAAACAACCCTCGTGGCAGCAGCAGTGGCCTTGGGAGCAGTGGGCTTGGCCGATCGCCTGCCGTTGTTTTCCGGCTACCTTGCGGTGATGAGTGCCGGCTTCTTCTTGATTGAGATGGATGCCCCCCTAGCGCGGCAATTGCGGGGCGGCTTTGATGTGCTGTGGCAGGTGGCAGAGATTTTTCTCTTCGTGCTGTTGGGTGCCAGTGTCCAGTTGGGGGTGTTGCAAAGTTCCCTCGGTGTGGGTTTGGTGATTTTAGCGGTGGGTACCTTGATTGGGCGGGGCATCGGTTGGTATCTTTCCACCTTAGGCAGTAATTGGACACTCTCCGAACGCCTCTTTTTGCTGCCGGGGAATTCCGCAAAGGCAACGGTGCAAGCGGCGATCGGTGCTTTGCCCTTATCCGCTGGGGTGGCGGGGGGTGAAACGATGCTGGCGATCGCGGTTCTCTCGATCCTGATTACGGCTCCCTTGGGGGCATGGGCAATTCCCACGTTTGCGCCAAAACTCCTGCAAAAGGGCGAGGTGGATCCCACCAAAGTCCTGCTACAACCACGCGTAGTCCTCTTAGCACCGGTGGATGTTTCGAGTGTCACCCCCTACGTTCTCCAAAAGACGGCGGAATTAGCGCGGCGTGCTGATGCGGAAGTGATTGTGCTCCATGTGCAGGACGTACCTGACCCCAAGGCAGTGGCCACACTCGAAGCTCAAATTAAGCAGTACCTCGCAGACATTCGCTATCGTTTCATTGTGACCGCTGGCCCGATTACCGAAGCCATTTTGGATACCGCTGCCCTGTACAACGTGACGGAAATCATTCTTGGCAAACATGGTCAAAAGGGTCTCAAGCGTGTTCTCATGGGGTCTGTGTGTCAGAGTATTCTTGAGACCTCAACTCGACCCGTGTTGATTGTGGAGGAGCCACGCTCGTGATCTCGATTCATCCTCGGTTGCGCCCTGCGTTGGCCGTTAGTCTTGGAGCCATCCCCGCTGCCTTGAGTCGCTTCTTACTGGAGGCCTATTTGGAACCCTATCTTGCGGGTAATGTGCCCTTTGCTACCTTGATTGTGAATGTCACTGGCTGTTTTTTGCTGGGGGTGATTGCTCCCCTTGCCTTTGCCCGCACGTTTGTACTGCACCCCGATTTGCGCTTGCTATTGACAACGGGGTTTATTGGTTCCTACACAACCTTTTCATCCTACGAGTTGGATAACGACAAGCTCTTGGGGATCACAGATGCGGCAGTCGAGGGTTTTTACTGGCTCGGCAGTACGGGGCTGGGATTGCTGGCCTTGGAGTTGGGCAGCCGCTTAGTGCTGCGGGGGTTAGCCGATTGGGAGAAATGGGATGATCTCACCTGAAGGATTGTTGGCGATCGCCCTTGGGGCTGTGCCCGGCGCTTTGACACGCTACTACGTCGGTTTATGGAGCGATCGCCGCTTTGGCACCCTTGTCTTCGGTACCCTGAGCGTGAATCTCATGGGTGCCTTTCTTATGGGCTTTTTGAGCCATGTTTTAGTCCGTTGGGGGGCACCGCTGTGGCTTAGCTATGGCATCACCGTCGGCTTTTTGGGGTCTTTGACCACCTTTTCTACGTTTATCCTGGAGGTATCGAACCTGCGTCGTGAAGGCTACCCCCGCATTGCGTGGCTGTACTGGCTGAGTACGCCTATCCTCGGGTTTCTCTGTGTGGAAGCCGGCATTGGCCTCTCCCATTGGATGTAGATCAACGGCTAGCCGCCAATACTGGCCAGTAGCTTCGCTTCCTCCTCCTTGGAAATGAGGCGACCTTGGTTTTCGTAGTCGGGAATTTGGTCAAAGTAGAGGTAGCGATAGAGATCTGCTGCAAAGGGATCAATTTTCCGCGTCACAATCTCTAGGTACTCCTCGCGGGTGGGAATGCGCCCCAGTAGGGCACAAACTGCTGCTAGCTCTGCAGAACCAAGATAGACCCGTGCCCCTTTGCCCATGCGGTTATTAAAGTTGCGGGTGGAGGTGGAGAAAACCGTGGTGTTATCAGCAACACGGGCTTGGTTGCCCATGCACAGGGAGCAGCCCGGCATCTCCATGCGGGCGCCAGCAGCAGCAAAAATACCGTAGTAGCCCTCTTCGCGCAACTGCTGCTCATCCATGCGGGTGGGGGGTGCAATCCAGAGGCGAACCTTCACCGCCCCCTCTCCTTCCAGTACCTTGGCAGCGGCACGGTAGTGGCCAATATTGGTCATACAGGAGCCAATAAAGACCTCCTGCACTGGATCGCCGGCACATTCGGAGAGGGTTTTGATATTGTCGGGGTCATTGGGGGCAGCCACAAGGGGTTCCTTGATTTGATCTAGATCCACCTCAATCACATCGGCATACTCGGCATCCGCATCCGCCGAGAGAAGACTGGGATTAGCCAGCCATGCCTCCATCTTTTTCGCCCGCCGTAGAATCGTACGCGCATCGCCGTAGCCACGAGCCACCATATTTTTCAGGAGGGCTACATTGGAGCGCAGGTAGGTTGCCACCGTTTCTTCACTCAGTTTAATCGTGCACCCTGCGGCCGATCGCTCCGCTGTGGCATCGGTGAGTTCAAAGGCCTGCTCCAGTTGCAAGTCCGGCAGCCCCTCCATTTCCATGATCCGTCCGGAGAAAACATTCTTCTTATTCTCCTTGGCGACGGTGAGCTTACCCTGCTGAATGGCCACATAGGGAATGGCATTGACAATGTCCCGCAGCGTCACCCCCGGTTGCAACGCACCTTTGAAGCGCACCAGCACCGACTCCGGCATATCCAAAGGCATCACCCCCAAGGCTGCTGCAAAGGCGACCAAGCCAGAACCTGCTGGGAACGAAATGCCCAAGGGAAAACGGGTATGGGAATCCCCCCCCGTGCCCACGGTATCGGGCAGTAGCATGCGGTTGAGCCAAGAGTGAATAATGCCATCCCCCGGTCGCAGTGAGACGCCCCCCCGCGAGGTCATAAAGTCCGGCAGTTCTTTGTGGGTTTTGATGTCAACGGGCTTGGGATAAGCCGCCGTATGGCAGAAACTTTGCAAGACCAAATCCGCACCAAAGCCAAGGCAGGCCAGTTCCTTGAGTTCATCGCGGGTCATTGGGCCTGTCGTATCCTGGGAGCCAACCGTTGTCATCACGGGTTCACAGTAGGTGCCGGGGCGCACGCCAGGCAGACCACAGGCTTTACCGACAATCTTTTGCGCCAAGGTATAGCCCTTACTGCTCTCAACGGGGGGCTTGGGACGAGTAAAGAGGGGACTGGGTTCTTGGCCAAGGGCAGCCCGTGCTTTGTCGGTGAGGGTACGGCCAATCAGCAGGGGAATGCGCCCCCCCGCTCGCACTTCATCCAAGAGGGTCTCGGGTTTGAGGGTAAACACACTGATAACCTCCCCCGCTGCATTGGTAATTTCGCCGCGGTAGGGGTAGATCGTGATCACATCCCCCATATTCATTTGGGTAACATCGCACTCAATGGGCAGGGCGCCGGAGTCCTCCATGGTGTTGAAGAAAATGGGGGCAATTTTGCCACCGAGACAGACGCCCCCGGTGCGCTTATTGGGGACGTAGGGAATGTCGCGACCAATGTGCCAAATCACGGAGTTGGTGGCGGATTTGCGGGAGGAACCGGTGCCAACCACATCACCGACATAGGCAAGGGGGTAGCCCTTTTGCTTCAGTTCGGCAATGATTTGCAGTGCTCCCGGCAAGCGGCTTTCCAGCATCACCGTAGCGTGCAGCGGAATATCGGGGCGAGTGGTGGCATGGGGGGCAGGGGAAAGATCATCGGTGTTGGTTTCACCCGCCACTTTGAAGACAGTGACGGTAATCGCTTCTGGAAGGGGTTCACGGCAGGTAAACCAGTCACCATTAGCCCAAGATTCCATCACTTGACGGGCATAGGTATTCCCTTGGTGCATCAGGTCTTGGACATCGTGAAAGGCGTCATAGACCAAGAGGGTATGACTGAGGGCAGTGGCCGCCGCACGGGCAAGTTCTGGGTTCTCATGGCGCAGCAGCTCAATGAGGGATTGAACGTTGTAGCCCCCCAGCATTGTCCCTAGGAGTTCCACCGCTGCCACGGGGGTGATGAGGGGACTGGTGAGTTCTCCTTTGGCGATCGCCGTCAAAAAGCCGGCTTTAATGTAGGCCGCTTCATCGACACCGGGGGGCACGCGATCGCGAATTAGGTGCAGTAGGTAGTCTTCTTCGCCCGCTGGGGGGTGTTGCAGGAGATCACAAACCGCCGAGGTTTCTGCCGCCGTCAGGGGCAAGGGGGGAATTCCCAAGGCAGCACGCTCTTGGGTTTGCTGACGGTATTGGCTGAGTACGGTTGTGTCCACGCGCTGTTGACCTCAATTTGGCTCCAAGGAAAAACAAAATCATTTAGGTGCGGATCTAGATTTTAGAGTACAGATTCCCCTTTGGTGGTTTAATTGCCTGCCATGCCCCTATCGCCAGTCCCGTTGTAACTCTTCAGCAACGCGGCGGTAATCCGCTTGAGCTTCCTTCGCCTGCTTGCCCTTCCATTGGGTAATGGGAACCCCATCGAGAGCTGCCCGTTCATGGGCTTTGTAGGCGCGGATAAAGGAGTGACAGGCTGCTACCCCCAACTGCAAGAGCGTATTTTGGGCTTCGAGGGCTTCATTGACACAGCGGGGGTCAACGCGGGTGAGCAGGACGCGGTGGGGAACGTTAGACGGTTGCACCACTTGCTTCACCGTTTCAATGAGGGCGGCAAGGTCAATGGGGGCGGGGGGGGTGGGCAGCACCAGATAGTCGGCGATCGGTACCACCGCTGCTAGGGCACTGGAGGCTAAGGCCGGCGGCGTATCGACAACAATCAGGTCATAGCCAGAAAGCTGGCGTACCCTGCTGAGGAGTTTGGGGTTAAGCTCCTGGGCGAGATCGAAGCCCATGGATTGGCCACTGCGCTGAAACCACCACGTGGCTGAGGCTTGGGGATCCGTATCCACCAACAACACCCTGTACTGCTCGGCATAGGTGGCTGCTAGGTTGATTGCCGTTGTGGTTTTACCAACGCCTCCCTTACCGTTCAGGACAGCCAGCAGACGGGGTTCAGCCAAGGCTCTATCCTCCTAAAACTGCCGCAGAAAGCGCAAATCGCTGGTGTAAAAGCGGCGAATATCATCAATTTGATGCAGCACCATGGCAAACCGCTCCACACCGAATCCGGCAGCAAAGCCCGTGTAGACCTCTGGATCGTAGCCGACATTTTTGAGCACAGCGGGATCCACCATGCCACAGCCCATCACCTCTAGCCAGCGTCCCTGCCACTGCACATCCACCTCCGCCGAGGGTTCCGTAAAGGGGAAATAGCTGGCACGGAAACGAATGGGAACATCGCCAAAGAGTTCCGCCAGAAACGTCGTGACGGTACCCTTGAGGTCGGTAAAGGTCAGCCCCTCATCCACTGCCAAAATCTCAACCTGATGGAACACAGCCGCGTGGGTGGCATCCTCCGTATCCCGCCGATAACAGCGGCCGGGAGCAACAATGCGAATGGGGGGATCATTGAGTTCCATGTAGCGAATCTGCACCGAGGAGGTGTGGGTGCGCAGCAGATTGCCATCGGGCAGGTAGAAGGTGTCCTGCATGTCGCGCGCCGGGTGATCTGCAGGTGTATTCAGCGCCTCAAAGTTGTAGTAGTCAGTTTCCATTTCGGGGCCATTGGCAACGGTATAGCCGAGACCCACAAAAATATCGAGGATGCGGTCAATGGTGCTATTGAGGGGATGAATGTGCCCTTGGGGACGATAGACGCCCGGCAGGGTGACATCAAGGCTTTCAGCCGCCAGTTGGGCAGCAATTTTTTCGGCTTGCAGGGTTTCGCGGCGGGCTTCTAGTTCTTGGAGCAGTTTTTCCTTGAGGGTGTTGGCGAGGGTACCGATGGTGGGGCGATCGCTAGGGGGCAGTTTGCCCATAAGGGCGAGAATTTGTGAGAGTTCGCCTTTTTTGCCCAAGTAAGCCACGCGCAGTTGCTCTAGGGTATCGAGGGTGCGGGCTGCAGCGATCGCCTGTAGGGCTTTGGCTTCTAAATCTTTAAGTTGTTGGCTGAGCCGATCACGATCAAGGGTGGGGGTCGTCATGGCAAAATGCAGTTGCGGGGTGCACAAATGGCAACAATTTCGGTCAAGATAAAGCATTCCCACCTGTTGGGAATAAGCCTTGATTATAACGCTATGCCCGCAGTTGCGATCGCGATGGTTCTCGAATGCCGATTCCCAACCTCACCAGCCAGCCTAAACAGACGGTCAGTCAGTGGCTAGCCAGCGCACCCCAAGCCTTTCTCCGTTCACCGCGGTTTTCTACGAACCGCGAGCAACAGATGGCGATCGCTGCCTGTGGGCTGTGGTTTTGGGCACAACTCCTTTACCTGCACGATTTGTCTGCAACCCCTTGGCCGTGGCTCGAAAGTGTGGTGGAGGCCGCCGCCGTCGTCATCATTGGTGGTTTCCCAGTGCTGTGGTGGGCAAGGGGCCAGCGGGATTTTAATAAGATGGCTCAACGGTGGCCGGGGCGGTTACTCCTCAGTTTGGCACTGTACATTGCCATTGGCTTGATTCTCCCCCAAGCAGGCCGCTTTCCTTGGCAGCGGGTTCTCACCAATTTAATCTTTGCTGATCAGCCGTGGCTGAACTTGCTGATCTTTCTCGGAGGCGTCTGGGCCATGGTGCGCGTCCCTTTCCTCTTGCGGCAGCAAACCACACCGCCACCAGTGTTGTGGGCTTGGATCAGTGGAGCAGCGCTTTATTTGTTGCTCAGCCACAGTGGGTTGATTTCGCCAGCCTTCCCCAAGGCGTACACGGAAGGATTCATCATTACCCCTATCTATCTGCTCCTATGTGCTTGGGGCGATTGGCAGCGGCGACACCCCCCACGGGCGACCCCCACGGGATTGGGACTACACGACCTTCCCCTAATTGCGGTCTCGCTTTTTAGCCTCTACTGGTTCTCGACCCCCTACTTTCGCTTTGGCCCTTTTGTGGCACTGCAACTGTTTATTTTGGTGATCATTTTTGGCGGTGGGCTGGGGCGATCGCACTTTGGCTATAGCTTTGAACCCCGCTGGCGCGATGCTCGTTTATTGGCGGCAATGTTCTTGGCAGCTTTGGTAACCATGGTGCCCTTGGGGAGTCTATTGGGCTTTTTGCCCTTGGCGAAATTTAACTTGACGCCTTCGCCTTTGGCGGTGTTTGTCTATGTCACCCTCTTTGCAATGCGGGTGGGCATTTTTGAGGAGGTGCTCTTTCGCAGTGGTTTGATGATTTTCGTGCGGGATCTGTGGCAGCACTATGGGGGCGATCGCCAGCGGCCGGTGGTCATTGCTTGGGGTGCCATTCTCATTTGTTCGCTGCTTTTTGGTATTCTCCATGTAGGCAATGAGCCGAATGCCGATATTCAACTGCCCCTCATGGCCTACCGAGCGGTGTATATCATCATGGCAACCTTGGCCTCCCTCTTTTACTGCCTCACCTTTGCCTGTACCCAGCGCCTCTGGGCGGGCGTTCTCCTGCATGGTCTGGTGGATGCGATCGCCGTCGTCTTTTTTGGCGCTGCCCTTGTTGCCCCTTTCTAGCGCACCACAATCACAGGCACACCCGGCTTGACTTTCTCAAAAAGCTCCTCAATGTCGCGGTTGTACATCCGCACGCAACCGTGGGAAACCGCCTGACCAATGGAATCCGGATGGGGGGTACCGTGCAGCCCAACCCAATTGGTGCCATCACTCCAAAAGCCAATCCAACGCCGCCCCAAAGGGTTCCGCGGATGGCCGCCGGCAATCACTGCCCCGGTAAAGGGATTTTTCCAAGCGGGATCGCGAATCATCTCCCGCACTTGAAATTGACCTGTGGGGGTTTCCCACCCCGGACGACCCACGGCCACGGGATACCGGCGCAGGGGAGTTTGTCCTTGATAGAGGGTCAATTGGCGCCGTGATAGGCTGATTTCTAGGCGCAGGGGAGCGGTGACCGCTGGGGGAGGAGCAGTAGCAAGGGCAAAGGGGAGACGACCCCAAAGACTCAAACTCACCCAGCCAACAACCGCGATCGCTCGCTGGCCAGCTTTTAGGAAGCCTTGCGCTTTCATTACTCAATTCACTCCTACCACTGTGAGATTGGCATTGGGGAATAATAGATAGCTACGTTGCCACTGAAAAATTTTTCAAAATTCTAGATGAATGACCAAGTTCTCCGCTATTTACCCCTTGCAACGGGGGTTTTGGGGGGCACACTTCTCCTCATCAATCGCCTCTTGACCCCCACCCTGACCCCTTCCCAAGCCCGTGCCGATGTCGTGGGGGTGATCCTTGCGGCGGTGCTCATTTTAACGACGCTAATTTGGCAGCGGGTGCAGCCCCGACCGCCAGAAGCCGTGATTCTTGAAGGGGAAGAGGGATTTGAACTTGCCGATGATCTGGATGCTGCCCTGAAAACAGAGCTGGCCTGGCTGTCCTATACCTTGCTGAAGAATACGCCCACAAAGTCCATTGTCATTTGGCGGGCCGATCGCCCCCTCCTGCGGCGCGGTATTCTGGGGCCCAAACCAATGACGGCCACGGGTGCCATTGTCCAGCGCGCCCTGCAAACCCAACGCCCCATCTATTTAGTGAATTTAGCCCTTTACCCCGGACGCATTGAATTTGACTATTTGCCCCCCAATACCCAAGGGGTGATCTGCCAACCGGTGGATGCGCAAACGGTGATGATTCTCGGCACCAATGCCCCCCGCCGCTATACCAAACAGGATGAACAGTGGGTAGCTGCCCTTGCCGCAAAATTCGCCCAAGTGCTGGCAGAACAGTACAATAAAGCCTAGACACGCTTTGCAGCGACTTTTTTTTGACACTGAAGACCGTTGATTAGGATTTCGATATTTACTATGACTGTTGCCACTTCTGCTACCCCTGCTGTGCCCAGCGACTCGCGTCAACGGGCAGCGACTTTTTTGAAAGACCTCCAGGATCAGATTTGTCAGGCCCTAGAGGCAGCCGATGGCGGTGCCCAGTTTCAAGAGGACAGTTGGCAACGTCCCGAAGGGGGGGGCGGTCGCTCGCGGGTGATGAAAAATGGCCAGCTCCTAGAGCAGGGGGGCGTTAATTTCTCAGAGGTGTGGGGAGAGCAGTTGCCCCCCTCAATTTTGACCCAGCGGCCGGAGGCGGCGGGGCATGGCTTCTATGCCACGGGTACCTCCATGGTGCTCCATCCCCGCAATCCCTATGTGCCAACGGTGCATTTGAACTACCGCTACTTTGAAGCTGGGCCGGTGTGGTGGTTTGGCGGTGGCGCAGATTTGACCCCCTACTACCCCTTTGCTGAGGATGCGAAACACTTCCATCAGGTGCATAAGGCTGCCTGCGATCGCCACCACAGCGAGTACTACCCCGTGTTCAAACGCTGGTGTGATGAATACTTCTACCTCAAGCATCGCGGCGAAACCCGTGGCGTGGGCGGCATTTTCTTTGACTACCAAGATGGCAGCGATCGCGAGCTTTACCGCGGCCCTGATCCCCATGGCGAAGCTGCTCGCTATAGCCGCCAAGTGGGGTCTGTGGGCAATCGGTCGTGGGAAGACCTGTTTGCCTTTATTCAAAGCTGTGGCCAAGCCTTTCTAGAAGCCTACCTACCAATTGTGGAACGGCGGCGTCACCTCGAGTATGGCGATCGCGAGCGGCAATTTCAGCTCTATCGGCGCGGGCGCTATGTGGAATTCAACCTCGTCTATGACCGCGGCACCATCTTCGGCCTGCAAACCAATGGCCGCACCGAGTCTATTTTGATGTCCTTACCCCCCCTTGTCCGCTGGGAATATGGCTATACCCCGGAACCCAACAGCCGCGAAGCGGAACTGTACACCACCTTTCTCAAGCCCCAAGACTGGGTGAATTGGCCAAGCTAAATGAGGATCAGTGCCCCTGTGTTGCGCCGTGTGCTTGCCCTCCTAGGTGATCTGCGCCTAGCAATTCTCCTGTTGCTGGTGATTGCGATCGCCAGTATTGCCGGCACCGTGATTGAGCAGGGGCAATCCCTCAGCTTCTATCAGGCCAATTATCCCGAAGACCCTGCCCTGTTTGGTTTTCTCAGTTGGCGGGTGCTGCTGGCCCTAGGGCTAGATCATGTCTATCGCACCCCTTGGTATCTCACTCTGTTGGTGCTCTTTGGGGCGAGTTTAACGGCCTGTACCTTCAGTCGGCAGGTGCCTGCCCTCACCACGGCCCAACGCTGGCAGTACTACTCCCAACCGCGTCAATTCACCAAACTGGCCCTGAGCACCACGATTCCCCAAGGCTCCCTCAAGGAACTGGCCGCTGCCTTGAGCGCAAAGGGCTACCGCGTCTGGCAAACCGACAATCAACTCTATGCCCGCAAAGGCATTGTTGGTCGCATGGGCCCGATTGTGGTTCATGCCAGTATGATTCTGATTTTGCTGGGGGGGATTTTGGGGGCGCTGACGGGCTTTATGGCGCAGGAACTGATTCCCAGTGGTGAAACCTTTCATCTTCAGCACCTTGTGCAGGCGGGTCCCTTGGCGCGGGTTCCCCAACACTGGTCGGTCAGGGTAAATCGCTTTTGGATTGATTACACTGATGCGGGGGAGATTGATCAGTTCTACTCAGACCTCTCGATACTGGATGCGCAAGGCCAAGAGGTGAAGCGGGGCACGATCCATGTCAACCAGCCCTTGAAGTATGGCGGGGTCACCCTCTATCAGGCGGACTGGAGTATTGACGCCATTCGCTTTCGCCTAAACAACAGTCCCGTGCTGCAACTGCCCATGGCCCAGCTAGACACAGAAGGCAAAGGTCGTCTTTGGGGCACATGGCTGCCCACGAAACCGGATCTCTCGGAGGGGATTTCCCTGATTGCGCGGGATCTCCAAGGCACGGTGCTCATCTACAGCCCCAAGGGCGAGTTTCTCACCAGCTTGCGCACCGGCATGAGTACAGAAATCAATGGGGTCAGGCTGACATTGGTTGAACTGGTGGGCAGTACAGGGCTACAAATGAAAGCCGATCCGGGGATTCCCCTGTTTTATGCGGGCTTTGCCCTGTTGATGGCGGGGGTGATCATGAGCTATGTGTCCCACTCGCAGGTGTGGGGGCTGCAGGAAAACGATCTCCTCTATGTAGGTGGCCGCACCAATCGGGCGCAGTTGGCCTTTGAGCAGGAATTGGTGGCGATCGCCCGTCAATTGGCACCCCAAAGCCAAACCACAGAAGTGGAAGTTTAGCCCCTTGACTCTCTAGTTGACTGGAGACTTGAAGATTCTCAATAGGGAGTGCTCTAGGGGAATCTCACCATGGTTCTCAAGCTGCGCGTGCCCGACATGGCCTGTGGCGCCTGTCGTGATGCCATTATCCAAGCGATTCAAGCGGTTGACACCCGTGCCACTGTTAGCGCCAATCTCGCAACCAAAGAGCTAGAAATTGACACCCAAGCGCCAGCGGCAGACATCCGCAGTGCCATTCGCCAAGCCGGTTATACACCCCAATGATCACCCAGCTCACCTTCAGGGTGCAGGGGATGCAGTGCGCCGCTTGCGCCAATGTCATTGAAACTGCCCTGCGATCGCTACCGGGCGTCAGGGACTGTGAAATTTATTTTGCCGCCGCTCAGGCCACGGTCACCTACGATCCCCAGCAAGTGACCTGGTCAGATCTACAGGGGGCGATCGCCAAAGCCGGCTATCACGCAGAGCGACTGCCTGAAGAAGGCTTGGTAACTGACACCGCCACCGCAGAATTGACCTATCGGGCTGAGCTGCGCCGTCTCAAACGCCGACTCCTCTTTGCCGGTAGCGCCACCCTACTCCTGCTAGTGGGGAATCTACCCATGATGACGGGCTGGCATCTCCCTTGGATCCCCCCATGGCTGCACCATCCTTGGCTGCAACTGTTGCTGACAGCGCCGATTCAGTTTTGGAGTGGTGAATCCTTTTATGAGGGCGCCTGGCGAGCACTGCGCTATCGCACAGCAACGATGGACACCCTAGTGGCTCTGGGCACCAGTGTCGCCTTTTTCTACTCGCTCTTTGTGACGCTCTTTCCCCAAGCCTTCCATGCCCACATGCCAGAGGTCTATTACGAAGTCTCAGCCGTCGTCATTACCCTGATTCTCTTGGGACGCTTTCTCGAAAGTCGCGCCAAACGGGAAACTGCTGCCGCTATTCGCAAACTCCTCGCCCTGCAACCGAAAACGGCACGGGTAATTCGTAACGGAGAAGCGGTGGAGGTGCCCCTGATTGAAGTGCAAGTGGGGGATCGATTGCTGGTGCGTCCGGGCGAAAAGATTCCCGTCGATGGTGAGATTGTGGCTGGGGCCTCAACCGTCGATGAATCCATGGTAACGGGGGAAAGCTTACCAGTGGAAAAGCGCGAGGGGGATGAAGTCATTGGTGCCACCCTCAATCAAACCGGAAGTCTGCAGATCCGAGCCACGCGGGTGGGGTCGCAAACCTTTTTGGCACAAATGATTCGACTGGTGCAGCAGGCCCAAGCCTCAAAAGCCCCCATTCAAAAACTAGCGGATCGCATCACGGCTTGGTTTGTGCCGGCAGTGTTGGCGATCGCTCTCCTGACGGGGTTGCTGTGGCTGACCATTGGCCGCAATCCCACCCTTGCCCTATTGACCACCATTGGCGTTTTGATCATTGCCTGTCCCTGTGCCCTTGGCTTGGCCACCCCCACCTCAATCATGGTGGCCAGCGGCAAAGCAGCGGAGTATGGCATTTTGATTAAAGATGCCCGCAGTCTCCAGCTGGCCGATCGGGTGCAAACCGTGGTTCTCGACAAAACGGGCACCCTCACCCAGGGCCATCCCAGCGTCACCGATTTTTATCCTCAGGCGGAGGCCACAACCCTTTTGCGGCTGGCCGCCAGTGTGGAATGGCACTCGGAACATCCCTTGGCTGCCGCTGTGGTCGAGTATGCCCAAGGGCAGGGGGTATCGCCGCAAGCGGTTCGCGACTTTGGGGCCACGATTGGTCAAGGGGTACAGGGCATGGTTGAGGATCAATGGGTGCTCATTGGTACCCCCGCCTTTCTAGCAGGCCACGGCATTGCCACCGCCCCTTGGCAGCCTCAAGCTCAAACCCTTGCACAGCAGGGGAAAACGGTCATCTGGATAGCGGTGGATGCCCAAGTCAGGGGGCTGATCGCCCTTGCCGACACGCTGAAACCCGAAGCCCCAGGGGTAGTGGCTGCCCTGAAGCGCATGGGATTAGAGGTGATTCTCCTCACGGGCGATCAGGCCGTAACCGCTGCGGCCATTGCCCAGCAAGTGGGAATTGAGCATTACGTTGCCAGTGTCCGCCCCGATCAAAAGGCAGCGATCATTGCTGAACTGCAACGGCAAGGGAAGTGCGTGGCCATGGTGGGGGATGGCATGAATGATGCCCCCGCCCTCGCCCAAGCCGATGTCGGCATTGCTCTGGGCACGGGTACCGATGTAGCGATCGCCAGCAGTGACATCACCCTCATTGCCGGTCATCTTCAGGGCATTGTCACCGCCCTGCAACTCAGCCGCGCCACAATCCAAAATATTCGCCAGAATCTCTTTTTCGCCTTCCTCTATAACGTGGCTGGCATTCCCATTGCCGCTGGCATCCTTTATCCCTTAACGGGCTGGCTCCTCAATCCCATGGTGGCCGGTGCAGCCATGGCCTTTAGTTCCTTCTCCGTAGTGATGAATGCTCTGCGCCTGCGCTCTTTTCGACCAAGACTGCCAGCTCTCAGTTAATACATAGATAATTAATACATAGATAACAAAGATAACAAAAAACAACCTTAGGAACAATCGGCACCCCTACGGGATCGGATCGTCCCCAACAGCGTCACTACTTGTACACAGCGTTGGCTGCCGACAGCAGTATTACCCTTTGGTCGGAATGTAATTTGTTGCGGTGGCGTATGAGTAATAGCGACACGACCATTAAATTCATAGGTGAGCCGATAGGAACCATCAATTAGGGGCAGTGTTGTCTGACTAGGGACAATTTCGATTTTGTCAGCATCGTTCTCTAGCAAATTTTGCCACTGCCACTGAGTTACTGGCATAGTGGCTCGATTGACAGTCCACTGCACCTGATTATCATGGGTACGAAAAGCTACTGTCCAGCGTAAATTTTCTCGCCGTGCCCCTGCCTGTGCCAAACGCATTGCAGACATGGCTTCGTTAACTCCGGAACGCATGCGTTGCTCGTTGAGCAATGAAAACCAAGATACACCTGCTAAGCTCCCCAGTAGGCCAATAATTAGCACAACAACTAAAATTTCAATGAGTGTAAACCCTTGTTGGGTAAGCCTTAGCCTTGCCATATCTATCCTCCCTTAGTTACTGGGGACTTTCTGATACACTCCCCGACTCAGTACTGTTGTTGTCAGCACTGGACGCACAGCCTCATCTTGGGGACGAATTGCTGGTTTACCGCGAGGATTAGCCCGCAAATAGACGAATGTTGCTGTATTGAAATTAGAACCGCGACTCAGGACACATCCATAAAAGCTATTGGGTGGTGTCGTTGTCTCCAATGGTGTGCGCACATAAGCACCAATTCGTGGATTAGTAACCTCACCTTGACAGGCAATTGGGGTAGGATCTACTTCGCTCCAGTTACCATCAATAAAATCAGCCACAACTGGTAAATTACTCAAGTCATTACTGGGAGATGTAGCTTGAAGGTTTGCCCCCGTGTTAATATTCAGAGGCCAAGCAACAAAGTTGGTGTTTTCAGTGGGATCTACGTAACCGGGCGTTTGTGTAATGTTTGTGCCGTTAATAGTTGCATACTGTCGTAATTGATAGCGCCGTAGGCGAGCAGCACCCTGCCATTCACTACTAGTATTTGTATCTAAGTAATAAACAACTAACGTGTAAGAACGACGCGAGTTTTGAATCCGCAAGCACGTAGTATTCTCGGGCGGACAATTCGTGGGCATGACGAAAGCAGGATTGTTATCATAGGGCAAATGCTCTAAAATCCACATTGCTAAAATAGGACGGATATTTGCACCAAAATTCGGTAAGTAAGAAGTAATAGGTGTACGTGCACTACCATTTGAGTTAGCGCAAAGCCCGCTACCTTGAAGGCAATCACCATCATAGACAAAAGTTGCTTGGGATAAATCAGCAATAATAAAATTCATTGCCGACTGTAGTTCTTGTCTGACTTCGTTGAGAGATGCCTCACGCGATTCAGTTTCAATCATGTCAATGAGGATAGCTCCAAGGGAAACTGTGATCACAGAGCCAATCAACAATGAGATCAATATCTCAATAATCGTAAATCCTTGGGCTGCTCGCCGCCACTGCCGCCATTTCATAGGCACCTCAACTGATTCTTAAGAGCATTGACTAATTGAGCAAAGCGCTGTGCTAGAGTCACCTTGGACAATATCTGTCGTGATTACAGCAAGGGGCAGTTCTAAATTTCCAATTGAGGTCGTCATTGTTGCCGGCTGCTGACCAATTGGAGTTGCAGTGCTAGGAGAACCATTTGTAAATGTTGCGCGATTATAGACTCGAACCTGCATTGGATAGCCCACAATGCGGTTATTGGGGCCAAAGGTAATGCTACCCCGATAAATTTGAACAACAAACTCCCTGTTATTAAATACGCGAAGACAGCCTTCAGTTGCTGAAGTGGGTAGTGCCATCCCACCACCAGTGCAGGTAACCACTGTTGTTGGTGGAGGTTGATTTGAGAGCAGTTCGGGTTGCCCTAAACTAGCCGTGACAGAGCTAGGCGGTGGGATGACTGCGGTAGTAACATTAACCCCCTGTTCCATGAGTACTCGCATGCGATCGACCTCAGAAAGAGCAAGAGCGCTTGCTTGGGAGATACGATCGTTCTGCACCCGTGTGGCTGCTACCAACATCAAGGGCGCCACAAGCGCGGCAACCGCAACGTTAACTAGTAGGATGGCAACAATACATTCAGCAAGTGTTAAACCCTGTTCGGCACTATGTAATTGTGATTGTCTTATTTGCGTGATTTTCATTAGAACCCACCTCCATTTACGGACAACCTGTTACTGAAGGATCTACCGTACCACCGCCTCCTGGACGGGGAGCGCAGCGCAACCGCAGGATATAGGGGTCATCCGCCGGTAATTCCCTATAGTATTCGCTACGTTGGCGGGCAGGTGTAATAAAGCGCGACGCCACTGGCCCTGCCGGTGCCAGTTGCAGACCCACGTCATAGCCCCAACGACGGTTAGGCGGAGAGTAATATCTAATCCACTCAGCAGCCTGAGCCGCACAGTTAAATGCGGTATTGACATCTCGACACGCAGCCGTGTTTGGTACTTCCCACTGATCTTGATCAAAAGGACCTGTGGCTTGAGTAGAGAAGTTCAGTTGAATAAATGCTCCTTGGATCCATAGGTTATTCCAAGCTTCAATGAAGCGAGGGAAGTTATGCATCCCACCGTAGGACTGTGTGGGTCGCGAAGGCACAGTGCCACTGATGATTACCGCATTGACTTGGGTATCCGTTGCTGCGTTGCGGCTACGTTGAGAACCAAAGTCATAGTAGCTGTTGTAAGGGTTACTGGCTTGGCCCTGTTCACCATCGGGATAGCTTGTGAGGGGAGTACCATCGCGATCCACCCGTTTACCTGTTTGGTAATTAATCGCCCAAGGCGTGCCATTACGATCCACGTAAATCGGTGAACTGGGATCAAAGGGACTTTCCCGCAGCCAAACTGTATTGTTAGGTAAGTTGTCACTAGGACGGTTGGCATTCAGGAATGCAGGCTGTAAGGAGCTATTGTTACCACACGTAGGATAGATGCGGTTGTTACCAACATTACTCACAATAGCATTACTAGAGGTACCAACATTAGTTTGGGGGTAGTTTGTGCTTAGATTTTCAGGAGAGCTATTCCCCATGTTCGATACAGGGTCATTGTAGGCATTGGCAAAATAATCATTGGCAGAGCCATTGCAGAAATTGTCAGAGAGAATTGTCACCGCATCCCCGAGGATTTCTGCGGGTCGCCAAGTGTCGGAGTTAGGCCGAGCAAAGCGATTATCGAGCGTATCACGGCTATAGAAGTTGCTCCAGTTTGCGTCTAGGGTTGTGGTAAATTCCTCCAGATTGTTTGTTGTGCCGTTGGTACTGTGGAGGTTAAAGTTCCCCTGAATATACACGGGGTTATCGCTGATAAAGGAGAGACCAGCGATATTCTTCTCGGCAGGAATTCCTTGGCGGTCAAGGCGCCGGCCATTCCACAATCGAAAGCCATTGGGTCGCCGCATTGGATCCGCAAAGAAATCCACTGGTTTTGTCGAAATGCCGTTGGCGGCTCGGATGGGATCATGAGGATTGCTGGGATTAGTATTCATCCAGTTTTGACCTGTAATGGCAGGTCGGGCAATGCCATCTTCGCGCACTGCATCTTCCCGGAAGGCATAGACAATGCCCCCCATCGGCAGCCATGTATCCCCACCAATAGGAGTGCGCCGCAGCAGGTCAAGGTCAATATCCATTTCCCGCACCGCCATCTCTTCACGACCATTGAAGAGGGTGTTATCAAGGAAAGCGACATTGCGAGCATTGCCGTCAAAGCCAATGATTTGATTCAGGCGGCTGGGATAGCGGATATTACTCACTAGAGTCCCAGTAGCTGGCTCGGTAGGGGTAAGGAAATTTGTTGGATTCATACGTGGGTTTGCTTTAATATCACCCGGAGTTACAGACGGCCCCCCCGGCGGGTTGAAGATCTCCCGCAACGCTGGATATTTAATCACCGTATTAAAGGTACCGAGAATCGGTGCGGTGGGGTTGTTATGTCGGCGTGCGAGCACCACCAGTGTCGAGTTCACAGCAATGGGAGTTGTACCCCCACCCGTACGTTCTGTGCCGCCAATGTAGCGTAGGGTTGCTGTAGCTGTTGCAGGAGTGGCAATGACCACAAAGCGTCCCTCTAGGACACCAAGACCAGTGGTGGGACGGCGAATTTCAATAATATCCCCTACCTGCAGTTGTAGTCCTGTGTAGGTGATCGTTACCGTGGAATTACCATTTGGATTGGCAAGGTTTAGAGTGGGGTTATTCGGAAATCCAACAGCAGCGGTAATGGTACCTGTTTCCAGACTGTTAGTGGTCATAAGGGAAGCCGAAGCTCCTGCTGGAATTTTCTTTCCTGGTGGCGCATTACCTTCTGGGACGGGGTTGGGGTTTTTTAGAGTGACGGTGAGAACTTTACCTCGGTTATCAGTGGTGAAGTCTTCCAAAATCATCCGCCCCGCACCAGTGACATAGACACTTTTGCCCTTATCAGAGTCGCGCAGGTCAAAGTTATAGCTGGGGGCATCTTCAAGCTTGACACGAGGCACTGTATTGACAGTCACTATTCCATCGGGGTTCGGCATCTCAAACTCCTGGCCAATCACAAATCCTCGTTTGTCTTGCCCTAGGCAAAAAGCATTCCGCAAGTTGCTATACTGATTAGGAATTTCACACGTGTACCCTTGTGGATTAAGGTCATATTTCACCTGCTCCGTGAGGGCAATTAAGCGGGCAAGACGGGCATTGACATCGGCATTAGTTTCTTGCAGCGGGCGCTGACTCCAGCGAGCATTAGGGATCAGGGCGGTGATGTAGGCATTGGCATCCCAATAGCCCCCGCGATAGGAGAGGCTCTGATTAGCACTGAAGCCTTGCCGAATGACTTGCACAGTACTTGTCGTTGCACTGTCGCGTAAGGGAATCACTTCCCCATCGGCGAGGGGACTAGACCCTGGATTAGGTTGCTGCAATTGATCTAAATTGAGAATAGCAGTGTTCAGATTACTGAGCTGTTGTTCGTTCAAATCCTCATAGCGAAGACTTTCCAGCGTATCCACACTATGAGCCAGCATTCCCAACATACAGCCTGCGGTGTGGATTGTACTTTGATCGGCCAAGCTTAGAGCGCTCAAGCTGCCTCTTTGCTCTAGGAGTTGAAGCGCGCGGGCAAGGTTCGAGAAATTCCCAGCACGGGTCTTATCAGGATTGGGGTGAATTGTGGTTCCCCCTATTTCCTGTTTGGGCGGAAACGCTCCATCCACACCATCACCCGCATAGTCCACGAGGTTCCGCATCGCTTGTTGCATCTCTGGACTGTTGAAATTAGGAGGCTGAAACTCCCAACCATTGGTGCCGCGCCCAGTAAAGAAGTCAAAGAAGCGGAAATTAGGGGACAAGCCTGGAATGCCATCGTACTGGTTGAACATGATGCTGCGCAGGGCAGTTTGCGGTGTGCCGTGGTGGTGAGTAGTCGCCAAGCAGGCGATCGGCTCATAGCCCCCGCTGTTTTGCCCTGGATAAGGCTCCGTGAACGGATCGGGAATACTGGGGTAGATCGTTGTTCCCCTCGCTTTGTAGTGATAAACGGCTGTGGCCTGCACGGCCGCCAAATCATCCCGCAGTGTGCGGTGCTGATAAAACTCATTGCGGCGGCTGATATTAGCGGTATCACCCGCAGGTGGATCAAGAGGTTTGCCTAGTTCCAAGCGTTCCCCCACAATGATTCGTAGGCCTTCTTGGCGTGCCCGCCGCTCCCAGTAGCCATCTAGACCAACTTCTGTCCGTCGATCCGCTTCAGCAGATTCAGGAACAGTATTACGCAATAACAGTTGGTTAGAGGAGGGAATTTGATCACCAATGCGGCTTCCAGACGGAATCACACGATCGGCAAATTCTGCGGCTACAGCGGGATCATTTTCAAGGGCATCACGGCTAACATTGGCATAGATTGGCTTGGGGCCGTAGCGATCGTCGGCACGGTACGTATCATCCACGTATGGCTTTGAAACCTGCTGATTGGAAAATCGACCCGTACCACCACTGTCAGCAGGCCCGTAGAATTGCTGTACCCAGTTAGGATCACGGTAGCTAGCATTACTGGTGTCAGATGCACGGGAGCGACTGCGATCTTCAGTAACGATTAAGACAGGGTTGAGGGCTAGTTGAGCTGGTTGATTAACAGAGCTAACAACTGAATCCCGATTGCCGTTAAAGATTACATTTTGTCCGGGTGGATCATTGTCACCTGTAGTGAAGGGAAGTGCAGGTGATTCACGGTAGGAATGAACAGTAGTACTGCCGCTAATAGTATTGTCCCGTAAGGTGCCCGAAATAAACTGGCCTTGAAATATTGGCTCGGACGTGTTGCCGTCATTGTCAAAATCATATGTGTCGGGAACCTGGGCTGTAGTAATTTCGGAAGCAGCTCGAGTATAGATACATGAACTGGGAGCGCTCACGAGAAAGGCCGAGAAACTGCTACCACCACCCATAAAAATACTTCCCTCGGTGTGCATGGCACCATTCCAACGGAAGGCAGGCCCCGGGAAAATCTCTAAGTCGTTTCGAAACCATGCTCCCCACTTGTTCCCACGGTCGAGTTCACGTTCTTGAACAAAGTCAAGGGTGGCAAGGGCTTGACCACCATTGCGATTTTCATAAACAAAGGCGTTAACTTGGAAGTTTTTGCGCAGGCTAGCTGTGCCCACACTATCCCAACCTGCTTCTGCCGTTTGTGCTGCAACTCCACCTGCGCTGGCACATTGGCCACTCATTTCTGAAATGTTGAGGGGACGGTTGCGAGTGACTAGGGCTGCGGCCTTTTGAGCATCGCTTTGATTAATTTGGGTATTGTTGGGGCGGGTCATTAAAATGGAGTACGCCACAATTGAGTTGGGGGTCGGCTGGAAAACCCAAGCGTTATCGACATTACCGTCACCATTGATGTCAATCCGTTGTTCATCGGCAAGAGTGTAGGGATCGGGGTTTGCACCCACATTCAACATCAGGTCTCGTAGGCGATCTTCCCCTGGCACGCCACTGGGGCGACGTGGATCCCGAGTAAAGAGATACTCTAGTTTGGCCTTGGCGCGATCAATAGCAGGCGTAGCAGCATTGAGTACTTGAATATCTTGGCGTTCTCCCGCCACTTGAGTAGTGCGGTTCAGTGTCCGCAGCATCAAGGCACCCACTGTAATAGTGAGCACTAAGATAACGATAATAACGGTCGGCAACACAAACCCCCGACGCCCAAACCGCAGTTGCCGCCCCCCTAGGGGTGTCAGCCGTCGCTGTACCCACAGGCGCAACTGGTAAAGCAAATGACGAATTGCGCGAGTCAGCTTGCGATACTGCCGTTTCGAGAGGCCAAAGCGTCGGTCATTCTTTTTCATAGGGGCACCTAGTCAACGCACGGGAGCAATAACCTACCACTAGTTATGGAGCGATCAATAGATCTGAAATAGGCTAGTAATTAGTATGGTTTTTCCTTGGTAAAAAATTTCAGCCTCCAGACAATTTTTCGGATTGTTGCGCACAGCAATCATCCTTAAAGATCAAAAACACAATTGTTCAAAAGTCCAAACTAGCGATTTATGATGCCTAGGAAGAGCGATTTAGCCATGCAAAAACTTCCTCTAGGTCAGTGAAGTCCAGAAGAGCTTCTGCCAAGGCTTCAATCTCATGGACAGGGAGCTGGCGAATGCGCTCCTCAAGGCCAGCTGGTAACTCGCCAAACCGCCGTCTTAGGAGACGCAGCACAACGAGGGTCTCTCCCTGCTGCAATCCCTGCTGCAATCCCTGCTGCAATCCCTGTTGCAATCCTTGTTGCAATCCTTGTTGCAATCCCTGCTGTAATCCCTGCTGCAATACCTCTTCCCGTACCTCAGCATAGACCTCTTCCCGTACCTCAGCATAGACGTCCCGATAAAACCGCGTCCGCTTCAACTCTTCCGTGGTAAACCCCAGCATGCGCAGCACCTCCTCCCGACTCAGCTCCGTGAACTTGTACAACACAATGGTGGTGATTAACTCTATTATGACTTCTGGCCTTGGCACTGCCTCTATGCGAGTGCGCTCTGCCAGCAACCGCGCTGCTGTCGGCATTTCTACTTCGGGTAACACTGTGAGCTGCATCAGCGCTAGGCTCAATGGCAATGCCTCAAGTGACCCGAGTTCATTCAGATAGACCCGATGCAGGCGATGACTATTCACCAACACCTCATAGGGGTCAAAAGACACTTGTTCTGCTTGACGATGGGGATAAATCACCACCGCTTGCCAGTCAGAAAAGGTGTGGCGATACAGCCGCAGATAGAGAAAGATTTCCGCAAAGAAGCGTTCATAGAAGCTGTTATCGCGCTGAAACTGCACCTCACAGAAATAGACGGTTCCTGAGGGGTCAGGGGGCATGAAGACGCCATCAATGCGAAAGGCCGTTTGCTTGAGTTCCACGGAGTCAAAGCGATACCCCTGCGGCGCTTCTCTGCCCAAAAGATCAAAAAGGGTTTGGGGTAGCTGGGCAAAGAGTTGATAAAAAAGGGAGTCGCGGCGCATGGGCTAGGTGGAGTGCTCTAGCCACGCAAAAACTTCCTCTAGGGTAGTGAAGTCCAGAAGAGCTTCTGCCAAGGCTTCAATTTGATGGACAGGGAGCTGGCGAATGCGCTCCTCAAGGCCAGCTGGTAAATCACCAAACCGCCGTCTTAACTGCCGCAGCACAACGAGGGTCTCTCCCTGCTGCAATCCCTGCTGCAATCCCTGTTGCAGCCCTTGTTGCAATCCCTGTTGTAATCCCTGCTGTAATCCCTGCTGCAATACCTCTTCCCGTACCTCAGCATAGACCTCTTCCCGTACCTCAGCATAGACGTCCCGATAAAACCGCGTCCGCTTTAGTTCGTCAGTGGTAAACCCCAGCATGCGCAGCACCTCCTCCCGACTCAGCTCCGTAAACTTGTACAACACAATGGTGGTGATTAACTCTATTATGACTTCTGGCCTTGGCACTGCCTCTATGCGAGTGCGCTCTGCCAGCAACCGTGCTGCTGTCGGCATCTCTGCTTCAGTTAGCACGGTGAGTTGCATCAGCGCTAGGCTCAATGGCAACGCCTCAAGTGACCCCAGTTCATTCAAATAGACCCGATGCAGGCGATGACTATTCACCAACACCTCATAGGGGTCAAAGGACACTTGTTCTGCTTGACGATGGGGATAAATCACCACCGCTTGCCAGTCAGAAAAGGTGTGGCGATACAGCCGCAGATAGAGAAAGATTTCCGCAAAGAAGCGTTCATAGAAGCTGTTATCGCGCTGAAACTGCACCTCACAGAAATAGACGATTCCTGAGGGGTCAGGGGGCATGAAGACGCCATCAATGCGAAAGGCCGTTTGCTTGAGTTCCACGGAGTCAAAGCGATACCCCTGCGGCGCTTCTCTGCCCAAAAGATCAAAAAGGGTTTGGGGTAGCTGGGCAAAGAGTTGATAAAAAAGGGAGTCGCGGCGCATGGGCTAGGTGGAGTGCTCTAGCCACGCAAAAACTTCCTCTAGGGCAGTGAAGTCCAAGAGAGCCTCTGCCAATGCTTCGATTTGAGGGGGAGAGAGCTGGCGAATGCGCTCCTCAAGGCCAGCTGGTAAATTGCCAAAGCGCCGTCTTAACTGCCGCAACACAACGAGGGTCTCTCCCTGCTGCAATCCTTCCTGCCGCCCTTCCTGTCGCCCTTCTTCCCGTGCCTCAGCATAGACTTCTTCCCGTACCTCAGCATAGACCTCTTCCCGTACCTCAGCATAGACGTCCCGATAAAACCGCGTCCGCTTCAACTCTTCCGTCGTAAACCCCAGCATGCGCAGCACCTCCTCCCGACTCAGCTCCGTAAACTTGTACAACACAATGGTGGTGATTAACTCTATTATGACTTCTGGCCTTGGCACTGCCTCTATGCGAGTGCGTTCTGCCAGCAACCGTGCTGCTGTCGGCATTTCTGCTTCAGGTAACACTGTGAGCTGCATCAGGGCTAGGCTCAATGGCAACGCCTCAAGTGACCCCAGTTCATTCAAATAGACCCGATGCAGGCGATGACTATTCACCAACACCTCATAGGGGTCAAAGGACACTTGTTCTGCTTGACGATGGGGATAAATCACCACCGCTTGCCAGTCAGAAAAGGTGTGGCGATACAGCCGCAGATAGAGAAAGATTTCCGCAAAGAAGCGTTCATAGAAGCTGTTATCGCGCTGAAACTGCACCTCACAGAAATAGACGATTCCTGAGGGGTCAGGGGGCATGAAGACGCCATCAATGCGAAAGGCCGTTTGCTTGAGTTCCACGGAGTCAAAGCGATACCCCTGCGGCGCTTCTCTGCCCAAGAGGTCGAAGAGGGTCTGGGGCAGCTGGGCAAAGAGTTGATAAAAAAGGGAGTCGCGGCGCATGGGCTAGGTGGAGTGCTCTAGCCACGCAAAAACTTCCTCTAGGGTAGTGAAGTCCAAGAGAGCTTCTGCCAAGGCTTCAATTTGATGGACAGGGAGCTGGCGAATGCGCTCCTCAAGGCCAGCTGGTAACTCGCCAAACCGCCGTCTTAGGAGACGCAGCACAACGAGGGTCTCTCCCTGCTGCAATCCCTGTTGCAGCCCTTGTTGCAATCCCTGCTGTAATACCTCTTCCCGTACCTCAGCATAGACCTCTTCCCGTACCTCAGCATAGACGTCCCGATAAAACCGCGTCCGCTTCAGTTCCTCAGTAGTAAACCCCAGCATGCGCAGCACCTCCTCCCGACTCAGCTCCGTAAACTTGTACAACACAATGGTGGTGATTAACTCTATTATGACTTCTGGCCTTGGCACTGCCTCTGTGCGAGTGCGCTCTGCCAGCAACCGTGCTGCTGTCGGCATCTCTGCTTCAGTTAGCACGGTGAGTTGCATCAGCGCTAGGCTCAATGGCAACGCCTCAAGTGACCCCAGTTCATTCAAATAGACCCGATGCAGGCGATGACTATTCACCAACACCTCATAGGGGTCAAAGGACACTTGTTCTGCTTGACGATGGGGATAAATCACCACCGCTTGCCAGTCAGAAAAGGTGTGGCGATACAGCCGCAGATAGAGAAAGATTTCCGCAAAGAAGCGTTCATAGAAGCTGTTATCGCGCTGAAACTGCACCTCACAGAAATAGACGATTCCTGAGGGGTCAGGGGGCATGAAGACGCCATCAATGCGAAAGGCCGTTTGCTTGAGTTCCACGGAGTCAAAGCGATACCCCTGCGGCGCTTCTCTGCCCAAGAGGTCGAAGAGGGTCTGGGGCAGCTGGGCAAAGAGTTGGTAAAAAAGAGAGTCACGGCGCATGGGCTAGGTGGAGTGCTCTAGCCATGCAAACACTTCCTCTAGGGCAGTGAAGTCCAAGAGAGCTTCTGCCAAGGCTTCAATTTGATGGACAGGGAGCTGGCGAATGCGCTCCTCAAGGCCAGCTGGTAACTCGCCAAACCGCCGTCTTAACTGCCGCAGCACAACGAGGGTCTCTCCCTGCTGTAATCCCTGCTGCAATCCCTGCTGCAACCCCTGCTGTCGTCCTTCCTGTCGTCCTTCTTCTCGCCCTTGTGCTCGCCCCTCTTGTAACCCCTCTTCCCGTGCCTCAGCATACACCTCCTGATAAAACCGCGTCCGCTTCAGTTCCTCCGTGGTAAACCCCAGCATGCGCAGCACCTCCTCCCGACTCAGCTCCGTAAACTTGTACAACACAATGGTGGTGATTAACTCTATTATGACTTCTGGCCTTGGCACTGCCTCTGTGCGAGTGCGCTCTGCCAGCAACCGTGCTGCTGTCGGCATTTCTGCTTCAGGTAACACTGTGAGCTGCATCAGCGCTAGGCTCAATGGCAACCCCTCAAGTGACCCCAGTTCATTCAAATAGACCCGACGCAGGCGATGACTATTCACCAACACCTCATAGGGGTCAAAGGACACTTGTTCTGCTTGACGATGGGGATAAATCACCACCGCTTGCCAGTCAGAAAAGGTGTGGCGATACAGCCGCAGATAGAGAAAGATTTCCGCAAAGAAGCGTTCATAGAAGCTGTTATCGCGCTGAAACTGCACCTCACAGAAATAGACGATTCCTGAGGGGTCAGGGGGCATGAAGACGCCATCAATGCGAAAGGCCGTTTGCTTCAGCTCCACGGAGTCAAAGCGATACCCCTGCGGCGTGTCTATGCCCAAGAGGTCGAAGAGGGTCTGGGGCAGCTGGGCAAAGAGTTGATAAAAAAGGGAGTCGCGGCGCATCGGCTAGGTGGAGTGCTCTAGCCACGCAAAAACTTCCTCTAGGGTAGTGAAGTCCAAGAGAGCTTCTGCCAAGGCTTCAATTTGATGGACAGGGAGCTGGCGAATGCGCTCCTCAAGGCCAGCTGGTAACTCGCCAAACCGCCGTCTTAGGAGACGCAGCACAACGAGGGTCTCTCCCTGCTGCAATCCCTGTTGCAGTCCCTGCTGTAATACCTCTTCCCGTGCCTCAGCATACACTTCTTGATAAAACCGCGTCCGCTTTAGTTCCTCAGTGGTAAACCCCAGCATGCGCAGCACCTCCTCCCGACTCAGCTCCGTAAACTTGTACAACACAATGGTGGTGATTAACTCTATTATGACTTCTGGCCTTGGCACTGCCTCTGTGCGAGTACGCTCTGCCAGCAACCGCGCTGCTGCGGGCATCTCTGCCTCTGCCATCACCATCAACTGCATCAGCGCAAGATTTAGCGGTAACGCCTCAAGTGACCCCAGTTCATTCAGATACACCCGCCGCAGGCGATGACTATTTACCAACACCTCATAGGGTTCAAAGGACACTTGTTCAGCTTGGCGATGGGGATAAATAACCACCGCTTGCCAATCAGAGAAGGTGTGGCGATACAGCCGCAGATAGAGAAAGATTTCCGCAAAGAAGCGTTCATAGAAGCTGTTATCGCGCTGAAACTGCACCTCACAGAAATAGACGATTCCTGAGGGGTCAGGGGGCATGAAGACGCCATCAATGCGAAAGGCCGTTTGCTTCAGCTCCACGGAGTCAAAGCGATACCCCTGCGGCGTGTCTATGCCCAAGAGGTCGAAGAGGGTCTGGGGCAGCTGGGCAAAGAGTTGATAAAAAAGGGAGTCGCGGCGCATCGGCTAGGTGGAGTGCTCTAGCCACGCAAAAACTTCCTCTAGGGTAGTGAAGTCCAAGAGAGCTTCTGCCAAGGCTTCAATTTGATGGACAGGGAGCTGGCGAATGCGCTCCTCAAGGCCAGCTGGTAACTCGCCAAACCGCCGTCTTAGGAGGCGTAAAACAACAAGGGTCTCTCCCTGCTGCAATCCCTGCTGCAATCCCTGCTGCAACCCCTGCTGTAATCCATCCTCTCGCGCCTCAGCATACACTTCTTGATAAAACCGCGTCCGCTTTAGTTCCTCAGTGGTAAACCCCAGCATGCGCAGCACCTCCTCGCGACTCAGCTTGGTGAATTTGTACAACACAATGGTGGTGATCAACTCCATTATGACTTCTGGCCTTGGAACCGCCTCTATGCGAGTGCGCTCTGCCAGCAACCGTGCTGCTGTCGGCATTTCTGCTTCAGGTAACACTGTGAGCTGCATCAGCGCTAGGCTCAATGGCAACGCCTCAAGTGACCCCAGTTCATTCAAATAGACCCGATGCAGGCGATGACTATTCACCAACACCTCATAGGGGTCAAAGGACACTTGTTCTGCTTGACGATGGGGATAAATCACCACCGCTTGCCAGTCAGAAAAGGTGTGGCGATACAGCCGCAGATAGAGAAAGATTTCCGCAAAGAAGCGTTCATAGAAGCTGTTATCGCGCTGAAACTGCACCTCACAGAAATAGACGATTCCTGAGGGGTCAGGGGGCATGAAGACGCCATCAATGCGAAAGGCCGTTTGCTTGAGTTCGACGGACTCAAAACGATACCCCTGAGGGGTGTCTCTGCCCAAAAGGTCAAAGAGGGTCTGGGGTAGTTGGGCAAACAGTTGGTAAAAAAGAGAGTCACGGCGCATGGGCTAGGAAGAGCGATTTAGCCACGCAAACACTTCCTCTAGGTCAGTGAAGTCTAGAAGTGCTTCTGCCAATGCTTCGATTTGATCGGGGGAGAGCTGACGAATCCCTTCTTCAAGGTCATTGGGCACACTACCAAACCGCCGCCTTAACTGCCGTAGGACAACGGCTGCTTCTCCTTGCTGTAGTCCTTGTTGTAATCCTTGCTGTAATCCATCCTCTCGTGCCTCAGCATACACTTCTTGATAAAATCGCGTCCGCTTTAGTTCCTCAGTGGTAAACCCCAGCATGCGCAGCACCTCCTCGCGACTCAGCTCCGTGAACTTGTACAATATGCCGGTAGTTGCTCTTCACCAACATCTCATAGGGTTGGACACTTGTTCAGCCTGGCGATGGGAATAAAAGCAAAAATTTTTTCAGGTTGCCAGTGTAACCGTTTGCCAAGATACCCCTGCCTTCATCGCACTCAACACGCCAATGGCCTCGGCATAGGACTGGCAAGGGATTGTCTCTATCCCCAAATCGGCAGCTGTAACATTGAGGGTTGTGGTATTGTTAGTCACCGTTAGGATGGGGACGCCCCGCTGAGCCAAGGCCAGAATTCCCCGTCCACCAAGAGCAGTGGCGGGTACAATCACCGCATCCACGTCCTGTCGCCACAGGGCCTCCCTAGCAGTTGGGCTATAGCGGGGAGCACGACTCAATCCCACCAACACCGAGGGCAAAAAGGTGTAGCCAATTTCCTCAGCTAGGGCGCGGGGATGTACAGTCTCCTCTAGGGGCAATGGTTGCAGGGCTGGGGCATGGGCTGCCGGAATCTGAAAGTGCTGGACAACCAAATGACTAATGACCGCTTCTGCCCCGGCGAGGGGATCGACACCTTGGCCACTGCGATAGTGCTGTAAGGCTGCCGTACCGGGATCGTCGGGAAAGCGGGTCACAATCGCGATCGCCTCCGCCTTGGCCTCTTGAATCAGTTTTTCTGCCGCCCGCAATAAACTAGCGGGGTTCGCCAGAGTCCCCCAGGTTGCCCCCGAGGCAGCGGTTTGCAACTGCACGCCCAAGGGTTCATCTGTAATCACAGGTTCAGTCATCATTAGACCCAAGGTGGCAGCACAGGCCGCCGCTGCTTGACGATGGCGCAGTTGGAAATCCGCTTCAATCGCCGCATCCAGTAACAGGCCAATGCGATTGGGATGGGGTGGCAGCAATCCCCAACGGCCAACAGCAAATTCATCAAGGGCATAGCCTTCCACATACCAAACATTGGGCAGCGGCCAATAGAGCATTGCCCCATTGAGAACGTTGGGATGGGTGATCAGGCGATCGCACACTTGAGCCAAAGCACGAACGACGGGAATCGCATCACCCGCATAGCCGCCAATGGCAGCCCCAATGCCGGTTGGAATGATCAGAACGGCCGTCAGCACGTTAGCGACTAGCTTGGGCAGGGAGGGGAGCCGGCTGCACGGCCACAGTTACAGTTTGGCCACTACGGCGCACTTCCAGTTCCATGGTGCGACCAATGCCTGTGCTTTCCACCATTTGCTGCACTTGATCCGCTTTGGTGATGTTTTGGCCATTGATGCGACGGATCACATCTCCGGGTTGCAAACCTGCACGGGCAGCGGGAGAGTTGGGCAAGACTTGAAAAATCAAAACACCCGAACTTTCCTGCACACGCACAGGACTATTGGGATTGGCGTTGAGGCGCTGCTGCATCTCAGGGGTGAGATTGGCCATGCGAATACCAAGGAAGGGGTGATCGACACGACCATTGGCAATCAGTTGGTTGGCAATCCGCTGAGCCGTGTTGATGGGAATGGCAAATCCCAAGCCTTGGGCACCACCAATGATCGCGGTATTCATGCCAATCACCTCTCCCCGTTGATTCAACAGGGGGCCACCAGAGTTGCCGGGGTTAATGGCCGCATCGGTTTGAATGAAGCCCACCCGCTTATCGGGCACGCCAATATCACCGCTAGAGCGTCCCGTCGCACTAATGATGCCCGCAGTCACCGTATTATCGAGACCCAAGGGATTGCCGATGGCGATCGCCCACTCACCGGGGCGCAAATGATCAGAATTGCCAAGACGCACCACTGGTAAATTGTTGGCATTCACCTTGACTACGGCCACATCCGTCAGTCGGTCTTGCCCCAAAACTTGACCCTCAAATGTGCGGCCATCCTTGAGTGTCACCCGTACGCGATTGGCACCATCCACCACATGGGCATTGGTCAGAATCAGGCCATCACTGCTAATGATGAAGCCAGAGCCTAAACCCCGCTCCTCGCGGCTGCGGGGGGGCATCATTGGCCCAAAAAACTCCTGAAAGAAAGGGTCATTAAAGATGGCTGGCACGCGGGTCTGCACCGTACGGGAAGCATCAATCCGCACTACGGCAGGTCCTACTTGTTCAACAGCACGGGCAATAAAGTTAATGTCATTTCCCGCTGGTAGCGGTGCCGGTAACTGCGCCAAACTGGGGGTCACCAAGGGCGTTGACGTTGGCATTAAGTGGGTGGCAAACATGGCAGCGGCTGCCCCCAACGCCATTAACGACAGATAAGTGACCGATTTACCAAGACGCACTGTCATAGGCCATTGCCCCTTTGCTGACACTGGTTCTTGAAAAGAAGACGACCATTCAGGGAGCCAAGTTCCAGTTTCTAGCCTACCACTTCAGGAGGTTGAATTTCTCCATGTCAACGGTCTGGCGGTTGCGATAGATGGCCAAGATAATGGCTAGACCTACGGCGGCTTCGGCGGCTGCCACCGTAATCACAAACACAGCAAAAACTTGACCCTTAATTTGCTCACCATCCAGATAGTTGGCAAAACCAATCAGGTTGAGGTTGACAGCATTCAGAAGCAACTCAATGGACATGAGCACGCGCACAGCATTGCGACTGGTGACGAGGCCATAGATGCCAATACAAAATAGCAGTGCTGCCAAGATCAAAACATAGGTTAACTGCATCGTCTTTCCCTATTTTTCAGACAAGGCTACAGGTTCACGGGGACGTTCCGGCAACTCCAAGGGGGGAACCACCTCTTCCCCTAAGAGGGGTTCAGGTTCCAAGACCAGTTCGCGGCGGGCGAGAACCACTGCCCCAATCAAGGCCATCAGCAGCAAGACCGAGGCCAACTCAAAGGGCAAGAGGAAATCGCTGAAAAAGTGCTGGCCAATCGTTGTGATGCTGTCAGTCGTAGGCGGCAGGGAACTGAGTTGCCAAGGGGTTTGCAAAATCATTTTTGTCAGCAGGGCAAAGACGCCAAGGGAGACTACTGCGGCACCCCCCTGACGCAGCCAACGCCCCGGCACTGGGGTATAGGCCTCGCGCTTATTGACGAGCATGATGGCAAAGAGGATGAGAACGTTCACCGCGCCGACATAGATGAGAATTTGTGCCGCTGAGACAAAGTCAGCATTCATGAGGATATATAGCCCAGAGATGCTCAGGAACACACCCCCCAGCAAGAAGGCAGAATAGACAACGTTGTTCAGGAGCACAACGCCAAGGGCAGCAACAATCACTGCAGCGGCAAGGGCAAAGAAGGTCATCGTTTGGGTCAGGGTGGCTAAGTCCACAGCAACAACTCCTAGTTCTCAGATGATTCAGCAGTGTTGGCGATCGCCTCCGGATGCTCTCCCGCCCGTTGGGCACCCGCAGGCAAATTATGACCAGACATTACCCCCGCCGGCAGGTAGGCAAACTCGCGGATCGGGGCCACCATCGGATCTTGGGTCACTTTATAGGGAATGCGTCCCATTGCCACACTGTCGTAGTTCAGCTCATGGCGATCGTAGGTGGCCAGTTCGTACTCCTCTGTTACCGAGAGGCAATTGGTGGGGCAGTATTCCACACAGTTGGCACAGAAGATGCACACACCAAAGTCAATGCTGTAGTGCTTCAGTTCTTTCTTCTTGATCTCTTTGTTGAAGACCCAATCCACCACGGGCAGGTTAATCGGGCAGACGCGCACGCACACTTCACAGGCAATGCACTTGTCAAACTCAAAGTGAATCCGTCCCCGAAACCGTTCCGAGGGAATGAGTTTTTCGTAGGGATATTGCACCGTCACCGGCCGCCGCCGCATGTGATCAAAGGTCACGGAGAGGCCTTGACCAATGTACTTAGCGGACTGCACTGCCTCTTTGGCATAGTTGGTAATCTGATTGAGGAATTTCATGGTGTCACCTCATGGAAATGGGGAGTTTCTTAACCGCCAAAGGCTACGGGAAAGGCGAGCTTCAAGCCAGCGGTCAGCAGCAAGTTCACTAGACCCACGGGTAATAGGAATTTCCAACCAAGGTCTAGGAGTTGGTCAATGCGCACACGGGGCACAGTCCAGCGCAGCAGAATCGCCAAAAAGACAAAGAAGTAGGCCTTCATCAGGGTCATCGTGATGCCCAGCACCGCAAAGGCAATCTGCAAAAAGGGATTGCTCTCACTCACCCCAAGAAGATTGGCAATGGTTTCTAGGGGAATGGGGAAGCTCCAACCCCCGAAGTAAAGAACACTGACCAAGAGTGCCGAAAGCACAAGGTTAACGTAGGCACCAAGGTAAAAGAGGGCAAACTTCATGCCAGCGTACTCTGTTTGGTAGCCAGCCACGAGTTCTTCCTCGGCTTCCGGCAAGTCAAAGGGGAGGCGCTCACACTCTGCCAGAGCCGCAATCCAAAAGATCAAAAAGCCGATGGGCTGCCGCCAGACATTCCAACTCAGGATGCCATACTCCGACTGCTGCTCGACAATTTCCACCGTACCCAAACCATTGGACATCATGGCCACCGCCAACACCGCCAAGGCAAGGGGAATTTCATAGCTAATGGATTGTGCCGCTGCCCGCAGTCCCCCCAGTAGGGAGTATTTGTTGTTGGAGGCATAGCCTGACATCAGTAGGCCAATGGGCGCAATACTTGAGAGGGCAATCCAGAGAAAGACCCCCATCGCCAAGTTGGAGATCAGTAGGTTTTGGCCAAAGGGGACAATAATATAGGACAAAAAGACAGGAATCACGACCACCGCTGGCCCAAGGGTAAACAGCCAGCGATCAGTATTCGCAGGGAGAACATCTTCCTTAAAAATGAGTTTCAGGCCGTCGGCCAAGGGAGCCAAAATCCCCAATGGGCCAATGTATTCCGGGCCAATACGCTGTTGCACAGCGGCAGAAATTTTCCGTTCTAGCCAAACGGCCACCAGCACACCCACGGTAGCCACAATGAGCATCATTAACATTGGCAGAGGTAGCCATAGCAGCTTGGCCAGATCATGGGAGAAGCCAAGGGATTCCAATGCACGAATAAACTGCCCCTGTAAGTCAATACCAGATTCCATAGCGATTCGATCGCGCCCCACCTACAGACACGCTCTACAGTATAAGGGTTTTATTTCCGTTACGAAGATAGATCTGGGGCAAATTTTTATCACCACAGGTATTACGGATGTTTATAGTTTATACCGCCTGTCTTTGGGTCTCAGATGTCAGTAGGATCAAGGGAGAGAGCCAATTTTGAAGGAGAACAGGGTGGCGATCGCAATCCAAAATGCGGTGATTTGTACCCCAGAGGGAGAACTGCGACAGCAACAGGTACGCCTTGAGGGCGATCGCATCACTGAAGTTGCAGAAACCGTCACCATCCAACCAGAAGATACAGTGATTGATGCCACCGGCCTCACGCTCCTGCCCGGTGTGATCGACCCCCAAGTCCATTTTCGTGAACCGGGCTTAGAGCACAAAGAGGATCTATTTACTGCCAGTTGTGCCTGTGCCAAGGGGGGGGTCACCAGTTTTTTAGAAATGCCCAATACCCGTCCCCTGACCATTGATCAGGCCAGCCTAGACGATAAACTCGCCCGCGCTGCCGCCAAATGTGTTGTTAATTATGGTTTTTTCATTGGCGCTACTAAGGATAACCTTGCCGTCCTCAACACCGTCCAGCCCGTCTGTGGCATCAAGATTTTCATGGGGTCAATGCACGGCCCCCTCTTGGTGGATGAGGAGCCAATTTTAGACCGCATCTTTAGTGAGGGTAAACGCCTCATTGCTGTCCATGCCGAAGATCAGGGGCGCATCCGTGCCCGTCGCGAACAATTTGCTGGCATTAGCGATGTGGCCGTACACTCGCAAATTCAAGACGAGATTGCTGCCCTCAACGCCACCCAGTTAGCAGTGAAGCTCTCCCGTAAATACGAACGCCGCCTGCACATTCTCCATCTGTCCACAGGAATTGAAGTGGACTTTCTGCGCGAGCACAAGCTTCCTTGGATAACGGTGGAAGTTACCCCCCAGCACCTATTGCTGACCACAGAGGCCTATGCCAACATTGGCTCCCTTGCTCAAATGAACCCGCCCTTGCGCACCGCAGGAGATAATGGAAAACTCTGGCAGGGACTATTGGATGGGGTGATTGACTTTATTGCCACGGATCATGCTCCCCACACCCTAGAGGAAAAGGCGCAGCCCTATCCCCAAAGCCCTTCGGGTATGCCGGGGGTGGAAACCTCTTTGCCCCTGATGTTGACCCAAGCCATGGCCGGTCGCTGTACGGTGCCCCAAGTGGTGCGTTGGATGTCCACTGCCGTTGCTGCGGCCTACGAAATTCCCAATAAAGGCAAAATTGCCCCCGGTTACGATGCGGATCTGGTGCTCGTGGATTTGCAGACCTATCGCCCAGTGCGCCGCGAGGAACTGCTCACCAAGTGCGGCTGGAGTCCCTTTGAGGGCTGGTCATTGACGGGGTGGCCAGTTTACACCTTTGTCAATGGTGAGATTGTTTTTAGCCAAGGGCGGGTGAATACCGCTGTGGGCGGCCGCCCCCTTCAATTTGGCGGCTAACGGGGAGCGATCGCGGACTGGCATTAAATATTGCTGGCTTCCTATGAACTCGTGCTAATCTGAGGCAAAGGAATAGCGTAACTCTATTTAGACAACACAATGCGTATTCTGGTTACTGGCGGTGCTGGGTTTATTGGTTCCCATCTAGTTGATCGGCTGATGGAAGCAGGTCATGAGGTCATTTGCTTAGATAACTACTTCACTAGTACAAAGCGCAACATTCTGCGCTGGATGGGTCACCCCAATTTTGAACTAATCCGCCATGATGTCACCGATCCGATTCGCCTTGAGGTGGATCAAATCTATCACTTGGCCTGCCCCGCCTCGCCAGTTCACTACCAGTACAACCCCGTCAAAACGATTAAAACCAATGTCATGGGCACCCTCCACATGCTGGGGTTGGCCAAACGTGTAAAGGCACGGTTTCTCCTTGCTTCCACCTCAGAAGTCTATGGTGACCCGCTGGTGCATCCCCAATCTGAGTCCTACTGGGGGAATGTCAACCCCATTGGTATCCGCTCCTGTTACGACGAAGGCAAGCGGGTGGCAGAGACCCTCACCTTTGACTACCACCGCCAAAATAATGTGGATGTGCGAGTAGCACGCATTTTTAATACCTATGGCCCGAAGATGCAGGTCAACGATGGCCGAGTGGTCAGCAATTTTATTGTCCAAGCCTTGCAGGGTATTCCCCTCACGGTTTATGGCGACGGCTCGCAAACCCGCAGTTTTTGCTATGTCAGCGATTTGGTGGAAGGGTTAATTCGGCTGATGAATAGCGATCACATTGGCCCTGTGAATCTGGGCAACCCTGATGAATACACCGTGCTGGAGCTAGCCCAAAAAATCCAAGCCCTGATTAATCCGGGGGTGGAAATTCAGTTTAAGCCCCTGCCCAGTGATGACCCCCAGCGCCGTCGTCCTGACATTACCCTTGCTCGCACGGTGTTGGGCTGGCAACCGACCGTCCCCCTCCTAGAGGGATTACAGCGCACAATTCCTGACTTTGCCGAGCGACTAGGCGTGCCCTATACGCCTATGATGGTGGAAGTTTAGGGAGGCCACAGGGAATGCGGGTATGTGTGATTGGCACTGGCTATGTGGGCTTGGTGACGGGAGTGTGCTTGGCACATATTGGCCATGAGGTGACTTGCATTGACAACAACATTGATAAAGTTAAGCTGCTGCAACAGGGGGAATCCCCTATTTATGAACCCGGTCTAACGGAGTTACTCCGTGGGTGCATTGCCAGTGGCCACATTCGCTTCAGTAGTGATCTTGGCGCTGGGGTGGAGTTTGGTGAAGTGCTCTTTATCGCCGTTGGTACACCCGCCTTACCCAATGGTGAAACCGATACCCGCTATGTAGAAGCCGTTGCCCGCGGTATTGGTGCCCATTTGCATCTGGGGTACAAAGTCATTGTCAACAAATCCACGGTGCCGATTGGCTCAGGGGACTGGGTGCGGATGATTATTCTCGATGGTGTGGTTGAGCGAGACCCCGATTTAGCCGATGCCATTAAAGGCGGGGCGACCCATCCGCCGTTGGATTTTGATGTGGTCAGCAACCCTGAATTTCTGCGGGAAGGCTCAGCGGTCTATGACACGTTTAATCCCGATCGCATTGTCTTGGGCAGCAGTAGCCGCAAAGCGATTCAAATCATGCAGGAACTCTATGCGCCGATCATTGAACGTAAGTATGCGGCTGATCCCACCTTGCCCCCCGTGCCGGTGTTGGTGACGGATCTCAGTTCGGCGGAAATGATTAAGTACGCTGCCAATGCCTTTTTAGCCACTAAAATCAGCTTTATCAACGAAATTGCCAATATTTGCGATCGCGTGGGGGCGGATGTGGTTCAAGTGGCCAAGGGGATTGGCCTGGATTCCCGCATTGGCGAGAAATTTCTGCAAGCGGGCTTGGGCTGGGGGGGTTCCTGTTTTCCCAAGGATGTTTCGGCGCTCATCCACACGGCGGAAGACTACGGCTACGATGCCCAGTTGCTCAAAGCAGCCGTTCAAGTCAACCAGCGGCAACGCTTTATTGTCATTGAAAAACTGCAACAGGTACTGAAAATCCTCAAGGGTAAAACGATTGGCCTTTTGGGGTTAACGTTTAAGCCCAACACCGATGATCTGCGGGATGCCCCTGCCCTGAATTTGATCGAGGAACTGTATCGCTTGGGTGCCAAGGTCAAGGCCTATGACCCCCTCGTGTCCCAGTCGGGTCTGCGATCGGGTCTCTCCCATGTGATTGTGGAAACGGATTTGCTACACCTCGCCGATGGCTGTGATGCTTTGGTGCTGGTGACCGACTGGCCACAGTTCCAAGAGGTGGATTATGGGGAACTGGCCAAGGTGATGCACCAACCCGTGATCATTGATGGCCGCAACTTCTTGGATCGCAAGGGGCTAGAGTCACTGGGCTTTCGCTATGTGGGGATTGGCCATTAAGCATGGAACCGCCCAGCCTCATCTATGAGCAGGCCTACTGGCAACAGGGCTATTGTCGCGTTGTCGGTGTGGATGAAGTGGGTCGGGGTTGTTTGGCAGGGCCAGTGGTGGCAGCAGCCGTAATTTTACCGGTAGACTGTGTGCCTCTTCCAGAGGTGCGCGACTCCAAACAGTTGAGTGCCCGCCAGCGATCGCGCCTCTTTAGGCAGATTTATAACCACGCGATCGCCATTGGCATTGGTAGTGCCAGTGTGGCGGAAATTGATCAGGTGAATATCCTGCAAGCCACCTATCGAGCCATGGCGCGTGCCCTAGCGCGGGTTGCCCCTTGGGATCATGCCCTGATTGACGGCAAATTAACAAAAACAGCACCCTTTGAAAAGGTAACGGCCATTATCGGGGGCGATCGCCACAGCTATAGTATTGCCTGTGCCTCAATTATTGCCAAGGTACGGCGCGATCGCTTCATGGCACGCTTAGCTCGGTGTTATCCCCAGTATGGCTGGGAACGCAATGTGGGCTACGGCACCCCCCAACACCGTCAAGCCCTTGAGCAGTATGGCCTGACCCCTTGGCATCGGCGATCGTTCTTGAAATCCTAGCTTCATACCGACTTACACTTGTGTAATGCCATCACAGGAGAGTAGGCTGAAAAATGGCAAAGTATGACGTTTTTTTGAGGGTTCCATGCGGGTTTCCCTTCGCTGGCTACAGGAATTGGTGGCTGTTGATCTCGATGTGACGACTTTGGCCGATCGCCTGACGATGGCGGGGTTTGAAGTCGAAGAAATTGAAGATCGGCGCACATGGGCGCAAGGGGTTGTGGTGGGTCATATTTTGGCCTGTGAACCCCATCCCAATGCCCAAAAATTACGGGTTTGCCAAGTGGATGTGGGTCAAGGGGAACCCCGCACGATTGTCTGTGGGGCACCCAATGCCGCTGCAGGCTTGTATGTACCTGTGGCACTACCGGGGGCATATCTGGCCAAAATTGATCTGAAAATTCGACCGGCAAAACTGCGGGGCGTGAAATCTGAGGGGATGATTTGCTCCCTTGCTGAGTTGGGGCTAACCAAAGAGTCTGAGGGCATTCACCCATTCGCTGATGCAGTAACCGTCGGGGAAGATGTACGTCCTCTCCTCGGCTTGGATGATGTGATTTTGCACCTGACCTCAACTGCCAACCGTGCCGATGCCCTGAGTATGGTGGGCATTGCCCGTGAAGTGGCCGCACTTACTGGTGCTCCCCTGACGCTACCCGCCCCAAAGGCGATCGCCCCCAAAAAGTCCCGTGCTAAGGCTCCTGTACAGCTTGCAATCGCTGATCCCCAAGCCTGTCCTGCCTACTGTGGCACACTGATCACCAATGTTCAGATTGCCCCTTCGCCCCCTTGGCTCCAGCAACGGTTAGAGGCTGCCGGTTTGCGTGCCATCAATAATGTGGTGGATATCACCAACTACATCCTGCTGAAGTGGGGTCAGCCCCTCCATGCCTTTGATTGGGATCGGTTGCAAGGGGTTGCTGCCCAAACCCCAGTGAGTGTTGGCGTGCGTTTTGCCAAGGCCGGGGAAACCCTGAAAACCCTCGATGGTGAGCAGCGGGTGCTGAGTGCCGACAATCTCCTGATTACCGCCGGGGATGTGCCCGTTGCCCTTGCCGGAGTAATGGGGGGCGAAGAGACTGAAGTTTACGAGGGTACGCAGAATGTCTTCCTTGAGGCGGCACTCTTTGCTAGTCCGGTGATTCGGCGATCGGCTCGCGCCCAAGGATTACGCACGGAAGCTTCGGCTCGCTATGAACGGGGGGTGAACCCCGCAGAACTAGAGGCGGCCACCGCTGAAGCGATCGCCCTATTGACTGAGGTGGCTCAAGGGACAGTGACCTACACTACACTAGCGGATCAGCGTCCGCCCCTCGAACGTACCCTCACCCTGCGGCTGGAACAAGTGCACCGGCTCTTGGGGGCCGTGGTTGCTGATGAAGCGGAGAGCGATGAACTCGCCTATTTGGGCGCAGAGACCGTTGAAGAGCTACTCAGCCGCCTTGGCTTTCACCTCAGCCGTCAAGAAACCTTTGAGGACGAGTTAGTGGTGTGGTCGGTGACGGTGCCCCCTTACCGCTTCCGGGATATTGAGCGAGAGGTGGATCTCATTGAGGAGATTGCGCGGCTCTACGGTTACGACCGCTTTGAGGAAACCTTGCCCGCTCAATCGGAATTGGGAGCACTACCGCTGGAACTCACCCTACTGCGGGAGCTACGGGCGGCCTTTCGCGGGGCGGGTCTGACGGAATTGATGCACTATTCTTGGGTAAAAGGTGGTCAGCCCAACCAAGTCACCGTTGTGAATCCGCTAGTGGCGGAGTTTTCGTCGCTGCGTACGGATCTAATTACGGGTCTAGTACAGGCCTTCCGCTACAACCAAGAACAGGGGAATCCGCCCCTCAATGGTTTTGAAATTGGCCGTGTTTTTGGTCAAGATGAAGAGGGTCTTTGGGAAAGCGATCGCCTTGGGGGCATCATCGGTGGCGATCCGTGGCAGGGGAAATGGGTACGCCGCTCACAGCAAGCCCAACCCCTCACATGGTATGAAGCCAAGGGGATTCTCGAGAGTGTCTTTCAGCGGTTTGGTTTGCATGTAGAATATCAGAGCGATCGCCAAGAAGAACGCTTGCACCCGGGGCGGACGGCGGCCCTGTGTTTGAATGGAGAACGGCTCGGTATTTTTGGCCAGTTACACCCGCAGTATGCGGCGACCCTCGACCTGCCGGCGGCGGTGTATGTCTTTGAACTGGATCTGGAGGTACTCCTGAGCCGCCTTGAGGAACGCTATCGCCAGATTATTTTTCAGCCCTTTTCAACTTATCCCGCCAGCGATCGCGACCTCGCCTTTTTTGCGCCGGCGGATCTCACTGTGGCAGAACTCAGCCGCACCATTTGGAAAGCTGCAGGCGGGCGCGACTCCCTCCTTGAGAGTGTCGAAGTCTTTGATGAGTACAGTGGCACTGGTGTCCCCGAAGGGCAGCGCAGTTTGGCCTTTCGCCTCACCTACCGCGCCAGCGATCGCACCCTCACCGAGGCCGAGGTGAATGAACTACATCAGCGCATTCGCGACAGCCTTGTGGAAAAATACGCCGTGACCCTCCGTAGCTAAGAAAAAACCATGAACACAGTATTGACGACCGATTGGCAGCACCTTGCCGATTTAGCCCTTGCCGATGAATGCCTCAGCCGCGATCAAGCGCGGGCGGTGTTACAAGCCGCGGATACTGAACTCCTGAATCAACTGGCGGCGGCCTATCGGGTGCGCTACCACTACTGGGGGAATCGGGTACGGCTGCACTATCTGCTCAATGCCCAAAGTGGTCTCTGTCCAGAGGATTGCCACTACTGCTCACAATCAAAAATCTCCACGGCTGAGATTGAAAAGTATCCCCTGCTCTCGCAGGAAAAAATTCTTGCTGCGGCCGATCGCGCTGCCCAACTCAAGGCTGGTACCTTTTGCATGGTCATTTCCGGGCGATCGCCCAATGAGAAGGTCTTTGAGCAGGTACTTGCTGCTATTCGGGCAGTTAAGGAGCGCTATCCCCTGAAAATCTGTGCCTGCTTGGGCTTACTCACCGCTGAGCAAACGGCACGGCTGGCAGCAGCAGGCGTCGATCGCGTCAATCACAACCTAAATACCTCGGAAAACTTCCACGGCGAAATTTGCACCACTCACACCTTTAGCGATCGCGACCAGACCTTGGCCAATATCCAAGCCGCTGGAATTACAACTTGCTCTGGCGGCATTTTGGGTATGGGGGAATCCGATGACGATGTCATTGATCTTGCCCTTTCCCTGCGGCAGCGTCAGGTGACCAGTGTACCAGTGAATTTTCTGATTCCCATTCCGGGGACACCCCTTGGCCAACAGCACAACCTCAATCCGCGCCACTGTTTACGCATTCTCGTGCTCTTTCGTCTGCTTTTGCCGCGCCAAGAGATCCGCATTGCTGGTGGCCGCGAAGTGCATCTGCGATCGCTGCAACCCCTTGGCCTCTATGCCGCTAACTCTATATTTGTGGGGGATTATCTAACGACCCGCGGCCAAGCTCCCCACCAAGACTGGCAAATGATTGCCGATGCTGGCTTTGTCCTTGAAGACCCCGAAGGGCGGGCGATCGCCCCATAACATGTGGGCTACCCATCGCTAAACTAGGGATTGGCGGCGCTACTGTTGCGGAGTCTCCGATGAGCATTTTTGGTGGCCTTTTGCTAATTGCGGCGATTGCCCTCTTTTTTGTACAGCGCCACTATCGCCTGAAGCTCCGTAGTCTTAAGCTAGCCACGCCATCCACCACGGCGGATCTCCATCAGCTCCAACAGCAGGTGGCACAGGAAATTGGCGGTGGCAACCTACGGGAATATGTGAAGGTTTCTGGTCAGATTGTTGTCGATCAGCCCCTGATCTCGGAGTTAAAGCAGGTGCCCTGCGTCCATTACCGCATGTGTGTCAGCCGCGAGTATGAAGAACAGGTGCGCGAAACCGATAGTGAAGGCCGCACCCGCTGGCGCACTGAACGCCGCTCCGACACGATTAGCAGCAATAGCCAAACCATTCCTTTCCGCGTGCGCGATCGCTACGGCGAGATTGAAGTGGATCCCCGCGGGGCTGACATGGAAACGATCCAAGTCATCGATGAATTTCGACCCGCCAATAACACTGCCCGCCTTGGCTTTGGCAGCTTTCAGGTAAACGTGGGCAGCCTCACCTTTGGCAGTGGCAATACCATTGGTTATCGCTATCAGGAATGGATCACGCCAGTGGATCGGCAGGTGTTGGTCGTGGGCACCGCCAGTGATCAAACGGGCACGCTACGCATTGAACGTCCCACCGTCAAGGGACAAAAGTTCTTTGTCTCCCTGAAATCAGAAGACAGCCTGAGTCAAGACACCAGCAATGCCGTGCTCTATTCAACCATTGGTGCTGCCGCCTGTGGTGGGTTGGGGATTTTGTTGATCTTGGTGGGACTGCTGTAGCAGTTCACTGAGGGCTAGCCAATCCTCGAGGCTGAGGGCTTCGGCGCGGCTATTGACATCTCGCCCCAACTGAAGCAGCGCTTGGCGCACTTGATCGGGTTCAACAAGGGACTTGAGGGCATTGGCCAGCATCTTACGGCGAGTGGCAAACCCCTGTTTCAGCAGCGTTTCTAACCATTGGGGCGATCGCACCCTTGGCAGTGTCGCGTGGGGTCGCAGACAGATCACCACAGAATCCACCTTAGGCGGCGGCTGAAAGGCGCGGGGGGGCACTGCACATACCTTCTCACAGGTGGCCAGAAATTGCACCCGTACGGAGAGGGCACCGTAGGCCTTGCTACTAGGCGTTGCCATCAGGCGATCGCCAATTTCTTTTTGCACCAGTAGAATCAACCGCTCAAAGGGCGGGCGACGCGGTCGCGCAATACTGCCAAGTAGGTGCCCCAGTAACGGCCCTGTGATGTTGTAGGGGATATTGGCCACCACTTTGTTGCACCCCAAGGGCGCTAAGTCCAGCCGCAGAATATCCCCCGCAATCAACTGGAACCGCTCACTGCCAAACTGCCGTTGCAATTGGCCACAGAGATCCCGATCCAGTTCAACGGCCACCACCTCAGCACCACTGGCTAGAAGAGGGCGAGTGAGGGCACCCCGACCGGGACCAATTTCTAGGATGCGATCGCCCGCGTGCAGTTCAGCCGCTGCAATGATCTGAGCTAAAACCGATTCGCTGCGCAGCCAATGCTGGCCAAACCGTTTGCGGGCACGAATCACCTAGCACGGCCCCAAGCCCACTGTGGGTGCATAGACTGCTTGATCCCCTAGTTCTGCTTCAATGCGCAACAGGCGATTGTACTTGGCAACCCGTTCACTGCGGCAGAGGGAACCGGTTTTAATTTGACCCGCACGGGTAGCTACAGCCAAATCCGCAATCGTGGTATCTTCGGTTTCGCCAGAGCGGTGGCTAATCACTGAGCGGTAGCCCTTGCGGGTTGCCAGATCAATGGTTTGCAGGGTTTCGGTTAGCGAGCCAATCTGATTGAGTTTAATCAAGATGGCATTGGCCACGCCATTGTCAATCCCCCGTTGCAAGCGCTTGGGATTGGTGACAAACAAGTCATCCCCCACGAGTTGAATACGACTGCCAAGGGTTTCGGTCAAGAGTGCCCAGTGATCCCAGTCCTCCTCCTGCAAGCCGTCCTCAATCGAGACAATGGGATAGTTGCTCACCAAGTCTTCATAGTAGCGAATTAACTCAGAGCCGGTGCAGCTGGCATTATCAAACACATATTTGCCGTCTTCATAAAATTCATTGGCCGCCACATCGAGGGCAAGGGCAACGTCAGTGCCGGGGGTGTAACCTGCGGTTTCAATCGCCTGAAGTAAAATATCCAAGGCTGCTTGGTTGGAGTCGAGGTTAGGCGCAAAGCCCCCTTCATCCCCCACCCCGGTCAGCAAACCCTTATCCGCCAGCACCTTACTCAGAGCGGCAAAAACCTCTGCCCCCCAGCGCAGCCCCTCCCGAAAACTAGGGGCACCAATGGGCATGATCATGAATTCCTGAAAGTCAATATTGTTGGCCGCGTGGGCACCCCCGTTGATCACATTCATCATCGGCACGGGGAGGACATTGGCCAGCGGCCCCCCCAAATAGCGGTAGAGGGGTTGACCGAGATATTCTGCGGCTGCTTTAGCCGTGGCAAGGGAAACGGCAAGAATGGCATTGGCACCGAGGTTGGATTTGTTCTCACTGCCATCCAGTTCCAAGAGACACTGGTCAATCACCGTCTGATCAAGGGCGTTGAGATCCACAAGGGCACTGAGAATGGTGGTTTCAATGTTTTCCACCGCTGTGAGGACACCTTTGCCACCGTAGCGCTTGGGATCGCCGTCCCGCAGTTCATGGGCTTCAAAACTCCCCGTTGAGGCACCACTAGGAACCTGCGCCAGTCCAACAATGCCACAATCCAGTTCAACTTCTGCTTCTACCGTGGGGCGCCCCCGCGAGTCGAGAATTTCGCGGGCACGAATCGTTGCGATCGCCGTATCCATCATCTGCTTGTTCCTCAATATGCAGCTAGATTGTACGATAGATGCCCGATAAAACTGAAATGGCTTAAGGATGACCTAAGCTATAAAGTGTCCTGTATTGCATTGCCTTTCTTGTCTGAGACTGGTTTAATTTGACTCAACTTTGGTGTACATCATCCACAATTGGGGGAAAAGATTACCAAGACTTTTAGCCAGCTTCACTTGCCCGACCATTCGTAGGAATCCATCATGACCACTATTGCCCGAAGTCGTTCCCCGCAGTCTGAAGTACTCACCCGCCCTATCACCACAGAGACCGTTCACTATCAAGTTGTGCATTGGATTAGGGGTCGCTTTCGGATTCGCATTCCTCGGCTGGGCTTTGATGCTGAATATGGGGCACGGCTGCTCTACATTGTGGGCAGTTTACCCGCGGTGACAACGGCACGCATTAACCCCCCTGCCCGCTCCCTTGTGGTGGAATATAATCCCAAGCTCTTTGGGGAAGCCCTAGCAACGATTCAAGGGCAAATTTTTGAGTCGATTCAAGTGGCGGCCAATCCAGATCTTCCCGCCCTAAGTACTGAGAAGGCCACCCCTGCGGCGGAAGCTCACGAAATTAACTATTGGGAACGCTTGGGCTTACCGGCTCTGGGTTTGGGGTTGAGTGTGGCCTCCCTGATGGGGGTACCGATTCCCGGCTATGTGATTGCCAGTGTGGTGATTGCCGGGGCAATGCCGGTGTTTCAGCGAGCATGGGAAGCGATTCAAGAGGAGAAACAGTTAACGATTGACTTCCTCGATGGCTTGGCAATTTCCCTCCACACCATGCAGGGGCACTATTTTGCCCCCTCCTTTATGCTGGGTCTGATTGAGGGGGGGGAAGTGATCCGCGACCTCACGGCACGGGGATCGGAGCGGGCGAACCTTGATTTGCTGGATTGCCTCGGCAAAACCGCCTTTGTGGAACGGGACGGGGTTGAGGTTGAAGTTGAAGTGAAAGACCTTGTCGAGGGCGATCGCGTGGTCGTCTATCCGGGGGATCAAATTCCCGTTGACGGCATTATTTTGCGGGGCACAGGCCTGATTGATCAGTGCAAACTCACGGGCGAGTCGGTGCCGGTAACGCGCAGCGAGGGAATGGAGGTTTTTGCGTCAACGCTGCTGGTCGAGGGGCAACTGGTGATCTTAGCGGAGCGAGTAGGCAACAATACCCGTGCAGGTGTGATTGTGAACTTAATGCAGTCGGCACCGGTGCATGACACGCGCATTGAAAACTATGCTGCCATGGTGGCCAACCAAGCCGTCATTCCAACCTTGGCCATTGGCACAGGTGTTGGCTTACTCTCAGGGGATCTCAATCGGGCGATCGCCCTGCTGACCCTTGACCTCGGTACAGGGATTCGGGTCTCGGTGCCTACCACGATTTTGTCGGCGCTCACCTATGCCGCTCAACATGGCGTCCTCATCCGCAGTGGTCGGGCGATCGAAAAACTGGCTCAGATTGACACCATTGTCTTTGATAAAACTGGCACCCTGACCCAAGGCCATGCAGGGGTTACCGAGATTAAAGTCATGGATCCGCGCTTCAGCGCCGATGACATCCTCAGTATGGCCGCCAGTGCTGAGCAGGGACTCACCCACCCTGTGGCTGAAGCCATTGTCCGCCATGCCCGCGAAACCCATCAGCCCCTCTTTGACTGTGAAGACTGGGAATACCGCGTTGGCCTCGGTGTGGCCACAAAAGTGCGGGGTGTGGATCTGCGGGTGGGCAGCCGCCGCATGATGGAGCAGGAAAACATTTGCCTAATTGATCTCAATGAACGTTTCCCCGATCTCGATTCTGGGCGGGCGTCAATTGTCTATGTGGCCGGGGATGGTCGCTTGATTGGGGTGATTCTCTACAGTGACCCAATCCGCAATGAAAGTCCTGAAGTCATCCGTGAACTCAAGGGGGCAGGCATTACTCCCCATATGCTGACGGGTGACATTGGCCGCGTTGCCCGTGCAGTGGCCAAAGACTTAGGCATTGCCCCCAACAATATCTACGCCGAAGCCTTCCCGGAAAAGAAAGTGGAGGTGGTGCGTGCCCTCCATGACAGCGGTAAAGTCGTGGCTTTCTGTGGCGATGGTATCAATGACTCTGCCGCTCTTGCCTATGCCGATGTCTCTATTTCCTTTGCCGGCGCAACCGATATCGCCCGTGAAACCGCCGATGTGGTGCTGATGGAGGATGACTTGCGGGGATTGACCCTTGCTATTCGGATTGCCAAGCAGGCGATGGAAATTGTCTGGCAAAATACAGCGATCGTGGCCATTCCTAATATTGGTGCGCTGCTGTCGGGGGTCTTCTTTGCCCTTGACCCGATTTTGGCGGTGGTTATTAACAACGGCACTGCCATTTTAGCGGAGTTGAATGGTTTGCGTCCCTTGGCAGGTCCCGGTGGCTCCTTGCCCTTACCGCCCGTCAAAGACACACAGGAATTTCTTGCGGAATGGGAAGCCACCCATCCCGATCATCCGGTGCAGCATATTCCACCCAAAATGACTGGCTCTCAGGCTGGGCCTTCACGGTTGGCTGGATAAGCAAGGGCGGCCAATTCACGGTGGCTGAGGGGACGAACGGCTCTGGGGCGAAGATTGCCGAGGTGAACCGGGCCGATCGCGATCCGTTGCAAGGCAACAACAGGATAGCCCAGCTGCTCGGCCACACGGCGAATCTGGCGGTTGCGGCCTTCGTGCAGGATGATTTCCAAGAGGGAGCGATCGCCCTCGGTGCGCAGGAGCTGAACCGCTGCGGGTAGCGTCATCACCCCGTCCAAGGGAATACCCTGTCGCCATCTTTGTAACACCCTTTCTGGCGGCTGTCCCTGCACCCAAACGCGGTAGGTTTTGGGGATGTGATGGCGGGGATGGCTGAGATAGTAGGTGAAAGCCCCATCATTGGTAAGCAGCAGCGCCCCACTGGAATCGGCATCTAAACGCCCCACAGGATGCAGACCGGCCACACACTGATACCTAGGCGGCAAGAGATCAAGAACGGTGGGGCGCCCTTGGGGATCGTGACAGGTACAGAGAACCCCCTTGGGCTTATGGAGGAGCAAATAGACCCGTCGGGGCGGGTGGGGGGGGTTCAGGCGCTGCCCTCGGTATTCAATGCGATCGCGCGCCGCATCCACTTTGTCCCCCAATTTTGCCCGCTGACCATTGACAAAGACCTGACCACTGCGGATCAGCATTTCGGCATGGCGGCGGGAGGCCACTCCCCAGTGGGCAAGGACTTTGTGTAACCGCTCCGTGGTCATCGTTGCTGTCTAGGGTGACGTTGCGTTCTTGAGGGGACTCTCTATAGACCCATTATTGCTGCAGAGTTGCCAATCCCCTAGCAGAATTGGTAGAAAAGAACTGTTCAATCCTTACCTATCATCTACCGTGAGGAGTTCTATGAAATCTCTTTACAAACTTGCCATCTTAGGGTTAGTTTTAGTTGGTTTTTCTACAACGCTGGTTGCCTGTGGCGGTGGCGGTGGTACAACCGATAACCAAACGCCAACCGAATCCCCCAGTCCGCAAACGCCAGGGCAGTAGTTCCTTTTAGCTTTTAGCGATATTGTCTATTCTTAATGATACTGAAGCTAGGGGTAGCCGTCAGGGTTGCCCCTTTCTAATGGGAAATTGGCATTCTCCAGCAGGCGATCCAGTTATCCAAGGGAGCTTTCCAGCTGATACCGCTGCCAAAGGGATTGATATAACCCCCCTGCTGCCACCAGTTCATCATGGGTACCCTGTTGAACAATCCGCCCTTGATCCATGACCAGAATGCGATCGCAGGTTGCCGCTGCCGACAATTGATGGGAAATAAAGAGCACCGTGCGTGTGTGCTGTTGCTGCCGCAGCGCTTGCAAAATTTGGCTAGCCGTTTGGTTATCAACGCTGGCGAGGGCATCATCGAGGACTAAAATTGGTGCATCCACCAGTAGGGCACGGGCTAAGGCGGTTCGTTGGCGCTGTCCCCCAGAGAGGGTAATGCCCCGCTCGCCCACAAGGGTGTCGTACTGCTGGGGAAAGTTGAGGATCTCATTGTGAATTTGGGCTTGGCTGGCGGCGGCAATCACCTTTAACTCCGTGGCATCGGGTTCGCCGTAGCGAATGTTGTTTTTGATTGTGGTGCTAAAGAGAAAGCTTTCTTGGGGCACGTAGGCGATCGCTGCCCGTAAGTCGCCAAGGTGCAAGCGCGTAATGTCAATGCCATCCAGAAAAATCTGATTGGGGGCAATCTCCAATAAACGGGGCAGGGCACTGGCCAAGGTGGATTTGCCGCAGCCAATGGGGCCGACGATCGCCACCATTTCCCCCGCTTGAATTTCAAAGCTGAGGTGATTGAGGGCAGGGGTGCGGCGATTGGGGTATGTAAAAGTTAGATTTTGACAACGCAGGTGCCCCTGAACGCGATCGCGGGGTAAGGCAACGGCATTTGGCGCATCTGTAATGCGGGGTTCCACACTTAAAATGGCCTCAATTCGGTCAATGCTCACTTCACCCCGTTGGTAGGTGGTAATCGTAAATCCCAATAATGCCGTCGGGAAAATCAGCCGCTCAATGTACAGCAGCAGGGCAATAAAATCCCCCACTTGAATCGTATTGGCAGCAATCATGCGGCTACCAAACCACAGCAAAATCAGCAAACTAAAGCTGACCATCCCCCCCAAGAGGGGAAAGAGAATGTTGCGGGTTTTGGCCAAAACCAAGTTATTGCGGAGTAAGTCTTGATTTAGCTGGTCAAACTGGCGTTGCTCGTTGGCCTCTTGGCCATAGATTTTAATTAGGGCAATGCCACTCATGTCCTCTTGGATGAGATCGCTGAGTTCCGCGAGGCTTTGTTGCACGTCCAGTTGTTCTGCCCGCAGGCGATCGCTAAAGGTTTGGACAATAAAAAGAACCGCTGGATAGACAGCGATCGCCCCCAAACTCAAGCCCGGATGAATGGCTAACATCACGGGCAGCGTCATACCGTAGGCAAACACGGTGTTCGCCGCACTCAAAAGGGCAAAACCCACCAGACGGCGAATATTATCCACATCACTGGTGGCACGGCTAATGAGATCTCCGGGGGTATTCTCCGCAAAGTAACTGGGTTCTAAACGCAGCAGATGTTCAAAGAGCCGTTGCTTGAGGTCAAATTCCACCAATCGCCCAGCACCAAAGATCCAGAGGCGCGAGGCCATGCGAATGAGCCACATCAACGAGGCTAAACCAATCAGCAGCAGGGCATAGAACACCACCCGCTGAAAGTCAAACTTGGCCTGCAATTCATCAACCGCAGTACCAATGAGCAGGGGCAAATAGGTGCCCAAAAGGTTGACGATAAAAAGCGCAACAATCCCCCCCCAAATTTTTGTTTGGTGAGGACGCAGATAGGCCAAGAGGCGACGAAAACGGCCAGAGCGGCCAGCTTTAGGAAGAGTAACCATATCCTCAACCTAACAGATGTTGTCCCCCTAGGGGGGAGCGCTTTCGAGAAACTGGTTGAGATCTTCCACGAGACGATTTAGCTCTGCTTCAGTGGTTAAGCGAATGCGGTCATCACGTACCGTCAAGAGGACTTTAGCGGCGTAGGGGTTAGCCCAGATATTCGGGTTGCAAAATACTTCAAAAAAGACTTCACCCACGTGTTGGTATTCCATGGCCGCTTGGGGAGGCAGAGGAGTCCCTGCGGTTTTGGCGGTGGCGATCGCCCGCATCCGTTCCATTAAAGTCTGAATCTCTTGCCGCAGGGCCTCTGCGGCTGCTGCAGAAAAGCAAAAACTCACCGAGCCTTCGACCAAGTTCACCCGCATTCGCTGCTCACTCATCGGCTCTGTCTGAACACGCCTGTTGTCATTATAGGGGGCATCTTATCAATCAAAAGGTGGGGAATCCTCTTGGGGGGGATCTACGCTCTGCTCCACCAGATATTCATAGCGCAGCAGTTCAAAACTCCGCTCACCGTAGCGATCGCGAATGTGTTCACAGCAGCACTGAATGGCAAATTCATCGAGTTCCTCGGACGTGACGCCGTACAAGTCCTCAAACACCTCTGGGGTGACGCGGCAAAAGCGGGGGCGATTCTCGTAGATACGACAGCGGTGACTGAGGGGGTCAAAGTGAATACACCAGCCATCGGCACCAATGAGGGATTGGTAGAGGGCAAATTCCTCTGCATTGAGAATGGTGGGCACCTCTGAGCGATCGCTCAACTCAAGGTAACAGCAGGCACCACACCCCTGCATACACTGCCACTTTTTCATGCTTTCAGGATAATGCAACGGTTTCTGTGGGCATCGGTGCCTCAGCAGGCACTTCCTCCAGCCAAATTTGATCACTGCGGGGATCAACACGACTCACCCGCACCAACACACACTCTCCCAAATTGGCCTGCCGTTGAAAGCGCATTGCCAGTTCTACCCCCAAATCCTCCAGCAGAACCAGCCCCAGCCCCTCCTCAGGACGCAACCAACGCAGTAAAATGCCCCGCCACACCTCTTCGCGATGCCGCCGCAGGTATTCCAAGCACCAATAGCGGTTGGTCTGCCGCTCCACAAGGGAGGACTCCTGAACTGACGACACCAGCCCCAATAAAATTTCATTCAGTTGCTCGGGTGTGAGGGGTGGGGTTTCCCCGCGGAGGTGGGCTTTAATCTGACGGTGCGCCAGCAAATCCGTGTAGCGGCGAATGGGGGAAGTCACTTGGCAGTAGGCATCAAGGCCAAGGCTGGCATGGGGATTGGGTTGGGTGCTCATTTCACTGCGGGGCATACAGCGACGAATGGCACAGTCCCGCACCATTCCAGCGGGCAGTTGCAACAATTCCTCCTCTGAGGGCAGTTCTGGCGGTGATTGACTGCGAAAGGGCAGAGGGATGCCCTCACGGGCGCCAAAATGGGCGGCTACTTCACCGGCAAGAATCATCATTTCTGCCACCAGTTGGCGGGCGGGGGAGTCATGGAGGGGCGAGATTTCCACCTCTTCACCAGCCACTTTAATGTTGGGTTCAGGGATATTAATGCGAATCGCTCCCCGTTGTTGCCGCCACTCACTACGCCGCTGTCCCCATTGGGCGATCGCCAGCAGATCCGCTTCCCCGGTCACCCCCTGCTCCAAAATCATGTCCACATCGTCATAGCTCAGGCGATAGGTGGGGCGAATCCAACTGGGGCAAATTTCGTACTCCAGCACTTCGCCGTTGTCGGCTAAAAGAATGCCAAAACTCAGCGCACAACAGGTTTGTCCCGCAACCAAACTCATCGGTCCTGTGGCCAACTCCGTGGGAAACATGGGAATCATCCCCGTCGGCAGATAGACCGTTGTGGCGCGGCGGCGAGCCTCCTGATCCAAGACATCATCCACCATCACCCAGCGGGTGGGATCGGCAATGTGGATCCACAGCTTTTGGCGATCGCCCACGACTTCGAGGCTGAGGCCATCGTCAATTTCTTGGGTACTTTCGTCGTCAATGGTATAGACCTTGAGATGGGTGAGATCGCGGCGCAGGGGAGCGTCAATATCTGTGGGGGGTGAGGTGAGGCGTTCATGGGCCACAGCAAGTACCTTGGCAGAGAATTCAACGTCAATTTGACTACGGCGCAGGAACAGATTTTCGTGCTCTGACCAGAGGCCGAGATCCACCAACAGTTGGAAAGCGCCCAAGGGTTGGGTGGGACGCTGCAATTCACTGAGGAGGTCAATGGCTGCTTGGTGTTGGCCACTGGGTTCAATGGCTATAGCATAACGTTCTAACTGCTCAAGGCGCTTGCGATCGCTGGCAGACCACGCCACAGTTTCCCCCTTCAGGGCTTGGGTCAAATGTTCACGGAAGCTGACTTCCTCCGCCAAGCGTTGGGCTTCCCGCTCGCTTTGATGTTTGAGTTCTGCCACTTGGGCAGCCGGTCGAGCCTCGTAGGTTTCCCCCTTGAGCTTGAAGTAGAAACGATCCTCACTAAGGAGATAGTAGGCCGCATAGCAGGCCACCGCCGATCGCTCCGAAAAAAGCAGCTCTGCTAGATCCGCTGGCGTAATGGCGCGGTTTTCCTCGCGGATAATTTCCCAAGCCACTTCTAAACTGTCGGCATCCAAGAGCGGCTGCACCTGCTGCCAAAATGTGGGAATCTCTTGGGGACGAAACCGCTCCTCGGGCACCGTAAAGGTCAGTTGGCGCGGATGAATGGTGTGGGCTTGCAAATGCTGATCAATGGCAATCCAATGCTTTTTACCTTCGGGGCGATCGATCACCGCCAAGCGACGCTGGTTATTGACCCGAAATTCAATGAGGGTGCCTTTCTCCACGGCTGCCGTGCTGTACCATAACCTGACAATTATAAAGTTTATTGCCTCTGACTGAGCAGTAGGGGATAACCACAGTAGCGTTCCAACAGCACAATGGCGACAATATCATCAATGGGTCGGGGGGGCAGGCGCAACCCCTTGGGAATCAGCCGCTGCCAACCGTGGGGCGGAAAGAGTTGCCAATAGCGATCGCGGGCGTCTAGGGTGCTATTGCGCTCATCCACTGGAATAATTTCTACAGCCAAAGCCGCTTGCAATTGCTGCTGCCACTGGCGAGAGGTGGTTTGATTGCCCATAATCACTTGTTCAAATGGGTAGGCTTGATGCCACTCTTGGACACGGGCGATCGCGCGATCGCTGGCCACCACTTCATAGCGCACCACTTCTTGACCGAGGGCAAGGGCTAACCCACACTTGTCCCGCCCTGGATCAAACCCCAATAAATACTTAGTGCGACCCATTTGCGTCATTTGCTAGAGTGGAAAGGTTATCGAATTGAGAGCGATCGCCCTGTGAGCCTACCCGCTGCGACCATCCGTCGTCTGTTGAATGTACCGCAAGTTGCCGCCACTTGGGTGGGTGGTGGCCGCAGACTCGACAGCAGCGAGGAAGTCTTTTGTGCGGCTTGGCTCGATCCCAAGGATCAGGGGGTACGCAGCATGGAGGTGGGTCAGTTTCCACCCACCCCAGAGCAACTCATGCGGCTGTTGGTGCAGGCGATCGAATATCCCCGCCATCCCCAAGCTCAGCCCTGCCGTCCCCACACCATCATCGTTGATGACCGCGAGTTGCAATTTTTTCTGCGCGGTGTGGTGGCTCCCCTCGATATTCAGGTGGAGTATCAAGCCCACATTCCCCTGCTGGATGAATTTTTTGAATTCATTGCGGCGGAAGTCACCAGTGATGATGTAGATATCGAGGTGCTCCCCCCTGAATATGTTTCCCTCTACACACAGAAAATTAGGGAATTTGCTCAACTGGACATCTGGCGGCGCCTAGACAGTCTTACCCCCCTTAAACTCCACTGCGACGCTTGGGACTCTCCCACCCTCTTTGCAGTACTGGTGAACCCCCAAGGAGCCAACCGTGACTTTGGTCTGATGCTCTACCGCGGGGAGGAGGCACTACGCAACTTTTGGCAGCAGATTGATCACGAGTATCCCTACATTGACGAAGACGATGATGAGCGTTTAGAGGAAACGGTTCTGCGCAACGATTGTCTCTTCTTGAATTTTTCCGAGGTTGGCGAAGAGGATTTAGGCAATGATCTCTCTTTTGTCCTCAAGGGGCATCTTTACACCATTGAACCGGGTGTCATCCATCCTTTGGAGGGAATGCGACCCTTTTATGCCCCTGAGGAAGCGGAAATGGTCTATGTGGCGATCGAGGCGCTGATCAAATTCTGGAAAAAGACCAAGAAACAGTTTGAGAAGGAGGAGTGCCCTGAACTAGACCTGAGGTTCAAGATTCCTTCACCCCGCCATTCTGCCCTTAGTTATCAGGTGCACGTGGCAACAGTGCCAGCGATGATGGCAGAAATCAATGGTGACCCTGAGGAGAGCAAATCACAGCACCAGATTCCCATTGATACGGAAGCAATTCCGGGGGAAGCCTATATCCTCTTTAAGTTGTTTCCGCCGAAAAAGCTTCAGGAATTACAAGCAGCCGTCTCTTACCATCAACGGGGGGAGATTCCCGAGGCGTTTGAGGGCTATCCCGTGTTGACGATTCAAACCAAAAAAGCCGCAGCGGCGGCGCTCGCCGCCAAAATTGCTGAGGAGGGCGGCATTCACCATCTAACGGTCTTTCCCCTCTCAGGTTCCGAGCAAATAGTCATGCTCCTTGCCCAAACCAATGCCAACCATCTTTGGCTTTTGGATACCTTTGACCCCGAAAGTGGTCCGCTGCTCCTCGATTGGATCAAGGAGGTCAATGACCTTGAGGGCGCCTGTGGCCTTGCTGTGGCCTATGGCATGACGGGCAAAACACGGATGCAGCCAACCCTCAAGCAAATCGTGGGACTTTTTGAAACGTCCCTTGTGTTTAGTTTCGTGGACACCCAACGTCCACCGACCCCTCAGCCCATTGAGATTTCTAAACGCTAGAGAACGGTGAAGTCTCTACGGATTCTACTGCTTCAGGCACGGGGCGATCGCACTACGCAGCAGGAGGAATTGGCAGAATTTATCCGCCTGAGCGGTTTGGCCGCCGAGCAATTTACAGTGCTCAATGGCTTTGAGTGTGCTGACTTTACCCCCGACTGTATTCAAGGCTTTGATGCCCTTTTTATCGGTGGCTCCAGTGATGCCACAGTGCTCAAGCCAGAGATCTATCGCTTTGTACCGCCGGCAATGGACTTAATTTTGGCCTGTATTGAGCAGGAGATCCCCGTGTTGGCCTCCTGTTTTGGCTTTCAATTGGCAGTGCAGGCCTTGGGAGGGCAGGTGATTGTGGATCGGCAGGGGATGGAAATGGGCACCTACCCTTTGTATCTCACGCCTTTGGGAGTTGCTGATCCACTATTTGCCGGCTTTCCCAATCCTTTTTTGGCGATTTCTGGACACCAGGAGCGCGCCTTGACCCTGCCAGCGGGAGCGACCTTACTGGCCTACAGTGAGTTGTGTCCCTACCATGCCTTTCGCTTGGAGGGTAAACCCTTCTACGCCTTTCAGTTTCATCCGGAGGTGGACGATCGCGACCTGATTGCCCGCATTAGCCGTTATTGCGATCGCTATCAATTGGGCACTGCCGAACTGGAAAAACTCAAGCAAACAGCCCGTCCTACCCCCTACGCCAATCAGTTGATCCGCCGCTTTGTTGAGGTGGTGCTGGGCTATATTCCCAGTTGTGCTTGAATCTCTGCTAGTTGCTCCTCTAGGGTGGTGGCTTGCAGCCAATGGATGCCGGGTTCTGCCCGAAACCATGTCCGCTGTCGTTTGGCAAATTGTTGGGTGTGCTGTACCGTGAGCGCAATCGCCGCCTCAAGGGTGAGTTCTCCCCGCAGATATTGGCGCATCTCGCGATAGCCCAGTGTATCTAATAGGGGCAGTTCATCACCGTACTGCGCTTGCAGTTGCCGAATTTCATCCAACCATCCCATGGCCAGCATTTGCTGGGTGCGCTCTTGAATGCGGCGGCGCTGTTGCTGGCGATCGCCCCCCGCTAGGGCAAAGTACCAAATCGGATAGGGAGGCGGTTCGCACCGCTGCTGCTGGCTGAGGGGTACCCCCGTTACGTAATAGACTTCCAAAGCCCGCAGGGTACGCACGTGATCGTGGGCATGGATGCGTTGCGCCGCCACAGGATCCACCTGCTGAAGCCATTGATAGCATTCCTGCTGACCTAGAGCCATCAACTGTGCCCGTAGATGTGGTTGCGGTGGGACTTGGGGCATCGTTAGCCCTTGGGTAATACTGCGGATGTACAATCCTGTCCCCCCCACCAAGAGGGGCGTGATCCCTTGGGAATGGTAGTGGGCAATCAAGGCTTGGGCTTTGGCTTGATAAATGGCCAGGGTCAGAGTATCGCGGGGGTCACAAATATCAATGAGGTGGTGGCGCACTTGGCGTTGTTGGGCTGGGGTGGGCTTGGCGGTGCCAACATCAAAGCCGCGATAGACTTGGCGGGAGTCGGCACTCAAAATCACACTGTTCAATTGCTGCGCGAGGGCGATCGCCAGTGCCGTTTTGCCGGTGGCCGTTGCCCCCCCAATAACAATTAGCCCTGCATCCCCCACTCAAATACAGCCTGAAAATTTCCTAGAATCGCCTATAACCCTTATGTGCTAAAATTTAGGTCAGATTTGACATTTAGGCAAGTGAAGACGCATTTGCCTCGATTCTATAGCAGTTAGGGAGTTGCCATGACCGCCGAGTATTCCTCTGCCCAGTTGCGGGTGCTCAAAGGCCTTGAACCCGTACGAACCCGACCGGGGATGTACATCGGCAGCACTGGCCCCAAGGGACTCCACCACTTGGTTTATGAAGTCGTGGACAACTCCGTTGATGAAGCCTTAGCAGGATACTGTTCCACCATTCTAGTTCAGATCAATGCTGATGGCTCCGTCACGGTCACCGACAATGGGCGCGGGATTCCAACGGATATTCACCCCGATACCGGCGTCTCTGGGGTTGAGACGGTGATGACGGTGCTCCACGCCGGGGGCAAGTTTGGCGATGGTGGCTACAAAGTCTCAGGGGGGTTGCACGGTGTGGGTGTCTCTGTGGTCAACGCCCTCTCGGAATGGCTAGAAGTGACGGTCTGGCGTAATGGTTTTGTCCATCATCAGCGCTATGAACGGGGGGTTCCCATTACTCCCCTCGAAAAGACCCCCGATAGTGAGGAACGGCGGGGTACCTCAGTGACCTTCTTTCCTGATCGCCAGATTTTCACAGAAACGATTGAATTTGACGCCAAGGTGCTGATGACACGGCTGCGGGAACTGGCCTATCTCAATGCCGGCATTCGTATTGATTTCAAGGATTTGCGCGTTACGCCCCCCTTGAGTGAAACCTACTGCTATGAAGGCGGTATCCGTGAATATGTCCGCTACATGGTGCAGGAAAAGGAACCCCTTCACCCAGAGATCATCTACATTCAGGGGGAAAAAAACGATGTGCAGGTGGAAGCAGCCCTACAGTGGTGTGCCGATGCCTACAGTGAAAACCTGCTAGGCTTTGCCAATAATATCCGCACCATTGATGGCGGTACCCACATGGAGGGGCTAAAGGCAGTCCTAACGCGGACCCTCAATGCCCTTGGCCGCAAGCGCAATAAACTCAAGGAGGGGGATGCCAATTTGGCGGGGGAAAACATTCGCGAAGGCCTGACAGCGATCATTTCCGTCAAGGTACCCAACCCCGAATTTGAAGGGCAAACAAAAACCAAGCTGGGCAATACCGAAGTACGCGGCATTGTGGATGCCATTGTGGGCGAAGCCCTAACGGAATACCTTGACTTTCATCCGACCGTCACCGACACGATTTTGGAAAAAGCCATCCAAGCCTTTAATGCGGCTGAAGCGGCGCGGCGGGCACGGGAAATGGTACGGCGCAAGTCGGTGCTGGAGTCTTCGACGCTGCCGGGGAAATTGGCGGATTGCAGTTCACGGGATCCCGCTGTCTCGGAAATTTTCATTGTCGAAGGTGATTCTGCCGGTGGCTGCTTTGCTGGTGATACAAAGGTGGCTCTCGCCGATGGCCGTTGCCTCAGTTTTGTGGAGTTAATGGCAGAACAAGCGGCAGGCAAGGAGCATTTTGGCTACACAATTCGCCACGATGGCACGATTGGTATTGAGCGACTGGTCAACGTCCGCAAAACCAAAACAAATGCTGAAGTCATTAAGCTCACCCTTGACAACGGCGAGGTGATTATCTGCACCCCCGATCACCGTTTCATGCTCCGCAATGGTGAGTATAAAGAGGCACAGGCGTTAACTCCCGATGATTCCCTAATGCCACTTTATCGAAAAGCATCTAGCAGCGCTGATTTGGGAATTACGATCGATGGCTACGAAAGGGTTTGGGATCCTCGATCAAATTCTTGGCTGTTTACCCACATGCTTGCAGATTGGTATAACCGCTGGCAAGGAAAATACACCTTAGAAAGTGGTGAGCATTGTCATCATGTTGACTTCAACAAGCGAAACAATAATCCCACGGATCTGATTCGTCTGTCTGCTGATGCACATCTTGAACTTCATCGCCAGCACATTGATAAAACCTTACATCGTCCTGAAGTTAAGGAGAAGTGCCGTCAGAAGCGGAAAGAAGCACTATCAAAGACCTACTTTGACAAGACAATTAAAGCCCTAAAGAAAATTGAGTTAGAACAAGCTAATATTGATTTAGAGTCTTATCGCGAATATCGTTGCCAAACACGTGATAAGTCGCTCTTACGCTTTAAAACTTTCTGTAATCGGTACTTTGATGGCGATTCAAATCGTGCCTTAGAAGCAATCAAAAACTATAACCATCGCATTGTCTCAATTGAGGTTATGGGTGAAAAGATTGATGTTTACGATTTAGAAGTGCCGGGAACCCATAACTTTGCGCTGGCCAGTGGCGTTTTTGTTCACAACAGTGCCAAGCAAGGGCGCGATCGCCGCTTCCAAGCGATTTTGCCGCTGCGGGGCAAGATTCTCAACATTGAAAAAACCGATGATGCCAAAATTTACAAGAATAACGAGGTACAGTCTTTAATTACTGCCCTTGGTTTAGGCGTAAAGGGAGAGGAGTTTGACCCTGCCAAGTTGCGCTATCACCGCATCATTATTATGAGTGTGGCCGGGGATGAACCCACCCTTGTCAGGAATGCCTACGGGCAGGTGGAATTGGTCAAAATTGGTGAGTTTATTGACGAGTGTATTGAGGAACAGCGGATTGCCCAGCACTATCAGGTGATGTCCTTTGATCCCAAGACGGGTCAGACTCGCTTTCAACCCCTGAAGGCAGTGATTCGCCATTCCCATGAGGAGCCAATGTATGCGATTCAAACCCGCTACCATCGCTCCATTAAGGTGACGGCCTCCCACAGTGTTTATGTCTATGAAGACGGCCAGATTAAGTTGAAAAAGGGCAATGAGATTCGGGTGGGCGATCGCCTTGTTGCCAGTCGCCGCTTACCGCGTCCCCCAATTGTTGAGCGCATTGATCTGCTGCACTTGTTTTACCAAGCGGGTCTCACGGAGGGGCTGTATCTCAAGGGGGAAGGTGTCAAAGCCCTGTGTGACCAACAACTCCTAGCACGGGTCGAGTGCTCCTCGGAGGGGCAACAACCGCGTGTTGCCTATGATCCCCAGCTGTGGGAACCCCTACGGCAGACCCGTCAAGTCCAAGGGCTCAGTCAACAGGCCGTTGCTGCCCAAGTCGGGGTCAAACAGGCCATCACTATTTCCCAATGGGAACGGGGTCAAACCACGCCCACACTGAAGCACTTCCTCAATTACCTCGAGGCCATTCAGTGGCATTACCCACTCCAATACCAAACGTTGCCGTCGCGGCTTGAGAGGATGCAGCATCAAAGTGACGACAGCAAAAATGCCCCCTACCGCCAAATCAGCGATTATCAGCCCCTCGATAGCTTTACCCTTGCGGAACTAGAGTGCCTCACTGGGGAGGTGCAACTTGTGCCCCATGCCCACCATGACAAAGCTTTTGGCCGATATTTAGAGGTCAATCGGGAGTTATTGTGGTTTTTAGGCTGGTATGTAGCCGAGGGAAGCCTGAGTCAACATCAAGTTAGCCTCAGCTTGGGGCGAAAAGACCAGCCCTTTATCCCTGAACTCTGCCGTACCATTGAAACCCTCTTTGGCGAGTCTCCTCACTGCGATGCTGACCCTGAAAGTCAAGGGCAAAAGCTCTACTTCCACAGTGTCTTGGCAGCCCGCTTGCTTAAAGCCTTGGGGGTGGGGGGCAAAGCCCACGAGAAGTGCCTGCCCTCCTTGGTGTGGCGGGTGCCCCTAGAGCTACAGTTGGCCTTTTTGGAGGGGTATTTCCTCGGCGATGGGGCGATCGCCCGCAGCCACATCTCTATGACCACCACTTCTCCTACCCTCAAAGATGGCCTCCTCTACCTGTTTGGTCAGTTGGGCTGGGTAGCAAGCTGGACAACGCTAAAACCAGAAGCCGTTGCCAATTCACAGCTACAAACCCGCCACGAAGTGCATTGCCTCACCCTGAGCGGCAAGCCCCAACTGGAAGCGGCGTTGCCCATTTGGCAGCGTCATCCCCACAGTGAATCCCTGACGGCCTATCTGGCTTCGCCCCACCACAAGCCACTGGCTTTTACCCCTATTAGTGAAGACTTAATGGCACTAGAGGTGACGCAAGTTGCGGAAATTCCACCCGTGGGTGAGTATGTCTATGACTTCTCAGTGGAGGGGGATGAAAACTTTATTTGCGGTGTCGGTGGGTTGTGTGCCCACAATACAGACGCTGATGTGGATGGTTCCCACATTCGCACCTTGTTGCTGACCTTTTTCTATCGCTATCAGCAGGAATTGATTAACCAAGGCTTTGTCTATATTGCCTGCCCACCCCTGTATAAGGTTGAACGGGGGCGACAGCACTTCTATTGCTATAGCGATCGCGAGCTGCAGCAGCAGATTGCCGCCTTCCCGGAAAATGCCAATTACACGATCCAGCGCTTTAAGGGTCTCGGGGAAATGATGCCTGAGCAGTTGTGGGAAACGACGATGAACCCAGAGACGCGCATTCTCAAACGGGTGGAAATTGAAGATGCTGCTGAGGCCGATCGCATTTTCACCATCCTGATGGGCGATCGCGTGGCACCTCGTCGCGAATTTATCGAGACCTATGGCCCCCAGTTGGCCCTAGAAAACCTCGATATCTAAAGCCAGCCCCCAGAGTAGATGTGCTATAGTAGCTCTGGTTTGGCTGCGACGTTGGTGACTGCCAATATTGTTTTGTGATCTACAATTGCAAAACATTTGGGAATCAACACTGTGGGCGGCAGTAAACTGGTCTTCGAGCCAGAAACTTCTAAGTCTGCGGTTAGCATTCCCCCCTAGTCTTTACTAGGTCATAAACTGAGGTAAAACGGCGTCGCAGTTAGACTTTTCCTAACGATGAACCATCGCTACATTCTCCTGTACAAGCCCTATCGGGTGCTTTGTCAGTTTCAAGATCAAGAGGGGCGATCAACCCTCAAAGATTACGTTCCCATTCCTGATATTTATCCCGCTGGCCGCCTCGACTACGACAGCGAGGGGCTGGTTCTCCTCACCAATGATGGCTGGTTGCAACACTGCTTGACGGATCCCCGCTATGGTCATCCGCGCACCTACTGGGTACAGGTGGAAGGTGAACCCAACCCCGCAGCCCTGACTGAGTTGGCCGAAGGCGTTGTCGTCCAAGGCTATCGCACGCGACCTGCGGTTGTCCAAGTACTGGAACAGGAACCCTCCTTACCCCCTAGGGAGCCACCCATTCGTTATCGTCGTTCTATTCCCACCCATTGGCTGAGTCTGACGTTGCGGGAAGGTCGCAATCGCCAAGTCCGCCGCATGACGGCTGCGGTAGGATTTCCCACCCTGCGCTTGGTACGGGTGGCGATCGCCAATTTGCAACTGGGTGACCTTGCCCCCGGACAGTGGCGAGAGATTCTGCCCTCAGAACGGCAAGCCCTTTGGCAATCCTGCGGTCGGCGACCTTAGTATTTCTTAATAACCTTGGAACTCTGTATTAGAATCAGGGAGTACTTATTGGTTTTGATTACACTGCATTTATTTACGAGGTCCTCCCATGGGACAGCCGTTTCTCAGCAAAATTGGTCGTCCATGGCTGATCGGGGGGGCGATCGCCATCGGATTAGGCAGCTTGGCATTCAGTTTGAACTATTGGCAGCAACGTCAACGGGTCAATGAAGAACAGGCAATTCAGGCAGCCCTTGCTAATCCCATGAGCGATCGCATTACCGCCCTTGGCCGACTCGAACCGGAAGGGGAAGTGGTGGCGGTGAGTGCCCCCTCGATGACGGAGCGATTGGGACAGTTGTTAGTGCGCGAAGGCGATCGCGTGGTGGCCGGTCAACCCCTTGCCTATTTAGATACCTACCCGGAACGCAAAGCCGAACGGGACTTGGCGGCCAGTCAGTTGCAGGAAGCCCGCCTACGCTATGAGGCCGAAACCCGCCTAGCTGTTGCTCAAATTGCCGAAGCCGAACGCCGTCGCGATCGCGCCAATGAACCGGCCATTGCCGCCATTCAAGCCCAGCAGGCCACAATTCAACGCATTCAAGCGGAATTAGAGACCGCCAATCGCGAGTACCAGCGCTTTGCCCAACTCTTTGCCGATGGGGCAGTGTCGCAACAGGATCTCGACGATCGCACTGTCCGCGTCCGGAGCTTACAGGAAGAACTGCGCAACGCCCAAGCCAACCTCGTTCGCCTACAGGAAGAGCGCCGCACAGAACTGGCCACGGCAAATGCCCAAGTGGACGCCGCCCAAGCCAATCTGGGACGGGTACAAACCCAAGTGCAGCTCCTCTCAGCAGAGCGCAATCTGCAACTGGCAGAAGCCCGCCTTGAGCGCACCATTATTCGCGCCCCTCGCAATGGTCGGGTGCTGCGGATTCACACAAGAGCCGGCGAAACTATCAATGAACGGGGGATTCTTGAATTGGGGAATACCGACCAAATGTATGCCGTTGCTGAGGTGTATGAGACCGATGTGCCTCGGGTTCGTGTAGGACAGCCCGCTGAAATTCGCAGCAGTGCCCTCAGCGCGCCGCTTAGTGGCCGTGTGGCGCAAGTAGGGCTGGTGGTGGCCAAGAATGACGTGACTGATACGGATCCAGCCGCCAAAACGGATGCGCGGGTTGTGGAAGTGAAAATTCGCCTTGACAACAGTGAGCCGGTGGCGGGTCTAACAAATATGCAAGTGGAAATTGCCATTGATCCACGCTGAGGTTCAAGGATGATTTTTGCAATTCCCTTAGCTTGGCTACAACTGATTCGAGAGCGCATTCGCCTATTGGTGGCGATCGCGGGCATTGCCTTTGCGGTTGTGCTGATGCTGATGCAGTTTGGCTTTCGCGATGCCCTCTTTAAGGCGGCAGTGCGCTTCCACGAGAGCTTAAACACCGATATTGTCCTCATTAGTCCCCAGTCGACGGCGCTGATTGCCATGCGCAGCTTTCCCCGGCGGCGACTCTACCAAGCAGCGGGCTTTGAAGGGGTCGAGTCGGTTTCTCCCCTCTACCTGAGTTTTGGTCTCTGGCGCAATCCCATTAACAAAAGTACTCGCCAACTGATGGTGATTGGCGTGGATCCGCTGGCGGTGTCCATTTCCGTATCCGATACCCCCCACTGGCAAGAGGCGATTAAGCTAGCGGATCATGTTCTTTTTGATGCCCAATCCCGCACTGAGTTTGGCCCGATTCCTGAGCTATACCGCCAAGGGGAAGAGGTCACGACCGAAGTCTCTGGCCGCAAAATCACCGTGGCAGGCTTGTTTCGCATGGGAGCCAACTTTGGTGCCGATGGTAATTTGCTCACGAGTGATTTGAACTTTTTGCGCCTTTTCCCCGAACGTCATCCGGGGCTGATCGATGTGGGTTTAGTACGGGTGCAGCCGGGGGTGAATACGAAAGCATTGGCACGGCGGATGAATGCTTCCCTCGGCAATGATGTACTGGTGATGACCCGTGAGGAGTTTGCTGAGTTTGAGCGCAGTTATTGGGAAAAGAGTACCTCCATTGGCTTTATTTTCTCCCTTGGTGCCCTGATGGGATTTATCGTTGGTTCCGTGATTGTCTATCAAATTCTCTACACCGATGTCACGGATCACTTGGCGGAGTATGCCACCCTCAAGGCCATGGGCTACCGCGATATCTTCTTCTATGGCGTGGTCATGCAGGAGTCCTTGATTCTCTCCTGTATGGGCTATGTTCCAGGCTTTATCGTGTCATTTTTACTCTACATCCTTATTGCCAGAGCCACGTCACTGCCAGTGTGGATGACCGTAGAGCGCGCCAGTTTGGTCTTTACCCTCACGGTCTTAATGTGTACCCTTTCGGGAGCGATCGCCATGCGGCGGATCCAAGCGGCTGATCCTGCCGATATTTTCTAGGATGGTGTTATGGAGCCAGTGATCCACATTCAAGGCCTCAATCACTACTTTGGTCAGGGGCAACTGCGCAAGCAAATTCTCTTTGATCTCTGCGCTCGCATTGAGGCGGGTGAAATTGTGATCATGACGGGGCCTTCGGGGTCAGGGAAAACCACACTGTTAACCCTGATCGGTGCCTTGCGATCGGCACAAGAGGGCAGTCTGCGGGTTCTGGGTCAGGAGCTACGCAACGCCACAAAAGAGCAGCAGATTCAAATTCGGCGGCAAACGGGCTACATCTTCCAAGGGCACAATCTGCTCCATGCCTTGACGGCTCGCCAAAATGTGCAAATGGCGCTGGATTTGCAACCCCACCTCAGTCCACAGGAAGTTCGAGAGCGGGTGGAAGCCATGCTCTGTGCCGTTGGCCTTGGAGAGCGCCTTGACTACTATCCCCATGAACTTTCGGGGGGGCAAAAGCAACGGGTGGCGATCGCTCGCGCTCTCGTGGGACATCCCAAAATTGTCCTTGCCGATGAACCGACGGCTGCTCTCGATAAAAAATCCGGTCGCGATGTGGTGGAAATTATGCGTAGCCTTGCCCGCGAACAGGGCTGCACCATTTTAATTGTGACCCACGATAACCGTATTCTTGATGTCGCCGATCGCATCATTCACATGGAAGATGGCCGCCTCTCAGAAACCACAATTGGCCTTTCCGCCTAGCCTAGAATAGAGGCAAGCAGTGCAGGGCAAATCCGCTGATCATGTTTGCAGCTCCGCAGGGGACAGTGCCAATGTTGGAGAGTGGCGATCGCCTCAGTCGCGAGGCCTTTGAGCGCCTGTATGCCCAATGTCCTCATATTAAAAAAGCTGAACTCATTAACGGAGTCGTGTACGTGGCCTCCCCTGTGCGGGTGAATTCCCACAGCCGTCCCCACAGTCTCGTCATGGGCTGGTTGATGGCCTTTGAAGTGGCAACAGCCAACGTCATGGTGCTCGCTAATGCCACCGTCCGCTTAGATGCCCAAACAGTGGTGCAACCCGATGCCCTGCTGCGCCTTGTCAATGGCACCTCCCGTATCAGCGAGGATGATTATCTTGAAGGGGCGCCTGAACTCATTGTCGAAATTGCCAGTAGCAGTGCCGCCTACGATCTCCACGACAAACTAGAGGTTTATTGTCGCTGTGGGGTTCAGGAATACTTGGTCTGGGTGGTACCGGAGCAGGATTTTCATTGGTATCTCAAGGAAGGAACAAGCTACCGCCGTCAAGCACCCGATGACCACGGCATTTTTCGCAGTGGGCACTTCTCTGGATTGTGGCTCCACTGGCCAGCCCTGAGAGACGGTCATTTAACGCTTGTTTTGGAAACCCTGCACACAGGATTGAAGTTGCAGCAACCCCCATAACTATTAGTGAACTGTGAACTGTCGCTTAACTGTAAGAACTCTGTGCTATGGTCATAGGTAGCGGCTTGCAAGCGCGGCAGTGACACTTGTCAACTCTTCTCGTTTCCAACAGCTTTATCTTGCCAGAGGTCTCCGGCGGCAGTGTTTGCCGTAAGCGGAGCTTTTGGTGTGCTTGACAGGGCAACGCCTCTTCATTTAAGATGCAAGATCCGCGTTTTAGCGATACCCTCTAGAGGATATACATGGCTAGTAATCAGATTTACACGCCACCCGCTTTTACCTTGCCAGACCTTGTCGAGATTCAGCGGGCCAGCTTCCGATGGTTTCTGGAAGAAGGACTCATTGAAGAGCTAGAGAGTTTCTCCCCCATTACTGATTATACCGGCAAAATTGAGTTGCACTTTTTGGCCAAGGACTACCGACTCAAGGAGCCGAAGTATAGCGTCGATGAGGCCAAGCGGCGGGATGCCACCTACTCAATGCAAATGTATGTCCCGACTCGCCTCATTAACAAAGAAAACGGCAATATCATTGACCAAGATGTGTTCATCGGCGATCTGCCCCTGATGACCGATCGCGGGACATTTATTATCAATGGTGCAGAGCGCGTCATTGTCAACCAGATTGTCCGCAGTCCCGGCGTTTACTACAAATCAGAAACCGACAAGAATGGTCGCCGTACCTACAATGCCAGCCTGATTCCCAACCGGGGCGCTTGGCTGAAATTTGAAACCGATAAAAACGATCTGCTCTGGGTACGCATTGACAAAACCCGTAAGCTCTCAGCGCACGTTCTCCTCAAGGCCTTGGGGTTAACCGATAGCGAAATTCTAGAGCGGCTGCGTCACCCCGAGTACTACCAAAAAACTGTTGAAAAAGAAGGCAAATTCTCCGAAGAAGACGCCCTTATTGAACTGTACAAAAAACTGCGCCCAGGGGAGCCGCCCACGGTTTCAGGGGGACAACAGCTTCTGGAGTCGCGCTTCTTTGATCCCAAACGCTACGACCTTGGCCGGGTAGGTCGCTATAAGCTCAACCGCAAGTTGCAGTTGAATATTCCCGACTCGGTGCGCATCCTCACCCCAGAAGATATTCTTGCGGCCATTGATTATCTAATTAACCTCGAGTTTGATCTGGGCACGATTGATGACATTGACCACTTGGGCAACCGCCGCGTCCGTTCTGTGGGTGAATTGCTGCAAAACCAAGTGCGCGTTGGCCTCAATCGCCTAGAGCGCATCATTCGCGAGCGGATGACGGTGTCTGACACGGATTCTTTGACGCCCACTTCGCTGGTCAACCCGAAGCCCTTGGTGGCGGCCATCAAGGAATTCTTTGGTTCTAGCCAGCTTTCCCAATTCATGGATCAGACCAACCCCCTCGCGGAACTCACCCACAAACGGCGCTTGAGTGCCCTAGGCCCCGGCGGTCTCACTCGGGAGCGGGCGGGCTTTGCGGTGCGGGATATTCACCCGAGTCACTATGGTCGCATTTGCCCCATTGAAACTCCTGAAGGTCCCAACGCTGGGTTGATTGGTTCCTTGGCCACCCATGCCCGCGTCAACGAATATGGCTTTATTGAGACGCCTTTCTATCCAGTGGAAAATGGTCGGGTGCTGAAGGATCGCCCCCCCGTTTACATGACCGCTGACGAAGAGGATGATAAGCGGGTGGCGCCGGGGGACGTGCCCACCGATGAAAACGGCTACATCCTTGGGGATGTGGTGCCTGTACGCTATCGTCAAGATTTCACCACCACCACCCCCGATCAGGTGGACTACGTAGCAGTTTCGCCAGTGCAGATTATCTCTGTGGCCACCTCGCTGATTCCCTTTCTAGAGCACGATGACGCCAACCGTGCCCTCATGGGATCCAACATGCAGCGGCAGGCGGTACCCCTGTTGCGACCGCACCGTCCCTTAGTGGGTACCGGTCTAGAGGCTCAGGCAGCACGGGACTCTGGGATGGTGATTCTCAGCCAGACCAATGGTGTGGTCACCTATGTGGATGCCAATCAAATTCGCGTCAAAACCGATAATGGCCCTGAGATGACCTACACGCTGCAAAAGTATCAGCGCTCCAACCAAGATACCTGCTTGAATCAACGACCGATTGTCTTTGTCGGCGATCGCGTGCAGGCAGGACAGGTGATTGCTGATGGCTCCGCCACTGAGGGGGGCGAACTAGCCCTTGGCCAAAACATCCTTGTGGCCTATATGCCTTGGGAAGGCTACAACTACGAAGACGCCATCCTGATCAGCGAACGGCTAGTTCAAGAGGATGTCTATACCTCCATCCACATTGAGAAGTACGAGATCGAGGCGCGGCAAACCAAACTAGGTCCTGAGGAAATTACCCGCGAAGTGCCCAACGTCTCTGAAGATGCCCTGCGGCAGTTGGATGAAAACGGCATTATCCGCATCGGTGCCTTTGTAGAAGCAGGCGATATTCTCGTCGGTAAAGTCACCCCCAAAGGGGAATCGGATCAGCCCCCCGAAGAAAAACTCCTGCGTGCCATCTTTGGTGAAAAAGCGCGGGATGTGCGGGATAACTCCCTGCGGGTGCCCAATGGTGAAAAAGGGCGCGTTGTCGATGTGCGCGTCTTTACCCGTGAGCAGGGAGATGAACTACCCCCCGGTGCCAATATGGTGGTGCGGGTCTATGTGGCCCAGAAGCGCAAAATTCAGGTGGGGGACAAAATGGCTGGCCGCCACGGCAACAAGGGGATTATTTCCCGCATTCTCCCTGTGGAGGATATGCCTTTCCTACCCGATGGTCGCCCCGTGGATATTGTCCTCAATCCCTTGGGGGTGCCTTCACGGATGAATGTGGGGCAAGTCTATGAGTGTTTGCTGGGCTGGGCTGGGGAGTGCCTTGGTCGTCGGTTCAAAATTACTCCCTTTGATGAAATGCACGGCAAGGAAAAATCCCGCGAAACCGTCCATGCCAAGCTACAAGAGGCCAAAGAAGTCACGGGTCAAGATTGGGTCTTTAATCCTGAGGATCCGGGCAAAATGGTCGTCTATGATGGCCGCACCGGTGAACCCTTTGACCGGCCCGTGACGGTGGGGATGGCCTATATGCTGAAGCTCGTGCACTTGGTGGACGATAAGATCCACGCCCGCTCCACAGGGCCTTACTCTTTGGTTACTCAACAGCCCCTCGGTGGTAAAGCCCAGCAAGGGGGTCAGCGCTTTGGCGAGATGGAGGTGTGGGCATTGGAGGCCTATGGTGCCGCCTATATTCTCCAAGAGTTGCTGACGGTCAAGTCCGATGATATGCAAGGACGCAATGAAGCCCTCAATGCCATTGTTAAAGGGCAATCCATTCCACGACCGGGCACGCCAGAGTCCTTCAAGGTGCTGATGCGGGAGCTGCAATCCCTGTGCTTGGATATTTCCGTGCGCAAGGCCAGTATTCCCAGCTTTGATGACGATGGCGAAATGAAACCTGACCCCGAGGTGGATTTGATGGTGGATGTCAGCCCTCGCCGTACCCCGGCACGACCCACAATTGACTACAGTGCCCTCGACGACACGGACGACAAAGAAGGGGCAACGACATTCTAAACACTCAGAACTGAGTCAGCTTGTTTGGGGGCGATCGCCCCTTTGATCTATTCACCGCCAAAGGATTTGTGAGTTTATGCCCAGAATCGAGCAACGCTTTGATTATGTAAAAGTGTCTCTCGCGTCACCGGAGCGCATCATCCAATGGGGGCAGCGCACGCTCCCCAACGGTCAAGTGGTGGGCGAGGTGACTAAACCAGAAACCATTAACTATCGCACCCTCAAGCCAGAGATGGACGGCCTCTTCTGCGAGCGGATTTTTGGTCCTGCTAAGGATTGGGAGTGCCACTGCGGTAAATACAAGCGGGTGCGCCATCGTGGCATTGTCTGCGAACGTTGTGGCGTTGAAGTCACCGAATCGCGGGTGCGCCGCCATCGCATGGGCTACATTAAGTTGGCTGCCCCAGTGACCCATGTTTGGTATCTGAAGGGGATTCCCAGCTACATGGCGATCCTGCTGGATATGCCCCTGCGGGATGTGGAGCAAATTGTCTATTTCAATTCCTATGTGGTGCTAGATCCGGGCAATCACCCTAGCCTCAGCTACAAGCAGCTCCTAAGCGAAGATCAGTGGCAGGAAATTGAAGAAGAGATCTACAGCGAAGACTCGGAGCTAGAGGGTATTGAGGTGGGCATTGGGGCTGAAGCCATTCAACGCCTACTTCAGGATTTAGATCTGCAAAAAGAGGCCGACCAACTGCGGCAGGAAATCCTCAACTCCAAGGGGCAAAAACGCGCCAAGCTCATCAAACGGCTGCGGGTCATTGACAACTTCATTGCCACTGGAGCAAAGCCAGAGTGGATGGTTTTGACGGTAATTCCCGTGATTCCACCGGATCTGCGGCCAATGGTGCAGTTAGATGGTGGGCGCTTTGCCACCTCTGACCTGAATGACCTGTACCGCCGCGTCATTAACCGCAACAACCGCCTTGCCCGCCTGCAAGAGATTCTCGCCCCCGAGATTATTGTTCGGAATGAGAAGCGCATGCTTCAAGAGGCGGTGGATGCCCTGATTGATAATGGTCGTCGCGGTCGTACGGTAGTGGGCGCCAACAACCGTCCCCTGAAGTCCCTTTCCGACATTATTGAGGGGAAACAGGGTCGCTTCCGCCAAAACCTGCTGGGGAAACGGGTGGACTACTCCGGTCGTTCGGTGATTGTGGTGGGGCCAAAACTGCAAATGCACCAGTGCGGCCTGCCTCGGGAGATGGCCATTGAACTCTTCCAGCCCTTTGTGATTCACCGCTTGATTCGCCAACAAATTGTCAACAACATTAAGGCAGCGAAGCGGATGATCCAGCGCAATGACCCCCAAATTTGGGATGTGCTGGAGGAGGTGATTGAGGGTCACCCGGTGCTGCTCAACCGTGCCCCAACCCTCCACCGTTTGGGGATTCAGGCCTTTGAGCCAATTCTGGTGGAAGGGCGTGCCATTCAACTGCACCCCTTGGTGTGTCCTGCCTTCAACGCCGACTTTGACGGGGATCAAATGGCGGTGCACGTCCCCCTCTCGATTGAGGCCCAAGCGGAGGCGCGGATGCTGATGCTAGCCTCAAATAATATTCTGTCGCCGGCCACGGGCAAGCCGATTATTACCCCCAGCCAAGACATGGTTTTGGGTTGCTATTACTTGACGGCAGAAAATCCGAAGCTGCCAGATTATAGCGATCGCTACTATGCCAACTTCCAAGACGTGGTCATGGCCTACGAACAGGGACACTTGCCGCTCCATGCCTTTGTCTGGGTGCGCTACGACGGTGAGGTGGACGATGGCGACAGCAGTGAACCTCAGATTACGACCTATGAAGATGGTTCCCGTTTACTGGAGTATTCCCTGCGGCGAGTCAAGGAGGATGCCAACGGTCAACTGATTTCCCAATACATCCGCACCACCCCCGGTCGCATCATCTACAACCAAACGATTCAAGAAGCCCTAGCCAGTTAATTTGGGAGACCCCAACACCATGACTGAGAAAAAGCCTGTTTTCTTTAACCGCATCATTGACAAAAAAGGCTTGCGGAACCTAATTGCTTGGTCGTTTAGCAACTTTGGCACCGCCCGCACAGCGGAAATGGCCGACAAAGTCAAAGACCTTGGCTTTCGCTATGCCACCCGCGCCGGTGTCTCCATCAGTGTTGATGACCTGCTCGTGCCCCCGAAAAAACAGGAACTCCTCGAAGCCGCTGAAAAGGAAATTAAAACCGCTCAGGAGCGCTACTCGCGGGGTGAAATTACGGAGGTGGAACGCTTCCAGAAGGTGATTGACACTTGGAACACCACCAACGAAGAACTGAAAAACGAGGTGGTGCGGCACTTCCGTAATACTGATGTCCTCAACTCCGTGTACATGATGGCCTTCTCGGGGGCACGGGGAAACCTCTCGCAGGTGCGCCAGTTGGTGGGAATGCGGGGGTTAATGGCCAATCCCCAAGGGGAAATCATTGACCTGCCGATTAAAACCAACTTCCGCGAAGGGCTGACGGTGACGGAGTACATTATCTCCTCCTACGGTGCGCGTAAAGGACTAGTGGATACAGCACTGCGGACGGCGGACTCCGGTTACTTGACCCGGCGCTTGGTGGATGTCTCTCAAGATGTGATTATCCGCGAAGAGGATTGTGAAACGGAGCGGGGCATTACGCTGCGCAGTATGACGGTGGGGGATAAGGTACTAGCGCTAGAGGATCGGCTTTTGGGTCGAGTGGTGCTCAATGATGTCTGCCATCCGGAAACGGGCGAAGTGCTGGTGGCCAAAAATCAAGCCATCTCTGCTGATCTAGCGAAGAAAATTGTTGATGCGGGTATCGAAGAAGTAGTGGTGCGATCGCCCCTCACCTGCGAGGCCACTGGCTCTGTGTGTCGTCTTTGCTACGGCTGGAGCCTTGCCCATGCCCAACTGGTGGATATGGGAGAAGCGGTGGGCATTATTGCCGCTCAATCCATTGGTGAACCCGGTACGCAGTTGACCATGCGCACGTTCCACACTGGTGGGGTGTTTACGGGGGAAGTGGCTCGCCAAGAACGCGCTCCCTTTGCTGGCACGGTGGAGTACGGCAAGAAATTACGGGTACGTCCCTACCGCACTCGTCACGGGGATGATGCCTTTATTGTCGAAACCGCTGGCAAGCTTGTGATCAAAAGTGGTCAACAAAGCCAAGAATTTGACCTCTCCCAAGGGTCAATTGTGCTAGTGGCAGAGGGTGAAACCGTTGAAGCGGGTCAATTGTTGGCGGAAGTGGCGCAGGCCTCCCGCAGTGTCCGCAAGTCCACGGAGAAAGTGACCAAGGATGTGGCCTCGGATTTGGCGGGTCAAGTGAAGTTCGTCAACCTCGAGGCAGAGGAGAAGCGCGATCGCCAAGGCACCACAACGCGCATTGCCCCCAAAGGTGGCTTGATTTGGGTACTGTCTGGGGAAGTCTATAACCTGCCCCCCGGTGCGGAGCCGGTGGTGAAAAATGGCGATCGCATTGAAGCCGGGGCCGTGCTTGCAGAAACCACGGTGAAAACCGAGCATGGCGGTGTCGTGCGTCTCCCTGAGCAACAGGATAGCAAAGGCGGTCGCGAGGTGGAAATTATTACTGCCTCGGTGATGCTCGATAAAGCCAAGGTGCTCAAAGAAACCCAGCAGGGACGCGAGCATTACATTATTGAAACCGCCACTGGTCAGCGCTTCTCCTTGAAAGCTGCCCCCGGTACGAAAGTCGCCAATGGTCAAGTGGTGGCCGAACTCATTGACGATCGCTACCACACCACGACTGGCGGTATCCTCAAATATGCCGACATTGAAGTGGCCAAAAAAGGCAAAGCCAAGCAGGGCTACGAAGTCCTCAAGGGGGGGACGCTCCTGTGGATTCCCGAAGAAACCCATGAGGTAAATAAAGACATTTCGCTGCTCATGGTAGAGGACAACCAATACGTCGAAGCAGGGACGGAGGTTGTCAAGGACATCTTCTGTCAAAACAGCGGTGTCGTCGAAGTCATCCAGAAAAACGACATTCTGCGGGAAATTATTATCAAGCCCGGCGAACTGCACCTTGTGGATGATCCGGAAGCCGCGCGGCTGAAGCATGGTGTGTTGGCGCGTCCGGGTGAAGAGGTACTCCCCGGCCTTGTGGTTGAAACCCTCTCGCAAGTGGATTATCTGGAGGACACTCCCGAAGGACCAGCGATTCTGCTGCGCCCCGTCCAAGAATTTAGCGTGCCTGATGAGCCATCGGTACCCAGCCAAGACTCCAGTGATAGCTCAGGGCAGTCCATTCGCCTGCGGGCTGTGCAGCGGTTGCCCTACAAACACGATGAGCGAGTTAAATCCGTTGATGGCGTTGATCTGCTGCGGACACAGTTAGTCCTTGAAATTGGCAGCGAAGCCCCCCAACTGGCTGCTGACATTGAAATTGTGACGGATGAGGTGGATCCAGAAGCCCGGCGCCTCCAACTGGTGATTCTGGAATCCTTGGTGATTCGCCGTGACATTGCTGCCGATCAAACCCAAGGCAGTACGTTTACTTCCCTCTTGGTCAAGGATGGCGATCACATTGGCCCCGGTGCCGTGATTGCCCGCACGGACATCAAAGCCAAGCAGGCAGGTGAAGTGCAGGGGATCTTGCGCAGTGGGGAATCGGTTCGCCGTATTCTGGTCGTTACTGAGAGCGATCGCCTGCGGATCGAGACCAACGGGGCTAAACCCACGGTCAAAGTTGGCGATCTCGTGCGTCCCGGCGATGAACTGGCCAAGGGGGTGACTGCCCCAGAAACAGCAGCGGTCATGGCGGTGGCCGATGACCACGTGATCCTGCGCTTAGCCCGTCCCTACCTTGTCTCGCCGGGGGCAGTGCTGCAAATTGAGGACGGTGACCTTGTGCAGCGCGGGGATAACCTCGCCCTGTTGGTGTTTGAGCGGGCGAAAACGGGGGACATTATTCAGGGGTTACCTCGGATTGAAGAACTCCTTGAAGCGCGCCATCCCAAAGAAAAATGCGTGCTGGCTGTGCGCCCCGGCACCTGTCAAGTCACCTACAACAGTGATGACAGCGTAGATATCAAAGTCATTGAAGAGGATGGCACGATTCAGGAATACCCTGTCCTGCCGGGTCAAAACCCCTTGGTGGTGGATGGTCAAAAGGTCAATCTCGCTGACCCCCTCACCGATGGCCCTGTGGATCCCCACGACATCCTCTCCATTTACTTTGAGTACTACAAACCCCAAGGGTTGCTCAAAGCCGCCCAAATTAGCCTTGAGAAGGTGCAATCCTTCTTGGTCAACGAGGTGCAGTCGGTGTATCTCACCCAAGGGATTGAGATTGCCGATAAACACATTGAGGTGGTTGTCCGCCAGATGACCTCGAAGGTACGGATTGATGATGCCGGCGATACAATCGTTCTCTCTGGGGAACTCATGAGTCTGCGCCAAGCGGAGCAAGCCAACGAACCCATGGCACTCACCGGTGGTGCACCTGCCCAATATACCCCTGTCCTCTTGGGGATTACCAAGGCTTCACTGAATACCGATAGCTTTATTTCAGCCGCCAGTTTCCAAGAGACAACACGGGTACTCACGGAAGCGGCCATTGAAGGCAAGTCCGATTGGCTGCGGGGACTCAAGGAAAACGTCATCATTGGCCGTCTCATCCCAGCGGGCACCGGCTTCAACAGCTACGAGGAAAGTAGCAACGGCGACGAAGAGTGGGAAGAGGGTGAAGATCGCTTGGGTCAAACCCACGTTATCAGCCCTGAACCCGAACCCCCCTCAATGACGGTCAATGTGACCGCTGACCTCGGTGAGGATGTCCTCATTGACGATGAAACGGCGCCCCACGTGATTGAAAAAATCACTGGACGGACTCGCGATTTTGAATTCGCCAGTAGTGATGCTGACGATGAAGAGGACGAACTCGTAGACGAGGACGATGACTATGGGGAGGAAGAGGAGGATGACGCCTTTTAACTAAAACTCCCTTGACTAAAGAAGGCTACGGTAGAGGTGAGCACCTAATCTAGGAGCAAGCGATGGGTGCACTTGCCGTAGCTTTTTTTGGTCTCAGGTCGCAGATCATGCCGAACACCGCCGAACGTTTTGGCAGGGATGCGAGAAACCTGTGCCATACCTTAAAATTGGCAGTAGAGGGGTCAAAGTAAAAATCACGATTTCATGCCTGTTCCAGCGTATTCCAGCCTGAGGGCTGATCAGTTTCGTCATCCCCGCGATCGCGAGGCCACCCAAGCCCTCCAACAACTGCCGGGGTTAGATCTTCTCGTGCGATCGCTCCTAGGTTCGGTGGCGGAGCAGGCCTTTTATCTTGAAAATATTGGCAGCAGTCTGCGCCTAAGTGAACAGCAACTTCCAGACATTTACGGGCTTCATATCGAGGCTTGCCGCATTTTAGGCCTAGAGCCACCCCAACTGTATCTGAAACAGCATCCTGTCCCCAATGCCTATACCTTTGCCATGCGGGGCAAGCAGCCCTTTGTTGTACTGCACTCCTCCCTTGTGGAATTGCTGACACCCAAGGAATTGCAGGCAGTACTGGCGCACGAGTTGGGACATCTGAAGTGCGAGCATGGCGTGTATCTGACGATCGCCAACCTGCTGCTGTTTGCCACTAGTCAACTCTCCCCTTGGGGCTTGCTCTTGGCGCAAGGACTGCAAACCCAATTGATGCATTGGTTGCGCTGTGCTGAACTCACCTGCGATCGCGCGGCCTTGTTGGTGACTCAAGACCCGCGTATTGTGGCCTCGGTGCTGATGAAACTCTGTGGTGGCTCGCCGCAGTGGAGCGATCGCCTGAATCTCGATGCCTTCATTGCCCAAGCGCGTGACTATGAGGCCGCTGATCGGGGTTGGTACAACCTTTTCAAGGAATTGCAGGCCAGTCAACTGACTCACCCACTACCGGTGCTGCGGGCACGGGAAATTCTAGATTGGGCGGAAACGCAGCAGTACGATCGCCTCGTCAAGCAATTACACCCTGTTCATCAATAACGATGGCCAAACCGATTCCCTATCAACCCCTTCTGCTACGCCTTGCCCATGGGGCGATCGCGATTTTGGCACTCCTCGCTCTCATCTCAGGGTTTTGGGTCTACAACACCTACGATGGCCGCTGGGGATCACTGCCCCTACCCAAGATTCCCGATATTCAAGGCCTCCACGGGACGATTGCCCTCGTCCTTTTATTGCTGTTTCCCCAGAAGTGTTGAATCCTGCAACAAAACTTAACATTTTAAGTGACCAGTAGCTCTGGCTGCCAATCAAAGCTCCAATGCACTATTGAGCAGCGACGACTGAGTTCCAGTTGCAAATATCGCAATTTGTCTAATAGCTTCTTCCCAAAGTATTCAGGTATCTCCACCAGCTCTAAAATTAAATAGGCAATTAAAACCATATAAATCTGATTTATCACCCCGTTCAAACTCTTCGTAATCAACTTGTCTAATGATAAATGCATCTTCAGAAATTTCCATAGGTTCTCAATCGCCCACCGATGCCGATATAACTCACTCACTTCCTCATCACTCAGCTCCTTTAGATTTGTCGCTATACGAAACTCCGTTTGATTCTCGTCAAAAAATTGAACCACGCGATATCTCTCATGATTGAGCTTCATTCTCATGTTATTCTTGATACGTACAACAAATGGGCACTTCCTCTCACTTAGTCGCTCTAAAAATTGCCAGCTCGCAAACCCTCTATCCATGATTACAACAGCATTCTCAGGGATCATTTCTAGAATCTCCTCTTGAAAGCTCAGGTCATGTCTCTCCCCAAAAGAAATCACCGCTTTACCCATGATGTTCTCTGTTAAATCAAATCCCGTAAGTAACTTCACTTGATGATATTTATAGAACCAAAAGAGTTTACTCGTCAGGGTAATGATGGTTGAATCGATAGGAAACAGCGTCATGCTTGAAGTACGATGTCTCTTTTGAGCTTGAGACATCAGTTGAGTGTAAATCCCCTCAAATAAGCTGGTTGTCCGAGTTTTGTTGGCTTTGGAAAACGTGGACATATCCACTGTAATCCCTGCATGATTCAAGCGATAAAATAAGGCTCTCATACTGGTTAACCCTTGGTCGAGAACGTAGGTCAACCAGATTTTGAAGAACAATTGAGAGTTCAGCACGGGGTAGTCACAGGGGCTGAGCCGATTGAGAATGGACTTGACAAGAGTTGCAAAAGATGCCATAGTAAATTGATTTTTTCTTCTTCTTTTAAGGGAAGAATATGACATTTCTTCCCTTTTTTCTAGCCTCTCAAACTATCTTTCAACACTTCTGCTGTTTCCCTTCTTTGCGCTCTACTGCTTTCATTGGGGCGATCGCCGGCTGTTGCACAAGAAATCCTTGGCGCAACTTTCCCAAGGGAATTGGCACGCTTGGCAACGGTTGGCAAATACCCTAATGCTGGTGGCGGTCACGTTTGCCCTTATCAGCGGGCGGATGATGCAGGAGGAGTGGTTGCCCACAGGCGAGCTAAATCGAGGCTGGTACTTGGCTCATTTAGGGGCTTGGAGTGTGGTGCTCCTGAGTTTGCTGTCTCACTTGATTCTGGGGGCAAAGGCAGGGGGGCGGCCACTTTTGGTTTCAATGGTGAGTTTTGCAATCCGCCCAGAGGATCGGCGGATCGGGAACTGGTGGCGTGGCGGTAGGCTCAAGCCTTCCAATCAAGTGTTGTTGGGCCTAGAAATTGTTATTTTGCTGGGGATTGTGATTGCTTTTGTTTTGCCCGCTATCATAACTGCTCGATAATGCCCCGCAGGCGATCGTAGTCATCCTTGAGGAGTCGGTTCAGGTATTGCGCTGCCTGCACCAGCCACTGGCGATCGCGCTGGCGGAGTTGATACAAGGAACGCAGCGTTGCCGCCACCAAAGCATCGCCGGGACCATAGCGCAGGGTCAACAGTGTTCGCAAAAAGGTCAATGTGCCACTGAAGGCAATCACTTCCTCAACAGGACAGCCATAGACCTGCTGGTGCATTTGGGGTGGGTGGGGGGGCAAATGGTGATAAAAGTGTTCTTGTTCCTGAAAGCCAGTGATGGCGATCGTGATCTCAGTTTTCAACATGGCAAAAATATGGGGCTGCTCTTGCCGTAGTTGCTCTAGGGATAGCCCCAAGGCGGTGGCACGGTGAATGGTGTCAATGGGAGCCGTTACTACATAGGCAACAACGCCATAAATGACGCGATCACCTTCAGGAATCCGCACCCAACTACCCAAGGCGGGCACTAGGGGAAAATCGAGGCTAGCGGGTTCGTGGCACTGGGCAATGCAGTGATCCGTTGCGGTTTGGATAATTTCCGCAAAGGGCTGGGGGGGAGGCGATCGCCGCGCCATCGTTTACTTTTTCGCTTTCGCTTTTTCCTTGGGCGTGGTCACCACTGGCTCTAGCTCACTAGTCTGAAAAGTAACCAATTTATCCCAGTTCCCGCCTTCAAAGAGCACTGCCACTTTGCCATCTGTAACCCGCTGTACAATCCCCTGAAATTGGTAGTAGGTATCGTTGGGATTGGTGACCTTCACGGTCATACCAGGGAGAATTGTCATTGCTAAGTCGCTGGCCATCGTCTTATCCCAAAGATGTTTATGTGAATTTATTATCTCCTGCCCTTGCCCCGTTCGCGCTTTGCTGAGGGGTAGCAAAGGATAAGTGTCAGCTATTGGTTTGATGATCTTTTCTTCAACGGAGAGGGAGGGATTCGAACCCTCGGATAGGAGTTACCTGCCTATCAACAGATTAGCAATCTGCCGCTTTCGACCACTCAGCCACCTCTCCTTTTTGAGGGTTCCTTATTGTAGATCAGTTTTCTCCCCCTTTTCAATCCTCGTGGTCTGCGGCTGTTGCTCTAGGGGGCGATCGCAATCGAGAATCCATGCTAGAGTTTTGCAGAATGGGTGTGTTGTGGGAGTGAAGCACATGGCTGTATGCTGGCAATCTTCAGCAGTGCTTAGGCGCAGTCCTACCGTGGCTAAGTTGAGCAGGTTGCACGTCTAAGTTCTCATGTTGAATGATCTTGCCCTGAATCCCCAAAAAATGCTGGTGTCGGGACTCCTCGCGATCGCCCCCGTGACGCTGTCTAGCTCGGTTCAAGCTACACCCACCACGACTCCAATGGCACAGGCATCTTCCCAAACGCCAGCCTCGGATGTCCTCACGCCTCTCGACCCCAATCCCGATAGACTGGCGCTTCCTGAGACGGTCAAGATTGATCTCAATCAACCCCTCACCCTCGAGCAAGCGATTGAGGTGGCGATTCGCAATAACATTGGCCTACAGATTAGTGAGCTACAACTACAACGGGCACGGGCACAACTGCGACAGGTGCAAGCACAGCTTTATCCCACCCTTGTGTTTCAAGCCAGCATTGGCCAAAATACCTCCCCCGGTGGCCAGCCTGCCTACCTGCCCCTCAACTTTCAGCAGCAACTCTCTTTACAACAGCAGCAACAGCAACAGGCGCAGCAACAGCTTCTCGCTCAGCAACTGGCCGCCAGCAGTATTTTGAATACTCAGGTGCAACGACTGCAACAGCGATTTCAAGGCCCCCAACTCACGGCGTTTTCGGATCAGCAAAACCTTGAGCTGCAACAGCAACTGCAACAACTGCAAAATAGTGCCAGTCAGGCGGCTACCCCCTCCAACTTCACTCCCATTACCCTTGCACCAGTAAATCAACTCAACTTTACGAACTTTTTCACCAATCTTTTTGGGGCGACGAGTGGGGCAACGTCGAATGCAGCCTTGGTGATGAACTATACGTTGTTTGCGGGGGGCGGGCGATCGGCGGCCATTGCAGCAGCTCGTGACCAAGTGCGCCTCAGTGAACTCGAGGTACAACGCCAACGCCAACAACTGATCCTTGATGTAACGAATGATTACTATTTGGCGCAACAGGCCAAGGTTCAGGTGCAAATTGGTGAAGCTGCCGTAGCCAATGCCCAAGTGACCCTGCGGGATGCGACGGCCTTTGAGCAAGCAGGGATTGGGACGCTCTTGGATGTGTTGACCGCAGAGGTGAGCCTTGCCAATGCCCAGCAAAACTTGAGCCAAGCGCGCAATTTGGAAATCACCACCCGGCGACAGTTGGCACAGCGATTGAATGTGAATCAGACGGTGGATGTGGCGATCGCTGACCGCGTTGAACCCGCTGAAGAATGGTCACTTTCCCTTGAGGATAGTATTCTCCTTGCCTATCAGAACCGTGTTGAGCTAGAGCAGCGGCTGCTACAGCGCACGATTGCCCTGAACAATCGTCAGGTAGTATTGGCGGCTACCCGTCCCCAACTGAGTCTCTTTGCCAGTGGCAATCTGCTGGACAAGGTCACGGATGATCTCGCACCTCGCTTTGGCTATGGGGTAGGACTGCAAATGCAATTAGACCTCTTTGATGGCGGCAATGCCCGTGCCAGTGCGGCTCGCCAAGAAGCCCTTGCAGCAACCGCTGAGGAACAATATGCCAATCAGAAAAACATCATCCGCCTAGAGGTGGAAACAGCCTACACCAATCTCAGAGCCAATGCGAAAAACATTGCTACAGCACGGACAGCGGTTACCCAAGCCACTGAAGGGCTGCGCCTCGCTCGGCTGCGTTTTCAAGCGGGGGTAGGAACGCAACAAGAAGTCACCAATGCCGAAACGAATTTGACCCAAGCCCAAGGGAACCTTCTTGCTGCCATTTTGAACTATAATCGCTCCCTAGCCGCATTAAAGCGGGCTGTGGGCTATCCAGAACAAACACGTTTAGGCGCAAGGCAATAAAGGATGGGCGATCGCAAGCGGGCATTAATTACGGGCATCACCGGTCAAGATGGATCTTATCTGAGTGAGCTACTCCTTGAGAAGGGCTATGAAGTCCACGGCATTATTCGCCGCACCTCCACATTTAACACCGATCGCATTGATCACATTTACGTTGATCCCCACCAAGAGGGGGCGGCCCTGCGCCTGCACTATGGCGATCTCACCGATGGCGGCACCCTACGGCGGATTTTAGAGTTAAGCCAGCCCGACGAAATTTACAATTTGGGGGCGCAATCCCATGTGCGGGTGAGCTTTGATGCGCCACAATACACCGTCGAAACGGTGGCCATGGGCACCCTGCGACTGCTAGAGGCCATTCGTGAATATCAAGAGCGCACGGGCAAACAGGTGAAGTTTTACCAAGCGGGGTCTTCCGAGATGTTTGGCTTGGTGCAGGAGGTGCCGCAGCGGGAAACAACGCCCTTTTATCCCCGCAGTCCCTATGCCTGTGCCAAGGTCTATGCCCACTGGCAAACGGTGAATTATCGCGAGGCCTATAATCTTTTTGCCTGTAATGGGATTCTCTTTAACCACGAGTGTGTGACTGGCACCACACCAGTGATTCTGCGGCGGCGGGGACTGATGGATATTCGGCCTATTGCCGATGTTGTTCCCCATCGCAGTGATCCCAAGCAGGGTAAACGCTACACAACCGACTTGGCACCCGAGGATCGCTTTGAGGTCTGGGATGCCGAAGGCTGGACCAGTGTGACCTGCATGACGGCCACTTGGAATGGCGGCGATAAAACCGTTCATCGGATCATGGCAGGGGCGGCTCTCTACGAAACAACTGCTGATCATCAAGTTTTTGTCCTCGATAGGGAAACGCCCTGCGCGAAGGAGACACAGCAGGTCCAGGTGGGCGATCGCCTTGCCCTCATTGATCTGCCCCCCGCTACAGAGCAAGTGGATGTCAGCCCCAGCGAAGCTTGGCTCCTCGGGATTCTAGTTGCAGAGGGGCATATTACCCCTGAAGGTAAAGTGAAAGTCGCTAACCAAGACCCAGAATTATTGGCGCGGGTCAGTGCCACATGGCGAAAAGTTGCCGCAGGATATACCAGTGAGTACACCGCTGCGAGCGGCTTCCCAAACGGTCAGCCTGTGACCCAACTGCATCTCAATGGCAATTGCGACTATGGCCGCTACCTCTACCCCCAAATCTATACCCGTGAGGGTCACAAGCGGATTCCCCAACGCATTCTCAACGCTGATCATGCGGCTCGCTTGGCGTTTCTTGAGGGCTTTAGCGCTGGGGATGGTTTGCGCAGTACCCCTTGTACCTATGAATTTCAGGGCTTTTGCACGGCTTCACCCGTATTGGCGGCAGGCCTCTATTGGTTGGTGAGCACCACCTTAGAGCAGCGTATTACCCTTTGCCTCGAAGAACGGGGCGATCGCATCTACTACAAGTTGAATTTGAACAGTCCCCAGACCACCCAATCGGGACAGCATCTCTGTAAACCCAAGGACGAAGTCATTAAAGCCCACGCGATCGCCCATGAAGGATGGGTATTCGATTTGGCAACCACCTCTGGCACCTTTCATGCCGGTATTGGCCAAGGCTGGATCCATAACTCCCCGCGGCGGGGTGAAACATTCGTGACCCGCAAAATTACCCGTGCGGTGGCTCGCATTGTCGCTGGCCAGCAAAACAAGCTCTATTTGGGCAACCTAGAAGCGAAGCGAGATTGGGGCTACGCCAAGGACTATGTGCGTGCCATGTGGCTGATGCTGCAACAGGAGAAACCCGATGACTATGTGGTGGCCACAGGTGAAACCCACTCCGTGCGGGAATTTTTAGAACTGGCCTTTGGTTATGTTGGTCTCAACTGGCAGGACTATGTGGAGTTTGACCCCCGTTATTTGCGTCCCACAGAGGTGGATTTACTCTTGGGGGATCCAACCAAAGCCAAAACCGTTTTGGGTTGGCAGCCCTCGGTTACCTTTCCGGAACTGGTGGCGTTGATGGTGGAAGCGGATCTCCATGCCGTGGGGATTCAAGGAACAACCCCCAAAACCACCTCCGACACCGTGCTGGATCTCATTGCCCAGCGGCAGTTTATCAGTAAGGCAGACTAGTGATGGATCTCAGTAAAAAAAGGATTCTTGTCACCGGTGGGGCGGGATTTTTGGGACGCCAAGTGGTGGCGCAGTTGCAAAACGCCGGGGCAGTGCCTGAGCAAATCACAGTGGTGCGATCGCGCGACTACGACCTACGCCAACTCTCTGCTTGCCAAGCCGTCGTTCAAAACCAAGATATTATCATTCACCTTGCTGCCCATGTGGGGGGAATTGGCCTCAATCAAGTCAAGCCCGCTGAACTCTTTTATGACAACCTGATGATGGGGGCACAACTCATTGATTGTGCCTATCGCGCGGGAGTCGAGAAATTCGTCTGTGTGGGGACGATTTGCGCCTATCCCAAATTTACCCCTGTTCCCTTCAAAGAAAGCGATCTTTGGAACGGCTACCCCGAAGAAACCAATGCCCCCTACGGCATTGCTAAAAAAGCCCTTCTCGTGCAATTGCAAGCCTATCGGCAGCAGTATGGCTTTAATGGTATCTATCTCTTGCCCGTGAATCTTTATGGGCCGGGGGATAACTTTGACCCCCTGAGTTCCCATGTGATTCCTGCTTTAATTCGCAAAGTTTACATTGCTCAGCAACAGGGGGAGAGGGTGATTCCCGTGTGGGGGGATGGCAGCCCTAGCCGCGAATTTCTCTATGTTGAAGATGCTGCCCGCGGGATTGTCATGGCCACCCAAGCCTACGATCATCCTGATCCGATTAACCTCGGTACGGGTGAAGAAATCACCATTAAGAATTTAGTTGAACTCATCTGCGACCTGATGGACTTTCAAGGCCAGATTGAATGGCAAACCGATAAGCCCAATGGTCAACCCCGCCGCTGCCTAGATACCACTAAGGCAAAAGAGGCCTTTGGGTTTCGTGCCCAAGTTTCCCTCAAAGAAGGCTTAGAACGTACAATTACTTGGTACCGTCAGCACGCTACGTCCCTATGAGACACTGGATCCAGCTTATTCAAGAGATTGCCCAAGACATCTTCCAAGAATTAGGCAGTGGTTTCAGCGAAGCCATCTATCAAAAAGCTTTTGAGGTTGCCCTGCGGGAACGGCAAATTGATTACGAAGAACAACGCAAGGTACCGATTTTCTTTCACGGTTATTTTGTGGGGGAGGCCATTCCCGATCTCATTGTGCGTGACAATGGCCAAGCGGTTGTAGTCGTTGAACTCAAGGCTGTTCAGAACATTGGCGATAAGGAAGTCAAGCAAGTCAAGAAGTATATAGAAACCCTCAAAATTCCTGTAGGGGTTGTCGTCAACTTTTCCACTTCTACAGCAGGGGATCGGCCGCAAATCATTGAAGTGAACCTATAGCTGTTCCAATAAAGAATGAGATATCATCCAGCACAATACTTGCGAATCACTTCATCAATCGAACTGTTTGACCCTGCATACATCCGCGCTCGCTTCAGCGCACTGAAGTCGTGCTCAATCACATTCAAATCAAGAGAGTATTTCGGTAAAAATAACACCTCGTGACCCGCCGCTTTCACCACTGCCTGAATCGCTCCTTTCGGATGAATCGGTGCATGATTCATACACCGTTCTTGGTAACGCATTTGTTTTTTTCGGGTGATGCCCATCTGGTCGAGGGCGTAACTAACAGCGATGGATGGTGGCGCGGCTCACCTGAAAGATTTGAGTCGCTTCACTGATTTTACCACCTTTCTTGATATATGAGACAACCCGCTCTCGTAAGTCCAAGGTATAGCTCATGTTCTTGAGTGATATTCATGAATTTTTGAGTATAGCCTATCCTTCTTGAAAATATCTCATTCCCTTTCGAAATGGCCATAGGTGACAACCAGCAGCTCGCTAATCTTACCGCGTTTGTGGTGATTGGAGTTGATCACACGGCTAGCTTTCAGTTCAATGCAGCGCCAAGATTGATACAGTTGCAGCATCGGTTCTACCCAAGCATTGCTGAGCATGACGTAGCATCCCCGTTGAGCCAACTCACCAACAACCTTAGCTAAGGCAATCTGTTCTGCTTCACCAAAGGGTTGATCGGTGTAGCTGGTGAAGCTGGCCGTTTTGGAAAGGGGATAGTAAGGCGGATCAAAGTAGATAAAATCCCCCGCCGTTGCCCAAGTTAAGACCTCTTGAAAATCCGCCACACTTAATGTCACGTTTTGCAGAGCAATGCTCGCTTGGCGCAGAGCCTCTGGATCAAAAATCTGGGGATTGCGATAACGACCCATGGGAACGTTGAACTGCCCCGCACGATTAACACGATAGAGGCCGTTAAAACAGGTTTTGTTCAGATAGATGAAGCGAGCCGCTCGCGCGAGGGGATCAAGTTGCTGCTGATCTAAGCTACGAATGTGGTAGTAAAAGGCTTCGCTGTGCTGCTGGCGATATGCCGTGAGTTCTTGAATTAAGTCCTCCACGCGATCGCGCACAATTTGGTAGCAGTTCATTAGTTCAGGGTTGCGATCGCTCAGCCGCGCCTGCTGAAACTGAAACTGCCCCTGTTGGGCTTGGCCAAAGAGATACCAGTAGAGTGCCGCGCTCCCACAAAACGGCTCAGCATAACAGCGACATTGATGGGGTAAATAGGGAGCCATTTGGCTCAACAATTGCGACTTGCCCCCCGCCCACTTGAGAAATGGTTTCGGGCTGAGGATTGTTGCTGTCCCCACTAGGCCGGTGGAAACAGGATGAACAACAGTCCCTGCTGCCCCACGAGCAATTCCCGTAGGAGCGTGACAATACCCACCCAGATAATGGGACTAATATCCACTCCCCCAAGGGGCGGCACGACGCGGCGAGTTGGTGCCAGCACAGGCTCTGAAAGCCAGTAAATCACTTTCAATGGCCCTTGGGTGAGGTTGATCTGGGGGTACCATGTGAGGACAATCCGCACCAGAAAGATCAGGGTAAAAAGGGCGAGGATGATTCCCAGTACCCAATTGATGACAACGACAGGCATTGGCATTGCTTACACTATCCCAAATCATTATCCCAAAAAATGATCAAGGGCAGCTTTAAGTTCTGCCAGTTCCTGATCAATGCGTCCCTCTTGAGCGGCACGAGTCACACATTCATTCAAATGCTCATCGAGAATCAGCCGTGCCACCCGATCCAACGCTCCCCGCACTGCGGCAATTTGAATCAGTACCTCTGGGCAAGGGCGACTATCCTGGACCATCGTTTTGATACCACGCACGTGCCCTTCAATGCGCGAGAGCCGATTGACGATCGCCCGCAGCGATTCCTCACTGTGATGATGGGGATGGGAATGTAGGGAAGGGGAAGAATGGGAATGAGATTCAGTGCCCACGGCAAACAGTCCTAAACAATAACAATCAGTACAACAATCAACCTATTGAACAGAATATTCAACAGATTAGGAACTAGGTGTTGTGTTGCTCCCTGTTGAAAATAATTTCTTAAATTCACTAAGCGTTGGCGATTCATAGCTGCCAGTTGTTGGCGCTGAGCAGGGCTGAGAACTTCTTGGACTTCTAAAGCAGCCGCAAAACGTGTTCGTTGCAGCATCTCCCGTAAGCTCATCACCAATGCCGCCGCTCAAACGCTTGATCTAGCCGCTTCAAGTCTTGCTGCAATGCTTGGGCGTTAACCGACGCTAAATCAGGGTTGGTCTGCTTTGCTTCAGTCAATCGTTGGCACTGCACGTTGAAGCTGGGGTAAGGGGCATCCGCTGGGATGATGTACTCGCTAACCAAAGAGCAGGCATTGACTGGACATTTGCGCGAAGCAATCCAGTTTTTGCGCTCCCTCAGCGCGTGATTCCAAACCCTGCGGCACACCTCTAGATCGTGGTCGATCTGCTTGGCCTGCTGCTGGGTTAGTTTTAGTTTGTACTCGTACGTCAGGGTGAGCATGAGTGGATTATAGCTATTAGTCGCGCCCGATGTTCGGTGCTAGCTCAATATATCCAGCAACAAGCTGAGATTGAGTGACTACTCCCTGCGGTCGCCCGCTGCCTCACCACCACCTAACCGCTTTGCGGTATAGACGGAGCACTGCGGCGAATTTTGGTAGCAAACTTGCTAGCTGCGCTTGGTTTTGGCCATGAATGTTACGGCTCTTTCCTAAATTTTCGAATGGGCGTTTGCCTTGGGCGTCACTCCCGTAACTGTTGTCCCTAGGGAAGTCGTGATAGTATCGGGACACATCCCCCGCAGGATTCAGTGGACGAACCAACGTGACAGAACCAATTTTTTGGTTGGCGGTGTCACTGGTATTAGTGGCCGTATGCTTGGCAGCCGTTCTGGTTGCTGCGATTCCGGCATTTATGGAATTGGCACGGGCGGCGCGCAGTGCCGAAAAGCTCTTTGATACCTTGGGGCGTGAACTGCCGCCTACCCTAGAAGCAATTCGCTTGACGGGTCTGGAGATTAGCGATCTCACCGATGACATTAGCCAAGGGGTAGAAAGTGCGGGCAATGTCGTCAAGCAGGTGGATCAAGGAATTGCAGCGGCAAAACGCCAAGTTCAAGAGGCGAAAGTGACCACCCGTAGTGTTTTTGCCGGGGTAAAAGCCGCATGGCAAACGTGGAATCGTCCCAGTCGCAAACCTTCGCGGTTGCCGCCGAGTCAATTCTCACCGCCGCCAGAGCGATCGCCCCAAGAACGCCGTGAGCAGGCCAAGGAAAGCTGAATCATCCCTTGGCGTAGAGTCGCCACTGGCTCAGCCCCTAGCTTGAGTTGATACTCCGTGGTTAAGAGAATCTGCAAACAGGCTTGAAGGGCCGGCAAAGCAACAGCGTTCACTTCTTTTTGCAGGAAATAGACCCGTTTCGGATTTCCCACTTCGGCGAGCTTGGCAATGCGTTGATTGTCGCGCTCATGGCTGAGCAACTTGACCCACAACCACGTGCGAAATTGTTTCGTCAGGGTGGCCAAAAGGCGCAAGGGGGGTTCATTTTGGAGTAGCAAGTCCTCCAGTTGGCTCAGGGCAGTGGCTGTGTCTCCCCGCAGCAGGGTACTGGCAAGGGTGAGGCTACTTTGTTGGGTGGCATGAACAAGGGTGGTGATGTCTTCAGCGGTAAGGGGGCGATCGCCCGCAAACAAGGCCAATTTTTCTAATTCATTGTGGAGTTGGCGACTGTCATTGCCCACGGCTTCGGCAAGCAGTTGTATTCCTTCTGGGGGCAGGCGGACTGGATAGCGTTGAGCCGCCTCACGGATCTGCTGTTCAATCTCAGGGGTTTTCCAAGCGGCAATCGGACTAAATTCCTGAATCGTGCCATGCTGTTGCAGCAGCTTGACGGCTTTACTGCGGCTGTCGGGTTTTTGGCTACTGGTGAGCAGTAAATGACAGTTCGGAGGAACTTGCGGCAAGGTGAGTTCTAAATCTGCGAGTAGTTCCGCACTACAGCGTTGACCCAAGGTCGTATTCACCAGCCACACCAAGCGATCGCCTTCTCCAAAGGGCGGCGTCATCACCTGCGCCAACGCGGCTTGAACGGCCTCAGCATCCTCCCCAGCAAATTTTTCGAAGTTAAAACTCTCCCACAGGGGATCAACCACCCGCTGCCGTAGGTCTTTGACGGCCTGCTCGAGTCGAAATTGATCTTCTCCCCAGTAGAAGTAAACGGGCATGATGCGGAAATTTTCCCTTATCCACTAGGATAAAGACATTGTGGCGGAGACTTTAAGGAAATGTTGCAATCTTGTTCCCGATGGCCATCCCGCCTTTTGGCGCTGGGTACACTGGGGGTAGGGTTAGCAATCGCTCCCCTCCTCTGGCAGCCCGCAGACTCCCAAGAAACGCCTTCCCAAGCCCTCACCATCTTGGCGGATGTGCAGCAGGCAAATGCCGTCACAGGCGTGATCACGGCACGGGGCAATGTGCAACTGCGCTATCCCGCCCGCCAAATTCAGGCCACGGCGGCACAAGCACAATACTTTAGCCGGGAGGGGCGCATTGTCCTCAGTGGGAATGTGTATGTTTTGCAACAGGGGAACAGTCTCCGCGCTGACACCATCACATATCTTATTGAGGAAGCAAAATTTGTCGCTCTGCCCGCCCCCAGCCGCCAAGTCGAATCTATTTTAATGATCCCCGATGACCCTAACCAACAAATTCTTACACCTGTGCAGCCCTAATGGGCGGTTTGCGCTACCGACCACGCTTCGCCTAGAGGGGGTATGTAAACGGTATGGCAGTCGTTGGGTGGTGGATCACGTCAGTCTCTCGGTGGCACGGGGAGAAGTGGTGGGTCTGCTGGGGCCCAATGGTGCAGGGAAAACGACGACCTTTTACATGGCCACGGGGATTGAACGACCGGATGATGGCCGAGTATGGCTGGATGATGAGGATATTACCCAAGCTCCCTTGCATCAGCGGGCACGGCGGGGCATTGGCTATCTGCCCCAAGAACCGAGTATCTTTCGCCAGTTGACGGTTGCTGAAAATATTCTCTTGGTTTTAGAGGAGACGGGAGTGCCGCGGCGACAGTGGCGCGATCGCTTGGATCAACTGCTGACGGAATTTCGCTTGACCCACATTGCCCACACCCTCGGTCGGCGAGTCTCAGGGGGAGAACGGCGGCGCACCGAATTAGCCCGTGCCTTAGCAGCAGGAACCCAAGGACCCAGTTTTTTACTGCTCGATGAACCCTTTGCGGGTGTGGATCCCATTGCTGTGCATGACCTCCAGGACATGATTGCCAAGCTGCGCGATCGCCAAATGGGCATTCTCATTACCGATCACAATGTGCGGGAAACGCTGGAAATTATTGACCGCGCCTACATTTTACGGGAAGGGCAGATTTTAGCCGCAGGGAATAGCTGGGAATTGGCACAGGATGCCAAAGTGCGGCAATACTACCTCGGTGAGGATTTTCGCTTCTAGACATGATCAGAGCACTGCGGCGGATCTGGCTGCCGACCCTCCCCAAGTTAGATCAGTATCTTCTCTCGCTACTGCTGCCGGGGTTTGTTTTTGGCGTTACAATCTTTACCACTTTGGCGCTGACCGTCGGCACGATTTTTGATCTGGTGCGACAAATTGCCGATGCTCAACTGCCCCTAACGATTTTGCTGCAATTGATTGGCTATCAACTGCCTACCGTCTTGGTCTTGGTGTTTCCGATGGCCGTGTTGCTCGCGGTTGTGGGGGCGATGAGTCGGCTCTCAGAGGAGGGGGAGTGGGTTGCGCTGCGCAGTGTGGGGATTTGTCTGCGCCGTGTCCTCGTCCCTGTGGTGGTTTTTGCATTGTTTGTGAGTGGGTTGACCCTTGCGCTCAATGAAATCGCCGTACCCATCGCCAAGTATGAATCGCAAAAACTCATGCGGGAGTTACTGCAACAGCAGCGTACCCTCGGCTCAGGCACCGATATTTTCTACCCTGAGTACGATCGCCAAGGAGATGTGCGGCGACTGTATTATGGGCATCGCTTTGATGGCAGCCGCATTCAGGGAATCACGGTTTTGGACTTTTCGCAACCGCAGGTGACTCAGGTCATTAGCGCTGAATCCGCGGAGTGGAATGTGCGTGAGAGTCGCTGGTTACTCTCTCAGGGGATAGCCTATTTGATTAGCCACACGGGGGTCAGCCGCAATCTGTTGCAATTTGACCAACAGGAGATCCGCTTGCCGCGGCCTGCCCAATCTCAACAACTGCGGCCAACGGATGTGGATGAACTCTCGATCACCCAAGCACGCCGTGCGCTGCAACGTCTCGATCCCAATCAAGAGCCAGAACTGGTGCGTGCCCTCAAGGTTCACTTGGCTCAGGCCTATGCCCAACCCTTTTTGGCGGTGGTCTTTGCCCTTTTAGGGGTGGGGTTTGGCCTCAGTCCCTCCCAACGGCGGGGGCGGCAGGGATTTGGCATTAGTGTGGCGGTGGTGTTTGGTCAGTACGTGCTCACGTTTTTTCTCGGTGCACTGGGGACAATTGGCACCCTCTCCCCCCTTGCAGCAGCGTGGTTGCCCCACGGCATTGGCTTGGTGGTGGCGATCGCCCTACTGTGGCGTGCGGATCGCAGCTAGAGAGGTATGATGAAAAAAGTGCTGATTGCTGATCCATGCCGCAAACGTTTGATCTTCACGTTGTTGAGACGCGACCCTTGTTGACGCCTGCTACCCTGCTGGCGGATTTGCCGCTGACCGAATCCCAAGCCACCCTTGTGGCCACAACCCGCGATCGCATTCGTGATATTTTCAAGGGGCGCGATCGCCGACTGCTGGTCATTGTGGGGCCTTGTTCAATTCACGATGTCAAGGCGGCCTTGGAATATGGGGAAAAGTTGGCGCGGCTGCGCGATCGCCTGCGGGATAGTCTTGAAATCGTCATGCGGGTTTATTTTGAAAAACCACGCACTTCTGTAGGCTGGAAAGGGCTGATCAACGATCCGCACCTCGATGGCAGCTATGATATCAACACTGGGTTACGCCTCGCACGCAAGCTGCTGCTGGATTTGGCCAACTTGGGGATGCCCGCCGCTACAGAATTGCTCGATCCAATCATTCCCCAGTACATTGCTGACGTTGTGAGTTGGACCGCCATTGGTGCTCGTACGACGGAAAGCCAAACCCACCGTCAAATGGCGTCGGGTCTCTCGATGCCCGTAGGCTTCAAAAATGGCACTGATGGTCACTTAGATTCGGCAATTAATGCCATGATCGCGGCACAGCAGTCGCACCATTTTCTGGGAATTAATGCTGAAGGCCGTGCCAGTATTGTTGCCACCACTGGGAATCCCGATACTCACCTTGTACTGCGCGGCGGCAAAGAGGGCCCTAACTATTCTGCCGCTCACATCGAAATGGCGGCTGCCCTCCTAGAGCGTAAGGGACTCACCCCCCGCCTGATGGTGGATTGTAGCCATGCCAACGCTGCCAAAGATGCCCAACGCCAAGTGCTAGTGTGTGAAAATCTTGCCCAGCAGGTACAGCAAGGTTCCCGTTATTTGGCGGGTGTGATGATCGAGAGCCATCTCAAGGCGGGTAATCAACCGATTCCCAAGGATCTTTCGCAGTTGGTCTATGGTCAAAGTATTACCGATCCCTGCGTGGACTTTGCGACAACAGTAACGATGCTCGAAGAATTGGCTAGTGCGGTGGGGTCACAACTGGTTGCCAGATAACTGAATCGCCTATTGTAGCAGGGGAAGCTAGTTACTTGCCCCTTGGGAAGGTAGATTCAATGAAAAGAATTCTTCCTCATTTTTGAGGATGTGAAAGACCTTATCCATGCTCGTGAGTTCAAAGAGCATCATCATCTGCTTGGGAATATTGCATAGGTAAAGCTGTCCCCCACCTGCCCGGACCGTTTTTAGGGCAACAACAAGAGCGCCTAAGCCAGAACTATCAATGAAGGTGACCTCACCACAATCCAGCAATAGGGCTTGAGTCCCCCCTTGAACCAGCTCACTAATGGTTTGACGAAATTCCTGAGCTTGGGGGCCACCAAAGACCCCAGACAGCTTAATCACTTCGACAGTATTGGCCATAACAGGATGATGGAAAGGAGTTCCCCGCTAGTATACAGCCTTTTTTTACCGAGATTCGTCACGCGACCAACCCATAACCGCCCTTTGCTGGGTTCCAGAGATGGGGTGCTCTGTGAAATTTTGTGGAGCGAGCGTAACAAGCCGTAGTAGTCATAGTAGGCTTAACTCTAGCCGTTGAGAAATTTTTAGGACGATAACTCATGGTGCAACGTGGTTCTAAAGTCAAGATTCTCCGCCCTGAATCCTACTGGTACAACGAAGTGGGTACCGTCGCCTCTGTGGATCAAACCCCCGGCGTCAAATATCCTGTGATTGTGCGCTTCGACAAAGTCAATTACACCGGCTACAGCGGCAGTGCCAGCGGTGTGAATACCAATAACTTTGCGCTGCACGAAGTGCAAGAAGTGGCTCCGCCCAAAAAAGGGAAATAGTTTCTGAGACCGTGCCGGAATTACCGGAAGTTGAAACCGTACGTCGTGGGCTAGAGGTGGTCACCCTTGGGCAACCCATTGTGGGGGTCGAGGTGCTTCTAGCCCGTTCTATTGCGCTTCCGGAAGAGCCGCAAGCGTTTATTGATCACCTGTGCGATCGCTCTATTCAACAGTGGCATCGGCGGGGCAAGTACCTTTTGGCCGCCCTCAATGACGGCAGTCGCCTCGTGATTCATCTGCGCATGAGCGGCCAGTTGTTGTGGCTGACGACTCCCCAGCCTCCCTGCCCCCATACCCGTGTACGCTGGTTTTTCGCAACGGGGGCGGAACTCCGCTTTGTGGATCAACGGACGTTTGGTCGCTGTTGGTGGATTCCTGCACACTGCCGCCCCGAAACGGCGATTCCCACACTGGCCAGCTTGGCACCAGAACCCCTGAGTGAGGCCTTTACAGTTTGGTTCTTGGCGGAGCGGTTGGTGCATTATCGTCGCGCGCTAAAAACGGCGCTCTTAGATCAAACCGTTGTTGCGGGCATGGGGAATATCTATGCCGATGAAAGTCTTTTCTTGAGTGGTCTGCACCCCGCCCTACCCACCTACACCCTAACGATTGAGCAGATCGTTCACCTCCATCAGGTGATTCGCCAAGTGCTGAGGGAAGCGATTGCAGCGGGCGGTACGACAATTCGTAGCTTTGTCACTCCGACGGGGGTGAATGGTCGCTATGGGGGGCAGGCATGGGTTTATGGTCGCAAGGGGGAAGCCTGCCGCGTCTGTGGCACAACGATTGAACGGCTGCGCTTGGCAGGACGCTCCAGTCACTATTGTCCTCGCTGTCAGCCACTCTCTTCCGCAATGGGCAAATAAAGGGTGAGAATTTCGCCCGCTTGGCGATCGCGCCGTTGAATGACCTTAGCGCCGACCGCTTCTATTAAGAGTTTTGCCGCCTGAAAGTTGAGACTCAGTTGCCCGGTTGCGGGATGCCACAGGAGCAGGTGCCCCAAGGCGGCCAGATCGCTGCGGTGTTTGTACTGGGGCGATCGCAATTCTAGCTTCACGTGCTGCCCTGCCCGCTGCACCACCAATTGCAGTTCACTCTCTGGGGCAAGGGTTTGGCTATAGTATTCCACTAACCCGGTCAAGACCTGATCTAAAGACGTTGGATCACTGAGAACAAGGGGTAAATTGGGCGGATAATCAAGAACCAATTTGACCTGACGACGCGCCGCCTGCTTTTGCCAGCGAGCCAAGTTGGTTGTGAAGAGTTCCGTCAAGTGGGTCCGCCCAAACGCAAGGGGGGGTTTGGGGCTAGGACTGGTGAAGATTTCGGCGGCATCACTCAGGAGATTAAAGCGGGTGATTTGATCTTGAATCTCTTGACCAATCTTTTGCAGATACTGGTACGTGCGCTGCGGTAGATTCTCTTGCCGTTGTAGCAATTGGATAAAGGTATTGATGGTGGTGAGGGGAGTGCGCACCTCGTGGGAAAGGGCTTGCAGCAGGCTAATGTCCGCAGCCATGGGGGTAGAAGTCACAGTCAGGGGCGTGGCCGCCGGTTGACTATAGTCCAGCAGCCATTGACCAAACTGACTCACCAAACGATAGCTGGGGGGCACCATCTCCACACTGGCCAGCCACTGATCAATGGGGTCGAGATCGGCTAAGGGAAGTTGCTGCCGCAACTGCTGCCAAAAAGCATGAATTTCCTCAGGAGCAAAGGAAAAGTGCAGTCCGCGCTCCCCTTGATAGATCAGTAAAAGATTAACCTCTGGACTCAGTAGTAGGCAAAAGGGATTCATGCCTTCTCGCGCTGCGGGCAAAAGGGTCATTGCCGGCAAAGCAGGATGGGTGTCTGTGGGGGGCAGGTAGGGCAGCGATCGCCCCTGGGGCATGAGGACATAGGTTTTTAGGGGACAATCTTGAAGAATGAGGCTGGGGAAGGAGACTAAAAAGCCCTCAATGGGATGCGTAACTGCCAATAATCTTTCTAAGGCAGCAACCCCCGCTTGCCACTGCCAAAAGCGATCGCCAGCACGGGTATCATACCGATCAATGGTGGAATGCGAGCGTCCCATAGCAGCCGATGCAACGTCCCCAACTGCCTCGACCATAGCCCCAATGATTCCAATCTGCCTAGGAGTAAAACCGAACTTAGGTGGGGATGATGCCGTACAGATCGTAAATATCAGCAGCGGTGATTTCTACGGGGACAATTGTGCCCAAGGTGGCAGCTCCCTTGACATAAACCACGCCATCCACATCCGGGGCAAAGCGGGGCGATCGTCCAATCAGTTCCCCAGTTTGCGGGTTTTCCTGCTCAATGAGGACAGGCATGGTTTTGCCCACTTCAGCGGCATTTTTGCGCTGGGCAATGGGTTGTTGCAGTTGCATCAGGCGATCGCGCCGCGCCATTTTGATTTCCTCTGGAACCTGATCCGGCAGATCATAGGCGGCAGTCCCTTCCTCGGCGGAGTAGGTAAAGACCCCCACATGGTCAAATTCATGGCGCTGCACAAACTGGCAAAGATGCTCAAAGTGGTGCTCAGTCTCACCGGGGAAGCCAACAATAAACGTCGTCCGCATCACTGCTTCGGGTAAGTCCTGCCGTAACCGTTCAATCAGGCGATCGTTCACCCCCGCTTGCCACGGCCGATTCATAGCGCGCAGCACCTCTGGGTGGGAATGTTGCAACGGCAAATCAAGATAGGGCAAGATGTTAGGAGTTTCCCGCATCGCTGCAATCACCTCAGGCGTTAGCCCCGTGGGATAGGCGTAGTGCAAGCGAATCCAAGGCACATCCACTTTGCCAAGGGCACGAATCAGCGCCGCGAGTTGGGGTTGACCATAGAGATCAATGCCATAGTTGGTGGTAATTTGGGAAACAATAATGATTTCTTGGACGCCCTCGCTGGCGAGTTGATGGGCTTCACTGACAATGGACTCAATGGGGCGCGATCGCTGGTTGCCCCGCAGATGGGGAATGATACAAAAGGCACAGCGATAGTCACAGCCCTCAGCAATCCGCAGATAGGCCACCGGTTCCGGCGTGGTGCGGTAGCGAGGAACGGTTTCATCGGCAATGTAGGTGGGCACAGCACTAATTTGTTGCACCCGCTCACCCGTTTCTACCCGCTCAATCACCTCAACAATGTGCTGGTAATCGCCACTGCCAACGACGGCCACCGCCTCAGGAAGCTCCGCCAAGAGTTCCCCTTGAAAATGCTGCGCTAAGCAGCCTGTGATCACAATCTTCTTATTGGCTTCTGCCAGTTCTACCAGTGTGCGCACCGACTCTTCGCGGGCGGCTTGGATAAAGCTACAGGTATTGACAATAACGTAGTCGGCTTCGGTTTCATCGGTACCCACCCCATAGCCCGCTGCCGCAAGGAGACCAATCATGTGCTCCGTATCCACGCGGTTCTTATCACAGCCAAGGTGGGCAAAGGCAATTTTCGGTTTAGTTGGGTTTGGCATCTAAACGGGTCAGCAGCATCTAACAGTAGGGGGTAATATCTTCACCACACTCGTCGGCCAAATAGCTGAGCGAGCGGAAGCGCAACCCCACTAATTGATCATAAAGGGGATTGAGTTTACAGAGGGGGGGAATATGGACAATCTTGCGACCAAAAAGGGTAATGTCGCGCTCAAAGGGGCATTGGGGGGGAATCAGGCGGCAGAGAAAGCGAGCCACCTTGGCATCTTTGACCTCTAAACCATCCAGCCAGTGGCGCACGGGATCCAATAGGCGCAGGGTTTGTTCATTGCTCTCGTGCTGACCATCAAGGGTGTGCTTCAGGGACTCAAGGGCAGTAATTTCCAGTCCCAAGGCGTTGCAGAAGCGTTGCAGTTCGGCATCCTCCGATTGGGAGTAAATGCCATTGGCAAGCGCCACCATTACGGCTGTGCGCACGAAATTTTCCGCAAGGGCGCGATCGCCGCCAAAGGTGGCCACCAGCTCTTCATCGGTGACTGGAGCAAAATGTTCAAGATCAATTTCTGGGGCAATTTCCTCGCGAATCAGGCTCGCAATCAGTTGCTTCTCTTCGGGATCAAAGTGACCATCGGCGCCGGCAATGCTCAAGAGACCCTTAATCCAAATGGCCGTTTGTTCCGGTGTCAGTTCAAGGGTAGATGCTGCGGTGGTTGCCATAGAGATTGCCCCAAGATTGCTGCTCACTACGACTGTACTCTAGGTCTGGGTCTTTCGTGCCATCCTGAAGGACGGATAAAATCCTTGCTACAATTGACGAAGTTTTGTTAAGCACTGTGTCACATCCTTGACTGTTTCGCTGTTGCCCTCCACTTGCTCAACCCCTTGGTATGCCCTTGATCCCATTTGGCAGGGGGACGCGGCGGCGATCGCCCAAGGATTGCCCCATGATCTTTTAGCGCCGGCGTGGCAAATCCTGATTCTCGGGGATGGCTCCCCCACCCGCCACTTGCAACTGCTGACGGGTGAAACCACGGAAGTGGACGTGATAGATATGTCGGCCATTGGCCATGCCAGCGATCGCGCCCCGGCGCAACTGCAACTCATTCCCGGCCCGCGGCTGCGGCGTCAAGTGTGGCTACGCACCGCTTCAGGTCAACGTTTGGCCTACGCCACCTCTTGGTGGGAAGCTGCCCATGTGGATGAGTATTTGCAAAACCGTGCCATGCCCATTTGGACGAACCTCGCCCAACGCAAGGTGGAGCTTTACCGCGACATTCAGGCGGTGTATCTCGGGCACTCTGGAACCTTGGCGGCAGCCTTTGGCGAAGCGGGGCCTTTTTGGGGGCGGCATTATCTCTTTTGGCACGATCGCCGTCCCATTACGCTGATTTATGAAGTCTTTTCGCCCTACCTCTGCCGGTACCTTGGTCCGATGGGAAGTACAGCCTATTTGGCAAATTCAGCCCCAACATTAGGCTAAAGCGGGTGTCTCCGTAACGTTTTGTAAATATAATATGAACAGCTTTTTGTTCCCCTAGGGGGTTGCGTTCATCTTCGTCAGTTAGGGTAGCGTCATTCATGCGAGTTGCAATTGCCGGTGGTGGCTTAGCGGGCTTAGCTTGCGCCAAGTATCTAGTGGATGCAGGACATACCCCCATGGTGTTTGAGCGTGCCAATGTCCTTGGTGGCTTGGTGGCGGCATGGCAGGATACCGATGGGGATTGGGTGGAAACGGGCTTGCACGCCTTTTTTGGTGCCTACCCCAATATGCTGCAACTCCTAGCGGAATTGGGGATTAGCGATCGCCTGCAATGGAAACGCCATGCCCTGATTTTTAACCAACCCGAAAAGCCGGGGGTGCTCTCGTGGTTTGATGTTCCCGATATTCCTTCGCCTTTTAATGTACTGCTCTCCATTTTGCGCAACAACGATATGCTGACGTGGGAGCAGAAATTCCGCTTTGCCTTGGGGCTGTGGCCAGCGATCGTGCGCGGCCAAAAATACGTCGAGGCAATGGACAAGTACACCCTCCTCGAATGGCTGCAACGCCAAGGGATTGATGAGCGGGTAAACTCCGACATTTTTATTGCGGCCTCAAAGGCACTGACCTTCCTGAACCCCGATGAGGTCTCGGCCACGATTCCCCTGACGGCGATGAACCGCTTTCTGCGGGAACGCTATGGCTCAAAAATTGCCTTCTTGGATGGGGCACCCCCCGAACGGTTGTGTCAGCCCATTGTGGATTATGTGACCGCACGGGGCGGTGAAGTGCACACCAATGTGGCTCTGCGGGAGATTGTCCTCAATGAAGATCTCTCGGTGCAGTCCTTTGTCATGGCCGATCGCGAGGGGCAACAGCGCTTTGAAGTCACAGCGGATGCCTATGTCTCAGCGATGTCGGTGGATGCCATTAAACTGCTGCTGCCGCAGCCGTGGCAAGACCTACCCTTTTTCCAGAAACTCAATGGCCTCGAAGGCGTCCCTGTGATTAATGTCCAAATCTGGTTTGATCGCAAATTGCCGACGGTAGATCACCTGCTCTTCTCGCGATCGCCCCTGTTGAGTGTTTATGCCGATATGAGCGAAACCTGCAAGGGCTATGCCGATCCCGACAAGTCAATGTTAGAGCTGGTATTGGCGCCTGCTGCGGAGTGGATTGGCCGCAGTGATGAGGAGATTGTTGAGGCGACCCTTGCGGAACTGGCCAAACTCTTCCCCAATCACCTACCGGAACCTGCTAAAGTGCTGAAAACGGCGGTGGTGAAAACCCCCCGCTCAGTCTATAAAGCCACCCCCGGTCGCCAAGCCTTTCGTCCGGATCAGGCCACGCCCATTCCCAACTTCTTCCTTGCGGGGAGCTACACGATGCAGCCCTACCTAGGGAGTATGGAAGGGGCGGTACTTTCTGGTAAGCTGACAGCGCAGGCGATCGCGAAGCGGCTCGCAGAGAGCAACGCCCCACAGCCCCCCAAACCCTCTACTCAGACTGTCGCCAATGCTGCAACTGCCTAGAGCCGAGTACGTCCCTCCCCTGATTTCCCTCGACGAAGCCTACGAGCTGTGTCGTCAGGTCACTGCCGCCTATGCCAAGACGTTTTACCTCGGCACGCTGTTGATGCCCCCCGCCAAGCGCCGTGCCATTTGGGCGATTTACGTCTGGTGTCGGCGCACCGATGAACTGGTGGATGGCCCCCAAGCCGCAACGACAACAATGGCCACCCTCGACGAGTGGGAAGCCCGCCTTGAGGATATTTTTGCTGGACATCCCCACGATGGTATGGACTTGGCATTGACGGCGACGCTGGAACAGTACCCCCTCGACATCCAGCCCTTTCGGGACATGATTGCTGGCCAGCGGATGGACTTGCATCGCAGTCGCTATGAAACTTTTGCTGAACTAGAACTCTATTGCTATCGCGTGGCCGGTACCGTCGGCCTCATGTCCCTTGAGGTGATGGGGGGAAACCCCTACAGCGATCGCCTGTGTTCCCCCTGGGTGGATCCCTATCAGGCCAAAGGCACCCTCAAGGATCAAGCGATCGCCCTTGGCATTGCCAATCAACTCACCAATATCCTGCGGGATGTGGGCGAAGATATGCGGCGGGGGCGTATCTATCTGCCCCTAGAGGACTTGGCTGCCTTTAACTACACCGAAGAAGACTTGCAGCGGGGGGTGATTGACGATCGCTGGCGGGCACTGATGCGCTTTCAAATTCAGCGGGCACGGCAATTTTATCGGGAAGCCGAAGTGGGGGTGGCTTACCTAGAGCGGGATGCCCGTTGGCCCGTGTGGTCGGCGTTGATGCTCTATCGCCAGATTCTTGATGTCATCGAAGCCAACGATTACGATGTCTTTAATCGGCGCGCCTTTGTCTCTGACTGGCGCAAGCTGCTGTTTATCCCCATTTCTTGGTTCAAGGCCAGCTTTTAGGCACCATGGCAGATCTCTACGTGGATTGGGACGAGTACCATCGCACCATTGAACAGTTGGCGATCGCTATCTATGAATCGGGATGGCAGTTCAATCAAATCCTCTGCTTGGCCAAGGGGGGGCTGCGGGTAGGGGACATTCTCAGCCGCTTGTTTAATCAACCCCTCGCGATTCTGGCGGTGTCCTCCTATGGCGGTGTCAATAACCAAGAGCGGGGTCGCATCACCTTTGCGCGGGACTTGACCATGACGACTGCTACCCTTGGCAGTCATGTCCTCTTAGTGGATGATTTGGTGGATTCCGGCCTTTCTTTGCAGAAAACCCTGCGCTGGCTAGAGGTCAAATATGGCTTTGCGGTGGAGGAAGTGCGCACTGCCGTTCTCTGGTATAAAGCGGCCTCTTGTATTCGTCCGGACTACTATGTTCATTACCTGCCTGAAAATCCTTGGATCCATCAACCCTTTGAACGCTACGAACAACTGACAGCGGCTGATCTTGCTCAAACCCTAACCCCCTGTCCATGACGCCTACCCTCACTCCCCCCCTCCAATGGCAGCGTCGCCACGTCCTCTCCCTGCAAGACTTTACGGTGGCGGAGCTAGATATTGTGCTGCAAACAGCGCTCAGTTTTCAGGAAGTCCTGAATCGTCGCACTAAGAAAGTCCCCACCCTGCAAGCGCGGGTGGTTGCTAATCTTTTCTTTGAAAGCTCGACGCGCACCCGCAATAGCTTTGAACTGGCGGCCAAACGTCTTTCTGCGGATATTCTCAACTTTTCCCCCGGTACCTCGGCCCTGAGTAAAGGGGAAACGATCCTCGATACGGCTAAGACCCTGTGGGCGATGGGGGCAGAATTCATGGTGATTCGCCATCAGCAGTCGGGGGTGCCCCATACAATTGCGGCGGAAATGGATCGCCTTGGCGGTCAGGTGGCGGTTCTCAATGCCGGTGATGGCCTGCACGAGCATCCCTCCCAAGCGCTGCTGGATCTGTTTACCCTTTGTCAACTCTACGATTCACGTCAACCCCGCTGTGCCCTATTGCAGGGAAAGAAAGTGGCCATTATTGGCGATATTCGCCATTCCCGTGTGGCGCGATCGAACCTCTATAGCCTGAAAACGGCCGGTGCTGACGTGCATTTGGCTGGCCCCCCCACCCTGTTACCCGCCGAATTTGCAGAGTACGGCGCAACGCTCCACTGGACACTGGAACCTGCCCTTGCTGATGCCGATATTGTGATGACGCTGCGCCTGCAACGGGAACGCATGGATCAGCACCTGATTCCCAGTTTGCGGGAGTACCATCAGCAGTTTGGTATCACCCATGAACGGCTGCACCTGTGCCGACCGGAGGTGCGGGTTTTGCATCCAGGACCGGTGAATCGCGGTGTGGAATTGAGTTCGGCATTGCTGGATGATCCGCAGTTCAGTTTAGTGAATCAGCAGGTGACCAGTGGTGTGGCGGTACGGATGGCGTTACTGTATTTGATGGGAACGTACCATGAGGTCAAGGCATGATTAGGGTGACGTTTCTGCCGGATCAGGTCTGCGTCGAGGCCGAAGTGGGTGAAAGTTGGTTGAGCGTCGCTGAGCGTGCCGGGATTGAAATTCCCACCGGCTGTCGTATGGGGACGTGTGGCGCCTGCACTCTGGAACTCGAGGACGGTGAAGAAATTCGCGCTTGTATCTCTACGATCGCGGGCGATGGCGAGGATGGCACCCAGATTACTGCCTATGTCTTTCGAGATCCCACGTGGTGATCACAGGAATCAAACCCTTAGCGCCAAATGAGAAAGCGCACAGTTAGAAAGAGTGCTGAAACCCCCAACTGCAACGCCGTAATCGGCACCCCATAGCGCAGAAAGGTTTTGAAGCTAATGCGGCGGCCATGGAGTTCCGCAATTCCGGCACCAACAATGTTGGCAGAGGCGCCGACCAGCGTGGCATTGCCGCCCAACGTTGCCCCTAGCATCATGGCATAGAACAGGGGCAGCACCTGGGGGGGCAAATCACCCCCATAACCAGGGTGGAGAATTTCTGAACCTGCTAGACCCACATCGACAAGGTATTTTTTCAGCAGTGGCACCATCGCCACCACAAGGGGGATATTGGGAATGACGCTAGAGAGAATGCCAATCGCAAATAAGAGCAGCAGGGAGCCAAAAAAGATATTTTGGCCAATGAGAATGGCGAGGAGGTGGGAGAGTTGACCAATGATGCCGGTTTTTTCTAGGCCACCGATCAAGACAAAAATGCTCATAAAAAAGATCAGGGTGGCCCAGTCCACATCCCGCAGAATGTGGGTGACCGTATCGATTTTGCTTTGATGGGATAAAAGGAGTGCAAGGGCAGCCCCCATTAAAGCGACCGCAGGGGGAGACACTTTGACGACCATGCCATCGCCAATAACAAAGAAGGTCAAGACAAAGACGATGATCACACAACCCACCGCTAGGGTGCGGGGATGATTAATTTTGGGGTGGGGCAAGTGATCAAGGGAGTTGAGTTCTTTGCGCCAAATGCGGCGAAAGAGAACCGGCAGACAAAAAACAATGACAGCGATTGCCAGTACCCCCCCTAAGCTGAGACGCAGGAGATAATCGGCAAAGCTGAGATTAATGGCATCCCCGACAATATAAGTCGCTGGATCCCCGACAAGGGTCAGCAAGCCAGCGCTATTGGAGACAATCACCATCAAGATAATCAGGGGGACAAAGTCCACCCCCACTTCAGCCGCCATGGGGGGCAACAGGGGGGCAAGGAGCATCACTGTTGTGGCATTGGGCAGTACGGCACAGATGGGGGTTGTCAGAGCCACGATCCCCAGCAGCAGGCGTTTTCCCTGACCTCGGGCAAGGATCACCATTTGGGTGGCCAGATACTCAAATACCTTGGTCGGTTCAAAGGCGCGGACCAGAACCATGACACCGAAAAAGAGAGCGAGAGTACCGTGACTGCGGCCAATGTAGCTAATGGCCTCCCCAAGGGTCATAATGTTGAGAAAGACGAGGAGAATCGCGCCCAAAAAGGCTGCAATGGTAATGTTGATCCACTCGGTCATGATCAGGAGGATCACGCCTAGGAAGATCGTGCCAGCAGCGAATGTATGCCAGTGTTCAATCAGCATTGGGCTTCCTAAAAGTTTCTAAGGTAACAAATTCGGTCAACCCCACGAAACCGAATCACTGGAACACTGAGCAGTTGTGAAAAACAGCCAGTCTCCAACTGAATGCCGACGAAGTTAGCTGACGGGCTAGGATTCAGTGGTATCCTTTCTCGGTGGAGAATGCGCCCCTGATTCGTTGGTTCCTCCGCTCCAAGCTGCCAAGGCTCAGATTAGGCATAAAAAGATAAATTGCTACTCAACGTAGCATAGGCCTCTTGGGGGATTCAAGAGAAGTTCTTCTATGACGTGAATAGAAAATCTTAATAAAAACTTTCCCAGACTGTTGCGCCGCGGTTAAATGTGTCAAAATGTTTCCTGTGTCAATTGAATAGCGGCCTACCCTTGCAAACTCCTACGGCGATCGCCCTTGGCAATTTTGACGGTGTCCATCGAGGGCACCAAGAGGTTATCCGTACGCTTGTTGAAGCAGCGCCTCCCGACTGTTACCGGTCAGTGATTACGTTTTCGCCCCACCCGCAGGCATTTTTTACGGGAGAAGAGCGCCTGCTGCTGACCCCAGAGGCGGAAAAACGTGCCCTTTTGAACCACTATGGCATTGAGCAGGTGATTGTCCTGCCCTTTACCCATGCTCTTGCCCAACTGTCGCCCTTGGAGTTTGTTGAGCAGATTTTGGTACAGCAGTTGCAGGCCAAGGTATTGAGTGTGGGTTTTAATTTTGGCTTTGGCCGTGGGCGATCGGGGACGGCGGCGGATTTGCGCACCCTCTGTGCTGCCTTTGGTATTCCAGTGCATATTGTGCCCCCCTATTGTCGGGGGAGCGATCGCGTCAGTAGCTCAGCAGTAAGGGCCGCCCTCGCCGAGGGAGATGTGGCTTTGGCACGGGAGCTTTTGGGACGCCCCTACCAATTGACCGGCACCGTGATTCAAGGGGAACAGTTGGGACGGCAGTTGGGATTTCCCACCGCCAATCTAGCCCTCCCCCCAGACAAATTATTGCCTCGCCACGGCGTTTATGCTTGCCGCGTTACGGGGGCAGCGTTTGCCACTGAGCAATTGGGGGTGGTGAATATTGGGATGCGACCGACGGTGACGGGTCGGCAAGTGACAACAGAGGTGCATCTATTCAACTGGCAGGGAAATCTTTACAATCAAGAGATCACACTTCATTTAGAGGCCTTTATTCGCCCAGAGGTACGGTTTCCCAGTTTGGCTGCCCTACAGGCGCAAATTGCTGCCGATTGCCAAGTAGCGGCTGATCTTCTTGAACGAGTGGTCTCCTATGCGTGAACCCCTACAGCGACTGGTCAATAACCTTGGACAGGTCATGGTGGGCAAAAAAGCTGCCATTGAACTCATGCTAGTGGGGTTGCTGGCGGGGGGACACGTTTTGCTGGAGGATGTACCGGGGGTGGGAAAAACCCTCTTGGCCAAGGCCTTGGCGCGATCGCTGGCGGGTACCTTTCAGCGCATCCAGGCCACACCCGATCTCCTGCCCACGGACTTATCGGGCACCAATATCTGGAATCCCAAAACAGCGGAGTTTGAGTTTCGCCCAGGTCCTGTCTTCTGCAATATCCTGCTGGCGGATGAAATTAACCGCGCCACACCCCGCACCCAATCGGCACTCCTAGAGGTCATGGAGGAGTACCAAGTCACCATTGATGGCGTCACCTACCCCCTGCCCCAGCCCTTTTTTGTCATTGCCACCCAGAACCCCGTGGAATACCAAGGCACCTTTCCGCTGCCCGAAGCCCAGTTGGATCGCTTTGCCCTGTGTTTTAGCTTGGGCTACCCCACCGAGGAAGAGGAACTACAAATGCTGCAACGGGTGCAGGGGGGCTTAGATGTCAATCAACTGGAACCGTGCCTCAGCTTGGCGGAGATCCAACAGTTGCGGCAGCAGGTGCTACAGGTGCGGGTAGATTCAGTCTTGCAAAAGTACATTCTTGCCCTTGTGCGGGCGAGCCGCGAGAGCGATCGCATTACCTTGGGGGTGAGTCCTCGCGGTACCGTGATGCTCCAGCGCACAGCTCAGGCCTTGGCCTTGCTCAATGGCCGTGACTATGTCCTCCCCGATGATGTGAAGCAATTGGCCCCCCATGTTCTAGCTCATCGTTTGATTACAGCAGCAGGGCGCTCAGGGCGAGCCTGTGTGGCAGAATTGTTGGAAATGGTAGTCGTTCCCTAGGGAGAGTTGGCGCGACTGTTCTCTATGAACATCTCTGCGATCGCCAACCTGTCATTGTAGTGTTAAGTCTTTTTAACATCGCGATCGCCCTCGCAACCGTCGAAGGATTTAGGCATTGATGACAACGATACTCATGACACACGCCCTCCAACAGCAGGGAGAAATTTGGCACAACATCCTCAGCAGCACCCACGCCGCCACCTCTGGCTACTCCACCCGCCACACCCAATACCCAATATCGGGACATTAGCACCGTTGCCGACACAGCTCCAACCCCAAAGGGAGAGGATGATGGGCAGCGCCGCCGTCGCTATCGTGGCTCAAGTTATTAAACTCCCCAGGCTGGATTCGAACCAGCGACCAATCGGTTAACAGCCGACCGCTCTACCGCTGAGCTACTGAGGAATATTGACGATTTTCTAATGTAGCGTAGTTCACTACTCTTGGCAAGTCTCAACCGCCCTGAAGTTTTGGCCAGCGCTGCCGCAGTTCATTCACTACGCGATCCAAGGCAACGGCATGGGAGGCCTTAAAGAGGAGGCGATCGCCCGCTTGCAACTCCCGCAATAGGTACTCCACCAATTCTTCATGGGAAGCAAATTGCTGACTGGGAACGCGCCCTGCCCCCCGTGCAAGGGCTGCTCCTTCATCGCCTTTATCGAGAATTAAGAGGCCATCGAGGTCTAATTGGGCAACCGTGGCTCCCACCTGCTCATGGAAGGAGAGAGAAAACGTGCCTAGTTCCCGCATGGAGCCAAGAACTGCCAGATGCCGCTGACCGGGGAGCGATCGCAACAGATGCAAGGCGGCGACCATGGATTCCAGACCCGCATTGTAGGTTTCATCGAGTAGCAGAATATCCGGCTCTAGGAGATAGCGGCCACTCCGACCACTGGGCAATTCTAACGTCAACTGTCGGGGTAGGCGATCGCTCTTTAAGTTCAAGGCTTGCAACACCCCAAGGGCAGCCAGAAAGTTCAAGGCATGGTGTGCCCCCGCAAGGGGAACGGTGTAGGTGCGTTGATCCACGTGGAGGGTTTGGGGCGGTTGATAGATTCCCCGTAGGGTGCCCCCCTCAAGGCCATAGGTAATCGTGGGCCCTGACCAGACCTGCGCCGCTGTCGGCAAAAGTAGGGGACTATCGGCATTGAGCACGGCTGTTCCCCCTTGGGGCATTTCGGCAAGCAGTTCGCATTTGGCTTGGGCAATGGCTTCGCGGGAACCGAGGCGGCCAATATGGGCAGTACCCACATTGGTAATCACGGCAACATCCGGTTGGGCAATCTGGCTCAAAAGGGCAATTTCACCGCGCGCCCGCATCCCCATTTCAATCACGGCAAATTGGTGGTGGGGTTCCAGTTGTAAAAGGGTTTTGGGCACGCCAATCTCGTTATTGAAGTTGGCTTCGGTTTTGAGGACGGCGCCATAGTGACTCAGGACAGCGGCAATCATTTCCTTGGTGGTGGTTTTGCCCACGGAGCCAGTGACGGCAATGACTTTGGCTGGACATTGCTGCCGCCACCACTGTCCCAAGCGTTGATAGGCAGCTAGGGTATTGGCTACCTGAAGTTGTGGCAGAGCAGAAGACACCGGCACCTCGACAATTAGGGCGATCGCGCCGGCGGCGGCGGCCAGATCGACAAATTGATGGCCATCAAAGGTTTCCCCCCGCAGAGCAACAAAGAGATTGCCAGTTGCGATTTGGCGGGAGTCAGTGCAAATGCCTGTGATTGGCAGATCTGGATGAGTTGTATCTAACCCCAAAGCTTGGGCGATCGCCCCGAGGGTGGTGTTCACGATGTTGCCCCGCCAATGTGGCTGCACTTCAAGTAAGGTTGCAGCACCGCCGGTACCCGCACCGTCCCATCGGGTTGTTGGTAGTTTTCAAGAATAGCTGCCATGGTTCGTCCAACGGCTAGGCCAGAGCCATTAAGGGTGTGGACAAACTGTGTCCCTTTTTGCTTGGCTTCTTTGAAGCGAATCTTGGCACGCCGCGCTTGGAAATCGCCAAAATTGGAGCAACTGGAAATTTCGCGGTAACAGCCGGCAGCGGGCAGCCACACCTCTAAGTCGTAGCACTTCATGGCGCCAAAGCCCAAATCGCCAGTACACAGTTCAATCACTCGATAGGGCAACTGCAGGGCTTGGAGAATAAACTCGGCATCGGCCACAAGGGCTTCATGTTCAGCGGCAGAGGTTTCCGGGTGAACAAACTTGACCAACTCCACTTTGTTGAATTGGTGTAGGCGAATCAGGCCGCGTGTATCTTTGCCATAACTGCCCGCTTCACGGCGAAAACAGGGGGTGTAGGCACAGTGGTAAATGGGCAATTGATCGGCAGCTAAAATTTCATCGCGGTAGAGATTCGTCACCGGCACTTCCGCTGTCGGAATCAGCCAGAGATCATCATCGGCACAGCGAAAACTTTCCTCGGCAAATTTGGGTAACTGCCCCGTTCCCGTCAGCGAGGCACTATTGACCAACAAGGGCGGCAAGACCTCCACATAGCCGCGATCGCGGTGGGTATCAAGCATAAATTGGATCAAGGCTCGCTCAAGGGCAGCCCCCATGCCCACTAGGGTAACAAAGCGACTCTGCGCTACTTTCACCGATCGCTCCACATCCCAGAGTCCCAATTGAGTGGCAATGTCCCAGTGGGGCTGACAAGGCTGGCTCGGTTTATACTCCTCACCCCAGCGGCGTACCTCAACGTTTTCGGTTTCATCGCGGCCAATGGGGGTGGTCTCACTGGGGGGGTTGGGAATCGTTAGCAGCAGGCGTTCCAATTCTTCCTTAAGTTGCCGTTCTTGGGGTTCAAGATCACTGAGTTGCTGCTTGAGATCGTTGGCCTCGGCCTTGAGGGCTTGAATTTCGGGGTCAGTGGCGGCAACGCCGGATTTGATCTTTTTGCCGACGAGGGCACCAATTTCGTTACTGCGGGCTTGGAGGCGCGATCGCTGTTGTTCCAGCTGTCGCTGCTGCGCATCCAACTCTAAAATGCGGTCGAGGTCAAAGTCACCGCCGCGCCGCCGCAGGCGATCGCCAAAGGCTTGGGGATTTTCTCGCAGTTGTTTGAGATCAATCACAGGTGGACGAAAACCAGTGCAAACCGCATTGATCCTATCACCAAGGGAGCAGATTGGCTCTAGGGGGCTGTCTTGCTGTGGTTTGCCATCGACACCGCTAAATTCCTCTATCAACCGTCGAGATTTTGATCAGGAGTGGCGTCAACAAGGGGTCGCCGTCCTCTAAAATGAGGGATGTATTAAGCGGTGTTAGCAATATGAGTGTCATTAGTCAGGTTCTTCTTAAAGCGGACGATGAATTGCGCTACCCCACCACGGGCGAACTCCAGACGATTAGTGACTTTTTCCAAACGGGTGAGCAACGCCTCCGCATTGCCACGACACTGGCCGAAAATGAGAAACGCATTGTTGAGCAAGCCAGCAAACAACTGTGGCAGAAGCGGCCTGACTTCATCTCACCGGGGGGCAATGCCTACGGCCAGAAACAGCGTGCCCTCTGTCTGCGCGACTATGGCTGGTACATGCGCCTGATTACCTATGGCATCCTCGCGGGTGACAAAGACCCCATTGAGCGCACGGGTATTATTGGGGTGCGGGAAATGTATAACTCCCTTGGTGTGCCGATGACAGGGATGGCAGAAGCCATTCGTTGCCTCAAGGACGCCTCCTTGGCACTGCTAAGCACTGAAGATGCTGAAGTGGCGGCACCCTACTTTGACTACATTATTCAAGAAATGTCCTAGGGAGACTGACGGCAGCCAATTCTGCATTCAAGGGGAACACAACCCATGACATCTCCCCTTGAAATTGTAGTTGTCAGCAATGGCCCCGGTGAACTGGCCACTTGGGTGTATCCCTTTGTAACAACGCTGCGGCAACAGGTCAGAGAGGGGCTGCGGGTTTCAGTGGTCATTGTTCCCTGTCCCCATGCCAGTGGTCAAGAAGCGGAGATTGCGCGCCGCTATGCGGAGGTGGATCGGGTGCTGCCGGCCACAGAGTTTTGGCACCTCCTGCGCACAAAGACCACCTGTAGTAATTGGGATTGGTTTGCCGAAGGGGTTGTGGTTTTCTTGGGGGGCGATCAGCTCTTTGCGGTGCTGTTGGCCAAGCGTCTGGGCTATCGCTGTGTGCTCTATTGTGAGTGGCAGGCACGCTGGCAAGGGTGGGTGGATGGCATTGGGTTGCGGCGTCCGCTCCCCGTGGGCAAAACAAGAGCCAAGGTGGCGGTGGTGGGGGATCTGATGACTGATGTGCAAGCCCTTGCCCTCGATTCTCTGCCTGATGTGCGCCAACAGTTAGGCGTTGCTTCAGATGCTTCCCTTGTGGGTCTGATGGTGGGTTCCAAGCCCAATAAGCTCAAGCTGGGGGTGCCCCTTTCGCTGGCGATCGCCGACCATTTAGCTGCTGCTCATCCCCCGATTCAGTGTGTGATTCCCGTGGCACCCACCCTGACGCTCAAGACCCTCAGTTGCTACGCCGATCCCCGCTTTAACCCTGAACTCAAGCACGTTGAGGGCACGACGGCGACACTCATCCAACCCAGTGAAGGGCTACCCTATCTGGAGACGCCGAGGGGTACGAAGGTCTATCTCTGGCAGCAGTTACCCAACTATCCCCTGCTGCGGCAGGTTGCCCTCTGTGTGACAACCGTTGGCGCCAATACCGCTGAACTGGCCGCCTTGAATGTGCCGATGATTGTTCTTTTGCCGGCCCAACAACTGCGGGTACAGCGGGCACACCCTTGGGATGGGTTAGCCGGGTTGCTGGTGGGCTTGCCAGCGATCGGGCGACAGTGGACGGTGCTGGTGTTTTGGGCACTGGTGGCCAAGGGATTGGGCTGGCGGCGGTTTTGGCAGTTGTGGCGATCGCCAGAGATAGATTGGGACTTAGTGAAACAGGGTCTCGGCTACAAGGCGTGGCCGAATATCTGGGCGGGCAGAGAAATTGTACCGGAACTGGTGGGTCCGATTGAGCCGGCGGTGGTTGCTGATCAGATTAAGTCTCTATTGAGCCATCCTCAGAAATTGCATCAGATGCGGCAGGATTTGCGGCAGCAGGTGGGGGCGGCGGGGGCAGCGGCAAAATTGGTGGATTTGACCCTGCAGGTGGCGGGCTGGGCTGCCAGCGATCGAGAATGTCCTTGAGCACAATTTCTGTAAACCAAATTTGACCCACAATCACCAGAGGCAGTGCCAGCAGTAAGCCCAGAAAGCCAAAGAAAATGGCAAAAACAATTTGTGACACCAGCGTCACAGCGGGCAGTAGAGCCACCTGTTTGGCCATGACGACAGGCACCAGCAGGTATTGCTCCAACTGTTGAATCACAATGTAGGCAATGAGAACGGCCACCGCCCGCCACGGATTGTCAATAAAAGCAATGATCATCGGCGGAATCACACTCAGGGCAGGGCCAATATTGGGAATCGCCTCCAGCAGACCGGCCAAGAAAGCATTGGCCAAGACCAACCGCACCCCCAGTAGCGCAAGAGCAATGCCACTGACCACACCAATGACCAGCATATTCAAGCCTGTGCCCGCCAGCCATGCCAAGAGCGCCTGTTCACTTTCGGTGAGAATCGTGTCAATGCGAGACCGATAAAACGCTGGAAAGAGGCGAATGAATCCCCGACGGTAGGGTTGAGGATCAATCACTAGCATCACCGTCAGCACCAAGACCAACAGCGTATTTAGTAGGACCGCCAGTGTATTGGAAAAGAGGGCAAGGAAGTTATTAAAGATTTGCTCAAGGAATGGCTCTAACTGGGTAATCAGCCGATTAATGAAAGGGGTATCATCAAAGCCGCTACTTGGTAAAAGGTAAGCCATCTCATCCAGCCATGCTTCCACCCGTCCTAACCCCTTGGGAATCAATACACCCAGTTGCTGTGCTTCCTGCAAAAAGGGGGGAATGATCATCCAAAAGAAACCAAAGATGATCAGGAAAGTCAAGCTAATACTGATGGCGATCGCCCGGCCTCGTTGTAGTCCCCAGCTCTGGAGTCGCAGTTGCAGCCAGTTGAGTGCCGTTGCCAAGACCACCGCCAAAAAGACCAAGAGTAACACTTGGCGAATTTCCCAGAGGATGTAGAGACACACCCCCAGTACCAGCAAGCCAATCCACTGACCAAACGTCACTACTTTGCGTCCAATTCGTGCCTCAACCCCCTATTAGAGCAGGTTTTGGGACTCTACCATCCCAACCAAAGGAATTGCGAGGTGCTAAATGACAAAGACCGTATTGTTGTCCCGCAGCTGGGGATACTCCGCTGGTGCTCTGTGGTTAAACTGGGCAAAGTAGGCAGCCAAGGGTTCGGGTAGGGTCGGTAGTGTGACTTGGGTATCTCCTTGGGCAATTTCTGGCCAGAGGGACGATAGGGCTTGGGCGAGGGGCTGGGCCTCAGTTTCCGATAAATTAAAGGGCGGTAAGGTGAGAAAGCGCACCATAAACCCCGCACCCCGCTGCAGCATCCATTGGCGGGAGAGATCACTCAAGGTGGGATGGGTCTTCAGGGATTCAATGCGGTAGGATTCCACATCCACTTGCCAGCCCCCTTGGGGATGTTGCTGCAAAATGAGCCGGCGATAGGGATGGGGATAGCTGACGAGGGAACCCGTCGTTAGATCAAACAGCCCCTGCTCATAGGCAATATCTTGGACATGGAGATGTCCGGTTAAGACCAAGGCCACCCCCGCTGATCGCAAGAGGTTCAATAAATCCGCTCGATTCTCCAAGAGGTAGCGCTGCCCCATCGGACTTTGGCTCTGTTGTGGCCAATGCTCAAGGACATTGTGGTGAATCATTACAAGGCGCAGTCCGGCAAAAGGTTTTGCCAATAGAGCCGCCAACCATGCCAGTTGTCCTTGATCGACAGCCCCCATCTGCTGACCCGTTGGACTAAATTGGTTGGAATTCAGGGCAATCAGTTGCAGGTTGTCTGCGAGCAGGGCTTGATAGTAATGCTTGGTGCCCTTGCCATAGCCCGCATGGGGATACCACTGGGGAAAGTCAGCCCAGCCAATACGCTTGTGATCTCCTAGCGGCAGAGGCACATCGTGATTCCCCGGAATCACATAGCAGGGAATGGGCAGGGTTTGCAGATAGGTGCTAAGCCAGCGATGGTTAAGGATTTCGCCATCCCGCGTCAGGTCACCGGGAATCAATAGGGCGTCAATGCCTAACTCTAGGAGATGGGCAACGGCAGCTTCAAAGGCAGGGATACTGACTTCGTAGAGAAAAATGGGGGGATAATCTGTCGGAATTGTCTCCGGCAGGGCGATGTGGGGATCACTGATAATGCCGAGTCGCACCGCCATCGCTATTTCCTAGTGGCGGAAGTGTCGCCGGTTGGTAAAGACCATGGCAATTCCCGCTTCATTGGCTGCTTGGATAGACTCATTATCCCGCAAACTGCCCCCCGGTTGAATAATGGCGGCAATACCAGCAAGGGCAGCGGCTTGCACGGAATCGGCAAAGGGGAAAAAGCCATCACTGGCCAGCACAGCGCCGCGGGCAGCCTCACCGGCCTCCCTGAGGGCAATGTGTACAGCACCCACCCGATTCATTTGACCGGCGCCAATGCCGCGGGTCTGGCGATCGCGACTGACCACAATGGCATTGGACTTAACGTGTTTCACCACTTTCCAAGCAAAGATCAGTTCCGCCATCAACTCTGGACGAGGGGCGGTGGCGGTGACCACTTGCCACGCCTCTGGATCAATGGGGACGGGGTGAATATCTTGGACAAGAAAGCCGCCAGCAATGGTTTGAATCGCCGTGGTGGGAGCCGTCTGCAACTCAGGTAAGGTGAGAACCCGCATCTTGGGCTTGGTTTTCAGGATCGGTAGCGCTGCTTCCTCACAGGCGGGAGCCACCACACACTCTAAAAAGGTACGGGTCAGGGCTTCAGCGGTGGCCACATCCAAGGGGCGATTGAGAGCAACAATGCCGCCAAAGGCAGAAACACTGTCGGCTGCAAAGGCACGTTCGTAGGCTTCCACAAGGGTTTTGCCCTCAGCCACGCCACAGGGATTGGTGTGTTTAATAATGACGGCAGCGGGGGCACCCTCCCCTAAAAATTCACTGATCACTGCCCGTGCCGCTTCTAGATCTAGCAGGTTGTTGTAGCTAAGTTCTTTGCCCTGAAGCAGGTCGGCGGCTGCCCAACCACTGGGGTGTGCCCCACTCATGTACCAAGCAGCCCGTTGATGGGGATTTTCGCCATAGCGCAGGACTTGTTTTTGCTGCCCCGTTAGGTGGAAGACCGGCGGCAGAATTTCTGGTTCAGTACCAGGGGACGTGATTTCTTGGAGATACTCGGCGATCGCCTGATCGTAACTGGCCGTCAGCGCAAACGCCCGCTGGGCACAGGCAAGGCGAAAAGCAGGTTGAGCTTCCCCGTGTAATCGTAATTCCTGAAGGTAAGTTTCATACTGGCTGGGATCCACCAATACTGTCACATGGGCATGGTTTTTGGCAGCAGCGCGAATCAGCGTCGGCCCACCAATATCAATTTGCTCGATCGCCTGGGCAAGAGTCACGTTGGGCTGGGCAATTGTTTCGGCAAAGGGATAGAGATTGACAACCACCAGATCAATCGGATTAATCCCTTGGGCTTGCAGATCAGCCTCGTCTTCGGGGCGATCGCGCCGTGCCAAAATACCGCCGTGAATTTTGGGATGCAGGGTCTTGACCCGCCCACCAAGGATTTCCGGTGCCCCTGTGTACTCCGAGACCGTTGTCACGGGAATCCCCGCTGCCTGTAAGGTCTTTGCGGTGCCACCACTACTCAGGAGCGTAAAGCCAAACTCCTGCACCAAGGCCGTAGCCAACGCCACCAGTCCCTGCTTATTGCTGGTGCTGAGTAAGGCAATTCGCCCCATGCCTGCAATCCTCCTAGGCGACTAAGAACACCTATTTTAGCGGTTTTAGCGGAACATACTGCTCACAGAGCTATCTTCATGGATGCGCCAAATGGTTTCGCCGAGAATACTCGCCACCGACAGCACCGTGAGTTGGGGAAAACGTTGCGTCTCCGGTACAGGAATCGTGTTGGTGACAATCACCTCTTCAAAATCGCCCCCTTGGAGTCGCTCGATCGCTGGCGGTGAAAAAACCGCATGGGTGGCACAGGCATAGACTTCCTTGGCACCTTCCCGCCGCAGTAACCGTGCTCCTTCTAAAATCGTGCCGGCTGTATCAATCATGTCATCCACGAGCACCGCTGTCTTGCCCTTAACATCCCCCACCACGTTCATCACTTCGGCCACATTGTGGGCTTGGCGTCGTTTATCAATAATGGCGAGGGGCGCATCATCAAGCTTATTGGCAAAGGCACGGGCACGAGCCACCCCACCCACGTCGGGGGACACCACCACAATATCCTCAAGATTTTTGCTGCGCAGGTAGTCAAGGAGTACGGGTGAACCATAGACATGATCCACGGGAATGTCAAAGTAGCCTTGAATTTGCGCTGAGTGCAGATCCATGGCCAAAACGCGACTCGCTCCCGCTTGCGTAATCAGGTTGGCTACTAGTTTGGCGGTAATGGACTCGCGGCCAGCGGTCTTGCGATCGGCACGGGCATAGCCATAGTAGGGAATCACCGCAGTCACTTGGCGGGCTGAAGCGCGGCGGCAGGCATCCACCATGATCAGCAGTTCCATCAGGTGGTCATTGACGGGTCGGCAACAGGGCTGGATCAGATAGACATCACAACCGCGAATGGATTCTTGAATCTGCACGTACAGCTCGCCATCAGCAAATCGCTTGCGCACCATTGGGCCGAGATCAATACCGAGGTAGCGGGCAATTTCCTGAGCAAGGGCAGTGTTGGCAGAACCCGAAAACAGCTTTAGACGACTATGATCAGAAATGTGAGAGGGGGTAGTCGTGGGCAATGGCGCAGTGTGAATCACAGCATCTCCCCAAGATGGCGTGCATTTTGACTTTGATCTTATCATTTCCAATTTTGGGAGCCACTACCCTAGGATTGAATTTATAGAAAGATGAATTTTGAGGTCATCAGCTTTGCCAATGGCGCGATCGCAATTCCCACGATTGGGGGATGTTTTTTTGTCACCGATAGGGGTCGCTTGGTTATTCCTTTTACCTGCACTTTTGTTTCTGACAATTTTTGTTTTTTTGCCGATTTTGTACCTTGTCTATCTTAGTTTTACGACGGGGAGTTTTAGTCAAGAAGGGGTGCGTTGGGTTGGCCTGCAAAATTATCAGCAATTGCTCCTGAGTCCAGACTTTTGGCAAGTGATTGGCAATACCCTCTATTTCACAGGGGCAACGGTGCTACCGACGATTGTGCTGCCCTTACTCTTGGCGGTGGGTCTCAACCAAGGGATCAGGGGACGGGATCTGCTGCGCACGGCCTACTTTTTACCAACAATGACCTCGATTGTGGCGGCGGGTTTAGGGTTTCGTTGGCTGTTTCAAACCGATGGCCCGGTGAATCAACTGGTGCAAACCTTGGGGGGACAACCGATTGCTTGGCTGAGTGATCCCACCTGGGCAATGCCAGTGCTGATTTTGCTCAGTAGCTGGAAGCAGTTGGGGTTTAATTTAGTGGTCTTTTTAGCGGGGTTGCAAACGATTCCCCGCGATCGCTATGAGGCGGCACTTCTCGATGGTGCCAATGCTTGGCAACAGTTTCGCTACATTACGCTGCCGGGGTTGCGACCCACCTTAATTTTGGTGTTTGTCACAACAACGATTTTCACATTGCGCAGTTTTGAACAGGTCTATGTGGTGACCGGTGGCGGCCCCTTAGATACAACAAACCTGCTGGTATTTTATATTTACCAACAGGCCTTCGCGTTATTTGACTTTGGCTATGCCGCTGCGGCAGCAACGGTTCTTTTGGGAGTCACCTTTGGACTGATCTGGCTACAATTGCGTACGCGCCAAGACCCCAATCTCTAGAGAGAGGAGCCAAGACCAGCGTAGGCACCGTAGAAAAACAGCCCGACAATGACAATCACTCCCATGCCGGCCACCGTGGCCACAACCCAGAGGGGAATGCGTCCGCCTTCAGACAACATGATCAATTCCTCCTAAGCAGATTCAGTTATAGAGAAGAAATTTAGTTAAAGAAGTAGCTTGAAAAGAGCAACGCAAGGACGAAGATCAGCAGCAACCCTAGGTACAGGGATGTGCGATTCAGTTCGACCGGCTGACGGTTGGGATTCGGTTCCATGGCTGCACCTTCCTAACGTTGGATAAACTGCATTGCCGCGATCGCCCCGAGGAAGAAAATCGTGGGCACAGCAAGGGTGTGAACGGCCAACCAGCGGACCGTAAAAATTGGGTAAGAAACGGGTTCTTGATTGGGGGTATTACTGGTCATGGCAATCCTACTTCACCTGTTCTAAGAAGGTTTCAACTTGTTGTTTAGCTTGAAAGCGATCGGTCACCAGAGGAATCGACCGCTGTTCCTGAGCATAGTAGCTATCGGGGCGTGGTGTGCCAAACACATCATAGGCCAAACCGGTGCTGACAAAGAGCCAGCCAGCAATGAACAACGCCGGAATGGTGATGCTATGAATCACCCAATAACGGACACTGGTAATAATGTCGGAAAATGGTCGTTCTCCTGTCGTTCCAGCCACGTTGCGATGCCTCCAAAGTGTCTAATGTTAAAAAAAGGAAACGGTACTATCTATCATACAGCCTTTTTTCACAACGATTGAGCCGCCTAAATAAGAACTGCAAGTCCCCTGTACAGCGCTAAAACTTTGGTCTATAGGCCTAAAGTCCAGCCTTGGCCAAATCGGTGAGCACATCTGCAGCACTCTGGTAGCGATCGCGAAAGTTATACTTGATCATTTTATTGATAATGGCAACAAACTGCGGCGAAAGATGCCGTCCCGGCTGCCAAATCATATCACCCGTGTTGCGATCAGAGGGCAAATCCATCGGGGCGAGTCCCGTCAGACCTTCAACAATAACCATGCCCAAAGAGTAAATATCACTGGCAATCACCGGTCGTCCTGCCATTTGCTCGCTAGGGGCATAGCCACGGGTACCAATGGAGATCGTATATTTGCCGTGCTGGAGCAAATCCTCGGGCTGGACATGGCGTACCGCCCCAAAGTCAATCAAAAACAGTTGTTGATCACTGCGGCGGCGCATGATATTAGCAGGCTTAATGTCGCGATGCACCACCCCAAACTGATGCACATACTGCAAAATTTCCAGAATACTCTTGAGAATGGTGAGGGCTTCGGCTTGGGAGAGGGTAATTTTCTTTGCAAACTCCTCCTTGAGGGATTCCCCATCCACATACTCTTGGGTGAGATAGAAATATCCCCCCTCTTCAAAGTAAGCCAGTAATCGAGGGATACGCTCGTGTTGACCCAATTGGGCTAAGGTTTCTGCTTCCCGCTGAAAGAGGCGACGGGCAATGGCCAAAAAACGTTCATCCTTGCGGGAGGGCACCAACTGCTTGACCACGCAGATCGGATGATCCGGCAGGTGTAAATCCGCAGCCAAGAACGTGCGCCCAAATCCCCCTTCGCCTAGTTGACTCAGGACACGGTAGCGTCCCCCCACAGTTTGTGGTAAGGGTTCACTGGCTTCTTCGCTGATGTCAGAAATGACGGTGGTTTTGGGTTGGGTGCCGCTCGGTGTTTGTGTCTCTGTGGTTGGGGGGGGCGGCGAGGGGACTGTCGTGGTGGGAATCACCTCTGGCCGCTGGGTGGCATCCACAGGCGCCGCGGTTAAGGGGTCAGGGTTGGATCGCTGGGTTGCTGGTAGGTCTCCCTTGGGGGTGGCTGGGATTGACAATTGGGTTTCGGGCAAATCTGCGCTGGTTGTAAATTGGGTGGGTGGAGTTGAGGTGATGTCCAGTGGTGTTTCAGGGGTCTCCCCATCGGGAGTTGAGGTGACTTCTGCTAGACTCACGGTCTCAGGTACTGATAGTTGGGTTTCAGGCAAGTCCACACTGGTTGCAAATTGGGTTGAGGGCGTCGAGGTCAGTTCTGGGGTAGTTAGTGGCTCAGGTAGGGTGAGTTGCGTTTCGGGTAAGTCAGGGCGCAGTGTCGAGGGGATCTCTGAGGGAACTGTTGGCTGCGGGGTAGGAACCACCCTCTGGGTTTCAGGAAGCTCAACATGGGTAGGTTCAGGAGCAGTTGTGGGAGTTTCTGGCAATTCGGTGGCGGCAGTGGCAGCGTCCTCAGGGTGAACCACTAAGAAGGTTTCCCTCTCAGTGATGGATTGTGGTGGTGTCTCGCGGATCTCTGTGGGGGGAATTTGATCAACGACGGAGGTGAGGAGGGTAGGTGCGGTGTGGGGTTTATCTCCAGGGGGTGGGGTGGGTTCGATGGGGGTAAAGGAAATTGCTGTTTCCGGTTGCAGCACCGTTGCATTGGCATCCGTCTCTAGGCGAGAGACTTCTGTTGGCGAGGTTTCAGGGATTTCCAGAATGGGGGCTGATTCAGGTGTGGTTGATTGACTGATGCCTTCAGTCATTAACTCCAAGGGAGTTGCTGAGCGGCCACTGGGGACAGCCGTCGGTGTAGAGGGGGTGGGGGTGGATTCTCCAGGACTGAAGGCACGATAGCCCAGCATCAAAACCGCCGCACTGCCAAAGCCAACCAGAGGTGCCACCAGCGGAAGCCAACTCCCCTGTAAAAAGAGGAGGAATGTCAGGCCACTGAGACCCAGTCCCCCAGCAACCAACAGCGGCACAATCACCCAGCGCTGTCCCTTGGCGATGATCAGGGCACCAAGGCCAGACCAAGCCAGAATCCAAAGGGCGATCGCCTCCTGTGGCCATGTACCAATTGGAAAACGGTTATCCAGAGCCGCTGCTAGCAAATCTTCAAGGATCGCTGCTTGAACCACAACACCGGGGGTGAGGCGGTTGGTTTGCCCCGGCAGGGTAATCGGAATCAAAAACTTATCGTTACTACTACTGCCAGTGAGGCCAATGAGGACGGCGCGATCGCGCACCTTAGAGGGCAGCACTTGACCTGTCAGCACTTCGCTCAGGGTGACGGTTTCATAGGGCTGGGTTGGGTGGGCGTAGTTGATGAGGATTTGAAACCCCGCGGCATCTAGGTTGTTGTAGCCCCCCCAGTTGCTGGTTAAGGCCTGAAAGCGAGCCGTTCCTAAGTCAAGGCGGTTCTCAGTCACAGCTTGGGGATGAGTCCCCAGAAAAACACGCGCCAAGGCAAGGGCAAAGGATTGAGGGGTGGAGCAGCGATCGCTGGCTTCGGGTTGAGTTGCCAAAATCGCCCGCCGCACCACGCCATCCTCATCAATGGGAATGTCCGCAAATCCCACCTGATCATTTAGCAGTCCAGCGGGAGGGGCAATTCCGGCATCCGTTTCGCCCCCCACTTTACAGACAATAACGGTGTTGGGCTGGGTCATCATCACCCGTCCGAGGGAGGGCAGCACATCGGTTGGCGGCTTGAAGCGATCGGACACCGGAAAATCGCGAAAAATGTCAATGCCAATGACCTTGGGTTGGTACTCCTGCAATTCGTTGACGGCCTGAATGAGCACTTCGTCAGGAATTGGGTACTGCTTGAGGGTTTGAATATCAGCCTCGGTAATCTCAACAATCAGCAGTCGCTGGGACGTGGCCGGTGTCGATCGCCAGCGCAGCCATTGGTCATAGACTCTTAATTCCAACGGTTCCAGCAGGCCACCCACTCGCAGCGCAAGGACACCCACGGTGGCGATCGCCGTGGCAATGGCCGCCGGTAGAGCGCGTTTAAGATAATCAGGGATGGAGACAGGGATCATGGCACAAATTGGGGCTGTTCTGCTGAGGCTGAAAGATGCTAAGAGCAGTTTCGCTTCTATCCTGACCTACACCACGGGCGATCGGCAAATTTACGAGGACAACTTTTAACATCCTGCCCACTCCAGAGGGCAACATGATCCCCCTAGGTGGCGGAAGGTGAAACGACTATAATCATTGAGGTGATTGCTGAGCACAACAAGCGCTATGACGGAAACCCCCGATTCAACGACGACTTCAACATTCCCAGAAAGTACAACGGCAGCCGCACGGCAACTGCTGGGCATGAAGGGTGCCAAAAGCGGCGAGACCAATATCTGGAAAATTCGCCTGCAACTAATGAAGCCGATTACATGGATCCCCCTCCTTTGGGGCGTGGTCTGTGGTGCAGCCTCGTCGGGGGGATTTACCTGGAGTCTGGAGGATGTGCTCAAGGCAGCGACCTGTATGCTGCTGTCGGGGCCTTTGATGGCGGGCTATACGCAAACGCTCAACGATTACTACGATCGCGAGATTGATGCGATTAACGAACCCTACCGTCCCATTCCTTCAGGGGCGATTTCCCTTAACCAAGTGCGGGCGCAGATTATCTTCCTCGTTGTCGCAGGTTTGGGTCTAGCTGTTCTACTCGATCTATGGGCTGGCCATCCCACGTTCCCTGTGACCAAAATTGCTTTGCTGGGAGGCTTTTTGGCGTATATTTATTCCGCACCGCCCCTGAAGCTGAAAAAGAATGGTTGGCTGGGGAATTATGCCCTAGGGGCCAGCTACATTGCTTTACCGTGGTGGGCAGGTCACGCCCTTTTTGGCGAATTGACACCGACGATTGTGATCTTGACGTTGATTTACAGTTTGGCGGGCTTGGGTATTGCCATTGTCAATGACTTCAAAAGCGTTGAGGGCGATCGCCAACTCGGCTTGGCTTCCTTGCCGGTGATGTTTGGCGTTACTACCGCCGCATGGATTTGTGTTCTGATGATTGACATTTTCCAGTTGGCAATAGCTGGTTACCTGATGGCGATCCATGCCAATCTTTATGCAGTGCTGCTGATTTTGCTGATTATTCCCCAAATTGTCTTTCAGGATATGTACTTCCTGCGAGATCCCTTGAAAAACGATGTGAAGTACCAAGCCAGTGCTCAGCCCTTTCTCGTCTTAGGGATGCTAGTGGTGGGTCTAGCCCTTGGACATACGCTGGGGTAGTTGAGGGGCATGGCGACATCCCTAATCTTCAAGGTAGAACAGGGGGGCGATCGCCTCGATACGTTTCTTGCACAGCAGCATCCTGAACTCTCGCGATCGCGCTGGCAGCAGCTGATCCAACAGGGACATGTGCGTATGAATGGCCAAGTGTGCGATCGCAAAAATCAGCCCCTCAGTGGTGGGGAGGTACTAGAGGTGGTGCTCCCTGAGCCAGAGCCATTGGATTTAATCCCTGAATCCCTACCCCTGAGTATTCTCTATGAGGATGATGAGTTACTAATTCTCAATAAACCCGTGGATCTAGTGGTGCATCCTGCCCCCGGTCATCGCCACGGCACCTTGGTTCATGGTCTGTTAGCCCATTGCCCTGAGTTGACAGGCATTGGCGGTGTCCAGCGACCGGGGATTGTGCATCGCCTAGACAAAGACACCTCCGGGGTGATGGTTGTTGCCAAAACGGAGTTTGCCCTACACCATCTGCAACAGCAATTGAAAGCACGGCAAATGCAGCGCCACTACCTTGGTGTTGTCTATGGTCAACCCCCTGAGGACACTGGAACCGTCATTGCGCCCATTGGTCGTCACCCGGTAGATCGCAAAAAGATGGCGGTGGTGCCCCCTGAAAAAGGCCGCACAGCAATTACCCACTGGTACGTGCAGGAGCGCTTTCGCCACTGTGCCCTTGTGGAGTTTCGCCTTGAAACCGGTCGCACCCATCAAATCCGCGTTCATGCTGCTCACCTTGGTTGGCCGCTGTTGGGGGATCCTGTCTATGGCCGCGGTGCACCGCTAAAAGTAAAACTGCCCGGCCAAGCGCTCCATGCCTATCGCTTACAGTTGCAGCATCCACGTACAGGTGAGGAGATCGTGGCGATCGCCCCTCTGCCAGAGCATTGGCAAAAACTACTGCGACTACTGCGCCAGAATAACACTTCGTGACCCGCTGCTTTCACCACTGCCTGAATCGCCCTTTTCGGATGAATTGGTGCATTATCCATCATCAACAACGATCCCTAACGCCGGCAAACAGTATTGACTCAGCCGAATACTGTGATGGCAAACGTGGTCATGGTGTCTGACCACCTTGCTGTGTGATTACGGAAAGGTTGGGTATATTCTGGAAGTCTTTCTCGTTATGAGTAACGAGCGGCACCTAATAGCACAGCGCACAAGCAGCGATCCAAGCATCGGCAAAGGAAATCGGCTTACCGATACGCTTTCGTCCTGCAACAATCTCGCCGTACCTTTTTGCGATTTCGTAGTCATAAGGAATCACCACAAAGTTACGGAGCACGCTCTCAAGCTTCTTTCGCTTCTGCTCTCCCCACCCAGCGTATTCTGCCCCTGCCCAAAGTTCGCCAACAGTGATGAAGGAAATCGCCAAGGTTGTGCCGAAGAGATGATTCTCATAAAGCCTCGCCTCTGGCGCACCTTTCATGATGTACGAGAGAATGTTAGTATCCAAGAGCAGATAGGCGGATGTCACGAGCCATGCCTCCCGATGACATTGCCTTGTCGCAATTCTTGAATGAACTCCTCAAAGCCATCGTTGCGTTCGCCGGGCCAAGTGCCATATAAAGTAGCAAGATTAGCTACAGGCTGGACGCCCTGCATTTGGGCAAGTTCTTCCAGTGTCCTTGAAGTCCAGAAATCATAAACTTCTGCTGGAGCGAGCGGAATTTCCTCTATCGCCTCCGTGAGTTCCTCTAAAGGTTCGATGTCGTGGATACGCACTCGGTTAATCTTGCCGGTCTCAGGATCGCTGAGTGCTTCACCGATTATGCGGACGCGACGCAGAAGATTCTCAAGTACCTCTTCCTTTTGCTCCTCGTCGAACACGCATACGACTGGATCACCAACAGGAGGATGAACCCGTAACCGCATACCTTCTTCTTTGAAGTCCGCCATAAGCAAGCGGTCTTCAATGGTGGTGAGGTGAGTTTTGGGTCCCTGAATCCGCTGCTGGATTACCTGGAACGCTTGGGGGGTGTACTGAACCCGTAGCGGACTTGGACGATGATTGAGTTCAAAAGTTATTGAATATACTTCTTTCTGGAAAAGCCTGCCGACATCACGCCATGCAAGTAAGACTCCCCGATCAAATCCACGAGGAAGGACATCAGCCGGCTCTTGGACTTCGCGTATGCCTGTAAGAGCAGTCTCTAAGATGTGAAGTAAAAAATCCTCTTCGGGGAACAAGCTTGGTTCAGCTCGCCTGTCGAAGCGGAGTAGGGTTGATGGGCTTCCGTGGTTAATCTCAATAAGGTCTAATTCCAGAAGCTGCTTGAGCTGTTTCGACTTGGGTCCTTTGCGAATACTATCGGTTTCGCCTAAGAGCACTTGGCCGGTGCGGTAAAAGACTTTTTGAAGGCTCGACAAAAGCTCTGAAAGCTGTGAAACAGCTATTCGACCTGAGCGGACAAACCTGCCTTCTAAAATCAGGGTCAATAGTGAAGTTTTCCCGTTCATGGTGCGCACCTCCTCATGACTAGGCTAATTTATTAAGCATTTATCATTAAGCATTTATCGAGCGTTGTGAACTGCTGACAAAATTATTTCCCGATACCATCGCCAGAAGCTGGCGCAGGTCTTCAGTATATTTCCTCCTCTAGCTCCAGCAGGCGATTGATGAGCACCTCCGGCTTTTCGTGCTCGACGGCCTCGGCTTGGTGCCGGCAGTAGCGGCGTGCGGTCAGGTTGTCGTCGACGCGCGAATCTGGTCTATCGTTGCCCACGACGCCGTTGGGCAGGCTGATGACCGCTAGGATCTCGAACTGTTCCACAAGCTTGCAGCAGATATGGCGCAGCATCTTCTTGGAGTCAAATGGAGTCAAACAGCAGCCCTTCCTTGAGTACCACAGCGGCGCGCTCAGCGGGGCGCAGGGCATTCATCATGTGCTGGATAAAGAGCGTCTCATAGAGCTTGATGTGGTATTCGAACTGCGCCAGCAAGCGCTCAATTCTGAATCAATCCCTCTAAATGCTTACTTCGGGCAGGGATGAGGGGCAGTTTCCGCGACGGAGGACGGTATCATACAAGCCGATGCCTTCCCCTTCATGCTTATTGATCCCTGTATAGGCCAAGCTCGGGTCTTCATATCTTTTGAACTTATACACCGCATCGTTCATCAGAGCACTGTTGAATACCCCCAAGCTGACGAGCAGTTCAAAGTCTTTGACCGTCAACCCTGTGACCTTCTTGAACAACCCAGGCTCCAGTTGCGTGATCACATCCCGCAGGGTTCGTTCTCGGTAATCGGTCAGGTACATGAAAATGGGGATGCGGGTGGCAAGTTTGATAAGTTTTTCCTGAATTTGCTTGCGCTTGCTCTTGAATTCCTTTTCTTCTTCCGTGAGCTGCTTTTTCTCTTGAGAGGAAAGTTTCTGGTCATTTGCCTCTTTCTTCGCCTTCTTGACCGCTTCAGATTTGTTGATGATGGTTTCGATCTCCTGATTGAGATTGCGAAACCCCTCGATGCGCATGAGAGCCTGCATCGCCTCTTTATTGTTCATCAACCGCCGCAGGGTGTCGTCGTCCACGTTCACCAGTAGCGCGCTTTCCCAGCGGCGGGCCAACAGGGTTGCCGTGGTACCGGCCATCGCCATATCGAGCACACCGGCGGCGTCAATCTGCCTCATGGAACTGCCGTCGTAGGCCAACACCGGCAAAAATTGGATAAATTCTGCCACCTTCTTTTCTGGGTCTTCCCCGTTGACGTTGAGGCGGCAACTGTAGTCGGCAATCTGGCGCAAGGCCCGATCCGGTGCAAAATCGAAGACGTAGCACTCCTCTTTGAGGATCAGCTCCTCATTGGGCGAAACACCGTCGGGATTATTGAGGGTCCAAGGGCTTTGCACGCGAAAGGCGGCCTGAAAGTAGGTCTCCGGGCTGGAGGTGTTGCGCAGCATGAAAATACCCGTCCAGGGGCGCACCGTCACGCCGGTGGTGAGCTTGCCGCAGGTGAGGGTGATGGTTTTGCTCTTCAGCGGATCGTCCATTGCCTCCAGAACTGGCCGTAACGCATTGACCCCAATACCCGCGGCTGCACCGGCAGCAACGATGACTTTGTAATCTTGGTAGAATTTATTTTGGCTCTTTGCCAGCAGATTTTGCATAGCGTAGCAAGAGGCAACGCTGGGCAAGAACCACAGGGTATGCGAGAGCACATTCAACAGCCGCACATCCGAGAAAGGCAGCGGCGGTTTCTGCGCACCCAGTTTTAAGTTGTCTCCACTCGTGGGGAGATAGGCGCCCCGAATCAGATCGAGCCACTTCTGGACTTCCTCTTCATACTTGAACCGCGCCTGCTCGCCGACGCCTTCTGCCGAGAAGAAGACATTTAGGTCGAACTCGTTAAACTCGCCCTTCATCGCCACGTCGCGGATGGCATCTGGCAGTTGATAGGTCAAAAGCACCATACGTGGCAAAGCGCGATAGGGGTTGTCTTCGGAAGACCCTTGCCATTCGGCTTTGGCTCGCTGTTCGTCGGAATAGGTCCAGTTGTAGATCTGCTCTTCGATGAATTCGCCGGTGGCAATGGCTCGGAACGGTGTGCCGGAAAGATACAGATAGTGATCCGCGGTGATGGGCAAAATGTCTTCATCAAAGTAGTCGATGGCTTCACCTTCCGCCGCTTTTCTTTCCTGTTCGTCTTCGGATTCAAAAAGGTCTTTAGCTTTCTCCCGCCAAGCGCCGAAGTGATATTCATCGAACATCACGCAGTCCCAGTGTGTGGTATGCACCCATTCATTCTTGGTTTTAATCCCGCCGGTGCTCGGATTGCGACCCAGATAATCCTGAAAGGAACCGAAGCAGACGATGGGTCTGTTCTTGTCCGCCTGTTCGTAGGTGAGGCCGCCGGGTTTGATGAATTGCCAGCCCTGAAAATCCACGTGACAGCGCAAGTCTTCTTCCCAAGCGCTTTGCACTGCCGGCTTGAAGGTGAGCACCAGCATCTTTTTCCAGCCCATGCGCTTGGCCAGTTGGTAGGCGGCAAAGGTCTTGCCAAAGCGCATCTTGCAGTTCCAGAGGAAATGGGGCGGCTTGTCGCTTTCCCGGCGGCAGGTCTGGAAATAGGCGACGGTTTTTTGAATCGCGGCTTCCTGCTCGGGACGCAAGCCGAAACTCAGCGATCGCTGCTCCTCAAAGAGTTGCCCATGCCGTACGGCGTTGATGGCCGCTTTGACCTGCTCCACGGTGCAGCGGAACCACTCGCCGCCGGCCTGCTGAACGCCATTGATGCGCAACATGCGGTGCACATCGTGGTCGGTGAACCCCGTGCCGTCGTTGCGAATGGCCGGCTCCTCCAGCACGATGCGATAGGGCTTCTCGCCAGGACGGAGCGTGGGATACTGCTGCGCCACCCGCTCCTGCACGCTCTTCGTGGTGTAGCCGATCTTGAGCAGACCCGCATACTGCGGGTTGGTGTCCTCGTAGGCGTAGATTTTCGGCTCGATTTTGGGTCGGGGCGGGAAAAAATCTTTTGTCATGGTTTCATCTTAGCAATTCTCATTCCAAGCACAGCGTACGTCATTTCGACCGAAGCGAGAAATCCTCACACTCTAGGCAAGATTTCTCAGTCGCTGCGCTCCTTCGAAATGACAAGGTCGCCTCGCTCCTTCGAAATGACATGGTCGCTGCGCTCCTGCGCAATGACAAGGGTGTGTTGCGCCATTCGGGCCGTGCGTGCGTCATTTCGAGCGAAGCGAGAAATCGTCATGCCATGATGGGTAGGATTTCTCAGTCGCTGCGCTCCTTCGAAATGACAAGGTTGCTGTGCTCTTTCGAAATGACAAGGTTGCTGTGCTCCTGCGCAATGACAAGGGTGTGTTGCGCCATTCGAGCCGTGCGTGCGTCATTTCGAGCGAAGCGAGAAATCGTCATGCCATGATGGGTAGGATTTCTCAGTCGCTGCGCTCCTTCGAAATGACAAGGTCGCTGCGCTCTTTCGGAATGACATGGTTGCTATTGCTCTTTCGAAATAGCGGTGTTGCCTTGCTCCTTCGGTGTTGCTTCCCATTCCAAACTCAAGTCCTTCCACTCGGGGTTCGTGGTCATAACCAATTGGTTCTTTTTTTCTCGCCGCCATTTTTTGATTTGTTTTTCTCTGGCGATCGCGGCGTAGACGTCAGTTGTGTGCTCGTAATACACAAGTTTGCTCACGTTGTATTTTTTGGTAAAGCCATCCACCAGTTTGTTTTTGTGTTCGTATATTCGGCGTTCAAGGTTGTTTGTCATACCAACATACATGACTTTGTTATTCCAGTTAGTAAGGATGTAGACGTAGAAGTGATAGTCTCTTTTCATGAGCGCTCCTTACTTTGTGATTTCAAGAGAGGTTCATCCTTGTGGGTTCGATCGCAGTGTGCGCATTCGCGCGCCGCAAGTGTCACTTCGAGCGAAGCGAGAAATCGTCATGCCATAATGGGTAGGATTTCTCAGTCGCTGCGCTCCTTCGAAATGACAAGGTCGCCTCGCTCCTTCGAAATGACATAGTCGCTGTGCTCCTGCGCAATGATAAGGGTGTGTTGCGCCATTCGAGCCGTGCGTGCGTCATTTCGAGCGAAGCGAGAAATCGTCATGCCATGATGGGTAGGATTTCTCAGTCGCTTCGCTCCTTCGAAATGACAGCGTCGCTGCGCTCCTGCGAAACGGCGATGTTCCATTCGAGCCGTGCGTGCGTCATTTCGAGCGTAGCAAGTGTCATTTCGAGCGAAGCGAGAAATCCTCATCCCACAATGGGGAGAAGGATTTCTCAGTCGCTCCGCTCCTTCGAAATGACAAGGTCGCTGCGCTCCTGCGAAATGACATGTTCTATTCCTTCCGGCGCAACGGGAAGCAGCTGTCAGGCATCACCAGCCTCCATCGGGCGAATTTTCGACTCGATAAAGGCAATTTCTTCTTCCGTAAGCCCGTATCGCTCGTAGAGCTTTTCGTCGGTCCACTCGGTGTCCATGTCTAGGATGGGGACGAAGGCGTAGGCATCCTTTGTAATGTGATGCGAATACATGAACTGGGATACCAAGAAACGAAAGAGCCGGGTCTTCATATAAGCCACCAAATTTTCAGCCTGCTTTTGAGAATCATAAGCCCCAATCACCAAATACGTTTCTGTGCAGATGGTTCTCGGAGGTAGTATGTCTATTTTGGAGAAAACCCTTCTCCTTCCGTCTGTTCCGGGATTTCCGGCGTGGTCATAGCCCACGTAAGATGTAATAACTTTCCATTTGTCGATCATTTCCACGCCAACGGTTATATCCTCCCTTTTGTACGGTCCTTCGCCATTTTGCCAGCGTAGGGTGATATCGCCAGCTTTTTGTGGTCGAGCATTGGTAGGTAATCCGAAAGGTTTCCTGCTGGACACCTGTTCGCTCATCCTTCTTTCTTTCTTAGCGAGTACTTTTCTCACAATGGACACGGCCTGACTATGGCGGATGAAGGTGGGGAATTCACCGAGTTTCCGTATCGAAACGACCTTCTCCCCTTTATGCACATTGGTCACTTCGCAAGGCCCACGCGCGTCCCGCTCCCAGAGGAAATAACACACACCACCGGCAATATCTACGCCGGGGAAGACCTCTGACGCATCCTCGAAATCCACAAGTTTTCGAATGCAATCATCGCCAAGCATCTCAGCTCGGAAGGAATCCAAGCCCTTGCCGCCTGCAAACCACCTTGAAGGGATAATCATCACAAGGAAACGCGGATTGAGTTTTTTCGCCTGTTTAACAAAGTGGTGATAAATAGGTGAAGCGCTTCTGCCAAATCCTCCATCACTCAACTGATACGGCGGATTGCCGATGATGACATCGAATTTCATGTTAAAAATCTCCTCTGGGTTTTCGGTGTGAATGAATTCATAGGCGTGGGTTTCCAGTTCCTCGCTGCGGGCGTAATTTTCTTCATTGGCGCCGCAAAAGATGCAGCGGCCGTTTCGCCATGTGTGTTCCGTGCGTTGGAAGCGGATGTTGCCTTCTTCGGTGTTAAAGGCGGTGCAAATGGAGTATTTGCCGTTGGCGGTCTTGGAGCAGTAGAGCGTGCGGCGCGCGATGAGCGCCGTCAATTCGGTGATGGCAATCCCATAAAGCTGGCGGGTCATGATGTGGTTGATGCGCTCTTGGCGATCGGGAATCTGTGATTCCAAGCCTTTATCCAGCCGTTTGGCAATTTCGCGCAAGAACACCCCAGACTTGCAGGCCGGGTCGAGAAAACGGGCGTCGGGGTTGCTCCAGAGATCAGCCGGCAGCAAATCCAGCATCTGGTTGGCCAGCGCCGGCGGGGTGAAGACCTCGTCGCTGGAGAGGTTGGCTAGGCACAAGAGCACGTCTGGGTTGTGGCTAGTCATCGTAGGCATAAGCGACCTCCAGAAAATGCACCGGCGGGTAGTCTTTGACCGGTTCAGGGATGAACACCTCCTCGCCGGCATCCGAAAAGAGCGGTAACTCCCGCATCGCTCCCTGGTTCACCAGTTCATGGAAGGCAAAGTCCCGCCGCTTGAGCAGGCTGCCACTCACCAGTGACCACTCTGGGAAAATAATCGGCTGGGGGTTGGCCCCTGCGGTTTTCAAGGTCAGCGCGTCGCCGTGGACGATGTTTTTGCTGAGGATATAGCGCACCGTTTCCCGGCAGGACGCTTTGATCTTGTCTTTGAAAAGCCGCGTGTAGGCTTCGTCAAACACGGCAAACAGGCGTTGCCGGCATTCCGCAGCGTTGTCTTCCAGAATGTCAATCCCGTAGAGCGACGACACGGCCAGGACAGCATAACGCTCGTATTCTAATTGACCCTTGGCGTAGCGCGCTTCGACAACACGAAGTTTCCGGTGCAAAATCTCGATGAGAAAGTTCCCCGTGCCGCAGGCTGGCTCCAGGAAACGCGAGTCAATGCGCTCGGTCTCCTGCTTGACCAGATCGAGCATGGCGTTGACGATGGGCGGCGGTGTCAGAACCTCACCGTAATCCACCACCCGCTGTCTGGATTTTGTCATTGTTCTCATCGCTCGCCAACATGGAAGTCAAACCTCAATTTCGCCCCATGGACAACTGGTCGGCCGGTGGGTCGGTCTGGAAGGGAGGATTAAACGCTCCTTGTTTCGGAAGGATGCGATCGCCCGTTCGGTTTCCTTTGCGAGTGCCATGGTTCATTGCGGTGCTGATTTGGAGTGACAGCCTATACTGACTGCACCCCTCGGTCTAACAAAAAGCATGGTTTGCGTTTCCACTGGAGCTAAGCGGACTCGAACCGCTGACCCCTTCAATGCCATTGAAGTGCTCTACCAACTGAGCTATAGCCCCAAATCAGCAGAATTTTATCATTGCGCAAAATGCTGCCCTTTGTCAACTCCTGCCCCCAAAGTAAGGCTCTGCCTAGGATGGACAGCCATGGTTTCCCCTCGCATCGCCCCTTTGCGCAAAGGCGGTCTCAAGTCCTCAGTGTATAGTGGGTGTGAGTGCTAAGTGGCTAGGACTTTGGGAGTCTCATCGTCCCCCTTGCAGTTGATACGGGTACCAATGAATCGCGATCGCTCCCCCCTCCATCCAACGCTGAAGTATGCGGGCGTACTGCGGCAAGTTTCCCCTGAAGTGGGGCAGTTTTGGCTGTCGCAGGAGGATGTGACCATTATTGGCCGTGATCCCGATACTTGCCATATTGTCCTTGACGCTCACATTTATACGTCTGTTTCCCGCCACCATGCCCAACTCACCTGTCAAAAGCGTGGCAGTATTCCCGTGTGGGCGATCGCTGACCTCGGCAGTGTCAATGGCACCTATGTCAATCAACAGCGAGTGGAAACATCAACTGTGCTCAAGGCGGGCGATCGCATTCAATTGGGGCGCCAAGGGCCTGAATTTGTCCTAGAATATCTTCCCCTCACTGAAGTCGTAAGCACCCAGCCCGATCAACCCCTCACCCTCACCCAACTCCTACCCATTTTTGCCATTCATCCCGACTGGGTACGCAAAGCCTATCTGGTACCGGGGATTGTCACGGTTGTTGCGGTTATCCTCCTTTTTGCCACTGCTGGCTCCCCCGATGCCTTCAAAGTCATCTTGGCGCTCTATTTGGGCAGTGCTGCCTATTACTTCATCTATCAACTCTGTGGCAAACGCAAACCTGCATGGGTTCTACTGGGCACGTTGACGCTGGAAATTTTGATTCTGCAAAGCCCAATTTTGCCAGCGATGATCTATGTCTTTCGCACCGTTTTACCCGGCCAACTGCATCCGCCCCATCCCTCATTTTGGGTGTTATTCAGCCGCAACTTCATTGGTGCCGGGTTAATGGAAGAGCTACTCAAGGCGTTACCCATTATCGTAGCCTATGGCTTAGGGCGATGGCTGCCGAGTCCGTGGAAACAAAAGGTGGGCGTATGGGAACCCCTCGATGGTATTCTCTTGGGAGCGGCTGCCGGCCTCGGTTTTACGTGGACAGAAACCCTTGGGCAGTATGTCCCTAGTATTGCCGGTCAATTTGGTAATTTAGCTGGTCTGCAAGTGCTGATTCCCCGGGTCTTGGGATCCCTAACGGGGCACATGGCCTACACGGGCTACTTGGGCTATTGTGTGGGATTGAGTGTATTGCGCCCCCATCGAGCGCCCTTGATTTTAATGGTTGGCCTAGGTCTAGCGGCCTTTCTGCATGCCCTTTGGAATACGGCTGCCGCCCGTTTTGGTCCGATGGGTTTGGCAGTGGTGGGGATTTTGGCCTATGTATTTCTCACCGCCGCGATTTTGAAAGCGCGTCAACTGTCCCCGACGCGATCGCAAAACTTTGCCACCCGGTTCTATGGTTATCGCTAGGCAGGTGTATAAAATATACTCATTTTGATTCCTTCATCCACTGGCGCGATCGCAACAGCGCAGCGCAACTGTCTCGCCCTTAACTTCGATGATCTAAATGGTTGGCTATCTCATTTCCCTTGGTATCTTTACTGCCACCTTTGCCCTTTTTAGCTTGGGGCTGAATTTGCACTGGGGCTATACGGGGCTAATTAACTTTGGCCATGTTGGCTTTTTGGCCATTGGTTCCTACACCACGATTTTGTTGGGGATTGCTGGCGTCCCCATGTTCTTTGCTGTCCTTGCTGGCGTGGTGCTGGCGATGGGACTGGGCTTTTTAATGGGGATTGCGACGCTGCGGCTGCGGGAAGATTACCTCGCGATTGTGACGATCGGCATGGCGGAAATTGTCCGCTTGATTGCCCTCAATGAGGATTGGCTAACCCGAGGCGGTCGGGGGGTGTATGGGTTTCCGCTGCCCCTTGCTCAGTTCAATCCCAATCTGCTGACCAAACTGGGGATGATTGCTCTTTTTTGGGCTGTGGTGGGGGCGGCTGCATGGCAGTGGTGGCAATGGCTACAGCGGCAGTATGGGCGATCGCATCCCCGCTGGTTACTCCCTAGCTATGCGGCCCTGCTGATAACCGGTACCCTCAACCTTTGGGCAACGTTGCTCCCCTTGAGCTTAGGCCGGGGAATTGCCCTTTTTCCTCTTGGGTTGACACTGGTGACGCTGGGTGGGGCGATCGCCCTTGTGAGCTATTATTGCCATCCAGAAAAACGAGCCGTGGTTCCCATTGTCCTGAATACCTTGGCCGCTGCTTTGGTGGGTCTGGTGGTCAAAGCTCTAACCCTTGGTCTGTGGGCCTTTAGCTACCGCGCTGGGTTGTTGTGGCTGCTGGTATTGGTGCTTGCTTTGGTGGTGTGGCAGTTGGAGCGTTTGATCCGTTCTCCTTGGGGACGGGTGCTCAAAGCCATCCGTGAGGATGAAGAAGTGGCCAAGGCCTTGGGTAAAAATGTCTTTGCCTACAAAATGCAATCCTTCCTTCTGGGGGGGGCGATCGCGGCAGTGGCCGGGTCGTTTTATGCGTGGCAGCTGACCTTTATTAACCCCGACGGCTTTGTATCCCTGATTACATTTCAGGCGTGGACCATTGTGGTTTTGGGGGGCGCAGGCAATAACATGGGTACCCTCCTCGGCGCTGCCCTCTTTTGGGCCTACACTGCCCTGACCCGCTTTATTCCCCTTGATGGCGGTCGCCTAGAGGCCTTGCGGATGATGCTCATTGGCCTTGTCCTCATTATCTTGATGATGTGGCGACCCCAAGGTATTTTGGGCAAAAAGGAGGAACTCAGCCTTGGTCGATGAATCTTCTCTTGCGCCCGTCTCTAGTGGTGTCAGTCAAGTCTTGCCTTCGGATCTCCTAGTGGCCACGGGGCTGTGCAAAAGTTTTGGTGGTATTCGCGCTGTCGATCATGTGGAAATTCGGGTTGCCCGCGGCAGCATCACCGGTCTCATTGGCCCCAATGGTGCGGGCAAAACCACCCTATTCAACCTGTTGTGCAATTTCCTCACCCCCGACCAAGGCCGCGTGATTTTTGATGGTGCCCCCATTAGCCATCTGCCCACCCACCAAGTTGCTCTCCAAGGACTCCTGCGCACCTTCCAAGTGCCCCGTGTGCTCTCGCGCCTCTCGGTTCTCGAAAATATGCTCTTGGCGGCGCCGCTGCAAACAGGGGAGAAATTCTGGAATAGTTGGCTACAACCGCTGCGCATTCGTCAAGAGGAACAAAAGCTGCGGCAACGGGCGTGGGAGATTTTGGAGTCTGTGGGGTTAACCGCTAAGGCCAATGACTACGCTGGCGCCTTGTCGGGAGGGCAACGCAAACTTTTAGAAATGGCACGGGTGATGATGCACCATCCCCGCATGGTGCTCCTCGATGAGCCAGCAGCAGGTGTTAACCCCACCTTGATCCATCAAATTTGTGAGCACATTGTGCGGTGGAACCAACAGGGCGTGACATTTTTGATTATTGAACACAATATGGACGTAGTCATGTCCCTGTGTCAGCACATCTGGGTCTTAGCAGAGGGGAAAAATCTGGCGGATGGTTCCCCCAGTGAGATTCAAACCAATCCTGAGGTTCTGACCGCTTACCTCGGACAGTAGTTCCTACTCCCATTAAGGGCTAAAGCTTTGGGGATTGTTGGCATGGCTCTCCACAGCTTTGAATCCTCCCCCTGCGACGCGCATTGGGCCAAAACCGCTAAAAAAGCTAAGGTCGAGGCAAATGGGCAGGCAATAGCGCCGCAAGGATCAGGCTGAGAAATAAAAATGCTGAGCCTGTTTCCAGCAAGGCAACGTTTTTTATGGCTGTGTTTCTGTACCAGTTGGCTTGCCAAACAATGAGACCAAACTTGAGCAGTGCAATGGCAAAGGCCGCCGCTGCCAAGGGGGGCAACCACCTTAGCCACCACAAAAGACCAATGAGGAGAGCGGCAACGCTGTGATAAACCACACCAGGAAGCCAAAAGGCGGTTTTGTGCTTACGCAGCTTCACAGCAAAAATCGCACTGCCAAAGAAAAGGGTATTCAACAGCCATAATCCAACAGACAGGAAAGAGGCCTCTTCAGTGGTGGCCATCTCCGTTAGGGGAGCCACCAAGCAGACCCCTGCAAAGGTGAGTAACTCGTTCCAGATGGCTTTACGCTGACGATAAAACACAGCAATACTATCAATCACAAAAATGGCGATCGCCCCTAGGTAAATCCAAAGTAACCGTGGCACCGCAAGGTAAAGATAAAAAGCAAGGCCAAGGGCAAGGGCACTGTAGACACCTCCCCACACCAGGCAACGGGGTTTCCAACTTCGCCGCTGCTTGATTTGTAGTGTTAAGGGATGCTCCGCCTGAAAGGCACTAAAGGCAGTCACCAGAGCCAGCGTAGTTCTCCAACTCCAGTGCTGCGCTGCTGCTGCCCCCGTGAGAAACGCCACAATCAACATCACATAAACCCCATGTTCTGGGGAGAAGGTGGGCACGTACCAAGGTGTTCCCCTCCTTGCTGCTGATGCAGTTTCCGCAACCGCTGATGACTCTGAGATGGTCATGATTGCATCCTCCACTAAACCAATCCCCCTAGACGAATACCAACACCAAAAATAGTCAACAGAACAGCCAAAACGGTGACCCCCATAATGTGAAACCCCAGCCGGGGCAGTGTTTCTGCTGTCAGCTTGGGCAAAATGAACCAGCGGGCCTGTACAGCGAGGGCAAGGGTTGCCAGCAACAGTCCCAACTTCACGAGAACATATTGGGAGACCACAGACTGCGGTGGCCAAAATCCCACCCCGCCGGGAAAATAAATGAGGGTTAGGGCAATACCCGTCAGCACCTGCAGCAATAATGCCCCCAGACCCAACCTTTCAAAAGGCTGCTCAAACTGCTGGATGGGCGTTGCATCCTGCTGCCTGAGGGCCTTGGGTAGAACGGTTAGGGCAAGAACAAGGTGCCCGCCCACCCATACAGTTGCGCCGAGGGTATGGAGAATCACCAGGAGTTTGAATAACATCACGACGCACAGGCTAGACGCTTGGCTTCAAGGAGGGCGATCGCCTTGGGAAACAGGAGATTGTTTTCCTTGTGGATATGCTGGTGCAAGTCTTTCTCAAGGCTCAACAACCCTGCCAAAAGCACGCGGTACGTATTGCAGGCCCACTCAGGCGGCGTAAAACCATCGCTAAGGCGACGCAACTGGCTGAGGGCTACGCCCGTCTCTTCATGCTCCCGTTGCATACAATCAATCGCAGCTGGGATCAAGACATCGACTGCCCGATCATAGCTTTTCTCCAGCTGCCGCAGCCTGGGGAACAGAACTTGCTCCTCTTTTTGGAGGTGGGGTTTTAGCTCTGCGGCCAAGGCCACGACGGTTGCGTGCAGTTGCTGGAGACGGGCATCCCGCGAGCCGTGAACGGCTGCCACCTTCTCCGCCTGCGCCTCGAGGCGGGGGAGTTCCCGCTGCAAGTAGGCATGGTGCACTGTTTCAATGTGGTCAACGAGGGCGGTCAGTGAAAGGTCAGCGATCGCCGGCTCAGGAGCAGTTTCTATGGCAGCTTCTAGCTCCTTAAGGAAGGTTTGGGCATCGATGCCCCGCTGGGCACAGGCTTCAGCAAGGGTTTGCCGACCGCCACAACAGTAATCAATCTCTGCCGTCTCAAACAAGGCCGCTAAGGAAGGGTAATCCCGCACAAGGGCACCCACCGTATCCGTCAGTTGTAAAGATGTCATGGTCAGGCCTCCAAATGCAAGGTGGAGAGAGAATCTAGGAGCTAAGGTCGAGGGAGACCGCAACAGTGGGCTGCCGCCAAATCCCCCAGAGGGCGCGTCCTACGCCATAGATGAGCAGTCCGGCACCAACGGCAAAGATGACATCCCCAGGAATCCGCAGCCAGACGGTCCATTCCATCCAGGGGGAGTGAATGACGGCTCCACTGCGGGCATACCAAGTACCGTGGTTAATGGATTGCACCAGCTGATAGAAGCCATTGGGAATCAGACCGAGCACCAGCATGCCCACCAAGCCACCGTTGAGCCACCAAAATGCCCAGTTGAAGGTCTTTTCATCCCAAGCAGTTTCCGGGGTGATTTCCCGCAGCACAAAGAGCATTAAGGCGATCGCCAGCGAGCCGTATACGCCGTAGAGGGCGGCATGGGCATGAATTGGCGTCGTATTCAGTCCTTGGGAATAGTAGAGAACTATCGGTGGATTGATTAGAAAACCAAAAACCCCTGCCCCCAGCAAATTCCAAAAGCAGGTAGCAATGAAAAATCGCAGGGGTAGCCGATAGAACCCTTGGGCTTCTTGGGAAAGCTGCAGCGACTTCAGAACCTCAAACCCAATCAGGGTCAAGGGAACCACTTCCAACGCTGAGGCCACAGCGCCCAAAGCAGTGATCAGAACCGGTGTACCCGCAAAATAGAGGTGATGGAGTGTGCCAATGACACCACTGCCGAGGTAGAGAATGGTGGTCAAGTAAGTGGCCCGCAGAGCTGCGGAGCGCCTTAGGAATCCCAGTTCACTGCACAAGTAGGCGATCGCCACCGTGGCAAAGACCTCAAAGAAGCCCTCTACCCACAGATGAACCACCCACCAGCGCCAATACTCAGCCACACTGAGAGGGGTATGGTTGGTGTACATCAGCCCTGCCCCATAAAAGAGGGGAATGGTAATGGCGCTGTAAAGGAAAAAGTGGTTGAGGCCTGTCTTGCTCCCTTCTGCCTGAAGGGCAGGTCGCAGCGCCCGAAACATCAACCATAACCAAAATACCATGCCACCAATCAGCAAGAGTTGCCAAAGTCGCCCTAGCTCCACATACTCATAGCCCTGATGGCCCAACCAAAAACTCCGGGCACCCAGATAGCCCTGAACGGCTGCCCAAGCTCCCCCAAGGGAACCAAGAACCACTACGGTGAGGGCAATCAGAAGCCCCATGTTTCCCCAAGCCTGAAACTTCGGTTCATGGCGCGCAAAGCGAGGACCAAAGTATAGACCGGCCGCCAGCCAGCAGGTGGCAATCCAAAAGACCGCCAGTTGCACGTGCCATGTCCGTGAGGCAGCGTAGGGGAGATACTGCTGAATTGGCACACCATAAAATCCATCTCCTTCCACGGCATAGTGGGCAGTGACCATGCCCATGAGGATCTGCAGGAGAAACAGACCCATGGCCACCCCAAAGAAAAGGGTAGTCACTTTTTGGCTGGGGGTGGCAAGGCGGATGGCGGGGCGCTCTGTTACCGCTTGAACCGCATCCTCCCCTTGGAGCAGATAGACAACGAGAAAGCCGGCGATCGCAGCAATTAACACGACGACTGAGACAATCGACCAAATGACAAACTGCCCTGGGGGTTGGTTGCCCACCAGTGGATCATGGGGAAAATTCGCCGTGTAGGAAAAGGGCGCCAAAGGACGAGTGGCGACTGCTGCCCAAGCGGTCCAGGCAAAAAAAGCAGTCACATCGCGGATTTGCGCGGGATCAGTAAACCAGTTGCGCGGAATAGAGTGCGCCGCAGCACCTTGGGATAGCAGTGTTTTGTACTGCTCAAAGACGTGGCGCAGTCCTTGGGTTTGAGCACGGGTGAGCGTCAGCACTCCTGTTTCAGGATTGTAACGGTTGGGCTTAAATTGCTCTTGCACTTGCACCTGTAGTTGAGCCCGCTCAGAGGCAGAGAGTGCCTCCCAATCTGCTTGGCTAAAGCTCGCATCGCCGCGGTAGAGAATTCCAGCCGTGGCTAGACCCCAGCGGTGCAGCACATCCGCTGTCCAGTCTGGAGCCAGATAACTGCCATGACCCCAGATGCTGCCAATGTGCTGGCCGCCCCGTGCCAAATACAGTTCTTGACCTCGCTGTATGTTCTCACGGCTAAAAAGCACCTCCTGTTGGGGCGAGACAATCGTTGTCGGTATCGGCGGGGCATGCCGGTAAATAACGGCGCCTGCTGTCAGCAGCACACTAAAGGTAATGACACAGACCAGCACTAACCAAGCGGGCAGCCGCAAGTGCCACCCTCGCTCTAGGTGAGCTGCTTGAGTAATATTGAAGGGGACGTTTGCCATAGACACTTCCTCTCGGCAGCTATTGAGACTTAAGGTAGCTGCGGCTTGGGGGGTAGCGCCTTGACTTAGGTCAAAAGGAACCTTGAGAAATATTTAACTTTTACGGTGGGTCATGAAAGCGGGTATTGAGGAATGTCTGCGCCAGTCACCAATGTTTAGTGAACTTTCGCCACCCCAGCTAGGGCGGTTGGTTGCAATTGCACAGTTACAGATTTGGCAACGGCAGCAAATCATTTTTAGAAAAGGCGATGCCGCTGCGGGGTTTTTTGTTGTGAAAACCGGGCGGGTCAAGGTCTTTAATCTTTCAGCGGCAGGGAAGGAGCAAATCCTAAATATCTTTGAACCGGGCGACAGCTTTGCGGAGGTGGTGGCCTTCGATAACCAGCCCTATCCTGCCTCGGCAGAAGCAATTGAATACGTTGAACTGATCTTTTTGCCGCGGTTCGCCTTTTTGAATTTACTCCACCAAGATGCGGATCTAACTGTTCGTTTGCTAGCTAGCTTTGCTAAGCATCTGCGTCATTTGGTGAGTCTTATAGAAGACCTTTCCTTTAGACAGGTGCCCCAACGCCTAGCAGCCTATTTGTTGCAACGATTGGCCACTAGCGATCGCCCAGATAGCATTACCCTAGATTTGAAAAAAACAGAGCTGGCCGCTTTGCTAGGCACTATTCCTGCAACGCTGTCGCGGGCGTTTTACGACCTGAATACCCAAGGCATTCTGAGGGTAGAGGGCAATGAGATTACCATCTGCGATCGCCAGCGGCTACAAAGATTGAGTGAAGAATAGTCCAGCTTTTTCCCCAAGGCTCAACAGGCTCAAAACTTTCAGAAACAATTTTGGGGAGCGATGAAGGGGCTCAGTATTGAACAGCACCAGAACTAGACCTAGGTATAGCTGCGAATTGCGGCCAACGGCGGACAGCGCTGCTGATCCAATTGCTGCAGGTATTGGCGATGCTGGTAGTAGTCACGGCGCAGTTGGGCAAGCACTTGCAGTCGCTCTGGCGCCACACCGGGGATGTCGTCAATCGCAGGTTCGTTGTCGGTGAGCAGGCGATCCAAATACTGGCGCAGGGCTTCGCTGGCAAGGGATTCACTTAAAATCAGCGCGACAGTTTCCTGCCAAGCCCGGAGAATATAGCGACATCGCTTTTCAACAGCAATGCGCTCAAGGGCTGCTGCCGCTGCTTGGATCACGAGTTCAGGACGATCCAGACTCACGGCAGTCGTTTCATCCAAATGGAGTAGTGGAGTAATGAGGGCGGCCTCCTCTGCCTCATCGAGGCGATCAAAAAGGTGCGTGACCAAATCTAAATCCGTGAGTTGGGTTCCTGTTTCCGTGGGCGAATGAAGGAGCCACTCAGTGGTATAGGGATCATCGGGCGCTGGCAGACCGGCACAGTACGCTTCTTCAATGGCCAAGATCTGCCGCCACAGCCAACGATGGTGGGAGAGGCTAAATTCAATGTCCCGCGCTTGCAGGGCTTGGCGAATCAGGGGACGATAGTCGCCGCAGTGGAGGTAGAGGCGTAGCAGTTGTTCTTCCGCCGCTTGACGGAGGTTATAGTCCGCCGGACGTTGCCATTTTTGCGATCGCCCCTGCCAACGTTGACCCCGCACCTGTTGCCGCAGGGATTCTTCTAAACGGAGAACGAAGCGACTATCATGGCCTCCCAATAGCTCAGCACAGTGGTGAATGTAGTGGCTGCGCAGTGTGGCATTGGGCAGTTTTCCCAACAGTTGGCTCAGGGCTTGGCTGGCTTGCTGAAATTGATCACTTTGCTTGAGATCGTACTGCTGCACAATGGTTTGAATTTGCCAATCCAGCCACAGGGGCGCTTGATCTAGGAGGGCTTGGTAGTGTTCACGCTGTGCTTCACCCGCACTGAAAAAGTCAGCGGCATCTTTGCCCGCTGGTAATGTGAGAATTCGCAGTCGCAGATCACCCCGATAGGCCAAATCGGCAGCCTTACCAATGGCGCGATCGGCCGCCCGTTCTCCCGCTGGGTCGGCATCAAAGTTGAGAATAATTTGCTTCGACTCGGTGTAGCGCAGCAGTAATTTAATTTGAGCTTGGCTGAGGGCCGTTCCTAGACTGGCCACCGCCTGGGAAAACCCCGCTTGGTGCAGCGCCATCACGTCAAAGTAACCCTCGACAACAATTGCTTGATCTTTACGGGCGATCGCTTGCCGCGCCTTATCCAGCCCAAAGAGCAACTGACCCTTGTTAAAAATCGGAGTTTCTGGGGAGTTGAGATACTTTGGCTCTTCGTTGCTGAGGGTACGACCGCCAAACCCCACCACCCGTCCTTGGGCATCCATAATCGGGATCATCAGGCGATCGCGAAAGCGGTCGTAATAGCCATCCCCCGTCCGCTGCGGCATAATCAAACCGGCCTGTTCTACCAGCTGAGGGGGATACCCTTTTTGCTCCACAAGGTAGGTGTAGAGCACTTGCCAACCCGCAGGGGCATAGCCCAAGCGAAATTGCTGAATCGTGTCCTCTTTGAGATGGCGTTGTCGCTGCAAATAGTCTTGGGCGGCTTGGCCAATGGGTTGCCGCAGGGCATGTTCATAGAAACTGGTGGCGATCGCCAGAATCTCGTAGAGTTGCTCTTGAAGGGAGAGCCGCGCTTGTAGGGCCTGTTTTTGCTCACTATCGAGGGTGCGCACTGGAATCTGATGGCGTTGGGCAAGGTCGAGTACCACCTCGGCAAAGGAGCGTTTTTGCAGTTCCATCAGGAACTTAATGGCATTGCCCCCGGCACCGCAGCCAAAACAGTAATAAAAGCCCTTCAGGGGACTCACCGTAAAACTGGGGGTTTTCTCCTCATGAAAAGGACAACAACCCACGTATTCTTGCCCACGCTTGCGTAGGACAACGTGCTCGGCCACCACATCGACAATGTTGACCGCTTGGCGCACTGCCTCAATCGTATCGGGGTGTAGGCGAGGAATTTCCATAGATCACTAGTCTAAGCGATCCCCCTAATCAGATATTCCCCGCTGCAAAATTCAACGATTCCTAAGGATGTTGCAAGCTCTTAACTCAAGCAGTCAAGGGCGATTGACCTTCGCTAGGATGTTGACGGTGCCGTTGTTAGGCGCAGAGGCAGGCTTTGAGGCCATAACCGTTCACATAGGAAGCAAGGATTCATGAGTACCAGCCGCAAACGACTTGGTGTGTTCACCAGTGGCGGAGATTGTCCGGGTCTAAATACGGCCATCCGTGCCATTGTTGCCCATGCTACTCTAAGTTACGGTTGGGAGGTGCTTGGCATTCTCCACGCCACTCAGGGGTTAATTGAGCGGAAGGCGATCCCCCTCAATGCCGAGGGTCTCGGGGGAATGGATGTATTGCTCAACATGGGGGGAACCATTCTCGGAGCAATTAATAAGGGCGATACCCTTGGTCATGCCGATGAAGTCATTGCTGGGTACTATGAATTGGGCTTGGATGCGCTTATTGCCATTTGTGGCGATGGCAGCCTGAAAATTTTGCATCAACTGGCGCAAAAGGGAAACTGGAATTTCCTTGCCGTGCCGAAAACCATTGATAACGATGTCGCCTTGACCGATCGCGCCCTTGGCTTTGATACCGCCGTCAACATTGTGGTGGAAGCCCTGAGTCGGATTACCTCCACCGCCGCTAGCCATGATCGCGTCTTTGTGGTGGAAGTGATGGGGCGCACTGCCGGTCACTTGGCTCTGTATTCGGGGATTGCTGGGGGTGCCGATATGATCCTCATCCCAGAAATTCCTTACTCCATTGAAGGCATTTGCCAGCATCTGCAAAAGTTGCGCGATCGCTGGGGACGTAAGTTTGCCCTCATCGTCGTTGCCGAGGGTGTCAAAGAACTGGAGCAGGACGCCCACCAGCGCCGCCATTGCAGTATTGGTCAGTACATTGCCGATAAAATTGCCCAGCACAGTCCCATCCCCATTGAGCTGCGGGTTTCAGTCCTAGGTCACATTCAACGGGGCGGTGCCCCCATGGCCATGGATCGGCTGCTGGCAGCGGGCATGGGCAATACCGCTGTGGATTTGGCCGCTCAAGGAACCTTTGGCCGCATGGTAGCCTGGCAGGCAGGACAGGTGGTCACTGTTCCCATTGCCGATGTGGTGGCTCAATGCCCACGCCATGTGGATCCCAATAGCTTCTTGATTCGCACGGCTCAAGGCTTGGGAATTTACGTTGGCGATAAGCCGATGCTGCCCTACGTGGATCCCACCCTCTGCCGCGATGAAGTGATTTGTGCGATCTAGCCCCCCTAAATCAGCCAACCAAGGAATGAGCTGTCAGAGGCATGCCACTGAGGCTAAAGGCTCGCGCCTCGGTAATGCGGACCCGCACCAGTTGTCCCCGTAGGGTCTCAATCTCACCGGGTAAGTAGGTCAGGCGGTTGCCATCGGTGCGGCCATAGACTTGTTGCGGATCCTTGGGATTGACCCCCTCCACCAGCACCACCTCTTCCCGGCCAAGATAGCGTTGGGAGCGATCGCCAGCGATCGTGGCCACTAAATGATTCAGCCGTTGCAGACGGTCTTCTTTAATTTCTTCCGGTACTTGATTGTCCCAAGTGGCCGCTGGCGTATTCGGGCGCGGCGAATAGGCTGCTGTATTCAGTTGGTCAAAGCCCACCTCCGCCACCAGATCTAGGGTGCGTTGGAATTGGGCTTCTGTTTCGCCCGGAAAACCAACAATGGCATCGGCACTAATGGCAGCATCCGGCATATAGCGGCGAATCGTTTCAATGATTTGTAGGTAACGCTCGCGAGTATAGCCCCGTGCCATCGCCTTGAGAACTTCATTATCCCCCGACTGAAAGGGAATGTGAAAATGCTTACACACCTTGGGAAGTTCAGCACAGGCGCGAATTAAGCGTTCTGTAAAATAACGGGGATGGCTGGTGGCAAAGCGAATCCGCTCAATCCCAGCAACATCATGAATGTAGTAAAGCAAATCAGTAAACGTGTGCTGTCGCCGCCCCTCTGGGGTAATTCCCGGCAAATCACGACCGTAGGCATCAATGTTTTGCCCAAGGAGCGTCACTTCCTTGTAGCCTTGAGCCGCCAGTTCCTCAATTTCAGCGCGGATTGCCTCGGGGCGGCGGGATTGCTCTTGCCCCCGTACCCCCGGCACCACACAGTAGGTACAGCGTTCATTACAGCCATAGATCACATTGACCCAAGCAGTGACCCTACTATCGCGGCGGGGTTTGGTAATGTCCTCAACAATGTGCAGTGGCTCCGTTGCCACCACTTGGCTGCCATTCCACACCTGCTCCAGCAGCTCACCAAGGCGATTGGCATACTGCGGCCCCATCACCAGATCCACTTCAGGAACTCGCCGCAGCAATTGTTCCCCCTCCTGTTGAGCCACACAACCGGCCACAATCAGCGTTAGGTTGGGTTCTTGATGCTTGCGCTTGGCTTGCCGCCCTAGGTAAGAATAGAGTTTCTGCTCGGCGTTGTCGCGAATCGTGCAGGTGTTATAGAGCAAGACATCGGCCTCATCCGGCTCGGCCACCGGTTCTAAGCCCATTGCTTCTAGAACCCCGGCCATGCGCTCGGAGTCGGCCTTGTTCATTTGGCAGCCAAAGGTGGTGATGTAGTAGCGGCGTGGCATTCCCTTGAAGTGCCCCTATACGTCCGTCACATCATTGGTGGGATTCGTGTCACTGGCACTACCCTCTTCAGGAGGAGCGGCCACTTTGACCATGGCATGGCGCAACACGCGATCGCCCAGCATATACCCCCGCTTGAGTTCTTCAATCACCGTGCCTTCAGGGTGCTCATTCGTTGCTTCCCGCAGCACAGCCTCATGGAGATTGGGATCAAAGGGCTTGCCTTTGGCCTGCATCGCCGAAACACCAATGCGCTTGAGGCACTCCACCAGTTGCTTGTAAACCCCCTGATAGCTGCGGTGAATTTTTTCTTCCGCCTCTGTTTCGGTTTGAATGTGGGTGCGGGCTAGCTCAAAGCTATCCACCACCGGCAGTAAATCAGCAATGACGCTGCACTTAATCTGTAGCTCTAGTTCCTCTTTTTCTCGCTGGGTGCGTTTGCGGAAGTTTTCAAAGTCAGCGGCAAGGCGCATATATTGGCTATTGCGCTCCTCCACCACCTGCGAAAGACTAGCCTTGGCAGCTTCAAGGGCAGCAATTTTCTCTAGCAAGTCCGCTGCATCCGCAGGAGTATCCGTAGAGGTCGCCTCAGATGCTTGACCCTCTTCGCTCGTGGTGGCCTCTGCATGATTCTCAACGACATCGGGGGTAATTTCGCCTTCTTGGGCTTCAGCAGCGGGGTTGGTTACGGTTTCATCACTCATAGGTTGACTCAGGTTTATGCCCTCTAGACTGTGGATTGCGCACCGCAGTGCGTTTAACTCATGCAATCGTTTTAGCCTATCACTTTACCCATTGTATCAATAGGGGCGAGGCATCCGTCTATTACGGACTTCTCTACTACGGCTCTTTTCCCAAGGCTGGCACGCAGCCAAAAACCTGAGGGGCACTATTGAAGAGAATTGCCTCCCCTTTATGGATCCCCTATTTTAGGACAAGGTTCATATTGGGTTTGGAACTGAAAGATTCAGTTGCTCGTCACTTAAGGGGTACATGACTGCCAAAGCAAAGTTTAGGAGTGGGAGTTTGCGTTGATGTCCTTTCGCCCTATGGCATTCAGCCTGATTCTAACGTGCGCGTTGACAGGTATCAGTCCAGTGCTGGCACAGACAGAGCCACCACCACGGGAAAACTTTAATCCCTTTGGGGTAGATAATCCAGTCCTCCAGCGGGCACGGAATTGGGCACGACAGGCAGCAGAGCGGGCGAATGGCGGGTTGAGTCGTTACCGCGCTGAAGCATCCATGTTTGGGCCTGCGAGTCAATCTCCCTACGTGGACAATGGTGATGGTACGTTTACCTTTCGCTTTCTAGGGGGGGCACCTGCGGAACCACCAACTATTGAAAGTATTGTCACGGTCAACCCCGACCCCAGCAATCCGATGATTCGCATTGACTACAATGGCCCTATTCAGTCAGTCGCTCCTCCCCCTCAGCCGTTGCCAGAAGTGCCACCCCCAAGCAATATGGGCAGTTTCTAGTGCTATCGGTGCATAGAGATTCGCCTATTCAGGAACTCGAAAATCTCTGGCACGTTGCCCCTCGTCAGGGGATCGCTGCTGCGCTATGATAACGGAAGCCCTGCTACCTCATAACTTCCAATAAATTTGTGTTTAGGAGAGTTCGCAATGACAACGGCTACCGCTACCCCTGAGTTGGACTACCATAGCGATCGCTACAAGGATGCCTACAGCCGCATCAACGCCATTGTCATTGAAGGTGAACAGGAAGCTCACGACAATTACATTGACCTAGCCAAGCTGCTGCCTGAGCACCAAGAAGAACTCACCCGCCTGGCCAAGATGGAAGCCCGCCACAGAAAGGGGTTTGAGGCCTGTGGTCGCAACCTGAGCGTGACCCCAGATATGGAATTTGCCAAGGCCTTCTTTGAAAAACTGCACGGTAACTTTCAAGCGGCACTGGCAGAGGGGAAAATTGCGACTTGCTTGCTGATTCAAGCTTTAATCATCGAGTGCTTCGCGATCGCGGCCTACAACATCTACATCCCGATGGCAGATCCCTTTGCCCGCAAAATTACTGAGGGTGTGGTCAAAGATGAGTACAGCCACCTCAACTTTGGCGAAATCTGGTTAAAGGAAAACTTTGAGAGCGTCAAAGCGGAAGTTGAAGAAGCCAATCGCGCCAACCTGCCCTTGGTCTGGAAAATGCTCAACCAAGTGGAAGCAGACGCCAAAGTGCTTGGCATGGAAAAAGACGCCCTTGTGGAAGACTTCATGATTCAGTACAGTGGTGCCCTAGAAAATATCGGCTTTACCACCCGCGAAATTATGAAGATGTCGGTTTATGGCCTAACTGCGGCATAAGGGTGGCTTAACATATCGTTACATTTTAGTCACCGCACGCTTGTATGTTTGGATTAATTGGTCATCTGACGAATCTGGAGCACGCCCAAGCCGTTGCCCACCAGTTAGGGTATCCCGAATACGCCGATCAAGGCTTGGAATTTTGGTGTATGGCACCGCCGCAGATCGTCGATGAGATTACGGTGACAAGCGTCACGGGCAAAACTATCTATGGCAAATACGTCGAGTCCTGCTTCTTACCGGAAATGCTGGCCAACCAGCGGGTGAAGGCGGCCACTCGCAAAATCATTAACGCCATGGCCCACGCCCAAAAGCATGATATTGACATTACGGCGCTGGGGGGCTTCTCCTCGATCATTTTTGAGAATTTTGATCTGGAGAAAATGTCCCACGTTCGCAATATCGAGCTAGACTTTCGCCGCTTTACCACGGGGAATACCCACACCGCCTATATCATCTGCCAACAAATTGAGCAGGCGGCGCCCCAAGTGGGGATTGATTTGCGTCAGGCAACTGTGGCTGTCTGTGGGGCTACTGGGGATATTGGCAGTGCCGTCTGCCGTTGGTTGAATACCTGCTTGGATGTGCAGGATCTCTTACTGGTGGCACGGAATCGCGATCGCCTGCTAGACCTACAGGCGGAATTGGGACGGGGGAAAATTCTAGACCTAATGGATGCCCTACCCCTTGCCGATATTGTGGTTTGGGTGGCCAGTATGCCCAAGGGAGTCGAGCTGAGCGTTGAGCAGTTGAAGCGCCCCTCGCTGATGATTGATGGCGGCTACCCCAAAAATATGGGCACCAAAATTCAGCACCCCGAGATTCATGTTCTCAATGGTGGCATTGTCGAGCACGCCCTCGATATTGACTGGAAAATTATGGAAATTGTGAATATGGATGTGCCCTCACGGCAGATGTTTGCTTGTTTTGCGGAAGCCATGCTTTTAGAGTTTGAGGGCTGGCACACCAATTTCTCTTGGGGTCGCAATCAAATCACGGTGGAAAAGATGCAGCAAATTGGTGAAGTCTCCCGTAAACACGGATTTCAGCCCCTACTGTTGAACACCCAGTAACACCAAAAGGAACCCAATCGCCTATGGCAAACGAACGTCGCACGCTTCTGTTGGAGTTTGAAAAGCCCCTCGTGGAGCTAGAAGCCCAAATTCAGCAGGTGCGGGATAAGTCCTCGGAGTTTGGCGTTGATGTCTCGGAGCAAATCCGTGAATTGGAAGAGCGCGCCAAGCAACTGCGCTATGAAATTTTCAGTAAGCTGACGCCGGGGCAAACCCTGCAGGTGGCTCGTCATCCGCGCCGTCCCAGCACGCTGGATTACATCCAAGCCATTAGCGAAGAGTGGATTGAACTCCATGGCGATCGCCGAGGCAGCGATGATCCAGCGATTGTCGGTGGTATTGGTCGCCTCAATGGTCAACCCGTCGTGATGCTGGGGCAGCAAAAGGGTCGCGATACCAAGGATAATGTGGCTCGCAATTTTGGTATGGCCTCACCAGGGGGCTATCGCAAAGCCCTGCGTCTGATGGAGCACGCGAACCGTTTTCAGATGCCCATCCTCACCTTTATTGATACACCAGCGGCTTGGGCTGGGGTAGAGGCGGAGAAGTTTGGCCAAGGGGAAGCGATTGCCTACAATCTGCGGGAGATGTTTCGCTTTGAGGTGCCGATCATCTGCACCGTGATTGGTGAAGGTGGCTCAGGGGGAGCCTTGGCCATTGGTGTCGGCGATCGCCTGCTGATGTTTGAGCATGCCGTCTATAGTGTGGCGCCCCCAGAAGCCTGTGCCGCGATTCTCTGGCGCGATGCCCAAAAGGCGCCCCAAGCGGCGGAAGCCCTGAAAATTACGGCTCGCGACCTGCTGAAGCTGGGAATTATTGATGAAATTGTGCCCGAGCCTGTCGGCGCTGCCCATAGCAACCCCGTAGAAGCGGCGGAAAATCTCAAGGGGGCTCTCCTGCGAAATTTGGCGGAAGTGCAAGCCCTCAGCAGTAGTGAACGGCGGGAGTTGCGCTATCAAAAGTTCCGGCGCATGGGCGTCTTTAGTGAAGCAGTATGACCCAACAAGTCTTAATCACGGGCGCCAGTAGTGGCATTGGGGCCGCCACGGCCATTGCCTTTGCCCAAGCGGGGTTTAATGTCGTGCTGTTGGGGCGATCGCCCGCTAAACTTGCTGCCGTTCATGCCCAAGTGGTGGCCTGTGGGGTTGAAGCCCATACCTTTAGCGTGGACTTTAGCGATCCTGAACCCCTGCGATCGCGCCTTGATGAGATTCTCGCTCGTGTTGGCGATGTCCATGTACTGGTGAATAATGCCGGTATGGCAAGAACCGTGCCCCTGATTGATCAACCCTTGGCGGACTGGCAGCAAATTCTTAACGTCAACCTCACCAGTGCCCTCATTTGCTCGCAAGCGGTACTGCCGCAACTGCGATCCCGCCAGTGCGGTACGATAGTAAATGTTGTTTCAATTGCTGGACGCCAAGTTTTTCCCGACTGGGGCGCCTACTGTGTCTCGAAGTTTGCCCTCATGGCCTTGACCAAAACGATGGCGGCTGAAGAACGCGCCCACGGTATCCGCGTGATTGCCATCTGTCCCGGCGCCGTTGATACCCCCATTTGGGAAGACGTAGCAGGAGACTTTGACCGCACGGGGATGTTAACCCCTGAACACGTTGCTAACACGATTTTGTACACGACTCAATTGCCGCAAACGGCTTTTGTGGAAGAGCTAGTGGTGATGCCCCTTGGCGGAACCCTCTAGGCTCCCTTTGTCCTTCACTTGTCACTCTTTCTATGACAACGTTCAATATGCCCGATTCGATCATTAACGGTAAAGCGACCACTCCGGCAATTCTGCCCGATCGCAACACCCACCAAGGCAAAGAAGCGATTCCCCACCCACCCCCCCCAGATGTTGCCAAAGAAGAAATGATGGCCGCAGTGCGCACCATTCTGCTGAATGTGGGTGAGGATCCCGATCGCGAGGGGTTACTGAAAACCCCCAAGCGGGTTGCTGAAGCGATGCAATTTCTCACCAGTGGCTATAGTCAATCCCTTGAAACCCTTGTCAACGGCGCGATTTTCGATGAAGGCCACGATGAAATGGTCTTAGTGCGCGACATTAACTTCTTTAGCCTCTGTGAGCATCACATGTTGCCTTTCATTGGCAAAGCCCATGTGGCCTATATCCCCAACCAGCGGGTGATCGGCCTCAGCAAACTGGCACGGGTTGTCGAAATGTATGCGCGGCGGCTGCAAGTGCAGGAGCGCCTGACCCGTCAAGTGGCCGAAGCCATTGAAACCGTTCTCGATCCGCAGGGGGTGGCTGTGGTCATGGAAGCCAGCCATATGTGCATGGTGATGCGCGGTGTCCAAAAACCCGGCTCGTGGACGGTGACCAGTTCAATGTTGGGGGTCTTCCGTGAAGATCAAAAGACCCGTGAGGAGTTTCTGAATCTGATTCGTCATCAGCCGAATTTCTAGGACGTATTCTTGGGGGGCGATCGCTAGCCCCCGCAGTGGTTCTCAGAAACTTAGGTTAGGATGAGAAGTAGCGGAATCCTCCTGAGATCATGGTGCAAACATTCCACTTTTCCACTCATCGCCAGCGCTGGCAAACGCAGCCAAAATTCCTCAGGGTGGGGGTTGCCTATCTGCTGTGGTGCTTGAGCTTTGTGGGTTTCTGTGGCCTGCAACGCTTCTATGTCGGCCAGCCGATGATTGGCTTTTTATACCTGATCACCTTTGGCTTTTGTGGCATTGGTCAATTCATTGATCTCTTTCTAATTCCGGGGATGGTGGATCACCGCAATACCTACCTGCGGGGGCGCTATCTGACCGCATGGGAACAAGCCGACCTCAACCCCGCGACGCCCATGCACCGCTTACTGCAAGTGGCTAAGGAACACGGTGGCGTCCTTTCTGCCGCCCAAGCCGCACTTTATACCCATTTTGATGCCCAAACCGTTGAGGAACTGCTCTTTGAAGCCCAACGCCTCGGCTACGCCACAGTATTTAACGATCCAGAAACGGGCGCAGTGCGCTATCGCTTTGATGTCTAGTTCATGCCACGGTTAGACCAGTTTCAACCCATTGGGGCGATCGCCACCACTGCCCAAGGGCTGGCTCAACTGCAACGCCTTGTGGACACGGGGATTCCCCTGAGCATCTGGGTACCCAGCCATTTAGCATCCACTCACCCTAGGGTACAAAGCTACGATCGCCCCCTTGCCGCGCATCTCGAAAACCACTGGTGCCACTATCAGGCTTGGATTTTTGCCCTAGCCTGCGGTGCTGTGGTGCGGTTAATCGCGCCCCTGTTGACCCACAAAAGACAGGATCCGGCGGTCTGCGTTCTGTCTGAGGATGGTCAATGGATCGTGAGTTTGCTAGGTAGTCATGGGGCTGGGGGCGATCGCCTGTGTCAAGCGCTCAGCGCCGCCATTGGGGCGACACCCATTCTCACGGGAGCAAGTCATGCCCAAGGCTACTTTGCTGTGGATACCTGGGGAACGGCCTTGGGGTGGCAACGGGGGGCAGGAGACTGGAATGCGATCGCTAGCCAACAGGCTCAAGGAAAACCGCTGCAAGTGTATCAAACCTGCGGTAGCTCTTTGTGGCGCACGGCTCTTAGTTCAGATCACCCCCTTGAGTTTGTCAGCACCCCACCCCTAGAAAATGCGGTTTGGATTACCGAAAAAGCGTTGCCCTCCTCTTTGACCTCAGGTGTGGCTTGGCATCCACGGGTACTGTGGCTCGGCATTGGCTGTGAACGGGGAACATCGGCAGCCCTGATCCAGCAGGCCATTGATCATACCCTTGCCCAAGCCGGGTTAAGCCCGCTGGCGATCGCCGGCCTTGCTAGTATTGATCGCAAAGCCGATGAAGGGGGGTTATGTCAGGTGGCTGAGGCGCACGATTGGCCAAGCCGCTGGTTTTCCGCTCAAGAATTGGCGCCTGTTAGCGTACCCACCCCCTCAACCATTGTCGCCGCAGAAATGGGAACGCCCAGTGTGGCTGAAGCCGCAGCAGTGTTAGCCAGTGAGGGGGGGCGTTTAATTGTTCCTAAGCAGATTTACCGTCAAGGGGGTGAACCCGGTGCGGTGACGATCGCCATTGCCCAGTCTGAACGGGAATTCATTCCCCGCCAAGGTGCCTTGAGCCTGATTGGCACTGGTCCGGGAGCCTTGGATCAACTCACCCTCGCAGCCCGTTCTGCCCTTTTGGCCGCCGATATTCTCGTGGGCTATGGGCTTTACTTAGAATTGCTGGCTCCCCTGCGGCGACCGGGACAGATGGTTGCTGCCTATACCATTACCCAAGAGCGACAACGTGCCCAAGCAGCGATTGATCTGGCTCAGTGGGGACTCAATGTCGCTGTGGTCTCTTCGGGCGACTGTGGCATCTATGGCATGGCGGGTCTGGTGCTGGAGCTATTGGCAGAAGCGGGTATCAGTGATTTACCCGTAGAGGTGTTGCCGGGGGTGAGTGCTGTTAATGCGGCGGCAGCTCGTTTGGGAGCACCCCTGATGCACGATTTTTGTACGATTAGCCTCAGCGATCGCCTGACCCCTTGGCCAGTGATTGAGAAGCGCTTACGGGCAGCGGCAGAAGCGGATTTTGTAACTGCCCTTTACAATCCCCGTTCGCGCGATCGCCAGCAGCAATTGGTGGATGCCAAAGCCATTTTCTTAAAATATCGTTCACCACAAACACCCGTAGCGATCGTCCGTGCCGCCTATCGCCCTGAGGAGCAGATCACCCTCACCACCCTTGGCGCCTTGAAACCGGAAACGGTGGATATGTTCAGCTTGGTGCTGATCGGCAATGCCAGTACCCACCGCTTCCATGATTGGCTGATTACCCCTCGTGGCTATCTAGGAAAGGCATCCTAGAGCAAGCCGGCCTGACCCAGCAGACTAAAGCAAGCCCAGTTGACAATACTGAGGGCGATCGAGCCAAAAAAGGCGCTCCAAAAGCCATTGCGTAGTCTAAAGCCATCCACAAGGGCTGCTGCAAGGGCAAAAATAGCGGCATTGATAATCAGCGCAACCAAGCCAAACGTCAGAAAAATAAAGGGGAAGGCAAAGAATTTCAGGATAGCCCCCAACGTGGCATTCAAAAAGCCGAAGACAATCGCCGACCACAGCGCGGTTGTGAATTTATCAATTTCCACGCCCAAAAATGAGAGGCGCGACACAATAAACAAACTAATACTGGTCACAATCCAAGTAATGAGTAAACCCCACATACGCAGCTCCTCACAAGTTAAACAACAATCAAAAAGAAGGGCAGTACGGGTATCCCAAAAGTCACGCTAAGCCAGTAGCTGATCAGACTGAGGAGAAGGCTCAGGAGCAGTGAGAGACACAATGACCACAGCAAATGGGAGCCAAACTCCTGCAACCCTTGCCAAAAGGAATCAAAGGGCACGTCTAGGACATGGCCATTGGCAGAGACCAGTACAGGGGCTTGAGACATCGCACCATCCTCTAGCAGCGTTGCCTTTATTTTAGGCCAGAGATGGGAAGGTCACGTTTTGAGACGCAAATTTTTGTAAATCATGTGTATTCAGAATCTGGGGCGATAATGGAGATAGAGCGCGATGCACTGAGGTGGGCATGGGACAAGGTTGGCAAGTGGGGCGTGTCTTTGGCATTCCCCTCTACATTGATCGGTCGTGGTTTCTGGTGATTCTGCTGTTTACCTTTCTCAATGGCAGTGACTGGCAGACCACGTACCCGCAGTGGGGAGCACTGGCATGGGGAATGGGATTTGTCGTTTCCCTGCTGTTGTTTGCCTCAGTCTTGCTCCATGAATTGGGGCACAGCTTGGTGGCTCGTTCCCAAGGGATTACGGTGCGCTCGATTACCCTCTTTCTCTTTGGTGGTATGGCGGCTATTGAACGGGAATCCAATACCCCCGGTCAAGCTTTTCAGGTGGCGATCGCGGGGCCTTTGGTGAGTTTTGCCCTTTTTGCCCTGTTGCAAGGGGCAGCCGTGGTACTGCCGGCGGATCATCCCCTCCATGAACTGTTGCTCTATCTGGCCAATATCAACTTTGTCTTGGGGGTTTTTAACCTTCTGCCGGGACTTCCCCTCGATGGGGGTCAAGTGCTCAAGGCAGCCGTTTGGAAATTGACAGGCAATCGCTTTCAGGGGATGCGCTGGGCGGCGCGATCGGGGCAGATGTTGGGATGGTTAGCTATTAGTTTTGGGCTATTGCTGACCCTCCTTGGCAGTGGTAACGGTCTGTGGTTGGGACTGTTGGGTTGGTTTGCCCTGCAAAATGCGATACTCTACCACCGTCTCAGCCAGCTCCAAGAAACGCTGCTCACTCTAACGGCTGCCGAGGCCATGACACGGGATTTTCGCGTCATTGAGGGGACGCTCTCTCTGCGGGAGTTTGCCGATCGCTATCTCCTCCTAGCTGATCGCCAGCCCACAGCCTACTTTGTCGCCACCGCTGGTCGCTACCGCGGCTATTTGGATCCCCAAGCCTTGAACCATATGGAGCGCAGCCGCTGGGAAGTGACGCCAGTCGAAGAGTTAGCCGTCCCCCTGCGGGCGATCGCCACCGTCAAAGAATCAGACTCTCTCGCCAAGACGGTTTGCACCCTAGAGGAGCAGCAACAACGCTTTGTTACGGTTTTAACCCCTGCCGATGCTGTGGCGGGCGTCATTGATCGCAGCGATGTCCTACTGGCTCTAGCCAAACGGTTGCACTGGCAACTGGGGAAACAGGACATTCAACGCCTCAAGCAAGAAAGGCACTATCCCCCTGAACTGCAATTATTGGAACTGGCAAAAACAGCGCTACAATTTCAGGGGAGCGATCGCGGCACACCCCTCGTCTCTGAAGTTCGCTAGGTATCGTTTTTAATGGGTAATAATGGCTACTGCAACCCGATCGCTCGAGCAATCATCACCTTTCGGGATTTAGAGACCAAACTAGGTCTCGTTAAATCCACCAACCCTAACTTTTTCCCTGAGTGGCAATCCGCAACATCACAGCTCAGCGATAGGGAAATAGAGGCATTAAACCGCTTATCCCAACGGTATTTACTCTACTTAGAAGAAAGTGAAGTGAGCGAGGGAACGCTAAACATTATCTTGCTATCCCCCTTACTAGACGCATTAGGCTTGTGTGACCCCCCCTATCGCATTCGCGGCGAAACATGGGTAGAAATCCAAACAACAGTTGATAGTGAAGAGGGCAGAATCAGCCTAGAGGGACGGATAGATGCGCTGACCATTCGGGACAACTTCTGGCTAGTCGTGATTGAAGGTAAACGGAGTGGCTTTAGTGTCTTACGCGCTGTGCCCCAAGCCCTTGCCTATATGTCTGCCCGTCCCGACCGCAATATCCCCATTTTTGGCTTGGTGACCAATGGCTATGACTATCTTTTTGTGAAACTGCTCGGTAATGAATTTGCGCTATCCCACAACTTTAGTTTGCTTGGCGATAGCGATCGCAATCTCATCCGCGTCGCCCAGATACTCAAGCATTTAGTCCAGTACATCCCTGTTGCAAAGGACTTTAAGACGCCAAAACCTTCAGATCAGACTAACTAACGCGCCCTGGAGGACTCGAACCCCCGACATCCGGTTTTGGAGACCGACGTTCTACCAACTGAACTAAGGACGCAAGGCTGTTTACAGAGGGCGATCGAACCGTGCTTTGATGCGCGAGGCTTTACCCACGAGGTTGCGCAGGTAGTAGAGTTTGGCACGGCGGACCTTACCCCGCTGGATTACTTTTATACTATCAATTCGTGGCGAATGTAGCAAAAAGACGCGCTCAACGCCCACTCCTTGGAAGACACGGCGCACGGTAATGGTGCGGTTAATGCCCGTGTTGCGCATGGCAATCACATCCCCTTCGTAGGGTTGGACGCGCTCTTTACCGCCTTCTTGAATTTTGACTCCGACCCGAACGCGATCGCCCACATGAATCACGGGCAAGTCAGTCTTCATTTGCTCCGCTTCAATCGAGCGAATAATCTCTTGGGCGTTCATGACAGTTCCTTAACTCGCAATCTCTTAGCATACCCTAAGCATTTAGACTTGTCTAGGCTAGTTTTTCATTTCTTGCCTTGCACATCGCCAAGGGTGTATCCCAAGCTCAGCAGCATCCGCCGCAGTAGGGGCAAGCTCAAGCCAATGACATTACTAGGAGTCCCGACAATTTTCTCGACAAAGGCACCACCTTGGCCATCGAGGGCAAAACAACCAGCACAGGCAAGGGGTTCACCAGAAGCGACATAGGCAGCGATTTCGGCATCGCTAATATCGGCAAAAATAACTTGGGTGGACTCCACCTCAACACAGGTGCGCCCCTGTGCCAAGTCAATCAAGGCATGGCCTGTCAGCAATTCTCCCGTTTGACTGCGCATTTGTTGCCAGCGGGCGATCGCCACCTCCGGTGAGGCTGGTTTACCATAAATTTCTCCCCCTAGAACCAGCACAGAATCACAGCCCAAAATGAGGGCGGGGGGTGGGTAGGTTTGAGCCACTGTTTCTGCCTTACACCGTGCCAGTAATCGCACCAGTTCCGTGGGAGTAGTTGCCTGAATCACGGATTCATCAAAGTGACTGGGTTGAATAATGGGATCAATGCCAACCTGTCGCAGCAGTTGGCGGCGCGCCGGCGAAGCAGAGGCAAGAACAAAGGGCACCATAGGACTGCTTGCTAAGTAACCGATTCTTATGATCTCACATTGAAATTGTTAAACCTGCATGAGGTGTCCCATTGAGGGTTTATTATCTAGGTGTTGCGTCTGGAGCCAAACCAATGACCAGTGCGGCCTACACCTACACTCCCCCCGGCGGCCTACCCCAAGATGCCTCGTTACCCGATCACTTTTTGGCCTACAAAACCCTCCAGTCGCTGCCGGAAATTTGGCCTCTCCTAGCGCAACGCCATGGGGAGGTGGTGGCTGTTGATGCGCCCTACGAAGAGCCGGCCACTCGCATTACCTACAGTGAACTCTATCAACGCATTCAACGCTTTGCGGCTGGCCTACAAGCGCTGGGTGTCGCTGCCGGCGATCGCGTGGCCTTATTTGCTGACAATAGTCCCCGCTGGCTGATTGCCGATCAAGGCAGTATGATGGCCGGTGCCATTAATGTGGTGCGCAGTGGTACCGCAGAGGCCCAAGAACTTCTCTACATTTTGCGTGACAGTGGTTCAACCCTGCTGCTGATTGAAAACTTGGCCACCTTGCGCAAACTTCAAGAGGGTTTAGCAGAGACAGGGGTGGAAACTGTTGTGCTCTTAAGTGCAGAATCCCCAAAACTTGAGCATTTTCCCCTGCGGCTTTTGAATTTTGGTCAAGTCTTTACGGAAGGACAATATGGCACAGTGCGGGCAGTCGCCATTACCCCCGATGACTTGGCAACGCTGATGTACACCTCCGGTACCACAGGTCAACCCAAGGGCGTGATGGTCACCCATGGGGGGCTACTGAGTCAAATTGTCAATCTCTGGGCAATTGTGCAACCGCAGGTGGGCGATCGCATTCTCAGTATCTTGCCCATTTGGCATGCCTACGAACGGGTGGCCGAGTACTTTCTCTTTGCCTGTGGCTGTAGCCAAACCTATACTAACCTCCGTCACTTCAAGAATGACTTAAAACGGTGTAAGCCCCACTACATGATTGCCGTACCTCGTATCTGGGAAGGCTTTTATGAAGGGGTGCAAAAGCAACTGCGCGATGCCCCGGCCACAAAGCGGCGTCTTGCCCAGTTTTTCCTCAGTGTGGGCCAGCAATATGTCCTGCAACGGCGACTGCTCACCGGCCTCAGCCTGACCAACCCCCATCCCAGCGGTTGGCAAAAATTGGTTGCCCGTCTGCAAACCTTTTTCCTCAAGCCTCTCTACGAACTGGGGGAGAAGCGTGTCTATAGCAAAATTCGTGAAGCCACAGGCGGTGAAATTAAACAGGTGATTAGTGGTGGCGGTGCCCTTGCCCCCCATTTGGACACATTCTATGAAGTCATCAACCTAGAAGTGCTAGTGGGCTATGGCCTCACAGAAACGGCTGTGGTACTGACCGCTCGCCGCTCTTGGGCAAATCTACGCGGCTCCACCGGCCGTCCCATTCCCGATACCGCCATTAAGATTGTGGATCCCGAAACTAAAGCCCCCGTCGAGTTTGGCCAAAAAGGACTGGTGATGGCCAAAGGGCCACAGGTGATGCGCGGCTACTACAACAAACCGGAGGCCACTGCCAAGGTGCTGGATGCTGAGGGCTGGTTTGACACGGGCGACTTGGGCTACCTCACCCCCAATGGCGATTTGGTGCTGACGGGGCGGCAGAAGGACACGATTGTTCTCAGCAACGGCGAAAATATTGAACCGCAGCCCATTGAGGATGCCTGTATCCGCAGCGCCTACATTGACCAGATTATGCTGGTGGGTCAAGATCAAAAAGCCTTGGGTGCCTTGATTGTGCCTAATTTGGAAGCGCTGGAGCAGTGGGTGGCTGCCAAGGGGTACCGGCTAGAGTTGCCGAACCGACCGGCACCAGCGGGCACGGGTGAACTGGTGACGCTGGAGAGCAAAGTGATTATTGATCTCTACCGCCAAGAACTGCTGCGGGAAGTGCAAAATCGCCCCGGCTATCGCCCAGATGATCGCATTGCCACATTTCGCTTTGTCCTCGAACCCTTTACGATAGAGAATGGTCTTTTGACCCAAACCCTAAAAATTCGTCGTCATGTCGTGAGCGATCGCTACCGCGATATGATTAACGCCATGTTTGAGTAATCTCCATGACAGACCCTATGGATACTAAACTGCTCCTGCGGCGCCAGATTATGGTGAAAGCAATCGTCACTCCCGAGTGGAAAGACGATGCCCAAAGGCAGCTTCAGGCACAACTAAATCAAGTGGATGGCCAAATTCAGCAGTTGGATTTTCAATTGCAGCAAGTGATTGACGAACTGCGCAAAAGTAATGAAGCAGCGGATGTGGTCAATGCCCGTATTCAAGAGGTTCAAGGACAAGCCAACAACCAAAAGGCGCAACTGTTGCAGCAAAAAAATCTGATTCTGCAGCAACTCGATCAGGTACAGCGCCTCCAAATGGGTCAGGAAGTCGATCAAGGTCAAGTGGATAACTTCTTCTATGTCACTAAAGGAGACAACTTGATCCAAAAAATGCAGGTGGAGATTCTCCTGCGCAATGGCGTCATCGAAGAAATTCGCGGCACGCTCTAGGTTTTTTCATTTTTAGTGAATCTGACTCCCTCTCGATTGCCAACCAAGGATAGCAGCCTCTATGATTCGTGAACTGTTCATGCCCGCCCTCAGCTCCACCATGACCGAAGGGAAAATTGTCTCTTGGGTGAAATCTCCCGGGGATAAGGTGGCCAAGGGGGAAACCGTGCTGATTGTGGAATCCGACAAGGCCGATATGGATGTGGAGTCCTTCTACGACGGCTATTTGGCGGTGATTACCGTGCCTGCTGGCGAAGTGGCACCCGTCGGTTCCACCATTGGCCTCGTGGCAGAAACAGAAGCAGAAATTGCGGAAGCAGAGGCAAAGGCGAAGTCCCTTGGGGCGGCGACCAGTTCTACGACGAGTTCTGCGGCAACGGCTTCGACTCCCGCTGTGGCCGCTACGAATGGCTCAAGAACAACACCCGTAGCCGTGGCTGCTCCCACCAGTGCTGTCGCTGCAACTACTGGGCGAGTGGTTGCTTCCCCCCGTGCCCGCAAATTGGCCAAGGAACACAAAATTGATTTGCAGACGCTCAAGGGAACGGGTCCCAATGGTCGGATTACCGCCGCTGATGTGGAAGCCTTGATTGGTGCGCCTGCAACTCCCGTTACACCAGTAGCGACACCCCCTGTCCCCACAGCCCCCCCTGCGACTGCCCCGGTCGTCGTCAAAGAGGATCTGGTGCCCCTGACAACGCTACAAAATGCCGTGGTGCGGAATATGGTGGCCAGCCTTGGCATTCCCGATTTCCACGTGGCCTACACGATTACAACGGATGCGTTGGATCGGCTGTACCAGCAAATCAAGTCAAAAGGGGTGACAATGACGGCGCTCCTTGCCAAGGCGATCGCCCTGACGCTGCAAAAACACCCGATCATGAATGCCTATTACACGGAGCAAGGGATTCAATACCGTCGCGACATTAACATTGCTGTGGCTGTAGCGATGCCGGGGGGTGGCCTGATTACACCGGTGCTGAAGAACGCCGACCAAGTTGACATCTACAGCCTCTCGCGCACTTGGAAAGAATTGGTGGAGCGGGCGCGCGCCAAGCAACTGCAACCTGAGGAGTACAGCACGGGTACCTTTAGTCTCTCCAATTTAGGAATGTTCGGGGTTGACTTCTTCGACGCCATTCTCACCCCCGGTCAAGGAGCCATTATGGCGGTGGGGGCGTCGCGTCCGACGGTGGTTGCCACCGAGGATGGCCTGCTGGGGGTGAAACGGCAGATGAAGGTGAATATCACCTGTGATCACCGTGTGATCTATGGTGCCGATGCTGCCGCTTTCCTTCAGGATTTGGCGAAACTGATTGAAACCAATCCCCAAGCCTTGACGCTCTAAGACGCTCTAAACTGTGACTGCCCTGCTGGAAATCAGGGATCTCCATTTTGGCTATGGGGCAACCCCCTCACTACTCCAAGGGATTGATCTCACGGTGCAGGGGAGCGATCGCCTAGGCATCATGGGGGACAATGGTTCTGGCAAAACCACACTTCTGCTGCTCTGTGCTGCTGTTCTCAAGCCACAGCGGGGAACGATCACCTGCTTGGGACAGTCGGTGGTGGCTGGACAGTTTCAACCGGCGGTGGGGGTCGTGCTGCAACATCCAGCGGATCAGTTAATTGGGGCTACCGTGGCCGAGGATGTCGCCTTTGGCCCAGAAAACTTGGGCTGTCCGACCGCAGAAGTGCAGCAGCGAGTTGACCAAGCCTTGGCCAAGACAGGAACCAGTCACTTGGCCGATCGCATGCCCCATCAACTGTCGGGAGGCGAACAACGCATGGTGGCGATCGCGGGCATTTTAGCCATGCAGCCCCAGTTGATTCTCTATGATGAACCCACGGCCTTTTTGGATCAGCGAAGTTGTGGCACGTTGATCGAGTTTTTGCAGGCGGATACCACCCCCGGTCTCATCGTCAGTCATGACCCTGCATTTTTACGCAGAGTCTGTACTCAGATTTTTCTCCTAGAGTCAGGACATCTCCGTCCACTGGCGCTGTAACCTATGCTGCATCGTCGCGTTTGGCTGTTGTTCGTGCTCTTCTGTTGGAGTTTGTGTTGGACGATTTGGCCAGTACAGGCACAAAACTCAACGCTGATTCGCGGCGTCTGGCTGACAACCAATGATTTACCGATCCTGCGCGATCGCCCTCGGTTGGAGGCAACCCTCAATGATTTACAGCGGTTGAACTTCAACACTCTCTATCCCGTTGTTTGGAACTCTGGCTATGTCAGTTTCCCCAGTGCCACGGCCAGGAATCTGGGCATCCAACCCTTTGTCCTGCGGGGAATCCAAGACTACGACATTCTCGGAGAACTCACCCAGCAGGCGCACTGCCGTAATCTCCTAGTCATTCCTTGGTTTGAATTTGGCTTCATGGTGCCAGAAACCTCAGAACTCGCCCTTGGCCATCCAGACTGGCTCACCCAAGGGGTCAATGGTCAAACCACTCGCTTAACGGCGGCTGGTGAAGTAGCTTGGATGAATCCCTTTCATCCTGAGGTGCAGGCTTTCTTGACCAACATTGTCCTAGAGGTGCTGCGGCAGTATCCCGTGGATGGGGTGCAGTTTGATGACCACCTCAGCCTGCCCGTGGAGTTTGGCTACGATGACTACACCCGTGCCCTCTATCAGCAGGAAACCCAAAAGCCCGTTCCCGACAATCCCCGTGATCCAGACTGGATGCGCTGGCGTGCCGACAAACTCACCGCCTTTGTGCAAACGTTGCGGCAGCGGGTCAAGCAAGAATTTCCCAATGCCATTTTTTCCGTCTCACCGACCACATTGCCCACCGCCTACCAGACATTTCTCCAAGATTGGCCGCAGTGGGTCGCCCTCGGCCTCCTCGATGAAGTGATTGTGCAAGTCTATCGCTACAATCTCCCCAGCTTTGTGCAGCAGTTAACTCAGCCAGAGATGCTCCACGCCCAAGCGAAAATTCCCACTGCCGTTGGTGTCCTCACGGGGCTACGCACCAACCCTGTGCCCATTGAACTGGTGGATGCCAAGGTAGAAGCCGCGCTGCGATCAGGGTTAGGGGTGTCCTTTTTCTCCTTTGAAACGTTATGGGGGCGTGGTCCCGAACCGCGCGATCGCCGCCAAAATACGATCCTCTTTCATTTTCGCCAGCCCCTGCCAAGGCGGTTGTTTGCTCAAGCCTGTCCAACTCCCTAGAGCTTACTGCCGCACTCTGGACAAAAGCGATGGGTCGAAATTGTCTTTGCCCCACAGTTGGCGCAGTAGATTAATTCGGCAGCCTTTTCCAGCACCTTGCGTTCCGGCAGCCCTAGCATTTGGGAGTTGGCTTTGCCGGGAGCCACCATCGGATAGCAATTTTCCTCACGAGTGACATGGGCATCTAGGAGCACGGGGCCATCGTAAGCTAAGACCTCTTGGACAATGGCATCCAAATCGTGGCGATCGCTCACCCGCAACCCCTTAACCCCGTAGGCCTCCGCCAATTTCACAAAATCGGGCATCCCCTTGGCCATATTGGAATGGGAATAACGCTCCTCGTAAAAGGCTTGCTGCCACTGGCGCACCATTCCCTGCCAAAAATTGTTAATAATCACCGTCTTGACAGCAATACCGTACTGCGCCAATGTGGCCAACTCTTGGGAATTCATTTGAAAACTGGCATCGCCACTAATACAGATCACCTGTTGATCGGGTAGTGCCACCTTCACCCCCATTGCTGCGGGCATGCCAAAGCCCATCGTGCCCAAGCCAGCACTGGAGATCCAACGCCGCGGGCCATTTTTCAGGAATTGCGCTGCCCACATCTGGTGCTGACCCACATCAGTCGTGTAGTAGGCATCAGGCGCATGGCGGCCAAAGGCAACAATCACCTCTTGGGGCGAGAGTTCACCACTGGGTTGCGGCACGACAAGGGGATAGTCCTCTTTCCAGACCTTGATGCGCTCGAGCCACGCCTGGGTGGCGGGTTCAACGGCTTCACCACTGTCTTCAATGTGCTTGAGAAGTTGCTGGAGCACGGGTTTAACGCTGCCAACAATCGGCACATCCGGCACGCGGTTTTTGCCCACCTCAGCAGGATCAATGTCAATGTGAATCACTTTAGCGCGGGAGGCAAATTCATCCAGCTTACCGGTCACGCGATCGTCAAACCGCGCCCCCACGGCAATCAATAGATCACACTCACTGACGGCAAAGTTGGCATAGGCAGTGCCATGCATCCCCAACATACCCACGGAGAGGGGATGGGACTCAGGAAACGCCCCCTTACCCATGAGCGTTGTTGTCACCGGAATCTGGAATAGCTCGGCTAACCTGAGCACCTCCTCGTGAGCACCCGCTGTAATTGCGCCGCCTCCCACATAGAGCAAGGGTCGCTTGGCCTCACGAATCAGTTGAACCGCTTGGGCAATTTGACGGGCATTGCCGCGAATCGTGGGACGATAGCCCCTTAGCTTGACTTGCCCCGGCTCGATCGGTTCATACTCACAGACTTCTAGGCCGACATCCTTGGGAATATCCACAAGCACAGGCCCTGGCCGACCGGTGGTGGCAATGTAAATGGCTTCAGCAACAATCCGTGCCATGTCCTTGGCTTCGCGCACGACGTAGGAGTGCTTGACAATCGGCAGCGTAATGCCAAAGATATCCGTTTCCTGAAAGGCATCGGTGCCAATGGCGGAGCGAGGCACCTGACCGGTGATCACCAGCAGGGGAATGGAATCCATGTGGGCTGTGGCAATGCCTGTCACTAAGTTCGTCGCCCCTGGCCCTGAAGTACCAAAACACACCCCCACTTGACCTGTGGCACGAGCGTAGCCGTCAGCGGCATGGGCTGCCCCCTGTTCGTGGCGTACCAGAATGTGCTGAATGATTCCCTTTGACTCAGCACGGTACAGTTCATCATAAATCGGTAAAATTGCGCCACCAGGATAGCCAAAAATATGCTTAACGCCGTGACGGCATAGGGTATCAATAAGAATGTATGCTCCAGTTGCTTGCACAGGCCAACCTCGTCAGGCAGTGGTGGTAGATGTTTCTAAATTCTAATTTTTCAATTAGGGTCTCGGCAAGAGCGCAAAGGCTTGAAAGCATTGAATTCTTGGCCTTAAACCCCTCAATGCTTAACATATCTTTGCAATTAGTACCTGCCTCTCCTTGCTGAAAGAAGGCTGTTGATTTAGTTAGGTAAAATGCGCATTAAGGTTTGGCCATACTCAATTGGTTCAGCATTTTGCACCAAAATTTCCACCACCTGGCCATTAACTTCGGCTTCAATTTCATTCATCAGCTTCATGGCTTCAATGATGCAAACCACTTGGCCTTTTTTCACTGTGTCCCCCACTTCGACAAAGGGGGGTTCATCGGGAGCGGGGGCACGATAAAAGGTTCCTACCATTGGCGCCACAATATCCACGGTTTTACGGTTGGCGGGAGGTGGCGTTGGTTCTGGATCGGGGGTAACGGCTGGAGGGGGCACAGGGGTGGGCGTGACGGTTGATGCAGGAGCTGGAGCCACAACCACAGGGGCGCTGCCACTGAGCTGCTCACGCTTGCGGAGTTGAAGTTCCAGTTCGCCACTCTTAAGGTTGAGTTCGGTGACGCTGGTTTGGTCGAACATTAGTAGCAGTTCGCGTACTTGGTTGAGGTCAAGCTCCACACCCATTACTCCTATTCGCGGCCAAGATATGTATCTGAGCGAGTATCAATGCGAATCCGCTCGCCTACGGAGATAAATAACGGTACCATGACTTGGGCACCGGTTTCGACAATGGCGGGTTTCGATCCACCAGTGGCAGTATCCCCTTTAACCCCCGGATCGGTTTGCACCACTTCTAAAACAACGGAGTTGGGTAGCTCCACCTCAAGGACTTGCTCACCCCATTTGACAATATTGACTTCCATTCCTTCTTTGAGATACTTGGCGCGATCGCCCATTTGTGCGGGCGTGAGGCGAGCCTCTTCATAGCTTTCCATGTCCATAAAGACATAGTCTTCGCCATCTTTGTAGGTATGCTGCATGGTGCGTTTTTCAAGGGTGGCTTGGGGAACGGTCTCGCCGGCGCGGAAGGTGCGCTCGATCACGTTGCCCGTTTGCACATTCTTTAGCTTTGTTCGCACAAAAGCTGAGCCTTTACCGGGTTTGACGTGCAAAAATTCGACGACTCGCCAGACGGCACCATCCAGCTCAATACTTACACCGGGGCGAAAATCATTACTGGAAATCATGTCCTACCGTGCAGTTCACCAAGCTATTATTGTATCCTTGAGCGTTGCCCTTCCTAAACATTGTTCAGCAGATTTCCCTAGAGCCAGATCCATTGCCATCCCTTGCAATTCCCAAAGGGCGATCGCCCCTGCAAATGCTAGACTAAGGAAATGTGAACAATACGCCAAGGACAGTAACCATGGCTGCAACCCTTGAACTAAGTCAAGAAAACGTCGAAAAAGTCCTTGATGAACTCCGCCCCTATTTGATGGCTGATGGCGGTAATGTCGAACTTGTGGAAATTGAAGGACCTGTGGTACGACTGCGCTTACAGGGTGCCTGTGGCTCTTGTCCTAGTTCGACGATGACGCTGCGCATGGGGATTGAGCGCAAGTTGAAGGAAGCCATTCCAGAGATTGCTGAAGTCCAGCAGGTTCCCTAGGTTGCTGGCTGCTAGGGAGAGATAGAGCGTGGCGATCGCGATCCAGTTAACGCCAGATCAAATTGATCGTCTTGATGTATCTCCCCTGCAACAAGTCCTTGCTCCCCTGATTGCAGAGCAGCGACTTTTGGATCATCACCAAGCACTGCGTTTTGTCATTGACTACCCGCGGCCAGCTGATGAGCCTGATCTAGAGCTTTCGGAATTGCCAGCTGTGCGCCTTTGGTTCATTCGTGCTGATGTCTGCTACCCATGGTTGCCCTATTTACTGGATTGGTCAGCGGGTGAACTGGTGCGGTATGGGGCAATGCTGGTGCCCCACGAATTTCATCCGCAGCAGGGTATTATCTTCAACCCCCAAGCCCTTGATATTTTTGTGATGGCCAAGGTCTTTACCCTTTGGCAATGGCTTCAGGGACAGGGCTATCCTGCTGCTGAAAAAATTAAAGGCATGGCAGCGATGTTTGGCTATGAGCTAGATACGGCTCTTTTTGACCTCCTTGAGTTTTGAAGGCTCCCTAGCGCTATGGCGGTCATCGCACTGGGGATTGATTTTGGTACCTCGGGGGCGCGGGCGATCGCCATCGATCCTGAAGGCAAGATTCTCGCCACTGCCCGTCGTCCGTTGCACCAGCCCGATCGCCCCCAAGAATGGGCGGCAACCCTGCGGGCGTTGATTTTAGATATTCCAAGCGCTATCCGTCAGCAAATTCAGCGGATTGCCATTGATGCCACCTCTAGCACCGTTTTCCTCTGTGATGCTCAGGGGCAGCCCTGCTCACCCGTTCTCCTCTACAACGACGATCGCGCCCAGAATCACGTTCAAACCCTGCGGCAGATTTTAACCACGGATCACCTTGTCCTGAGTGCCACCAGTAGTCTCGTTAAGCTGTTGTGGCTCCAGACCCACTACCCCACGGTCAACGCTGTTTTGGTACACCAAGCGGATTGGCTGGCCTTTTTGCTCCATGGTCAACTGGGCATTTCCGACTGGCACAATGCCCTGAAGTTGGGCTATGACCCGGCACAGGAAGCTTACCCCGACTGGTTCAGCCACCCCACGCTTGCGTCCTTGCAGCCCCTGCTCCCTAAGGTCATTCCCCCCGGTACAGTTCTGGGAAAGGTCACAGCCACCGATTTAGGCTTGTCTCCAAAGTGTGAGGTGTGTGCCGGTACCACCGATAGCATTGCCGCCTTCTTGGCTAGTGGTGCCTCGGAGGTGGGTGAAGCGGTAACATCCTTGGGGTCAACTCTTGTACTGAAGCTTTTGAGTACCTCTAGGGTAGAGGATGTGACAGCAGGCATCTATAGTCATCGCTTGGGCGATCGCAGCTCGCGCGCCGTAGGCGATCGCTGGCTGGTGGGGGGTGCCTCCAACTGTGGCGCCGCAATTTTAGCCCAGTTTTTTACCCCAGAGGAACTAGAGCGCCTCAGCGCCCAAATCGATGTCAATCAACCCACGGGGTTGGACTACTATCCTCTGCTCAAGCGGGGTGAGCGCTTTCCCATCAACGATCCGCATCTTGAACCGCGCCTAGAACCCCGACCCGACGACCCTCGCCTCTTTTTGCAGGGACTTCTCGAAAGTCTCAGCCGCATTGAAGCCCAAGGCTATCAACAATTACAACGTCTGGGTGCCTCGCCCTTGAAACGGGTCTGGACGGCGGGGGGCGGTGCCCGTAATCCCGCATGGTTAGCCCTCCGCCAGCAATACCTAGGGGTTCCCGTGACCGTTTCACCTCAAACAGAGGCCGCCTATGGCGCCGCCCGTCTGGCTCAAGCAGGCCTGAATTTTAACTAGGGTAGAGTTGGGCTTGAATTTCTGACTTCAGCCGATTGAGAATATGGCGCTGATCCAGTTGACTGAGGATTTGTTGCACTACGGTTTTCGGCCCAGCAGTTCCCCAGCCTGCGCCGTTGGCAAAGTAGGTTTTGGCTACTTGTCCCATCGTATAGGAGGCAAAGCCAGCAATCCCCGCTTGGGTCATGGCGACTGAGAGGTAAGGGCCAAGGGCAATGCCGCCACTCATGGGCGTAGCTAATCCCAACAGTCCCTTGAGGGAACTGAGTCCCAAATTGACGGCAAATTCCCCTAAGCTAATGCTGCCCATGGCAAGGGCAATGGTTTGCAGCAGTTCCTTGGCGCCTGCTTCTGTGAGTTCAATGCTGTAGAGGCGCGAGAGCAGTTGAATTGTGGTCAAGTCAATGACGGCACTGCTGACCATATCGAGCACGGTGACGGGGTTGAGGGCGATCGCCAGCGCCTTGGCGACAGCTCCTTTCCAAATCAGTTGGTTGGCCTCCTGATCCCGCAGTTCCAGCTTATAGCGGGCTAATTCTTCACTGACTTTATTGGCAAAAAGCATTGAGTTCAGGGCAATCAGGGCCTTCCCTTCGCGATTGAGCACCTCCAAGATCTTTTGCTTCAGGGGTTCCACTTGGGGGGCACCGACGGTCATTTTCACCTGTACTCGGCCTTGGCGATCGCGATTCACTTGGGGGACAAGGGGCGCTGCTGCTACCATGACAATCTCTTCGGGGGAGAGGAGTTCTTTGACGCGCTCATCGCGGATTTTGTTATAGATGGCCTCGCGATCCGCCTCTGGATACTGATCCACTTTGTTAAAGACCAGAATCATTGGCTTGCCCGCCTGCCGCAACTCACTGAGGGCTTGGTATTCCAGACGGGTCAAGTCGCCAGCAATGACAAAGAGAATCAAATCCGCTTGAGCCGCTACCTCTCGTGCTAGTTGCTCCCGTGCGGCGCCATTGACTTCGTCTAACCCCGGTGTATCAATGAGGCGGATGGGATTACCCCGCTGGGCTTCCGAAATTTGCCACAGGGCACTGGCTTCTTCTTGAGTGACGCCATGAATCGGCCCAGTCGCAAAGTAGGGTTCCCCTAGCAGCGCATTTAGTAGGGAGGACTTTCCCCGCCCCACCATACCAAAGACGGCAATTTGCACGACACCATAGTGGAGCTTGGCGAGCATTGCTTCGAGGTCAGCGATCGCGCGGGCGAGGGAGGCTTTTTCGCTGCCAGTGGCTTTGCACTCGAACAGTAATTTTTCAAGGGCACTCTTGGCCGCTTCGTAGCTACGGGCGCTTTGGTAGTCCTCAAGGTCATCAATCGTGCCTTGAAGTTCCTTTAGGAGGGAATTCGCTGGCGATCGCTCTATCACAGATGCAACACTGACGTTACAAAGATTTGCTTTTTATTCTAAGGGCAAGAACGGGACTGGTGCGATTTGAACGCACGGCCTAGCGCTTAGGAGGCGCTCGCTCTATCCGACTGAGCTACAGCCCCAAAGAGATACCTTCTATCCTAGCGAGTTTTGATCGCCCCTAAGCTGCTGTTGCCACTGTTGCCCTCAGGGCGTCAATTTCCTGAAACAAGCGCTCTAGGGGAGCATTGGGTTCTAAAAACGAGAAGAGATGCTTGTAGCGCAGCTTGCCTTCCTGATCAATGAGAAACTGCGCCGGTAGCGGTGCCCCCAAGGCTTGACCCGTGCGGTATTTGCGAAAGACTTGGCAACTGGGGTCATAGAGCAGGGGCATCTTTAGAGCCATATCCGCCTTGACCTTTTCACTTTGCTGGGCATCGGTACTAGTGACCACAAGAACGGCCACTCCCTTGCCTTGAAATGCTTCATAGTTTGCATTCAAGGCCTTGAGATAGGGGTAGCACAGCGGACAGTACTGATGCTCCGTAAAGATACGGGTAAACACCAGTAGGAGCGGCTGCTCTTTCCACACCGTTGAAAGGCGCACGGGCACGGTTAGTCCTACGCCGGGTAGTTCCACATCAGGCACTAGTTCACCCCGCTGCAGTTGATTTTGGGGCGGTAGTGGCCACGCATTCTGCCAAAACCGCTCATTAAAGAGGCCACTGAAGTTGGTGGAGGTAAAAAACGGTAATTGAACAGCCATGGCTCCCTCGCTGGTGGCTCAACACTTTCCTAGCGATCGACGGACCCCATAATCACATCGATACTGCCAAGGATAGCAACAATATCCGCCACTTTCATCCCCTTCAGCAACTGGGGCAGCACTTGCAGATTATTGAAATCCGGTGGCCGAATCTTCCAGCGCCAAGGGAAGACATTATCATCCCCAATCAGGTAAATCCCTAGCTCCCCTTTCCCCGATTCAACCCGCACATAGTGTTCGCCTTTGGGAATTTTGAAGGTGGGAGCCAGCTTCTTGCCAATGTACTGATAGTCAAAGCCATTCCATTCCGACTTGGCACCCTCCAACATCCGCTTGGCTTCGAGGTTTTCATAAGGACCACCGGGCAAACCATCCAAGGCTTGGCGAATGATCTTCACCGACTCGCGCATTTCTTGAATACGGACAATGTAGCGGGCAAGGCAATCACCTTCGGTGGCCACGGGTACATCCCAGTCAAAGTCGTCATAGCACTCGTAGTGATCCACCTTGCGCAGATCCCACTTCACCCCAGAGGCACGGAGCATCGGCCCCGATAGCCCCCAGTTGATGGCATCCTCACGGCTAATTTTGCCCACCCCCTGTAAGCGGCGCACAAAGATGGGGTTGTTGGTGATCAGGCGCTCGTACTCATCCACTTTGGGCAGGAAGTAATCGCAAAAGTCGCGGCACTTGGTTACCCAGCCATAGGTGAGGTCGGCGGCCACTCCCCCCATGCGGAAGTAGTTGTTGTTGATGAAGCGCATGCCTGTGGCGGCTTCAAAGAGATCGTAGATGTATTCCCGCTCACGGAAGATGTAGAAAAAGGGCGTCTGGGCACCGACATCCGCCAAGAAGGGGCCTAACCACAGCAGGTGATTGGCAATGCGGTTCAACTCCAACATGATCACGCGGATATAGCTGGCGCGTTTGGGCACAGGAATACCAGCCAACTTTTCGGGAGCGTTGACGGTGACCGCTTCGTTAAACATCCCGGCGGCGTAGTCCCAACGACTCACGTAGGGGATGAACATAATGTTGGTGCGGTTTTCAGCAATTTTCTCCATGCCGCGATGGAGGTAGCCAATCACCGGCTCACAGTCAATGACATCTTCGCCATCAAGGGTCACCATTAACCGCAAAACCCCGTGCATTGAGGGATGGTGCGGCCCCATGTTGATGACCATGGGTTCTGTGCGAGTCTCTATCGTGGGCATAGATGGCAGTTCCGCTAGAGGGTTGGACGCTTACTGTTGATATGCTACACAGGTTTTCCGCGCTTGCCAATTCAAATTTGCTTATGGCTTAGATAACCATACCATCGGGAATCGCGGCATTTTTGATAATCACCACCACCCCGCTGCGGATATAAAATCCTTGATCCTCACGGTTGGATTCTTCAACATGGTCTTTGTTGATGATTTTGACATCGCGGCCAATGCAGGCATTTTTATCGACAATTGCCCCGCGAATGACACTGTTGGCACCAATGCCGATGGGAATTTTATGTTGCAACAGGAGCTGGCTGCGCTGCGCCGAGTCTTGGTAGTAGTCGGCGCCCATCAGCAGGGAATGATCAATGACACAACCGGATTCTACGCGCGATCGCACCCCCAAGACGGAATGGTGGACTTGACATTCCTTGAGGATACAGCCCTCACTAATAATGGACTCGGTGATGGTGCAACTGAGAATCTTGCTGGGGGGCAAGTAGCGGGGACGGGTGTAGATAGGGGCGTTTTCGTCGTAGAAGCTAAAGGGCGGTTGGGGTTGTTGGGTAAGCGCAAGGTTGGCTTCGTAGAAGGAGCCGATTGTGCCAATATCTTCCCAGTAGCCATTAAAGACGTAGGTTTGGACAAGATGAGAACGGGCCGCGGCGGGAATGATTTCCTTGCCAAAGTCCGTGGCATCGGCCATCTGTTGCAGCAGATCAATCAGCACTTGCCGCTTAAAGACATAAATCCCCATTGAGGCAATGTAGGGTTTGCGATGGGCTTCCTCGGCACTAAGGCCATAGCGGGTTGTGTCCACGCGCATATCCCGTAGGGCATCACCGCTGGGTTTTTCGCGGAATTCAATGACTCGCCCTGTGCCATCTACCTTAATCAAGCCAAAGCCAGAGGCGGCTTTTTCATCGACGGGCAAGACGGAGAGGGTAATATCGGCGCCCGTTTCGCGATGGCGCTGCACAAACAGGCGATAGTCCATGCGGTAGAGGTGATCTCCTGAAAGAATCAGGTATTCATCCACGTCCCAATCGGCCAACAGCCACAGGTATTGACGCACCGCATCAGCAGTGCCTTGAAACCAGTTGGGATTTTCTGGGGTTTGTTGGGCTGCTAGGACTTCGACAAAGCCGCCCGTCAAGCCGGGGAAGGTATAGGTACGAGCAATATGACGGTTGAGGGAGGCCGAGTTGAATTGGGTAAGGACGTAAATGTTATTAATTTCGGAGTTGATGCAATTGCTCACAGGAATATCAATGAGGCGATATTTTCCAGCAAGGGGAACCGCAGGCTTGGCTCGACGCTTGGTCAAGGGATAGAGACGTGTGCCGGCACCGCCCCCAAGGATAATCGCCAAGACTCGTTTCATTGCAAACTCCATCTGAACGGCCACATCAACAGTGTACGCTGTGGCGGCACTTCTCTTTGCGAAGGGGACGCTTTTTGGTAAAGAAGCCGCACAATGGCATGATAATGATACTTGGTCGTTGATCCCAAGCGGAGAGTAGCAGCATGGGATTTGTGGATATGGCGATCGCTGATTTGGCAGCGGACTACGGCGTCTCGGTCGAAACCGTCTGTGGGTTGTGCGATCGCTTGGGTATTCGCTATACCAGTCCGCAAACGCGCCTGCCCCTTGAAGATGCCAAAGCAATCATTTTGGCTTTGACGGACTCTGCTACACCGACCGATCAACGGGACACGTCACCGCACTCGTAAGACCTGCTTATTGGGAGAACTATGTTAAAAAAATGCATTTGGCTTGCGGTCGCCCTTTGCCTCTGCCTCTGGCAACTGACCCTAGGTACAGCACTGGCCGCTGAACTGACCCCTGACGTCCTGACCGTTCCCCTCAACAGTGAAGGAAAAACCATTACCCTGACGGAAAAGCAATACTTTGAGGGTAAGCGTCTCTTCCAGTATGCTTGCGCCTCCTGCCATGTGGGGGGGATCACCAAAACCAACCCCAATTTGGATTTGCGCACTGAAACCCTGGCTTTGGCCACACCGCCACGGGATAACATCGAAGGCTTGGTGGACTATATGAAAAACCCCACCACCTACGATGGCGAGCAGGAAATTGCTGAGGTGCACCCCAGTTTGCGCAGTGCCGACATTTTCCCGAAAATGCGCAATCTGACGGAGAAAGATTTGGTGGCGATTGCCGGTCACATCCTCGTCGAACCCAAGATTCTTGGGGATAAATGGGGAGGCGGTAAAATTTACTACTAGTCACAACTCAAGAAGGATCTTCCCAACTCATGCACCAACCTCACTCTCGGCTTCGGCCTGTTGTCTGGCTCTGCAGTGGCCTACTGTTCTTGCTGCTGGGCTGGGCGATCGCCCCGGCAACGGCGCTGGCGGCCTCTGGGGTCGATAACTATGTGATCCAATACCTGAAGGTCACAGATACGGTGGAACTGCCCCTCAATGACCGCGGTGAGACCAAAACCTTCACAGCAGCGGATCTGACCCGTGGCAAGCGGCTCTTTGAGGAAAACTGCAAAAACTGTCATGTCGGTGGCAGCACGTTACCCAATCCTTTGGTGTCCCTCTCTCTGAAGGATCTCAAGGGGGCAACGCCGCCACGGGATACGATCGCCAGCCTCGTTGCTTTCCAGCGATCGCCGATGTCCTACGATGGCAGCGAAGAGAGTTATTCCTGCCGCCGCGTGAGTGAGGACTGGTTGACCACAGAACAGCTGGAGACCTTAGCTGCCTTTATTTTGCGAGCGGCAGCCGTGGCCCCCGGTTGGGGCGTAGAAAGCTTTCCGGACAGTGCCCCCTAGGTTGGGAACTTTGCTACACTGACCTTTGGTGAATCTTGCACCCCTTGATTTTTGGGGCTTTATCCATACCCTGACGCATTCCATGAAAGGAGAACTCCGTTGAAAAAGCTATTCATTTGTGTTTGCGCGATCGCGATCCCTCTGTTTGTCAGCCTCACCCCTGCGGCCTTTGCGGCAGATTTAGCCAATGGTGCCAAAGTCTTTAGCGGCAACTGTGCAGCCTGTCACATGGGGGGTGGCAATGTGGTGATGGCCAACAAAACCCTGAAAAAAGAAGCCCTTGAGCAATTTGGTATGTACTCCGAGGATGCCATTATCTACCAAGTGCAGCACGGCAAAAATGCCATGCCCGCTTTTGCTGGTCGTCTCACCGATGAACAAATTCAGGATGTAGCCGCCTACGTGCTCGATCAAGCTGCCAAGGGTTGGGCAGGCTAAAATTGCCACCGTCTGAAAATAAGGATTGATGAAGGGTGTAGGCGTAGGTGCTACATCCTTTTTTTATTCTGTGACTGCCCTCCAAGTCCTGCAAAGATAGATGTTGTGTTCTGCATCCCCTAGGGAATCCTCTCTAGAACCAGTGCAATTCATATAATGATGAAAGACTTGCTCCTACAAAAAGGCGGTACACTTGGGCTATGCCTGCTGCCCCATTGCCAGCAAATGAACCGGAACGGCAACGTGCCCTTGAGCAGTATCGAGTCTTAGATACGCCTCCGGAACCGATCTTTGATGAAATTACCCACTTAGCGGCGGCAATTTGCGAAGCGCCCATTGCCCTCATTAGTCTTGTTGATCGTCAACGGCAGTGGTTTAAAGCCAAAGTAGGCATTGATGCCTGTGAAACCCCTAGGGATGTTGCCTTTTGTGCTCACGTTATCCTGCAACCAGAACTCGTCATTGTACCGGATGCTCGGCTGGATCCCCGCTTTGCCGATAATCCCGTTGTTACAGGGCCGCCCTATATCCGCTTCTATGCGGGAATGCCCTTGATGACGCCCGATGGCTATGGCATTGGTACCCTCTGTGTGGTGGACTATAAGCCGCGTGAGCTAAACCCCGTTCAACAGCAAACCCTGCGCACCCTTGCTCGCCAAGTCATTAGTGAACTGGAAATCCGCCATCACTTAGAGGTCACCCAGCAACAACTGGCCTACATTCAGCAGATGAGCAGCCTCCAAGAGGCGGTCTTCAATAGTAGTAATCACGCCATCATTGCCACCCGTACCGATGGCATTATCACGCTGCTGAATCGAGCCGCTGAGGAATGGCTAGGATATCCTGCCTCAGAACTGGTGGGTAAAGCAACGCCAGAACGTTTCCTTGATCCTCAAGAGGTGGAGCGCTATGCCCAGATCCTCAGTGCACAATTGGGAGAACCCATTCCTGCGGGGTTTGAGACTCTCGTGGCTCGGGCGCGGCGGGGCTTGGCCGATGAGCAGGAGTGGACATTTGTACGGCGGGATGGCTCTCGCTTTCCTGTGTCCCTGTCAGTCACCCCGATTCATGATAGCCAAGAGCAACTGATTGGCTTTTTGGAGTTAGCCATTGATATTACCGACAAGAAAAAAATTGAGGCGGAGCTGCGACTGCGGGAGCGAGCCATTATTGCTAGCACCAATGGCATTGTGATTACCGACTACCGCCAACCCGATAATCCAATTATCTATGTGAACCCCGCCTTTGAGCGGATGACAGGATACCGAGCAACGGAGGTGATTGGCAAAAATTGCCGCTTTTTGCAGGGGCGCGATCGCCATCAACCGGGGGCTGAAGCCATTCGTAATGCAATTAAAAAAGGCCAATCCTGCCGGGTGGTGCTGCGCAACTACCGCAAAAACGGCCAACCCTTCTGGAATGAACTTGCCATCTCCCCGATTTATAACGAATTTGGTGAAATTACCCACTACATTGGCATTCAAAGTGATGTCACCGAACGGCAGCGGGCACAACTGTTTTTACAGCAGCAGGTGAAGCGCACGCTCCTGCTCAATCGCATTACCGAGGAAATTCGCCAGCAAATTGAACGGGAGCACATTTGTCGCACGGCAGTTCAGCAGGTGGGGACAACCCTCAATGTCAGTCGTTGTCTCTTGTTTGTCTATCAAGAGCATGCGCCGATGGCACTGGTGGCTGAGTACTGTGCACCGGGGGTGTCTTCCGTCAAGGAATGCCCTCTCGATTTGAGCCAGATGCGGGGAGCGTTTTTGGAATCGGTTTTTGCCTCCGATGAGGTGTTTAGCTGCGAGGATGTGGCAACAGACAGTCGTCTAACCTCACTTCATGAGTACTGCGAAGTCCTGAATGTGAAATCTGCGGTGATTGTGCGCACGGCCTATCGCAATCAAGCGAATGGTTTGCTCATTTTGCACCAGTGCGATCGCCAGCGGCGGTGGACGGAGGCGATTAAAAGTTTACTCAAGAGTGTGGCGGCGCAAGTGGGAATTGGCCTTGCCCAAGTGCAACTTTTGGAACAGGAAACCCGCCAACGTCAGCAACTGCAACAGCAAATGCAGCGGGCGTTGCTTCTGAATCAAATTACCGAACAGATTCGCCAGAGCCTCGATACGGAAACGGTGTTTGAAACAACCGTCACCCAAATTGGTCAGGCCTTTGGGGTCAGTCGCTGTTTAATTCATCGCTACGAGCCGGGGCCACCGCCGCGTATTCCCGATGTGGCTGAATACCTGCAACCGGGCTACCCCTCAATGCGGGGGGTCAGTGTGCCCGTGGAAAACAACCCCCACGCCTTGGAGGTGCTCAGGAGTGATGCCGCCGTTGTTTCCCACGATGTGACTCAAGAGCCCCTACTGGGCAGTGCCATTGAGCTGTGTCATCAATTTCAAATCCAGTCAATGCTGGCTATTCGCACCTCCTATAAAGGCGTACCCAATGGCATTATTGGCCTGCATCAGTGCGATCGCCAGCGGCAGTGGACTCCCGATGAGATTGAACTTCTGGAAGCAGTGGCCGCTCAAGTGGGGATTGCGATCGCCCAAGCAGAACTGCTGCGCCATGAACAGCAGCAGCGACAGCTGTTAGCTCAGCAAAACCACGAACTGGAACAGGCGCGGCTGCAAGCGGAACTGGCCAACCGGGCCAAGAGTGAGTTTTTGGCCACCATGAGCCATGAGATCCGCACCCCGATGAATGCGGTTTTGGGCTTTACCAATTTGCTGTTGGATACGCCCCTCAATGAGCAGCAGCGGGACTTTTTGCAAACTCTGCACCAGGCCGGCGAGGCACTCCTGACAATTATTAACGATATTCTTGACTTCTCGAAAATTGAATCGGGCAAACTGGTGCTAGAGCAGCAGTTCTTTGATGTGCGCGAGTGTGTGGAGGATGTCCTAAGCCTATTGGCCAGCAAAGCCGAGGAGAAGGAGTTAGAGTTACTTTACACCTGTACCCCCAAAACCCCTGCCCAAGTTAAAGGGGACGTGACCCGGCTACGGCAGATCCTCGTTAACCTAGTGGGCAATGGCATTAAGTTTACCCACGAAGGCCAAGTCGTCGTCCATGTGAGCGCGGTCAAGCACGAGGGCAAGGATTTTCTCCAATTTCAAGTTCAGGATACGGGCATTGGCATTCCCAGCGATCGCTTGGATCGACTCTTCAAGCCCTTCAGTCAAGTGGATGCCTCCACGACGCGCGAGTATGGCGGCACAGGCCTAGGGCTAGTCATTAGCAAACGCCTCTGTGAGCTAATGGGCGGCGATATGTCCGTTGAGAGTACTGAAGGTCAAGGTACAACCTTTACCTTTACGATCCTCGCTGAGGGGCAAAAACCCTATGTACCGCCAACGCTTCATCCGGCTTTGGAGGGCAAGCGTGTCCTCGTTGTTGATGACAATGCCGCTAGCCGTGAGAATCTCTGCACATTACTGCAAAACTGGGGGATGGTGCCTATCGGGTATGGCAATCCCCAACTGGTGCTAGAGGCCGCTCCCCAGTGGGATTTGGCAGTAATTGATTTGAATATGCCCGAGATGACTGGGCTTCAGTTAGCAGAGCGGTTGCAATCAGAGCCGCACTTCAATCAACAGCCGATTATTCTGCTCACACCCCTGAGTTGGCTGGAAACCGCTAGTCGCAAGGAGTTGATCACAGCCCACGTCCCCAAACCCATTCGCCCTCTCACCCTACGGCAAACCCTAATTAAGACCCTTAGCAGTGAATCTACAACTCAGCCTGCCCTGACAAAAACAGGCATTGATCCCAACTTGGGCAGTCGCTTTCCGCTGCGTATCCTCCTTGCTGAGGATAATGCTGTTAATCAGAAGGTGGCACTGCATATTCTCAAGCGGATGGGCTACCGTGCCGATGTGGCGGCCAATGGCCTCGAGGTGCTTGAAGCACTGCAACAGCGCCCCTACGATGTGGTGCTGATGGATGTGCAAATGCCAAAGATGGATGGCCTCGAGACCACCGAACGCATCTGTGCCCAATGGCCCCCCAGCCAGCGTCCTTGGATTATTGCCATGACGGCAAATGCCCTAGCTGGCGATCGCGAACGCTGCTTTGCGGCGGGGATGGATGACTACATCAGTAAACCGATTAAAATTGAAGCCCTTGCCGCCGCCCTCAACCGCTGTCGCTGCCTCAGTCCCAAGACGACCTATCCGCAACTGTGTGAGCAGATCAGTTTTGAGGGTGATCAGAATACAGCAGAGTCTATGACCTAGAGATACTTAGCCAAGAGCAGATGCAGTTTCTCCTTGGTGGCTGCGGGTACCTTGTCAAGGGGAGTGAGAATGGCATTCTTTAAGGCACGGTGGGCTTTAGAGGCTGGTGGATTGGCATGGAGGCGTTTGACGGTTTCACAGATAATCGCTTGGGCATTTTTGACATTGCGCTGCAAGTTGCCAATAATCATCTCCACTGTGACTGAGTCATGCTCGGGGTGCCAGCAGTCGTAATCGGTAACGAGCGCCAGCGTTGCATAGGCAATCTCCGCTTCACGAGCCAGTTTGGCCTCCGGTAGATTCGTCATGCCAATTACGGTGCCGCCCCACGAGCGGTACAGGTTGGACTCTGCCAGCGTCGAGAAAGCAGGGCCTTCCATACACACATAGGTACCTTGGCGGTGGAGGGTGACATCGGGCAGGTTGAGATCGGCGATCGCATCCGCGAGAACACCAGCAAGAGCAGGACACACCGGATCGGCAAAGCCAATGTGCGCCACAATGCCATCCCCAAAGAATGTGGAAATGCGGTTGCGGGTACGGTCAATAAACTGATCGGGCACCACCATATCAAGGGGTTTCACCTGTTCCTGTAGGGAACCCACCGCAGACGCGGAAAGCAGGTACTCGACCCCAAGGGATTTGAAGCCATAGATGTTGGCACGAAAGGGAATCTCCGTCGGCAGTAGATGGTGATCGCGGCCATGGCGTGCCAAAAAGACGACTGGAACCCCAGCAATCTTGCCGCAAATAAAGGCATCGGAAGGATCACCAAAGGGCGTAGTCAGATGTACCTCTTCGACATCGGTGAGAGCCTCCATCTTGTAGAGACCACTACCGCCAATAATGCCAATTTTTGCAGTCATGGAGATTCCTAAAACACCAATCGGCAATAGCTTAGCATTAGTTGACCGGCTTTAGATGCTACCGAGGGGGTTGAACTGGTAGTTGGAGCCTTTAGGGCCATTGGGTCCCGGTGCTGCTTGCACCAGAGGAACTCGATCAAAGGTACCACTGGCGGTTTGCCCCTGAATTTGTACCCCTTGGCGGAGCAGTTGTTGGGTGCTGGCGCGATCGCCCCCTTTGGCCATGGCTTGAGCCAGCGCCTGCGTAGCATCGTAGGCGGTTGTGGTGCGCCAACTAATTTGCCCCCGCCACGCTTGGGCTGCCTGCTGCGCAAAGGGATCACTGGGGTTAGTACTCCAAGGCACTGCTAGAATCATGCCATTGATGGCGCTATCCCCCTTGATCAGTAAATCAGGGCTGTAGAGTTGATCACTACCAAACAACTGCACGGGGATAGTTTGGGTTTGATTGGCAATAGCAAGGGCAACGGCATCATTCACCCGGGCGCGACTCATGGCCAAAATGACCACATTGGCTCCCGCTTGCTGTGCTGTGGTCATTGCTGTATTGGCATTAAAGCCGGAGGCGGCCACATCCATCTGTTGCACCACTTGAGCACCAAACCGAGGCAGAGCAGCGACTAACTTAGTTTTCAGTTCATCACTGTAGGGACTATCGCTGTTGTAGAGAACAGCCACTTTGGCATTAGGGACTTTTTTCGCAGCGGCTTGGGCGAGGGTATTGGCGGCATTGTCAAGGTAGGTATTGAGAAGTTGTTGCCCCTTTTCATTCAGGGATAGCGTCTGTACCTGTACTGTGCCGTTGCCTTGGGGGGTGACATTCGTGGTCAGGGGAGAAAGGGCAGCAATCCCTGCTTGCTCATAAACCTGTAGAGCGGCACGACTATTGGCGTCGGTGCCATGACCCAGTACCCCTTGGATTGAACTGTTGATCAAATCTTCGGCCAAACTGGTCACACCATTGGGGCTGTTTTCATTGACAATGGCGACTTCAAGGGCACGACTGGGGCCACTGGCATTAAAGCGCTCTTGGTACTGAGCGACCCCCCGCAGAATTTCCTTGGCAGTATCGGGGCTAGTACCAATGGGAACAACGGTGGCCATCGTCATCGGGTTGCCGGCTTGGCGAGCACGGGCATTGTTAAGATAAATGCGCGCCTCTGGATCATTGGGATCGAGGGTGACGAGTTCTTGATACTTGGCGATCGCCTGTGCCCAATCTCCCTGATCAAAGGCAAGGGCGGCTTCTTGCTTCAGGGCTGCTCGCTGCGGATTGGGTTCACTGATCAGGATGCGCTCCCCTTGGCTAATATAGGCTGTGTTGCGGGCAGTGGTTTTGCTCACCAAGTGGTTGCCGCTGGTTGTCCCTCCTATCGGCAGTGGCGTAGTGCCGTTGCGGTTAGCAATAAAGATTCGATAGCCAAGGAAACCAATACCACCCGCGAGTAATAGAACCACCCCAAGGGCAGCAGCAACTAGCGGTAGTTTCGATTTTCCCGCCCCGGCACCGCCATTACCACTGGCAGGATTCATGGCCTCACGGGGTAGTCCACAGATGTTACAGTCGGGGCCAAAGTTTTCATAGGGGGGGTGGGGACCACTGGCATTGGGGTAGGATTTACCGTTTTTAGGTACGCCATCGCACTTCCAAGAACCGGGAGATGGTGCCATGATGCCCCCCTTTCAAGTGAATTTGGATCAGTGTACTGTCCTAAGCACGGGCAAGAACAGGATTTTCGTCTTCGGCGTCTTCGGTGTCGGCCTCTTCTTCAAGGACAATCGTCATGAAGCGGAGGATGTTTTCATTGAGGCGCATGGCGCGTTCTAGGGGGGCGATCGCCGTCCCAGCAGCGGTATAGGTCATCAGAATGTAGTAGCCCTCCCGCAGTTTCTTGATCGGGTAGGCAAACCGACGCTTACCGCGATTTTGCACCTTAAGCTTTGTCGCACCCTGTTCTTCTAAAAAAGTGCGAAATTGGCTAATGGTTTGTTCCAGTTGTTCTTCGCCCACATCAGGACGAATAATATAGAGCGTTTCGTAGTTCCGTGTAATCATTGAGGTCAACTCCCTTTGGACAAATGGCCTTTTGACGGATGCAAAAAGCAAGGCTTTATAATTCTAGCACTGCAGTTTGCCATTCTTGGCAAGGAAAAGAGGGGACTAATTCACTATGGTGGAACGGTTTGTGCGGGTACAGACCACGGGGGGACAGATTCATTACGGCACACTGCAACTCAACCGCGAAGTGATGATTTGGGATGCGGCACCGTGGCTCCATGGCCAACCCACGAACCAAGTCCTCAGTCCCGATAGCTATCAACTGCTGGCTCCCTGCTCCCCCTCAAAAATTGTTGCTGTCGGACGCAACTATGTGAAGCACGCTGCCGAAATGGGCGATAGTGTGCCCCCTGAGCCATTGATTTTTCTAAAGCCGCCGACAACGGTTCAAGCCCCCGGCTGTCCCATTTGGTATCCGCCCCAAGTAAAGCGGGTGGACTATGAGGGGGAATTGGCGGTGGTCATTGGTCGTCGTACCCGTGCCTGCCCTGAAAATGAAGCTCTTGAGCATATTTGGGGTTACACGATCGCCAACGATGTCACGGCTCGGGATCTGCAGCAGCGGGAGCAACAATGGACACGGGCTAAGGGGTTTGACACCTTTTGCCCCCTAGGGCCTTGGATTGTGCGAGAGGTTCCTAGCGATGCGCGGTTGCAAACCTTTATTAATGAGGCCGCGCAACCCGTCCAATCAGCAACGATTGATCAAATGGTTTTCTCACCCGCCAAGTTGGTGAGTTTCATTAGCTATGTGATGACACTGCTGCCGGGGGATGTGGTATTGACGGGGACACCCGCAGGAATTGGTGCATTACAGGTGGGCGATCGCGTGCGCGTCGAAATTGAAGGCATTGGCAGCCTCCTGTCGGTAGTCACAACACCGGAGACCCCTTGGACACCCCCCTTAGGTCGCGTCTATTAGGAATATCCCTCTTTAATGACTTTAGGCGGATGAAAAGACACATTGTCGGCTCCATTGATGCACCAGTGGACAGATAAAGGCATTCATCTGACGGCTGAGTTGGGCAAAGCCAAACTGTAACGATGGAACGGGAAAAACCTCTAATCAGGGGAAGGATATTAAGTTTTTCAATGCCTTATTCTTGGTAAATTTGACACAATGCTAGCATTGTAGTAGCGATTTAGAAACCTTTTCAAAGAGATAGAAACTAATTATCAGTAACCAACATTTTAGAAAAGGACTTTAGAAGCAATTATTTTTTGATTTTTTGTAGTTAATTATTATTTCAATTTCAGTCACTTTGGGGCTGTTTTCAATTAGCTATTCACTATTGAGGAATTATTTAGGGAGGCAGGGCAATGTTAAATATCCACTTTAAGTCAGCGCTGACGCTGTTGCTAGGCATGGGTCTTGTTGTTGTTCCCCAAGGACTCGCCAACCCCGTCAATTTTCGCTTAGAGGTTAACTGGCCAGCGATCGCTGGCTGGCAAAACTGTAGTCAGCCCAAGGAAGGATGGTTCAAAGTTCAAGGCCCCGCCTACCTGAAGCAGGTCACCGATAAAACGCCTTACCTTGCCCTCAACTATGTAGTTCGTCACCCAGTGCGCATGGCACGCTATACCGCTACTGGTTAATTGCTGAACCACAGCCCAGATATTAAAACGATCTCTAGTACCGTGTACCAAGGGGGACGAGAAGTGAGGAACTATCAAGAGGGTGTACCAATGCATCGTGTCAATATCTGGCACTTAACCTCAAGGGAAATGTACTATTTCCAAGTTTTGATTGATTCTCCTTGCGTGCGCCAAGCAGGCGGTGGGCAAGCAGCCCAACGGGTCGTTACCTCCTTTACAGTGGAACCTGATTCTACGGTGACTCGGCCACCGGCACCAACCCCCACCTATAGTCACCCACCCCAAATGACACCAAGAATTGTCTTCTCCAACAACAATCCCCATGCCGTTGCCAGCCGTCCTCCTGAAGCACGGATTCTAGTACTCGATCGCCCCTATCACTTTAGTAAAATTACTACCTATCACTGGAACGGTGGTCGGGGTGCCCCTGCTGGACAAGTGATGCTCTGAAATGTGGAAACGCGGCAAGTGGTGGGCACATGGCCTGCACGGCTGGAAGATCGCTACTATTGGGTCGTGCAACCCGAAATTGTGGTAGCGCCGGGGCGGTATGCAGTGTTGACCTCCAGCCCGCAAACGTGGTCTTATAATGCGACTTCCAAAAATGCTGGCATGACTTGGATTGAAGGGTACCCAATGCCTCGCTAGTGTCAAAGTTGGAGAAATTGTTGGAAGGGGGGCGATCGCGAGTCGCAGGGCGGGGCTTTAGACCCAATTCTTTGGTAAGCTAAAGAATGCTTTCTAAAACCGTGCTAACACCTCCTATGTCTGCATCCGTATCCTTTGACCTCGACGCCCTCAACCAACGCTTTGAGGGAGCACATCCCCGCGAAATTCTAGCGTGGGCAGTGGCTGAAATTCCCCAAGGGCTGGTGCAGACCAGTGCCTTTAATGTCGATGACATGATGATTACGGATTTGCTCTACCGTGATCTACGCCCCAATCCGCCGGTGCCTGTTCTCTTTTTGGATACGCTGCATCACTTTCCAGAAACCCTTGAATTTGTGCAGCAGGCCAAGGAAAAATATGGTCTGGATTTGCGCACCTATAAAACCCCCGATGTGGACAGTCGTGAGGCCTTTGCTGCTCGCTATGGCGACAAGCTTTGGGAAACCAATGTTGAGCAGTTTCACCATCTTACTAAAATTGAACCACTGCAACGGGGCTTAGCAGAACTGAATACGGTGGCTTGGATTACGGGACGGCGTCGCGATCAAGCGGTCACCCGTGCCAATATGCCCTACGTGGAACTGGACAAGCAGGGTCGTCTGAAAATTAATCCCCTCGCTGCTTGGACACGCAAACAAACATGGACCTACGTGATGGAGCACGGAGTAATTTACAATCCCCTCCACGATCGCGGCTATGCCAGCATTGGCGATGAACCCCTCACTACCCCTGTAGCTGAAGGGGAAGACGAACGGGCGGGTCGCTGGCGTGGCATGGGCAAAACCGAGTGCGGCATCCACATCTAAGCCCATGTACTTTCAGGACGTTATTGCCACACTGCACCAATTTTGGGCGGCTCAGGGATGCCTGATTGCCCAGCCCTACGATGTGGAAAAGGGCGCCGGTACCAAAAGCCCCCATACCTTTTTGCGTGCCCTCGGCCCTGAGCCTTGGGCAGTGGCCTATGTCGAACCCTGTCGCCGACCGGGGGATGGCCGCTATGGCGAGAATCCTAACCGCTATCAGTACTACTACCAGTACCAAGTGCTGATTAAGCCCTCTCCTGACAATATCCAAGAAATCTATTTGGAGTCGCTGCGTGCCCTTGGCATTCGCCCCCAGGAGCATGACATTCGCTTTGTTGAAGACAACTGGGAGGATGCGGCCGTTGGCGCATGGGGGGTGGGCTGGGAGGTCTGGCTCGATGGCATGGAGGTAACGCAGTTTACCTATTTCCAGCAGTGTGGTGGCTTAGATTGTCGGCCGGTCTCCATTGAAATTACCTATGGTTTGGAACGGTTGACCATGTACCTCCAAGAGGTGGATGCGATCGCCAGCATTCGTTGGAACCCCACGCTCACCTATGGCGATGTCCATCTCCAAGGGGAAATCGAGCAATCCACGTACAACTTTGAAGCCTCTGACCCGGAACGATTGTTCACCCTTTTTAGTCTCTACCAGCAGGAGGCGGAGCAGCTTCTGGAAAAGCAGTTGGTACTACCCAGCTTGGATTATGTGCTCAAGTGTTCCCACACCTTTAACCTGCTGGATGCCCGTGGTGTGATTTCGGTGGCAGAGCGCACGCGCTACATTGGTCGCATTCGGGGACTGGCACGGCGCGTCGCCCAAGCCTATGTCCAACAACGGGAAGCCCTAGGATTTCCACTGCTGAAGGAGCCAACGCCGATCGCCCCCTAAGTCACCATCGCTCAAGGAGTATCCATGGGACGGCAGTGGCACCTGTCGGTGGTCTTGGCCTTGTTTGCAGCATCGGCAACGCTAGCAGCGGATGTGCCACGCTTTCTCAGTCCTAGCAAATTTTGGGGGCAGTTGGTCTATCAAGTCAAACCCTTGAAGCCCGAAAAAGTGGTGGCGCTGACCTTTGATGATGGCCCTTGGGGAACCTCAACCCGCCAAGTGCTGCAAATTCTCAAGGAGGAGGAGGTCAAGGCCACATTTTTTGTTCTTGGCAAGCACGCCCTCATGTACCCCAATATCATTGCTGACATTGTCAAAGCCGGTCATGCCGTTGGCAACCATAGTTGGAGTCATCCCTATCAGCCCGTTGATCCTGAAGTCGCCAAGCAAGAAATTGAAAACACCTCTGCGCTCATTGCCAAGCAAAGCCAAGCGCAAACGCGCCTGTTTCGGCCACCGGGGGGCAATCTGACCACGGGGCTAGTGGATTATGCCAAGTCGAAAAACTACGCCATCATCCTGTGGTCGGTGGATACCCACGACACCCGCCCCAACACCACAGCAGCGGACATTGTTGAGCGCACCCTTAAGGAAGTGAAGCCGGGTAGTATTATTTTGCTCCACGATGGCGGCGGCGATCGCGCCACTACCCGCAAAGCTCTCCCCACGCTGATTCGTCGCCTACGGCAAAAAGGTTATCGCTTTGTCACTGTGCCGGAACTGCTGCAACTGGCAGTTAAAGCCTCCACGCCGAAGCCTCAACCTACAATCACTCCGACACCCACACCAACACCCACCGCGGAACCCAGTCCAACCCCAGTTCCCACTCCAGAAAGCCTGCCCAGTCCTGAGCCGCTACCGATACCCCCCAGTAGCATCCCCGGTGGACCGCAATTGGAGCCACCCCGCATGCCCCCTAACTAAGGCTCTAGGGGAAATTCGCTAATCTGTGGCGTCGAGGTACCATTGAGGGTTTCCCCCAGTTGATGGAGGGGTTCATAGACCGGTTCTAAACTGGCTTGGGTGTGGGCGATCGCCCGCAGGAGTTCAGCCGTGAGATATTCCAAGGGATGGGGAGGGGGCGGTTGGCGGCGCCGATACTTGGGGGTGGGCACAAACTCACTGGCCACGGCCTGAAGCTGGTAGGCCAATGCTTTCACCTTGGCAAGATAGGTCAGGGTTTCCTCAAGGTGCTGGGTAATTTGCTGGTGTTGGGCTTGCAGTTGTTGCCACTGTTCGGGGGCGATCGCACCCGCTGCTGGTTTGAGATCGAGGGGAGTCAAATCTTGAAACAGTGCTTCTAAGTCTGGGGTTTCACTACTCACGAGTCCCTCCAACAAGGCCGCATCAAATAACTCCCCGAGCACTTCGGGAGAGACGGCTGCCCACTCACTGGGGGAAGAAAATGCAGGGTCAGGCGCTGTCATGGGCATTTACCAAGTCGCGTTGGGCGGGATTGCAGTGCATCAAAAGGGGGTGGTTGCCCTAACTTTGTTAACCTTATAACGGTTTTGTTTGGTGATCGCGGTTGTGACCTCCTCTTCTTTGCCAATTGTTTTGGGTGTAACGGGTGCGTCTGGTCTGATTTACGCAGTGCGTGCCATTAAATTTCTATTACAGGCGGACTATCCTATTCAATTAGTGGCATCAAAGGCCGTGCATCAGGTGTGGCAAGCAGAATATGGCCTCACCCTGCCGATTCAGCCCGATAAGCAGGAACTGTTTTGGCGCGAACAGGCGCAAGTCTGGGAAGGTTCCCTCACCTGTCATCGGCCAACGGATGTGGCAGCGGCGATCGCCAGCGGTTCCTTTCGCACCTTGGGCATGGTGATTCTCCCCTGTAGTATGAGTACGGTCGCTAAGTTGGCGGCAGGCCTGAGTTCCGATCTCCTAGAGCGGGTGGCGGATGTCCACCTCAAGGAACACCGTCCATTAGTGCTGGTGCCCCGCGAAACGCCTTTTAGTCTGATTCACTTGCAAAACCTCACCCAATTGGCAATGGCCGGGGCGCGAATTGTACCCGCCATCCCTGCGTGGTATCACCGGCCGCAGACCATTGAGGATCTGGTGGATTTTGTCATCGCCCGTGCCCTTGATCAGTTAGGGTTAGATTGTGTGCCGCTGCAACGTTGGCAAGGACCCCTTTCCTAATGCGCGCTTGGATTTATCTGGGGGCGATCGCCCTGCTCAGTACACTGGTCGTCCAAAATTGGCAACCGCTGGTCTCCCTGCGCTTTTTGGGACAGCAAACTCCGGCGCTCCCCCTTGCTGCTTGGCTTGTGGTGGCAGCCCTCTCAGGAATCGTGGCGGGGCAGTGTTTACTCTGGCTAACCGCAGAAGCGCCAGCGCCAGTAGCACGGCCAACCCCGCGATCGCAACCCCCTGAACCAGAACTGGATGCCTCGATGCGTCCGCCGGAGGATGAACCAGAGATCGATACCAGCGATGTGGAGGATTGGTTTAGCGAGCCTGAGCCAGCACCCCGCGAACCAGAGATTCAAGATCGCCCCCGCACGACCTACTCGTACCAATATCGCCCTTCCCGCAAAGCCACCGCCAAAGCCCCACCGCCCCCCGATCAGGTGGTGGATGCCGAATACCGCATTCTGACGCCGCCACCCCCCAAGGACGCTCCCCCAGAGGATGAAGAAGACTGGGATATTCCCCTATGATCAAAGGCGTTGCCATCGGAGGGACGTGCTGTGAAGGTTGCAGTGGTTGGTGCCACAGGTCGCACAGGTCATCGCATTGTGAATGCCCTACAAGCGTCTGAGCATCAGGCGATCGCGGTTGTGCGCAATCCCGCCAAAGCCCAAGGGCGCTGGCCAACGGTAGAGATTCGCACCGCTGATGTGACCCAGCCGCAGACGCTGCCCCCAGCGCTCAAAGAGTGTGAAGCAGTCATCTGTGCCACGGGAGCCAGCCCCAGCCTCAACCCCTTGGAACCCCTAAGTGTGGATTATCTGGGCACCAAGAATCTGGTGGATGCCGCCAAAGCTGCCCATGTGCAGCAGTTTATTCTCGTCTCGTCGCTGTGTGTCTCGCAATTTTTCCATCCTCTGAATCTTTTTTGGCTGATTTTGTATTGGAAGCAGCAGGCAGAACGTTATCTCCAAGAAAGCGGTCTAACTTACACGATTGTGCGGCCGGGGGGGCTAAAGGAAACCGATGACGGTGGCTTTCCGACCATTGCCCCAGCAGATACCCTCTTTGAGGGGAGTATCGCGCGATCGCAGGTGGCGGAGATCTGTGTCGCCGCCTTGGGCGAGCCGAGTGCCTACAACAAAATTTTTGAGGTGGTCAGCCGTCCTGATCAAACCCCAGCCGCCTATCCAGAGTTATTCCGCTCAATTGCGGCAGTGTGAGGATCAGTTGGTGCGGTTTTCCCGTTGGTTGCTGGCGATCGCTCTTCTAGTGGGCATGGGCTATTTCTTTTTTGGGTCGCGTTCAAGTGCCCTCTGGTGGTACTGGTACCGCTGGCAGCCGGGTCAAATTGCCCCCTTAGTCATGCAGGGGGGTGATCCCTATGTACGGGCACTGATGCGCACCATTTCTGCCAGTGAGGCCAACGACGCCAATCCCTACACCCTGCTCTATGGTGGCGAGCACATCCAAGACCTCAGCCAGCATCCCGATCGCTGTATTCCCATTCGCCGCGGTCCCAATCAGCACCTATGTACCACCGCCGCAGGCCGCTATCAATTTCTCACCACCACTTGGGCAGAAAAAGCCGCCCGCTATCATCCCCAACCGCCGAGCTGGTTTTGGCAGGGCTATAGCTTTGCCCCAGAGTATCAAGATCAGGTGGTCTATCGCTGGCTGACAGATCCGGCTGCTTGGAATGCCGATATTCCCCAACTGTTGCGGGAGGGGCGTGTACAGGAAGTTTTTGCCCTACTGTCGGATACGTGGACTAGTCTGGGCTACGGCCTTGAAAGCAACCTGATCACACCCCACCTCGAAGAGATTTACCAGCAACTGTTGGCTCAAGAATTAGCCGCCTCCCAGACTGCACACTCTCCGGGGAGGGATGCGTTACGCTAGTCAATTTTCTCTGCCGACGATTCAAAGGATGGACTAGGGTGCCATTTCCCCAATTCAGACGAACGCCCCCAACTCGTCCGTTTGCATATTTGTCTTAAGGCTATGCCGCTGACGACGACGATTTTTTAACAGCCATGGGTCGGCATTGGTTTTGGCAGAAAGTTAAGCTTTATTACAGGATTCAATGATTTTAGTGAATCCTGCTAACATGAAAATTAATTAGAAAGACTTCTTCAAGGAGGTAACCAATGTTTGGATTCTTTGTGTTCATTGAGACGATCTTCAAGGCTGTTACATACGCGATGAAGGCTGTCAAGTATGCTACGATGGCAGTAGGACTTTTTGTCTAACATAGCAAGAACAGAGAAATACTGTCATCAAAAACAGGCTGAGTACTCAGTTTTTTGAAGGGGGGTGTTGAATTCTATTTTTTCTGCACCCCTAATTTTTTTGTCCCAAGAAGTGTCAAGGCCGAGCTGTCAGTTTCATCCGTGAGCAAAGGGCTGTACCGCTCCCGGAGAGATTAAAATCAGAAGAACCCTCTGGTGCAAATCGGCTGGCCTTGGTGGATGTCTATGTCGTTTCTTGAGTATCTCCATGCAGAACCGCGGCGTGTCATTGTCTTTGATGGCGCAATGGGCACGAATCTTCAGGCGCAAAACCTGACGGCAGAGGACTTTGGTGGCAAGGCGTACGAAGGCTGCAATGAATATCTGGTGATCAGCAAGCCAGAGGCGGTGGCCAAGGTGCATCGCGATTTTTTGGCAGCGGGGGCGGATGTCATTGAAACGGATACCTTTGGCTCATCCTCGATTGTTCTTAGTGAATACAATTTGGGCGATCGCGCCTACGAAATTAGCAAGAAAGCCGCCGAACTGGCCAAGTCCGTGGCCGCCGAATTTAGCACCCCCGAAAAACCCCGCTTTGTTGCTGGCTCGATGGGTCCCGGCACCAAACTCCCCACCCTTGGCCACATTGACTACGACACCCTCTACACTGCCTTTCGCGAGCAAGCGGCGGGCCTCTTTGACGGTGGGGTTGACCTATTTATTATTGAAACCTGCCAAGACGTGCTGCAAATCAAAGCCGCCCTCAATGGGGTGATAGCCGTCTTTCGGGAGCGGGGAGAACGCCGACCGCTGATGGTTTCCGTGACGATGGAGCAGCAGGGCACGATGCTGGTTGGCTCGGAAATTGGTGCTGCCCTGACGATTCTGGAACCCTATCCCATTGATATTTTGGGACTCAACTGCGCCACGGGGCCTGACCTGATGACGGAGCATATCCGCTACCTCTCGCAGCACTCCCCCTTTGTGATTTCCTGCATTCCCAACGCCGGCTTGCCTGAGAACATTGGTGGTTGTGCCTACTACAAATTAACGCCGATGGAATTGCGGCTGGCTCTGACCCGCTTTGTCGAGGACTTTGGGGTGCAAGTGATTGGCGGCTGTTGTGGCACTCGACCGGATCACATTGCTGCTCTGGCGGAGATTGCAGCGACCTTGACCCCCAAGGCGAGATCGCCCCAACGGATTCCCGCGGCTGCTTCGATTTACAGCCCGCAGCCCTACGACCAAGAGAATTCCTTCCTGATTATTGGTGAGCGGCTCAATGCCAGTGGCTCGAAAAAATGCCGCGATCTCCTCAATGCCGAAGATTGGGATGGCCTCGTTGCCCTTGCCCGTGCCCAAGTGCGTGAAGGTGCCCACATCCTTGATGTCAATGTGGACTATGTGGGGCGCGATGGCGTGCGGGATATGCACGAGTTGGTGTCGCGGTTGGTTACCAATGTCACCCTGCCCCTGATGCTTGACTCTACGGAGTGGCAAAAGATGGAAGCGGGACTCAAAGTGGCGGGGGGCAAATGCCTGCTCAACTCCACCAACTTCGAGGATGGTGAACCCCGCTTTTACAAAGTTTTGGAACTGGCAAAAACCTACGGCGCTGGCGTTGTGGTCGGCACGATTGATGAAGAGGGGATGGCACGAACGGCTGAGAAAAAGTTTGCCATTGCTGAACGGGCTTATAAAGCCGCCCTTGACTACGGCATTCCCCCCTACGAGATTTTCTTTGACCCTTTGGCACTGCCGATTTCCACAGGGATTGAGGAGGATCGGGTCAACGGTCGGGAAACCATTGCCGCCATTCGCCGTATCCGCGCTGAACTCCCCGGCTGTCATATTTTGCTGGGGGTCTCGAATATCTCCTTTGGGTTAAATCCAGCGGCGCGGCAAGTCCTGAACTCGATGTTTCTCCATGAGGCGATGCAGGCGGGCATGGATGCTGCCATTGTCAGTGCTGCCAAGATTCTGCCCTTGGCCAAAATTGAGCCAGAGCACCAAGAAGTGTGCCGTGATCTGATCTATGATCGGCGGCGCTTTGAGGGGGACGTGTGTGTCTACGACCCCCTTGCGGAGCTGACCCGCCTCTTTGAGGGCAAAACCACCCAACCGGATCGCTCGCAGGTGGAGAACCTGCCCATTGAGGAGCGGCTAAAGCGCCACATTATTGATGGCGATCGCTTGGGGCTGGAGGACACCCTCGCCAAAGCCCTTGAAACCTATACTCCCCTTGAAATTATCAATACCTTCTTGCTCGATGGCATGAAGGTGGTGGGCGAACGCTTTGGCGCTGGGCAGATGCAACTGCCCTTTGTCTTGCAGTCCGCAGAAACGATGAAGGCCGCCGTTGCCTACCTCGAACCCTTTATGGAGAAATCGGCCACGGGGGACACCGCCAAGGGCACGGTTGTGATTGCCACGGTGAAGGGGGATGTCCATGATATTGGCAAAAACTTGGTGGATATTATCCTCACCAACAATGGCTATCGGGTGATTAACTTGGGGATTAAGCAACCCGTTGAAAATATCATCCAAGCCTACAAAGAACATCAGGCAGACTGCATTGCCATGAGCGGCCTTTTAGTGAAATCCACCGCCTTTATGAAGGAGAATCTGGAGGTCTTTAATGAGCGAGGCATTACCGTTCCCGTGATTCTGGGGGGGGCGGCCCTCACACCCAAGTTTGTCTACGAGGATTGCCGCGCCACCTACCACGGTCAAGTGATCTACGGCAAGGATGCCTTTGCCGATTTGCACTTTATGGATCGGCTGATGAGTGCCAAGGCCGCAGGGCAGTGGGACGATCGCCAAGGATTTTTGGATGGCACAACGGTCTCTCCCCCAGAGGCAGAGGCCACACCGGCCCCCCCCTCGGTGACTGAACCCGAAACGCCAGAAGTAGTAGATACACGCCGTTCTGACGCTGTTGCGCTGGAGATTCCCCGCCCCACACCCCCCTTCTGGGGCATTCGTCACCTCAAGGCGGATCAGATTCCCCTTTCTGAGGTCTTTGCCTATCTGGATCTCCAAGCCCTGATTGCGGGTCAGTGGCAGTTTCGCAAACCCAAGGATCAAGACCGTGCCACCTATGATGCCTTCCTTGCCGAGAAGGTCTATCCCATCCTTGAGGAGTGGAAACAGCGCATCCTTGCGGAAAACCTACTCCATCCTGAACTGATTTATGGCTACTTCCCCTGCCAAAGTGAGGGTAACACGGTCTATATCTACGATCTGCAGCGGGTTGGTGACAAAAGTGCCTGCGTCCCTGAGCGGGCGATCGCCCAGTTTACCTTCCCTCGCCAAAAGAGGGGGCGTCGCCTCTGTATTGCCGACTTTTTTGCCCCTGTGGCATCGGGCATCATTGATGTCTTTCCCATGCAGGCGGTAACCGTTGGTGAAATTGCTACCCAAGTGGCGCAGGAGCTATTTGCGGCCAATCAATACAGTGACTACCTCTACTTCCACGGCATGGCGGTGCAAACGGCGGAAGCCCTCGCAGAGTGGTGTCATGCCCGCATTCGCCGTGAATTGGGCTGCACTCCCGATCCAGAGTCGATTCGCGATATTCTTGCCCAGCGCTACCAAGGCTCCCGCTATAGCTTTGGCTATCCTGCCTGCCCGAATATGCAGGATCAATATACGCTGCTGCGACTCCTCCAGAGTGATCGCATGGGGATGTACATGGACGAGAGTGAACAACTCTACCCTGAGCAATCCACCACGGCGATCATCTGCTACCATCCCACCGCCAAGTATTTCAGCGTCTAAGTCTGCGCCCTTTGTACCCAAAACCCGGCTTACTCAGGAGGGCTTTGGCAAGCCAATAGGAGACTGCAATGGTTCTTCCTTCAGGAGAGCGATCGCCCCAATGATAAACTGCAAACGAAAGAGTGTCGGAGATGCCCGCGGTGACGCGCCCAAAAATTATTGTCCTAGATGATGACCCCACCGGTTCGCAAACGGTGCACAGTTGCCTGCTGTTGACCCGCTGGGATGTGGATACCCTCTGTCGTGGCCTCACCGATCCTGTGCCCATTTTCTTTATCCTCACCAATACCCGTGCTTTGCCTCCAGAAATCGCAGCGGAGGTCACGCGCACCGTCTGCTGTCATTTGAAGGCGGCGATCGCCCAAACCGGCACCACCGATTACATGGTTGTCAGCCGTTCCGACTCCACCCTCCGCGGCCACTACCCCCTTGAAACCGACGTGATTGCCGCTGAACTGGGACCCTTTGATGCCCACTTTCTGGTGCCTGCCTTTCTAGAGGGAGGGCGCATTACCCGTGATAGCCAGCACTATCTGCTGGTTGCAGGTCAGCCGGTGCCCGTCCATGAAACGGAGTTTGCCCGCGATTCCGTCTTTGGCTATCACCACAGCTACTTACCCGACTATGTGGCCGAAAAGACCCAAGGGCGCATCCCCGCCGCAGCCGTAGAGCGTTTTGTCCTTGCCGATGTGCGCAATCCAGAGACCCTGCGCAGCCGCTTGACCCAGTTACAAGGCAATGTCTGTGGCGTAGTGGATGCCGAGAGCCAAGAGGATTTAGACCAGTTTGCAGCAGCAGTGCTTGAGCTTGCCAGTCAAGGAAAACGCTTTTTGTTCCGCAGTGCTGCCAGTTTGCTCACGGCCTTAGCGCAGCTGCCGCCCCAGCCCACCCCCCCAGAGGCAATGGCCACCTATTGCCGCCCTGGCCGCTATGGTGCGATTTTGGTGGGTTCCCACGTGCGCAAAACCACTGAACAACTGACCGCTTTGCTGGAGGAACCCGATGTGTTTCCCATTGAAGTGCCTGTGGCACGATTGCGCGACAGTGGGGCGGCTGAACCTGACATCATCAACGAAGTCTTGGCGGCAGTGGATCAGGCGATCGCCAGTGAGAAAACCCCCGTCATCTTTACCAGTCGTGAGGAACTCACCTTCGCAGATGCAGTGACACGGTTAGCCTTTGGGCAGCGAGTCTCGGAAGTGCTGATGGCGATCGTCCAGCAGTTGCCCGCCGATTTGCGCTATCTGATCAGCAAGGGGGGCATCACCTCCAACGATGTGCTGAGTAAGGGCTTAAACTTAGCCGCGGTTCGCCTCTTGGGGCAAGTGATTCCGGGCTGCTCCGTGGTGCGCACGGGTGCTGATCATCCCCGTTTTCCCGCATTACCAGTGGTGCTGTTCCCCGGTAATGTCGGCGATCGCGAGGCATTGCGCACGGTCTATCATCGCTTTCAGGGCAATGGCACCGCAGTTTAGGAATTTTTACTTAGTGGCTTGAATCTGGCTGAGTGCAGGGTTTAGAATGCAGTTGTAACAATAATAAACAATTTTTAATCTTTCCCGATAAGTGAATGAGTTTAGTCAACACGGTTGGGGTTCGATCAACGGTATGGCGCTGGCTGCTGCCTGTCTTGGTCGTGCTGGTGGTGGGTGGCGGTTGGGGGGTTTCTCTGCTGTTGCCCCTGCGGGATCCCTATATTCAATCCGTACGGGCGGCGGTAGGCGATCCCAATCGCGGCGAGCAAATTTTTATTCTCAATTGTGCGGGTTGTCATGGCATTGATGGCAAGGGCGAAGTGGGCCCTAGCCTTGTGCAGATTAGCCACCGCCGATCGCAAACAAAACTCATCCAGCAAATTATCAGTGGCAATACCCCTCCCATGCCCAAGTTTCAAGCCCAACCCCAAGACATGGCCGACCTATTAAGCTACTTGAAGACACTCTAAAACTTTTGACAAAAGCGCTACAGGTCGAGGCGGTATATTAGATTGTGTTATCAGTATTACCAATTTCAAGCATCCTTTGGTGGGAATGGAAGAAGCCTTTGCGGTGGGCGATCGCGTTCGCCTTGTGGAACTGCCCCCCTATGTGAAAACAGCGGAGCCAATGCCAATGTTGCGTCCCGCCAGTATCCTCACCCTCGGTGAAGAAGGGGTGATCCTCAGCCAGCAACCGGGGAACTATTGGGTCGTGCGCCTAGGGCGGGGTGCCTTTTTGCTGGAAGCCAAGTATCTCAAACGGCTGTAGTGCCTTCGCTGCTATGGCTCCGCTGCTGTCTCTGTGCATGATTGTCAAAAACGAAGCCCATCAATTACGGCGCTGCTTGCAGTCGGTGCGGCCTTGGGTGGATGAAATCATTATTGTGGACACGGGTTCCACCGATGAGACGATCGCCATTGCCCACGAATTTACTCCCCATGTCCATGCCATTGTCTGGCAAGCGGATTTTGCCGCCGCCCGCAATGCCTCCCTAGCCCACGCAAGCGGGGAGTGGGTCTTTTACATTGATGCCGATGAAGAATTGGTGGTTACGGATCCCCAATGGCGAGACCAATTGACCGCTGCAAGTGCACATATTATCAATCAGTGGAGTCTGCTGCGTCGTGAACAGGCGAGGGATCTCAACTGGAGTGAGTTTTGGAATGTCCGCTTTGGCCGCCGTTTTCCTGATCTTCACTTTGCCGGGGCACTCCATGAGCAACTGTACTATCGGGAGCGGCAGACAGTGGTGGGTCAGTTGCAGGGGGTCTATCTCATTCACCACAACCAACAGACGCCAGATCAGTTTCTGGCAAAGCTTCGCGATCGCAATATCCCCATCCTCGAAAAAATGGTGCAGCAGGGCGATCGCCGACTGCAAAACTTGGTGTGTCTTGGGGATCACTATGCCGCCTGTGGCGATGGCGATCGCGCCCAAACATGGTATGAACAAGCCCTTGAGCAAATTGCCCCTGCCGTCGAACAGGGAGTTTTGCCGAAGGACACCACATGGCTGCGTCATCTCCTTTTTTGGGTGAGCTACCGCGCCTTTGAGGCCAAGGACTACGAAACGGCTCAGTATTACCTCAGCTATGGCCTACGCTTCTTTGATCGCTATCCGCCCCTGCTCTATGTGGCGGGGTTACTCATCTTTGAATTGGGTCTACATCGCGGAGCACTGCCCTACTTTCACCGCTGTTTAGATCTCTTTGAGCAGGGAACCTACGATCGCGCTGAACCCTTCGATCGCCAGTGGATGACCACCCAACCTGCCTATAGTCTAGGTTTTACCTACATGACCCTTCAGGAGCGCGATCGCGCCATCGCCTATTTTCAAAAGACCCTTGAATTTAACCCTGACTATTCCCCTGCACAGATGTACCTGCAACAACTGTTGACGGCATCGGCAAATCAAGGGTGATGCGAGTTCCCGCCCCTGCTGCCGAGCGAATCCAGTGCTCAACGCCAGAGGTAGAGGCACAGGTTATTGGGGTGGATAATCGCTTGGTGGACGTGCTCAACGCCTTACGGCATCAAAGGTAGAGGCACTGACAGCTGGCAAATAGACAAGGCTGCCGGTCTGTGCTCAACGCCTTACGGCATCAAAGGTAGAGGCACCTTAATTTTTCCGTCTCTACTGGTTTTTTCCACGCCAGGTGCTCAACGCCTTACGGCATCAAAGGTAGAGGCACTTTATCTTCGCCATTTCTCAACTTTGGCGATCAATGTGCTCAACGCCTTACGGCATCAAAGGTAGAGGCACAACTCCCTTATATTCAAACGTTAGTTTTAGGGAATGTGCTCAACGCCTTACGGCATCAAAGGTAGAGGCACAAGCTAGTTTTGGAACCAAATTGTGTGGTTCCAAAGTGCTCAACGCCTTACGGCATCAAAGGTAGAGGCACTAGGCTTTACCATACTATACAAAATGCTTTATAGTGCTCAACGCCTTACGGCATCAAAGGTAGAGGCACTCGGGCAGGTAATAGAGATCCTGCCACTGCAAGTCGTGCTCAACGCCTTACGGCATCAAAGGTAGAGGCACCTCGTTCGCAAATAGCAGGAGCAAACCCTCCTGGTGCTCAACGCCTTACGGCATCAAAGGTAGAGGCACTGTCGCCGCCCATTGAAAAATCAAAAGAAAGAACAGTGCTCAACGCCTTACGGCATCAAAGGTAGAGGCACACAGATCGCATAGATTTACGAAAAACTTCTCAGAATGTGCTCAACGCCTTACGGCATCAAAGGTAGAGGCACGGTCAGATAGGTTTGAAGAAAACTGTGTAGAAGAGTGCTCAACGCCTTACGGCATCAAAGGTAGAGGCACCACTAGAACTGATCTAACTATTCCAGAATTAAAAGTGCTCAACGCCTTACGGCATCAAAGGTAGAGGCACTTTCAATTGTTCAAAAGGAGGATGGCCATCCAGATTGTGCTCAACGCCTTACGGCATCAAAGGTAGAGGCACCTTAACTATCCTCCGCTGCTAAATCCAGTACTGTGTGCTCAACGCCTTACGGCATCAAAGGTAGAGGCACATTGAATGTATGTACTTGAATTTTTCTGGATCAAACAGTGCTCAACGCCTTACGGCATCAAAGGTAGAGGCACTGCAGCTACCCACGCTGTTTTGGTACGTGTGTACAAAGTGCTCAACGCCTTACGGCATCAAAGGTAGAGGCACAGTTCACGCTCTTTAGGAGTAGGTTGGGCATTAAGTGCTCAACGCCTTACGGCATCAAAGGTAGAGGCACGTGTAAAGATACCTGAAAGACATTTCACCCGCCTTGTGCTCAACGCCTTACGGCATCAAAGGTAGAGGCACGTAAAATCGTATTCAGGTAAAATATCCCTTTGGTGCTCAACGCCTTACGGCATCAAAGGTAGAGGCACCGCTCTTGTTGGGCTGCCTTCAGCTTCACGATAAGTGCTCAACGCCTTACGGCATCAAAGGTAGAGGCACGTTGAACGTTTGTTGACCTCTTCTGGTCTGTATCGTGCTCAACGCCTTACGGCATCAAAGGTAGAGGCACAATTTTTAAGTTCTAACCTTTAAGTTCTAACCTAGGGTGCTCAACGCCTTACGGCATCAAAGGTAGAGGCACTGTTGAAATCTTTTTCAATTGATACCCCCGTGTTGTGCTCAACGCCTTACGGCATCAAAGGTAGAGGCACAGCTAATCAGTCTGGAAGTAGACTTGCAGTGGACTGTGCTCAACGCCTTACGGCATCAAAGGTAGAGGCACAAGTACAACTCACAGGTAAACGACTATTAGGATTATGTGCTCAACGCCTTACGGCATCAAAGGTAGAGGCACGTTCCACTGCAAATCTGTTTCCAGACTGAGCAGCTGTGCTCAACGCCTTACGGCATCAAAGGTAGAGGCACTCAGTTAGATCTAATAAATAATAACTTTTAGAGTCAGTGCTCAACGCCTTACGGCATCAAAGGTAGAGGCACTAGATAACAAACCATCAGCTAAACTTGATGCTGCTAGTTAGTGCTCAACGCCTTACGGCATCAAAGGTAGAGGCACCCACAGAAGGATGGTCAGGCCCAAAGCCAAAGGAAAGTGCTCAACGCCTTACGGCATCAAAGGTAGAGGCACTTCTCTACAATCATTCATTATGAATTTGACCTGGTGCTCAACGCCTTACGGCATCAAAGGTAGAGGCACTTTGGAGGTTAATCCATGAAATACGTGTTTACGACACGTGCTCAACGCCTTACGGCATCAAAGGTAGAGGCACAAAACAACTGCCCCAATCCCAAATATTTGACTATCAAGTGCTCAACGCCTTACGGCATCAAAGGTAGAGGCACTGGGTTGTTCGGTCACGTTGTATTTGCGGCAAAGAGTGCTCAACGCCTTACGGCATCAAAGGTAGAGGCACTTCAAACTTCAACAGTTTGAATTTTTCTGGTAAATAGTAGTGCTCAACGCCTTACGGCATCAAAGGTAGAGGCACCATAAAGTCCCATAAAAAGGGTCTCCTAATAATGTGCTCAACGCCTTACGGCATCAAAGGTAGAGGCACGTCAGGCCAAAAGCCAACAGAAGGAGGGTCAGGCGTGCTCAACGCCTTACGGCATCAAAGGTAGAGGCACGGAAAAAACCGCGAAAAGGCCCCCGTCCCTCCAAAAGCGTGCTCAACGCCTTACGGCATCAAAGGTAGAGGCACCCAAAAGAAGCAATACTATATCGTGCTCAACGCCTGTGCTCAACGCCTTACGGCATCAAAGGTAGAGGCACCACTAACCTACCACGACCAAAAGAAGCAATACTAGTGCTCAACGCCTTACGGCATCAAAGGTAGAGGCACTATTTCTGTTTTCGAGTTATTTTTTATTTGTGCGACGTGCTCAACGCCTTACGGCATCAAAGGTAGAGGCACAACTATCTACCGCAGCAAGTCAAAAGCCCAACCCTGTGCTCAACGCCTTACGGCATCAAAGGTAGAGGCACCCCTTGAACGCGAATTCGAGGGTGGACTAGAGTTGGTGCTCAACGCCTTACGGCATCAAAGGTAGAGGCACCCAATAATAGCATTAGGGATAAATCTCTCAGAAGAAAGTGCTCAACGCCTTACGGCATCAAAGGTAGAGGCACACAATGCACCAGGGCGTTGTACTTCTTGGAATATTGTGCTCAACGCCTTACGGCATCAAAGGTAGAGGCACCATATTGGGAGTGTAATATTGATCCAACTGAATGCGTGCTCAACGCCTTACGGCATCAAAGGTAGAGGCACTTGGCCCTAAACCGAAAGATGATCTTCCCCTTCTTGTGCTCAACGCCTTACGGCATCAAAGGTAGAGGCACAAACCACTAACTAATTAGTTTTCTAATAACCTAGGGTGCTCAACGCCTTACGGCATCAAAGGTAGAGGCACAGCGGCGCCCTAGAAATGCCTCTAGGACTAGCTTAGCACAGTCACTTTTCAAGCACCTCTGGCACTTGGTTTTTTTGTGACTGTAAAATTTTTAGCCTCGGCCAGTATTCAGTTGTCAATCCCGCTCTGGGGAATAGGTTCAGAGATTTTCAAGCACCTCTAAATCTAACAAAAACTCTCAAACCTAGTCAAGGGGCTGTATTTGAATATCGGTGCGTTCGGAGAATATTTGAGTCCAGAGGTGCTTGCATGCGCCACAATCTTGGACAAAACTCAGCTGGCATTCTCTGGGGTCTCGCAAATTTTAGTGCTGCTGACCCGTCAGCAAGAGAAAGATTAACTGCTCTTAGCAAAACTGCAAAGCAATTGTCCCAGCGCCTCAGCGTTCTTTCTTGTGCCCCTATTCCAGAAAAGAGCAGGTTGGCAGTTTGTTAGGATCAAGGGGAAGTGAAGCGGTTGAACACTATGGCGCTGCTGGGACAGTCCGCAGTAGAGTTGAAAGCATGGGTCGAAGCCCAAGGGCAGCCCGGCTATCGGGCGCAACAACTCCATCAGTGGCTCTATCAAAAGGGGGCGCGATCGCTCCAAGAGATTACGGTTTTTCCCAAGCAGTGGCGTGACGCTCTCGCTGAGGTAGAAATTGGCCGCTCTCAAGTTCGCTATCGCCATGATGCCCAAGATGGCACTGTCAAGCTTCTGTTGACCTTAGCCGATGGCGAAACCATTGAAACGGTGGGCATTCCCAGTGGCGATCGCCTGACGGTGTGTGTATCTTCCCAAGTGGGTTGTCCAATGGCCTGTGATTTTTGTGCCACGGGCAAAGGGGGCTATCGCCGCAATCTGGCGAGCCATGAAATCATCGATCAGGTACTCACCATCCAAAGTGAAATGGAGCGCCGCGTCAGCCATGTGGTGTTTATGGGTATGGGGGAACCCCTGCTGAACCTAAAGGCTGTCCTGCAGGCCGTCACCTGTCTCAACCGCGACATTGGTATTGGTCAGCGGCACATTACCCTCTCAACGGTTGGTATTCCCCAACAAATTCAGCGACTGGCACAATATCAATTGCAAATCACCCTTGCCGTCAGCCTCCATGCCCCCAACCAAGGCCTACGGGAGCAGCTCATTCCCAGCGCCAAGCACTATCCCCTCAGCCAACTGATTGCCGATTGTCGTGCCTATGTGCAGCAAACGGGGCGCCGCATCACCTTTGAATATACGGTTCTGGCGGGAGTCAACGATCGCCCCCAGCACGCCGAGGAGCTAGCACAGCTATTGCGGGGCTTTCAGAGCCATGTCAATCTGATTCCCTACAATCCCATTACTGAGGCAGCCTATCAACGTCCCACCGAGCAGCGTTTGCGGCAATTTCTCAGCCAACTGCAAGCCCTAGGGGTTACTGCCAGTATTCGGCGATCGCGGGGTCTGGATCGGCAAGCCGCCTGTGGCCAACTGCGCCAAGCCCAACTCAGTGTCTAAACATTTTTTGCTATCATATTTTCCTAATTCGTGTAATTCCTATCACATTTTGAATGAAGCCAGAGCTTTGGTTCATTGCTCCTGTTAGCGCGATCGCCCTCGGTGGTATTGCCACACTGATTCAACCCCAACAACCCTTAGCAACCCTTTTAGGGAGTGGCATCGGTGCCCTTGCGGGTGCGCCCCTTATTGAAAAGAACCAACGCCGTAGCGATCGCCTGCTTCGAGACATTCACACCTTCCTCTGCTCCTCCCCAGAGACCACCGCACTCAAAGCACTTCTGCTGCGAGAACTCGAACAACAACGCCGACAACTCACTGACCTTGAACAGCAACTGCACCAAGCACTTCCTGAAGCCCTGAACCCGATTCACAACGAGATCATGCAGAGGCTGGAAACCCTCAAGGACAATCAAAGGGACGCTGCTGTTAACACGGCGACGGCGCAGCAACTTGAGCCACTCATTGAAGCCATTCACGCCCAGAGTGCCGCTCTGCAAACCATTCAAACCCTTCTGCAAAGACCCCAACCCCCAGCAACTGCCCTAAAAACCGCTGTCCTCTACGATATTGAAAACTTAGTCTTTAACCAAGGGCAGCGACTAGACCCCGCCAAAGTGAATGAGCTTGTTTCCCTAGACAACGTTCTGGAGGCAATTAAAAGCACTATTGATCTCGGGGAAATCGCCATCCAGCGTGCCTATGGAAACTGGCAAAATCAAATTCTCCAAGCCCTCAATGCTCAACTGGAGCGATCGCAAATCGAGCGGGTTGGCGTCTATGGTCGCAATCACAATCAGCGGAATGCAGCGGACATTCAACTTGCCCTTGATGCCATTGATCTAGCCTACCAACATCCCGACATCAATACTTTTGTACTCATCTCCGGGGATGGTGGCTTTGGCTCCATTGCCCTGCGCCTGCGGGATTACGGTAAAACCGTGATTGGCTGTGCCTACCGTAACGCCGCCAGTGATAGCTTTCAGCGGGTGTGCCACCAATTTATTTTCCTTGAGAATCCCTTCATTCATTCTGCCCCCGCCACCAATGGCAGAAACGGCACGCCTCCCCCGCGTCAACCCAATCCAGAAAATCGCACCGCGCCATCCTCACCTCGGCGTCTTCCCATTGAGCCGTTGAACTATGAACAAATTCCGCCATTGGCGATTCAACAACGGGAAACTGAAAAACTTTTGGAGCTATTCTCCTACTACACCACTGATGCAACAAGACGGCGAGAATTGGCTAGGGGTATGGTCTTTAATACCGTATTTTTAGAAATGAGATCCGTTGCCCCCCAATTGGATCCGCTGCGATTTGGCTTTTGCAAGCCCTCTGAATTAGTGGCCTACTTAACCACACACCATCAGTTACAAATTGGCGTTGCGGTGAATGGTCAATTGGGTAGAACGATTCTCTGCTGGCGCAATAACCTACCTGAGCGCTACACCCTGCGCACCTCCAGTCCCCAAACCATTCACACCGTCTCGATCTATCGTGGTATCTTTGCCGATGAAGTGGCGGCAGATTTTTTACTGACTCAGGTGGGACAGTGGTTAATTGCCTATCGTCCCCGCAATGCCCCTTTTGAGAGAATGATAAATATTATTCTTGAGCAAGCTCGTCGGCGGCAGCAGCGCATTGGTCAGCAGGGGATTAAGCGGGCGATCGCCAACTATGTCAAAGCGGGTATTCTAACACGAACAGGGAACACCCTCACCCTCAACCCTGCCATCACGGACTTTTCTAGTTTGGCGATCGAGCTACAAACTCGCTTTCGCCAAGCCGTGGCAGAACGCCTCAGCAAGATTGGTGAAACCATCAATGAGCAGGTCTTTGCCCAAGCGGTTCCCCTCAAGCCTCTACAACTACCGACTGCGAACAACCCAACCTAGGATGCAGATGGTGGCTCAATCTGACTGGGCAGTTCTAGACAGTAGCCAGCCCCATAGACGGTTTTGATATAGCGCGGATTCCGCGGATCCGGTTCTAGTTTTGTCCGCAGGTGGCGGATATGGACACGGATGGTTTCAATGTCATCGTCGGGATCGTAGCCCCAGACTTCCTTGAGAATTTCACTGGGGGAAACGGTTTGGCCGTGGCGTTGCAGCAGGCAGTGCAGCAGTTCAAATTCAAGGCGCGTCAGCTTAATAATTTTGCCAAACCAAGAGACCTCAAACCGTTCAGGCACTAGTGTCAATGGCCCATAGCTGAGGATTTCACGATGGCCTGCGGTTGCCGGAATGCGATCGGCTCGTCGCAAAAGAGCACGTACCCGGGCCAGCATTTCCTCCAATTCAAAGGGCTTGGTGAGGTAGTCATCGGCACCCGCGTTAAGCCCCTCCACTTTGTTATGGGTTTGGCTCAGAGCCGTCAGCATCAAAATCGGAACATCTTGGGTACGCGGATCACGCCGCAGGCGTTGGCAAATGGTGAAGCCATCCACTTGGGGCAACATCAGGTCAAGGAGAATTAGATCGGGCGAAAGTTGCACGGCGAGGGCTTGCCCTTGCATCCCATCTAAGGATTTAGTGACCTCGTAGCCCGCCATTTGCAGGTTTATTGCCAAGACGTCGGCGATCGCAGGATCATCATCAATGATTAAGATGCGGGGCTTCATAAAATGAACAGCACTCAATCCTCACAGGCGGCCAGCTACCGCTTCTGAGAGAATTATAAACATCGCTGCAAAAACCTTAAGAGTTTGTTGAGTTTCTTTAGATTTTCTCAATATTTGACGCCAATCTAGGGATACAGAGCTTACTCTAAAATAAGGAATACCACCAGCAGATCAGAGGCTATCCTGCATCAACTTGTACAGTGTTGAGCGTGTTCAATCTATAGGACACTGAACGATCGAGAATTGGCCTAGACCACTTTCTAATCAGCACTTGGCGCAGTCTGAAACCCAGTTCTAGGCTGGTATTACGCGCAGCAAGCTAAACCAGAATTACGTTCATGCCGCGAGCTTTATGCGGTCTTCAGCGGATTTTCTACAAACCTAGGCTATACTTTGGGAATGCAACTTTTGGGCAGAAACGATGATCCTGTCCTCACTTTTGCGAACTGCTCACTCATGTAATGCTGTGGTTTGGATCGAATATGCTTGCTCCCATTCTTGTGGCACAAGCCGCTCTAGCAACTCCACCCCAACATTCATCCACCGTTGTACAGGAATATTCGCCTCGCTCGAATGTTGTTGTTCAGGCCAATGCGGTACCCGTCAACGTTCCACCCCCTGAAGTCCCTTCCCCACCCGCTGCAACGGCCTACGTCACACCCACCAATTTTGCCTATTTTCCCCAAGACATTCGTCCACTTCCCGGCCAATTAGACGATGTGCCCGTCTTTAACAGCAACAGTCCAGAGATGGTGCGCTCTGAGGGAATTCTCCTCTCCACCTTTCCACCCCACGGGAAATGGCAACCGGCGGCTCACCTCAACTATCCCTTAGAGGGGCGCTTTGATGTCTTTGCCCACCACATTACCCAATCCAATCGGGCGGTGAGTACGCCAACCCTCTATTTGGGGCTGTTGGCCTATAACCCAACGGATCGCTATGTCACGGTGAGATTTCATCAAGCCGCTAGTTTTTTAAGTACGCCAGATGCTCCCTTCCGCAATTTGCCCGCCATGCTCGATAACCCCACGGGCTTTGTTTTTTCAGGGCCTGGGAGTCGAGTCACCAACCAAGTGCTGCGGGGGGTACGGCAGACGTTCTTTCCCTCACAGATAACCATTCCCCCTCGCGAAGCGCGGATGTTGGCGAATTTGCCGCTGCCGTTGCCCACTCAATTTCCCAATGCGGTACTCAATCGGGTTCGGGCAGAGTTTATGCTCAATGCCGATGGCAGCGTCGGCCCCAAGTTACCCCTAATCCCGGATACAAATCCCTTTGGTGAAGTCTCCTCCTCCAATGGCCGCTCCACCCTGATGTATTTAGAAAGTAGTGGCCCGATTTACTTAGCGCAAATGTCAATGTTTGCCCGCATGAACGAGCAGGGCACCGAACGGGCACCCACCCTAGAGGAATGGTGGGCAATGCTCCATCGCGGTCAACTGGTTACCCCCCGCGACATTCCACCCACGCCCCCCAATAGTAGTCAGTTTGGTCGCTTCTTCTATGGCCGTGTGGCCGGTGTCAGTCAGGGCTCTCGCTGGCAAGCTACCCTCACCGATGGCCAAACCCATGGACAGGCTTTAACGATTCCGGCACCGGGGCGAGCCATCTCCTATGGCATTAGTACGCTCCACCGAGGTACCCTTGGCACGGGTCAAATTCAAAGTGCCCCCATGTTAGTACGCTATCCAGACACCGCCTACTACGCCCATGGCAATTATGGTGTTCACTATAGTTTGACCTTGCCCTTGGTCAACAATACCCGTCAGTTCCAGTCGGTGGTGCTAACGCTGCAAACCCCTCTCAAACAAGATCACCGCAGTGTCGTCCTCCAATTTTTGGAACCCCCGGCTCCCCAAGTGTTTTTCCGGGGAACGGTGCGTGTTCGCTTTACAGATGATTTAGGACAGGCTCAAGAGCGCTATGTCCATTTGGTACAGCGGCGGGGTCAGCGGGGAGAACCATTAGTGACATTAAATATGCGTCCAGGTGAAAAACGGGATGTTATTGTGGATCTACTCTACCCACCCGATGCCACCCCACCCCAAGTGCTGACAGTGGCAACATTACTTGGCCCTAGCTATGAGAACACCACTCAAGCGCCAGCGGCTGCCAATTCTCTGTCCCTTACACCAGTGACAGTGCCATAGGAGTGACCACAGTGGGCGATCGCGCAGCGTGTCGAAAGGACAATCGCCTTGTTCTGATTGGGGATGTCCACGGTCACTATGAAGGCCTGTGCCGTTTACTAGATCTCGTTTCACCTCGCGTGGGCGATCGCCTGTACTTTCTTGGCGACCTTGTGGATCGAGGGCCGAGTAGTGCCTCCGTTGTAGAATTCGTGCGCCAGTGTGGCTATAGTGTTGTGCGGGGCAACCACGAAGACATGATGCTCCTCACCTTCGAGGGCAAACAAATCAATGCCGCGCAGCTCTTTGTCTGGTCGAATAGTGGTGGGGATGAGACCCTTGCCAGCTACACCTCCACAGAGTTGCTTTGGCAGCACCTCGACTGGCTGCACACAGTTCCCTTCTATGAAGATTTAGGGGATGTGTTTGTTGTCCATGCAGGTCTTGATCCCTATCTTTCCCTAGAACAGCAAGGCAGTCAACAATGCTGCTGGATCCGCGAACAGTTTTTAGGCCACCCCAAGCCCTACTTTGCGGATAAAACAATTGTGGTGGGTCACACGATTACCTTTACGTTTCCCAATGTCGAAGCAGGACAAATCGTGCGGGGTGCTGGCTGGATAGACATTGAAACCGGTGCCTACCATCGCCGCAGTGGTTGGTTAACAGCCCTCGACTGGACGAATCAATGGGTCTATCAAGTGAATGTGCTCTACGGTGGTACCCGCCAAGGAGAATTGGCTCAATTTTTAACTGATTTAAGAGATGTCTCCTACAGTATCAGCTAGCGCTGGCGCCACGCCGACCACAAAAGACAGGCAATGCCGATATTGATGGCAATGTCCGCCACATTAAAGACGGGAAATTGAATCAAGCGAAAATCCAAGAAGTCAACCACCTCGCCCGTGAGAAAGCGATCAATGCCATTGCCTAAGGCGCCACCCAGTAAACAGCCATAGCCCACTTGCTGCCAGCGATCTAATCTCGGACCGAGCACCGCCCAAGTGATCAGACCCAAGCTCACGATGAGAGACAGCCAGCGCAACCAGACACTGCCATTGGCAAAGAGGCTAAAGGCCGCCCCAGTATTTGTAACGTAGGTAATGTGAAAGACACCGGGGATAATGGGCGTTGTTTGCGGCGGCACTGTTAGGGCATAGGTGGCCACAATCCATGCTTTCGTCAGGCGATCGCTAATTAAGGCGAGGCCAGCCGCCCACCAAAAAAGGGGATTCTTGATCTTGAGCCGCTGACTGCTCATCCCACAGGACTAAGGGCAGCCACTGAGACCCGTGCCGCCACCTGTTGGGCGATCGCCCGTAGGGCTTGCGCCGAAGCAGACTGCGGATCCGCAATGAGAATCGGTTGACCCAAATCTCCCCCTTCCCGCACGGGCAATTCCAAAGGCACCTGTCCTAAAAGGGGTACACCCATTTCCGCCGCCAAGGCTTCACCGCCCCCACTGCCAAAAATGTCATAGCGACGATTGGGCAAATCAGGGGGAATAAAGTAGCTCATATTTTCCACCAGCCCAAGGACCGTGACTCCCAACTGCTGAAACATCCGCAATCCCCGCCGCGCATCCCCAAGGGCAACAGGTTGGGGCGTTGTTACAATCACTACACCTGCCATTGGTACCGCTTGCGCCAGTGTGAGTTGGGCATCCCCAGTGCCGGGGGGCAAATCCACAATCAGATAGTCCAATACGCCCCAATCACTTTGGTAGAGAAATTGGCGAATAATGCCATTGAGCATGGGACCGCGCCAAATGACCGGCTGATCACGATCAATCAGGAAGGCCATCGACACCACTTTCAAACCATGAGCTACCGGAGGTAACAGGACATCGCCTCTGGCTTCCTTGCGCACTTCGACAATGGCATCCTCTAGCCCCAGCATCGTGGGAACATTCGGCCCATAGATATCCGCATCAATAATGCCAACGGCAGCCCCCGCTTGGGCAAGGGCAAGGGCTAAATTCACCGCAACGGTACTTTTGCCGACCCCCCCTTTACCACTGGAGACGGCAATAATGTTCTTGACTCCTGCTACATCGGTGCGATCGGGCAGGCTCTTTTGCTGCGGCGTTTCAGCGGTAACCGCCACTTGCACATCCATCACCCCCGGCAGAGTAAAGACGGCCTTCTTGCAATCCTCGACAATAAATTCCCGTAGGGGGCAAGCCGGGGTTGTCAGCACCAGTGTAAAGCGAACCGTGCCATCCTCAATGGCAACATCGCGGATCATGTTGAGTTCCACTAGCGATCGCCGTAACTCGGGATCTTCCACAGGACGCAGAACGGCCAACACAGACTCAACAGTAAGGGGGGCACTCATGCAGGTGATTCGTTACATTCGCTACTTAGATAGCGATCGTACCACTGTTAGGCAGATTCCCCCGCCAGCCACAGCAGCGATACAGCAAAGGATGCAAGCCAAGACCGCTCTCAGACGGGATTACACCCCCATTTGCCTACACCATATTTCAGAAAAGGGCGGTATTCTGGAAAGTATTAGCCATTTGGGATCAGAAGGATTGCAACGTTGACTCACTCCACCCTCCACCAACCCGCCACAGCCGCCGGTCAAGGCCTGCAACGCCAACTTATTGTCATTCTTGATTTCGGGTCGCAATACTCCGAACTCATTGCCCGCCGCATTCGTGAGACCCAAGTCTATTCCGAGGTCATTTCCTACCGCACCACTGCTGAGCAACTTGCCCAATTAGCCCCCAAGGGCATCATTCTCTCCGGTGGCCCCAACTCCGTCTATGACGAGAATGCTCCCCAATGTGATCCAGAAATTTGGAACCTCGGCATTCCCATCCTTGGCGTGTGCTATGGCATGCAACTGATGGTGCAACAGTTGGGGGGAACTGTGGAGCGAGCCACCGCTGGCGAGTATGGCAAGGCAGCGCTCTTTATTGACGACCCCACGGATCTGCTCACGAATGTTGAGCAAGAAACAATTATGTGGATGAGTCATGGTGATAGCGTCACCGAGTTGCCCTCCGGTTTTCGCGTCTTGGCGCATACCCACAATACGCCAATGGCAGCGATCGCCCATCCAGAGCGGAAACTCTATGGCGTTCAGTTCCACCCAGAGGTGGTGCACTCCGTGGGCGGTATTGCCCTGATCCGCAACTTTGTCTATCACATTTGCGATTGTGAACCCACTTGGACAACGGCTGCCTTTGTCGAAGAAGCGATCCGGGAAGTGCGCGCCAAAGTGGGGGACAAACGGGTACTCCTTGCCCTATCGGGGGGGGTGGATTCCTCGACCCTGGCCTTTTTGCTCCACCGCGCCATTGGCGATCAACTCACCTGTATGTTCATTGACCAAGGGTTCATGCGCAAAGGCGAACCGGAGCGACTCCTCAAGCTCTTTCAAGAGCAGTTTCACATCAAGGTGGAGTACGTCAATGCCCGCGATCGCTTCCTTGCCCAACTGGTGGGCGTCACAGACCCCGAAGAAAAGCGCAAACGCATTGGCCATGAATTTATCCGCGTTTTTGAGGAAGAGTCGCAGCGGCTAGGGCCTTTTGACTACCTTGCTCAGGGCACGCTGTATCCCGATGTCATTGAATCGGCGAATACCAACATTGACCCGCAAACTGGCGAGCGCGTAGCGGTGAAAATCAAGAGCCACCACAATGTGGGCGGTCTGCCGGAGAACCTGCGCTTTAAGCTGGTGGAACCCCTGCGCAAGCTCTTTAAGGATGAAGTGCGCCAAGTGGGGCGATCGCTGGGTCTGCCCGAAGAAATTGTGCGGCGGCATCCTTTTCCCGGTCCCGGTTTAGCGATTCGGATTCTGGGGGAAGTGACCCCGGAACGCCTAGAGATTCTGCGGGATGCGGATCTGATTGTGCGGCAGGAAATTAACCGCGCCGAGATGTACCACGACTTTTGGCAAGCCTTTGCGGTGCTGCTGCCGATTCGCACTGTGGGGGTAATGGGCGATCAGCGAACCTATGCCTATCCAGTGGTGCTGCGGTTTGTCACCAGTGAAGATGGAATGACCGCTGATTGGGCACGGGTGCCCTACGATCTCCTCGAGCGCATTTCCAACCGCATTGTCAACGAGGTGCCGGGGGTGAATCGGGTGGTCTATGACATTACCTCCAAGCCACCGGGAACCATTGAGTGGGAATAAATTTGCCAGAAAGGGGAGCAATCGGTTTAACTGGGAGAGATGGTGGTGTGAGTGATGTGGCATGAATGGCAAATGGACGCTGGCCCTTGGCTTTAGTGCAGGTGTATGGCTGCCCCTCGCGGCAACGGCGCAATCTAGCCCGCCCCAATGGCAAATTGAGGCTCGGCCAATAACTCACCCCACCTTTGAAGTGGCACCAACGGTGGAAGCACTGCCCCAATGGCAAGCCGTTCCCGAACCTAGGGGCGATCGCCTGTGGCAACCAGCGACGCCAGAAGAACTGGCGCAACCCATTTTGCCCCCTGTAGCTGAGCAGGCACCGACACCCGTCATTGCCGAGGAACCCCAGTATCGCATTCCTCCCTTAATGCGTCCGCCCACCCGTCTCTTTAACTTGGAGACTGCCAATATCCTGCCGGAGCAAACCCTTGAACTACGGGGGGGAATTCGCAACTATGATCCCCAAGTGGCTGGGGGCGGCGGCGGTCTGCAAATTTTCTATGGCTCCATTGACTATGCGATCAATCATCGCTTGCAAGTGAGCTTTAGTGGCAATTACTACGACGATCCCTTGGGACGCTTGGTGAAGGGGCTACAGCCCGACCTGCAGTTTGGGGCGATCGCTGCTGGTCTCAAATATCAAGTGCATCGCGGCGAGAATCTATCGGTGGCTGTGGCGGGCTCCCTAGAGGCAGTACGGGTGCGATCGGACAATTTCCTCTTTGTGCCGGGTGCCGCACGAGCCGGAACGTGGACGGTTGCCGCCTCATTGCAAGCGCCAATGACCTATTCCTTTAATCCCCAGTTGCAGTGGCACTTTACGCCCAACCTCACCTATTTTCCCGACACAGTGAACAAGGGAGGGGAATTTTACGGCACGAACTTCAACTTTGGCACAGGCATCAGTTGGCAGCCCCATCCTCGCTTTAATCTTTTTGCCGATGTCAATATGCCCGTCGGTCCGGGGGGCAATGCCGTGCGCAGTAGCGATGGCGCGATCGTCAACCTGCCCGTGTGGAGTGCCGGTGTGCGCTTTCTAGTGAACCCTGCAGTGAGTATTGATTTGGCAGCCACCAACGCCTTTGGCATTACACCTGCAAGTCGTACCTTGGCTTTTTTGCCCGGTGCGGATCAAGTGGGTGTCATGGCGGGATTAAGCTATACCCCCAATATGGGGCCTGATTTTGCGCCACCCTTTTTGCCCAGTTTTCGCAGTGGGCCTCGGCAACCCCTCACGGATCGCGATCGCCAGCTTTTACTCAATGGCCTCACCCTTACCTCCCCCAGCACCCTTGATCTGGGGATGCTGCACCTGCGGGGCAATAGCGGCACCACAGGAACCGGTTTTCAGGTGGGCTTTGGTCTTGCCTACGATGCCCAATTTGCCATTGCCATTGAACAGTGGGAGCGCGGCGAAACCCTCATCGAAAACCTCAACTACAGTGGTAACTTGCAGTTGGGGCTAGCAGCGAAGTTGCGCTTTCTGGATCAAACGCAAGGGGATCCCTTTTCTTTGGCCTTTCAAGGCTCATTTAATCGTGGCATTAAGCAGGGGGGAGGGGGTAGCCGTTCCCTAGGCGGCTTGGAACTGGCCTTTATGTATGAGCCAACCAAGAATGTGGCACTACTGCTGAATCCCAAGTTAGGGATTTTTACTCCTAATCAAAAAGTAGTGGGTGGTATCGGGGTCGGCCTCAATGTTGAGGTAGTCCGCAACCTCCAATTTATTGCGGAAGCCACTCCGGTCTTTGGTCAAACGGGGGTCTATAGTGCCGGCTTGCGTTACGTCGTGCCCCAGTGGGGACTAGGCATTGATCTCTATGGATCAACGGCAGTCGGCAGCAGTATTCCCAATGCAGGTCTTGTCGGTCAGGGGTCGCCGGGGGTGGGGGTCAACCTCCATTGGCTATTTGGCGGATCGCGGCCACAGGAGAATTAAAGTCATGCAAACTCAATAGTTGTTAGTCCCCCCTCAAGCGCAATGAAGGGGGAGAAGGGGCTAACGCCTAACTGCCGTAGATGCCTTTATCATCCCGTTGGAAGAGGCGCTTGATGTGCTCCCACGCCTTAATGAGGGCATTTTTTTCATCGTTGGACTCCTTCAGCGCCTCATTGTAGGCTTCGACAAATTTAGACTGAGCCGTCTCCGAGAGATCGGCACGCACTTCTGGGGAAATGTCCTCTGGCCCAGACAACTGACCCTCCGGTTGACGCGGAATTTGCATCTCAGTAATGGCCGCCTCTTGACCGCCAGCGGATTGTAACAGGAGAAAGATCTCCCCTGCTTTGTCCTCCGGTACTTCGACGACCAGCAAGAATTCCCCCGCTTGTACCCGCGTTTGATAAATGGCAGCTTTGTCCTGCGGCATCCCCAAGGAAATCAGTGCGGATCCTAGGCCGGCGCCCAACGCACCATAGAGGGCACCACTGGTCGCCCCCAAAAGGGCAGCCGCCAAAGGGCCAGCAGCAGCCACCACGCCAATAAAAGGAATAAAGAGAACGCCGACTCCGGTTAGCAGACTCAGCAGCGAACCAAAGATCGAGCCATAGAGTGCCCCCGTGGTGACGCCATCCAAAATAATATCTTTCTTGGTAATAAATCCACTAATGCGGGCTTCAGACTGAAAATTGCGGCCAATGATTGAGATATTTTCCTTGGGCACACCGCGATTCAAGAGTCGTTCGATCGCCTCTTTGACTTTGGCCTCTTCCTTGAAGGTGGCCGAGACACATTTTGTTGCTGGTTGAGCAAAAGTCGTACGCATTGATGGGTTTCCTCATCAGGACATGACCCCAGTATAGATAGGAGCAATTATCGTTGACACCGAACCTCCAAGGTGAGGAAACAGAATGCTCTCCCCACTCGACTAATCGCGGGCAAGGTTTTCAAAGCGAGTGTATTGGGGGTCAAAGAGGAGCTTGACGGTGCCCACTGGGCCATTGCGGTGCTTGGCAATCAGGAGTTCACAAATGCCGCGATCGGGGGTATCAGGGTTGTAATATTCATCGCGGTACAACAGGATCACCAAGTCGGCATCCTGTTCAATGGAGCCGGATTCGCGCAAATCAGACATCAGGGGGCGTTTATTTTGCCGTGATTCGACACTGCGGCTGAGTTGGGAGAGGGCAATGACAGGGACATTGAGTTCCCGCGCCAGTCCCTTGAGGGAGCGGGTAATTTTGGAGAGTTCCTGCACCCGACCTTCTGTGGTTTCTTCGCCACCCATCAGTTGCAGATAGTCAATCAAAATGAGGCCGAGACCGTTGGGATGCTCGGCATGGAGGCGACGGGCAGTGGAGCGAATCTCCCCAAGGGTGGGATTGGGAGTGTCGTCAATGTAGATGGGCAGTTGCGAGAGAATCCCGATCGCCCGACTTAGGGGTTCCCACTGGTGTTGGCTAATGCGCCCCGCCCGTAAATAGTTGCTGTCAATGCGGGCTTCGCTGGCAAGGAGACGTTGCACCAGTTGCTCCTTGGACATCTCAAGGCTGTAGATCGCCACCCCCAGATTGTGAATTTCGGCAATGCGACGAGCAATTTGCAGGGCGATCGCCGTCTTGCCCATTGAAGGACGACCGGCAATGATAATCAAGTCCGATCGCTGGAAGCCTTGGGTCATGTTGTCCAGATCATAGAAATTGCAGGATAGACCCGGCTGAATATTACCGATCGCCCGCTGCTCCAATTCCGTAAACGTGCGGGTAAGAATTTCATCGGTGCGGGTCAATCCCTGCTGAATCCGATCCTGCGTCACACTAAAGATCTGCTGCTCGGCCTGATCCAAGATCACATTCAATGAGAGGCTGCTATCGTAACCCAGCTTCACCACATGGGTACCGGCTTCAATAAGCTTACGGCGCAGGTATTTTTCCTTGACCAAGAGGGCGTAGCGATCGATATTGATCGCGCTCACTGTGCGCTCCACCAGTTCTGCCAGCTTGGTGTGCCCCCCAACTCGCTCCAATAGCCCCTGATCCTGTAGCCAAGCGGTAACGCACAGCAGATCCGTGGGGCTGCCGCGACTGTGGAGAGAAACTGCTGCCCGATAGATCTCGCGGTGGGCACTGAGGTAAAAGGCCTCAACCGGCAAAATATCCACCACCCGGTTGATGGCTTCCGGGTCTAAGAGAATACCCCCCAAGATCCACTCTTCCGCTTCGAGGTTCTGGGGGGGAATCAGTTGGCTATCGGGCTGAAAACTTGGCTCCTGAACCATCAAGGAGGCTAGCCCTAATCGGCAACGACTTGGATATTGAGTTTGACACTCACTTCGGGGTGGAGCTTGATTTCAGCCGTGTAGGTGCCCAATTTGCGAATCTCAGGCAGAATCATTTCACGGCGATCAATGGTTTCGCCGGTAATGGCTTGGATGGCATCGGCCACATCTTGCGGTGTAACGCTGCCAAAGAGCATATCTTTTTCGCCCACGGGCATTGAGATGGTAATGGTGGCCAGTTTTTCGAGGGTGGCTTTTTGTTTTTCAGCAACGCCTTTGAGTTCGGCAAGCCGCTGCCGTTCTTTTTCTTGGAGCCGCTCTACGCGCCGCAGGGCACTGGGGGTTGCTGGCTCGGCAATCCCTCTTGGAAATAGGTAATTACGGGCATAGCCGGGGGCGACTTCGACGACTTGACCCATTCGCCCGAGTTTATTGACGGTTTCATTCAAGACAACTTGCACCCGCTTTGCCATGGGGATCCTCTTTCATTAACTGGATGGGTTAACAGCAAGCGTCAGCGCTGGTGGCTACGGCTGCTATTTTAGGACAAATAACTATTCTATAGCCTCTCGGCAGCAATTGCGACAAAAAAAGGGCAGAACGCTGTTCCACCCTTGTACCGAGTTTGTTCCAAAGTTAAGGGTTCACTTAAAGGGGATGGAAGAGCAAGTCGGGATAGAAACGATTAAACTCAATCAAAATCCCAGCGGTAATCGTCATCCAAATGGCGGCCAGCACGGGCGCGGTGGAAAGATAGGTCAAAAAGTGTTTCATGGTACGTCGTCCTTATGACAGTCAACAAACAGTGAAGCTAGCGAGGGGAAACGGTGATTTCGTTGTCTTTGGCGGTGAGTTCACCCGCTGCCAGCTCCTTGAGGGCAGCCAATGGCCAAGCAAACCCCGTGAGCATGCATTTGATGGCAAGGGGCACATCAATAATGATTTCTTTTTCATTGGCTTCACCGCTATCGCGCACGGCAATCAAGTAGGCGCGACCCACCCAGCCAATCCAGCCGGCAATGTACAGGAAGAGCACACTGGGAATGAGAAAATCACCGGCACGGCTGAGGCGACCATCCACAACGAGGTGGGGCAAACCATCTTGGCCGCACAGGGCTTGACTATAGCGCTCAAACCGTTTTTGACCGGAGGCGGGATCAGCGGTGGTATTCACAGCAGCGGCAGCGCGTTTTTGAAAGGCAGGAGAATCTTTGCAGGGGACGAGTCCTGCCACATCAGCGGCGGCTAGAGGGGTAAAACCTAGCCACAGGGTCAAGACAAGGAGTAGGGCTAACAATCGACGCATGGAGTGTTGTCCTCAAATGCAGACAGGTCAAAGTGCATTCACGGAGAGAGCAATCCCTCCCAAAGCTGCCATCATTTTAGCGGATGGGCTTCAACCCAACCCTAGGGGAAAGGTTAATAATTTTTACGAGGGCAAATGCTGACTAATGCTTCCTCTGGCGATCGCTCTATGGTTGATTGGTGCTACCGCACAGACTGCATCTATTGAGCCAGACAAAGCTCCTTTGCTAGACTGGATCTATTGCTGGATTTGACTTTGAAACATCTACACATCGGTGGCGCTGGGGGGAGAGCTGACCCACGGTGATTTCGCAACTATGAAAAGTGTTTCTCCTATTTTGCCCCCCATGGATGCTGACCTGACGTTTAACTTGCCCGACCAAAAGATCCTCGAGACCTTACCTGCCCAACAGTTAGTGGCGATTATTTTGCGCCAGCAGCAAATTATTAATCAACTCCGCCATACCCTCTCGCAGATTCCCGGCGCCCCTGAGGTCGTTCACCCTGAGACCCCACCCCCCTCAGAACCCCATCTGGCACTGGTGAGTGAGGACACGGTTTGTTATTTTCCCTTGACAGGGGGGAACTGCTGGACCATTGGCCGCAGTGAAGACAATTCCATTGTGCTCAGCGATCGCTGGATGTCACGGAACCATGCCATGATTCAGCGCATGGGACAGGGGGAGTTTTATCTCATTGATCTCGGCAGTCGCAATGGCACGTTCGTCAATGGTCGCCGCGTCAGTATTCCCGTTGCCCTGCACAATGGCGATCGCATTACCTTTGGCCAAACGGAACTGGACTTTTTTAACGAACCCTTTGCCCCCCTATTTGCCGAAAATGCCACTCTGTCTTTGCCTCAATCCGAAGGCTCCTCCACAGCACTGCTCCATGTCCGCCGCCTGTTGACGGTCTTGGTTGTGGATATTCGTGACTTTACCAAGCTGACGCGGCAACTCGAAGAGGAGCTACTGTCGGAGCTAATTGGCACGTGGTTTCATCGGGCGGGTGAGATTATTCGTCAATACGGCAGTTGGGTCGACAAGTACATTGGCGATGCGGTCATGGCGGTTTGGATCCACGAAAGCGAGGAGATTGGCTATCAAGAAATTTGCCACACCCTCTCTGCCTTAGAGGATTTACGGCTGATGACGGGAGAACTGCACCAGCACTATCCCTTGCCGTGGCCACTGCGCATTGGTTCTGGTTTGAATACAGGCTATGCAATGGTGGGGAATACGGGGAGTGGCGATCGCCCCGACTATACTGCTCTGGGAGATACCGTTAACGCTGCCTTTCGCCTTGAGAGTGCCACCAAAACCATTGCCGCTGATCTGGCTATGGGGGCAACCACCTACCACTACCTTGTACAGTCTTGTCCAACCGTTGTCCCCTTTCGACCCCAAGTGCTGAACCTCAAGGGCTATGATGCCCCTGTACCCGCCTACGTGGGCAGCTTTGATGACCTCCATCGGTTCCTTGCCCAAGCCATCAAAGGGAGGGACACCCTGCACTAAACACCTGAAAAAAGGGATTAAGGGACGGCCTCCCTCTGATATTATTGAATCACCTGTAGGGGGCAGTCTAGACATCAGTCTATTGTGGGCGTAATGCCTCAGTTTCCTCTGTCACCCTGCTGGCGATCGGCTACCGCCGCCTGCGCTCGCTGTGCGATGTGGTCAGTTCTTTGCTTTGACTCTTAATGAACCGCTGTTTTTTGTAATGATCTGTGAGATTTGGGAGGTAAAGGAATTATGCAACGTTTGGGCCGCTGGCTAGCACTGGCTTACTTCGTGGGCGTTAGCCTGTTGGGCTGGATCAACTGGAGTGCCCCAACCTTGGCGGCAACTGCATCCACCGAGGAAGAACTGGTCAATGTGGTAGATGAGAAACTCGGCACTGCCTATGGTGAAAAAATTGACCTCAACAATACCAACATTGCCGCCTTTATTCAATACCGCGGTCTGTACCCAACCCTAGCTAAATTAATCGTTAAAAATGCCCCCTACCAATCCGTTGAAGATGTCCTGAACATTCCCGGTTTGACGGAGCGGCAAAAGGAAATTCTGCGGGAAAACTTGGATCACTTTACGGTGACCGAGGTGGAAACGGCTCTCGTTGAGGGTGGCGATCGCTATAATAATGGGCTATACAAATAACTACCCTCATTAGATCAATTTTGGGTTAGCGTTGACTCCCGCAACTTCTGGATTTGATGTCTTAATCATTGGCAGTGGTGCTGCGGGTCTCAGTGCTGCCCTTGCCCTTCCCCCTAGCTATCGCATTGGCCTGATTACCAAAACTGACCTTCGACAATCTGCCAGTGGCTGGGCACAAGGCGGTATGGCTGCGGCCATTGACCCGACGGATTCTCCCCTACTCCATGCCCAAGATACCCTTGCTGCGGGGGCTGGCCTCTGTGATCCAGTGAGTGTCCAGTTTTTGGTTGAGCAGGCACCGGTACAGGTGGAGCGGCTCTTGGCGATGGGGGTAGCTTTTGATCGCGTGGGCGATCGCCCGGCTCTGACCCTCGAAGCGGCTCATTCTCGTCCTCGGGTACTTCATGCCGCTGACACCACAGGTCAAGCCCTGATTACAACACTGCTCGAACAGGTCACTGCTGCACCCCATATCACGCTTCTGCCCAATAGCTTTGTCTTTGATCTGTGGCTAGAGTCGGGGCGATGCTGTGGGGTGTGTCTGTTGTGTCAGGGACAACTTCAGTGGCTGCGCTCGGGTGCAGTTGTTCTCGCCACGGGGGGCGGCGGTCAAGTTTTTGCCCAAACCACGAATCCCCCCTTAAGCACTGGCGATGGTGTGGCAATGGCATGGCGGGCAGGAGCACACATTCGGGATGTCGAGTTTTTCCAATTTCATCCCACCGCTCTTGCCGTTGAGGGAGCACCGCGATTTCTGATCAGTGAAGCAGTGCGCGGTGAAGGGGCACATCTCATAGACCACACAGGGCATCGCTTTGTGGCGGACTACCATCCTGCTGGCGAGCTGGCACCACGAGACATTGTCAGTCGTGCCATTTACCGTCACCTTCAGCAGAGCCATGCCCCCCATGTCTGGCTGGACTTACGACCGATTCCCCGCGATCGCCTGCACTACCGTTTTCCGAAAATCATTGCTGTCTGTCGGCAGTGGGGCATTGACGTTGAACAGCAACCCATTCCCGTGTCCCCAGCAGCCCATTACTGGATGGGGGGAGTCGTCACCGATTTGCAGGCTAAGACCAGCCTTCCCGGCCTCTATGCCGTTGGTGAAGTTGCCAGTACTGGTGTCCACGGTGCCAATCGCCTTGCTAGTAACTCCCTTTTGGAATGCTTTGTCTTTTCAGCTCAACTGGCACATCTGCACCCTCAGCCCCTTCCCTTGGCGGTGTCCCCTGTTAGCCAGCAAGCCCTTGAAATTGAGCCAGTGAGTTTTCGGCAGTGGCGCCAAGATCTGCGGGAACTCCTGTGGCAAAGTGCTGGCATTTGTCGCGATGCTCCCACGCTGATGGCCGCTCTTTCCCAAGTGAAGGAATGGCGCCAAGAATTGCTGGCTCATCCGATTGCGATCGCCCTTCGTGAACTCAACCCCAATCACTGCTATACCCTCAGCAATACAGCCGCCCAGACAACTCTTTGGGAATGGGGCGAGCTACGCAATCTCTTGGACATTGCCTACTTAATTCTCAAAAGTGCCCTCTTTCGCGAGGAAAGCCGCGGCGGCCACTACCGTCAAGACTACCCCCAACCCGATCCCAATTGGCAAATGCACACCCTAATTTGGGGAGAGCACTGGCAAAAAGCGGCAATTCAAGGCGTCCAGAGTAAACTATAGTTGCTATAGATTCCAAAAATTTTTTGCGGTGATCTATCCCTATGATGCAGTCACGACGTGTGCAGGAAAGTTTGGTGGGTCTGGTGATCCTTGCGGGCTTAGCCACATTAGGGGTCGGCCTACTCTGGTTGCGGGGCAACCTTGCCGGTACCAATAGCTACACCCTTGAGGTGGAATTGGATACAGCACCCGGCTTAGCGGTGGGGACACAGGTGCGCTATCGCGGTGTCCAAGTGGGACGAGTCACGGCCATTGGGTTTGATGCCAATGGTGTCCAAGTGAGTGTGCGCGTCAACAATGTGTTAATTCCCCGTAGTGCTGTACCGGAGATTCGCCAGTCGGGTTTTATTGGTCAGGCCTTCTTGGACTTTACCCCCAAGGAGCGGGTACCGGAGATTCCCGAGGGCGTCACTGCCTTTGCCCCCAAGTGCCAACCAGACTTGATTTACTGCAACGGCGATCGCGTGACTGGGGTACGCACTGCCAGCTTAGAGGATTTGGTGCGAGCGGCCACTCGTTTTACCACTGCCCTTGAGGAATCGGGGATTATCAACAATGCCAATACCCTTATTTTGGGCGCAACCCGCACCGTCAACCGTGCCGATCAATCCCTGACGAGGGTGACCACTGCTCTCGATAGTTTCAACGCCCTCAGTAATGAAGCCCGTGCTGAACTACGGAATTTTGGCACCGCCTCGCAAGCAGTGACCCGTGCGGCCAACCAGATCAGCGAACTGGTTGAGGTCAACCGCAACACGATTAACTCCGCCTTGCGCAACATTGATGGTGCTGCCCGCGATCTGAGAACCACGCTCAAAGCACTGCGGCCCCTGACAAATCAACTGGAGCAGGGGGAATTGCTGGCCAATTTGGATGCTCTCATTAAAAATGGTGCCGAAGCAGCAGCCAATCTCAATAAAGTCTCTGGGACACTGAGCAGTCCCATCATTATGCTGTCGATCGCCCAAACCCTAGATGCGGCACGCGCAACATTTATCAATGCCCAAAAACTCACGAATGACTTGCTCAAACTCACGGGCGATGAATCCTTCCAGTCTGATTTGCGACGCCTTATTAAAATCCTCAGTCGCCTACTGGCTTCCAGTGAAGAGCTTGAGCAGCAATTCTTGGCACTCCATGCCACTTCCCTAGGAGAAACTCAGCCACCTGCCCCTAGCCCCGCCCCCAGTCCAAGTGGGGCGGCAGCGCCCCCCAAAGAGGAAGAAGCTGCCGTGACCAATGATCCTTAGGTTGGCAATTGGTTTAGCGGGCGGTTTCTGTTCTACCCGTACGGGTAAAGCGCACTTCGATACGACGCCGGGAAACATCTGGATTGCGGTTTGCTGGTGCGAGCTGACCATTGAGCAAGTAGAGCTACCCCGCAGAGTAAGCGCGAAATTTCAGGCCAGCCAGTTGGGGTTGTTTTGCTTGCACCTTGCGCAGTTCGTTGGCGATCGCCAGTGCCCGCATCAGGCCGAGATCAGCATTCGATCCGGGGGTCAAGCGGTTCAATGTATTGGTAGCTACCGCCTGCTCTAGCAAGGTATCGAGATTACTGACCCCGCCTTGATTGGGTTGGCCGTCGGTATGGCCAATGATTTCCACGGTGTCAATGCCATACTTTTTGCGGGTATCCATAACCATTGAGGCTAAATTGACCCAAATGTATTGGCGAAACGGTTCCGAGAGTTGCGCACTGCCCGCAGGGAAACGAAATTTTTCATTATCTGGAATAGAACGATTGCCGGGAACCACAGGTGGATTCATAGTCGGTGGCTTAAATTGCGAGATTTCTAGGGTTAAAGGGGTCGCCTCTGTTTATCATAGACCTAAGGAATAAATGCATAGCACCTAAGTTGCAAAGCGATCGGTTGTTACTGGGGATACGACTTACCATGGAGAATGCCTTACCTGCGGTTTATTTAAGTGTGTTGATTATTCTACTCGGCGTCTCAGCTTGGTTTGTGGTCAAACAAATCCTCAAAACCCGCCGCATTGAATCTACTTTGGCACGCCTCCAACGAAAACTCAAGCAGGAACCGGGCACGACTCAGGAATACTTTGAGCTAGGCAGCATCTACCTGACAAAGAAACTGGCCAGTCAAGCCATTCCCCTGTTTCAAAAGGCTCTGAAGGCGGCTGAAAACGAAGGCGAAACCTACCTTGCTCCCATCTACAATGCCCTTGGCTATGCCTACTTCATGCAGGAGCAGTATGACTTGGCCATTCGCCAGTACAAAGAGGCTCTAAAAAACCAGCCTGAGTACATCACGGCTGCCAACAACCTCGGTCACGCCTATGAGAAAAAGAACCTAGCCCAACCTGCCCTTGAAGCCTATCAACATACCTTGAAATACGACCCCAACAACGCGATCGCCCAACGGCGGGTGAATTCCCTGAAAAAACGGCTGAGTGGCGCGGCGGCTTGAGGATACCTCGTCAAGCAAAAACTAGTTAACAATAAAAAACTGGCTAGGACATTTCCCAACCAGTTCGCAATTCACTCTGTGTATTTAGCTGGATAAGCTACCCCTCGGTTTAGGCGTCTCCTTCGATATAGAGGAACAGCAACCCCATCACCACCGTGGGCATCAGCCAGCACACCACGGGAATAAAAATCCAAGGCAAAAAGGATGCAGCGTAAGATCCCATCATAATCAGCGGTTCTCCTTCTGGGTGATCAAAAGTAAAGTGTGACCAAAGCCCTAGTTAAAGAGGCCGGTCATGATGCCATCGACAACAGCAAAGTTTTCGAGGAGGAAGAAGGCCACAAAGGCACCACCCATAGCCCCCACAAAGAAGCCAGCCGTAAACTGACTCCAACCCTCACCGGTTTTCAGGGGATCGCTGCTGCTGCCACCCTTTTGAAAACTGACTAGACCATAGGCCGCTAAGCAGGCCGTGGCAATCAAAATCAGGGCGATACCAGAAATCAAACCGCCCAAGTTGGCCACATCGGAGTCCCGCAGGGGACCGAGCTTGACCCAAGGACCAATGAGGAAGTAGCCATGGGCCATGCCAATTTCAAGACCCCGCAGAATGGGGGAGAGGCCTTGACGATAGGCGGGGAGGTTACCAATAAAAGTCTTCACTAGGCCAGAGTCAGAAATGGGCGTTGACAAGTGCCCCACAAAGGGATCGCCATTGTATGGCTTAACCAGTTCTTCTGCCATGATTTTTATTTCCCTAGCATTCCGTCATGTCCGCGCACAGGCACGAACCTAAGTGGTTATTCTAGGCAAGGGCGGGCGATCGCGCGAGAGAGGGCGTTCATCTCTTCAAGAAAGTTCATGTATCGCAACATCCCCTTACGCAGTCCCGCCCTCAAGTGCCGCCTAGTAGGTGGGCACGCTGGGATCCACTTCGCGACTCCAAGCGTCAATGCCCCCTTTGATATTGATTCCCTCAATGCCAGCCTGTTTCAGTATGCCCAAGGCTTTGGCAGAGCGCCCCCCCATCTTGCAGTGCACCAAGAGGCGATGGCTATTCACCAGATTGCGGATTTTCTCCACACCGGGGCCATTTTCAATTTCCGAGAGGGGAATGAGCACAGCGCTAGGAATCCGAGCAATTTCGTACTCGTTGGGGTTGCGCACATCCACAAGGACGTAATCTTGGGCACCGCTGTCCATGAGGGCTTTGAGTTCTTGGACGGTCATTTCGGGAATTTCTGCCATTTGGGCGGCCTCCTGTGCTTTCGCTTGGCGAATACCACAGAATTCTTCGTAGTCAATGAGCTTGTCAATGACTGGCCGTTCGGGGTTGGGGCGCAGCTTGAGTTCACGGAATTTCATGTCGAGGGCGTTGAAGAGCAAGAGGCGGCCACTCAGGGTTGTGCCTTTGCCAAGAATAATTTTAATCGTCTCCGTGGCTTGGATGACGCCAATCATACCCGGTAGAATCCCAAGAACGCCCCCTTCCGCACAGGAGGGCACTAGGCCCGGTGGCGGCGGTTCCGGATAGAGATCACGATAGTTAGGGCCGCCCTCATAGTTAAAGACCGTGGCTTGGCCCTCAAAGCGAAAGATCGAGCCGTAGACATTGGGCTTATTCAGGAGCACACAGGCATCGTTCACCAAGTAGCGGGTGGGGAAGTTATCGGTGCCATCCACCACAATGTCGTAGTCCGCCATAATCTCAAGGGCATTGGCGGCGCTCAAGCGAGTTTCGTAGAGATCCACTTGGCAGTAGGGATTGATCTCAAGGATGCGGTGCTTGGCCGATTGAATTTTCGGCTTGCCCACCCAAGAGGTGCCGTGGATCACCTGCCGTTGCAAATTGGAGCTATCCACCACATCAAAATCTACAATGCCAAGGCGGCCAATACCGGCAGCGGCGAGATAGAGCAGCAGAGGTGATCCCAATCCACCCGTGCCAATGCAAAGCACGCTGGCAGCTTTGAGGCGTTTTTGACCCTCAACACCCACCTCTGGCAAAATCAGATGGCGGGAATAGCGTTCATAGTCGTCTTTCGTGAGTTCAATCGTAGAAAGGTCTGGATTTAGCATGGTAGCCCTTCATAAAAAATGCGGCTGATCTAACCCGATCAGCAAGGGTGAGGGGATTTTCTTATTTTACTTAGGGGCGCGACAGAGGATCTGCCAAGGTTTCAATTGTCAACACTTGGGGGGGGGTCGCATCCGGCGGATAGAGCAGGGTGAACTGTACCCAGCGGATTTCTTGGGGTTGTAGCGTGAGCCGCACGAGATCGTCCCCCTGCTGGCCCTGACGTTGGACAAGGTGAATGATTCGACTTTGGGGGGTGCCTTGATCATCGCGGAAGCGCAATCGGATACTGCCTCGGAAAAAGATGCGGGTGGGTGGTTCAGCAAAGAACCGTAAGCCCCTGGCGGGGGCGTCGAATTTGATGGGGGTTTGGAGGGCAAGGCGCACGGTCTGGGGGCGATCGCTGGTGTTTTGTAGCGGTAGCACCAGATCATATTCAATGCCATAGTTGCCATGGGCAGCATAGGCCGTATCGGGATAGCGCACCACGAGGGGAGCCGTTTGCACTTGTCCTGTGCCCAAGCGCCCTGCCACTAACGAACTAATGGGATAGGAGAAGGCGGTACCCGCGGCGGGAATCGGAATCGGTTGTTGTTGGGGATTGTGCCAGCGGGAGCCAAGGGCGACACCCGCCACTCGGCCATAGATAATGCTGCCCCCTTGATCGGGGGGGGTGGGGGCGCGATCGCGGGGGGTGACCAATTCCCCTGCCGTCAGTGTCTGCTGCCATTGCTCTAGGGTCGGCGGTTCATTGCCAAAGCGGGCTAAACTGGCGAGGTAGAGGTTGCCACTACTGCGGGCACGAATCAGCAGCGAACGGCCATTGAGGGGGGGGTCGAGTCCCTTGACCGGAATCGGTAAATTGGCGATCAGGGCATAACTGCGTGGGGGAATCATGATTTGTGCGGGCCATCCCGATTGCCGCCGTTGTCGCAAAATATCCAGCATGACGCGATCGCCCGGACCAGCAAAAACTTGGCCGAGATCATTGGCCTGCTGATTGGGCAGAGGACGAAAGGGCGCATCCGGCTGACTCAAGTAACTGGCGGCATGGATCAAATTCACCGTTACCGGTTCAGAACTGGGGTTGTAGGCGAGAATCCCTAGGTAGAGGGTCGTGAGATCCTGCGGGTCGCGGGGCTTCGCAATATGGTGGGCAAAAATATCAAAGCGATCGCGAAAAGCAAAGTTCAAGTGGGCACTAGGAGTTGCTTTGCCCTCTGGCGGAAATGTGGACAGGAGAATCCCTGATCGCTGCACCACCTCTGGGCTATTGCTATTCAACACAGGCACCTGATCAAGGGCACCCGGTAAAGGGAGCACTTTTTGCGGTTTTTCAATTGTTGCCGGCGCCTGAGCTAGCACTGGGGAAATGACAACCAAGGCCGCACCGCTCCCCAAAAACCAACGGAAATGAACAGACATTACCGAGACCTAGTAGCTCATTTGCAGCGTTACACTCGCCTCTACCTGTAATTCCCCGGACACCACAGGGGTGCTATCGGCCATGTTTGCTGCGCGAACGGCAAGGGGTCTTGGCGGGGGTGCCGCCTGATTAATTTGAATGCTCACCACTTGGCGCGGTTGGAGATTGAGGGCACTGAGTACCGCTTGGGCTTGACTTTGCGCATCTTGGGTCGCTCGCTGCAGGGCAGTGCGTTGGGCAGCGGCAATCGTCGCCTCTGGTGCCGTAAAGCTAATATTGTCAATTGTCGTTGCGCCAGCTTGGACAGCAGCATCAAGAAGGGGCCCCACGCGATCGCTAGCAATGCGAAAACTCACCGTATTGCGCCCGATATAGCCCACCAGTATCCGCTGATTGTTGGTGTATTGATAATTGGGACTGAGGCTCAGCCCCGTGGTTTGCAGTTGACTGACTTCCCGTGCCCGCAGAACCGCCAAAACGGCATTGGCTCGCCGCGCCACCTCTTGCTGTACCTCTTGAGCCGTGCGACCTTGCACCTCGACCCCTAGGCTGACTTGGGCAAGGGTTGCTGAAATGGCTTCTGTGCCTCGACCTGTAACCGTCAGGGTACGTTGGGCTTCTTGGCTCACGGCGGGTCGCTCAGCAACCACCACAGATCCCCCAACAAGAAGCGCGGCAAGACTGAGGGTATAAAAAGGCGTTAACGGATGTTTCACAGCGGTATTCACCACAGCTCAGCAAAAAACTCATGAACCTTGTTTCTCTCCAGACCGCCTCCCACTGGGATTCTGTTCCCCTTTAGGCGCTAATCGTATGAATTTTAATAAAATTCGTTCCTTGGGGAGTTTGGGCAGGAATGCCGCCCAGAATCAAAATTTTATCGCCCTCAGTGACCATCTGGCGCTCCTTGAGTTGGTTTTCAGCCACGGCAATCATCCCTTCAAACGTCATAGGCAGCGTTTCCAAAAGAATCGGCTTCACACCCCAGAGCAAATTCATCCAGTGATAAACGCGGGGGCGATCGGTAAAGGCGACAATCATGGGTTTCACCCGTTCCCCAGAGGCAATGGTTGCGGTATAGCCCGTTTCCGTAAAGCAGGCGATCGCCCGCAGATCGAGGATTTGAGTAATGGTGGTTAAGGCTTCACCTAGGGCATGGGTCTCATCATTGCGGTAGGCGGGCATATTGTCAAACTCAAGGTGCGGCTCCACATCCGCTGCAATCCGCGCCAACATCTTCACCGCCTGCACAGGAAAAGCCCCCACAGCAGATTCGCCCGACAACATCACCGCATCTGTACCATCAAGAATGGCGTTGGCGACATCACTGGCCTCTGCCCGCGTCGGTCGGGGATTGTGGATCATACTCTCTAGCATTTGGGTTGCCGTAATCACAGGAATACTGCGGTAGTTGCACTCGCGAATAATTTGCTTTTGCAGCAGCGGCACCTTCTCTACCCGCATCTCCACACCGAGATCGCCCCGCGCAACCATGATTGCATCGGCCACCCCCAAAATCGCTGAGAGATTTTCCACTGCTTGGGGTTTCTCAATTTTTGCCAGCACAGGCATATCACTGGCACCGTGGGTCGCCAAGTACTCCCGCAACTCCCAGAGATCCTCAGCTCGGCGCACAAAACTCAGGGAGATAATATCGACCCCCTGCTCAATGCCAAATTGAATATCCTGCTTGTCTTTGTCTGTGAGGGAAGGCAGCCGCAGATTGAGATCCGGCAAGTTTACCCCCTTACGACTTTTGAGCGTGCCCCCCTGCACCACCCGGCAGGTGACCCGATCTCCCGCAATGGCCTCGACCACCAATTCCAAGAGGCCATCATCCAAGAGCACCTGCATCCCCGGCTGTGCCTCTTCGGCAAGATAGGGATAATCAATGCCAATGCCTTGTGTCTCTTCCTCAGTGAGCGGCACGAGGTGGACTTGCTCCCCTTCCACTAATTCAATGCTCCCTTCAGGAAGCTGGCCAACGCGAATCTTCGGGCCTTGCAAATCTTGCAGGAGTGTCAGGGGCGTTGCTGCTTCATTGGCCACTTGTTGCAGCAGGGCAATGGTTTCGGCATGATCTTTATAGTCACCATGGGAGAAATTTAACCGTGCCACATTCATGCCGGCGGCTAGCATCTGCTGAATCACTTCCCGCGATCGACTGGCAGGGCCAATGGTGGCGACAATTTTGGTGCGACGAAACAGCATAGGAGAGGGGGATAACTTCATGCTCTCCTAAATCTTAGGCATAGGTCAGGGAATCCGGTGGTGTTCTGGCTTGCATTGGACATTAACTTTTGTGGCTACAGGGATGTGGCTATAATTTGCCTCGTGGAGACTACCGCTGGAGGCCGCGATGGCACGCCCCCTTACCCCCGATAATCAAACGCTGAATCGTGCTTGGACTTGGCAAGATGGCCTGATTATTTTGGCTTTGATTGCCCTGATCTTTTGGATTGTCAACACGGCTGCGCAGTTTACAGGACAGTATGATCCCACGATCACCATTGAGCTGAGTCCAGCGGTCTTGCCAAGTTACACCGCTCAAACGCTGCTGCGGATGCTCATTGCCTACATCATCTCCTTGGTGTTTAGCATCCTCTATTCCTATATTGCCTACTACAATCGCACTGCTGAAAAAATCCTGCTGCCGCTGCTGGATATTCTGCAATCGATTCCGGTGCTGTCGTTTTTGCCGGGGGTGGTGCTGGCACTGATTGCCCTCTTTCCGGGGAGCCGTATTGGCGTGGAATTGGCGGCCATTATCCTCATCTACACGGGAATGGCTTGGAATATGACGTTTAGCTTTTATCAGTCTTTGATTAGCGTGCCTCGGGAGCTGCGGGAGGTGGCAAAAATTTATCGGCTGGGGTGGTGGCAGCAGGTGTGGACGCTGGATTTGCCAGCGGGTGCCATTGGCCTGATCTGGAATAGTGTGATGTCAGTGGCGGGGGGCTGGTTTTTCCTGATGGCGATCGAGTCCTTTACCATTGGCGAGAAAACCTTTACGTTGCCGGGCTTAGGTTCCTATCTGGCGGAAGCAGCCAATCAACAGGACTATGCAGCATTGGCCTACGGTCTGGCGGTATTAATTGGCATCATTATCGTGATTGATATTCTGGTGTGGCGCCCTCTCATTGCTTGGGGCGAAAAATTCAAGATGGAAATGGTCGAGGCGGAGAATGTTCCTAAATCCTTCGTTCTTGATTTCCTGCGGCGATCGCCCACGTTGCGAGCCTTCCACCAAAATATCTTTGCCCCCGTCTGGGAACGACTGGATGAGCAGTTGCGCCCCAAACACCCACGTCAATCTGTTGCCCCCCAGAATGACCAAGGCAACTGGCCGATAACCCCCATCATTTTGCTGATTTTTGCCGCCTTCGTGGGTTGGGGAGCGATCGCCTTTTTGCGGCAAATGTTTGGTGTCAGTTGGCAAGATTGGCAGCAAATTGGTCTAGGGGCGGTTCTGACCACGGTGCGGGTAGTGGTGGCACTGGTTCTCTCCCTACTGTGGACAGTTCCAGTGGGGGTGGCGATCGGTCGCAATCCCCGTGCTGCTCAAGTGTTGCAACCCATTGTCCAAATTGCGGCATCGGTACCGGCTACGGCGCTGTTTCCAGTGCTGCTGTTGGCGCTGGCCAATGTGGGTGGGGGTTTGGAGATTGGCTCTGTGGCTCTCATGATGCTGGGCACGATGTGGTACATCCTCTTTAATGTCATTGCCGGTGCCCAGGCGATTCCCACGGAATTATTTGAAGCAGCGGTGGTCTATCAACTCTCTTGGTGGCAGCGGTGGCGCACCCTGATCCTGCCCGGCATTTTTCCCTATTTGATTACGGGCATCATTACGGCGGTAGGCGGCGCTTGGAACTCCAGCATTGTCAGTGAATATGTGGAATTTCAGAATCAAACGGAGCAAACCCTTGGCTTGGGGGCCACGATTTCTGAGGCTAGCGTTCGGGGGGATTTTCCCCTACTGATGGCCGCCACGGCAGTCATGTCACTATTGGTGGTTTTGACCAACCGCTTGGTTTGGCGCCCCCTCTACCGCTTGGCGGAAACGAAATATCAACTGTTGTAGGCGCAGACTATGCGTGTCATTGGCCTGATGAGCGGAACCTCGGTGGATGGGATTGATGCGGCCTTAGTTGCATTGGCGGGGGGCGATCGCGACCTTGAGGTACAGGTGCTGAATTTTTGTACGGTGCCCTATCCCACAGCCCTACGGCAGCAGATTCTCGACATTTGTGGCGCAAAACCCTTGACCCTTGCAGCGTTGGCGGAGTTGGATGAGGCGATCGCCGAGGCCTTTGCCCTTGCAGCACAAACGGTTCAACAGGGATATCCCCGCGCAGATCTCATTGGCTCCCACGGTCAAACGGTCTTTCATCGCCCCCCCACGGGCGATCGCCTCGGCTACAGCCTACAACTGGGACGGGGAGATTGGATTGCTTGGCGCACGGGGATTACCACCATTGCTAACTTTCGTGCTCAGGATATTGCCTCGGGGGGTCAAGGAGCGCCCCTCGTGCCTCGGATCGATTGGTGTCTTCTCAGTCATCCCACGGAAGTCCGCTGTGTGCAAAACATCGGTGGCATCGGCAATGTTACCTACTTGCCGCCTCAACGAGAGGATCCTGAGGGCAAAGGGGTCATGGGTTGGGATACAGGTCCTGGCAATGTGCTGCTTGATCTGGCCGTAACGGAGTTATCGGGGGGTGAATTCACCTACGATGCCGATGGGGCATGGGCGCGGCAGGGCAAAATTATCGATCCACTGGTAGAGCACTGGCTGCAAGACCCCTTCTTTCAGCAGCCGCCGCCAAAGTCCACAGGGCGAGAATACTTTGGTCTGCCCTTTTGGCAGCGATGCCGCACTGAGGCTGCTGGTCTGGCGCCTGCGGATCTGCTGGCCACACTGACGGAATTTACGGCTCGCAGTATGGTTCAGAGCTATCGCCAATTTTTGCCCCAAAAACCGCAGCGGATCTTCCTCTGTGGCGGCGGTGCCCACAATCGTTTTCTCAGGGAGCGCCTTCAGATGCATTTAGGAGACATTCCCGTGGAAACCACTGCGACGGCGGGCGTACCGGTGGATGCCAAAGAGGCGATCGCCTTCGCTATTCTCGCCTACTGGCATGAGTTGGGCTTGCCGGGGAATTTACCCCAAGTCACAGGTGCGCGCCAAGCGGTTCCCTTGGGTCAGTGTTGGATTGGACAGTCATGAAAACAACCTTTCCAGCCATTGTCACCACGGCTGAAATGCAGGCAATCGAGGGGGCGATGTTCAATGCCGGCTTTCCAGTGCCTGCCCTGATGGAAAAGGTGGGACAACGCCTCAGCGACTTTCTCCAGCATCAGTTTCCACCGTATTCCCGTGTTGGGGTTTTGGCCGGTCCGGGGCACAATGGCGGCGATGCTCTGGTGGTGGCGCGGGAACTATGGCACCGCGGCTATGGGGTGCAGGTCTGGCAGCCCTTTGAACGTTTGAAACCCCTGACGGCGGATCATGCCCGCTATGCCCGCTTTCTCGGTCTGCCCTTTGTCGAGACGGTGGACAGCTTGCAAGAGGTTGACCTGATCGTGGATGGTCTTTTTGGCTTTGGCCTAGAGCGGGAACTGACGGGTGAACTTGCCGCTGCCATTGACCAAATCAACACGTGGCGGCAACCACGGGTGAGTATTGATGTCCCCTCGGGACTCCACAGTGATACCGGGGCAGTTTTGGGTACGGCAATTCAGGCCGATCGCACCCTCTGTTTAGGACTGTGGAAGCGGGGGCTACTGGTAGAGGAAGCACAGCCTTGGGTGGGGCAGGGGGTGTTAATCCCCTTTGATATTCCTGCGGTGGTGATTGAAGCGGTGTTGGCGACTGCGCCCCGGCGATATTGCTTAGATGCTTCCTGTTGGCAAGAATTGCCCCTGTCGCGATCGCCCATTACCCACAAGTATCAGCAGGGACAACTGTTACTCATTGGCGGCTCTGCCCAGTTTGGCGGCAGTATTCTCCTCAGTGCCCTCGCCGCCCGCTGTACGGGTGTGGGAATGCTAGTGGTGGCAGTGCCCCAGTCCCTGAAGTCCCTTGTGCTCTCACGAGTCCCCGATGCCATTGTTGTTGGCTGTCCAGAAACAGCGAGGGGGGCGATCGCTCGCTTGCCGGAACCACTAGACTTGAGCAAGTTCTCAGCCATTGCCTGTGGGCCGGGGCTAACCCCTGAGGCGGTGGCCGTTGTGGAAACCGTTTTGAAGGCGGGGCGATCGCTGGTCTTGGATGCCGATGCCCTGAATATCCTAGCTACCCTCTCGCCGTGGCCACTGCTGAGTTCCGTCATCTTAACCCCCCACTATGGCGAGTTTCGGCGCCTGTTTCCAGACCTTGTCACCGGCGATCGCCTTGATCAAGTGACCGCCGCTGCGAGCCGCAGTAATGCCATTGTTCTTCTCAAGGGCGCACGGACAGCCATTGCCTCTCCGAAGGGTGACCTCTGGATCAACCCCCACAGTACCCCTGCCCTTGCCCGAGGGGGCAGTGGCGATGTCCTCACAGGGCTTATTGGCGGTCTTTTGGCGCAGCAGGAAGCCCTCAGCGCAACCTATGGTGGGGTTTGGTGGCACGCTCAAGCAGGCCTTCAGGCAGAACGAGAGGCCACTGCCCTAGGGGTCTATCCTGAACAACTGATTGCCCACCTGTTACCGACGCTGCACGCTGCTCTAACTGCTGGGGTTTAGCTTTTTGGCCAAGAGTTGATTGGTCAGCTTCGGGTCGGCTCGCCCTGCTGTTTTCTTCATGATTTGGCCAACAAAGAAGCCCTGAAGTTTTGTCTTGCCCGCGCGGTATTGTTCCAGTTCATTGGGGTGCGCTGCTAGCACTTCATCAATCATTGCCTCTAGGGTAGCGACATCAGAGATTTGACTGAGGCCTTTTTTCTCGACAAGGGCTTTGGGGGAGCCGCCTTGAGCCAGTAACTCCGGCAGCAGATCCTTGGCCATTTTGCTACTGATAGTGCCCGCCTCAATCAGTTGGATCAGTTCCGCCAATTCAGCAGGTTTCAGAGGCAGTGCCTCGATCGCCAGTTTTTGTTCCTTGAGATAGGCGGTAATATCCCCCATGATCCAGTTGGCCGCTAATTTCGGGGGTGCCCCGGCGGCAACGGTGGCCTCAAAGTACTCGGCAACGGCTCGCTCATCGGTGAGGACGCGGGCATCTTGGGGGGGCAGGCCCCACTCGGTCTCGTAGCGGTGCCGCTTTTGCGCTGGCAGTTCAGGTAGAGCCGCACGCCAAGTGGCCAGTTGCTCAGCACTGACTTCAATGGGTCCGAGATCGGGTTCAGGAAAGTAGCGGTAGTCACTGGAGCCTTCCTTGACCCGCATGGTGCGCGTTTGCTGCGTGGCCTCATCCCAGAGGCGGGTTTCTTGAACGATGGCTTCGCCCGCTTTGACGGCAGCGACTTGCCGCTCAATTTCATAGTCAATGGCGCGTTGGATGGCACTAAAGGAGTTCATATTCTTAATCTCGACCTTGGTGCCAAAGGTGGCGCTGCCCACGGGGCGCACGGAGATATTGACATCGCAGCGCAGCGACCCCTCCTGCATATTGCCGTCGCAAACCCCCAAGTAACGGAGAATGCGCCGCAGTTCTTGGGCATATTCGGCAGCTTCTTGACCCGTGCGCAGATCTGGCTCAGAGACAATTTCCACAAGGGGCACCCCTGCCCGATTCAAGTCCACTAGGGAGTAGGTGGAGCCAGACAGGCGATCGCTCCCCGCGTGAACCAGTTTGCCGGCATCTTCCTCCATGTGCAGGCGAGTAATGCCAATTTTTTTACGGTGGGCGGTGCCGTTGTCATCCACCAGTTCAATCTCAAGGTAGCCATGCTGGGCAATGGGCAGGTCGTACTGCGAGATTTGATAGTTTTTCGGCAAGTCGGGATAAAAATACTGCTTGCGATCGAATTTGCTGTAGGGGGCAATCTGACAATTGAGGGCTAAACCCGCCTTCACCGCATACTCGAGCACCTTTTCATTCAACACAGGGAGTGTCCCCGGCAAACCCAAACACACTGGGTCAATGTTGGTATTCGGGGGTGCCCCAAACTGGGTCGAGCTAGACGAGAAAATTTTGGTTTGGGTACTCAGTTGGCAGTGAATCTCTAGGCCAATCACCGCCTCGTAGGTGAGACTGGCGGGATCCACAGGGGTGGGTTCAGGCGCAATGGTTGCTGCCTGCTGCGTCGAGGTTGATGGGGTGGATTTCGCCGTTTTTGATGTTTTTGAGGTTTTCGATGCTTGCTGTTTGCTTGATTTTGCCTTTGCCATCAGAAACTCCACAAGGGTACCGCCACTATAAAGCAGCTTACAGCCCTTTTCCCAAGGATGGAACACGCTAAGGCTGTGAAAGCAAGTACAGGAGAGTATTTGATTGCCCTAGGTCTATATCCATTTTCAGAAAAGGACTGTCTTCAGGGGGGGAATTGAGGATCAAGAGCTAGGGGCGATGATTGCGCTCCTCCATGGGCACATAGGGCTGATTGTGGGCACCCGTATAGACTTGGGTGGGGCGATAGATGCGATTGGCCTCCAGTTGTTCTTTCCAGTGGGCTAGCCAACCGGCCACGCGGGCAATCGCAAACACAGGCGTAAACAGATCACTAGGAATGCCCAACCGCCGATAGACAAGCCCCGAGTAAAAGTCCACATTGGGATAAATCCCCTTGTAACTGAGGTATTCACCCACCACTTCTTCCAGTTTCAGGGCAATGTCGTAGTAGCGATCGCCGCCAAACTTATCAAACAACTGTTCCGCCAACTTCTGTAAAATCGTGGCGCGGGGATCCTTGACCTTATACACGCGGTGGCCAAAGCCGGCAATTTTGATCTTATTCTGGACGCACTTTTCCACATAGGGACGGACATTCTCCACGCTGCCGATTTCTTCGAGCATATTGATCACATCTTCATTGGCGCCCCCGTGGAGTGGCCCTGCCAGTGTACCCACCGCTGAAGCAACCACAGCGTAAGGGTCTGTCAATGTCGAGGCCGTCACCCGCGCCGAGAAGGTAGAGGCATTCATCGTGTGCTCGGCATGGAGAATCAAGCAAATATCAAATACCCGTGCCGCAAAGGGATCGGGACGCCGCTCATTGAGCATGTAGAGAAAGTTGGCCGCATAGTCCAGCTCATCACAGGGCATGACCGGATCATTCCCCTTGCGAATCAGTTGAAACGCCGCCACCATTGTTGGAATTTTGGCCAAGAGGCGGATGACTGCTGCCCGAATGTACTCCGGATCGTCGAGGGCCCGCCGCGAATAGAACAATCCCAAGGCTCCCGCCGAGGCCTGTAGGGCATCCATGGGATGGCCACTGTCGGGAAAGCATTTCATCATGTCGCGAATGCGATATTTCACGCGGCGATGGTAGGTAATATCGTGCTCAAAGGCTGCCAACTCCTCCTTGCTCGGCCAGTAACCCCAAATCAAGAGGAAGGCAGTTTCCAAAAATGTGCTTTTCTCCGCTAGTTCCTCAATCGGGACACCGCGATACTCAAGAACGCCTGCTTGGCCATCCACATAGCTAATGGCCGACTGAGCAACGGGAATACCGTCAAGACCGGGGCTAAATTCGCAAGCAACCATGCGTGGGTGTCCTTAAAAGGGGCAAACTGAATTGGAATTGCAGTATTGATCAATTTTAGGGGAGAGGGGAAAGATGTTGGTATGGTGAACGACCCCACTGCATAGGCGGATAGGGAATTCCGTGAGGTTTGTTAAGGGACATTCCCACTTCATTCAAGTTTTGTAACGTTTTGGCGGGCGAGGGAAAGAGCCTCGCTACGATCGCGATCGGACATCAAAATGCCTTTGCCCAAGGAGTTGACGCGATGAAACTTGCCTACTGGATGTATGCAGGGCCTGCCCACATTGGTACTCTGCGCATTGCCAGTTCCTTCAAAAATGTTCATGGCATTATGCACGCGCCCCTTGGGGATGATTACTTCAACGTCATGCGATCGATGCTCGAGCGAGAGCGCGACTTTACGCCTGTTACGGCCAGTATTGTCGATCGCCATGTCTTGGCACGCGGCTCCCAAGAAAAAGTGGTGGACAATATCACCCGCAAAGACACTGAAGAGCACCCTGATTTAATTGTGCTCACCCCCACCTGCACCTCTAGCATTCTTCAGGAAGACTTACAAAACTTTGTCCAACGCGCCAGCCTCAGCACCACTGCCGATGTCCTCTTGGCGGATGTCAATCACTATCGCGTCAATGAATTGCAAGCCGCCGATCGCACCCTTGAGCAAATCGTGCAGTTTTATATTGACAAAGCCCGCCGCCAAGGCACCTTAGTGACCAGCAAAACCCCCACCCCTAGCGTCAACATTATTGGCATCACCACCCTCGGCTTCCACAATCAGCATGACTGCCGCGAGCTGAAACAACTCATGGCCAACCTTGGCATTCAGGTGAATCTGGTGATTCCTGCGGCGGCCAGCGTCCACGACCTTGCCCGACTGCCCCAAGCATGGTTTAACCTTGTCCCCTATCGGGAAATTGGCGGCCTCACCGCCCAGTACCTAGAAACGGAATTTGGCCAGCCAAGCGTGAAGATGACGCCGATGGGTGTGGTGGAAACCGCCCGCTGTATCCGTGCCATTCAAGCGGTGCTCAATGCCCAAGGAGCCAATGTGGACTACGAAGCCTTTATTGAACAGCAAACACGGGAGGTGTCCCAAGCCGCTTGGTTTTCCCGCTCCATTGACTGCCAAAACCTCACCGGTAAAAAAGCAGTGGTCTTTGGGGACAATACCCATGCAGCGGCAATGACCAAAATTCTCAGTCGGGAAATGGGCATCCACGTTGTTTGGGCGGGGACGTACTGCAAATACGATGCCGATTGGTTCCGCGCAGAGGTGGCGGGCTTTTGTGACGAGGTACTGATTACCGATGACCACACGGTGGTGGGGGACGCGATCGCCCGCGTTGAACCCGCGGCCATCTTTGGCACCCAAATGGAGCGCCATGTGGGCAAACGCCTCAACATTCCCTGTGGTGTTATTGCCGCGCCCATCCACATCCAAGACTTTCCCGTCGGCTATCGACCCTTCCTTGGCTACGAAGGTACCAACCAACTAGTGGATTTAATTTACAACTCCTTCACCTTGGGCATGGAAGACCACCTGCTGGAAATTTTTGGTGGCCACGACACCAAGGAAGTGATTCACAACGGGCTTTCCGCCGACTCGGATTTGACATGGACCGCGGATGGGCTAGCGGAATTAAACAAGATTCCCGGCTTTGTGCGCGGCAAGGTGAAGCGCAACACCGAAAAATTTGCCCGCGAACAGGGGATTAGCGAGATCACCGTAGAAGTGCTCTATGCTGCCAAAGAAGCCGTGGGGGCTTAAGTTTCACCTCTGGAACCTGCATGAACCTGACCCTTGCAGCGTATAGCGATTGGCATTTAACAAGCAATTGCTATGGTATTGCTGAAACGTTTCATTGCCCTTGGTTTACTGGCAGCAGGGGTAGGGTTTGCACCGGCTGCCCTTGCGCAGCGAGTTCCGCGTTTACGCCAAGGGATGAGCTATGCCGATGCCCGCCAACGCCTCCTTGATCGCGGTTGGCAACCCGTAGTTAATTCGGCAATGGTGAATCCGACAACGACAACCCCGATTGTGGCCTATCTCCTCAGTCAAGGCTATAGCGAACTGATGGGTTGTCAACTCATGGTGGGGGTGGATATCTGCACCTTTCAGTTTCGCAATCGCAAGGGGCATCTGTTGGAAATTGGCACCGTGAATTTGCTCATTTTCCCCGGCGGCACGGTGACCAGTTGGGTACTGCGGAAGAATTCCCCTTAGGCGATTATAATGGGGAGCCGTAACCTTTTGTCAGGAACCGCAGTATGGTGTCTTCTCCGATTAAACCTGAAGCCTCTGTTCGTCACGATGTCAAAGATTTGAGCCTTGCGCCCTTAGGGCAGCAACGCATTGAATGGGCCAGTCGGGAGATGCCAGTGCTGCGCCAGATTCGCGATCGCTTTGCAAAAGAAAAGCCCCTTGCCGGTATTCGCTTGGCCGCCTGCTGCCATGTGACCACAGAAACCGCCAATCTAGCGATCGCCCTCAAAGCCGGCGGTGCTGACGCGGTTCTTATTGCCAGTAATCCCCTCTCCACCCAAGACGATGTCGCCGCTAGCCTAGTGGTGAACTACGGCATCCCGGTCTTTGCCCAAAAAGGGGAAGACACCGCCACCTATATGCGCCACGTCAATATTGCCCTTGATCACCGTCCCAACATCATCATTGATGACGGCTGTGATGTGGTTGCCACCCTCGTCAAAGAGCGCCAGCACCAACTCAGTGACATTATTGGCACCACTGAAGAAACCACCACTGGCATTGTCCGCCTCAAGGCCATGTTCCGCGATGGCGTCCTCACCTTCCCCGCCATTAATGTCAACGATGCCGACACCAAACACTTCTTTGACAACCGCTACGGCACCGGTCAATCCACCCTAGATGGCATCATTCGGGCAACGAACATTCTGCTTGCCGGTAAAACCGTTGTCGTGGCTGGCTATGGCTGGTGCGGTAAAGGGACAGCGCTGCGGGCACGGGGCATGGGTGCCAATGTGATTGTGACGGAAATTGATCCCGTGCGGGCCATTGAGGCAGTCATGGATGGCTTCCGGGTGATGCCCATGATCGAAGCCGCGCCCCTTGGGGATATTTTCATTACTGTAACTGGGAATAAGCATGTGATTCGCGCCGAGCACTTTGCCGTCATGAAAGATGGGGCAATGGTAGCCAACTCCGGTCACTTTGACATTGAAATTGACCTTGCCACCCTGAAAACCCTCGCCAAGGAAGTCCGCGTCGTGCGCAACTTCACCGAGGAATACATTCTCCCCAGTGGCAAGTCCATCATTGTTTTGGGGGAAGGGCGACTGATTAACCTTGCGGCTGCTGAAGGCCACCCCGCCAGTGTGATGGATATGAGCTTTGCCAACCAAGCCCTTGGCTGTGAGTATCTTGTCAAAAATAAAGGTCAATTGGCGGCCGGCATCCATCCCATTCCCGCAGCAGTGGATCAAGAAATTGCCCGTTTGAAACTCCAAGCCATGGGCATTGCCATTGATACCCTCACTGCGGAACAGGTGGAGTACATGAACTCTTGGACTTCTGGCACTTAGACCCCCCATCCACCTGCAAAATCATTAGAACGTTGCGTGCTGCGTCCTAGCTAGGGCTAATCTCAGGGTGCAGCTTTTTATTTATTTTTTAATTTATTGTCATCAATAGCCTTTTTCTAAAATAGCGGCTACCGCAACCGGATGTCATCTTTTTATAGAGCAATTTGGGCTGTTTTAGTTGTTTGGGTAGATTAAGTCCCCCGCCCTGAAGTTAAGGTTAGATACAGTTTTGGCATATTTTTAATACGAAAACTGTATAGCGACAAAGAAAATGTAGCAAAATTTACAAATGTTCATGATTGACCTGCCTAAATTGGGTGTTCAAGTAACCCGTTGAAGACAAGGGCAACAACCGTGAGCAACAAAATTGAAGCCATTAAAAAAGAGAAAGATGTCTTAGCGGTTAAACAAGAGCTAGAGAAATTCGCAGCCATGGGCTGGGAAAGCATTCCTGAAGCTGACCGCGATGTTCGCCTCAAGTGGCTTGGGATTTTCTTTCGCCCCGTTACCCCCGGCAGGTTCATGATGCGGCTGCGGGTACCCCATGGGATTCTCACCAGTCAACAACTGCGAACCCTTGGCGAAATTGTGGACCGCTATGGTGAGAACGGCAATGGTGACATCACCACCCGTCAAAACATTCAGATTCGCGGTCTGCCCATTGAGGATATTCCCGAAATCATAGAGCGGCTGCAAGCCTGTGGCCTGACCTCTGTGCAATCCGGCATGGACAATGTGCGCAACCTCACTGGATCGCCAGTGGCGGGCATTGATGCGGCCGAACTCGTTGATACTCGCCCCCTGATTATGAAATTGCAGGCGATGATTACCAACAACGGTCAGGGGAATCCGGAATTTAGCAATCTACCCCGCAAATTCAACATTGCGATCGAGGGGGGGCGGGATAACTCTGTCCATGCCGAAATTAACGATGTTGCCTTTGTGCCTGCCTATCGGCAAGGGCGTTTGGGCTTCAATGTTTTGGTCGGTGGTTTCTTCTCTGCTCGGCGTTGCGCTGCCGCTATCCCCCTCAATGCTTGGGTGCCTCCCGATGATGCTGTGGTGCACCTCTCACGTGCCATCCTTGAAATTTTCCGTGACCATGGCCTACGGGGCAATCGGCAAAAAGCGCGGCTCATGTGGCTGATTGATGAATGGGGTATCGAAAAATTCCGGGCAGCAGTGGCCGCTAAACTCCCCTTTGAACTCCTCAGTGCCGCTCCCAAGGATGAAATTGACTGGGACAAGCGAGATCATCTGGGGGTGCATTGCCAAAAACAGCGGGGGTTGAACTATGTGGGACTGCATGTGCCCGTAGGGCGCCTCTATGCCACCGATTTTTATGAATTGGCACGGCTAGCTCAAGTCTATGGCCAATCGGAAGTGCGGCTGACAGTGGAGCAAAATCTGATCATTCCCCATGTGCCTAGCGCTGTTTTACCAAGCCTGCTGCGCGAACCCCTCCTCACTAAGTTTCGGCCGGAACCACCGCCTTTAGAACGTGCCCTCGTTTCCTGCACGGGTGCTCAGTTTTGCAACTTTGCCCTCATTGAAACCAAAAATCGTGCCCTTGCCCTCGTCCGCTGGCTGAATCAACAACTGGTGCTCCCTCAACCGGTGCGCATTCACTGGACCGGGTGTCCTAACTCCTGTGGTCAACCCCAAGTGGCCGATATTGGCCTGATGGGTACAAAAACCCGTCGTAACGGCGAAACCGTGGATGCCGTGGATTTGTACATGGGTGGCAAGGTCGGTAAGGATGCCAAGCTGGGCACCTGTGTGAAAAAAGCGATTCCCTGTGATGAACTGCCGGAGGTACTGCGCCAACTGTTGATTGATCACTTTGGTGCTCAGCCCATCAGTTCACATACGCTGCAGGTTCCGATACACGCTGAATTAGCCTTGTCGATTGTTTAGGAATTAAAGGATTTGTAAACCAATGGTGACTTTCTCCCGGCGTCACTTTCTCGTGACCGCTGCGGTTACAACGGCCATGACATTGATCTCCCACGGTTGTGGTAATAGCCAGCAAACTAGTGATGTTGCCCAACCCACCACCCTAGCGGAAACTCCAGAAGTGATGGGAGCGAAACTGGGCTTTATTGCTCTGACGGACGCGGCTCCCCTGATTATTGCCAAGGAAAAGGGCTTGTTTGCCAAGTATGGGATGCCCGATGTGGAGGTGATTAAGCAGGCTTCCTGGGGCGTGACCCGCGACAACTTGGTCTTGGGTTCTGCCGGGGGTGGCATTGATGGTGCCCACATTCTTACACCAATGCCCTACCTGATGACCGTGGGAACCATTACCGGTGGCAAACCTGTACCCATGTATATCTTGGCGCGGTTAAACACGAATGGTCAGGGAATTGTCTTGGCCAATGCTTACAAGGATCTCAATATCAGGACTGACAGTAGCCCCCTGAAGGAGGCCTTTGCTAAAACCCGTGCTGAACGGCGTGCCCAGAATCAGCAAGAGCAGATCAAAGTGGCAGTGACATTTCCAGGGGGCACCCATGATCTGTGGATGCGCTACTGGCTGGCTGCCGGCGGCATTGATCCTGAGAAGGACGTTTCTGTGATCGTTGTGCCTCCTCCGCAAATGGTGGCCAATGTGAAAACTGGAACCATGGAAGCTTTCTGTGTGGGTGAGCCATGGCCACAACAAGCGGTGAATCAAAAGGTGGGGGTTGATGCTATTACCACGGGTGAATTTTGGCAGGATCATCCTGAGAAATCGCTGACTTTGCGGGCGGATTGGGTTGATCAGCATCCGAAGGCCACTAAAGCTCTATTGATGGCTGTGATGGAAGCACAACAGTGGTGTGACCAACCTGAAAATAAACCAGAAATGGTCAAGATAATTGCCCAGCGGCAATGGTTGAAGGTACCCGAGAAGAATATTTTGGATCGCTCCCTCGGTAAGTTTGACTTTGGCAATGGCCGTACCTTTGACAACCCCGATCTAGCGATGAAGTTCTGGCGAGACAATGCCTCTTATCCCTACCAAAGTCATGATCTGTGGTTCCTGACGGAGGACATTCGCTGGGGGTATTTGCCGCCGGATATGGACACTAAAGCTCTCATCCAAAAAGTAAACCGTGAGGATCTGTGGCGCGAAGCCGCTCAAGCGATGGGGGTGCCGGCAGCGGAAATTCCCACCACCACCTCTCGGGGCGTGGAGACCTTTTTTGATGGTGTGGCCTTTGATCCCCAAAATCCTCAGGCCTACTTGAGTGGTTTGGATTTGAAAAAAGTTTAGAGGTAAAGAGCAATGGCAAGTTCTTCTATGGGTTTCACTCAATCTCGACGGCGGCGCTGGTTAAAGCATCTCAAGAAGTCAGCGATGTTCCGCAAAGTGGTACTGGGTAGTTTGGGGGTGCTGTGTTTCTTGGTCATTTGGCAGTTTGTCTGCATGGCGGGGCTACTTCGCCTGCCAACGCCCCTCACTGTTATTACTGAAACTTGGGGGTTGATAGTTGATCCCTTTTATCAAGGGAGTGGCACGGATGTGGGGTTGGGGTGGCAAATTCTCTCCAGTCTGCGGCGGGTGGCCGTTGGCTTTTCCTTGGCAGCAGTCATTGGGGTGGGGCTGGGGATGCTGATTGGCTCTAGTCGAGTGCTCTACGATGCAGTGGATCCCATTTTGCAGGTGTTGCGTCCGGTGCCCCCCCTTGCGTGGTTGCCCATTTCCTTGGCGGCTCTGCGGGACAATGAACCGGCAGCGATTTTTGTGATCTTCATTACCGCCATTTGGCCAATTATCATCAACACGATTGTCGGTGTGCAGCAAATTCCCAAGGACTACAAGAATGTGGCACGGGTGTTGCAGCTCTCCCGCAAGGATTATTTCCTGAATATTCTCGTACCAGCAACGGTGCCCTATGTGTTTACGGGGCTGCGCATTGGCATTGGGCTGTCCTGGTTGGCGATTGTGGCAGCGGAGATGCTCATTGGCGGTGTCGGCATTGGCTTCTTTATTTGGGATGCCTGGAACAGTTCTCTGATTAGTGAAATTATTGTTGCCGTGATCTATGTCGGCATTGTTGGCTTGGTCTTGGATCGCTCGGTGGCCTTTGTGGGTTGCCTGCTCAGCCACGGTGAAGAGGTGCATTCCTAGCTCCCTCACGTAACCCATCCTCCCCTCTCTTCCCCTTACTGTCGAACATTAGGTTGTTTAACCCTATGGCCAAGTCTTTACCGTTTATTGAAATTGACCATGTGGATCAGGTTTTTGATCTGCCCGGGGGCGATCGCTACATTGCTCTCAAGAATATCCACCTCGAAATCCAAAAAGGGGAGTTTATTTCCCTTGTCGGTCACTCTGGCTGCGGCAAGTCCACGCTCTTGAATATCATTGCTGGCTTTCAGCGGCCTAGCAGTGGTGGCGTGGTGATGGCAGGACGGCAGGTGACGGAACCGGGTCCCGATCGCATGGTGGTGTTCCAAAACTATTCGCTGTTGCCTTGGAAAACGGTGTACCAGAATGTGGCCTTGGCGGTGGCGGCGGTGCTGGGGCATTTGAGCAAGGCAGAGCAACGACAGCGGGTAGAGGCGGCGCTGGAACAGGTGCACCTCAGTAAAGCCCGCGAGAAGTTCCCTGCCCAACTGTCGGGAGGAATGAAGCAACGGGTGGCGATCGCCCGTGCCTTGGCGATTCAACCGGAGGTACTCCTGCTGGATGAACCCTTTGGTGCCCTTGATGCTTTGACGCGAGGCTCTTTGCAGGATGAGTTGATGCAAGTGTGTCAGGGCAGTCAAACCACCTGCATTATGGTCACCCATGATGTGGATGAGGCACTACTGCTTTCGGATCGCGTGGTGCTGCTCACCAACGGCCCTGAAGCCCACATTGGCCAAATTCTCAAAATTCCCTTTGCCCGTCCCCGCAATCGCCATGACGTGCTCAACCATCCCAGCTACTATGGCCTGCGCAATGAGATGATTGCCTTTCTCAATCAGCAGAAACGCCGCCGTCCCTCCTTGACGGTACCGGCCATTGCGCCAACTACCCCCGTGGAACTGACCCTTGGCTTTATGCCCCTCATGGACAGTGCCCCCCTCATTGTCGCCAAGGAAATGGGCTTCTTTGCTAAGTATGGTTTGGAGTCAGTCACGCTGCATCGCGAAGAAAGCTGGCAGGACTTGGTGATGGGGGTGATCGCGGGTCGCTTGACGGGCGCTCAACTGTTGGCGGCCATGCCCTTAGCCATGACCTTGGGGTTAAACGGTCAGCCTTCACAACCGCTGATGACCTCGTTGGTACTGAGTCGCAATGGCAATGCCATCACCTTTAGTCGCCAGTTGTGGCAGCAGGGGGTGAAGACTGCTGAAGATCTGCGCGCCTATATTCAGCGCACGGGCGATCGCCCCCGGCTGGGAGTGGTTCATGCCGCATCAATGCACAACCTCCTGTTGCGGTACTGGCTGGCCGCCGCTGGCATTGACCCCGATTACGATGTCGAGTTGTTGGTGATTCCCCCCTCCCAAATGATCTATCACCTCAAGGCCGGCCATATCAGTAGCTTTTGTGTCGGTCAACCGTGGAACTCCCATGCAGTGCGCGAGGGTATTGGGGTGATTGTCGCTACGGATTTGGAGATTTGGTCGGGGCACCCGGAAAAAGTTGTGGGCATGCGTTCCGATTGGGTGCAGGCCAACCCGCAGCTACACCAAGCGTTGGTCAAGGCATTGATCGAAGCCTGTGAGTACTGCGATACGATCAAACATCGCCCCGAAATTGCCCAACTGCTTTGTCGGCCAGAGTATGTGGGGTGTACTCCTGAGGATGCCTATGCCGGCTTTGTGGAACCCCTTGATCGGGGGGATGGCATTGTTGCTGCTTTTCAACCCCGGTTTCACCAGTTCTATGTGGATCGCTCTCCCTGTCCTGGGCGGTTGGAAGGGCTGTGGATCATGACCCAATTGGCTCGCTGGCAACTTACGCCCTTCCCGAGAAACTGGCTAGAAATTGTTGAGCAGGTGCGGCGAGTCGATCTCTTTGGGGCGGCAGCGCGGGAACTGAAGGTTGTAGATAATGAGCCAGATCGTTCTGCCTTTGCTCTTTTCGATGGACTGCCCTTTGACCCCGATAATCCCCTTGGCTACATTGAGGCGGCTGCGATTCGCCGTGGCCTTGATATTCGCACTGTTGATCCCCAAGAGGTTGTTGCTGTCTAGGTATTTTTGAGAGAAGTCTATGGAAACCCTCTATCGTCTTGATCCCCATTTAACGGCCACCCAGCATCTACGCATTGATGGGGTGAGCAAAGCCTACCCTACGGCTAATGGCGACCATGTGGTACTTGAGGATATTCACCTTGAGGTGAGCAGCGGCGAATTTGTCTGTTTCATTGGCCATTCCGGCTGCGGCAAAACCACACTCTTGAATATGGTTGCGGGTTTTACAGCACCAACACGAGGGGAAATTACTCTCAATGGCGTGCCCGTGCGCCGTCCGGGGCCGGATCGCATGATGGTGTTTCAAAACTACGCGCTGCTGCCTTGGTTGACGGCCTATCAAAATATTGAGCTAGCAGTGAAGTCCGTCTATCCCCAGAAAACTCGCCAACGCCGGCGCCAAATTGTCGAGGAGCACTTGGAACTGGTGGGGCTAACAGCGGCTGCCCACAAACGCCCTGCTCAACTGTCGGGGGGAATGAAACAACGGGTGGCGATCGCCCGCGCCCTCGCCATTCGCCCTGAAGTGTTGATTTTAGATGAACCCTTTGGTGCCCTCGATGCCATCACGAAGGAGGAGTTACAGGATGAACTCTTAAAGATTTGGCGCAGGCACCGACTGACGGTACTGATGATTACCCACGACATTGATGAGGCGCTGTACCTCGCGGATCGGGTGGTGATGATGACCAATGGCCCTGCCGCCCGCATTGGCGATATTGTGAAGATTCCTTTTCCGCGGCCACGGCAGCGATCGCAACTCCTTGAGGATCCGCAGTACTACGATCTCCGCAACCAAGTGGTTGACTTTCTGTACACGCGGTTTGGGCACTAAGTAGCGTATGAGTACCCCACGGGTTGGCTCGTTAGCCGTTCAGTCCAGTCGTTACCTCTGCTACTACCGCAATACCAGCGAGAGCGTTCAGCAGATTTATTTGTCAAATCAGCCCACTTGGCAACAGGTGGTGTTTCCGAGGCAAGAGCTTTTTTTCTATGGCGATGCTACAGCGGATCTGATCATTTGCTCGGAGCAAGGGGTCAGGTGCTGTTCCTGTGAATTCCTGCGGGTTGAGGAAAAAGGGCGTGCTGTGCCTGAACCAAGTGAGCCAGTGTCCTCGCTGTGTCCCTACTGTGGGGTGGGCTGTGGCTTAGAAGCAGTCCCTCAAGGCAAGGGAGCCTATAAAATTCGGGGCGATCGCCAGCATCCCTCCTCCCAAGGTATGGTCTGTGTCAAGGGGGCAACTATTCTAGAAGCCCTTGATCGCGATCGCTTGGTCTACCCCCTGTGGCGGGAGCGTTTGGATCAGCCCTTTACGGTCATTTCGTGGGACGAGGCCATGACCCGCCTTGTGGAACGCATCCAATGGGTGCGCCGTGAGCGGGGCGCCGATGCCATTTGTATGTACGGTTCCGGTCAATTTCAAACCGAGGACTACTATGTGGCGCAAAAGCTGATCAAGGGCTGTTTGGGTACGAACAACTTTGATGCCAACTCGCGGCTATGTATGTCCTCGGCAGTGTCGGCCTACATGGCCAGCTTCGGTGCTGATGGCCCCCCCTGCTGCTACGACGATTTGGAGGCCACCGATTGTGCGTTCCTCATGGGTACTAATACTGCCGAATGCCATCCCATTGTCTTTAATCGTCTGCGCAACCACCACAAGCGCGATCGCCGCGTCAAGCTGATTGTGGTCGATCCGCGGCGCACCCCGACAGCGGAAGTGGCGGATCTGCACCTTGCCATCCGCCCCGGCACGGATATTGATCTACTCCACGGCATTGGCCATTTGCTACTGCAATGGGGACAGATCGATGCTGAATTTATAGAGGAGTGTACCCAAGGCTTTGCCGAGTATGTAAAGCTGCTGGCGGCCTACACCCCAGACTGGGTAGCGAAACGCTGTGGCATTGCTCAAAGTGATCTAGAACAGGCGGCTCGCTATTGGGGGCATGCCCAAGCGGTACTCTCCCTCTGGTCAATGGGCATTAACCAGTCTGCTGAAGGGACGGCCAAAGCTCGTTGTCTCATCAATCTCCACCTGTTGACGGGGCAAATTGGCCGCCCAGGGAGTGGTCCTTTTTCGCTGACGGGGCAACCCAACGCCATGGGGGGGCGGGAAGCCGGCGGCTTGAGCCATCTGTTGCCCGGCTATCGCCAAGTGACGAATCCACAGCATCGCCAAGAGGTAGAGGACTTTTGGGGACTGCCGCGAGGGCAAATAAGCGATCGCCCCGGTCGCACGGCATGGCAAATTGTCGAAGGTCTAGAACAGGGAGAAGTGGGTCTGCTGTGGATTGCGGCCACCAATCCTGCGGTTAGCTTTCCCCATTTAGAACGTGCTAAAGCCGCCTTTCTGCAATCCCCCTTTACGGTCTACCAAGATGCCTACTTTCCCACTGAAACAGCAGCCTATGCCCATCTGATTTTGCCGGCGGCGCAATGGAGTGAGAAAACAGGTGTGATGACCAACTCTGAACGCCGCGTCACCCTTGCCCCCGCCTTTCGATCGCCCCCCGGTCTGGCTCGCCCTGATTGGGAAATTTTTGCTGAGGTGGGGCGCCGCTTGGGATATGGGCATCTCTTCCCATTTGTCGATGCCGCTGCCGTCTATGCTGAATTTGTCCAACTCACTGCCGGTCGACCCTGCGATCAATCGGGTCTGAGCCACGAACGCCTTGCCCGTTTAGGCGCCTTGCAGTGGCCCTGTCCTGCCGGTATGGATGATGCAGAAGCCCGCAAACCCAAACGCCTCTATACTGACTGGCGATTTCACACCCCCAATCAACGGGCATATTTTTGCCTTGCTCATAGTCAAGGGGTGGCTGAACCCACCGATAACCTCTATAGCTTTACCCTGACAACGGGTCGTCTCTACGGCCACTGGCACACGCAAACCCGTACCGGTCGCATTGCCAAAATTCAAAAAATGCACCCCGATCCCTTTGTGGAAATGCACCCCGACGATGCCGCAAACTTACATCTCAAAGACGGAGATTGGGTGGAGGTGCGATCGCGCCGCGGTCAAGTGTGCCTGCCGGTCATCCTCACCAAGGCCATTCGTCCGGGCACTCTCTTTGTACCCATGCACTGGGGCTTTCTCTTTGCTGATAGCGGTGAGGCAAACCAACTGACCCATCCCATTGCCTGTCCGGTCTCAAAGCAGCCAGAACTCAAAGCCTGTGCGGTGCAGGTGCTGCCCCTGAAGTTGCGGCAGACGCCCCATACCCCCACCATGCAGGAAAGCGGCACTGCCCTCAAGCAATGATAGAATCTGATTCCCTGTGGAGGGTTATGGCTATTGATGTCCCACTTCTTTGAGTTTGAGGCCGAATTCACGGCTTCGTTACGCTGTATTCCAATGATTGTTCGCTATAAACTAGATTTATGTGGGGTCAAGCTGAAGCTGCTCCACTGGCATCAACTTTCCCAAGAACAGCGACAATGGCTCGTGGTGACTCCCTGCGACACCCCCGAAGCTCAGGCAGACTATCGTCAGCAACTGCGGGATTGGGTGACCCACACCCATGGAACCCCACCGAGTGATATAGAGATTCCCCAACCCTACCCTTGGGACATCACCACTGAACTGCCAGAGACAGTGCAGCAACAACTGATCAAGGTATCTCACCACAGCTTGACGGTGGAAAAATGGTCAGCCCTGACCCCCCTCCAACGCTTTGCCCTTGTGAAGCTCAGCCAGCCCGGCCACGAGAATCGCAATTTTTGGCCAGCATTGCAGGAATTTGGTCTGGCCTAGAGGGCTAGGAGAGTTGTAGTGGCATTTTTCTGCTGAGGTAGTACAGAGTTGTACCAACGAGGGTGCCCACTAAGAAGCCTTGGGGCACACTGAGGGCGATCGCCCCCACTAAGAGGGTAATCATCCAATTTGCGGGCATGGCGGCTTGATCTTTAATAAAGCCCATGAGTACCCACGCTTCAAACAAAAGAATGACCCCCAAAATCGAGAGGGGAAAAATTTCCAGCAGCTTATCCACACTGGAACCAAAGAAGAGACCCAAGAGAAGGTAGAGACTGCCATAGATCACCACCGCCCCACCTGTGCGGGCACCAAGGGCATAGTGTCCTGCCAAACCGCTACAGCCATGGCAGAGGGGGACGCCACCAAAGAAGGGCAGGATCAAGTTGGTGAGGCTATACGTGAGGCCAATTTGGCGAATCGAGAGGGGGCGATCGGGAAAGAGATCGTGGGCAGTTTGCTGGGTTGCAATCACTGCATTGGCGATCGATAGGGGTAACTGCGGCAGTGCCAATAGCACGAGTCCGGGAATCAAGGCCTGAGGATCTAAAGGCCGCAGGTAGGGAAGCTGCCAAGCAATGGTTAACTGCAATTCTGGCTCAGCCAGAACACGGCTAATCGCTACACCCACCCCCAGCAATACCACCAGTAACCCTGCGGGAACTCCCCGTTCCTTGGGCAAAAGGAGCAAGATCAAAAAGCCCATAACACCTAACAGATAACCAAAGAGGTCACCCGCGGGCAAGTAGGTCTTGAGGGCAACGGCGGCTAGAGACAGTCCCAGTCCCAATTGACAGCCCCGCACCACGGGTTGGGGAATCCAGCGAGCCAGCCGGGTCAGGATTCCGGTGGACGTTAACACCAACATCATTGCTCCTACCATCAGTCCCCCGGCCCAAAGGATAGATCCAGTGAGTTTTTCCGTCATCACAATTACAGCCATTGCCTTTAGGGGCTGCATGGGCATGGGAAGGCCATAGAATACCCCCGTGAGAATTTGCGCTACGCCAAACAAAGTGAAGACGTTAGCACTATCCAACTGGGCAGCAGTGATCATGCCCACCAACAGGGGCAAATCCGTACCCAAATCACCAAAACTGCCACTGAGTTCTTGCCAATTAAAGCGCAGTCGCTCCCGCAACACCTATATCTTCTCCAACATGGTTTGCAATTTCTGTAGGTGTTGAGCCACCCGACCACTACGGAGGAGTTCGCTGCTGAGTGCGAGTCCGGAATTGAGACTATCGGCTTTGCCCCCCTGCCACAGGTAAAATCCACTATTCCAGATCACAGAGGTGGTGAGGGGTTGCTCCTCTGCGGCTAAAACAGCAGCCATCATTTTTGTAGCGGTCGTTGTCTCCTCTGACCAAGGCACATTACTGCTGGCCATACCATACTCTTGGGGATGGAGACGCAGGCGTTGCCAAGGAGGGTCTTGATCACGGGCAAGGCCGATAATGGCGGTGCGATCGCGGGGCAAATCACAACTGCCTTCAAGACCTTTGACGGTAGTAAATTCATGAACACCGTGGAGATAGAGGGCATCGCGCATGATCCCTTCCGTCGGCGGATGAACAAACCCTGCTACGAGGTGACTGCGCCCTTGGTAAGGATTCCAGATTAATTCCAATGTGGCAATGGGGGGACGTTTACCAATTTGCTCCCGGTAGGGGACTAGCCCTTGGGCTGCTGGAAAATGACGCGGGAGATAGACAAAACCTAAACCCGTTTGCTCTAGGCAGTGGGCAATTTGCTCTAGGGTTAGGGTTGACCAGTCCACCCCCAAACATCGCCACAGCTCAATGAGGGGAATGCCTTCTTTGGTGGGTATGCGATCGCCCCCGTGTTGAAGTACTGGAATCCCAGCAGCCGCCAAAACCAATGCTGTTAAAGGACTCAGGGGAAACGTGCGATCGCGACCATCGTAGGGCTGACTGAGGATCATCACGGGGCAACTGGTCTCAACCGCTGGAATTTTCGGCCCTAGCTCGTTGTAGGTATCGAGCATACCCGCCATCTCTTCCGAGGTGGGTCGCTTAATCCGATGAGCAATCAAAAACGCCCCAATTTGGGCAGGGGTTGCCACCTGCTCCAGCATGAGTTGCAACGCCAAGGCTGCCTCGGCGCGGCTCAGGTCTTTGTGGGTGTGGGCACCACTGCCGACTTTTTTGAGCAGATCACGAAAGAGAAGACTCATGGGCAGCCTGCTGGCGGATCAATGTGAGCAATCGAGCAACGGGGGGTAAGGTCAGGCGATCGTGGGTGGTAATGGCCAACACCTGACGCAGGGGCAGTGGCGTGGATAAATCACGAATCCCTAGGGCAGGATCGTGGAGCGCTTCCTTGAGGGCAGAGCGCGGCAGCAAGGCAACCATCTCACTTTCGCGGATCACAGCAATAAACGCATCAGGGGTGTTGAGTTCAAGAGCGGGTTGCCAAGGTAAACCCCGACGGCTAAATTCTTCAGCCACCAAGCGGCGCATGCTATAGCCATCCTTAAATACCACATGGGGAAAGCGAGCTAGTTCTTGCCATGTCAAGGTCTCATTAACAGCGAGGGGATGTTCAGCCGCCATTAGCACTTGCACAGGCTCACTGTACAGCGGTTCAATCACCCATTCCGACTGTTTTAAGAGGTGGCGATCGCCCATGACAATCGCTAGATCTACTAAGCTATCCTGCAAGACTTTGAGGGCGCGATCGCTCCCTAGGGCAGTCACCCGCAACTGCATTTGGGGAAATGCTTGGCAAAACGTCGGTAACAGCATGGGCAAAAAGTAGCGGCAAATGGAGTGAATAGCGGCAATGCAGAGTTCCTGCTGCTGGCCATTTTGCATGGCTTTGAGTTCCGCATTGGCGGCCTGCCACTCTTGCCAGATGCGATGGGCACGGCGCAAAAACAAGTCCCCCGCCACAGTTAACTTGGCGCGATTCGAGCGGTGCACAAGTTGCATTCCCAAACTTTCTTCTAGAGCTTGAATTTGCCGACTAATTGTGGGTTGCGTCACCCCACACCGCCGCGCTGCCGCTTGAAAACTCCCCGTTTCAGCAACTGCTAAAAAAGATTGCAACTGATCAAGTCGCATAATACTTGCTGTGTTCTCCCTCTGCGTCTATTTCTATTGATGCAATTGTGGCTCTTGTGGCTCTTAATCTTATGCAACTTTCGGATAGTAAAGGGTGTTGATTGATACAGTTTCTTGAAAATGTCCTACAGCATACCCTCTTGGTTCCAGCGCTGAATTAGGTAAACTGATTGGTCATACTTGCCCTCCCATACCCATTCTGTTTCTTCTGTGCGCCTTTGAGAGGTGGGAGTTGTGGGATCCGTAGGTAGATTGCTGAGGCATAATCAAGGTAAACAGCAAACGCAAAAAGGTTAGTATTGATAATTTTAATTGTTATCTATAGACTTACTAAAGCAAAAACTATGAACTTAGGGGGCTATGGTTTCGAAGGTGATGCGGACAGGACCACTGGAAGGCGGTAAAAAGTTAAGTGTTTCAAACCCAATCACTTGCCCCTGCTGATCCTTCATCAAAATCACCTCATCTTGAGGGTTACCAAACCAAACGACCAAGGTGTTACCTGTGCGGTCATAAAATACTTTTACTTCTGCCATAGTAGTTCTCCTTCTTTAATTACACTAGTTCGATAGGCTGTGATTAGAAACCCTTCTCCATTTAAGCGCTTCGCTACAGTACAGACCCAACGCTTCGCACCATCATCACGATAAAACAAGTAAACCTGAGCATCAGCTTTGCTCAGACGAATTTCATTTGGGTCGCTTAAGGTGTTTTGGACATCGGCTAGACGGTCGCCCATGACTGGATGTTTGATTGTGACAATAAACTGCCAATACTCAGCCGTTGTGCGAACGAAAAAGCCGAGCGAGCTAGTCACTTCAAACAAAATTTCAGCATTAGCGATCGCATCATTTTCCATCAATTGCTGTTCCGATCGCCATACTCATTGAAAAATCCGTGCCCACACTCAAGGGTTGGCGATCGCCACCATAGACATCATCTTACGTCCTAAAACGGACTGTTATGGTGATGCTCACGACAGTACACCCAACTGGCTGGTTCATCTAGATAGTATTCCTTTTTCCAAATGGGTAGGCGGTGTTTAATTTCATCAATGATGTAGGCCGCACCAGCAAAGGCTTGTTGGCGATGAGGCGCCGTCACCCCTACCCACACAGCAATCTCGCCAAGAGTTAGCGTTCCATAGCGATGGCTGGCGATCGCCCCCAGCAAGTCAAATTTCCCAATGGCTTCTGCTAGGATCTGTTCTCCTTCTTTAAGAGCCAAGGCGGGATAGACCTCGTATTCTAGGGCAGTGACGATCTTGCCGTGGTTGTGATTGCGCACCCAACCCTCAAAGCTAACAAAGGCACCGGCCCGCAAGTTGGCAAGGGGCTGCCACAACTGAGCTGGCTCTAGGGGAGTATTGGTTAGGGAAAATTGCTTGATCACCATCGCTTAGTTAACCCCCGGCAACAGGGGGAATAAAGACGACCTTATCTCCTGCTCGTAGGGGTTGATCCAGTGTTACAAACGTATCATTAGCCGCCACCTTAACATGGGTGAGATCAAGGGTAAACCCGTACTGGGTCTTTAGCTCTTGGTATAGGTCGCCATAGGTTTGGGCGGTGGTCACTCGCTCCTCCTGTTCCCGTTGGCTTTGCTCCCGCAACTGGGCAAAGTAGCGTAGGTAAATTGTTTTAGGGGCGTCGGACATGGTGGAGGGCTTCAAGATAGTCTTCAGGGGTGTTGATATTGGCAGTAATGGTTGGCTGGGGTGGGGCAATCCGCTGGCAGGGCGATCGCTGGAGAATTTTCACAGGGCAGTAGATCCCTTCTGCATAGGCGGCCTCAAATACCGGCAGAGCTTGGGGGGTATAAATGGCACACAATGGCTCTGGGAAACCCTCTTGGGGATGGTGATAGCAGGTGGCCACCACATCTTCGCGGTAATGGTGCAACAGGGGCGCAAGGGTTTCTGTGGTCAAATAGGGCAAGTCACAGGCCACCACTAACCAGTTCACGTGGGGATAGGCACGTAAAGCTGTTAGGATGCCGGCAATGGGGCCAATCTGAGGCAGGGTATCGGCAAGTGTTGGCAAATCGGCAAGGGGAGTCCCCTGCCATTGATTGGGTTGCGCTGAGAGAAAGACTTGTTCGCAGGATTGAGCCAACAAATTGTAGAGGTACTGGGCATGGGGTTCGCCGTAGTAGTCTAGCAGGGCTTTGGCCTGACCCATGCGCTGACTCTGGCCGCCAGTGAGCACAAGGCCGTAGAGGGGATATTGGCCGAGGGTTTTCTTGCCACCACTTTTCGCCAGCAGGCGCACCTCGCGAATCACAATATGGGGGCTGAGGGCTTTGGCCATGTCGTAGATTGTGAGGGCTGCGATCGCCACCCCATGCAGGCTTTCCATTTCCACGCCGGTGCGATCGCGGGTTTTGACCTCACAGCGCAGGCGAATTCTAAGGCCACTCTCAAGTGACTCGATATCCGTCTCAAAGCGACAACTGGTAATCGGCAGCGAATGGCAAAAGGGAATGACTTCAGCGGTGCGTTTTACCGCCATTGTGCCAGCAATAATCGCCGTTTGCACCACAGGCCCTTTCGTGAGAAAGAGATCTCCCCCTTGCACATAGGCCTGAAAGACCGGTGGCAATTCAATCAGGGCTTCTGCCACCGCTCGGCGATCGCTCACGGCCTTCTCGCTAATATCCACCATCTGGGGTTGTTGGTTCTCATTGATGTGGGAGAGCATCCTCCTAGCCTCCAATCTGGTGCATCGCATGGTGAACTTCTGCTCCGCGCAAGCTGGGTTTCATGCCCAACACTTGCTCATAGGCGGCATACCGTTCCCTTTGACTTAAGCCCCGTAGGGACACCCCCGCCTCCTTAAACAGGCACGCTCGCAGGACACCATCCGCAGACAAGCGCCAACGGGAGCAGTGGCCACAAAAGGGTTGGGATTCTGAAGCGATAAAACCAATCTGCCCGCCACAGGCCGTCTCAAAGTTAAACGAAGTGGAATCCAAAGGACGTGGCACAGGTCGCAGATCATAATGCTGACGCAAGCGCTCAATCATCGTGGCAGCACTAACAAAGCGATCGCCCCCCAAGTGGCAAGCATAGCCAATGCGCATCAGCTCCAAAAAGCGCACCTCAATCCCCAACCCCTTGGCGTACTCCACCATTGGCACCAGTTCGTGATCATTGACACCCGCCATAACCACCATGTTCAGCTTCACCTGAAACCCTTGGTGAACCGCAGTGGCCACCGCCGCCTTCACCGTTTCCAAGTGGTGGCCATGACTAATGGCGGCAAAGGTTTCGGGGTCTAGGCTATCCAGACTGATATTCAAACGCCGTACCCCATATTGTTCCAAGAGGGGCAAAAAGGGCACCAAGCGAATCCCATTCGTGGTTAAGCTTAGCTCTGGTACCCCCACTGCCACCAAGGCTGCGACAATCTCAGCAAACTCGGCTCGCAGGAGCGGTTCACCCCCCGTTAGGCGCACCGACTCAATCCCCAGTGCCACCAGTTCAGCCACAATCGTGGCATACTCTGTGGGGCTTAAATAGGTCTGGGGGGGCATAAAGGCGGCATCCACGGGCATACAGTAAGTACAGCGCAAATTACAGCGATCGGTAACCGACAGGCGCAACTTGCGAATGTGTCGCCCTTGGTTATCCAGCAAACGTTGGCTAGGGATAGCTGTGGTGACAACCATCCGCCCTAACTCCACGGAAAATAGCGATAGCACTCCCCAGCAGCAAATATCCCTTGCGAGGCAGGTAGCTCCAAGAAGCCATCACTGTCAGCCAAGGCCAAAAAATCACCAGAGTTTTGCATCGGACGGGGGTGGGCAATCAGTTCAGCAGTTTTTGTGGTTTCTAGTTTAACGGGTAAAAAGTAGGTTAAGGGCTGCTCAAAAGAGAAGGGAGTGGCCAAGCGGGCATAGAGGCGTGGCATGTCCAAAATATAGCGGTGTAAACACACCAAACTGGAGACGGGGTTCCCCGGCAAGCCAAAGACTGCCGTTTGCTGCATGTGATCCACCCCAAACCAGAGGGGTTTTCCAGGGCGCTGAGCGACACCGTGGATATATTGCTGCACGCCATGATCGCGCCACAGTTGCGGTAAATAGTCAAACTTGCCCTTGGAAACGCCGCCGCAATAAATCAGGAGATCGTACGCTTGGCTCGCTTGGCAATAGTGGGTTGCCAGTTGCAGCGGATCATCGGGTAAATGGGTGATACTGACGTGGTTGTACCATTGGCGCTTGAGGGCAGCCATTAGGGCGTAGGCATTGGAGAGGCGCAGTTGATGGGGTTGAGGTACGTGGTCTGGCGGAATCAGTTCATTGCCGGTGGCAACAATTTGAGTGCGGGGGGTGCGCTGGACACAAACTTCGCTCTGCCCCACAGCGGCAAGAATGCCCCAAGCCGGACTGTGTAGAGGGGTACCTGCCGCCAGCACCTGTTGACCCGCCGGCGCATCACTGCCACAGCGGTGGACAAATTGATAGGGCGACCACAGTTGGGCGTGGCGGATATGGGCAATGCCGTCACGAATTTCCAGAGCCTCGTAGGGAATGACCAGATCGCAGCCCTGGGGCAACGCGGCACCAGTCATCACTTCCAAGCAGGCCTGTGGATCCGTCAACGTGGGGGGTACCTCACCAGCAGGGACAACCCCCAGAATCGGGAAGGCACGCTGACCAGATCCATAGGCGGCCCACCGCAGGGCAATACCATCCATCATGATGCGGTCAATGGGTGGGTAGGGGCGATCGCTAGTAATGGCTCCCGCTAGTCGGCTGTACTGAGGCTCAGTCAAAGAGATGGTCTCTGTGCCCCAATCGGGCAAATGCTGCTGAATCAGGTCAACGGCTGTTTCGACGGAAATCATTTTCTAGACAGGATTAACTGCGAAATAGACGGCAGTAGAGCGTTTTGTGCTGCATACTGGCGAGGGCTAAGCCCAAGGTACAGCTTTCTAAATCATTGTCAGTCACATTTAAGCTCTGCTGCACGGTTTGCTGAATCTGGGGTTGAAGTTGGCGCAGAAGCACTTGACCCGCCGTCTGACCAAGGGGAATCAGTTTCACCGCTGCATTGATCAGAGTAGTGACCCAACTATGGAAATAGGCTAGAAGTGCGGTTTCTAGGGGAATGTCGGCAAGGGCAGCGGCAATGCAAAAGGCAACACTGACATTCCAAGGGTAGGGCTGACCAGTCTGAAGTTCTGGCGGTAGGCGATCGAGGGCAGCGACGAGGTTGATCAATGCTGTTCCCATTTGCCAATTTTGGGCACGCAGTTCGGCGCTTTCGCGGGCAGCCGAGAGCCACGCATTCCACTGGTGAACGGCGTCAAAATCACCCTTGGCGATCGCCCCATAGACCCGCCCCATCACTGCTGTTGCCAAGTGAGCACTGCCAAAAGTCAGTTCAAAGGTGAGCCAGTCCTGTACGGCGGCTGCTGAGGTGATCTTGTCTTGGGCAATCAGGGTCTCCAAGCCCTCGGAGTAGTTAAAGCCGCCAATGGGCAAAGCGGGACTCACCCGCTGCAACAAGGTTAACAGCGCTGACTCAGTGAGCATGGTACGCACCGCGTTCGGGACAAAAGGGCGCGACTTCAAACGTTACTATTAAGCCCCGCTGTTCCAGCATGGTTTGCAACACGGAATCTGCCCTCAAGCGGAGATAATCGGTGTGAATTTCCAAGGGGACGTGGCGATTCCCAAGGTGGTAGGCGGCCTGTAGAAGGTCAAGGGGAGTGGTAGCCATCACCTTTAGCGTGGGTTCGGGTTTGGCGTGAACCGTGACGACTACTGTGCCGTCCTCGTCCTGAAGGCGATCGCCCGGCTGTAACGTAATCCCGCGCGGCAACTTCAGATAGAGAGATTCCCCCTCATCACTGTGGCAATGGAGACGACTGCGACAGCGTTCCTCTGCGGTCAATAAGAGGTGCAACTGACGGGCATTTTCCAATGTTGTAGGGCAAAGTTGCGTCAGCGTGAACATCAAACCAGCGTCAACTCGACAATTTTATCAAAGCGGAATGTTTTCACCAGTTGTTGAAGGCCTGCAATCAAGGCGGCTTCTTCGGGTGGGATTTCAGCAATCAGTTCGCGAATGCGCTTGGCATTGAGCTTTTTGGCCGCTTCTTGGAGTTCAGCAATCCAAGGGCGGGGCATCACCATTAGGGCGGCTGGATCCAGCACCTGAGGACGGGGAGCGCTTGCGGGGGGCAGAGCATCCTCGTAGGCATACTCTAGATTTAACTGGGCGGCGAGTCGTTCAAAAATCGTTTGCGGACGGAAGGGCTTGGCAATGTAGTCATCACAACCGAGAGTCAGCAGTTCCTGTTTGTCCTGCTCAAAGCTACTGGCGGTCACCGCAAGAATTTTCGGGGCGCAGACGGCTTCGCCGCGCCGCAGGCGATCGCCCACTTCTTTCTTGATCTGTCGCGTTGCCGTTTTACCATCCATCACGGGCATGCGAATATCCATGAGAATGGCATGGGGCTGCCATTCTCGCCAGATCTCCACCGCCTCTTGACCATTGCCAGCTTCTCGACACTGAAAGCCGACAGGTTCTAGGAGCTGGGTCAATAATTGCCGATTTTCGGGCAGATCATCCACCACCAGAATGCGCACTGCTGAGGTGGGCGATCGCAGGCCAACAACGGTTTGTGCCCTTTCCTCCTCTAGTGCTTGGGGATCGCCAAGGCCAATGTTGATCTCAAAGTAAAAGTGACTTCCCTGCCCCTTGGTGCTGCGCACCTGAATATCACCCCCCATCAATTGCACAAACTGGCGACTAATGGCCAACCCCAGCCCAGTGCCTTCACTGACTTTTTTACTGCTATCGGTTTGGACAAAGGGCTGGAAGAGCATTTTCAACTCTGCCGGGGTCATGCCAATGCCTGTATCACTAACTTCAAAGGCGAGTCGCGGGGGTTCTTGGGCTTTATAGCTGACCTTGAGGGAGACGCCCCCCTCTTTGGTGAATTTAATGCCATTGCCCAAGAGGTTGACCAGCACTTGGCGCAGCTTCATTTCATCAGTGGTTACCGCCACCGGCAGATTGGCGGGCAAATCAAAGACCAGACGCAACCCTTTAGCTTCAGCTCGCACCTTGAGCATTTCTTCGAGGGTTTGCAGCATCCGCCGCAGATCAAAGGTGGTTTCCTGAAGCGTGATACGCCCAGCTTCAATTTTGGCCATATCCAGCACATCGTTAATCAAACCCAAAAGGTGTTCACCACTGCGGTTGATCTTTTCAAGGGTTTGCCGATGCTGCGGTGCAAGGGTGCGATCGCTGAGCAAAATTTGACTAAAGCCCAAAATGGCATTGAGGGGGGTGCGCAGTTCATGGCTCATATTGGCAAGGAAAATACTCTTGGCTTTGTTAGCAGCTTCTGCAGCTTCCTTGGCCTTGAGCAACTCTCGCTCCGCTTGATGACGTTGATGGGCTGCAAGGGCGATTGTGACAATATCCGCCACATTGGAGACAAAACTGCGTTCCTCCACCAGCCAAACCCGATGCTCGCCAATACTCTCAACACAGATCACCCCCAATAATTGACCATTGAAGATGATCGGCGCATCAATCCGAGAATACACCCTTTGCATCTTGGCATACTCCCGCAGTTCATGGGTGCGCGGATCCGTGAGTAAATCATTGACCACAAGGGGTTCACCGGTGCGCAGCAGCTTCAAGTACTCTGGATAGGGGGGCTGGGTGAGGTAGGTGGATTGAGTAGGGTTGTTGGCAGCAGGGTCGTACTGGACAACACATTTTAGGCGATCGCCCTGGAGTTCCCACGCTGAAGCCCGCTGGACGCGCAGTGTTGTCGCGGTTACTTGGATAATCTCCTGCAACGCCATACGAAAGTGTCCCTGTTGCACATGGGGAGATTGGCTCAGCTGCACCAAAGCAACATTGTGGTCATGAAGTACTCGTTCTTTTTCGGTCAGTTGTTGATTGGCCGCCTCAAGGGCAGCCGTCCGGTGAGTCACTTCTTCTTCGAGGCGTTGATTAAAGCGGTGGAGTTCACTAAAACTTTCCTGTAACTGCCCTGCCATATCCACAAAGGTGCGACCGAGGTTGCCCAACTCATCCTGAGTTGCGGTGTCCACCTCAGCGGCAATGTCTAGATCACCCACTGCAATTTTGTGGGCTGCAGCATTCAGCCGCTTCAGGGGGCGGACGATGTAGCCTGTCACTCCCCAAGTCAGCAAACTAATCAAGCCAAAGGACATCCCCAAAATCCACAGACCCGCCCACGTTTCTTCATGAATAAAGTCAAGCAGTGTGTCTTCATTGATACGAATGGCCAGACTCCAGCGTGCCTCGGGAATCGGCGCATAAAAGACCCACTGGCGCTCTTGGGAAAGCCAATCAGTGACCCATTGCTGTCCCCTTTGACCCGCCACCATTGCTCTGCCTAGGGCGGCAAGATCGCCGTGGTTGTTTTCCTTGGCAATGTAAAAAATAGATTGACCAATGAACTGGACATCGTTATGAAAGATAATCCGTCCCTTGCGATCCAAGACAAAGAACTGGCCTTCTTGGAGGGCTTGAATGTTCATGGTCTGCTGCAGGCTTTCTAGAGCGACATCCACCGTGGCGACGCCCTGAATTTGACCTTGGCGGCGAAAGGGCACCGAATAGGTCACCATCCAACTATCCCCCGCCCCCCGATCAAAATAGGGATCACTCCAGCGGGGCTGACCGCTTTGAATTGGCTCTGTGTACCAGTTCCATTGGGGTTGGGTGTAGTCGTAAATTGTTCCCGTATCCTTTTGCCGCCATGTGCCCTCCTGCCGATAAATATAGGGGCAAAAGAGGCGCTTGCGGGGAGAAAAGCTATAGGGAGTAAAGGCAATCGCCGATCCATAGACCAAGGGATTGACAGTGACATTGCGGCGCAAAAATGCATACAGCTGCTGTTCATCGACCTTGGGGAAGGTTTCTAGGGCATAGGCAGTGGTGGTTGCCAGTTGCGCCACCTGCGCCAGTGAGTCGTTAAATTGATCGGCGTAGAGGGACACCAGCGTTCCCTGCCACTTTTCATAATCGGCAGTACTGCGGCCAATCAGGCGCGCCCGAATGTAGAGGAAAAGGCCGGTGTAGATGACAACAATCGGCAGGAGCGTCCCCAGCAAGAGCTTATGGCGAAAGGATAGCTTGCTGAGCATGGCGATCGCCCTCCGTAGGCCTTCCCCTCAATTTTAGGCTGCCTAAAAAGACCAATCCTCTAGGAAAGGGGACTGAGCACTTTGCTGTCGCTGTCAGTGGCCACTTCACCCACCACTTCCGGGGTATTGGCTTCCGAAGGCGGCACCACCTGCCAGAAGAGGGGTAAATAGTGCTCCCACTGCTCCAGAATCATTGCGGCCTTGGCACTCCCCGTGCGCTCGTGGTGGGCAGTAATCAGTTGTTTGAGTTGGGCGGCACCAATGGCAGAGGTGACCCGCTGGAGTTTGACAATTTCGGGGTTGACCTTGGCGGGGAAGTTGCCGGCTTCATCCAAGATGTAGGCCAAGCCACCGGTCATACCGGCACCCACATTGCGACCCGTAGTTCCCAAGACCACGACCACCCCACCGGTCATGTATTCGCAGCAGTGATCCCCTGTGCCCTCGACAACGGCAGAGGCTTTGGAGTTGCGAACAGCAAATCGCTCACCGGCACGGCCATTGGCAAAGAGGAATCCACCCGTGGCGCCATAGAGACAGGTATTGCCAATAATCACGTTGTCCGCAGCCGCGTAGGGGGCATTGGCCGGGGGCTTGATAATGATTTCACCGCCGTGCATGCCTTTGCCGACATAGTCATTGGCTTCGCCTGTCAGATTGAGGATCATCCCCGGCAGGTTGAAGGCGCCAAAGCTCTGACCCGCACTGCCGCGGAAGTGGAGGGTAATCTGACCTTCAAAACCTGTGTTGCCATACTTTTTGGCAATGGCACCGGCAATGCGTGCCCCGACAGTGCGATCGGTGTTGACAATGGGCAGCTCTAATTCAACGGTTTGCTGCTTCTCAATGGCGGCTTGCACCTCTGGGCGTGCCAAAATTTCATCATCGAGAACGGCACCGTTACTGTGCACTGTTTCGTGCTGCAACCACTGGCGATCGCTACGGGTGTCGGGCAGCTTCGTCAAACAGTCTAGATTCAGGGGTGCAGTTTTCGTCAGGGTGACATCTTGACGAGGCACCAGCAGATCAGCGCGACCAATGATCTCATTGAGGGTGCGGTAGCCCAGTTTAGCCAGAATGGAGCGCACCTCTTCGGCAATAAAGAGGAAGAAGTTCACCACATGCTCAGGGATGCCGGGGAAACGCTTACGCAGTTCCTCTTTTTGGGTGGCCACGCCCACGGGACAGTTATTGGTGTGGCAAATCCGCGCCATGATACAGCCCTCGGCAATCATTGCCACCGAGCCAAAGCCAAATTCCTCGGCACCCATCAGGGCCCCCATAACCACATCCCAGCCACACTTGAGGCCACCATCCACCCGCAGAATCACGCGATCGCGCAGTTGATTTTCCAAAAGAACGCGGTGCACCTCCGTCAGCCCCAATTCCCACGGACTGCCGGCATGCTTAATCGAACTCAGGGGCGAAGCACCGGTGCCACCATCGTGACCGGAAATTTGAATCACGTCGGCGTTGGCTTTTGCCACCCCAGCAGCAATCGTACCAATACCAATTTCGGCCACTAGTTTCACGGAGACTTGCGCTTGAGGATTGATCTGGTGCAGGTCAAAAATCAGTTGCGCCAAATCCTCAATGGAGTAAATGTCGTGGTGGGGCGGCGGCGAAATTAAGGACACGCCCGGCTTCGATCGCCGCAGCATAGCAATGTAGGGGCTGACTTTCGTGCCTGGCAGTTGACCGCCTTCCCCCGGTTTCGCGCCCTGGGCAATCTTGATTTCAATTTGCTGGGCATTGATTAAGTACTCAGGAGTAACACCAAAGCGGCCGGAGGCCACCTGTTTAATCGCTGAGCTGGCGGTGTCGCCGTTGCGCAAGCCCCGCAGATGGGGAAATTGGGGCGAGTGCCCCTCAGCATCCACATCCGTCAGTACTTGGAAGCGAATCGGATCTTCGCCCCCCTCGCCAGAGTTGGATTTGGCACCAAGGCGGTTCATGGCGATCGCCAGCACCTCATGGGCTTCCCGCGAGAGGGCACCCAAGGACATGCCACCAGTGCAGAAGCGCTTGACAATTTCACTGGCGGGTTCAACCTCTTCGAGGGGAATACTGGGACGATCGCTCTGGAAGTCCAGCAGATCCCGCAAGGCTGTGGGGACCCGCTGCCGCAATTGGCGGCGATAGACCTCGTAGTGGTCATAACTGTTGCGGCTCACCGCCCTGTGGAGAGCCTTGGCCATCTCCGGGTTATTCATGTGGTACTCGCCCCCCGGACGGAACTGGATAAAGCCAAAGTTTTCCAGTTTTTTGGTTGTGAGTTCGGGGAAGGCCTTCTGGTGAAAAGCAATGGTTTCTTGAGCCAGATCCCGTAGCGTCAGGCCGCCCACGCGGGAAGTAGTACCAATAAAGGCCTTGTTGAGTAGGTCATCGCCAATGCCAATGGCCTCAAAAATTTGGGCACCGCGATAGCTAGCAATCAGAGAAATCCCCATTTTGGAGAGGATTTTCAGGAGCCCCTCTTCTACGGCTTTGCGGTAGTTGGCCTGCACCTGTTGCAGCGTCAGTTGGGGCAGCTTGCCCTTGGCCATCAGGCTTTGGGTGCGATCGCTATGCCACCACTGGCGAATCGTTTCCCAAGTCAGGTAGGGACACACTGCCCCCGCGCCATAGCCAATCAGGCAGGCAAAGTGATGGGTACTCCAGCATTGGGCTGTTTCCACGACAAGGGAGACGCGACGGCGAATGCCTTGGGCAATCAAATGGTGGTGCACTGCCCCCACCGCCAATAGGGGTGGGATATAGGACGTGTCGGCATCCAAAAGATGGGGTTCGCCAGCAAGGTTGTGGCGATCGCTGAGCACAAGAATTTCGGCGCCTCCTTTGACGGCGGCAGCAGCCTGTTCACAGAGCCGATTCACAGCGGCCTCAAGCCCCGCAGGCCCTTGGGCGATCGCAAACTGCGTTGAAAGGCGAGTCGTACCAAAGGGTGCTCTGAGAATCTCCTCTAGTTCCGCTTCGTTGATGAGGGGGGAACTGAGTTGCAGCAGGCGGGCATCTGCTGGGCTTTCGCTGAGCAAGTTCCCCCGCTTGCCAAGGCGAGTCACCAGCGACATGACCAGTTTTTCCCGCAGGGGATCAATGGCGGGATTGGTGACTTGAGCAAAGCGCTGCTTGAAGTAGTCGTAGAGTAGGTGGGGTTGTTGCGACAGCACCGCCAAGGGAATGTCATCCCCCATGCAGAAGGTGGGTTCCTTGCCATCCTTGGCCATGGCCTCAATGATCATTTCCACATCTTCGGCGCTGAAGCCAAAGGCCATTTGCTGTTGTAGGCAGGTTTGGCTTTCGAGGGTGGGGGTTTCGCCATAGGGTTGAGGGGCAAGTTCTTGGCGATAGGTTTTCAGCCATTCGCCGTAGGGTTGCTGCTGTGCCACCCGCTGTTTGATTTCCCAGTTGGTGAGGAGTTCTTGGTGTTCCAAGTCAACGGCAATCATCTGCCCGGGGCCGAGACGGCCCTTTTCAATCACCGTTGCTTCATCAATTTGAATGCTACCCGCCTCAGAAGAGACAATCACAAGATCATCATTGGTGAGGGTGTAGCGGGCGGGGCGTAGGCCATTGCGATCGAGAGTGGCGCCAACAATTTTGCCATCGGCAAAGGCGACCAATGCAGGACCATCCCAAGCCTCTTGAAGGCCACTGTAGTATTCGTAAAAGTCCACCACCTCGGGGTGATCCGCCAAATCGGGCTGGTTTTGATAGGCCTCGGGAATCAGCATCATCATTGCCTGCAGGGGCTGCCGTCCCGATTGCACCAGCAATTCCAGCACATTGTCGAGGTTGGCGGAGTCGCTATTTTCGGCATTGACAATGGGCATGAGATCCGCAAAGGCTTCGCCCCAATAGGGATGGCTCAGTTGGGCGGCTCGTGCCCGCATCCAGTTGATATTTCCCAAGAGGGTATTGATTTCGCCGTTGTGTCCCAGCATCCGCATCGGTTGCGCCAAGGGCCACTTAGGCATGGTGTTGGTGCTAAAGCGGCGGTGATAGAGGGCAAAGGGGGTGATGTAGTTGGGGTTGCGCAGATCGTCATAAAACTGAGCCAGCACCACCGATCGCACCATGCCCTTATAGACAATCGTGCGGGTCGAGAAGGAACAAATATAAAAATCCTGTCGCCAGTCCGCTTTCGTTTGGGCGATCGCCCGCTCAATGCGCTTGCGGGTCAAATAGAGCTGCCGCTCCAGTTCATCGCCACTGGCTTTGCTCGAAGCCACAAAAAGCTGCTCAATCTGGGGCTGATTTTGTTTGGCCTGCACCCCCAACACACTGGGGTTTACGGGCACCGGTCGCCAGCCCAATAGGCGCAGTTCATTTTCACTGAGAACTTTTTCCACAATGGATTTGGCCGCTGCTGTTGCCGCCCCCTGAGGCAAAAAGATCATCGCCACCCCAATCCGCTGGCGGGGAATGCCAAACTCCGGCAACAACTCCCACGGAATCGCCGTCATGATGCCAGCCCCATCCCCAGAGTCGCGATCAGCACTACAGCCCCCCCGGTGTTCAAGGCAGGTCAATCCCTCAAGGGCTTGGGTCAAGATGCGATGACTAGCTACCCCCTTGCGATGGGCAACAAAACCCACACCACAGGCATCTCGCTCGGCCACAAGCCAAGGCTGTCCATGGTAACCAACTTGATGCACGGGAGAAGAAAAGGTGGATTGTTGCATGGGTCTGAAAGCGTTCAATCGACTGAGGGATGAAAACGTTGTCTTGGCAACAGCAACCGGCTCTAGGGACTGAAAAACGCCACGACTCGAACGGGGGAGCCAAGGCGACAGTATAGAGATTAGGGAGTGCTGGTGATGGGGCAACGTATAGGGTCTCTCGCTATTATAGGGGTTTCTCTTGGATCCAGAAACGCCAAAGCAAGAGATTGTTAAGGTTTGGCCATAGGAGCCGGCAAACCAGCGATCGCTGAGGCTGACTTGAGGGCTAGAACGCCGCAGCAGAGAGGGGTTAAGGTTGGCGTTCAGGCTGGCGTGATATCATTAAATTTTCCAACTGAACAACAAGGCTTCCCGATTAATTGCTTGGTAAAACACGCCCATGAGCTTTGCTGCTGATTCTTCTCGGATCATTCCCACTGAGTTGCGGGACGAAATTTCGCGCTCATACCTTGAATATGCCATGAGCGTCATTGTTGGGCGTGCCCTTCCCGATGCCCGCGATGGTCTCAAACCCGTACACCGCCGCATCCTTTATGCCATGCATGAGTTGGGGCTGACCAGCGATCGCCCCTTCCGCAAATGTGCTCGTGTGGTGGGGGAAGTGCTAGGGAAATATCACCCCCACGGCGATTCAGCGGTCTATGATGCCCTCGTGCGGATGGCGCAGGACTTTTCGATGCGTCACCCCCTCATTGAAGGCCACGGCAACTTTGGCTCCATTGACAATGATCCGCCGGCCGCGATGCGCTACACCGAGTGTCGGCTGCAAGCCCTAGCCACAGCAGCCCTCTTGCAGGACATCGAGCAGGAAACCGTTGACTTTGTTGATAACTTTGACGGCTCGCAGCAGGAACCCCTAGTTTTACCGGCGCGGATTCCCCAGTTGCTGCTCAATGGCACCGCCGGCATTGCCGTGGGGATGGCGACGAATATCCCGCCCCATAATTTGGGAGAACTGGTGGATGGGCTGGTGGCCTTAATTCATAACCCCCAGATTAGCGATCGCGAGCTAATGCGCTACATTCCGGGGCCTGATTTTCCCACCGGGGGGCATATCCTCGGCCAAGGGGGCATTGAAGAGGCCTACACCACCGGTCGCGGCTCGATGACGCTGCGGGCAGTGGCCACGATTGAAACCCTTGAAGCACCGGGTCGCCAACCCCGTGAGGCGATTATCGTGACGGAGTTGCCCTACCAAACCAACAAGGCAGCGCTGATGGAAAAAATTGCCGAGTTGGTCAACGAGAAAAAAATTGAGGGCATTGCCGATCTGCGGGACGAAAGCGATCGCGACGGCATTCGGGTGGTGATTGAGCTAAAGCGGGAGGCTTACCCACGGGTGGTGCTCAACAATCTCTACAAGCAAACCCCCCTACAGGTGAATTTTGGCGCCAATATGCTGGCGATCGTCAATGGCGAGCCGCAATTGCTGACCCTCAAACGCAGTTTAGAGGTGTTCCTTAGTTTCCGTGAAGAGGCGATCGCCCGCCGTACCCGCTATGCCCTGCGCAAGGCTGAAGAACGGGATCACCTGCTCCAAGGGTTGCTGGTGGCGCTGGCCAATCTCGATGCCGTGATTCAACTCATTCGCAGTGCCAGTGACACGGCTCTTGCTCGTCAGCAATTGATGCAAACCTATGCCCTCAGTGAAGCCCAAGCCGATGCCATTTTGCAGATGCAACTGCGGCGCCTCACCGCCTTAGAGGCGGAAAAAATTGAGCGGGAGCACGCAGACCTTCAGCGGCAAATAGCCGATTATCGCGATATTTTGGCCAATCGGCAGCGGGTACTGGAGATTATTGAAAAAGAAGTCACCGAACTCAAGGCCAAGTTTGCCACGCCCCGCCGATCGCTGATTGTGCAAGCGGATGGGGAGATTAGCGACACCGATTTAATTGCCAACGATAAATCTGTCATTCTCGTTACCCAGCAGGGCTACATCAAGCGCATGCCCGTGGATACCTTTGAAGCCCAAAGTCGCGATGGGCGGGGACGCAAAGGGGCAGAGATTAAAGAGGATGATGCCGTTGAGCACTTCTTTAGCTGTAATGATCACGATCGCATTCTTTTCTTTAGCGATCGCGGTTTAGTCTATGCCTTGCCCGCCTACCAAATTCCCAGTGGCTCGCGCCAAGCCCGCGGCACTCCCATTGTCCAACTGCTGCCCATTCCCCGCGAGGAAAAAATTACCTCCGTCATTGCCGTCCAAGAGTTTAGTGAAGACGAGTATCTGGTGATGCTCACCCGCAAGGGCTTCATTAAGAAAACGGCACTAGCGGCCTTTAGTAATATCCGCACCAATGGCCTGATTGCCATTTCCCTTGAAGAGGGGGATCAACTGCGGTGGGTGCGGCGTACCCGCGAAGAGGACACCATTATCATCGGCTCGCGGCAGGGCATGGCCATTCATTTTCGCGCCAGTCACGATCAACTGCGCCCCCTTGGCCGTGCCACGCGGGGGGTCAAATCCATGAGCCTGCGGCCGGGGGATGAACTAGTGGGGATGGATATTCTGCCGGCGGCGATCGCCAACCGTTTTGCTACCCCCCCGGAGGATGACAGTGCCGAGATGGAAGACGTTGAGGAGACGGTGGCGCACAGTGAAGGCCCTTGGGTACTGGTGATTACCACCAATGGCTACGGCAAGCGGGTACCCGTGCAACAGTTTCGGCTGCAAAACCGCGCCGGCATGGGCATTACCGCCACCAAATTCAAAGCCAAAAGTAACGAGGATCAACTGGCGGCTCTGCGGATTGTCAATGCCGAGGATGAATTGATGATTGTCACCAGTCGCGGCATCATTATTCGCCAAAAGGTAATGGATATTTCCTCGCAGTCGCGATCGGCCACGGGCGTCCGTCTGCAACGCCTAGATGAGGATGATGTGATTGTCACGGCAGCCGTCTTGCCCCCCGGTAGCATGGAGGCCGCGGAAGATTGAGCACCACCGCCTTTCTCACGGGTGCCAGTGGCTTTGTCGGTACCCATGTGGCACAAGTCCTTGCCGAGAGGGGGTATCGTGTCCGTGCCCTTGTGCGCCAACCGCAGCAGGCTGCCCATCTCAAGGCGTGGGGTGTGGAGTTGGTGCAAGGGGATCTCCGCACCAGTGACCTCGTTGCCCCCATGCAGGGGTGCCAAGTGCTCTTCCATGTTGCCGCCCATTACAGTCTGTGGCGGCGCGATCGCCCCCTCCTCTATGCCGTCAATGTGGAGGGCACCCGTCGCATCTTAGCTGCTGCCCGTGAGGCTGGCATTGAGCGCACCGTTTACACCAGTTCCGTGGCCGCCATTGGGGTGGATCCCAGTGGCCAACCCACCACCGAAGCCTACCAAAGCCCCCCCGAAAAGCTGATTAGCGAGTACAAGCGCTCCAAGTACTGGGCAGAGCAGGTGGCTCACGCGGCGATCCGCCAAGGGCAAGATATTGTCATTGTCAATCCCAGTACCCCCATTGGCGCTTGGGATGCGAAGCCCACCCCCACTGGTGAGATGATCCTGCGTTTTTTGCGGCGACAGATGCCCTTTTATGTCAACACGGGGTTGAACCTGATCCATGTGCGGGATGTGGCGATCGGTCATCTCTTGGCCTTGGAAAAAGGCAAAACCGGTGAACGCTACATCCTCGGTCACCAAAACCTAACGCTGGCGGACATTCTAGAACGGTTAGCTGCGATCACTGGGCTGCCGCGCCCCTTGGGTGAAATTCCCGTGGTGATTCCCCTTGTAGTGGCTTGGTTTGATGAAGTGGTGCTGGGGTCTTTGGGCAAACCACCCGCGATTCCTGTGGATGGGGTGCGAATGGCACAGCAAAAAATGTTTTACGATGCCCGCAAAGCCGTGGCCGAATTGGGCTTGCCCCAGACGCCGATTGAGGAGGCGCTCCGAGACGCCGTGACTTGGTACCGCGAACGGGGGTACTGCCCTTAGGGTTTGCGATATAGTGAGGAATGGAAATTATGAAGTTTAGTTAAGAGCTATGTTGGTCGCGCCCTTTGCCTCTCAGTTACCCTTTGTGGAAGAGACGCTGCACAGTGGTTATCAAGCCTTGCAATGGGGCAAAAACATTTTTGCGATCGCCCACAAAACCCTGAGTGCGCGTCTTTTGAATACCTTCTTTCCCACCGAAGAGCGGACGCAACCCCTTAGCCCTGAATTGCAAGCATGGCTCAAGGAACGTTATGAAGCCCTACTCCAGCAGGATTGGCAGGATGCGGCGGCTGGCTTGTATCCCCCCACACTTCTCTTTGATGCCCCTTGGGAAGAGTTTTTGCGCTTTTATCCAGTGCTGTGGCTAGATTTGCCGCAGATGTGGCAGCGGGCGCGATCGCGCCAATTTCAGGAGTTTGCCAAAAACGTGCGCCTTGAAGACTATCCGCAGTATTATCGCCAAAACTTCCACTACCAAACCGACGGCTACCTCAGTGAAACCTCCGCCAACCTCTACGATGTTCAAGTGGAACTGCTCTTTGGCGGCACGGCAGATGCGATGCGGCGGCGCGTGATTGCTCCCATTGCCCAACATTTTGCCACTCATCCTCCTACGCCACCTGTACGCATTCTCGATGTTGCCTGTGGCACCGGTCGCACCCTGAAACAACTGCGCTATGGCTTTCCAAAAGCGGCACTCTTTGGCATTGATCTGTCGCCCACCTATTTGCGCAAGGCCAACTCGCTTCTTGCTACCCAGACCGGGGATTTGCCACAACTCATTCAGGGGAATGCCGAGACCCTACCCTACGTGGACAACTACTTTAGTGCTATCACCTGTGTCTTTCTCTTCCATGAACTGCCCGCCCCAGTGCGCCAAAACGTGATTAATGAATGCGCCCGCGTTCTCCAGCCGGGGGGTGTCTTTGTCATCTGTGACTCGATTCAAGCCTTGGATTCCCCAGAGCAGCGCCCGATGATGGAAAACTTTGCCAACCTTTTCCACGAACCCTTTTACCGCAACTACATCGAAGATGATCTCAACATCCGCTTAGAAAAGGCGGGCCTAGTGGTCAAAGAGGTGCAGCACCACTTTATGAGTAAGTATTGGGTGGCCCTTAAGGCTTCTTAGCCAAAAGTACCAGTCCGCTACACTTTGTAACGGTGCCCACCTCCTGCAATGCGGGACTGCTAGGCTGAACACAGTACGTCAAAATGTCTTTTCCCTGTGGCAGTCTGGAGGGTTAATTGATGGATGGGCTGGCATGGCAAGCGGAGTTTGTCTCTGGCTTGGCGGAAATCGATCAGGAACATCAGGCACTGCTGGAGATGTTGCAGCAGTTACGCTCGGCGATCGCTGAGGGAGCAACCTTTTCGCAAGTGAAGCTGCAATTACCAGAGTGCGCTAGCGAAACGGAACGCCACTTCCAGCACGAAGAAACTCTGATGGCTGCCGCCAACCATCCCCTCTATCTCTCCCACCGTGCGGCTCACCAAAATCTGCTACGGGATTTGAGTGGGGTGCTTGAGGAGGTGCAGGGTCATCCTGAAAAGCTGACGCCAGAGACGATTGAGGCGATTGGTGCCCTCGTGGTGCGCCATATTCGCGAAGAAGATCTGCCAATGCTCTACCTGCTCACCCATCCCGAGGAGCTAGCACAGCAACAAGCGGCTGAATTAACGGCTGAAAATGCGTTTTAGCTCCCTGTGCTAACTGCTGGTTTTGCGATGTTGGATTGCCGTTAAGCCACTGCTTTGCAGCAACTCACCACTCTCGACCACGGCGTAGATGAGCCAGTGGTTGCCACAGTTCATGCGGGATTCTACCGTACATTCCAAATAGGCAAGGGCATCGAGCAAAATCGGGGCACCACTCTCAGCGCTTTTGAGGCCAAGGGTGGCTAACTGTTGCTCACCAAGGCGTTGCGCCTGCTGAAATTGGCGAACGAGGGGACTGCCTTCCTTGAGAATATTCAAGACAAAGCGATCGCCCACCAAGCAGAGGCTTTCTGCCCATTCCTGCGGCAAGGACACTGTGATACCGGGGGGATTAAACGAGGCTTGGGAGACCGACGACACCAAAATCGCTGCCGCTTGGGTAAGGTGAAAACACCCTTCCGGTAGGGTGGTCAGAACACACAGGGAACCCACGACCCGGTTCATGGCTTGTTCGGTGCGATCCACCTGTGCCTCCACGAGACTGGGGGGGCGGACGGTGCGACTCTTGCGCAGTTTCTTCAGGGCTTGGGCAAACTCGTTGGCAGCAATTTGGCATTTTTCAAGATCGCTCGCCGTGGGGGTAAACTTCACCCGCAGCGTTTCAAAGCCAAGGGTATAGCCCGCATCAAGCAACTTTTGCTCAATGTCATCAATGGCCTCGCCACTCCAACCATAGGAGCCAAAGACCCCCGCCAGCTTGGTTTGGCTGCCCTCCGCCAAGATAAACCCCAAAGCGGTTTGCACCTGTGTCGGCATGTGTCCCCCTAGGGTGGGCGAGCCAATGATAAAGCCGTCGCTACTGTGGATCAGAGCTTGCATTTCTGCTGGGGGTGTGGTTTCACAGTTAATGGCTTCCACTTGAACGCCGGCGGCGGTTAAGCCTTGGGCGATCGCGTTGGCTAGAATTGCTGTATTGCCATAGGCAGAGGCATAGAAAAGTGCCACCTTGGTGTCCTGTTCCGTTTGGGCTTGGCACCAGTCGCGATAGTCCTGAAAGAGGCGGCTACGGCTAAACTTGACCATCGGGCCGTGGGCGGGGGCATAGAGGCGCGGTGGCGGTGTCAGTTCTACCAAGCGATCCAAAATACTTTCCACTTGGCGGGTTTGCGCCGCATGCAGACATTCAAAGTAGTAGGCACGATCCGCATCGAGTTTTTTCCACTGCTCATCGTAGAGGCTATCGCCACAGACATGGGCACCAAAGAGCTTATCGGTAAACACAATTTGATTCTGAGGATCAACGGTGATCAAGCCATCGGGCCAGCGGGGCGTAGCAGCAGCAATAAACGCCAGTTGGCGATCGCCCCCTAACTCTAGGGGTGTTTCCGCACGGGGAATCCAGAGATTCAATTGCTCGCCAAGGGTGGAGCGCAAGGTTACTGCCCCTGCTTTAGAGCAGACGATAATGATCTGGGGCGCTTTTTCCAGCAAAACCTTGACGGTCGCCAGACGGTTGGAGTTGACATGACTGAGAATCAGGTACCGCAGTTGACTCAGATCAATGTGCTGCTGGAGTTCCTGCAAATAAATTTGGGTAAAGGATTCCCCTGGCGGATCCAGCAGGGCGGGTTGGGGTGCTCGGATCAGGTAGGAATTGGAGGTGGTTCCCTGCTGACGGCCATACTCCACTTCAAACTTCAGCCGATCCCAAGTGCGCGATCGCAAGACCAAAACCCCAGGCGCAATTTCTGCGACTTGAACATCACGGGGACGAGTTTCCGTGAGCATTGGACACCTCCTGAAGACCTATCTGCGGTACTGCTATCGAAAATATCGAAATAGCACTGCCACTATAACGTAGTTTAATCGCCTAGGGAATTACCAGTAAAAACTTTTATTCTTGATCATTGATGTTTTATTTGATTATTTTTCAAATAGCAAAATCATTATTTCAAATCGCAAGGTTGTTAAGTCATGGGGATTCAAAAAATGGTTAACGCTTAAAAACTTGAATAATTTCCAATCCTATCAAATTAAGAGATTCAATGTTATGGTTTTTGATCTTTGTTTTTATATTTGCTTTATAAGCAGCATCAATAAATACAACCCTTTTTTAGAATATGGGGCACGTGACGGGTATGCAATCCTCTCCCGCCCTGGCAGTTTTGAGCCTGTGTCGGGCTGTAGTTCGAGGTACTGAATGGATGCGTTTTTTTCAGCGGTGAGGACAGTTCTGCGATTGCGCCAGCAAAACAACTATGCGATCCAAACCAGCACGGAGTTGAGCCGTGGCCTCCCCCCCTTGATTGACCACAAGACTAAAGACGAGGGGGCGATCCTGCACGGGTTCTACATAGCCCGCTAGGGCAACGACACCCCGCAGTGTGCCGGTTTTCGCCCAGACGCGATCTTGAGCTGCTGTATTACGAAAGCGCTGGCGTAACGTCCCCGATCGCCCAGCAAGGGGGAGCGATCGCCGCCACAGCGAGGCATCCTTTGTTTGCGTTATATGTTGCAGCAGCGTGACTAAACCATTGGGGGTCAGCCAATTTTGCCGCGAGAGTCCCGAACCATCCACTAAAACCGCCCCTTGGACACCGATGCGCTCTAGATAGCGTTGGCGATAGCCGGGTTGGGCTGCCTCCAGAGCGGCAAGGAGCATTTCTGCATAGAAATTGTCACTCTCTTGGAGAACCGGCAAAATTAAGGCTTCTAGGGGGGGTGAGGCATGGCGCACCAACACATCCGGTAGGGGGTCTGCTGTCTCCACTAAGCGAATCTGCCGGATGTGAATGCCCGCTTGGGCAAAGGCCCGCTGCACCTGTTGTTGAAGATAGGGGGCAGGCTGAGGGAGGGGAATGCGCATTTCTGCTGGCTCACTGCCGACGTGGAGTTGACCCCGCACAATGATCTGCTGGCCGCGCACCTCACTTTCTAGAAATTCCGGCTCAGAGGGAGCCACGGTGCGGGTCTCATTCACCACCTGAAAATGAGTCTGCGGCTGCCGTAGTACCAAGGGTTGCCCCAACTGTTGGGGTATGACCTCTAGGTTCAGGGCATTTTGATTGAGACTAAAGCGCGTCACTACGGCGGCATAGCCCATCGTCAGGTCTTCGATCGCCCATGTGGGTTCGATCGTTACGGGTGTGACACCGCCGATTTCCAAGATTGGAATCTGGCGAATCCCCTGCTGAGCAAGACGGCTGGCCATTTGTTGCAGGTCTTGGCTGCTGAAACTGGGGTCAAAACTGCCCTGAAGACGCACCGTTTTTTGGTCGGGCGATCGCGTGCTGAGGGTGGTCTCAAAGAAATGATTAGCTCCCCAATAGTCTAAGGCGGCAGCCACTGTCGTTAGCTTGACATTCGAGGCCACCAGAAAGAGCTTTTTCCCTTGGTAGTCGTAGAGAAGATCCCCCGTGGTTAAATCCCGCACGACCATGCCCCACTGACCCCGTTGCCATTGGGGATTTTGAATTTCCTGTTGCAGGGCACGAGCCAAATCTTGGCGGCAGAGACCGAAGGCGGCAGGTGAAACCAGCAGGACAATCAGACTAGCAGGGGGCAGAAGCCATCGAAGCCATGCCATGAAGCACTACGTCCTTGACATAGACGCGATCGCAACGCTGCGTTTCCACACCCGTCGCCGGCTGATAGCCCGCCTTTTCGTACAAATGGACAGCTGTAGTCATGATTGAGGCCGTTTCAATCCAGATTTTGCGGTAGCCGGCCGCTGCAATGGCTGCCTCCAGATGGTGCAGGAGAAATGTCCCTAGGCCTTGGCCGCGTACGCGGGGATGGAGATACATTTTGCGAATTTCGACAGCCGCTTCGCCCCGCTGAATGGGATAGAAGGCGATCGTGCCCACAACTTCCGAGGCCTGCTCCACTACCCAAAATTGTCCGCCCCGGCAGTGGTAGTAATCTTCAACGTGAACCACATCGGCATCGGCGCCTTCGGGTTGCCAAGAAAGGCCAAACTCACTGAGGACATTAGCAATGAGGTGCATGACCGCTGCGCGATCGCGATCGCACCAATGGCGCACCCCACAATCCCCATAGTGAAGAAAAAATGCACTCAAGGACAGCTGCCTCCCATAAAATTACAGTCCTTTTCACAGAGAGAGAACACGCACAAAAGCATCGAAACCGCTGTGCCCCCAAAAGAACTGTACTGCCACTCTAACGATTCAGCGTGAGGCTCGCAAGATCATTTTGCTACTGTTTTTATCTTTGTTTCATCTTTGCTGCCGCCGCCGCTCTCTTAATCGCCAACTTAGTATAGGAAAAGATGCTGGACAAACGGACGATGCAAGACTTTGGCGTTGTGATTGTCGGTGGTGGCTTAGCAGGCTGTCGTGCTGCTTTGGAAATTTGCCGCCTTGCCCCAGAGACCCCGATTGCCCTTGTGTCCAAAACCCATCCCATTCGTTCCCATTCCGTTGCTGCCCAAGGGGGCATTGCCGCTACGCTGAAAAATGTGGACAGCGAAGACTCTTGGGAAAGCCACGCCTTTGATACCGTCAAGGGGTCAGACTTTCTTGCGGATCAGGAGGCCGTCGCCATTCTTGCCCAAGAAGCGCCCGATGTGGTGATTGACCTTGAGCACTTGGGGGTGCTCTTCTCTCGTCTGTCCGATGGCCGTATTGCCCAACGTCCCTTTGGTGGTCACACGCACCAGCGCACTTGCTATGCAGCCGACAAAACCGGTCATGCCATTCTCCACGAACTCTACTGCAATCTCCTGAAATACAACGTCACCTTTTTTAGTGAGTGGTATGTGCTGCGGCTGATTGTCGAGGATCAGCAGGCCAAGGGGGTCGTTGCCTACCACATTGAAACGGGTCAACTGGACATTCTGCGGGCACCTGCCATTCTTTTTGCCACAGGGGGCTATGGTCGCGTCTTTAATACCACCTCTAATGATTTTGCCTCCACGGGGGATGGCTTAGCGATGACGGCACGGGCAGGCTTGCCCCTTGAGGATATGGAGTTTGTCCAATTTCACCCCACGGGGTTGTATCCAGCGGGGGTTTTGATTTCTGAGGCGGTGCGCGGTGAAGGGGCTTATTTGGTCAATGCCGAGGGGGAACGCTTTATGGCACGCTATGCCCCCAGTCGCATGGAACTGGCTCCCCGTGATATTACCTCGCGGGCGATCGCCATCGAAATTCGCGAAGGGCGGGGCATCCACAGTGACGGTTCTGCAGGGGGGCCTTTTGTCTATCTCGATGTCCGCCACTTGGGTCGCGAAATAATCATGAGTCGCATTCCCTTCTGTTGGGAGGAAGCCCATCGCTTGGCGGGGGTGGATGCGGTGGTGGAGCCGATTCCTGTACGTCCGACGGTGCACTATTCAATGGGGGGGATTCCGGTCAATGTCAATGGTCAGGTGCGTGCCAATGCCACGGAACTGGTGACCGGGTTTTATGCCGCTGGTGAATGTGCCTGTGTCTCGGTGCATGGTGCCAATCGCTTGGGGAGTAATTCCCTCCTAGAATGTGTGGTCTATGGCCGCCGCACCGGTGGGGCGATCGCCAAAGATTTACCGAGCTTGCCCCAACCCCAATTTGACCCCCAGCCCTATCTACAGGCAGCGGAGCAACAGATTCAGCACCTCTTTAGTCAAGCGGGGGATTTACGCATTGCCCAACTACGGCAGCAGGTTCAAGATTGTATGACCCAATACTGTGGCGTATTTCGCACCGCGGCTCTGATGCAGAGGGGTTTGGAAGAATTGCAGCGACTGAAAGCAGCCTATTCGCGGATTCGTCTCGACGATCGCCAGCGCTATTGGAACACAGAGCTGTTAGAGGCGTTTGAGTTAGCAAATATCCTCGTGGTTGCGGAAGTGATTTTGAGCAGCGCCCTTGCTCGCCAAGAGAGTCGTGGTGCCCACTTCCGTGAAGACTATCCGCAGCGGGATGATGTCAACTTCCTACGCCACACCCTAGCCACCTACCACAGCGACGGCATGAGGATTGACTATCTGCCCGTCACCATCACCATGTTTCCCCCCCAAGAGCGCAAGTATTAAAGCCATGCGACGGTTACCTGCGACCCCTGCCCTCAACCGTTTTATTATTGGCATCACCCTCTTTGTTCTGATCATGTTGGTGGCGGTGGTGGGCTACACCCGCTTTGGCTGGAACTGGCTCGATGCCCTCTACATGTACGTGATCACCGTCTTTGGCATTGGCTACAGTGAAGTGCGACCCCTGATTACGCCGGCGCAACGCTTCTTTAACATGCTGATCATTGTGGCCGGCAGTGCAGCAACGGTTTATACCATCGGTGCGGTGGTGCAACTGTTTACCGAAGGGGAGATCAAACGCCTACTGGATCTTCAGCGGGCGAGCCGCGACATCAACAAACTCAACCGCCATGTCATTGTCTGTGGCTTTGGCCGCATTGGTCAGGTGATGGCTCAGGAATTATCGGCATTAAAAACCCCCTTTGTGATTTTGGATGTCAATGAACAGCGCATTGATCTAGCGATACAGTTGGGCTATTTGGCCTATTTGGGGAGTGCGGCGGAGGAAGAAACGCTGCGCGTGGTGGGGATCGAGCGGGCGATCGCCCTAGCGACAGTGCTGCCCAATGACACGATCAATGTCTTTATTACCCTGACAGCGCGCTCCCTAAATCCGAGCCTGCTGATTGTGGCGCGGGCGAATTTGGCAAGCACAGAAGCAAAGCTACGTATGGCAGGAGCGGATCACATCGTCTTGCCGACAAAAATTGGTGCCAGTCAAATGACTAACCTGATTCGGCGGCCACGCATTGACTTTCTTGAGCAAACGGGCGATCGCGAGACCCTGAATGAACTGTTGAGCCACATTGACGCTTGCCTAGAGGAACTGGAGATTACTGCCGATTACCCTTACGTTGGCACGCGCTTGAGTGGCCTAGAGGTGCGCGGTCAGGGGGCGTTTATTATTGTTGGCCTGCGCAAAAGTGATGGCCAGTTGTTTTCCATCCGTGCCAATCCCCTTGTGGAAGTGGGCGATACATTGATTCTATTGGGGCATGCTCAAGATACCCCCAAGCTCATTCGCAAATATACTGCCCGCCCTCGCCACTCCCAATGACAACCCCCTCACATCTCGCTGGCCTTAAGGATCATGTCATCATCTGCGGCTATGGCTCTTTGGGTCGCAGTTTAGCCATGAACTTGGCCGCCGCTGCAATCCCTTTTGTGGTGATTGACAATCAGCGGCAGCGACTACGGCTTGCCCAGCAGTCCGGCCATCTGTTTTATCGCGGCGATGATCTCATGGATGAAAATGAGCTGTTGGCGGTGGGGGTAGATCGCGCTCGCACCTTGGTGGCTGTTTTGCCCGATGATGCCAGCAATGTCTTTATCACCCTGATTGCCCGTCGTCTGAATCCCAACCTCCAGATCTTGGCCTATGGTGAGTTGCCAGCCACGGAGTCAAAATTGCGCTTTGCCGGTGCCGATCATGTGGTCTTGCCCTCGAGTATCAGTGCCCAACGCATGGTGCAGCTCATTACTCGCCCGACAGTCTTGGATTTTCTTGAGGAAAAGGATGAGCGCAGTCACTTGATTGAGCTACTCAGCCAGCTCGATCTTCAGATTGAGGAGTTTACGCTGCCCTTGGAGTCCTCGCTGGTGGGGCTAGCGATCGCCGATGTGGAAGCGAAAGGCCGAGGCCGCTTTATTATTGTTGCTGTCCGCCATCAGAACGGTGCCTTGGTGACCCACCCCCCCTTAACCTTGCCCCTAGGGCCGGGGGATACCCTGATTGCCCTTGGCCGAGCAGCGGAAATTAAAACCTTCTTTCGCCAATATGCCCACCGCCAGCCAATTCGCTATCGCGGCCTAGGAAGCTAGCCCTTCAGGCCGGCAGTGGTTTGGGAGGGAATAATATATCGTTGCAAGAAAATAAACACAATGAACACGGGCACAATTGAAATCACCGAGCCAGCGGCAATGAGTCGCCAATCCAAAGAAAACGTCCCCGCTAGGGTGACCAGGCCAATGGGCAGGGTATAAAGTTCTGGCTGATCCAAGACCAACAGGGGCCAGAGAAAATCACTCCAAGCACCAATAAACACAAAAATGCCAAGGGTAACAAGGGCAGGGCGAATGGCCGGCAGCATCACAAACCACCACAGCCCCAATTCTGAGCAGCCATCGAGGCGAGCTGCTTCCTCTAGTTCCTTGGGCACCGCCATAAAGGCCTGTCGCAACAGAAAAATACCAAAGGCAGAGGCCAAACTCGGCAGAACCATTCCCAGATAGGTATTCCGCAGCCCCAACTGCACCGCCAAAATAAACAGGGGAATCATGGTGATTTGAAAGGGAATCATGATCGTGGCCAAAATGGCCGTAAAGATCACCTCACGTCCGCGAAAGGACAGCCGTGCCAAGGGATAGGCAGCCAAAGCAGAGGTCAGGAGATTGCAGGCCACCGTTAAGACTGCCACTAGGGTACTGTTGAACAGGTACTGGCCAAAGGGAGTCGTTTGCCAAACCGTGACAAAATTCGCCCAGGTTGGTTCGGCGGGCAGCCAGCGGGGCGGAAAGGCAAAAATATCTTCATTGGCAGACTTGAAGGCGGTACTGGTGAGCCACACCAAAGGGAGCAGCATGACGATCGCGATCGCCACCAACAGCAGGTAGGTCAAGCCTCGCCGCAGGGTCATCGCCGTGTCCAAAGATTGGTAAACATCATCAACAGGCCACCAATGACAATGGCGATCGCAAGGCCGCCAGCCATCCAGTCTAGGGTTGTCGTTTCCATCGGTAATTTCCCAAGGGTACTTTTAGACACTGCGCAAGGCAACAATCGGATCCAGCCGCGCCGCCCGTTGAGCGGGAACCACCCCAAAGAAGAGGCCAATACTGCCCGAAACGCCCACAGCAAGAGCCACAGCAACGGGAGCAACCCCAGCCTCCAAGGGGGTCAGCATCGCCACTAGCATCACACCACCTACGCCCACTCCCGTGCCAATGAGGCCACCGAGAGCCGAGAGGATCATCGCCTCAATCATAAACTGTGCCAGTATATCCCGCTGTGTGGCACCAATGGCCTTGCGCAGGCCAATTTCTTGGGTGCGTTCGGTTACCGAGACCAGCATAATGTTCATAATGCCAATCCCCCCCACCAGCAGGGAAATGCCGGCGATCGCCGCCAACATCAAGGTCAAGGCATTGCTGATATTGCCAATGATTTGCAGAGCTTCCTTTTGGGTTTGAATCGTAAAATCGTCCTCATCAACAATTTGATGGCGCAGCCGCAGGAGGTTGGTAATCTGAAACTTGGCCGCATCAATGCTTTGCTCATCGCGGGCAGATACCGAGATAAAGGTTAGGGAAATCCCATAGGGGGAGCGCTGCCCCACAATCCGGGAAGACATCGTCGTAATGGGAATATAGGCGGCCTCATCCTGATTGTTGCCAAGGAAAGCACCCTTTTCGGCCATGACGCCAATCACTTCAAAGGAAAGATTCTTGATCCGCACCTGCTGGCCCACAGGATTTTCATTGATGAAGAGCTTCCTCGCCAAATCCGAGCCTAAAATGACGACGCGGCGATGCCGTTCCACATCCTCATCAGAGATAAAGCGCCCCTGCGCCACTGTAAAACTGCGCACAGAGGGAAATGTCGGGGTTGTCCCCACAATCAGGACATTGGTATTGCGCCCTCGATAGGTGACCCGTTGTTGCACTTGGATTTGGGGTGCCACTTCCTTAACGGTGGGCACTTGGGTGGCGATCGCCTTGGCATCCTCAAGGACAAGGGTTTGCGGCACATTAAACGTGCGGTTGCGGGCTTGGGGCGTCCCCGGCACAATAAAAAGCGTATTCGGACCAAGGGATTCAAACTGACTGGCGGCATAGCGCTGTGCCCCCTGACCCACACCGACCATGGCAATCACCGCTGCGTTGCCAATTATAATCCCGAGCATTGTCAGGCCACTGCGGAGCCGATTGGCCTTGAGGGTAGCGATCGCCATGCGTACACTTTCAGCAATGTCCATGATTCAGTGCCGAAAACACCTAATTTTTAATCTAACTTGGGATCTTCTTTCCCCTCAGGTTCAGGATTGCGGCAGGGGAATACTTTTGCCATTGTAGAGATTCATGGCCGCCTCAACCCCAGACTGAATACTTAACTCAATGGCCTCCACGGCAAGGTCGAGCACGGCGGGTAAAATCGCTAGTTCGGCGGCTGAAAAATGTCCCAACACAAAGGGCACGGCATTGCGCGGTCCCGTTTGTTGCTGCAGGCGATCGCCAAAGGCAATGCCCACCTTGAGGCGGGGAAACTGTTGCGAATGACAGTGTTGAATAATTGACTTAATGCCGTTGTGTCCCCCCGTTGAGCCACTCAGGCGCAAGCGCACCCGCCCTAGGGGCAAATCGGCATCATCATAGACGACAAGGGTTCGCTCAAGGGGCAGCTTATAAAAATTCAGCAGGGCATGGAGAGACTGCCCCGAACTATTCATATAGGTAGTGGGTTTGAGGAGGCGTACCTTTTGACCATGAATCAGAACCTCTCCTACCTCTCCCAAGAAGCGCCGCTGCGGGGTCAATTGCACCCTATACCGCTCGGCAAGGGCGTCAAGGACACGAAAGCCAATATTGTGGCGCGTTGTAGCATACTCTATCCCCGGATTCCCAAGGCCGACAATCACACAGGGCTGGAGTGCCATGCCACCTAAGCGGAGGGTTCCCGAGGCGATTCAGATTCTGCCTTGGCCTGCTGTTCCTGCTCGAGGGCAGCGGTCTGCCGCTTCATTTCATCTTGGAATTCGCGGGAGGCTTCCTCAAAAGCACGCTTTGTTTTGCCAAGGCTGCGGCCAATTTCCGGCAGCTTTTTCGGCCCAAAGATGAGCAGCGCCACCACCAAAATGACGATGAGTTCCGGCAGACCGATCCCAAAAACGTTCATGGATTATCCCAGTGCTTTCCAACTCACGTTAACACCATCGAGGATCAGTGTCGAGTTGTAGATTTGCAGAATGATCAGCAAAAAGACCAAAAATAGCCCCATAAAGACCGCCATCAAGGGAGTGGTACCCCAGCCGGGGGCGACTTTACCGTATTCAGAGTTCAAGGGGCGCAGAAGATCCCCGAGCCAAGTCCGTCGTGCCATAAATCCCTTTTTTGAACGAAATGAACAGCGTTTTAATGTTTCGTAATATTATAGAAGCACATCTTGCTCCCATTTAGTACGCTTCTATGGAACCTGCAACAGTTCTTAGCATTGCTCTCGCTGCCGTCTGCATTGGTGTCACTGGCTACTCCATCTATCTTTCCTTTGGCCCCCCCTCGAAGGAGCTAGCGGATCCTTTCGACGATCACGAGGACTAAAATCACAATCCCTCGACGGGAACTCCCAAAAAGCTGGCGATTGTCGCTCCCTGCGTCTCCAATTCCGCCAAGGGCAAGGGCGCACCTACGCGCGTTAGGGGAACTTCACCCCGGCCTTTAATCTTGAGGTAGAGGGCACGCTTGGGGTTGAGTCCCTCTTTAATGACAATTTTCACAGCTTGAACATCGCTGATCGGGCAGCTGACCTCAATGCGGCGGTTCTTACCGGGGAAGCCCCAACGGAAAATGCGCACAAAGCCCGTTTCTTTGTTGAACTCGTTAAAGCCACCGCCAATATCCCAGGCGATCGCCAGCCACAGATACGTTGCCAACAGCAGCGCCGCCACCCCATAAAAGCCAATGGCAATGCCTTGGGGAATAAAGACCAAATCAATTGGTTTCCCAATCGGCAGTAGGTTGCGGTGCAAATAGCTAGAAAGACCAGCCAAAAAGAAGCCCAAGCCACCAATGGAGACCGCTGTTGCCCAAAAGTAGTTACTAGGGCGACGGGAACCCAGCACCCTATAGCGTAGAATCGACTCTTGACGCGGGGATGGCTCAGTTACAGGGGAGTTCGTCATAGCTTGCGTTGCCAAAGTTAAAGCACTTTACATATTAAGAGAAATTGGGGGTATTCCTAAGGGAAGAATTTCTCTGCCCCACAATCCTCTGCATAAAAGCTAGGCTAGAACTACTCTTGGGTGGCTAATTCTACCTGTAGAGTAGGGAAGTCCGAAACAGCGTTTTTCTTGCAATCCATACAATATAAATAGTTAAAAAATGTAAAAAGGGGTCAAAGGGTTAGCTATGCAACCATCCAATCCAAATCAATTTACCGAAAAAGCATGGGCCGCGATCGCCCGCACACCAGATCTAGCCAAGCAGGCACAGCACCAGAATCTCGAAAGTGAACACCTGATGAAATCGCTGCTCGAGCAAGAGGGTCTAGCGACACAAATTTTCCAAAAAGCTGGCTGTTCGGTGCAGCGCATTCGCGATCTCACCGATGAATTCATTAACCGTCAGCCGAAAATCAGTAATCCCAGTGGCGTCTATCTAGGGCAGAGCCTCGATAAGCTGCTTGATCGCGCCGAAGAGGCACGCAAACAGTTTGGGGATGAGTTTATCTCGATTGAGCACTTGGTATTGGCCTTTGCCCAAGACGATCGCTTTGGCAAAAAACTCCTTCAGGAGGTCGGCCTGAGCGAAAAAGCCCTACGGGAAGCGATTCAGCAAATTCGCGGCTCCCAAAGAGTGACGGATCAAAATCCAGAGGGCAAATATGCGGCGCTGGAAAAATATGGCCGTGATCTGACGCTCTTGGCTCGTCAAGGGAAACTGGATCCCGTCATTGGCCGTGATGATGAAATTCGCCGTGTGATTCAGATTCTTTCCCGCCGTACCAAAAATAACCCAGTGCTCATTGGTGAACCCGGCGTTGGTAAAACCGCCATTGCCGAAGGCTTGGCACAGCGGATTGTGGCCGGGGATGTGCCGGATTCCCTGCGCGATCGCCAGTTGATTGCTCTCGACATGGGTGCCTTGATTGCCGGTGCCAAGTATCGCGGTGAATTTGAAGAGCGCCTCAAAGCAGTTCTCAAGGAGGTCACCGACTCCAACGGCCAAATCATCCTCTTTATTGATGAAATCCACACTGTCGTTGGTGCCGGGGCAACCCAAGGGGCGATGGATGCCGGCAACCTGCTCAAACCGATGCTGGCACGGGGGGAACTGCGCTGTATTGGTGCCACCACCCTTGATGAGTACCGCAAGTACATTGAAAAGGATGCAGCCTTAGAGCGGCGCTTCCAGCAGGTCTATGTGGATCAGCCCAGCGTTGAGGACACGATCTCCATCTTGCGGGGTCTCAAGGAACGCTATGAGATCCACCATGGCGTGAAAATTTCCGATACTGCCTTGGTGGCAGCAGCTACGCTCTCAACCCGCTACATTAGCGATCGCTTCTTGCCCGACAAAGCGATTGACCTCGTGGACGAAGCGGCAGCCAAATTAAAAATGGAGATTACCTCGAAACCTGAGGAACTGGATGAGATTGACCGCAAAATCCTGCAGCTGGAAATGGAGCGGCTCTCCTTGCAAAAAGAAACCTCCGCTGCTTCGCGCGATCGCCTTGAGAAACTGGAAAAAGAGCTAGCGGATCTCAAGGAGGAGCAAAGCCGCCTCAATGCCCAGTGGCAAGCAGAAAAAGAGGTCATTGACCGTCTCCAAGCCATCAAAGAGGACATCGAAAAAGTCAATATCGAGATCCAGCAAGCGGAGCGCAACTACGACCTTAACCGTGCTGCTGAACTGAAGTACGGCAAGCTCACAGAACTGCACAAACAACTGGCGGCAGCCGAAGCCAAACTGCGGGAGATTCAAGTGGGCGGGCGATCGCTCCTGCGGGATGAAGTGACCGAGGCCGACATTGCCGAAATCATCTCCAAGTGGACAGGCATCCCCGTGAGCAAACTGGTGGAGTCGGAAGCCCAAAAACTGCTCCACCTTGAAGAAGAGTTGCACAAACGGGTTGTGGGTCAAGATGAGGCGGTCACCGCAGTGGCGGAAGCCATTCAGCGCTCCCGTGCCGGGCTAGCGGATCCCAACCGTCCCATTGCCAGCTTCATCTTCCTTGGGCCAACGGGTGTCGGTAAAACGGAATTGGCCAAAGCCTTGGCGGCCTTCATGTTCGACACCGAAGAGGCGATGGTGCGGATTGATATGTCCGAGTACATGGAGAAACACGCCGTATCGCGGTTGATTGGGGCGCCCCCCGGTTATGTGGGCTATGACGAAGGCGGTCAACTCACGGAAGCCATTCGCCGCCGTCCCTATGCCGTGGTTCTCTTCGATGAGATCGAGAAAGCCCATCCTGATGTCTTCAACGTGTTCCTGCAAATTCTTGATGATGGCCGTGTCACCGACTCCCAAGGGCGGACGGTGGACTTCAAGAACACCATCATCATTATGACCAGCAACATTGGTTCCCAGTACATTCTCGATGTTGCCGGCGATGACAGCCGCTACACGGAAATGTACAACCGCGTCATGGAGGCAATGCGTGCCCACTTCCGCCCCGAGTTCCTCAACCGTGTGGATGAATTTATCATCTTCCACAGCCTGCGTAAGGATCAATTGCGGCAAATTGTTCAATTGCAGGTGCAGCGGTTGCAGCAACGCTTGAGCGATCGCCACATTAACTTGTCCCTCACAGAGAAGGCGATCGACTTCTTGGCCGAAGTGGGTTATGACCCTGTCTATGGTGCCCGCCCGCTGAAACGCGCCATCCAGAAACAACTGGAAACCCCCATTGCCAAAGCTATCCTACGGGGCGACTTCTTCGATGGCGATACGATTCTGGTGGATGTGGGCGAGAACGAACGCCTCAGCTTCCAGCGTCAAGCGGAACTGGTAACCGTTTAGGTGCAACTGAAACTGATTCAAGAGGGTTGGGTTGGGGCTTTCCCCTCAGCCCTCTTTTTTTGACCAAGCGTTTTAGTAGCCTCGGTCAAACAGGGTAATCTTGGCCAACAGTCCTGCCACCATCAAAAAGAGAGCCACTAGCAGTGCCCAGAGGCGGTTTTCCGTCGAGCCTTGACGCTTCCCTAAGTCCACTAACTGCTCACGATTGGTTTGCACCTCCAAGCGCACTGCCTCAATTTTGGCTTCTATAGTGTTGAATTTCTCGTCAATCGTGTTAAACTTTTCGTCAAATTTTGCTTCCAGCGTGTTCAGCTTCTCTTCAAACTTGGCTTCTAGTGTGTTGAACTTTTCTTCAAATCTGACTTCTATAGCATTCAATTTCTCATCTACTATCTGGAACTTTTGATCAATCGTATTGAATTTCTCACGGATTTCCGCGTGACCGACTTTCACCTCAAGGGTAAGTTCCGCCAGTTGGGACTGCATAGCCTTCATGGTCTCGAGGACTTCTGCGAATTGAGACTGGGTGACGGGTTCACTCATGCTGCTCATCCTTAGACTTGGTCAAACAGGGTAATCTTGGCCAATAGTCCCGCCACCATCAAAAAGAGTGCCACTAGCAGTGCCCAAAGGCGATTTTCCGTTGAACCTTGACGCTTCCCTAAGTCCACTAACTGCTCGCGATTGGTTTGCACTTCCAAGCGAACCGCCTCGATTTTGGCTTCTATGGTGTTGAATTTCTCGTCAATCGTGTTAAACTTCTCGTCAAATTTTGCTTCTAGCGTGTTCAGCTTCTCTTCAAACTTGGCTTCCAGCGTGTTCAGTTTCTCTTCAAACTTGGCCTCCAGAGTCTGGAATTTTTGATCAATCGTGTTAAATTTCTCACGGATTTCCGCGTGACCGACTTTCACCTCAAGGGTAAGTTCCGCCAGTTGCGACTGCATGGCTTTCATGGTCTCGAGGACTTCTGTCAGTTGCGATTGGGTGACGGGTTCACTCATGGGTGGAGTTCAAGGGGACTTAAGTTTATTCTAGAGTGACCCAGCAATTTCCGTTTTTAACGTCTCCATAAATGCCGAATAATTTTGGTGGTTGGCTGGGAAGCCGAGTTATAGCCAAGTCTGGGGTAATGTGTCTGCAATAAACTGACGTGCTTCAGTACCATCGTCAGGCTGGCGATCGCCTCCTTGGTATTTCCCAATTGCTCCTCCAGCCAAGCCAGATTGCGACGATGATTTAGTTCTGCTTCTAAAACGATAATTTCTTATTGGCAGAAAATTAAATGGTTATTAACTCTCAGATGGTAGGGTGTTATATGCTACACAGGCAAGGGTGATTTTTCGTATTTTTACTTCCTCCTATCTGGTGATTTTTGCGACCTGTACTCCTCAGAATGCCCAAAACGAACCTCAAAGGATACAGAGACAGGGCAAACGCCGGCAAGGGTCTGACGGTATATTGGATTCAGACTGCCAGCCCCAATCTTTGGTAACGGTGAGGAAACTTGTGTTCATGGTCAGTGAGCAACAGCAATGGTAAGTTCTGGTCCCAAGCCCCGTCCAGAAGGGTTTGCTGCTCTGATGCGGAACAAGAATTTCCTCAAGTTATGGGGCGGTCAAATCATCTCCCAACTGGCGGACAAAATTTTTCTCGTCCTCCTAATTACACTGGCGGTTTCCTATGACGCCAGCTATGAACTGCCCGGCTCTAAGGCCTCAGCCGTAATGATTGCCAATACGCTACCAGCGGTCTTCTTTGGTTCAACGGCGGGCACCTTTGTGGATCGCTACCCGAAGCGGGAGCTAATGAGCATTACCAATATTCTGCGCGGGCTACTGGTTTTTGCTCTGATCTTTATTCCGAAGCGGTTTACGCTGCTGCTCCTGATTGCCTTTTCTGAGTCCATTCTTACGCAATTCTTTGCCCCGGCAGAACAGGCGGCGATTCCCCTGCTAGTGAAGGAGGAAAATCTGCTCTCGGCGAATGCCCTCTTTATCACAACAATGATGGGGTCACTTGTAGTGGGGTTTGCCATCGGTGAGCCATTGCTGAGTGGTGCTGTGGCCATAGGGGGTGTCTATGCCCGTGAAGTCGTTGTCGGTGCGCTGTACGTTATGGCGGGATTGGTTTTAGCCTCGATTCGCTACCGAGAAGCAGTTCATGAGCGCGATCGCCACCTCAATGTATGGCAGGACTTGCAGGAGGGGTTTCACTACGTGCGCAAAAATCGCCTCTTGGGGAATGCCATGCTCCAGTTAACGATCCTCTATTGTGTCTTTGCCGCCTTGACGGTGTTGGCCGTCAGTTTAGCCCAAGAAATTGGCCTGCGTCCTAATCAGTTTGGCTTTCTCTTGGCCGCCGCAGGGCTGGGGTTAATTTTAGGGGCGGGGGTTTTGGGCCAATGGGGGGAAAAATTGCATCATCGACCCCTGCCTTTGATTGGCTTTTTGGTGATGGCAGCCGTCCTGCTGGTCTTTGCCTTTGTGCATCATCTGTGGGTGGGTCTGGGCTTAAGTATTTTGCTGGGAATGGGGGCATCTTTAATTGGTATTCCCATGCAGACCCTCATTCAAGTTCGGACGCCGGCGACGATGCGGGGTAAGGTCTTTGGCTTCCAAAATAACATTGTCAATATTGCCCTCAGTGTGCCCTTGGCGATCGCCGGGATTCTTTCGGACTTCCTTGGCCTCACAGTGGTCATGGTGGGGATGGGGGGCGTGGTGGCGATCGCGGGCATTTGGGCATGGCGGAATACACGAGCCGTTCTTGAGGATGCGATTTAGGAGACAGGAATGCCCCTACTACACTTGAGTACTTGGCCAGAGGTCGAAGCCTATCTCAACACTTCCAAGGGGATGATTATTCCCATTGGCTCCACGGAGCAGCACGGCCCTATGGGTCTCATTGGTACTGATGCCCTCTGTGCCGAGGCGATCGCCAAAGGGGTAGGGGAAGCAACTCATGCCCTTGTTGCCCCGACAGTTTCCGTGGGCATGGCCTTACACCATACGGCTTTCCCCGGCACCATTAGTTTGCGCCCTAGCACGTTGATTCTTGTCATTCGCGACTATTTAGTGAGCTTGGTACGCGCAGGCTTTCAACGCTTCTTTTTCATTAATGGTCATGGCGGCAATATCGCGACAGTGAAGGCGGCCTTTGCGGAAACCTATGCCGTTTTGGCAGATCTGCCCATCCCAGAGGCGGATCAGGTGCGCTGTGAGTTGGCCAACTGGTTTATGTGTAGTTCAGTGATGCAACTAGCACGGGAATTGTATGGCGATCGCGAGGGTTCCCATGCCACCCCCAGTGAAGTGGCGGTGACCCAATTTCTCTATCCAGAGGCCATTAAACGCGTTCCCCTCAATCCCGAAGTCAACACCAGTCATGCCATCTACGGTGCCGCAGATTTTCGCCGCCGCTATCCCGATGGTCGTATGGGGGCAGATTCCAGCTTGGCTACCCCTGAGCATGGACAGCAATTCTATGAGCGGGCTGTTCAGGAGTTGAGCGATCGCTACCGTCAATTTCTGCAAGCCGACTAAATGACTTTCTCTCTCCCAGCTCAAACGTGGCATTGGCACGGTTACCCGATTCTCTATCGGCATCAAGGGACTCAGGGCATCCCCCTACTCCTGATTCACGGCTTTGGTGCCTCTAGCTTGCATTGGCGCAAAAACATCCCTGCCCTTGCGGCTCACCATCAAGTCTATGCCATTGATTTACTGGGCTTTGGTGGCTCCGCCAAACCCGCTCCCTCGGTCATCCCCTATACATTTGAGACGTGGGCAACCTTGGTTCTAGACTTTTGCCGCGAGGTCATTGGTCAGCCCACGGTTTTAATCGGCAACTCCATTGGCTGCGTCGTTGCTTTACAGGCCGCTGTTTTCCAGCCTGCATGGGTCAGTCAACTGATCCTGCTGAACTGCTCTTTGCGTCAGCTCCACGATCGCAAGCGATCGCAACTCCCTTTGTACCGCCGTTGGGGAACCAGCCTACTCCAGCAACTTTTAGGCAATCGCACCCTTGGCACCTACTTTTTCCGCCAAATTGCCCAACGCCGTACTGTGCGCCGTATTCTGCACCAAGCCTATGCCAACACTGCCGCCGTCACCGATGAACTGGTAGAGATATTACTCACCCCTGCCCAAGACGTGGGGGCTGCCGAGGTCTTCTTAGCCTTTGTCCGCTATTCCCAAGGTCCCTTACCCGAAGACCTGCTACCCCAGATTCCCTGCCCCACCTATTTCCTGTGGGGTGCCGCCGACCCTTGGGAACCCATTGATGAAGGGCAGAAGCTAGCTCAATTTCCCTGTGTGCAGGAGTTTGTCGCCTTACCAGAGGTGGGCCATTGCCCTCAAGATGAAGCACCTGAGCAGGTGAATGCCCACATTCTGAAATGGTTGGGCAAAATTTCCATCACTGACTAGGATGTTCTCTGAACTCGTGTTATACTGGTAAAGCTTAACGGGGCGTAGCGCAGCTTGGTAGCGCACCACTTTGGGGTAGTGGGGGTCGTGGGTTCAAATCCCGCCGCTCCGATTTTGAGAAGCCAGCCATGTACCTACTTGACACTAGACTAAGTGTATAATTTTGATATAACTCTAAATTGGAAAGGCTTGACTTCCTGAAGGATGTAAATGCAATGAACATAACTAAGGTAAAAAATGCAATTAAAAGAGTTCCTGTAGCCAGATATCTATATCAGAGGTTATACGGCAATTTCATCAAATTTCTATATCTTCCTAAAATTGAATCTGAAAAAGATACTATCCACTTCCTAGGCATAGATACAAAGCCTACTATTCTACCAGCAGTACTTGCTTACTCGTTGTCTAATGAGAAGTTTAGTCAAAATTCATTCTATGGTGTATCTAAAGTCATAAAGCAGTATGCAAATATTCCTGTAAAGCAAAGATTGATTGCTACGATTGAACATGGTCTTTACTTGAGTAATGATTTTTTTATTGATGATCTGTGTCCAGATACACGTGGAATCATTACATTTAGCCAGTACAGGAAAGAAATACTTTTGAAGTACACAAGCAAAAAAATAGTACCTATTGGCCCCTACATACATTATGCTGATTTGATTAACAGTCAAACTTTATTAGAAATCAAGCAAAATCTAGGAAATACTCTTTTATTTTTCTTGGCGCATTCATCGGGTCACAAAAAAGAAGTTGTAAGAGCAAAGTTTGACCACTTATCAGCATTAAACTATCTCAAACGATTAAAAAATGAATTTAAATCTATTGTGGTCTGTTTCTTCTGGTTAGATTGTAAGCCAGAAATAGTTTCTCTTTACTTAAAAGCTGGTTTTTACTGCACAACAGTAGGCCATAGTCTTGACTGGAATTTTATGAATCGTCTTAAGTCAATTATTTATCTTGCAGACGTTACAGCATCCAATGCTATTGGTACCCATGTGGGTTACTGTATCTATATGGGAAAACCGCACTGGCTATTCAAGCAACAAATAGACTATGATATACCACAAAGTCTCTACATTAGGGAATCTAAAGCTGTAAGTGACTATTACTCATCAATCGAATATCAGCAACTTGCTCGGCTTTTTGAAAAACACTCACAGACAATAACGGATGAGCAATATCAAATGTGTAATTTCTTATGGGGATTTGATCAGGTTAAGAATAAGGAAGAACTACGTTCAATCTTGCACGAATTTATATAAGATTGAGTCGATTATTTCTGCAGATTGTCTTAGTAGTTCTGGTTCCCGTGAGATTCTAGCTGATGGCAAATATGGTACGCTGGTTCCTGTCGGCGATGTCAATGCCTTAGCCAAAGCCATGACTGAAGCCCTAATGAGTTCACCAGAGCCTGAATTCCTAAAGCAACGAGCGGCTGACTTCTCGGTTGAAAAGATTGCCCAGCAGTATCTTAATGTAATGTTTCCCCATGAGCAGTAATGTACTCTATATTACCTATGATGGTTTGCTAGAGCCACTTGGCCAATCCCAAGTATTGCGCTACCTTGAAAAGCTAAGCGATAGTTACACTATCTACCTCATTAGTTTTGAGAAAGCTAAAGATTGGCAGAATGTTCTTGAGCGCCAGAGAATTCAGAAGAAAGTTCACTCCCATCAAATTCATTGGATTCCCTTAAAGTACCATAAATCTCCCTCTGTTCTGGCGACAACCTATGACTTGTTTCAAGGAATTACAGTAGCTTTATTTATTGCTGTTACAAGAAGGATTAAAATTGTCCATGCTCGCAGCTATGTTCCTTCTGTAATTGCCTTAGTCCTCAAAAAGTTACTACGCACTAAATTTATTTTTGACATGCGTGGCTTTTGGGCAGATGAGCGAGTTGATGGGGGTATTTGGCCTGTAAATAGTCAACTTTATCACTTGGCAAAATGGTTTGAAAAGCAATTTTTGCTCAATGCAGATCATACTGTATCACTCACAGAAGCAGCCATTTCTGAAATCAGCAAGTTTGAATATTTGCAAAACAAAAAGCTAAATTTTTCCTGCATTAGAACCTGCACAGATTTAGATATTTTCTCACCTGAAAATGAATCAGTAAATAATCATAAGCAAACGAATAATCTAGTAATTGGCTATATTGGCTCTATAAGTAATTGGTATTTATTCTCTGACGTACTTAAATTTATCTATTTTCTATACTCTATTGATAAAGACTTGGTCTCTAAATTTATCATTGTGACACGAACTGATCATCAAATAGTTCGTGAAATTATTAATCAAAGTAAAGTAAATTTGTTATCTATTGAAATTACTAGCTCTGACTATCAGGGTATTTCAGATATAATCAGGCAAATGAACTTAGGAATTTTTTTTAGGAAGCCAGCTTACTCTAATCTTGCTTGCGCCCCTACCAGATTGGGTGAATTTCTTGCCTGTGGCATCCCATGTGTAACTAATGATGGAGTTGGGGATATGACTCAGATCATTGAGCAAGAAAAAGTTGGGGTTATCTTAAGAAGTTTTGATGAATCCGCTATGCGTAAAGCCGCCGAAGAGATTTTAGAATTACTACAAGACGAACACTTGAGCCAACGATGTCGTGCAGCAGCCATTAAGTATTTCTCTCTTGAAGAAGGCGTAAAGGACTATCAAAATATTTATCAACAACTAGTAAATGAATAAAATAATGAATGTTTTGTTTTTGACTAGATACGATCGCGATGGTGCTAGTAGCCGCTATCGTTTCTTTCAATACATTAATTACTTAAAAGAAAGAGGGTTTAATTGTGAAATACTGCCCTTACTGAATCAGCAATATCTTCACCACCTTTATACTGGAGATTATAGAAAATATATTCACGCCCTAAAAGGTATATTTAACCGCTTAATTAAGCTATTGAGACTTAATCACTACAACTTAGTTATTCTTGAAAAGGAAATATTTCCTTATATGCCTTTCTTTATCGAGAATTATTTCATTCCGAACGTCCCGATTGTTGTTGATTATGATGATGCTATTTTCCATCAATATGACCAGCACAAAAACAAAATTATCAAATCCTTACTCTCTAGTAAGATTGCCTCCATCATGAATTCAGCGACTTTAGTGACCGCTGGCAATAACTATATTGCTGAGTATGCCCGCAATACAGGTGCGAGATGGGTTGAGGTCTTACCTACTGTTGTTGATCTTTCTAAATATACCTTTGTTCAAAATAAAATTAACGCAGAGCTGTCTCGCCTCAAAATTGTCTGGATTGGTACACCCAAAACCCAAAAGTATTTACTTCATATTGCTTCAGTACTGACTCGTTTATCTCAAATTTATAAAATTCAGTTAATCGCGATCGGTACCCATAATCTTCACTTGCCAAAAACTGAAGTTATCTCTGTTCCATGGTCAGAAGAAACAGAAGCTCAAGACATTGCCCAGTGCGATATTGGCATTATGCCCCTTCCCGATGAGCCTTGGGAGCGCGGTAAGTGTGGCCTCAAATTGATTCAGTATATGGCTTGCGGGTTACCTGTTGTTGCTTCTCCTGTCGGAGCCAATCTTGATATTGTTCAGCATGGTGTCCATGGCTTTTTAGCTTCTACAAATGAAGAATGGGCAACTGCCCTTGAAACCTTAATTCAAAATGCTGACTTGCGCACTAGGATGGGTCTTGCAGGCCGTCGCCGAGTTGAGCAGCACTACGCTCTTCAAGTGACAGCACCCAAATTGGCGCATCTGCTAGAGTCTGTAGTAGCCAAAGCTCAAGGAGTCCTCTAAGGCTTATGTGTGGCCTAGTTGGTTTTCTCAACGCTGCCTTTTTAGGTGACTGGGCAGCAACTATCCGCAAGATGAATGGCACCCTTTCCCATCGCGGCCCTGATGATGAGGGAGTCTGGATAGATGAGGCGGCAGGTATCGCCCTAGGCCACCGTCGTCTAGCAATTCTTGATCTTTCCCCCGCAGGACATCAGCCGATGGTTTCTGCTTGTGGCCGTTATGTCCTCGTCTTTAATGGTGAAATTTACAACCACCTTGAACTGCGTCAGGAGTTAACAGCCCTTGGTGCAGCCCCCCCTTGGCGCGGACATTCCGATACCGAGACGCTACTGGCGGCTTTTAGCCATTGGGGCGTGACCACAGCCCTAGAAAAGCTAGTTGGCATGTTTGCCCTTGCCCTTTGGGATCGCAAGACTCGTACATTAACCCTAGCTAGGGATCGCATAGGTGAAAAGCCCCTCTACTACGGTTGGGTCAATGGAGCCTTGGTTTTTGCCTCAGAACTCAAAGCGATTCGGGCTTACCCAGCCTTTGCTAACTTGATTAATCGCGATGCCTTAGCGCTGTATTTCCGCTATAGCTGGATTCCGGCTCCCTACAGCATCTATGAACATATCTGGAAGTTACCAGCAGGTACCTATCTCCAGTGGTCTGCTGAATCTCTCAGACCCAACATTCAAGGGACACCTCAAGCTTACTGGTCACTGCAAACCGTTATTGAAAAAGGGCTGACTCACACCTTTCAGGGGACAGAAGCAGATGCCGCTACTGAATTAGAGTATCTCCTGCGGCAGAGTTTGCAAGGGCAACTGTTGGCAGATGTTCCCCTAGGGGCTTTTCTATCGGGGGGAGTAGATTCTTCAACCGTTGTAGCCTTAATGCAAAGCCTTTCTTCCCAGCCCGTTAAAACATTTAGCATTGGCTTCTATGAAGATGCCTATAACGAAGCCCAATATGCTAAAGCAGTTGCCCAACACTTGGGTACCGATCACACTGAATATTACCTTACAGGTCAAGAGGCGCGGGATGTCATTCCCAAACTTACCCACCTTTACGACGAACCCTTTGCTGATTCCTCTCAAATCCCTACCCATCTTGTGTCAATGATTGCGCGCCAAGAGGTGACAGTTGCTTTGTCCGGTGATGGAGGGGATGAACTATTTGGCGGATACGTACGGTACCTTTTGACCCCTGCAATTTGGGGAAAAATAGAACGCTTGCCGAAACCAGTGCGCCGCACCCTTGCATCTTTGCTGAAAAAACTATCCCCTAGACAATGGGATCAGCTTTTTGGGGGACTCAGTATCTTTCTGCCTCAGAATTTAAGATATACAACCATAGGGGATAAAATCGCTAAGCTGGCTAAGCTCTGTGAAATGACCTCTGACAAAGAAGTCTATCTTTCTTTTCTATCACTGATTGATTTACCTTCTCAGTTCGTCCTTAATAGTCAAGAACCATTATTAATCCAAGAAAAGCTTGACCAACTGAGCCATCAACTGCCTTTTGAATCCTATATGATGGCACTTGATTTGCTGACCTATCTCCCCGATGACATTCTTGTCAAGGTCGATCGCGCCGCCATGGGAGTGAGTCTTGAGACCCGTATTCCTTTTCTAGATCATCGAATTGTTGAGTTTGCTTGGACACTCCCCCTTGAGATGAAAATCAGACAGCGGCAGGGCAAGCAGGTACTCCGTAAACTTTTGTATCGCTATGTCCCGCCGCCTTTGATTGAACGCCCTAAAATGGGGTTTGGTATTCCCCTAGCTCAGTGGTTGCGTTCTGAACTGCGAGACTGGGGAGCAACTTTGTTGAACCCAAACCGTCTTCAGCAGGAGGGCTACCTACACCCTGACCTTGTTTGGCAATACTGGCAGGAGCATCAAACAGGAAAACGCAACTGGGCAGGACAACTATGGGAAGTATTAATGTTTCAGTCATGGTTAGAGCGCTGTTTCTGAATATCTAGCCCTAGCATATGTTTCCCTATTTCTTTGTTTTCTTACTCACGCTAACACCATCGGTTATAGAAATGCCGAAGTGGTATTGGGTATTTCTTTTTAGTATTTATGTCGCTTTTATTGGTCTGAGATTTGAAGTTGGTGGAGACTGGTTTCAGTATATAGATGTACTAGAAGCTTCTAGATATCAGCCATGGGTAGGCTTTGAAGCTCTACTTGGTGACCCTGCCTATCACTGGATTAATAAGATTGCTGCTGCTCTTAATCAGGAAATTTATTTTGTAAACTTATGTGTTGCAGTGATTTACACAAGCTGTTTATTTGCTTTTTGTCAAAAACTGAAAAATCCTTACTTGGGTTTAACAGTTGCTTTCCCATACTTAACGACTGTTGTAGCAATGGGCTATACTCGCCAAGCAGGAGCGATCGCTTTAGAGCTACTAGCGTTAATGGCATTAGAATCCAATAAAAAAATAAATTCAATTCTGTTTTTTATTTTGGCATTACTGTTTCATAAGACAGCAATATTTCTGATATTAGTGCCGATATTAATGTTTTTATTTGACGTACTAAAAACAGGAAAAATAATTAATATTCTACTTGTGTTAGCATTATTATTGATAGCTCTATCTGGTGCAATTGCAATTACTAACATCAGCGATAGATTTTTAGTTCACTATATCGGAGCAGGGATGTCATCTTCAGGTGCTTTAATTCGACTATCCATGAATCTCTTACCTGCAACTATTTTTTTAATCGAATACTATACAGGGCATAATTTCTTTAGAACTTCTTCAAAAGTTTATCTTGCTTTATCTTGGCTAGTTATTTTTTCTTTTGCACTCTTGCTGACAGGTTCTTCAACTGCTGCCGATCGCCTTGCGCTGTACCTAATACCTATTCAGATCTATGTTCTAGGAAATCTGCCCTACCTCTTTCTGACTCAAAGCCGAGAAATATTTTATCGATGGATGCTTCTAGTACTTGGTTACAGTTTTTTAGTATTATGGGTATGGCTGCAATTTGCTGATCATGCTTTCGCGTGGTTACCCTATCGCATGTATCCTTTTATTTAAGATGGCAATCAAAGATCACTATGGAATACCCAAGCTAGATGGGTTGTCATTGATATTGCTTTGCAACAATGCTCAGATGTTAATTAATTTCAGAAGAGATTTGATTTTAGAATTAATTCATAGAGGTGCTGAGGTTCATTGTTTAGCTCCAGATTATACAGAAGCAGAAATTTCAAAACTAAATGAAATAGGTGCCAGATGTCATCATTTTTACCTTGTTCGTAATGGCACAAATCCTTGGCAAGAAATTAAATCTCTCTTCTCTATTATTAAAACAATAAAAAAAATTAATGCTGATAGTCTCTTGGCTATTAGCTCGAAGCCAATTATTTGGGGATTACTAGCCTCGAGATTTGTTGGTATAAAATTCCGCTCTGCATTATTCACGGGCTTAGGTTATGCATTTACTCTTGACCATCAATTAAAATCAAGAAAATTGAAGAGTATTCTCATTTTTTTATACAGGATATGCTTACCTATTGCGGATAAAATTATCTTTCAAAATAAAGATGATTGTCATGAAATTACTCAAGCATGTGGCCTAAATCCTTGTAAAACTTTAATCATTAAAGGGACAGGCGTTAATCTTCAAGAATGGTCGTATTGCGAGCCTTTTTCTCGTCCATTAACATTTACTTTAGTTGCAAGGTTACTTATTGAAAAAGGAGTATTAGAGTTTTTAGAGGCATCTAAATACTTAAAAGCTCTGTATCCTAAAGTTCGATTTTGGTTAATTGGTGGACTAGATAGCAATCCGGGGAGCTTATCTGAAGCACAAATTAAGGAATTTACAGAGCTTGGTATAGTTGAGTGGTTTGGCTTTGTTAATATCAAAGAGTATCTACCCAGTACTAGTGTGTTTGTCTTACCTTCCTACCGTGAGGGTGTTCCCCGCAGTACGCAAGAAGCAATGGCTATGGGTCGACCAGTGATTACTACGGACGTGCCAGGCTGCCGTGAAACGGTTATTGACGGCTATAATGGTTACCTTATTCCGCCTCGGGATGTGAATGCTTTGATAACTGCAATGCGGAAATTTATTGAACAACCTAGTTTGATTCCTTCAATGGGGTATCATAGCTATCAAATGGCTTTGGACTTATTTGATGTCAAAAAGATTAATGCTCAATACCTCAAATTGCTCAGTTCATGTTAGTTTTATTAGGATATTGCAACTCTTTTCAAAAAAGTGAAAGATGCCGAAATTAGCGAAGGTGAGTGCATGATGCTTAATTTTTCTGATACTTTTAAGATTGCTGTGATTGGCTTAGGTTATGTTGGTCTTCCTTTGGCCGTTGAATTTGGCAAGAAGTACTATACTATTGGTTATGATGTTAATAGCCAACGTATCGCTGAACTTAAGCAGGGATATGACAGAACAGGAGAAGTCAGTGACACTGATTTGCAAGCGTGTTCCTTGCTAATGTACACAACCTATCTCGAAGATTTAAGAAAATGTAATATTTTTATTATTTCTGTCCCCACTCCAATAGATTATTACAAAGTTCCAGATCTTGAACCTTTAAGAAAAGCTTCCAAGAGTGTTGGTCAGATTTTATCACCTCAGTCTATAGTTATCTATGAATCTACTGTTTATCCGGGTGTAACAGAAGAAGTTTGTGTTCCCATCCTTGAGCAGGAATCCAAACTAAAATTTAATCAAGATTTTTTTGTTGGTTATAGCCCTGAACGAATAAATCCGGGGGATCATAACCATCGTTTAACCACAATTAAAAAAGTTACCTCTGGTTCAACACCTGAAGTTGCTGATTTAGTTGATCGCCTATATGCATCAATTATTCCAGCGGGAACACACAAGGCAAGCTCGATTAGAGTGGCCGAAGCGGCAAAAGTAATTGAAAATATTCAACGAGACATTAATATTGCTTTTGTGAATGAGCTATCTATTATTTTTCACCTATTGGGCATTGATACAGAAGAAGTGTTAGCTGCTGCAAGCACAAAATGGAATTTCTTGCCCTTTCGTCCGGGATTGGTCGGTGGCCACTGTATTGGCGTTGATCCCTACTATCTAACTTACAAAGCAGCAGCTTGCAATTATCACCCTGAACTGATTCTGGCTGGTCGCCGTATCAACGATAACATGGGCTTTTATGTAGCAGCGCAATTTCTGAAGTTACTCGTCAAAAAGGGAATTGACTTACCTAATGCTCGTGTACTTGTTATGGGACTAACCTTTAAGGAAAATTGCCCCGATTTACGCAACACACGTGTCGTTGACATTATCAAAGAACTGCAAAGTTATGGCCTAGAGGTTGATATTTACGATCCTTGGGTAGATCCCCAACAGGCCAAGAGAGAATATGGAATTTCCCTTATTGAAGAGTTATCTCATCAGTGGGACGGAATCATTATTGCTGTTGCCCACCAGCAGTTTCATGAAATGGGTAGTACTGGCATTCGTGCTCTCTTGAAAACACCGGGAGTTCTTTATGATGTGAAGTGGGTATTATCGAAGGAAGATGTGGACGGCCGCCTTTAGCTACTTTTTGTCATTTGAGGAATCAAGATGGATATTTTGGTGACGGGTGTTGCTGGGTTTATTGGCAATGCAGTAGCACTGGAACTACTTAAGCGGGGCGATCGCGTGATTGGTCTCGATAATCTCAACAACTACTACGATGTCAACCTCAAGAAAGCTCGCCTTGAACGCCTCAACCCCTTCACGGCAAGTGAGCAATTTGTATTTAGAAAAATCGACCTTGTAGATCGCGCAGAGTTGAACCAACTCTTTACAGACTTTGCCCCGCAACGGGTCATCCACTTAGCAGCGCAAGCGGGTGTACGCTACTCGATTGAGAATCCCTTGGCCTATATTGACAGTAATATTGTAGGTTTTATCCACATTTTGGAAGCCTGTCGCTACCATCAGGTAGAGCATCTCGTCTATGCCAGCACCTCAAGCGTCTATGGTGCCAATAAAAAACTACCCTTTTCTGTTCACGATAATGTTGATCACCCCTTGAGTCTCTATGCGGCCACCAAGAAAGCCAATGAACTGATGGCACATACCTACAGCCACCTCTATGACCTGCCCACTACTGGACTGCGCTTTTTTACCGTCTATGGCCCATGGGGGCGCCCCGACATGGCACTCTTTAAGTTTACGAAAGCCATTTTGAATAATGAACCGTTGCCTGTCTTTAATTATGGTAAGCATCGCCGCGACTTTACTTACATTGATGACATTGTCGAGGGGATTCTACGGGTGCTGGATCGACCTGCCACACCCAACCCTTCATGGAGTGGCGAAAATCCTGATCCGGCCACTAGTCTCGCACCTTGGCGTGTTTACAACATTGGTGCCCACCGCCCCGTCGAACTCCTACGGTATATTGAACTTTTAGAAACCTATCTTGGGAAGAAAGCGCAGTTAAATCTTCTGCCTCTGCAACCGGGCGATGTCCCCGATACCTACGCGGATGTGCTCGAACTTAGGGCAGACACAGGCTACGAACCCACAACTCCTGTTGAGATAGGCGTACAGCAATTTGTCCACTGGTATCGTGAGTACTATGGTATCTAACGAGTTGAGTTTGCCCTATGTCGAGTGAAAATAACCATCTGTCGTTGCCCTCTGAAGCCTCTCGGCCAAGTTTGTGGCAGCCGCAGCCAATTGATAAGGTGACCATTGATCAAGTACTTCGCGGGCTGAAGCGGCGTTCAGCAGTTGGCATCTTGGCAGGTGCGCTAGTCTCAATTGGCTTTTTGGGATACTCTTACCTCTTTTTGAGAAGCTATCGACACTCTGTGTTGGTGCAGGTTGAACCTATCCAATCCTCAGGCGCCCGGCCAGGAACATCTTTAGCGTCACTCCGTCAGCTTTCTCCAATATCCCTGCCCCTTTTGTCAGGTGAAACAAAAGGTGATGTGGCAACTTTGGTTCAGGTACTCAATAGCGATATCGTTTTGCGTCCAATTTATGAGAAATTTTTAGTAGCAAATCCTGATCTAGATCCAAAACAATATTCGTATCAATCTTTTATTAGATCCTTAAAAATCCAGCCAGCGAAAGCAACCTCAGGTAAGAGCCTACTAGATCAGTCAGGTCAAAAGATTATAGAAATCCAATTTTCTGCAAAAGAAAAAGAAAAGATAGAATCACTCCTAGGAATTCTTGTTGAAGAATTAAAAAGATTTAGTGAAGAAGAAAAGGAGAACCAAATAGCGGATAATCTGCGCTATGTTAACCAAGAAATTCAGAAGACCCTGAGTCAAATTGACGATCTAGAGGATCAACTTAACCAATTTCGCTTTCAGAATCAGGTAGTACGACCTGACTTAGTTGCTTCCCAGTTGAACTCTGTGAACTCTGGAAGCAGCAATCTTGAAACGTATCTTAGCCTTTTGGATAATTTGATCTCTGCAAGAAATGAAAATAGAGTAAAACTGGAGTCGGCTCAGGCAACGTTTAACTCCCTCGAAGCACAGTTAAGGTTGTCTCCTGCTGAGGCACTTGCTGCCGCCAATCTAGCTGCTTCTCAAAACTATCAGGAGTTGCTAACAAAATTAACAGAAGCAGAAACTAGGCTGGCTGGGGAGCAGGCCAAGCTGAATGAAAACTCACCGACGGTGCAAGCGCTACAGGAAGAAAAGCGACTACTGCTAGAGCAGGCCAGACAGCAAGCTCGACAGATTACGATTAGAAATCAGGATCAAGTTCGTCAACCCGAAACGCTGATTGGTTATCAAAGTGCCGTTTCTGAGTCTCTAATCGCGAAGTACATAGAGACCAGAATTGAGCTTGAAGCGCTGCGGAGGGCGGATGCTGAATTAAGCAACCAAATTCAGACCACTGAGGCAGAGATATCGCGAGTAATACGCCTTGCCAATCCTTACCGCAAGATGGAACAACGTTTTGCAGCAGCACAGGAAGCTCTGAGGTTATTACTGCAAACTCGACAGTCCCTCCAGCTGCAGATTGCGCAACGGGACTTCACATGGCGAGTCCTCTCAGATATTGACAACAAGGAAGAATATCAGGTAACCCCGCGTTTATTACGGGCACTGGTGATAGCCTTAATGCTGGGGGGAGTGTCTGGGCTGCTTTTGGCCCTAATCCTCGATTGGTTGGATGATCGCTTTCTGGAAGTGGAGCAAATTCGCCAACAAACCCCCTTACCGATTCTTGGCGAGATTCCTCTGACGAAGACATTTGATCAATTGGCCTTTAGTCGCCTAGAAACACCGTTGACGCTCTGGGGATTGCAGCACCGTTTGCCGAGTGCCACACCTGCTTTTAGGGAAAGTTTTTACTTCCTGTTGACGCAGCTAGAGTCGTTGGGATTGCCCCGCTCTTTGGCAATAACGGGTACAGTGGGCAAAGAAGGACAAACGACCCTTGCGATTTACCTTGCGGTTGCAGCAGCGGCGATGGGAAAACGGGTCTTACTGGTGGATGCCAATTTGCGTCAGCCCAGCATGCATCAAGGACTTGGCATTCCCAATGTCGCAGGCCTAGGGGAGTTGTTGCAAGGGGAAATGCCTTTTCCCCACTGGTTCAGTCTTTTAGCAAATCGTGCGGAAAGACTCTGGGTACTGACGGCGGGTCAGGTTCAGCAAGAGCCGATGATACTGCTGAGTTCTGCGCGGTGGTTTGATTTCTTGGAGGGCGCTAAGGATACCTTTGACTGCGTGATTCTGGATGTGCCGCCGATTTTGGCTGCTGCGGAGGCGCATCGGGTTCTGGCAGCGGTGGAGCGGGCCCTCTTGGTTGTGCGCTTAAAGAAAACGCGACGCGAAGCCTTTGCTCAGGCCCTGCAGGCTTGCGATCTGAGCTTACAGCAAAAGCTGCTTGGGATTGTCGTCAATGGTGTAGCTGTCAACCACCGAGATTTCAGAGGTTATCAGAACAGTGCTGCTGAGTCAGCGGTGGCACCCCTCTCTATCTAAGGTTTCACATCTCCCTTTCGGGGGACAAAATAGCCATTAAAACAGGCCCAAAGAGTAGGGCATGGGCAGCTAAGGTGAGGCCTGTCCAAAGCAGGGGAAACCAGCGCCAAACTCCTGCTTCTAGGGGCGGAAACAGGGCATAGGCTAGCCCGATGAGTGTCGGCGGTAAAATGATGAGCAAAATAGCTAACACAAGGGCAACAACGGTGACCTGAGAAGAGGGGCGGTGGAGCGATCGCCAGCCTGTACCTGTCCACTGCCAGCGAAAAGCGATCGCCCCATCTTCAAGGCGAGCCGTTTGGCGCTCAGGATCAAGGGTAAAAATGTGGCGGCAAAAGTTACAGGCATGGGTTTCCATGAGCACCATGGGGACAATTTGGCCATGGCGGCAAATAGGGCAGGGGTAGATGCCATGGCGCTCAAGGGGCTTAGGGAGTGGTTCCACCATGAACCTCAGCGGTCTGGGGGTGGAGGCGTTGTTGCTGGAGCCCGCGATAGAGACGATTGAGGGCATTCATATAGGCATGAGCCGAAGCAACAATAATATCCGTATTGGCGGCATGGCCCGAGTAAATGCGATCCCCGTGTTGCAGGCGAATGGTCACCTCGCCGATGGCATCAATTCCCGCAGTCACTGACTGCACGGAATACTCAATGAGGCGATTGGGAATTTGCACCACGCGGTTAATGGCACGATAGACGGCATCCACAGGGCCTGTGCCAATGGCGGCATCTGTCAGCTCCTCACCACTGGGCAGACGGATGGTTACGGTGGCGGTGGGGCGGGCGCGATCGCCACAGGAGACCTGCACAAATTCCAGCTGGTAGCCTTGAACATCAATGGCTTGGGTTTCATCTTTAACAATAGCTTCCAAATCCCAGTCGGTGATTTCTTTTTTCTTATCGGCCAGATCCTTGAAGCGCAAAAACGCCTTGTTGAGTTCCGTTTCACTGAGTTCAAAGCCCAGCTCGCGCAGGCGGGTGGCAAAGGCATTGCGACCAGAGAGTTTGCCCAAAACAATTTGATTGTCGGCTAGGCCAATGAGCTGGGCGTCCATGATTTCATAGGTTTGCTTGTGCTTGAGGACGCCATCTTGGTGAATGCCTGATTGGTGAGCAAAGGCGTTGGCACCGACGATCGCCTTATTGGGCTGAATCAGCATGCCCGTTAGATTTGAAACCAAGCGGGAGGTTTTGTAAATTTCGCGGGTGTTGATATTGGTCAGGGGTGCTTCTGATTCAGGGGGACGGCCAAGGAAGGGGTTAAAATACTGCCGCCGCACATAGAGAGCCATCACCAATTCCTCAAGGGCAGCATTGCCGGCGCGCTCCCCAATGCCGTTAACCGTACACTCCAGTTGCCGTGCCCCATTTTTCACAGCCTCAAGGAAGTTGGCAACGGCCAAGCCTAGGTCGTTGTGACCATGGACTGAAATGACGGCACGATCAATATTCGGCACGTTTTCCTTGATGCCTTTGATCAGGGCACCAAATTCGGCGGGGGTGGTGTACCCCACGGTGTCGGGAATGTTAATTGTTGTGGCACCGGCGTCAATCACCCGCTCCAAAACTTGATAGAGAAACTCAGGATCCGAACGCCCGGCATCCTCAGGGGAAAACTCAACATCATCCACAAAGGACTTGGCATAGGCCACCATTTCTGGGGCAATTTCCAGTACCTCAGCGCGGGTTTTCTTCAGTTTGTACTCTAGGTGAATGTCCGAGGTGGCAATGAAAGTGTGAATGCGGGGATAGTAGGCGGGTTTGAGGGCTTTTGCGGCGGCTTCAATATCTTGGCGGGTGGCACGAGCCAAGCCACAGATCACAGGCCCTGTTTCGGTGCCCACGGTTTCGGCAATCCGCTGTACGGCTTCAAAGTCGCCGGGACTGGCAAAGGGAAAGCCTGCTTCAATAATATCCACCCCCAGTCGCGCCAGTTGACGGGCGATCGTGAGTTTTTCATCCACATTCAGCGAGGCACCCGGCGACTGTTCACCGTCCCGCAGTGTGGTATCAAAAATCAACACCCGATCAACGGTCTGGGGAGGATATTTAATGCGCATAGACAAGCCCCATTCAAGCTTGAGAAAGAGTAGCAATTATTTCTACTCTAACATTTTCGCTGGGAAGCAATGTCTAGGGAACTTGCCAAATGCGTTGGTGATAACTGGGCAAGTGATCCAAGTCCACGGTTGATCCATGGTGATGGTGATGCCCCCCGTGATCATGGCTGTGGGAGGGGTGCTCATGATCCTGATGATGGTGGTGATGATGGCTATGGCCTGCCACCAAACGGAATTTGCAGGCTTCACAGTTCATGGCCACCTGCCCCGTATGGGTTTCAATTTCCCGCTGCCGCGTGAGATAAAATAGTTGCGGATGCAGGCCAATTTCCGGTAGGTTCACGTATTCAACACTGGGATAGGCAGCTTGGGCTTCTGCGGTAAGGGTATAGATTTTCTTGACTAATGCCCCTGTAAACATGAAGTGGGGCAAAACAATCACGCGGCGGGGCTGGTAAAGATTCGCCCGCCCAAATCCTTCGGGTAGGCGGGGATGGGTAATGCCAATAAAGCAGACCTCAACGGTTTTGTAGCCACTGCCTTCCCAGAGCATGCGGGCTAGCTTAAAGACATCGCCATTGGCATCGGGATCACTGGAGCCGCGTCCCACCACTAGGAGAACGGTTTCTTCGCGGCCAATGCCTTGGGGATTAAATTCTGGTGAGTCCAAGCGTTCAAGGCGCGATCGCCACAGGGTTAAAATTTCGGGGGCAATGCCATAGTGGCGGCCATAGTGATAGCGCAATTGCGGAAACGCCCGCCGTGCCCAATCCAACTCATTGGTGACATCAAACTTATTGTGGCGAGCAGCAAAGAGTAAAACTGGCAGCACTGACAAGTCTGTATGGCCTGCGGCAGCACACTGGCTGAGCACTTCAAAAATCGAGGGTTCCGTTAACTCCAGAAAACAGGGAAAAACAGGCCGGCAGGGATCCAGTTGATAATAGGCTTGGGCAAAGTCCAAAAATGCTTGGCGACCTTCCGGATCGCGCGTCCCATGACCGACGAGTAAAAGCGGTCGAGATTGGGGGAGAGGGGGTAAATCGAGGCTAAAACCGAGGGGATTGAGAATGGAATCGTTGAGCGTAACAACCACGTTGAAACTCCATGCCCGTGCGACGCAGGCAAACAGAGTGAACCACAGCAAGTAGGCATTCTGGCTGAGGGGGGTTCCCCATCACAGCTGCGGCACAGCACCAGACTTGCACTGGATTTTCCCTACAGGCTGCTCTTCACAGTGAACGTTGCCAATTGTAACGAGATTCTCAGACCCCTGTCTATGCGGGGGGTGGGCACATTAGGGACTTATAGCGCCGCAGCATCGAGAACGCCAATGGTTTGGTTGTAGATGGCTTGGGCTTCTTCGGGGGTGTTGCCAATGCTGACGAGACCCAGCTTACCAAATTCCGAGAGTGCCCCCATGAGGTGAAAGACAGTGCCCGTTTCGGTGCTGGAATCAAAGTGGAGATGGTAGCGGGCAATCATATCTAAGAGATCATTGGGCAGGAGGCCGCGATAGTGGGGTTGGCAGAGGTTATCGGAGGCAATGTAATACTTGGGACGGCGGTGCTTGCTGTAAAACAGTCCAGAGGCTAGCTCATAGTGGCCATCGGTGAGGAATTTTAAGGTCATGAAGGGGTGCGTGGTACCACCCTTGCGCAGGTTAATTTCAATGGCGTAAAGCTCCCACCCTGCTGTTGTCTGGGTGGCAACAACGTCCACACCAAAACAGCCGATCACCCCCTGCTGTGCTAAGTACGTCCCTACCTTTTGCCCCAATTCTTGGAGTTGTTGGCGATAATCGGCATGGGCAGGAAATTCACAGCCAATGAAAATTTGACCTGTGGGGGCATTGAGTAACTGCTCATGGGTGGAGACAATTTCAACACTGCCTTTGGGGGTAATGCAGCCTTGGACACTGGGCGATCGCTTGACAGCACCTTCCACAAAGGCTTCGACAATCCCCCCCAGATCCATAAATCGCTGCCGATAGGAGAGCCAAGTTTCATTAGGCGCCTGAAAGACCATCTCCTCTAGGCTATTTTCAATCCGTTGTAGATGATCGGGGGTGTGTGGGCTGCCAAGGGGGCGCAGTGGGCGCAGATCAAGAAGAGCATTGCCTTCTCCGGAAAAAGCCTCATTGAGTTTCACCACTACCCGTTGCAGTTCAGGAGATTTCTCTTGGAGGTGAGCGATCGCGCGCACCAGTTCCGGTACCCTCTGCAAAAAACCGCTGCCCATCGGATGGGGAATGCCTGCAGCCGCAAAAAGTTCCCGACTGCCCGCCTTGGTTCCCCAGTAGAGGAGGTCGGGATCCGTCGAGTAGAGGGGAATGCCTAAGCGTACCGCCAGTTCCCGCTCCAAAGGGGTGGAGTTAAAACACACCATGTAGGCTTGGTTGGGACGCAGGGCTTGACGAATACGCTCCAAAAGGCGAGGCCGCTCTAAAATTTTCGCAGTCAAGGGTTTATCGGAGCGATCGTAGGTGGCCAGCAGCAGCAGGCGATCGCGGGCATGGGAACTGGGTACGCCGGGGAGTAAATCCAGATAATAGTCAATAATGCTGGGGTGCAGCGGCTGGGACGTCACGTAGATCATGCGGGTACGCGGATTCCGCAACTGGATCAGCGTATAGAGTTGCCGCTCCTCGTAGTGGGTGTAGCCGGTGATCTTGGCCAGCTCCGGTTGGGGAAAGCTCAGGGAAGGCACCACCACAATATCGCGCTCAATACCGCCGGGACCCTTGGGCAGTTCAGGAATAAACGTTTCTGTCCCGTCCCAGCACTCCAAGAGTTGCGTTTGCAGTTGGCGGAATTCCTCAGCAATTGACATCAAAACGCCCCTATGCCCTTGTCCCTAGTTTAGGGAGTTTGAGTCGCACTCATCGCTTGGGGGTCATCTTGTTCAAACTTTCTTTACTGAGGAACGGTGCTTCGTTTGCTCAGCTTCAATAGCCAACAAACTAAGGTTTGCCATCAAGTTCAATGTACCTGACATGCACCTGAGCGGGGCGCAGAACAAAGGGATTTTGCCACTTGCCGGCAGGACTGGGGTACGTTTTTTCGGGATAGGAGAGCAAATCGCTGTAAACGGCGCTTAATTCAATGGGAATACCTGCTGGCACATTAGTCATCTTAAAGGTACATTGACCATCCTGAGCACCAGCGGCAGGACCAGTAGCAAATACCTTGATGGGCGGTAAATTTTGCGGTTTAGCAACAACTTGAATCGCTGAGCAGGCGGCCGGTGCAACATTGCCCATTTGATCGCCAAAAAAAATACGGCCTTGCAGCGTTGCCGTGGGTAGAGCCAAAGCTCCGCTAGTTTGAGTGAGTGTCACAGTGAGCAGTAGCAAGGTGGAAAGAGATAAGCGTTTCATGATGTGGCTCACGCTCCAGAGAAGGGGTGATGATTCAATCTTGGCGGAGCCTAGGAAGAATCCCAGTGAAGGCGATCACAAGATGGATGAGAACCGCAGCACAAAACATGAAGCTCACACCACCTGCTGACGCGCGGAGGGGAGAGTGCAGGCTAAACATGTTCAAATTTGGGCATCAGTGTCCCTTGGTGTAGAGATTGTTTCTTGGTGAACGTAGCGCGCTCCAGCAAACACCTCACGGGTGGTGCGGCTATACCAATTGCGAAATGAGGGTCGCTTGAGAATGGGGCGCGTCCAGTGACTACCGCCCTTGAGGACAAAATGCTCGCCATCAAAGTAGGGGGCAGAATACCCCCGGTAGGGATAGCTCTGGAACCCCGGATAGGGGGCAAAGGGACTTTGCGTCCACTCCCAAACGTAGCCCTGATTCAAGAGTCCCTGCTGAGCAGCAATTTCCCATTCCCGTTCACTGGGGAGACGTTTGCCTTGGAAATGGCCATAGGCTTCGGCTTCGTAGAAACTAAGTCCCCACATGGGTAAGTCTAGGTTCTCAGGAATCGGGTAAAACGGTGAGGCAATTTCCTCTGCCTCTCGCCATTCCCAACCACTGCTGGACCACCATTCCCGCCGCTGATAACCACCCGCTTCCACAAAGGTGAGAAATTCCCGCCAGGTCAGCGGTGCCGCATCAATCGTAAAAGGAAGTAGTTCGACACTCTGGACTGGCTGCTCGTTATCAAGGGCTAAGAGGTCTTCACTGCCAATGACATACCCCCCAGCGGGAATCCGTTGGTGATCCTGTGGCAGCGATAGGTTAGGGGGTAATGTGGTCACAATCCCCTGCATCGCCAGCACCATTTGCATCGTTTCACTGTGCTGGGCTTCATGCTGCAAAATCCACCACCAGAGGCGGAGTTCTCGTTGCCACTGCTCGTCGCTAAGGCTGTAGAGGCGATCGCCCGTCTTTTGGCGAATCTCTGCTAAGTAGTCAAGTAGCTGGCCACGCGGCGGTAGATGCTGTCGTTCGGCCTTGGGGCGGCCATCGGCGGCATACCAATAGCGATCGCGATCGCTCACCCCTGAGGATTCTGGCAACAGCCAAAAGGCTTCTGTGTAGCCAATGTGTCCCAAATGCCATCCCACAGGGCTATAGAGGGGATGGGGCTGCGCACAAAGGACGGCCTCGCTCAACTCAGCCACAAGTTGGCGTGTAAATTGCCGCTGGTTCTGAAAGGCTTGCCAAAAAGTTCCCCGATCCAAGGGATTAAAAGGCACTGATATCTCAGAAGGCGTAAATTTCTGGTTCACTCTGCAAACTCATCAACAGCAGTTTATTTTCGGGTAAAGGATACCACTCCGTTTGCTGATCTACCGGCTCTGAGGTGAGTTGAATTTTCTCGGCATCCTGACTCCAGTACAGGGTGGGGGGTGGTGTGCCCCGCGCACAGCGGGTGGCGAGAATATAGACGCCATCAGTCAGAATCATGGCGGCACTGACACTGGTACGCGCTGCCTGCGCTAGGGAAAAAACAATTTGCAGTGTTTGCCGCAGTACCATCAACGGTGACAGTTGCGGATTTAAGACCAATTCATTGCAGAAGAGGGCAAACAGGTGCTCAGAGTCTGTAGAGCCTTCAACAATGTTGTAACAAATATCCGACAGGCGATCGCGCATGGGGCGGTAGAGGGTTTGGCGAAAGTTCTCGATAAAGCCATTGTGCACCCCCAGCCAGCGTCCCCAGCGAAAGGGCTGCGTATTCGTCATTTGCACGGGTTGACCCGGTGTGGCACTGCGGACATTGGCCAAAAAACAGGCAGATTCAATGTAGCGGCTTAAATGCTCAGTAAAGTTAATATCATGCCACATGGGCATCGTTTGCCGATAAAGAAAGGGGGGCACATCTTGGCGGGCAGCATACCAGCCCACCCCAAAGCCATCGGCATTTAAGAGTCCCGCCGTCATTTCGCGGGGTTGATAACTTTGCACCAACAGGGAATGGGGAGCATCCACCAAGGCATGGGCAAGGGACGTTTTGCGCCCCATATAGGCATAAAGACGGCACATAAATTAACATGTAAGTTTGATAGGAATACCTTACCCCCGATTCTAACTTTCAGCAAAGGATTTTTCAGGGCGCTATATCCAGTTTGAGAGCTGGCAGTAAAGCTTGCTAGAGTGTAGAGAAAAAAGGTTATCTGCAATCAATGAACCCAACGGATTCCCTAGAGGATGATTTTCCTGACGTCGAAGCCATTGTGCCCCCTGAGCAGTCCCAAGCCTTGGGGCGATCGCAAATTCAGCGCACCCTTGTCATTACGGAAACGGCCTTCCTTGCCAGTACCGCTGCCCTGCTGTGGGTGATTAACTTTTATTTGCCCATTGGTCCAGTCTTGCGCCTGTTTTTTCCGATTCCCATCGCCCTCGTTTATTTACGCTGGAATCGCCGCGCCGCTTGGATGGCGGCCATTGTCAGTGCATTGCTCCTTTCTGTGTTGATGGGGCCACCCCGCAGTCTGCAATTTCTCTTGCCCCACGGCATGATGGGGGTCATTTTTGGCGGCTGTTGGGCCAAAAAAGAAGGCTGGGGACGTTCCATCCTCAGTGGCGCAGTGATTGGCACCGCAGGATTTTTCTTTCAGATTAGCCTTGTGTCCATTCTGCTCGGGGAAAACCTCTGGATTTACTTCAATCAGCAGGTCACGAATTTCATTGATTGGGTACTGGTCAATCTGAATTTGCTGCTGGAGCCAACGGTGACCCTGATCCAAGTTGTGGCACTGCTACTTGTCTTTTTCCAGTCCACGGTGTATGCCTTAGTGGTGCATATTTTGGCATGGACACTGTTGGAGCGATTGGGCAATCCGATTCCAGATCCGCCCCCGTGGCTGCGCACGATCCTTGAAGACCCCCGCTAGATCCTTTCGAGACAGCGGCGCTGATAGAGGGCTTGGGGGGTGGCACTGCCGGTACAAAACAGCACGGTTTTCAATTCCTCAAGGATAAAATCAATGCGTTGCGCAAGTGTCTCCTCTGATTGATGGGCGGCCTGCAAAAAGGGGCGCGCTAAACCGGCAAGACTAGCACCGAGGGCAAGGGCCTTGGCCACATCAATGCCATTTTGAAGTCCGCCAGAGGCAATTAGGGGCGTATCTGGTAGGGCAGGATGAATTTGCTCCAAGCACTGCGCCGTAGGCATGCCCCATTCGGCAAAGGCTGCTCCGAGGTACTGCTGACGCCCATCCTGAGCACGCGCCGCTTCCACCTTGGCCCAAGAGGTTCCCCCTGCCCCCGCCACGTCAATAGCGGCTACACCCACCTCCACGAGTTGCTTGGCCACGTCGGCACTGATACCATTGCCCACTTCCTTCACAATTACAGGCACCGGTAGGGCACGGCAGAGAACACCAATTTTCGTCAACAGTCCCTTGAAGTTGCGATCGCCCCCCGTTTGGACGGCCTCTTGTAGGGGATTGAGGTGCAAAATCAAGGCATTCGCCTCTAGGAGATCAATAATCTTTTGGCATTCATTGACGCCACAGCCATAGTTCAACTGCACCGCGCCAAGATTGGCTAAGAGGGGGATAGTGGGTGCCTCTTGACGAATGGCAAACGTGATCGCCACCTCTGGATGCTCCAGCAGCACTCGCTGGGAACCGACACCCATGGCAATTCCCTTTTGTTGCGCCACCCGGGCTAAGCGGCGATTGATGTCTCCCGCTTGGGGGGTGCCACCGGTCATGGAGGAAATCAGCAGGGGGGCAGCGAGTCGCCAGCCCAAAAACTCGACGCTCAGATCAATCTCGGCAAAGTCCAGTTCGGGCAGGGCACAATGGCGAAAGCGATACTTCTCGAAACCGGTGGTGATTTCTTGATGACTGACATCACCTTGAATACAAAGCTCGAGGTGCTCCGCCTTGCGCTGCTCAATGGGACTGCTCACCACTCGTGTTCCTAAAGTTAGGCTGCACCAACATTATAGAAGGCAGCTCAGGGAGCATCCCTATCGGCATTAACGGAAAACCGTCGGCACTCTCAACCCCGCTGCCAACAATTTCAGGCCATTGGCTGCTGCATCGCGGTAACGCAACTGACCGCAGAGAATTTGCCCCATCCGTTGCAGGGCGCTGGGACGTTTGATGGCCACTTCATAGGCCATGTGGGGCATCTGATAAAAAAGAGTCGCTAGACGTTTTGCCCAGACCATATCTGCTCCCCACGCCTGTTGGATTTGACCGGAATAGTCTGCGAGAGCCTCTGGAACACCATTGAGGGCGCGATCGATGGCTTGGGCAGCCAACATGCCGGTCAACAGTGAGGGACGAATGCCTTCGGCAGTAAACGGATCAACGATACAGGCGGCTTCCCCGGCAAGGAGGGCATTTTGGGTGTGCAGGCGCTGGTGCCGCTGCCAACAGTAGAGGGGGTGGCCATAGACCTTGACTTGACTGAAATCAACGCCAAAGGTTTCAGCATATGCTGCCCCGATCGCCCTCAGATTTTGCTTGCGTTTTAGGGAAAACGTGCCCACACCAATCGAGTAGCCCTCCCGTTTAGGAAAGTTCCAAATGTAGCCATTGTGAACGCGACCAAAGTCAAAGTGGGCTGCCCTCAGGGCATGATTGGGCATGGCTGCTTCAACCTCAATGGCTGCTCCTATACGCTGCTGACGATGTTGGAAGCCCAACCACTTGGCCATTGAACCTTTGGCACCATCACAGCCAATTAAATACTGCGCTGTGAAATCCCCCTTGGGCGTATGCACCTGCCAGCAATCGCCCCCCCACGTTAGACCCGTAACAGGAGTTTGAGCCGCTACCTGCGCCCCCTGTTGCTGGGCCTGCTGAATCAGAAAATTATCAAAGACATCGCGGCGCACCATCCACACCGCTTGCTCTGGGGGCAGTTCTAGCACTTGCGCTTCCCCACCCTGCCACGTACAGACCATTTGCGTCAGCTTCAGCGAGATAGCAGGAGTAAAGTCAAAGTCAAACCAAGCTTGCACTTGGGGCGACACACCTCCCCCACAGGGCTTGTAGCGGGGCAGAGCTTCCTTTTCCAGAACCAACACCCGCCGGCCTCGCCTAGCCAAGTGATAGGCAGCTGCACCGCCCGCAGGGCCTGAACCAACAACAATGCAGTCGTACACCACAGGGTCACTCCTCAGTTGCTTTGCACAGATGCTCAAAAAATAACAAAAATCACCTAAGAGAAGCTGATCTGACTGGATTCGTAGTCGGGGGGTTCGACGTGGATGACAATGCGAGCCGGTCCATAGCGGTCTTGGAGCAGAGCTTCAATTTGCTCGGTAATGTCATGGGCCGTGGGAATATCTTCCGCCTCGACAATTAAGTGCATCTCAATAAACACTTGCCGTCCCACCATTCCCCGCGAGCTAATGTCATGGCAATTAACCACACCGGGCACGGTCATCACTAGCTCATGGATGGCTTCGGGGGCGATCGCCATCTCATCCACCAGCCAAGGAATGTTGCTTTTGAGGACTTCCCACGCACTCCAAAACACAAGGGCCGCGACGGGAAATGCCAACACCACATCCAACCAGGCCCAGTTGAAGGTCCACACCCCAATCAGCCCCAAAAGAACAATAATCGTTGTCCAGACATCGCTCAGGGTATGCTTGGCATCAGCAATGAGCACGGAATTATTCAGCTTGCGCCCCATGTGGTGTTCATAGAGAGTAAGGCCGATATTCATGCCAAGGACAAGGATCACAATCCACAGTTCTGCCCCTGTGATCGTCACGGCACTGCTTTTATGCAGCAGGCGCTCAACCGCACTTTGTAAAATCTCAAAGCACACCATGCCCAGAAAGGCGGCAATCCCCAATGCACCGAGGGCTTCAAACTTTTGGTGACCGTAGGGATGGTCGCGATCGGGATGGGGGTTAGCCCACTGCATGGCCACTAAGCCCAAGATGCTACTCCCGGCATCGGTCAAACTATGCAGGGCATCGGCCTGTAAACTCAATGAGTGACTGAGAACACCAACAATGGCTTTAATGGCCGTCAGGGCAACATTGATCCCTAGCGCCAAGAACAATACCCGCTGGGCTTGTCGGCGGTGGTCGGCCACGGTGCTCACCTAACTGAGTGAACTTAAGGATTGGCTGTCTGGGGAGGACGCGCTGATTGGGTGTTGCGTCGCTCCACTAGGATGCGTTCATTGAGAACCGCTAGCGCCCGTGTAAATTGAGGATCACGATCGGTGGCAATGTCATCGCGCGTCAGTTGTTCCCGCTGCTGCTCCGTGAGGGTGACTTCAATATCGGGTTCAATGCCCTTCTTGTTAATATCGCGACCACTGGGGGTAAAGTATTTGGCGATCGTTACCGCAATCCCTGCCCCTTCCCCCACGGGCTGGACGGACTGCACCAAGCCTTTCCCAAAGGTGCGTGTTCCCACCAACACGGCACGGCCATTATCCTGTAGGGCACCTGCGAGGATTTCGCTGGCGCTGGCCGAGCCGCCATCAATGAGAACCACAAGGGGCTTATTGGTCAAGAAGCCGCGACCGGCGCGTAAGCGTTCTGCTTCCCCTTGGCGATTGACCGTAGAGACAATATCGCCCTGCGGTAGAAACATGCGGGCAATTTCAGCACTGGCAAAGAGTAGGCCACCCGGATTGGAGCGTAAATCCAAAACATAGCCTTCAACGCCTTGCTTCTCTAACTCCCGAATGGCGGCGCGCATTTCTGCTGCTGCATTGGAGCTAAAGGTGACAAGGCGAATATAGCCGACAGGGCCTTGGGGAGTTTGGCGTAGGCTGAAGCGAACAGGATGAATTTCAATGCGGGCACGGGTGATCTCATAATTCAAGATTTGATCGCCCCGCTGGATCGTCAGGCGCACTTTTGTATTCACAGGGCCACGGATCATGCTGACAGCTTGGTTGAGATCCATGCCCTTGGTGGATTTGCCATCAATTTTCAGGATCACATCCTTGGCCATTAAACCCATCTCAGCGGCGGGACTCCCTTCAATGGGGGAAACCACGGTGATTTCTTTGGTCTTTTCGTCCTGGGTAATGGTGATACCTACCCCTGTGAGTTCACCAGAGGTTTCAATTTGCATAGAGCGAAACTGCTCCGGATCCATAAAGCGGGTGTAGGGATCATTGAGCTTCTCGAGCATTTCCCGTGCTGCCTTGTAAGCATCCTCGGGTTTGGTGTAGTTTCGAGAGAGAAATTCCCGCCGCACGGCACGCCAGTCATTGCCATTGAAGGTGGCATCAACGTATTCGCGGTCAATGACCTGCCACACTTCATCCACCAGTTCCTTAGGACTTTGGCGAAAACCTGCTAGGCTACGGGACCAGTGCAGACCCGCACCCGTGACAGCAACTAATGCCGTCATAACCACTGTCGTACTGACAACGAGCGTGCGGTGTGTGATGCCCATATGATTCGTCCTAAATTGTCGATCCTTTAGCCTACGCCCAATCTAGCACAAAGACTTGCCTTGGCCGTTGGCGATCGCAGGCTAAATTTTCCGACGCTCAGCAGGCTCCAAAAGTGCCTAGACCCCCAGTTGCTGGCGAATGCAGTAGTTCACACTTTCATCGAGAACCCGCTGTGCCCGCTGTTGGCGAGGAGATTGCGGTTGACCGCCGTTGGGATCAAGGGTTTGAAAATCAGTGTAGCTCAATCGCTGTTGAATGTAGTTGATGGAGCACTGACAAATATTACCCATCATTGAACGGGGCACAAGGGGAGCCGATCGGCGGCCACGCTCGATGCAGGTATCCATAAAACTATTCACCGCCACTGGGGGGTAGGGTTGGGAAATGGCCCCTGCTGGCAGCGTCAGGCTAGTGGCTAAGCTGCTACTAATTAGGATTAAAGAGAATAATTTCATAAGTAATAGGCGCTTACACTAAAACATCCTCGTCATACCCTAGGACGCCCTTTTTCATGCAAAAAGTTTCAATCAATAAAGGCGCGATCGTAGGCTGCATTGGAACCCACGAGCATTGAGCCAATCCCCGAATCGGTAAAAATTTCCAGTAATAGGGCGTGGGGCACCCGGCCATCAATAATGTGCGCTGCTTTCACCCCTTGAGCGAGCGATCGCACGCAACAGGTGACTTTCGGAATCATCCCCCCAGAGACAACCCCCTCTTTAATGAGTTGCCGCGCTTCGGCAATATCAAGGCGATAAATGAGAGTACTAGGGTCGCGATAATCCCGTAAAATACCTGCGGTATCCGTCAGTAAAATCAGCTTCTCAGCCCCCAAAGCCGCCGCAATCTCGCCAGCAACAGTATCAGCATTGATGTTGTAGGCTTGCCCAGTATCATCGGCAGCCACACTGGAGATGACGGGAATATACCCCTTCTCCACTAGTGCCGTAATCACGCGGGTATCCACCCCCTGTACTTCACCGACAAAGCCGATGCTATCTTCCCCTTGGGCGCGGGCACGAATCAGGTTGCCATCTTTGCCGCACAGCCCCACTGCTTTACCACCCGCCTGATTGATCAGGGTGACAATTTCCTTGTTGACCCGACCCACCAAGACCATCTCCACCACATCCATCGTTGCGGCATCGGTGACGCGCAGCCCATTTTTGAATTGGGGTTCAATGTTGAGTTTGCCAAGCCAAGTATTGATTTCTGGGCCACCGCCATGAACCACCACAGGGCGAATCCCCACATAGGAGAGAAAGACAATATCGCGAATCACGGAATCCTTGAGCTGTTCTTCCTTCATGGCGGCACCGCCGTATTTGACCACAAAGGTGCGCCCGGCAAAGGCTTGGAGATAGGGCAGGGCTTCACTGAGAACACGAACGCGATCGCTATCGCTGAGCATAGAGTTTTCTTTTGTCCGTCTAAAAACCTAAGCAGGGATCAATGGGGGGCTGAGCAGAGGGGGGATCTTTCTCAGCAGCAACTGCTAAGCGGGCAGCCAACCCTGCCGCAGAATCGCGAATCAGCGACCAAATCAATGGCGCCAGCCACCCCCGCAACATCACTGAGCAAGAAATCTGACTCCCACAGACCGTTGATTCTAAACGATAGGTTACCCGTTCCTCTACCCCCGGCAAGACCAAAATGCGAATACTCAACAGTTTTCCCGGTGATACCCGTTCGACAAAAATCTGAATCGGCCACGGAATCCAACGGGTCATGGCTTGGAAAATAAACCCCGGCTTGGGTACGAGTCCGTAGGGCACATTCGTGCGCAAAATCAAGGGATGCCACGACACATCGGCCAAATTCACCACTTTGCGCCAGATCAAATCCACCGATGCAGAGCTAAGGGCTTGATAGGTGCCTGCCAACGGCCAGCTGTAGGTCATTTGCTGTTTTTTCTTTTGTTGACGACGGCGATCGGCCACAGTCTCGTTACCCTGCTATTCCTGACGATTTGGACACCACGAAAGAATAAATAATCGTCTGAACCCTTGATTGATCCAAGAGCCTTATCTATATTAGAACGGAATTTTCCGAGCAGGAGTTTCGTAACTCTGTGTAACGATTATTTTTCTAAACGCACGGCATACCACTGAAGGTAGCCACCATTGGGTAATTGCAGTTCACAACCCGTTGTCAGGAGGTAGTGGGCACGACTTTCCACATCGGGCAAAGCAAGCAGATCCGGCGTTAGGGCAACCTCGGTTCCTGTTAGATACTCCACCAGCTTGGCCTGTAGCTCCATCGGCGTGAGAAAGACTTCATTGCTGGCACTGGATTCGAGGACAACGTACATTTCTTCAGTGAACATAGCGAATGCGGTTAAGTTGACATTGATTACATTGGAAATTATCCGCGCAGCAACGCTCGGCCTTTACTGGGCTGGCAGTGCAAACATCTGTACAGCATAGACTTCTCCGCGTGCTGTATTCAAAGCAATGCCAAAGCCAAAGCGGGTAAATTCAGGCCGCAGGATATTTTGGCGGTGCCCCTCACTATACATCCAGCCTTTTTGGAAGCGCTCAATCAGCTTATAGTTGAGCACCAAGCCGGGGGTGCCCTTCTGCTCCATGATATTTTCACCGACGCCACCGCGTCCCCCCAAGGCGATAAAGCGATCCATTGGGGATTGCCCATCGGGATTGGTATGGCTAAAGTATTGGCGTTTGAGCATATCTTCGGCGTGGCGTTGTGCTGCCTCTGTGAGTAATTCATCGGCAACAAGGGGCGGCAGTCCATTGAGCTGGCGATCGCGATTCACCAATTGCAGGGCAAAGGCTCGTATTTCCGCAAGGGAGCGTTTTGGCTGAGCAGCAATGACATCCACCTGTGGAGCACCAATTTGCCAATCTTGCCCCCCTTGGCCATTGTTCAAGTAAAAATACTCCTTGGCCGCTGCAAGGGCAATGCCGAGCATTAAGGTGACGTACAAGAAGACCTGTAGGCGTTGTTGATTGAGGTGGCGGCCAGCCATGGCTGCGAAGCTTGTTAATCTATTGTCAGTCTATTGCCAGTGTACGCGAGCAAGTGCGGAATCCCCTACATTTTCTGCCATTGCCCTCAGCTGGTTTTCCACAGTACTGTAAACAATGGCTTGAAGCCTGCTAAGTTTGCAGTCCCTCAATCATGACCTCCAAGTTACTAAAGGATAGCCACCCATGGCAAAATTAGTCGCATTTCATGAAGAGTCCCGGCGATCGCTCGAACGCGGAATTAATGCCCTTGCCGATGCCGTGAAAATTACCCTTGGCCCCAAAGGGCGCAACGTGGTGCTTGAGAAAAAGTATGGCGCACCGCAAATTGTTAACGATGGCGTGACGATCGCCAAGGAAATCGAACTGGAAGATGCCTACGAAAATACTGGTGCCCAACTGATTCGGGAAGTGGCCGCCAAAACCAATGATGTCGTCGGCGATGGCACAACAACAGCGACCCTCCTTGCCCAAGCCCTGATCCGTGAAGGCCTGAAAAACGTGGCTGCCGGTGCTAACCCCATTGCCCTCAAGCGCGGTATGGAAAAAGCGATCAAAACCATTGTCGAGGGCATTGCCGAAGTGGCCAAACCTGTTGAAGGGGACATGATTGCCCAAGTGGCCACCGTCTCTGCCGGTAATGACCCCGAAGTGGGAGCCATGATTGGTGAAGCCATGGCCAAAGTCGGCAAAGATGGCGTGATCACCATTGAAGAATCGAAATCCCTGAATACAGAAATGGAAATTGTTGAGGGGATGCAGTTTGATCGCGGCTACATTTCGCCCTACTTTGTCACCGATCCAGAGCGGATGATTGTTCAACTCAACAATGCCTATCTGCTGTTGACGGACAAAAAAATTACCAGCATCCAAGACCTGATTCCCACCCTAGAAAGAGTGGCTCGCAGTGGTCGTCCCCTCGTGATCATTGCTGAAGATGTAGAAGGCGAAGCCCTCGCCACATTGGTGGTGAATAAACTGCGGGGCGTCCTCAATGTGGTTGCCGTGAAAGCCCCAGCCTTTGGCGAACGGCGCAAAGCGATGCTCCAAGACATTGCCATTCTCACGGGCGGTCAAGTCATTTCTGAGGAAGTGGGACTGACCCTAGATGATGTGGAAATCACCATGCTGGGAGAAGCCGCCTCCGTCACTGTGACCAAAGACACGACCACCCTGGTGTCGGAGAAGGGCAATAAAGCCGATATTGAAAAGCGGGTCGAGCAGCTCAAGAAGCAGTTGGCCGAAACCGACTCCGAATACGACAAAGAAAAGCTGCAAGAGCGCATTGCCAAGCTCGTGGGCGGCGTAGCGGTGATCAAAGTAGGAGCTGCCACCGAAACGGAATTGAAGGATCGCAAACTCCGCCTCGAAGATGCCCTCAATGCCACCAAAGCGGCAGTGGCTGAAGGGATTGTGCCCGGCGGTGGTGTGACCTTGCTTCACTTGGCCAGTCGCATTGATGCCCTGCTGCCTAGCCTCAGTCCCGAGGAACAAACAGGGGCACGCATTGTTGCCAGTGCCTTGGCAGCGCCAGTGGCTCAAATTGCTGACAATGCTGGTGTCGAAGGAGCCGTAGTCGTCGAGAATGTCCGTGCCGGTGACTTTAACTATGGCTTTAATGCTGCAACGGGCACCTATGAAGATCTCGTGAGTGCGGGCATTATTGACCCTGCCAAAGTCGTACGCTCTGCCCTGCAAAATGCTGGTTCGATCGCCGGCATGGTACTGACGACAGAAGCCCTTGTGGTCGAAAAACCGGAACCGAAACCGGCAGCTCCTGCGGATGGCGGTATGGGGGGCATGGGCGGCATGATGTAGGCTTACTGCCCCAATAGTTTGCTAGGTTCTCTCCTCTCTAACTGGGGGGAGAGTTTTTTATTGGTGGCTAAAATTGCAGGGCATTCTGTGTCACTTGGGCGATCGCCTGATCGGTGGCCTTGGGCAAATGGTAGTACTTACCCCCCGCTTGCCGTGCCAATTCTTTGCCCATACCCGTGGAAACAAACTTATTCTCGGTGTCAATCACCAAGAGCTTCAGACCCAAGGCTTGAATTTTAGCGGCAATTTCCAGTACTTCCGCTTTGACATCGGGCTTGGTCTCCGGCGGAATGGTTTCGCCAAGGGAACGGCTCAGGGGGATATTGCCTCGACCATCGGTAATGGCCACAATCATCACTTGACCAATTTCACCGCTTTGTTTGGCATTCAAACCCACTCGCACCGCTTGGGTCAGACCGTGGGCAAGGGGAGAGCCACCCCCACAGGGCAGGGTTTCAAGGCGTCGCCGTGCCGCTTCAATGGATCGGGTGGGGGGTAGGAGCACCTCTGCTTGCTCGCCACGAAAGGGAATCAGCGCCACCATATCGCGGTTTTGATAGGCTTGGGTCAATAGGCGTAAAACAGCGCCCTTGGCAGAATTCATGCGGTTCAGTGCCATTGAGCCAGAGGCATCCACGACAAAAATAATCAAGGCACCCGCTTTGCGTACCAAACGTTTAATTCGCAGATCACTGTTTTCAACAATGACGCGGCGTTGGGGTTGGCGTAGGCGACGGGATTTTTGGTAGGGAGCGGCGCTGCGCAGGGTGGCATCCACCGCAATTCGACCCCCTCGGCCACGGGGCAAAATGGGGCGGATATAGCGACCGCGATCTTGGGAATAAATCAGGCTACGGCTCCCCGATTTCCCTTGGCGCTGGGTCAGTTGGGCAAAGTAGAGCACCGACTCATCCAAGACCGTGCCATCGGGCTCAAAGACAAATTCCTCAGGAATGGGTGGCGTTTCCTGCTGCTCTTCGGGTGGCGTCTCTGGCTCATCGGGTTCTTCTTCGGGGTCAGACTGCTGATTCTCCGGCGGGGGCGGTGGTGGAGGTGGGGGCGGTGGTTGCTCCGGCGGCGGTTCCAGTTGCGTGGCTCGCGACACAATCACTAGTTCAACAGCGCGGCGTAGATCTTCGGCATTCACTTCACTACGGCCATTCAGGGCAGCATGGGCTTTGGCCACCCGCACCGCAAAGAGTTCTGCTCGATGGCCTTGAACACCGCCCCGTAGGGCTTCGGTGACCAGATAGGCAATTTGCTGCCGTTGAATTTTCACTTCCTTGAGCCATTCCCGCGCCAGAATAATTTGGGTGCGCAGATCCTCTAGCTCAGCATCGTACTGCTGCAAAAAGGCTTGGGGCGAATCAGCAAATTGGGTGGCATGATCCACCGCTGCAACCCGCTCATCTAAGCCCAGAACCGTATCCGCCGATAGGGCGATCGCAAACCGATCCAGCAGATGGGGTGGTACTTCTCCCTCATCGGGATTAAAGGTGGCAATCAACAGGGGACGACAGGGGTGATCCAGACTAATCCCCTCCCGTTCAATTTGGTTGCGCCCAGCACTCAGCACGGCCATCAGGACATTGGCTAGCTGCTCATCCAAGAGATTGATTTCATCCACATAGAGCACGCCGCGGTGGGCTGCCGCCAATAGGCCAGGCTGAAAGACCGCTTCGCCCCGCTGCACCGATTGACTCACATCCACGGCTCCCAAGAGGCGATCTTCGGTGACCCCTAGGGGAATTTGCACAAAGGGGGCTGGAATCACTTTGGTGGTCAAAGCGACATCGGGATGACTTTGGCGCCAAGCCTGCAAGCGGCTATCCCAGTCTTGAGGACGTTCGGGATCGGGGTTGGCAATGATCGGTACTGGGATCTCCCCTTGATCAATGACTTCAATGGGGGGCAATAGGGCATGAATACCCCGCGCAAGGACGGATTTGGCAGTCCCCCGCCGCCCCGCAATGATCACCCCCCCCAAACCGGGATCAACGGCGGCCAACAGCAGCGCCAATTTAATAGCCTCTTGACCAATGATGGCGGTGATGGGAAAGGGGGCGATCGCGAGCGTCATTGCATCCCTGTTGAAGGTAAACAGCAGTCGTCATCATCTATCTTACCGAGGGTGGAAACCCTTTCCCGCCTCCTTGGCTAGACTGGAGTTAGAAACCCATGGAGAACTCTCTTAATGAAATACTTTGGGCAGACAGTTGCTGCTGTAACCTTGTTAATCCTGACACCTCTGTCGGCACTGGCACGCCCCCTCTCCTGTCGCTCCTATGAAAGTACCTTTGTGGCCACGGAGACCCGTAGCTATTGGGTGAATATCTGTGGGGGCGATCGCCCCGCCTACTATATGGCACGACACAAGCAGGATCCGCGCCTATCAATTCGGCTGCCCCTGCGGGATTGGAGTCCTCAAGGGTACTATTTTGAAGCCGTCAATGGTGAGTACACGTATCTATTGACCAAAACACCCCGCGGGATGTTCTTGACCGTGAATCGTGGTACCCATGAGCTGCTGCGGGAACCTGTTTTGGAGCCGTGGTAAGCAAAGGAGCCAAATTGGTTAAAATGAGTTCTTGTTAGCTGAGGCCGCCCTATGGCAGAAGAGATTTTCAATACTGCGGTAATTACGTTTACGCTGGTTCTAGTTGGGTTAGGCGCAGGGTACCTGCTGTTGCGTTTGACCCCAGACGATTAAGCAACCCAATGCCCCTAGCCGGCAAAGAGCACCAGCCACAGGGGCAAGAAAAGAATTAAGGCAAAAAGACTAGTCAAAATTAAGCTGGCGGCAAAGGCGCGGTCTAAGTGATAAACATCCGCCAAGATCAGCGTCATAAAAGCGGGGGGCATGCCTGCTTGCAGCACCATTCCGAGGCGCGGCAGCCCGGTGACCCCAATCAGAGTTAACCCTACCCCCAGCAGCAGCGGCACCAGTAGCATCTTAATCGCCAGACAGGGAATGATGCGTTCCCAGCGGAGTTTGAGGGGAGCCTCACCGAGGCAAATACCCATGTAGATCAATCCAACAATCACCATTAACCATGCCAAGGTTAAGAGTCCCTGTTGAGCGATCGTCGGTAGAGGGTACTGTCGCAACAGCAGCCCCAAGCCCACACACCAGAGGGTTGGATTGCGGCCAATGTGCCACAGCAGTTTTGCGATGGAAATGGCGCGATCGCCAAAACTCGCCGCCACGCCAATGCCAGCACTATAGGAAATGAGGAGCGTCCCCATCAGATCAAAAAACAACGCCCAACTGAAGTGCTCTTGCCCCAGCAGTCGCCAAGTAATGGGAAAGCCAATAAAACCCGTGTTGCCCACCATGGTCGCCAAGAGAAAGCTGCCCTGCTCCTGCCGCGTGTGAGCGGGATATTGCTGCAACCACAGCCACGCCAAGCTGACGCCGATCCCCATTCCTAGCCACGCCAATAGCGGAGCCAACGTACTGTGACCCGTAATCGGGGTGGTGACAATAAAACTAAATGCCGTTAGGGGCGTCCCCACCCAGAACAACCCTTGCGCCAGCCAAGCCCCCGTCGTTGGTGGCAAAAAACGGCTACTGCCATAGCCAATGCCCATGCACAGAAAGATTAATCCGTAGAGTTCAGCGAGGGTCGGCAGTAGGGTAAGGAGAATTTTCACGGGAAAAGCATACGCCTTGGGACAGGAATTCTGGCTTGACTTTGGCCAAAAAGACCAGCAGTGAAGCCGTGACCACTCCCTCCAACATAGCAAGGGGCAAATGGGCAATCCCAATCGCAGCGATCGCTAGCCATTCCCGCTGTTGATCCAAGGGTGCTGGCAGGCTCAGGAGAATCACTGCGCCAAATAAGAGAACAGCCAACAGCACAGCCCCCGCCCCAAGGATAAACCCGAGGAGCGATCGCCCCTTTGACGGACAGCGATGCCACAGCCCCCGAAAAACAGCAGCGGCAAGGAGCGCTGGAATTCCCATGATCAGCGCATTGAGACCCAAGGTCGTCAGCCCGCCATGACCAAACATCACCGCCTGTAGAAATAATCCCACCACCACGGCTATCATTGCCCCTTCCCCCAAAAGAATCCCCAGACTGCCAAGGAACATGAGATGGACACTGGCGGGGGGCAGCGGGATATAAACCGCAGAGGCGGTAAAAAAGGCAGCGGATAATAGAGCCAAACGAGGGACGATCGCTAGCGGATCTACCGTTGCCCGCTGCAAACGGCGGCAAGACCACCACAGGAGACCACCGCTACCGGCATAACCCAGTCCACACCACAGGGGCGGCACTAAACCATCGGGGATGTGCATGACTACGACTCCACTGGCAGCCGCCGCCGCGACCAAGCAAAACAAGCCGTGCCAATGGCACCCCAGAGCACTGCCAAGATCATGACCGTGATTTGTGCGGGAGTGTATTGACTCAGGGAAACCGTTCTTGGCGGTTCGGGAACGGCGGTAAGAGCAACTTCAGCCGTTGCTTGGGCATGGGTCGCTACCGGAATCGTGAGTAGGCCGCCATGTCCCCCTTGGCGTACCTGCACCTGCCACTGACCGCGGCGATCGGGGACAAACTGAAATTCCCCTTGGGCATTGGTGGTACCACTGATGACGGCCTGTTGGGGGCGATCGGGGGCAAAGACTTGTACTGTGGCCCCAGCCATTGGTTGACCACTCTCGTATTGCGCCGTAACACGAATGACCTGCTGTGGCTGGTAGCGCAACTCAACCCCATGGGCAAGGGCTTGGGGAACTATCAGTCCTAAGGTAGCCACACTCGCTAAAACAGTTTTCATGAGGAAACCTCCCGACAGTGACCTTCGCCGACATGACCCAAACTCCGCAAAGCTGTCAGCAGTGTTTGAAATTCTTGGGGGCTGAGTTTTTGCTGTAATCCTGTCCAGTCAACCGTGACTCTCTCAGGGGTAGCGATCGCGGCAAAGGGGTCAAAGCCCAACGCGTCTCGATTGATCTCGGCGGTTGCCGGTTCAGCCCCATCACCGAAAAGATGATCAAAGTGGAGCGTAATCTCTAGCTCAGCGGAACTGTTCGCTGTGACTATTCCCTTGCGTTCATCGCCAATGTAGTCACCACAAACAAAGGCCAAGGGCTGATCCAACGTAATGTCAAAGGGCACCTTGAGATCGCGCCGCTGCGCCGTGCCCACCAGTTGTAAACTGGGTGCGAGGGTCTGCCACTGCAGGGCATTGAAGTGACCCACCGCCGCCGCAGCACTGCCTACAAGGGGACGCTGATCACTCACCAAATCCACCGTCATAGGATCGCTAAACACAACCGTCACTTCACTTGCGGGGCGATCGCCCGCCTCAGGATCGAAGGGAGGATGGGTTTGGTAGGCAGTCACCGTGCCCAACGTCAAATAGACATGGTCAAACTCGAGCTTCCAGCCATCTTTGCTTGTCCATCCCGTTTGCAAGCGCTCTTCACCATTGGCATAGAGTAGGAGAGTGCCCTTTTGCGAGGCGGGCGCACAACTCGCCAGTAGCGCTGTACTTAAAATCGTGACTATCCCTAAACGTTGGTACAGATTCATTCCTTTGATCACGTCGAAAAAAGCCCCAGAAAGAGCACCCCTGTAGCCAGTGGCAAAAGCAACAAAGAGACTTTTCCTACCTTAGAAGGTGTAGCATCGGTTCTACAATCCACAGGAGGGGGATGGCCTAGCGGTATAGTGTCTTTACAGAGCGTGATGGAGCGAAAAATGAAACGGGTTTGGGGCTGGTTAGGACTTGTCCTCCTGCTGTGGGGACTGTGGACAGTGCCGAGTTGGGCGGGGTTACAAGACGATCGCTACGATGGGAATATCTTTGCCCTCTACGCCGGCAATGGCTCTTTGGTACCGCCGAAAGTCACCCTAGAGAAATCGCGTCAGAGCGATCGCGCCACATTGCTGCTGTTTTATGTGAACGATAGCCGCGACTGCAAGCAGTTTGCCTCAACCATCTCCCAATTGCAGGGGTACTATGGTCGCGTCACCGATTTCATCGCCATTGATGTCGATGCCCTACCCTTTGGGGCGCAGTTCTCCGCCAATGAAGCGGGCTACTACTACAAAGGCCGGGTGCCGCAAACCCTGATTTTCGATCGCCAAGGCCAATTGCGGCAGGAATTTATCGGTGTGGTGCCCTTTGAAATCCTCGATGACACGTTTCGGGAAGTGTTTGATTTGCTGCCGCGATCGCAATCTCTGGAACTGCGGCCGCGCCCTGTGAATGAAATCAATGTGGAACTGGTGCCCCCGACACCTGTCAAAGGGAAGAAGCTGGCCAACGAAACGGTAGAGTAATAGTGAGCTTTGCAACGAGGTACAAGATGGAGTTACCCACCCTACAGGAACGTCTAGCAGTTGTTTTGGCGAAACGGGAGAGCCTTAAAAAGCTCTTGGAACTCCCCGGTCATGGCACCCTTACCATTGACATTGAATCCGCCCTCGCCGAACTCGATGAATTGATTAGCGACTTCAAGCGCACGTTTCCAGACCTCGACATTCCTGCCTAGGAGGTTCACGATGGTGGAGATTACCAGTCGTTGGGTCAAGGTGGTCAATGGCGATCTGCTGATTGATGCCTACTTAGCCGAGCCTGTTGCCCCCGGCCGCTATCCGGCAGTGATTGTCTTTCAGGAAATTTTTGGCGTCAATGCCCATATCCGCGATGTGACCGAACGTATTGCCCGCGAAGGCTATGTGGCGATCGCCCCCGCCATTTACCAACGCTTTGCCCCCGGCTTTGAAACGGGCTACACCGCCGCTGATATTGATTTGGGGCGGCAGTACAAAAACCAAACCAAAGCCGCGGAACTCCTTAGTGACACCCAAGCCACCATTGCCTATCTGCGCGGCCTTGAAAATGTGGATGGGGATGCCATTGGTACGATTGGCTTTTGCTTTGGCGGTCATGTGGCCTATCTGGTGGCTCAGTTACCGGACATTAAAGCCACGGCCTCATTCTATGGCGCCGGGATGACAACCATGACCCCCGGCGGTGGCCTACCCACCATTGAAATCACACCGAAAATTCGCGGCACGCTCTATGCCTTCTTTGGCGATCGCGACCAAAGTATTCCCATGGAACAGGTGAAGCAAATTGAAACGGCGCTGCGCCACCACGGCATTCGCCACCACATCTTCATCTATCCAGCGGATCATGGCTTCTTCTGCGATCAACGGGATAGCTACGATGCAGCAGCAGCACGGGATGCGTGGGAACAAGTCAAAGAACTCTTCAACACCGTCCTACGGCAGCAACAGTAATCCTATCTTTACAGAACCTTTACTTTGACGCAGCTGCAGCGGAATGGGTTCAATACAAAGGGCTATAGTAAAAGTAGATTGCGTGTTCCCCATCGCCTAAACAATGCCAAAGGCAGTTGCCAAGCTTTAATATTCTTTTAAGTCATCTTCTTTATCCCCGCTGTTGCTGTCTATGACTACTCCTACCCACAAAGTCCTGCTGAAGCAGGGATCCCTTGTTCTCAAGCAGTGCAAAAAAGCCCTTCTTGAACGAGATATGGCTGTCCTTCAGCAGCAGGCACGCATTTTACAAGTTGCAGCAGTGGCATCCCGGCAAACGCTGATTGAGGCAGAAGCGCGGCTCTTGGAGCAGGCAGCCCAGCAAAATCAACCCCGGCGAGCAGCGGAAATTCTGATGAAAATCAAAGAATGCTTGGTTGCCCTAGCGGGGGATCAGCGTGACTTTGACAGCCTGCCAGGCGTGGCAGCAGAGACTGAGGCACCCGCGAAAAAGCCCCCCTTTATCCAGCGTCCCCATGATGACAGCTACACGAAACGCTTGGGGAACTATCTGGTTGAAGCAGAATTGGTGACACCCGCACAAATTGAGGTTGCCTTAGCCGATCAGCGAGCCACAGGGGCAAGACTCGGCGATATTTTGGTAGCACGGGGATGGCTGCGCAAGGGCACGATTGAGTTCATTATGGAGCGCGTGGTCTTACCCGATCGCCGTCGTCAGGAGGCAGAAACTCCCTCTTCGCCATCAACCTCTGCCGCAGCTCAATCGCCCCGCACACCCCCCGCCCTTGGTACGTCAGTGAATGACCGGGCAACCTTCATTGATACCAGCCACTTAAATTCTCTGTAGGTTTGGTGGCAGTGGCGATCGCGTATTCTCCGAAGGTTTTGGAACGGGGCGATCGCGCCCTGCGCTGTAGTCCCTTTTTGCCCCTCTTGTTTCAGACAATGCAGCAGCGGAGTGTGGCACTCCTAGAAATTGTGGGCGAAGCGGGTCTTCAATCGGGATTCACGCGATCGCCCTTGCCTGTGCTCCTAGCAGAAGCAGAGTTGGACTGGTTGATCCGCGTCGGTTTACTGCGCCGCGAAGTGGATGGCCAAGGCCTTACCGATCGCTATCGCCTCACTCCCTTGGGGCAACAGTTGATTCAACGTTATAGCCAACCCACATGGGGGGCCTCGTGGGGCGATCGCTGGCGCAATCAACTCAGCCGCTGGTGGGGAATGTAACGGTTCTGTAACGACCTGTAACGCATCGGTGATTTTCGCTACCATGCTTTATGAGTGCCGTTAGCAAGAGCGAGACGCAGCTTTTTATGGTTAATACCGTCGCCAAACCAGAGTTTGAAGAACTGCGGCCGGGCATTAAAGCCCCCGCCAAGGAAACCATCCTCACGCCCCGCTTCTACACCACTGACTTTGAAGCGATGGCCAATATGGACATTACTGAAAACAAAGCAGAACTTCAGGCCATCCTTGAGGAATTCCGCTGCGACTACAACCGCCACCACTTTGTGCGGGATGCAGAATTTGAACAGTCTTGGGATCACATTGATGGCGAAACCCGCCAGTTATTTATTGAATTTTTGGAGCGCTCCTGCACAGCGGAATTTTCTGGCTTTCTCCTCTACAAAGAACTCAGCCGCAAGCTCAAGGATCGCAACCCCCTATTGGCGGAATGCTTTGCCCTCATGTCTCGCGATGAAGCCCGCCACGCTGGCTTCTTGAATAAAGCGATGGCCGACTTTAACCTATCGTTGGATCTCGGCTTTTTGACGCAGCACCGCAGCTACACCTACTTTGAACCAGAATTCATCTTCTACGCCACCTACCTCTCCGAGAAAATTGGTTACTGGCGCTACATTACGATCTATCGCCATCTGGAGAAGCACCCCGAACATCGCATCTACCCCATCTTTCGCTTCTTTGAGAACTGGTGCCAAGACGAAAACCGCCACGGTGACTTCTTTGACGCTGTCATGCGTGCCCAGCCGCAAATGCTGGATCGGCCGCGCACCTTCTGGCAAAAGATTAAGGAAATTCCCCTGTCCTTCTCTGGTAAGAAATGGGCACGCTACTTCATGGTCTGCTGGTTACCACCGAAACTGTGGTGCCGCTTCTTCCTGCTCTCGGTCTTTGCCACAATGTACCTCAACGATTTGCAACGGGCGAAGTTCTATGCTGCGATTGGCTTGGATGCCCGCGAGTATGATCGTGAGGTGATTGCCAAAACCAATGAAACCGCAGGCCGTGTTTTTCCGGTGATTCTCGATGTCGATCATCCAGAATTTTATCAGCGGTTAGAGCGGTGTGTCGAAAACAATGCCAAGCTGACAGAAATTAGCAAGCAAAATGGCGGTTTTCTGAAGAAACTTCCCCTCTATCTCTCGAATGTGTGGCAAATGATCAAGTTGTTCTTGATCCCGGCCAAGGCACCCACGACGGCGGCGGTGCGTTAATTTCCTCTGCGGCTTAAAAATATACTGATCTCCATGGGTTGCGTCTGCGGACGTAACCTTTTTTTCACTTTTCCTACAATTGATGTCCGTATTATTACGGAGTGTTGCGGGAGTATGAAAAGAATCTAAAAGCACTTTTGACCACTGGGGATCGCTAAAACCTGCTTCCTAAGCCTCTTTGACCCTGTGATCGCTGCAAAAGTCGCTGAGGGCAATTTCATAGGATGGAAGGTAGAGAGCCTAAAGATTTTACTTCGGAGTTGATCCCCGCGATGGACAGCCCAATTCTCACTCCCACAACTTGCCGCTTTTGCCGCTTCTATTATTCCGAAGGGCGGCGTGGTGGTACCTGTGAAAAACTGAATGTGCCGGTGCGGGGGTTTTGGCGGGCCTGTCCCTTGGCGGCAGCCATCCCTAGCCGTGAACATCAGCCAGCGATCGCGACAAGCCCATCAACCACTGCTAGGGCGGTGAGTGCGTCCGTATTTTTCTTTGAGGATGATCCCGAAGCCATTGAGTGACCTCAGCAAGGGTGGGTTGACCAGCGATCGCCCCCCGTTTTGTCGTCACGAGCGCCCCCACCACCGTGGCAAATTCTAAACAAGCAGCCTGCCATTGGGGGTCACGGTAGGTTTCCGGGCTGCCCTGTAATAATTGGGCAATCCAACCCGCAACAAAGCCATCGCCGGCACCAGTAGTATCCACCACAGGCATGGTAGGGGGGTGTAATTCCCCTTGATTTTCGTGCCACCAGTAGTGAATAGTTTGATCCCCGTCAGTAATGACCACGGCATGGTCAGGCGCCGTCCCCCAAAGGGCACGATAGACAACTTGGGGATCACTATCAGAGAAAAATAATTCCGCCTCCTCCTTGGCCAGTTTCAGGAAATGCGCCTGTGCTAAAAAAGGACGAAGGCGTTCAGGAGCAGCACTCGCATCCCGCCAGAAGATTGGTCGCCAGTTGGCATCAATGAGAATAAAGGCACCGTTGTACCGCAGTTGCTGGACTAGATGTTCAAGGGTGGTGGCGGTGGGTTCACTGGCGAGTCCGAGGGTGCCGGTGACGAAAAATCGTGCCCCAGCTAGGAACGATGGCGAGACTTGCTGGCCAGAGAACTGCATATCGGCAAAGACAGAAGTTCCCCCTGGCGCAAATCCCACAAACTGGCGATCGCCCCCCACCAGTTGAACGCGCACTTGCCGCGTCGGCACCTCAGTGACCCGCTCGACCGCTTCGATATTGACGCCCAAAGCGGCTAATTCGGCACAGGCTTGCTCCCCTAAGGCATCGTCCCCCACAGCCCCCAAAAAGGCCGCACTCACCCCCAACTTCACCAAACCACAGGCCACATTGGCCGGGGCACCCCCCAGAAAACACTGCGGGGGATCAGGGGGCACTTCTAAACAGTCAAAGAGGACTTCGCCAGCACAGAGGACAGTGGGTTGGGACATCGCTAATGATTCGCTATAGGGCAATTTAGTTTTTTCTATTGATCCCTAGCCTAGCGATCGCTAGGGGAGTGTGTCAAAATGGTAGCAATTCCAAGATCGAGGGACACTGCAACCGTGTTTGTTCTCAGTGGTTACGAGTATTTTCTTGGCTTTTTGATTATCTGTGGTCTGGTACCCGTACTGGCTTTAGCTGCCTCTGCGCTATTGCGTCCCAAATCCGGGCGGATGATCCGCTTGACGACCTACGAATCGGGGATGGAACCCATTGGTGGCGCGTGGATTCAGTTCAATGTGCGCTACTACATGTTTGCCCTCGTCTTTGTCATTTTTGATGTGGAAACGGTCTTTTTATATCCTTGGGCGGTGGCCTTCCATCAGTTGGGCTTACTGGCCTTTATTGAAGCCTTGATTTTCATTGCCATTCTGGTCGTGGCTCTAGTTTATGCGTGGCGCAAACGTGCCCTCGAATGGTCTTGAGTGAGTTGATTGCCTTTAGGTTGGAGCAGCGAACATGAGTGACACCCCCGAAGCCCCCATTGTTGAAGCTGGCCCTGTATACCGCCTTCTCCAGTCTCAAAACCTGAGTGTGGAATCCCTCGGTACCGATGCCTCTGGCGTAGAAATCATCAAAGTGGATCGCGATCGCCTGCTGGCGGTGTGCCAAGCCCTCTATGCCGACGGCTTTAACTATTTGCAGTGCCAAGCCGCCTATGATTCGGGTCCCGGCCAAGACTTGGTGAGCACATACCACCTGATCAAGCTCAGTGATAATGCCGATCGCCCCCCAGAGGTGCGGATTAAAGTGTTTGTCCCCCGTGAGGATCCCCGTGTCCCCTCGGTGTATTGGATTTGGAAAACCGCCGACTGGCAAGAGCGGGAATCCTACGATATGTTTGGCATTGTCTATGAGGGGCACCCAAATTTGAAGCGCATCCTTATGCCCGAGGATTGGGTGGGCTGGCCGCTGCGCAAAGACTACATCACCCCTGACTTCTACGAGTTGCAGGAAGCCTACTAAGCGCCCTTGGTTCCCGCTGATGCTGCCTATTGGTACAGTTGGTCACAGGTACCCGGCCTTGGCTCGGTGTTACTCAAACGCCTCTGGCAGCACTTTGGCGATTTGAAAACTGCTTGGGAAGCCTCCGTAGAAACCTTAGGAAAAGTAGAGGGGATTGGTGCCAAACTCCAAGGGGCGATCGCCCACTATCGTCAGCAGTGCCAACCCCTAGCTCTCTACGAGCACCACTGCCAGCAAAATCCCCACCATTGGGTGCTGAGTGACCCTCGCTATCCACCACTGCTGCGCGAAATTCCCGATCCGCCGCCCTTGCTCTACTATGGCGGGACTCGCATTTTAGAAATTCTCAGTCAACCCACACCAACTGTTGCCATTGTCGGCACCCGTGATCCTTCAGAATATGCCCAGCGTTGGGCGCACAAGCTGGGGTATGCCCTTGCCCAAGCTGGGTTTATTGTTGTTTCCGGCATGGCCGCAGGCATTGATGGCGCGGCGCATCGCGGCTCTTTAGAAGCCAGAGGTGCCACACTGGCCGTCTTAGCCACGGGTGTGGATATGATCTACCCACCGGAAAATCGTTCGCTTTATTACCAGATTCGTGAACGGGGGGGATTCTTGAGCGAGTATCCTAGGGGCGTGGGTGCCGATCGCCCCCAATTTCCGCGTCGCAACCGCATCATTGCTGGTCTGTGCCGTGCGGTGATTATTGCAGAGGCTCCCTACAAATCCGGTGCCCTGATCACTGCTCGCTATGCTGCCGAGTATGGTCGTGATGTCTATGTGCTGCCGGGGCATCTCGATAACCACCGTGCCAAGGGTGCCCTGAGTCTGGTGAATCAAGGGGCACAGATTATCTTGGGAGAAGAAGCTCTCCTCGAACAATTGGGGCATACACCCCCCCTCGATCCAACCCCCTTCTCAGCCCCACCCCCAACGCTATCGCCCCCCCAGCAACAAATTCTCGAGGCGATTCAACAACTGAGCCAAGGCAGCAATAGTGTTGCCTTTGATGACATTGTGCAGCGCGTACCCTTGGAAACAGGGGTGGTGATGGCAGAACTGATGCACTTGGAGCTAACGGGTTGGGTCGAGCAGCAGCCGGGGAATCGCTATCGCAAAACTAGCCGTTAAAGTTTCATCAATAAATCTTGGAGGGTAAAATGCCAAACTCCCAGAACCTACAACATCCCCGCGAAGCCCAAGATCGGTTAGTCCTCGAGCGCCTGCGACAAGAGGGCATCAGTGATTACAACTTGGCGGAATTGGGGCGATTGCTGATTCGCTATGATGGCTTCCCCGGTGCCGAAACCAATAAGAAGTTAATGGCAGAGCTGCTAGAAAAATGGCAACTCACGGAGGAAGAACTGTTTGAGCGTACCCGTGCCATTCACGCTCGCGGCGGTGTTTACAAGCTGGGCAGCAATAAACGGGAGGATTGGACTTAGATGTCTTTGCCGTAGAGGCGATCAAGGGTACGAAAGTCTTTTTCTGCTTCTTGCCAAAGGAGTCGGTTATCCGGATCGGCTTTCAGCGCGCGATGCAGGTATTCCCGTGCCGCTTGGGGCTGGCGATCGCGAATGAGTTGCCTCGCCCAGCACTGATAGGTGACGGCTTGCCACTGGCGTACTTCGGCATCTTGAGGCAGCCGACTGGCCAACCCTTCCACAAGGGATATGGCACGTTGATAGCAGCGATATTTGAGAAATTCCTGAAGTTGGCGATAGCTAGCGTGCTTCAGTTCAATCTCAAAGGCAGAGAGAGGCGGCGGTGGCTGCGGTGGGCGAGATTGGGGTTCTGATTTAACAGGGGTAGGCCGAAAGGTGGGCAGTCCTCGTACTAATTTTTCATAGGCCTGTTGGAGGAGAATAAACTTCTCATGGGCAGTGCGATCGCCAGGGTTGACATCGGGATGATAGCGTCGTGCTAGCCGTCGGTAGGCGGATTTCACTTGAGCTAAGGACGCCCCTTGTGGCAACTCCAGAATGCGATAGCACTCTTCTAAATTCATTCTGCAGGGCACAACATGACGTCTGCTTTGCATTGTCGGATGTTCACTTCGGTTCTGCAACCAATGTCCTACGCTGGAATCAAGTGAAACATGCGGAGTAGCCCCAGCGTGGAGTCGGCGCACATTTTAGGGACACGGATTGATGTCACCACCTACAGCCAAGCCTGTGATCTTATAGCTGAATGGATTAATCAAGGTAAGGGGGGCTATGTGGTGGCGACCAATGTCCATGTGGTCATGACAGGGGTGTGGCGATCGCCCTTTCAACGGGTGGTGAATGGTGCCCAACTGGTGACCTCTGACGGCATGCCCTTGGTGTGGGGCTTACAGCTGTTGGGCTTTCCGCAAGCAGAGCGGGTCTATGGTCCTGATTTGATGCTGGCGTTGTGCGATCGCGCCCAAGAGGAAGGCTGGCGTATTTTCCTCTATGGCAGTGAACCCCTCGTGTTAGAGCGGCTGCAACGAAATCTGCGAGAGCGCTTTCCCAAGATGCAGTTAGTGGGTGCCTACGCGCCTCCCTTTCGTCCCTTGACCCCTGAGGAGGAGGCCAGCGATCGCCAGCGCATTCTTGATAGCGGTGCTGATCTGGTTTTTGTCAGCCTTGGCTGTCCCAAGCAAGAGGAGTGGATGGCTCGCCAAAGCCCTTTTCTGCCCATTGTCTTGGTGGGTGTGGGAGCAGCCTTTAATTTTCACAGTGGCGTTGTAGCGCAAGCGCCTCGCTGGATGATGGCGATCGGTCTGGAGTGGCTCTTTCGACTCCTGCAAGAACCCCGCCGCCTCTGGCAACGCTATCTGATAAACAACCCCGCATTTGTTGTGCTTTTTGCCGCTCAACTCCTGCGTCACTGGCTAGGCCGACGGCAAGCCAAGAGACTGTCCTAGGGTTTGCAGGGGAGAGCGTCCCACCTGTTGCTGTGCCCACCGCAGGCTTTGCTGCAATCGAGTCACCAAGGGCAGAGATTTTGCTTGGGGAGCGGTCTCAAAGTAATGGATCAAACTCAAGCCGCTCAAGCGCAACACATAGGCTGCCGTTGCCCCCTGTAAACAGCTCCCTGCCAAATAGGTGAGGGAATTGCCCTTGAGCCACTGTCCTAGGGATTGCGTACCCAGTTCCACAGCCCCCAACTGCACCATTAGCCGCAATAGCTCCTTGGCAAGGGGTTCAGCATCCGCCAAGCGAAAGGAGCGTTGGTAGATTTGACCGAGATCCCACGTGAGGCGCACCAATAGCCCCCCGGCCATGACGAGATCCAGAAGCGGAAGAGGATTCACTGCCGTTGCCGCTGCTGCCAGCCATTGGTAGCGTTCAATGATCGGGGTGGCTCGTTCTTGGCGATACTGGTTGAGGGCGGATTGCGCCTGTTGATGGAGTTGTTGGGCACGGCGATAGGTGCCGGCTAAGACCAGATTCGCTCGCTCTTGGGTGAGACAGTGCAGCACTGCGGAGGTGAGTTCTTGGGGATTGTGGGGTGTAAAGGGAATGAGTTGATCTTGTCCAATCTGGAGTTGTTGCAGTTGCTGCTGTAAATGCACTGCCACGCGATTGCAAAGCGCGCCCTTCGGGCGATCGCGCTCCTGCACCATTTCTGGATACCAGACCACAAGAACGTGATAATGGCTTGCTTGCAATACCCGCAGCATCTCAAACTCACTGGCGGTAAGGGCACCCGTTACGGTCAAAAGCACTAAGTCTGCTTGGGGCACCGTTGCCAATGTTTGCTGCTGAAACGTACAGCTATCGAGGGGTAGGGTAGCGACGGCATCGTACACCCGATTGAGAGCATAGGCCGATTGCCCGAGAACACAGACCTCAACCGTTGGGCTATCTAACCGCTGTTGGAGTTGGCTGTGGGCTGATTGTAGGGAGGCTTGGCGCTCTATCGGAAGTTCCTGCAAAAGGCTCCGCGTGTCTGCCAGTTGCTTTTCCAGTAATTGAGGATGCAGGGAAGGTTGAGGGGGAGCCACGTTTGGCGCAGCGGGCGATCGCCGCCAGTACCAATAGCCCAACCCTAGACCAAGAATCAGCAGCCATCCCCACGGATGGTCATTCACCCAGCCACTCAACAACAAAAGAATAATGGCGGCAGCAACAGCCATGTCCTTGTACCCCAAGCAAATCCTTTGTTTGTTAGCTTACCTTGACTGGTGAGCAGCACTCAAATTCCCAAGGCTCGAGGAAATGCAGCCTGAATTTTCTGTCCGCCTATGAAAGTTTCCCCACCTGCTGCGCGAGGATATGGGGGACATGTTCAAACGGAATCCTATTAAATCTGTTGCATAATCACGCGATCGCCACAGGAATTTAGACAGGGCGCGGCCTTCGATGGGTGGCTCTTGTCAATTCAGGAACGGAGGGGACTATGTTAGCAATCCTCCGATGCGCTTCACCCCTTGTGACTGCTAGGATGGGAGTTACGCTCAAATTTTCAATTTTTCAATAAGGATTTCTGACGCCAATGGATGTTATCCCCGCCATTGATTTACTTGACGGCAAATGTGTGCGCCTAGTGCAAGGGGACTATGGTAAGGTCAAGGTTTTTCATGATGATCCTCTAAAAGTTGCCCTCTACTGGCAGCGGTTGGGTGCTCCCCGCTTGCATGTCGTTGACCTAGATGCAGCCAAAACGGGCGAACCGCGAAATTATGATCTGATTGCCAAGATCGTCGCCTCCCTTGAAATTCCTGTGCAGGTGGGGGGTGGCTTGCGATCGCGCCAAGCAGTGGCTGATCTCTTTCTCCAAGGCGTCAATCGTGCCATTTTGGGTACCGTGGCTCTTGAGGATCCAGAGCTAGTGGCCAGTTTGGCCACAGAATACCCCGGACGCATTTGGGTAGGGCTGGATGCTCGCGATGGCTATGTGGCAACGCGGGGCTGGCTAGACACCTCAACGATCTTGGCCACCGATCTTGCCCAAAAAATGGCAGCAATGGGGGTAGCAGGGTTTGTTTATACCGACATTCAGCGGGATGGCACCCTCCAAGGGCCGAATATTCCAGCCCTGCGGCAGTTATTGGCGGCAACTGATCGCCCGGTCATTGCATCGGGTGGCGTGGGTTCCCTCACGGATATTCTCAGTCTCTTTGCCCTCAGTCCCCAAGGGTTATCGGGGGCGATCGTCGGTAAGGCACTTTATACCAAAGCAGTGGATTTGCGGGAAGCGGTTCGGGCGGTCGGTCAAGGTCGCTGGCAAGATATTCCGCCAGATTTGGGAAGCACGACTTGGGCATAAGTAGCCTAAGATCAAGGCGTTGTTACCTCTAAAACGGAATGTTAAAGCACCCTGCACTGCGCTCCCTTGGCAAAATTTGGCGACTACTGGATCGGGGCGATCGCTGGCAACTGATAGGCCTTGGCCTATTGATGCTAATTAGCAGCCTTTGGGAAGCCTTGGGGGTGGGTTTGGTGCTGCCCTTTATTGCTGTCGTCGAAAAACCGGAACGCTTAAATGCCCTCCTATTTTGGCGAGCGGTTCCTCTAACCACTGCAGAGCAATCCCAGTGGCTATTGATCCTCAGTGCTGCCCTAGGGCTTTTATATGTGGGCAAGAACCTGTTTATTGCCTTGAGCACCTATCTTCAGTTGGAGTTTCTGAACAGTAAGTACCGCAAGTTCTCAAGTTTATTATTGCAATCCTATCTCTACAAACCCTACACATTTCACCTGCAAAACAATACTGCTAAACTAATCCAGAATGTAAATACTGAAATAAATAATGTTTTTAATTTGTATCTCCTGCCTTTATTGGTTATTTTTTCTGAATCTCTAATTGTTTTTGCCATATTTTCAGTCATTATTTGGAGTAACCCTCTCATCTCAATCTTGGTTATTGCTCTAATCTCAACCCTATCCTTGCTTTTCTTTCAAGCCTTTCGCCATAAGCTCAAGGAAGTGGGTCAACGTCGCATTGATTATGCTCAAAAATCGATCCAAAGTATTAGTGAGAGTTTGGGCGGCATCAAAGAAGCGAAAGTCCTAGGTCGCGAGCAGCAATTCCTGAAGACCTATGCTGAAAACATGATTGAAGACCGCAAAGCAAACTTAATTTTGCAGTTTGTTCAGCAGTTGCCCCGTGCTTATTTTGAAACATTAGCCGTTCTCACAATTATTCTTATTGTTATCCTCAACTTGCTTCAGCGGGGCAACGTGGCACAAGTTCTGCCGCTAATTTCTCTATTTGCAGCTGCAGCGTTTCGTCTGTTGCCATCGGCAACTCGCTTAACCAACAACCTTAACTACGTTATTTACTATTCTGCTTCTGTCGATTTGTTGTATGACGATCTTTTAGAAGCCAGAATGTTGCAGGCTCCCTCTACCTCTGCTGCAGCAGCAGCACCAATTTTTCAGGATCGCTTAGAACTGATTGATCTGCACTACACCTATCCCAATGCCCCTCAGCCAGCCCTCTGTGGGGTTTCTCTCACAATTAAACAGGGGGAAATGGTTGGCTTTGTCGGAGCTTCAGGGGCAGGGAAAACCACAATTGTCGATTTGATTTTGGGACTCCTAGAACCTTCCCAAGGGGATATTCGGGTGGATGGTGAGAGCATTTACCGCAACCTTGCCCAATGGCAACGGCAGATTGGCTATATTCCCCAAACCATTTATCTTTCCGATGACACGCTGCGCCACAACATTGCCTTTGGCTTACCGGCAGAGGCCATTGATGAAACCGCCCTGTGGGCTGCGGTAGAGGCAGCTCAGTTAGCCACCTTTGTCCATACCCTGCCAAAAGGCCTAGACACTGTTGTCGGTGAACGGGGGGTGCGCCTTTCGGGAGGACAGCGCCAGCGAATTGGCATTGCCCGCGCCCTTTACCACAACCCCTCAGTGCTCATTATGGATGAAGCAACAGCGGCTCTTGACAATCAAACGGAAGCGGGAGTGATGGATGCGATTCAAGCCCTCAGTGGTGCAAAAACCATTATTATGATTGCCCACCGCCTCAGCACTGTCATGGCGTGCGATCGCCTGTACCTAATGGCCAATGGCCAAGTGGCGGCTGTCGGGAGCTACCAAGAACTCCTGCAAAACAGTCCAGACTTTCGAGCCATGGCGCAAGGGTATGCAGGCGCTAGCTAGCGGCTCGCTTCTACTTCCTTGAGGGTACGTGCCATTAAAACACTGTGGGTACCGCGTTCGGGTTCGCCGGAGGCTGGCTGTCGTTGCTGGTAGGTGCCATCGGGTTGCAGCTCCCACGCTTGGCGATTGTCTGCCAACATAATTTCAAGCAGCTCTTTGAGTTCCAGTTGAATGGTTGGATCTTGAATGGGGGTAATGGCTTCTACGCGGCGGTCTAAGTTGCGCGATCGCCAGTCGGCACTGCCAATGTAGTACTCTGGCTCGCCATTGTTGCCAAAGTAAAAAATCCGTGAGTGCTCCAAAAAGCGGCCAATGATACTAATCACCCGAATGCGATCGCTCACCCCCGGTACCCCCGGCCGCAGACAGCACATGCCACGAATGATCAGATCAATTTCTACCCCTGCTTGGGACGCCTCATAGAGGGCACGAATCACCTGCGTATCTGTGATCGCATTCATCTTGGCAATAATCCGCCCCGGTTGACCATTGCGGGCGTGTTCAATCTCACGGTAAATCAATTGCAGCGTGCGATCGCGCATTGTGACCGGGGCAACGAGAAGCTGGCGATAATCCCGTTGGCGGGAATAGCCCGTGAGCACATTAAAGAGTTCCGAGAGATCCGCTCCTAACTCGTCACGGCAGGAAAACAGCCCCAAGTCCTCATAGAGGCCAGCAGTTTTGGGATTGTAATTGCCTGTGCCAATGTGGACATAGCGACGAATTTGCCCCGCCTCTTGGCGCACAACCAAAACCGTTTTTGTGTGGGTCTTTAGACCCGGTACGCCATAGACCACGTGGACGCCCACTTTTTCCAGCTTCCGTGCCCAGAGGATATTGTTCTCCTCGTCAAAGCGCGCCTTCAGTTCCACCAAAACCGCCACCTGTTTGCCATTCTCTGCCGCCTTAATTAGCGCACTGACAATCGGCGAGTCACCCGATGTGCGATAGAGGGTCATCTTAATCGCCAGTACCTGTGGATCATGGGCCGCCAAGGTAATAAAGCGCTGTACTGTTGCTGCAAAGGAATGGTAGGGATGGTGAACGATAATGTCCCCCTCGCGAATGAGACTGAAGAGTTCATTGGCCACGGCTTCCCAATAGTCAGTGCCGAGGGTGGTAATTTCGCTGCTGGTGTCAAACATCGATTCCCGTTCCTCTACCCGCTGGAAACTGGAGGGAACTTGGGGTTGCCACTCCGGATCCTTGAACTGGGGCAAGGGCAATCCCATAAAGGCAAACAAATCATTCAAGCACAACAGACCATCGAGTTCATAGACATCAATCTCCTCGAGATCCATCTCTTCCATCAGGGTTTGCCTCAGCAGGGGCGGAATACCGCGCTGCACCTCTAGGCGCACCACCGAGCCAAAGCGACGCTTGCGAATTTCCTGTTCAATGGCAATCAGTAAATCATCCGCCTTGTCCGTTTCTAGTTCGAGGTCAGCACTACGGGTAATGCGAAAGGCAAAGTAGGCCTGAATCTCCATCCCCGGAAAGAGGGCACTGAGGTTGTGGGCAATAATTTCTTCGAGGGGAACGCCTAGCCAATGGGCACCTTGGGGCGAGTGCAAATGTTGGGGCAGGGCAACAAAGCGCGGAAACCGATTCGGTACCTTTACCCGTGCCAGTCGCTCTTGGCCAGATTCGGGATCACGGATCAGAACCGCAAGGTTGAGGCTGAGGCTAGAAATGTAGGGAAAGGGGTGCGCCGGATCGACTGCTAAGGGGGTGAGCACCGGAAAAACTTGCGCTTGGAAGTAGTCGTTGAGGTAGGCCTGCTGCTCAGGGGTCAACTCATTAAAGCGGGTGAGAAAAATCGCTTCCTTGGCCAAGAGAGCACGCAATTCTTGGTCGAAATAGCGGTGTTGCTCCGTAACGATTGGTAGCAGATATTGCCGCACTGCTTGTAATTGCTCCGCTGGGGGCATGCCATCGGCTCCCCCTTGAACAATGCCACTTTCCACTTGCTGCTTCAAGCCCGCCACCCGCACCATGAAAAATTCATCTAAGTTGGAACTGAAAATGGCCATAAATTTCAGCCGCTCTAGGAGCGGTGTGCGGGGGTCATAGGCCTCGTGGAGTACCCGCTTATTAAATTCCAGCCAACTGAGGGAGCGGTTGAAGTAGTACTGCGGATCATGCAGATCAATGGGTTCGGGAGTTTTACGGCGAGGGGACTTCGCGGGGGGCATGGCCGTTTGTTCTTGTTCATTGGTCACACTAACTTCCACTGTACTCGATTCCCCTTTAGCAGCGTTGGTACCGATTCCAGAGCGTACAATGAGAAGGTTAAGGTTTGCTAATCGTGGAGAGTTTCTACCAATATGGCCGACGTGGGGGCAACGGGAGCCGAAATTCGGGCAACACGGATTGAGAAAGCCAAAACACTGCAAGCACAGGGCATGAACCCCTATGCCTATCGTTGGGAGCGCACCCATACTGCAGCAGTTCTGCAAGAAAAATATGCTCACTTGGCCGCTGGCGAAGCGGTGGGCGATCGCGTCAGTGTCGCCGGTCGGATTATGGCGCGGCGCGTCTTTGGCAAGCTGGCCTTTTTTACACTTCAGGACGACAGCGGCACAATTCAGCTTTACCTCGATAAGCAAACCATTAGCCAAGGCATGGGGGAAGCCGCCTTTGCCGATTTGAAACACCTGACGGATGTCGGCGATATCCTTGGCGCTGTGGGCACCCTCAAGCGCACAGAAAAGGGTGAACTCTCGGTTGTGGTGGAATCCTACACCATGCTCACGAAGTCATTGCTGCCTCTGCCGGACAAGTGGCACGGCCTCACCGATGTCGAAAAACGCTATCGCCAGCGCTATGTGGATCTCATTGTCAACCCCCACGTCCGCGATACCTTCCGCAAGCGGGCGCTGATTACTGCCGCCATTCGTCGCTACCTCAATGAGCAGGGCTTTATTGAAATTGAAACGCCGGTGCTACAGACGGAAGCCGGGGGAGCCGAGGCGCGTCCTTTCATTACCTATCACAACACGCTGGAGATGCAGCTTTATTTGCGCATTGCCACAGAACTGCACCTGAAGCGCCTGATTGTCGGTGGCTTTGAGAAGGTCTATGAACTGGGGCGCATCTTTCGCAATGAGGGCATCTCAACCAAGCACAACCCTGAATTTACGTCCATTGAGGTCTATCAGGCCTACGCCGACTACAACGATATGATGACGCTGACGGAGGCAATCATCACCACAGCAGCGATGGAGGTGTTGGGTACGCTCAAGATGACTTATCAAGGGGAAACGATTGATCTGACGCCCCCATGGCGACGGGTGACCATGCACGATGCAGTGTTGCAAGCCACTGGGATTGATTTTCGCCAATTGTGCGATCTAGCAGCGGCGAAGAAAGCAGCCCAAAAAGCAGGGGTAAAAGACTTAGACGCCTGTGACACGATTGGCCGAGTGCTTAACGAAGTGTTTGAGCAGACTGTTGAACCGACATTGATTCAACCCACCTTTGTTCTTGACTATCCTGTGGAGATTTCCCCCTTGGCCAAGCCCCACCGCAGCCAACCGGAACTGGTGGAGCGATTTGAATTATTTATCGTTGGTCGCGAACACGCCAATAGTTTTTCGGAGTTAACGGATCCATTGGATCAACGGCAACGCTTGGAGGAACAGGCACGGCGCAAAGCGGCTGGGGATTTGGAAGCCCACAGTGTTGATGAAGATTTCCTCACAGCTCTAGAGCATGGAATGCCACCCACAGGAGGCCTAGGGATTGGTATTGACCGCTTGGTGATGTTGCTGACGGATTCGCCCAGTATTCGTGATGTGATTGCTTTCCCGCTGTTGCGTCCGGAATCGGCAAGTGGTCAAGTTTGATCCGTTTGCTAAAATCTTAAGCATATTTGCTGAATTCCTGATACTGAATGTCCACTGAATGGAGGCATGGCCAACAATGTCAGTGCAAACCATTGAAAAACCAGCAACCGTTCGCAAGTTGGCGCCCCGCTATCGTGTGCTCCTTCACAATGACAATGTCAATTCCATGGAGTATGTGGTGGAGGTATTGCTGAAGACTGTGCCGAGCCTCACCCAACCCCAAGCCGTGGATATCATGATGGAGGCGCACATGACGGGGGTGGCCTTGGTGATCACCTGTGCCCTTGAGCATGCTGAATTTTATTGTGAAGGCCTGAAAATGGCAGGGCTGACGAGTACCATTGAACCGACTGAATAAGCCACTTTTCGCTCAGTTTTGGCGGCAAATGATCCGCCGCCCCTTCTGGATTCGCATCTTTAGTTTTGCCCTAACGCTGGTGCTGCTGTGGCTGCCCATCGGCCTGAGTATCTATTTTCTTTGGGGTAAGGGCGGTGCTGCCAGCTTTGTCAATATGGGGCTGTTGTACCTCATCTTTATTCTCTTGCTGCGAGTCTGGGGACGGCGGGTATACCAACAGCGATCGCCCCTAGTGTTTTATGGCCTTAAGGGGGGGTGGAACTTTGGGCGGGATGCCCTGCTGGGCTGGCTGGCGGGGGTGTTTTTGGTTGCCCTGCTATTTCTCATCGAAGGACTTTTGGGCTGGGTAAGCTGGCAGGGGCTACCGGATCGCTTTGGGCTGCTGCTGTTGGATGGCGTCCTCACCGGTGTTGCTGTGGGCTTTGCTGAGGAATTGTTGTTTCGTGGCTGGCTGTTGCAGGAGCTAGAGCTAGAGTACCAACCATGGTTTGCCTTGGTGCTCAATGGCCTGATCTTTGCCGCGTTGCACTATCTGCATCCCTTGGAGGTCATTTTGGCCACATGGCCGCAGTTTTTCGGCTTGGCACTGTTGGGCTGGATTCTTGGTTTGAGTAAATGGATCTTTAGCGGACGATTGGGCTTTCCCATGGGACTCCACGGTGGCTTGGTCTGGGCTTATTTTGGTGTCAACGTGGGCAAATTGGTGAGCTATACGGGGGTAGCGCCAGAGTGGCTAACCGGCATCAATGGCAACCCAATCGCTGGCCTGATGGGGGTAGGTATTTTAATTCTGGTGGCTTTGGGGCTTAGCTACCGCGTCGCAACCGCACCATAAAAAAGCCATCCATATCATCCCGTTGCGGCCAGACGGTGATCCAGCCTGCGGGAGCTGCTTTTAGGGGAAAGTCTGCGGGGGGTGGTTCAATGTACCACTGGGGATGGTGAGCCAGAAAGTGCTGAATCTGGGCTTCATTTTCGGCTGGCTCTAGACTACAGGTGGCATAGACAAGCAGACCTTGGGGTTTCACCCAGTGGCAAACATTGGCTAAGAGTTGAGCTTGCAGGGGCACTAGTTCAGCCAAGCGTGTTCTCAGGGGTTGCCAGCGGCTATCGGCATGGCGGTGGAGGGTACCTGTACCGGAGCAGGGCACATCTAAAAGAACGCGATCGCCCATCGCTGCAAAATCCCCTGCCGTCGCACTATCAAGGGTGTGAATTTCAATGCTCTTCAGGCCGAGGCGATCGCGATTTTGCGCCAACTTCCGCAGGCGACTGGGGGTGCGATCGCAGGCAATGACGCGGCCTTGATCGGCCATCAACTCAGCAATATGCGTGGTTTTGCCCCCCGGCGCTGCACAGGCATCAATCACCACTTCACCGGGCTGCGGAGCCAGCAAATGACTGACCCACTGCGCTGCCCGATCCTGAACCGACCAGTGACCTTCAACATAGCCGGGGAGTGCCGGCATAGCTTGGCCGCAGTGAGGGAGAACCAGTCCTTGGGGTAAGTCGGGAATCGGTTTCAGGCTATAACCTGCTGCCTCAAAGTCAGCAATCAGTTGGTTAGTCGTTGTCCGCAATGGATTGAGGCGTAGATCGAGGCGGGGGGGTTGATTAAACCACTGACAGAGGGCAATGCATTCCTCTTGTCCTAAACGCTCCAACCAAGATGCAATCAGCTCATCGGGAAAGCTATAGCGACACCCCAGTTGGGAGACCAAGGGCAGGGGAGCAATGAGAGCCTCAAGGGGATCGGTGGTAGAGCGGCTGTAACGGCGCAAGACCCCATTCACCAGTTTGGCAAAGCCGCCTAAACCCATCTCTTTGACGAGTTCAACACTGGTGTCCACGGCAGCATGGGGGGGAATGCGATCCAGATAGCGCAGTTGGTAGAGGCCAAGGCGCAACACTAACTGTACCTTCAAGGGCGGCAGTTGCTGACAAAACCCCTGAACAAGGGTATCTAGGGTGCGCTGTTGGCGGATAGTCCCATAGACCAGTTCAGTGATCAGGGCGCGATCGCCTTCCTTGAGAGACCGCTGCTGCAACACCTGATGAAGTGCCACATCGGCATAGGCTCCCTTGGCCACCCGTTCTAGGGCATCGAGGGCAAGACGCCGCGCATTTAGTTCCACGCCGATTGTTCAATCATTTCCCGCTGTTCACTGGTGGCGATCGGCCATTCGGGATTATCACCGCCAATCACGAGTGTTTTTAAGGGCACATAGTCCTCACTAAACTGATTGAGGGCATTAATCAGAACATCCAAGGCCAGAGCGTCACTGGTGCCCAAGTCAAACCAGCAGCGTGCCCAGCGATCGTTGTATTCAAACTCGCCCATATTGTGCATCACGGCCATCATCGAACTGTCGGCTTGGGCGCGATCGTACTCTAGGTGACTGAGGTCTAACCCCGTTTCCTGGACTTGCAGATTCTCAGCGTTGAATCCCCCCAGCTTCCCGAGGAAAAACCACGAGTTAAAGACTTCCTCAAGGTACTGCTGCTCAACGGATGAAGGCGGTGCGGCAAATTCCACCCAAATCCATAAATCAAAGGGATCGACCTCACGAAAGATGACATTCATACCCCAGCCCCCAGTAAGCCTTTCTGGAATGCAGGCCGTTGTTGCAAGCGAGCCACGTAGTCCGCCACCGCAGGATAGGGACTCAAATCCACCTGAAAGAGCATCTGTAGATAGGCCAGCACTGACCCGAGGGCAACATCGGCAACGGAAAAGTGATTGCCGAGAATGTAGGACTGCCCCATGAGGGCGGTCTCAATGCCTTTGAGGAGTCGCGGCAGCTGGCGATCGCGCGTTTCAGGCGGAAACATTGCCTGTGTCAAGGTGGAATTGGCAAACAGCACCCACTGATAAACTTGGGCAGCGGCAGCCGCATCCTTGGGTAATTCACCGTGAACTTGGGCAAGATAAAGCAAAATCGCCCCCGATTCCCAGAGCACGATATCGCCATCAACAATCACGGGCACTTTACCCATGGGGTTGAGTTTGAGAAAGTCGGGCTGATGTTGCTCCCCGGCTTGTAGATCCATCAGCACAAATTCATAGGGAATTCCCAATTCTTCTAAATACCAGCGAACAATACTGGCGCGGGATTTGGCACCGCCATAGAGCTTTAGCATAGGTCAGTTCAGCGATCTGTTGTGTCAATTAATCTAAGTCACTTTTATTATGCGCTTTGATCGGCCGCAAAATGATTTCTTGCCTCACAGTCCTCAACGCCAAAGCAGATGCAGCGGCCATTCGGCGACCATTTCCGCCAACTCCTCATTGGAGTGTTGACCACAGGGCAGCACCCCCAGCACGGGCACTTGGGTAAAACGGCTGAGAAATTCTGGTGGTGTCCACTGCACAATATCCGTGTCGCTACAGGGGGTGACACAGTTGAGAATCAGACCGCGAATGTCCAGCTTGTACTGCCGTGCAAGGGCAATATTGGCCACAATTTGGGCGATCGCCCCCAAGCGCACCGTTGCCACCAAGACAATGGGTAACTTCCAAGCGGCTGCCAAGTCCGCCACCGTCCACTCCCAAGTCATGGGCGACCCTAGACCCCCAATCCCTTCCACTAAAAGGTAATCAAACTGCTCCTGAAGCTGCTGGTAGGTTTGCCACACAGGGGCTAAATCAATCGTGCGCTGTTCCAACTCGGCGGCAATGGGAGGCGCAAGGGGCGCTGCAAAACTGAGGGGACACACTTCACTGGCGGTTTGTTGTAGGGGCAGGGTTTGGCAGTAGTAGTCACCGTCTCCAATTTCGACCGCAGTACCGCTCTGCATTGGTTTGAGAATGCCCCAACGTTCTTGGGGACGATAGCGATGGGCGTAAGACCACAGTGCCCGCGTGATCATCGTTTTGCCCACACCAGTATCCACACCCGTAATCAGTAGGGACTGGCAATGCTGAGAAATCGTGACTCCCCCCTAACGCGAAAATGCTCAATCATTATATCTATTTCATTAAATGTGACGGCAAAATAATGTTGGGCAATATTGGTCGCAAGTCATCCACAGACACAGGGCCAAAGTTCATAATGGTTGGGTATTTAAGGGTGAAGTCCACGAGGGTTCCCCGCCGTCCATAGGCACAGCGCCCCCCATCCACAATCAGCGGCACTTGCTCGCCATAGTATTTTTGGGCGTCCTCAAAGCTGACAATGAGTTCCGTCCCCACTTTCACCGTTGCTGCCACCAAAAAGAAGGGCAAGGCACCCACGAGATCGTAGATAAAGCGATCGGGACAAGCGAGATAGACACAATCAAAACCCTGCATAATTTGTGGGTCTAGGTGGGGCTTGCCCTTGACAATCATAGTGACGGGGTAGGGAAAGTGAGCCAGCATGGTTTTTGCCTCTTGGGAGAGGTCTGCCACTTCAGCCGCGCGATCGCCCCGGGTGAGAATGGCTAAGGGCTGTTCCGTACTAAAGTGCTTGAGACGACGCAGCTTTGCGATCGCCCTTGGACTCGTGCCGTTGACGACAAAGCTATAGACCGTGGCCATGGGCAGAATAATGACATGATCCTGCTGCAAGTGGGTTTGAATGGTTTGAAAGCTGCGAGTATCAGCGGGGAGCGATCGCGCCAAGGTGGTCATGTTTGGTACTCCGAAAATCATTAGGCGGTAAATGTGCCCTTGATCTCTAGTCTATGCTCAATAGGTTTTAGGGGGAGTTGAGAATAGATTGCGTTTAATGATGAGTCTGATAAGCATGATCGCAAGCGGTGCAGTTTCAACTACCCTAGGAAATAGTCCTTAATGAGTGTATGCCGCGCAACCATGGCCGAGACCTTCATGTTTAATGCCCTTCGTGCTGCCATTGATGAAGAAATGGAGCGTGACCCCACAGTGTTTGTGCTGGGGGAAGATGTGGGACATTATGGCGGCTCCTACAAAGTCACCAAAGACCTCTACAAAAAGTATGGTGAACTGCGTCTATTGGATACCCCCATTGCTGAAAATAGCTTTACCGGCATGGCGATCGGGGCAGCAATGACCGGCTTGCGTCCCATTGTCGAGGGCATGAACATGGGCTTTTTGCTCTTGGCCTTCAATCAAATCGCCAACAATGCTGGCATGCTGCGCTACACCTCTGGCGGCAACTTCAAAATCCCGATTGTGATTCGCGGTCCCGGCGGTGTTGGCCGGCAATTGGGGGCAGAGCACTCGCAACGTCTTGAAGCCTACTTTCAAGCAGTCCCCGGATTAAAAATTGTTGCCTGCTCAACCCCCTACAACGCCAAGGGCTTGCTCAAATCGGCGATTCGCGATCCCAACCCAGTGCTGTTCTTTGAGCATGTGCTCCTGTACAACCTCAAGGAAGACCTCCCCGAAGAGGAATACCTGCTGCCCCTCAATAAAGCTGAGATAGTCCGCAGTGGCGAAGATGTTACCATTTTGACCTACTCGCGGATGCGCCACCATGTGCTGCAAGCGGTGAAAACCCTTGAAAAAGAGGGCTACGACCCCGAAGTGATTGACCTGATTTCCCTAAAGCCTTTGGACTTTGAGACAATTGGTGCCTCGATTCGCAAAACCCATCGCGTGGTGATTGTCGAAGAGTGTATGAAGACGGGGGGCATTGGTGCTGAACTCTCAGCCTCGATCATGGAACGCTACTTTGACGAGCTGGATGCCCCTGTGATCCGCCTTTCCTCCCAAGATATTCCCACCCCCTACAACGGTACCCTAGAGAATCTCACAATTGTGCAACCGCCCCAAATTATAGCGGCCGTGCAGAAGCTGGTGCAGGGACAGGTTTAACCATGGGAAAATATCGCGGCTGGCTGATTGCCATTTTGGTGTTGCTGATGGCCGCCACGTGGGTCATTGTGCGCACACCGGCTCGACTGGGCTTAGATCTGCGGGGGGGTGCCCAACTGACGTTGCAGGTGCAAACAACGGATAAGGTGCCCCAAATTACGCCCCAAGTGCTGGCGGCAGTGCAAGGGGTGGTGCAACGGCGGATTGATGGCTTGGGTGTTGCCGAAGCTGTGGTGCAAACTGCTGGGGATGACAAGCTCTTGGTGCAATTGCCGGGGGTCACCGATCCTCAGCAGGCGGAACGGATTCTCAAGGGGACGGCACAACTGCTCTTTGCCGCCCAGAAGCCGGGCACAGAGGCTCAATTGCAAATTGAGCGGCAACTTCAGTCGCAACTGCTCTTGGAACAGGCGCAACTCTTAGCGGAGCAGGCTCAAAATGCCAATCATCCTGATGCCCTGAAGGAGATTGAGGCAAAGCTGGCCAAAAACCGTGAATCCCTTGAAAAAAGCCAGCAGGCGATCGCCCGCCTCTTCACGCCCTCGGATTTGACAGGCGCAATGCTCAGGGAAGCCTTTGCCAGTCCCGTCGCTCCGGGATCCCCGAACTGGAGTGTGATTGTCCGTTTTGACAGCCAAGGGGCTGAACTTTTTGCCCAACTGACCAAGGAGATTGCTGGCACGGGGCGCAGTCTGGGGATTTTTCTTGACGATCGCCTGATTAGTGCGCCAACGGTGGCGGTGGAATATGCAGAAACAGGGATTGTTGGCGGCAGTGCAGAGATTTCCGGTGGCTTCACTGCCCAAACTGCCAATGATTTAGCCATTCAGTTACAAGGGGGGGCGCTGCCCGTTCCCCTCGAGGTGGTGGAAAACCGCACGGTGGGGGCTTCGCTGGGTCAAGATAGCATTCGCGATAGCCTCTATGCCGGTTTGGCGGGCTTGGTGCTGGTGCTGATCTTTATGGTGGCCTACTACCGCCTGCCGGGATTGATTGCCGACATTGCCCTGATTCTCTACGCCATCTTTACCTATGCAGCGTTTCTGCTGTTTGGGGTGACGCTGACACTGCCGGGGATTGCGGGCTTTATTCTCAGTATTGGTATGGCGGTGGATGCCAATGTGCTGATTTTTGAGCGCACCCGCGAGGAGTTACGGGCAGGCAAAACCCTCTACCGTTCCGTTGAATCGGGGTTCGATCGCGCCTTTGCCAGTATTCTCGATAGCAATGTCACCACCTTGATTGCCTGTGCTGCCCTCTTTGCCTTGGGGACAGGGTTTGTGCGCGGTTTTGCTGTGACCCTTGCCATCGGCATTGGCATTAGTATGTTTACGGCTCTCACCTGTAGTCGCACGTTCTTGTTTTACGCCATTAGCATTCCCAGTCTACGTAAGCCCAATTGGTTCTGTCCAAAACTGGAGAGCTTTCGATGAGCTTTAGTGTCAATCGCCAGCGATCGCTCTGGTGGGGTTTATCCCTAGTAGTCATTCTCAGTGGCCTTGTGGCAATGGCCATCTCTTGGGTGTCCCTAGGAAGTCCCCTGCGCTTGGGCTTGGATTTTATCGGTGGCACACGGCTGCAATTTGAACTGGCCTGTAGCGCTATGCAGACCTGTTCTCAGCCGATTGATATTGATGTGGTGCGTCAAGTGCTTAATCAGCAAGGCCTAGGCAACAGCAGTCTGCAAATTATTGATCAGTACGGGGTGAGTATTCGGACGGTACCCCTCGATGTGGATCAGCGCACTCGCCTCAGTGCTGCCCTCACGCAGAAAATTGGTGACTTTGACCCCCAGAAAACGCAGATTGAGACCGTTGGCCCTACCCTTGGCGAAGAAATCCTGCGATCGGGGTTGCTGGCGCTTTTAGTGTCGTTTATTGGCATTACGATCTATCTCACGCTGCGTTTTCAGTTTGACTATGCCTGTTTTGCCCTTGTCGCCCTTGTCCACGATGTGTTGGTGACCACGGGGGTGTTTGCCATTTTGGGACTCGTGGCAGGGGTGGAAATTGACAGTCTCTTCATTGTGGCGCTGCTCACCATCATTGGCTTTTCTGTGAACGATACGGTGGTGATCTACGATCGCGTGCGAGAAACCCTGAAGCTCTACCCTGATCTCGGCATTAAAGAGGTGGTGGATCAGGCAGTGGTGCAAACCCTTGGCCGCTCGATTAATACCACCCTAACGACCCTGCTGCCATTGATTACCATCTTCATCTTTGGCGGCGACACGCTGCGCTACTTTGCCCTAGCGCTGATCATTGGTTTCACGACGGGAGCCTACTCCAGTATTTTTATTGCCAGTACCCTCCTTGCTTGGTGGCGCGATCGCCAGCCGCCTCGTCCCGCCACGAATACACTGGAGACAACGCCTACGCCCTAACTGGTTGTGCTCATTCCCCTCACCCAAGAAAAAGTCCGTCAATTGGTGCCACTGGTGGCCACGGGTTCCCAGTATCGCTATGTTTGGGGCAAACTTCAGGACTTTCTACGACGCTTAACCTTCTCTGTGGTAGCGGTGGCCATTGTTGCTTTTGGGTTGAATTTTTTAGGGGATAGCACCCAACTGGTTTTGGGTCTGATTGCAGGTCTCTATTGGCTCTGGGCACCGGCAGTGTTGGCCTCATTTCGCAATCGTCGCCATCGGCGGTTTCCCTATGGGGGTTTTTGGCGCGGGCGCGTCTTGGATGTCTATGTCACCGAAGAGCTAATCGGTAAAGAGGAAACCGTTGACGACAAGGGGCAATTGGTGATTATCGAGAACCGTGAACGCTGCTTGAATCTGGAGATTGGTGATAAAACCGGCTTTGAAACCAGAGTGCAGGCCAAGTTACTGCGTCAACATCGAGGGATTCGCCCCGGCGATGCAGCGGAAATGCTGGTTCTCTCCCGTCGTCCTGATCTGGCAGAGATTGAACTGATTTCTGAAGTTTTCCTGCCCCGCCATCGCCTCTGGATTGGCACCTACCCCATTTTGCAGCGGGATGCCTTTATTGATCTATCAGAAACACTGCGGCGCAAAGCGCGTTCAAAAGCCCCTCGGCGATCGCCCCGACCACGACGTTCCAGCCTGTGATACCTTAAAGGAAAGAAATAAAAGTTAACAATTCCTGATATTCCCTTGACTGCTCTTACGTCCCCCTCGGTTTTTCCTGCGCTGCGCCTTGGCTCACGTCTGGCTTGGTTCCTTTTTGGCTTTGCTGCCTTCTTGGTGTCGGTTCCCGTGTTTATTGAAGCGCCCCTCGTGCGGACACAGCCTTGGCTGAGTTTGGCTCTGACGCCGCTGCTTCTAGGCCTCAGTTTCTATCTCCAGCGTCAATCCCACTGCCGCTATTGGGGGGAGATGCTCTATGGATTTAGCTGGTGCTGGGGGGCAGGGTCGCTCTACTGGGGGTGGTTGCGCTGGGAACCCCTGTGGCATTTGCCCATTGAGGCGCTCCCCATTCCGCTCATGCTCTGGCACCTACGGCAGCGGCAGCAACTGGTGGGGGTGTTCTTTTTTTTGGGGTCTTTTCTGGGCACGGCCATCACCGATGCCTACTTTTACCTCATTGATGTGATTCCCCATTGGCGTGCGATTATGTACCTCGAAGGAGATTTGATCTCCGTTCAGGAGATGCTGGGGCAGGCGATCGCCCAAGCCCAAACCTTTAGTGGCCAGGTGTGGGGGGTTCTCTTGAGCCTGAGTTTACTCCTCATTGGTCTATTGCCCCTCTTTGAATCTCAGATTCGCCGTGGCTATCCCGCTGTCTTGCCCGTGTGGGGATTTATGGGCGCTGTCTTAAGTACACTCGTTGTTGATGGTCTCTTTGGCCTCACCATTGGTTTATTATCCTTGAGTTAAGACAGTTCTCTCTAAAACCATCAGAGAGGAATTGAGCGCCAGTCATGGGGGTTATTGCTCACCTTTGCTTAACGGGGTCGGCCTTTCTCTTTGCCCTTGAGGGCTATTATCGGCTGAAGTTAAAGGCAATGAAGGTGGCCAACCCTAGCTCTATTCGTGAGTTACAGCAATGCCAGCAACAGGTGGCTCAGGAAATCGGTAGCGGCAGTTGGCGCGAGTACGTGCAGGTGGTTGGCCAAGTCACCACGTCTCAACCCTTGCTCTCGGAAGTGAAGCGTATTCCCTGTGTTTATTACAAAACAATCATCAGCCGTGAGTATGAAAAAGAGGGGAGCGATCGCCACAATCGTCGAGAACGCCAGTCGGAAATTATTGGCCGCCATGAGCAGTCAACCCTATTTTTTCTGCGAGATCATCAGGGGGAAATTGAGGTAAACCCCCTCGGCGCTGAGATTGAAGCACTGCAGGTCTTAGACGAACTGCGGCCTGCGGATAAACCCCATTCCTTTGCCTTCTCCTTGGGGTTCTTGTCATTGAATTGGCGGTTTGGTAGCACGACGACGCTGGGTTATCGCTATCAGGAGTGGGTGCTGCCCTTGGGGCAACCTGTTTCAGTGGTGGGCATGGCCTCGGATCAGGGGGGGATACTCCGCCTGCAAAAGCCACAAAAGCGGGGACAAAAATTCATCATTTCCTTGAGTGTTGAGGATCAACTTAGCCAGCAGTACAAGCGGCAAAAACGGAAAATGACCTATGCGTCCCTCAGTGCTGCCCTCTGTGGTGTCTGTGGTTTAGTCTTGGCCTTGTTTTAGGCTGGGCTTAGTCCGGTTCTTGCTTGGGGTTTTTAGGTTGTACCCAGATGATCCGCCGCTGATTGGCAGCAATTAAATTGGCCTCCTCTTGGGCAATGCGCTGCCGTGCTTGGGGTTGGCGATCGCGCTCCTGTTCCAGTTGCAATTCCTTAACTCGTGCCTCCAGCTGCGCCACTTCTGCTTCGAGGGCATGGAGCTTTTGCAGTTGACTGAGTTGATAGGGCACCAGCTTGGCGATCGCCCCTAGGGCAAAGGCGAGCAGGATCAGATTCACTGCAATTTTGGCACCCGCTTCCCAAGCGATCGCAGGAATTTTTCGAGGAGAGTGAACCATGACTAAACCATGAACGGCGAATTGTCTATCAGTATAAAAAGAAAAAAGCAGCCCCCCTGTCTTAGCAACAACATCGGGAACCGCCTGATAAATTTTAGTTTGGAGAAATGACGTTATGCAGCCAGTTAGCGATAACAGGTGCAACTACTTGTACAACTCAGTGGACAGCCGAAATGCCAACACCGCAGGCAGCAGCGCAATCACAAGGGCAACGTAAACTTGGGTATCGGTCAGCGCCATGAACAACTCCTTTGTGGAATAACAGTCGCGATCAAGTGCTGTATTTATTACTCCATAGGCGCTTACCTTTGGCAACGCCTGCTCATAGTTTGTAACATTTCGCAGCTAGGTCTCCGGGGTCACCCTAGGACGCCAGTGGGGCAGCCGTCGCAGGAGAGTCAGCATCGAGAGTCCCGTGGCCAGAAGTGTCAGCAAACTCAGACCCACCAAAAGAACATAGAAGGGACGCCCCACCTCGCCCCAATAGGTTCCCTGATGCAGGCTCAGGAAAATCGCCGCCTGTTCTTTGGAGAGGCCAAACCAGTTGCGGCCAAGGCGATAGGCCATTCCCGTCGTGGCACTCACGAGCAAGGGCAATGCTGCAATGGCAGCCAAAAGATGATGCAGCCGCCGTGCTGACCACTGCGCCGGCAGCGATCGCCCCCACAGGAGACCCAAACCCGTGGCAATGATTCCCAGCAAGCCTAAACCAATGACCAATACATAGAGCGGCACGCCCCATTCCCCCAGATAGCGGCCTTCATGAAGGGTCATCATCGCCCGCCCAAAGTCTTTAGATAGCCCAAACCAACTGCGTCCAAGACGATGGGCGATTCCCGTTGTGGCGGAGATCAATAGGGGTAGGGCAAAGATCGCCACAAGGAATTGATGCCCCTGACTGCTGATTTTGGCGAGGCGCTGTTTCAGAGCACTCATCGTTCCACCTTCATTGGCAAGGGAATTGTCAACGTAAAGGCCGTACCGCGATCGCCCTCGTAGGGACTGGTGACCCGCAGACTGAGACCATAGGGACGCAGCAGATCTTGAGCAATTGCTAAGCCAAGGCCACTGCCCTCAATCCCACTATCGGCTTGAATCCCGCGGTAGCCCCGTTCAAAGAGGCGCGGCTGCACCTCCAGAGGAATTCCACAGCCGGTATCCCAAACCGTTAACTCTAAACCTGCAGCTGTGGGGGTCAAGTGCAGACCAATCGTGCCGCCTTTGGGGGTGTACTTAAAGGCATTGTCTAGCAGATTCCCCACCACCTCCGGCAGCACCCGTTCCTCTAGCCAGATCGGGGGGAGTTGGGGTGGCATTTCGACCACAAAGGTTTTGCCTTCCATTTCCGCACGGGCTTGGGCGGCGGTGATCAGCGGCGAGAGGGTTTCAACTAGATCGAGGGGTTTACCAGCAAGGGGTAGGGGCTGGCTGCCCGTGAGGACGGGAATATCGTTGCCCTGTTGGCGATAGTCCTCCAACAATGCCATGAGCCGCTCTGTTTCCTTGGCAATGCCTTCGGCGAGGGGGCGCCCCTGGTGATCGGGTTCCAACCGTTTGAGCAGGAGCTTGACAAAGGTGCGAATGGCGGCCACGGGATTGCGCAGTTGATGGAGCAGGTCATCAAAGCGCTGTTGCTGCTGATCCAGTGTGCTAGCAGGGGAGTGGCTGAGCCATTGTTGCCGTTGATCCAAGACGCAGGCGATCGCCAGTGTTTGCGCCACCTGTTGCAATTGTGCCTGCTCTGCCGCCAGCCAAGGACGGTGTTGCCGCTGCGCCACCAGTACCCCCAAGACCCAATTTTGGTACATCAGGGGCAGGATCAGTTGATTGGCCAAGGACGAGACGACCTGTTGAGGGCGATGGCTTAACGGGGTCTCTGCTGCTTGCGTTGGCGGTGGTAGGGTTGGGGGAAACGGTAAGCTCAGGGGGGGTGCCGCCTCTGGATAGACAGCAACGGGAGACCATGAGGGGGAGTCGTTAAGGGTTTCACTCAGATAGACCGCCAGTGAAGAGGCACCCAAGCTGTTAACAACGAGTTCTAATTGGGTACGACAGAGGGCAGCAAATTCTTCACTGGCTGGCCAGAGCATCTAGGCAGTAACCCCGGAGTGACTCGACGATTGTGGAAGCAGCGCTTGAAAATCACCACTCCCCTTTGTATATTCTTCCAGCAATTGCTTTTCAATGGGAAGCAGGTTGGGATCCGGGTCAGCCTCCTGTTCTTTGAGGGTTTCTTCAATGAGTCCCATCTGCTCCTCTGCTTCAGCAAGGGCACTGAGCAGTTCTTCATTGATGGGGGCATTGCCGTTTTGACTCACCAGCAACTGGTAGCGATCGCGCAGGTCGTTGAGTTCCCGCTGCAGGGCTTCTTTTTCAGCAACGAGTTGCTCACTCATCTGCTTGTAATATTTGAAGGCCATCAAAAAGGGGACGAGCTTTTCCCGCAGCGTCATGTGGTCAATATCGAGTTTGGTATAGCGTTCTGCCAGTTGGCTATAGGCTTGGCACAGACGTAGGTAACGTTGGCTGAGGTTATCCATAGGTTATCTAAAGAAGTGGCTGTTGACGCGCTACCCACTATCATAGACGGGCAGCCCATTGGTCACCATTGTCGCGGCTTCACAAATTGAAACAATGTAAAATAGATTACAAAATTTTTAGGTGGATCGTGATCCCTGACTCACAAGCGCCAGTGCCCAGATAGCCATGGGGCGTAGATACATACAGGCACGGAAGGTACCATTGGCCGTAATCGCCTCCGGTGTACGAAATTGCAGACCATTATCGTAGACTTGGCGGACAACTACTTCGGCTAAATGCCATGCTTCGCGGGTCATACCCCGCAGCCACAAAAAGGCGGCCAAGCCAAAGTTAATCCCTGTCCAGACTTCAAGGGGATGGGTAGCGTGGGGGTTTTCGGGTTGACCATTGGGCAAAAGACCATTGGCGGCACCCAACTGGCCATTGTGAAATTCGAGAAAACAGGTGTCGTAAATTTTCCGCAGGGCGCGATCGCAACAGTCTGGGGGCACAATATCCGCCAAACCCAAGAGTTGGGCATAGAACTGGCCACACAGTTGATCCGCCATGATCACATCGGAACCACTGCCGGTATCAAGACGGTAGTACTCGCCATTCCACAGCAGTTGATGGTAGCGGGGGCGAGCTTGCTTGAGCCACTGGCGGTAGGTCTCCACCTGCGGTTGTTGGAGAATCGTGCCGAGGGCGATCGCTGCCTCGAGGGCTGCCAACCACAAGCCACCACAGTAGGCACTGACCCCCTGTAGCTTCCAGTCATCGTAGGTTTGATCCGGGGCACCGCCATTTTCTGGCAGGCCATCGCCATCGTGGTCAAATTGTTTCAAATAGGCCAAGGCGGCCACCACAGCCGGCCAGCACTCACGGGCAAAGTCGAGATCCGTCTGCCCAGTAAACAAAAAGTCGCGATAGACCAAAAGGACAAAGTCAGAAGCTAAATCCTTCCAAAGATTGCAGTCCTGATAAGCAGTGTAGTTCGTCCTTTCCCAAGGATGCTCATTGGGCGCACCGAGATCGTGGGGCACGGCATTGGCCAGTTTACGAGGCGCTTTGTAGGCGGTTTCGGGGTCGCCGCGATAGAAGTAGCCAATGATTCTCCGGGTGGGATCAGCGGTGGGAATCGCCCGCGCAAAGGCACGCATTACGGATTTTTCCAGTTCTGGCCACAGTTGCAGCAGGGCAAAGGAGCCATAGAGCCGCACATCCAGACTTTCATACCAGCGGTAGTCAAGGCATTCTAGAACGGCGAACTGCCCCACGGGGTCGCGATCGCTGGCGGCACTCCAAAGCGTTCCACCACTACTGAGGACGTATAGCTCATTACACAGTGCCATCTTGAACCAGTCGGGCCAATCGGGGTGGGTGAGAATTGGCGCTTGCCAAGTGCGAATCTGCTGTTGCCATTCCTTGTAATGCTCTAGGCCACGGGCGGCAAGGGTGATAGCATTGGTGCCACTGCGATCGCAAAAATCCGTGTAGCGACGGTAATAGATCACGCCCTTGCCAAACTCAGTCACAGGAAAGTCCCACGCCAAGACCACGGGAATTTGTTTTGTTTCCCTAGGTGCCAAGGCAAAGCGCACCGCAAAGGCGGCGGCCACCTGTTCTCCCGCTGCCGCTGGGGTTGGATCATTGACAATTGGTAGGGAACCATCCCCCGAAAATGATTGCCACAGTTGTGCCCCATCCCCCTCTGGCTGCCAGCGACTACAGCCAAAAAACTCACCAAGGCCTGTGGGAACCAATGCTGCCCATTCACCATCGCCTTCTTGGGGTGGGTTCGGGTGGGGCGTACGGCGCAGTCGCCAACCTTGGTAGGACTCTGTTTGAATCAGTTCATTAAAATTGCCGTCACTTTGACCCCAAGGGGGCGTGTAGGTATAGACGGGGCTGCCATCATCGCGGATTTCAATAGCAGAGGAAGGGGTGGTATTGCGAAACCAACCGACGGTATTTTGCCACGAGAACATCAAGCTGAGGGTGAGGGGCTGATCCGTGGGATTGCTAAACGTCCACAGAAACACCGCCACGGGGTAACTGGTTTCTTGGTAGTTGTGGGGCAGAATCGGTGAAAACTGTTCGCAGGTGATCTGGGCGCTAAAGACCCCCTCATAGACAAACCAACTGCGGGGATAGCGGGCAGCGTAGATACCTTTGCCAGCCGGATACCATTGCCAAGTGCTGAGGCGGCCATCGTTAGGGGGAGTCCCTAGGGCGTAGGCTTGGGTTTGCTCTCCCCGCTCAAAAAGACTAAATTGACAGGCGGGCAGGGTGCCAAAGAGGTGCTCACCGCCATCAAGGTGCCAAAGGTTAAAGTCCCCGGCCGAGGAACGACCAATACAGCCCGCGCCAAAGCCACCAAGGGGCATGCCATGCCAAGGGCCATCGTCTAAATTGCTGGCATAGCGAACGCGATAGGGATTTTCCCAGCCTTGGGCGATCGCCCGTGTCCAGGTACAGTTGGCAAATTCAATCACACCACTTTCCGAAGACGCGCCTGATCCAGAATACCGCTTCAGCGCTGCGCCATCACTTGGCACTTGGCACAAAGACCGAAAAACTCAAGGGTATGGTAGAAAATCTCAAAATGGTAGGACTGTTGTAGCTCAGCTTCTAAGTGCTGGACTGGGCAGCAGTTAATCTGAATCGATGCCCCACAGTGCAAACAGGTGAGGTAGTGTTGATCCTGCTGCACGAGGCTATAGACCAATTCGCCACTGGGCAACGCCCGTGCTTGCACCTCACCATTGATGCGCAGACTATCGAGGGTGCGATAGACCGTTGCTAGTCCTAGGGGAGTTTGCCGCTGCCGTAGTTCCAAAAATAGTTCCTGTGCCGAGAGCGCTCGGCCACTGGCTCTAAGGGCATCGAGAATAATGACTTGGCTACGGGTGCGTCGCGGCGGCATAGCAATAGGACAACGTTACCTTGATTTTACCGTTCCGCTCCGGTGGCAGATGGCAAAAAATAACAATAATCCCATCCCACGCATTTTCACCAAGGTCAACATCCCGCAGATCGCAGTGATAGGTAGTAATGGAAACTCCCCGTTCTTGAGCAAGATAGACGGCATTACGCCCTTCCCCTTCGGCGAGGGAGAGAATTTGCCCTTGGGGCACAAAGTCATGGGCATGGGCTTTGAGGAAATCGTTTGGCTCTGTGCCGTAGAAATAAGTGTCTTCTTATCAATCCGTTGGCATGAGTGCCCCTAGAGAGGTTCTGGCGGGGATGACTTTCGGGTCATCTAGTCAAGACTCTGTGAACGGGGAATCTCCTGCTATACGCCTAGCGTTAGCGGGATGAGCGTCAAAGTCTAGTTGCTTGAGAACCTTTGCTTGCGATCGCCCCCAAAACGCCAGCAATTAAGTAAAGGGAGCCACAGACCACACAGCGATCGCCTGCCCTATCGAGTGCCTCAGTCACCTCCTTAAAAAGACGGCATTCCCCTAACTCAGGGCAACAGGTGTAGGCAAGTGCCTTCAAGTCCTCTAAGTCAGCGCTAGCGTGATCCGGTACGGGTACCAACCACAGGCGATCGCCCCCTCGCAGGAGATGTTTGAGAATCCCCTCATGATCCTTATTGGCGAGCATCCCCACCACCCATGTCACCTCTGTCCAGCCCAGTTGATCCACGTATTGCCGTAGGTAGGCGGCGGCAGGAGCATTGTGGGCACCATCAATGAGCAGTTTGCGCCCTTGCCACTGTAACCATTGCAGTCGTCCCGGCCAGCGGGTTTGCGCCATTCCCTGTTGAATCGCTTCTCGGGAAATCTGCCAGCCTTGAGATTGTAACTGTTGTAGCGTGGCGATCGCGATCGCTGAATTGACCAACTGCATTTCTCCAGCCAAGGGCAAGGGGTACTCCATCCCCCTCCAAATCGCCCATCCCGGCCGCTTTGCACACCACTGGGCTGGTTCTGGCCAGATCGCTGGGCACCCCAAAGCTTCCAAACGCTGCGCAATCACCGCCTCTGCCTCGGGGGGAACAGGGCCAATGACGGCTGGCACGCCCGGCTTGAGAATACCTGCTTTTTCGCCAGCGATCGCCCCCAAGGTATTGCCCAACCGCTGCCAATGATCCCAACCGATGGAGGTAATCACACTCACCAAAGGGGGCTGACATACATTGGTGGCATCCAAGCGCCCCCCCAAGCCCACCTCTATCACCGCCACATCCACCCGCTGCTGGGCAAAATACAACCATGCCGCCGCCGTGATCACTTCAAACTGACTGGGGGGATAAGCCACCTGTGGCAGTACCGCTTTAATGTGTTGAATCAAGGTCAAAAAGACCTCAGGGGCAATGGGTTCACCATCGACACAAATGCGCTCACACCAACTCAACAGATGGGGTGAAGTATAACGTCCCGTGCGATAGCCCGCCGCCCGCAAAACACTATCCAAATAGGCACACACCGACCCTTTGCCATTTGTCCCCGCAACGTGGATCAAGGGCACCTGTAACTGGGGAGACCCCAAAGCACTCAGCAGCGCTTGGATGGGTTCAAGGCCAAGGCGCACCCCAAAGCGGGCGTAGGGACTTAGCGCCGCCGTCAGCGGATCACTCACAGCCTGATTGAAGCAGATTAGCGGGGTTCGCGGCGACCATTGCGCCATGTGGCCACAATGCGGGAGCCATCCGGTAGCGTAAAGACCCCCTGTCCTTCAAATAAGCCATTGCGAAACTGTCCGGCATAGCTTGTGCCATCTCCGAAGGAGAGCGTTCCAGTTCCATGATACTTGCCCGCTAGAAACTGCCCCTCATAGCGGGTACCGTCGGGAAAGGTGAGCACCCCCTCCCCATGGTATTGACCATTGAGAAACGTGCCCTCGTAGCGTTGACCATTGGCCAGTTGGAGAGTGCCCTTGCCATTGAAGATGCCATCCACAAAACCCCCTTCGTAGCGTCCCCCATCGGCATAGGTGAGCACCCCCTGACCGTGGTAGCGTCCATTGCGAAATTCCCCTTCATAGCGGTTGCCATTGGCCATTGTGAGGATACCTTGGCCATTAAAACGACCATTGAGCAATTCCCCTTTGTAGGTGCTGCCGTCGGGAAGTGTCATGGTAACATCCCCGGTGACACGCCGCCCTTCATAGACGGCAATTTGGGCAGTTACAGGAGCTAAGTGCAGGGTTGCACATCCTAAACCAACAAGGCAAGAACTCATCACCCAGCGGTAAATAACAGCAGGATTTGGGTTGTACAGATGAGTCATTACTGGACACTCCACAAGGGTGGACAATTGCAACTTCTCTAACTGGCACAGCTTGTCTCCTATGCAAACTTGGGGAGGAAACTCAAAGCTTTGTCTTGGAATCGGTCTCTGTGCCTGCAGCACTTTGAATAAGCAAGTCCTCAGGAGGGTGGTCAAACACTCTCTTGCGAGACGCAAAGGGTGGTATAGTGCTCCCTTGATAGCGTCTTGAGCAAAATCTTGATTGCAAGGATGTCCTCAAGCGCCCTCCCAACCCCCTGAGTGGGGCAGATAAATCTCTATGAAAGGGGGAAGGAGAATGTACCTCACTGGCAGTTAAAGCAGGGATGAGGGAGAATTGGACATGCAGCCCTCGCCAAGAGGCTGGCTTTCCGAAGGGCGCAGGGTTTTGTTTGGGGAGCGGAAGGTTGTGGATGGGCTGAAACGGCTCTTGGGCAGGGGTCACTCCTTGGGGTTGACCCTAGTATTGACACTGGGGGCGTTGCTGGTTCTCAGCCCCCTACTGGTGGTGCTCTGTACGTCGGGCTGGCCACCGGGAACCCTACCTACCCAATTGTTGCCACCCCAAGGCTGGACATGGCAGAGCTATCAGGCAGCATGGCAGCAGGGACACTTTATCTTGGCCTTTGCCAACTCAACGTTTGTGGCTTTGGCGGTAACGGCGCTCCAGTTGGTGACCTCAGCCCTAGCGGGTTACGCCCTTGCGCGACTTTCGTTTCCGGGGCAACAGACGATGTTGCTGCTGATGCTGGCAACCCTAGTGATCCCATTTCAACTTTTGGTAATCCCAATTTTCCTCATCCTCAAGGCGGGTCATCTGATCAATACCTATGGCGCCTTGATCTTGCCGACGGCGGCCAATGGCTTTGGCGTCTTTTTGATGCGGCAGTTTTTTCTCACATTGCCCGTTGCCCTTGAGGAGGCCGCCCTCTTGGATGGAGCCAATCGCTGGCAAGTGCTCTGGCATATTCTCTTGCCCCTGAGCCGACCGGCCTTGGTCACACTCTTTATCTTCACCTTCATTGGGGAGTGGAATGATCTCTTTAAGCCCTTGGTCTTTACCACCAAGCCAGAGCTGATCACGGTGCAGCTTTCCTTGGCCAATTTTCAGGAGCAGTTCACCAATGATTGGCCGTTGATGATGGCGGCGGCGGTGATTGCCACTGTGCCGGTGATGATTTTGTTTATCTTGGGTCAGCGGCAACTGATTCGCGGCATTGCCACAACGGGACTAAAGAGCTAAAGTTCCGTTCGGAAAACCGTACTGCAACAGGAGTTGCGATCGCCAACCCTCTCTCGCTACATTAGCACTCGAAGGGTGAGAGTGCTAAACAATTGCAAGTGATGCTCTTGCCCCCCAGAAACTGCGCGATGAGCCGTGCAGTGAGTGCTATCAATCCATACTCTTACAATTGGGAGAACAGTACGCTATGGCAGCCGTATCTCTAAGCGTTTCAACTGTGAAGCCTTTGGGCGATCGCATTTTTGTCAAAGTCAGCGAAAGTGAAGAACGTACCGCAGGGGGCATCCTCCTGCCCGACAACGCCCGTGAAAAACCCCAAGTGGGCGAAGTGACCGCCGTCGGTCCTGGCAAACTCACTGAAGACGGCAAGCGTCAGCCCATGGATGTGAAAGTGGGGGACAAAGTGCTGTACTCCAAATATGCCGGTACTGAAGTGAAACTGGCGGGCGAAGACTACGTTCTCCTCTCGGAAAAAGACATCTTGGCCATTGTTGGCTAAGTCGCTGACACTCCTTCATTTCTGTGCGATTTTTCATCACTGTTGAACGATTGAGGTAGGAAACACCTATGGCGAAGCGCATTATCTACAACGAAAATGCTCGTCGTGCCCTCGAAAAAGGGATGGACATCTTGGCTGAATCCGTGGCCGTGACCCTTGGTCCCAAAGGGCGGAACGTGGTTCTGGAGAAAAAATTTGGCGCTCCCCAAATTGTCAACGACGGGGTGACGATCGCCAAGGAAATTGAACTGGAAGATCACATTGAAAACACCGGTGTGGCGCTGATCCGCCAAGCCGCCTCGAAAACCAATGATGCTGCCGGTGACGGTACAACTACGGCAACGGTTCTTGCCCATGCCATGGTGAAAGAGGGGCTGCGCAACGTGGCTGCCGGTGCTAACCCCATTGCCCTGAAACGCGGGATTGACAAAGCCACCCACTTCCTTGTCGAAAAAATTGCTGAACATGCCCGTCCGGTGGAAGATTCCAAAGCCATTGCCCAAGTGGCAGCGATCTCTGCCGGTAACGATGAAGAAGTGGGTCGGATGATTGCCGATGCCATGGACAAAGTGGGCAAAGAAGGCGTGATCTCCCTCGAAGAAGGCAAATCCATGACCACCGAACTCGAGGTCACTGAGGGGATGCGCTTTGACAAGGGCTACATCTCCCCCTACTTTGCCACCGACACCGAGCGCATGGAAGCGGTGCTTGATGAACCCTTCGTGCTGATCACCGACAAGAAAATTACCTTAGTGCAAGATCTGGTGCCGATCCTCGAACAAGTGGCTCGCGCCGGTAAGCCGCTGGTGATCATTGCTGAAGACATCGAGAAAGAAGCCTTGGCGACCCTCGTGGTCAACCGTCTGCGCGGTGTCTTGAATGTGGCTGCGGTGAAAGCTCCCGGCTTTGGCGATCGCCGTAAAGCAATGCTCGAAGATATTGCCGTCCTCACAGCGGGTCAAGTGATCACCGAAGATGCCGGTCTGAAGCTGGAAAATACGAAGCTGGATATGCTCGGTAAAGCTCGCCGCATCACCATCACCAAAGATCACACCACGATTGTGGCCGAAGGCAATGAAAAAGCCGTCAAAGCTCGCTGCGAGCAAATCCGTCGCCAAATCGAAGAAACCGACTCCAGCTACGACAAAGAAAAACTGCAGGAGCGGTTGGCTAAACTGGCCGGTGGTGTGGCAGTGATTAAAGTCGGTGCTGCCACTGAAACCGAAATGAAAGATCGCAAACTCCGTCTGGAAGATGCGATTAACGCCACCAAAGCCGCTGTTGAAGAGGGGATCGTTCCCGGTGGCGGTACCACCTTGGTGCACTTGGCGCCTGAGTTGAGCAACTGGGCGGCTGAGCACCTGACGGGTGAAGAACTGATTGGTGCCAACATTGTTGAGCGTGCCCTTAGCGCTCCCCTGCGTCGCATCGCTGAAAACGCGGGTCAAAACGGTGCCATCATTGTCGAACGGGTCAAAGAAAAACCCTTCGATGTGGGTTATGATGCCGCCAAAGATGAATATGTCAACATGTTCGATGCTGGTATCGTTGACCCTGCCAAAGTCACCCGCTCGGCTCTGCAAAATGCGGCCTCTATTGCCGGTATGGTGCTGACCACCGAGTGCATCATCGTTGACAAACCCGAACCCAAGGACAACAATCCTGCGGGTGCCAGTGCCGGCATGGGCGGTGACTTCGACTACTAAGCCCAATCCAGCGGTGAATCCCTCAGACTCACTGGGTTCACCGCAAGTAACCTAAGTCACACTCACAGCGGGGAAACCACACCCCGCTTTTTTATTGGATGGTGCCAAACGGGTCTGGCAGCGTTGCTATAATAACCCTCAAGTAACGTTTTTTAACATTCGCAGTTTGCAGCATGGGCGATCCAGTGCCTACGGGTGAAATTCGGGTTCGGGGTGCACGGCAGCATAATCTGAAAAACATTGACCTCGATCTGCCCCGCGATCGCCTGATTGTGATGACAGGGGTTTCTGGTTCCGGTAAGTCCTCTCTGGCCTTTGACACGATTTTTGCTGAAGGGCAACGCCGCTATGTGGAGTCCCTCAGTGCCTATGCGCGGCAATTCCTCGGCCAGTTGGATAAGCCGGATGTGGATGCCATTGAGGGGCTGAGTCCAGCGATTTCCATTGATCAAAAGTCCACTTCCCACAATCCTCGCTCGACGGTGGGCACAGTCACGGAAATCTATGACTACCTGCGGCTGCTCTATGGCCGTGCGGGTGAACCCCATTGCCCCCATTGCGATCGCTCGATTCGCCCCCAAACCATTGATGAAATGGTGGATCAGGTGATGCAGTTGCCCCCTCAGACGCGCTTTCAAGTTCTAGCTCCTATTGTCAAGGGGAAAAAGGGCACGCATAAAAAACTGCTGTCGAGTCTTGCTAGTGAAGGTTTTGTGCGGGTTCGCATTAATGGCGAGGTGCGCGACCTCAGTGATGCCATTGAACTGGATAAAAACCATGCCCACACGATTGAAATTGTTGTCGATCGCCTTGTGCTGAAGCCGGGGATTGAGGAACGCTTAGCGGACTCGCTGCGAACGGCGTTGCACCATGCCAATGGTACGGCAATGGTCAGTGTGGTACCCCGCGAGGGTGAGGCTGAGGGTCAAACGCTCCTATTTTCCGAAAATTTTGCCTGTCCGGAGCATGGGGCAGTGATGGATGAGCTATCGCCGCGGCTCTTTTCCTTTAACTCCCCCTACGGTGCCTGTCCAGAGTGCCATGGCTTGGGCTATTTGCGCAAATTTAGCCCGGAGTTGATTGTCCCCAATCCTGAACTACCGGTCTATCTGGCGATCGCCCCCTGGGCCGAGAAAGAACACGACTACTACCTTGCTCTCCTCTGGGGCATTGCTGAAGCCTTTGGCTTTGACATCCATACACCGTGGTACCGCCTCACGGAGTTGCAACGGGAAATTATCCTCTACGGCACCGATACCCCAATTCTCATCCCCGCCGATTCCCGCTATCGCAAACGGGACTACTACCGCCAATTTCAAGGGGTGATCCCAATTTTGGAGCGGCATTACCGCGAAGCCACCTCTGAGGCCTACCGCCAAAAGCTGGAAGAGTACCAAGTCAATCAAACCTGCCCCGCCTGTGGTGGTCAACGCCTAAAACCCGCCGCCCTAGCAGTGCGCTTGGGGCAATATCGCCTCACGGATCTCACCAGTGTCTCGATTCGCGAGTGTTTGGCACGGCTGCGATCGCTCCAACTGAGCGCCCGCCAACAGCAGATTGCGGAGCTGGCCCTGCGGGAAGTGACCGCGCGATTACAGTTTCTCGTGGATGTGGGACTAGATTACCTGACGCTGGATCGCAGTGCGGCCACCCTCTCTGGTGGTGAAGCCCAACGCATTCGCTTGGCCACTCAAATTGGCTCTGGCCTGACGGGGGTGCTCTATGTCCTTGATGAACCCAGCATTGGCTTGCATCAGCGGGATAACGATCGCCTGCTGCAAACGCTGTTTCGCCTGCGGGATTTGGGGAATACACTCATTGTTGTCGAACACGATGAGGACACGATCCGCGCTGCCGATCACATTGTTGATATTGGTCCAGGGGCGGGGATCCACGGCGGCCAGATTGTGGCTCAAGGCAGCCTAGAGGCGATTCTCAATCATCCCGACTCCCTGACGGGGGCTTATCTGTCGGGGCGCAAGCGCATTGAAACCCCCAGCGATCGCCGGCCGGGGAATGGTCAATCCCTAATTCTCAAACAGGTATCTCGCAATAATCTCAAGAACATCACCGTAGAAATTCCCCTCGGTAAGCTGGTGTGTCTGACGGGGGTATCGGGGTCGGGGAAATCCACCCTCATGCATGAAGTCCTCTATCCTGCCCTGCAGCACCATCTTGGTCACAATGTGCCCCTGCCCAAGGGACTTGGCGAGATTGAAGGCTTAAATGCCATTGATAAAGTCATTGTCATTGACCAATCCCCCATTGGGCGAACCCCCCGCTCGAACCCTGCCACCTACATTGGGGTGTTTGATGTTATCCGTGAAGTCTTTAGTCAAACCGTAGAGGCCAAGGCACGGGGCTATAAACCAGGGCAATTTTCCTTCAATATCAAGGGTGGCCGCTGTGAAGCCTGCGCTGGCCAAGGGGTGAATGTAATTCAAATGAACTTTTTGCCCGATGTCTATGTGCAGTGTGAGGTGTGCAAGGGGGCACGCTACAATCGCGATACCCTGCAAGTGAAGTACAAGGGCTGCTCGATTGCTGATGTCTTGGATATGACCGCCGAGACAGCACTGGCCTTTTTTGAAAATATCCCCAAGGTCGTGAGCAAGCTGCAAACCCTCGTGGATGTGGGCTTGGGCTATCTCAAACTAGGGCAAACGGCACCGACCCTCTCTGGGGGCGAAGCCCAACGCTTGAAATTGGCGGCTGAACTGTCGCGCCGTGCCACGGGCAAAACGCTCTACTTGATTGATGAACCCACCACGGGGCTATCTTTTTACGATGTGCATAAACTCCTCGAGGTGTTGCAGCGTCTCGTGGACAAAGGCAACTCGATTTTGGTAATTGAGCACAATCTGGATGTGATTCGCTGTGCCGATTGGATTATTGACCTTGGACCAGAGGGGGGCGATCGCGGCGGAGAAGTGGTTGCCGTCGGCACCCCTGAAGCGGTGGCACTGATGCCTCAATCCTATACAGGGCATTATCTGGCCAAGGTGTTAAATCGCGCCGCTGCCAATTCGCAGTAGTAGAATACAGGTTGCTCTGCCTTGCGGTGTGTCTATGCCGACGATGACCCTCGCCATTTCCTGTCCCGATCAGCGGGGGCTAGTGGCCAAGTTGGCGCAGTTTGTCTATCGCTACAACGGGAACATTGTCCATGCCGACCACCACACCGATGCCGTTGCGGGCATTTTTCTCTCCCGCCTCGAGTGGGAACTAGAGGGCTTTGAAATCCCCCGCGATCAAATTGCCGCGACTTTCATCAACTATGCGCAGCGGGAAAAGGTCTTTGCCAGTTGGCAAGGGGTGCGCTGGCAGTTGCGGGCATCGGATATTCCCTATCGCTTGGCCATTTGGGTGAGCCGCCAAGATCATTGCCTGTGGGATTTGCTGCTGCGACAGCGGGCGGGAGATCTCTTTGCGGAAATTCCCCTGATTATCAGTAACCATGAACATTTGCATCCCATTGCCGAGCAGTTTGGCATTGACTTTCACTATATCCCTGTAACGCCAGAGACCAAGCCCCTTGCCGAAGCCAAGGAACTGCAACTCCTCAAGGACTACAAGATTGATCTGGTGGTGCTGGCCAAGTATATGCAGGTGCTCAGTCCAGAATTTATTGAGGCCTTTCCCCAAGTGATCAACATTCACCATTCATTTTTGCCTGCCTTTGCGGGGGCGAATCCCTACCACCGTGCCTATGAGCGGGGAGTAAAAATCATTGGTGCCACGGCCCACTATGCCACAGCGGATTTAGATGAAGGGCCGATTATTGAGCAGGCGATTGTGCACATTAGCCATCGCGATACGGTGGCGGATCTGATTCGCAAGGGCAAGGATTTAGAACGGGTGGTCTTGGCACGGGCAGTACGGCTGCATTTGCAAAATCGGATTCTGGTGTATGGCAATCGCACGGCAGTCTTTGCCTAGGAGCTGATTAGGGGGCAGTTGCCTTTTTGCTGAGGAGCTTGAACTTTGGAAGCTGTTGGACAATCTGGACCGTTTCGACGCTCACTCGCACCACGCGCTTCAGTAAGTCAATAATGTAGCGGGGATCTGCTGACCAGTCGTTGGGGTCATTGCGAATTTGGCTGTCTTTATCCACAGTGACTTGATAGTGATCCATCACCCACTCGATGGCAGGCTTGCCATTCACCACATAGTCATAGGCTTGAAGAGGAATCCCCGTTAGGGTGACATAACGGTTGTAAATAATCGTGGTCTTATCCACCTGCTGCCCTTTTTTGGCAAAGCGCATCTTTTCAACGCGATAGAAGGTTTTGGCATCAGTGGTCAGGGGGGCTGCCAACTCAGTGAGGGGGTAGGGGTCAATGGTTTCATAGTGGAGATGCCAGTGAGCCAACTCTCGGCCTGCCTTGCTAAAGCCCCAAAAATCTTCAACGTAGGGAATGCGCGGCAGCATCTTTTTCAGGTCATTGGCGTAGCGTTGGCGATAGTCAGGACTGTGCAAAATGCCATAAACGTAGTAGAAAATATCCTCTTTACCGATTTGGGTATCCCCGTAGGTGTCGCGAAAGACTTTGAGGATGGCATCATTGATATTCTCTTTCTGGCGATAGCCCGTTGATGTGTTGCTCTCAAATAACGATCCCTGTGGCGTGGCTTCAACTTTTTCATAGGTATAGAGGGGAAAACATTGGCTATTGGAAATTAACTCTAAGTCGGGTACTGATGCTTTTAGGGTCTGTATTGACAAAAGAAACAAAGTTTTCAAACTCTGGATTGCGAGCATTGATCCAATCTTACTGCTCATTGGGTGTAACCTCTTGCCAAGGTAGGGTTGTGTAGTCACCAAAGGTGGCAATCTTGCTTAGTTTCTCTTCCCGACTCAGATAATAGCCAATATCGTGATAGTAAATTTCATGATTGGTTTTGGCAGGATTCTTGATCAACAGGGTAATGGCAACTGTATTTGTACAACCTTGACCAAAAATTTGTCCCCCCTCTTTCTTAGCTCGCTCACCAGAAGTTTTCTGTCCTCTTAGTCCCCGCAGATTAAAGACATAGACACTGGTAAACTCATCAGCAAGACATTTGCGCAAGCCATCCATTGCATTGCTGTCAATAAAGGAGCCGTTTGTCACAAAGGCAATCACGCCTTTTCCCCTAGACGATCCGTTGCCCAGCGAATAGCACGAATATATGAGTCATAAAGACTTCTTTTTGAAGTCGCGTTAGAAAATTTTGCATAAGTCTCAGCAATCTTTTTATCAAGTCTCTGGTATTTTAGATTTTTGTTACTATCATTTTCGCTCTTTTGCCCTGCGGAATAGGGCGGATTGCCAATGATCACGGTGATCTTTTCTTGTTTCTGCGCTAAAACGCGGCGATTGTTTTCAGGGAAGAAGGCTTCATTGAGGGTGTCCTCGTGTTCATACATTTGAAACGTATCGGTGAGGACAATGCCGTTAAAGGCCGTTAAAGGGGGCGTAGTGTCCTGTAAGGCTAGCGTAGGCGGTTTCAATGTTGATGGCCGCAATGTAGTAGGGCAGTAGCAGAATTTCGTTGGCGTGGAGTTCGCGGCTGTACTTGGTGGGCAAGGCTTCGCGGGGAATCAAGCCACTCTGGAGCAACCGCACAATAAAGGTTCCCGTCCCCGTAAAAGGATCGAGGATATGCACATTCTCTGAGGCTAGACTGAGGCCAAATTCCTGCTGGAGCGCTGCATCGGCACTGCGGATGATGAAGTCCACAATTTCCACAGGGGTATAGACAATGCCCAACCGCTCTGCCATTTTCGGAAAGGCCAGCTTAAAGAATCCCTCATACAACTCAATGACAATTTTTTGCTTGCCCTGTAGGTTGTCAATGCCGCTGGCACGCAACTTGACGCTGGTATAAAAGTCCTCTAACTTGGCGGTTTCCTTGTCGAGAGCCTGCCCCTCTAGCACCGCAATCATCGTCTCCATCGCTGCCGAAACGGGGTTGTACTGGCTAAAGGCATAGTCGGCAAAGAGGGCATCAAAAACGGGTTTGGTAATGAGGTGCTGCGACAGCATCTCTATGGTGGCGGCTGCGGTAATGCTGGGGTTGATGATCTCCTGCAAACTGGCGACAAAGGCATCAAATTGGGCCCTAACGCTGGGATTTTTGGCGATGATGCCCTCCATGCGCGTGCGATGGTGATCGGCAAGGATGGCCACATCCTTGGCCCAGTCCTCCCAATACTGGCGATCGCCACACTTTATGCACCACCTTGGCGTAGAGGGCTTCTTTCCACTCCTCCAGTTCTGGCCAGTGAAACGCTAACTGCACGGGTGTGAGGTCGTTGTCAATTTCTTCACTGTCTTCACGGCCACCCCCAATCCCAATCACATCAATTTGCGGGGGTCGCTGCTGATTGAGTGCCAGCTTGTTGACAATGGCATTAAAGCGATCGTCGTGCGCCCGTACGGCCTCACCAAAGCCCAAGCGGTGCAGTTCCTTGCCATAGATGGCTTCCTCATCCATCGAGCAAAGGGTGATGTTTTCTTCTGTGGAGAAAATCACCGTCATCTTGTTGGTTGCTGCTGCCCCCTTGCGAATCTTCTCGCTATCGGTGGTTGCAGGAAAGGGTAGATCACTGGCTTTGAGGTCTTCGCTGTCTGTGCGCCGCCCCACCTTCACATCGGAGCAGACGGCAATGGGATGTAGGGGAATTTCTGCTTCGGCAGTCCACTCCCGCAAACTCTGAGACAGCAACGAAATCGAGGGCACCAGAAAAAGCACCCGTCCCCCTTTGCCCACCATCCGCTCAGCAATTTTCAAAGCCGTAAAGGTTTTGCCCGTGCCACAGGCCATGATCAGCTTGCCGCGATCGGCGGTTTGCAATCCTGCGATCACATTGTCAACGGCTATTTGCTGGTGGGGACGCAATTCCTTGCGGGGAAGGCGTTTGAGAGAATAGCTTCCCTTGGCATCTTGGAGCCGCTGGCTACCTGTGGGTATGGTGTCGCTAGAAAACTGCTCCCAATCAATGGGGCTATTGGCGAGGTCGTGTACCGTGAGGCGATGGACGGGGACTTTTTGATTGTCAAGAGTTTTGTTCAGATTCTCTGACCAGCGATCGGTGGTGGAGACCAAGAGCCGGTGACTAAATTCCGCCTTGCCCGAGGCTGCCAAAAAGGAATCCACATCACTTTTGCTGAGAGTATGCTCAGGATGGTAAAACTTGCACTGAATCGCCCAAAGCTCGCCACTGATCCGTTCTTTGGCCACCAAGTCAACGCCAATGTCGCCACTATTGCCCCGCTGCGGATACTCCCACCACAGCCACACATCGCTAAATAAATCCTGATAGTAAGGGTCAGTGCGAAAGTAAGCCTGCATCAACCGCTCAAAGCGATCGCCCAAGTGCCGTTTTGACTCTGCTGCTGCTCGAAACTCCGCCAAAATATCATTGAATCGTAGCCATGAGACTTGTTGCACTGCTAATTTTTTCTATAATACAGCCCTTTTCTCAAACAGGCGATCATCTCGCCCTAGGGGCTTTCAAGGTTTGAGGCCTCTTGCCTTCAAGAATTGCAGGAGGTCACTCCTTTGAATGTGATTGAGCACGACTTCAGTGCGTTGAAGCGAGCGCGGATGTATGCAGGGTCAAACAATTCTATTGATGAAGTGATTCGCAATTATTGTGCCGAATAGCGTCTCATTCTTTATTGGAATAGATATAATTCTAACGACGACCCAATTCACCCATGCCTAGTGATTAGACTATAAAGCATCAGGTGGCTTGAGGACAGTTTCATGGTGCAAGATGGGTTACGCTACTGGTCGCTGGGTATTGTCCTTCTTTTAGGGGTGGCTCTTGAACCGGTTAGAGCAGCAGAGATGTCCCTACCCCAAACGGGTGTAGCAGAGGAGGAGTTGATTGCTCTCATTAAAGAAGACCCCTTTGCCCAAGCTCGCCTGCCGCAATCTGAAGGCGCTGCTGTCGATCTATTGCCGCTGCCACCCCAGCCCCCCGCAGAAGTCGTTCCGCCTGTAGAATCCCCTGCCCCCCTACCCACGAGCACTGAGATCAAGGGTGATTCAGCAGCCCCCTCTGTGGAACCTGCACTAAGAACAACTGACAATTCTTCAGAAGCTCCAACAACAGTGGAACTGACAGCAGAGCAAGCCGCACAGGAGGCGCGTTTAGCACTTCTACGGGAGGGCGATCGCCACTGGCAATTGGGAGATACCGTCACAGCCCAAACCTATTACCAAAAGGCCAAGGCTGACCTAGATTTGCCACCGCCCCGTGTCACCCCCCCTGCCGTACTGGAAATTAGTCAACTGCCCCCCGCTGCCCAAGTCTATTGGCGAGAAGTTCAAGGGGGTTCCCAACTCTACAGTGCCCAAGCCGTGCCCCTGCGGCTGTTGGTGGAGCAATTCCCAGAGTTTATCCCCGGCCAAGTGCGCTTTGCTGAGTTTCTAGCGCAGCAGGGTTCCCTCAAAGAGGCCTATGCCCATCTCGAAAAAGCCGCCAGCCTCTATCCTGATCAACCCGATATTCAACGTAGCCTCGTCACCCTCTACGATCGCCAGCAACAGTGGCTAGAAGCCGCCCTTGCCGCCCAACGTTTTGCCCTACTGAATCCTGACCACCCCGCCACACCCGAATTTCAGCAACTAGCCGCAGAGCGAATGCAACGGTTCCGTCGTCGCCTTCAGGGACAACTGCGCGAAGGCATGATTGTCGGCGCCCTCACTGGACTGGTGGGTGTGGCACTCACGGGCAATCCCTTACTATCGTTGGACTCAATTCAAATGATGGCCTTGATGATGCAGGGAGAATCTGCCCTAGGCCGTTCAGCAGCACAGCAAATTAGCCGCCAAGTCAAGCTCCTTGAGGATCCTGAGGTTCAAGCCTATGTCAATGAAGTGGGGCAACGCCTCGCCAAAGTGGCCGGTCGCAATGAGTTTGAGTATGAGTTTTTTGTGATAAAAGATAATGATCTCAATGCCTTTGCCCTGCCAGGAGGCAAGATTTTTATCAATTCCGGTGCAATTCTCAAAGCCAATACCGAGGCAGAACTTGCTGGCTTACTGGCTCACGAAATTGCCCACGCGGTGCTCTCCCACGGTTTTCGCTTGGTCACCCAAGGCACGGCCACTGCCAACTTGACGCGGTTATTACCTGCTGGTGGCTATGTGACAGGGATTCTCGTGACTAGCTATAGTCGAGAAATGGAGCGAGAGGCGGATATTTTGGGCACACGGATTCTGGCGAGGGCAGGCTATGCCGCTGATGGCCTACTGAACCTCATGCACACCCTCAAGAAGGAATACCGTCATCAGGAGCCACCGTTACCATGGTTTTCTACCCACCCACCGACCAATGAGCGCATTCGCTATATCCGTGGTTTGATGCGCGATCGCGGGTACACCCCCTTTGCCTTTGAGGGGGTCGAACGCCATCAACAAATTCAAGCGCGCTTGCGTACCCTTGTGGATCCCCCCAATCCCAAAAAGTCCAAACGGGAAACTGCCAAGACGCCGCAATAGCTGAGTCCGCTTTGAATGTTCTGAATGTCTCGACATTGCTTTCAAAACCTTGAGTACGAACCCGCATTTCTCTCCCTAGGGGAAGAGTACTGGGACGAGGTACAGGCGGCAACCTTTCCGCAGCATATTCTGCGTTTTCGCAATGATGCCCTCTTACCCCTGATGGGTCTGAATCCCGCCAAGGTAACTGATGCTGACTTTATTGCGGCCTTTGGCCAGTTTCAGGGGCGTGAACCTTTTTTAGCAATGCGTTACCACGGCTACCAATTTGGGGAATACAATGCTCGCTTGGGGGATGGCCGAGGGTTTCTCTATGGCCAGTTTCGCGGTGTGGATGGTCAACTGTATGACCTTGGCACGAAAGGATCCGGCACCACACCCTATTCGCGGGGGGGAGATGGTCGCCTGACACTCAAAGGCGGTGTCCGTGAGGTTTTGGCCAGTGAACTGCTGCATCGCTTGGGGGTGAGCACCTTTCGCAGTCTCAGCTTGGTGGAAACGGGAGAATCCCTCTGGCGAGGGGATGAGCCATCGCCGACGCGATCGAGTGTCTTAGTGCGCCTTGGCCGTTCCCATATTCGCTTTGGTACCTTTGAGCGGCTCCACTATCTGCGGCGACCGGACTTGATTCGACGGTTGCTCGACCACGTCATTGACTACTACTACCCCCACTTGCTAGAGATCCCAAACCCCAAGGAACGGGATTGTGCCTTTTATCGTGAGCTAGTGGCACGCACAGCGGATCTGGCGGCGCAGTGGTTGGTGGCGGGGTTTTGCCACGGTGTTTTGAACACCGATAATATGGCCATTACGGGCGAGAGCTTCGACTATGGTCCCTATGTCTTTTTGGAGCACTATGATTTGGGGTTTACAGCCGCCTACTTTGACTACTATGGCCGCTACGCCTACGGCAATCAACCAGCAATTTGTGCTTGGAATTTGGAGAAGCTGCAAATCCCTCTGTCTTCAGTAATGCCCCTTGAGGAAATGCAAGCTGCCCTAAAGACCTTTGGCGATCGCTGCCAAACCACCTACTTGAAACTCATGCTCAAGCGCCTCGGTTGGGCAGATCTTCCTCTAGAAATTGGCCGTCCCTTAGTGGCAGAGACCCAAGCTTTTCTCAGCCGCAGCACCATCAGTTATCCCCAATTCTTTGTCAGCCTGCGGCAAGAATTCTCCCCTGAGTGGGCTGTAGATCCCAGTCATATCTTTCGTAACAGCTCAACCCTCACGCCAGCAGATCAGAAATTGCTAGAGGCTTGGAAAAGAACCTATTTTGAGCTACTTCAGCAAGCCACGCCGTTACAACAAGCCGCACTTCCCCAAACCCTAGCGGCTGCCAATCCCCTTTTTATCCTGACTCGTCCGCAGATTGAACACATTTGGCAGGCCATTGATCAGGCGGATGATTGGTCACGATTTACTACAGCCCTTGAGTTGATGCAGGCATGAAGCGACTCCTTTGCCTGAGTAATGGCCACGGTGAGGACGCGATCGCCAGCTCGATTTTGCAGGCCTTGCGGCAGCGGTGCCCACACTTAGACCTAATGGCGTTGCCCTTGGTGGGCTTAGGGTCTGCCTATACGCGGCTGGGAATTCCTGTATTGCAGCCCGGAAAAATACTCCCCTCTGGGGGCTTTATCTACATGGATCTGCGACAGCTATGGCGGGATCTTAGAGCAGGGCTGCTGGGACTGTTGGGGGCGCAGGTTCGTGCTATTCAGCGTTGGCAGCGATTCTCAGTAGGGCATCTCTTAGCGGTGGGGGATATTGTGCCTCTACTGCTGGCCTATGGCACAGGGGGAACCTATAGTTTTATCGGCACTGCTAAGTCTGACTATTACCTATATGACCCGACGGGGCGTCCCTATCGTTGGGGCATGGGCTGGGCGGGGAGTGACTACCTGCCTTGGGAACGATGGTTGTGGCGATCGCCCCGCTGTCGAGGCATTTTTGTCCGTGATGAGTTAACCGCTAAAGGGTTGCGGCAATTCGGTTACACGGTTCACTACTGTGGCAATCCCATGATGGACTTAGTGATGCCACCCCCTGAGCGATCGCCTTTTACGACTAGAACCATTGTGCTACTGCCGGGGTCTCGTGCCCCTGAGGCCTACCGCAATTGGCAGCAGATCCTACGGGTACTGGCGCCCTATGCCGATCAGCCGCTGACCTGTCTTGCCGCTGTCAGTCCCAGCCTTGATTTACGGATGCTTGAGCAAAGCCTTGAGGGTTGGCAACCCATCGCCAGTGCATTACCCCAGACCAGCGCATGGCAGTTGGGTCAGCAACAACTGATTTTAAGTTCACATCACTTTCGTGAATTTCTGCATTGGGCCGAAGGGGGCATTGCCCTCGCCGGCACAGCCACAGAGCAGTGTGTGGGCTTAGGGAAACCCGTGATCACCTTTGCGGGTGCAGGCCCCCAGTTTACCCGTGAGTTTGCTAGTCGCCAAAAACGCCTTCTCGGAGACTCGATTTTCCTACTCGATGATCCTCAAGGAGCCATCCCGACCCTTTGGCAGATTTGGGAAGATGCGACTTTACTTGCGCGAATTGCCGCCAATGGCAAAGAACGCATGGGCGACCCCGGAGCGAGCGATCGCATTGCTGAGCAACTGTTAAAAATACTCGGCAATTGAGTCCTGCTAAAAAAAAGACCCCCATCCGTAGATGGGAGCCAAGAAGGATTGAGTTTAGTTAGATGAAGTCAGTGACTCTAATCAAGGCTCGGCATCGAGAGTACGGGTTCAGACTCACGGTCAATCCCCTTCTCGAAACCAGCCGCCGCGGCACGGGCACGACCCGCATGCCACAGGTGACCCACTAGGAAGAAGAAGGCCAAGACAAAGTGGGACGTAGCCAGCCAAGAGCGGGGTGACACGAAGTTCACCGAGTTGATTTCCGTGGCCACACCACCCACGGAGTTCAAAGAACCCAGAGGTGCATGGGTCATGTACTCAGCGGCACGACGCTCTTGCCAAGGCTGAATGTCATTTTTGATCTTGTTGAGGTCAAGACCATTGGGACCGCGCAACGGCTCCAACCAAGGACCACGGAAATCCCAGAAGCGCATTGTTTCACCACCGAAGATGATTTCACCCGTGGGAGAGCGCATCAGGTATTTACCAAGACCGGTGGGGCCTTGAGCCGAACCGACGTTCGCACCCAATTTTTGGTCACGGATCAAGAAGGTCATTGCCTGAGCCTGAGAGGCCTCTGGACCCGTAGGACCATAGAATTCACTGGGATAGACCGTGTTGTTGAACCAGACAAAGCAGGTGGCAATGAAGCCCATCATGGACAGGGCGCCCAAGCTATAGGACAGATAGGCTTCCCCAGACCAGATAAAGGCACGGCGTGCCCAACCAAAGGGCGTCGTCAGAATGTGCCAGATACCACCAGCAATGCAGATCAAACCGATCCAAATGTGACCACCGACAACGTCCTCAAGATTGTTGACGCTGACGATCCAGCCCTCACCGCCAAAGGGAGACTTCAGCAGGTAGCCAAAGATCACCGTGGGGTCAAGGGTGGGGTTGGTAATGACGCGGACATCGCCACCGCCGGGTGCCCAAGTGTCATAGAGGCCACCAAAGAACATGGCTTTGGCCACCAACAGCAGGGCACCAATACCGAGGACGATCAGGTGGAAACCGAGGATCGTCGTCATTTTGTTTTTATCTTTCCAGTCGTAGCCAAAGAAGGAGGAGTATTCCTCAAGGGTTTCAGGGCCACGAATGGCATGGTAAACCCCACCAAAGCCGAGAACAGCAGAGGAAATCAGGTGCACCACCCCGACCACAAAGAAGGGGAAGGTGTCCACGACTTCACCCCCAGGGCCAACGCCCCAACCAAGGGTGGCAATGTGGGGAATGAGGATCAGCCCTTGCTCGTACATTGGCTTCTCAGGAATGAAGTGAGCCAACTCGAACAGGGTCATGGCACCGGCCCAGAAAACGATCAGGCCAGCGTGGGCGACGTGAGCACCCAAGAGTTTGCCGGAGAGATTAATCAGACGAGCATTACCGGCCCACCACGCGAAACCGGAGGATTCTTGGTCGCGATTGGTGGCAAAAATCGAGTTACTAGAGAGCGTTACCACGGGGGAGTACCTCTTCTGGGAAGACAAAGTTTTCATGGGGTTGGTCTTGGGGCGCCATCCAAGCGCGGATGCCCTCGTTCAACAGCAGGTTCTTCGTGTAGAACGTCTCAAACTCAGGGTCTTCCGCGGCCCGAATCTCCTGGGAAATAAAGTCGTAAGACCGCAGGTTCAACGCCAGACCCACCACGCCAATCGCACTCATCCACAGCCCCGTTACGGGCACAAACAACATGAAAAAGTGCAACCAGCGCTTGTTCGAGAAGGCAATCCCAAAAATTTGGCTCCAGAACCGGTTCGCCGTCACCATCGAGTAGGTCTCTTCCGATTGGGTGGGGCTAAAGGCACGGAAAGTGCTGGCGCCTTCGCCATCTTGGAAGAGGGTGTTCTCCACTGTGGCACCGTGGATGGCACACAACAGGGCACCGCCGAGCACACCGGCCACCCCCATCATGTGGAAGGGGTTCAAAGTCCAGTTGTGGAACCCTTGGAAGAACAGCAGGAAGCGGAAGATGGCAGCCACCCCAAAGCTGGGGGCAAAGAACCAACTGGATTGCCCCAGGGGATAGATCAAAAAGACGCTGACAAAGACGGCAATGGGGGCACTGAAGGCAATGGCGTTGTAGGGACGGATGCCCACCAAGCGAGCAATTTCAAATTGCCGCAGCATGAAGCCAATGAGGCCAAAGGCGCCGTGGAGGGCGATAAAGGTCCACAGACCACCGAGTTGGCACCAGCGGGTGAAGTCCCCTTGGGCTTCGGGACCCCAAAGGAGAAGAAGGGAGTGCCCCATGCTGTTGGCGGGGGTGGAAACGGCAACGGTGAGGAAGTTGCAGCCTTCGAGGTAGCTGGAGGCGAGGCCGTGGGTGTACCAAGAGGTCACAAAGGTGGTACCGGTCAGCCAGCCACCGAGGGCAAGGTAGGCGCAGGGAAACAGCAGGATGCCTGACCAGCCGACAAAGACAAATCTGTCACGTTTGAGCCAGTCGTCGAGGATGTCAAACCATCCCCGTTCTGCTGGCGCTCGTCCAATTGCGATCGTCATGGAATTAAATCCTCTTGCAGATATAGATGCCAGATTTAGAACCTTACAGTTGCTGGTAGGGCGTGATCGGCTCTCTAAAACTTAGGAGCGATCGCTCCAGCATCCTGTTAATTTGGCTTCATAAATAAGAAACCCATCCCTCGCTAACGCTTGAGCTAGTAGGTGGTTTTACCTAGTTGCTGTTGGCGTTCACCAAGGGTAGGTTAAGCTTCCCATCAGCATTTGCTGCGGGAGAACTATATTAACGTGATAGCGGAATTCTTACGAAATATCAAGGTGATTGTTGCCTAGTTTCTCAGCTTTCTCATTTTTGAGCAGGGGTGGCAATCTAGCAAGAGAGCAGGAAATTCAGTCCTCAACTTGCAGAGAACGTCAGCAAGAAATGTTAACTTTTGTAACACTACTGCCAGCGGTTGCTGCCATAAAAGTCTTGAGCGATCGCCCGCCAACCAGAAACAGAGGGATAGCTGTCTTGATAAGATAGGAGAGTTGCAGGATAGTCTTTGCCAACAACCGAGAAAAGGAGGCCCGCCATGGCGACCGAACGACGGGTGGCACGGGTAGCAGAATTAATCAAACGGGAAGTAAGCCAGTTGTTAATGTATGAAATCCGCGATGAGCGCGTGGGGGCGGGCATGGTCAGTGTCACCGATGTGGAAGTTTCCGGTGATTTGCAGCACGCCAAGATCTTCGTCAGTATCTACAGCACCGACGAGGTACGCCGCTCAACGATGGCTGGATTGAAGGCGGCTTCAGGCTTTGTGCGACGGGAATTGGGGCAACGCATTCGCCTGCGGCGGACACCGGAGGTCGTCTTTATTGAGGATCGATCGCTGGAACGGGGCAGTCGCGTTCTTTCGCTACTCAATCAAATTGGGCAACAGCAGAGTGCTGCAGAGACTCCTGAAACAGAGTCTTAGGTGCGGCTTGGTCTTGCGGGAACCGATGCAGTAAGGTAGTGCCTCGGCGGTAGGGAGGAACTTTTGCTGCGCTGGGGAGGTGCCAGTAGGGTTTTCAGGATCACAAAGGCCGCAATGCCAATTAAGAAGTAACCAAAGCCCTGCTGCAGTCGCTTGGCAGAAATGCGGTGACTGAGATAGCTACCGATAACAGAACCACCCGCAGAGGCTAAGGTGAGCGTCAGGGTCAAGCGTGGATCCAAACTCACTGTGCCCAGATAGCCCCAAACCGCAGCCACGGAATTGGCGGCAATAATCAACAGGGAGGTGCCGATCGCCTGCCGCATTGGAATTTTGCCCAATAAAACAAGGGCAGGCACAATGGCAAATCCCCCACCCACTCCCACCAACCCCGTCAGAATACCCACACCAATGCCTTCGGTGGGTAGCCACAGCCAACAGTACTTACAGACTGGGGGGGCATAAAGCTGGCTTTCAAGAGAACTTTCCGGCGGGGTGAGTTCAGGGGCAGGGGGACGCTGTTGCCGCCGAATCATTAAAATAGCCGCCACCATCATGGCAACGGCAAAGAGTAAGAGTTGCACCGTATCGGTAATCCAAGGCAAGGCTGCCAGTCGCGCCCCGAGATAGGCACCCATCATGGTTGCGGAACCAAAAATCAGTGCTAGACGCAAATTAACGTAGCCGCGCCGCCACTGGGGAATCACTGCCAGTAAACTGACGCTGCCGACAATCACAAGCGTCATCGGGATCGCGACCTTGGTTTCAATGCCCATGACATAGACCAGCACTGGCAGGGCAAGGACAGAACCGCCGCCCCCCAATAGACCCAGACTCAAGCCGATGGCGATCGCCAGACCATGCCCTATCCAGTAGCTCAGCATGGGTTACAGCCCTTTTCACTAAGATTTATCACGCTCACCACTTTGCAAGCTAGGGTAGGAGAGGATCTCATCTCTCTGTTTTTCATGCTTCAGAAAAGGGCTGTTATTTCACCTGTGGGCGATTGAAGGGCAGCAGCGCCAACAGCCGCGCCAGGGTACAGACTCCTGTGACACCGGCAAAGACCAAGCCAGCACCGACAAAACCTGCTAGGAAGAAGAACCCCGGATGAACGGCAAAGCCGAGAATCACCCCGCTGAGAATCAGACTACCAGCCACAATTTGCACCTGCCGCATCAGGCTGATGGGGGCACCAACTGCACCCGTGATCGGATAGCCCCCCTGTTTCCAGCGTTGAATGCCCCCTTCAAGGTTTTTCAGGTTTTTGAAGCCCCGACTGGCAAGGGTTTCGCAGGCCATGCGCGATCGCCGGCCAGATTCACAATAGAGCACCACCGGGGTGTCAGAATTACAGGGGGGTTCAAGTTCCTTCACATTGGCCAAAGGACAGAGCAGCGCTCCCGGAATGTGGGCATTGTTGTATTCGCTTGGCTCCCGCACATCAATGAGCAGTACCTGCTGGCGTTGCAGGGCATCGTGCAGTTCAGCCGCAGAAATGAGGGGAGACTCAGTCGTTGTTGTGGTCATCGTCGTTGGTTCTCCAGTGGTTACTCAGGGTTGGCTAGACAGGGGCGATCAGGGGTCAAAGGACTAGACGGCAGCGGCAACCATGCCACACTGTTGGTTAGCGGGCACCGCTTCCATAATTTTCTTAGGATCCGGCAGGTTCAGGTTGGCCATGAACTCAATGAACTGCTGGCGATCGCGACCGACAAAGCGGGGATTAAAGCGTTTTTCTTCACCAATGGTGGAAACGGTGTGACCGCGATAGTCATGGCCGGGATAGACCAATGTGGTGTCTGGGAGCGTAAAGAGCCGCTGTGTTACCGCATCGTACATTGCGCCTGCATCGCCACTTTGGAAATCAGTGCGGCCACAGCCACGGATAAAGAGGGAATCCCCCGTCAATAGGTGGGTGCCATTCACGAGGAAGGCCATGTGGCTATCGGTGTGCCCCAAGGTGGCGATCGCCTGAATCGGAATACTACCGACGTGAATCACTTCACCGTCTTTAATATAGCCATCGGCGCAGTCCACATGGGCATTTTCGGGCACAAGGGTTTTGCAGCCTGTGCGTTCGCGGACTTTGCCCGCCCCGGTAATGTGGTCGGCGTGGACATGGGTTTCGAGGCAGTAGCGCAGTTTCAACCCCAATTGCTCAATTAACTGCACATCGCGATCCACCTGCTCAAGGACACTATCCACCAAGGCGGCCTCACCCGTGGCTTCATCGGCAATCAGGTAAGAATAGGTCCAAGTGTCGTAGTCAAAGAGTTGGCGAAATAGCATAGCGGACTCCTTTATGGGGTAAAGCGTGAGGGGACTCATTCAGCCTGAAAGCTAGACTTAAAACGGTTACTACTTCAGCTTAGTGATCCTAAATATAATTTTATAACTATTCAGTAAAGAAATGTCAAATCCCCCCTGCCCCCATTTTTCCAAGGGGGAGCCAATTTAGGATAAAAGAAGGCAGTTTCAGAGCACTGGGGATGTCCACACTACAGCAAATTACCCCTTGGCAGCGGGTCACAGAGGAGCTAACAGCCATTGTCGGCAAGGGGAGCGTCATCAGTGATGCAGCAGAAGCCCTTGTGTATGAGTGCGATGGGCTATCCATGTATCGGCAACGACCCAAACTGGTCGTGCTACCGCAAACCACTGCCCAAGTCTCTGCCATCCTCAAGGTGTGCGATCGCTATCGGATTCCCTTTGTTGCCCGTGGCTCAGGGACGGGGCTATCGGGGGGAGCCTTACCCCACACCGAGGGGATTCTCATCGTCACTTCTCGCATGAACCAGATTTTAGACATTGATCTGGCCAATCAGCAGGTGGTGGTGCAGCCGGGGGTGATTAATGCGTGGGTCACTCAAGCGGTAGCCGATCAGGGGTTTTACTATGCCCCCGATCCCTCGAGTCAAATTATTTGCTCCATTGGCGGCAATGTCGCCGAGAACTCCGGCGGTGTCCATTGCCTGAAGTATGGCGTGACCACGAATCATGTGCTGGGACTGACGGTGGTGTTGCCCAATGGTGAGATTGTTGAACTGGGGGGTGCGGCGCCAGAAATGCCCGGCTATGATCTTATGGGGGTTTTTGTCGGGTCTGAGGGCACTCTCGGGATTGCCACGGAAATTCGGCTGCGCATTCTCAAACAGGCGGAGGCAATCGCTGTGCTATTGGCGGACTTCACCACCATTGAAGCGGCCGGGGAAACAGTTTCCGCCATTATCCGTGCCGGTATCATTCCCGCTGGCATGGAAATTATGGACAACCTGAGTATCAATGCCGTTGAGGACGTGGTGGCCACCAATTGCTACCCCCGCGATGCCGGCGCGGTCTTGCTGGTGGAAGTCGATGGCTTGGAGTCAGAAGTACCGATTTTGCAGGAGCGAGTCACACGTATTTGCTATGAACAGGGGGCACGCCATGTAACCGTTGCTACAGAAGCTGAAGATCGCCTCCGCCTTTGGAAAGGGCGCAAAGCGGCTTTTGCGGCTGCTGGTCGTCTCAGTCCCAATTATTTTGTCCAAGATGGGGTGATTCCCCGCAGTCAACTGGCCACCGTCCTCAGGGAAATTGAACAACTGAGTCAGCGCAGTGGCTATCGCATTGCCAATGTCTTCCATGCTGGGGATGGCAATCTGCATCCCTTGATTCTCTACGATCAGGCAGTACCGGGCGCGCTTGCGGAGGTGGAGGCCTTGGGGGGGGAAATTCTCAAGCTCTGTGTGCGCTTGGGGGGCAGTATTTCTGGGGAACATGGCATTGGTAGTGATAAGGCCTGTTTCATGGGTGAGATGTTTAGCCCAGCAGATTTAGAAACGATGCAGCAGGTGCGCTGCGCCTTTGATCCCAAACGTCTGGCCAACCCTGAAAAAGTGTTTCCGACACCGCGAACCTGTGGGGAAGCGGCTCATCAACTCAAAGACTTTCCCAACATTGAGGCATTTTAATGAGTGCAAAAATCCCAGTCACGATTATTACCGGCTTTCTTGGTAGTGGTAAGACGACCCTGATTCGGCAGTTGCTTCAGAAGGCAGCGGGCAGGCGCATTGCTGTGATTGTGAATGAGTTTGGCGATGTCGGTATTGATGGCGAGTTGTTGCAGTCCTGTTGCGATCGCACAGCGGGCATTTGGGAACTCACCAACGGCTGTCTGTGTTGCACAGTGCAGGAGGAATTTTTGCCAACGATGCAGACCCTCTTGGCACGGCGGCAGGAGATTGATCACATTGTGATTGAAACCTCTGGACTCGCCTTACCCAAGCCGCTCGTGATGGCTTTTCGTTGGCCGCAGGTGCGCCATGCGGCAACCGTTGATGGGGTGGTGACAGTGGTGGATGGCGTTGCCTTAGCAGCTGGTCAAGTGAGTGCTGATCTGGAGGCGCTCTTTGCTCAGAAAGATGCAGATCCCAACTTGCAGCATGAGGACACCCCCCTTGAGGAACTCTTTAATGATCAACTGGCCTGTGCCGACTTGGTCATCCTCAGCAAGGCGGATCAACTGACTCCCGATCAGGCAGAGCTGCTCATCGCTGAACTGCGCACTCAATTGCCCCCACGGATTAAGCTGCTGGCGGCTCACCAAGGACAGGTGCCGGCGGATCTGCTGCTGGGATTTAATGCAGCGGTGGAGGAGAATTTGGGGCAGCGACCCAGCCATCATGACTTTGAGGAGGAGCATGACCACGACGCGGAGATTCAAGCGGTTTGTTTAGAGCTGGGGGCTTGGGATCTGCAACGCCTACGTCAATCCCTCGAGCGATTGCTGCAAGTACCTGACATTTACCGCGTTAAGGGCTTTGCGGCCATTGAGGGCAAGCCGATGCGTCTGGTGGTGCAAGGGGTGGGTCAACGGTTAGACTTGTTTTACGATCGCCCGTGGCAAGCGGCAGAGTCACGCCAAACTCGTGTGGTGGTGATTGGTCGTCAGTTGGATCCACAGGAGTTGCTGTCCCATTTTGGCTAGGAGGCTATGGCCAGCCTTGAGGATGTCATTGACCGCCAACTGCGCCAACTGTTGGGCAGCAAGGCCACTTGGTTCATTGATATCGGCGATCGCCACCTCAGCATCTGGGTTGAATCGACAACTTTAGAGCCAACAGATTTAGATCGCCTATCTAGGTGGGGCAAGACCCTTTGGCAGCAGTGGCAACGGGGTAGTGTTCTTATTTTTGCTGCTGAGCCTCGTCAACCGTTTCCCTACTGGTGGACATCCTGGTCTGTTGCCTCAGCCACACCGCAGGCCACTCAAATAGGTGAAACGACTGCGGGCGATCGCTTTATTATCTGCGGCCTTGGCAGTTTGGGGCAATTTTGTATCCAAAGTCTGCGCCGCTTTGCAGGTGAGCATTTGACCCTAGAGATTCGTGCCATTGAACGCCACGCCAACATTGAGTGGGAAATTCCGCAGTTGACGGAGTTGCTCAGTGAACCTGTGATCATCGGTGATTGCCGGCAAGAGGCGGTTCTGAAAGCGGCTGGGATTGATCGCTGTCGTACCTTATTAGCAGTTACGAGTGATGAGGCCACCAATATTGCCACGGCGATTGTGGCTCGGCGCTTAAATCCCGATGTCCATCTTGTGGTGCGCTCTAGTCGCGATAATCTCAACGCCCTTCTAGAGAAAAAACTGGGGAGCTTTGTGGCGCTCAATCCCACGGAACTACCAGCTCCTGCCTTCGCCCTTGCAGCCCTTGAGGAAAATATCCTTGCTGCGTTTACGATTGAGGGTCAGCAGTTTCGGGTGTTGCAACAAACGATTACCGCTGAGAGTCCCCTCGTGGGTACGCCTGCCCACCGCTGGCAGCGCCGTCACCAACGCCTGATTAGTATTCGCGCCTGCCATTCCCAATCCTCAATCTTCCAGCCGACTCGTCCCCACCGCCTTTTTAACCATTGGCCACCGGATTTGCTCTTTGAGGTGGGCGATCGCCCGATTTGGATTGAACGGGTAGAAGTGGTGAAATCCTTGCCCATCCCTGACCCCAATCCCATCCAGCGCCTCATTCAGCAGGTGCGCCAACTGCCTGAGCAGGTAGAACAATTCTGGCAGTGGATCCATGGCGATCGCTCTCGTGAGTTGATCTTCAATGGCCTTTGGATGGGCAGTGGTCTGTGGCTTGTGACCGCGATCCTGCTGCGCTACAACGTCCCCGAACTCACATGGCAAAAGGCCTTTGCTGCCGGCTTTATTCTCCTTTTGGGGGGCTTTGGCGATGTCTTTGGCGGGCTAGAAAACGATCCGATTCCCCCTTGGCTGCTGGTGGTCTGTATTTTGGTGGCGATCGTTAGTCTCCTCTTTATTGTCGGTGTCTTGGGACTTTTGGCGGAAAAGCTGCTGCAAGCGCGGTTTGACTTTCTCAAGAAACGTCCCCCCCTGCCCACGGCGGATCACGTGATTGTTGTTGGCTTAGATCGCATTGGTCAACAGGTGGTGCAAATCCTACGTGCCTTCCGTCAACCCCTCGTGCTACTGGTGGACAACCCAGAGCAAACTCAGCTTTTTGAAGACCTGCCCATGCTCCTTGGCAACATTCCAGAAAAGCTCCCCCAAGCCCATTTGGAGACCGCCAAAAGTGTGGTTCTCACCACTGCTGATGAAATGTTGAATCTAGAGGCAGCCCTAATTGCCCGCCAAGCCACGGAGCAGCGGGAATCCCCCATTGGGTTGGTCATTGGCATCTATGATCCCAGCCTTACTAATGATCTGCGGGATCTCCTACCCCGTGCCCGCCCCCTCTGTGCCTATGCCCTTGCTGCTGAGGCCTTTGCCGGTGCCGCCTTTGGCGAAACAATGTTGGGTCTGTTTCAAATTGATCAGCAGACGGTACTGATTGCCGATTACACCGTTACTGCCGGCGACACCCTTGAGGGCAAGTTGATTGGCGAGGTGGCCTATGGTTATGCAGTCATCCCCATTTTCTACAATCGCCATGAGCAGTTCCTCGGCGGTGAGATCAGTCATCAGTTTTTGCCCAGTGATACGCTGCAACTCACGGTGGGCGATCGCCTGATTGTTTTAGCAACCATTGATGGCCTACGGCGCATTGAACAGGGCAAAATGGCGCCCCGCCGTCTCTGGCGGCTTTGGGTCGGTCATCCTCGCAACGCGGAAGCTGCCCTAGAAATTGGCAATCTGATCACCAAGATTACGGGTCTGCCCCTGCTGCGATCGCGCACCTTTATCCAGCAACTGCCTGCGACATTGACCCTCGCACTTTACGAACCCCAAGCCTTTCGCCTCGGTCAACAACTGCAAGCCCTAGCCCCTGTGCGCCTCTTTCCTTTGGTGGCTCAGGAAACCGCGTAGGTGAAAATCGGCCTCACCTATCGCTCTACATTATCGAACAGATCGAATAAATTGCGAATAAATTGATTTTGGCATTATGACACAGAGTGCTAGTCTGATTATTTAGAACGATAAATGTTCTATCTAAATAATAGGGGTCGGAGTTTTGCGCTCCACGTTTAGGTTCTAGTTCCTGATGTTGAGAGGGGATGATTGTTGCCCTTAGCTTTTGTAGTATCTTTGGGAATTCTAGCCCTCAGGCTAAGATATTGATTAGCAATCGTCAATTAATCTAAGTTGTTCCCATGAGTGGTAACCGTGAGCACCATCTACTCAACATTGAGGATGAAACGGGTAAGCGCACGATCCCTTTAGATGCGGCAACCTACTCCATTGGCCGCGATGTCACCAATGCGATCGTGATTCATGGTCATACGGTTTCACGGCAACACGCCCTGCTGCTGCGGATTCCCTCACCAAATGGCTATCGCTATCGCGTCGTGGATGGGAATGCCGATGGTAAGCCCAGTGCCAACGGTATCCTAGTGAATGGCCAGCGGGTGCAAAGCCATGAGCTAAAAGATGGAGATGAAATTAACTTTGGCGGATCCGTTAAGGCGCACTATGCCACTGTGTCCATGGGCGAGGCGGAGTTTATTAAGTATTTGAAGAGCGTCAACTATCACAGCATTAAGGCCGTGCCCATGACCTCAACGATTACCCAAGCTGAGGAAGGTGCAGAAGAAGAAACGGAATTTAATGCCACGCCCCCATCGCTGCCAGCCAATGCTACCCCAGAGTCAGCACCCGCCCCTAAATCCTCTCCCCCTTGGTTACTGATTGTTGGCGGCATCGTCATTGTCCTTTTGATCACGGGAATTGGCGTTGTGACCATGAACCGACCACCTGCCCCCCAACCAGAGCCCCCCACGCAAACCCAGTGATGGCCTATTCCCAAAACTTAGCTGCTGCCTTGCACTCAATGTGGCAACCCCAACCCACAGCAGACGGCTCTTTTACGTTTTATTCTCCAGAGTTTGGCGAAACGTTCCATAGTCTTGGGGGAGCGCGTCAGGAAGCCTTTGAAAAGTTCGCGATCGCCACCGATCTGCCCCGCAAAGCCCAAGCTTCTCATCTGCGCCTTTTGGACATCTGCTATGGTTTGGGCTACAACACAGCCGCTGCGTTAGAGGTTATTTGGCAGCACAATCCCACCTGTCAGGTCACCGTCATCGGTCTAGAACTGGATCTGGGCGTTCCCCAAGCAGCTTTAGCGGTCATGCCCCCTTGGCCAGCATCGGTTCAAGGGATTCTTGAGGGACTCGCTCAGCAACAGCAGGTGACCACCCCCTCCTGTGAGGCACGGCTTTTAATTGGTGATGCCCGCCAAACCATTCAAGACCTTGTTCGCCAAGGATTCCAAGCAGATGCGATTTTTCTTGATCCCTTTTCACCGCAGCGCTGTCCGCAACTCTGGACGGTAGAATTTTTGCGTCTAGTGGCTCAGTGTTTGGCGCCTGCGGGGCATTTGGCCACCTATTGTCGTGCTGCTGCCGTTCGTGCCGCTTTGCAGGCGGCGGGTTTACACCTTGGGACGCTGCCGATTGTTGCCCCCCAGCACAGCCATGAATGGGCACAGGGAACCGTGGCTCGCTGGCAAGCCGATCAGCTTATTCCCCTGTCGCTGATGGAGCAGGAACATTTGCAAACCCGCGCGGGTATTCCCTACCGCGATCCGCACCTGCGGGATAGTGCGGAGATGATTCGATCGCGCCGCCAAGCGGAGCAACAAACCGCTAACCGTGAATCCACCAGTCGTTGGCGACACCGCTGGGGCATTACTTAGACCGGGTATAGGCCACCTTGAGACTCCACAGCAGCAACCCCAAGGTCATCACAGAAATCAGCGCCCCCCACAGCCAATAGGGGAGCCAGAGGTACTGTTGGAGAAGCCCTGTATCGGAAAGCTGCCCCCCCGGCATGGCATAGGTAAAGAGGTAGTCCACCTGCTGAAATGTGCTAATACAGGCCTGCACCCCAAGGAATTGAATCGAAATGCCCTTGAGCCAGCGATTGCCGCGATAGGCCACCAGCAGAACGGCAATCCCCACCAACGTCATGAAGACAATGCCAAAGAGCGATCGCACCCACAGCAGCACTGAGGCGAGAATCATTATTCCTAGGGCTTTGAGGCAAATATCTGTGGCGCGATGAGAGCGGCTCGACAAAATAAAGACACTGCCAGCGATCGCCGGTCCTAGAGGTCCGCCAATGGCGACTAAGCCATGTCCCAAATTGCCCAGCAGCACCTCGCCCCCATAGCGCGCAAATCCTGAACCACTGGGATAGATGACTAATTCGCGAAAGTAGCCCCCCAACAGAATCGCCGTCAGGCCATGCCCCATCTCGTGGAACCATGTGGCCAAGATTGTAAAGGGATACAGCAGATAGTTCCCCAAGGGAATCTGCCAAAGAAGAATCGTGACAAGGGCGGCGATCGCTAGCAGCAGTGCCGAACGGGGTTTCTCATGGTCTGAAATATCCAGCGGGGTAGATTTGGAGTCTGGACGAAAGCCAAACATACGCCCCCCAGCATTGATTACCGCTTCGGTGCCAAAAACATGATCATATTGCGCCCCTCTTGCTTTGGTGCCTGCTGCACTTCGGCCACCGCTTGCAGGTCATTGGCCATGCGGTTGAGGAGTTCTTCTGCCAAATGGGAGTGTTGAATTTCCCGCCCTCGGAAGGTCACAGTGGCCTTCACCTTGTCTCCAGCCTTAAGGAAACGCTCGGCGCGGTTGATGCAAACGTTGTAATCGTGTTCTTCGATTTTGTAGCGCATCTTCACCTCTTTGACATCGGAGGTGTGCTGCTTTTTGCGGGCTTCCCGCGCCTTCTTTTCCTGCTCAAAGCGAAACTTGCCGTAGTCAATAATTTTGCAAACGGGTGGATCTGCCTTGTCACTGACGAGAACAAGATCAAGTTCCTTTTCACGGGCGATCGCGATCGCCTCTTGGGACGACATAATCCCCAATTGGGAACCATCACTATCCACCACCCGCACCCGAGGAAAACGGATGCGCTCATTAATCATGGGTTGTTCTTGCTGTGTTTTCTTGGTAAGAGCCACTGGTACCTGTACTGTCGTTGATAAAGGTTGGCGCAAGGACTGTCCTAGCCTCTAAGGTGAGCCAGCAATGACCCCCTGCCCCTTGCTCTACATCTTAGCGGAGGAGTGCCAATAGGAGCTATTCTCTATTTCGCCTAGATACACAGAAACTAATTATTAAAGCAGCACTCGCCATAGGCGCCCCTAGGCTAGACTGAGGATATTTATTGCCCACTCTGGGTGACATTTAAGGTCTGAGGTATGGTGCAACGGCAACTGTTCACGTCAGCTCTCCTAGGCAGTCTTTGCTTCCTCGCTACCGCCTGTGGCCAACCAAAGGCAACGGCTCCCCCACCAGCGGCACGGGTGAAACTTGCGGCGGTTCAAACGGAAACCCTTTCGCAAACCGCTGTTTACAATGCCTCTTTGCAATCCCGTGAGTCGATCACGCTACAACCCCAAGTTTCCGGTCGAATTGCGCAAATCAATGTTCAAAACGGCCAGTTTGTCACTCAAGGTCAGCCCCTCCTTCTCATTGACCCCTCAGAACAGCAAGCCGTTGTGGCCAGCAACTTAGCTGCGATTCAATCCGCCCAAGCCAATGTAGAGAATGCCCGCTCGATCCTCCGCGCCCTTGAAGCCCAGCGCCGCTCCAATCTGGCCACCGTAGAGTTCAATCGGATTCAAGCGGAACGCTATACAGCACTCTTTGAAGAAGGGGCTGTTTCCAAAGACCAAGCGCAATCCTTCATCACCAGCTTTCGCACTGCCCAAGCAGCACTCCAACAAACCGAGGCGGATATTCGTGCCCAACAGGCTACCATTGCCCAGTTAGAAAAAGTCCTCTTGGCTGCCCAAGCCAATGCCCAGCAGCAGGCCGTTGTCCTGAATTGGTTTCAGGTGCGTGCTCCCTTTAGTGGTGTTGTCGGCAATATTCCCCCCAAAGTGGGCGATTTTGTAACGCCCCAAACCGACCTCCTCACCCTGACCTCAAATCAACCCCTAGAAGTCTATATCCAAGTGCCCATTGAGCAAATCCCCCGCATTCGGATGGGGACGCCAGTGGAATTAATAGACATGAATGGCAATGTCGTCGGTACGAGTTCCGTCTTTTTCATTGCCCCCAATACCACAAACAATACCCAAACCATTTTAGTGAAAGCGCTCTACGACAATACGCGGAATAATCTCCGTGCCGATCAACAAATTCAAGCCCGCATTATTCTCGATCAGCAACCGGGGATTTTGGTGCCGACCACGGCTGTCTCCAATCTTGCCGGCCAAAACTTTGTCTTTGTTGCCGAAAAAGACGCCGAGGGCAAAATGATTGCTAAACAAAAGCCCATTCAAGTGGGGGCAATCCAAGGAAATAGATATCAAGTTTTTGAAGGCCTCAAACCGGGAGAGCAAATTGTTGTCTCGGGAATTCAGCGCCTGCGCGATGGTGTGCCTATTACTCCTGAGTCTTAAAAGAGCATGATTAGCGATTTTTTTATTAAGCGCCCGGTTTTTGCCACGGTTTGTTCTCTGCTGATTATTCTGGTGGGGACGATCGCGCTGCCAACGCTGCCCATTGAGTATTACCCTAACGTTACACCGCCAACAATTCAGGTGTCTGCTAACTATGCAGGTGCCAACGCTGAAACCGTTGAAACGAATGTCACCACGATCTTAGAAACGCAAATTAATGGCGTGAAGGGGATGGATTACATTGACTCCAGCAGTAACAGCTTTGGCAACAGCAATATCACGATCACCTTCACTGAGGGCTATGACGAAAATATTGCTGCTGTTGATGTCAATAACTTAGTGGCATCAGTCACCTCCCAACTGCCACCAGAGGTCATCAACACTGGGGTAAATGTCAGCAAATCCACAAATCAGATTGTTTTGGCCTTAGCCCTATACCCAGAGGAGGGATACAACTACGACGCCACATTCATTAGTAACTACGCGACCCTCTACGTGGTGCAACCCCTGCAACGTCTGAAGGGGGTAGGGCAGGTTCAGGTCTTTGGTCAACGCACCTATGCCATGCGGATTTGGCTTGATCCCAATCGCTTAGCCAGTCGCGGTCTGACGGCTCAGGATGTGGTGCGTGCCCTCTCCGATCAAAATGTCCAGGTGGGAGCCGGGATTATTGGTGCCCCCCCAGCACCAGAGGGACAGGAGTTTCAAATTTCCATTCAAGCCCAAAGTCGCTTGGCCTCAGAAGAAGAGTTTGCCGACATTATTATTCAGCGCGGCGACGATGGTTCCGTGATTCGCATTCGCGATGTCGGTCGCACCGAGCTAGGGGCACAAAACTACAACACCAACTTTCAGTTTGATGGCCGTGACGCCGTTGGGATTGGTATCTATCAACTCAGTGGTGCCAATGCTCTCGACATTGCCCGCGCTGTCGCAGCGGAGATGGCTGTTTTAGCTGAGAAATTTCCCCCCGGTCTGAAATGGAGTGTGGGCTTTAGCACCACCGACGCAGTGCAGGAGTCGATCAAAGAGGTGGTCATTACGCTGATTGTGGCCATCATCCTTGTGATTGCCGTGATCTTTTTATTCCTGCAGGATTGGCGTGCCACGATTATTCCGTCGGTAACGATCCCTGTCTCCTTGGTGGGCACCTTTGCCTTTATGAAGGCTTTTGACTTCTCAATCAATAGCTTGACCATGTTTGGTCTGGTGCTGGCCACGGGGCTGGTGGTGGATGATGCCATTGTGGTCGTGGAAAATGTCACCCGTCTCATGGAAGACGAGGGCATGACCCCCCAAGAAGCCGCCAGTCGCTCGATGGAGGAAGTGACAGGGGCATTGATTGCCACCTCGTTGGTGATGATGGCGGTCTTTATCCCTGTGGCCTTTTTTCCGGGGGTCACTGGGCGGCTCTATCAGCAGTTTGCTTTGACAATCGTCTTTGCGATCGCCCTTTCTACGTTTAATGCTTTAACCCTCTCTCCCCCTTTGTGCGCCCTGCTCCTGCGGCGGGAACGTCCCCCGATGGCGAACTTTATTTTGTTTCGCTGGATTAACCGCTTTCTCGATACAATGCGACGGGGCTATGAACGCAACCTGACTGTGGTCGTGCGCCTAAAATACTGGGTGCTGGCAGGCTTTGTGGCACTGCTGGGGGTGACCTACGGGCTGTTTCAGATTGTCCCCGCTGGCTTTGTCCCCGAAGAGGATCAGGGCTATTTTGTCACCCTCGTACAATCGCCCCAAGGGGTCTCCCTAGAATACACGAGTAATATCGTCTTCAAAGCAGCGGACGCGATCGCCCAAAATCCAGCGGTCGAACATACCTTTGCCATTGGCGGTTTTAGCTTCTTCGGCACAGGTTCAGACAAGGGGATTATCTTTACGAGTCTCAAGCCTTGGTCACAACGGCCAACCCTTGATCAGTTGCTGCCCCAGTTTCAGAAGGCCGTCGTGGGTGAACTCGGAGCAGTGGTGTTTGCATCCAATGTGCCGACCATTAACCTTGGTGGCAGCGGCCTTGGCGGCTTTGATATGCAGGTGATGGATCAGCAGGGTCTCGGCCTTGAAGCCCTTGCGAGTTCAGTGAACGAGCTAATCCTCAAAGCCAATGCAACCCCCGGCCTTGTGTCAGTGAATACCCCCTTTGCCATTAATGCCCCCCAGTTAAATGTAACGGTCGATCGCACCCGCGCCCTTGCCTTGGGGATTCCCCTCAAGGACATTTTTAATGCCATGCAGATTTACTTGGGGTCGTTATACGTTAACCAATTTACGATTTTTGCCCGCAGTTACCAAGTGATTGTGCAGGCGGATAAGCAGTTTCGCTCGAATCCCGATGACATCAACCGCATCTATGTACGCTCGGAGCAAAATGCGCTCATTCCCCTCAGTAATCTCGTCACGATTGAACAGGTCTCGGCACCGCCGATTATTTATCACCATAACTTGTTCCGTTCGGCGGAGGTGACTGGTCAAAATGTGCCACCCCTCAGTGATAGTCAAGCGATGATGACAATGGCATCCTTGGCTCAGGAGGTTCTCCCCAATGGCATCGGCTATAGCTGGACGGGGTTATCCCTAGAGTCCACCCGCTCCGCAGGCCAAGCACCGTTGATTTTTGGCCTTGGTCTCGTGTTTGTGTTCCTCGTGCTCTCGGCGCAGTACGAAAGCTATATTGACCCCTTGATCATTATCCTTTCGGTGCCTTTGGCGATCATGGGCGCTTTGTTGGCACAGTGGTTGCGGGGGCTGAGTAATGATGTATTTTGCCAAATTGGTTTGGTGATGCTGATTGGCCTCGCCAGTAAGAATGCGATTTTGATTGTGGAGTTTGCCAACCAAATTCGCGAAAGCAAGGGCACGTCCATTGTCAAGTCGGTGATCAATGCCGCCGAGGAACGGCTGCGCCCCATTTTGATGACGGCCATCTCCTTTATTCTGGGCATTTTCCCGCTGGTCATTGCTACGGGTGCTGGGGCAAAATCCCGTCACTCCTTGGGAACAAGTGTCACAGGTGGCATGCTTGCAGCCACATTTCTCAGTTTCTTTGTGGTGCCGATCATTTACATCCTCATTAAGGAACTAGTGGCGCGGCTGACCAAGGAGAAGCTTGAGGAAGCAACCCCAACGGAGTCTTAACTTACTTTACAATTCGCAAAACTCTTGTATCGTGGGGAATGATCCTTTGGCTCGTTCGTGATCATGCCCAAACAACTGGATTTGCTGACCTCTGGACAGGTGATCCCAACACCACTGCACAGTGAAATGCAACGCTCCTATCTGGAGTACGCCATGAGTGTGATTGTGGGGCGGGCACTACCAGATGTGCGGGATGGGCTAAAACCAGTGCATCGGCGGATTCTCTATGCCATGTATGAGTTGGGGTTGACGCCCGATCGCCCCTTTCGCAAGTGTGCACGGGTGGTGGGGGATGTGCTGGGGAAATATCACCCCCACGGGGATCAAGCGGTCTATGAGGCACTGGTGCGCTTGGTGCAGCCCTTTAGCAGTCGCTACCCCCTCTTGGCAGGGCATGGCAATTTTGGCTCCATTGATGATGATCCTGCGGCGGCAATGCGCTACACGGAAACGCGCTTGGCAGCGATCGCCCACCGCACGCTACTGGAGAATATCAGCGACGCCATTGTGGATTTTGTCCCCAACTTTGACAGTTCCCAAGAGGAGCCCTTGGTGCTGCCGGCGCAACTGCCAATTTTGCTGTTGAATGGCGCAACGGGAATTGCTGTGGGCATGGCCACAAACATTCCACCCCACAATCTGGGGGAAGTGGTGGATGCTCTGATTGCGCTTATTGACCGTCCCCATCTCTGCCTAGAAGAACTGCTCACCCACCTGCCGGGACCGGACTTTCCCACGGGGGGTGTGATTGTGGATGGGGCAGAATTGCTGCGCGCCTACGCCACGGGTCGAGGGACGATCACCCTGCGGGGGGTGGCCACCCTTGAGGATATTCAGCCCGGACGCGGCCGCCACCGTCGCCAAGCAATTGTGGTGACAGAGCTACCCTATCAGGTGAATAAGGCGGCATGGATTGAGAAGGTGGCGGATTTGGTGAATCAAGGTCGCCTTGAGGGCATTGCCGATCTGCGGGATGAGAGCGATCGCGAGGGGCTGCGGGTGGTCATTGAACTGAAGCGGGATGCCTCAGCGGCACAACTCTTGGAGCAACTCTACCGCCTAACCGCACTACAAGTGACCTATGGCATCAACTTGATGGCACTGGTGGGCAATCAACCCCGCCAACTCTCCCTTAAGGAGATTCTCAGTGAGTTTCTTCAATTTCGCGAGCAGACCCTGCTACGGCAATATCGCCATGATCTCGAAACGGCTCAAGCCCGCCAGCATGTGGTGACGGGACTCTTAATTGGCCTCAATGCCGTGGATCAGGTGATTGAGATTTTGCGATCGGCAGCGGATGGCAGTACTGCCCAGCGGGAATTGATGACCCGCTTGGGTTTGAGCGATCGCCAAGCCAGTGCCCTGATTGCCATGCCCCTACGCCGCCTCACTCAACAGGAGCGCCAAGACCTGGAACGGGAACAGGCGGAGCTACAAGCGCGGATTGCCCAGTTGGAAACCCTGATTAGCCAGCGTCCTGAGCGCCTCAAGGCACTGAAGAAAGAATTGCGGCAGTTAAAGAAAGCCTTTGCCGATCCCCGCCGCACTCAAATCCTCACGGCAGCGCCGCTGCTCCCCACCCCCGTGGAGACCAATGATCGTGACGATACGCCCCTCTGGGTCGAAGTGAACCATCGCGGTTACGGGCGCTGTCTGTCCCAGCGCAGTCGGGGGAGTCTCCAATTGCAAACGTGGCTACCGTGGTCAGAGCCATTGCCTTTGGCCTTCTCGGTACAGGCCAAGGATCGCCTGTGGGTGTTTACGGAAAGTGGCAAGGTCTATCCGCTGCCCTTAGAGCGATTACCCGTTAGCAGCCGCCGTGAGAGCGATCGCGGTCAACCCCTACTGACTCTCTTGCCGGAGTCGGCGCAAGGGGAAACCCTCCTGACGGTCTTGCCCAGTCAAGCCCCAGCAGAGAAGCTGATTTTGCTGACGCGCCAAGGCCGCATTAAGGTCATTCCAATCTCAGATCTGCAAGACCTGAGCGGGCGCGGTCTGCAACTGATGAAACTCAAGGCGGGGGATGCCCTCGGTTGGGTACTGCCTGCAGATACGGATCACTTAGTGTTGGCCACCTCGCGGGGGCGGGTCTTTCACTTTTTCATCCCCGACATTCCCGCTTTGGGGCGGCTGAATCTAGGTCAAGCGGCGGTGCGCCTCAGTGGGCAAGAAACCTTGGTGGGGGCGATCGCCCTGTCGGAACCGGAGAATGTGATCCTCATTACTGCTTCAGGCCTTGGTAAACAAGTGCCGCTGCCCCTAATGGAAGTTGTGCCCCTTGGTCATTTAGGCCAGTTGGCGATGCCCCTGCGGCAAAAAGCGGATCGCTTGGCGGGCATTGGCCGTGGCGGTAGCCCCCTGGCACTGGTGACGAACCAAGAGCGAGCCTGGATCACCAACGGCGAAGAGATCCCCATCCTCAATAAAGAGGCGGTGGGGGTGGCGATCGCTCCCCTTGATCCGCAGGAACAGATTCAGGCGGTGGTGCCGTTGGCCTGATCAGTTCAAGCCACTGACCACAGACCCGCAGGTGGTACCCCCCCGGCAGCGTTGAGGTTTGGCTGCCATTACCTGCCGTGATCAGAGGACGCACCGCTTCAATTAGGCTGAAATCAATGCCCCGTTTCAGGTGCTGACGCAAAAATCGCTGGATCAAGCGGCGTTGCAGCGCAAGGGGCAATTCCCGTAGGCGCAGCCGCTCCAAGGCAGGGGGATGCTCGCGGATCACGGTGGGGGCAAGACGCTCCACCTCAGCCTCGAAATAGGCGCGATCGCTAGCCAGCAGTTCAGCGGTTTGGGCAAGCACCTCTTCCACATTCGGATTAAAGTGCGCTTGCAGATAGGGAATTAACTCCAAACGCAGCCGATTGCGGCGATAGTTGAGATGGTGGTTCGTTGCATCCTGCCAGACGGGTAACCCGTAGGTTTGGCAAAAGGCAGCCGTTTCCGCTCGCGTCATCCCTAGGAGTGGACGTACTAACTGAATCGCACCCAAAGCACGGCTAGGTAAGAGGGTGGCTAGGCCATCGGGGCTGGTGCCGCGCAGTAGATGTAGTAGGAGACTTTCGGCGCGATCGCTCTGGGTGTGGGCGGTCACCACATGGGTACAATTCAGAGCCTTGGCCACGGTCTCAAAGACTTGGTAACGCCATGAACGGGCTGCGGCCTCAGTTTTCGGCAGCGGCGGCGCACTCACCACCTCACAGGGCAGGTGCCATTGCTGCGCTAGCGCTTGGACGAAATTTGCATTGGCAGCGCTATCTGCCCGCCAGCGGTGATCACAGTGGACAGCCACCAAAAACCACTGCCAGTGGAGCTGTAGATCCAGTAGCAGGCGCGTTAAACAAACGGAGTCTTGACCCCCCGACAGAGCAATGAGGATGCGTGACCCCACAGGGAGCCATTGTTGGGTTTTTAAGGTGGTATGCAGGCGGGCGTGGTAGATGCCCCACACTTGCAATAACCGACTAGAAGAACCAACCGTAGGAGTGTAGGCCTTTCCCCAGTAGGTTCACCCCTAAGTAGCAGACCCAGACCACCCCAAAACCAACGGTAGCGAGAATCGCGGGCTTGCGTCCCTGCCAATCGCGGGTCATGCGGGCATGGAGATAAGCTGCATACACCAGCCAGACAATCAGTGCCCAAGTTTCTTTGGGATCCCAACTCCAAGGGGCACCCCAAGCCTCATTTGCCCAGACCGCACCGGAGATAATGCCGATGGTCAGCAGTGGGAAGCCAAGACCAATCATGCGGTAGCTCAAGTTATCGAGGGTTTCAGCTAAGGTGAGGCGTTGCAAACTCAATTGCAGGGTGGGTTGGGTGAGTACCGTGGTGCCGCCGCCCCCAGTCGAGGGTTCTAAGGAAGGTTCTGGCGTGCGACTGCGGAAGCTGCCTGTGCCCACGGAGCTGCCCTTAAGGCTGACGGGTTTGCCCCATGTGACCACTAGGAAGGCGATCGCCAGCAGTGACCCCACCATCAAGGTGGCATAGCTGAGCATCATCACACTGACGTGCATCATTAACCAGTTGGACTTCAGGGCAGGCACCAGAGGCGCTGACTGTTGCATTTCCGGGGGGAGCGAGAGAGCCGCAAAAGCCGTAATTCCCATGGCAACGGGTGCAGTAACAACCCCCACAAGGCGCTGGCCACTGATGGACTCGGCGACAAAGTGCATGGCTGTCAAACCCCAGCACAGGAAAAAGAGGGATTCATAGAGATTGCTGATGGGAAAGTAGCCCCCCTCAATCCAACGCGCCGCCAGCAGGCCCGTAATACAGAGATTGGCGATCGCCATCCCCGTGCGACCCGCAGCCGTGAGAACAGGCCATTGGGGAAACGCTGCCCCACACCAGTAGAGCAACATCGTGATCAAAAGCACCGCAAAGGCCGTGTTATCGAGCCAACCTTCTAGGGTTAATAAATCCATAGCTTTTTATTTTGCCAGCCTGCTACTCTTTTGTATTGTACTGTCCGAACCGTGCTTTTCTGGGATAGTGGCGCATCTCCCATTCTTGTGAAAAGGGTTGTACCACAATTTCAGCCTGAATCCCTATAATCAGGGGTGAAGAATCATCATGTTCTATTGTGCTGCTGCTGGAGCGAGAACCCCATGAACGAGCTACGGGCTGCGCTGGAATTGGCGACGGAGGAGGAGTTGCAAGACCTAACCGAAATTTTGTTTCGTCGTCGGCTCAATCCCTTGGACTATCTCACAACGCCGGATCCCATTGCCGTCCAAGCTCAGGATCGCCAAGCATGGCTGGATGATATTGAGGAGCGGTTTCGCTTTTTGGCGGCAGATGGTCTGACGGTGCTCAAGGGCAAAGCACAGCAAATCAGCTATCGGCAAACGTTGATGCGGGTCTGTCGCTATCTGAAAATTAAGTTTTCCCCCAGTTGGACAGTCCCCGAACTGGAAATGGAAATCTTCTTGAATGTGTTGCAGCGGATGTGGAAAAAGCTGGGGGATGAGGATCGCAAGGTCTTGGCTGCCCAAATCCAAGATAGCTTGCCCGAACTGCGCAACGGCCACCCGATTTCCATGGAAACTGTACGCCTGATCCTAGAGGGAGGCGCGGCGATCGCCATCAGTTCTGTTGTCCGCTCCATGGTGGTGCAGCAGGTGGCTCGTCAATTTGCCATTCACTTTGCTGGGTACAAGCTCTCCATCACTCCCTTGGTGTCTCGGGGCGCTGCCGTGGGAGCCGCTAAATTTGCCCTCGGTCGCAGCGTCTTAGCCTTTGCCAGTACAGCTTTGTGGGTGTGGTTTATTGCCGACTTGGGTTGGCGTGCCATTTCCACCAACTATGCGCGCATTATTCCCACCATTTTCGCGATCGCCCAAATTCGCCTCCTACGCGGTGAGCAGGCATCCCAGTGGGCAATGGCCTAGAGTGTGATCACCCGCTCTTTGTCCAGGGTGAGCAGTTGCCGCAGTTGATCGAGATTGAGTTCGGTTAACCACTGTTCGCCACTGCCCACAATCATGTCCGCAAGCGCTTTTTTCTGCTCAATTTGCTCGTGGATCTTTTCTTCAAGGGTACCCGTGCAGACAAATTTGTGGATTTGGACAGTGCGGGCTTGGCCAATGCGGAAGGCGCGATCGCTGGCCTGATTTTCAACGGCAGGGTTCCACCAGCGATCGTAGTGAAAGACATGATTGGCACGGGTGAGATTTAAGCCCACGCCCCCCGCTTTTAAGGAAAGAATAAAGACCGTGGGTGCCTCAGGATCGTGCTGAAAGCGTTCCACCATGAGTTCTCGCTGGGCTTTGGGGGTGCGTCCCGACAGGAAAAAGACCTCCATCTGTAGCGCCTTTTCGAGATAGGTTTTCAGGTGGGTGCCAAATTCGGCAAATTGGGTAAAGACAAGGGCGCGATCGCCCACTTCCTGAAGCTCTTGCAGCATTTCTATGAGGCGTTGCAATTTACCCGAGCGATCGGGGGCATAGTCTTCCTGCTTGAGATACTGCGCCGGGTGGTTACAGATTTGCTTGAGTTTGGTCAGCGTAGCCAAGATATGGCCGCGCCGCTGGATACCTTCACTATTTTCAATGGCAGCAAGGGAGTCTGCCACCACCGCAGTGTAAAGCTGCATCTGTTCTAGGGTGAGACCGCAATAGACCAGCATCTCCTGTTTTTCGGGCAGGTCTTGGATAATGCTGCGGTCAGTTTTCAGGCGCCGTAGAATGAAGGGCTGAACATAGGTGCGCAGGGCGTTGAGGGAGGTGGTGTCGCCATAGCGTTCAATGGGTCGCACATAGCGGTGCTGAAAGTAGGTGCGATTGCCCAAGTACCCCGGATGCAGAAAGTCCATAATCGACCAGAGTTCAAGGAGACGATTCTCTAGGGGGGTTCCCGTCAGGGCAATGCGAAACTGGGCGGAGAGTTCCCGTGCCGCTTGGGACTGCTGGGTGTTGGCATTCTTGATGTTTTGGGCTTCATCGAGGACCAGATGCTGCCATGACACCTGTTGCAAGGTGGTGCGATCGCGCTGGAGAAGGGCATAACTGGTGAGAATCAGATCGTGAGTTTCCACTTTTTTCAGAAATGCCTTGCCCTTGGGGCGATCGCTGCCGTGGTGGACGTAGGCACGCAATGTCGGTGCAAATTTTTGGCACTCCCGTAGCCAGTTGCCCAGTACTGAGGTGGGACAGATCAACAGTGTCGGTCGGTAGGCACGTCCTGCTTCCTTGAGATGGAGCAAAAAGGCCAACAGTTGAATCGTTTTCCCTAAGCCCATATCATCGGCCAAGCAAGCCCCCAACCGCCAGCGTTCCAAGAAACTCAACCACGCCACCCCTCGCGCTTGGTAGGGACGCAGTTCCCCACAAAATTCCTGCGGTGTCGGCACTGGATCAAGGGTTTGTTTACCCGTGAGGCCATCGAGTAGTGCCTGAAGAGCATCATTGGCGTCTAGGCCGAGAATGGGTAACTTGGCCACCGTCACCGTATCCCCGGTGGCAATGCGCAGCGTATCGGCAAGGGAGAGCTGGGTCTTTTGGGGAGACTGGAGAAACTCTTGAGCGGCCTTCACCTCGTGGGGACGCAGCAGCACCCACTCACCATTGAGATAAACAAGGGGACTCTCTTGGCGGCGCAGTTGCTCAAAATCTGCTTCCGAGAGGGGATGCTGCCCCAACTGTAATTGCCACTGAAACTGCATCAAGCTCTCAATACTCAAGCCGCTGGTGGCGGTGGGCGGCAATGAAGCAATCATCCTCAGACCCAAGCGATGCTGGGCGCTATTGCGGCGCAAACTCGGCGGCACAATAATTGCAACCCCCTGCTGCTCAAGGAGCGGAATGGCACTTTGCAAGAAGGCATAAACTTCCGTGGTTTGCAGCGTCAGACCCACAGGGGAGGGTTCTTGGAGACTGCGATCGAGGGGACGATAAATGCGTGAGGCCAAACCCAGTCCCCGCAGCAGGGTTTCTTGGGGCTGCCAGAGCACTTGTCCGTGATAGAGGAGGGACTCTTGCGTACATTGCCAAATCTCTGCCGCCGCCAGCATCGTTTCCGTTTCGCCCTCCGTTTGTAGGCCAAAGGCCAAGCGCCAATCACCCTCGGCAGTATCTGGGGGCACCAGTTGCAGTGCCAAGCGCCATTGGGGGCGCAGATCCAACTGCTCGCGGTAGGGTTCTTGCCAACGCTGGAGCCGTTCCACAAAAGAAGGCGGCAGTTCCGTTGCTTGCCCTGTTTTGAGGAAAGTCAGCCAGTGGCTGTGGGCTTTGGCTAAGCCCACTTTGGGCAGCTCTAGGGAGGCGAGGACAGCGTGGAGATAGCCCTGCAACGTGTGGTGTAAAAAATCCGCCAATAGATCGGTGGCATGGGGCGGAAACCGCAGCGCCGTGGCATCCCCTTGGTAACAACGACACAGATGCGGCATCCGTTGGCTAAATTGGCGAAAGCGATCGCGATCGCCCCCGTGGGTGAGCAGAATCCGCCACCCTTCAGCCGTAGGCAAGTATTGGCCGCGCACAATTAAATCCAGTAACCAGCGACTAACGTGCAGCCAATAGCGCAGATCATCGCCAATAGCAGCGCTTTCGCGACCCTGAAGACCCAGTTGATGTAGTTGCTCTAAAACCCCTGAGGCAGGAATCGCCCAACCCGGCACCTGCCAGAGAAACAGCGGTTCGCCGTTGACTTCCGCTAGGGGAGGCGGTAACAGGTGATGCTCCTGAATCTGTGCGGGCAAAGCAGCATAGGCAACACTCGGATCGGCATTGACAAGCGGAGGGGTCTTCAGTTGGGTGGCATAGGGATAAACAGGCACAGCAGTCGGAACCCAAGGCGTGATTGCCTGAGTGAGCGATCGCCATTCTTCTGCCCATACAAAAAAGCGCGGCGTCGGCGTTGCCAGCCACGTCCCACGGAAAACAGCCATGCCAATATTTTAGTGGGCTTTCAGGAGGGATGCGAGGGCTTCAGCAGGCATGGGTCGGGCAAAGAGATACCCTTGACCATAATCACACCCCAGTCGCTGCAGGATGTGCAGTTGCTCGTGGGTTTCAATCCCTTCGGCAATGACGCGGTAGCCCAACTCCTGAGCAAGGACTAAAATCATCTTGGTAATTTTGAGGTTGCGTTGGTTGTTTTCCAATTGCTGGACAAAGGCGCGATCCACCTTTAGATGGTGAATCGGTAGGCTGTGGAGATAGCTCAGGCAGGAATAGCCCGTTCCAAAATCGTCAATACTAATTTCAATGTGGCGCTCCCGCAATGATTCTAGGAGGTTGAGCATTTCACTGCCCAACTCAAGGGCGATGCTTTCGGTGAGTTCTAGAACCAACTGTCCTCTGCCCAGGGGATACTGTTGCTGAACGCGGCTAAGGTGGTGGCGGAAACTGGGATGCTTCAGGGTCTTGGCCGAGACATTCACACTCAGGATCGCGTTGGCTGCTACTTGGGACTGCTGTTGCCACAACCAAAACTGTCGACAAGCCTGCTCCAGAACCCACTTGTCAAGGTCAACAATCAGCCCCGTATCCTCAGCAATTGAAATGAAAGCACCCGGCAGAATCAGTCCCCGTTCAGGATGTTGCCAACGCACCAAGGCTTCCATGCCCACCAGTTGTTGATCCGCCAAATTAAAAAAGGGCTGATAAAACAGCTGCAGTTCTCCATGGCTGAGGGCATGGCGCAGATCGTGTTCAAGGTGGAGGCGCTCTAGCACCTGTTCGTACATCTGGGCATTAAAGATGGCGTAGCGTCTTGTGGGATGAGCCTTGGCTTGATACAGGGCAATATCGGCATCCCTGAGGACAGCAAAAGCCGTTTCATAGTCGTTTTGGGCAAAGACCACACCAATACTACTGCTGAGGAAAATTTGCCGCTCCTCTACGACCAAGGGTTCCTGGAGGCAACGGGTAATTTGCTCGCAAAGGGCAATGGCACTCTCCAAGTGAGGTAAAGCGGTTGCCAAAATCACAAACTCATCTCCGCCGAGGCGAGCCACAATATGCCTATTTTCGATGAGACGCCGCAGCAAAGTGGCAAAGGCAATGAGCAGGCGATCGCCCACTGCATGGCCGAGGCTGTCATTGATCACCTTAAAGCGATCCACATCCAAAAACAGCACCGCATAGTGAAGCTCAGGATTGCTTTGAGCTGCGGCAATTGTGGCTGCCAACTGCTCCATGAAGTAGAGGCGGTTGGGCAACCCTGTCAGGGGATCGTGATAGGCCTCATGCTCTAGCTGAAATTGCACCTGTACCCGACTGGTGACATCGCGGGAACTGGTCTGCAACTGTTGCAATTGTCCCTGACTGTCGTAGCGGGGCTTGAAGAGGGTTTCTAGCCAGAGCAACTCCCGATTCGCTGTCCAAGCTCGATGGGTGATGGGCCAAAACCGCTGCTGCTGAATCATCTGTTGCAGTTCCTGCTTGACCCGCGATCGCTCTTGGGGATGGCACAATTGCGTAAAATGCTGACTAATGAGCCTCCCAGAAGACCAACCCAAGAGGGTTTCATAGGAGGGACTAACATACAAACACCGACCCTCGCGATCTAAAAGGCACACAATATCGGTCATGTTTTCCGCCAGCAGTCGATAGCGTTCTTCGCTTTCGCGCAGCGCCAGTTCAGCAGCTTTGCGTTCGGTAATATCAATATGGGTACCCACCACCTTAGAGGGGCGACCCTGGGCATCCCGAATTAACACGGCATTGCTGTGGAACCAGCGGTAGCTACCATCCCGGTGGCGCAGGCGAAAATCAATGTCATAGTCCGCTTCACCGCGCAGAAATTGCTCGTAGGCCGCAAGGGCGCGATCGCGATCCTCGGGGTGGAGTTGCTCCTGCCAATCTGCACAACTGAACGCTTCAGTCCTAGGCAGGTCGCCCAGCTGGGCTCTGTGGGCTGGCGAAACAAGCATGGTTCCCGTAGAGAGGTCATGAAAATAAAAGCCAATCTTGGAAGCACGGATAGCCACCTCTAACTGGGCCTGCTGCTCCTTGAGGCGCTCTTCGGCCAAATGGCGCTCAGTGACATCCAAGATCACGGTGTACCAGACCACGGCCCCATTAGCCGCCGCTGTGGGCTGTCCGGCGCCCTCTAGCCAGCGCACTTCACCGCTGGTGGGATGAATAATGCGCCATTGCCAAAACCATGGCGTCAAATTTGCCGCAGAACAGAGAACCGATTGCCATGTGGCTTCCCGATCCTCTGGATGCACCAGCTGCCACAAACTTTCACCATCCTCAGCGGCCACCGCCGCGGGGATGCCCCAAAGACGTTCGCACATTGGATTCAGATAAAATACCCGATTGCGACCATCGGGGTACTGTTCATAGCGAAACAGGGCACCAGGGAGGTGAAGAGCCGTCAAGCGAAACCGTTCTTCACTCTTGCGCAATGCCGCAGCCAGACGGGAACGTTTAGCCAGTTCTTTGCGGGCTTGGGCGTATAGATTGGCCTGGTAAACCGCCACCTCCAGTTGGGTGGCAATGGTACGCATAAAATTGATTTCCACTTCTGACCACGTATGGGTTTGGTGCGGCATAAACAAACTCAGGCTGCCCCAAGGGCGCTCTTTAACAATCAAAGGCACCAGTAACCATGCCCCCGGCAATTGTTCCGCAAGGGCTCGATTCACTGCATCGGTCAGTTGGCAGGTGTCGGCGATGGCAACCACTTCTCCTGCCTTCAGCCGTGTGGCCAAGGGATTGTCCTGATCTGGGATTTCAAAGCCAAGAAACCGCGGCGCATTGGCATCGCTGTGATATTCGGCAACCGGCTGCCACACCTGCCTTTCCGGAAGGTAGCGAACCACACAGGCATCCCATCCCAGCCCTATTTCCACAATTTCCCGCACAGCGGTGCCAAAGATGGTTTCAAGGTCAAGGGAATTGCGCAGGGCTTGGATGACCCGATTGAGAGCCTGCTCACGCAGTAATTGATTTTTGAGCGCAGTAACATCTCGGCCGACGGATTGAATCCCACTGAGGGAACCATCAGCCGTAAAAACCCCTGAATTCAGCCACTGGATCCAGCGACTCCCTTTTTGGGGATGAGGTAGGCAACTTTCGCAGGTAAATAGGGGCGCAGTGGGTGTAAGCTGCATCACCTGTGCTTGGAAACAGACGGCATCTTCACAGCAGACCAACTCCCCTAAGGGGCGACCAATGACTTCAGCAGCAGAACAGTTAAAGAAGCGACAGAAGGCCTCATTGGCAAATAGGATGGTGGTATCTGGGTACAGGAATAAAAGAAAATCACCTTGGTCTTGGAAGATGCCGGAGTCACACTGCCCAGAATCGGGCTGCTGCTGACGAGAACAGGCAAGCCCTTGGGGCTGTGTTTCCTGAGGTTGGCGCCCAGTAATGTCCTGAAACGTGAGCACAATACACTGCAGATTGCTGCTGGGATCAAAGATGGGGCGGGCTTGGATTGCTAGGGTTAATCGCCGATCGCTCAACAGCAGATCTACGTCCACAGAACAGGGTTCTAAACGCTGGTGGACTTGCCTATTGGGCAACTCTTCCTTGGGATAGGGGCGATCGCTACCGCAGTAATAAACCTGCAGATTTGCCCAAATGTCAGCTGCCGCCACTTGGGGATCCGTCACCGCCAAGAGCCTTCGGCCAAAGGGGTTAATGTAGCAAATTTCCCCCGCAGGATCAGCAAGAGCCACAGCAATCGGTAACGCCCCTAGGATTGCTGTTAGGTAGGGCTCCCCATCACTTTCCCCCATTCCACCTAATAGGTCGATCATTGGAGCTGCACCGCCACTGGCATTGGGGGTGGCAGGCCTTAGGAAAGTGGGGAACAAACTATCCATAGGATTAATCGTAGGAAGTTACTGGGGCTCCTGACTAAAGCTAACCGCAGCAGCTTTCGGATTAGACATTATAATTACGATGATACTTGCTATTATTTTTTTTTTTTTGACATATAACTGATTTATAACTGATTTTCTTAAGAAGTATAAAGTAATTTCCTATTCTCCTTCCTTGGTTTTGAGTGTGGCTTCCTGCTGAGCCAGCCAGCGCGCATACAGATCTGGGCGGCGTTGGTGAGTGCGTTCAATTTGCTGTGCCCGCCGCCAAGCCGCAATTTCCCCATGGTGACCAGAAAGTAAGACCGGCGGTACCGTCCACCCCCGAAACTCTGCGGGTCGAGTGTAGTGGGGATAGTCCAATAGACCGTCCTCAAAACTGTCTTGATGCAGGGAAGCCGCTTTGCCCACCGTGCCGGGCAGCAGTCGCAGCACACCATTGAGAATCACCAGAGCTGGAATTTCCCCACAGGTCAGGACAAAATCGCCAATGGAGATTTCTTGGGTCACCAAATGCTCGACGACCCGCTCATCCACGCCCTCATAGTGACCACAGAGAATCACTAGTTGATCTCGCTCCTGCGACCAATGCCAGAGGTGCTGTTGGGTCAGGGGTTGCCCTTGGGGGGTGACATAGATCACTTCACGGCGGGGCAAGGAGGGCAGCGATTCCACCGCCGCAAAGAGGGGTTCAGGCTTCATCACCATGCCCACACCCCCCCCGTAGGGTTCATCATCCACCCGCTGGTGCTTATCAGTACTAAAGTCACGCGGATTGGTCAGGACGACCTCGGCAATCCCCCGTGCCAAGGCTTTGGCCATTAAGCCACTGCTGAGGGGGGAGGCAAAGAACTCTGGAAAGAGGGTAATAATATCGAAACGCATCACTGGGGACGGCACGACAGGGAACCATAGTAGGCAAGGGCGCGCAATTGGCTGAGGGCACACAGTTGCTCTTGTTTCCACACCTGCTGGGTTTCTGGTGCTGGGGGAGGTGACTGAATGCCAAAGAGTTGATTGATCAAAGGGGAGCGATCGCGCCGAAAACCTACGACCGCATACTCTCCTTCCTTGAGCTTGGCAGCACTAGCAAGGGCACTGAGGGTGTCTGGACGGCTGCGGGTGCCATCAATGAGGCGATAGCGCTGCGCCTGCTCGTTACTGAAAATCATCGCACCCATTTCGTTGCGAATAACGCTGGGATCAATGCCCCGTGCCTGCGCCACATGATTAATAAACTTGCTGTACTCCTGTTCAAGGCCGGCTTGGAAGACCTCAATTTCTTGGGGGGTGAGGCGACGGAAGGGATTGCCAATATCTTTGCTACGACCGGCGCTCAGTGTCCGTTCTTCAATACTGTTGGCAGTAACGCCTCCCATCAATAGGCCATTATCGAGACTGGTGGGGCGATCGTAGTAGAAAACACTAGGGCCGAGAATGCCAATACTGCCAATCATGCTGCCGTGATCGGCGTAGATCCGATCCGCTGTCACCATAGCCCAAACGCCACCGGAGGCAGAAATGCCCTCAATAAAGGCATAGACCGGTTTTTGGGTGGCTGCGCGGTAGCTCCTAATACCTTCGGCGATCGCCTGGGAGCCAAAGATCGTGCCGCCGGGAGTGCTGATATTAACAAAGACGGCCTTAATCGTTTCGTCCTTAGCGGCCTCTGCCAACTGCTGCTGCACTTCATAGCCGTAGGTGACACCGACAAGGGGCGCAAAGAAGCTATCTTCTTCGTTTTGCGGGCTACCGAGAATTGGCCCAGTAATGTCAATTCTGAGAATGCGATCGCGACTGCTCTCCTTGCCGCTGACGTGCTCGTAGGGACTGGTTTCACTAGCAGGTGCCAACAAGACTCCGAGGAGGGCAAAGAAGATCGTGGCACTGAAGCCCACCACCCCCAACGTGAAAAAAAACGTCAGCGTGCCAAAAAAGATCACACCACAGCGGTGAAACACACTGGGCCAAAAGGGGGGAAGGGAGCGCGTCATAGAGGAGGAAAGGGTTTAGTATGATCTGAAAAGTTTTCAGTTAAATGTTTTACTTATTTTAGCCGCCACTTGCGGTTTTCTTCTGTTTTTGCCCCTCACAAGCCACCCTTGCCGTGTTGACCTGTCACGATCCTTTTGCGAGGTAGATTCTCTCTACTAATGAAACCCTCGATGACCGCTGAGCAGTATCTCAATCACCCCACCTTTGGCTTGCTTTATGGGGTGTGCCCTATTGATGAGCATCGGCAACTCTTTACAACGTTGTATGCCCAGCGGCTTTTCTTTATCGTCAACCAGCGGCCGACGGGGATGGCGTTTGAATCGATTAGTCGAACTGATGCGCGCATGCTCATTGAACAGCGGTTGCGATCGCTGCGCCGTCTTGGCAAAACTGCTGAATACCAAGCCCTACAAGCGATTCATCGCCAAGCCTTCATGTAACCCGATCCAGATTTCGCTAGACTGAGGCTAGGTTTTGGGGAGCAAGGATGAGCTACGACTATGACCTATTTGTGATTGGTGCCGGCTCCGGTGGCTTGGCGGCCTCAAAGCGGGCAGCTTCCTACGGCGCTAGGGTGGCCATTGCCGAAGGGGATAAAGTTGGCGGTACCTGTGTGATTCGGGGGTGTGTCCCTAAAAAGCTCATGGTCTATGGCTCCAAGTTTAGCCACCTCTTTGAAGACGCTGTCGGCTATGGCTGGCGCCCCGTTGAAGCCAAGTTGAACTGGGAGCGACTGATTCAAGCAGTGAACCAAGAGGTAAATCGTCTCAGCCAACTGCACATTAGCTACCTTGCCAAAGCCGGGGTCGAACTGCTGCCCTTTTTTGCCCGCTTTGCTGACCCCCACACCCTAGAACTCGTGGATCGCCAAGGACAGGTACAGCAGCGAGTGACAGCGGCGAAAATCTTGATTGCCGTCGGGGGGGAAGCGATTAAGCCCAATGTGCCGGGCATTGAACACAGCATTACCTCGCGGGAGATGTTTTTGTTGCCCAAGCAGCCAAAGCGCATGGCTATCCTTGGGGGCGGCTACATCAGTGTTGAGTTTGCCGGCATTATGCAGGGACTCGGCACGGAAGTCATTCACTTTCTGCGGGGCGATCGCCCCCTGCGCGGCTTTGATCAAGACATTCAAGATGGTGTCTATGAGGGGATGCTTCGCCACGGCATTGATGTCCGTCCCCAGTGCCACATTACAGGCTTGAAGCTTACCAAGAAGGGCAATATCCGCATTCGCTACGAACAGCAGGGGCAAGCCTGTGAAACTAAAGTTGATACGGTGCTGTGTGCCGTGGGGCGTGCGCCCAACTTGCAGGGGCTGGGTCTTGATCAGGCGGGGGTGCATCTTACGGCCAATAGTCAAGGGATTGTCGCCATTGCTGTGGATGAATACTACCGCACCAATCAAGAACACATTTTTGCTGTGGGGGACTGCACTAACCGCGTCAACCTCACTCCCATAGCCATTGCCGAAGGACGCGCCTTTGCTGATACGCAATTTGGTAATCTACCGCGCACCTTGAGCTATGAGAATATTCCCTCGGCGGTGTTTTCCCAGCCGGAGGCGGCTTCGGTGGGGCTGTCTGAGGCGCAGGCCAAGGCGAAATTGGGGGAAGAGAATGTGAAAATCTACCGTGCGGCCTTTCGCCCGATGTACCACAGTCTCACGGGTCGAGATGAAAAGGTGATCGTCAAATTGGTGGTGGAGAAAAATACGGAGTGGGTGCTCGGTGCCCACATGGTGGGGGACAATGCTGCTGAGATTATTCAAGGGATCGCGATCGCCCTCAAAATGGGCGCCACCAAGAAGGACTTTGATGCCACGATGGCCATTCATCCCTCGACGGCGGAGGAGTTTGTCACCCTGCGTTAGCAGCGACTTGAACCGGACTGTGGAGCAGCTCTAGGGCCGCCAGATATTGGGGATCTGCTGCTGTACCCATGGCCACCAGACTCTCGGGAGCATCGAGAACCCGCCAATCTGGCTCAATCCCCACTTTGTTGATGTTGTGGTGATTAGGGGTTTCGTAGTGGGCAATGGTAACCGCAAGACCAGCGCCATCACTGAGGTTAAAGAGGGACTGAATCGAGCCTTTGCCAAAGGTGCGATCGCCCACCAGTCGAGCACGGCCATGATCTTGCAGGGCAGCGGCTAAAATCTCACTGGCACTGGCGGTTCCGCCATTCACGAGGACGACGAGCGGGTCATGGGTGAGGGCACCGCCATTGGCATTGAGGCTATCAATGATCCCTTGGCGATCGACGGTATAGACAATGACCCCCGAATCCAACCACAGTTGAGCAATTTCCACCCCCGCCTGCAACAGTCCCCCCGGATTATTGCGCAGATCAAGAATGTACTCCTCCACTCCCTGCTGCTCTAGCATTTGAATGGCTTTGCGCATCTCTGTGACCGCCATAGCGCTAAATTGACCAAGGCGAATATAGCCAACGGTGTGCCCCTGCACTTGGCGAACCTCAGCCATGACCGGATTAATCTCAATGTGTCCCCGTTTCAGGGTGATTTCTTGAGGAGCTTCACTGCCCCGTTGTAACAACAAATGCACAGCAGAACCGGCGGCTCCCCGCATTCTTTCGGCGGCTTCATCAAGGCTGAGCTGGGTGGTGGAGACGCCATCAATGGCAAGAATGCGATCGCGGGGTTGAATCCCCGCTTCAGCAGCAGGGGAGCCATCAATCGGGGCAATGACTTCGAGGATACCGGTTTCAGGGTCAGTGCTAATTTGCAAGCCGACACCAGTGAGTTCCCCAGCTGTGGTGGTTTGCAGGCTACGAAATTGGGCGGGGCGCAGCAGCCGTGTAAAGGGATCCTCTAAACTCGCCAACATGGCTTGAATGGCCTCATAGGTCGCCTCGCGATTGGGTAGGGGACGTTTCAGCGCCTTTTCGCGCACCAGCCACCAGTTTTGGCCATTAAAAGAGGGATCCACGTAGGCTTGGTTGACAATGCGCCATGCCTCATTAAAGAGTTTTTGTTCCTCCGTTAGGGCGATCGCCGAGTCAGTGGGGAAAATGCCCCAGACTCCCACCAAGACCACTAAACAACAAATGAGACGTTGCAGCCAACGAACCCCCATTCCTTCACCTGCTGATTGCTTCTTTTTCCTAAGCTAGCACTAGAAAAATGTTTCGGAAGACACCGTTATGCCTTGAGAACCACCTTAGGATGCAGGCGATCGCCCCCACTCACCCCGATTCCCACACAGGTAGTGGCAAAGGTGACGCCCACGAAACTCTCCGCCGGCGGTAGCCCCTCACCAATCACGGCGCGGCCATGATACCAGTCGTTGAGTTGTACTGCATTGAGTTCAAGCCACGGTAGATGTGAGAGAACCGCTTGGGGCGGGCGCAGTGGTAAATGCTCTGGCGAAATGCTTTCTAGGGAATGGCTCTCCTCAATCCTCAGGCCACCACTTTCAATCCGTTGCAGGGCTGCCAGCGTTCCCCCTACCCCCAGTGCCGCCCCCAAATCGCGGGCAAGGGCGCGAATATAGGTGCCACCGCCACAGGTAATGCGCAGGGTCAATTCTGGGTAGCATCCTGCTTGCCAATCTAAGACATCAATGCTGTACACCTCAACGATCCGCGGCGGCACGCTCACGGCTTCACCCGCACGGGCACGGGCATAGAGCCGCTGACCATCCACTTGAATCGCACTATAGGCGGGGGGATATTGCTCAATCTCGCCAATGAATTGGGGAAGCTGTTCCTCAATGGCCTCAAGGGTGAGGTAACTGGCAGATTGTTCTTGGCAAATGTCACCCGTAATGTCATCCGTGGTTGTGGTGATGCCAAAGCGCACCGTGCCAATATAGGCCTTGCGATCGCTTAAATAGGGTAGGAGTCGCGTCGCTGCACCAAGGGCGATCGGCAGTACCCCTGTAGCCATCGGATCCAAGGTGCCCCCATGACCGATGCGTTTGAGCCGCAGCCGCTTTCGCAGTTCGTTAATGCAGTCGTGGGAAGTGCAGCCAGCAGGTTTATTCAGATTCAAAAAACCAAACATCAAGGCGTTGCCGTCAAGGGTAAGCCACTCACAAAGCGTTGCAGGGCAGCGATCGCTCGGTTGTAGTCAATGGTAGAACTCAACAGATTGCTCTGGGCTTGAATCAGAGCCGTTTCTGCATTGCTCACCTCCGCTTGGGTGCCAATCCCTGCTTGGAAGCGCAGACGGGCAAGGCGGAGTCCCTCCGTGGCTTGGCGCACCGCCACTTCATTGGTGCGGATATTTTCTTGGCTGGATTTGAGCGTGTAGTAGGCCTGCTCCACTTGGAAACGAATCAAATTCCGAAAGGCCGCATACTGAGCTTCAGCGATCGCGGCAGCGCTTTCCTGCTGGGCAGCACTGGCACGGGAGACCCCGCCATCAAAGAGGGTCAGGTTCATTTGACCCCCAACGGTATATCCCCAACGGGGTGCCCTCCCATCTGTGAGGCTATCAAGGGTGTTAAAACTTCCGCCGGCCACCAACTGCGGTCCTAGATTCCCCAAGGCCACCCGGCGCTGCTGCAGTGCTGCATTCCGTTGGGTCAGTTGTTGTTCCAGTTCCACGCGATTGCGAAAGGCGAGGGCAATGCTCTCCTCAAGGGAGAGTTTCCATTCTCCAACTACCCGAATGGGGTCAGCCGCCCGCACATTGGCTTTGTCATTGAGACTGAGCAGCTGTGCCAGTTGGCGTTGAGCCGTTTGCAGTTGGCTTTGGGCTTGCACGAGTTGCTGTTGGTTATTGGCCAGTTGCACCTGTGCTGTGAGGACATCAAATTGCGTGCCTAAGCCAGCCCGTTCGCGGGCGATCGCATCCCGTAGACTAATTTGCGAGTTTTGTACCGCTGCTTCGCCAATGCGCACCAGCGCCTCCGCCTGTTGAATGTTGTAGTAGGCATTGGTGACATCCTGCCGCAGTTGTTCAAATTCTCGCTGCAGATCCAGTTCGGCATTGCGCACCTGTTCCTGTGCTGCTTTGATACTGCCATCCCGTTGGCCAGAGGTGAAAATGTTGTAGCCCAGTTGCACCGTGCTGGTCCAAGTATTGCTGGTGGGGTTGGTTCGCAAGGGGGGTGGTAGTTGGGCATTTTGCAGGCGAATCGCCGCTGAATCCGTGCGACTAATCCCCAATTGCAAGGAGATGCTGGGATAGAGAGCCGCCGCCGCTTGGCGCAGAACGGCCCGACTTTGTTGCAGTTGTGCCTCAAGGATTTGCAGTTGGCGGTTATTCCGCCGCGCCAGTTCAATCGCTTCGTTGAGGGTAATGGGGCGATCCAAATCAATTTTTACTTGATCGGGACGACTGGGGAGATGGAGGGGATCGGGATTGGGATTGAAGGGCAGGAGATCGGTGGCCGTAGGGTTGGGTTGGGCGATCGCCCCCCCGCTCATGGTGATCAAGACCCCCACAAGGCTCCCCAGCAGCAGACTGCTTTGTTGGCAGATGGATTGTTGACCCATGCTCACTCCCGACACCGTTACAACTACGGATTCTCGCTACCACATAAGACTATAACAGTCCTTTCTCAAGGAATCGTTGCCAAAAAGGCGGTACACTGACACTCAACTGGTTCCAATTCTGCAAAATTCAAGGCTTGATCCAGCGCTGTGGCAACCATTTTACGCACTTGGAGCTATCAATATCCGTGGCTCTACGACACCATTAGTGCCCTCGCAGCAATAACGGTCGGGGGGAGCGATCGCCTGCATCGGTTGGCTTGGCAAGATTTGGACTTACCCCGCAGTGCCGTGGTTTTAGATCTCTGCTGTGCCCATGGCGTTGTCACTCAAGCCTTAACTCAAGCCTTTGATCAGGTCACTGGTTTAGATGCTTCACCGCGGGCGATCGCCCGTGCTCGGCAGCGCGTGCCCCAAGCCACCTATGTGGAAGCCTTTGCGGAGAAGATGCCCTTTGCCGATGCCACCTTTGATCTGGTACACACCAGCATGGCGCTGCATGAAATGACTGCGGAACAACTGCGTGCCATTGTGGCGGAAGTGTGGCGGGTTCTCAAGCCCGGTGGCTGGTTTGCCCTGATTGATTTTCATCGTCCCCAAGTGCCTCTCTTTTGGCCGGGGATGGCTCTCTTTTTCTGGCTCTTTGAAACGGAAACCGCTTGGCAACTGCTGCAAACGGACTTAGCTGAGCAGCTACGGTTACAGGGCTTCACTGTCGAGCGGCAGACCTACCACCTCGGGCGCAGCTTGCAGGTTCTCCATGCCCGCAAACCCTGCCCAAAGAATTAAGATATATGAACGATTTACAACACGAGTGCGATAGCGATGGTGGTATCAATTTATCTGAAGATAATGCTAGTATAACCCTTTTCAGGAGAATTGAACTTTCTCAGAAAGGTCAAAGGCTCTGTATAATATAATCAACACTATTTTAGGAAGGTCTATAAATATCTATGAAAACCCATTCTTATTGTTTACTTTGTCAATCTTCTAACATTCAAAAAATGAGAAGATACTACACTACACACAGACTTATAAAGTGCCAAGAATGTGGTTTTATTTTTATGGAGAGGGTTCCATCAGAGAATGAACTGAAAGAATACTATTCTACATATAGCTACGCAGAAGACAGGCCAATTTCACCAATTACGCTTAAACGATATCAAGAGCTTCTCAAAGAATTTGAAATTTATCGTCAGAGTAATCGAATTCTTGAGGTGGGATGTGGCAAGGGTGATTTCTTGATAGAAGCAAAGAAAAATGGTTGGGAAGTAGAAGGCACTGAACTTTCAGAAAAGGGAGTAGAATGGTGCATTCGCAAAGGAATCAAAGCTCAATACACTGATTTGAATGAAAGACTGTTTCCTCGCGATTATTTTGATATCATCATTGCTATAGAGGTAATTGAGCATATCAATAAGCCTAGAGAGTTTGCTCGTCAGATTGCTAGTTTTTTACGCCTAGGGGGTCTTTTCTACTGCACCACTCCTAACTTTAATTCGTTGGCAAGGTATTTTCTTCAGGAGAACTATTCAGTAATTCATTATCCAGAACACTTATGTTACTACACGCCAAAGACTCTTAAAAAGCTAATGTCTGAACATTCTCTTTTTCCTAAAAAAATAAAAACAACAGGAATTGACTTTGATAGACTATTTCCAAGAAAGGAAGCAACACCTCTAAAGTTTGATAATGAAACTATTAGACACCACACGGAAAGTAGTTGGATTCTGAAGATGACCAAACGAACCGCTAATTTTATGTTAAATATCACACGCTTAGGTGCGACAATTAGAGGCTACTTTATAAAATCCTACAGTTCAGAATAGATTTTAATCATAAAATACTTTGAGATACAATAAAAACCGTGAAAATCTATCGTACAGCGATCTTATCCATTTTAATGTGTTTAATTCATGGGAAAAAGGCTGTGACATACGTTTGAAGCAGACCTACCACCTCAGGCGCAGCTTGCAGGTTCTCCATGCCCGCAAACCCTGCTCAAAGAATTAAGATATATGAACGATTTACAACACGAGTGCGATAGCGATGGTTAGTTCACTGCCCCAACTGGAGATCAACTTAGAGACCGATGCCGAATTTGTCGCGCGGCACATTGGTATCACGCCCAACGATCTTCCCAAAATGTTGAGCCTGTTGGGGTATGGCAGCCTCAAGGAGCTGATCACTGCCGTCATTCCCCCGGAAATTCGCTTGCAACGCCCTCTCGCTCTGGGTGAAGGTCTCAGTGAAACAGCAGCCCTGCAAAAATTACGCACCCTTGCCCAGCAAAACCAAGTTTGGCGCAGCTACATCGGCATGGGCTATTACAACTGCATTACGCCGGCGGTGATTCAGCGCAACATTCTGGAAAACCCCGGCTGGTACACCCAGTACACCCCTTACCAAGCGGAAATTGCCCAAGGACGCCTCGAAGCCCTCCTCAACTTTCAAACCCTTGTCAGCGATCTAACGGGCTTGCCCATTGCCAATGCCTCTCTCCTTGATGAGGCGACGGCTGCCGCCGAAGCCATGACGCTGAGCTTGAATGCCTGCCGTCAAAAGGGAGCCAACCGCTTCTTGGTGGCGCAGGATTGCCATCCCCAAACCCTAGCAGTTCTGCGCACCCGTGCCCTGCCCCTTGGCATTGAGATTGTGCCCATTGACCCGATCGCCAGTGAATTGCCTTGGAACAACGCCTTTGGTCTGCTCTTGCAATATCCCGCCAGCGATGGTGCGGTGCGATCGCCCGAAGCCCTGATTGCCGCTGCCCATAAACGGGGACTCTTGGTGACGGTAGCCACCGATTTGCTAGCCTTGACACTGCTGACACCGCCGGGAGAATTGGGGGCGGATATTGCCGTCGGCAGCTCTCAGCGTTTTGGTGTGCCCTTGGGCTATGGGGGGCCCCATGCCGCCTTCTTTGCCACCCGTGAAGAATTTAAGCGACAATTACCCGGACGACTAGTGGGGGTTTCCCACGATGCCTTGGGTCAAAAAGCATTGCGCCTTGCCCTGCAAACCCGTGAGCAGCATATCCGCCGCGAAAAGGCCACCAGTAACATCTGCACTGCCCAAGTTCTCCTCGCAGTTGTTGCCAGTATGTACGCCGTCTATCATGGAGCCGCGGGGCTGCGGCAAATCGCTGAGCGCATCCATCAACGGGCAGTGACCCTAGCAGCAGGCTTAGCAGCAGCGGGCTATCCACTCTACCATTCTGAGTTTTTTGACACCCTACGCATTGGCTTGGGGAACCTGCCAGTACAGGTGCTCAAGGAGCGGGCAGCAGCGGCGCAAATCAACCTGCGTTACTTTGACGATGGCAGTGTCGGCATCAGTTTGGATGAGACCACCACCGAAAAAGATGGGGCGGATTTACTGGCGCTCTTTGGCACAAGTCCTGTGGCAGTTGCCGCGGGCGATCGCCTGCCGCCAACGCTGAAACGCCAATCTGCTTACCTGCAGCACCCCGTCTTTCAGGACTACCACAGCGAACACGCCCTGCTGCGCTACATTCACCGCCTTCAGGCCAAGGATCTCTCCCTCACCACCTCGATGATTCCCCTTGGCTCCTGCACCATGAAGCTCAATGCCACTGCGGAAATGCTGCCCATCAGTTGGCCAGAATTCAATCAACTGCATCCCTTTGCCCCGGCTGAGCAAGCCCAAGGCTATCAGCAGCTGTTCCGTGAGCTAGAGGCAATGCTGGCAGAAATTACCGGCTTTGATGCCATTTCCCTACAACCCAATGCCGGTTCCCAAGGGGAATATGCCGGACTCTTGGTGATTCGCCAATACCACCACAGCCGCGGCGAAAGCCAGCGCAATGTGTGTTTGATTCCCACCTCTGCCCATGGCACCAACCCTGCCAGTGCGGTCATGGCTGGCATGCAGGTGGTGGCAGTCAATTGCGATGCCCAGGGCAATATTGATGTGGCGGATCTGGCGGCCAAGGCGGAAACCTATAGCGATCGCCTAGGGGCCTTGATGATCACCTATCCCTCGACCCACGGCGTCTTTGAAACGGGAATTCGCCAAATTTGTGAGATCATCCATCGCTACGGCGGTCAAGTCTATATGGATGGTGCCAATATGAATGCCCAAGTGGGGCTGTGCCGTCCGGCGGACTTTGGTGCCGATGTCTGCCATCTCAACCTCCACAAAACCTTTTGTATTCCCCACGGCGGCGGTGGGCCGGGGGTGGGACCCATCGGGGTCAAGGCGCATTTAGCCCCCTTCTTGCCAACCACACAGCTGATTCCCCAAGGATCGGAAATTGGCCCGGTGACTGCCGCCCCTTGGGGCAGTGCCAGTATTTTGCCGATTTCGTGGATGTACATTACCCTGATGGGGGGGGTGGGGTTGACACGCGCCACCGCAATTGCCATCCTCAATGCTAACTACATTGCCAAACGCCTTGAACCCTACTACCCGGTTCTCTACAAAGGTGCCCACGGTTTGGTGGCCCACGAGTGCATTCTTGATCTGCGTCCGCTGAAAAAATCCGCGGGAATTGAGGTGGAAGATATTGCCAAGCGGCTGATGGACTATGGCTTCCATGCCCCCACCATTTCTTGGCCGGTGCCGGGCACGCTAATGATTGAACCCACTGAAAGTGAAACCAAGGCGGAATTGGATCGCTTTTGTGAGGCGATGATTGCCATTCGCGCCGAAATTGCTGAAATTGAGGCCGGCGTCAGCGATCGCCAGCAAAATCCCCTGAAAAATGCCCCCCATCCCGCCCTGATGCTGGCCACAGAGCCATGGCCTTACCCCTATTCACGGCAAGTGGCCGCCTACCCCGCCCCTTGGCTGCGGGAGTACAAATTCTGGCCAGCGGTAGCCCGCATTGACAATGCCTATGGCGATCGCCACCTTCTATGTACCTGTGCAGTGCCCATGACCACTGCCGACTCTTAAGCAAAGCTGAAATTTTTGCGGCAGTTGCCGATTTGCCTTGTCGAAGCCAAAAAGGGGTTGCTAAAAGTAAGGCAGATCAACCCCTAGGGTGGTGTTATGACCTTGGCTAGTCTCGATACCGTTGTTCTCTCCCGTTGGCAATTTGCCCTCACAGCCATTTTCCATATGCTCTGGCCCGTCCTCACCACGGGGATGAGCATTTATCTCGTGGTCATTGAGGGACTGTGGCTAAAAACCAAAAACCTGACCTACTATCACCATGCTCGCTTTTGGTCAAAGCTGTATATCCTCAACTTCGGGATTGGCGTGGCTTCCGGGTTGCCCATGGCCTTTCAATTTGGCCTCAACTGGGCACCCTTCTCAGAAGCAGTGGGGGATTTCTTCGGTACCGTCTTGGGGTTTGAGGGCACCATGGCCTTCATGCTGGAAGCCAGCTTCTTGGGCATTATGATTTTTGGCTGGCAACGGGTACCGCCAGTGATGCACTGGATTTCGACCATCTGTGTCGCCTTTGGTGCCAATCTCTCCACCTTCTGGATTCTCTCGGCCAACTCATGGCTGCAAACCCCTGCGGGGGGCGTCTTTGTCGAGGGTAAGTTCCGCGTTCAAGACTACTTCCAAGCCATTGCCAACCCCTTCATGGTCAAGAGTTTTTTCCACATGTTCTTTGCCACCCTAGAAACCTCGCTGTTTGTTATTGGCGGCATTAGTGCTTGGTATCTACTGCAAAACCGCCTGCCCAATTTCTTCACGAAATCCCTGAAGGTGGTGTTGGTGATGGCCTTGGTGATTGCCCCCCTACAGGTGTTTGTCGGTCACCTCAGTGCTGAGCAGGTCTATCACTACCAACCCGCCAAATTAGCCGCCATGGAAGCCCTGTGGGAAACGGTACCAGCGGGTACACCTGCGGACTGGAGTGTGATTGCCTTACCCAATGAGGCCGCCCAAGCAAATAGCTTGGAAGTGAAAATTCCCGGCCTGCTGAGCTACCTACTGGAGTTGAAACCGCAGTTAGACACACCGATCTTGGGCTTGAAGGAGTGGAACGCTAGCGATCGCCCCCATTTGATTGGCCTGATTTACTATTCCTTTCGCCTGATGGTGGCCATTGGTCTGTACCTCGCGGCTCTCGTGATCCTCACTGTTTTTGTCTGGTGGCGCACTGGCCTCGAGGGCGATCGCCTACGCAATTACCAGTGGCTCTGGTGGGGCTGGATCTTTGCAGGACCCTTGGGATACCTTGCCGTCGAAGCCGGTTGGATTGTCCGCTGTGTCGGGCGTCAACCGTGGATTGTCTATGGCCAGTTGCGGACAGCAGAAGCGGCCTCCAATTTACCGCCCCAAGTGGTGCTTTTTTCCCTTAGTGGCTTGGTTGCCCTGTACACCATTTTCTTCTTTGCGGCTCTTTTCTTTGGCAGTCGCATCATCCAAAAAGGCCCCAATGTTGCCTTGCCGGTGCCGGGGCTGCACAATGCTGAACAACTGGAAATCCGCATCAAACTAGCAGAGCACCAACCGGATCGCCGTCCCCTAGAAACTCAACAATAAGGGAGTACACCATGGAACCGAATCCCCTTGCACCCTTGGAGCACTTTTTGCCGCAGGTATGGTTTTTTATCCTAGGGTTGTTCCTCTTTCTCTACATTCTCCTAGATGGCTTTGACCTAGGCATTGGCATTCTCTCCCTCACCAGTAGCGATGAACGGCGCCGCAATATCCTCATGACCAGCCTTGGCAATGTTTGGGATGCCAATGAGACGTGGTTGGTGCTGATGGGTGGGTCGCTCTTTGGTGCTTTTCCCTTGGCCTATGCCACCATCCTCAATGCCCTTTACCTACCCGCAGTGATTATGGTGGTGGGGCTAATTTTGCGGGCAGTGTCCTTTGAGTTTCGCGAGAATGCCAATAATAAACGGGTGTGGAACCTTGCCTTTGGCATTGGCAGTTTTTTGGCCGCCTTGGGGCAGGGCTTTGCGGTGGGCACTGTTTTTGAGGGCATCAAAGTAGATGCTGCGGGTCACTTTGCGGGCGGCATGTGGGATTGGCTGACGTGGCACTCGGTGTTGGTGGCACTGACGCTGATTCAGGGCTATGTGCTGATTGGGTCAACCTATCTGATTTACAAAACCACAGGTGAGTTGCAGCAAACCCACTACCGCACGGCCACGATTGCAGCTTGGACAACGTTTATCGGTGCTGTGTTGATTACCATTAGCGCCCCCATTTTCCATGAGCACCTGCGTGCCCAACTGTTTCAGCCACCGTTATTCTACATTTTTGCCGCGATTCCCATTTTGGGGGTGTTGCTGATTTTTCTATTGCTGCGTAGTTTACAAAAGCGTGAAGAAGTCATGCCCTTGGTGTGGACGTTTTTACTGTTTCTCCTGTCATTTATTGGCTTGGGCTTTGTGATTTTTCCGAACATCATTCCCCCCAGCGTCACCATTTACGAAGCTTCAGCCTCTCCCAGTGCCCAAGTCTTTATGCTGATTTTCGTCGCTTTCTTAATCCCGATTATGCTGGCTTATAACCTCTATAATTACCTCGTCTTTCGTGGCAAAGTTGTGGCCTAGGTATAGAAGGAATTCAGGCCTAAAACACCCTAGCCGAGGAGGCAAAACAAGGCACAATAGCAACAGATAGCCTTTTTCTCTCGCTTGAGGACGCATCAACAGAATTAGCGGCAAGCTGAGCGGCTTTCAATGGTTGTGAAAAGGCTGTTAACTTCCTTTGCTGCTCATTTCCGTCCATGTCCTGTTGGCAAGTTGACCTTTACCGTCGGCCTTTGCGTACCCCCAGTGGCCTTGATCTGTGGGAACTCGTGATTTGTGACCCTGAGGAAAATTTTTACTACACGGCTTTTTGCCCAGAACCCCTCGTGAGCAGTTCATGGCTGGCCACAGAGTTCAAAAGTTGCGGGCAGCCCCTACCGCAGCGGGTACAGGTTTTTCGTCCCCAGAGTTTAGGCCTCGTGGAAGTGGTTTGCCAAGAACTCAACCTTCCCCTCGAAGCCACCCGCCGCACCCCGGCTCTAAAGCACTACCTGTGCCAACGTGCTCAGGCGTATCCCAGTCTAAAAACCTACACCGGTGAAGCCTACGATCCATTGGCCATTGAGCAGCCGCCGCCATTGCCCCTGCCCGAGGATATTTGGGGAGATTCTTGGCAGTTTGCAGCAATTACTCCCCCCGACTTGGCACAACTGATGCAATATCCGCTGCGGATTCTGGCCTTTGAAATGGCAATGTTGCCAGAGGCTTTGGGCTTGGCTCCCGATACGTTGATTCCGGGAATTATTCTCTATGGCGGTCGCAAGTCCCTGAAGCTGGCGCGGTGGTTCCAAGAGCAACTGCCCTATCGCTTAGAGTTTGTGCCGGGGCGACCCTGTGGGGTGGTGTTGCACAGCGGCTTGCGCGATCGCTGGGTCTTTTTGACGTTTGACAATGCTGAGATTTCCCAAGCGGGAGAACTCTTTCGCGATCGCCTGCGCGCCACTCAGGGTCTGCACTTTCTCCTCATCCAACCGACTCCCAATGACACCACCTACACGGCTCTCTGGCTGCTCCAACCCCTTGAATAGCCTAAGGTTTGAGCCGTCCCTGTTCTAAGCTTTCCTGCAGGGCACGGGTTTCATCCAAAACCGTTTCAATGCCTTCAAGGTGGGTCTGCCGCACAAAATTAATTTTGATTTCCTCTAGCCACACCACCAGCAGATCTTGAATCACCTTGCCCACCTGTTCCTCTTGGAGTTCGGCGCTGAGGGTTTGGCCAAATTTTTGCGCCAGTTGACTCACCAGTAATGCCCCTTCGCGGGGTGGATTGCCTTGGTTTTTGCTCGCTTGCTCCAATAGCAGAAAGAGGCGATCGCTAATCTCCTTGGCAAGGGATTGGTGCCAGTGGCGGGGTAAGGCCTCAAGGGATGGAATTTCCAATAACCGCCGATAGGGGGGCGCTTGCCGCAGCACTTGATCGACACTGTAGGCCACTAAGCCTTCCACTTCTGGTCGCAGTTGGGGGATCACGCGGTAAATCACCACCTGCCCAACCAAGGCTGCCAGTTCCCCCAGTTCATCAATGTCATTGAGCGTCTTGCTCCCTTGGCCGCCAGAGACACGCGGTAGCCAGCGACTCAATTGGCCGCGACGGATTGCTTTTTGCAGTTGGGTGAGGACTTGCAGGACAACCACTTCCGAAATATCGGTGGCGATCGCTGCCACTAAGCCCTGAGAGGCCTGCCGTTCAAGACTATCAAGGCAAATAATATCCGCTTGATCAAGGCGAATCGTGACCGGGATAATCCGTAGCCACGCCCAAGTGGGTGCCAGCCACCAAAAGGGGAAAAAGAGCAGCACATCGTACCAGCGCCAGAACATAGCATCCCGCCAGCGGGCACCGCGATATTGGCGACTCAGCCAAAACGTGCGTCCCAAGAATTCCACAAAGAAGAGGAGATTAAAGGGAATATCAATGGCATCAAAGTGGTCAATAAAATCCCCATCTTCACCGTAGCGGCGCCAATAATTGGTAGCCATCAGGGGAATGATCTGCGCCTCAAACCAAGCAAGGTTGGTCTGCCAGTCCCGCTCATTGATGTACTCGTCACTCCAAAAACGCTCAAAGGACTGTTTAGAGGAGGCATTGCGATCGCCAAAGACCCGCAGCCGCATCAGGTTCTTGATCCGCTCAAGGGTGCCAGTCTTATTGGCAAGGGCAAAGGGGTTAGTATCCACCATGGTTTTGCTCTGCTTGCGCAACTCAGCCAAGAGTGCTTGAGTAGCTGGCGCATCGACCCCTTCAGCGGCAATGGTTCGCCGGAGTTGGTTGACCGTGTTGATGTACTGCTGGGTTGCCCGGTGGGGTTCGATGCCTTTGATGGGGTCATAGAGAGGGGTAATCGGCAAAGGCTGGGGCAGATAAATCAACCGCTGAATCAGGGGAATGCGGACTGTTCCCAAAAGCCAGAAGTCCCGTAGGGGAATATAGGTGAGATCAAAGAGCACCAACAGAAAATTGGCGCTGGCAATGGCCACCATGATCCGCTCATAGGTTCGATTCAATGGTTTATCAAACATCTGGCTCCCCTAGCGCAAGCGGACATAGCCGGCTTTTTCAATTGTGGCTTGACCCTGATCCGTTAATAACAGGGCTGCATAGGCACGACCGGCTTGGGCATCCGGGCTATTGTCATCCTTGGCAATGACAAACAGGCGACGGGTAATGGGGTAACTGCCCTCCTGAAAGGCACGATAGTTCAATGTATTCCGCCGCTGTGGACATTGGGCAGAATCCACATAGGGTTCCTGATAGGGAGGAACGTACTGATTGGGCTGCCGCCCCAAAGGCAAGGGTCGCACACTGCACTGACCAACAATTTCCGGTGCCGAGGCATAGTAAATGCCGCCGGAGGTTGCCCCCACCCGCCGTAGGGCATCTGTGGTATCCCGCACCATCACCACCTTGGGACTGAATGGCTGGTTCCCCAAGACATCTTGGACGAAAAACTCTACCGTTCCGCCATCTTCCAGCCGCCGTGAAAAGGGAGTAATGGCTAGATTCGGACCGCCCACTTGGCTCCAGTTCGTCAGTTTGCCCGTGTAAATATCAACCACTTGTTGCACAGTGAGACCGGGAATCTGGAGGTTGGGATTGACAGCGATCGCGATGCCATCGATCGCCACCGGTAGTTCCAGCAATTTTATCCCTTGGCTCTGCGCCTGCTGCCGCTCCTGCTCATTGAGGGGGCGGGAAGACTGGGCAAAGGCCAGTTGATTATTCATTAACATGCGAATGCCACTGCCCGATCCGGGGGTGCCGGTGGGGGGATTGGTGTAGCGCAGGCGAAAATTGGGCCAAGCTAACTGAATCAGGGGATCGACATCGCGGCGAATCGGTGCCCACGTCGTACTGCCCCCGTATTGAAACGTACCACTGGGAACATTGCTGACATCGCTGAAATTCGCAGCCGCCATCTCTGGCGTACTCTGGGGTACCCCCAAGTTTTCAGTCACCTGTTCAAGGGGATTTTGATTGCCCAGTAACCGAATCACGAGCACCGCCCCCACCCCCAATAGACCACAGGTGAGGACAAGAGACACCAGCAAAGGCAGCAGGTTGCTATTGCGAGACATGGCAGAACCAGTCAAAACTCTGCCTCTAGCCTAGCTCAAGGTTGTCCCCGCACGGATCTTTTTTTGGCCAATGTTTAGGTTTAGATGCCGTGGTGCACGGTTTTTACCCACTTGAGACGCTTGGCGCGTACGGCCATACGCAGTGTTGTTGTACTCACCACAGGCAACCAATGGAGCATGTAGAGGGTACCCCGCAAACTCTGCCAAAATAGTTGCCAAATCCCCAGCGACTGCGTTTGAGGAATCCCTCGCAGCATCCCCACCATTGAAAGCGTAAAGCTCAGTGTCGTCAGGGGTACTAGCATCGGGCTGCGGTGACGCAGTAGAGCCATCAGCAGGTCGGGAATTGTGGCCGTGGGAATGGCGTATTTGATCAAAAACCAGCAGAGCACATCCCAGCTTTTTTGCCAGCCAAGGCGATTGCGCAGCAAGGGTTGCCAGTAGTCGAGATAGCTTTGGTAGCCGCCCTCGCCCCAGCGATTGCGTTGGTGCCACAGTGCCACGAGTGTGGTCACGCCTTCTTCCTGTACCGCTGGATTCATCAGCACGTCAATCTGCCAACCGTGGAGATGTAGCTTCAGACTGAGATCCAGATCGTCAGTAATGGTTTCTTCATTCCAGCCACCACAGCGCTCTAGAGCTTGCCGCCGCACAAATTGGCCATTGCCCCGCAGTTCGCCCATACCGCCACAGGCCACCCGCTGCTGTTGATAGTAGGCATCAAGGATCATTTCTGCCGCTTGGCCTTGGGTCAGCAAATTGATGTCGGCATTACTAATTGCTTTGCGCACTTGCACCGCGCCAACACTGGCCACCTGAAAGCGGTTGACCACCTGTTGCAGTAGATCTTGGGGTACGGTGGCATCGGCATCAAAGACGCCAATAATTTCTCCCCGTGTCAAGGGCAGGACTTGATTGAGGGCACCGGACTTACCCCCGCCCGCCCCCGGCAGCCGCCGCAGCACTTTGAGGTGAGGATATTGCTTTTGTAGTTCACTCAAAATATCGGGGGTGCGATCGCTACTGTTGTCATCAATAATCCACACCTCGTAGTGGGGATAATCCAAGCGGCAAAGGTTTTTGACGAGGCGACCAATCACCGCCTCTTCATTTTTCGCCGCTACCACCAAAGACACCATTGGCTGCACACTTTCTGTGGCCTCTAATGCAGGTAGCGTTTGCGGCTTGGCTCGCCAGTAGCGCAGTGTTTGCAAGCTCATGAGCAGCGTTAGGGCATAGATCAGCCAAATGCCACCCACAATCAGATGCAGGGCGATCGTGCTCCCCCAAATCAGAGAGAGCGCTAGGAAAGCCTTGCGACGGCGACCCTCAGAACGCGGTTGTAATGGAGGACTCTCTGGGGCATCAACCCACTCCGACAGGAGTTCGTCGAGGGGATCGGCTTCGTTGTAGAAACTGTTTTCGGGCCAGGAATTCTCCGGCATAGGTCACCTGATTGAGAAACCAGTACTTATCCACTCCCTTAAAGAAGCTGGGAATGAGATAACACCACACTGTGCAGCCTTCGCAGACGGAGAGTCGGCCTTGGGAGCGGCGATACTCCTCTACCACCTTGGAGGACTTGTACAGCTCGTACAGGCGACCATTGATGGGGACTCCCTTCTGCGCAAAGTGGTAGCACGGTAGCAGCAACTCATCATTGGGGGAAATGGCAATGACTGCATCCACCGCCTTGCAACGGGGATTTTGGGTATTGTTTCCCCCCGCACGGATGAGGGCTAATGCTGCCTTATTGTAACCAACATTGTTATACTTCTTCGCATTTTGTTCAATGTGGTCGGCAATTTCAGGGGTGGGGTTCTTCTTGTCGTTGTAGTTTTCATGGGCGGTAAAAGCGGGATTCAACCAAACCCGTACCCCTAGACTTTGGGCAAATTCGGCCACCTCACCAATCCGTTCATAATTTTGGGCAGTGACGGTGTGATTCAGCACTGGATATTCACCAAGCTCAAGGGCAATTTTGACGGACTCCACCAACGTGTCAAAAATTTTCACGCCCCGCGACTGATCATGGGTGGCCGCATCAGGCCCATCGAGGGAGAAGTTCAAGAAATCCACCAAGCCCTGAATTTCCCTAGCACGGCGGGGATAGAGAATCGTATTTGTCGTCATGCTAGTCATGAAGCCGAGACGCTTGGCTTCCCGGTAGATGGCTGGGGCATCGGCACGCAGCAGCGGTTCACCCCCCGTAAAGTCCACATATTTGACCCCCAAACGTTTCAAATCGCGCAGATTGGTTTGGATGGCGCTAAAATCAGCTTCTTTGCCCGGTTCCAGTGCCCAAATGTCGCAAAAGTGGCAGCGGGCGTTACAGCGGTAGGTCAGGTAGTAGTTAGCAACCAGTGGACGCATGGAGTCTCTTCCTTAACGAATTCAAGCAAGGCCAAGATGAATAAAGCAGTCAATGAGTTTATGCAAGCAATTGAAAAATTTCTAGACAAAACTTCATCAGAGTTTGAGTTGCTGAACAGTTTAGCACTCTGCTGAGCTGAGGAATGGAGATCTATCCCTGAAGCGGCTGCAAGTTTAGCAATGCTTATTATTGATAAAGATTTTTTATATTAAAAGCGTATTACTATTTGCCTAGATTATCTTTTACCGTGAGGGTATGCGCAATTGTGAGGATAGCCCCATGAATCAACGCCTTGCCCAACGCACGCCTACTTCTTTAACGACCAAAATCCGTCAGTGGCTAATGACTTATCCGATCACAACGCCAGCGATCGCCCACCGCATTTGCCGCCTTATTCCAGCCCAATGTCCCTTTGCCCGCACCCTCTCCCTCTTTGGTCGGCCAGTCATCAGCATTCCCCCTCTGTGTAAACTCAATCCCTTTTATGAAGAAGTCGTGATGCTGCGGTTTCGTGCCCTCACCTACCTCAGCGATGTCTGCCAAGAGGACATCAGCCAATACGTCTAGGCAGCGAGGAACTTGCAGTTGCTATACGATTAAAATGTATAGCTCTGTATCCATGGTGCCCGTCGCATGCTGAAAGCCCTATTTGGCGATCCCAATCAGCGCAAGGTTAAAAAGTATCAACCCCTTGTGGTCGAGATCAACCTGCTGGAGGAGCAAATTCAGCCCCTAAGCGATAGTGAGCTACAGGCGAAAACGGCTGAGTTTCGGCAGCGACTCGACAATGGCGAGACCCTCGATGATTTACTGCCCGAGGCTTTTGCCGTGGTGCGCGAAGCTTCACGACGGGTACTGGGGATGCGCCACTTTGATGTCCAGCTCATCGGTGGCATGATTCTCCACGATGGCCAGATTGCCGAAATGAAAACGGGGGAAGGAAAAACCCTCGTGGCCACGCTGCCGGCCTACCTGAATGCCCTGACGGGGAAAGGGGTGCACATTGTTACGGTCAACGACTATCTGGCACGGCGGGATGCGGAATGGATGGGACAGGTGCATCGCTTTTTGGGTCTGACGGTCGGGCTGATTCAGCAGCACATGGCTCCCCAAGAGCGGCAGAAAAGCTATGCCTGCGATATCACCTATGCCACCAACAGCGAAATTGGCTTTGACTACCTGCGGGACAATATGGCTACGTCCATGGCTGAGGTGGTGCAGCGTCCCTTCAACTACTGCATCATTGACGAGGTGGATTCGGTACTGATTGACGAAGCCCGCACGCCCCTGATTATTTCAGGTCAAGTGGAGCGTCCCACCGAGAAGTACCTCAAGGCGGCTGAAGTTGCCCGCCTCCTGAAAAAGGACGAGCACTACGAGGTGGATGAAAAGGCTCGTAATGTCCTCATGACCGATGAGGGGTTTATCGAAGCTGAAAAACTATTGGGGGTAAGCGATCTCTATGACCCCCAAGACCCTTGGGCACACTATATCTTTAATGCCATCAAGGCCAAGGAACTCTTTCAGCGGGATGTGAACTACATCGTCCGCAATGGTGAAGTGGTGATTGTAGATGAATTCACGGGACGAGTCATGGTGGGTCGCCGCTGGAGTGATGGCCTGCATCAGGCGATCGAAGCCAAAGAAGGCCTCGACATTCAAAATGAGTCCCAAACCCTCGCCACAATTACCTACCAAAATCTCTTTTTGCTCTATCCCAAGTTGGCGGGGATGACGGGGACAGCCAAGACCGAAGAGGCAGAATTCGAGAAAATCTACAAGCTAGAAGTGACGGTGGTGCCCACCAATCGCCCCAGTCAGCGGCGGGACTTTCCCGATGTGGTCTATAAAACCGAGCGGGGTAAATGGCTGGCCGTGGCCTCTGAATGTGCCGAGATTCACGCTACGGGTCGCCCCGTGCTCGTGGGTACCACCAGTGTTGAAAAGTCGGAGCTACTGTCGCAACTGCTGCGGGAGTTGGAAATTCCCCACAACCTCCTCAATGCCAAGCCAGAAAATGTGGAGCGGGAGGCAGAGATCATTGCCCAAGCAGGGCGCAAGGGAGCGGTGACCATTGCCACCAACATGGCAGGCCGAGGCACCGACATTATCTTGGGGGGGAATGCCGACTATATGGCACGCCTCAAGGTGCGGGAATACTTTATGCCTCGCATTGTCATGCCCCCCAGTGACGACCCGATGATGCTATTGGGGCTGAAAATGGATCGCGGCGGTGGCCAAGGCTTTAGTCAGGCGGCGCAGAAAAACTGGAAAGCCTCACCGGGACTCTTCCCCTGCGAAATTAGTCAGGATGCGGAAAAGCTGCTGCGCCATGCGGTGGATGTGGCGGTCAAGACCTATGGGGAGCGCAGTCTGCCGGAGTTGCAGGCGGAGGATATGCTGGCGATCGCCTCGGAGAAAGCACCGACCCAAGATCCTGTGATTCAAGCCCTGCGGGATGCCTTTAACCGTATCCGCGAAGAATATGAGGTGGTCACCAAGAAAGAACATGAAGAAGTGGTGGCTCTCGGTGGTTTGCACGTGATTGGCACAGAACGCCATGAATCGCGGCGGATTGATAACCAGTTGCGGGGACGGGCAGGACGCCAAGGCGACCCCGGATCCACGCGCTTTTTCCTGAGCTTGGAGGATAACCTGCTGCGCATCTTCGGGGGCGATCGCGTCGCCAGTATTATGAATGCCCTGCGCGTTGACGAGGATATGCCCATTGAGTCGGGACTCCTTACCCGCAGCTTGGAAAATGCCCAGCGCAAGGTGGAAACCTACTACTATGACATCCGTAAGCAGGTCTTTGAATACGACGAGGTGATGAATAACCAGCGGCGTGCCATCTATGCTGAGCGGCGGCGAGTGCTGGAAGGGGAAGACCTCAAGGATCGGGTGCTGGAGTACGCCGAAAAAACCATGGACGACATCATTGCCGCCTATGTCAATCCCGATCTGCCGCCAGAGGAATGGGATTTAGAGGGCTTGGTGGCCAAAGTACAGGAATTTGTCTATTTGCTGTCGGATCTACGCCCTGAGCATCTGGCTCATCTCAGCGTACCGGAGATGCAGGCCTTTTTGCATGAGCAAGTGCGCACCGCCTACGAGCAAAAAGAAGCAGAAATTGAGCGCATTCAAACGGGTCTGATGCGACAAGCGGAGCGGTTCTTTATCCTACAACAGATTGACCTGCTGTGGCGGGAGCACCTACAACAAATGGATGCCCTGCGCGAGTCGGTCGGCCTACGGGGCTATGGCCAAGAGGATCCCTTGGTGGAGTACAAACGGGAGGGCTACGAATTGTTCTTGGACATGATGGTGATGATTCGCCGCAATGTCGTGTATTCTCTCTTCCAGTTCCAGCCCCAAGTGGCACCGGCATCCTCGTCCTCAGATCAGGCCTAGCTTCGTTTTCTCAGATCACCGTCTTTGGCTTGGAGCAATCTTTAACGCTGCGGGGTCAACTATACTGACGTAGTTTCAGTATGGATGTGCAGGGTTAAGTGTGGTTTCAAGGTCTGTTTGTTTAGTTTTTGGGAGTGCAATTGCTGTCGCGATCGCTCCCTCAACAATGGCAATGGCGCAGGTTATCGCCGGCGATCGCCTGAACTTAAATGGCCGCGACTATGCAGTGGCTTGGCAGCAGTGGCGCGATGACCAAAATCAACTGCGCATAGGGATTAGCGATGGTGGCCTTGCCAATCGCTTCGGGGTGCTCCTTGGGGATACTACAGACCCGTTTCAGCAACCAGTGGCTTGGTTTCAGCCGCAATTTAGCCCCTTGGCGGTGCGCTTTAGCCCCAACGGCATGTATCGCTACTTGGACATTACACCGTGGATTGAGCAATATCAGTGGCAGGTGCAACCCCAAGGCAATACGCTCCAGATCAGTACCCCCCCGGCACGGATTCTCAGTTGGCGGCAGGGACGACAACCTTGGGGCGATCGCTGGGTCTTTGAATTGGATCGCCCTACCCCTTGGCAAGTGAATCGGCTCACCTTTAGTCGTACTGGTCTCGCTCCCCGCGATCTTAGCCTGACGATTGAGGCGACGGGACAGTTGGCCACGATTCCCAATGTCAAAATTACAGCTACCCCCAATCGCACAGTCTTGGAAACACAAATTCCTAGCACAACTCGCCCAGTGGCCTCAATGCTGCTCAATCCACCGCGTCTGGTGATTGATTTTCGCAGGGATGCGCCCCCCCCGCGTACGATTCAATGGGCACCGGGGCTACGTTGGCAACAGCAAACCGTTACCCTCGGCAGTCGTCAGTTTCCTGTGGATCTGCTGATCATTAACCCTCAGCAGCCGGGGCTGCGTCTGCGTCCCCTCGGCATGACCCCCACAACCTTGGTGGGCTTAGCAACGGTGCCCGAACTGGCTCAACGCTGGCAAGCCGCAGCCGCCATTAATGCTGGATTCTTTAATCGCGATCGCCAAGCTCCCTTGGGGGCCATTCGCAGTGAGGGCAACTGGCTCTCAGGTCCGATTCTCAATCGCGGTGCCATTGGCTGGGACGATCGCGGCCAGGTGGTTGTCGGTCGCCTTAGTTTGCAGCAGCGGGTGAGGACGCCGGCCGGTACGGTGCCCATTGTCACGTTCAATTCTGGCTATGTCCAAGCCGGTCTTGCCCTTTATACCCCCAGTTGGGGCGCGAGCTACCAAGGGAAAACGGGCAGCGAAGTGGTGATTACGGTGCGCAATCAGCAGGTGGTGGGGCAGCAACCGATCAATAACAATCAAGCGATTCCTATTCCCGCAGATGGCTTTCTACTGGTGGCGCGTAACTTTAATTCCGCCTTGGCAAACTTCCCACCGGGAGCTTCCGTGCAACTGGAAACCACGGCTGTGCCCGCTGTTTTTAATAGCATTCCCAATATTGTTGGTGCAGGTCCCCTACTGGTGGATCAGGGGCGAGTGGTCTTGAATGCGGCACTGGAGCAATTTGGAGCGGGTTTAGATGCGCAGGCAGCCCCCCGCAGTGCCATGGGCAATCGCAATGATGGCAGCATTGTCTGGGTCGCCACCCACAACCGTGTTGGGGGTATGGGGCCAACCCTCGCCGAATGGGCACAAATTGTCCGCCAGTTGGGCTTGATCAATGCCGTCAATCTGGATGGTGGCAGTTCCACGGCTCTCTACATTGGTGGGGTCTTGGTGGATCGCCATTCGGTGACAACGACGCGGGTGAACAACGCCATTGGTGTCTTTTGGCAGCCAACCCCCTAGAGATAGGCCAAGGGATCGCTGGGTTCACCGTTCAGGCGCACTTCAAAGTGGAGGTGGGGGCCTGTTGAGAGTCCCGTCGAGCCAACCTCAGCAATGGGCTGTCCCTGCTGCACAAATTCACCTTCCCGTACGAGCAATCGCTGGGCATGGGCATAGAGGGTTGTCATGCCGCCGCCATGATCCAGAATCACAGTTTGGCCGTAGCCCCCTGACCAACCGGCAAAGATCACGGTGCCCGCTTCAGCAGCAAAGATGAGGGTGCCAAAATCAGCACCAAAGTCCACACCAGCATGAAATCGCCGTGTGCCTAAAATTGGGTGAATCCGCCACCCAAAGGGACTGGTCAGCGGTGCTTGAATGGGGTAGGCAAGACGACCACTGCGGGGAAGGGGTGGGGCGCCCCTAGGGACATAACCGAGGCGTTGGTTAATGAGCTGCTGAATGGCGGCACTATCACGGGCGAGTTGGGCTTCAATGGAGGCAAGGGCTTGGCGATCGCTCCGTAGGCGAGCAATGAGTTGCCGTTGGTTTGCAGCTTCGCGCTCATAGATGGCCTGTTGCTGTTGCAGTTGTTGGCGTAGGGCTTGAATGAAGCGCTGTTGCACTTGAATTTGTCGCTCCTGCTGCTGAAGTCGCTCGCGATCGCGAACCAAGGCGGCCAAGTGCTGGCGATCGCGCTCATAGACTTGACGCAGACGCCCCTGCTGCTCAAACCAGTCATTGAGCGTTTCCGCTTCAAAGATCATTGCCCACTGGGGAATCTCACGGTAGCGTTGGAGCCGCCGCAGGCGATCGCTAATCACGGCCACACTGGCTTCGTAGCGCTGGCTGAGGGTTTGTTGCTGTTCCTTGAGGTCTTTGAGCAGTTTTTCCGCTGCTTGCAGGCGATCGCTGGCCGCCATTAATTGCTGCGTTGTCGTATCCACATTGGTTTCCAAACTCTCAAGGCGATCGCTCGCCGCTGCCTCAAGGCGTTCGAGTTGTTGACGCTGCTGACCCACCGCCTGCTGGTGCTGCTGATGTTGTTGGATCACCCGCTGCCAATACGCCAAGTTTTGGGAGGGCGCCGTTGCCCAAGCCGCCAAAGTCACGCCTAGCATCACTAGCAGCCCAAGGCAAAGGTATAGCCCGTCGCGGTATTGCTTTGGCATTGACCTTCCCCAACACCACCCTACAAAAATACCTTCAAAAATTACGCTGCCGTGAGTCGCATTATCCAACCTTTGCTGCCTGCTGCAGAAAGCGAATCGCCCACTGCGGATGGCCGCCCCAATGGAGATGGAGATAACTGGCGTGGAGTTGAGAACTGCCCCAGCCCTCGGCTTGACCGTCCAATTGCCACAGCGGCGTTGGCGGCGACACACTCAAACAGGAATAGTGAAATTCATGGCCTTGAACCCTCTCTCCTGCCCGCAGACACACCGTTGTTTGCAAAGCCGTGGCTTGGCGATAGCCGAGGGTGAGTTTTCTACCCATGTGGGCAACCGTCGGCAAGTATCCCACCAAAGGATAGTAGTGTCCCTCGCAGGTTTGGATGCCTTGGCTGAGGTACATGAGGCCACCACACTCGGCATAGAGGCCTAAGCCCCCTTCAATGGCCTGCCGCAGTGATTCAAGGAACGAGTGATTCGCCGCTAGCTCTGGGGCAAACACCTCTGGAAAGCCACCCCCTAGGATCAACCCCTGTAGACCGGTGGGCAAGTGGGCATCCCGCAGGGGTGAGACCGGAATTAACGTTGCCCCTAAAGCGTGGAGCAGATCAAGGGTGTCAGCGTAGTAAAACTGAAAGGCGGCATCTTGGGCAATGCCAAGGGTGACTGGAGTCAGGGGGGAAACGCTAAAAGGGGGGGCTGCGGGGGTGGGGGCTGGGGCAAGGAGTGGCGTGAGGCGCTCCCAGTCAAAATAGGTGTTTCCTAAATGGGCAAGGCGATCGCCGAGGTGCTGAAATTCCCCTGATTCGTGGGGCGGCACTAAGCCGAGGTGGCGACTGGGGAGTGCCAAGGCCTGATCGCGATAGATGATGCCGAGAATGGGCACCCCAAGGGGGGCAAGGGCAGCTTCTAACATTTGCCGATGGCGATCGCTGGCCACGCGATTTAAGACCACGCCGGCAATCTGGAGGGAGGGATCATAGTGGCAAAAGCCATAGACCAAGGCCGCCACCGAAGCTGCCTGTTTTTGCACATCCAAAACCAGTAGGATGGGAGCCTGCAAGAGTTGGGCAATGTGTGCCGTACTGCCCTCATGGCTGCCCCCTCGGCCATCAAACAGCCCCATCACCCCCTCAATGAGCACTGCATCCATCCCCTGACTGTAATAGCCCACACAGGCGCGGACATAGTCAGCACTGGTCAAGACCACGTCAAGGTTACGGCAAGGCCGGCCACTGATAGCACTGTGAAACAGGGGATCAATGTAGTCAGGCCCCACCTTAAATGTTTGGACGCGCTGCCCCCGTGCCGTTAAGGCTGCATTCAAGGCCAAAGCAACCGTTGTTTTGCCGACACCACTGCGATCGCCCGCTATCACCAATGCCATCGTTAATCCCGTTCCCCAAGAAAAATCAATCTATGGCCACAATCCATCGCAATGCCTGCATTTCAGGGAGATTCCCTGCCCCAGCCGCCGTGAGAGCGCCCCCCACCCCTGTAAGATAGGAGACTAAGCGTGCAGTCAACAGTTGGGTCAGGGTCTATGACAGCGGTAACTTCGGTGCCCAGTTTCTGTGAAGGAATCCAGTATTTCGGCGACGATTGGCCAGATTGGCAACGGTATGGTCAAAGCCCCCTCCTCAATGACCAACAGAGCACCCTCACAGACTTAGACACCCCTGCGGCTGCCTATCAAACGCTCCTCTATGCCGACGCCCTGCGCTATCTAATTTTACAGATGACCGGCAGTAAAGCCTCAGGTCACCCCGGCGGGTTTGCCAGCCAAGCGGAAGCTTATGCCGCCCTAGTAATGCTGGGGCACAAGAACATCATCACCGAAGTAGGGCACCACGCCCCCGGCTTTTATGCCGCCCTGTTCTTGGATCGCTCCCTAGAAAAAATGGGTATTTATACGGTTCAAGACCTGCGCGATCGCTTCCGCGAAAAACATGGCCTCCTTGGCCACCTCTCTGGCTATATTCCGGGGGTTCTGGCCCCCGCTGGTCCCCTCGGACAGGGGCAGCACTTTGCCATGGCCGCCGCTTGGTTGCACCGCCAAACCCTCTTTCCCTGCACCTTGGGGGATGGTGGCCTAGGGGAACCCTATGTGATGAGCAGTATGGCCCACTTCCACACCGCTTTTCCTGAGGTGACCAACTTCCTGCCCATCCTCGTGTGGAACGGCTTTAGCCAAGAGCACCACAGTATGGTCTCCCGCAAAACCAATCCCGAAATGATGGCCTACTGGCACGGCAATGGCTTCCAAGAGGTGGTGCTGGTGGATGCCAAGGACTTTGACGACAGCGACCAAGAAGGGGATTACGTTGATAGCACGCTCTTTTCCTTTGGTCAGCGATTGGCCTTCATGCAGGCGGTGCTCAAGGGGGTACAGGAGGCGGCGCGATCGGCCCTCTCCGGCAAGTTAACGGTTTTTATCCTCAAACAACTGAAGGGCGCTGGCGTGCATGCCAAGGGGGCAAAATCCCACAATCTCTACGCCCAGCACACCCTCGACAACCCTGATATTGTCAATGCTCTCAAAGCCCGTGCCCTTTCCCCCGCTGCTTGGGAACTGGTGCGCCAAAACTGTGTTGCTGCGGCCGGTGGGCCAGCGGCGGAGGTGGTGGTTACTGAGCAGGTCTTAGATTTACCGCCCCTTGGGGAGATTGCCCTTGAGGCCTATGCCTTGGGGGAAAACAAAGTAGCCACAACGGCGATGGGGCGCATGGTGGCAGAAGTGGGACAGCGCGATCGCCGCTATCTGGTCACGAATGCCGATGGCAATGAGGCCTCTGGCATTGGCAACATCAACCAAGCCCTGAAGATCATTCACCCGACCACGGATCCCCTCTACAACCAAGTGCCCAATGGCCAAGTCTATGAACCCCTGAGCGAAGATGCCTGTGCGGGTCTGGCGGCAGGGCTGTGCTTGATGGGGAGCCGCAGCCTTTGGTGCTCCTACGAATCCTTTGCCATTAACGGCCTTCCCATTTGGCAAACGGTTACCCAAGCCATGGCTGAACTCCGTCGTCCCACACCCGCCACAGTGACCCTTTATACTGCGGGTGCCCTTGAGCAGGGGCGCAATGGCTGGACGCACCAACGCCCGGAAATTGAAGCCTACTACGCTGCCCTATTGCGCAATGGCAATGTCTTTGTCCTCTTTCCGCCGGATGCCAACAGCATTCAAGTGTGCTATCGCTGGGCACTCACAGCACAAAACAAGGGAATTGCCATCTTTGCCAGTAAAACACCCCTACCGGTGCGCACCACCTTTGCCCAAACCGAACAGGCCCTTGATGACGGTGCAGTAACCCTCTACGAGTCTGCCGCTGGTCGTGCCACATTGGTACTGGCGGTGCTGGGGGACATGATTTTGCAACCCGTGTATAATGCCCTGCCCCAGTTGGAGCAGCTTGGCTATCGGGTGCGGATTGTCTCGGTGATCAATCCCCGGCGACTGTACCGCCCCACGGATGTTGCTTGGCAAACCTGTGCTGAACCCGATGGTGGTTTTGCCGATGAGGCCACCTTCCAACGACTTTTTGGTGGTGATGCCCTTTTGGGAGTCACGGGCGGCCCTGCGGCACTGTTGGAGCCAATTCTTTTGCGTGCCACCTGTCCCCGCGATGTGTTGGCTTGGCAACGGGGAGAAACGACGGCTAGCCCCGCCGAACTCATGGCCTACAATGGCCTCACCCCCGAAGCGATTTGCGATCGCGCCCGTTCACTCCTGAAGTAAGTGCCCATGACTGCCGCCCATCAAAAAGCCCGTGCCCTCAAGCCCGGTAGCCCCCGCCCCGCCAAGGCGCTGTGCAGTGAGTGTGGTCTCTGCGACACCTACTATATCCACTACGTCAAGGAGGCCTGCGCCTTCCTCAATCAGCAGTTTGAGACTCTCGAGCAGCAAAGTCATGGCCGTGCCCGTGATCTTGACAATTGGGACGAGTGCTACTTTGGCGTTCACCAGCAGATGATAGCGGCTCGCAAAACCGAACCCATTGCGGGGGCGCAGTGGACGGGCATCGTCAGCAGTATTGCCATTGCCATGTTGGAGTCGGGACGGGTCGAGGGCGTTGTCTGCGTTCAAAATAGCGAAAGCGATCGCTTTACCCCCAAGCCCGTGATTGCCCGCACTCGTGAAGAGATTCTGGCCGCTCGCGTCAATAAACCGACCCTGTCTCCCAATCTATCGGTTCTCGAGCAGGTGGAGCAATGCGGCCTCAAACGCCTGTTGGTGATTGGGGTTGGCTGTCAAATTCAGGCGCTGCGAGCGGTACAGGACAAACTGGGTCTTGAAAAGCTCTACGTCCTGGGCACTCCCTGCGTGGACAATGTCACCCGTGCGGGTCTGCAAAAATTCCTTAAAACCACCAGCCGATCGCCCGAAACCGTGATTTACTACGAATTCATGCAGGACTTTCGGGTGCATTTCAAGCACAGCGACGGCTCCACAGAGACGGTGCCCTTCTTTGGCCTCAAAACGAATCAACTCAAGGATGTCTTTGCCCCCTCGTGTATGAGTTGCTTTGACTACGTGAATGGCCTTGCCGATCTGGTCGTGGGCTACATGGGCGCCCCCTTTGGTTGGCAGTGGCTGGTGGTGCGCAATGAGCTTGGCCAAGAAATGCTTGACCTCGTGCGCGATCAATTGGAAACGCAGCCCGTTACGAGTGCCGGCGATCGCCACGCTGCCGTGCAACAAAGCATTCCTGCCTACGATAAAGGCGTCACGCTCCCCATGTGGGCGGCGAAACTAGTCGGCCTAGTAATTGAGCGCATTGGTCCCAAAGGGCTTGAATATGCCCGCTTTTCCATTGACTCCCACTTCACCCGCAACTATCTCTATGTGCGGCGCAACTATCCCCAAAAACTGGCTGCTCACGTGCCCCCCTTTGCCAAAAAAATTGTTGATCAGTATCAACTCCCTGCTCAATAATCGCGACAAAAAAGCCCCCCTGTGGGGAGCGATATTTGGACTTATCACTAGAGAGGTTTAGGAGCGACCTGTTTAGGCTTCAATGCTTGGGGCAATCATCGCCACAGGAGCCGATTCACCGCTTGCCAAGTCGAGGGGGAAGTTGTGGGCATTGCGTTCGTGCATCACCTCAATACCAATGTTGGCGCGGTTGATGATGTCGGCCCAAGTATTGATGACATTCCCTTGCGCATCCACAACGGAGTGGTTGAAGTTGAAGCCATTGAGGTTAAAGGCCATCGTGCTAATGCCAAGGGCAGCAAACCAGATACCCACCACTGGCCAAGCGGCGAGGAAGAAGTGCAGCGAGCGGCTGTTGTTGAAACTGGCGTATTGGAAGATCAGGCGCCCAAAGTAACCGTGAGCCGCCACGATGTTGTAGGTTTCTTCCTCTTGACCGAACTTGTAGCCGTAGTTGGTGGACTCGGTTTCTGTAGTTTCACGGATCAGGCTGGAGGTTACCAGCGAACCGTGCATGGCAGAGAAGAGGGCACCGCCAAAGACGCCAGCCACACCCAGCATGTGGAAGGGATGCATCAGGATATTGTGCTCCGCTTGGAACACAATCATAAAATTGAACGTACCAGAAACCCCCAGCATCAAGCCATCAGAAAAGCTACCTTGACCAATGGGGTAGATCAACAGCACGGCAGTGGCGGCGGAAACGGGCGCAGAGTAAGCGACCGGAATCCAAGGGCGCATGCCAAGACGGTAGCTGAGTTCCCATTGGCGACCCATGTAGGCAAAGATACCGATAAGGAAGTGGAAAATAATCAGTTGGTAAGGGCCGCCATTGTAGAGCCACTCATCCAGAGAAGCAGCATCCCAAATGGGGTAGAGGTGCAAGCCAATGGCATTAGAGGAGGGTACCACTGAGGCTGTAATGAGGTTGTTGCCATAGAGCAAGGAGCCAGAGACAGGCTCACGGATGCCATCAATATCCACGGGGGGCGCCGCAATAAAGGCAATGACAAAGCAAATCGTTGCGGCAAGGAGCGTCGGGATCATGATTACCCCAAACCAGCCAATATAAAGGCGGTTTTCGGTGCTGGTAATCCAATCACAAAAACGCTCCCACAGATTCGCTGTCTGACGACGTTGCAGAACTGTAGTCATAGTCGTTATGAATCTATGAATAACAACAGAACTTAAGCAGCAGCAATGAACGCTGCAAGCTCTTATTTATTGATTATATGGTTATATTTCTGAACAGCAAGAGGTTTGAGGTCAACTTTTACAGAATCAAAAAACCTTTATCTATCCATTGACTTTTATCAATCTTTTAGATTGACGTTGGGCGGGTAGCAGCGTCTCTGAGACTTGGTTTTTTACCGTGTTGAGCGTGTTAATGCCTGTGGGCTATAACGCAATAAAAAACCGCCCCTAGTGCAGGAGCGGCTGTGTCAAAGTTCAGCAGATGAGCGTTACTTAGCCGTTGATGCTGGGAGCAATCATGGCCACAGGAGCAGACTCAGCGCTGGCCAAGTCGAGGGGGAAGTTGTGAGCATTGCGCTCGTGCATCACTTCCATACCCAAGTTGGCACGGTTGATGATGTCAGCCCAAGTGTTGATCACGTTGCCCTTGGCATCAATGACCGAGTGGTTGAAGTTAAACCCGTTGAGGTTGAAGGCCATCGTGCTGATACCCAGAGCGGTGAACCAAACCCCGACCACAGGCCAAGCGGCGAGGAAGAAGTGCAGCGCACGGCTGTTGTTGAAGCTGGCGTATTGGAAGATCAAGCGACCAAAGTAACCGTGGGCAGCCACGATGTTGTAGGTTTCTTCCTCTTGACCAAACTTGTAGCCGTAGTTGGTGGATTCCGTTTCGGTGGTTTCACGGATCAGGCTGGAGGTCACCAGCGAACCGTGCATGGCGGAAAACAGTGCGCCACCAAAGACACCGGCCACACCCAATTGGTGGAAGGGGTGCATGAGGATGTTGTGCTCAGCTTGGAACACAATCATGAAGTTGAAGGTACCGGAGATACCCAGGGGCATCCCGTCAGAGAAGCTGCCTTGACCAATGGGGTAGATCAAGAAGACCGCAAAGGCAGAGGCCAAGGGGGCAGAGTAGGCCACGCAGATCCAAGGCCGCATGCCAAGACGGTAGCTGAGTTCCCACTGGCGACCCATGTAGCAGGAGGCACCCAATAGGAAGTGGAAGACAATCAACTGGTAGGGGCCACCATTGTAGAGCCACTCATCAAGGGAAGCAGCTTCCCAAATGGGGTAGAAGTGCAAGCCAATGGCGTTGCTGGTGGGCACCACTGCACCGGTGATGATGTTGTTGCCATAGAGCAAGGAGCCAGAAACAGGCTCACGAATGCCATCGATGTCCACAGGGGGAGCAGCGATGAAAGCAATCACAAAGCAAATGGTTGCGGCCAGCAGGGTGGGGATCATAATCACACCGAACCAGCCCACATAGAGGCGGTTATCGGTGCTGGTCACCCAGTTACAAAACCGCTCCCACAAATTCGCGCTTTCGCGACGTTGGAGAGTTGTGGTCATAGTCGTGATAAGTCCAAATATATTTCCCGTTACAAACCCTTGAAAACAGTTATAAACTGCAAGGGCTTAAGCATTAACTTAATATTTGCCCCAAGGGATCGGGGAGAGGCCTAAATTATTGTTAGTAAAGCTAAATAAGTAGTTGTATTTATTTATTTTTCTTAATGATTTTATTTCCATTGATTGCGAGCGATCGCCCCCCCTGAGGACAAGCTCAAGGGTTAAGATGTTTTAAGCAACCGTGTTTAGGGCAGAGCCTTCCCATGCGCGTAATTTTAATGACTGGCAAAGGTGGTGTTGGTAAAACCTCAGTGGCGGCAGCAACGGGGTTACGCTGTGCTGAGTTGGGGTACAAAACGCTGGTGCTGAGCACCGATCCTGCCCACTCCCTTGCCGATAGTTTTGACCTCGAATTGGGGCATGTGCCTGTGCCTGTGGCCAAAAATCTCTGGGGAGCCGAACTGGACGCCCTCATGGAACTAGAGGACAATTGGGGCGCTGTCAAACGCTACATTACCCAAGTCTTGCAAGCACGCGGGCTAGAGGGCGTTCAAGCCGAGGAACTGGCAATTTTGCCGGGGATGGATGAAATTTTTGCCCTTGTGCGCATGAAACGCCACTATGACGAAGGCCAATACGATGTCTTAATTATTGACTCTGCCCCCACAGGCACAGCACTGCGGCTGTTGAGCCTACCCGAGGTGAGCGGCTGGTATATGCGTCGTTTCTATAAGCCTTTGCAGCGGATGTCTGTGGCCTTGCGACCGATTGTGGAGCCAATTTTCAAGCCCTTGGTGGGGTTCTCTTTGCCCGATCAAGAGGTGATGGATGCGCCCTATGAATTCTATGAGCAGATTGAAGCCCTTGAAAAAGTCCTCACCGACAACACCCAAACCTCAGTGCGCTTGGTCACCAATCCAGAAAAGATGGTCATTAAGGAGTCGCTGCGCGCCCATGCCTATCTCAGCCTCTATAACGTGGCCACCGACTTAGTCATTGCAAACCGTATTCTGCCGAACACGGTACAGGATCCCTTCTTTGCCCGCTGGAAAGAAATGCAGCAGCAATACCGTCAAGAAATTCACGACAATTTCCGCCCGCTACCGGTGAAGGAAGTGCCCCTGTTTGCTGAGGAACTCTGTGGTTTGGCGGCACTGCACCGCCTGAAGGAGACCCTCTACGCTGATGAAGATCCAGCTCAGGTCTATTACCAAGAGCAAACGATTCGGGTGGTGCCCAGTGATGGCCAGTACAGCCTTGAACTCTATCTACCGGGGGTACCCAAGGAAAAAATTGAACTGAACAAGACGGCAGATGAGTTGAATATCCGCATTGGTAACCATCGTCGTAATATGGTGCTCCCCCAAGGATTAGCAGCACTGCAACCGGTGGGCGCGAAAATGGAGGCGGACTACCTGAAAATCCGCTTTGCTAGTGCCACCAGTGGCTAATGCGGCTAATCAATGATTGATGAGACTTGCCACTGTGACAACAACTGGGCTGGCGATCGCCACCACCAATCTGACTAAAGTTTATCGTTCTGGCCATCACGAGACCCCTGTTCTTCAGGGCATTAACCTGCAAGTCCAGCGCGGTCATATCCATCTGCTAATGGGACCTTCGGGTTCGGGGAAAACCACCCTGCTCTCGATTTTGGCCGGCATTCTTGCCCCCACCAGTGGCCAAGTGGTTGTCTTAGGCCAAGAGATTACGCAACTGTCCAAGGCTGCACTGGCAAAATTTCGGCTGCAAAATATTGGCTTTGTCTTTCAGAGTTTTAATCTTTTCCCCGCCTTGACCGCACTGGAAAATGTTGAAATTGCCCTCAATCTTAAGGGCATTAAAGGTAAAAAAGCGAAGGAACAGGCAGCAGCGCTTCTCAAGGCCGTTGGCTTGGGCGATCGCCTTAACTTTGTGCCCGCAAATCTTTCTGGGGGTCAGAAACAGCGGGTGGCCATTGCCCGTGCCCTAGCGGGTGAGCCGCAGATTATTTTTGCCGATGAACCGACGGCTTCCCTAGATTCCCAAAATGGCCAACAGGTGATCAAAATTCTCTACAAGCTAGCAAAGCAAAAAGGCTGCACAGTGTTGATTGTTACCCATGATCCACGGATTACAGCCATTGCCGATCGCCTCACCAAAATCGAAGATGGCAAAATCAGCGACGGTTAAGCCTGTTCCCGTTGTCCCCAGCGTTCCCAAAGGAGTTGCAGCGTCAGCGCCACGAGACCCACGGCAATAATGCTAAAGACCCCCGTTGCGAGGGTACACAAGCCCACCACAAGGGTGCGCACGGCCACGGCCAAGCTATAAACCAGTTGATTGTGGTAGCTCACTGCGTGAGTGGCAAAGACGTAGGCGATCGCCCCTGTTAGCCGATAAAGGAGAATCCCCAAGGTGCCGGCAATGAGCGCACCGCTTAAACAGCGTAATGGGTTAGTTTTTGGGGGGAGAAGGGTCATGGACGGTATTCACCTTTGTGAGCCGATGATTCCAGAATACGGTAGCCAATGTCACGACGATAGTAGCAGTCAGCAAATTCAATAGCGCTGACGCCAGCATAGGCCTTGGCTTGAGCCGTGGCAAAATCAGGAGCCAAAGCGGTAATGTTCAATACCCGACCGCCATTGGTGTACCATTGCCCTTCCTGCCAGCGCGTTCCAGCATGGAAAACGAGAACCCCCTGCGCGATCGCTGCGGGAATACCCTGAATCACATCCCCCTTGCGGTAACTCCCCGGATAGCCCCCCGCCGCCATCACGACGGATAGAGCCACCTCATTGCGCCATTGCAACGCTCCCAAACTGGCTAAGCGTCCCTCGACACAGGCCAAGAGCACCTCAATCAGAGGGGTTTCCAAGAGGGGGAGGACGACTTGGGTTTCAGGATCACCAAAGCGACAGTTAAATTCTACCACGTAGGGATCCCCTGCGGACGTCACCATCAGACCGGCATAGAGCACCCCACAATAGTGGATTCCCCGATCCTGCAACGCCCCAAGGGCAGGTTCAAGAATCGTCTGTTGAATTCGTTGCATTAACTCTGGTGTCACCCAAGGGACAGGGGCATAGACCCCCATTCCTCCAGTATTTGGACCTGTGTCCCCTTCGCCAATGCGCTTATGATCTTGGGCGGGCAGCAGCGGCAGAATGGTTTTGCCATCGGTAACGGCGAGTACGGAGACCTCTTGCCCCTCTAGTACTGATTCAATGACCACCTGTTGACCAGCGGCGCCAAATTCACCCCCAAAAATCCGCTCGAGGGCAGCGATCGCCTCCCCTTCGGTGGCCGCTACCGTCACTCCTTTACCTGCCGCTAAACCATCGGCCTTAATGACAATGGGTGCCCCTTGGGCTTGAACATAACGAGAGGCCGCCTCATAAGTGTCAAACACTGCTGCTTTGGCCGTAGGAATCTGAGCCGCCTCCATGAGCGCCTTTGCCCAAGCTTTACTGGCTTCAATTTGTGCCCCTGCTTGGCTAGGACCAAAGACAGGAATCTTTAGCGCCTGTAGGCGATCGGCCAAACCCACTGCCAAGGGAACCTCTGGCCCGACAACCACTAAATCAACGTTATTCTCTTTGGCAAATTCACCAATACCCGTGAGGTCGGTGGCTGCAATGGCCACATTCTCACACCGCTCCAGGCAGGCTGTGCCCCCATTCCCCGGCAGACAATAGACCTGTGTCACGCGAGGAGAATCGAGTAATTTCCAAGCGATCGCGTGCTCTCGACCACCACTGCCAACGACAACGACCTTCACAGATGCACTCCAAAAAGATAAGCCATATTTTGAAATCAATCTTCAGGAGACTATCAAGTTTATCAGTCAATAGGCAACGTTCTCTCCAAAGGTAAAATGATTGGCTTATTCCTTTGCAGAAGTATTGAACAACAGTTTGAAGAGGTAGGAAAAAGAGAAGAAATATTGTATTCTTCCCTTAAAAGATTAAAAAACAGTCAATTTACTATGGCATCTTTTGGAGCTATTGTCAAGTCTATTCTCAGGCGCCTCAGCCCTTGCGACTATCCCGTCCTGAACTCACAACTGCTCTTCAAAATCTGGCTGACGTACATTTTGGACGCCAGCTTAAACAGTATGAGAGCCTTGTTTTATCGGCTCAATCAGTCAGGAATAACAGCCGTTTTCACAAGGATGACGAGAAACAGTAGTCTGGCTATGGCGTAAAGTTACGTCCTATCAAGATATTGACCCGAATAGGAAACGGCTGTTCAGGTAGATATAGCTATTTCGAAAGGGAGTGAGATATTTTCAAGAGGGATAGGCTATACTCAAAGCGTCATGAATGTTACTCAAGAACATGAGCTATAGCTTGGACTGACGAGAGCGGATTGTCTCCTACATCAAGCAAGGTGGCAAAATCAGTGAAGCGACTCAAATCTTTCAGGTCAGTCGCGCCACCATCCATCGCTGGCTGAAGCGAGAGGACTTAGCGCCCACGGTTGTCCCCCGTCATCCTTGGAAACTGGATTGGGCGGCCTTAGCAGCGGATGTTGCTACCCATCCCGATGACCGTTTAATCGACCGTGCCCAGCGATCGAGTGGAGTCTGAGTATGGGTGGTCAGCGCGAGGCCAACGAATTGATGGAGAGCGAGCGGGGAAGCGTCAGAAAAGAGAGAGTTGAGTCGCAGGACGGTATAGATACCAGAAAGACTTCATCGCCCCAATGCTGTTTTGCGGATACTTGAATGCGGTAGGGTTTGTGAGCTGGCTGAGTCAGTACTGTTTGCCGGCGTTAAAGAGACCGTCGTTGTTGATGATGGATAATGCACCGATTCATCCAAAAGGGGCGATTCAGGCAGTGGTGAAAGCGGCGGGTCACGCGGTGTTATTTTTACCGAAATACTCTCCTGATTTGAATGTGATTGAGCACGACTTCAGTGCGTTGAAGCGAGCGCGGATGTATGCAGGGTCAAACAGTTCGATTGATGAGGTGATTCGCAAGTATTGTGCTGGATGATGTCTCATTCTTTATTGGAATAGCTATATCCTGAATCTCACCGGGCGTCTTCGCTACTTCCGCGCGCCATCGCCCGAAGCCTCCGTGCGCGTTCACAGCTTCGCACCACTCTGCAAGATACTGACGCTTCGCCTCGTCCTGCTCCGTATCCTGACCCTTTGTTTCTAGAATCAGATGATCACCGTTCTTCAGCCGCACCAGGAAATCAGGCCGATACTTGCGCACCACACCATGATAAACGTAGAGCACTTCGAAGCCTAGGTGGTCATTCTTGACCCAGGCAGCCACCGCGTCACTGCTGTCGAGCGCGAAGGCGTCGGACGCTTCCCATGTGCTGTCGTAGACGCAGACGTTGATATGGGATTTCTCCGTGCGCTCGCAGGGCTTGCCCGTGTACCAAGTGCGCATCTCGCCTGTGGAGCGGATAGGATGATCGCGGTCGAAGACCGGCTCCAGCCGCCCGGTGGTTTCCTGCCGCACCGCCTCCCATATATGCTGCACCACCCGCGACAGGTTCAGCGTGATGATCAGCCGTCGGCGCAATTCGTCCTGCTCGAAAACAAGCGGCGAGATCACAATCCGGTCGGAGCGGATGAACTGCTCGACGATACGCACGAGCTGAGCCAACAACACCTCGCGGCTGCCCCGCCAAGTGCGCTTCATCTGGTCGAACACGTCCCGCGCGGTCTCGAAAATGATGCGTTGGGTGCGGAATTTCCCCGCCAGCCGCTCCAACTTGATGCGGTTGATCCGGGTGACGTCTGGCTTGCCTTCGAGGATCGGCGCCAGCTCGGCGACCTTCGCTGTCTGCGCCGCGTCCAGTTCCAATGGTCGCACCTTCGACCAGTCCAAGGTCAGCGTCGGTTGAAAGACGCGCTCGATGCGCACCACATTCGGCCAGCGGATCTCGAGCTGTGCCTTGGTCGGGTCTGGCTCAACGGCGGTCTTGGGCGTGGGCGGCGGTGGCGGGTCGTTCTCGCCGCCTTCGTGGGGCAAGAAGGTGAAGGGCACGCCGAAGATGTTGACGTATTCCGGCTCGAACAGCCCCGTTTCCGGGTCGACTTCGTACGAAGTGCGCCGCAAGCCGCGACCGACTACCTGCTCGCACAGCAGCTGCGACGTGAACGCCCGCAGTCCCATGATGTGCGTCACCGTCTTGGCGTCCCAGCCTTCGGAGAGCATGCCGACGGAGATGACGTTTTGGATTCTCTCGCCCGGCTGTCCCACCTTGCCCACCGTGTCCACCATCTGGCGCAAGCGCTCGGCCTGCTCTGCCTTGCTCAGCCTGCGCTCAATGGGGGCGTTATCCGAATCCGTCTCGTCTTCCTCGGTCTCCCTCTCCCCCTGAGAGAGGGCCGGGGCGAGGGCTTCTTCTTGCTTCTCCGCCTCATCGAGCACCTTCGAGTCGATATGCAGGATGCGCTCTGGGTCGCACAGTTCATCGATGTGGATGCGCCGCGAATCGAAGGCGTGCTTCACGCGCGCCGCGGTCTCGGTGCGGTTGCAGACGGTGATCATCACCGGCGGAACGGGCACTCCGGCTGTCTTCCATGCCTTCCACGTCTCGCACCAATCGTAGCCTAAAAGGTAGTAGGCGTTCAGCACTAGGTCGGGCAGCGGCTCCTCCGGCTGCGCCTTGCAGTTTAAGTCGTTCTTCACGTCCGGGTAGTTGTAGATGTGGTAAAGGTGCGACTTGTAGGTTTTAGCGTCGGGGACAGCATCGTCGCGCACCACCACGCGCGGGGTCTTGACTAGGCCAGACTCGATGGCGTCATTCAAGCCGAAGTCGCTAACGATCCAGTCGAAGAGCGCCTCTTCGCTGCTCTTTTTGCCCGAAGGCGTGAAGGGAGTAGCGGAAAAATCATAGCACCTGAGGATGCCCCGCGAGCGGTGCAGGCGATCCAGCCCACCGATCCACACCGTGGCCTCCGCGGCGCTATCCTTGAGATCCCGCTGCCGCAAATACTTTCCTTCCGCCTCCCAGTTCACACGCTAGGCGTGGTGAGCCTCGTCGTTGATGACCAGAAGGTTGCGCGCATTGGCCATCTCGCCCAGCACCTCGCGGGTATAGGCCTCGTCGCTTTTGACCCCGCGTTTGTCCACAGACTTGCGTTTCTTGATCTGTTCTTCGCTCTCCCAGGCGAGGGCGTGCCAGTTGCGCACCAGCACTTTGCCTTGGCGCAATTTCTCGAGCAAGGACGAGGGCTTCGTAGTAATTGCCGTCCGCGGCGGGGTAAAGCACTTCCAGACGCTTTTTGACCGTCAGCCCCGGGGCGATGACCAGCACGTTTTTGGAGAAACGGGCATCCTGCGGGTTGGCCACCTTGTTCAGGACCTGCCAGGCGATGACCAAGGCCATGACGATGGTCTTGCCCGAACCGGTGGCCATCTTGCAGCATTGGCGGATGTACTCGCCGCCATCGCCGAGGATTTCGATACCGATCCGCTCAGCGGGGGCGGCCTCGGTCAGCCAGATGAGCGTCTCCACCGCCTCCAGCTGGCAGAAGAAGAAGCGCCGCCGGTCAAAGTTTTCGGGGTCGGTCCAATGTTCCAGCAGCCGCCTGGTGATGCTGGTGACGCCCGGATAGCCCGCCTCGCGCTAGGCCTTGACGCGCGGGCGGATCTGGTTGACCAGCGGAATCTCGACGAAGATGCCCGGGTCATCGAAGGCTTTTGAGTCGGGCGTCGCCACCACGTACCCCGCCGGACGACGGCCTTCCACCAATTCGAAAGTGCGCGTCTCGCGGTCGTAACGCCAGTGCCGCTGCGGCTCCTCGTAGGGCGAGTTGATGATCAGGCGGTCAATGGTGGTGCTGGGCATCAATTTTCCTCTCTATTTTCATTCTTATTAGCAAACTCCATGATCTTATTGCAAAGCTTCTCGAGAGAATCCGATTTCTTGCCAGCATCCCAAGCTATCTGGAGTCTCGATGCAATGTGCAACGCGTTCTTCTGTAGATTCCCGGCAAACCCGTATTTAGCATCTGCCTCAGATCGAAACTCATCCCAGTTCTCTTTTCCAATCTCTTGCTCAACCACCTGCCCGATGTCTGAGGACCACATGACTACAGCGGCTCCCCAGAACGTACTGGTCGGGAACGGCTCAGGATCAGATACACCGCATAACTTGAGGATTGCGCTGTTGTTTCTGCGGCGTTGCTCCCTGCTTCCGTTTTTGTCCGGCTTGTCGCCGTCCGAATCCAGTACCGCGAGAGTCGGGATCTGCAGGCACCTGGCTACCGCGAGAGGTTGAAGCATCCGACTTTTTCCACCGGTGGGGACAATGTGACAGCCGAGTCGTCTGAACTCATCCCACCGGTTGAGCAAGTGAAGGTAGGTGGTCAAATATGCAGTATCCTCTAGCCCCTCGACGAATACGATCCTAGACGCGAAGAATATTTCGCTGAGCTGAGGCTGGAGTGCTTGATGGATCTTTGCCAACTGCTCGCTCGGTTCGACAGGTTGCTGGCCTTTCACAGCCGCAATTTGATTTGCCACCTCTTGATGGGTGGTCCTAGTAATAGACGAAGCACCATTGACCTTGCGGACCATCCGGACACTCTCGAATCTCTCACCTGATATGAAGTATGGACTGTGGGTTGTAACCAAGATTTGAGAGTTCTGTTCGCTCAGCTTCACGAGCACGTTATAAAGATGCCTTGCTTGTGGGGGATGCTGATAGAGCTCCGGCTCCTCACAGGCGAGAATCAGCCGTGGATCTGCGTCGTCTCTGTCAGAGAGTTCTTGGAGCAGTGCGAGAATAAACGAACGTTGAAGCCCGTGCCCGAAACGTGTAAGCTCCCCTTCAAACCCTGCCTCACCGAGAATGGCCTGAGCAAAAGGCTCATCAACACGTACCGCCTTTTCGGGGTCCTGGTACCATTGCACTCGAAGCGTTGCGTCTTGATGCGCCCACTGCACAAGCCGATTTCGCAGAGCTGTAGATATTTCGGTTAGCTGTGCCTGACTATCGGCAAGGAGTTGTCTGTACTTCTCCTGCATTTCCTTGCGGATGGGATCAAATGACTCGTTGAGGTTGACTTTGGACCGAACCGTGCGGCTCAAAAGCTTCCCTAGGGCTGTGTCCTTAGACTCTTTCTGCTCGCTAGCCGCTTCCTTCACTGCGGGCACGTACACCCACTGGATGTATTTCTCGAGAAGGTTTTTACCCTTTGATACACCATAGAACTCGTCCGCACTAGGGAGTTCTTCGCACAATTCCGGGTGCTTTTCTTCATACTCACGAAGTGCTTGGACCATTGCATCCTTTGTGCCAGGATGCGGAAGATCAGGGTACTTCTCTCGCACCCTGGTGTATATATCCTTCAGCTCAGCAACCTTTTTCCCAGCTTTTTCGGCTTCAAAAAACAGCGCGAAATCCTTGATAACCATCCGGCGACCGTACTGCTTTACTTCGGCTGTGTTTGCAACAGGATCAAATTGTGCCTCAACTGAGACAACCAATTGATCATGGCGCACATAATGCTGGAGTTCATTCTTAGCTTCCTCTGAGAAGTCTGTAAAAGTGATCGTTATCTCGATAGGATCCGTTGTGTTTTTGGCATGGAAATCCTCCTCACTGAGCGAACGCGTGTTGAGACCGGGTATCCCTGATTCACCAAAGAAGACGTTGAGGGCATGCAGGACACTTGACTTCCCTGAGCCGTTGGCTCCGACGAAGCACGTGTAGTCATCAAGTTCGATAGTCTGTTCCTTTATCGAGCGGAAGTTTCGAATGCGGACGGATTTGATCTTCATGTGTCAATCTCCATAATCTTCAAACTCTCGATCGGCTGGCCGATGAGCCAGAACGATTCGTTGCTGGCGCGCTTTTTCTTGAGGTCGTCGGTGAGCAGATCGGCGTTCATCTGCACCTTCAGAAACTGCATACCCGCGAGTTTCGGCTTCATCTCGTCAATATCCTTGGCGGCTTCCGGGTCGAACTGGAAGGCGGCGAAGACGATGAGCTTCGGCCTGGGCACCAGCGTATGCGCTTCTTCGATGGCCTGGGCCACCTGCCGCTGCTCCAGCGGTGCGTGCTCGGAACCAAAGGAGACCACCACGCGCATCGGGCTGTCGGCCGGGCCGGGCTCGCGCACCGAATCGGCACCTTCGTCGCTGGGGCGCGTCTCGCCGTCGGCGTGCAAAAAGCGGCAGCCGGGCAGCGGCTCTAGGCGCGCGAAGCGGATGTACTGCCCCGCCTTGCCGCGGATGCCGGCGCGCAGCAGTTCGTCGCGCCATTCGGCTTGGCGCAGCGTCTCGCCCGAGCGGGCGATGGATGTGTCGGCTGGTTGGGATCTGGCTTCGAGAATCTCCTCCGGCGACTTGACCGCCGGCGCGGGCACGGCCTCCACCGTGAACGGGCCAGTGACGCGCACCTTCTTGCGGTCCACGAAGGGCTGGTCGTAAAGGGTTTCCTGCGGCACGTGGCGGGCGATGGCTTCATCCATGGCTTTTTGCATGGCGCGGCGGGCGGCGTGAAATTCGTCAAAGGGCTTGCGGGCCGCTTCCGGCCAGTCGGCAGGGAACACAAAGGGCACCTCCCACTCCACCAGCTCATTGACCTTGACCACCTGGCCGGCGGGCATGGTGAAGGTGGCGCTGTCCGGCGCGGCAAAGTCCACGAATTGCCCGGCCCGGATGCCTTGCGTGACCTTGAAACGGGGATAGCCCTCACCCCCGGCCCACCTGCCCCCGTCAGGGGGTCTCCCAGCGGGAGAGGGGAGACGCAGCGCGGCGTTGAGGTCCGCCAGCGCCTGTTCGATGGCTGGGTGCATGCGGGCGTAGATGCCGTCGATCTCTGGGTTGTTGGCGATGGACTTGAGTGTCACATGCGGCACGGTCTTGTACTTGAAGCCGCTGCCCACCCCCTCTTCGGGATGCGCCAGCTCGTAGTAGTCGAAGACCGCGGTCATCAGGCGCTGGCGGGCGAGGGTGAGCGCCACGCGCGAGGTGTCGCAGGTGATCCAGCGCCGGCCCCACTGCTCGGCCACATAGGCCGTCGTGCCGCTGCCGCAGTTGTGTACGGCGCAGACTTCCGTTATAAACGAGTGAGCGTCCTCTACTTCTAAATCGTAAACCTCTTCCTCGGACAAGTCTCTAACCACCTCCACAACGCGCACGGGAACGCGGTCGGGACCGTGGAACAGGATGTCTCCCTCTTGTATCTGCTCTGCCTCCATCCACTGGGCATACTCTGGCGAAAGTTGCTCTTTACACGCCTGTTCAATAGCAGTGCAAACCCCTTCGAGATTATGCTCTACTTCTGCGGCGGGAACACGCAGCACTTTTAGATTCAGCGCGTGCATGAACTCATCGCGAACACGGTCATGTTCCATGGCGGCCGGAGTGCCATGAGCCATGGCGCCGTCCACTTCTACCACTAAGGCAGCTTCACGGCAATAGAAATCGGCGATATAGGGGCCAATAGGGTGCTGACGTCTGAAGGTAAAGCCCAACCCATTGCCTCGCAAGACTTTCCAAAGTTTCCGTTCAGGCGGAGTCATTTCCTTGCGGAGTATTTTGCTTCTGCCGCGCAGCGCTTTGGGAATACCTGACCAGTCGGAATGTCCACCCAGGCTGTGCGGTCGTCTGTGGGCCAACACCCTGTGATCGGGCGTAAGCCATAGGGTTTGCCCGCTAAGGTCGTGCCGGATGCCGATCATCACGCCGCGATACATTCGCCGTATCGTGCGCACGACGCGATGGGGCAAGCCGTCATGCGCCAGCAGGTAGTCGCCGGGGTGGATGTCTTCGATGGCGATGAGGGTAGCCCCCCTGTCATCCCCCCGCACGCGGGGGGATAGGGCTTCTCCCTCCCCACGTGTAGGGAGGGCCGGGGAGGAGCCGCAAACCCACACCCTCGTCCCCTTCCGCACACAGGTCGGGTCGAACACCAGGTCGCCAAGGTCGGTGGTCAGCGGCAGTATCATTCCAAAGGTTGTCAATCTGCTGGAGAGGAAAATCATCAAAGCATTGCTTGTATCTTGGAATGTTGCCGGTGTCGTATAGTCTGCAAGCGGTAATAAGGCGTTGCATTCCCTCCCTATGTGTGCGCCAGCTTTTCCTCTGTGCCGATATGATCCTTCCTGAGAACTCAAAGTCATAGGTGCAAGACTCGGTGTAACCAGAAGACTTGAGGTCACCCAAAGCCAGCCTCTTTGATCCTTCAATTTGGTCAAGCTCGGTTGACAATGCACGAATTGGTTTTACCTCTCCACTCGGCAACTCTACGAATCCAAACCAGGATTCATCAAGACTCTTCTCCGTGTAAAGCTGCCTATATTTCACGCCCTCCCTGTTTTTCGCATACCAAATTAATGATATCGTGAACTCTCGGTAATTCTCCAAACCCAAGAGGCGATGTTTTGCGGAAAGATATTTGTCTTACAAAAATTCCCCGCCCCGAACACCTCATCCATCAACTCCCGCACGTGGTGCACGTTCTCGTCACTGATCTGCACGAAGATGCTGCCGCTCTCGGTGAGCAGTTCCCGCGCCAGAAGCAGCCGGTCGCGAAGATACGTGAGGTAGGAGTGGATGCCCAGCTCCCAAGTATCGCGGAAGGCGCGGATCTGCTCCGGCTCGCTAGTTAAGTCCTCGTCCTTGCCGTCCTTCACGTCGCGCTTGTTGACGAAGGGCTGGAAGTTGGAGCCGTACTTGATGCCGTAGGGCGGGTCAATGTAGATCATCTGCACCTTGCCGGCCATGCCCTCCTTTTCCAGCAGCGAGTTCATCACCAGCAGCGAATCGCCGGCGATCAGGCGGTTGCTCCAGTCGTGCTTGTGTTGGTAGAACTCGACGACCTTGTGCAAGGGTTCTTGGCGCTCGACCTCGAACAACCCCAGTTGCACCGGTTCCTGTTGCCCATTTTTCTTGCGCACCGCCTCGATAATTGTGCGCGGGTCAATGCGCTCGTGCACGTGCAGCGACACCGTGGGCACTTCGAAGGAGGTATGCTCGGCTTTGCCCGCCCAGACCAGTTGCGGGTCGAGGTGCGGGTCGTAGGCGTAGCGCTTTTTCTGCTGTCCGGTGTCGGGGTCGGTTTCGGGCGTGACCAGCCCAACGGGCGGGTTGTTGACGCGCGCTTTGTCCCGATACTCGTAGGGTGCGATCGGACGCTTGGTCTCGGTCTTCTTTTTTCGGGCCATCAAGTCCTGTCTGCAGATTGGTGGTTTTGAAAGCTAAACAGTAATTAAACTGCAATAGTAGATACGTATGCAAGGACTTAATTTGTAACGATAAACAGCATAGAGACCCCATACTTAACCTGCTATCTAAGCAAAATACCCAAACAGAACAATGGCCTGAGTATCGAAAGTGAGTGCGCTTTTACCTGCATTTCTGCAACAAGTATGAGTCGGATTCTGGCAGCCTGCACTAGCTTCCAAGAGACAGACGGTGAAATAACAGGCTGAAGCCCAGCAGTCGATTGGTTATTACAGACCCCTCCTCTCGCCATTTAGTCAACCAAGGGGAAAAGCCCACTCCGAAACCATGGAATCTGTCACTGCTGATGAGAAATCAGGTGCTCCCATTACGGAAGTAATACCAATTAAACTATCTTTCAACGTTTCTGCGATGAAAGTTAATCAGGAAACAGTTTTTGCAAAGCCTCCTCTAGGGTAGGTGCCATCACAATCCGCTGGTTATCCATAACAATGACCCGTGCCAAGGTGGGCAGTTGATTTTGATCGGCTTCGAGGTAAATGGGTTCGACGTAGAGGAGCGATCGCTCGATGGGGATAATCAGAAGATTTCCCTGCACCGATCTTGACCCTTGGCGATTCCAGAGGGAAATTTGCTGTGAAATCATTGGGTCTTGATTGATCCGCGCCTCCATTTGTTCAGGGCCAAAGACCAGTTCTTGCTTGGGAAAGACGTACAGCAGGAGCTTGCCATAGTTTTGACCATCGGAGCGAGCCGCTAGCCAACCAATGAGGTTGGGGCGATTCACGGGCGTAAAGGGGACAAGCAGAATAAACTCCTCGGTGTAGCCAATGGGCAGCTTGGTAATGAGATAGTAAGGGGCAACGGCTTGGGGTTTTTCGCGGTAAATCTCCTTGGGAATTTGCCAGAGGTCTTCGCGGTTGTAAAAGACCACGGGATCCGTCATGTGGTATTTCAGGAGTTGTTCCGACTGCACCTGCATCAAATCAATGGGATAGCGAATGTGGCGGTAGAGGCGGTGGGGCATGGCACTCAGGGGATGAAAGAGGGTTGGAAAAACCCGCTGCCACGTGCGAATTATGACATCGTCGGGTTCCACCACATAAAACGTGACATCGCCGTTATAGGCATCCACCACCACTTTGACAGAGTTGCGAATGTAGTTAAAGGAGTGCTCGCCGGGATCGCCATAGGGATAGTAGCGACTGACGGTATAGGCATCAATAATCCAGTAGAGATAGCTCACCCCTGTGGCGCTAGGACTGGCGGCAATGTCCTGTTCAGAGCGTGGATCGGCGACCACAAGGTAGGGTTCACTGTCAAAACGTAAAAAGGGGGCGATCGCCCGCACCCGCTCTTGAATTAAGCGGCGAAAAAGCACCCGTGAGTCCGGTCGTAAATTGGGGGTCAACAGCAGTTGCCAGTCACCAAAATAGACACCGTAGACCAAGCGCCGCCACCAACTGGCAATGGGAACCCCCCCCGTACCGTCGTAGTGGTTATAGACATTTTCGGCGCCACGGGGAAAATCCAGCTCTGGAACCGCCGAAGGGGCAAAGACATAGGTATGGGTGAGTTCACCGTAGTAGATCCGGGGGTAGAAAAAGGGAATGCTTTCACGGATTTGCGGCGGATCGACCAGTAGCTCACCCGTATCGCCAATATCGCGGACAAAGTATTTGGGCAGACCATTGGCTTCGGCGGTATTCACGGGACTCATGGTGAAGCCATAGCCGTGGGTAAAGACCAAGTGCTCGTTAATCCAAGTACGGGCAAAGCGCTGAACCGCACTGTAGTCCACTTCGCGAGCGGCAATGAGGACTTGGCGAATTTCTGATTGGTCTTGCTCAGGGGATAGTTTGAGATAGTAGCGATCCAAAAAGGCCGCTGGAAACCGATAGTAGGAGCGCAGTTGTTGCAGTTGCCGGTTCGTTTCTAAAAGGGGGCGGGTATCCCAAAGGCGGATATTGCGGGTGGTGGCGGCGTTGGCAGCAATGATCTCGGCGTTGAGGTTATTTTCCGGCTGAAAGGGTTCGACCCGCATTTTTTCAAGGTTAAAGCCTTCGCGGGTGTGGGTAATGGTGCGTTGAATGTAGGGGAGTTCCCGTTGCAGTTGATTGGGTTGAACAATGGCCGCTTCAATGGCTGTGGGCAGGAGCCAATCGGCAATCAGGATGACCACCAAATAGCCCAATGTAAAGCCAAAGAGGCCGGGGGCGATCGGTCCTAGCCGCCGCTGCCCTTCGCCGCCCCGTCGAATCGCTGACCAAGCCAGTAAACAGGCGACGCCAAAAGCCGAGGCTGAAAGCCAACCATAGAGGGGTAAGCGTACAGTGACGTCGGTATAGCCGGCGCCAAAGGCAGCCCCATTGGTCGAATAAAGAAGTTTGTAGCGTTCTAGCCAGAAGCTAAAGGCCACTGTGGCAAAGACAAAGGCACTTAAGCCCTGTAAATGCCGCCGTTGCGATCGCACGAAGCCGAGGAATTTGCCATGACTGAGACTTTCATTGGCAAGGAGATAACCCAAGGCCGTTCCCCCTAAGCCGACAACACTGAGGTTCACCAGCCATAGGCGCAACAGTTCCCACAGGGGGATTTCAAACAGGTAAAAGCTAATGGAATGGCGAAATAGCGGTTCCGTATGGGGATCACTGGCGGCAAACAGTCCCTTGAGCACCACTGACCAGCTGAGGCTGGCGATCGCCCCCATCGCGAGGCTTAAGAGCATGCCCAATCCTTGAAAGAGGCGCACAGGCAACCACAGCCCCAGTAGCAATGCTGCCAAACTCGGCACTAATAGCCAAGGATTCTGCACCACTTGCAGTGATAGCTCTGCCACCCGCCAGACACTCAATTGCGGCAGCAGAGGGCTGTTAAAGGTGATTTCTGAACGCTGTTGCCACAGTTGCAGCGCGATCGCCCCAATGTGATAAGTAGCAACAATTAGCAGCCAAGTCAAACCGCTAGCACACAACAAAAGCCGCCACAGCCCCAGCCCCCGATAGGTACTCTGGGCGGTCAGGGTGGGATCGAGGGTTACGGTGCGTTGCCGCAGGAGCCAGCGTTGCTGCCAGCCATAGAACAGTGCCGATACCCCCGCAACCGCCAGAAACAGTAAAGCTTGGACACTCCAGCGCTGCCAGACCACCGCCAAATAGCCCAGTTGATCAAACCAGAGACTTTCGGCAATCAAGCGGCACAGCCCCACCCCAAGGGCGATCGCCAGCACGAGGCCAGAGAGCCAGCGCAACCAACGGGGCATAAACTGTATAGCGGAGAGCGACGGCATCAACCTCGAAAAATCGTTAAAACTACGGTACAGTGCAGCTAGATGCTTTCCTAAGGCCAGTTTAGCGATTTAGCCATGTTCTTGCGCTCACTACTTGTTGCCCTTTTGAGTTTGATTCTGTTTCTGGGTTCATCAGCCCCCACTTGGGCCCTCGGGGGTGAATTGCCGCCCCTCAATGCCCCAGCACCCAACTTTTCCCTTCCCAGCAGTGTCGATGGTCAGCCGATTTCCCTGAAGGACTATCGCGGCAAGTGGGTGGTGCTGTACTTCTACCCCAAGGACTTTACTGCTGGCTGTACCCTCGAAGCCCAACGCTTTCAGCGGGATATTGAGCAATTTCATGCCCACAATGCTGAAGTCATTGGCGTCAGTGCCGACTCCGTGGACTCCCACGAAGATTTCTGTGACAGTGAAGGCTTGACCTTTCCCCTCCTCTCTGACCCCGATGGCCGCGTCAGCAAGGCCTATGGCTCTTGGTTGGGGTTTGTCTCGCTGCGCCACAGTTTCATCATCGATCCTGAGGGGATATTGCGCGAGCGGTTTGTCAAAGTGAATCCCGCGATCCACAGTCAGGAAGTACTGGCTCGCCTAGAGGAACTGCAACAGCAAGTTTAGGCCTCTATTGCTGTGGCGGGGGTTCAGGGGTTGCTGGAGATTCATTTTGCACCTGCTGCGCTGCCTGCTGAATGGCATCTTTATATTTGGCGGGTGCAAGTTCCACGGCTTTGGCATACAGAGGCGCAGCTTCTGTCTTTTTCCCCTGTTCCGTCAGTGCCATCGCTTGGGCAAGCACCGGGCGAAAATCGTTGGGGTTTTCTTTGCCCAGATTTTGGAAGAGGGTCAGCGCCTCATCGTAGCGTTTTTGCGCCATATAGACATCGCCAAGGAGAAGTTGTACCGCCGTGACATCGACGCTCCCTGGTTGGACTTTGTTGGCTTGCTCTGCCCCTTTGAGGGTCTCTTCAATCAAACCAATAGCCGCTTGGGGACGATTTTCCTTGAGGTAGAGATCCACAAGCCCCCGCAGGGCATTGAGGTTCCCCGGAGATTTAGCAAGAACCCCCTGAAAGGTTTGGGCAGCCCCCTCGCGATCGCCCGTTTGCTGCTGTGCCTGTCCCAGCAGAATCGCATAATCGGTTTGTTCCGGTCGCTGCGCCGCCAAGCGCCGCAGGGGGTCAATAACACTGGCCATTTCCCCTTTGCCCAGTTGAATTAGTTGCAGCCGAGCCAGCAGCAAGCCTTCTAAAGCTGTGGCATTGTTGGGTTCACGCTCCAGCACCAGTTGGTAGCCTTTTTCTTGGGCTTGCAGTTCAGCAACTTTGTCAGTGGCGGCAGGACTGGTCACGGGGCTTGGCGTGGGTTGCGCTGGGCTAAAGGCACTGCTGAGCAGGGGCATCACCGAAATGGCGATGAAGGGAATCATCCCCAACACCAACACTAAAAGAGTGATCCATTTCTTGCGCATTCTGCCTCCTGCCCAACGTTTGCCTTGCCAGTACGATTCTAGCCTAGGGGGTAGGGCAATCATTGCCAATTTTTGCGTGGCTTCCCCTTGCTAAAATTTGAAGGATTCCTCGGAGAGCTGCCATGAGCGAACTAACGCCAGAAACGATTAATTGTGCAGAGGCCTGTGTCAATGGCTGTGTCCTTGGCGATCGCTGTCCCAACCGTGAGTACATTGCTGCCGCCACCAAGTTTATGAATGATACGCCCCTCGATCAAATTCTGCAAATTGCAGCGGATAGCTATCCCAAACGTCTTTTGGCCGCGATTGAGCGCGATCGCCAGCGAGCGGCGAACTCACCTCAAGAATAGCTATTTCCAGATGCTGTGATCATGTCTCGTCTGCGGGCATTGCAGGGGTACCTGCTCCTGCGGCTTTTACTGGCGCCGCTGATGCTGTGGACGATTGTCACCGTCGTCTTTTTGCTGCTGCGAGCCACGCCGGGGGATCCCGTGGATGCGATTTTAGGTCCCCGTGCTCCGGCGGCTGTCAAAGAGGCCTTGCGAGAACAATTGGGCTTGGCTCAACCCCTGTGGCAGCAATACTTGACTTACTTAGGGCAACTCCTGCGATTTGATCTGGGAACCTCCCTCACCAGTCAAGGGGAAGCCGTCACGAGTATCATTGCTCAGCATTTTCCTGCAACGGCAGAATTAGGCCTTGCGAGTCTGGCGATCGCCTTTGGTTTAGGGGTGCTCATTGGCAGTCTGGCTGCGGTCAAATCTGGCACTGCTTGGGATATCGGAGGGCGTCTCTTTGGCATCATCACCTATGCTTTGCCCCTCTTTTGGCTGGGGATGCTCTTGCAACTGCTCTTTGCGGTGAATCTGCGTTGGCTTCCCTTGGGTACCCGCTACCCAATCACGGAAACACCCCCCCAAGGTCCCACAGGGCTGTATCTGCTGGATGCGCTCCTGAATGGCAATCTCCACCAACTGGGAACTGCTTTTAGTTACTTGCTCCTGCCTGCGGTGACGCTGGCGATCGTCCTCAGTGGTATCTTTGAGCGCATTGTGCGGGTGAATCTCAAGCAAACCCTAGTGGCCGATTATGTGGAAGCCGCCCGTGCCCGTGGTATCCCTGAGCATCGGATTCTCATTCACCATGCCCTCAAGAATGCCCTGATTCCGGTGATCACGGTTTTGGGGCTGACCCTTGCGAGCCTCTTGGGGGGAGCCGTGTTGACAGAGGTGACGTTTTCTTGGCCGGGGTTGGGTCAGCGACTCTACGAGGCGATCGCGCTGCGGGACTATCCAACCGTACAGGGCATTGTGGTTTTCTTTGCCGTGATTGTGGTCGCCGCCAGTATTCTCGTTGACTTGCTCAATGCTTGGATTGACCCCCGCATCCACTACTAATTTTTTGGCACCTGCCGATAAAATAAAGAACAAGCAAGTAATAAAACTTAACATTAGGAGGTTATCCCCCATGGCTTTAGCCGTTGGTACACCCGCCCCCGCCTTTACTGCCAAGGACACCCACGGCAATACGGTGTCCCTCAGCGACTTTGCGGGCAAAACTGTGGTGCTCTACTTCTACCCTAAGGATGACACCCCCGGCTGCACCAAAGAGGCCTGTAGCTTCCGTGACAACTATGCCGCCTATCAGGGCAAAGAGATTGTCGTTTTGGGGGTGAGTACCGATGACGAAACCTCGCACCAAAAGTTTACCGAGAAATTCAATCTCCCCTTCCCCCTCTTGGCAGATGTGGATAAATCCATTATTAAAGCCTACGATGTGGACGGCGGCGGCTACGCCAAGCGAGTTACCTATGTCATTGACGGCAATGGCATCATTACCCATGTCTATACCAGCGTCAAAACCGATACCCACGCCACCGACCTTTTGGCGGATCTCGGCTTATAGGTGACTCTAAAAAGTCATCATTGGGTCAGGCGGCTGGAGAGGTTCTGGCTGCCTTTTTGTTGATTGAACGGAGAGAGAGGGATTCGAACCCTCGGTGACATCACTGCCACACTCGATTTCAAGTCGAGCGCATTCGACCACTCTGCCATCTCTCCCAGCATCCTATATTGTAACCTCAGCTAGGATAAGGTAGAGCCACAAGAAGTCGCTGCCGGAAATACTCCCATGAGTTTTAGTCCAGAGTACCTAATGACAACAGAAGCCTTAGCCCATAACCAGAAAAGAATGGACGGCTATTTTGGTGATTTTTTTGGCTTGATGCGGAAGGCACTTGTTGCTGGTGGCTCAGAACTGGGGTTGGGGATGACACTTTTTTCTCTGGCGGTGAGTATTCGTGCTACTCGCATCATTGAAATTGGCCGCTTTAAGGGATTTTCAACTCTCTGTCTAGCAAGTGCCCTACGATTCATTGATATTGGCTGGCAAGAACCACAACAACATAAGCAGCGACCTGACATCAATTACAACGAATTTGAAGCGCCGAAAAAACGACAACTGCTTTCAATTGATCCATTTCCAACCAAGGAAGCTGAGGAATTAATTCTTGAAGCAAATCTTGAAAACTATGTTGAATTTATTAATACCCGCTCAGATGAAGTCACGATTGACGGTTTAGTTGATCTCATTTTCATTGATGGTGATCACAGTTATGAAGGGTGCAAAGCGGATGTCTTCAATTATGTACCGTGGTATTTACGACCGGGGGGATACTTTATTTTACACGACTACTATGGCTGGTATGATGCCGCAGGGAATAATAACTCACCCGTTAAGCAGGTCATTGATGAATTGATTGCAGAGGAACTATTTGAGCATATCTTAATTGATACTGGCTATCAATCTTTTACCGTTTTTAGAAACTCCAATCCTTAGTAGACCACTTTCCTTAGCTTCTATGAGTCAACCCTAACTCTGAGATAGATATTCGTTAATGTTCAGTTCATCACTAACATTGATATTGGGGTTTTCCTCATCGGGATAGAATACAATTTCTAATCGTACTCTACCCTTATGCCAACCCGTCTTATCGAGCATCATAACTCTTGCTGAGCAACCTCTAACTAATGGTGGAATCAATCTAGCATCATTAAAAATAAGATTTAGAAATTCTTCTGGATAAGTAATATCAGTATTACGCTGTTTGTAAATAATCCTTGAGTTATCATCTTCATTCGGGATAAAACGAATGACCTCTTCGCGATCAAGAACATGGCAGTTTGTATTCATAAGTGCTGGTACAGATTTTATTGAGTCTTTCACTTAGTATAGCCTAATCCTTGTCAAAATTAGGTTTCCTGCCTCGCTGATGGCGACAATTTGGCGATCGCGCCCAAACAAGGCACATCCCACCTGTAATGACCGTCTGATGGGAGCAGCACAATGGGCATGGATATAGGTAATGGCGCGCTCATCAATGCGGTTGGCAATGTGGCTGAGAATCTCAGGTAAGGCTTGGGGAGCCATTGTTGCTAAAAATTTGAGGGCAGCCTCAACCGCTGGTGCTTGCCACACCTGATGCAGAATCTCTGGGTCTAAGCCTGCAAGGGCACAAAAGGCGGTGAGAATTTCCTGGCGAGCATCCGCAAGGTGGTGATCCGTTTCGCTGTCATGGAGCAGGCGATCGCGCAACAGGTCATGGGCTTGATCAAGGTTGACGTGCCTAAGGCTGGCAATTTGACTCACCGCAGCGTAGCGGACACGGGAATTTTCATCTTGGCTGAGGGGTTGAATGAGCCGAAAGGCATCGTTGGGGTCAAGGCTACGCAGTTGATTGATGCCCCGCAGGCGATCGCCCTGCAAGGCAAATTTAACCAGTTGACAAGGCTATGATTTTCCTGATAGTCTAAAAATCGCTCAAAAATTGGGACTGTAGTTCAATCGGTTAGAGCACCGCCCTGTCACGGCGGAAGTTGCGGGTTCGAGCCCCGTCAGTCCCGTTAGTTTTTAATCAGAAAGTTATCGCTGGGCTTGGCTACCATACATGGCCTGTAGAACCACGGCAGGGTTGACCAATTGCCCTCGGTGGCGGAGCGTCCAGTGAAGGTGAGGTCCGGTGGTGCGGCCTGTCATGCCCACGCGACCAATACGTGCCCCCGTGGGTACCCGCTGCCCCTCTAGGATGAAAAGGCCACCGGCGCGATCGACCATGGCTCGGCCTTGGGGGGTCTGCTCAACCCGCCCCATCATGTGGCAGTAAACGTGTTCCCAAGCCCCCGATTGAATTCGTACCAGTGTGCCACAGGCGGTGTGATCGGAAACTTCAATCACCTGCCCGACCCACCAATTACGGATATAGCTCCCTTGAGGAGCGGCAAAATCAAGGCCATTGTGAAATTCGGTCGTGGGTTCCCCTGTGGGCGATCGCCGGTAGCCAAAGGGAGAGGTATAGCCTTGGAAATTTTCCACAGGAAAGGAAGCATCGCTCCAGCGGAGTGTCCCTGCACCAGTATTTTGGGAGGGTTGACTGAGTTGGGGAATTGCAACCGTGCTACCCAAGGCGATCGCCAGTGCTACACTGATTCGCTGCCAATGCATATCAAACTCCTCACATCTCTTTTGGCCTACGGCCTTAGACCGTTATTGATGCACACCGTTCCCCATTGTAGGGACGTAGGATATTTTCAGGTGATGGGAAAATCAAAATGGCTACTCACAAACCCCAGCAATCGGCTGAAGTGACTCAATCAACCCTGCGCGATCGCCTGCGAGCCGAGGCAGTGGCTCCCTATCGGGGACTACGGCGCGTTTTCTATGCCGTTTTTGCCGCTTCCGGCCTCATGGGTGCCTTTATCCTTGGCCTCAAGGGATTGGCGGGCACTGCTGGTAACGATTTGGCGTGGAATCTGGCATTACAAATCGGAGTGGTTGCCCTGATGGTTGCCCTCTGGCGCTGGGATCGCGGCTAAACTGCTTGAGCGAGCAAAAAGCGATCGTGGCCACTGAGATCCCGAAGAATTTCCACTCGTTCATAGGCTTGGGTGGCCATTGCTAGCGCCGCCACAGCTTCCCCTTGGGTTGCCATCAATTCGATAAAGAGCCAGCCTTGGGGCTGAAGATACTCTGGCGCCGTCTCAACAATCTGACGAATCGCCTGCAAGCCATCCGCACCACCATCGAGGGCAAGGGGGGGTTCATGGTACTGCACCTCAGGTTGGAGAGTGGCCACTAGGCGGGTGGGAATATAGGGAGGATTACTGACGATGCCCTGCACCTGCCCTTGCAGATGGGTAAGGGGGGCAAACCAACTGCCAACATAGCAGCGCACGCGATCGCCCAAAGCGTACTTTTGAATATTGACTTGCGCAACCTCTAGGGCCTCAGGGCTACAATCTACAGCATGCACCAGCGCCGCCGCAAATAACCGCGCCAACCCAATAGCGATCGCCCCACTCCCCGTACCCAAATCCAGCCAATGCCCCTGTTGTTGCCAAGGGGGTACCGTTACTGCCACCACTTCTAGGAGTTCCTCTGTTTCTGGCCGAGGAATCAACACACTGGGGGTGACAACTAATTCCAGATCGTGCCAGTGAACCGTACCAATGAGATATTGCAGGGGAACCCGCTCCTGCCAGCGGCGTTGCCAACGCTCTTGGAGTTCTGCAAGGGGCAGTTTTAGAGGAATCTCGGGCGGAAATCGGCGCAGGGTGATGTCAAGGGGACTCAACTGTGTGAAGGCACTGAGAAATTGTTTTAACTCCCGTAGGCCACTCTCGCGCTCAGGGGCTGGAATGATCGCCTGTGCCCAGTGCCACCATGCTTGGAGTGCCTCGCTACTCACGAATATATCTTGACCCTTGTTTTCTGAGGATACTCGTATCAAAATAGCCCTAGAATTTCTAACTGTGCCTTATCCACTGTGGCAGATTTTCAGGAACAGCTTCAACGTCTGCAAGAGCAACTGCAACGGGCGCAGGCGCGAGCAAATGAACTGCCGTCACTGGTTCCTGAACCGCCCCAACCGCCTGTAGATCCCGAAGCCCCGGAATGGGCGGATGAGCGGGCACGGATTGAGGCCCGCGTGCGCAGTGAAACCTCTGTTGCCGAACTTCAGGCACAACTGATTGAAGCCCTCTTGGACAATGAACGGCTACGGCGTGCCCTAGAGGAGGAACGGCAAAATCATGCCCGTACCCGTGAGGGACTCATTACCGCCTTGGGGGATGCTTTGGATACCCTCAAACAGCGGCGGCGATCGCCGAAACCCCCCTAGGGACGAGGCCACAGTGCTACGCTTAAGCCCACCAGCACCAGACTGCCCCCCGTCATCACTGCCGTTGTCGGCACCTCACCAAACAGCAGCAGGGCAAAGAGACTCGCAGCAATCGGTTCTACCAACACCAGAAGGGTTACCCATGTGGGGGAGAGCCAACGCACCCCCCAATTGAGACTGGTGTGCCCCACCAACTGGGGGATCAAAGCCAGCAGGAGAATCGCACCATAGAGCTTCAGCGGCCAACCCGTGTAGGCAAAGCCAAGGAGGGGCGGCAAGGGGAGGAGCACCACAGCAGCAGTGGCATAGGCAACAAGGGCATAGTGGCGAATCGCCAGACCCGCCTTTTGAGCCGCTTGACCACAAATAAAGTAGGCACTGACCGCCCACGCCGCCGCGATCGCCAGCGCATTTCCGAGTAAGGGGTTCCTTGCCACAGCACTGGTCGGTTCTGCCGTTCCAATCAGGGCACTGCCACCAAGGGCGATCGCCATGCCCACCCAAGCACGGGGTTGAAGGGTTTGTCGCTGCCAAAGGTACCCGACGAGCGCCGACCAGATGGGCGTTGTGGTCACCAGCGTTGTTGAGGCTGCCACCGAGGTGTAGTTCAGTGACGTAAACCAGAGACTAAAGTGCGCCGCAAGGGCAACCCCAGCCGCCAGTGCCCAACGCAGATTTTGGCGAGTCAGGTCTAGCCACGGCCACGTGTAAAATTGCGGGATCAAAAAGAGAGCAGCCAAACTCAGGCGACCACTGGCCAAGAAAATACTCAACCCCACGGTCATGCCTAGGGAATCGGTGGCTAAACCAGCAACCCCCCAGCGCACCAGCACAGCAGCTGTAGAAACCGCCAACACGCCCACGCCGAGGACAAGGGCAATTTGCCAATGGGGCGGTCTATTTACCGACATCGGGAATGACGACGGGAGCCTCACCATCTAAACCAAAGGCCGTATGCACCGCCCGCAGCGCCCGCACCCCCTCGGATTCTGCCACCACACAACTCACGCGAATTTCCGAGGTGGCAATCATTTGAATGTTGATGTTCTCACGGGCGAGGGCAGCAAACATTTGGGCAGCAATCCCCGGCCGGTGGATCATCCCCACACCGACAATACTGACTTTGGCGATCGCTGTATCTATGAGGATGTCGCCGTAGCCCAATTGGCTCTGAACCCCCCTGAGCAGTTCCGTGGCTCGCTCGGCATCGGCAGAGGCCACCGTAAAGGCAATATCGCGGGTGATCACCCCCCCTAGGGAGCGCGATCGCTGGGATTGGATAATCATATCCACGCTAATGGCGGCATCCGCAAGGGTCTGGAAAATTGCCGCCGCCATACCGGGGCGATCGGGCACATCGCGAATCGCAATCCGCGCCTGCTTGGGATCAAGGGCAACGCCCCGCACCGCTGGGGCATCGGGGGTCTCTTGGGGGACAGTGGTGGCGGCTTCCACATCAAAGGTTTGGGAGAGAACAGCGATCGCTCGACCTGCATCCGCTGCGGCCACTGTACAACTGACATTCACTTCAGAGGTGGAAATCATTTGTAGGTTAATGCCCGCTGCCGCCAAGGCCGAAAACATCTGAGCGGCTACTCCCGGTCGGCCAATCATCCCTGCACCGGTGATACTCACCTTGGCAATGTCGGCATCCACGAGCACATCCGTCTCTTCAACCCGTGGATTCAAGCGGGGATAAAAGGCCACAGCAACAGCCTCGGCTTGTTTAAGAACGCGCTTTTGCACGGTGAAGGCAATATCGTTCGTTTGCCCTTCGTGAATGGATTGGATAATCAAATCCACATCAAGGTTTTGCCGTGCCAGTTCGCCAAAAAGCTGTGCCGCAACGCCGGGGCGATCGGCCACCCGCAGTAGTGCCACCTTCGCCTGATCCGTATCCAGCGCCACACCATCCACAGGTTTGCCCAGTTCAAGATTTTCCGCGGGACGCGGCGGCCGCGATGGTGCAATGACACGGGTACCGGGATCATCCGTCCAACTGGAGCGCACCACCAAATCCACGCCATAGTTGCGGGCAATCTCCACGGCGCGGGGGTGCAAGACCTTTGCCCCTAGGCTCGCCAACTCCAGCATTTCATCGCAGGTAATCTCGCTCATGAGTTGGGCATTGGGCACCAGTCGCGGATCGGTGGTCAAAATGCCGGGGACATCGGTGTAAATTTCGCAGCAATCTGCCCGCAGCGCCGCCGCCAAGGCCACAGCCGAGGTATCCGAGCCACCCCGCCCAAGGGTGGTGACTTCAAAATCCGCAGCAGCAGTAATCCCCTGAAAACCCGCCACAACCACCACTTGTCCTTCTTTGAGATGCCGTTCGAGGCGCTGGGTCTCAATGTGGAGAATGCGGGCACGGGTGTGGGCCGGTTCGGTGACAATGCCCACTTGGGCACCGGTGAGGGAGATGGCGGGTTCCCCCAAGGCATGGAGCGCCATCGTCAATAGGGCGATCGAGACCTGCTCCCCCGTGGAAAGCAGCATATCCATTTCCCGCTGACTGGGGCGATCGCTAATGGCATAGGCCAGTTGCACCAAGCTATCCGTAGTTTTGCCCATGGCCGAGACCACCACCACTACCTGATGTCCCGCTGCCACAGTTGCCTTGACCCTGCGGGCTACCGCTTGAATGCGCTCGACACTACCGACGGACGTGCCGCCATACTTTTGTACAATCAGTCCCATGGGCGTTCTAAAGAGAATGCTGTCCTATTTTATATTTAGGGCGGTGATTCTTGGCTGTGGCTGACCCAAGGCGCTAGGGAACTAAAAAATCGCTGTTAAACTGGAAATTAGAACTGAATTTCGGAAACGGGTGCCGATGAAATACGCTCAACGCCTTTCCCAACGGCTGAGTCAACTGGCTTTGGTCGTGGGTCTCTCGTTAGCTCCCACTCACATTGGTTTAGGGCAATCGAGCAATAACAACACCGTTTCCTACAGTCAATTCCTCAATGCCCTCAAGGCGGGTGAAGTCAGCTCCGTCGAACTCTATCAGGAACAGAGGCTAGCCAAGTTTCGCCGTAAAGATCAACCCGAACAATCTCCCCCCCAAGAGGTACGGCTCTTTGATCGCAATCCTGAACTTGTAGAACTGCTGCGCCAAGTGAGTACCCGCTATGACACGACGGTGCGGGTGGTGCCCTCTAGCAGTGATGGGGCAGTGGTTGGCGTCATTTCTAACTTGATGCTGGGCTTCTTTCTGCTGATTTTATTCCTGATGATTTTGCGGCGGGCAAGTAATGCCCCCGGCGGCCCTGGGCAGATTCTCAACTTTGGCAAATCCCGCGCCCGCTTTCAAATGGAGGCACAAACGGGGGTGACCTTTGGCGATGTGGCTGGGATTGAAGAGGCCAAAGAAGAGCTGCAGGAGGTTGTGACCTTTCTCAAGAATTCAGAGAAATTTACCTCCATTGGTGCCCGTATTCCCAAGGGGGTGCTGCTAGTTGGGCCACCAGGAACCGGAAAAACGCTCCTTGCCAAGGCGATCGCCGGTGAAGCCGGGGTTCCCTTCTTTTCCATTTCTGGTTCTGAATTTGTGGAAATGTTTGTGGGCGTCGGTGCCTCCCGTGTGCGGGATCTCTTCAGAAAGGCCAAAGAAAACGCCCCTTGTCTGGTGTTTATTGATGAAATTGATGCCGTCGGTCGCCAACGGGGTGCCGGCATTGGCGGTGGCAATGATGAGCGCGAGCAAACCCTCAATCAACTCCTGACGGAAATGGATGGCTTTGAGGGGAATACGGGCATTATTGTCATTGCGGCAACGAACCGCCCCGATGTTTTGGATGCTGCCCTACTGCGTCCGGGTCGCTTTGACCGCCAAATTACCGTGGATTTGCCCAGCTACAAGGGACGCCTGCAAATTCTCCAAGTCCATGCGCGGGACAAGAAAATTGCTCCCGAGGTGTCCCTAGAGGCGATCGCCCGCCGTACTCCCGGCTTTTCGGGTGCCGAACTTGCCAACCTCCTCAATGAAGCCGCAATTCTCACTGCTCGGCGTCGCAAACCTGCCATTACCAATGCCGAAATTGACGATGCCATTGATCGCGTGACGATTGGCATGACGCTCACTCCCCTCCTCGACAGCAAGAAAAAGTGGCTGATTGCCTACCACGAAGTGGGTCATGCTCTACTGATGACGCTTTTGAAACATGCGGATCCCCTCAATAAAGTGACCATTATTCCCCGGTCTGGGGGCGTTGGCGGCTTTGCCCAGCAGATCTTTGATGAAGAGCGGGTGGATAGTGGCCTCTATACCCGTGCATGGCTCCTCGATGAGATCACCATTCTATTGGGGGGGCGCGCTGCCGAAGTGGAAATCTTTGGCGATGCTGAAGTCACCGTGGGTGCCAGTAGCGACTTGCGAGCAGTGGCCAATCTGGCGCGGGAAATGGTAACCCGTTACGGCATGTCGGATTTGGGACACTTAGCCCTTGAAACGCCGGGCAACGAGGTCTTTCTGGGTCGAGATCTCATGCCGCGCGCTGAATATTCTGAAGCTGTGGCCGTGCAAATTGACCACCAAGTGCGCGAGATTGTTATGCACTGCTACGAGATTGCCCGCAAACTGATCCGCGAGCATCGGGTGGCCATTGATAAGCTGGTGGAGCTGCTCCTTGAGAAGGAAACCATTGACGGTGATGAGTTCCGTGCCTTGGTGCGCCAATATACTACCCTACCTGTCAAAGAACCCACTTGGAAGGCGACAGCGACACCAGTATCCTTTCGTCAGAGTGCCCAGCCGTCCTAGACAAGGAGGCAATGGTGAGCCATGAGCGGCAGGCGGTTCGCCACCTGTTAGTCCTCGAAGACAGTGAGGGGCGGCGACCCATTTTGCTAGAGGCGGCAACCTATTCCATTGGCCGTGATCCAACGAATTCGATTGTGCTTCACTCCAAGATGGTCTCACGGCAGCACGCGATTTTGTTACGGGTGACTAGTCCTGAAACCAATAGCCATCTTTTTCGCCTCATTGATGGTGATTTGCAGGGCAAGCGCAGTACGAATGGCACTTTGGTTAATGGCCAGCGGATTGTTGCCCATGATTTGCGTAGCGGCGACATGATTGTGTTTGGCGGCGATGTGCGTGCCCGCTACTTGACCTTGACCAACATGACGGATACGGAGTTTCAGGATTTTTGCCGCAGTACTGATGTCTTAGGATTTCTTTCCAAAAGCACCAATCCCTTTGCAACGCTTGTCCCCCTCAGTGACGGCAATATCGAGAATTTTAGTGAAGCGGCCTTAGTGCGTTTGGCCTCCTATCCGGAGCTGACGCCCAACCCAATTTTGGAAGTGGATTTAGAGGGGAGGGTGACGTATCTCAATCCAGCGGCAGTGATGCAGTTTCGGGATCTACAGCAACAGAAGTTGACTCATCCTCTATTGCTGGGATTGCCGGAACTCGCACGCTACATGAAGCAAACCCAAGAAAAAGTGCATATGCGGGAGGTGGAGTACCAAGGGCGCATCTACGAGCAATCGATTCACTACATCTATGAAAGTGAGCTGATCCGCAGCTATGTCATGGATGTCACCGATCGCAAGCGAGCCGAGGAACAACTGCGCAACCAAGCCCGCCGTGAGGCCATCATTAACCGCATCATTCAAGCCATGCGCACCACCATGGTGGCAGCGGAAGTCCTGCAAATTACCGCTGATTTACTCCTAGAAGCCTTGGGATCGACCCTCTGCCTGATTACGCAAACCCATGCGCCCAATAGCCCTACCTATGCCAGCCGTCCTCAATTTGTCAGCTTACCCAACCACTTGATTGCGCTGAACCAGCAGGCGATCGCCCTCTTTGAGCCTGCCCTCAGCAACGGTGAGCAGGTGGTCTTGGCGGCGAGTTGTACGGATTTACCGCAGCCGCTGCAAACGGATTTCAGAACCTTCAACGTCAACGCTTTGGTAATCACCCCGCTGATTTACCTCGGCCAACTCCTCGGCCAAATTACGCTCCTCGATTGGGAGTGGGAACCCAGTGAGGCAACGTCCGTTTTGGCGAGCGATCGCCAGCTTTGGCAACAAACTCTGCCCAAGTCTTGGACACCAGAAGATTTAAGCCTCGTCAAAACCATTGCCGATCAGTGTGCCCTCGCCATTCACCAAGCGCAGCTTTACCAACAGGTGCAAGAACTCAATGCGGATTTGGAGCGACAAGTGCGCGCCCGTACTGCCGAACTGGAACAGAAAATGCAGGAGCTAGAGCGGCTCAATGCCATTAAGGATGATTTCTTGAGCACCGTTTCCCACGAGTTACGTACCCCCATGGCCAATATGAAAATGGCCATCTATATGCTGAAGCAATTTGCCACCGACGATCGCCAGAAACGCTACCTCGACATTCTCGCCAATGAGTGCAACCGCGAAACGGAATTGATCAATGATTTGCTGGATCTGCAACGCCTAGAGGCAGGGCGCAGCCAGATTCAACAGGAGGTGATTGATCTCGACAGTTGGCTGCCCTCGGTGCTCGAACCCTTCCGCAACCGCATGCAACAGCGGCAGCAATCCCTTGAGATTTTGCGCCCCGCCACGTTGCCGCCCCTCCTCTCCAACCGCCATGCCTTAGCCCGCATCTTGGCAGAGTTACTCAACAATGCCTGTAAGTACAGCCCTGCTGGCGCACAGATTGTTGTCCGTTTTGGTCCAATCGGGGGCGATCGCCTGCAAATTCAAGTGAGTAATCCCTCAGAGATTCCTAGTGAGGAGCTACCGCGCATCTTTGAAAAGTTTTATCGCATTCCCAATGCCGATCCGTGGCAACAGGGGGGAACAGGTTTAGGCCTTGCCCTCACCCAAAAACTCGTGGAGCAATTGCAGGGTGAAATTAGCGCCGACAGTGAAGCGGGCATTACCACCTTTACCCTCAGCCTACCCACTGCATCAGGTGATCCCGCTGCCTGATAAAATAGGGTGCTAACGTTCTTAGGGTGCCATGACCCTTTCGCGAGTCGCTTTAAGTAGCCTACAGCAAGACCTTGAACAGTTAATTCGTCGCTTGGATAGTGTGCCCCACGGCGACGTGATTTACCAAGCCCTGCAACTTTTTCTGGATATTGCCGATGAGGAACTGGAACGACTAGATTGGAAGATTCTGCGTTCCTGCCTGCGGGATATGCACCAAGCCCTGCGGGTCTTTGCCCCCTATCGCCATACCCGCAAAATTTCGATCTTTGGCTCCGCCCGCACCCCCTCCACCGCGCCAGTCTATGAAATGGCGGTGCGCTTTGCTCAAGCGGCGAGTGCCACGGGGTTTATGATTATCACCGGTGCCGGGGGTGGCATCATGGAGGCTGGCAACAAAGGGGCAGGCCCCAATAAGTCCTTTGGCCTGAACATTGAACTCCCCTTTGAGCAGGGTGCCAATCCCTACATTGAAGGGGATCCGCGTCTGATTCACTTTAAGTACTTCTTTACGCGCAAGCTCTTTTTGCTCAAGGAAACCGATGCCATTGCCGTCTTCCCCGGTGGCTTTGGCACCCAAGATGAAGCCTTTGAATGCTTGACCCTCTGCCAAACGGGCAAAGCCCCCCCTAAGCCCTTGGTCTTGATGGACATTGCCGGTGGTACCTACTGGCAACATTGGGATCGGTTTATTCGTGAAGAACTGGCAGCCAAGGGACTGATTAACGGTGAAGATCAGGAACTCTACCGCATCTGCACCAGTGTTGAGGAAGGTTTAGCCTATCTGAGTGGCTTTTATCGTGTCTATCACTCTAGCCGCTATGTGGGCGATCGCTTGGTGCTGCGGTTGAACCAAGACATTAGTGATGCCGCCTTGGCAGAACTCAATCGCGATTTTCAAGACATCCTCGTGTCGGGGCAGATTGAACGCACTGAACCGTTGCCTCGGGAAGTGGAAGACGAGCAACCCATTAACCGCCCTGCCTTGACCCACACGCTCCACCTGCCGCGATTGATCCTGCACTTTAACCAGCGGGACTACAGCCGTCTTTACCAACTCATCTATCGCCTCAATGGCTTTGCCACGGCGGAAACTGTGTACCATCCCGAACGCAAATAGGCGATCGCCATTCGATTAGCTTGCAGTTTTTGATCACTCTAGATAAGCACACGCCCATGATCGAACGCTATACCCTTGCCCCAATGGGGAACCTCTGGACGGATGCCTACAAATTCAAAACATGGCTCGATGTTGAGATTGCGGTCTGCGAAGCCCAAGCCGAACTGGGACATATTCCTGCTGACGCCGTCGCTGAAATCAAAGCCAAGGCCAAGTTTGACCCCCAACGGGTGCTGGAAATTGAGGCAGAGGTAAAGCACGATGTCATTGCCTTCCTCACCAATGTCAACGAAAATGTTGGCGATGCCGGACGCTATATTCACCTTGGCTTGACCAGTTCCGATGTCCTCGACACCGGTTTAGCCCTGCAATTGGTGGCCAGTCTCAGCCTGATCCAAGAGCAGTTGGAGCAGCTCATTCAGGCAGTGCGCCACCGTGCCCAAGAACATCGCTATACGGTGATGGTGGGACGCAGCCATGGGATTCACGCCGAGCCAATTACGTTTGGTTTTAAGCTAGCTGGCTGGTTGGCGGAATTGCTGCGCCATCGCGATCGCCTGTGCCAATTGCAGCGCACCGTGGCCGTAGGCAAAATTTCGGGGGCAGTGGGCACCTATGCCAATGTGGATCCGCGTGTAGAGGCGATCGCCTGCCAAAAACTCGGTCTCCAACCCGATACCGCTTCAACACAGGTGATTTCCCGCGATCGCCATGCCGACTATGCCCAAACCCTTGCCCTCTTGGGAGCCAGCCTCGAGCGCTTTGCTGTTGAGATTCGCAATCTGCAGCGCACCGATGTCCTTGAAGTCGAGGAATTCTTCTCAAAGGGACAAAAAGGCTCCTCTGCTATGCCCCATAAACGCAATCCCATTCGTTCCGAACGACTGACCGGTCTAGCGCGGGTGCTGCGGGGGAATGCCTTGGCTGCCCTTGAAAATGTTGCCCTCTGGCATGAGCGGGATATTTCCCACAGTGCAGTGGAACGGGTGATTTTGCCCGATAGCTCAATTCTCAGCCACTTTATGCTGGTGGAAATGACTGACTTGGTGCAGACGCTACAGATCTACCCCGAAAATATGCGCCGCAATATGAACTGCTACGGCGGTGTCATCTTTAGTCAGCGGGTGCTTTTGGCGCTGGTGGAGAAGGGGCTGAGTCGCGAAGCCGCCTATGCCTTGGTGCAAAAACACGCCCATGCTGCTTGGAATCAACCCAATGGCGATTTTGCAGCCAACCTCAAAGGGGATCCAGAGATTCAGCGCTACCTGACACCAGAAGAACTCGAGGCCTGCTTTAACCCTGAACATCACCTCAAGCACCTCGAGGAAATTTACCAGCGGTTGGGAATTTAGACCGCATTGAGGTAGGCTTCGAGGTCGCTAATCCGAAAGAGCGATCGCAGGGGTATTCCTTGAGCGGCAAAGGCAGCTTCCCCGCCCGCTTGGCGATCGACAATGGCCAGAACCTCATTGACCACATAGCCTGCCTCTTGGAGCCGCAGCACCGCCTTGAGGGCAGACCCCCCCGTCGTGATCACATCCTCAAGCACCGTGACCACCGCCCCTTGGGGCAAGGGGGGACCTTCAATAAAGCTCATCGTGCCGTGGCCTTTGGCTTCCTTGCGCACAATCAGCGCTGCCCGATCCTGCCCCTGCACATTGGAGAGCACGCTCACTGCCACCACCAAGGGATCTGCCCCAAGGGTGAGACCCGCCACCGCCACCGCTTCAGGGGCTAACTGCGCCAAGAAGAGCCGCCCCACAAGGTAAGCGCCCCGCGCTGAGAGGGTCACGGGTTTGCAGTTGATGTAGTAGTGGCTTTTTTGGCCAGAGGAAAGGATAAACTCGCCGGCACGGTAGGCATCGCGGCACAGAAGCGCCAAGAGTTCCTGACGCAGGTCAGCAAGGGAATCGTGCATAGGGTTCTCCACAGTTAGGGGGTTGAGCCAGCGGGCACGCGAAACCAATGGGTGGTGCCGTCCTTTTGATCCACGAGTTTGACCCCTTGAGCCAAAAGGAGATCCCGCAGGCGATCGCTCTCCGCATAGTTCTTGGCTTGGCGGGCAGCGGTGCGAGCGGCAATCAGGTTTTGAATCTCCTCATCGGTGAGTCCCATCGTTGGCGAAGGTTTTGGCGCCTCTTTGGCCTCTAGACCCAAGACCTGAGCAAGGGCAACCAAGGTGTGCCAATCGCGACTCACCTCAGCGGGCGATCGCCCCCAGTCTCCCCCGTGGAGATAGCGATGCTGCTCACGATTCAGGATTTTGGCCAGTTCAAAGATGACCGCTAGAGCTGCTGCGGTGTTCAAGTCCTCATCCATGGCCTGACAGAAGGCTTGGGTACTGGGGTGAGCTTTTACCGCCTCTGGATCAATGACGGGCAGGGAGAGCTGCCGATTGAGCTGTAGCGCCTCCTGCAGGGTTTGCCAGCCCTTGGCAGCGGCGGTCAGTGCCTCTGGCGTGAAGTCCAAGGGTTTGCGGTACTGGGCTTGTAGAACCAACAGGCGTAGAGCCATAGGATGTACTCCCTGAGCCAAGAGGTCACGAATCGTCGTGAAGTTGCCCAAGGACTTGGACATTTTTGCGGCGTTTACGGTTACAAAGCCGTTGTGGAGCCAAAATCGCGCTAAGGGCTGCTGGGTCACTGCCTCCGATTGGGCAATTTCGTTCTCATGGTGGGGAAAAATCAAATCCATACCGCCGCAGTGGATATCCACCGTTGCGCCAAAGGCCTGCCGCACCATCGCCGAGCATTCAATATGCCAGCCGGGGCGCCCTTTTCCCCAGGGGGCTTCCCATGGCTCATAAACAGCCATTTCCTCCCGCTTTGCGGCTTTCCAGAGGGCAAAATCAAGGGGATGGCGTTTGCGCTGCTCCTCCTCTTCCTCAATGCGGCCACTGGCACCGGCCATGAGTTGCTCAAGCTGTCGCCCAGAGAGCTTGCCATAGCTGGGAAATTGTGCCACGGCATAGTAAACATCCCCGCCGGCCACATAGGCATAGCCGCGATCCAGTAGCCCTTGAATGAGGTGAATAATTTCTGGAATCACCTCTGTCGCGCGGGGATAAGCAGTGGCAGGTAGGATATTCAAGGCCGCCATGTCCTCGTGGTAGGCGGCAATGTAGCGATCGCTCACTGTGGCCATTGTCTCGCCGTTCTCATGGGCACGGCGCAAAATCTTGTCATCAATATCGGTAAAATTTTGCACATAGTGGACGTGGTAGCCCAAAAACATCAGATAGCGGCGCAGCACATCCCAAGCCACGTAGGAACGGGCATGCCCCAAGTGGCAGTAGTCATACACCGTAACCCCGCAGGCATAAATCGTCACCCGCTCTGGGTGCAGGGGCGAGAAGGGTTCAAGGCGGCGAGACAGTGTGTTGTACAGATGTAAGGGCACAGAAACACCCCGCAAGGATCAACAGTTGCAGCAACAAATCGCTCTTTGATAGGATATAGGATACCAAATTGATCATTATCGAGGACAAACACACCCCCATGGCCAAAAAAAGCATGATCGAACGGGAAAAAAAGCGGCAACGGCTTGTTGCTAAATACGCCAGCAAACGCCAAGAACTCAAGGCTCAACTGGCCAGCGCCGAAACCCAAGAAGAGATCATGAGCATCCATCGTCAACTGCAACGGTTGCCCCGCAATAGTGCCCCTTCGCGGCTGCGGAATCGCTGCTGGTTGACGGGTCGTCCTCGTGGTTACTATCGCGATTTTGGCCTCTGCCGCAATGCCCTGCGGGAAATGGCCCACCAAGGGCTACTGCCGGGGGTCGTCAAGTCCAGTTGGTAAATTACCTCTGCTACCCTAGAGCTAATAGGGTTGAGGCACAACCATGGCAGAGCGACTCTCCGCAGCCGATATTGAGGCACAACTAGCAAACCTAGCGGGCTGGAAATTGGCGGGCGATCGCCTTGAGCAAACGTTTGTTTTCAAGGATTTTCTTGGCTCCATTGCCTTTGTCAATCGTCTGGTGGATCCCGCTGAGGCGGCCGGACATCACCCTGATTTATCCATCTCTTGGAATCGGGTCACGGTCTGCCTCACCACCCATGATGCCGGCGGCATTACCCAAAAGGACATTGATCTGGCCAAGGTGATCTCCGATCTGGCCGCGGCATAAATTTCGTCAGCATTTGCCAACATTTAAGGATTGGGCGAAAAAGACAGAACTACGATAGGAAGTAGTGCCCGCGATCGCCTATCCTATGAATACCGCCGAATTACTCGTGAAATGCCTTGAAAATGAAGGCGTAGAATACATTTTTGGTCTGCCGGGGGAAGAAAATCTTGATGTCCTGCAAGCGCTGCGTCGCTCCCCCATTCAATTTATCACCACCCGCCATGAACAAGGGGCGGCCTTTATGGCCGATGTCTATGGTCGTCTCACCGGTAAAGCGGGGGTGTGTCTCTCTACCCTTGGCCCCGGTGCCACGAACTTAATGACGGGGGTTGCCGATGCCAACCTCGATGGCGCTCCTCTTGTGGCCATTACAGGGCAGGTAGGCACCGATCGCATGCACATCGAGTCCCACCAATATCTGGACTTGGTGGCCATGTTTAGCCCGGTAACCAAATGGAATGCCCAGATTGTCCGCCCCAGCATTACGCCAGAAATTGTCCGCAAGGCCTTTAAGATTGCCCAGAATGAAAAGCCAGGGGCGGTTCACATTGATGTGCCCGAAAACATTGCCGCCATGGAAGCTGAGGGCTATCCCCTCAAGCCTAGCCCGCCCGAAAAAACCTATGCCTCGTTCCAGAGCATTCTCAAGGCCGCTGAACTGATCAATGCTGCTGAGAACCCCCTGATCTTAGTGGGGAATGGCGCTATTCGTGCCCACGCTGCCGCTGCCCTCACCCATTTTGCCGAAAAGCTGAATATCCCCGTGGCCAATACCTTTATGGGTAAAGGGGTCATTCCCTATCAGCACTCCCTTGCCCTGTGGACGGTGGGACTCCAGCAGCGGGATTACATTAGCTGCGGCTTTGATCATGCTGACTTAGTGATTGCCGTTGGCTATGACTTGATTGAGTATTCCCCGAAAAGCTGGAACCCCGATGGCCGCTTGCCCATTATCCATATTGCGGCCACCCATGCAGAAATTGACAGCAGCTACATCCCTGTTGTTGAGGTCGTGGGGGATATTTCTGACTCCCTCTATGAAATTCTCAAGCGAGCCGATCGCCAAGATAAGCCCACCCCCTATGCCGTCCAACTGCGCCAAGACATTGTGGCGGACTATTGCCAATATGCCCAAGATGAGGGTTTTCCTGTCAAACCGCAAAAGCTTATCTATGACCTGCGCCAAGTGATGGGACCAGAGGACATTGTTATTTCTGATGTGGGTGCTCACAAGATGTGGATTGCCCGTCACTACCATTGCGATCGCCCCAATACCTGCTTGATTTCCAATGGCTTTGCCGCAATGGGGATTGCGGTACCGGGAGCAATAGCGGCGAAATTGGTCTATCCGCAGCGGCATGTGGTGGCAGTCACCGGCGATGGCGGCTTCATGATGAATTGCCAAGAACTGGAAACCGCCCTGCGCATAGGAACCAACTTTACAACCATCATCTTTAATGATGGCGGCTATGGCCTGATTGAGTGGAAGCAGCAGCGTTACTTTGGCGAATCCGCCTATGTCCGCTTTGGCAACCCCGACTTTGTTAAATTGGCCGCAAGCATGGGACTCAAGGGGTATCGCATTGAAACCACCGCTGACTTTATCCCAACCTTAAAAACCGCCTTGGCACAGGATGTCCCCACCATCATTGATGTCCCTGTGGACTACAGAGAGAATCTGCGCTTTAACCAACGCCTTGGGGAGCTAAGCTGCGACACTTAGGCCACGTGTTCCACCCGCATCCAAGGAGCATAGGGGTTGATAAAGCCCGTCACTGTGATCCGTTGCCCATTTCTATAGGTTTGCAGGCGATCGTTCACAGTGGGGTGCAGTGTCACCAAAGGCCAAGACTGTTGCTCAGTGCGCAGTTGATAGGCTTGCTCCCCCAGTTTGGCAAACTCGCCCGTGACAGTTTGCATTCTTGGGCTCATGGTCATCGGCGTGGGCTGGGCGATCGCCACTTCTGGGGGTAGGGGGACTGTGGGATCAAAGGTGTTTAATGTCTGGAGTTGCCAAGCTTCCCATTCGGGATGTTGCGGCGGCAGGTTAAAGAAGGGAAAGATTGCCTGTCGGCACTCCTGAATCAGGGGCTTCAGATCAAGGGTGCCCACCAGTTGATGCAGCGATTTCCCTTGGCGAATGGCTGTGGCGGCTAACCACCCTGCCCCCTGCCCAATGCCCATCACCAGCGGTTGCAAGCGGGTGGCACCATTGGCAATATGGGTCACCGAGATATTTTTCTCTGCCACTAGAAAGCCCTCTACCGTCTGGGGAATCAACGACGTATAGGCAATCACGAAGGGCGTTCCCGTCCAACGACCGCCCCAACGGATGGACTTAGGCATCAGGGGGAGTTCCATCCCCGGATAGTGGTGATCGTTCGGATAGTTGCCGATGGCAATGCCAGTGTAGTGACCTTGGGCATCAACGGGCGGTGGCGCACTGGGGAGAATATCCTGCTCGTGAATTGTGGTGACACCCATCAGGCGACGACTTTCGCGGTAATAGGGATGGAGGGCATAGGCTCCCCCCCCTAGCTGTCTGGGGAATTGGGGAAAGGTATCCTCCGCTAAACCATAGCGGCGACCCAACTGTTGCTGCACATAACGGGCAAAATCTTGGGCGTGCCAGCGTGCCTCTTGGCAAAAGGCCTGTCGCTCTTGGGCAGAGCTAATCAGCCGTTCCAGACCCACCCCATAGTCATTCCCCTGCTGCGGCCAGTTGAGCATAAAGCGGTTTCCAGGCAGGCGGCCATAGTTGAGAAAGTGCAGCGGGTCATAGCCTGCCCAAGCACCGTTAAACTTGTGCTCATCCCAAAGGGGGGAAGGGGGAATCTCTGGGGCAGTGGCACCCTCACCGTAGTCCTGTAGAACCACAATCCATGTGGGGGCTTGAACGGGATAGGTTTGAGTCAAGGCTGTGGGGGCTGACGGTGCGGAGGGTTCTTCGGTGTCTGCCTGCCACTCCCAGCCCCAGCGATGAGGAATTTCCCCCAAGGCAAGGAGATCGCCGAGTTCTGTGGCGTCAATGGTGATTTGGGCATGGAGGGTGAGGGTGGTCAATTCCACCCCGAGGATGCGATTGCCTTGGCGCAAAACCGCTTGGGGAACTTCACCAACAAGCCACGTCAGGTTGGGGGTTGCCTTGACCCACTCGGCAAAAAGATCAGCGGCGACCTTTGGCTCAAAGGTAAAGAAACTCACCCAAGCATGATCTAACCCCCCCGGCTGTCGCTGGGCGATCGCCCGCAGAAACTCGCCCCACAGCCCGGTTTGCCACGCCATGAGTTCATTGCCATCGGGCGCAGCCACCCCAGCACTCGTGAGCATGCCCCCTAGCCAAGGGGTTTCACTGACCAGCACCGTTTGTGCTCCCATGCGAGCCGCCGTTAAGGCAGCAGCTACCCCCCCTGTGCCACCACCCACAACGAGTACCTCGGTGCGCAGGGTTTGCCTCACTGTTGCGGTTCCTTGGGATCGGTAATCAACCCCCAACGATCGGGGGGCCAAAAGCGAATCGCCGCACGACCAATAATGTAATTGCGCGGTACCACGCCCCAGCAGCGGCCATCAAAGCTGTTATTGCGGTTATCCCCCAAGACCAAGTAGCTGTTGGCAGGAATCACTTGGGGTTGAGCCAGATAGGGCTGAATACCGGCACAGGTATCGACGGAGGTAAATGTCGAGGGAGCTAGATAGGGTTCGGGTAGGGGTTGATTGTTGATATAGACGCGCCCTTGGCGGAGTTCCACGCGATCCCCAGGCAAGCCCACCACCCGCTTGATAAAGGCATCACGAAAGCCTGCCTGCTGCAAGGCCGGAGTTGGATTGAAAACAATAATGTCGCCGCGATGGGGGGCATGGAAATGGTAGCTGATCTTTTCAATAATCAGGCGATCGTTAATCAGCAGGGTTTCTTCCATCGAGCCGGTGGGAATATAGCGCGCTTCTGCTACAAAGGTACGAATACCAAAGGCCAAGAGAGCAGCCAGACCCAAGGTTTTGGCCATCTCCAGCCACCAGGGTTCTGTCGTCTTTTCGGCCTTGGCTCTCATGGATTCAGGGGTAGAAGCATTTGTGGGTGGCAGTTTGCCATCGGCCATAGAAAGGAACTCCGCAAACAGTAAATCAACCCTGTACTCCACCATACCCCATCACCAAGGTAACAGCGCCCCGATGGCCAGAATCCAACAATTTTGAGAATCCAGTTAGAAGCGACAGGGTATTTACAGGCCTCAAGAAAGGTGCTAGCCTTTTGTCGGAAATTTCACGTCATCTTAGTATTGAAATCAAAAGTCCAATGGCTATCGATCCAACCGCCTTCATGGCAACTATGACTCGCCGTGTGCAGTTGACGGAAGAAGACAAATCGGTGCTTGCCCAAGCAGCACCTTGGGGTAAGGAAGTTGCCCCCGCCATGGCAGATGTCTTTTATGATTACCTTGGCAAAGATGAAGAGATGAATGCCATTCTCAACGCTACCGAAGGGCGAGTTCATCGCCTCAAACAAACGTTTGTGGAATGGTTTTACGAGATGTTTACTGGCATGGATCAGTGGGGAAAAAGCTACGCTGAACGCCGTTGGAGAATTGGACTTATCCATGTCAAGGTTGGGATTGGACCCCAGCATGTTGTACCAGCCATGGCAGTTGTAGTCAACGCTCTACGGCAAAAACTGCGCCAAGATAATCAATCGGAGGCTCTTGGGGATGCCTTAAGCAAAATTTGCATGATTGACCTTGCCTTTATTGAGCAGGCCTACTTTGAAGTCTCTTCCCAAGCAGTTCTTCAAGAGACCGGATGGACACAAGCGCTCTTTCAACGTTTAATTGCTCAAGGGGCAACCGCGATGTAGCAATTCTCTTCTTTATCTTCATTGGTATCTATTTGCTCTTGCCATCATTTATTCGATTTATTTTGGGCTAGGGGGTAAAATGGCCATTAACGCCGTCAAAATTGAAGCAATTCTGCAAAATTTTGTAGCCACTGCCAGCAATGTTCAAGGGGCAGCTCTGGTTTCTCCGGATGGCCTGACGCTTGCCGCTGTCTTGCCTAGCGGCATGGATGAAGAGCGTGTTGCCGCCATGTCAGCAGCCATGCTCTCCTTAGGTGAGCGGATTGGGCGGGAACTGAGTCGAGGACAAATTGAGCGAATTTTGGTGGAAGGCAACAGTGGCTATGGCATCCTGACTAGCTGCACCGAAGATGCAGTTTTACTGGTTCTTGCCGATGCTTCAGCCAAGCTGGGGATTATCAATCTTGAGATTAAGAACGTTATTGCCGATTTGCAACAACAACTCGTTAGTGTGAGTCCAACTGTTAGTCTCTAGCCTGAGGTCACTACCCAATGGAAATTATGCGAATCGTAGTGACCGGTGCAGTAGGCGCTGGCAAATCTACATTTATTCGCAAAATTAGCGAAATTGAGGCTGTAGACACAGATCGCAAAGCTAGTGATCATGTTGCTGATCTGAAGCCAACAACAACAGTAGCGATGGATTTTGGGCGCTTACAGTTTAGTGCTGATAAGGCACTTCATCTCTACGGTACTCCTGGCCAAGAGCGCTTTGATTTCATGTGGGACATTCTTATTCGCAAAGCCCACGCTTTCATTTTGCTAGTGAGTTCCCATCGTCCCCAAGACTTTCGGATGGCTCGGCGCATCGCTGCTTTCATGCGCCACCGCACTCAGATACCCATGGTCATCGGCTGCAGTCATGCTGATCATCCTGACGCTTGGCCGGTGGAAGAAATTGGGGTTGCCCTTGGCTATTTAGATCCCCAAAGACGACCACCAATGATGTCTGTGAATAGCTTGGATCGTTTTTCGGTTGCCACAGCGTTGACAACAGTTATTCAAGAATATGTCCGATTCCAAGCTAGACCAATCACTTCTCCGGATGCCACCGCTACAGTCAAAAGACAACAACTTGAGTGATTGAATTCAAGAGGAGATTCCCATGAAAATTAGCGGTTACTTTTCAGAATTTTCGCTAGGAGAGGTTTTTCGGTTGTTGGAACAAGGGCAGCGTACAGGATGCCTCTCCATAAAGTTGATCAATATGCCAAACATTTTAACCGTGCTACCGCAATCGCAAGAGTACTACCTCTTTTTTCGTTATGGAAACGTGGTAGCAGCAACCACTACACTCAACCAACAAGGTTTGTGGCAATTGATTGAGCAGCGGAAATTATTACACCCTTTGACCATTCAACGAGTGATGGACCGATATTCTCAAAATGTACCCTTGGGGATTTTCCTAAAATCCCAAGGAATCTTGGACACACAGCAACTTAGTTTACTATTCAGGCATCAAGTGCTGACGCCTGTTCCTTACCTGTTTAGCCTTGAAGAAGGCTATTTCGAGTTTGATGGCCGTCATCCCCTGCCGTTTTCTGAAATGACCGGTCTGAGTGCTTCACCCCAAGCGATTACCCTAGCAGGTCTGCGTTTATTACGCGACTGGACATCCTTGATGGATAAATTGCCCTCGGAGAGCTCGACGATTGTCGCTTTAGTTCATGAGCCACCCTCTGTGCAGTTAAGCGCAAAGGAGTGGCAGGTATGGGAGCAAATTGATGGCACAACAACAATTCAAGAGATTGCTAACACGCTAGGCTTGCACATCTTAGAGATTCAAAAAATCTGTTTTTGTTTTATAGTGATGGGCTTAGTAGAAGAAATCATTAGCATTTCTCCTCCGCCAGCAACTACCTTTCCTAAGCAGATTGACCTAGGCTTGTCCAATAGGGAAAGTGATAATAGGGCTGGCGCCGAATTGAGTTATTCCTTCCTTAATGGAATTGTTAGCTTTTTGAGAAACAAAGCAAAAGATAATTAAGTGTTCCCTTTCATGACATCCTTCCGATGCTTACCTAAAGTTGTGGAGCATAGGCTTACCGACTAAGAATTGCTTGGTAAGCGTCTATTGGTCAAGAATCGCAGCCATCATTTGCTCTGCTTGAGTCCCATAACTGCCGCCAAAGAGATTGAAGTGATTGAGGATGTGGTACAGGTTGTAGATAGTTTTCCGTTGCCTATAGCCAACTGCTAAGGGATAGGTGGCGTTGTAGCCCTCATAAAAGGCTGCAGGAAAGCCACCAAAGAGTTCACTCATGGCCAAGTCCACCTCGCGATCGCCATAGTAACTGGCGGGGTCGAAAATGACGGGTTCCCCCGTACGACAAAAGGCAGCATTTCCCGACCAGAGATCGCCGTGCACTAGGGTAGGGGTTGGCTCATGGTTCAGGAGTTCTGGAATGGCTGCTAGGAGCTTCTCCGCCTTGGGAAAGTGTCCACCCCGACGGCGAGCCAACTCCAGCTGATAGCGCAGGCGAGCATCGCGGAAAAACTCCCCCCAGTTGTCTGACCAAGGGTTGATTTGAGGAGTGGCACCAATGGTGTTGTTTTCGCACCAGCCGTAGCGATCGCCAGTGCCCTTGAGGTGCAACTGTGCCAGCTCTACCCCCATTTGCCACCAATCTCCGGCACTGGTGAGGGGCAAGTATTCCAACACTAAAAAACTCGCGTCCTCAACCACTCCCCATAGCAGGGGAAGGGGAACGCGAATCGCTTGAACCTTGGCGATCGCCCGCAGGGCATTGGCTTCGGCAGCAAACATGGCCTGCCGTTCAGGGCGATTGAATTTAACAAAGAGGGTTTGCTCAGGATGTTGCCACACATAGGTGGTGTTGATACTGCCGCCCCCTACCGCAAGGGCTTTACCCTCATGGAGCCGCTGACCCGTCGCTGCGGCAAATTGATCCCACAACTGTTGCCAGCGACCCACACCCTCAACCCTTAGTCGTCGTAAATGCGGCACTCAGCAGCATCAGGGTTGTCATCACAGTACTGCTGAAAGGAGGTTTTGTGATCTTGCTGCTCAGCGCGTTGGTGGGCAGCTTCCGCTTGCAGTTCCTCAAGGGCATCCCAAGCGGCGGCACACTGTCCAGAGGTTGCCCCTTCGGTATCACAGATTTTGTGGGCTTCCTCGCGGGCTTGTTCAATTTGTTTCTCGAGATTACTCATAGAGCCTTTATTGAATCACCGTATTCAGTTTATGCAATCTGCCCAAGGGCAGGAATGCCGTTACTCCACTCTAGCAATGAATGCCCTGAACTGCCAGTTGGAGACGGTGCATCCCCACCCCTCACCCCTAGAGGGTGCTGTCGGCAACAGTTGCTTCACTGACTAGGCTGGGGGCGGATTGGGTCAGTTGGGCATAGAGGGGCAGATGGTGCTGCGCTACCGCCGGCAGAGCCGCATGGACATGGCTAGCGATCGCTGTCGTGGTCACATCGTAGGTTTGGGTGGCTAGCTTGGGATACATCCCCACAGCAATAATCGGCACCAACAGGGACAGGGCAATGAAGGTTTCACGGGGATTGATGTCCAACAGCAGTTTGTCAAACATATCGCCCGCTTGTTTGCCCGTAAAGACACGGCGCACCATCGAGAGCAGATAGACGGGCGTAATAATCACCCCAACAGCGGCAAGGAAAATCACTCCCACTTTGAAACTCGTGGAGTAGGCATCACTATTGGTCAAGCCCAAAAAGACAGTGAGTTCACTGACAAAACCACTCATACCGGGCAGCGCCAGCGAGGCCATAGAGGCAGCGGTAAACAGGGCAAAGGTTTTCGGCATGGATTGGGCAATACCGCTCATTTTTTCCATGGCCAATGTGTGGGTGCGATCGTAGGTCACCCCGGCCAAGAAGAAGAGAACAGCCGCAATCAAACCGTGGGAAAGCATTTGCAGCATCGCCCCATTGAGACCAATGCCATTGAGGGCACCAATGCCCAGCAGCACAAAGCCCATGTGGGAAATCGAGGAGTAGGCCAGCCGCCGCTTCAGGTTTTCTTGGCCAAAAGCAGTCAGGGCACCATAGACAATATTCACGACCCCAAGGGCAATCAGCACCGGCGCAAAGTAGATGTGGGCATCCGGCAACATTTGCAGGTTGAAGCGAATCAGGCCATAGCCCCCCATTTTCAAGAGCACGCCTGCCAGCACCATTGACACGGGCGCCGAGGCTTCACCATGGGCATCGGGTAACCAAGTGTGTAGCGGGAAAATCGGCAGCTTGACACCAAAGGCAATCAGGAAACCACCATAGGCCAGCAGTTCCAGCGCCAAGGGATAGTCCTTGAGACCCAAGGCCGCCATGCTGAGCGTAAAGTCACCCCCATAGAAGGCCATCCCTAGGCCAGCAATGAGGATAAAGAGGGAACCAACGGCAGTGTAGAGGATGAATTTTGTAGCGGCGTATTGGCGTTTGGCTCCCCCCCAGATGGAAATGAGTAGATAGACGGGCACCAGTTCCAATTCCCAAATCAGGAAGAAGAGGATGAGGTCTTGGGCGGCAAAGACGCCAATTTGGGCACTGTAGAGCGCCAGCATCAAGAAATAAAATAAACGCGGCTTCTGCTTTACTTGCCAAGCCGCAAAGATTGCCACTGTGTTGACCAGACCCGTCAGCAAAATCAGGGGGACGGCAAGGCCATCAACCGCTAGGGACCAGTTCAGGCCGATTTGCGGCAGCCAAGGCACGGTTTCCACCATTTGGATCTGGGCGGATTGGGCATCGTAGTGCTGCCAGAAAACCATTGCCGAGAGGCCAAGTTCGAGGAGTGCGATCGCTAGGGCATACCAGCGGACTGTCTTCCCCTCACGGTCGGGCAACACGGGAATGAAAAAGGCTGCCCCTAAAGGCAGCAGTGTTAGTACAGTCAGCCAAGGAAATTGGACATTCATCAGACAACCCCCCAAGGGACGAGTCCAGTAATTCGTTCAAGTGTCTGAATAAGAATATATACCTATTTGCCAAATGTTGCAAATTGTTAAGCATTTTTCTAAATTATAAAGTTTGTGACACTGATATTGACAAAAATCTATTCTATAGAGAATTGATATTGATCTGAATAAAGTTAAGATGGGGGTTGACGGGCTTAAGGGTCCTCACCGTTGGTTGCGGCGGTGCAGTTCTATAGCAACAGGCAAGGTGTAACGGCAAAGCAGAATGTTACAGTTTGTTCTAAATACCTTTGTTCTAAATACCAAGGTGTCTGGGGGTGGGGTCTCATGATTTTCTTAGAAGCCAGTGTTTTTGTCACTATCCTCGTCGGGTTTCTAGCAACGATCGTCAAGAAAAACCTGCTAATGAAGATTGTGACGATGGATGTCATGAGCACCGGCGTAGTGGCTTTGTTTGTGGTCATTGCCACCCACAGTGGTCTGGTCACGCCCATTGCCCGTGGCGGAGCCTTTGATGCTGCCTATGCCGACCCCGTACCCCAAGCCGTGATTTTAACCGCAATCGTGATTGGCCTTTCGATTCAAACCCTGATGCTGGTGGCGGCAATGAAGCTAGCGCGGGATAACCCGACTTTAGAAACCCCAGAAATTGATCAAAAGTATCTGTAGGAAGTGGCAATGACGGCGCTGGCGATCGCTTGGATTTTGTTGCCTTTTGTGGCCGGCTTAACCCTTTATCTGCTGCCCCCCTTAGCGCGGGGTCTGACCCTAGCGATCGCCCTTGTTTCCCTCTGTGTCGGCTTAGGCATCACCATTAACCAAGTCAACACTGCGTTTGTCCTACTCGATAGCTTTGGCATTTCCCTGAGCATTGACCCCCTCAGTGGCTACTTTATTGTCACCAATGCCCTCGTCATTTTGGCAGCACTGTTACATACGTGGCAGGAGGGTTATAAAGCGTTCTTCTATGTGCTGCTGTGTCTGCTCCACGGCTGTGCCAACACCGTCTTTATTTCAGCGGATTTCCTCAGTCTCTACGTCAATATTGAGGTGCTGGGGATTGTTGTCTTTTTGTTAATTGCCTATCCCCGTAGCGATCGCCCCCTCTGGATTGGCCTACGCTACCTGATGGTGAGCAACGTGGCCATGCTCTTTTATCTAATGGGGGTGGCGCTCGTCTATCAGACAAACCATACCTTTGCCTTTAGTGCCCTGATGCAGGCACCGCCAGAGGCTGTGGCGCTGATTTTGATGGCATTGTTGGCCAAGGGCGCCATTTTCATTAGTGGGCTTTGGTTGCCCCAAACTAACGTCGTTGCTGCTCCCATTGTTGCTGCTCTCCTAGCCGGCATTGTCGAAAATGCTGGGGTGTTTAGCCTTGCTCGCGTCAGTCTGCTCTATAGCACCATTGCCGATATTGTGCGTCTGTTTGCCCTCGCCTCAATCTTTTTTGGCTTAATATTTGCCTTGGTGGCCGATGATGTACGACGGATGCTCAGCTTTAGTACCCTTGGCCAATTGGGATGGGTGATCATTGCCCCACCGGCAGCGGGTTTGTATGCCCTGATGCACGGCTTAGCCAAGGCCAGCCTTTTTTTGAGTGTGGGGGAACTGCGCCACTATCGTCTTAGTGAATTGCGCCAAGAGGGTCTGCCGCGCCCAGCGGCGATCGCCCTGATTATTGCCGGTTATGGCATTGTCGGTGTGCCCCTCCTTGCTGGATTTCCCGCTAAGGCTTTGACCCTAAGTTACCTTGACCCGTGGCAGCAGGGACTGCTCTATGGTGCTGGCTTTTTAACCGCCACAATTTACAGCAAATTCCTCTTTTTGCCTCGCTATCCTAGCAAGACCCCTATGGGCTATAGTGCCGCCACAATGGTGCTCTTGGGTGGGCTATTTCTGGCCAATGCCGGCTACATGGAAGCCTACAGTAGTGGCATGAGTTTGTTACGCGCCTTTTTGCCGCCCTTGGTGGGGTGTGGCCTAGTGGCTTTGGGGGTCTCCCGCTGGGAATCGCCATGGCGAGGGGCTTGGGAACGTCTAGAACATCTTCTAGGGGTGATGCTGTTACTCTTACTTGGCTTGGTGGGGTTAGCGCTATGAATTATTTGAACTTTGCCCTGCGCCTAACGATTTGGCTGCTGCTGACGGCGGACTTTGGCTTGGTCAATCTGGCGATTGGGATTTTGGTTTCGCTCCTGCTGCCCCAAGGGCGAGGGGGGATGGCAACACTGCGGCAGTGGCTGAGTACCCTAGGAAAAGTGGCGATGGCTGTTCCCCGTGCCTATATTGAAGCCATTGAAATGATGGTGCGTCCCCATCGCCATGAAGCGATCGTCCGTGAACCCGTTGATCCTACCCGTGCCCCCGGTCTGATTTTTCTAGATATTTTTACGATTACCTTCACCCCCAAGACGATCGTGCTGCACTACGACGAGGAGGGCTGGTTTGAAGTGCATCAACTAGTGGAGCGCAGACCCGAAAAATGACGGCCTTTTTAGTCATCATGCTGCTGATTCTGGGCATTCCCCTCTATGCTGCTTGGAAGGGGGAGCACATCTGGTCGAAGATGTTGGCCTTTGCCAGTATTGCCACAAAGGCAGCCATTATGATCTTGCTGGTGTCGGTGCAGCGGGATGATTGGATGATTGGCATTGTGGGGGTGATCATCCTTAGTGTGGGCAATGGTGCCCTGATGCTCTTGGCGCAGATTCTGCGGCGACTACGGGATGTCGCCAATCTTTAGGGAGGGGGTCAGTGATTTTACAGTGGATTAGTTATGCCTGTATTAGTTTTGGTCTCTTTCTTTGGCTGTGGGGAACATGGCCGCTGGTGGGTCGGCGATCGCCCCTCTATAAACTGCATTTTTTGTCAGTCTCCGATACCTTAGGTTCGATGGCAATCATGATCGGCGTCTTGCTGCGCATTCCCCGCGAATGGCCACTTCTGGTCTTGGCGTTGATCTCCCTCGCCCTCTGGAACACCATTCTGGGCTATGTTTTGGCCTACTGCTCCCAAGGGGAGGACACTGATGGATAGCTGGTTCATTGCTGTCACTGCACTCTTGCCTCTAACAGCTCTGATGCTGGTGTTTCAGGAGAATCCCTACCACGCCCTTGTCATTCGCGGCATTATTGGTGCGGTGGCGGCTCTCCTCTATGCCATTCTCGGCGCTGCTGATGTGGCACTGACCGAAGCCCTTGTGGGAACAATGCTCTCAATTATGCTCTACGCCGTTGCAGTACGCTCTTCCTTGGTGCTGCGATTGGGCATCTTAGCTTCGGCACTCTCCACCGATAGCTTGGATCATTTACTGGCAGCCATTCGTGAAGCCGTTGCTCCCTATCATTTGCGTGTTGAATTAATTATTTATCCCACCTTTGAGCAACTTAAAATAGCGCTCCGCGATCGCGAGATTCATGCCCTATGTGCTGAAGAAACCACTCAATTATTAACGATGACCCGTGTAGCACGCCTTTACACCATCCTCAAGCCCCACCTCACCAGTCTCACAGAACTCGTGTATTACCCCTTGCCCAGTGAAGAGGAGTCAGCGACATGATTTGGCTCTATGGCATTGCGGCAGTGCTGCTGCTGGTGAAAATGCTGATGATCCCCACCCTACCTGCGGTACCAACGCTTCCCATTGTCGAAACCCTTGTTAACCAGAGTGGCATTCCCAATGCCGTTACGGCTGTGATTTTGCGCAATCGCCTGTACGACACCATTTTTGAAGTGGTGGTATTCACTCTTGCCATCATGGGGGCACAGTATCTACTCAGCAATGAAAAACCCCTTGGCCACGTTAGCCGCTTTAATGATCAGCCCTCGATTGTTTTGGCAAGATTTGGCGCCACCATTTGCTCCCTTGTGTGTATTGAGTTGGCCTTGCGGGGGCACCTGAGTGCGGGGGGTGGATTTGCGGCTGGCGTTGCTGGCGGGACGGCGATCGGGCTTGTGGCCATTACCTCAGCTCCAGAATGGCTAGAGAGCATCTATCGTCGCTTCCATGCCGCCACATGGGAAAAAATCTCCGTGATTGTTTTCATTCTCTGCGGTGCCAGCCTGTTGATGGGGGTGGCCTTGCCGGCGGGTCAGTTTGGCACCCTCCTCAGTGGTGGCTGGATTCCTTGGCTGAATATCCTCATTGCCCTAAAAGTGGCCTTGGGGTCGTGGGCGGCAGTGCTGACATTTATTCGCTATCGCGGCCTGCTTTAATCCATGCTCCCGTGATATATTCCCTAGCCCATGCGCCGCGACTCCCTCTTTTACCAACTGTTTGCTCAACTGCCTCAGACGCTCTTTGAGCTGCTCGGAATTGACTATCCTAGAGGCTACCGCTTTGACTTCGTTGAACTCAAGCCAACCGCCTTCCGCATTGACGGTTTCTTTGTCCCCCCTGATCCCTCAGGAGTGGTCTATTTTTGTGAAGTCCAGTTTCAAAGAGATAATACCTTCTACGAACGCTTCTTTGCTGAAATCTTTCTCTATTTGCGTCTGTATCGCCAGACCTTCTCTGATGGGCAAGCCGTGGTCATTTATCCCAATCGATTACTTGCGCAGCGGAGTCAGCCAGAAACAGACCTGAAGCAGCAAGCCATAATAGAGTTAATCATAACAACTGTCCTGTACAAGTTCACCACACTAAGTCGCGAGGAGGTGCTGATGAGGTGATTCACAATTATTGTACTGGATAATATCTCATTCTTGATTAAAATGGCTATACTGGTGTTTGACGAGAGTGACAAAGTTGCGCAGTAGTTGCAGGCCGATCTTGCCCGACTTTTCGGGGTGAAATTGACAGGCAAAGATATTGTTGCGGGCGATCGCGGCTGTGACAGTTTGCTGACCATGACGGACGGTGGCGGCCACAAGCTCTGGATCATCAGGGGCGACAAAGTAGGAGTGGACAAAATACACCCAAGGGGTTGGCGGTAAATTCTGCCAGAGGGGACAGGCGGGTTGCGTTAGGGTGAGTTGGTTCCAGCCGATGTGGGGGATTGTGAGGCCGGGTTCAGACTGAAAGCGTTTGACTTTCCCCGCAAAAATACCAAGGCCGGGTTCTCTGCCTTCTTCGCTGCACTCAAACAAGACTTGCAGACCCAGACAAATCCCCAAAAAGGGCATCCCCTGCTGAATCACCCGCTGAATGACAGGCACCAGTTCCCGCTCGTGGAGATGGGTCATGGCGGGGTCAAAGGCACCGACACCGGGGAGAACCACGGCATCCGCAGCACAAATGTCACTGGCGCGATCGCTCACTAAGGGCGTTGCCCCCACGACATCAAGGGCTTTACTCACGGAATGCAGATTGCCCATATCGTAGTCAATGATGGCGATCGCTGGTCCGCTCACAGGAGACTTCCCCAAAAGTAACCCTACTTATTCTACAGGGGTGTTCATCACCGCCTGCCTTGCATCCCGCACAATACGAATTCCTCCCCAGAGCACAAGGCTGGCGATGCCAAAACCCACAATCAAATCAGGATAAGGGGATCGAAAGAGGGCGACCAGCCCGCCGGCGATAATTACGCTGACATTGGCAATCACGTCATTTTGGGTAAAAATCCAACTGGCGCGCATGTGCACCTCCCCTTGCCGATGTTTGGCAATCAAGTAAAGGCAGTAGCCATTGGCCACCAGTCCAAGGAGAGCGATCGCCATCATCCAATCGGCCTCTGGGGCACTACCGCTGACAAAGCGACGGATCACATCCAGCAAAATTAGGGCGGCTAGGGTTATTTGAAACAGGCCACTTAGACTTGCTGCACGGGTTTTCTGCTTGAGCGATCGCCCCACGGCATAGAGGGAGAGGCCATAGACGAGAGCATCGGCCAGCATATCAAGAGAATCAGCAATCAAGGCAGTGGACTGGGCAAGGACGCCAGTAATCACCTCCACAAAAAACATGAGCACGTTGATCAGCAGCACAATTCGCAGGGTTTTGCGCTCCGCCGCATTTCTTGCTTCGATGTGGCAACCACAATCGGACATGGGCTATTCCCAAACGTATCTAAATATCATGACTGAAGTAGCTATAGGGTTGCTAGACCTCGAATAGCACAATTGTTTAGCTAGTCAATGAAGATGTGACTTGCCGTACAACGGTCAGAGTTATTCTTTTAAATTAAACTGTCACAATTTTTGACGCAAAGTGGCTTTAACTAGCAGCTACAGCTACTTAGGGTACTAACCGGTATTCGATAATACAACAATAACATTGGCACTTTGATTGACAAGTAGGTCTGATTGTCACTTGATACGTTAATTTTTGTTGCAAGATTCAATATTTCTGCCTCAAATCAGATCATTTGACCATAGAATTTTTCTAGAACATCTTTTTTCAAGTGTTAAGACTGTATGACTCAGTAACACCAAGCTCTATACTGGTCAACTTTTGGGGCTATGCAGAGGTAGACTATAATGCAGAAGTGTTGAAAGGTAGTTTGAGAGGCTAGAAAAAAGGGAAGAAATGTCATATTCTTCCCCTAAAAGAAGAAAAAACAATCAACTTACTATACTATAGTATGGCATCTTTTACAACTCTTGTCAAGTCCATTCTCAATCGGCTCAGCCCCTGTGACTACCCCGTGCTGAACTCTCAATTGTTCTTCAAAATCTGGTTGACCTACGTTCTCGACCAAGGGTTAACCAGTATGAGAGCCTTATTTTATCGCTTGAATCATGCAGGGATTACAGTGGATATGTCCACGTTTTCCAAAGCCAACAAAACTCGGACAACCAGCTTATTTGAGGGGATTTACACTCAACTGATGTCTCAAGCTCAAAAGAGACATCGTACTTCAAGCATGACGCTGTTTCCTATCGATTCAACCATCATTACCCTGACCGGTAAACTCTTTTGGTTCTATAAATATCATCAAGTGAAGTTACTTACGGGATTTGATTTAACAGAGAACATCACGGGTAAAGCGGTAATTTCTTTTGGGGAGAGACATGACCTGAGCTTTCAAGAGGAGATTCTAGAAATGATCCCTGAGAATGCTGTTGTAATCATGGATAGAGGGTTTGCGAGCTGGCAATTTTTAGAGCGACTGAGTGAGAGGAAGTGCCCATTTGTTGTACGTATCAAGAATAACATGAGAATGAAGCTCAATCATGAGAGATATCGCGTGGTTCAATTTTTTGACGAGAATCAAAGGGAGTTTCGTATAGCGACAAAAGTCTCCTTACAAGCCCTCCACTGAGTCGGCATAACTATAGAGTTCAATCCCTAGCGCCTCAGCCACCGGTCGTGCGCGTGGATCAACCATTGGCGAAATCACAATTTTGCGGTCAATTTGGCGCTGGTGATGCCGCGCATAGAAATTCACCTTACGGTCAAAGATATACATCCCTGCCTTATCAATAGAAGATTTGATTTCACAGGCAATGGTTAAGCCATTTTTGATAATCAAGTCTAGCTCCACCTGATCAGGGCGACCAAAGACTTCACCCTCATGGTCGTAGAGGGTTAAGTTCAAAACCTCAACCCCAAAGGATTCCGTCAAAATGCCCGCGAGGGCGTTGCGAAAGCTGGTTTCTGAAGCAATTCCCCAGCGAGCACCAAGGGCTCCAATTGTACTGTCAAAGCGCTTGTCAAGACGCCGAATCTCTGCAAGTTGCTCATGCCACCTGCGATCCTGTTCTTCCCAACGCTTGGCCTGTTCTTGCCAGCGGCGGTCCTGTTCTTCCCAACGCTTGGCCTGTTCTTGCCAGCGGCGGTCCTGTTCTTCCCAACGCTTGGCCTGTTCTTGCCAGCGGCGGTCCTGTTCTTCCCAGCGCTTGGCCTGCTCTTGCCACCTGCGATCCTGTTCTTCCCAGCGCTTGGCCTGCTCTTGCCACCTGCGATCCTGTTCTTCCCAACGCCGGACCTGTTCTTGCCACTTGCGGTCTTGTTCCTGCCAACGGCGTGACTGTTCCTCGCGATCGCGCTGTAGTTCGCTGAGGATACGGTCAAACTTGATATCTGCCTCACGGCGAGGCAGAGAAACGTCCAAGACCATGCGCAGGATCAAATCTCTCAAGCTGGGATCTTGAGCCACAAGCTGCGGTAGCTCACGCTGAATGAGCGCAATAATTTCCTCTCGCTCCATTAAAATTAGCTACTCTGAAACCTGTAACCCTATTCTAAAGATTTTCGAGTTCGAGGTCATTGCCCTGCTGCCCTTAAAGGAGTCTGAGGAACTGGATCTAGCTGAAAAATGGTAGGGGTAAACTGTTTATTTACACATCTTAAAGGAGGAGCGTGACCGGTAAATTTAGGTCAGTTTTAATGATAGTAGCCAGCGAAGGAAAACCCGCATGGAATCTTCAAAAGAACATCAAACTATACCATTCTTCAGTCTACTCTCCATTTGCAACTGGAACTCAGTCGTCGCTGCTCGATAGTGCATTGGAGCTTTGATTGGCAGCCAGAGCTACTGGTCACTTAGGATGTTAATTTTTCTTGCAAGATTCAACACTTCTGATCCTGATCGTATGCTAAACTTCTCATATCATCAAAATTCAGTGACGGCGAGGATGAGCAATTATTCTGACTGGAATGCGTCTATCATCAGCTACTTCACCCAGAATGTGCCATATGGTACAAAAATCTACCTGAGCCTTGATGATGATACCTTAGGGAAAATTGGCAACAGTTTCAATCGCGACTGCAATCATGAATCATGGGTCACAAATTTCTGCCAAGCTGTGAGGGACGTCGTAGTAAAGGGTGAAGGAATAGACTTAGAGACTGTATCAGGCTTAGACGATTGGGGCTATCCGAAAGGGGTTGCTTTTTTAGGAATTATGGTCTTGGCGGCAAACCAAATGGCAGAAGATGAAGACAGTAAGTTAGACGAGACTAATTACTTCTCTAGGTTTCGGCAGATATTAAATTTACCTAAAGATGGGCAACCCAGCAGGCCAAAGGGATTACACATAAAACAAAATGAAGATGCTCCCGAGAAAGTGTTATGGGAAACATGGAATAGGTGGTTGCTTGAGCAGGGCTTCATTCCAACTGCTAAAGAAGGTTCTGGCAAGCAAAGAAAATACATCAACTATCCAATATCTCAATCATTACTTCGCAATACAGACAAGGATCGATTAATAAGACTCTTTACTAAAAAGCAATGGCAAACAAGATGGGATGAGCAAACATTATTTGCGAAAGTGGCTAGTGAATACTCAACATTTACTCAACATCTCAAAAAGTTAATAGATGATCGTAGTCGCTATGAATCAGTAGCTCAGGCAATTCATGAAACTTATGAAGATTGGCTGGCGAAAGGATCACCAAGCACCTTAACTGGTGGAACAAAGCATAGAGAATGGAGTCACCAGTTGTACACGGGGATATATCGCACTGAAGATTTTCTGGGAAATATTGAGTACTACCTGTATCCAAAGCAACAAAAAGGGCGATCGCTTGGTTCATTAACAGTAGAAGTCAATGGAGAACGATGGGATTTACGAGAAGATAGAGCGGGCTGGTATTTACCGATCGGACAACCTTTGTCGAGACAAGAAATATCCCAAGGCAAAACATATCAGATAAATCCCAATACCCAAGTTGAGAAGCTAATTTTACCCAAGCGAGACTTTTGGATATTAGTACCCGATCCAGATAACCCTGAATCAGGGGTATATGCAAGCTGGAGTAGTCCAAAATTGGGAGAGCAGTTTATTATCCTTTTTAGGGAATCATTATTTACAGATTTACAAAGATTGAGAGATGAAAACCTAATTCAATGGGAAGGCGATCGTGATACAAAATATCTAGTTTTTGGTGATAACTCAGATTGGTATGAGGTTTATCAGTGTCAAGTCCTTTCTAAAGCATGGGATGCAGTATTTATTCAATCAGCAGAATTGAAAAATGAACTACAACCGAAAACATCGCTATCTATTAGTTTTTCAGGAGGGTTAAGAGTACCCAAGAAGAATAATACATGGATCAGTGATCATCTCCCACAGGTAACAGTATTTGCATTTCATCCAACCGTTGCGGTAGAGATTACCAACATTACTACCAACGAAACGGTTTACTCTGATCAGTCTTTTTCAACTAATCAACGGCATTCAATTCCCAATTTGACTCAAGGTAGTTTTATAGTTAGTGCCACCTGTTCAGGGCAATCTGCTCAGGGACTAATAAAAGTTGTAACATGGGATGAAATTGATTTTACAAGTTTTAGTGCTTAATCAGCAAGGAGTTAGTCATGACCCAATCCAGACAAGAGAGAATAAGTAGACAAAGATTAGTGAGATGGTATATGGGATTTAAGCAAAGGACAAATAAATTAAAACCCGAACAGCTAATCGAAGTTATATCTAGGTCAGTTCAGTCTAGAAATCTTGTACAGTACATACCATTATTAAGAATCGAAAAAAACCAAAAGGGGAATATTACTTTTTTGTTGCCATTGAGAGCATAAAAATGGGGGATATTCCATCTGAAGTAGATAGTTTTATTAAAGACTTAAAGGAAATTTTTTTTAATTTTCCTGTTGACAAGAAACGCAACCAATTTACTATTGACGATATTAAACCAATGGTTGGGGCAGCACATGATGTCCAAGATTACACAAATCCTATTCCATACCGATCGCAACAAAAAATTATTCGTGAGAGTCCTTTAGACTTGGTTGATAGTACAAACACTCAAAACCTCAGCGATGAGCAAATTAGACAATTCTCAACTAAGCATGAACATCTGCTTTATTGGCTATCTGCTTCAGGAAGCGGCACATGGGAATCCTTTAAGAAAACCTGTGAAATTCTTGATCTCCCTGAGCCAAAGCGCATTTTAAGGCGGCTAAAACTACTGAATCATTTAATTACCTCTGATAATGGCTCTAAATGGCAAGTTAATCCGCCCTCTTTAGTACATGTGGGTACTGATTCTGAACCTAGCGATCAGACTTTTTTACTTCATGGTCAGCGTAGCCATCGCTTTTTACAGAGGCTTAGAGAATTTGGATCACTAGAGGAAAGACATCAGCCAAGAGGGGAAGCACCTCGCAGAATTGAGGTAATTTTACCTAGTCAAATTACCATTGAAATTCTAGCTCAAAAAACTGGGTATTCTATTAATTTAGCTGAATCCCCAAGTATTCTCAGTCTTAATGATTGGCAGAATAGTTTGAATAGAATTGATGGTGTTCTCCCTTTTAATTTTGATCTAAAGAGATTTGATGGAGCAAACTTTATTAATTGTATTTTCCAAAATGAAACGGGATTTTATCAGTTTTGGACAAAAGACTCTAGACAGCTTAGATATAGTTTTTTCTACAATCAAAATACACAATCATGGTTACAAGGTGATTATTATGGATTAAGATTTTTGGCAATTTTATCGCTTGGGCAGAATGTTGAGTTTTACTACGATCGCCAAGAAAAAACTTTGGCAATTCCTATATCTCAAAGGTTGCCAGAGATTTATGAATCTCATTTAGTTATGGCATCTGGCATGTTACCTACCTACCGAGATGGCTTCTTGATTTATAATAGAATTAGTTCACGGCTGGCTAGAGAAATTTCAAAAGCTCTCAAGATTACACTAACTGAGCAGTAGTTATGCATGACTTACTTGGCACATATCAAAGACTTGATCGCATTTATCAACTTTACATCAAGAGTGCATTTCCCTTGCGGTATCCTGCCCTAGGCAAAGAACGCGATCGCCGCTTGCAATTTCTTCGTGATCCCCATAATCCTGTCCTGACTATTCCACCATTAGTTGAGCCAGTACCAATTTATCCCTCATCAGGCATGAGCTTGTCTGATGCCGCAAGAAATTTACCAAGAGAATATCAAGAGTTAGACCAACTTGGACAAACTCTCTTTGATGATGGAATTCAGCTTTATCAGCATCAATGGCAAAGTTTACAAGAGGCGATTGTTAATCAAAGAGATATTGTGGTTACAACGGGGACAGGATCGGGTAAAACAGAGTGCTTTCTCTTGCCACTTTTAGCTGAGTTAGCCAAAGAATCTCAAAGCTGGACAGCACCTAATGCTAAACCTGCAAATCAACGTTGGTGGGATGAAACTGATAATCCTCGTGGTGATTGGGTTGCTCAAAGGAGCCATGAAACTCGTCCTGCGGCTGTACGCGCCTTGATTCTCTATCCCTTGAATGCTTTGGTAGAAGACCAATTACGCCGATTACGCAAAGTTTTAGATAGTCCTACTGTGCATGAATGGCTCGATCGTACTAGAGCAGGAAACCGCATTACCTTTGGACGCTACACAGGGCTTACCCCTGTACCTGGAACAAAAACTAGGCTAAACCGTAGAAATGAGCAGGTAACCAATTCAGTCAAGTTGAATGAATTAAGAACTATCATGCGAACTATGGAACAGGAATATCAAAATCTTCAAAATGGTATTGCAAGTGATCCATCAGTGCTTAATGACATGCCCGACTTACCCTTCTACTTTCCAAGATTAGATGGCGGTGAAATGCGATCGCGCTGGGATATGCAAGACCATCCCCCTGATATTTTGATCACCAACTATTCAATGCTGAATATCATGATGATGCGAAGTATCGAAAACAATATATTTGATGCTACAAAGAGATGGTTAGAAAGTAATTCAGAAAATAAATTCTACTTAATTATTGATGAGCTGCATGCCTATCGGGGTACACCGGGTACAGAAGTTGCCTACATCCTTCGCCTGTTATACTATCGCCTCGGTTTAACTGCTGATTCACCCCAACTGAGAATCTTAACGACCACAGCTAGTTTAGAAGCAGGACAAGAGGGAAACGACTTTCTGCGGCAGTTTTTTGGTCGGGGGGACTTTAGTTTGATTACTGGGGAGCAAACTCCACCTAGAGAAGGAGCACGGTTAAATATCAATCAATATAGCGATGTTTTTGCTCAGTTTGCTCGCTCAGTTCAGCCCGATCCATTTCGTCCCATGCAACCACCTGATATTGAATCATCACTGCCATACATAACTACTTTGGCAGAAAATTTAGGAACTTTCAGTAGTGACTCTGACCCACGCAGACAACTGGGTGAAGCTCTAGAAAATATAGAAGCGGCAGATGCTATCAGAGATGCTTGTAGAGCCGTCAATGGTAGTGTTCGTGCTACTGATGTAAGAGATTTAGATGATCAGCTTTTTCCCAATGCTAGAGAACTAGGACAGCTTACTTCTGATGCTATGCGAGGATTTTTAATGGCATTGGGAATGAGTACCTTGGCTAACGGCCGATCGCCCCAACCAGTGAGAGGTCATTTATTTTTTCATAACTTGCAAAATCTTTGGGCTTGTACTAATCCCAATTGTACCGATCCAGCCGTTGATCAAGAGTTACGAAATAGTCAGCCAAAACCAAGTAGACCAACTATAGGAGCAATTCATGCCAACCATAGTTTATCTTGCTCCTGCGGTTCTCGTGTCTTAGATTTAATTGTTTGTGAAGTCTGTGGCGAAGTCCTAGTGGGCGGATACAAAGCTACAAGAAAGGTAGGAAATACTACTGTGGAAATTCTCACTCCTGATCAACCTGACTTGGAAGGAATTCCAGATGCGGTTATATTAAGTCAAAAGTATGGCAACTATCGCATTTTTTGGCCCCTACCTAATGATCGCAATCCTTGGGAAACTCAACCTCAAGATGAGCAATGGACTCACAATGGAATTATGCGTAAATGGACTAAAGCAAAACTAGATCATGTAACTGGAATGCTTGATCAGTCGAATACACCGCCAAGGAAAAATCAGGTACCAGGTTGGCTTTATCAAGTGATGGGTAGTGGCTCAGATGAAGCTTCCGCTTTTCCGAGTAAGTGTCCCCGATGTGATGCAGACTACAGCAGAAGAAAAATATTTCCAACTCCACTGCATACCCATCGCACAGGTTTTCAGAAGGCTTGTCAGGTGATTGCAGGCGGCTTGTTGAGAGAAATGCCTGCACCTGCCCCTCAAAGTATTCGTTCTCCTCGTAAATTGGTGATTTTTTCTGATAGTCGTCAAGATGCGGCAAAACTGGCGGCGGGGATGGAGCGAGATCACTATCGAGATATGGTGCGATTACTACTAATTCAATCCTTTAAGGATTATTGGGGAGATTTATTATCATTTGTGAAACAAACCTGCACGAACCAAGATATTCTTGACAGAATAGAAGATTTGAATCCTAGGCTGAGAAATGATCTGAATCTACCTAATTCGTCAGATGACATGGAGCGGTACAAACGCTTTGCTAATGCCTATCCTACTCTCACAACAGAGGCACTTTTTTGGAGTATGAATCATCCTTCTGCCAACGAATCAGCAAGAAGTGAATGGCTAAGAATGCTCCGAGATTATCCAAATCGTGTCCCCCTCTTGGATTTAAGGCGCAGACTACGAGATTCTTTACTGCAGTATGGAATTTGTCCAGGTGGAACTGACTTCAGCGCCCTAAACTACTCAGTAGGTCAAAACAGTGGAAGAGAGTGGCATTATTGGTTTGAGTGCTACAACTGGGACACCGCAGTTGTTCCAATATCTCCTATTACTCCTGAACAAACTAATCATCTTGATCGTTTAGAAGGGAAGTTAGCTGATGAGATGATGTACGCTATATTCATTCATGTAGCTAGGGTACTTGAGAATATTGGACAAGAGTGGGTTAGCTATTCACCTGTCGGGAATGCCTCTGATGTTTTGGTTCAAGTCGTGGATGCTGTCATTCGCCAATTAGGTATCCGCCGACTTCATAGATACTCCAGTTATTTCCATCCAGGGACTAATCAAAACTTACCCGGCTATTCTGAAAGATATTGCAACCGTATCGCTAATGTTTCTTCCGCTGATGTTCTAAAACAGCTTGCTGGCTCTAATGCAGGCATAGCTAGTAGCCAGAGTCTTGCTCTCAATCCAGACAGACTTTATCTTGTACCTCCTCCTCCTACACAATTGAATAGTGATGGCACTCGCCCCGGTTATCGCTGTCCCCAATGCAATGCTTTTTATCTTCATCCTGCGGGTGGAATTTGTCCTGAATGCAATACTTCCAAAAATAAAAATGCGCCAATAGTAAGGCTTGAACCTAGCCAAAGCAGATCGGATTTTGATTACTACACTTATCTTTCGGAGCAGTCGGGGAATCCTTTTCGGATGAATGCGGCAGAACTCACAGGACAAACGGATAAGGATGAGCGACCAAAACGCCAGCGCTGGTTTCAAGATGTATTCATCAGTCAAGAAATTCCCAAGGTTCAAGGCATTGATCTTTTAAGCGTAACGACCACAATGGAGGCTGGTGTTGATATTGGAGCGTTATTGGCGGTGATGATGTCTAATATGCCCCCCCGCAGATTCAACTATCAGCAACGGGTAGGACGGGCAGGACGGCGTAGTGCAGGAGTTTCTCTAGCGGTTACTTTCTGTAGGGGTAGAAGTCATGACGATTTTTATTTCCAGCGTCCAGAGAGCATTACGGGTGATCCACCTCCCCCACCCTATGTGGATATGCGTAGTGAGGAGATTTTTAGGCGAGTGTTGATCAAGGAAGTTTTACGACAGTCATTTAAAGAAAAAGAGATTAGTAGCTCTTTGGAGCTAACTGATAGCGTGCATGGTGAGTTTGGCAAAGTTGAAGACTGGCATAAATACAAACCTCAAATTATTGCTTGGTTGCAGGATAATTCTAATGAGTCAAAAATTCTATCTATTTTAAAGGCATTAAAAATCCAAGTTGATTTAAGCACAGAAGACTCTCAATTTCTGACTTATCTTCGTAATGACCTTATTCCTGAAATTGATCGTATTGTGGCAGATGCTACCTACACTCAAAATAATTTGAGCGAGCGATTAGCAAATGCGGGATACTTGCCTATGTTTGGCTTTCCCACTAGGGTAAGGCTTCTCTACACCAAATGGTCAAATAAAGAAGCCATCGATCGTGATTTGGATATAGCGATCGGTCAGTTTGCGCCTGGTTCTCAGACTGTAAGAGATAAGGCAGTGCATACCGCCTGTGGAGTTGTGGAGTTAGTACCTCAAAATAATGGTAGCTATATTGATGTTAAGCCCGGTTTTTCGCCCCCTTTATCTGAGCCTAACCAAGCACTGGGGTTATGCAGTAATTGTCAAGCTGTAGTTTATCCCTATCAACCTGATCAACCTATTACTGGCAGTAACATAAATCAACTATCTGAATGCCCTGTGTGCCATCAACAAAGTTTGCGATCATTGGATGCTAGAGAACCAAAAGGTTTTTTTACGAATTTGAAACCAGAGGATTATGATGGGCAGTTTGAGTGGCAACCTCGTTCTACACGTCCCACTGTTAGTATCAATTCTCCTGCTGGTAATCCAATCTTAGTTTTGAACGCTAATGTTTCTTCTGTAAGCGATCGCATTATTTCAATCAATGATAATGGCGGGAGGGGAGGATTCGATTTTCAAAATGCCTCAGTATTCGGTAACCCCAAATCAGGAGCTTATGTAGTTGCCGATGCCATTGAAGGGAGCGATCGTGTTACTGGTTCAGGGCAGAAATATAAAATTGCACTTCTTTCACGGCGCAGAACTGACATTCTCTTGGTAAACATTGCCCGGTGGAGTGAGGGGGTATTTGCTGATCCAATGACGGTAGAAGGGAGAGCGGCATGGTATTCCTTCGCTTTTTGGCTCAGGATTGCCGCCTCTGCTTATTTAGATGTCGATCCGCTGGAATTGCAAGCAGGATTTCGTACATTAGCTCAAGATGGCAAAGTTGTAGGCCAAGCGTTTCTCTGTGACAGTTTGGAGAATGGTGCAGGCTACTGCAATTTTTTAGCCAATCCTCATCAATTTGAGAAAGTCATGGCTCAATCAGACCCTAATAATTCTCTGTCAATAGCCTACCGTTGGCTGAATTCTCAAGGTCACGGCAGAAACTGTGATACTTCTTGTAATGACTGTTTGCGGGATTATCGAAATCTTGCCTATCATGGTCTCCTAGACTGGCGATTGGCTTTGGATATGGCTCGATTGGTCAGAGACTCATCCGTTACTATAGACTTAGCCTCTAATTGGGGGAATTTCCCTAATCCTTGGCAAAGTTTAGTAACTGGTGCAATTTCTACAACTTTTCAACACCTTGGTTATGGCAGTCCTACTCAGTTTGCTAATCTAACTGGTTTTGTGAAAAATCAGAGAAACAACAGTGTGATTCGAATTATCCGCCATCCCTTGTGGAACGATCGGCATCCTGAATGGATAGAAGCTGTGGCAGATGCTAGAACACGATACCCTAACTATCAGATTGAACATGCTAATCCTTTGATTGCCCTCCGACGACCCGGAGATTATGTTTAGATGAGCACTGGTAAATTCATTTGATTTGATGAGAGATCAGGCAATAAAATCGGCTTTACAATATAACTTAAATCATTCCCAGCCAAATTTCCCGACGCTAAGTTCTCTGACTCGGAATATTGACTTAGACTATTTCAGTTGTTGCCACTCTATCTCTGATAGGTCTAAGGTAAGCATTGGCTCTTCTTCTGCAATGATGAGAGATGGGTTCTCCCCCTCGGTATGACGAATCATGACAATTGCAACTCGCCTAGAATACGACTCCCTCGGCGCCATTGAGGTACCAGCGGACTGCTACTGGGGTGCCCAGACGGCGCGCTCCCTAAAGTATTTTCCCATCAGTCACGAGCGCATGCCCCTCGAGGTTATTCATGCCATGGCACGGCTAAAGAAGGCAGCCGCGATCGCCAACCGCGATTTAGGGGTTTTAGCTACCGATAAAGCAGCATGGATTATGCAAGCAGCCGATGAGGTCATTGAAGGGCGCTGGGATGATCAGTTTCCCCTTTCCATCTGGCAGACCGGCAGCGGTACCCAAACCAATATGAATGTGAATGAGGTGATTGCCAACCGTGCCATTGAACTGGCGGGGGGCGTTAAGGGGAGCAAAACGCCAATTCATCCCAATGACCATGTGAACTGTAGCCAGTCTTCTAATGACACCTTTCCGGCGGCGATGCATATTGCCACGGTCATTGCCCTCCACCAGCGCCTGTTGCCGATGCTGTGGCACTTACTGGCGGTATTGCAGGAAAAAGTGACGGCCTTTGCCGACATTATTAAAATTGGGCGCACCCACTTGATGGATGCCGTGCCTCTCACCCTAGGCCAAGAATTCTCGGGCTATGCCAGTCAAATTGCTGCCTGTCAAGGCCATATTGAATACGCACTCCAGCATCTGTATCCCCTTGCCATTGGCGGTACGGCCGTGGGGACGGGTTTGAATACCCCCGCCGGTTTTGGCGATCGCGTGGCAGCGGAACTGGCAGAGATGACGGGGTATCCCTTCTGCAAAGCCGAGAACCCCTTTGCCGCTTTGGCCGCCCATGATCCCTTGGTGATGCTCAGTGGTGCCCTGAAAACATTGGCCGCAGCGATGATGAAAATGGCCAATGATATTCGTTGGTTGGCTTCAGGCCCCCGTTGTGGTCTAGGAGAACTGATCTTACCTGCTAATGAGCCAGGGTCGTCGATTATGCCCGGCAAGGTGAATCCCACCCAATGTGAAGCCCTAACAATGGTCTGTGTGCAGGTGATGGGCAACGACGCCGCAGTGGGCATCGCCGGCAGTCAAGGGAATTTTGAACTCAATGTTTATAAGCCCCTGATCATTCACAATGTGCTGCGCTCCATTGAACTGCTGAGTGATGCCGGGGAAGCCTTTACCCAGTTTTGTCTAGCGGGCATTGAACCCAATCGGGAGCAAATTCAGCGCCATTTGCAGCGATCGCTCATGTTGGTAACGGCCTTGAACCCCCACATTGGCTACGACAAGGCAGCAGCCGTCGCAAAAAAGGCCTACAGCGAAGGTAAAACCCTGAAGGAAGCGGCGGTGGAATTGGGGTATCTTACGGCTGAGGAATTTGATCAGTGGGTGCGGCCAGAGTTGATGCTGGGTGAAAAGGACACTAATTGACCCCGCAGGGAGTGCTGCCAAAAGGGCGTATTGTGAGCGCGCGATCGCAGGCTTTGGTGTGTCACTGTCCAAGTCACCGTCGGATCAAAAAGCACAAAGTGGCGACTGTTCAGTTCGAGGCGGGGTGGCTCAATGCTCAAAATCCGCGCCGGTGCCGTACTGAGGGCATGCCACAGGTCAAGGGCACTCAAGTATTCCTTGGCAACCAGTTCCTGCCAGAGGGCGGGTAGGGCTAATTCGAGACCAATGGCACCGGGGAGTGCCTCGGCAAAGGAAACCATTTTTTCTTCATAGAGCAAGGGGGTGTGGTCAATGGCAATCGCCTCAATAACCCCCGTTTTGAGTCCTTCGATCAAGGCTTGGCGATCGCTGGCCGTTCCTAGGGGCGGGTCAAGGCGCAGATGCGGATCGTAACTGGCTAGATCCTCAACCGTAAAGAGCAAATGTAACCACGACACACTGGCACTGACCTGTTCAGGTTTGTCCTTAGCGAGAATCTCGACACTGCGAGCGGTTGACAGGCGCATGAGGTGAATGGAGGTTGAGACGGTGCGTGCCAATTCCAAAATCGCCAATAGGGGAATGGTTTCACAGCAGACCAGTTGCTCCACCAATCCGAGACGAGTGGCTACCCCACTTTGCCGCGCCACCCCATTGGCGGCCAAGGCCGGGTCAAAGGGCCAAAGGGCAACGGGTTTGCCTAGGGGCTGGAGATAGGTGAGTGCCCGCTGCACCAAAGGCCAATGGGTCAACCCCCGATCATCACAAAAGCCAACTACCCCACTGGCGGCTAGTTCCGCTAAATCGGTTAAAGCCGTCCCTTGGCATCCTTGGGTGAGTGCGCCCCAAACCCGTACCTGTGACCAAGCGGTGGTTGGTATCTCCTGTTGCAGCGCTTGCCAAACAGCAGGATGGTCAATCACGGGGTTTGTGGTTGGTAAGAGGGTTAAATGCTGCACCCCCCCAGCAGCAGCGGCGGCCAAGAGTGTCTCAAGGGTTTCTCGCGCCTCATAACCGGGTTGACCACTGTGGCTGTAGAGATCCACTAAGGGGGGAGCCAACACCCATTCTGAGGCATCAATGATTTCGGCGTCAGCAGGCACCTCTTGGGGGGCGATCGCCACCAATTGATCCGCCGCCAGCAGCACATCGGCGCGTTGATCTTGGCGGTTGACCGGATCCAGCAGCCGCACCTGTTGCAACAGTCGCCACACCATGGCTTACAAGGCTCCCGCCGCCGTCCGATCCAGCACGCCCCCCAAATGGGTGGTGATATTCACTGCCTGCAATCGCGGCAGACCGCCCTTGAGGGGATAGTCAATTACCGTGACGCTGCCATTGCCCTGCTTAAAGAGCCAGAAGTTTTCAATGCCTAGGCCAACAATGTGGCAGAGCAAGACCTTATTAGTGGCATCATGAGCCACAACCAAAACATTGTGGGGGGTGGGAGCATTGGTTTTCCAGCGCTTCAGCCACTCTTCCCATGCCTTAACCACGCGATCGCGCACCTGTTCGAGGTTTTCCCCATTGGGCATTTGCACCAGGGCCGGGGTTGTGCGCCAGCGTTCCAGTTCCCCCGGATAGGCCGCCGCCACCTCCGGTTCAAACTTGCCCTCCCAATCCCCGTGGCTAATCTCGGCAAGGGCTGGTTCTAGCGCTAGCTCGACATCAGGGTGGTACTGCAAAATCGCCAAGGCCGTATCCTTGGGCCGCCGTAGGGGACTACTCAAGGCATGGTGAAAGGGCACCGCCTTGAGGAACTCGGCCACCGCCGCCGCTTGGGCACGGCCATTTTCATTCAGGGGCACATCAATTTGCCCTTGGAAGCGTCCCTCGCGATTCCAGTCGGTTTCACCATGGCGCACCAAAAAGATGCGCAGCGTTTGCTCCTTGAAACGGGGTTGCGGAAAGGGATCATTAAGATGGCTCGTGAGATTGAGGGCTTCTAGTTGTGCGGGTTGTCGCAAGCCGTTGCTGAAATTGAGGACACTAATGCCGCCATTGGCCTGCTGCAGCCGCAAATAGCCCTTGACCCCCAAGCCGAGACCCGTGCAAATCAGGGCACGATTCATACCGCTGTGGCCGACAATGACAATGGTTTCATTTTCGTGAGCCGTCAGCAGCGCTTCCAAAACCATGCCCGCGCGATCGTAGAGATCCAATAGCGGAAAAAACTCCTTGGTTTGGCCACTCTCCGTGGTGATTTTCATCATCAAGGTTTCTGGGGCTTCCTGCCAGCGGCGATAGTCCTCGGGAAACCGTGCCTTCACTTCGGCAAAGGGCAGATCTTCCCAAGCGGGCAGCGCAATCTCTTTGAGTAAATCAAGGGAATGGGGTGGCTTGAGTTGCGGGTCTTGGAGCTGAGCATGGATGCCCTCTGCGGTTTCCGTTGCCCGTTTCAGGGGACTGGTGTAAATCTTGCGGATGGGAATGCCCCGTAGAGCGAGACCCACTTGGGCTGCCATCCAATGACCGCGTTCCGTGAGCGAAGAGGCATCACTGTGACCTTGCACCCGCTCTTGGACATTAAACGTGCTTTCACCGTGGCGGACAATAATGACTCGGGTACTCAGAGGTTTCTCCTTAGCGATTGACAGACAACAAGCTTGGCCGTCCCACCGTGCCATAAAGACTGTACCAGAAACCGTGGCTTCAAGAGCGAAAGATTCAGGAATCGGCAGGCATCATCTCTTGAGCATCACATAAAAATCAAAAAACCGACCGCAGGGGCGATCGGCAAGTATTAAAGACCTATTCGCTGATGGATCAGAGGCTACTTCTTGGTGATCCGAGGAGGCTCACGGAAGAAGATGGCAAAGAAGAACAGCGCGATAATGCAGGCAAAGATGAAAACGTAGGTGATGGTTTCCATAGTAGTCCCCTAGGAATGACTAGACAGCTTCTTTGCGACGAGTGGTGACATCGCCCACTTTTTGGTAGAAGCCCCATTCCACTTGCTCCGGCGACAGTTCGGGATCAATCCCAGAGAAGACATCGCGGAACAGCGTGCGGGCACCATGCCAAATGTGACCAAAGAAGAAGAGCAAGGCAAACACCGCATGGCCGAAGGTAAACCAGCCACGGGGACTGGTGCGGAAAATCCCGTCGGAGTTGAGGGTTTCCTTATCGAATTCAAAGATCTCACCGAAGATAGCTTTACGGGCATAGCTCTTAACGGTGGGTGGATCGGTGAAGGTTTGGCCGTTCAATTCACCACCGTAGAAGCTGACGGTCACGCCTTGTTGCTCAAAGCTATACTTCGACTCGGCACGACGGAAGGGAATGTCGGCTTTGACAACGCCATTCTTATCGGTGAGGATGACGGGGAAGCTTTCAAAGAAGGCAGGCATGCGACGGACAAAGAGTTCTTCACCCTCTTTGTTGCGGAAGACGGCATGGCCTTTCCAAGCTTGGGCAATCCCATCCCCTTTGTTCATCGGGCCCGTACGGAAGAGACCTCCTTTGGCGGGGTTGTTGCCAATGTAATCGTAGAAGGCCAGTTTCTCTGGAATGGCTGACCAAGCCTCTTCAAGGGTGGCGCCACTGGCGAGGGAGGCCTGCACGCGGCGGTTAATTTCCTGTTGGAAGTAGCCACTGTCCCACTGATAGCGAGTCGGCCCAAAGAGTTCAATGGGCGTGGTGGCACTGCCATACCACATCGTGCCGGCAACGACAAAGGCAGCAAAGAAGACGGCAGCAATACTGCTGGAGAGTACCGTTTCAATATTCCCCATGCGCAGAGCTTTGTAAAGTCGTTGGGGTGGACGTACCAGCAGGTGGAATAAACCAGCAATAATACCGACAATGCCTGCGGCGATATGGTGAGCAACCACACCACCGGGGTTGTAGGGATTAAAGCCATCGGGTCCCCATTCGGGTGCCACAGGCTGGACACTGCCCGTCAAGCCATAGGGGTCAGAGACCCACATCCCAGGACCAAAGAGACCGGTCAGGTGAAAAGCACCAAAGCTAAAGCAGAGTAAACCGGCAAGGAACAGGTGAATGCCAAACATTTTCGGCAAGTCGAGGGCAGGCTCACCGGTGCGAGGATCGCGGAAGAGTTCCAAATCCCAATAGACCCAGTGCCAGCAGGCCGCCAAGAACAACAGACCTGACAGGACGATGTGAGCGAGGGCAACCCCCTCAAAGCTCCAAAAACCGGGGTCAATCCCTGTTTCGCCAGTAATACTCCAACCGCTCCAAGACCCCGTGACCCCCAACCGTGCCATGAAGGGCAACACAAACATTCCCTGCCGCCACATTGGGTTGAGAACGGGATCACTGGGATCAAAAATAGCTAGCTCATAAAGAGCCATCGACCCTGCCCAACCGGCGACCAATGCCGTGTGCATCAGGTGGGCCGCAATCAACCGCCCTGGATCATTGATCAGGACAGTGTGGACTCGGTACCAAGGTAGTCCCATTGACTACGCTCCTCCTATACAAAAATTTAGCGTTTGCATGAACAAATTTTATTAAGCAGCCGGATCACGGTCATAACCGCTTCCCTACTAAGAGTTTAACGGCCAATTTACCCGTAACTTCAGCTACGGTTGGGCAGTTTTTCTGCCAAAATGAGAATGTATTAAGAATGGTAACTAGCGTAGGTTCCTATGGCAAGCAAAGCTGAATTTGTGGCCACAAATATTAAGTTTGTTAACGAAAACAAAGAAATTATTGCTGCCAACGGCGCGAATCTGCGCTTAAAAGCAATGGAAGCGGGGGTTGACCTCTACACCCTCAAGGGCAAGTTCTTGAATTGTGGGGGCTACGGCCAGTGTGGCACCTGTATTGTTGAGATCGTCGAGGGTATGGAAAACCTTTCCCCCCGCACACCAGTGGAAGAACGCAAGCTCCGCCGTAAGCCAGAGAATTATCGCTTGGCTTGCCAAACTCTTGTCTATGGACCCGTGTGTGTGAAGACAAAGCCGAAGGGCTAGATTATTAGACAGCCCTTTTCAGAGCCTGTAGGGCACTGCCGGCCTGCTCTAGCCACTTGAGTAACTGAGAATCATCAATGCTGTGGGGAATACTGAGGAGGTCTTGCAGGTGTTGCGGCGATCGCCCCGTTGTGGTCTGCCATGCCTGAATGAGTTCTGAATCCCTAGGCAGATGGTGAGGATTGGCGGCAAGGCCGAGTTGGTTGGCTAAATCATAGCGAAAGCGATCTTGCAGCTGTTCTAGGACAAAGTGCCGCTGCTGTGCCCGCTCAAGAACGCCTGCGAGGGCTGCAATGTAGGCGGCACTATTACTGGCCACAGGTTCTTTTTCCAATAGGGGTGGGCCAAAACGTTGACTTTGCTGCCATAGCAAAAAGAGGAGCAAGAGGCTGAATTGCACCCCCACAGCCAGCCAAGGGGTACGACTGAAGTAGTCGAAGAGGGTTTCAGGCACCGTCTCCCTGACCACATCCTCTGGAGTGCGTTGGCGGTAGCCGTGGAGCCATTCATCAAAGTATATCGTTGCCCCTGGTTCGGCCACCTCCTGCAAGAGCTGAGCCACAACCGCAAAGTTGGCAAGGGCCGTTTCGCCGCCATAGACATTGGCCACCAACCAAGGATAGACGCCAAGGATACGCTGTTCATGGTTATGGGGACTATTAGAGCGTCTGAGATAGACAATCAAACCGTGATCATCCTTGAGGAGAGAGCGATCGCCCTGCTGGAAAGGAACGCGGCGGCGGGTTTCAATCAAGACCTTGCCCTGGGGCGTCGAGAGCCGTGCCGCAAAGGGGGCTGCGGTGGGTTCACCATGCCAGTAGAAGCGCACCAGCGTATTGCCCTGAGCCAGCCACTCCACAAGGGACGGTGACCAACCAATGGGACGACCACTAATCTGAATAAGAATGTGCCCTGTGCCCCTGAGGTTGTTATAGTTCCGCTGCCAGCGCTCCACCCGAAACCCCTGCTGCTCTAGGTAGGTATAAAACTGCTGCGTGCCCCAAGGGGAGGCATCAAAGGAGGAGCCAGCGCGGCTACTCGGCGCCGCCGCCAGAATCAGGAGGCCGACCACCAGCAGCACAAGGACAGCGAAGCCGAGGAAAAACCACTGGCGACGGTTGATCGCGATCATTGCTGGCGCTCCCGCAGGAAGGGGTCCACCTCAAAATAGGCGGCTTGACAGGTGGCTAGGGTTTGGGCATCCACCGCCTCGGCGCCATAGTAACTGCGACTGTGAACTTGAAAGAGGTGCTGAATACTCCGCCGCACGGCTGGCGATCGCTCCCCCAGTTGAAAGAGTCGCTCCAATTCCCGTAGATAGTCGCCATTGGTCCAGTGGGGCTGTAGCCGTAGCCAGCCCGCTTCCTGCAACCGATAGAGCAAGGCCATGTAGAGGGCACGACAAGCACCCCCATAATCCCCCGCCAATTGCAGGTCTTGAGCAAGTTCCAGCCACTCGCGCACAGGCCGCGGTCGCTCCTCAAGGGTAGAAACCAGTGTTGCTGAGGAGGATCGCGATCGCCGCTGCCACCATCGCCACAGGCTGCGCCCTAGGAAATAGAGGGCGAGTCCAAGGCCAACGAGCAAGACCCCTTGAAAGAACCAGCGTAGCCATGCCTCTAAGGAGGGGGAATCCTCCCAAAATGGCTCCGTTTGCTGGCGAAAGAGTTGGCGAAAGCTGTACTCAAGGGCTTCAGCCAATTGTCGCCCCTGGCGATCGCCCTGCCAGCGCAGATCATCAAAAAGGCTCACCGCCGCTAGCCCAGATTACGCCTCCAATTGTCGCACAAAGAGCACGGGGCACTCAGCATAGACCCGCACATAGTCTGAAAGGGAGGTGCCCAAGAGGCGATCTAAATCGGGCAAACTGCGGGCGATGGACGGACGCCGATCCGGGGAACCCAGAACGAGGAGATCGGCATTGGTATCAGCAGCAATGCGGCAGATTTCTTCACCGGGCTTACCGGTGGTCAGGACACACTGGTATTCCACACCCCGCTGCTTGGCCACCGTTGCGGCTTCCGAGAGAATCGGATCTTTTTCAGCAGCCGTGCTGGGGGTATCAGCATGACCCTTGAGGTCGGGATTGACGTGGGCAAGAATCAATTTACCGCCCTTGACCCCCTCCATCAGGCGTACGGCTAAGTCCAAGGAGGCCTTGGCTGCGGCGGAATTATTGAGCGCTACCATGATGCGGTTGATTTTCTTCACAAAGAGGTCATCGCGCACCAGCAACATCGGTCGGGAAGACAGTTGAAACACATACTGGCTGACGGAGTTTTCGAGAATGGATTGCAGGCGCTTGAGTCCCCGCGATCCCATGATGATTAAGTCGGCATTGATTTCATCGGCCACGTGCAACACGGTATCTTTGGGATCCCCCTCCCGCAGCATGGTATTGACACTAATCACTGGGTCAAGATGCAGTCGAGCAACGGCTTCCGCTAGGAGTTTGGCACCCGCTTGACGTTGTTCGGCCATCTCCTCGGCAGTAATTTTCGGTGGAATCACGTGCAAAACAGTGACGGCAGCCCGTTGAATCGCTGGCAACTCCATCAGCGACTTGAGCATTTGTTCGGATTGTCCAGTTCCTGAGTCTGCCAATAGAATATTTTCAATCATAAATCTTAAACTCCCAACATCTGGTGAGCATCAGGGCACGGATGGCCACTACAGCCCTTTTCCCAAGGATGGCACACGCTGAAAACAGTCAAAACTGCTGGAGGATAGGATGCTCTCCTCATTCGTACACGCCACATCTCAAGAAAAGGGCTGTATGACGATCTTAGGTCTGGGGTAGGGGCTTCTTGGTGGAATGCTACAAATCTTAGGCATTGGCTAGGGGGCGCCCTTGGGAGTGCTTTTGATACACTAAGCAAGAGACCGTTCAAGGAAGCCCTATGCCGCGATCACAACGGAACGACAATTTTATTGACAAAACCTTTACGGTCATGGCTGACCTCATTCTCAAGGTCTTGCCCACCAGTTCGCAGTCAAAAACCGCCTTTGCCTATTATCGCGATGGCATGTCTGCCCAAGCGGACGGGGAATATGCCGAGGCACTGGAGAACTACCAAGCAGCCCTAGAACTAGAGGAAGACCCCAACGATCGCAGCTACATTCTCTACAACATTGGCCTGATCCACGCCAGTAACGGCGATCATGAAAAAGCCCTAGAGTATTATCACCAAGCCCTTGAACTCAATCCCCGCATGCCCCAAGCCCTTAATAATATCGCGGTGATCTACCACTACTTGGGCACACAGGCAGAGGAGCAACAGCGTTCCGAGGAGGCTGAACAACTCTTCGATCGCGCCGCAGACTACTGGAAACGGGCGATTCAACTGGCGCCCAATAACTATATCGAGGCGCAAAACTGGCTGAAGACCACGGGTCGCTCCAGGATGGATGTTTATTTCTAAGGGAGTACACATGGCAACAAAAGTCATTACCGCAGAGGATGTGCGCAAGGTGGCTCACTTGGCTCGCCTCGCCCTTGAGGAAAGCGAGATTGAAGCCCTGACCCAGCAACTAGATAGCATCCTTGACTATGTGAACCAATTGAGTGAACTGGATGTCACGGATATTCCACCGACGACCCGTGCGATTGAAGTCAGTAATGTAACCCGTCCCGATGTGTTGGAGCCTTGGCCAAATCGCGAGGATCTACTGGCGATCGCCCCGGATCGCGAGGATGACTTTTTCCGTGTGCCCAAAATTATGTAAGGCATCAGGCTGTGCGGCGGCGTCAATCCCACCATTTACAACTGGACTTATTTCCCTTCCTCTCGATCTTGGCCTGCACCATTGGCACGCTGATCCTGCTGGTGGTGGTGATTAGTGCTAGTAGCCTTGGGCGAGAACGTACCAATGTGCAAATCTTGGCACGGGAAAATGCCCAAAATGACGGGCGTACCCCCCGCTATCTGGAGTGCCGTCGCGAGGGGGTGATCATCCATCCCCAAAAGGTGCTGGTGTCCAAAGCAGACCTCGGCAAGCCCACTTCCACGCTGGCCATTTTGTTGGCCAATCTCCGCCGTCAGAGCGATCGCGAGTACATTATCATTGCCGTGCGCCCCGATGGCTTTGACTGCTTTGAGGAGGTGCGCTACCAAGCAGAACGGGCGGGGGTGGCTCTCGGCTACGAACCCTTCAATGCGGAATGGGAGTTGTGTGTGCCGGCACCGGGGCGCAGCAATTGTCCCTAGGACTTAAATTTCCCAACCTGACCGCCGGCGTTTGGACTGGGTGATCTCGGTGGGAAAGGCGCTCAAGTGCACCACTCGCCCCTTGGCCACAAGGGCACTACCAATGACTTCGGGATGGGTGAGCCGCACATCTGTGCCTTCGGCCAAGGCCTCAAAGGTTTCAGCCGTTGCAGCCGCCACAGTCGTCAAAAAGGCTTTAGCATCGGCAGTTGTGACTTCTGAACCGTGAGAAAGAGAGGGTTTCAGGGCTTCAAGGCCGTAGCTGCGGCTGAATTTGGGGAGCAGTTTGCCAAAGGTAGCAGGGAAGTCAAAGAGTTCCAAGCCCAAAATTTGACCGTGCACGACGAAAAGCGCACCAATCTGCTGGGCGATCGCCCGAAATGCTTGGACGTACTCATCGAGGGAGTGGGCTTCTTTTTCATAAACATCAGCGAGGGCATCGGTGGCGGACTTGCAAGCAAAGAAAAGCAGATGGTCATCGACATCCGCCCAGATTTCCCCCTGATCAGCACGGCGGCTTCCCCTGTGTTTCAACGACTCTGTAACATAGCGGAGTTTCTTGGCGCGCCCTGTGGCATGGTAGGCGCGATCAGCAGCGGCAAACTCACGGCAGCGGTAGTGCCAGCGACCCCGTTCAACACAGGAGACGGGAATTTTCAGATCAGTGTGGGCAGGTACAAGTACTGTGAGGTTAAGAATACGGTTTTGCTTGGCACCGACGAGTTCTTCCCCATCCACAAGCAGTACCGAGCGATCGCTCCAGTTATGGCACAGGAGTTCAGGCACATGCCCCCCTTCAGACACCTCGGTAATCTTTAGCAGGTTTTGGTTCATTGCTTCCGTCAGCGTCCAATAGTCGGGTTCTGCCACAATCGGGCGCAGCAGGGGAAACAGCGTCATGCCACCAAAGGTTTGGGGAGTGCCAATTTCAACGGTTTGTAGGAGTTCTTGGAGAAGATTCATGGGATCACCTCGCAAGGGTATACATCTGGTTATCCATTGCTGTTGTTAGGGATATGCATCCACCCAGAAAATTTGCGATCGCCCCGCCAAACCATCTTAATTAACAGGTGCCTTTGTCCTTAGAAATCGCTTATGCTCAGGGTGAATTCTTGAGAGGTTCCAATGCTCCCAGTCGCGATCGCCTCCCTACTCTTTGGTTTTGCCACCAATATGGATAACTTTAGCGTGGCCGTTAGCTATGGTCTGCGCCGCTATCGTATGAGTTGGCTGGGGAATGTCCTGATTGCGGCTCTTTCTGGTAGCAGTACCTTTTTGGCCATGGAGTTGGGTGGGTGGGTAGAGCAGTATGTGCCGTTGATTTGGACACAGCGGCTTGGCAGTGGCTTGCTAATCGTCATGGGGGCATCGGCACTGGGGGGAGTCTTGCTCAACTTGAATCATCCCTCTAAAACCATAAAGCCGAACTTATTACCGATTCTTGACTATGCCTATGACTTCACGCTCTACCAGTCGCTGCTGTTGGGTTTAGCATTGACCCTGACGAACCTTGCCACAGGGGTAGCTGCGGGTTTGGCACAGTTACCGATCGCTAGTGCTGTGATAGCGAGTACAGTAACCAGTTGGGTCTGCATTGGCAGTGGCTTTTGGTTGGGGCAGCAACTACGGGAACAAGCCCCTCTGCACTTTACGCCCTACTTAGAAGGCGCTGCCAGTCTGTTTCTGATAGCCATTGGTCTCCTGAAGTGGTTTGAGTCCCTCTAGGGCGATCGCCAGAGCACATCGGCCATCCGACACACCTGCACCATTGCCGCCACATCGTGGACACGCACCATCTCGACCCCTTGGGCAATGGCATGACAGCAGACCGCTGCGGTACCCCAAACCCGGTCTTTAGGATTGGGCAGGTTCAGGATATCACCAATAAAGCGTTTGCGCGATGGCCCCAGCAGGAGAGGATAGCCAAGGCTGTGAAATTGCCGCAGTTCTCGTAAAAGGGTGAGATTCTGGGGCGTGGTTTTGGCAAAGCCAATACCGGGATCAATCATCAGATGCTCGGGGAGAATGCCGCTGGCAACTGCCCGCTGCGTTTGTTCCTGAAAATAGCGAAGCAAATCACCAATCAAATCCTCGTAGTCCGTTAATTGCTGCATGGTGGCTGGCGTTCCCCGCCGATGCATGAGGATATAGGGCACCCCCAATGCCGCTACCGTGGCAAACATTTCCGGATCCGCCTGCCCGCCTGAGACATCGTTGACAATATTGGCACCGGCTTCGACGGCTGCGCGGGCAACCACCGCATGGGTGGTATCAATGGAAATGGGAATCTGCGACTGCTGACGGATGCCCTCAATCACGGGCAACACCCGCGCTAACTCAGCACTAATGGGCACTTCACTGGCGCCCGGACGGGTGGACTCACCGCCGATATCAATGACATCAACCCCTGCCGCCACCATCTCAAGGGCATGGGCAACGGCACTGGCGGGATTAAAAAAGTCACCGCCATCGCTAAAACTGTCGGGGGTGATATTTAAGATCCCCATGATGTAGGTGCGCTTCCCCCAAACAAGGGCGCGATCGCCCACGTACCAGTCCTTCATGCACTAGCCTCTCCTTGCCGTTTAGCGTGCAGCCTTAAGAGAATCTCTTGGTGTACCGCTTGCGTAATGGGATAGAGGTAGGCTAAAACAATGCCAATAATGAGAAAAAAGGTTGGTAGCGGTCCAATGGCAATGCGGATTGCCAACAGTGCCGAGGGGGGCTGAACGGGGCGCGGTTCACCGGCAACGCTGGAGAGGTAGCCTGCCCACTGCAAGGCCTGACCGACGAGAAATAGCCCCAAGGCAAGACCAATTTTTTGCAGTAGCACCATAAAGGCATAGAAGATCCCCTCCCGCCGTTGGCCACTGTTGAGTTCATCGAGATCAATCACATCGGGAATCATTGACCAAGGGACAAGGTAGGCCGTTGAAACCCCAAACCCCGCCAGAATCGCGCAGATATAGACCAGCGTTGTTTGTCCCGGCTGCAATAAAAACAAGCCAGCTTGGGCAATAATCCACAGTGCCATGCCCATGTAATAGACCGCCTTCTTGCCAATACGCCGACTCACGGCACTCCAAACAAAAAGCATGATCATCGCCGTCGATTGCACCGCCAGCGCCACTTGCGTATATTCAGCGGGGGACATTTGCAACCAATCGCCAATAAAAAAGGGAATCAGCGAGGCAGTAATTTGCACCGCTAGCCAAGAACAGAGGTAAATGCCCATCACGAATAGGAAGGGCCGATTGCTAAAGACCAACCGCAGTTGCGTCTTCAAGGGTAAAAGACTTTGGCCACTGCTGGGGGTATGCCGTTCAAACTCCCGTACCCGTCCCCGTGTGCCCCAGACACACCAATAGATGGGCAGCACAGATAATACAGCGGCAATGCCCCCCAGGACAATGTACTGAGTTTTGGGTTCCTTAATGACTTGGAAGAGAATTTGCGCCAATAGGAGTGAGCCAATACTGCCGCCAATGGAAAAGGCAAAGCGAAAACTATTCAGACTAGTGCGTTCGTTGTAGTCTTCTGTCAGTTCTGGTGTTAGGGCGCTGTAGGGTAGGTTGACTGCGGTGTAAAACGTGTTAAAGAGGAGACCCATGAGAACGTAGTAGCCAAAGAGCAACCCTTGATCCGTCGTTGGTACCCACCAGTTCAAGAAAAAGCAAATGCCAAAGGGAAGGGCTGCTAGGATCATCCAGATGTGGCGGCGTCCCCACTTGCCCACAGGGGTGCGATCGCTCAAATAGCCGATGATCGGATCATTGATGGCATCCCAGATTTTGCCAATCATCAACACACTGCCTGCCAAGCCCGCATTGAGGCCAGCCACATTGGTCAAGAACACCATCAGGAAAAACACCTGTAAATTGGCAGTGATGGCGGTTCCGAGATCACCAGCACCAAAGGCAAGTTTTGTCCATAGGGAAAGGGGCGAACGGGCACTGGTGGCAGCGGAGTTTGGGCTGGATGGGTCTAATGGCATGATGCGTTGTCCATTGCGATTGTTTTTTTTTAACGATTAGCCAGCCACTGCAACTGCCCATTGACTTGCCCATTCTAAAATGCGCTGCACCTGTTCAGGCGTTTTCCCTTGGCAGTAGAGGCGCAGCAGGGGTTCGGTGCCACTAAAGCGAATCAGTAACCAACCGCCATCGGCCAGATGAAACTTGTAGCCGTCAATGCTCTCCCAGTGGCTCACGGGGCTATCCAAAATCTGGGTGAAGGGATGCGCTGCTAGGATTGCTTCTAGTTGTTGTCGCTGCGCTAAGGACGCGAGGGTGAGATCAACGCGATCGTAGGCACTGTAAAAGTTCGTGGTTGCCTGCAACTGCTGATAGTATTCCCCTACGCTCAAGCCAGATGTCACTAGGGCTTGTAGTAGGTACAGTGCTGAGAGTAAGGCATCTCGTTCAGGAAGATGATGGCCATAGCCAATTCCCCCTGATTCTTCACCGCCCAAGAGGACAGCTTCCCCTGCCAGCATGCGATCGCCAATGTACTTAAAGCCAATGGGCGTTTCAATCACCGCTAAACCATGGTGGGCGGACACTCGCGCCACTAGATCAGAACTGCTAATGGATTTGATCACGGCCCCTCGGTAGCTACTGTGTTGTGCCAGATGATCAATCAAGATGGGAATAATTTCTTGGGCAGTGTACAGCACCCCCTCGCCATCAATGACTGCTAGGCGATCGGCATCACCATCAAAGACTAAACACACTGTTGGGATGGCACTGTGTTGTTGCCGCAGTTGCTCTTGGGTTGCGGTTAAATAACGGCCAATGGGTTCAGGGGCACCTCCCCCAAAGAGGGGATCGCGATCGCGCCGAAACTCTGGTATCGCTAAATCCAACAAGCGCTCTAGCCCTCCTGCGGCCACCCCATGCATAACATCGGCACAGATCCGCAGCTTACCGCTGGCGATCGCCTCACGAATGGGGCTTGGATCAACATGAGTGCGCAAGGCCGCACAATAGCTGGGCCACGGATCAAAGACTTGATAGTCTGTTTTGGCCTCACCCACGGGTGGCGGCTCTCCCTGAGCTAACTGCGCTTCAATGGCTTGGGTGACGGTCGTGGGTACGGAGCCACCAAAGGCGCCCTTCACCTTCAGTCCCGCATAGATACCGGGATTGTGACTTGCCGTCATTACCAAGCCGCCAATGGCTCCCTCTGCTTTGACGGCCCAACTAAAGGCGGGGGTCGGTGCCGCACAATTTGAAAGCCACACCTCATAGCCTTGGCTCGCCAGTAATTGGGCAACGGCTGCGGCAAACTGTTCCGCTAAAAACCGGCGATCGTAGCCCACAATGATCCGAGGCGTTGTGCCCTTGCCATAGGTTTGATGGAGCACTGCCGCCGCTGCCTTGGCTGCCCGCAGCAGACGGTTAAAGGTAAACTCAGCGCCAATGATGCCGCGCCAGCCATCGGTACCAAAGCGAATCGGGGCATCCTCAGGAATCAAAACCTGATCTAGGCGAAGGACAGAAGCAACCATAGAACCCAAGACCCAAGAACCCCTCTGAACATATCATGCTGCGAGACAGCTCTTTTCTGAAGCGGAAAGGAGGATGATATAATTATTGCGAATTGTTAATTAGGCGATGGGCACTGCTGCTAGGTGCCTTTTGGCGATGACTGATCTCTAGTAGCCTAAACCTGCATCACCTTTAGAGAGGTATTGAGCACTATGGCATTTGTACAAGAACCCCTTCCCTTTGATCCGGGCGCCCTTGAACCCTATGGGATGTCTGCGAAAACCTTTGAATTTCACTATGGCAAGCACCATAAAGCCTACGTGGATAACCTCAATAAACTGACTCAAGATACGGAACTCGCTGACAAATCCCTTGAAGATGTCATTCGCATGACCTATGGCGATGCTGCCAAGGTGGGCATCTTCAACAATGCGGCTCAAGTGTGGAATCACACCTTCTTCTGGAATAGCCTCAAGCCCGGTGGCGGTGGCGCTCCTACGGGTGATGTGGCCGCCCGGATCAACAGTGCCTTTGGGAGCTACGACGAGTTCAAGTCCCAGTTCAAAAATGCAGCGGCGACCCAATTTGGTAGCGGTTGGGCATGGCTGGTGCTCGAAGCGGGTACGCTGAAAGTGACCAAAACCCCCAATGCCGAAAACCCCTTGGTTCACGGTCAAGTGCCCCTCCTGACGATTGATGTTTGGGAGCACGCCTACTATCTCGACTACCAAAACCGCCGTCCAGACTTCATTGATAACTTCCTCAACCAACTGGTGAACTGGGACTTTGTTGCTAAAAATCTAGCGGCTGCCTAAGTTTCCCAATTTTTTGTTCCGCTCTTACTGAATGACTTCACTGATTTCACTGATCCCCGTTCTGATCGAGCGGGGCTTTTTTTGCTGAGCCATGATTCAGCCACAACTATGGTTAAGTTAAAATTAAGATAAAAGTAACCTTGGTTAATAAACGTTAATTTAATAGTGGTATTCCTTTAGGCGTTGAGCAGGGAGGGGGTCTTATGGAAACCCTAGGGCATATCGCGTACGCCGCTTTTGAAAAGTACTACCGCAAAATTAGCAAACACGAGCCGGGGGTGATTCGCGATCGCGATGTTGAGGCAATTCACCAGATGCGGGTGGGCTTGCGCCGCCTGCGAACGGCTCTGGAGGTCTTTTGTAATACCGTACGTTTGCCCAAGGGAGTCTCCATTCAGCGGGTACGGGCGATCGCCGGCAGCCTCAGTCCCGTACGGGATTTGGATGTGATGATGCTGGCGCTCAAGGAGCAGTATTACCCTCACCTACCTCGCCCTGAGCAACAACAACTGGCAAAACTGATCAAAAAACTCGAAAAGCAACGGACAGAACTGCTACAAAAAGCCCTTCAATTGCTGCGCAGCGATCGCTATCGCAAATTGCAACAGGGGCTAGAAGAATGGCTAGCTGCCCCTCAATATCGTGAGATTGCCAACTTACCGACGGAACTGATTGCCCCAGATATTTTGTTGCCCTTGGTGTGTCAACTGTTGCTGCATCCGGGGTGGCAAGTGGCGATTGAATGGCAGGGCGATCGCCCCCTTTTCCTTGCGGTGAGTAACCCGCCCCAGTGGCTGCAAACAGCGGGTGAAGATCTCCACGATCTACGCAAGCAAGCCAAGCGGGTACGCTACCAAATGGAACTCTTTAGCAGTGTCTATGGAGACACCTTCACTGAACAGGTAGATGCCTTTGCTCAGTTGCAAGAACTCCTAGGCACACTTCACGATGGCGTTGTCCTCCATGACTTTTTCCGTACCCAACTTGGACTCAATCTTCGCCAAGCCTCTCCTTGCCTCGCAGAAATGATTGCCCTTGAGCAAACACGCCAGTGGCAAACTTGGCGCTCCGTCCAGCAGGAATACCTCAGCCCCGAAAAACGCCATCAAGTGCGCTCTCTACTCCTCATGCCACCAATGACAATAAGCGCCAATGGCAACTCCCTCGGTCATCCGATGATCTCCTCTGCCAACTGACAGAGGTCGGGCGGCAATGGTAACAATTGATGTTCAATTGTCCTAGGGCGATCGCCCTTGCCGATCCGTATGCGACGATAAAAACAAAACCCCTGCCAGTCGAGGAGAGCAAGAAACGAATGAGTGTTATGGAGCAACAAGCTTTAAGTGTCGGTCTGCGGGTACGCGTCAAGACCCCTACCATCGTCTATCACCATCCTGATCACCGTAACGAACCCTTTGACATTCAGGGCATGGAAGGGGAGATTTTCGCCATTCTCAGCGACTGGCAGGGCCGTCCCATTAGTCCCAACTACCCGATTCAGGTGCGGTTTAGTCCCAAGTTCATTGCCCATTTGCACCCCGACGAGCTGGAAGTGATTTAGGTACCCTCTATATGCCTCCCCGTTGGCCCCGTAAGCCCGATCGCCGTGATCCGAGCTATCGCCGTTTGGACGATCGCATGAATTTTGCGGTTCATGTTGCCCTTTTTGCTGCTTTTAACTCTGGTGGCTGGTTTTGGCATCAGGTGCAACCCACGGCAGTACCCTTTATGCCAACGGTAACGCTGGTGTGGTTAACGTTATTGGCAGGCCATGCCCTCTACGTGTTCGCGATCGCCCGTTATTGAGAAATTATCTCCTTGAACGCAGGGGTGCTGAGATAAGAGCACTTTTTCGTGAGTCTCCATGAGCGATGATCGCACCATCACCTATAGTCCAGCTTTTACTCTTGTACCGACGTACGAGTGTTTTAATCGCTGTACCTACTGCAACTTCCGTCAGGATATTGGCACGAGTGGTTGGTTGAGTTTAGAGGCGGCGGCTCAACAGTTGGCAGGGCTTGACCCCCAACAGGTGCGAGAAATTTTGATTCTCAGTGGCGAAGTTGCCCCCAACAGTCCCCAGCGTTCCCAATGGTTAGAGCGTCTCTATGATCTAGCCGCCTTAGCCTTGGATCAGGGATTTCTGCCCCATACCAATGCGGGTCCCCTCAATCGAGCAGAAATGGCCGCTCTCAAGGCGGTGAATGTCTCGATGGGACTGATGCTAGAGCAATTAACACCGAAGTTGTTGCAAAGCGTCCATCGCCATGCCCCTAGCAAGGATCCGCAACTGCGTTTACACCAACTGGAACAGGCCGGGGAACTGGGCATTCCCTTCACTACGGGCTTGCTCTTGGGCATTGGTGAAGAGCCGCAGGATTGGGCAGAAACGCTCACGGCCATTGCTGAGTGTCATCGGCGGTGGGGACATATTCAGGAGGTAATTTTGCAGCCCCACAGTCCCGGCCAGCAACAGGAAGCAGCATTGCCCCCCTTTGATCTGAGGCAATTACCGAACGTGGTACACTGGGCGCGATCGCTTTTGCCTGAAGACATCACGATTCAAATTCCTGCGAATCTGGTCACAGATCCAGAGGTCTTTCGGGCGTGCCTAAACGCGGGCGCTCGCGATTTGGGGGGCATCGTTCCCTTGGATCACGTCAATCCCGACTATCCCCACACCAATGTGGCAGCATTGAGGGAACAATTACAGGCGTGGGGATGGGAATTAGTGCCACGACTCCCCGTCTATCCCCAATTTGTGGATGGGTTGCCGTCGCCCTTGAGGGAGAAAGTTAAGGGGATGCCTGTTTGAGCTGGAGTCCCAGTTGATAGATGTCGCGCCGTGAAAGCCCTGTGAGATCTGCCAGTTGACGGCTGGCTTGGGTAAGAGAAAGGCCTTGGCTGAGAAGTGTCGCTAATTCGTCTGCGAGATGATTGGGATTCACGGCCACAGAGTGTTCAGGGGCACCGCCTAAAACCAGTGTGTATTCGCCACGGGGGGGATGCTCCTGTAGATAAGTGCAGGCAGTGCCGAGGGTTCCCCGCCAAAATTCTTCGTGGCGCTTTGTGAGTTCGCGGGCGAGGACGAGGGGGCGATCGTTCCCCAAGATTTGACATAACTCTGTTACCGTTTGCAGCAAGCGATGGGGGGCTTCGTAGAGAAGAATTGTGCGCGTTTCCTGTTGCAGTGCTGCTAATCGCTGCTGGCGATCGCGCCCCTTGGTCGGCAAAAACCCTTCAAAACAAAAGCGATTCATCGGTAATCCTGCGGCCATCAAGGCTGTTAAGGCAGCATTCGCGCCGGGAATCGGTGTGACCGGAATGGCTGCGGCAATACAGGCCGTGATCAATTCATAACCGGGATCCGACACCCCCGGTAACCCTGCATCGCTAACCAAGGCAATCTGTTGACCCGCCTCTAGGCGCTGAAGCAGTTGGGGCACGCGCTGTTGGGTATTGTGCTCATGGAGACTGATTTGGGGTGTGGTAATGCCAAAATGCTGTAACAGGCGGCCGGTGTGGCGTGTATCCTCCGCAGCAATGAGATCCACCGCCTTGAGAATGCGCAGGGCACGAGCGCTTATATCCTCAAGATTGCCAATGGGGGTACCCACCACCCACAGTTGCCCGCTGCCCATTAGGAAATTTTCTCGCCACTGAGAATAAAGATCGGTTCCACTGCTGCAAAAATTTGGTGGCCGCCCCGCGTTTCCAGACGATTGATCACTGATTGCACCACCTCTAGGCTGCGGGCTTGGACTGTCGCAAACCCTTCAGAGAGGGCATAGAGATTTTCTAAACTGCTGGCGATCGCCACCAAGCGACCACCGGGCGCAAGATACTCCCACGCTTGCAGCAAAACTTCCTTAATCGGGCGCCCCCCCTCGAGACAAATGCGCTGCGGTGTGCGACATAACTGGGGAAAGCAATCTGGAGCGGAACCGGCAACAATCTGCACATTCTTGACGCCAAAGCGATCGCAATTGCGCTGGATCAGATCAACCACTTCCTCGTCTCGTTCAACGGCAATCACCTGTCCCCGCTTCGCCAAGCGTGCCGCCTCAACAGCGATCGTACCCGTGCCCGCGCCCACATCCCAAAGACAAGAGTCCGGCTCAAGGCGCAAATAGGAGAGCATCAATAATCGCGTTTCCCGTTGGGTGAGGGGAATACCTGGTAAGCGCTCAAAGAGACCATCGGGGATACCCGGGGTCACAAATGGCCAGGGATCCGCCGTCATAGAAACTGCCTAAAACCTTTAAGCGTTGCTGCTTTGGGCAAGGAGTCGTTCCTTAAGCTGTGCTAGGGCATCTGCCCAGCGGGGATCCGGTTGAGCAGCTTCCGTATCCATGGAGCTATATTCAGCCGGCGCCGAATTGGCTTGGGTACGCCGCCCATTATTTTTATTATTTTTGCGATTATTGCGGTTGCTGGGAGTGGCTTTTTCGGCCACTGTTTCTTCTTTTTCCTTAGCTTCAGATTTCGGCTTGTCGTTGGCCTTCTCAATCTTGAGGGGATTGTCCTTAAAGGTGTAGCCGTTGAGTTTCTCAATCACCTGATCCGCCACTTCCTCGGATTCAACGGTGACAAAGCCGAAACCGCGGCACTTACCAGTCTTGCGATCGGTAATCAGTTTAGTGGTGCCTACTTCGCCCACTTCTTGGTTAAATAGGGCTTCTAGCTCTTCGCGGCTCAGTTCACGCGGCAGATTGCCCACATATAAACGCACGGACATAAAGAAACCTCCCTTAGGCAGCTTAAAAACAACACAATTGAAAAATGGACAGTCGGGCGTGAGAAACCGCTCGCAACTGAGGCCTACGTCCCCCAAGGGTACGCAAAGTCTCCGCCTTTATTAGTGGTGTAAAATGACTGGATGGGTTCACAGCGATTGTTGCTAATTGAGAACCTGCATGGATGTCGCAGAGCAAAAGCAATGAGAGCGCTTAAGCTCCTTAATTGTCCCTACTTAGGGTATCACAGTTCCTCCACCTAGGGCTAGGATTTTGCGGAAAAATTTTGCTGTGGCAGCGCAAGCCCAATGTGGCACAATAATCAATGCTGTTTTTGCGATGTGATGCCTGTGACTGCGACTGCTGTCCCTCGTCGGCCTGTTTTTCCCTTTACGGCAATTGTCGGTCAAGACGAAATGAAACTGTCATTGTTGCTCAATGTCATTGACCCCAAAATTGGTGGGGTGATGATTATGGGCGATCGCGGCACGGGCAAATCAACCACCATTCGCGCCCTCGCGGATCTGCTGCCGGAAATTGAGGTGGTCGCCGATGACCCCTTCAACAGTCATCCTAGCGATCCCGATCTGATGAGCGATGCGGTCAAGGTGGCCGTAGCAGCGGGTGAACCCATTCACACCATCAAGAAAAAAGTACCGATGGTGGATCTGCCCTTGGGGGCAACTGAGGATCGGGTCTGCGGCACCATTGATATTGAAAAAGCCCTTGCTGAGGGGGTGAAAGCCTTTGAGCCCGGACTCTTGGCCAAGGCCAATCGCGGTATTCTCTATGTGGACGAGGTGAACCTGCTGGATGATCACCTAGTGGATGTGCTGCTCGATGCCGCTGCCTCCGGCTGGAATACCGTTGAGCGCGAAGGCATTTCAATTCGTCACCCGGCACGCTTTGTCTTGGTCGGCTCTGGTAACCCTGAAGAAGGGGAACTGCGACCGCAACTGCTGGATCGCTTTGGCATGCACGCTGAAATTCGCACCGTCAAGGATCCAACCCTGCGGGTGGAAATAGTGGAACAGCGATCGCAATTTGATCAAAACCCCGCAGCCTTTTTGGCCAAATACCAAGCTCAACAGGAAGCGCTGCAAGCCAAGCTAGTTGCTGCCCAAGCCCTCTTGCCGAGTGTCACAATTGACTACGAACTGCGGGTGAAAATTTCCCAAGTCTGTGCCGAGCTAGATGTGGATGGCCTGCGGGGAGACATTGTTACTAACCGCGCGGCCAAGGCGCTAGCCGCCTTTGAGGGACGCACGGATGTTACCGTTGAGGATATTGCGCGGGTGATTGTCCTCTGTCTGCGCCACCGCCTGCGCAAGGATCCCCTCGAGTCCATTGACTCCGGCTACAAGGTGGGCAAAGTCTTCCAAGAGGTCTTTGGGGTGGAGATTGCTGCTTAGGCTGGGATTGGGATTACTTCAGTTGCTCTAGTCCCCACTCGTAGAGCGATCGCGCCACCCCTTTTTCTGGCATTTGTTCTTGATTGAGAACTTGGCAAAGGACATTTAACAGCCCTTGATGAATTTCACTTAGGGAGGCCTCTTCTGAAACGTCGGCTAACGCGGTTAGCTCTTGACGAGTGATTGCTTGATTCTTGTGAACAACGCCATTGCGATATTCATTGATCGTCTCCAGCTTTTTAACAAGGTCATCACCGTCCGATCGCTGCTCCACTTTTGCCCAGGCTCGCCACAGCACCCCCAATGGCAATTTCTTCGGATCACGATAGTTGCCCTCCTGCAAGAATGCCTCACCTAAGTGCCCCTGAGTGTGCCAATTTTCCTGTTCGCATCGCCAAAACAGGAGTCGTTCAATCATCTGGGCAAATTGCATAAAAGCTAGTGTATAGTTCGCCTGCTGCAAGCTCAGATCAATGAATAGCTCAAATTCCCAAATTTTCAAGAACTTGCTGGTGGCCGTTTCACTATTGGGACAGCGAGTGACCGTCGCGTCGCGCCACTGGTTCCGTTGAGCTTTGCGAGCCACTGGTCTCGTAGACTCTTGATCCAGCCAGCGTTGCCCCTGAATTCCCTTGAGAAAATCTTGAATACTCCAGTTTTTTGCTAAGGCAAGGCGATCGGCCAAGTGATAGAGCGCTTCATAGCGATCGCGATGGGCTTCAAGGAGTACCTTTGCAGCCGTAAAGTCGCCCCGTTTCCATGCTGTGGCAATCCGCTGGCGCTCTAGGGGCCAAAAGATCTCACCTAAAGAGACCACTTCAAAAGATTCAGCACTGCGAGCAGACTGATTGCTTGGATCAAAGAACGGTTTTGGCTCTGTTGGAATAATTTTGCAAACGGGATACTGACGCATGAGAACTGCTGCAATCATGTTCAAAGCATCTGCCATTTGAGGGACAGACCCCTTTGTTTGAATTTGCAACTGCCAATTGCTAGCCGCGTTCTCTGGCAAACGCTCAATATATTGCTCTAACTGCTTTTCCGTGAAGTCCCACAGGGCTTGCCTCTCATTCACATCAACTGGACAGTTCCAAACCGTGACGTTGAGGTGGGGATAGCGCTGCTGAATTGCCCCTGCCATCAACTGCGCCAGCCAACAAGTATCCATGGCGTAAAATTGCCAACCGACCGATTCTGGCTGATCCGTTCCCCAGAGAATCACGTCTGCGGTTTCCGTTGGCGTGGCATAGTGCTCCGCCAAGATTTGCTCATCCAGCAGCAAAACCACGGGTGAAAAGTCATTCTTGGCTTGACAATGCCGATAAACGATTTCACTTAAATAGCGCACGTTGTGGCGGTGCTTTGCCTCAGGATCATGAAAACCCCGTTCGATGCCAAATTCCGCGTACAACTCACTCAGGTGAGGTGGCGCATCCCCCTTACAGGCAGGATCACCATCAGCTCCAAAATTGCGCACAATACCATCCTTGCACCGCCAGCCCACCTGTCGGTTGCCCACAGTAATCATCAGTGTTTTCATGGCACAGCAATTAAAATTGCAGAAATACCTACATACTAAATACTTACATGCTATTTTGTAAAGGGGGATGCTCAAGGGCGATCGCCCCCAAGTAACCGCGGCGATAGTCTTGCAAAAGTTGACGAGCCGCCCGTTCTAAGTCCCCATGGTAGCGGCGAGTGGCGAGATCATGAAGATAGGTTTCACCCGTGTCGGTGACGGCTAGACCATAGCGATCGCTGAGGCGATCGGCCTGTCCCAACTGGTGCAGTAGCTCAACAAGAATTGGTGCCACGCGACAAGGGTCGTAGGCAGCTTGGCCAATGTCATCGCAAATGGCCAGTTTTACCGCCGCCTCTTGATTCTTAAAATTCATCGGCAAGACCCCGGGGGCATCCAAAAGTTCCAAGGTGGGAGACAAACGCACCCAACGCAGTTGCCGGGTTACCCCCGGCCGAGCGGCACTCTCGACCACCCGCTGCTGCAAGAGGCGATTGATCAGTGCTGACTTGCCCACATTGGGAAATCCCAGAACCACAGCCCGCACGGCTCTTACTTGCATGCCCCGCTGTTGGCGGCGTTGATTCATGACAGCCCCTGCCTGCACCGTCGCCTGTTGGAGACGGTAAATGCCTTCCCCACGCTGCGCATTGGTGAAAAAGACGGTTTCTCCTTGGGTCTCAAACCAAGTGAGCCACTCTTGGCGATCGCGATCGCTAATCCTGTCCATACCATTGAGCACTAAGAGGCGTTGCTTGCCACTGGCCCACTGCCGAATTTGGGGATGGCAACTGGCCAAGGGAATCCGTGCATCCCGCACTTCTAAGATCACATCCACCTGTTTCAGTTGTTCCTTGAGGGCACGTTCGGCCTTGGCAATGTGGCCGGGATACCATTGAATGATCGGACTCATAGAAATTCCACCCCCTTTTTTACAAAAACAATAGAGCGATCGCCCCCCATGAGTGCCATTCAATTGATTTCGGATAATCCTCAATCATTTTTGAATAGAGAGAAGACTATAGTTATGCGCCTCTGATTAGAAACCCATAAACAACTCTAAAGATTGATAACCCAAACCTATAGAATAATTAAGAATCTCCAAAGCAAAAGTTATTGCATTGGGTATCAACTAAGCTGATGCTAAGCATAAGACCTACGACCATATCACAGGCTTGCGGATGGTTGCATCCTCTCGCTGAGTTTTGCATTGCTCAATTTTGCCCCATTTTCGGGGAATCGTAGCGTTCACACTACCCATTGCAAAGGTTGCCCGTAGAGATTGCTCTACTTGGCACAGTAGCTGTTAAAGAGGAAAAATGTCTATGGCCTACACGCAATCTAAATCCCAGAAAGCTGGGTATCAGGCAGGGGTAAAAGATTACCGCCTGACCTATTACACCCCGGATTACACCCCCAAAGACACTGATATTCTAGCGGCCTTTCGTGTGACCCCGCAGCCGGGCGTGCCCTTTGAAGAAGCTGCTGCCGCCGTTGCCGCCGAATCCTCGACAGGGACATGGACCACCGTGTGGACCGACCTGCTGACCGACTTGGATCGCTACAAAGGTCGCTGCTACGACATCGAGCCCCTGCCGGGTGAAGATAATCAGTTCATCGCCTACATTGCCTACCCGCTGGATCTCTTTGAAGAAGGCTCGGTCACCAACATGCTGACCTCCATTGTGGGGAACGTGTTTGGTTTCAAAGCCCTCAAAGCGCTGCGCCTTGAAGACCTGCGGATTCCTGTGGCTTACCTGAAAACCTTCCAAGGGCCACCCCACGGGATTCAAGTGGAACGCGACAAATTGAATAAATACGGTCGTCCCCTCTTGGGCTGCACCATTAAGCCGAAACTGGGTCTGTCGGCGAAAAACTATGGCCGTGCCGTTTATGAATGCTTGCGCGGTGGTCTGGACTTCACCAAAGATGACGAAAACATCAACTCCCAGCCTTTCCAACGCTGGCGCGATCGCTTCCTGTTTGTCGCTGATGCCATTCACAAAGCCCAAGCAGAAACCGGTGAAATCAAAGGCCACTATCTCAACGTAACCGCTGCCACCTGCGAAGAAATGCTGAAACGGGCAGAGTTCGCTAAAGAACTGGAAATGCCCATCATCATGCATGACTTCCTCACCGCTGGCTTCACCGCCAACACCACCCTCTCGAAATGGTGCCGTGACAATGGCATGCTGCTGCACATTCACCGCGCCATGCACGCTGTGATTGACCGTCAGAAAAACCACGGCATCCACTTCCGGGTCTTGGCCAAGTGCTTGCGGATGTCTGGTGGTGACCACATCCACACCGGTACCGTTGTCGGTAAGCTGGAAGGGGATAAAGCCGTCACCCTAGGCTTTGTCGATCTGCTGCGGGAAAACTACATTGAGCAGGATCGCTCCCGTGGCATTTACTTCACCCAAGACTGGGCCTCGATGCCAGGAGTGATGGCGGTGGCTTCTGGTGGCATTCACGTCTGGCACATGCCCGCACTGGTGGACATTTTTGGTGATGATTCTGTGCTGCAATTTGGGGGCGGCACACTTGGTCACCCTTGGGGGAATGCACCGGGGGCAACTGCGAACCGGGTCGCCCTTGAAGCCTGTATCCAAGCTCGGAACGAAGGTCGTGACTTGATGCGCGAAGGCGGCGACATCATCCGCGAAGCCGCTCGCTGGAGTCCAGAACTGGCTGCTGCCTGCGAACTCTGGAAAGAAATCAAGTTCGAGTTTGAAGCGCAAGACACGATCTAGGTGGTGCAGTTGGGGTTCAATCGGAGCTACGGCAACGATTTCCCCGTAGGTCTATGGATGTCAAGCACATTGCGAAGCAAACCACCAAAACCCTGATGAGTTATCTCACCTATCAGGCCGTGCGAACCGTGATTGGGCAACTGGCCGAAACCGATCCACCGCGATCGCTCTGGCTACACCAGTTCACGAGTCAAGAAAGTATCCAAGACGGTGAACGCTACTTGGAAGCCCTCTTTCGCGAACAGCCCGATCTCGGTTTTCGCATCCTCACGGTACGCGAACATCTCGCGGAAATGGTGGCGGACTACCTGCCAGAAATGCTACGTGCGGGCATCCAGCAGGCCAATTTGCAACAACGCTGTCAACAACTGGAGCGAATGACCCAAGTGTCGGAAGCCAATGTTGAGAGCAGCAACCCAGAAACCCCTGAATAATTTGTTGACTGTGAACCAATTGAGGAACCTATGAAAACACTGCCCAAAGAGCGTCGTTACGAAACCTTCTCCTACCTGCCTCCCCTCAGTGACGCCCAAATTGCTCGCCAAATCCAGTACGCCATTGATCAGGGCTACCACCCCTGCGTAGAGTTCAATGAAAGCTCTGATGCTGAGATTCGTTACTGGACGATGTGGAAGCTGCCCCTGTTTAACTGCACCAATGCCCAAGAGGTGCTCAACGAAGTGCAGCAGTGCCGCTCGGAATATCCCAACTGCTTCGTCCGTGTGGTGGCCTTTGACAATATCAAGCAGTGCCAAGTGATGAGCTTTATTGTCTATAAGCCCAATCAGGCCAACAGCGGCTACGGCGGGTATCGCTACTAAGGCTGAGATTTTCTCAGTCCATTTCAGGGGGGAAACACCCCCCTATTTTTTATTGCTTTTTATTGCATGTTAACGAGGCGAGCGATCGCGCAAATAGGCTTCGACTGCTTGCGGTGCCGTTTTCTACTGATCAGAATTGGGTTTAGGCATCGGCACTCAGGGATTGGAGTCGGCGCTGAATAATCGTGAGTTGCTGTTGGGCAGCGGTCAATTGCGCCTGAGCCGTAGCCACCACCTCTGGTTGGGCTTTGTTAACAAAATTGGGGTTGTTGAGGCGAGCCGTTAAAGATTGAATGTCTTTGGTCAGGCGATCGCCCTCCTTCTGGAGTTTTGTTACCAAGGCCTCCACATCTACGACCCCCGCTAGGGGAATGAGCACCTCGCTTTTGCCAACCACACCACTAAACACCTGCTGCGGAATTTGCAGTCCAGTACCAATGGTTAGCGACTCGAGACGCGCTAGGTGTTGAATATCTGTCGCCCCAGCCTCAAAGATCGGTGCTTCCTCAGCACTGGCCTCAATCAAGGCCGTAATATACAACCCCGGCTTAATCCCCGCCTCTGCCCGCAGATTGCGAAGGGTGCGGATGGTTTCAATCAAAAGGCTAAATTGGGCTTCAAGGTCAGGGTCAATGGCGCGGCGATTCACTTTCGGGTAGGGTTGTACCGCTAAAACTTCCCTGTCTCCCACCTGATGCAGCGTGTGCCAAATTTCCTCTGTAATGTGGGGCATGAAAGGATGGAGCAGCTTCAGGATACCATCGAGAACCGTAGCTAGCACCTGTTGCGCCGTGCGCTTGGCTTTGGCGTTTTCCCCTTGCAAACGGGGTTTCACCAGTTCAATGTACCAGTCGCAAAAATCCCCCCAGATGAATTCGTAGAGTCCCTTGGCCGCCTCCCCAAGGCCATAGCTTTCAATGCGTTCGCGGGTGGTTTGAATGGCCGTGTGGTAGCGACTGAGAATCCAGCGATCGCTAGCCGCCAAGTCCCGCCGCCGCGGTGTCCCCAACTGGCTGGGGGTTTGCCCCTCTAGATTCAGCAGCACAAAGCGAGAGGCATTCCAAAGCTTGTTGGCAAAGTTGCGGCCAGATTCGACGGTTGCCGATTCATCGGTTTTGCGGTTGTACTCTAGGCGAATATCCTGTCCGGCGCCGACCACTTCCTTGACTAAGCTATAGCGCAGGGCATCGGTGCCGTATTTTTCAATTAAGATCAGCGGGTCAATGCCGTTGTTGGCAGACTTGGACATTTTTTTGTTGTTTTCGTCCCGCACCAAGCCGTGGATATAGACATCGCGGAAGGGGATTTTACCGGTGAAGTACTGCCCCATCATTGTCATCCGCGCCACCCAGAAAAAGATGATGTCAAAGCCGGTGACCAAGGTGGCAGTAGGGTAGTAGCAGTGATAATCTGGCGTATCATCCGGCCAGCCCAAGGTGGAAAAGGGCCATAGACCAGAGGAAAACCACGTATCCAGTACGTCCTGATCCTGCTGGAGCTGAATCTCCTTGCCAAATTGGGCGATCGCCTTGGCGCGGGCAGCGGCCTCATCCATGGCCACCACAAAGGGCGTGTCATCGCGCACTTCGCCCTCGGTTTCACTGACCACATACCAAGCGGGAATTTGATGCCCCCACCACAGTTGCCGTGAAATACACCAATCCCGTAAGTTCACCAGCCAATCGCGATAGACCTTTGCCCAGCGATCGGGGATAAAGCGGGGGGAGTGCTTTTTATCCAGTGCCTTGAGGGTGGCATCCGCGAGGGGACGAATTTTCACAAACCATTGGGTAGAGAGGAGCGGTTCAATGGGCACTTTGCCGCGATCGCTATAGGGAACGGTGTGTTTATAGTCCTCCACCCGTACCAAAAAGCCCTCTGCCTCTAGGCGAGCCACCACCTGTTGACGCGCCACAAAGCGATCCAGACCCGCAAACTCGCCAGCATTCTCATTGAGGGTGCCATCCTTATTCATCAGGTTAATCATGGGTAGGTGATGGCGTTGCCCCATGACAAAATCATTGGAATCGTGGGCTGGGGTGACTTTCACACAGCCGGTGCCAAAGGTCGGATCTACTAAGGGATCGCCAATAATGGGAATTTCCCGATTCATCAGGGGAAGCCGCAGCGTTTTGCCAATCAAATGGCGATAGCGATCGTCCTCAGGGTGAACCGCCACCGCTGTATCTCCCAGCATCGTTTCTGGCCGGGTCGTCGCCACCTCCAAATAGCCTGAGCCATCCGTCAGCGGATAGCGAAAATGCCAGAGATGCCCCTGTACTTCACGGTTTTCCACTTCTAAATCCGAGACCGCCGATTGACTGGCGGGGCACCAGTTCACCAAATACTTACCGCGATAGATCAGCCCTGCTTCATAGAGGCGATTAAAGGCGGTCAGCACCGCCCGCGACAACCCCTCGTCCATGGTGAAGCGTTCGCGCGACCAATCCACCGATAGTCCCAAGCGACGAATTTGGCCGACAATCGTATTGCCCGATGACTCCTTCCACGCCCAAGCCCGCTGGAGATAGGCCTCTCGTCCCAAGGCAAAGCGGTTGGTGCCCTCCGCCTGCAACTGTTGATCCAAAATCGTGCTAACAGCAATACTGGCATGGTCTGTCCCCGGCAGCCAGAGAACGTTGCGACCAATCATGCGGTAATAGCGAATCAGCACATCAATCAGGGCGTGCTCAAAGGCGTGCCCCATGTGCAAACTGCCGGTGACATTCGGAGGCGGAATGACAATGCAATAGGGCTTGCCGGGGTGGTTGGGATCGGCGTGAAAGACACCACTGCTTTCCCAAAGCTGTTGCCATTTGGCCTCGGTTTGCTTGGGATCGTATTGACTGGGGAGGGTAATCGCGTCGGTCATGGGTTGTTGCACTACTCCAAGGCGCCTAGGCCATCACCATACCACCATCCACATTGAAGACTTGCCCCGTAATGTAAGCGGCTGCCGGATCCAAGGCCAAAAAGCGCACCATCCCCGCCACTTCTGTGGGTTCACCATACCGCCCTAGAGGAATGAATTTAAGAATGTCCTCCGCCTTGAGTCCAGCGGTCATCTCAGTGGCAATAAAACCGGGGGCAACGGCATTCACGGTAATGCCCCGACTGGCGAGTTCTTTGGCCACAGTTTTGCTAAACCCAATCACGCCTGCTTTGGCAGCACTGTAGTTGGCTTGGCCAGGGTTGCCCATTTGCCCGGCCACAGAGGCAATGTTGATAATTCGTCCCCGCTTTTGCTTGAGCATCAGTTTACTCACCGCACGGGTACACAGGAAGACCCCCGTCAGGTTCAGGTTAATCACGGCCTGCCAATCCTCGAGGCTCATGCGCAGCAGCAGCGTGTCGCGGGTAATGCCGGCATTGTTGACCAGCACATCGACGCGGCCATAGGTGTCCACAGTTTTGGCCACAAGGGTATCGACCTGCTCAGGGACAGACACATCGGCAGCAATCGCGATCGCTGTTCCCCCTTGCTGTTCAATCATTTGCACCACTTCAAGGGCAGCTTCAGCAGAACGGGCGTAGTTAACCACTACCGTGGCTCCTGCTTTTGCCAGCTCGAGGGCGATCGCCCGACCAATTCCCCGTGAGGCACCAGTGACAATGGCAACGGCTGCTTCGCTCAAATCAGTTCTCTCCTAAGGGCAAAAATGCTGCACGTATGGATAATCCATCACAAATTTTAACAGCCGATGTTACCCCTCTTGGGTCTAGGGCATGTCAACCCAATAGATCAACACGCGAGGCAGTATTCTTAGGCGGAGTGATCGAGCCAATCAAACACTGCCTCTAGGTCAGTGAAGTCTAGGAGTGCTTCTGCCAACGCTTCGATTTGATCGGGAGAGAGCTGACGAATCCGTTCTTCAAGGTCATTGGGCACACTGCCAAACCGCCGCCTTAACTGCCGTAGGACAACGGCTGCTTCGCCTTGCTGTAGCCCTTGTTGCAATCCTTGTTGCAATCCTTGTTGCAATCCTTGCTGCAATCCTTGTTGCAATCCCTGCTGTAATCCCTGCTGTAATCCCTGCTGTAATCCCTGCTGTAATCCATCCTCTCGCGCCTCAGCATAAACCTCTTGATAAAACCGCGTCCGCTTTAGTTCCTCAGTGGTAAACCCCAGCATGCGCAGCACCTCCTCGCGACTCAGCTTGGTGAATTTGTACAACACAATGGTGGTGATCAACTCCATTATGACTTCTGGCCTTGGAACCGCCTCTATGCGAGTGCGTTCTGCCAGCAACCGTGCTGCTGTCGGCATTTCTGCTTCAGGTAACACTGTGAGCTGCATCAGCGCTAGGCTCAATGGCAACGCCTCAAGTGAACCGAGTTCATTCAAATAGACCCGACGCAGGCGATGACTATTCACCAACACCTCATAGGGGTCAAAGGACACTTGTTCTGCTTGACGATGGGGATAAATCACCACCGCTTGCCAGTCAGAAAAGGTGTGGCGATACAGCCGCAAATAGAGAAAGATTTCCGCAAAGAAGCGTTCATAAAAGGTGTTGTCCCGCTGAAACTGCACTTCACAAAAATAGACTATTCCCGAGGGGTCAGGGGGCACGAAGACGCCATCAATGCGAAAGGCCGTTTGCTTGAGTTCCACGGAGTCAAAACGATACCCCTGAGGGGTGTCTCTGCCCAAAAGGTCGAAGAGGGTTTGGGGTAGCTGGGCAAACAGTTGGTAAAAGAGGGAGTCGCGGTGCATGGGCTAGGAAGAGCGATTTAGCCACGCAAACACTGCCTCTAGGTCAGTGAAGTCTAGAAGTGCTTCTGCCAACGCTTCGATTTGATCGGGGGAGAGCTGACGAATCCGTTCTTCAAGGTCATTGGGCACACTACCAAACCGCCGCCTTAACTGCCGCAGGACAACGGCTGCTTCGCCTTGCTGTAGCCCTTGTTGCAATCCTTGTTGCAATCCTTGTTGCAATCCTTGCTGCAATCCTTGTTGCAATCCTTGTTGCAGTCCTTGTTGCAATCCTTGTTGCAATCCCTGTTGCAATCCCTGCTGTAATCCCTGCTGTAATCCCTGCTGTAATCCATCCTCTCGCGCCTCAGCATAAACCTCTTGATAAAACCGCGTCCGCTTTAGTTCCTCAGTGGTAAACCCCAGCATGCGCAGCACCTCCTCGCGACTCAGCTTGGTGAATTTGTACAACACAATGGTGGTGATCAACTCCATTATGACTTCTGGCCTTGGAACCGCCTCTATGCGAGTGCGCTCTGCCAGCAACCGTGCTGCTGTCGGCATTTCTGCTTCAGGTAACACTGTGAGCTGCATCAGCGCTAGGCTCAATGGCAACGCCTCAAGTGACCCCAGTTCATTCAAATAGACCCGATGCAGGCGATGACTATTCACCAACACCTCATAGGGGTCAAAGGACACTTGTTCTGCTTGACGATGGGGATAAATCACCACCGCTTGCCAGTCAGAAAAGGTGTGGCGATACAGCCGCAGATAGAGAAAGATTTCCGCAAAGAAGCGTTCATAAAAGGTGTTGTCCCGCTGAAACTGCACTTCACAAAAATAGACTATTCCCGAGGGGTCAGGGGGCACGAAGACGCCATCAATGCGAAAGGCCGTTTGCTTGAGTTCGACGGACTCAAAACGATACCCCTGAGGGGTGTCTCTGCCCAAAAGGTCAAAGAGGGTCTGGGGTAGTTGGGCAAACAGTTGGTAAAAAAGAGAGTCACGGCGCATGGGCTAGGAAGAGCGATTTAGCCACGCAAACACTGCCTCTAGGTCAGTGAAGTCTAGAAGTGCTTCTGCCAATGCTTCGATTTGATCGGGGGAGAGCTGACGAATCCCTTCTTCAAGGTCATTGGGCACACTACCAAACCGCCGCCTTAACTGCCGTAGGACAACGGCTACTTCGCCTTGCTGTAGCCCTTGTTGCCGTCCCTCTTCTCGTCCTTCTTCTCGCCCTTGTGCTCGCCCCTCTTGTAACCCCTCTTGTCGCCCTTCCTCTCGTGCCTCAGCATAAACCTCTTGATAAAATCGCGTCCGCTTTAGTTCCTCAGTGGTAAACCCCAGCATGCGCAGCACCTCCTCGCGACTCAGCTTGGTGAACTTGTAGAGCACAATGGTTGTGATTAACTCCATTATGACTTCTAGCCTTGGAACCGCCTCTATGCGAGTGCGCTCTGCCAGCAACCGTGCTGCTGTCGGCATTTCTGCTTCGGGTAACACTGTGAGCTGCATCAGGGCTAGGCTCAATGGCAACGCCTCAAGTGAACCGAGTTCATTCAAATAGACCCGACGCAGGCGATCGCTATTCACTAACAATTGATACGGCTCAAAACACTCTTGTTCTGTTTGGCGATCGGGATAAATAACCACCGCTTGCCAATCAGAGAAGGTCTGGCGATACAGACGCAAGTAGAGAAAGATTTCAGCAAAGAATCGTTCGTAGAAGGTGTTGTCCCGCTGAAACTGCACTTCACAAAAATAGACTATTCCCGAGGGGTCAGGGGGCACGAAGACGCCATCAATGCGAAAGGCAGTTTGCTTCAACTCGACTGAGTCAAAACGATACCCCTGAGGGGTGTCTATGCCCAAAAGGTCAAAGAGGGTTTGGGGTAACTGGGCAAACAGTTGGTAAAAGAGGGAGTCGCGGTGCATGGGCGAGGAAGAGCGATCGCTCCGACCAGAAACTTCAGAACTAGAGTGTTATGGAGGCAGGTGTTCCCCCTATGCTAAGCTGAGGACTGTATAGAATATGTTGTGGTTTTGCATAGATCCCTATGGCGACGTACTATTACATTCTCGCAAGCAAAAAGTTTTTGACTGAGGAAGAACCCCTTGAGGAAGTGTTTCGCGAGCGACAGCGTCACTACCGGGAGCAGGGTAAGGAGATTGATTTTTGGCTGGTGCCCGAGCCGGCGTTTTTAGAGCAGCCCCAGTTTGCTGAACAGAAGGCGCGTTGTCCACAGCCCGCCGCAGCCATTATCTCCACCAACCAGCAATTTATTCAGTGGCTGAAGCTACGCTTGGAGTATGTGCTAATGGGGCAATTCACCAGCGAGGAGGTTCCGAATCCCCTTGCTTCCCTTGCAAGCGTTTAGGGACAGGCTTGAGCAACAGCGGGATTTTGTTGACGGTAGTCCTTGAGCCAGTCACAGGCACTGGTTAATAACTGTCCTAGGGTGGCCAGCGGGCTAATCAAGACCTCGTCATCCTCGGTACCGATCGCCACATAAAGTTCGTCTTGGCCACTCACATCAACGCTGTAGGGAATGGCAGAAATACGATCAATCAGTGTAATGAGCTGGCCTCTTTGGTTCCAAACCCGCACACTGCGATCGGGGGAGGCGGTGGCGATCATTTCACCATCGGGGCTAAGACCGAGACTGACAATACTCCGCTGGTGAGCACGAAACACACGGGGGTTGCTGGGGGCAGTTTTGCCGTGAATTGACCACAAATAGACGGAGCCACTTTCGCCAGCCGCCGCTAGGAATTGGCCGTTGGCACTAAATTCAAGACTGGCCAGCCATCCTGCATCAGGGTTCAGGCGATAGGCAAGGCGATCGCCCTCAAAATTCCAGACCTCAATTGTGCCCGCAGACCCCGTACTCGCCAGCAGGGGGAGTGTCGGATGGAAGCTGAGGCTCCAAATTTCCCCTTCACTTTTGCGCTTTTGAATGTTCTCTGGCCGCTGGAGGTCAACAAGATAAATAGTGCCTTTTTCATCGCCTGCGGCTAAGTACCGTCGTTGGGGATCCATGGACACGGTGTAGAGGGGAGCCTCGATGGGCAGTTGCCAGATTTGCTGGGAGCGATCCGCAAGGTTCCAGATCACTAATTTTCCCCCTTTGGTGGCGATCGCCACCCGCTGGCCACTGGGACTAAAGAGCACTTGGTTGATGCCTTGAGGATCGAGAACTGGGGTTGTGGCAAGGAGCGTGCCATCCCGTCGCCAGTACTTGACGCGACCATCTTTGCCCCCCGTGACCACTGTGGCTGCTTGGGGATCTAAGGCCACTGTCCAAATACTTTCTTGATCGGCAAACCAGTGTTCCGTGCGGTGATGATCGAGGTACCACAGCGTCATTTGCCCCCCGCGATCGCTACTGAGGAGAACTGACCCCGTTGGATTAAAGCTGACGGTATTGATCAGGCGTTCATGACTCCCCAACTCAGCAATCAGTTCACCCGTTGGCTGCCACAGACGCATCGTGTTATCTGTGCTCAGGGTCAATAGACGATAGCCCACAGGAGACGTACCCACAAAATACACTGGGGCTGCACTGACACGCCATTGATTGATTTGCTGCCCCTTGGTGTTCCAAAGGCGGAGGGTGCCATCTTTGCCTACCGTCGCCAGTTGGCCATTGCTGAGATAGGTCAAACTGGTTTGGGGAACGGGAAGATCGGCTTGGACTTGCCATGCTTGGAGCAGTTCCCCCTGACGGGACCAAACCCGAATCCAGCCTTCTTCATCGGCAGTGGCCAAGCGATCGCCCCTGATGGCATAACTCAAGCTATTGATACTCTGGCTAGGGGTGGGAATAGTGGCCAGTAATTCCCCTTCAAGGCTCCAACGCAGCATATCCCCTGTAGTTGTGGTGGCCGTCAACTCCTGCCCCTCTGGACTAAAGCGAAAGTTATTGATCGGTAAGGCAGGCAAACGCCGTTCAAAGATAAGTTTTTGCACTTCGACACGCCACAGGGAAATTTCGCCCTTATTATTGAGCAGACCCACGCGATCGCCCGCAGGGCTGATCCGCGCCAGTTTGACATTGCCAATCTCCAAAGACTGGGCACTCAGTCGCTCGCCGTTCACTCGCCAAAATTCGACAAGGCCGCTTTCACTAATGCTGAACTGCTGACCATCAGCCGTCAAAAAGGCCGCCATCAGGGGGGTATTGTCACTCTGCCATTGGTTGCGGGCTTGAATGTGATCGAGGAAAAAATTGAGCACAAAGAGGGGGCGCGTCGTGGGGTATTGACTCAGGGGGCGATCGCCCACCAGTCGTTTTAAGTGGCGTCCTGCCTCAATACCTGCTAAAAGGGCGGGTAACTCTTGGGTTTGAAACTGTTCCAGAAGATCATTACTGGTTTGCTCAAGGGCTAGACTTTCTTGGGCGGCTTGCAGATTCGCATGGGTCTTTGCCAAAATTGCCGCTACCCCTAGAGAAATCACAGAAACAATACCAAGAGCCATGAGGGCGCGGCGGGTCAGACGACTGGCTTTTTGGCGAGCTGCCTCGAGAATGCGGTTGGCAGCACTGATCGCCTCCTTTTCTTGGCGCTCGAGCAGTAACGTGTCTTGAATCGCTTTCTGGTTGGCCTCCTGACTGGCAGAAAGATACTGATAATCCAGATCACTGAGACTTTTGCCACTGGCCCAGATCAACGCTTCCTCAAGGGCTTGTCCCCGCAGGAGACGGGAGCTATCACTCCCCCCAGAGCGCAGCCATGCTTGGAACTCCTCACTGTAGGGGCGCAGTTGTGCCAACTGTTGCTCCACCCACGCAGCGTCAAAAATATGGGCATAGATGGGGTTAAAGACTTGCAATTTGCCTTGGCGCTGACACACCAGTCCCGTTAGAGCGAGGGCACGCTGCTCACTACTGCCATCAAGGGGAATGCCCCCCGTTTCTAAAACCCGCTGATAGAGACCCAAGAGCCGACCGATGCGCTGTTCATCAGCCAGCAAGCGATTGCGAATGGTCTTGAGGTGTTCGGGTTCATCTTGCCGCTCCCAATCCTGAAGGATATGCTCTTGGACAAACTGGGCTAACTGCTGGGAGAGGGTTGACGTTGGCATGAATGACCCGTGGTGTTGCAGCAGGCGACAGAGTTTTTGGGTCAAGAAGGGTTGGCCACCCGTCCAATTGAGAATTTCCGCCAAGAGTTGATCGGGGTTGTCGCTAAGATGGGCAATGCCCTTGAGTAGGGGGGTGGCTTCCGCAAGGGTAAATCCCTGTAAATCAATGGCACAACCAATGTTAAAGGGGGTGCGTTGCTTATCTTGAATCAGTTGATCGGGAGTGGCCACGCCAAAGAGAGCAAAGGTTAAGCGCTGATATTCGGGATAATCTGCCCGTTGGTTGTAACAAGCGCGGATCCAAGCAAAAAAATCATCGGTGGAAAAGGGCAGACTCAACAAACTATCAATTTCATCAATAAAAATGACAAGAGGTTCACGGGTGTGGGCAAGCAGCACTGTTTCTACGAAATCACTGAGGCGCTGAATGGGTGACACCAGCTGGCGATCGCGCCACCAAGAGCGCAAGGAGACCACATCAGTTAACTGAAATCCCTGAATGAGGGCACCCACAAAGCTGGCATACCACTGCTCGGGTTGAATATTTTGGCTGCCAATTTTGGTAATGTCGAGGGCAGCACAGCGGTACCCCATTGTCATCAATTGCTGCGTCACCTGCACCCGCAAGCTGGATTTGCCCATTTGCCGCGAATTGAGAATATAGCAAAATTCGCCAGCGGTGAGGGCAGCCAACAGATCCGCATCCGCTTGCCGTCGGACATAGACTGCCGATGTGGTGGGTAAACTGCCCCCCACTTGATAGGTGGTTGCTGCATCCATTGAGGGTGACCTAGTTGGAAACGGTACGCTCAGGTGCTGTTGACGTGGTTGCCCTCTCTGAAGTGGCCTGACTAGCAAGAAATTCTTTTTCTGTCACTTCTCCCAGTTGCCCCATCGGTTGGGACGGACCATTATTGACACTCACCTTGACAGCGCCAGCATTCCCCGTGCGGACAATTAAACGTTCCTTGGCTTGCCAACTGCGCTCTGTTCCCGACTCCAAAATACCGGCATAGACAACTCGACCATCGGCTTCCACCTCGAGCCACGAGGCATCGGAGAGGGACAACTTGACCTCAACCGTTTCAGGGGTCGTAGGGCTGGGCGTCGGTGTTGCCGCTGCTGTGGGGGTGGGTGTGGGGCTGGGGGACGCGGTAGGGGTCGGTGCGGGGGCTAAATCGGTGATGCTTTGGGCTTGGGGACGAAAGAGATAGGCCAACCCAGCCACTGCCGCTGCCACGAGGGCAAAGTACATCAGGTAGAGGTGAATTGGGCGCAACTGCCAACCTATGCCACCCTTGGGAACACTGGGTTTATCGGGGCGCTCCACAGGGTCAGCCACTGTTGGAAAATTGGCGGCAATACTTTTGCCATCAAGGCCAAGGGCATCGGCAAAACGGCGAATAAATCCTTGGGTATAGACGGGTTCGGGTAACTCCTCAAGGTTGGCATTTTCAATGGCTGCAAGGATTGACTGGCGCACCAACGTTTTGGCGGCCAACTCCTCAAGACTTAGACCCACTTCCCGTCGCTTTTCGCGGAGGAAGGCACCAATTTCTGCCAGTTTTTCTGCCTGTTGATTACTGAAGTGAGGCATCGCTATCTATCTCCTGCCGTCAGTCTATGCCAATTTGCCGAAGAGGGGTTTAGCCATTGGGATTATCCTATAGCAAGCTGCTGTGGATTGGGGGACTGCCTTTGCTAGGCTAGATCTGGCTTTTAGACGCACCTCATTTTTATGACTCAGTTCTCTCCCTTGTACGAAGGCAAGGCAAAGATTATTTATGCCACAGCGGATCCAGACATCTTGCTGGCGGCGTTCAAGGATGATGCCACCGCCTTTAATGCTCAGAAGCGCGGCTCGATCCAAAACAAGGGAGTGATGAACTGCGCGATCGCCAGCCATTTGTTTCAGTATCTAGCGGCTCAGGGCATCCCCAACCATTTTATTGCCCAAGTGGCGCCAAACAAGATGCACATTCGGCGAGTAGAGATTATTCCCCTTGAGGTGGTGGTGCGCAATCGGGCAGCGGGAAGCCTTTGTCGGCAGACGGGATTGCCCTTGGGATTAGAACTCAATCCCCCCTTGGTGGAGTTTTACCTCAAGAATGATGATCTTGGTGATCCGCTGCTCACGGGCGATCGCCTGCGCCTATTGCAGATTGCCACAGATGAGGAAGTCGCAAAGATCAGGGAAATGGCCTTGGCCGTCAATACCCATCTCAGTCGCTTTTTTGCTGAGTGTGGCATTACCTTGGTGGACTTTAAGCTGGAGTTTGGCCGCAGTCCGACGGGGGAGATTCTCTTAGCGGATGAAATTAGTCCCGACAGTTGCCGCCTCTGGAATCAGGATGAAAGTGATCCTGAGAAGCGCATTCTCGATAAAGATCGTTTTCGCCAAGATTTGGGCGCCATTGAGGATGCCTACGCCCTCGTGATGCAGCGAGTGTTAGCCCATAGCGTGAGTTAGCAAGGGGTGGGCAATGACCGTTGTACTTGGCGCCGATGTGGGTGGCACAAAAACTCTCATCGAGTTATGGGATGTGGTGGGTAGCGATTGGCATTTGCTCCACAGGGCGAAATACGCCAGCCGCGATTTCCCTGACTTGACAGCTCTTTTGCAAATGTTCCTCAAGGAGAGTCCTGCCCATCCCCAGCGGGCTTGTCTGGGGATTCCGGGGCCTGTGATTGACCAAGTGGCTCAGGTAACCAATTTGGGCTGGCGGGTCAGTGGTGCTGAATTAGAAACGGCATTGCAGATCCCTTGCGTGACGCTGCTGAATGATTTTGCAGCCGTGGCCTATGGTGCATTGGTGTTACCGCCGACGGATTTTGTTGTCCTTCAGGAGCGACCGCGGCGCCCCCAGGCGCCTATTGCCCTATTGGGAGCAGGTACTGGATTAGGGGAAGCACTGATGATTTGGCAGGGCGATCGCTACCAAGTGATGCCCCTAGAGGGCGGCCACACCGACTTTCCACCCCGCAATGAACAGGAAATGGGTCTATTGCGCTATTTGTGGCAAACCTACGAGCGAGTTTCTGTGGAACGGGTGGTTTCTGGCGCGGGGCTAGTGGCAATTTACGAGTATCTCAAGAGTGTCCACTTTGCTCCCGAATCAGCAGTGGTTGCAGCAGCCATGGCAGAGGTGGAGGATCGCGCCGCCGTGATCAGTCAATACGGCCTTGAGGGGGATCCTCTGTGTGCAGAAGCCTTACGGATGTTTGTGGATGCCTATGGGGCAGAGGCTGGCAACCTTGCCCTGAAAAGTTTGCCCTTGGGGGGGGTGCTGATTGCCGGAGGGATTGCCCCGAAAATTCTGCCGAAAATGACCGATGGCACGTTTCGCCAAGGGTTTGTGAGTAAGGGACGATTTCGCCCCCTGATGGAGCAGTTGTACGTTGCAGTGATTACGAATCCAGAGGTGGGATTGCGGGGCGCGGTACATTTAGCCGCTCAGGGGGCCTAGGGGTTAGAGGTGCTTCAGTTGTGGATAGGCCATTAGCAACTCATCAGCAGTGAGGGTGTCACCAATGGCTTGGGGTTGCCAGAGCAATTCGACCGCCAGTAGGCGATCGCTACCAATGCCTCCCAACTGTTGCAGCGCTTGCCGTAGCTCTAGGTCATTATTGACTGCGGGCAGTTTCAAGCGACCCGTGGCAGCCACCACCAAAGTTACAACAATATATTCACCCACATCATTGCTCACCACAGGGACGATCGCTGTCTGCTTAATTTCACGGCGGTAGTTGGAGAGGGTTTCTGCACTGAGTTTGCTGCGCTCCGCAAGCGCCAGTTGGTTAAAGGCTGTTTCCGCTTGCAGCAGTTTCGTTTCTTGGCTGCTGGCGTGGGCATAAACCCAGTATTGGGGATGGCGCAGCAGAGCAAGCGTTGCCTCTTGCAGCACTTTGGTGAGACCTTCGGGACTTTGGGTATCAGCGGTGAGCGCTAGTTGATTCAGTTCCTCTTGGAGTTCGCGAGCTTGGGCGAGGAGTCCCACATGCAGCGTATGCAGCGAGACCACGGGGTTGTCTTGGTAGATCTCTGAGTCATCGCCGCTATTGCGGAAGTTGCGGAAGGTGGAGATCAAAATATTGGCCAGCACACCAATCATGATGATCGTGAATAGGCCGCCAAAGCCACCGCCAAAACCAAAGAAGGGAATCAGGAAGGGAAAGCCAAAACCACCGCCATAGACTGGAACAGGCTGAGCATAGCCGCCGTAATCACTGCGGGGGGCACGGTAGGAACGGGCGGGCGCCGGACGACTAAAGGAGCCACCCCCGACACGTCCACCACTGCGGGCTGCCCATGCGGCACCACTGTCAAGGACAAGATGGGCAATCAATACCCCCACTGCCACAATTGCTGTCACAGATTTGAGACGTTGCCAAAAAGTTTTCATCATAAATTGTGTTCCCAAGGATTGACACACCGAAGGAGAGGTCCTGCTCTCAGTCTAACGTTTTGTCATCTTTAGAACAGATGGGTAAACCCTACAGCCCTTTTCGCGGGGATGGAACACACTGGCAGCAGTCAAAATTACGGAAGCCTCGCGCCCCCTTGGTGTAGGCCATATTTTAGAAAAGGGCTGTATTACGATATGAAAAGCAAACTTTCGATGAATGCTTTGCCTGCCGAGTTCTGTTCACGAAAACAATGATTGAAATTCCTGAGCCTCTTAAGCCGGTGGTTACCTTTGCCCACCCGGTGCTGATGTGGATTCTTTTTGCGCTCACGCTTTATGCCATGTATTTAGGGATTCAAACCCGTCGCCTACGCTCCCTCAGCGGCGAGGAAAAGAAAGCACTGATCCAATCCAAGGTAAATATCAAACACCACCAAGTTGGCGCCATCCTATTGGCTTTGATGGTCATGGGGACGATTGGCGGGATGGCGGTCACCTACATCAATAATGGCAAGCTCTTTGTCGGACCGCACTTGATTGTCGGGCTAGGGATGACGGCATTGATTGCAATTTCTGCCAGCTTGACCCCCTTTATGCAAAAGGGCAGTGAGGCCGCTCGTGCCCTGCACATGACCCTCAACCTGTTTCTGGTGATCCTTTTTGGTTGGCAGGCGGTGACGGGTCTGCAAATTGTGCAGCGAATTCTCAATGCTAGTTAGATGCGGGTGGCAACCTAGGCAGCGAGCGTAGCAATTGCAAAATCTCTGCAACAAGCGAGGACTTTTGTGCCAGAATATGAGGAGCACTAGTTACAGCCCTTTTCACAGGGATGAATATGCTTAGCACTGCGAAAGCGCGTGTGGGTCAGCATTTCACTTACCTGACGTACCCAATATTTCAGAAAAGGGCTGTACTGCAAATAATTCCTAATGCAGTGGGTGCTCCTTCGCTTTACTGATTGCAGACAGTTCGCTTTCTGGGTGATCATGACCACACTTTCCCTGATGCCAACGCTTCAAACAGCCGTCCGGGTTGAGCACTTACATAAATCCTTTGGCCGCTTTGCTGCGATTTGCGATGTGAGCCTCTGTGTCCATGAGGGGGAAATTCTCGGGCTGTTGGGGCCTTCGGGTTGCGGTAAGACAACGCTACTGCGCTTAATTGCCGGTCTGGACACGCCAGATGCTGGGGAAATTTGGGTGGGCGATCGCTGTGTGGCAGCGGCAAATGTCTTTGTGCCCCCTGAGCAACGGTCTTTGGGCATGGTCTTTCAGGACTTTGCCCTGTTTCCCCATTTGACGGTGGCGGAGAATATTGCCTTTGGTTTGCAACAACAACGCCTGAGCAAGCAGCAAATTCAGGAGCGGGTGGCAGCAGTTTTGGCTCTAGTGCAGCTGGCGGATCTGAAAAAGCGCTATCCCCATGAGTTGTCGGGTGGCCAACAGCAACGAGTTGCCTTGGCGCGGGCGATCGCCCCCCAACCAGCGGTGATTCTCCTCGATGAACCCCTGAGTAATCTGGATGCCCAAGTGCGACTGCAACTGCGGGAAGAATTACGCACCATTCTCAAGGGCACAGGGACAACGGCAATTTTTGTTACCCATGATCAGGAGGAAGCCCTGAGTCTGTCGGATCGCTTAGCGGTGATGCGTCAAGGCAAGATTGAGCAGGTGGGTAACCCCCAAGACATTTATTGCCAGCCGGCCTCGCGATTTGTGGCAGGCTTCATTACCCAAGCCAACTTTTTGCCGGCCTGTGCCGAAGGGTCTCAGGTGCGCACGGATGTTGGTGTCTTTCCCCTGCCGGAAGCACTCCCCAAGAGGGAAGGGGAGGTGATGATTCGGGAAGAGGATGTGCAATTGCAGCCAGACACTGCGGCAACCAGCTGCTTTGTGATTCGCGATCGCCAGTTCCTTGGTCGCGAGTATCGCTACTGTATTCAACTGCCCTCCGGTCAAGATCTCCACGCCCGCCAGCCCCTTGCTGTGAATTTACCCGTTGGTACCCCTGTGAAAGTGGCCGCGCAAGCGGTGCGTTTCTTTCCCAAGGAACTCTAGTTTAGGGCACGCCCCATATATTCGCCCCAAAGAGCGGCAGCCAACCCACTACTGCCTTGGGTGGGGCTATTATCATCATTGCCCAGCCAAATTCCGGTGAGGACATCAGCAGCGGGCACGTAGCCAATAAACCAAAGGTCGCGGCCATCATTCGTGGTGCCCGTTTTGCCCGCCACGGAACGGCCAATGGCGGCGGCACGACCCGTCCCCCGGCTGACAACAGCTGTCAGCAAATGCGTCATTTCATTGGCGATCGCTGGGTCGAGCACCCGTTGAGGCCTTTCATCACTCGCGGCATAGATCAGGCGACAGGTCTGCCAGTCGTTTGTACTTTTACAATCACCGCCATCGCGCACCGAAACAATGGCATGGGGCGGAATGCGCTGTCCTTCATTGGCGAGTACGGCAAAGGCACCACTGATTTCAAGGAGGGTGACTTCACTTTGACCGAGAACAAGGCCGGGCACCGCTTGCAGAGGCGTCGTAATCCCCATTGCTCTGGCCAATCGAATGGTGGCCTCCAAACCAACGGCTTGGGCAAGACGTAAAGCAATCGGATTTTCGGAAAGGGCTAACGCTGTGGCTAAATCCATCGCACCACCGCCTGCACGACAGCCCTCAAATTGTTGCCCCTGCCAGAAGACGGGCGCGCAGGAAAAGGTTTCACCAGCCCTATGGCCTTGCAGGAGGGCTTCGGTATAGACAAACACCTTGAATGTGGAGCCCGGTTGACGCAGGGCAAGGGTGGCACGGTTAAACTGGCTTTTTTGGTAATCCACGCCACCCACGAGGGCAAGAATCAAACCATCCCTCGGCCGCAGGGTAATCAGTCCCCCCTGATGAACCCCATAGGCGCTGCCAGTGCTGGTGATAAAATTGCGCAGACTGGTTTCGGCCAGTTCTTGCCAGCGGGGGTCTAGGCCTGTCTCCACAATCAGGTTGCCCTCTTGGGCAAGGTTTTCACCGAGGAGTTGGGCAAGTTCCTGATAGACATGATCCGTGTAGTAGGGAAAGCGCTGGGAGGTGAGCAATTCCCGCGCCTTGGGACTAATTTCAATGCGGGAGCGACGGGCGCGATCGCCCTCTTCTTTGCTGATGTAGCCCTGCTGCACCATGCGCAAAATGACCCGATTGCGATAATCCACCGCCGCATCGTAGTCGCGCACCGGGTTAAAGCGGTTCGGTGCTGGCAAAATCCCCACTAGGGTGGCGGCCTCATTGAGTGTCAAGTCTTTGGCAGGCTTATCAAAGTAGAATTGCGCCGCATCCTCAAAGCCGCGATTGCCTAAGCCCAGATACACGCGGTTGAGGTAGGCCAACAGCAGCTCCTCTTTGCTGTAGAAAAATTCCAGCTTCAGGGCAACCGCCATTTCGCGCCACTTGCGGCCGAGGCTCTCTTCCATCCCCACATGGGAACGAAAGAGTGTACGTGCCAACTGCTGGGATAGGGTACTTGCTCCTTCACGTGTTTGGCGGGTTAATAGATTGGTCACCACCGCTCGCGCCATGCCCAGAGGATCAACACCAAAGTGCCAGTAGTAGCGCACATCCTCAGAGGCCAAGACCCCATGGACTAAGTAAGGGGAAAACTCATTGAGCCGTTGCAGTTCGCGGTGGGGGCGATCTTCGACTGGGTTGATCAGTTCCCCTTGGCGATCGAGGAGAATAATCGGCCCTTGCTCAATCGGAGGCAGGGGACGCACCGCCACTTTGCTAGCTTCGGCAGCTAGTAATCCCATTACAAGGCCACTGATGCCGATCGCCCCCCAAATGCTGTAGGTGACAGCATGAACCCAAGGGGGGAGTGGATTGTGGAAGCGGAGGGTAACAGCACCTTTAACCTCTGGGGGGCCAAGGGTAATGACATCGCCGTGGTGCAGTTCACTTGTTTTCAGGCGCTGCCGTTTGCGATAGATGCCGTTGGTGGAGTCTAAGTCTTGGATTTGAAAGACGCCTGTGGGGGTGAGCCGTTTGAGGCGGGCATGGGTACCACTGACAATCTCGGCATCGACAATAATATCGGCACGGCTGTGGCTACGGCCAATAACATAGCGATCGCCAACCAAGGGAAAGACTTGGCGTTGACCTTTGAACTCAACCCATAACTCGGGCGTGCGAGCATTTTCCCGCAGGGAGACCTGTTGCCAATCAAAGCGAGAGTGTACCGTTTGCACCGCTTGGGTGACGGTTTGAGTCATGGACTGCCAAAAATCTCGGGCAGGATTGGGCATGGCAGCAACGATAGGGACACTGTGATTTGACGAACAGGTAACTCGATTGTATCCCTACATTTCTGGCACATAGCCCGCTGGCACGGCACTCGGATCCGTATCCCGCTTGGAACTGAGAATATCCATTCGGTCAACTAAAATGACCGGCGAGGAGCGATCAGCCCCCGTGTTGCGATCTTGCCAGCGATCGAACTTCAGACTGCCCTTAATACCCAACAGCGTTCCCTTGCGCACATAATCAGCAGCCACCTGAGCGGTTTTTCCCCAAATTTCCAAGTTAAACCAATCGGGTTGATCGTCCTTGGTGGGGCGATTCACCGCCAATGTCAGCCGACACTTCACACTCCCCGACTCAAAATAGCGAACGTCGGGATCACTGCCGACACGACCCACTAGATGAACCACGTTTAGACCCATGGCTGACTGCCTCAAACTGCTCTTTGCCCCATTGTACATGGTTCCATTGGTGCTACTGCCTCAAAGCCCAGCCAGCGCCTTGCTCAGCTGTTGCCTCTCCATAGATTTTTGTAAAAATTGGGTTCTGCGGGGTTACCGAATGCGGGGGTCAGCCCATTTGAGCAGTAAATCCGCTAGGAGGTTGCCAATAATCAGCATCACTGCCCCCATCATCAGGCTGGCCATGACGACATAAATATCTTGGGCAGTTACCGCCTGTAAAATTAAGCGCCCCAGACCCGGCCAGTTAAAGAAAAATTCGGCAATAAAAGCACCACTGAGGAGGCTGGCAAATTCAAAACCCAACAGGGTAATGAGGGGGTTCACCGCATTGCGTAGGGCATGGACGTAGATCACCCGTGATTCCGGGAGTCCCTTGGCTCGTGCCGTTTGAATGTAGTTTTGGCGCAGCACATCTAGTAAATTCCCGCGCATGAGCCGCTGTAAACCCGCAAAGCTGGTGAGGGTGAGGGCAATAGTCGGTAAAATCAGGTGCCAGCCAATATCCAGAACTTTGCCCCACCAAGGGAGGTCGTCGTAAAACAAACTGGTCATGCCCCCCACCGGAAACAAAGGGGTGCTTTGGGCAAGAAAGAGCAGCAAGAGGGCGGTAATGAAGCTGGGAAACCCTTGGCCAATGTAACTAATGACCCGCAGCAGGCGATCGCTCCAACGATCTTGGGTCACCGCTGCCCAAATACCTAAGGGGATGGCTAATCCCCATGTGAGGAGAATCGAACTAAAAGAGAGCAGGAGAGTGGCGGGTACGCGCTCCCACAATAGGGAGGCCACCGATCGCTGATAGACAAAACTAGTACCGAAGTTGCCATAGCGAATAATTTGCCACAGCCAGCGAAAGTATTGCTCTACAGGGGACTTGTCAAGGCCAAATTGCCGCTCCAATTCCTGCAAGCGTTCCAAGGAAATTTGGGGATCCGCCTTGAGATTGTCCAGATAGTTGCCCGGTGCCAACTGCATAATGGCAAAACTCAACGCCGAGGCCAACAGCAGCGTGATCAGGGCTTCTCCCAAGCGTCGCAAAATCAGGCGGCTCGTTTCATTCCCTAAGCCTTGGCCAATGGATTTGAGCATGGATCATTTGGAAGCCAGCACGGCATCAATAGCAGCCTTGAGTTCTGCTTCACTCAGTTGGGTAATGACAAACACCTCCTGCACCGTTTTGCCTCGCCGCGCAATCACCTTAAACCCACCTTTGATGGGCACCGAAACCCGTAGGTGTAGATGGGGGGATTTCCCTTTGACAGGGGCAATGACACCGGGCGTGAGGGTACTAATCCCCGCCACTTTGGCCAATTTTTCCAAGACGGGAATCAAGCCTTCAATATGGGTAGAGTGATTCAGGACAACCCGACCCGTTCCTGCTGCCATTGTTAGGGTAACCACCGTGCGTGCAAGCCGGGTGCCAAAGGTTCTGGCATCCCAACGACAATTTTATCTTGATTTAATTCTAGGGGGAAAAGCCAAATTTGATGCTGTTGAGGGGGCAGTTGACGCGGTGGCGGGGGGGGTGCTTGGGGGTCAGTGGGCAGTTCTGCCAGATCACTGGGACTGGGGTTGACGGGGGCAGTCTCGCTATAGAGATCGCTATTATCCACCACATCGGGCATTTCCCGTCCCTCAACAGAGTCAACGGCCAATGTACGGCCATCGGGTGCCAAACTGAGGTAGAGTTCCTGCTGCGGGTCAAAATCCTTGAGCTTGAACAGTTCCTTGGTTTTCAGATCAAAGAGGGCAAGATAGGGAACTTCGCGGTAAGAGCCTTCCCCTTCAATGCGGGTGAGGATGGCATAGAGAAATTCCCCCTTGGGGTCAAATTGGCCGGCAATGATTGAGCCATTGATGGTTAGCAGTTCCCTATGCTCGCCAAAGATGTCCACCACATAGAGCGATCGCGAGAAATTGGGGTTAAACTTCACCGCTGCCACTTGCCGGCCATCGCGGCTAAAGTCCAGCACCATGCCATACTGGGGCAAAAAGTCAAAGTCACTCTCACCATTGCCGGCTTCTAGGGGCACAATCGCTAACCCCTGCCCTTGGGCAATGATTAAATGCTGGTTGTCGGGGGCAATGCGAAAATCACCGGCCGCCGCTTGGTTGAGCCGCCGAGGCTGAAAATTTTCATCGAGGAGCCACAGGGAGCTATCCGCAGGCTGGAGACGATTTACCCGCTGAACCACGATTTTGCTGCCATCATTGGCCAACTGAAAGCGCAGGTTTTGATACTCGCTATTGTCAAGGATCAGGGAAATTTCGCCCACGGGTCGAGGTTGCCGCCGGGGGGTTTCAGGGGCATTGAAGTATAGCCCGGTAGTCACGGTGTACAGTTGGGGGTCAAAACCCATTTGCTCGCCGCGCTCGCCGGCACTAAAGAGAATGCGATCGCCAGCAGGATAGGGCTGAAAGTCAAACACCCGTAGATTGGGGGGACTGAGGAAGGTCTTCTGTTGCAGCGTTAGGTTATAGAGGATGAGGCGCCCCTCTTCGACCCCGGAGCCAAGATAGACCAGCACGCGATCACGACTGCGAAACTGCCCCTGAAAGGGTTTGATCGGTTTCCCTTGGGGCACAGAAACGGCATCCTCGAGGGAGACTTTGAAGGTTTGACCGTAGGGAATCGGCTGTGTCAGCGTGTAGGCAAAACGACGCCCCGACCAACTGGCCTTGCCCTCAAGGGGTGGCTCAATCTTGAGATGCGCCGCCACCGATGACCAATCCATCAGCCGATTAAAGGCGAGGATAAAGGCGCGATCGTCAGACCCCACATCGCGGTTTTGCCATGTAAAGTCCCGCACTTGGGCTTGGGTGCGATCGCCTGCCCACAACAGCAAAAGGGTCAGCACCAGCGCCACAAGGAACACACTCAAAGCAGCGCGATCAAGGGGCTGAGGGAAGGAGTGAGAACGCATTAGCAGGAACGGTCACACAGCAACAGGCGTACTATACCAGAGGGCTTCAATGTGCTGGATCATGGGTAGGGCTGCCGCTGGTTCTGCCAACAGCACTGTAAGATGACCCAACTTGCGGCCCGCGTAGGTTTGACTTTTACCATACCAGTGAAGGTTCGCGTGGGGGAGAGCCGCCAAGGCCTGACATTTTTCCCCATAGTCAACCTGCGGTTCGGCTAAGCCCAAGAGATTTACCATCACCGCTGCCGGTACCTGCATGGCGGGACTGCCCAAGGACTGGCCACTAATGGCGCGCAAGTGCTGCTGAAATTGACTCGTGACGCAGGCATCAATGGTGTAATGCCCAGAATTGTGGGTGCGGGGCGCAATTTCATTCACGAGTACCTCACCCGTGGCTGTGAGGAAAAACTCAATGCCAAAAATACCCACAGCATCAAGTGCCGTTAGGATTTGGCGGGCAATCTGCTGAATTTGCTCACTCACTTGGGGGTCAACCGGGGCAGGGGCAATCACCCAGCGACAGATGGCAGCCACCTGCTGCGTTTCCACCACGGGGTATAGGGCAATGTCTCCTTGGGGCGATCGCGCTGCCATGATCGCCAGTTCTTTGACATAGGGCACAAAGGCTTCCACCAAAAACCCTTGGGGCGGAATTTCTGGCCAACGCTGCTGAAACTGCTGCCATGCCTGCTCATCGGAGATGACAAATGTGCCTTGGCCGTCATAGCCGTGGCGACAGGCTTTAATCACACAGGGAATGCTGGGCGGGCGATCGCCCAAATAGCCAAAGGCGGGTACAGGAATCCCCAGTTGTTGCAAAAAGTGGCGCTGCTGGTACTTGTTCAAGAGGGGAGCCAAGGAGGCAAGGCGGGGATAAAAACAAATCCCCTGCTGTTCAAGGCGCTGCAACCCCTCGAGATCGACAAACTCATTCTCAAAGGTCATCACATCAACCTGCTTAGCCAGGTGTGCTGTCGTTGCCACATCGGCAATCGCCCCATAGCAGACCCCCTCAGCAACCGCGACGGCTGGATCCGTTGCCGCAGGCGTTTGTACCCACAGCGAGAGTCCCATTTCCTTGGCCGCCAGCCCCAACATCCAAGCCAACTGACCGCCACCAATCACCCCAATCTTGGTTACGTTGTTCACGCTTCCTCTAATCGACTCAACGGAACCTATTGTCCTACACCAATGATCCTAGGGTTCTATGCTTTGTATCCCCTAGAGGGCAAGCTGCACCAACCAAACACTGGGGTCGTCACCCGCAGCAAACTCAAAGTTCAATTTGCGGCAAATACGAATCATTCCCTCGTTATCCTTGAGAACATAGGCGTGGATGGCACTGAGACCCTCATCGCGGCCAATTTGAATCAAGCGGCGTAGTAATTCAGTACCAAGGCCTTGCCGCTGCCAGCGATCGCTAATCAACATCGAAAACTCGGCTGTATTGCTAAAGTGATCCTTACTGAGGCGAGCCGCACCAATAATTTGCGGTTCACTGGCGCCTTGATGCTCCACCACCAGAGCCATCTCGCGATCGTAGTCCACAAAACAGATGCGCACTAGGCGATCGTGGGCAACCCGCTGCGACAACTTCATCAGGTGGAAATAGCGCAAATAGACACTCTGCTCCGAGAGGGTGGCATGGTACTGCCGCATTAGGGGTTCATCCTCTGGCCGAATCGGTCGAATCAGCACTGGGGTACCATCGCGCAACTGCCAAGGACTCACGTATTGGGTGGGATAGGGACGAATCGCAGGCTTGACAAAGGTGCTTTCCTCTTTGTGGAGCAGAATGCGGGCATCCAAGGCCATCAGGCGATCCGGGGGTGCCACCAAGAGGGGATTGATGTCAATTTCCTTAATCCACGGCTGCTCCACCACCAGCAGGCTAAAGCGCACCAGCAGATCTTCTAATAGGGCAAGGTTGACGGCTGGCCAGCCCCGCACGCCGGCAAAGGCACGGGAGATTTTCGTTTGCTGAATCAGACGGCGTGCCAAGGTGGTGTTCAGGGGGGGAAGGGCGATCGCGGTGTCTTCGAGGACTTCCACCAACTGTCCCCCCGTACCAAAGAGAATCACCGGCCCAAACTGAGCATCGGTGGAACTGCCCAAAATGAGTTCAAACCCCTTCCATGGGATCATCGGCTGCACGGTGACACCAGCAAAATGACCCGCGCCAGCAGCAGTGGTGACATTTTTCTCAATCTGTTGGTAGGCGGTAATGACCGCAGCGGCATCGGGAAGATTGAGGGCAACACCCCCGACATCGGTTTTGTGGGTAATTGTGGGCGAATAGAGCTTGAGAACTACGGGATACCCTAGGCGATCGGCAGCAGCCACTGCCTCTGCTTCACTGCGGGCAATACAGGTTTCCACCACCGGTAGGCCGTAGGCAGCAAGAACCGCCTTGGCTTCCCACTCCGTCAATAGGGTGCGCCCCTCACTGCGCACGTGCTCAAAGAGTTGACTGACAGCATCCCGATCCGGGGGGGTGGTGGTTAGGGGCAGCGAGGGGGTTTGGTAAAGCGCCTGCAAGTGATCGCTATAGCGCCACATATAACTAAAGATGCGGGCAGCGGTATCGGCATAGGCATAGGTGGGAATGCCCGCCTGATTGAGAATCGCTTCTCCCCCTTTGACCGTTGTGCCCCCCATCCAACTGGCCAAAATTGGCTTGGCACCACTGGGACGGTTTTTGGCATAGGTAGCGAGATCTTGGGCGATCGCCAGCGGATCCGTCATTGCTTGGGGCGTCAGCACCACCAGTAGGCCATCACTGTTGGCATCGGTTTCACAGTGTTGCAGTGCCTTGAGGTAGCGATCCGCAGTGGCATCCCCCAAAATATCCACGGGGTTACCGTGGCTCCAAGCGGGGGGGAGCACTTGATTCAGTGCCTGTAGGGTATCCCCAGAGAGGGGACTGAGTTTACCACCCGCCCGAATCAGGGCATCAGTGGCCAAGACCCCAGGTCCACCGGCATTGGTGAGAATCGTCAGATGGGGGCCTTTGGGGCGCGATTGCTTGTCCAAGACTTCGGCCATGTCAAACAAATCTTCAATGGTTTCCACCCGCAGCACCCCACAGCGTTCTAGGGCCGCATCCACCACTGCATCGGATCCCATCAATGCCCCGGTATGGGAAGCGGCGGCCTGAGCGGCGGCGGCAGTGCGTCCTGCTTTGATGACAATAATCGGCTTGACATAGGCCACTTCCCGCGCGGCGGAGAGGAACGATCGCGCATCCCCCAGAGATTCCATGTAAATAACAATGCAGCGGGTTTGCGGATCATCGCCTAGGTAGTAAATGAGGTCGCCCCAGCCCACATCCAGCATCGTGCCAATGGACACAAAGGCACTAAAGCCGACATTTTCCTGCAAACTCCAGTCCAAAATTGAGGTGCACAGGGCGCCACTTTGACTGAGAAAGCCGACATGACCCGATCGCGCCATTGTCGCGGCAAAGGTAGCATTCAGCCCCGTGGGCGGACACATTACCCCCAGACAATTGGGACCAATAATGCGCATCCGCGCCTGACGGGCGATGGCTAAAATCTCTTCTTCGAGGGCAAGACCCGCCGCCCCCACTTCCCGAAATCCCGCCGAGACAATAATTGCCCCCTTCACACCCGCTGCTGCACACTCGGCAACCACCGCTGGTACTGTAGCCGCAGGGGTGGCAATGACTGCGAGATCAACCGCTTCGGGAATCGCGGTCACACTGGCATAGGCCTTGATGCCCAACACCGAACTGCGGCGCGGGTTGACGGGAAAAACCGTTCCGCCAAAGGGGGTTTGAATCAGATTCCAGAGAAGGGTGCGGCCAACACTGCCTTCTTTTTCACTGGCACCGATGACAGCAACACTTTTGGGGGCAAAGAGGGGACGCAGGGGCTGATGACCGGCGCGCCAAATATCGTAGGCGGTGGTTCGTGTCATGCTGTTACTCGCGCTACAGAGGTTGAGAACTGAGCCACCTCTACTCTAGCGAGGGCGATCGCCCCTAGTTACGCTTCGTTACGCTGAGTGCACTTCCCAGTCACAGCCCTTCTCGCCGGTGCGCCAGAGCCGCAGATGAAAGCGACTGTCACCGACCCGCAAATTACGGAGGTGGAGTTCCTCGATACTGTTGGGCAACAGGGGCTGATGCACCAAAAACTTGCCTTGGGGCACATCCACCAGCGGCCAAGCCATGATCTGAATGAATTGAAACAGACTGCCCGTTGCCCAAGCTTGGGGAGAGCAGGCTACGGGATATTGCACCGGTTGGGGATAGGTCTGGCGATCGAAGCCACAGAAAAGTTCTGGTGGGCGCAAATCTGGCTGCCGACAGGCCATATCAAAAAGGGTATCCACTAAGGTCAGGGCAAAGTCACTATCACCAATGGCGCGCAGCCCCAAGGCAATCAGACCCGTATCGTGGGGCCAGACCGACCCCAAGTGATAGCCAATGGGATTGTAGGCAGGGGAGGTGCTGCTGAGGGTGCGAATGCCCCAACCATTGAATAGATCCGGCAGCCGCAGGCGTTGCCCTATCCGCTGCGCTTTCTCGGGGTCGCAAATGCCCGTCATCAAGCACTGCCCCGCATTAGAGGTGAGGCTATCCACCGGCTGACCGTCGCCATCGAGGGCAAGGGCATAAAAACCCTCTGATTCCAGCCAAAAGTCACGGTTGAAGCGGTCTTTGAGGGCAGCGGCTTCGTTTTGCCAGCGATCGCCCCACTCGCCATAGCCAAAGTCTCGAGCAAGGGCACTCAGACGGGTTTTGGCGGCATAGACGTAGCCTTGGACTTCACAGAGGGCAATGGGACTGTGAGCCAGTTGACCGCGACGGTTGACGATACAATTGCCAGAATCTTTCCAGCCTTGGTTGTCAATGCCCTTGGCTGCTTGGCGATCGTAGGTGAGGTAGCCCGTGGCGGCCATTTGTTGATCCACCCAGTTCATTGCCGCAAGGGCATGGGGCCAGAGCGCCTCGACCGTGGTGCGATCGCCCGTCCATGCGTAGTAGTCGGCATAGAGCATCAGCCACAGGGGGGTGGCATCCACCGTACCATAGTAGGGGGTATGGGGAATCTCGCGGTTGCGCGCCATCTCGCCAAAGCGCAGTTCATGGAGAATTTTCCCCGGCTGCTCATCGCGCTCAGGACAGACCTGTTTCCCTTGGTAATGGGCAAGGGTGCGCAGCGTATCACGGGCGATCGCTGGATTGAGGATCAGCGTCTGTATCGCCGAGATGATCGAGTCACGGCCAAAGAGCGTCGCAAACCAAGGAATCCCCGCAGTCAAAACCTTGCCATGGCCAAAGGACTGCAAGAGCATATAGAGATCCGCCATCCCCCGCCGTAGGATGCGATTCCACTGCGGATTTGAGGTGACAATTTCCGTGCAGTCTGACCACCATTGTTGCCGTTCCTGTTGCGCCGCTTGATCGGCAGCCGCTAGGGATGAAGGCACAGGGACATGGGCGGTGGGTGCCCCATTGGTAAAGGGACGGACGCAATAGTGAATGCTGTGGTAGCCTTGGGGTTCTAGCTTGAGGTGCCATGTGGCGGTGGTGTCATCAAGACGGTCGGGGGGGGTGCCCAAGAACTGCACTTGGGTCTCCATGAGGGCACCATCAAGGCCTTGGTAGGCAAAGCAGAGATCGGCGCGTCCTTTGGTGTGGCGCAATTCACAACTGACGGGTTGCAATGTCTGTCCTCGCTGCGGGCGACCACTGCCGTATTGGCGAATTTCAAATAAATCTTGAAAGTCTGCCGCAAAGGTTAAACTAATCTCCACGCTGGCCGGCTGCGCCTGATGATTGGTGATGAGAATCGTTTCAAAGAGGGCACCCCGCACCACTAGGAATCGTTCAATTGCTAAGGCCTCCGCGGGCAGAGAAGGTTGCTTGGAATTAGTGCACACCACCTTGAGCGCATGGCTACCCGTACAATGAAAACTCAGCAGAATCGGGCGATCGCCCCCCACGCGCAACTCCGCTTGACTGAGGAAGCGGGTATCCTGACAAAATAAACCTGTAATAGCCGTTTGCTGCTCATCATTGCAGATATTGCCCAATTCATCACAAATGAGCAGCACATCGTTGTCCTTGAGGACAGGAACAGTTTTCGGGTGAGTTCGAATTTTAGTAGCCGGCAGGGGCGGGGCGACAATGGGGATATAATCGCGCCCATACAGGGAAACAACATCGCTCTCCATGGGTGCGGCAGCAGTCTGTGTTCAATAGGAACAATTTTCGGTTATTCGTTAGATCATCTCGCAGGACAGCCATAATTGCAATAAGTAAATATGCACAATTGTAATGAGTAAATATGCGGTTGCCTCTGGTTGGAAGGTAAACCCCCGATGGCCTTAAGGTGGCGCTTTGCGCCATTGCAAATAGGTGGCCACGCCCGTGTAAATGAGGCTGTGGAGGATCAGCAGTCCCCAATTTAGCAGCAGATTACCCCAAGTGGGAGCATAGACAGGTGTCGGATCAAAGGGCTGAGGCGGTGGTTCAAACAGGCCAAAATCAAGGGGCGGCGGTACCATGCCATTCACGTCAATCAAGGCACCATAGGCACCCATTGTCCAACGGCCAATCGTCAGCCAAGAGAGTGCCCTTGCAATTCCCGTGAGCTTAAAGAGGACACCGGCAAAGATAATTTGCGGCAGGAGCAATGGCGGTAAAATCTTGCTCGCTTGATCGCTATTACTCACGGCAGCGGAGATCAAAAGTCCCAGACAGAGACTGGCCACCAGCGTCAGGAAGGTGGTGATGCCAAACCCCACCGGCCAAGGGAGGAGGGCACCCTGCGGCAGACCAAAGGCCAACAGTGCCACAAGGGTAATGAGCAGTGTTTGTACCAAAGCCATCCCCTTACCAAGGGTGAGTTTAGCTGCCATGTAAGCCCAGAGACTGAGATTGGCAAGACGTTCGCGGCGGTAGATGGCCACCTCTGTAATCAAGGCTTGCGCCCAGCCGGAGAGTCCCACCCAAAGACAGGCACAGGTAAAGACAAAGAGAATGCGCAGGGTTTGAGCCGCTTGCAGCAGGCCGGGGGGATCTTGGGGGACAAAGGGGGAGCGATCAATAGCAAAGCGGGTGAGCAGCAGGGCAATGGGGACGCTGATCAGATTCAAGACAAGGCTGAGGCGATCGCGCCACAGGAGTTGCCACTGGCGTTGACACAACACCCGCCATTGATAGAGGTGAAGGGGTGCTGGCTGTTGGGGAGGGGATTCGGCACTGGCACGGTTTTCGCCCCCCAAAACACTGGTGCTCTCATAGTGGTGCCCCATGCTGAGGTGGCTGGCAAGGTAGCGTTGATAGTCCGTGGATTGGCGAAATTTTTGACTCCATTCAGCACTATTTTCGGGAGTCAAGAGGGCATAGATTTCAGCCACGGAATTCAGGGGGCGATCAGGACTAAAGAATTGCCGAGCCTGATCGCCGGGGCCAAAATAGCAAAGACGCCCACCAGAGCCTAGAACCAGCAGGCGATCGCACAAATGCACATGACTCGTAGCATGGGTCACCAAGACAATCGTGCGTTCTTCATCTGCCAATTGCCGCAGCAACTGCATCAACAAAAAGTCTAGCCCCGGATCCAGACCCGAGGTGGGTTCGTCAAGGAAAAAGAGCTTGGGGTTGGCCAATAGCTCAACGGCAATACTCACCCGCTTGCGCTGACCGCCACTGAGACTTGCCACCAGTTGATCTTCAGTTCCCGTTAACTGCACTTGTTCAAGAACTCGCTGAATGGCGGCTTTGCGGTTTTGGGCATCGGTATCCGCTGGTAAGCGCAGTTGCGCCGCATAGTTCAGGACTTCGGCCACCGTGAGGCGGGCGTGGACAATATCATCTTGGGGTACATAACCAATTTGGTGACGGTAGGTGGCAAGATTGCGATGCAGATCGAGACCATTGAGTAGCACCTGTCCTGCCTGAAGGGGAGCCAGCCCCATCAACACTTTCAAGAGGGTGGATTTCCCCGTACCACTGCCACCGACAATACCCACAAGCTGCGTCGGCTCCGCCACAAAGGAGACCTCTTGCAAGAGGGAGCGATCGCCCGCTGGGGTTTTCACCCGTCGTTCCAATCCCCAAGCATCAATGCGAATGTGACTGCCCTGATCCGTAATCTCTAGGGTCTCGTGGCGGTAGAGCAGGACAAAAGGCCCAATGCGAATCTGATCCCCGTTGCGCAGCGTGTAGGGGTCTTTGAGGAGTTTGGCGTTGACATAGGTGCCGTTGCTGCTGCCCAAATCCCGTAGGACGTAGAGGCCGGCACTGGTGCGATCAATACTGGCGTGGCGCAAAGACACCGTGGGGGCATCCAGTTGCCAATGCTGATAGCTGTTGCTGGCTTCGCGCCCTAAAGTCAGCGGCCATTCTTTGAGGGTTTTGAGGACAAGGCGGCGCTGCTGCGGCAAAGGCGGTGCACTGGCCGTGCCTGAAAACTGGATCTGCACCAGCAATTGCACTTTGTTTTTCGGGTCTTGGCCAATTTCTAAGCGTAGGGTTTCCCCAAGGGCAAAGCCCTCTTCAATGCCGATGCGGCGTCGGTTGTAGAAGGTGCCATTGGTACTGCGGCGTTGATGGCCATCGCCATCCCAGAGGTAGTAGGTTGCCCCCTGTTGCTGAAAAACGGCATGGCGGCTGGAAATCACTGACCACAGTGGCTCATCGGGCACTACTAAATCCGCCCATTGGTAATCGCGTCCGAGGCGATGCTCCGGTTGGGTCAGGGAATAGGTCAACATTTTCCCCTGACTTTCGAGGGTGAGGGTGACGGTGGGGAGATCAACAACCGTTTTTGGGGGGGGCGATCGCATCACTATCTGCCTGTTCAAGGTGTTCAAAGCTCTAACTAATATCTTGCCTAGTTTGGCAGACACCCTGTCCTCGTGACGCACAAACCCCTCAGAATGGAGAAGATCGAGTGGCATTTTGCGATTTCTAAGGGTTGACCTTCGTGGGGGTAGAAGATTGAGAGGGTTCGGTATGAGCTGCGGAATTCAGCCGCTGTGTTCGATAGGCTTGCCAACCCAGACCTGCCCCAAATAGAGCGATCGCCCCAACAGCCGCCCCCAACCAAATCCACGGTGGAGAGTCTGTTTCCGGTTTTGTGTCTGAAGTAGCGGTTGAGGTATCCCCCCGCAGAGATTGGGCATAGAGTTGCATCGTACCTTGGGTAACAATACGATCGCCCCCATAAAGACCGCTAATTACTTCTACCTGATCGCCAACTCGCTGGCCAAGGGTCACTTCGACAGCTTCAAAGGCAGTACCATTCTGCACAAACACAAGGGGGGGCTGATCGACTGGCTCAACGATCGTGGACTGGGGAATCATCACGGCATTGCGAGTTTGGCGATCGTCAAAAATTTGGACAGTCGCAAAGCTACCAGGTTTGAGTTCTTGGCTGGAATTAGCCAAGCTGGCGCGTACCGCAACTCGCTGCGTGGCGGGATCAACGACACTATCAATGAGTTCAATACGACTGCGGAAAACACGATTGGGAAGTCCTGCAACAGTGATATTTACAGCTTGACCCACAGCCACCTGTGCTCGCTGTGCTTCTGTAAGGTAAGCAACCGTTGAGAATAGCGCTCATGGTGAGGGCATACCAGAGGGCAAGACGACTGCGGCTGTGGCGGAAGAGCTTATGATCAACCATGATCGACAACAAAGCGATAGCCTAACCCATGGACGGTTTCAATGCAGTGCTCTTGACCAAGGAGGGCGAGTTTGCGGCGCAGCAGGCGAATTTGTGCTGCCACTACATTACTACTGGGTTCACTGCCCACTTCCCAAAGCTGCATCATCAGTTGGTCGCTACTGAGAATCCGCTGGGGGCGTTTCATGAGGTATTCCAAGGTCTGGAATTCCTTAGCGGTTAACTGCACCTCAGTACCCGCCCTATTTCTCAGGGTGAAGGTACCATAGTCTAACGTTAATGCCCCTTGACACAATTGCTGGGGTTGGAATTGGGGCGATCGCCGCAGTAAAGCCCGCAGCCGCGCCAGCAACTCAGCCATTGCAAAGGGCTTAATCAAATAGTCATCTGCCCCCGCATCTAATCCCTGAACGCGATCGCTGAGGCCATCCCGTGCCGTCAGCAACAAAATGGGCACCGTGTAGTGGTGGATACGCAGTCGCTGACAAACCTCCAACCCCGACAGCCGAGGGACCATCCAATCCAAAATCGCAACACTGTAGTCCACCTGCAACTGCTCAATGTAGGCCCAAACCAGTTCCCCCTCCTGCGCCCAGTCCACCACATAGCCTTCCCGTTGCAACACCCGCTGAATGGCGGCTCCTAAATCCGGTTCATCTTCAAGCAGCAACACCTTCATCCGTGCAATCCCCTAATTCACCGTCACCCAAAAGGGAGCAGTAACAATTTGCTCACCCCGCTGGAACTGTCCCCAGAGCTTGTAACGTCCGGGCACAGGAAACTGGGTCATAAAACGGATCACCTCCTTAGGTTGATGATCCACGGCATGGGCATGGAGATAATCAGCAGGTTCGAGGGGAGTCGTGTCTCGCAAAATCACCAGATGCCCTGCTTCGCCAAGGTAGGGGCGCAGATCCCTAAGGGGTTGCTGGGTGGCAGCATCCCGTAGGCGAAAGGCCACTTCCACCGCTGATCCAGCCTTGAGGGGTTGAGGGAGTTTTAGTTCGACTGCCGTTGTGCCAATCACTTGGGTGGTTTGAGCGGTTGGCGTACTCGATGCGGGCGGCGTTCCTTCAGCCGCGATCGGGATCATCGCCACCGTTTCGTCAGCGCCAGCGGGTTTATAATCAGCAATGAGGGTGTAGCCTCCCCCCTGGGGCAATGTGGTTGTGACTTGAAACTGACCTTCACCCAGATAGCGGGGATGCAGGTGCTGAAACACTTGAAAATCATCACTGACGATGATCAGGTGCATTAGCGCCTCTTGAAAACGCTCAAACTGCGTCACTGCTTCACCAGTGTGGGTGCGAATCGCCAACGTAAAGGTGGTTGGTTGTTGAGGCGTAGGTGCGGGCGCATTCAGCAGTTCCATATGGGTCGTAGCAGAGCCGTCTGCGTGCTCATGGTTGGGACTGTGGTGCAGGTGATGGTGGTCATGAAGCATAGGCATTTGCCGTTGCTGGGCAATCCCAAGGGTGGCGATCGCCCCACTCAAGAGCATGGCCAGTCCCAAGAGGGTGGGTTGGATAAAGCGTGGTAGCATCATTCTTGTTTTCCTCCCTGATTGGGTTCATAACGAAAGCGAAAACGACTGTTAATGGGTTGACCATTGATGGGCCTAAGGAGAACAATACGATAGTCTCCTGCCACGGGATTGGCTAGCCGTGCGGTGTAGTGTTTGTCCCTAGGGGTATAGGTCATCGGTAGAGTGACCCGATCGCCCGTTGGCGTTTCAATATCAGCAGTAACGGTAGCAGTACCCACGGGAATATGGTCTTCCCCCTCTTGGATATAGAAGTCAATATAAGCATAATTGCTCGCTGTCCATTATAGCTATTCCAATCAAGAATGAGATATTATCCAGCACAATACTTGCGAATCACCTCATCAATCGAACTGTTTGACCCTGCATACATCCGCGCTCGCTTCAGCGCACTGAAGTCGTGCTCAATTACATTCAAATCAGGAGAGTATTTCGGTAAAAATAACACCTCGTGACCCGCCGCTTTGACCGCTTCCTGAATCGCCCCTTTCGGATGAATCGGTGCATTATCCATAATCAACAACGAAGGTCTCTTTAATGCCGGCAAACAGTACTGACTCAGCCAGCTCACAAACCCTACCGCATTCAAGTATCCGCAAAACAGCATTGGGGCGATGAAGTCTTTCTGGTGTCTATACCGTCCTGCGACTAAACTCTCTCTTTTCTGACGCTTCCCCGCTCGCTCTCCATCAATTCGTTGGCCTCGCGCTGACCACCCATACTCACACTCTACTCGAGAGTCAAACCCCGTCTCATCGATATAGACTACCGTTTCCTCCCCATGGCTCTCTACCCATGTGTCGAGCTGCTGTTGATACGCTTGCCGCTCTTCTTCACACCGTTCTTGGTAACGCATCTGTTTTTTTTTCGGGTGATGCCCATCTGGGCGAGGGCATAACTAATGGTGGAAACTTGAACGCCAAATCGCTGGGCACGGTCGATTAAACGGTCATCGGGATGGGCAGCAACATCGGCTGCTAAGGCCGCCCAATCCAGCTTCCAAGGACGACGGGGGACAACTGTGGGGGCTAAGTCGTCTCGCTTCAGCCAGCGATGGATAGTGGCGCGGCTCACCTGAAAAATTTGAGTCGCTTCACTGATTTTGCCACCTTGCTTGATATAGGAGACAACCCGCTCTCGTAAGTCCAAGCTATAGCTCATATTCTTGAGTAACATTCATGACTCTTTGAGTATAGCTTATCCCTCTTGAAAATATCTCATCTCCTTTCGAAATGGCTATAACACTGCCATCTCCCCGCGCTAAGGCAGGCCCTTTCGTGACTGTTGCCACATCCTGCACGCGAATTGGTTGGCCATTGCGGTGCGCCACAACGCCACCGCTAAATCAGCGACTGATGTTGCCCGACCAATGCCCCGCACAATTAACTCCTGATCGGGAGTGACAATGACCCCACCCGCTGCATTTTCATTGGCGCCACTCACCCCCGCCACCACGTCCTGCAAAGAGACCTGTTGTGCGGCGAGGCGATCGGAGGGCATACATCAAAATCGTGGCAATGGGGGAGGTAATCGGTGAAATTTGGGGTGAGGCATTAGGTGGTAGGCGATCGCGCACCTCCTGCAACCGCTCGGTAATCAGTTGCCGTGCTTGATAGATATTCGTTTGCCAACTAAAAACTACCTTGACAACAGATAAGCCAAGAGACGATGCAGAGCGCACAGTTTCGACCCCTGCCGTACCATTGACGACACTTTCAATGGGCAGCGTAATCAGCGATTCCACTTCCTCTGGTGCTAGGCCCGGTGCCTCCGTTTGAATTTCCACTTGGGGGGGCGCAAACTCTGGCAGTACATCAAGGGGCATTTGCCGCAGTTGAAAAATACCGAAAATCGTCAGGGCGATCGCCCCGAGCACCACCAACCAACGTTGGACAATTGACCACCAAAGAATTCGATTCAGCATTACCACAGTGTGTTACTAAGGCTGATTTTGGCAAAGGCACATGAAATAAAGATGAAAAGCTAGGAGTTGCCGGACGATTTGTGCTTTATTCGTTGGCAAAACCGAGTTGCAGTTTCAATCAGGACAGGAACAAACTCGTGGGCAGCTTGCAAACTCGTGGCTAAGATGGCTGCATCTCGAATGTAATCGTGAACCATTTGATTGCGCAGTTGCCGCATGGTAAACCAAGCATCTGCATCGGACACAAGGCCGAGCCGTTCAGCACGGTCAAGGTTTTCCAAGAAAGTCGCCACTGGTTCGCCAAAGGCACTCAGATAGGCGGGCAACAGCTTGCTCCCTAGGGTATCTTGAAGGCGACCAAAACGTGCCACAAAAGCATCCACCCGCTCCGCTAGGTCAATATCCTCCTCCAATTGTGCTGCCCGCCGTGCCGTAAATGGCTCCTGAAAGAGGCGTTGATCCGTCACCTGTAGGTGTGCCACTTCTCGCTCCACCAGTTGGCAGAGGTGATGTAGGCGTTCCTGAAGTTGAGGACTCAACATTGAAGGCGAACTCCCGTTTGTTGGGCCCAATCGTGAATCGGCTGCCGCTGGAGATTGGGTGCCCAGAGGAGAATGTCCACTTTACGACCTGCCATGGCGCGGCTGATTTTGGCACTGAGTCGAGCACTGACAAGGGCAGGATTCTCAACGGGGTGAGACAGCCGGATCAATAAATCCACATCGCCGCCCTTCAGGTCATCGTTCACCCGCGAACCAAACAACCACACTTCGGCTTCGGTACCTACCAGCGCCGCCACCGTCTGGCAAATTTGCTGCACTTGCTGATCCGTTAATCGCAACCTGATTCTCTCCTAAGCCCACAAAACCAGTCCCATTTCATAGGGATGACTCAAATAGGCGTGGCGCGGTAGCAGTTGGAGGGCAATGCCTTGGTGGCCACTCGTGTCGTAGCTCATCTCAGCGGTGTAAAGGCTACGGCCTTCAGGGGTGGTACCCACAAACGTCATCAGGGTAGGACAGGCCTCCTCTAGGGTGCCGGCCTCATTCACCCGCCCTTGGAACAAAATCACCTGCACATCGCTTGGCAATAGGGCACCGAGGGCAATCACGGCTTTGACTTCCACAAGTTCGTTAACCTCGAGGTTGTGCTCAGCCGAGGTTTCAACCCCGATAATCTGAATCGAGTACCAATGTTCAAAAATGTGGGCTTTCCAGCGAGCCAGTTCCTTGGCTGCGGCATAGTTATTTTCCTTGAGGATAAAGGAGCGATCGCTAGCAGGGAAATAGCCGCGATGGGCATACTCACGCACCATGCGGGCGGTATTGAACTGGGGCGTATTCAAAGAGAGGGCGGCTTTCATCTTTTGCACCCAGCCGCGCGGCACACCATTTTCATCGCGATCGTAAAAGAGGGGAATGACATCTCGCTCCAACCGTTCATAGAGCGCATTGGCTTCCACTTGATCTTGATAGTGGCGATCGTCATAGGTTTCGCCGTGGCCAATCGCCCAACCCGTTTTCACATAGTCCGCCTCGTCCCACCAACCGTCCAATGTACTTAAATTCGGTAGCCCATTCATAGCCGCCTTCATGCCGCTGGTTCCCGAGGCCTCCTGAGGCCGCAAAGGGGTATTCAGCCAGACATCACACCCCGCCACCATCATTTTTGCCACGTGCATATCGTAATCCGGGATAAAGGCAATGTGGTTGGCCATGCCCTCTTGGCGCGTAAAGTGAATAATTTCCTGAATCAGTTCTTTGCCGGGGTTGTCCTTGGGGTGCGCCTTCCCCGCAATCACAAACTGGACAATCGGCCGCCGCTGCTTCGCTCCCGTTTTCACCGGTACGGATCCCAATAAAATTCGCCGCAGCCGTTCCACATCCCGCAAAAAGAGAGTGGCGCGTTTATAGGTAGCAAAGCGACGGGCAAAGCCAATGGTCAAGGCGGTCGGATCCAGCACTTCTGCCGCTTGCGTCAATTCAGCACTAGAGGCGCCCTGCTCTTCAAGCATCCGTTGTAGGCGCGATCGCACAAACATCACCAACTGATAGCGGCAAATCTCATGGATACGCCACAACTCCTCATCGGGAATACTGCTGACCCGCGACCAGAGGGGATCCGCCAAGGGCGCATCAGACCACTGCGGCCCAAGGTAAATATCCAGCAGGTATTGCAATGGTTCAGAAACGCGACTGCGAGCATGGACGCCATTGGTAATCGAGGTAATCGGCACCTCCGTCGGCGGCAGATTGGGCCACAGACCTTGGAACATCTGGCGGGAGACTTCACCGTGGAGCGCGCTCACCCCATTGACAAAACTGGCGGTATGAATGGCTAGGTTCGCCATACTAAAGGGTTCTTGAAAAGCCCCCGGATTCACACGACCCAAGGAGAGAAACTCCTGCTGTGAGAGGTTAAAGGCCTCCGCATAGTGGCCGACATAGTAGGTCACTTTATCGGCAGGAAACAGATCAATCCCCGCAGGCACGGGGGTATGGGTGGTAAACAACTGGCTGGCCTTGACCACCTGCAAGGCTTCATCGTAGGTAAGCTGCTCTTCGGTGATCAGTTGGCGAATGCGCTCTAGGGATAAAAAGGCGGAGTGCCCCTCATTCATGTGATAAACCGTTGGTCGCAACCCCAAGCTGTGGAGCAGACGCACGCCACCAATGCCCAGCAACATCTCTTGATGGATGCGCATGTCCATGTCCCCACCGTAGAGGTAGTCGGTGATCTGCTGATCGTAGGTACTGTTTTCTGGCAGGTTTGTGTCTAAAAGATAAAGGGGAACCCGACCCACCTGAACTTGCCAAACCCGTGCTTGGACTTCTCGATTGGGGTAGTCCACTCGAATCCGATGCTCTTGACCTTGGCCAGTAGTGACCAGCTTGAGGGGCAGGGTATAAAAATCGTTGCTGGGATAGCGTTCCTGCTGCCAGCCATCGGCACTGAGGTACTGCGAAAAATAGCCCTTTTGATAGAGCAGCCCCACCCCCACCAAGGGCAGTCCCAAGTCACTGGCGGATTTGAGGTGATCTCCGGCCAAGACCCCCAAGCCCCCCGAATAGATTGGCAGGCACTCCGTGAGGCCAAATTCAAGGGAAAAATAGGCAATACACTCGCCGGGAGGCGCGTCCGTGCGCGTTTGCTGGTACCACGTCTGCACAGGCTGGGCATATTCTTGAAATTGGCTGATCACCCGCTCCATCTGTGCCAAAAAGCCGTTGTCGGCCGCCGCATCCAAGAGGCGATCTTGGCGAATGCGTCCCAAAAGGGCGACAGGGTTATGGTTTGTTTGCTCCCACAGTTCTGGGTCGAGGCGGCGAAAGAGGGCGATCGCCTCCGTGTTCCACGTCCAGTAGAGGTTGTAGGCCAGTTCCCGCAGGGGTTCCAAACGTTGCGGCAGGTGAGGACGAACGTTAAACGTGCGGATGGGCTTCATAGGGGCTGCCAGTGTCGTCGTTTCTATCTTAATTTCCTATGCGCTTTGAGTATGATTTGCTAATTGTGGCGGCGAGTCCTTTGGCATTGGACATTGCCTATCGGTGTGCGGCCTTGGGGCGGATTGGCCTAGTAATCCCAGCCGCTGATGCGCAGTGGCAATGGCAGTGGCAACGCTGGTGGCTGTCGCAGTTTCCCCCCCAAAGGTTGGACACTCAGCAGTGGCAGCACTTTCAAGCCCACCTCAGCCACGGACAGCGCCGCTATGCCCTTAGGGTCTTGGAATTGGTGGGGGTCGATGTGATCACAGGGGCGGGGGAATTTGTCTGGCAGCCCCGCTGTCATTTTCAGGTGGGGGGCGATCGCCTGTATGCGCAAGGCTATTTCCTCCTTGATGCGCCTGCGGCAATGGATGCTCAGGATATGGACGCCCTCAGCAGGATTGAGCTGGCCTGTTGGCACCACTGGTCTGGCAAAGCCTTGCATCCCGATGCACAAGGTCTGCCGCTTGTGGCCACAGAAGATGCGTGGTTCAACGATCGCCTGCATGCTGCCCTGAGTGGCCTCGGTCTAGGGGTTCCCCTCCTAGGAAGGCGCAAAGCCCCCGATCCAACTCCTTTGAACCTGCACCGCCTGCAGCGAGATGCTCAAGGGTGGTTGCGGATCAATTCCCAAGGGCGCACCAGTCATCCCCAAGTCTATGCCTGTGGCGGTTGGCAGCGGGGGTACCATTTGCCCTCCCTGACCTACTTTGAGGCCTTTGCGATCGCCCGCCAGATTTTGCAGCGGAAACCCATGCCCCTTGATTACTACCGTCAACCGTGGTGGATTGCCCTACCTGTTCCCATTGCCCGCGTCGGTTGGAATGCGCGGCAAGCCCAGCAACGCCTCAGGGAACCCGTTCAACTGTGGGAGATTCAGCAGTTTAGTTCCGAGGGTCAGAGCTTGGGTCAAGTGGTGATCAACCGCCAAGGACAACTGCTGGGAGCTACCTTAATGGGTCAGGACGCGATCGCCGGTAGTCGCATTTTTGGGCAGTGTTTAGGTCAAAATGCCGTTGCTGCCATTACCTATGCCGGTTGGGAATTCGATTGCCAGCGCCAGCGATCGCCCAAGGCGCAACCTTCAGCCAATTGCGGTAAAGGATTGGCTTCCCCAGACCCCTGATGCTGCCAGAGGATCGTAAAGGCGCCTGCCCCTTCTCCTTGGTGGGGCCACAGCCGATAGCAGGGAAAGGCTGCTAGATGGGATTGATAGGCCGCCAGTGCCGCCACAGGTTGAGGAACCCACTGCGGAAACCTTGCCATCAGCCAAGCCGCCACATCCTCATTTTCATCCTGACTAAAGGTGCAGGTGCTATAGAGCAACCATCCCCCCGGACGCACCAAGGCTGTTGCAGTTGCGAGAATGCGTTTTTGCCGCCGTTGGTTGTGGCGAATCGTCAATGGATGGAAACACCCTTCAGCTTTTTGCCCCTTGGCCAGCAGCGATTGCCCAGAGCAGGGAGCATCCACAATCACCACATCAGCAGCGCCTTGGAACTCAGCAGCCAGCACTTCACTATCCCAAGCGGTGACGCCCACTGGATGCACTCGACAGCGTTTGAGATTGCTAATCAGCATCCCCACCCGTTTGCCAATGGTTTCATTACAGATGAGGTAGCGGGGTTGCAGCGATCGCCACGCAAAGAGGCTCTTGCCGCCGGGCGCCGCACACACATCAATCACCAATGACGGCTCTTGGGGCAGCGTCAGCAGCGGAACCGCCGCAAACACCGATGAGCTATCCAAGCAATAATAAGCCCCGGCCTCATGGAGAGGGTGTTGACCGGTACGGCTGCCGGGGGCAAAGCGACTCACCCAAGGGGGCTGCCAAGAAAGTGGCGGCAACGGCTCAAAGGGTAAGGGGGACGCTGACTCGCGACACCACAGCACCGTGGCAGGGTAGGGCGGGGGGGTGGTGAGAGCCTCTAAAAAACGCTCCCGATCGCCGGCAGTCTCAAAGAGACGGTTGGCACAGGCCACAGCCAATCGGGAGAGCATCACCACAGGCTTAGCGGTGGACGGCGATGGCACCTTTGACCGCTTCCGCGAGGGCACGCACACTGGCCACCATAGCCACTTCACTATTGAGTTGGTTGACGGCAGAGCCGACCCCGACACCCGCAGCCCCAGCAGCGATCGCCAAGGGAATCGTCACTGTCGAAAGCCCCGAAGCACACAGCACCGGCACCGCAACGGCGCGGGAAATTTCGTAGGCTGCCGCCAATGTCGGGGCTGCTTTTTCAATGAGACCCAACGTGCCACTGTGGTGGGGTTGGCTACTGGTTCCCCCTTCGGTTTGAATCACGTCGGCACCAGCGGCCACCAAGGCCTCAGCAAGGGCAACCTGTTGATCCAAAGGCAGCGTGTGGGGCACGGTTACTGACAGCATGATTTGGGGCAGCAACTCGCGAGTTTGGCGCGTCAATACCAGCACTTCCTCAGCGCTAAACACCCGCCCCTGGGCATAGAAGCTATCGTAGTTGCCGATTTCCACCAGATCGGCACCAGCGGCAACGGCATTCAGCAGTTGTAATGGCTCCACCGCAGACACACAGATGGGCAGCATCGTTAGTTCCTTGGCAAGGCGCACCAGCTCAGGATCGGCAGCAATATCCACAAAAGTGGCACCCCCTTGATCGGCAGCAGTCACCACCGCCCGCACGCGATCGCGATCAAAATTGTTGAGGCCACTAATAATCTTGAGAACAGAACGCTGCTCAAAGGCAGCGGCTAAACGCGGATGCAGCATAGACTTGAAACTTTCCGTAGTTGTGCATTTTTTTATCCTACAGCCCTTTTCACAACGACTGTAACTGATATTTGATAGGCTCAAAGAGTCTCTAGCTGTTGTCCAGCCTATGACCGTTCCCGTTACAGTGCTCACTGGCTACTTGGGTGCCGGTAAAACCACACTCCTCAATCGCATTCTCACCCACGAACACGGCAAGAAGGTCGCTGTGATTGTCAACGAGTTTGGCGAAGTGGGCATTGATCATCAACTGGTGGTCAATACCGATGAAGAAATTTTCGAGATGAATAATGGCTGCATTTGCTGTACGGTGCGCGGCGACTTGATTCGCATTATTGGCAACCTGATGAAGCGGCGGCACAAGTTTGATCACCTTGTTATTGAAACCACGGGGCTTGCCGATCCCGCACCCGTCATTCAAACCTTCTTCATGGATGAGGACATCCGCAGCCAAACTCACCTAGATGCCGTGATTACCGTGGTGGATGCCAAGCACATTCACTACCACTGGCAAGCGGACGAAGCCCAAGAGCAAATTGCCTTTGCCGATGTGATTTTGCTCAATAAAACGGACTTGGTAAGCGAAGCAGACCTCGCCCAGTTGCGCGATCGCATTCATGCCATGAACCCCTTGGCCAAAGTGTATTGCACCCAGCAGGCCGCCATCCCCATGGAGCACATCCTCGATGTGGGGGGCTTTGACCTTGAGCGGGCCCTCGAACTCGACCCAGACTTTCTTGGCGAAGATCACCATGAACACGATGAATCTGTTGGTTCTGTGGCCATTGTTGCTGAGGGCAAATTGGATGGCGCTAAGCTGCAAACGTGGCTGAGCCAGTTGCTGCAAACCCAAGGCCCCGATATTTTCCGCATGAAGGGGATTTTGCACCTCGCGGAGCAGCCCCAGCCCTTTGTTTTTCAGGGGGTGCATATGCTCTTTGATGGTCGTCCCCTCGATCGCCCCCTTGGCCATCAGCGCAATGAACTCATCTTTATTGGCCGCAACCTTGATGAAAGCCAACTGCGCCAAGCCTTTAGAGCCTGTCTTGTTTAGAAGCTAAACGTAGTGCGGATCAGCCCTTGGAAAATGGGGCTATTGGTGGCGCTATTGTTGGCATTGGTGATTGCCATAAACACAGGCGTGATTGTGATATTATCACTGAGGGGATAGCGGAAAAAGAGTTCATAGTTGGTTTGGGTGGCATCATTGATCCCGGATGCTGATGCCAACGAGTTAATAAAGGGCTGACCCACCGCCGCTGCTAGCAATGATCCTTCCGCCAACAAGTCCCGATAGGCCAAACCCGCCATCCATGTTTGCGCGGTGGTGTTTACTTGGCCACCAGCGGGAAGGACAAAGACCCCCGGATCCACAGTAAAGGGCCCCAAGCCATTAATCGTTGCTCCATCGCCATAGAGTTTCATATCGGAGTAGGCATAGCGGCCAAAGAGGCCAAACTTACCGAGGGTGAGTTCCACATTGACACCGCCGGCATTCTGGGAAATATTCAGGGTTGAGGAGTTGGTATATTGCAGGCGCACCGCAAAGTTGTTCCGTTCATTGGCACCAAAGGCACGGGCAAACTCCAGTTCCACGGTTCCCTGATAGGGATCGCCAAAAAGACCTCCTCCCGTAGGGATACCCGTCGGTGCTCCTGCTGCAGCGGCCACATAAACACCGCGCAGTGTGAAGAATCCGCCTCCCGGATTCCATTCAATACTGACACCCGCCCCACCGGGATCATTGACGGCATAGGGCACAATCAGCGGGTTGTTGATAAAGAAATTGGAACTAAAATCCCTGAAAGAATCGTTGGCGTAGCTATTGGTATCCACAATATCACTGGGATAAAATTGCGGCCCAACGCCGATGGTCAAATCTTTTGTGGGCTTGAAGCTATAGAACAGTCGAGATAATTCCACATTTGCGCCAACACCACTGTAATCGGCAGCGCCACCGGCAATCAAGCCGTTAGTACCAATCCCCGTTGCCCCAAACGTATCTAACCCGTTGTTACCCACTTCGAGGGTCGTGGTCAGTAAATCCGTACCGCGAAAACTGGTATTGAGGTTAATCTCCACCTTGCTAATCACCGTCGGATTGTAGCTGCCCCCAGTGAACGTATTCCCAGAGACGGGGTCAACGACTTGGCGAGTATTGCCACCGGCTTGAAAGGCCATCACGGCATCCACAGAGAGCTTGGTGGTTGTTGAAAATTGCGTGGCCTCCAGAGTAGCAGTACGGGCTTCGAGGTTGTCCACCCGTCCGCGTAGGGTCGCTAGTTCAGCGGCAAATTCCTCAGAGAGCCGTTGCAAAGTGGCTAAATCTTCCTTGGTGGCAAAGCGATCGCTCACAACATCGAGGCAGGCATTCAAGGCAGCAGCCATCTCAAACCGTGTTAGGGCACGGTTGCCCCGAAAGGTGCCATCGGGATAGCCGGCAATACAGCCGTATTTTTCGACAAGGGAAGCAAGGGCTTGATAGGCCCAATCGGTGGGGCGCACATCAGACAGTTGGGAGACAGAGGTCACCTGTCCCATGCTGGCACCAGCGGACATCTGAGGTTCAGCAACAGCGGCTGGACTGAGTAGTGCAAGGTGAATGGCACCCACCATGACCGTTGTTAGGGATTTTTCCATCACTGACCTCCTTACCTCACACCAAGACACTGCCCCGGGAATTCACCAAGGCTAAATGAGAATGATAACGATTATTATTCTATTTTCTCGGCCTGTCAACCGAAGCCACGCTCAAGTTAGCATTGGGGTTATCGCTTTGCCTATCTCCCCCCGCCGCATCATGGGTGCCCTTCCCCAGCAACGTTGGCTCTTGCCACCAATTGATCCCGAGTCTTGTGACGCCTTGAGGCAGGCCTTGGGTTGTCCCGCATCACTGGCGGAAATTTATCTGCGGCGGGGTCTCACGACTCCCACAGCCGTCCGGGCGTTTCTTGAACCCGAAACCCTAGAGCTACCGCCTCCCAATACCGTCTTTCCTGACCTTGATTTAGCGGTGGAATTGTTGCAACGGGCGATCGCCCGCGGTGACAAAATGACCATTTGTGGCGATTACGATGCCGATGGCATGACCAGCACTGCCCTTCTATTGCGTGCGCTGCGCCATCTAGGCGCCGACATTGACTATGAAATTCCCTCGCGGATGCAGGAAGGCTACGGCATCAATGAGCGGATTGTTCAAGACTGCTACGAGCGCGGTGTGAAACTGATTCTCACGGTGGACAACGGCATTGCTGCCCACCAGCCCATTCTCAAGGCACGGGAACTGGGACTGACGGTGATCGTGACGGATCACCACGATGTACCGGAGCAACTGCCCCCTGCCCATGCCATTCTCAATCCAAAACTGGTGCCGCCAGCATCCCCCTACCATACCCTCGCTGGGGTGGGAATGGCCTATACCCTTGCTCTGTCCCTAGCACAGCGACTGGGCAACTGGCGCGAACTGGTGCGACCCTTGCGAGAACTGTGTACCTTGGGCACGATTGCGGATCTGGCGCCCTTGACGGGAGTGAATCGCCGCTGGGTCAAGCAGGGGTTGCAAACAATTCCCACCTCTTCTCTTGTGGGGGTGCAAGCGCTGATGCGGGTGGCGGGTTGTTTGCCTGCTCAGGATGCTGCTCTCAAGCCGACGGTGGTGGGGTTTCGCTTGGGGCCGCGCATCAATGCCATTGGCCGCATTGGCGATCCCCAAGTGGTAATTGACCTGCTGACCACAGAAGATCCGCAGCGTGCTCTGGAATTGGCCACCCTCTGCGAGGCAACGAACCACCGCCGTCAGGAACTCTGTGCTGAAATTGAGAGACAGGCGATCGCCCACCTTGAAGAGACGGGCTTTGATCCCCAACAGGAGTGGGTCTTAGTGATCGTCCAGCCCGACTGGCACCATGGGGTCATTGGCATTGTTGCCTCGCGGCTTGTGGAGCGCTACGGCGTACCGGTGTTTATTGGCACCTATGAAGATGAGACAACCATTCGCGGCTCAATTCGCAGTATTCCCGAATTCCATGTCTTTGAAGCCCTTGAAGCGACCAAGGATCTGCTCTTGAAATATGGCGGTCATAGGGCAGCCGGGGGGTTTAGCCTACGGGCAGAGCATTTAGCGACTTGGCGCGATCGCCTGCGAGCCTTTGCCCAAACCTGTCTCAAACCAGAGGATCTGCGTCCCCTTGTTACCCTTGATGCCGAAGTCTCCTTTGAGCAGCTGACGTGGGACTTTTACGCCCAAGTGGAGCAACTGCAACCCTTTGGCAGTGAGAATCCGCAGCCAATTTTCTGTAGTCGCGGGGTCAAGATTCTCGAACAAGCACCCATGGGTCAGCAGGGGGAACATCTGAAACTCACCCTAGAGCAGAATGGGCAGCAGATAACCGCTAAGGCTTGGCGCTGGGGACAATTTTTTCCGTTGCCCACCACGGTCGATATTGCCTATTACCTCACGACCCACACTTGGAATGGCGAAACCCAGTTGGAACTCGAACTCAAGGGGGTCAAACCCTCACTGGCGTGGCACGTCCCTGATCCGCCCAGTCACCCGCTTCCCCATTGGCAACCCCTACCGCCTTTGACAACCCTCCTGCCGCAGTTGCGGGACAATGTCTTGCTCTATGGCTATGGCCGCCCTGAGGTCCCCCCAAACTTAACCACGGCAATCATTCACTACGATCGCCCCCGCGATCGCTGTCGCACCCTCATTCTCTGGTCACTGCCGCCCTCTGCTACCCATTTGCGTTGGCTCTTGGCCATTGCCCAACCAGAAATGGTCTATGTAGGGTGCCAACGACCGGCGATCGCTCCGCTGACAACCCTCATCCTTTCAATTCAAAATGACCTTAAAGAACAGACTACGGTGAATCTTTTAGCCTTGAGTCAAACCTATTGGATTGCCCCCTGTACGCTTGTAGCGATCCTGCGCCATTTGGGCTATGGCTGCGAAGGATTTGCCCCCACCCTGAGCATTACCGCCGAACTGACACGATTGCAACGCTGGTATCAGCTGCAAGCTAAGGATTTGGCACGGCTAGCGCAAAGGTGGGAGACTTCCTAATTCTTGGCAAAACAATGGCCTACAAATTGCCGCGCCGCACAGCCAGTAGGAAGATAATTGCCGGCCCTGCAATGCCAATCATGGCAATCATGGTCAGTTGGGCAATCACCTCAAAGTTGATATTGCTAAGAAATTCAATAATGCCATTGAAAATTCCCATAGGTTCTCCCGAGCAATCAGCGGTTATCAGTTCGTGATTTTATTGTAGAGCAGGGGGGAGCACTCGCAGCATTTGGTTAATGAGGGCTTGAGCGTTCTTCTCTTATCCCTAAGCTAAACTGTAGGAGCAGAATTCTCGGAATATCGGTCGGTGATGGGCGTGGACAAACTAGCGGCCTTACGGGATCTCATTGGCGAACTCGATCGAGCCTTGATTGCCTACTCTGGTGGTATTGATAGTACGCTCGTGGCCAAGGTGGCTCAGGATGTCTTGGGCGATCGCGCAGTGGCGGTCACGGCGGTGTCCCCCTCATTATTTCCAGCGGATCTAGAGGATGCGCGTATTCAGGCAGCGACCATTGGCATTCGCCATGAGCTGATTGAAACCCATGAACTGGAGAACCCCAACTACGCCACTAACCCCGTCAATCGCTGCTACTTTTGCAAAAGTGAACTCCACGATCGCCTGCGGGAACTGGCTCAGGCGTGGGGCTATGACTATATTCTTGATGGCGTGAATGCCGATGATCTCCAAGACTATCGCCCCGGCATTGCTGCGGCCAAAGAGCGGGGGGTGCGATCGCCCCTTGCCGAGGTGGGGATTAGTAAACTCGAGGTGCGCGAAATTGCCAAATCCTTGGGTCTGCCGTGGTGGAATAAACCTGCTCAACCCTGCCTCAGTTCGCGTTTTCCCTACGGTGAGGAAATTACCCTTGCCAAGCTGCAACGGGTGGGCAATGCCGAATACTACCTGCGCAAGCAGGGCTGGGAACTGTGCCGCGTCCGCAGCCATGGCGATACGGCGCGCATTGAGGTGCCCCAAGAGCAGATTGCCCACTTTGTGACGATGACGGATCTGGAGAAGCTGGTGAACCACTTTCAGTCCCTTGGCTTTACCTATGTCACGTTGGATCTAGAGGGCTTTCGCAGTGGCAAACTCAACGCGGTGATTGGGCGCGATCGCTAACGCGGTTGTAGGGACTGAGACTCTGGAGAATTTCCCGGCCATAGCTGCGCTCCGTGAGCCGCCGATCCAAAATCGCCACCAGCGTTTCATCCTGACGCACAGGGGCAAGGGCACGATCCAGCACCGTCAAGCACTCTGGCAAGAGATACTGGCGAAACCAATCCTGTTTTTGCTGCTTGTGCCATTCAATGCGGGCACTTACCACCGCTTTTTCTGGCGAGGGCAAGGGCAACGTCGTTAAGACGAATAGCGCTGGGCAGGGCAACTGCGCCCCATGACGCAGCCAAAAGGTCTCCCCCGTCACTAAAATCGTGTTCGTGTCAAGGTTGGGGATCTCCACCTGTACCCGTGAACCGTAGAGGGCAGCCAATTGGGTGGCCAACTGTTCCCGTAGGGGCACATCGCTGACAAGGATCACCGCCCGCCGATGGCCAATCGTGCCAATGAGATCGTAGAGACGCCGCAGGACGGCTGGGGCAAATTCTGGGGTGTTAGGGAGAGGTAAGTCTTCAGCAATTGAGAGCGTAATCGCTTCACTGTGGCGATCGCCAGCAAATTTAATCGTGGTTTGGGGAGGAATGCCCAATTCCTGTTGCACATAGGCCAAGGGCGGGTCAGTCTCCGGACCGCTACCGATCAGAACAAAGGGAGCTTGTGACCAAATGCCTTGAAAATAGGGACGCAAATTCAGGGGGTGCCCTTGAAGCGTAAAGTAGCCCACCGTCGGGTGGCGGCGTCCCCAAATTGCCGTGTCACTGCGGTTGAGGTATTCACGCAGTTGTGACCATTGGGGAGGCAACCCCTGCGGCCATTGATTGAGTAGCTCAAGGAGCGGTTGTTGTTCCGTTGGCGTCAGCAGGTAATCGCCATAGGGGTTGTGGGGCCGTTGCAAGAGATGCTGCACCAACTGGGCATAGACTTGGCGAATGGCATCAACTGCACCGGGAAGAGCCAGTTTCAAATGCTCCCAATCGCTGGTGGTAATGGTGCAGGTCATCTGCTGCTGGGCAATTTGGGGCAAGGCTTCAATGCCATCAATGATCGTGACAACGTTGGGATGGACGGTGGTGTGGCGACACCAGTCCTCGAGGCTCATTACAAGCACCCCCTCAAAGGCTGGCTGCGGGTACTGGCTATGCTGAATCGGTTTCGCAACCGCAAGGAAGGTGAGGAGTTCAGGAATTTTTTGGTGCAGTAGTCGTGTCAGTCGCTCTTGGGGGACGACAAGCAGGGCAGGTTCAGGATACAACAGCAGCGGCAGCAGATAACTCAGGCCATAGCGATGGTGCAACACTGCCCGCTGAGTGACTTGAAGTAAACACCCCCGCTGCAGCCGTAGGGCACGGGCAACCAGCCGCGCCAAGGTGAGATGGTGAGGCCACCGGCGATCGCCACTGCTGCGTAAAAATGCCCGTAATTGGCGGTGAACCTCTGCCTCAATCACAATCTGCTCGCTGTGGAACAACAATCCCCTATTGTGGCACGTTAGCCCTGATCCGGTCGTTGTTTGCATCGCTGTTCGAGGGCAGTGCGGGCTTCCTCGCGATCGTCGAAGTGAACTTTTTCAGTCCCCAGAATTTGGTAGTCCTCATGGCCTTTGCCGGCAATGATCACGCCATCACCCGGCGCTGCGCTCAGAATGGCTTGCAGAATCGCTTGACGGCGATCGGCCTCAACAATCAGCGGCGTTTGTGGTGGGATACCGGCTAGGATGTCATCAAGAATGCGGCGGGGATCCTCGGTGCGGGGATTGTCGGAGGTCACCACCACTTGATCCGCAAGGCGAGCGGCAATGGTTCCCATCTGGGGACGCTTGGTACGATCGCGATCGCCCCCACAGCCAAAGACACAGATCAGCTTACCGGGAATAAAGGGACGGGCAGCTTTTAACAAGTTCTCAAGGCTATCGGGGGTATGGGCATAATCCACAAGAACCGTAATCTCTTGGTCTGGGCTAATGCGCACCTGCTCCATCCGCCCCGGTACCCCCGCAAAGTCACGAATGGCCTTCAGCATCGATTCTAGGGGGAGTCCCACCGCTGCCCCCATGGCGATCGCGGCCAGCACATTGGCCACATTAAACTGTCCCACCAAAGGCGAGTCTAGGGTGCCGCTACCGATAGGGGTATGAACCGTGCCCGTCACGCCATTGACACGATAGGTGAGATGCTCAGCCCGAAAATCAGCATTCTCGCCGAGGCCATAGGTCCAGTAGCGATCGCGCGGCAACTGTTGAGCCAGTCGCTGGCCAAAGGGATCATCGCCATTGAGAATTGCTCGACCCTTAAGATAGTCAGCAGTAAAGAGCTTGGCCTTAGCGGCAAAATAATCCTCCAGATCGCGGTGATAGTCCAGATGATCTTGGGTCAAATTCGTGAAAGCTGCCACCTCAAACTGGCAACCCCACACCCGATCCTGCGCCAAGGCATGGGAACTCACCTCCATGACCGCAAACCGACAGCCCGCTGCGACTGCTGCCGCTAATTGTTCCTGAAGGGTCACCGCAAAGGGCGTGGTATGACTGGCAATCTCACAGTGTCCCGGCCAACGACTATAGAGCGTGCCTAGGAGTGCCGTTGGGTAGCCCACACTGTTGAGGAGATGTTCCACCAAGTGGGTGGTGGTTGTTTTGCCGTTGGTACCCGTAACCCCTAGCAGGCTGAGATGCTGAGTGGGGTAATGATAAAAAGCAGCCGCGAGCCGACCACAGGCACGCTCAATATCGGGCACCACAATCACACAGGCATCTCCCTCACGGGGTTTGGCTTGCGGAGACACCACTGCCGCGATCGCCCCTGCCGCCAAGGCACTCGGCCAAAAATTGCCCCCGTCCACCCGCGTGCCGGGCATACCAATAAACAAAGAGCCACGCTGACACTCCCAAGAATTCGTACTCAGGGACTTCACCTCTTGATCGAGGGCAGGATGCTCAAAACTCGGCGTAATCGCTGCCGCTGTCAGGAGTTCCCGTAGGTTCATGGCTGTGCATCTCCAGTGATAGGCCGTTTAGGGTATTGTGGCACTACGGCACTCGCCGGTGAAAGATACGGAATTGAACGACCCCACTGTATGGATGAGGAATTCTGCGAGAGGAGATAAAGCCTAGGCACGTACCAGTTTGTGAAGTGTCTTGAGTTGCACTAAAAGCGCATGGACCCTAGCGGATTGGCGTAATTGCTCAACACAGCAGGTGACGGGAGTTATAGGCTGTCTCTCTGGCATCCTGTGACAATTTTTGTCCAAAGCTTGCCTTTTGTTAAAATTCCGATAATCTAGTTCATAAAAATCCAAATAACAAGATGTCATCAAGGTGTGGGTGTTGGGTGATGAGTGAGTGGCACAAAGTAGAGTGGAACATGGATGATCAAGAATGGCAAGCGATCGCCAATTCTCGCCGCCAGATTGAAACCTCTTGGCACAGGACAGTTTACCGCGTTCAGGTTCCCTCCAGAACCGCCTCGAAACCCTTAGACGCGATCACCATGCCAGCAGTTTCCCATCCGCGTTCGATTCAACCCATTGGCATTCAACCGTGGCAAGCCGAATTCACCAAAGAACGCTTTGCCTCCCGTTCGCGAATCCCCCTCAAACGGTCACAAGTGGAACTGCCGCAATTTGCTAGCCGTCGTTAGAGCACTCCTGTTTCTCTCAGCTTACGAGGTCTATAAATTATGTGTGGCATTGTTGGTTATATTGGCCCACAGCGAGCAGCCCAAGTCCTGCTTCAGGGGCTGCAAAAGCTGGAATATCGAGGCTATGATTCCGCTGGCATTGCCACACTCAATGAAGGCGAACTCCTCTGTGTGCGCGCCAAGGGCAAACTCCACAACTTGGCTGCAAAAGTTGAACAGCTTGACATTCTTGCCCATGTTGGCATTGGCCACACCCGTTGGGCGACCCACGGTAAACCAGAGGAACACAATGCCCACCCTCATCGCGACAGTCGCGATCGCCTAGCCGTGGTGCAAAATGGCATCATTGAAAACTACCGTGAACTGCGGGAGCAACTCCAAGCGCGGGGGCACATTTTCCGCTCCGAGACCGATACAGAAGTCATTCCCCACCTGATTGCCGAAGCGTTGCCTGAGACCCCCACCGCCAATGGCCTCCTAGCAGCAGTACGCCAAGCGGTTCATCAACTGGAAGGGGCGTTTGCGATCGCCGTTATTTGTGCGGATTATCCCGATGAATTGATCGTGGCCCGGCAGCAAGCCCCTCTTGTCATTGGCTTTGGCCAAGGGGAATTCTTCTGCGCCTCCGATACCCCAGCGATCATTCCCTATACCCGTGCTGTATTGCCGCTGGAAAATGGCGAACTGGCTCGGTTGACGCCCACAGGGGTTGAAGTCTATGACTTTGCGGGACATCGCCTACGCAAAACCCCTCGCACCCTCAACTGGAACCCCGTCATGGTGGAAAAGCAGGGCTTTAAGCACTACATGCTTAAGGAAATCTATGAGCAGCCGGGGGTGGTGCGCACCTGTTTAGAGGACTATTTGCGAGCCGATTGGGATGAGAACAGTTCCTGTAGCCCGGTGCAGTTGCACCTAGACCCCAGCCTCCTCGAAAATCTGCAGCACATTCAAATTGTTGCCTGTGGCACCAGTTGGCACGCTGGCCTTGTGGGCAAATATCTTCTTGAGCAAATCGCCCAGATTCCCACCAGTGTGCAATATGCCTCAGAGTTTCGCTACGCGCCGCCGCCCCTACTACCCCATACCCTCACCATTGGTGTCACCCAGTCTGGGGAAACAGCCGACACCCTTGCCGCCCTAGAGATGGAGCTAAAACGCCGCCAAGGACTCGAGGGTGCTCTCCAACCTCGTTTGCTGGGGATTACCAATCGCCCGGAAAGCAGTCTAGGGCATCTGGTGCCCCACATTATTGATACCCGTGCCGGCATTGAAATTGGTGTAGCCGCCACAAAAACATTCGTTGCCCAGTTGATGGCCTTCTATCTGCTGACCTTGGAGTTGGCATGGCAGCGGCAGTCTTGCGATCGCTCCCGCTTGGCGGAACTCGTCACTGGCTTGCGCCAATTGCCTGCCCAGATGGAGCAAATCTTAGAGAGCCAAGAACGCTATATTGAAGGTCTCTCCCATGACTTTTCCGAGACCCAAGACTTTATCTTTTTGGGACGGGGCATCAACTTTCCCATTGCCCTCGAAGGTGCCCTCAAACTCAAGGAAATTAGCTATATCCATGCCGAGGGGTATCCTGCGGGTGAGATGAAACATGGCCCGATCGCCCTGCTCGATGCCAAAGTACCGGTGGTCACGATCGCCATGCCTGGCAGTGTCTTTGAGAAAGTCCTCTCCAATGCCCAAGAAGCCCGTGCCCGCGATGCCCGCCTCATTGGTGTTACCCCCCTTGACGAAGCCGAAGCCCAGCACACCTTCGATAACCTTTTACCTGTACCCGAGGTCGATGAGCTTCTCTCCCCCATCCTGACGGTGATCCCCCTGCAACTGTTGGCGTATCACATTGCTGCCCGCCGTGGCTTAGATGTCGATCAACCCCGCAACCTCGCCAAGTCAGTAACTGTTGAATAACCTTAGTATTGCACCGACGGCAATGTCAATAACTAATAAAAGACCACCTAGCAAAACTTGTGGTCTTGCCCCTACGGGGTACTTAATTTTTGAGCGATAATAATGACGAAATTAACTAAAAGATTAAGTCAAGTTCAGTAAGTTATCTTCTTCGTGGGTTGAGATCACACAATCGGACGTGGGATAGGCTGCACACAGGAGCACAAATCCAGCATCCAACTCCTTAGGCTTCAAAAAGGAGTGATCCGACTGATCCACCGTGCCTTTGATGATCCGACCAGCACAGTTGACGCAGGCACCGGCGCGGCAGGAGTAGGGCAAAGCAATACCTTGGGCTTCGGCAGCATCAAGAATGTACTCGTCGGCATGAACACGAATGGTTTTATTCAAGCCTTTTGCTTCATTGACCAGTGTGACATTATAAACTTTGCTATGATCCCGCTTTGTCATTCAAGCTCTCCTAAAACTTGCTTTTGAAATGCCTGTCTGTTTGTCCGCTTAACCCATGGCTTTAGAGCGATCGCAACCCCACAGGCAGTTGTAGAACGCATTCTATATTGCTTTCATTTTAGCAAAGAGACTCAGGGGAACGACTGTTATACGGAATTGTTTATACTTTGAAACTATTTATCAAAGCAATGCAGGATCTGGGTTGAGCTAGTGGCGGGTTTGAGTGGCAGGTGGTGTACCCTGCGGTTGACTGGGGGAGAAGCCCGATCGCCAGACGGCTCCTGCGATAATGGCAACAACCACCAGGGCGATCGCCCCTAGACCCACGAGGCTGGTTTTTGAGCCTTGGCTCTCTTTTTCATGGACGGTTTCTTTGTTGTTCCCCTGCGGCTCCCTGTCGCTCTCACTGGCCAAGGTCTCTTTTGCGGGTTCGGCTTCAGGATGTAACTGCGTGGCTGCCGCTGCCACCAATTCACGGCTCGGGGTTCGCCGCAGTTCGCCACTTAGCTCCATACCCACAAGGGTTTCCTTGGCACCCCGCAGATCGGATTTAATGCTTTGGAAGGCAATGGATTGCAGATATTGGCTGAACTCGGTATCCGCCATCGAGAGCATGAGATAGGAAGCCTTGGCTTTACGACCAAAGAGAATCACATCGCCGTGCTGCAATTCATGGCTACTGATGCGCTTGCCATTGACAAAGGTGCCGTTGGTACTGGGCTTACCATTGGCATTGCCATCCACCAAACGATAGCGATAGCTGGTGGTACCGGGGACAGGTACCCGCAGGAGAATAGCGTGCTGGCGGGAAACGGTTTCAAAGTCAATAACAATGGCATTACTCTCATCGCGCCCAAGGGAGTAGGCCGCTGCCTCAAGGGCGATCGCCCGCCGGCCACCCACGGTATTCAAAATTAAGACGTGACGTTCCTGTTGCAGGCTATTCATTATCTCTATCCCCCGTGTTTCAACAGCCCTCAAGAACTCATCCCCTCTGCAAATCTGAACACTCCCCGCCTTCAGCTTGAGTTAGGGCAGGAGCAACGTTACAAAACGTGACACTTCAACAAGTGGTCTAGGCTGTGTGCTTACTTCTACCTTTGCCTGTTTCATCTAGGGCTGCTGTGATATTGATCACATTGAAGAGGGTTTTTAGGGAGCGCCACAAATCGTAACAAGTCGTTATCCTCAACCCCACTGCCAGAAGAACAGCCTAAAATTAATTTGGTTACTGTGGATTCAATGGTGCTTGGAGTTTATTCCTATGGCCACGGATTTTAATCGCGGCATTATGAAGTTTGATGGTGCCGACAGCCCAGCGATGATCGCGATTTCTGCCGTTTTGATTCTTGGCTTTATTGCGGCACTCATTTGGTGGGCACTCCACACGGCCTACGCCTAAGGGAGCGATCGCTCCAGATGGATCGTGTGCTCGGTGAGGGCTTCAAAGGTTGCATCGTGGCTAATCACAAAAAGTTGATGAAAACTTCTGAGATTGCTCAGGCTCTCGGCCAGTTGTTGGCGGCGCACCTGATCCATATTGGTGGTCGGCTCATCAAAGAAGGCAATGTCGGTGTTGACCAGTACCCGCAACAAGGCTAAGCGCACCGCAAGGGCAGCACACATTTGCTCACCGCCGGAGAGGCTTTTGAAGGGTCGCCAGTAGCCGCCTTCATTCACCTGAATCTCATAGTCCGATGTCCACTGGAGCGCCACATCGGGACGGTTGAGAAGTTCGCGCAGCAGGCGATCGGCTTCGCTGGAAACGGTGTGCAGATAGGCTTCACTGACGCGGGGGCCACTCTTTTTGAAAATCTCGCGGGCCGTCTCAATCAGAGAGTGGTGTTTTTGTGCCGCTACGAGCTTTTGCAGTGTCTTTTCCTGTTCGGTGGCGACTTCATCAAGATGCTTGAGGGTGACAAGGCAGGTTTGGTACTGCTTTTCTTTTTCAGGAATCGCACCAAGGAGCCGTTGATACTCGCGGTGTAGGTTTTCGTAGCGATCGCGCACGGCTTCCAGAGCGGCCAAATCCACCCGCTGCTCTTGGGCGTTGTACTCTGCTTGGACTTTGGCAAGGGCAGCTTGCAATTCATGGGCGGATTGGGTGGCTGTTCGCAGGGCAGCTTCATAGCTCTCTACTTGGGCGGCCTGCTGCTGGTGTTGGAGATAGGTATCATAGCTGGGACGCAAGCTAGCTAGTTCATCCCTAAGCTGTTGCCGCTGTTCCTCAAGGGTGGCGTAATGTTGGCGTTCCTCATAGAGGGGGGTGAGGCGAGCTTGTAGGCTGGCTTGTTCGCTGCCCAAACGTGCGTAGTCGGCTTCCAGTTGGGGGGCTGCTGCCTGCTGCTCCAGTAACAGTTGCCGCTGGGCATGGGGTTGACCAAGGTTAGCTCGTTCTTGGCGTAATTTTTGCAGGCGGCGTTCGAGATCAGGGAGTTGTTGACTCAGGGGTTCTAGGGCTTGCTGGCGATCGCCCAACTGCTTAAGCTCTGCTGCCAAACGGCTGCGTTCCTCCTCAAGGGCTTGGGCTTGCAAGAGAGATCGTTCTGCGGCGGCAGCACGGGCAATGTCAGTTTCTAACTGTTTTAACGTTTGGTTGAGGGCAGGAATAGCGGCAGGATCCGTGAGGGTTTGTCGCAGTGCCGTGAGTTGATCCAAAAGCCAACGGTAGTTCTCCTGCAGCTGTTGGAGTGCCGTTAGCCCCTGTTCAATGGCAGGGCGAACTAGAGCAAATTGCTGAGCAGCAGTGAGTTCGGCGATCGCTGCCGCTACAAGGGGATCCGTTTCCGTGGCTTGGGTTTGCGCTCTCTTGAGAATGGGATCGAGGGTAGCAGCAAAGGCATGGGCGGCGGTGGCGTGGCTGAGTTGGGCTTGGAGTCGCTCCCATTCTGCTTGTTTAGCGCTCAAGGTGGCGGCTATGGGACGCTGTTGCTCTAGGGCTTGCACCTGTTGCGCAATTTCCTCAAGGCGGGCTTGCAACGTTGCCGCTTGTTGCTTGAGGTGGCGCAGTTCTTGATCCGCCTGCTGGGCTTGTTGGTAGCGCGCCTCAAGGGGGGCAATTTCGGCATCGAGGGCGTCGGCAGCAGCAATTTGGGGTTCAAGGGCCGCGAGTTGGCTGGCAATGGTGGCGATCGCTTGACGTTGGCTTTCAATACTGGCCAATTGGGTAGCCAGCTTGTGTTGCTGTTGCTCTAGCTTGCGGATGTTCTGCTCAAGGGCAGCTCGTCCCCGCAGTTGCTGCTCGAGTTCTTGGTAGCGGCTCTCCTGCTGCCGATAGCGATCATAGTCGGATTGCAGTTGCTGGCACTGGGCTTGGCTATTGCGAGCTGCGGCCAACTGGCGCTGGCGATCGCGACACAGTTCCTCCTGCTGATGGAGTTGGGCTTCGAGGCGCTGACAGGTTTGCGCAAGACGGTTCAGGGTTTCAACGGCAGCTTCATATTGCTGTTTTTCAGTGGCTAAGGCCTGACATTGTTGGTGTAATTCCTCGCACTGCTGGCGATCGCGCTCTAGCTCCGCTGCCAAGGCGGTTGCCTGTTGTTCATATTGCGATCGCGTGGCCAGTTCTTGTTTTTGCACCGCCAACTGCCGCTCTAGGGACACCACCTGCTCTTGGGAAAAATTCACGAGGGGAAGGGCATTGTCAAAGGCTTGGCGATAGTCACTGACTTGCAAAATCGGTTCAAAAACTTGCCGCCGCTGGGCGGGTGGCTTGAGAAAATCCGCCGTGATCATCCCTTGGGGAATGCCAATGATCTGCTCAAAGAGATCCTTGAGGGGAAAGGCACTGCGGATACCAAGGTGCTCCCGCAACCATGCTTGGACATCTTCACGCAGTGATAGCCCCAGTTCTCCCACTTGGGGGTCAAAAATCGCGTACCCCATTTGCGTATTGCGCCGTACCACATAGGAGCGACCATCCACCGCTGAGATAAACTGCACCGTGGCTTCGGCACGTTTAGCGCCCTTGCGAATAATGACCTTATTAAAGCCACTGCCATACCCCGACGTAGCATCAAAGAGCACCCAAGCAATGGCTTCAAAAAGACTGGTTTTGCCCGCACCATTCTCGCCACAGATGACATTCACACCGGGCAGAAACTCAAACGTACGATCGCGGTGGGTCTTAAAGTTTTTTAGGGTTAGTCGCTGAATTTCCACTGTCCGTCTCCAAAGGCTGGGGCAGTTGATAGAACGTTGATCAACCCATATCAAACAACAAGTGAGAGAGTTAAAGCTAGCTACCCTCGCTCAGCCAAGTGTGAAGTTCTTTAGGAATATTACTTGTCGGCAGGTGTTCTGCATTGATAAAACAATCCATACTTTTACAAAAGTTTACTTGGTCTTAAGTCTTTTTGAAAAAGTTGCCATTGGCGAGTGACTTTCCCTAGGCTGGATCTATAGTAATATCCTTGTTTTTCGGCAAGCTTGGTCTCCGCACTCGATGCTCCTAGCTCTAGGCACCCTACGCTTGGAGAAATGCCTAATTTATCTTATCAAGCGTATTTCTAGTGCCTAGGGTTAGGAATGCCTTGCACCGCTATTTTCTCCAGAGGCAGTTGAGTTGACAACTACAGCATTTCACCACGAGAGGATTTGACCTGTGGATTTATTACATAAGCAGATTCTGGTTCTGAGTAACAAAATTGATGCCCTCTACCAGATCGTTGAACAACTCAACCAAAAGGTTTCTAAGGCCCTAGAGGAGGGGCGGCTCAAGCCTCTGCCCGTAACTTCCACTGAGCAGAATCCCCTGCCCAAACCTCGCCCCTTGGTGAGTACCCCAGAGCACAAGGATATTCTGGTGGATGATGACTATAGCCAAACACGCAACCTCAGTAGCGATCGCCCCCTGAGTCCAGAGATTCAAATTCAACGGCTCACGGCACAACTCACGGCGGCCTACAACCAGATTGCTGCTCTGGAGGAACAGTTGCTCTCCCACCACATCCACAGCCACTGAGATACCACAAGTCAGATCCCAAGGTGAGCCAGCACCTGCTGTCGCCATTGGGCGTTCTGGTGGCGATCGCTCCTAAATTCCAAAAGCCGTATTTTTGGCCAAGGGGCAAGGGAAAGTTGGGTTTGCACATCCGCCCAATCCTGTAAGCAGTGATAGGGAATACCGTAGGCCGCTGCAAGATGGGCAAAATTGACCGCTTGGGGGGTGGCAAAAAAGGCCTCAAAGGGTGGATCAAACTGCCGAATCGGTAGATGCTCAAAAATACCACCGCCGTTGTTATTGATCAGCAGTACAGTGAGACACCCCTGAAACTGTGGCGTGATCAGCCAACCATTGGTATCGTGCAAGCAGGCCAGATCCCCAGTGATCAAGAGGGTCGGTTGACCGCGATGGGCAACCCCAAGGGCACTAGATAATGTGCCATCAATGCCGTTGGCGCCTCGATTAAAGTAAAAACGATGGTGGCGATCGCTCGCCCGCCAAACCCTCTCAACATCGCGCACGGGCATACTACTGGCCACAAAAATCGCCGTTTGCGATGGCAACCACTGCGGCAGATGGTAAATCAGCTTGGCCTCACAGAACCAATCAATGGCCTCAAAGGTTCGCTGCAGTTGCTCATGTACTCGTTGATCGTGGTCTTGCCAGTCCTTGAGGTAGGGGTTGGGGGGTAGGGGGTCGGGGGGGCAGTCCACCGCTTGGGGGGCGATCGCCAGCGTCTGACAGCGACCATGGAGAGGATTGTTGTTATCGCCCGTGGGGTCAAAGCACCAGATCAGCGGATCGCAGGCACTCAGCCACTCCCGCAGGGTCTTACTGGTGGGCAGCGGTCCCAGTTGAATCACTGCTTCAGGACGCAAGGATTCCCGTAGGTGGGCATTTCGCAGTAGCAGATCGTAATGGGTAATACTGTGGGGCAGCCCCCGTGCGTAGGAGAGGGCATCGGCAAGCACTGGCCACTGCAGAAACCGACTCAGGCGATCAATCGCGGCAGCTTCCGCTAGAGAATCCACCCCATGACTAGGCCCCGCAATAATTAACCCCCGCTGCATCTGCTGCCATGTTTGCCAAGGGAGAGCGGTGACAACCCGAGGCGGCACAAAGGGCTGCACCTGATCAAAGAAGTTTTCAGGAAGTGCCCCATGAAAATTGGCCTCAGGGCGCAGGTCAAGGGGATCCCGCAGGGGAATATTCAAATGGACTGGCCCCGGATCTGGCCAGAGGGCAGTTTGCCAGCTATGGCAGAGGGTTTGCCGCAGGTAGGGCAGCAAAGCAAGTTCCGGCAGACTTAGTTCGCGATAGTGACGTACCGCCTGACCATAGAGATGCACCTGATCAATGGCTTGCCCCGCTTGGCAAAAGCGCAATTCGGGGGGGCGATCGGCGGTCAGCACAATTAACGGTAAATGACTGAGGCTTGCTTCAATAATCGCGGGATAGAAATTGGCCGCAGCGGTTCCTGAAGTGCAGACAAGGGCAACGGGTCGTCCCTGCTGTTGGACAAAGCCAAGGGCAAAAAAAGCTGCCGAGCGTTCGTCAAGAATCGGCAGGGCCTCAAGATGGGGATGGGCAGCAGCCGCGATCGCCAATGGTCCAGAACGTGATCCCGGCGAGAGAACGACTGTCCGCAGTCCCAAGCGATAGAGGGTTTCAAAGAGGACGCTCGCCCAGAGGACATTGAGATTTTCAGTGAGAATCATCTATCAATCCAGAAGCGCTACCCTAGCCATAGGCCACCAATAGAATAGGGTGCTAAATCCAGTTTGAGCCTATTTTGAGACTTTGAAAGAGCATCCCAGAGTCTTTGCCATACGCCAAAATGCAGGTTCTTCAAGGAGTTGAGTGTTAAGCGGGCAGCGGGAATCGAACCCGCGTCTCTAGCTTGGAAGGCTAGGGTTTTACCATTAAACCATGCCCGCAGTCCCAAGGAATACTACATTAGCACGACCCTTGGGGCGATCGCAAAGGGCAAGCCTAGGGAATCGTTGCCATCTTCACATCGTTGCGATCCAAGATGCTTTGGAGTTCCTCAGCATCGATCGTTTCTTTTTCAATCAGCACTTGGGCAATTTGGTCAAGGACATGGCGGTTGTTCACCAAGACCTCTTTGGCACGGCGATAGGCTTGCTCGACGAGATTGCGCACTTCGTCATCAATGGTGGCAGCCGTTTCCTCGGAGAAGTCCCGTTCTGCCATAATGTCGCGGCCAAGGAAGACATTCCCGGTTTGCCGTCCCAAGGCCACAGGTCCTAGGCGATCGCTCATGCCAAAGCGCGTCACCATTTGCCGCGCCACCCGTGCCACCTGTTGCAGGTCGTTTGAGGCACCCGTTGTCACCTCATCTTCGCCAAAGACAATTTCTTCCGCGATGCGACCCCCCAAGGCAACAGCCATTTGGTTTTGCAGGTAGGCACGGCTATAGAGACCCGAATCCATCTGATCTTCGTTGGGGGTAAACCAAGTCAGACCACCTGCCCGCCCCCGGGGAATGATGCTCACTTTTTGGACAGGATCGTAGTCGGGCATCAGGGCACCGACAAGGGCATGACCCGCCTCATGGTAGGCGACTAACTTCTTGCGGCGATCGCTCATGACGCGGTCTTTTTTCTCAGGGCCCGCGAGGACGCGATCAATGGCATCGTTAATCTCATCCATCGAGATTTCAGTCAGGTTGCGGCGAGCTGCCAGAATGGCCGCTTCATTGAGCAAGTTCGCGAGATCCGCACCGGTAAAGCCCGGCGTCCGCCGCGCAATTTTGTCGAGATCCACGTCCTTAGCGAGGGTTTTGCCACGGGCATGGACTTTGAGAATATCGAGGCGACCCTTGTAATCAGGACGATCCACCACCACTTGACGGTCAAAACGCCCCGGACGCAACAGCGCTGCATCTAAAACATCCGGACGATTTGTCGCGGCAATAATAATGATGCCCGTATTCCCCTCAAAGCCATCCATTTCCGTCAGCAATTGGTTGAGGGTTTGCTCCCGTTCATCATTGCCACCGCCCAGACCGGCACCGCGCTGGCGACCAACGGCATCAATCTCATCAATGAAGACAATACAAGGGGCATTGGCTTTAGCTTGTTCAAAGAGGTCGCGCACCCGTGAGGCACCCACCCCCACAAACATTTCCACAAACTCCGAACCCGAAATCGAGAAGAAGGGAACGCCCGCTTCACCAGCCACTGCCCGCGCAAGCAGGGTTTTACCCGTTCCAGGAGGCCCCACAAGGAGGACGCCCTTGGGAATTTTGGCGCCCACTTCCGTAAAGCGATCGGCGTACTTGAGGAATTCCACCACTTCCCCCAGTTCCAGCTTGGCCTGATCAATCCCAGCCACATCATTAAAGGTCACTTGGGTTTGGGGTTCCATCTGTACCCGTGCCCGCGACTTACCAAAGTTCATCGCTTGGTTGCCGGGACCTGCTTGGGCACGCCGCAGTAGGAAAAAGAGCAGTACCAAAAGACCAATGGGAACAAGCAAGCTGCTCAGGGCGCGGAACCAGAAGCCATCGTTGCTTTGGGGCAAGACAGCGATGTCCACATTGTTAGTTGTGAGAATGTCAAGGAGTTCAGGGTCATTGGGAAGATTGACGAGTACTCGCGTGCCATCTTGGGTTATAGCTTGAGCTTGGGAGCGGTCAGGGGTGATACTGACTTTGGTGATTTGCTTACTTTCGACCTGTTGGATGAACTCACTGTAGGGCCATGTCTGTTTGGTCGTGGGTTGGCGATCAAAGAAGGCAGTGGCCAAGGCCAGCACCACGATTGCAAGAAGAACGTATAAACCTGCGTTTCGCCATTGTTTATTCACCGATCGCCATCCTCCGCTAGGAAAAGTGAAAAGTCTTTACATAAGTTCATACTAACGCATTCTTTCGCAACCCTAGGTGAGCAGTCCCGTGGTTAAGATCATCAATATCCATGATAAGCCGTCAGAAAATGCTCGATTTAGACACCTGCTACCGGGTACTGGAGTTGGAGCCGGGGGCAACCCTCGAGGAAGTGAACCGAGCTTATCGGGATTTGGTGTTTATTTGGCATCCCGATCGCATCCCGAAGGACAACACACGACTAATCGAGAAGGCACAGGAGAAAATTAAGCAATTTAATGAAGCGCGGGATCAACTGCGGCAGCATATTGCCCGACACGGCAGCCAAACCTCCCAGCGGACTGCTAGCCAGCGGCAAACCTATCGTTCCTCGCCGCCACCCCCACGCTATCAATCCAATCCCTACACCTATCGCAGCTATCATGCGCCCCGTGAGCCGCAGCAAACCACGCAGCACACCTATAGTCAACACCACAACCACACCTACAGCACCTATCAACGCCAACGTACCGCAGCACCACCGCCCCCAGAACCACCGCGCACGACGCCTCCCCACAAGGATATGTCGGGGGTGAATTTACAGGGAGCCAACCTGAGTGAAAAGGACTTTGAGGGGCGCAACCTCAGCCATGCCAATCTCAGCTATGCCGATCTCAGTGATGCCTTTTTGCATCGGGTGATTCTCCACCGCGCTAACCTGCGCCACGCCAATCTCTTTCGCGCCAATTTGCTGCAAGCGGATCTCAGCTATGCGGACCTGCAAGAGGCCAATCTCATTGGTGCTGACTTGAGTGGGGCTGATCTGCGGGGTGCCGATTTACGGGGAGCAAAGATCAGCCAAGGCAATCGCCTCCTAGTGAAACTGACCGGGGCACGCCTCACGGGAGCGATTATGCCCGATGGGCACGTCCACGCCTAAGCTTGAATCACACCCTTAGAACTGGGAATTTGCTGACTGCGGCGCGGGTCAATGGCGATCGCCATGCGTAGGGCACGGGCAAAGGCTTTGAATGTCGCTTCAATAATGTGGTGGGAATTAATGCCATCCAATTGGCGAATATGCAGCGTCATGCGGCTATGGTTCACCAAAGCAACGAAAAACTCCCGCACTAGTTGCGTATCATAGGTGCCCACCCGCTGCGTGGGAATCTGCAACCCATAGCTAAGGTGGGGACGCCCCGAGAAGTCTAGGGCAACTTCCACCAAACTTTCATCAAGGGGCGCCACAAAGTGACCAAAACGATGAATCCCCCGGCGATCGCCCAAGGCTTGATCGAGTGCCATCCCCAAGGTAATGCCCACATCCTCATTGGTGTGGTGGTCGTCAATATGGGTGTCGCCTGTGGCCTGCACCCGCAAATCCACAAGGCCGTGGGAGCAAAGCTGATCCAGCATGTGATCGAGAAAGGGAATCCCCGTGTGATTGTCCGCTCGACCATTGCCATCGAGAACCAGTTCAACGTGAACGCTAGTTTCTTTGGTCTGGCGATCGATCGTGGCTTGGCGCAACAGAGGCGCGTGGCCATTACTGAGGAGAGAGTCATTCATGAAGAATTACTGACGCGGTTGGGGATTGGCAGAAGTGGCTGGCGGTGGACTCGCCGCAGGCGTTCCGGAAGGAATTGCCCCCGTACGCGGAAAGGGCACATCCACAAAACCTAATTCTAGCAATTGCTGATAGGCCTTTTGTCCCAGTTCACGGGTGGGGTTTTGGCTGCGGATAATTTCCACCAAAAGGGGCACGGCAAGCTCAGGTTGGTTATTGGCGCGATAGACCAAAGCCAGTTGAAAAGTTGCTTGATCGCGCAGTTGTGCTGCTTCTAGGGCACGGCGACGGTTGCTATCGGCAGCCGCAGTATCAATCCCCAAAAAGCTAGAGTTGAGGGACTGGTAAAAGTTCGAGAGTTGGTTCATCACCGTACGGGCTTCCAGCAGCTTGCGAGCGGCGACGGCATAATTTTGGCTATTGACTGCGGCGGCAGCCTCATCCATCAAGCGCTTGCCCCCCTCAAGGGTATAGATTGAGGAGCTGGGTGGGGGTGTGGGATTCACAATCTGGACATTGGGGCTAGAAGATTGATTCTGAGCAAACACTGCCCGCGGGAGTACCCCCAGTAGTAACACCCCAAGGAGCAGCGATGATCTTGAGCAGTGAGCAAATGTATTCAGGGGCATGGTGCGAACCCTTTACTAAGATAGAGGCAGTCAAGCGGACAATCAACATCGCGTATCTTATCACCAAGTAATGACAGCCCGTGCAGGATCCTAAGTTCCAATTTTCCTCAAGACTGAGGCCGTGGCCATGGTAAATCCCACTCCTCAGGGGACAACGGCTCATGATGCCATTCGGGAACGGCGCCGCCAATTGCAAAGTAAACGCCGCTGGCGGCAACTGGCAGGGCTTTGGCGTACCAGTGTCCTCTTGACCTTAACAGGGGGACTGGTTTGGGGACTGACGCTGCCGGACTGGGTTATCCGCCGCCCGGAGCAAGTGGTGATTCGCGGCAATCAACTGCTGAAAACGGAAGCGTTGCAGGCACAATTGCCCCTTGAGTATCCGGAGTCACTGCTGCGTTTGCGGCCACAGGAGATCATTCATGCCTTAGAAACGACGCTGCCTCTGCAACGGGTGACGATCGCCCGCCAACTCTTTCCGCCGACACTGATTGTCGAAGTCCAAGAACGCAAGCCTGTCGCAGTGGCCACCTGTAATCAATGCTGGGTAATGAGTGCAACCGGGCAGCTGCAAGGGCCTGCCAGTCGCTGGTTGGTGGATGGTCTCGGATTTGTTGCCCCGCTGAGTAGCTATCAAGCCAGTGCCGTGAAGCCAATGCCCACACTCCAGTTGCAGGGGTATTTTGTACCCGTTAAGGATGCGCCGCGCCCGCAGACATTGGCCGTGGATGGCGATCGCCAGCAGCAGTGGCAGCAAATTCACCAGATTCTCCAGCAGCAGGATCTACCGATTACGGGTTTAGATTGGCGCAATGAACAGAATCTAATTGTCCAAACCCCCCTCGCGCCGGTTCACCTTGGGGTGGTGCAGTGGCATAGTCCCACATTTAAGAAACAACTCAGTGCCCTAGCCAGCCTCAAGCAGTTACCTCAGTACTTGGATCCCCGCCAAATGGTCTTTATTGACTTGGTGAACCCCGATGAACCCTTGGTGCAACTGCGGCAGCAGCCGACACAGCAACCCCTTCCCCGCAGTCATTAAGGCGCAAGGGCACGGCATAATAGAACGGTTAGCTTGGAGTGGCTGGTCAATGAAACCCCTGAAGTTCGGCACAAGATTGCCCCGATTTCTGCCACAGTTGGTGATGGTGCTCGGTGTGCTTCTGCTGGTGAGTTGCGCGTCACTCTCCTCAGTGGCTGACACCAGTTCAATTCCAGGAGCACAAAGCCCAACCCCTATGGCCAATTTACCTCGACTCAATGGCGATGCAACGGTTGTACTGACAGTCAACGATCGCCCGATTACGATTCAAGTGAAGGGGGATGCTGCCCCGATTACCGCTGGCAATTTTGTGGATTTAGTACAGCGGGGGGTCTATGATGGCACGATTTTTCACCGCGTCGTCCGTGAACCCCGACCCTTTGTGGTTCAAGGGGGGGATCCCCAGAGCAAAGACCCCAGTGTGTCGCCGCAACTCTACGGCACGGGTTCATTCATTGACCCCGCGACCAATCGCCCCCGCTACATTCCCCTAGAAATTCTTGGTCAGGGCAGTGACACCCCCACCTATAGCCAAGCGGGCAAAGTCTCACCCGTTCTGAATCATACGCGCGGTGCGGTGGCCATGGCGCGATCGCAACTCCCCGATTCGGCCTCAGCCCAGTTTTATATTGCCCTTGATCAACTGGATTTTCTGGATGGCAATTATGCCGTCTTTGGCTATGTCACCGATGGTATGGACGTGGTGGACACGATCCAACAGGGCGATCGCCTGCAATCCGCTAAGGTTGTGGCCGGTTTAGAAAATTTACAGCAGCCATAGCAGAACGCCGCCGAAAGCGTTGCCGCAGGGTGGGTAACAGCCGCAAACACAGGGCGTAGGTGAGGAGTCCGGCAATCACGCCCACCCAAACACTGCCAAAAATCAGAATCGTTGCCATTTGCCCCCCCTGTTCGAGGAGCTTTTCCCAAGATTGCCACTCGCCAAAAGATAGGGCAGGCTGCCCCATCAGCCACCAGCCCACCTGAAAGTTAAACCAATACAAGGGCACATAGGTAAAGGGATTGCTCACCCAAGTGGCAAGGGCGGCCAAGGGCTTATTTCCCCGCACGAGGAGCGCTACACTGACCGCAATGAGCATCTGACCCCCAAAGAGGGGAAGCATGCCAGCAAAGACCCCTGCCCCAAGGCCACGGGCAATACTCTCAGTGCTACTGTGGGAGCGCATCAAGCGCAAATAGTGATAGCGGAGCGATCGTCGCCAAGCATGGAGCCAACGGGGCTGTCGAGAAGGCTGAGGAAAAGACAACCGCATCATAGGTGAGCTTCGAGAGGGTTCAAAGGTTGAAAAAATGGGCGAATAAAGGTCTTTGCTTAGCAGTTTGACATATTTTGCTTAGAGAGTGCTAGGGGTCGCATCCTTGGGCTTGCCCAATCCCAGCGCCAAAAAGCCAAGGGCGATCGCCATCATCACACTACTTTGCCAAGCGGGCGCCACCCCACCCCAGCGATCGAAGACCCACCCTGCCCATGCCGGTCCAGCAATCCCCGCCACACTTTGGAGCGATTGGCTAGCGCCAATAATTTTCCCCTGATCTTGATCTCGCACCCGATTGGAGATCACCCCTCGCAGGGAGGGCAACATGATGCCCACCCCAAAGGCCAAGCCCACAACACAGCTGTAGAGGAGCGGCACGCTGAAACTGCCCCGACTGGGAACAGCGGCAATCCCCAACAAGGCCAAGGCCACCAGTAGCAATCCCCCCAAGCTCAAGCGCTGCTCGCCAAAGCGAGGAATCAATGAGCGAATCAAGCCCGCCTGCACAATCGTACTCACCACGCCAATAATCACAAAAATGATCCCCGCTTGGGCAGGTCCCCAACTCAATTGCCGCTTCAAGAAGAGGACGAAGATGCTGGTAAAGCCAGCAAAGGCAAAGTTGAAAATAAAGAAGGCCATGAGTAAGGCTTGGAGGGTGCGTTGATTGAATAGCTCCAACCACTGCTGCTGCAAGGCAAAGCTCTTTAGGGTCAGGGGCGATCGCTGGGCTGCGGGCAATGACTCCGGCAAGATGAAGTAGGCCAACACCACATTGACCAGTGCCAAAACAGCGGCAAACCAAATCGGCAACTTGAGATCAATGGCTGCTAGACTGCCGCCAATGGCCGGCCCAAAAATGAAGCCAATGCCAAAGGCTGCCCCCGTTAAACCAAAGTTCTTAGCCCGATCTGCTGGAGCGGAGGTGTCGGCAATATAGGCCTGAGCCGTTGAAACCACGCCCCCCGTGAGGCCATCAATAATCCGCGAGACAAAGAGCAGCCAAGGCACCGTTGCCACAGCAAAGAGAATGTAGGACAGAGCCGTGCCGGCAATGCAAATCAGCAACACCGGGCGACGTCCCCAGTGATCCGAGAGGGCACCCAGTAGCGGAGCAGCAATAAATTGAGCAGCGGCAAAGGCAGAAAATAACAGCGTCAAGCTCAAGGCATCAAAGTTAAATCGCTCCACAAGGAAGGGCAAAATGGGGAAAATCAGACTCTCACCCAAACGGTCGATGACAATTGTGAGTAAAACAATGAATAATGGTGAGCGTAGGTTGATCCCCATTGATGTGATACGTCCTGATGTAATGGATGCCTGCCCTGTCGGGTTTAGACCCCCAGAAAAAAGGCAGTACAATAAAAGACTACAACTTAACACAATACAGTCCTTTTCCCATCGATTGGACACAGCCCAAAACATCCTACTGATGAGGTGATGCCACCCATGTCTGCTTATACGGAATCTTTGAAGCGATCGCTCTTTTTGACACTGATTGCCCTAGTTGTATCATTGACGATTTCCTTCTTGATGGCAATCTAAATTTGCCCTGAAAATCATTTATCATCTTCTATCAGTGATGTGAGTTGAGTGAGGTATGGCCACTCGTTCTGCCGCTGCACCCCCGCCGCTGCCCCTGTGGGTCATGTTTCGCTTGGGTCTGTTTCAGATGGCACTGGGGATGATGTCGATTCTGGTGTTGGGGGTGCTCAACCGCATCCTGATTAAAGAACTGGCGGTGCCGGCCACATTGGTGACGCTGACGATCGCCATGCATCAATTTGTCTCACCGGTGCGCGTGTGGTTTGGCCAGCTCTCCGATGCCCATCCCATTGGCGGCTATCATCGCACGGGGTATGTCTGGGGTGGGGCTTTGGCCTTTACGTTGGTCACCTACGCGATTGTTCAAGTGATCTGGCAGGTGGGGCAGAGTTTAGATCAAGCGGGCTGGAGTCTCGTCACCCAAGGGTGGATTGGCCTATTGGGATTGCTCTTTGCCGCCTATGGCATTTGTGTCAGTAGTAGCTCGACCCCCTTTGCTGCCCTGCTCGTGGATGTCTCCGAAGAGGAAGATCGGGGCAAATTGGTGGGCATTGTCTGGTCCATGTTGACCGTGGGCATTGTTGTCGGTGCCATTCTCAGTAGTGTGCTGCTGCGGCAGTTGGAGCTAGACACCCCCATTGAACTGCTGCAACAAAGTGTGAATCGCCTCTTTTTGGTGGTTTTGACAGTGGTCTTTGCACTCGCGATCGCCAGCACCTGGGGGGTTGAGGCCAAGTATTCCCGCTACCGTGTGCGCAGTCGTGCCTGTGACAACCCGGAAAACATTACCCTTGGTCGCGCCCTGAAAATTCTCACGGCCAACTCCCAAACGTGGCGCTTTTTTCTCTTCCTTGTCCTGATGACCCTGAGTTTATTTATTCAGGAACCGATTCTGGAACCCTTTGGCGGTGAAGTTTTTGGCATGACGATCGCCGAAACCACCCGCTTGAATGCCTACTGGGGCATGGGTACCCTTGTGGGTCTAAGTTTCACCGGATTTTTGATTGTGCCCCGCCTCGGCAAGATCCGCACCACCACCTATGGCTGTTGGGGGGTGGCCTTGATGTTCTTGCTCTTGATCATCTCAGGCGTCACGCAGCAGGTGTGGCTCTTTCAGTTGCAACTCTTTCTCTTTGGCATTGCCGCTGGGGTGACAACAACGGGTGCCCTCAGTCTCATGCTGGACTTAACGGCGGCGGAAACAGCGGGGACATTTATTGGCGCTTGGGGCTTAGCGCAGGCCATTGCCCGGGGATCAGCGACTGTTGTCGGCGGAACGGCCCTTGATATTGGGCGTCAACTGTTTGGCGTGCCGATCCTCGCCTATGGCTTTGTCTTTTGTCTGCCGATGCTGGGAATGCTGGCCGCTGTCTTACTTCTGAAACGAGTGGATGTCAGTCAATTTCGCCAACAATCTCAGGTGGCGATCGCCAAGGTCTTGGCTGAGGACTTGGAATAGAGTCACCTACCAGCGGGCAAAGAAGGAAAAATCCAACTTACCAAAGTGGGTGACATGGGCGATATTAAAATACTCTAGGCAATTCACCAGCCAGCGTACCTTGCCGCGACTAAAGGACTGATAGTGGTTAAACAGGATCGCAAAGCGTTTTTCAAGGTAGGGTTTTACTTTCTTGCTGAGGAGCACAACCTTGAGCAATAAGCCAATCGTTGCCGCTGTGCCGATGGTATTGAGCAAGTCAACAAAAACCAGATGGTTAGGATTTTGGGCGCTATCCACCACTAAGTAGTTGAGGGTTTGGCTACAGGTGCGCACAATCGTAAATTCATTCAGAGGTTGTGGCTGCTGAAAGATGGGCAGCGTTTCCAAATACTGGTAAAAGCGCTGGCGAAAGCGACCCCGCCCCACATCCGCTGTGGTGTCCGTCAAGTAGTGGAAGAAGGCATCCCGAAAGTCGCGGGTGGATTTCAGGCGTTGCAGCCGCTGTCCAAATTGACTGGCCAAGTCGCGATAGGTGTGGCGGCCATCCACCTTACCGACAAAGTGTTGAATCGAGGTTCTGACTTCCTCAGCAGAGAGCAACGTGGGATTTTTCACCAGTGGGATATTGTTATGCCCCTGAGCACGGCGAAACTCACTCGTGAGGTATTGACTCAGGTTCATTTCAAACTGCTGAGTGGCCTTTTGCTGAAAGTCTTGAATGTAGCGCAGGTCTTCGGGTGTCGTGTCATCGCCCACCAAGCAGTGGTTATAGAGATAGGGATAGCGGCGAATTAAGGTAGCAAGGGGGCGATCGCTATTTTGCTGAATCTGTGAAACGTCTTGGGCATCTTCTTGCAGAAATTGCACCATGCGCTGGAGCTTCTGAAAGGCTTCACTCTCTAAATAATCCTTCAGGAGCAGCCGCAGCTTACGCACAATCGGTGCCCGGCTCAGACCCCCCGCCGGCATCGCCACAGGCGTTTGCAGCATAGCCAGAAATTCGGGAACTGCCCCTTGGAGCAAAGGACGCGACTGCCAGCGGTTAATCAAAATGTGGCAGCAGCGGTTCATAAAGGGACGAAAATTATCTGCCACCCGTGCCCCCGTCACAATCCGATCCATCGCCTCTTGAATCTGGCGATCGGGATAGGTATAGCCCATGAGAAAAAGGGCACGAAACCGCTCAATGACTTGCTGCGGACTCTCGTGCTGCACACATTCCAGCAAGTGGTCGTAAATCAGTTGGTAGTCGTTTGCCTTTATCCAAGTATTCATGGGGAATATGCGCTCCTAAGCCACGCCGCTACCGACCGTGCTGGAATTCAGGGGCACAACTGCGAGGTTCTAACATACCTGCATCATAAAAGGCAACATATCGTTAACTGGTGATCGAAAGCACGTTTTTCCCGTGATCCTAATCACAAGAATGACTTAAGTACCTTTGATCGCTGACTAGCGCAAACGCCCTACTACTTTTTGATGATAAACAACAAGACAATCAATTGACAGCCGACGATAAAAATTGGTACCAAGTTCTCTCCTCATAAAGAGTTTTTAGGCTTCAAGAGCATTAGCGCCCCTGATACCCCGAAAGCTGAGCTAGACCCTCTAGGGGATAGACCCCCTCATAGCGTTTACCGTTGATTTCCCATGTGGGGTAGGCACGGATATTGGCCTGTTTGCACAGTTCTGGCTGGCCATTGGTACCGCGCGCATCGCACTCAATATAGTTGATACTTTTGAAAGCGCTGCCAAAGAGTTCTTTTTGCTTCATGCAAGCGGGACACCAGTAGGCACCGTACATCTTGGCATTGATTTTCTTGAGGTGGTTCGCCAGCCCTTGGGGGGAAATGGTTTGACTGGTTCCCTGCGCCATGACCATATCGGGAGAGTGCAAAACAGGTAAACGGGGCACAAGGGCGATCGCCAACCCCACACCCAAGCCAAACAGGAGATAGCGCAAGGAGTTTTTCATTGAGAACCATCCACTAACCCAATCTAGTGTACTGTACTCTACATAGTGCTAGAGCTAAAGACCGCGAGTACCGTCTTGTAGTTCCGCTATTCTGAAAATTGCATCTAAGAATCATGCTGGCACGCCTTATCTAGGAACAATGAAGCAGCAGTACGATCAAGATTACAGTGCATGGATTGTAGAAACAGTGGCATTATTGCGAGAAGGACGATGGCAAGAGTTGGATCTGCCCCATCTCATTGCTGAGGTAGAGGACTTGGGCAAAAGTGAACGGCGCGCCATCAATAGCCAGTTAACTCGTCTGTTGCTACACCTCTTAAAGTGGCAATATCAACCCCAGCACCGCTCTGATAGTTGGTTGGATGCGATCACGGATGCCCGCACTCAAATTGAGCTGACTATAGCTGATAGTCCGAGCTTGCGGGATTATCCAGCCAGCCAACTTGCCACAAGCTATGAGCGCGCTCGCCGCCAAGCAGCAGCGCAAACGGGTTTACCGCTGAGCACTTTTCCTGAAACCTGCCCTTATCCCCTTTTTGACCCAGAGTTGGCTCCCCGAAACGGACACTGAGTTCAAAACACTAGATGAGGTGCATTCGCCCGTGCTATTGCCGTTAAACTAAAACTACGTTATAGCGGCAGTGCCCTTGCGGATCTTTGAATGGCAGCGATTTTTGAGCTTCATCCCGTTAACCCCCAGCCCCGCACGATCGCCCAAATTGTTGAGGCTCTCAAGGAAGGGGCAGTCATGCTCTACCCCACGGATACCGTCTATGCCATTGGCTGCGACATGAACCACAAAGGAGCGGTGCAACGGGTACGCCAACTCAAGCAACTCTCCAACGATAAACCCGTCACTTTTTTGTGCTCTTCCCTTTCCAACATTGCCCAGTATGCCTATGTCAGCGATGCCGCTTATCGCCTCATGCGTCGCCTGATCCCAGGCCCCTACACCTTTTTGCTCCCCGCTACCAAACTGGTGCCCCGCCTTGTCCAAAATCCCAAACGCAAAACCACGGGGATTCGCGTACCTGACCACGTTGTGAGCCAAGCGCTGTTGACCGCCTTGGGGAATCCGATTATTTCCACCTCAGCACGACTGCCTGACGACGAGACGTATTACGTGAATACCGCAGATCTCTTCGATGCCTTTGACAAACGGGTGGATTTAATGATTGATACCGGCGACCCCCCCGGACAGCAAATGTCGAGTATCCTTGATCTCACCGTTGACCCCCCGCTACTGGTACGCAAGGGACAAGGGTGGGAAGCGCTACCGGCAGAACTGGTGACTGCTGAGTGAGCCACTCTAGCTTTTCGGCAGATAGAAACCGTTATACAAGGTTTGATTTAAGAATGACTTCATCGCAATTAATTGGCAAAGTATATTTAGTGGGCGCAGGCCCCGGCGATGTGGGGCTACTGACGGTGCGTGCCAAGACGCTACTGGAGTGGGCGGATGTGGTGCTCTACGATACGCTGATTAGCCCCGCAATTCTTAACTTGATCAACCCCGAAGCGGAAAAAATTCATGTGGGCAAGCGGCGGGGCAACCATACCCTGTCCCAAGGGGAGATTTGCCGCCTGTTGATTGACTTGGCTCAGCGCCATGCGGTGATTGTGCGCCTCAAGGGGGGTGATCCCTTTGTCTTTGGCCGAGGGGGTGAAGAGTGTCTTGCCCTTGTCGAGGCTGGCATTACTGTCGAAGTGGTGCCGGGGGTCACCAGTGGGGTGGCTGCACCTGCCTATGCGCACATTCCCCTCACCCATCGGGATTTTAGTTCTTCGGTGGTTTTTGTCACAGGCCATGAGGCTGCTGGTCGCTATCAACCGCGTGTAAATTGGTCGGCTCTGGCTACGGCGGTGGATACGATTGTGATTTACATGGGACTCCACCATCTGGGGGAAATTGTGCCGCAACTCTTGGCGGGTGGGCGATCGCCCCAGACGCCCTTGGCCTTTATTGAATCAGGGACAACACCGCAGCAACGGGTGGTGGTGACAACCCTAGAGCGAGCGATCGCCACCTATGACGAGGCACAGATTCAAACGCCTGCCCTGATTGTCATTGGCGAGGTCATTCACCTGCGCTCCCAGTTAATGGGAGGTCTCCACCAGATCTGAAGCAGCGGGTTCTAGGGGCAGCGACAGCATCGCCCACTCTAAATAGGGCAAAAGCTTACGTCGCGTTTGATCCAGAGAATAGGCAAGGCGGATATTCTCTCTGGTGAGTAGGCCTAACACCCGTTGCGGGTTCTGGCGATCGACCACGGGCAACTGCCTTAAATCCCGCGCTGCCATACGATCGAGGGCGTCCTTCAGGGGTTCATCCCCATAGGCCAGTAACAGATCTCGCGTACAGACACTCCCCACCGTTTGCGTTTGATAGGCGGTTGTTTCCTGATCTGCTTCCCAACGGGTCAGCACCCGATTAATATCCCCAAGGGTGACCAACCCCATCAAGTCCTGCTGACTATCGGTCACAAAGGCGCAGTAGGCTTTTTTTTCGATGAGTTGTAAGCCAGCTGCAACCACAGGCGTCGCTTCGCTAAGAAACAGCACCTCCGATTGCATGGCTTCCGCCACAGAAAGATTGGGGGGAATTTCCTCCTGCTCCTCCTTCTGGGTCTGAGCGCTGGGTGCCAATGCGGGCAGTTCGCCCCGTTTTTGAACACTCAAACTATTCACTAGCCAGACACTCAAGCCCACCGCTGCCATCAGAGGCAAAATAATGCGATAGTCCCGCGTCATTTCAAAGAGTAGCAAAATGGCGGTTAAGGGGGCATTGACGCTAGCGGCAAGGACGGCGGCCATTCCCACCGTTGCGTAGGCGGCAGGAGCAGCAATACTGTTGGCAAACATGGGTAGCAGGATCGGCAACACCTTACCGTAGGCAGCTCCGAGGGAAGCCCCCAGAAATAGGGCTGGTGCAAAGATGCCCCCCACCAAGCCACTGCCAAGACTCACTGCCGTCAGTACCATTTTGGCCAGCAGCAATACCAACAACAAACCGAGGGAGAGGTTCACATCCCTGAGAATTGCTTCCACCGTTTCATAGCCAACGCCCAGCACTTGCGGTAAATGCAAAGCCACAAGGCCAACACATAACCCACCCACAAGGGGACGCAGCAGTAGGGGAATGCGACCTAAAAACTGCAGGGGGGGTATCTTCCCCTGAAAGACTTGGGGGAGCGACTGGAGCAAGTGGGTATAGGCAACGGCGACACCGTAGGCCAACAGTCCCAAGCCCAAATACAAGGGCAACTCAAGGGAACTGCGCACCTCATAGGTGGGCAAATCAAAGGCGGGTTGTGCCCCCAAGCCAATTTGGGTAATCAGGGCAGAAATCACAGCGGCCAAAAGCACCACACTCACAGCCGTTGTTTCAAACGTGGTGCCCAATACCACCTCTAGGGCAAAGAACACGCCAGCGATCGGGGCATTGAAGCCTGCTGCCAACCCTGCCGCTGCCCCTGCACCGAGGAGCAACTTTTGCCGTTCTCGGGAAACCTTCAGCGCTTGACCAAGGAGAATACCGATGTTGGCGCCCACTTCCACACTGGGGCCTTCTGGACCAAGGGACGCACCTGTACCAAGGGAAATCGCCGCCGCAAGGGTTTTGGCCATGGGACGAATGAAGGGAATTTCCTTGCCCGCTTCTACGGCACCCATCAATGACACCAAGTTGGGACTAAACTCTTGGACAAACTGGCGGATGATCCCCACCAGCAAGCCCCCTAATGCAGGAACACAGGCCAGTGTCCAAGCGCCCCATCGACCCATCAGCCCCATCAAGTCTTCAAGGGCCATGTGATGAATTGTCTCAATCAGGTAACGAAACAGCAGCACACTCAGCCCTGCACTACCGCCAATCAGCACTGCCAAGACCAGTACGACGGTTTCCGGGGGCGGTTGTAATTGATTGAAAAGTCGAGTGAGGCGAGATTCAGCAGTCAGGGAAGGAGGGGAGGATGGGGAGGACACTGTTGCAAAGGGGTGAGAAAAAGTTGCTTAAAATAGCTCCATCTTCAATTATGCGGAATTTCCAATGGAGAAGCTAAAAGGGCAAAATTTGCGGCGTGACTTGATAAAAGTAAGGATGTAGCCACCACAGCAAACCGACAAAGATCGCTACTCCCCCATAGGCGGGGCGCCAAAATTCCCGCCACACGAGTTGTTGCCTACCTTCCCAAATGGCTTTGAAGGGAATGATTGAGGTGCGGGCTTTCAGAGCAGTAAACGCTTCTCCATGCCGTGCGTACCAGCGGCGATCGCCATGCCAAACCCCAAAGCAGTGATGGGCAATCAGCCCAAGGGAGGTCAGCAGTGTAAAGGACGTGCCCAACCACAGCGTATGCGCCACACACCAGATCACCTGTCCCCATAACTGCGGGTGACGGGTAATGCGAATAATGCCCGTTTCGTAGAGGTGCACTTCTGGCTTTTGTACAGCGGCAATCTCTAGCAAGTTAAATGTGGCCGGATAAAGAAAGAGAAACGAGATCGCCGATAGCCCCCACACGAGCGCCCCCATCCCCGGTACCCCTTGGAGTTGCCACAGTTGCACGCCGTCGTAGCGATGGGCCAAAAAGTAGAGAATCAAGGTTGTCGCTAAGGGCAGACTCACTAGGGCAAAAAAAATGCGATAAAGGCGGGCACCGACGCGCTTTTCTGCCCAAGGACGTAGGCTTGCCAATCCACTGTGGGCGATCGCAAACAAGAGCAATAACCCCACCATGATCCACTGCGAACTGGTTTGCCAACTGTGCTGATCCACGCCGATCTACTCCGTACGATTAAAACCCCATCCCATGATCCCAAAGGGTCAGACGCTTTGTAAAGTAATGTAACTGAGCCGCAAAACGCAGCCTATGAGCTATAGTCAAGGCGTTGAGGGCATCCGACATCAATCTATGTTCAATTGGCTCGATCGCCTCGAAAACCGCCGCCTACTGCGCCTGCTGCTGCTCTTTGCCCTTGGCTGGATTGGCGTGCAACTTTTGCACTACTTTGCCTACGTCTTACTGATCTTTCTTTTTTCGGCCATTCTGGCGTTTTTACTCAACTATCCTGTGGGCTGGCTCAAGCGTTACTTGCCCCATAGTTTGGCGGTTACCATTGTGTTTCTGGGGACATTGGCAATTCTAATCGGCTTGGGGATTACCCTTGGGTTGGCGATCATTGGCCAGTTGCAGGACTTGATCACCAATTTGCCTAGCCAAATTGATCTGTGGATTGACTCCCTTGAGAGGATGCAGCAGTTTCTGGCGCGATGGAATCTAGACATCAATTTCCAGCAACTGGAGTCAGAATTGCGCAACTTTGCCCTTGCGGGGATTCAGTTTGGCTTTGGTAAGCTCCAGTCCATCTTTGCCCTCTTCCTAAGCGGCATTATTGTTGCTGTGATTACCTTCTTTATGCTGCTGGAGGGGGAGCGGCTATGGCAGTACCTACTGAGTTTTTTGCCTGATCTGTGGCGCGATCGCGTGCCCCAAGCCTTAGAGCGGAACTTTTTGGGCTTCTTTAGTGGCCGTTTGCTTCTCTCTCTCTTCTTTGGTACCGCCACATTCCTTGTCTTGCTGGTGTTACGTGCCCCCTATGCCCTTGCCCTTGGGGCGATCGCCGGTGGCTTGGATCTCATTCCAGGGATTGGCTCAACGATGGGCATTTCCCTCATCTGCTTGATCCTGCTGCCCAAGAGTATTGCCCTGAGTGTACAAGTGCTAATTAGCTGTATTCTGCTGCAACAGGTGGAAGAAAATATTCTCATGCCCCGTGTGATGCGCAACTCCGTCAACCTGAATCCAGTGGTTTTATTTTTTTCCCTCCTAGTAGGGGCAACAGTCGCAGGAATTGTCGGTATTTTCCTTGCCATTCCGATGACGGGGACGATCGTCAGTTTGCTAGATCTCAAAGCCTTGCAGGCAAGCAGTGAGGCTGATCCGAAATCCTCGCAGGGCAAACGCATACTCAGGCAGTAGCAAGGAGATGAGCGAGGTAGTCATCGTCTGCTCTCAAACGTTTTGCCTTGACGCCGACCTTCACAAAGGTGTCCTGACGCATTCACAATTATTGTGCTGGATAATATCTCATTCTTGATTGGAATAGCTATAGTCCCTGAGCAGGTTCCACGCCAGTTCAAACGTGTACTCAAATCCTTGAATCACTCCCTGCTTTTCTATATTGCTCAAGGGGCGAGTACGGCACAGTTCCACCCCTTCCTGAAGCCTCTGAAACGCTTTTTTATAACTCTTGAGTCGCCACTGCCAGTGTTCCATGATCTATCCTTCACTGAGGGGGTGATCACTTCTTGTTGCCAACCCCTGTTGCAATGTGAGCATCACCTTTTTCATATCCCCTTGTAAAAGGGCCGGCAAGTTCAGCCAGAGGCCGGCAAATTCCTGACTACGCAGCACTCCCTCGCGATCGGGCTGTTGTTGAACGTAGCTCCCCTGCTCGCGGTGATACCAGTAAAAGGCCTGTTCTGAGACCACCCACACCAGATATTCCTTGACGCCAAAACGGCAATAGAGGTCTTTCTTGTCGTGGAGATCGTAGGCGGCACTGCTAGAGGCAATTTCAATCACTAACTCTGGTGCCCCTTCGATGTAGTCATCGGCACTAATGCGTGATTGTCCCCCCGCCGATGCCTCAAGGCGCAATAGCACATCGGGTTGGACTTCATTGCTGTCATCCAGCCGTACAGTAGCATTGTCACACATCATCAAACTGGGCATCAGTGTCGCATAGGTACCCAGCCACACAACCATGTGTCCGTGAGGTTGAGCGTGCTTTCTTACTCTAATTGGGGAGGCCACAAACACGACTCCATTGATCAGTTCCGCTTTTTTAATGTGGGGAGAGTGCTCATAGCGGTATTCAAATTCCTCGCGGGTCAGGCGATCGCCACTTTCAAGGGGGATGATATTAACTAATTGAGTCATTCCGTAGCCTCCGGGGGCAACGCTAAATTTATTGTGATTGCCGCTTTAAGGCTTCAGCAAACCGATGGCATTCAGGGGAAGCTAGCCCCTGTTGTAATGTGATCATTACGCTTTTCATATTCCCTTGTAAAAGGGCAGGCAAATTCAACCAGAGACCGGTAAACTCTTGACTACGCAGCACTCCCTCGCGATCGGGCTGTTGCTGAACGTAGCTCCCCTGCTCGCGGTGATACCAGTAGAAGGCCTGTTCTGAGACCACCCACACCAGATATTCCTTGACGCCAAAACGGCAATAGAGGTCTTTCTTGTCGTGGAGATCGTAGGCGGCACTGCTAGAGGCAATTTCAATCACTAACTCCGGTGCCCCTTCGATGTAGTCATCAGCACTAATGCGCGATTGTCCCCCCGCCGATGCCTCAAGGCGCAATAGCACATCGGGTTGGACTTCATTTTGGTGATCAAGCCGGACTGTGGCGTTATCGCAAACCATGAAGGCGCTAAATTCAATGCTGTAGTGAAAGAGCCAGCCAAGAATGTTGCTATGGGGCTGGGCGTGGTTTCTAACCCGAATTGGTGAGGCCACAAACACGACTCCATTGATCAGTTCCGCTTTTTTAATGTGGGGAGAGCGGCCATAGCGGTCTTCAAATTCCTCGCGGGTCAGGCGATCGCCACTTTCAAGGGTGAGGAGAGGAGCCGTCATTTTTCGCAACCGTCCGTGATAGCAGCCAGCACCTTTATTCTAGGCGTCAGTGAGATGGTGAATGGTACACGCGCATCAACTAAGCAGCAGGTAATCCCAGTACCTCACCGGTGCCCGCAACAACGGTGCCAATTGGCCAACTCTCAACCCCCCACTCGGCAAAGCAGGCCTGCGCCGCTGCAACCGCTGACGGCGGTAAAACCACGGTGTACCCAATCCCCATATTGAAGGTGTTGAAAAGTTCGCCCAAGCTGACTTCCCCCATCTCCCCCAGCCAGTGGAAAAGCGGTGGAATCGGCCAAGCCTGAGGATCGAGTTGAGCTGATCGCCCTTCGCCCAAGCAGCGGGGCAAATTTTCCGGCAGACCACCGCCGGTGATGTGAGCCATGCCGTGGATGGGAATCCCTTGCGCCAAAGCAGCACGAATGGGTTGGACATAGAGGCGCGTCGGTTCTAAGCACAGCTCGCCAAGGGGGGTGGAGCCAAGGGGGGTATCCTGCCAACTGAGCTGGCGATCGCCGACAATTTTGCGTACCAAACTAAAGCCATTACTGTGCAAGCCAGAACTGGCTAAACCCAACACCACATCCCCCACCTGCACCTGCGTGCCATCCAGCACCTGATCCTGCTCAACGACACCAACACAGAACCCCGCAAGGTCATAGACCCCTTCGGCATAGAATCCCGGCATTTCCGCTGTCTCCCCCCCCAAGAGGGCACAACCCGCCGCTTCACACCCTTGGGCAATACCCGCCACCACAGCGGTCATAATCTCTGGCGCCAGACAACCACAGGCAATGTAGTCCAAGAAAAAGAGTGGCTCAGCACCGCAGGTGAGGACATCGTTGACACACATGGCCACCAGATCAATGCCAACCGTATCGTGGCGATCAAGCGCCTGAGCCAGCTTTAGCTTCGTGCCCACCCCATCAGTTCCCGACACCAAAAGGGGCTGACGATAGCCCTTGGGAATTTGACATAGCCCAGCAAAGCCTCCCAGTCGTCCCACCACTTCCGGTCGTTGGGTGCGCTGCACCAAGGGGCGAATTTGCTCGACAAAGGCACGGCCAGCGGCTACATCTACACCGGCACTGCGGTAGTCCATCAATGCTGCTCCTGTAGTTGGGGGTAGTGAGCCTTGAGATACTCTAGGAGGCCTTCACAGGCATCGGTGAGCAGATCCAACACCTTCTCAAACCCCTGACGGCCACCGTAGTAGGGGTCGGGCACTTCCCTCGCGTCGTGGTGACGGCAAAAATCACACATTAACCGCACTTTATCGCGGTATTTCCCTTCGGGGTCAAGGCGCAAGATATCATAGTAGTTTTCCCGATCCATCGCCAAAATCAGATCAAATTCCTCAAAGTCGGCGGCATGAAATTGGCGTGCTCGATGGGTCAAGGGCAGTCCCCGTTGCCGTGCCGTCATCACCATGCGGGCATCCGGTGGATCGCCAACGTGAAAGTTGCTGGTGCCGGCGGAATCACACTGAATCTCATGCTCTAGGCCGGCCTTTTTGATCAGATCCTGCATGATCCCTTCGGCAGCAGGGGAGCGACAGATATTACCAAGACAAACAAAAAGCAGACGGATGGGCATAGCGCGTTTCCTAGGGGGCGGGAATCAGCGTACGAATGAGATCAGCGACCTGCTGACTGCTGTTGGGCATGGCCAATTGGCGGGCATTCTCTGCCATGGCTTGTAATTTTTGGGGCTGCCCTAGCCATTCTAAAATGATCCGTCCGAGGCGATCGCCCGTCAATGCCGACTGCGGGATCATTTCAGCAGCGCCGGCACTCACCAGCACTTCAGCATTCACCGTTTGGTGATCTTCAGCCGCATAGGGATAGGGAATCAACAGCGCTGGGGTTCCTGTGAGGGTTAGTTCCGCCAAGGCACTGGCGCCAGCTCGACTAATGACGATATCCGCGCGGTGCAGCAGGGGTCCCATGGGTTCAAAGAAGGGAAAGACGAGATAGTGGGGATGCTGAACACTTTGGGCATCGGGATCATTGTTGCCCGTGAGATGCACCACCCAAGCCCCCGCCTCGAGCCAGCGGTGAACCGTTTCCCGTACAAGGCGATTGATGGCCACTGCTCCTTGACTCCCCCCCATCACTAGAATCAGGGGTACCTCCTTGGGAATCGGCAACTCCAAGTCGCCGGGATGGAGAATATCGGGACGCACCGGCGTGCCCGTGACCCGTAGGTTCAGCCGTTTGGATTTGAGGTAGGCTAAACTCGCGGGGGTACCCAAGGCAACCAGCGTACACCAAGGCGCCAGCCAGCGGGTGACTTTGCCCGGTAGGGCGTTGGATTCATGGAGCAGGGCGACACGCCCCAAACTGCGAGCCGCTAAAATAGCTGGCGCTGCAATGTAGCCACCGGTGGTAAACACCCCTTGGAAGTGTCCCTGTTTTAATAACTGGCGCGTTTGCCAAAAAGCTCCCCAAAATTGCCAGAGGGGGCGCAGCCTTGCCCAAGGGGTCTTGCCTTGGACACCAGCGAAGTTGATCGTATGCAGGGGGTAATGGGGCGGAATTAGTTTCTGTTCAAGGCGATCGCGCACCCCCAACCAATGGATGTCATATTCAGGTAACTCTTCTGCTACTGCTAGTGCGGGAAAGAGATGCCCGCCGGTACCACTCGCTGCAATCAGTAGTTTCCTTTGCCCCAGCATTAAACATTCCAGCCCAATGTGGTCATGAGCTTATCGACAAAGTTGGTATAGACAATACCGCTGCGAAACTCTGGTGTGTCCATCACCTGCTGATGAAAGGGAATGGTGGTCGGCACCCCCATAATCGCACATTCTCTTAGGGCACGCTTCATGCGGGCAATGGCAGCGGGGCGATCGCTCCCCCACACCACCAATTTACCGATCAGCGAATCATAGTAGGGGGGGATTTCATAGTCGGTATAAACATGGGAGTCCATGCGCACCCCAGGGCCACCGGGGGGCAAATAACCGCTAATACGACCGGGATGGGGACGGAAATTGCGCTCCGGATCCTCGGCATTGATGCGGCACTCGATCGCGTGTCCGCGCAACTCAACCTGCTCTTGGGTCAAACTGAGGGGTTCCCCTTGGGCAATGCGAATTTGCTCCGCAATCAGATCCAGCCCCGTAATCATTTCTGTGACGGTGTGCTCCACCTGAATGCGAGTATTCATTTCCATAAAGTAAAAGTTGTCTTGGCCGTCGAGGAGAAATTCAATGGTGCCGGCACCGACGTAGTTAATGGCTTTGGCGGCAGTGACAGCAGCAGCTCCCATCTTGGCACGCAGTTCTGGGGTGAGGGCAGGGCTAGGCGCCTCCTCAAGGAGCTTTTGATGACGCCGCTGTACAGAGCAATCGCGCTCCCCAAGGTGAATGACATTGCCATAGCTATCCGCCAGAATCTGGAACTCAATGTGGCGGGGATTTTCAATAAACCGCTCCAGATAGACGCCGGCATTGCCAAAGGCGGCTTCCGCTTCCCCTTGGGCGGCACTGAGAGCCCGTCCTAAATCTTCAGCAGAGCGCACCAAGCGCATCCCCCGGCCACCCCCCCCAGCCGTGGCTTTAATCATCAGGGGATAGCCAATTTTGCGAGCGATCGCCCGCGCGGTTTCCTCATCCTGCACCAGTCCATCACTGCCGGGAATTGTTGGCACCCCCACCTGTTGCATCGTCGCTTTGGCGGTGGATTTATCCCCCATAGCACGCATGGCAGCGGGACTCGGCCCAATAAAGGTAATTTTGTGGTCGGCGCAGATCTCGGCAAAGCGGGCATTTTCCGCCAAAAAGCCATAGCCCGGGTGAATCGCCGAGACATGGCGGGTGAGGGCAGCAGCAATAATGTTGGGAATATTGAGATAGCTGCGGCTACTGGGGGCTTCGCCAATGCACACCGCCTCATCGGCCAATTGCACATGCAGGGCATGGCGATCTACGGTGGAATAGACGGCAACCGTTGCAATGCCCAATTCCTCACAGGTACGCAGAATCCGCAGTGCAATTTCGCCACGATTGGCAATCAAAATTTTCGTAAAGGCCATGGCGGTCAACGGTAGGGGAAGCGATCCCTAATGCTACCATGCCAGCCGAACGCTTCCGAAAAGGCGACGGCAATTGCATTGGTGCCACTGGCAAAAACAAGTTAGGATCAGCAGGGTTTTATTTGGGAGCGCACTATGGCTGCTGTGTCACCCACGATGGCCTTGACCGTTACGAAAACCAGCAATTGGACAATTGAGGACAGCGAGCAGCTCTACCGCATTCAGGGCTGGGGCGAACCCTACTTTGGGATTAATGCTGCGGGTCATGTCACCGTCTCTCCCAAGGGCGATCGCGGTGGGTCATTGGATCTCTATGAATTGGTGCAGGCGCTCCAACAGCGCAACATTGGCCTCCCCCTGCTACTGCGGTTTTCCGATATCCTTGAGGATCGCATTGAGCGACTCAATGCCTGCTTTGCCCGTGCCATTGCCCGCTATGGCTATCAGGGCACCTACAAGGGGGTCTTTCCCGTTAAGTGCAATCAACAACGCCACATCATTGAAGCCCTCGTGCGCTTTGGCCAGTCCCATCAGTTTGGCCTAGAGGCAGGATCAAAACCGGAATTGCTGATTGCCTTGGCCATGCTCAATACACCGGGGGCACTGCTGATCTGCAATGGCTATAAGGATCGCGGCTACATTGAAACGGCTATTCTGGCGCGTCGCCTCGGCCACACCCCGATCATTGTCCTTGAGCAGCCTGAAGAAGTCGCGGAAGTGATTGCTGTCAGTCAGGCTTTGGGCATTGAACCCATTGTGGGGGTGCGGGCAAAACTCAGTACCCAAGGGGTGGGGCGTTGGGGCACTTCTGCGGGCGATCGCGCCAAGTTTGGTCTGACGGTGCCAGAGATTTTAACAGCGGTTGAACAACTGCGAGAAGTAGGAATGCTCAATTCCTTGCAACTGTTGCACTTTCACATTGGCTCGCAAATCTCTGCCATTAGCGTCATTAAGGATGCCATTCGCGAAGCGGGGCAAATTTATGGCGAGCTGGTGCGCCTCGGTGCCAATATGCAATACCTCGATGTGGGCGGTGGCTTAGGGGTGGATTACGACGGCTCGAAAACCAATTTCCATGCCTCGAAAAACTACAGTATGCAAAACTATGCCAGTGATGTGGTGGCCGGCATTAAGGACGCCTGTCGGCAGCGGGGCATTCCCGATCCCATTCTCATTAGTGAGAGTGGCCGCGCCATTGCCTCCCATCAATCGGTGTTGATTTTCAATGTCTTGGGGGTCAGTGAAGTGCCCAAAATTACCCCCGAACCGGCCACGGAAGAGGAGCACCTGATTATTCGCAATCTCTACGATACCTACCAAACAATTGATGAAAACAACTACCAAGAGGCCTACAACGACGCCCTGCAATTTAAGGGAGAAGCCATCAGTCTCTTTAACTTTGGCTACTTGAGTTTGCCAGAGCGGGCACGGGCAGAGAGTCTGTTTTGGGCCTGTTGTGCCAAAATCCTCGGCATTGCTCGCCAGCAGGAATATGTGCCCGACGATCTCGAAGATCTTGAGAAAATCATGGCTTCGATTTACTACATCAATCTGTCGGTGTTTCAATCGGTGCCCGATAGCTGGGCGATCGATCAACTGTTTCCAATCATGCCAATCCACCGCCTCGATGAAGAACCCACAGAACGGGGCATCCTTGCGGATCTCACCTGCGACAGCGACGGCAAAATTGACCAGTTCATTGACCTGCGGGATGTGAAATCGGTCTTGGAACTGCATCCCTTTCGCCTAGGGGAACCCTACTACCTTGGCCTTTTTCTCAACGGTGCCTACCAAGAGATCATGGGCAACCTCCACAATCTCTTTGGGGATACGAATGCCGTCCATATCCGTCTAACCCCCAAGGGCTACGAAATTGAGCATTTGGTGCGGGGCGATACAATGCAAGAAGTCCTCGGTTATGTGCAGTACCAAGGGGATGCCCTCCTCGAGAAAATTCGCCGTCGTGCCGAGGCTGCCCTTGCGGAGCAGCAAATTACATTGGCAGAAGCGCAGCACCTACTGGAAAACTACGAGCGGAGTTTGCGCAGCTACACGTATCTATCCTCTTAGGGAAAGCCATGCTGGGAACATTTCAATCAAGCCATTTGCGCATTGAAGTGCCGGCCACCGCAGACCAACTGCGGGATTATTTGACGCAGCCAGCACAGTTACGGCAGTGGTTGTGGCCCCTACAGATTCAGACGACGGGCGATCGCCTGCAAGTGGGGGATACCTTCAGCAGTGAATTCCTGTGGTTAAAACTGGAACATCGCGTGGAACTACTCACAGCAGAGCGACTGGTATTGGTGCTGCGGCAGACCATTGAGGGCTGGCAAGAATGGTCGTGGGGAGAGGGCTGGGTACAGTCCTGTATTGAGGGGGTGACACCGCTGCCTCTAGAGTTGGGGCAGACTTTCCTTCTATGGCGGTTGAAATCAGTGCTGAGTGAAACGGTAGCAAGCTGAGGGTCGAAGAACGTTGAAGCGATCGCGCCAATTGGGATGGATCTTATTCTTGAGTGCCCTGCTTCTCAGCAGTTGTGAGGGCAGTGGGCTACAAAGTTGGTTTGCTGCTGACCCCAATGCTGATCAATGGGCGGGGAAAGCACCCACGCCAGAACCGACGACAACGCTACCAGAGAATTTACGGTTTCCTAATGCGATGCTTGTAGCCAATCAGCCCCAAGCGGGGTCACCCCAGACGACGGAAACCCGCTGGCAAGCACCCGCGCCGGCGATCGCCATCCAGCAATTCTATAGCCAACAATTTCAGCAGTCGGGCTGGCAACTGGTGGAGCAACAGGTAGCCGACAATACGATCACCCTCAGGGGGCGCAGTGCTGAACTGGAAGTGAGCGTCACCATCAACACGGTGCCAGAAAATAACCTGACAACCTTCACCGTGGCCTACACATCCACCAATAGCACCACGGCCACACCGTCTCCCCAGCCCACCCATTCCTCCCCCCAAACGTTCGCTGATCTAGAGGACGCCCCTGCCCCCCTACAGCCGGCCATTCGTGACTTGGCAGAACTGGGGGTTCTCAGCACCACGGGCGATCGCCTGCAACCCAATACCCCCATCAGTCGTGCTCAGTTTGTGCGTTGGTTGGTGACCACCTACAACCGCTTTTATGCCGATCGCCCCGCACGCCAAATCCGCTTGGGCAGCCGCAACGACACACCCATTTTCCAAGATGTGCCCCGTGATAATCCCGACTTTCCCTATATTCAGGGACTGGCGATGGCAGGATTTTTGCCCAGCCCCCTCACCGGCGATACTAGTACCCTCTTTCGCCCCAATGCTCCCCTTACTCGCGAAACGCTGTTGCAGTGGAAAGTGCCCCTTGATCAACAGGGGCGGCTCAGTCCCAGCACGATTGACCGCATTCAGCAAACATGGGGCTTCAAGGACAGTCAACGGATTGCTCCCCCCGCCATCAATGCCGTGGCCGCTGACTATCTCGCGGGGGATCTCTCGAACATTCGCCGCGTTTGGGGAGAAACCCTCTTGCTCCAGCCCCAAAAACCCGTCACCCACGCCGAAGCCGCAGCAGCCCTGTGGTATATCGGCAACGGTACCGAGGGACTCTCAGCAGCGATGGTGAAGCAAGCACCGCCCTCTGCCTCCTAGAACCTTGCTAGATTAGAAATCCGAGTCAATTGTTACGATTTGCTGAACTGATTGCTACCTATGCCTTGGCCCTTATCCCGTGGTTACCATCGTCAAATTGCCCGCCTCGAAATTACGGGGGCGATCGCTGGGGGTACTCGCCGTCGTGTCCTCAAAGCCCTGAAAACCATTGAAGAACGGGGCTATCCGGCACTACTGGTGCGCATTGACAGTCCCGGCGGGACCGTGGGGGACTCCCAAGAAATCTATGCGGCTCTCAAGCGTTTGCAGTCGAAAATGAAAATCGTTGCCAGTTTTGGCAATATCTCTGCCTCTGGCGGGGTCTATATCGGTATGGGGGCACAGCACATCATGGCCAACCCCGGCACCATTACGGGCAGTATTGGCGTCATCCTGCGGGGCAACAATTTGCAACGGCTCCTCGACAAGGTGGGGGTCTCATTCAAGGTGGTCAAGTCTGGCCCCTACAAGGACATTCTTGCTTTCGATCGCGACCTTACCGAGGAAGAAATCCGCATTCTCCAAGACCTCATTGACACCAGCTATCACCAATTTGTCCAAACCGTGGCCGAAGGCCGTAACCTCGATGTCGAAACCGTGCGCAGTTTTGCCGATGGCCGTGTCTTTACGGGTGAACAGGCCCTTGCTCTCGGACTGGTGGATCGCCTAGGAACCGAGGAGGATGCCCGGCGCTGGTTAGCGGAACTGGCCGGACTTGACCCCGACAAAACCAAGGTGCAAACCATCGAAGAACCCAAGTCCCCCTTGGCTCGGCTGTTTCCGCGTCAGCAGGAACGATTCCCCTTTCCCTGGCAAGCGGGTCTCGACTGGCTGGAATTTGAAATGGCCACCAATGGACTTCCCCTATGGCTCTATCGCCCCTAAGCTGGATACAGTACCCTTGCGGATATCTTGATGGAGGAGCACACTGTGGGCTGGCGCGTCCGAGCAATTCGTGGAGCAACTACCGCCACTGAAAATTCAATTCCAGCAATCCGTGAGGCGGTTTTGGAACTCCTCGGCGAGATTGAGCGGCGCAATGCCCTCGATTTCTCGGAAGTGATTAGTGTAACCTTCTCTGTGACCCGTGACCTCGATCAAATCTTTCCGGCGGCGATCGCCCGGGAATGTCCCCATTGGCGCAACATTCCTCTCCTCGATGTTCAACAAATGCATGTGGAGGGAGGCTTACCCCGCTGTATCCGCTGCTTGATTTACTTCAACACCCCCAACCCCGATCAACCGATTTACCATGCCTACCTGCGCCATGCCCAGAGCCTCCGTCCCGATCTGGCAATGCACGGCGACTACCATCCCCTCCATCTGTCCTCTCATTCCCTAGGTTAACTATGACCGCTCTTGTCCGTGACTACATGACCCCCAACCCCTTTACCATTCCTACCGATGCCCCGATTTCTGAGGCAGTTCGCCTGATGGAAGAAAAACAGGTGCGCGGCCTCCCCGTGGTGGATGATAAGGGCAAATTGGTGGGCTTGGTGTCTGAAGCTGACCTGATTGTGCGCGAAGCGCCTCTCGAGCCACCGTTGTACATTACGTTCCTCGGCAGCATTATTTACTTTGAGTCTCCAGAATCCTTTCATCAACACCTCAAGAAAACCCTCGGCCAACAGGTGCAAGATGTGATGACCCCCAACCCCCACACGATTAACGTCGATGCACCCATTGCTGAAGCGGCTCGCCTCATGGTGAATCACCACATTAGTCGCCTGCCGGTCTTGAATGCCCAAGGAGAATTGGTCGGCATTATTAGCCGTCATGATCTGTTGCGAGCCTTGCATACCCAAGAAACTTCTGCGTGACGTTTGTCAAATTGACCTGACACTAACTTTCAAGATTGGTGACTTCCCATAGAATAACCACAGGTTCGCTCGCGATCGCCTGAGGGTTCTTTGATCATGACCGCTTCCCTTGATTTGATTTGGCAGCAGGCACGGCAGGGTCAAGCAGAGGCCATTGCCCATTTGATGAACCGCACGCTTCAGGCCAAGGGAGTGCGTGCCCTCGTTCGGCGACGGGGTGACTGTTTACAAATTATGTTTGAAGCGGCGCGATCGCTCCCTCCCCAAGTCTGCGTTCAGTTTGTTTGCCGAGGCCTCAAGCAATTGGCGCCCCAAGGCGTTCTACGTGTACGGCTCCATGCTCGGCTCCTTGGCGAAGAATGGCCAGAATGGACACAGACCATTGACTTACAGGAGACCTTACCAGCGGCGCCGTCTGTGCAGACAAGCTCAAATCCAACGACACCTGCCACCACGCCATCCCATCAAGCGGTCAGTGCTTTTGCCCTCAGTTTATTGGCGATCGCGGGCACGGGTGCCGTTGCCCTTACCCTGCAAAATCAACTCAGTGTCGATGCCCCGCCGAGTGCGGAACCCAGTCCAGCCATTACAACCCCTGAACCCGACGTTCCCCTTGTGCCCCCCCCACCCGCCCCGAGCGATCGCCGTTTGCGGATTAAGGCCGTTGGCGATATTGTCCTTGGCACCAATTTTCCGAGTAACCGCTTGCCTGCGGATCCACAAAAGCTCTTTGCCCAAGTGAAACCCTATCTTCAGGGGGCAGATCTCCTCTTTGGCAATTATGAAAGTACCCTCACCGATCATCCCCATCCCTTCAAAAACACCAGTAGTGGTCGCAGTTTTGCCTTTCGCTCACCGCCCAGTTATGCACAGGTGTTGCGCCAAGCTGGTTTCAATGTCCTCAACATTGCCAACAACCACAGCTACGACTTTAATGAGCAGGGATTTCGCGATACGATTCGCCACATCAACGCCGCTGGCATGACCGCCATTGGTGATCTCAATCAAATTACCTACCTCGAAGTCAATGGCCTGAAAACCGCATTTATTGGCTTTGCCACCTACTACGGCCAAAATCGCATTCAAGACCTCAAGGCCGGTGCTGCTCTTGTCCAGAAGGCCAAGCAAAACGCTGATATTGTGGTTGTTAGTTTCCATGGTGGCGCCGAAGGCAGCGATCAAATTCACACCCGCGATCGCACCGAGTACTTTTATGGCGAAGACCGCGGCAATGTGGTTCAGTTTGCCCGCACCATGATTGATAACGGTGCCGATTTAATCTTAGGTCATGGTCCCCATGTCCCCCGTGCCCTCGAATTGTATAAAGGCCGCCTCATTGCCTATTCCCTAGGGAACTTTGTCGGCTATCAGACCCTGAGCAGTCACGGCACCCTTGGCAAGTCCTTAATCCTCGATGTTGAACTCGATGGTTCTGGCCGCTTCCTTCAAGGTAAAGTCATTCCTGTACGCCTCAATGCCAAGGGGATTCCCCACATTGATCAAAACTTTGCCAGTGTGCAACTGATTCGCCGTTTAACCCAAGCCGACTTTCCCAACACTCCCTTGCAGATTGAACGCCTCGGTGAAATTGTCAGCACCGATTCCCAATCCTAGTCTTCCTCTGGTCGATGAGACAACTGTTGGTGCTCAATTTTGACCGGTAGAAACTTAGGAATTTGCGTAATAAAGGATTCGGCTGTCGAACTATTTCCTCTTTGATTTCAATGTTACTCCTTGAGACATATTCAACTAACATTTCATTTCGTTTATACAATCCCCAAAACCAATATTCTTTAACTAAGCACTGGGCAGTGGCGGTCATATCTTTCGTTTCAGTGCGCTGACAACTCAACTGTACTGAAAGGGTGGGAGAAAAGTATAATTTTAAGAAAATGATTATCAAGCCAGCAAGCGTCCATAAAAGAGCCATTTCATCAGCAACGGATGAACCTTCTAGCTTGATTTGAGATTCGCTTTTCTTTGCAATGTTCATTTTTTAATAATTTATTAAATTTTGATAAAAATTCTCTATCTCATCCTATCTAGCAGGGTAACAATTTCACTTTGGAGATGGCTTTTAGGTTTATAGACTAGTAAACAAAATTTAATGGTTTTTCATTTTCAATTCCTATGAAAAGGGCTGTGCGCTAACTTTCACAGCGTTGCGAGTGTGCGATACTTGTGGAAAGGGCTGTACTGCGATGCAAAGCTTCAACCAGTGAAAAAGCGAGTCACATTGACATTCCCTCGACGGACGATTCAAATGCCCGTCACCTATCGCCTAGCCAAGGACTTTAACATTGCTGCCAATATCATCCGCGCCCAAGTGGCACCTAACCAAGTGGGCAAACTGGTTCTAGAGTTGGCTGGGGACATTGATCAAATGGAGGCCGCCCTAGAATGGTTACGACAACAGAATATTGAGGTTTCCCTTGCCAGCCGTGAAATTGTGATTGATGAGCAGGCCTGTGTCCACTGTGGCCTCTGTACGGGGGTATGCCCCACTCAGGCGCTGACGCTCCATCCAGAGACGTTTCAACTCCAATTTAGCCGCTCCCGTTGCATTGTCTGTGAGCAATGTGTGACCGCGTGCCCGATGGAGGCGATTCACACCAACTTTTAATTCAACTCCTCAACTCCTCCTCAAGGGTCACGTCTTGATAGATATCAGACAAGTGGCCTTGCCAAGCGATGCTCTTGAGTTCAACCGAATTTTGTGGCGGGGAATAGCCCTGCCAAACCCATAAGCCCGAGGTACTGCGACGAAAGGTCTCTAGCCGCTGCTGACGAGTATTGACCAGCACGTATTCCTCTAGCGTCTCAAGGCTTTGATAGTCAAGGAACTTATCGCCGCGATCAAAGGCCTCTGTTGAAGGAGAGAGCACCTCAATCACCAAGCAAGGGAAAGATTTATAGAGAGAGGTTTGCCGATCCCGTGGATCGCAGGTAACAAAAAGATCCGGATAGTAAAAGCAATTTCGCTGCTCCAGACGCACTTTCATATCTGAAATGTAGAGACGACAGCCCCGTTGGCGCACCGTTGGTCGTAGCAGAGTTGCCAAATTTAAGGCTAAGGTGACATGGGCATCGCTTGCCCCTGCCATTGCGTAGATCTGACCGTTGATGTATTCGTGCTTGACCCCACTTTGGGTTTCCCGTTGCAGATAGTCTTCAGGACTCAGTTGTGGCGAAGGTTGCGTGCTCATTGGCAGCCTAGAATAGCCAACGCTTATCTCGCTACTATTGATCCTAGGGTACGAAGAAAATTATGACCCAACAACACGGATATTGGGCACTGGCAACGCTGGCAGGGATGATGCTCCTGATTGCCCCGGCCAAGGGGGTGCCTGCGGTGGCACTGCCAGAAAGTTTTTATCGGGCGATCGCCAACCAAGACTGGGCAACAGCGGTGCAAATTCTCGATCAGGTCATTCGTGCCCATCCCCAACAGGCGCCAGCCCTTACTAGCTATCGTCAAGAATTGGTGCGGCTGCAACAACTTCCCCGAACCCCTGCTCCGCCCATGGCAACAGTGATCACCCAGCCCAGTGGCATCGTACCGATTCTGCGGCGGCAGGGAGGAATTCCCGTTATCCCAGTGATGTTTAATCAACGGTTACGGTTTGAGATGCTAGTGGATTCAGGCGCCAGTATGACAGTGATTACGCGATCGATGGCACGCGCTTTAGGCATTACCCCCGCTCAAGTGGTGGATAATCGCCTGTTTCATACCGCGAATGGTCAAGTGGTGCTGCCAGTGGTCTATGTCCAATCCATCAGCGTCGGCGGTTTTCATCGGAAGCAAGTGCCCGTTGCTGTCGCTGGGCCTGAAATGACCATTGGCCTATTGGGGCAGGATTTTCTGCAGCACTTTGATGTCAGTTTGCGGCAAGATCATATTCAGTTGCAGCGTCGTCCTTAGGAAATGCCCATTCTCGCCCAAGCGGTCTTAGCCAGTCACAATGCCGGTAAAGTCAGAGAGTTTCAAGGCTGGTTACAGCCATGGATTGGGGAGTTGCTGCCCCTGCCAGCCACGATTGAGATTGCTGAAACTGCGGATTCCTTTGTGGGCAACGCCTGTTTGAAGGCCATCACTGCCGCTCAGGAGCTGGGAAAGTGGGCGATCGCCGACGACTCGGGGCTAGCCGTTCATGCCCTTGAGGGGGCACCGGGGATCTACTCGGCTCGCTACGGTGCGACGGATGCTGAGCGTATTGAGCGTCTATTACGGGAAATGGCCGGTGTCAGCGATCGCGCCGCTGAATTTATTTGTGTCATTGCCCTCGCGCGTCCCGATGGCACGATTGCCGTTACGACCGAAGGACGGTGTGCAGGTGAGATTTTAACGGCGGCCCGCGGTCAAGGGGGGTTTGGCTACGATCCTATCTTTTGGGTGCCCAGTCAGCAGCGTACCTTTGCCGAGATGAGTCCCACTGAAAAGCAACAGGTCAGTCATCGGGGTCAGGCATTACAGCGGCTGCGGGAGTATTTGCAAACCTTTCATCCGTAGATTCACGGTTGTTGGCAGCAAGCTTTTTGTCCTACACTGACGCCAATAGTGTTCCTCAACCAACCTGTGGCTCCTATGCAAGAACGGGTCTAGCATCACAAAGTTGCATTAGACAATGCTTCCTATAGAAAGAAATTCACAGGGAATATAATGAGAACAAGGGGGCACGTCCCGTAGGCCCAGTGGCTGGTAGTCTTCTTGCCGTGATTCAAAGCAAAAACTATGGGCGATCGCGAATTAATAGACCAATTTATTAAAGACTTAATTCAGAAAAATTCGCGAATGCTCTCGAATCGGCACCTGCGCGTAGAAACAACCTTTGATGAAGTTCAGTTGATTTCCTACAAAGATGGCATCGTTGCACGGGTGAAAACAGATGCCCCTACCCTTGCCATTGAAGTACGGGATGCATCGCCCTATCGGCCTCTAATTCAAGAGGTAATGGTGGATTATGGTATCTTCCAAGTCGGTGTGGCTCAAACCCCCGGATTTTTACGTTACGAACATCGCACCGTTCCCGAAGGCTATGTGATCCAGTACACCGAAGCGGGAGTGCTGTGGAAAGACCGCTGGGCACGGGGTAAGCGACGCGGCGCTCTGACAGGGGGTAACTCCCTTGGGATGGATGCGATGATTCTCTATCGGGGTACGTGGTATCCCATTCAAAGCGTCAATGCGGCCAATGGCTTTGTTGCTATTCGTACCTTGGGCGGGGAAGCCACCTACAGTGCCTCTGACTTTTTGGTGTGGCTGAAAAAAGAGGAAAAAGACACCGCCGAGAGTCCCAGTCAGATCAGTGCCTACAAACGGGGAGAACGCATGGGAGACATTGACAGCGCCCCCACCCAAATCCTCGATGCTACGGAAATTATGGCTGCCAAGGCCAGTAGCACCCCATCAACGCCAATTGACTCCCCTGCTGGCGAACCGGAGAAGGAAGAAGATCACGCCGTCATTTTGCCGTCAGCGCCACCAGTACCTGCGGTTGCAGCAACAGTTTCAACGCCCCCTGAGCCTGCGCAACCGGTTGAAGCCACCCAAGGGTATCCAGCGGCCAACTACGAGCACGCCGTCGGCTATTCTCACCCCAACTATGATTATTCCCAAGGGTATCCAGCGGCCAACTACGAGCATTCCGTGGGTTATCCCCACCCCAACTATGATTATTCCCAAGGGTATCCAGCGGCCAACTACGAGCATTCTGTGGGCTATCCCCACCCCAACTATGACTATTCCCAAGGGTATCCAGCGGCCAACTACGAGCACTCCGTTGGCTATGCCCATCCCAGTTATGGTCAGCCCTACCCGCCCCAAACCTACCAGCACATTGATCCCAACATTCAGATGGCCTTAACCTATCTCCAATCCAGCTTGGCCTATCTGCTGCAAGTCGAGCCAAAGAATGCCAACGTTCAAGCCGCAGTTCGCGCCACTAGTATGGCGATTCAAAATCTCCTCACCCTTCTCAATGGTTAGCGGCTCTCGGCGAGGGGATGCAGGCGAAGGACACTTTGAATCATTGCCCAAGCGGTTTTAATCTCAGGCACACGAACTTCATCCCATTGGCCGGGTTGACAGTAAAGATAACGAATAAAGCGACGTTGCTTTGGCAAAGAAAAGGGAAGAAACTGCACACCAATCTCTAAAGCCGTGGCGTTTTTTCCTAACGCAACCATTCTTGACCACCGCAGTTGGATCGGTAAGCGCAAGTAGACCAAAGGGCTCGGCGCCAGAAAGTGCAGTTCGCCTCGGGGGTCATCTAACAACTCCGCCGGCAACCTATTGAGACGTATTCGTGCCCCCTCCTCAGACAGGTCAACCGTTTGTCCGCCATAGCAGTTGTCCCCAACGATGAGTTCACAGGGTTCAGAACGCAGGAACCGCGGATGTCGTCGCTGCGGCACATCAATGGCCACCAGAGCACAGACCAAAATCAAGAGAAAGTTGTAGCTAGACCAGACCATGTTAATGGCCAAACTATCGGGATTGACCAGCGTCTCTTGCAAAGGCGAACTCCGCCAAATGAGACCAAACATCATTAGAGCGGCAATGATTAACAAGGGACGAATGACTGGCCAATTAACATTGATGCGATGGGGATCCACAATCCCCTTGGGCGTGACTTTGAAGGTTTTGCCCCTAGGACTGATCAGGGTGCGGATCACTGTGATAGCCATGGGAAAAACAATGATGGTTTCATAAACATCGGACCAAAAGGCGGAGCGGCGGCCTTCGGTGAGCCAAGAAAAGGCCATGATATTGCCCAAATAGTAGGGACAGTAAAAGTACACTACCTCGTTAATTGTGGCGCGCAGCGGCGCCAGCCCAAAGAGCAAAAAGGCCAAGGGCGCCAGCAAAAAAATAACGCGGGGGATCGACAGCAGCCAATAGAGCACGCCAAGGCTATGGTAAAAACGCTGCAGGAAGTTGAGGTTAGGAATGGTAAAAAAGTTGTCCTTGAGGAACAGTATTTGCAGGGTACCTTGTCCCCACCGCAATCGCTGGTTAATATAGGCGCTGATGGTTTCTGGCGACATTCCTGCTGAGAGGGCTTCATTCAGGTATTTGATCTGATAACCACGCCCCTGCAAATAGAGTGAGGTGAGGTAGTCTTCGGTGATACTGTCGGTGGGAATGCCGCCAATTTCATCGAGGGCACTACGGCGAATCACAAAACAGGTGCCACAACACACAACGGCGTTAAAGAAATCGCGGCTGGGCTGAATGAAGCGGAAAAACAGCGTCTGCTCGTTGTTGAGAATCCCCTCTAGCCCCAGATTCACAGTCACTGGATCCTCATTGAAAAAGTGTTGGGGGGTCTGTACCATTGCCGTTTTCGCATCTTGGAAAAAACCCACCGTGCGGGTGAGAAAGTTGCGACTGGGAACAAAGTCGGCATCAAAGACGGCAATCAACTCCCCCGTGAGCGTGGGCAGTGCATGGTTAATGTTACCGGCTTTGGCATGGCGGTTGTCGGGGCGATCGCGATATTCACAGCCGAGTTCTGCAGCTAGGGCACGCACCGCCGGCCGTCGGGTATCGTCCAGCAAGTAGATGCGCTTGTGGGGGTAGTCCATGGCTTGGCAGGCAATGACTGAACGCCGCAAAATGTCCACCCCTTCGTTGTAGGTGGGCAGAATCACATCCACCCAAGGCAAATACTCCCCCCGAATCACAGCTTGGCTTAGGCGATCGGCCTCAGGGCTGCGGTCTTTAGAAAAGATACACAGGGCAAAAAAGCAAATGGTATTTGTTAGGGTCAGTAGTTCAGCGATAAATAACAGAATCGAAATCGTGCCATTGAGGGGATCATCTAGGTTGAGGCTGTTAAAAAAACGCCAGAGGATATACCGCAGTGCCAACAGGGTCAGCCCCAAACCCACAATTAAACGCGACCAAAAATTGGGCTTGGGGGAGATCTCCTTCAGGAAGAACGTAATGGCAATCCAGACTAGTGTGGGCAATAGGAGTGCTTGAAGCGTCGTGCCGTCAGCCCGCAGCAGTGCTTTCCCCTCGTGCCAAAGACCGACTAAGTTGGGTAGAAAGTTTTGCCAATCCAGTTGACTCAGCAGGACGGCCAGAAATGCGCCACTGCCCAACAGTAAAAGCCACAGATCAGGGCTAATACGTCGCGATCGCGCAGGTGCCTGTGGCGTAGGCGGCCTCGATGGCTGAGAAACCCTAGGGGATAGGTTGTTAGTTTCAAGTAGCTTCATGGGAACACAGTCAGTTGGGATGAAGCTCTACATCCTGTACTCACTCAGAGTTGAACAACGCCACGACCTCAAAATTACGATCGGGTGAGCAACTCTTTAGATTTCAACTATTTTCAATGCTTTGATCAATGAGTCTTGGATGTAGCAGTGGTGTTAATTGATTTGATGAATAACAACGCTTCTAAATGCAAGATTAATTATCAGCAAAATTTCTGACTGCCTAGAATAATTGCAGCGAATTCGTAGGCTAAAAAATATGGCCGCTTTGGCTTGACAAGAATGGGACAGATGTAATTTTTCACCATGGTGCTAATCCATTTAGGGAACTTACCTCTAGTGTACCCAATGCTTTAGCAAAACTAAGCCTATACCGAAAAATTAAAGCAAAATTTCAACAATAGGCTAGCGACTTTCGGCAAGGGGATGCAGGCGAAAGACACTTTGAATCATTGCCCAAGCGGTCTTAATTTCAGGCACACGAGTTTCATGCCATTGCCCCGGTTGGCAGTAGAGGTAGGGGATCAGGCGACGGTGCTCTGCCAAGGATAGATCCACAAAGCGAATTCGCATTTCGACAGGGTTGCTGCTCGCCCCCTGCTGAAGTTGAATCAGGCGCTCCTGATCGTGCCAGCGCAGCTCTGCCGAGAGCCATAGATCTGCGAGTTCGCTAGGAGGCAAGAGGCGAAATTGGGCACTATAGGTTCGCAATCCCTGCGGCGAAGCATGGTTTTCCTGACAAGTGTCACAGCGGCGGATTTGTAAGCGGGCGCCCTCTTCAGAAATATCCACAGTTTGCCCGACGTAGCGATCGCCCCCAACAATGAGTTCACAGGGTTCAGCCCGCAGAAAGCGAGTAAAACGGCGCTGCGGTACATCAATGGCCACCAGCATACACACCAACAGCAGCGACAGATTATAGATTGACCAGACGATATTTACCGCCAAGCTATCGGGGTTGACAATCGTATCCTGCAGGGGAGAACTGCGCCAGATCAGGCCAACAATCGTCAAAATGGCAATGATCATCAGGGGACGAATCAGCGGCCAGTTGATATTGATGCGATGGGGATCCACCACCCCTTTGGGGGTCACTTTAAAGGTTTTACCCCTCGGACTAATGAGCGTGCGAATCACCGTGATCGCCATCGGAAAGGCAATAATCGTTTCATAGACATCCGACCAAAAAGCGGAGCGGCGACCTTCGGTGAGCCATGAAAAGGCCATGATATTCCCCAGATAGTAGGGAAAGTAAAAGTAAAGAATCTCGTTCACCGTTGCTCGCAAGGGAGCAATACCAAAGAGCAAAAAGGCCAACGGTGCCAAAAGAAAGATCACCCGCGGAATGGAAAGAAACCAGTAGATAATACTCAAGGAATGGGAGAGGCGCTGCGTTAACCGCAGATTAGGGGCAGTGAAAAAGTTTCCCCCCAAAAAGAGCATTTGCAGTGTGCCCTGCCCCCAGCGCAGCCGTTGGTTAATGTAGGCACTAATCGTCTCCGGGGACATACCCGCCGCCAAGGCTTCATTGAGGTATTTGACGCGATAGCCAAGGCTTTGCAGCTTAATGGTTGTCATGTAGTCTTCGGTGATACTGTCTGTGGGAATGCCACCAATTTCATCGAGGGCACTACGGCGAATCACAAAACAGGTACCACAGCAGACAACGGAGTCCCAGTAGTCACGACTGGGCTGAATAAAGCGGAAGAAAAGGGTTTGCTCATTGTTGAGGATGCCCTCAAGGCCGAGATTGACGGCAACGGGGTCTTCATTGAAAAAATGCTGCGGCGTCTGCACCATTGCCGTCTTGGGATCTTGGAAAAAGCCAACGGTGCGGGTGAGGAAGTTGCGGCTGGGGACAAAATCAGCATCAAAGACTGCTATGAGTTCACCACTAAGGGTGGGCAGCGCATGGTTAATGTTCCCTGCTTTGGCATGGCGGTTGTCGGGGCGATCGCGATATTCACAGCCGAGTTCTGCGGCAAGGGCACGCACCGCTGGCCGACGGGTATCATCGAGCAGGTAAACCCGCTTGTTGGGGTAGTCCATGGCTTGGCAGGCAATCACCGAACGCCGCAAAATATCCACCCCTTCGTTGTAGGTCGGCAAGATCACATCTACCCAAGGCAGATACTCACCGCGAATCACCGCTTGACTGAGGCGATCGGCTTCGGGAGCGCGGTCAATGGAGAAAATACAGTGAAAGAAAAAGGCCACACTATTGAAAACCGTCAGCAATTCTGCCAAAAAGAGAACGACGGAGATCGTGCCATTGAGGGGATCATCCAAGTTCAAACTGCCAAAGAAGCGCCACAATTCATAACGGATTCCCAGTAGGGCAATGCCGATGCTGACGATCAGCCGTGACCAAAAAGTGGGTTTAGGGCAGAGTTCCTTAAGAAGAAACGTGATGGCAAGCCACACAAAGGCAGGCAACAGCAGTGCTTCAAGGGTTGTCCCCTGAGGGCGCATGATGGCTTGTCCGCCCTGCCAAAAACCGACAAGATTCGGCAGCAAATCTCGCCAATCGACTTGCCACAGCAGTACCCCTAGAAGGCCGAGAAAGCCTAGGATCAAAAGCCAGCCATCGGCTTGCAACGACTTGAGGCGCATGATTTAGCTTCCAAAGATCACTTCAACACTTTGACCCACACCACAGAAACGCTCAGCGCTTAAGTCTTCAGGTAGGTTGTTCAGTTGAACGTCAACTGCCAGTTCGTTACGTACCAAGTCGGGAGGGGGCACAGCCACATTTTCACCCACTTCGACTTTGCCCGGCCCGCCGCGAATGGCACGGACAATCCCCGTTAGCCGGCGATCGCTCCCATCCAATAAGCGCACTGTTGCTTCCTGACCCACCCGCAGGCGAGGATTATCCCGCTCCGCCACCAAGCCCGTTGCCCAAACATCGCTACAGTCGAGAATTTTAACGATCGGATCCCCTGCGGTCAGGGGAATACCCAAATCCCCTGTTTTGTGGATCACTGACCAAACCACTGCGGTCGTCGGTACTTTCACGGGGGCAAGGCGTTGCAGGGAGAGTTGCTGTTTGATATTGGCAATTTCACGGCGTAACTCGGCAATCGTTGTGGCCACTGCCAAAAGTTCAACATCAATATCAACCAGTTCAGTTTCTAAATCAATGAGGCGGATTTGGGGAAAGCTAAAAGTACGCGAAGCATCCAGTTGCAATCCTTGGCGAGCCGCTTGTAGGGCTGTTTGTTGGCGGCGCAGTTCGGCCTGTTTACTCTCAACAAATTTCGCTGCTTGCTTGGCACGGGAAACGGCTTCATCGGCGAGTTGGCGCGCCACAGCCCCTGTTTCCACTAAGCTGGTATAGCGATCGGCTTCAATGCGGGCAATGGCCAGAGCTTCTTGGGCTTGGCGCAGTTCGCCTAGGGTACGCTGCACTGCCTCTTGGGCAAAGCGAACTTCAAGGGTTTGCTGACTCTGCTGATAGCGATCGAGTTGAGAAATCAGAGCCATACGGCTGTTGCGTTTCTGTTGCAGTCCCCGTTGTTGGGAAAGGGCGACATTGAGTCGAGTTTCAAGGTTCTGGCGATCGGTTTCCAGTTGGGGATTGCGATCGTTGCGAATCGTCCCAATTTCCGTACCGGCACTCAGGAGTTCGCCAGGGCGCAGTGCTCTTAGGGTTAAGGTGCCGGGAATTCTGGCATAGAGGGTAATAATTGTGCCATTGAGGTAGCCGACCCGACTGACCACATTGCGCTGTCGCCACCACAGGACATACACAGCTAAGCCAATGAGTGTCACCCCCAAGCCAATCCGCACTATCCGAAAAATGCGGCGCCGTTTCTCAGTTTGTGGGGGTTTGGTGGCAACTGCACGGGAAGATGATGAGGTATTCATATTCGGTTTTTCCACTCCCCCAACTCAGCAACATACTCAACAGGAAGCCCATGCTCCTTTGCCCCTTGGAGAATTGTCTCTAAATAGTCGGCTGAAGGCCACAGGGTTTCATCAATAAAATCCTCCCCTGCCACATAGGTCAGAGCCGTTATCGCCTGACCCGTGGACGTTATGACTCTAACAAATTCATGGCGGTAATGTCCCCACTTAACACCTTCGTAAAAATCTAAGCGTTCAATGTCTGCTTCTGTGCAGCGATAAATCACACCCCAAACAGAACGGTGAGGATCAGGGACAACATTTGCTTTGCCAGTGCCATCATTACTGCGTTTATTGAACACAAGGCGATAGCCCCGCAGTTCAGCAACTTCAGCAGTGGGGACGGTACCGATGCGACGTTTTTTTTGGGCGGTACAGAGGTTGCTGCCGTAGGCAAAGTACCAGATACAGCCGTTGTCTAAAATATGGGAATCATCAAGGGGGAGTGATTCGGTCATCAAGCAGTTGAGGAATAGAGTTGGCGGTAAACTTCCATGAGGGCGATCGCCACCGAAGCCGAGAGATTCAAACTGCGCACCGCCGGCTGCCACATGGGAATTTTCAAAAAGGCGTCACAGGTCGCTAAGACTTCGGCGGGGATGCCATCGGGTTCGCTGCCAAAGATCAGCCAATCACTCTCAGCAAAGCTAAAGTCCCAGTAAATCTGTTGGGCTGAAGGCTCAAAGGCAATCAGACGCCCCCCGCTATGGGTGGTTTTGAGGAACGTCGGCCAGTCGGGGTGGCAGTGCAAGGTGACATAGGGCCAGTAATCAAGACCAGCTCGCTTGAGGTAGCGATCGCTGAGTTCAAAGCCCAAGGGTTCAATCAGATGCAGTGGTGTGTGGGTGGCAGCACAGGTGCGGGCAATATTGCCTGTATTCGGGGGAATTTGGGGATGGACAAGCACCACAGCAGGCATGGCGTTGAGTCAGTGGCAACTAGAGACTTAATCCGTTGTCGCCCGGCCACTGGGGGTTAAGCCGCGCCGTCCCTCTTCGCGGGCATAGGTTAAAAAGCGCTGTAGATGCTCTAAATGCTCAGAAGGGGGTAGGGTTGCTAATTGGGCGATCGCCTGGGCAAGAGGTAACTCACGACGATAGAGAATCCGAAACGCCTCCTTGAGGTCGCGCATTTCTGCGTCTGTGACGCCTGCCCGCCGCAGTCCCACCTGATTGAGGGCACGAACCCGCGCCGGATGACCTTCCACCAGCATATAGGGGGGCACATCCCGATCTACCCGTGCCATGGCTCCCACCATTGCCAAGCGACCAATATGGACAAACTGATGAATGCCCACCATACCGCCAATGCGGGCCTTTGATTCAATGCAAACATGGCCAGCGATCGAGGCCGCATTCGTAATTACCACCTGATCCTCAATCACACAATCATGGGCCACATGGACATAGGCCAGCAGTAGATTATGGTTACCAATGATCGTGGCATCCCCTTCACCATTGGCGCGGTTAATCGTCACAAACTCGCGAATCGTGTTGTAGTCACCAATGCGCAGGGCACTATTGGCACCCGTATATTTTTGATCCTGAGAAGCCGTGCCGATGATCGCTCCCGGAAAGATACGATTACCTACCCCCACCTCCGTTGGCCCTTCAATAATCACGTGGGCACCAATTTCGGTATGGGCACCAACGCGCACCTGTTCACCAATCACGGCATAGGGGCCGACCCGAACTGTGGGATGTAGCTCGGCACTGGGATGAATGACAGCAGTAGGATGGATCAGTGTTTGCATCATTGATTGTGACTAGTCCACCAGCGAGAACATCATCTCGCCCTCACAGACCAATTGACCATTCACCTCAGCCCGTCCTTGCATTTTGCCGATGCGCTGCTGCTTGACAACAAGAAGCTCGGCCCGCAGGATTAACTGATCGCCGGGGACGACGGGACGGCGAAAGCGCACCTTATCAATGCCCGTAAACACAGAAAGCTTATCCTTTGCCCAGTTCATCTGCATCAGGACAACCCCTCCCACTTGGGCAAGGGCTTCCACAATGAGCACCCCCGGCATAATTGGGCGACCGGGAAAGTGCCCTTGGAAAAAGGGTTCGTTGATCGTGACGTTTTTCAGCCCCACGGCATACTTTTCTGGCACATAGTCAATGATCCGATCCACCAGCAAAAAGGGGTAGCGGTGGGGAAGCAACTGCTGAAGATCGGTAACCGTCAGCACAGTGGTCGGTGGGGAGTCAGTCAACGTTGGCATAGGGGTAGGTGTCGGCTGCAAATCAAAGATATAAACAAATCATAGGGGAGAATGGTTTTCTACTAAACCATCTGTTGGGCGATCGCCCGTGCCAATTGGGTATGCAGATGATGACTCGCCCGATAGGCGACATAATGCGCGATGGGGGGTGTCCCTAGGAGGGCTAAATCTCCCCAAAGATCGAGTAACTTGTGGCGAACGGGTTCATCGGCAAAGCGTAACGGCGGGTTGACCCAACCACTGGCACTGCACACCAGAGCATTCTCTAAACTGCCCCCCTGAATCAGGCCTTGGCTGCGCAGATACTCCACTTGTTCGGCAAAACCAAAGGTACGGGCAGGGGCAACGGCCACCGCTAGTTCTGAAGGGGTAAAGCTACACCACTGGCGACCAATCGCCGCATAGGGGAAGTCAATGCCATAGGTGAGGCGCAGCTCAGGAGCAGGAATGGCACTGACAAAGGCTGCCCCTTCGTAAATGGTGACAGGTTCCTTCAAGATGACTGCTGGCCGAGGAATCTCCTGAGGGACAACACCGACCCTTTGAATGCCTTCTAACCAAGGTTGCGCCGAGCCATCGAGCACCGGCACCTCAGCGCCTGTGATCTCAATCGTGACATTATCAATACCAGCGATCGCCAGCGCTGCCAAGAGATGTTCAACCGTGCGCACACTGGCGCCATTGGCGACCAACTCCGTTGCCAACTGAGTGGATTGAACCGCATCAATCTGAGCAGGAATCACGGGCTGTCCCTCCAGATCAAGGCGCACAAAGTGCCGTCCCGTGTTGGCGGGTGAGGGTTTCAAGGTCACTTCAACTGATTGACCAGAATGCAAACCTACCCCTGACCATTGGGCAGCCTTTCCAAGAGTTTGCTGTGCAGTTGCAGTCGGTGCCGTTGGTACAGAGGTCGTTACCATGGGTATTTCTCCTAGAAGCGTTCGCCAATGCCAAAGCTGAAGGCGCTGCCCCCTTCATTATTCCAGCCAAAGTCAATGCGGATATTGCCTAGGGGGGTATTCACCCGCAGGCCGCCGCCATAGCCTAGCCCCTCGCCGGGTTTACCGCGCACAATCCCCGGCTGACCGGGTACGCTGCGTTGGGTACCGAGCAAACTGGCTCCATCCACAAAGAGGGCGCCACCAACAATATTAAAAATTGGGAACCGATACTCTATTGTCCCTTGCACAAAGGCGCGCCCGGAGCCGATCGCCCCCTCTTCCCAACCGCGCACAGAGTTGGCACCGCCAATCGTAAAGGATTCATAGGGGGGCAAATCACCAAAAATATTGCCCGCTTGGATATTGAAGGCAAGGGTTTGTGGCCCCTCAATCCGCAGAAACTTCACGGGGATATAGAAGCTATAACTGCCCCGCACCCGATTCATGAGAATATTGCCCGCCCCAATGGGAAGCGACTGATCTACCCCCAAACGGATCACTTGGCCACTCGTCGGCCGCAGGGGATCATTACGCAAGTCCCGCAGAATTGCTGCTTGCACCGTAAACAGGTCATTAAAACCACGGCAAACACCATTGTCTGGAAAGGTTAAGCAGTTGCCTAAAGCATCCGTATTAAAGCGGCTAAAACCACTGTCTAGGGAGGTAACCCGCTGATATTGCAGCCCCAAGGAACCGGTCCAAGCGGTGCGTATCTGATCCCGATCCTTCGTAAAGGGTCGCGTAAAGAAGACGGCACTCCCCAAGCGGTTAATCCGCGGAAAGTCACCATTGGCCAAGCGAACATCAATTGGGCCATTGGTGAAGGTGGTGGGCACTGTCAGGCGGTTAAAGGCACTCACGGTATAGGAGGTGCGGTAGGGATCCCCCTTAATCCAAGGATCGGTAAAGTTAATGTCAAAGAGAAACTCCCCTTCAGTCCCCCCTTGGGCTTCAACACCAAATTTCCAGTTGCGACCAAAGAGGTTGTTTTGTTGGAATGCCACTGTGCCAAATAGCCCTGCAGCGGAACTATACCCCGCCCCAGCGGAAATACTGCCCGTATTGCGCTCTCTGATATTGAGAATTAGGTTCACTTTGCGTGGGTCTTGACCCGGTTCAAGGGCAACTTGCACATCTTCAAAGAGTCCCAGTTCAAAGAGGCGTCGCAAATCTGCTTGCACAGTATTTTGGTTGAGGACAACGCCGGGCTGGGTGTCCATTTCACGGCTAATCACAAAGTCACGGGTACGCTGTTTTGTCGGCTCTCCTTCTTTATTAAGGAAACGATAGGTGACCGCTTCAACCACCCCTTCAGCCACCTGCAACGTCACGACGCCATCGGGATCCACTTGGGGCGTGCCAACCACCTGCCCCAAGATATAGCCATTGTCCCTATAGAACCGGTTGATTTGCTCAATGCCAGACTGTAGCTCTCTGAGGTTGAGCGTGCGACCAATTTGCGGGGCAAAAATCTCGTTGACTTTTTCTGGGGTGAGTACCTGATTGCCCGCTACTTGAACGGCTCGCAGTACTGGATAGGGGCGCACGACAAATGTAATCCGCACACCGAGGGGGGTATCGCTGGGGACGGCATTGACATCAGCAAAAAAGCCCGTGGCAAAGATGGCGTTGGTATCCTCTTGTAGTTGCGTGCGGGTGGTGGTACTGCCAGGGCGAGTGCGAATGACTTGATACACCAATTGTTCAAGTTCGGGTGTGGCACCTTCAACCACCACTTCCGCAATCAGAACTTGGGGTTCATCAGCGGGGGGCTGACTCACAGGCGGCGGGGTGGGCGGTGCTGGGGTTGCTGCGGGAGGGCTTTCAGGCGCAGGCTCTACCGCTGGTGGCGTTGGGGATACTGGAGCTTCCGCAGGTTGGTTTTCAGGCGGAGGGGCTTCTTGGCCACGACTGGGACTCAAAGGACCGAGGGCGATCGCCACGGTTGCCATTGCCACTGCTACCGTTTTCAGGGCAGCCCCCATTGGCTGCATTCGCACTGGCGAAAAAAGTTGGTTATTCACTGCTCACACCTAAAAAACAAATCGCGTCAATACAGCCAAACCCATTGGCATTGATATAACAGTAGGTTAACGACTCAAAAGCGGCAATAAAAGTGCCCCTCTCTTTACCTTTCCAACATTAGCCGTAATAGGCGGGTTCATTCCCCGGTTTCCACTTGATATTACAGCCAAGACTCGGTTTTTGATCCTCGCTGGGGGTTTGACCAGCTAACACGGCATCAATGGCTGCACGCAAGTCTTTCCCAGTCACCGGTAAGCCATTCTGGGGGCGGCTATCATCGAGCTGTCCGCGATACACAAGCTTGCGATCGCCATCAAAGAGGAAGAAGTCGGGTGTACAGGCTGCCGTGTAAGCCTTGGCCGTTTCTTGGCTCTCGTCGTAACAAAGCGGAAATGTAAACCCTAGTTCAGTGGCCATCGCCTTCAGGGACTCTGGGGCATCATCGGGATAGTTGGCAGCGTCATTGGCACTAATGGCAACAATTCCTAGGCCAGTGTCTTTGTAGTCGCGCCCCAGCTTCGCCAATTCCTCTTGGACGTGTTTTACATAGGGGCAGTGGCGACAAATAAACATCACCAGTAGGGCTTTCTTATCGGCAAAGCTACTGAGGGAAATCGTTTGCCCACTCACCACATCGGGCAGCTGAAAATCGGGAGCAACAGTACCAAGGGCAAGCATCGTGGACTCTGTCCGCGCCATAAAACCTCCTGAGAACGCTGGCAAGAGTGTTACAAATAGCAATATCGTCCCTAGTGTACTCTGTTGCGATCGTTCCTCAAAGTGGTGAGAGGAGCAACTCCCCTAACCAACGCAAAAAGCAGCAAGATCACTCCTGCTTAGATATCATAGGTTTTAATTTTTGAGCACAGAGAAAAATTGCTTTAGCCAATATAGCTTTGACGGGAGACGTGCTTCTCAAAGGTGGCTTGGGTTTGATGGAGAAGTTGCTCGCGGCTGTCGCTGGTGTGTTTCAGGGCAGGCACCAAATTGCGCGCTTGGAGTGCCATGTGCAGTTGCAAATGGGCAACGTATTCGCTGAGGTCTTCACGGAGTAACGGATGACTTTGATGCACAGACACAGTGTTCTCCTTCAACTGATGGTTCAGTAGGCGTTCCATAGATCCTATCAATCCCTAAAGGCGGTCATGTCAGGAATGGTGCGTTCAAACTGTTCGGCAGGGTGGGGTGCGTCACTTAACCCTTTTAGAGGTTAACATTTCTCAGGGAGGGTGTTGCGATTTGCAATCAACTGTAATGTTTTGCCAATACTTCACGATTCAGGGGGCAGGAAATGCGGTTACTCATTGCCAATGATGATGGGGTCTTTGCCCCCGGCATTCGGACGTTAGCAGATACGCTGGCGATCGCTGGCCATGAAGTCGTGGTTGTGTGTCCGGATCGCGAACGCTCTGCTACAGGGCATAGCCTCACGGTCTTTGATCCGATTCGCGCCGAAGTCGTTAGCGATCGCTTTCACCCTAGTATTAAGGCGTGGGCCTGCTCCGGTACCCCCTCTGACTGTGTCAAACTCGCCCTTGGTGCCCTCCTAGAGGCACCCCCAGATTTTGTCGTTTCTGGGATTAACCAAGGCTCCAACCTCGGCACGGATATTCTTTACTCCGGCACGGTGTCTGCTGCCATGGAGGGGGTGATTGAGGGAATTCCCAGTATTGCCATTAGCCTCACCAGTTTCACAGTTCATGACTTTCAGCCAGCCGCTGACTTTGCCAGTCGTCTGCTCAAGGCACTGGAAACCGCCCCCCTGCCCCCAAAGATGCTCCTCAATGTGAATGTGCCGGCTCTGCCTGCCAGTGAAATTGCTGGCGTTGTCATTACACGACAGGGGATTCGCCGCTACCATGACCTGTTCCAGAAGCGCATTGACCCTCGCGGCAAAACCTACTACTGGCTCGCTGGTGAAGTGGTTGAAGAATATCCCCAAGACCCCAATCAAGCCCCCACGGATGTGGAAGCCATTGCCCAAAATCTGATTAGTATCACACCGCTGACCTTTGATCTCACCTACGGCCAAGGGGTTCAGGATTTAACCGAGTGGCTGCGCCAGCCCACTGTACAGCCCCTTTTCAATCTCTAAAACCACCGGTGCATGGTCACTGGGTTTCGCTAACCGCCGAGGGGCAGTATCAATATAACAGTTGCAGGCACAGGCTTTGATGCCAGGGGTAATGTAGAGGTGATCAATGCGCCAGCCGTGATTGCGGCGAAAGGCATTAGTGCGATAATCCCACCAAGAGTAGTGCCCAGGCGCCTCGGTAAAGTGGCGAAAGGCATCGTGGAAGCCAAGGTCGCGAATGGCCGCTAACAGGTTGCGTTCGGCATCGGTGGCTCCCACTTTTGTGGCGCGATCGCTGGCATCAAAAAGGTCTTTATCTTCTGGGGCAATATTAAAATCACCACAGAGAATCACCTCCCCTTGGGCAGTGAGCTGCTCGAGATAGACATGGAGGGTTTTTAACCAGTGCAGCTTGTAGTGGTATTTCTCACTGTCGTACTCTCCGCCGTTGGGAATATAGACATTTACCAAGGTGACATCAGGGGCTAATTGGGCGCGAATCAGTCGTTTTTGCGTATCCAACTCACTGTGACTGGGTAATTGGGGGGCAAAGCCTGCTTCTACGCCCGCAAGGGGCTGACGACTGAGAATGGCCACCCCGTTGTAGGCCTTTTGGCCACTACAATAAACTTGATAGCCACGATCCAGAAAGGGCTGACGCGGGAACTCAGCATCTGTGACTTTGGTCTCTTGAAGACAGAGATAGTCCACTCCAGTGGTGTCTAACCAGTGGCACACATGGTCAAGGCGGGTGCGAATTGAGTTGACGTTCCAAGTAGCAATTTTTGGCATCGGTTGATTTCAGTCAAAGTGATTTGCCCAAACCGTTATAGGGGGCAGCATCGGCACATACTGTAGAAAGTATAGTTGGGGAGTGGCAGCAGTACCCGAAATATGGCTGGGTATGTTTTGGTCTTGGCCGTGATTATTCTTGGGGGCGCGATCGCGACAGTGGGCGATCGCCTAGGCTCAAAAGTGGGCAAAGCCCGATTGAGCTGGTTTAATTTGCGGCCTCGCCAGACGGCTGTCCTGATTACCATTCTCACAGGCAGCTTAATTTCTGCCTCCACCCTTGCCATCCTCTTTGCCCTCAGCCGTGAATTGCGCGATGGCGTGCTGCGCATTGATACGATTCGCCGTCAACAAGCGGCTGCGGAACAAGAACTCGCCGAAACCCGTGCCCAAAAGGATGAAATTGAGGCGGAACTGGCACAATCCCAAATTGAACTGGCCAACATTCGCCAACGCCTTAGTCAAACCAACCAAGTCCTAGAGCAGGCCGTCAATCGTCAAACCCTCACAGAAGCAGAACTCAAGCAACTTCAAGACCGCTACACCCAAGCCCAAAAAGACCTCGAAAACTTTGAAGCCCAAGGGGCACGCCTGCGGCAAGAAATTCAGCGTTTGCAACGGGAGCGACAAGCCATCCAAGGCCGCCTCGAGGATGTGGCTGGCCAAAAAGCAGCCCTAGAAACCGCCATTCGCACGGCTCAACAGCGCCTTGCCGAGGTGGAAGGTCAAAAGGATCGTCTCCAAGCAGAGATTGATCGCATTCAGGATCAACTGGCCGTTGCCAATCAGCAGCAGCAGGTGTTACGGAATCAACAGCGCACGCTTCAGCAGGAAATTGCTGCCCTTGAGGCCAGTCGCCAACGCCTTGAGGAAAACGTGAGCATCCTTTTGCTAGGATTACGGCGGGGGACGATCGCCATTCGCACGGGGCAAGTCTTGGCCTCTGCGGTGATTCAAAATGTCAAAGATTCGGCTCAAGCCACCCAAGTCATTGAAGAACTCCTGCGGCAAGCGCGGCGCAATGCCATTGTCCTGAATAGTCCCCAAAACGTCAAACCAACGGATCAGGTGATTCAAATTACCACCGAAGACGTGAACCGCCTGCGCAGCCAAATTAGTGATGGCCAGCCCTATGTGGTGCGCATTTTAGCTGCAGCCAATTATCTACAGGGAGAAAGCAATATTCTTGTAGTGCCCCAAGTGGCGCGCAATCAGGAGGTTTTCCGCGAGGGTGAGAATCTGGCTACCATTTCCTTGGATCCGAGCCAGATGACCGATGAGCAAATTTTGCAACGCTTGGATCAGTTGTTTACGGTCAGTAATCAGCGGGCGATCGCCTCTGGCGTGCTCCCAGATCCGGTCACTGGCAGTGTTGGCTCCTTTCGCCAAATTGAGCTGGTGAAATTTGTCCTCGACCTCAAAGATCACCAAGGGACGATTGATATTAGCGCGGTCACCCCCACGTCCGTTTATACCGCTGGCCCTCTCACCCTCTCCCTTGTTGCCCGCCAAAATCAGCGAGTGATCCTGCGCAGTGGTTAGGCATCAGCATCATTGCCCACGAATTGGGCTGGATTCATCAAACCGCAGGCTAGGATAGAGGAGATTTTTCTCCGTTCACCATGTAAGGGGTGCCCCCATGAAGCGACTGGTTTCGATTGGTTTTTTGGTGTTCATTCCCCTCTCCATTGCTGCTGAAAAATTGGAATGGGGCGCCCTCACGGTTTTTGTTTTGGCGGCACTGGCGATCGTGCCCTTGGCGATTTGGTTGAGCACCGCAACGGAGGAGGTGGCTCTGGCCACTGGACCAACCATTGGTGGCCTCTTGAATGCCCTCTTTGGCAATGCAACGGAACTGATTATTGCTATTGTGGCGCTGCAAGCGGGTTTAGTGGATATTGTCAAAGCCAGTATTACGGGCACCCTGATGGCGAACCTTTTGCTGGTGATGGGGTTATCCATGCTGCTGGGGGGCATTCGCTACAAGGAGCAATCCTTTGCCCCAGTGGTGGCACGGGTGAATGCTTCCTCGATGACGGTGGCGATCGCCGCGATTCTCCTACCGGCAATGGTCATTTACACCTCCAGCAGTGTGCCGCCAACCGCAATTTCCAAAATGTCAGTCGTGGCCGCAATCATTCTGATTCTGGTCTATGGACTAACGTTACTCTTTTCTTTGAAAACCCACAGCTATCTTTACGATGTCAGCCAGGTGGAACTGGGGGACGAAGCGGGGCACCATGAAAAGCCGAACCTGCCCCTGTGGATCACGGTTCTAATGATTGCCACGATTGGCGTAGCCTTTGAGTCAGAAATTTTTGTCGGCGCAGTTGAAGCAGCAACGGAGGGCTTGGGTCTAACGCCCCTATTTACTGGGGTCATCCTCTTGCCGTTGGTGGGTGGTGCAGCGGAATATGTGACTGCGGTGGGGGTTGCCCTGAAAAACAATATGGATTTGTCCGTGTCCATCGCCTTGGGTTCATCCCTCTTGGTGGCGCTCTTGGTGGCACCTGTGCTGGTGCTGATTGGCCAGTTTATTGGTCAGCCGATGGATTTAAACTTTAGTCTTTTTGAAGTGGTGACGGTGATTATTGCGGTCGTGATTGCTAATGTGATTAGCCTAGATGGCCGCTCCAACTGGCTAGAGGGGGCGCTGCTGTTGGCCACCTATGGGATTCTCGGCACCGCCTTTTTCTTCCATACTTAGGAGAGGCGCTGAATCTGTAGTTGATAGGTCATGGTTGAGGTCACCCCCTGTCCCCGCAGGGCACCTTGAATGGGGGCAGCATCTGCCGGATCAGCGGCAGCCACAAGGGCAATGTGGCGATCGCTCACCGCTAGGCCGTGGGTGGGATCATAGCCGCGCCAGCCTGCCCCCGGCAAATACACTTCTACCCAAGCATGGAGGTGCCGTTCAGGATTATCCAAGTCTCCTTCCTGATAGCCACTGACAAACCGCGCCGCTAAGCCCACAGCCCGACAGGCATGGATAAACAAGACGGCCGTATCGCGACAGGAACCCATTTGTTTTGCCCAAGTCACACAGGGGGGCCAAGGGGCACCGGTTTCACGAATTTGGTGCTGACAGATACGGTAAATTTTGTTATTGAGGTCACTGAGAAATGTGAGGACACTGCCATCGCCACTGGCTAAAATTTGCCAAGCCAATTCATAGGCAACAGGATCCACTGACGGTGATAGATAGGGATGCAGGCTAGTTGCCAGTCGCTGCGGATAGTTAAAAGGGAGGGTGACTGCCCACGAGTCAAGCAGATAGTTAAAGGGGTTGTCGCAATAGGTTTCTACTTCAGAGGTGACCTGAATCATCAGGGAGGTGGTGGGCTGTGGTGACCACCAGTAGCGTTGAATGTGATTGCCATGGACATCGAGGACAGTACTTTGGCCTTGGGGAGTTGGTAAAATTTGGAGGGAGAGCGATCGCAGGCGTTGGTGGCCATCACTACGCGGGATCAAGCGTAAATCATGGGGGGCAAGGGCAACAGGGGCGCTGTAGGTGTAGGTAGTTTGATGATAAATGCGATATTCCATTTCATATCTAAAAGGAAGCCGCCCGAACCAATAACTGTCCAGGCGGGGTGTGGTGTGAGGAGTGAACGGAAACGTGCGTCTCCGCTATTTCTATTGTAGGGGACAGTTTCCAAATTGCCATAAGTAAATGGCGCAAAAAGATCAAATCTTTAGACCACACCCTAGATCCTCTCACTACCAAAGCAAAAAGAGTCAAGAACAGATCCTGACTCCTCAATAAAACAGACGTTTGTAAAAAAACAGCCTAACGAGTCGTGGCTGCCATTTTCTCTTCTGCAAGTTCCCTTAGGCTAGGGAATAAAAAGTGGTTTTCTTCAACGTACTGCGCACCAAACAAGCCCTTTTCTGCCCAGAAGTAGCGATCGGTGGTGTGCTCATTCCGCTTAACAAGAAGTAAAGCGGGTGGGGTGATCCCCTTGGCTTGAATAAATTTTCGTGCCGCTGTCACAGGTTTATCTTCGCCACTTTCGATGCTATATTGAGGTACGCACTCAAGGATTTTGCGTCCTTCGAGACGCCGCCGGCTCTTCCGCTTCCGTCTTCTGGCCAAGTTGCCTTACCTCCTTTGCCTTCAAAGAACTGTTATTGAGTTTACAAAAGTCGCCCTTTAGTATATCTGGTGTATTCTAGAATTTCAACTTTCCTTAATTTATCGAAACACGATTTATTGACGGGACAACGATCCCCAGCTTAGGATCAACGCTTTGCTGATCCCAGTGCCCCCACTATAGCAAATTGTGCCACTTGAGAAAGTGGTTCCTTCCATTTGCCCCACAGCCAATGGGCTACCCTAGAGAACGACTGTCTAAGCTGCTGAACCCCTATGATGATCCAACGCTTAGTGCAACGGGTGCTCGAAACCCAAGTGTTAACCTCAGCCATTGAAAACCAAATTTCCCAACTGTTGTGGAAGCGGGAATATGACGGTGATGACATGGCGGCTCTTGGGGAATTGCTCGATGCCCTAGAGGCCAAGAAAATTCAAACCCAACAGTAGGTGCTGCGGTCTCTCCTGCAACTTCTGATCCTTGCCCTCAGCTACGGTGCCTTAGCCCTTGGGGGGGTGCCGGGGCTATGTATGAATCGCGCAACGATCGCCCTTGTGAGTGCGGCTCTTTTGATTGCCTTAGGGGCGATTGATCTACCCACTGCATGGCAAGCCATTGATCCCCAAGCCATCGTGTTCTTGCTCAGCATGATGATTGTCAATGCTTATCTGGGCTTGAGCGGCTTTTTTCAAATAGCGATGGTGACGGTGGTGCGCTTTAGTGGCAGTCCCTTGGGGTTGTTGGTGTTTCTCGCTGTGGCGACGGGAATGCTATCGGCGGTCTTTCTGAATGATACCCTTGCCCTTGTGACGACGCCTTTAACCCTGCGCATTACCCATGTCTTGGGCTTAAATCCAGTGCCCTATCTGCTAGCGATCGCAGCGGCAACGAATATCGGTTCTGTAGCCACCCTCAGCGGCAACCCCCAAAATATCCTCGTGGGATCGTTTTCCGAGTTAGGATATCTGCCGTTTGCCCAAGTGATGGTTCCCGTCGCAGTGCTGGGGTTAGGGCTGCAAGTGGTTTGGTTGGGGTGGCTCTATCCGGAGGTGCGATCGCGCCAACCCTGTACATTGGCTACGCTCCAACCGGTGCAGGTGCAAAAAGGGTTACTCCATAAGACACTGATTGTCTCTGGGCTGATGTTTTTGGCCTTTCTGCTCGGCTTTCCCTTGGCAGAATCCTCTCTTTTGGCGGCAGCAGCTTTACTGGTCACCCGTCGGGTGAAGCCAGAGCGCATCCTTGCTCAGGTGGATTGGTCACTATTGGTTCTGTTTGCGGGTCTGTTTATTCTTACCCGCTGTATTCAAAACTTTGATTTATTAGCCGTTTTGCGCCCTTGGGCGAATCAGCCCTTGCCCCTCGTGGTGATTACAGCACTGCTGTCAAATTTAATTTCTAACGTGCCCACGGTGCTGCTGCTCGCACAGTTTATCCCCAAAGGTGCCGATCAACTCTGGTACCTACTGGCAGCCACAAGTACCCTCGCGGGCAATCTTACGCTTTTTGGTGCTGTGGCTAATTTAATTACCGTTGAGGCCGCTGCTAGCTCAGGACAGCGGTTTTCCTTTTGGCAGCACTTGCGCTTTGGTGCACCGCTCACAGTGTTGACGCTGGCAATCGCCTACGTTTGGATCGTGAGTCAGACCTAGGGGCTAAAGGTTGGGGTCGTTGCTCCAGAGGCACTCTCAAAGTAGGCCACATCAGACATAATGACAGGCGCATCGGATTCAGGAATGGGCTGCCCTTGACTGAGATAGCCGACACAGCCATTCATCAGGCTATAGACAAAAATCACACCTCCCGCTGAGATGGCCACGAGGCCACTGGCCAGCAGTAAGGAAAAATCCCGGAGGCGGTAGGCACCGTGGAGGAGTCGCACCGACCACAGCACCAATGCCAGTACCAGTAGAAGTAAGATAGCCATATGTAAACTATCTTAACAACTCTCAGGATTTTCCTCATCAATCTTTAGATTCTTCTAATGAATTCTTGCTAGCACAGTGCCCGTGTTCGCTCTATGGTGCAGGTGAGGTTGGCGCCATACTGACCCACATGAGTAATTTCAGGCGTGTAGGCCTCTAGCACCCGTCCTGTGCGATCGCACATCGTTAGGACGTAATCACAGTGGGGACACTGGGTGTGACTCACGGAGCCATAGCGTTGGCGAAGGGCTAATTTACCACAGTGAGGACAGTGAATCGTTTGCATGGTAACCATAGTTAAATAATCCTTAAATTCTTTTTGATGGACATGAACTTGTGATAAAAGGCGCTGCGCAAACTTGCGTTTCAAAATAACAAGACCAAAGAAATAGTATTGCGCAACATTAAGGCAATTTATGAGAGAGGACATTTTTTATTATGGATGGATTTCCCAGAGATGGCAATGATCCCAATGTTAAAAAATATGCTAATCTAGCGGGGATCAACGAATTCCATAAGTAGCCTAAGAGAAAACTTTTTCTTTTTTCTGAGAAGTGATTGACTTTTATAACACTCCTTTTCACAAGGATTAAACAGAACCACAATAGGCAAAACGGCATCATGGGCACCCCGCATCTTAGAAAAGGGCTGTAATCTGAAGAAAGGATTAAGAAATGTATGAGGGTTGGGGGTAAATAGGTTGAGTTTGAGTTTCTTTGGTGCACTCATGGTGAGTTCACTCCAGCCAGCAACAGCACAGGGTTCGCTACAAGTGGTTTATCCGCCGCGAGAGCACACCACCAGTGCCCCTCAGATTTTCTTTATTGGCACAGCACCGCCACAGGTCGTGGTGACGCTCAATGGTCGAGTGATTGGCGATCGCTCGCCAGCGGGACACTTTGCCCCCAAGCTTCCCCTGCAACCCGGATTGAATCACATCACCCTCCAAGCTGGAGATCAGCGCCTTGACTTTGCCATCACCCGCACGGTGCCCCAAGTACCGACCACCCTACAACCCCTAGAGCCAACAGCCGATTTAGTGCGCCTAGCCAATGAAATTGTTTGCTTTACTGCTGCTGCCCCCAGCGATCGCGCCGTGCAAGTCCAAGTGGGCCAGCGCATTCTGCCCCTAGAACCCCTACCGCCCCAAGTGCAACTGCCCTCTAATCTGGCTGCGCTGATTCATCAAGCGGATGTGGTTACTGCTCGCCCTTCTCTCTATCGCAATTGCCTCCAGCTCACCGAAGTGGGCGACTATGGCCCGATTCAATGGCAATTAGGAAACCAACGCCAACTGGGTGCCCGCATTCGTGTGGCTGAGCCAACGCAATTACCTGTTGTTGAAGTCACCCGCTCCCTTGGGGGGGTGGCACGCACAGGTCCTAGCACTGACTATTCCCGGCTGACGCCCTTGCCAGTGGGAACACGCGCACGGGTACGCGGACAAACGGGGGATTGGCTGCATTTGGACTATGGGGGTTGGATCCGCGCCAATGAAGTGCGGTTCCTCTCCAGTGCTCTGCCGACAACAGCCACCATCCGCAGTATTACCAGCCGTCAGCTTGCGGGTTGGACAGAAATCAGCTTTCCTTTGGATGTGCCCGTACCGATTTCGATTCAGCAGGGCGATCGCCAGTTCACCCTGACGCTCCACAACACGATTCCCCAAACCGACATCATTCGCCTCAATGCCGATCCCGTCATCCAGCGCCTGGACTGGTACCCCCTTGATCAAGACCGGGTGGAGTATCGCTTGACGCTGCATCATCGCCAACAGTGGGGCTATCGCGTGGCCTATGAGGGCAATCGACTAGTGCTGCAACTGCGTCATCCACCCCAACTCCAACGGGGGACACAACCCCTGCGGGGGATTAAAATTCTCCTTGATCCCGGCCATGGCGGGCCTGAGGACTTGGGAGCACGCGGCCCAGATGGTACCCCAGAGAAGGTCGTCACATTGGCACTGGCCCAAAAACTGGCACCCGAGCTAGAACGCCTTGGGGCAACAGTCATTTTGACGCGCACAGAGGATATTGATCTGGACTTGCCCGATCGCTTTCTCGCCATTGAATCAGCCCAACCCACCCTTGCCCTCAGCTTGCACTACAATGCTCTCCCCGATGCTGGCGATGCCCGTAATACCCAAGGAATTGGCACCTTTTGGTATCATCCCCAAAGCCATGACCTTGCCGTTTTCCTAGAGGGGTATCTCAGTCAGCGACTGCGGCGGCAGCAGTATGGTGTGTTTTGGAATAACCTTGCCCTGACTCGTCCGACAATTGCCCCTGCGGTGCTGCTGGAACTGGGCTTTATGATTCACCCTGAAGAGTTTGAGTGGATTGTTAACCCCCAAGCCCAAGCCGAGCTTGCCCATACCTTGGCTCAAGGGATTCTGGAATGGTTGCAGCAGGCGACGCGGGATTAATCTTCCAGCAAATGGTGAAGGGCTGCCGCCATCTCGGCGGTGGATGTGGTGGCTGTGCCAAACTGACGTACGACAATACTGGCAGCCAAATTGCCTAAAACTGCCGCCTCCCAAAGACTGGCACCCGCCACAAGGGCAAGGGTTAAAGCAGCAACAACGGTATCGCCTGCGCCAGTGACATCAAAGACATCCGTACGGTTAAAGGCGGGTAAATGGTAGGGCGCCGCCTCGCGACTAAAGAGACTCATACCAGCATCCCCCCGCGTAATCAGCACATATTTAGCCGCCGTCAACTCCAGCAGGTCTTCCCCAGCTCGCAGTACCTCCGCCTCTGTGCGAATCGGGTAGCCCACCGCTGCCTCTGCTTCTGGCAGGTTTGGCGTAAATAGGAAAGCACCGCGATAGCGAGCTAAATCCCGTTGGGTATCAACAATCGTGCGCTCATGCTCTAGGGCAGCCGCAATCACAGGGGGCGTAAAGACACCATCGCCATAGTCGGAGCAAACCACGGCATCGGCAGTCCCCACCTGCTGACGAATAAAGGCCGCTAGCGCCTCCTGAAGGGCTGGGGCAGGCAGATCATCGGACTTGCGATCCACGCGCACAATTTGCTGCGTCACCGACTGGCGAGCATGGCCAGAAATACGGGTTTTCGTCACGGTGGGGCGATCGCGATCCCTAAAAATTCCTTGGGTATCAATTCCTGCCCTTTGAAAAATCTCACACAGGGCTTGCCCTTGAGAATCCTCACCCACCAGACCCACCGCCTGCACCTGAGCACCCAACTTGGCCAAATTGTAGATGGCATTGGCACCGCCGCCGGGCACTTGGCGGGTAAACTCATGGCGCAAAATCAGAACAGGGGCTTCCCGCGAGAGGCGTTCCACCTGACCCGTGAGGAATTCATCGAGGGTGAGATCCCCCACCACCAGTACCCGTGCTGAGGAAAAGGACTCCAAAAAGTGTAGGAGTCGCCCTTGGGACGATTGCAATTGCTGGCGCAGGTCGGGTGGTAACATTTGGCTTTGCCTCAATTCCCGCTGATCCAGAATACTCCTGTGGGGGGACGTTGATGTGGCAGCAAAGGTTCATAGAGGTGCTATAGTCCAGAGAGAGTGAATAAATGTTAAGAATCGTCTCCTGCATAGCCAAGGGGATCGACTAGAAAATAGTGAGTATTGGTGTGGCGTGAGGAATCAACCATGATTGGGCAGCAGCCGATTCGGTTCGGAACCGATGGCATTCGTGGGCGGGCGGGGGAGTTGCTAACCCCCAACTTGGCCTTAAGCTTGGGATATTGGGTGGGAGAAGTGCTGCGACAAAGGACGGATGCACCCCAAGGCCCTTTTATCATTGGTCAAGATTCCCGCAACTCCAGTGATATGTTGGCCACAGCCTTGGCCGCCGGCTTAACCGCCGCTGGTTTTGAAGTGTGGAATGTAGGCTTGTGCCCGACTCCCTGTATTGCCTATTTGACCGCCACCACAGAGGCGATGGGCGGCGCCATGATTTCCGCCAGTCACAATCCCCCCGCCGATAACGGCATTAAAATTTTTGGCAGCGATGGCAGCAAGCTCAGCCCTGATCTGCAAAAAGAAATTGAAGCCCACCTAAATGCTGGACTATTCCTCCCCTCTACCCAACAGTGGGGACATTTGCGCCATCGTCCGGAACTGCTGCAGCGCTATCGCCATGCGGTGCAAGCCCCCCTTGAGGATCGTCAACCGCTGCGGGGACTGCGGGTGGTGTTGGATTTGGCTTGGGGATCTGCAGTAGCGGTGGCACCGACGGTGTTCCATGCCCTAGGGGCTGAGGTGATTGCTCTCCACGATCGCGCCGATGGCGATCGCATTAATGTCAACTGCGGTTCGACCCATTTAGAACCATTACAACAGGCTGTCCGTGAAACCCGTGCCGCTATGGGGTTTGCCTTTGATGGCGATGCCGATCGCGTGCTAGCGGTAGATAGTCAAGGGCGGGTGGTTGATGGCGATCACATTCTCTACTTCTGGGGACAACGGCTTCAGTCGCAGGCACAACTCCCTAAGGATTTGATTGTCGCCACTGTGATGTCGAATCTCGGCTTTGAGCGAGCTTGGCAAGCGCGGGGTGGACAACTGGTGCGGGCAGCAGTGGGCGATCAATACGTCCATGCAGAGATGCTGCGCCACGGTGCCATGCTAGGGGGAGAACAGTCGGGACATATCCTCTGCCGTCACTATGGTGTGGGGGGGGATGGCTTGCTCACAGCGGTTCATTTAGCGACCCTAGTTCAGGATTCCCGTCTATCCTTGGCACAACTGCGAGACCAAAGTTTTACCGCCTACCCGCAAATTCTCCGCAATGTCCGTGTTGAGGATCGGCAGCGGCGGCTCCACTGGCAGGAGTGTGAACCTCTGCAGCAGATGATTGCCAAAGCGCAACTGGATATGGGCGATCGCGGGCGAGTCTTGGTACGTGCCTCTGGGACAGAACCCGTTATCCGTGTCATGGTGGAAGCCGAGCAGCAAAGTGTTGCTGATTATTGGACAGAGACCTTGGTGCAGACGGTGACCGCTTATTTAGCGGCCTAGGAACAGGCGTCACTAGCTTGTATGATAATTGCCTAGTCGCGCTCTAGCCATTTCCTTGTCAGTCTCGCGTTTTCAAGCTGCCTGTGAGCAGAGTGAGTTTCTCATCACCGCAGAGGTTTGCCCCCCAAAGGGTAGGGATGCCACAGCGATGTTGCGCCAAGCAGCCCATCTCAAGGGGCGGGTTCATGCGGTTAATGTCACCGATGGCAGTCGCGCTGTGTTGCGCATGAGTTCTTGGGCAGCCGCCTATTTGTTGCAACAGCAGGGGTTTGAACCCATTTGCCAGATCGCCTGTCGCGATCGCAACCGCATTGCCCTACAGGCCGATCTTATGGGCATTGCTGCTCTAGGTTTGCACAACATTTTGGCACTCACAGGAGACCCGGTCAAAGCTGGCGATCATCCCCAAGCCAAGCCCGTTTTTGATTTAGAGTCTGTACGTCTATTGCGCATTATTGGCCAACTGAATCAAGGGGTGGATAGCGAGGATCGTCCCCTACCCGATGGCGCCACTCAATTTTTTGCTGGCGCTGCGGTTGATCCTCAGTCTGCCAGTTGGTCAGGACTGCAACAACGGTTTGAACGCAAATTGGCAGCGGGTGCTCAATTTTTCCAAACGCAGTTAATTACCGATTTTGAGCGGCTAGCCAAGTTTATGGATCAGATTGCCGCTGGCTGTGGGCGACCCATTCTTGCTGGAATTTTTCTCCTCAAGTCGGCCAAAAATGCCCTGTTTATCAATCGCGCTGTGCCGGGGGCTTCGATTCCGCAGCACCTTATCGATCGCCTTGCCGCTGCCGCTGATCCCCTCGATGAAGGGATAACTATTGCTGCCGAGCAAGTGCAACAGGCACGGGAACTCTGTCAGGGAGTGCATTTAATGGCGGTGCGCCGTGAGGATTTGATTCCGGAAATTCTCAACCGAGCGGGAATTGCTCCCCTTAGTGCGTCACCTGCACCCCGCGCCAAAACGCCACATAGCCTTTGATATTGGCTGCCGCCGGCTTGGGATCGGGGTAGTACCACGCAGCATCACGATTCACCTCACCATTGACAACAACGTGGTAGTAGCTGGCTGTGCCTTTCCAACCACAAACGGTGTGGGTATCGCTGGGCTGAAAATAGGCCGGATTGAGTGCCTCTGGCGGAAAATAAACATTGCCTTCGACCAACTCATAGCGATCGCTCTCGGCCAAGGTTGCGCCTTTCCAAACTGCTTTTGCCATTGCTTTTTTTCTCAGTCGCTCCCCTTCTTAAGATAAAACAGGTGCTGTCAGCGGGGTAGGCACGTTGGGGCGATCGCAAAGAATTTGACCGTCACGAAACTGAATAATGCGGTGCGTGACAGCCGCCACATCGGGTTCATGGGTCACCATAATTACCGTCATGCCCGCCGCATTGAGTTGCCCAAAGATAGCAAGAATTTCTGCCGTGGTGTGGCTATCGAGGGCACCGGTGGGTTCATCGGCGAGCAGGAGTAGGGGCTGATTGACAATGGCGCGGGCGATCGCCACCCGTTGTTGCTGTCCTCCCGAGAGTTGATTGGGGCGATTCTCAAGGCGGTGACCCAACCCCACCTGTTCCAATGCAGCGATCGCGCGATCGCGCCGTTCCTTGGGGGGAACCTGGGCATAGACCATGGGTAGCATCACATTTTCCAGTGCCGTTAGCTGCCCCAGCAAGTAAAACTGTTGAAAGACAAAACCAATCTTGGCATTGCGAATATGGGCGAGTTCATCATCACTGAGGTGTGCCACATCTTGGCCATCGAGAAAATAGCGACCAGAGGTCGGGCGATCCAAACAGCCCATAATATTCATCATTGTGGACTTCCCTGACCCCGAAGCCCCCATAATTGCACAGTATTCTCCCCGCTGAATGTTGAGATTCACCTCCCTAAGGGCGTGAACTTCCGTTTCCCCTTGGCCATACACTTTAGAAATCTGTTCTAGGCAAATGAGTGGCGAATCCAGCATTACAATGAGGTAACAAGGCCATTTGCACTCATTCTAAAGCCTTTTTTCATGACCTTGGTGGCGAATAGATGGCGTATGGTAGAACAAACAAGTGAGTGAGGAGAATGAACCATGGGGTGCAAATCATTGCCAAGGCTACACAACACCGTCATCACGCTGGCGATCGCCAGTGGATTCACCCTTGGGGCAACACTGATGGTACCCCGCTCGGCCACTGCTCAACCCATGCCCCTCAGTCCAAGCTCCTATAGTTTTACCAGCATTAACCCCCTTCAGGACTATCTCCTGGGTGCAGGGGATGTGCTTTTCATTGAAGTGGTCAACCTGCCAGCCAGTGTTACTGGTCAGCGACAATTCACTGTTAATCTCGATGGCTCAGTCACCCTACCTTTGGCAGGGCGCGTCATGGTGGGCGGCTTAACTCTCCCCCAAGCGGAGCAGGTGATTCTGAACGCCTATAGTAAAGTCATGCGCTTTCCAGCAGTAACGGTTACATTGCAGACGCCGCGCCCCATGAAGATTTTGGTGGCAGGTGAGGTGAGCCGTCCAGGCTCCTATGTTGTTCCTTTTACTTCTGTATCAGCTTCTGCCCCCGGTATCGGCCTTTCCGGTGGCTTAACATGGCCTCGCCTGAGCCAAGTCCTTGCTCAAAGCGGTGGAATTACCCAAGAGGCCGATATTCGCAACATTGAGATACGCCGCCAACTGGGGAATGGCCAAACAGCCGTAACCAGAATTAATCTTTGGGAGATGATTCAGTCGGGGGATGCGAACCAAGATATCACGCTGCGCAGTGATGATGTGATTGTGGTGCCCAAGGCGAAGGAAGTGAATGCGGCTGAAGCCGTACGGGTGGCCTCGGCAACGTTTTCGCCACAGGTGATTCGGGTGCAGGTTGTGGGCGAAGTATTGCGACCGGGCTTGGTCGAAGTGCCAGCCAATGCCACGCTCACTCAGGGAATTGGGGCGGCTGGCGGATTCAATGTGCAACGTGCCAATATGTCTAGGGTGACGCTGGTGCGGCTGAATCGCGATGGCACAGTCAGTCGGCGACGGATTCCCTTTAGCTTGGCGGCTCAACCCAATGCCAACAATAATCCTGTGTTGCAACAGGGGGATGTGATTGTGGTGGAACGGTCAGGGCTAACGCAGGTGGGGGATACGATTGGGAATGCCCTGCGGCCGATCGGCGCCTTAGGAACCTTAGGAGTGTTCCTCAACTTAGTTAACATATTTGATTAGGAATGGCGTACTACTGATGTCGCTCCCACAAAAGATACCCAATTTACGGGTCGTTGATCGCGAAGTGCGTCCTGCGGGCGATCGCCAGCGAAATCCATCACGGTTCAGCACCAGAAAAAGTTCTAACAAGGGTGGGCTGCAAGCTTTTAGCGATCGCTGTCGGCGACGGTGGCGACTACTGTCAGGAACGGTTTTACTCTCATTCTTGGTCATGGGGGGGTATGTTTTCTGGCAACCCGAAATGTACGAGGCCTATTTTCGCCTCCTGATGGAACCAGTGAAGGAACCACAGCCTGCGCCAACCCTGACCCCCCGTGATGGCATTGCCAGTACCCTCCCCTCCCCGCCGCCAACCACACCCCCTCCAGTGGATGTGGGGGCACAGATTCTCGTTCTAGAAAGTGACAAAGTACTGGCACCCATTGCCCAGAAACTACAACAGCAGTATCCCCATCTGACCACGCGGGTCTTAGCTGAGCATCTGGAAATTCGACCAGTGGTTAGTTCCGCCACAGAGCAACTGCCGACCCAAACAAAAGTGCTAGAAGTGGCCTATCGCGATCGCCAGCCAGAAATCGTGACCGCAGTATTAAAGGCCGTGGCAGAGGCGTTTGTTGACTACAGTCAGCGCGATCGCCAAGAACAACTCAATCGCACCCTAGAGCAACTGGACAAAGACATCAATCAGCACCTTACAGAATTAGAGCAACTCCAGCAGCAACTCCAAGCCAGCCAACCCCAAGGCACGAGCCTGCAACCCTCAGAACAACTGCGCTTTTTAACAGAACAGTATCGCCAAATCCATAGCCTGCGCCAAGCGGCTCGCCTGAAGGCCGTGGAAGCCTACGGTCGTTTTCAAGGGTTTCAAGAACAACTCAAGATGACACCCGCCGAAGCCCTAGCAGCAGCGAATTTAAGTACCTCCCCTGCTTATCAGCAACAGCTGGCACGCATTCAAGAACTGGATCAAGAAATTGCCAAGAATCTAGCCATTTTTCGGGAAGGGACACCCGTTATCCAAGCTCTTGAGGAACAGCGGCGAGTTTTGGTGGAGCAATTGCAGGCGATCGCCCGCCAAGTGATTGGTGAGCAATATCAAGTGGACAACCCCACGGCTCTGGGCTTTCAGGGAACAGTGTCACAAACGCTGATTACCAACTACATTACGGCGTGGATTGAATACGAAAACCAGCGGCGCTATGACGCCGAATTGGCTGCCCCTCAAAGGACAGTTGCCCAACAATTACAACAACTGAGTAGCCAACTCCCCGCCATTGATCGCCTTGAACATCGGATTCGGACGGCCAACCTCTCCCTCGAGATGCTCAATCAAGCCCGACAGGCAGTGCAACTACAACTAGCACAGAATAACTTTGCTTGGCAGGTGTTGACGGATTTAGAGAATCCCGCTGTCCAACCCACCTTCCCGCGCTTACTGCTGTTGGTGCTAGGGGCGATCGCCAGCCTTGTGTTGGGGGTTCTGGCTACTTATGTTGCAGATGCAGCCGCCAATACGTTTGTCAGTCCAGCCCAAGTGGAAGATGCCCTAGGCTTGCCCCTCCTTGGCAAAATTCCCAAGGCAACCCCCCAAACTAACCTCCGCCTAGAGCGCGTGGTGAAGGGCAATTCAGGGCTGTGGCAGGTGACTCAAGTCCTACCCTCTGTCGGGGAATGGGTGAAGTTTCAGGAAGCCTTTCACCATGTGTTTGCCAACCTCCAGGCCGTGGGTTTGGGGCATTCGTTAGCCGTGATTTCAGCCCTACCCACTGATGGGCGCACCACCGTTGCTCTGCATCTTGCCCTTGCTGCCGCAGGCACGGGTCAGCGGGTTCTGCTGATTGATGGGGATTTACGGCGACCCCAGATTCACCGCTATCTCGGCCTGACGAATGAACAGGGCTTGGCAGATTGGTTAATTCATCGGCGGCACTGGTATAGCGTTGCTCAGGCGCGGCGCGGTCTGGCAATTTTAACCGCTGGTGAGTTGCGGCAACAGCCGATGCGGCTCCTCAGCCAAGACACGCTCAAACAGTTCATGGCTCACCTGCAAAACTATTTTGATCTGGTGATTGTGGATACACCCCCCTTGGCCAACTTTGCTGATGCCAAACTCTGGTCGGGACTGGTGGATCAGACCCTTGTGGTAGTGAATCTGAAGGCACCCCAGCAGCCGGTGCGACTAGCCTTGGCAGATTACAGTTTGGGAAGTAGTAGCGCTCTGGGCGTTGTGGTGAATCTCGCCTAAAGTTAAGCTATTCCTCAAAGAACCAAAGTTCCTTGTTGATACTCTCATCCAGCACTTGGGGGGGGCGTAAGACGAGCAGGAGTTGGCCAAGAATTGGCGCTGTAGGGGGTTCAGGAAACCAAGCCAGTTGGACAGGATCGCTGGCCCTAGGTGCAATCAACAGATAGCGATCGCGCTCCCATTCTGGAAGACCACGATCCACAATCAGGAGCACTTGTTCAATGGGGAGTCCCTCAGGCGTGGGCGGTAATTCTGTGGGTAGGTCTGCCACTGGCCAAAGCACCCCGACTGGGTCAACAGCATTCAGGAGAACCTGCCAACTGGGGAGAGCCACTAGGGTCATGGGTTGAGGAACAGCGACTAATTGAAAAGCACCTGTAGAAGTTAACTGCGGTACTTGATTAAAGGCTGCAGCAGCGAGGGGGGCTGTTCCTGCCATGGGAACGAGGTAGGGCAGGTCTTCAGCGGAATCCAAGCGGTAAAGGGGGAGTCGAGGTTGGCTAGCAGCGGGAACCACGGTCAAGTCCGTCAGCAGTTTCTCAAGCGCTTGGCGACCTGTGGCGGATTCAACAAAGCGAAAGCCCTGAGCAATAAGGCGCGATCGCTGGGCTAAATCGCGTTGCTGCCGCGCCAGTTGCCAATAGTAGCGACCAATGCGATCGCCCACACTCTCACCAAAACCTGCACTGTCATCCTTTTGATAGCTCACGGCCTTGAGGGCACGGCAGACCTCATGAACCGCAGTGACATCCAGTTGTTTCTCAACAATGAGGGTGGCTGCTGCAAGGCGATCGCCCGCTGATAAGACCCGCAGTTCATAGAGCAGATCGCTGCCCCGCGTTTGAAAATAGGCACGCACAGATTCAGGGGCTTCCCGTAGGCTCTGACTCACTTGCAGGGCAATGATCAGTTGATTTTGGTGGATGGGTTCAATGCCCGTGGCCTCAAAAATCGCTTGGGGAGATAGCCCCTGTTTTTGCAGTTGCTGGCATCCGGCCCCCCAATCCTGCCAAGTGCCCTCCTTGCGGCGTAGGCGTTGCAGCACTTCCGTTGTCAGGGCATCCTGTTCTTGACTCATTTAATCACCTCCTATTGACAGGGAAGCATGCTATACAATTGCCTAAGATTGCCTAGCGATCGCGCACCGTTGTCCCTTGGCGTTGAATGGCCAGCACCTCCACCCGTGCCTGCACATCAAACTTTGCCCAAGTCTCCTTGAGGGCAGTGGCAATGGCGGAAGCGGTAACGGGATCCCCAAGGGCTAAAAGCGTGGGGCCTGCGCCACTAATGACCAAACCGTGGGCACCCGCCTCAAGAGCCGCCCTGTGGAGGTCGGTATAGCCTTTGATCAGACTTTGGCGGTAGGGTTGATGCAGGCGATCGCCCAAGGCCAGTTGCAGCCACTCCCGTTGACCCGTTTCCAAACCCCGCAGCAGAGCACCAAGGTGACTGATATTAAAAACTGCATCACCGTAGGTACAGTGGGGGGGCAGCACTTGCCGCGCTGTTTCCGTGGCTAGCTCAAAGTCTGGAATCGCCACAATCGGCACCACATCTTGATCCCAAGGAATCTCTAGCCAATGCCATCCCCCTGCACTCCCTTGGACAGCAAGACGACAGCCCCCTAGCAAGGCCGGCACCACATTATCGGGGTGGCCTTCCATTTCAATGGCCAATTCCAGAACCTCGGTATGACTGAGGGGAAAGCCCGCCAGCCGATTGGCCCCTACTAAGCCGCCAATAATTGCGGTTGCTGAACTGCCGAGGCCCCGTGCGAGGGGAACCCCCAGATCAATCTCTAAATACACAGGTGGGGCTTCACGCCCTAGATATTGATAGAGACGGTGGTAGGCACGATAGGCCAAATTGTCGGAGCTACTGCTGACACCAGCTGCTTCAGTGCCCCGCACATTGACATGGGGGCGATCGCTCAAGGAAAAGGTAAACGTATTGGTGAGGGTGAGAGCCGCTCCCAGACAATCAAACCCCGGACCCAAATTAGCCGTTGTTGCTGGCACAGTCACCACTGTCATCATCGGTTACACTTCCTCCCCGGTACCAAAGGCGCGATCGCCCGCATCCCCCAAGCCGGGCACAATAAAGCCCTGCTCATTCACTGTCTCATCAATCGTGGCCGCATAGACTTGCACTGCGGGAAAATGGGCACCGAGTTTCTGCAAAGCTGGCGGCGCAGTGACCACGGAAATGATTCGCACCAAGGCTGGGTCAATCCCCCGCTGCACCAATTCCTGCATTGCTGTCATAATTGAACCTCCCGTTGCCAGCATCGGCTCACTAATAAGGACACGGGTTTGCGGGTCAAACTGCGGGGGCAACTTATTGAGATAGCAACTGGGTTCAAGGGTGGCCTCATCCCGCACAATCCCTAAGTGGTACGTCTTTGCTGTGGGTAAGACCCCTTGGGCACCGTCGAGCAAGGCTAAACCCGCCCGCAGAATGGGTACCACCACGACGGGTACTTGCGGATTCACCACCAGCGCTGCACAGGGGGCAAGGGGCGTTTCAACCACTGTTTCCACCGTTGGCAACCATTCCCGCGCCGCCTCATAGGCCAGCCACCGCCCCAGTTCTGTCATTGCCACCCGAAATAAGGGAGTGGGCGTGTTGCGATCGCGAGCCACCGTTAGCCAGTGTTGAATGAGGGGATGAGGGGGGACATAAATGCGCAATTGGGGGGTCACAGTATCGCTCCAATACGTACCCGGCGGGCTTTCCTATTCTCCACTGAAATCGTCCCCTTTAGACACGGCCAAATCGCCGCTGTCGCTGTTGGTAATCCCGGAGCGCCTCATGGAAAGCAGCGCGGTCAAAATCCGGCCAGAGGGTCTTGGTGACGTAAATTTCTGAATAGGCCACCTGCCACAGCAAAAAGTTACTGACGCGCATCTCGCCACTGGTGCGAATCAACAAATCGGGATCCGGTAGGCCGCCCGTGTACAAATGGCGTTCAAAGAGTACTTCATCAATATCGGCGGGGTCAAGGCGTCCCGCTTTCACTTGGGCTGCAATCGAACGGCAAGCGTGGATAATTTCCCGTCGCCCACCATAGTTGGTTGCCACCACAAATTTAATTTTTTGGTTATTGGCCGTAGCGGTCATCGCTCGCTCAATTTCCGCTTGTAGGGAGTTCGGCAAACACGCCAAGTCACCCACAAAGTGAATTTGCACGCCCTCGGCAACCATTTCCGCCAGCTCCCGCCGCAACACTCGCTCAAAGAGGGTCATCAGAAAATCCACCTCCGGCAGGGGGCGCCCCCAGTTTTCTGTGGAGAAGGCGTAGGCGGTCAGGGCTTCAATGCCCCAATCTTTGCAACAGCGCAGCAGATCCTTGAGGGTGTCCACCCCGCGTTGGTGTCCCATAATGCGCGGTAAATTGCGCTGCTTTGCCCAGCGGCCATTGCCATCCATAATCACCGCCACATGGCGAGGTAGGCGATCGCGATCCAAATCAGCGGGTAACTCAATGAGTGACTGGGGCTGTAGCGTCATAGACACATCCTACTGGCGGAAATTAGCGCAGTGGCCATACCGTTTTCCAAAATTTTAAGCTGTGCCGACGTTGACGGGGTTGTGAAGTTCCCGTTTCTTGATCCTGCACATATTGCCGCAACAATTCCCCTAGTTTACTGCTTGTGAGGGGACGTTGAAGCTCCCCCTTAAAGGCAAGGGAAATTGACCCCGTTTCCTCAGAGACCACTACACAGACACAGTGGCTAATGCGTTCGGTAATCCCTAGGGCGGCGCGATGGCGAGTGCCCAACTGCCAAGGCCCCGTGCGATCCGAGAGGGGCAGGATCAACTTTGCCGCAATCACTTCAGCACCCCGCACCCAAATTGCCCCATCGTGCAGGGGGGAACTCACTTGAAAAATTGAGGTAATGAGTTCTGGCGAAAGGCGGGCATTGAGAGCGATCCCTGCATGGGTAAAATCTTGGGGGCTGAGCTTTGTATGGGTTTCCAAGAGAATGAGTGCCCCCGTACGATCCTGAGATAATCCCTTCACGGCCGTCACAATCAAATCAACGGCATCATTGGTGAGACTCGACTCGGCCACGGGCTGCACAAAGCCGAAAAACTGTCCTCGTCCCAACTGTTCCAGAAAAATGCGAATTTCCGATTGCAGAATAACGGCTAAGGCCACCGCAGAGCCAATCACTAAGTTGTGCAGCACAAAGCTCAAAAACTGTAGCTCAATGGCACGACTGAGGGAGGTTGCCAAAAGGAGGAAGATAAAGCCCCGTATCATCCAGAGGGTTCGCCGCTCGGCCACAACCCGCAAAATAGCGTAGGTTAGGGTCAAGACCAAAACCACATCCACGACTGTTCGCACCTTGGCCAGTGTCTCCGAGGACAGCAGCAGCCACGACAAGTTACCTAGGAGGCTTATCATCCCATTGTGCTCGTCACCTCCTAGGGGGCGGGGGTGCTCAATCGCAGGGGCAAGACATCATGGGCCACCAAATCAGCGTAGGTTTCCCGTTGCAGGATCAGGTTGGCTTCCCCCTCACAGACAACTACCGCCGCCGGCCGGGGCACGCGATTGTAGTTGGAGGCCATGCTGTAGTTGTAGGCACCCGTACTGGCCACCACTAAAATATCATTGACTTGCAGGGGGGGTAGGGTGACTTGGGGCAGCAGAATATCGCCCGATTCGCAGTGCTTACCGGCAACACGTACGGTTTCTGTGGCGGCAGTGGTCATGCGATTGGCACACAGGGCTGTATATTGCGCCTGATAGGTAATGGGTCGGGGATTATCGGACATGCCCCCGTCCACCGCAATGTAGGTGCGCACTTCAGGAATCACCTTACGGCTGCCCACGGTGTAGGCCGTCACTGCCGCAGGTCCAACGATGGAGCGACCCGGCTCACAGATGAGTTTGGGTAAGGGAAGATGGTGTTGCTGACAGGCTTGGCTCAGTTGATGACTAATGGCCTTTGTCCAGTGGGCGATCGCCGGTGGATTATCGGAGTCTACATAGCGAATGCCAAGACCACCCCCCACATTCAGTTCGCGCATGGGTAGCATCGCTTCACGGGCTTGAGCCAGCCAATCCACAAGGACATCACAGAGGTCTAAATGGGGTTGTTCCTCAAAAATCTGTGAGCCAATGTGGGCGTGGAGTCCGACCCAGTCTAGTTCGGGATGCGCCTTAGCAAACTGAAGCAACTCTGGAAACTGTTGCGGGTCAAAGCCAAATTTGCTGTCTAGATGTCCAGTGCGGATATATTCGTGGGTGTGGCATTCAATCCCCGGTGTCAACCGCAACATGACGCGCGGTGGGGTCGAGAGATCATGCTCCTCAACGTAGGCAGCAAGGCGCTCTAGTTCTAGCCAGTTATCGGCAACAATCGTGCAATTGACCTCAAGGGCATAGAGGAGTTCTTGGGGGGACTTGTTATTACCGTGGAAGTAAATGTGGCTGGCGGGGACGCCGGCACTCAAGGCAGTGTAGAGTTCACCCCCGGAGGCCACATCAATCCCCAAGCCTTCACTGTGGGCAAGGGCGCAGGTGGCCAAGCAGTTCCAAGCCTTTGAAGCGTAGAGCACCAAAAATTCACCACCGTAGGTCTGCTGGAGGGTGTCTTGGTATTGACGGCAGGCGGTGCGAAAGGTGAATTCATCAAGGATGTAGAGGGGAGAGCCAAACTGAGCCACTAACTCCACCACATCACACCCACCAATGGTGAGATGGCCGCGGGCATTGGTTTGCGCAGTCAGGGGTAAAATTTGTTGATTGGCAGCAAGCGGGGTGGAGATCATGGGTCAGTATCGCGAGAAATCAAAGAATAAAAGAACAAATCGCTATTCTCAATTCTAGGGGGATTTGGGCGATCGCTCCCTTCATCTGTTGAGTCTCTGCTGAGCCTGTAGTTCATCGAACCGTTCCTCAGCTATTTTGCTGCTGTTCCTGTCCAATTGAGGAAAAAGGGGGGTAGCCCTTCTTGGCCGTTGATCACAATCACTTGGGGCACTTGGGCACCGCCTTCGCGCCATGCTTCGATCGCTTCCTTTTGCAGCACTAACTGGCCCCCCGGAGCTTTGAGGGTTTCGGCAAGGAGGCGTTGGGCTTCCGCTTTCCCTTGGGCACGGTTAATTTCCGCTTGCGCCTGTTGAGCTGCCTCTTGGGCAATATAGACCGCCCGTTGTGCCCGCTGCTCAGCAATTTGCTTATCCTCGACGGCCTTGGAAAATTCCTCGGAAAAGTCAAGGTTAACGACACTGGTATCCAGTACGAGAATGTGGTACTTGGCTAGGCGATCGCCAAGGGCATGATCAAAATCCTCCTTAAGTTCATCCCGCTTGGTAATGGCCTCCTCCGCCGTGCGACGGGCAGCAGCAATTTTGAAGGCCTCTTGGGTCTGGGGAGCAATGATTTTGGCCACGATATTTTCCAGGGTCCCTTGGGTGCGGCGCACATCCACGATGGCCATGGGGTCTAGGCGAAAGTTGATGGCAAAACTGGCGGTAATGTCCTGCAAATCTTTGGTGGCACTTTCCGCTGGCACTTCAAACTTCTGTACAGTTACGTCATAGACATCCACACTGGCAATAAACGGCGGTTTCCAGTGAATGCCCTCGAGGAGGGGAGTATCCTGAGCTTTACCCAAAATACTCAGCACCCCTGCTTGGCCAGGATTAATAATCACCACGGCATTCAAAAGGACAACCAGCAAGACAATGGCGATCGCCACCACTGAGGAGGTGAGCCGCGAACTGGGGAGTTGATTCATGACCCAAGAATTGGATTTCTGCTTTGATTATAGGCGGTGCTTCCCACCGATCCGGAAGGCAATTCCTTGCTAGAGTACAGATAGTCTGTCATTTGCTGAGCGTCCTATGCGGTTGCCCCTTACTGCTGCCCAAGCGGCCTACTATGGTGATGCCTACTATCGCACTCCACCCCCCGATCTCCCTTCACTGCTGTTGAAGGAGCGGATCGTCTATCTCGGCATGCCTTTGGTGCCAGCGGTTACGGAGCTGATCATTGCGGAACTGCTCTATCTGCAATACGACGATCCCGAAAAACCCATCCGCATTTACATTAACTCGACGGGAACCTCCCGCTACGATGGCGAACCCATTGGCTTTGAAACAGAAGCCTTTGCCATCTGCGACACCATGCGCTACATTAAGCCCCCTGTGCATACGATCTGCATTGGTCAAGCGATGGGGATGGCCGCCATGTTGCTCTCGGCCGGTACCAAGGGGTGTCGCGCCAGCTTACCCCACGCCACGATTGTCCTGCACCAAACCAAGAGCTATGCCCAAGGGCAGGCCACCGATATCCAAATTCGTGCCAAGGAGGTTCTGGCCAATAAGGCGATGATGGTGGAAATTTTGGCGCAAAATACCGGTCAACCCCCTGAGCGGATCACCCGTGATATGGATCGGCTGCTGTACATGACCCCACAGATGGCGAAGGAGTACGGCATCATTGACCGCATCCTTGAACCAGAGGCTGTTACCAAGAAACTGCCAGCAACCTTGACCTAGTGCAACACCGCCGCCCAGTCACGGCCAATGCGAATGGTGATGTCAGAGGAAAGGACGCCAGTGGAGTTAGCAGAGACACGCCCCATGCCAAGGACAGAGCGGATCATTTGGGCGGCGCTGAGGTCTCCCTGTTGGGCGACAATTTCCGTTTCAGGGGTTTGCTGATACCACTCTTCACTGATGATCACATTGGTATAGCCATGGTGGGCGAGAAAATCCGCCATATCTTGAGCAGCCTCACGACTGCCGGAGGCATTTTGCAGGGCAATCCGCAGGGTGCCACTGTCGCCCCAAGTATAGTTGACTAGTTTTGAGGGGCGATCGCTAAAGTGCTCAGCAACCACCCGATCAATGCGGTCATCGTCAGGGAGCCAGTAGCTGACCGCATAGCCATCACCACTAAAGCGTCCCGGCAGCAGAATCAAACGCAGGTTGTCTGGCTCAATGCGCAGACTAAATTGGGCGATCGCCATCAGTTCGGCAAAGGTTAAATCCGTATCCACATATTTTTGCAGGACGCTGTAGATTTTCGGCAACTGAGTCAGCATGACGGGATTGGCCAGTTTCTTTTGCAGCGCCTTGATCAGCATTTGCTGCCGCTGGGCACGGCCAATATCCCCCAGTTCATCGTAACGAAAGCGAACAAAGCCCTCTGCTTGCTCCCCGTTCAGGGTTTGCAGCCCCGGTTGAAGATCAATGTAAAGTTTTTGGGTGTGATCGGTATAAACCATTCGCTTGGGCACGTTGACCTCGACACCGCCCACTAGATCGACCAATTCTCGAAATGCCCTCGTATCAATGCGAATGTAGCGATCAATGGGGGTATAGTTGAGGATTTCGCTGACCACCCGCACCGTTAGATCGACCTCTCCATAAACATTGGCGGCATTAATTTTGTCGATGCCATGTCCGGGAATTTCCACACGGGTATCACGGGGAATACTCAAGACCGTAATCGTGCCATTTTCAGGGTTAAACCGCGCCAGCAGCATCGTGTCGGTGCGGCCACGAAACCGTTCAGGGGAGCCGGGAGGAGCCCCTAGAACCTCATCCACCCCCAATACCAAGAGGTTCACTGGCCGACTCATGCCATATTGGAATCCCCGTGTCATCATTTCCAGCCAAGAGGGATCCCGTTGGCCACGATGGTTCGTGCCCTGAAAGGGTGACATCAAAACAAATGTCATGCCCGCAAAGGCAGAGACCAAGGACACACCACTAAAGGCAGCAATCCAGCCTAGGGTACGCCATAGCGAAGGGCGCGATCGCTGACCCCTGCTTTTTTGAGATACTTTTTGCCTTCCCCGACTACCCACAGTAGAACTCACCAGTTTACGCTGTTGAACGCCTCGTGCCACAAATTCACTCCCGAAATAAAAACAAACTGCAGGCTAGTCGGGTAGACGCAATCCCTGTCTCTAGTGTAGGGGATTGATTACTGATCCCGCACTTATACCTATTGGACTGCCCCAAGCAAGGCTTGTTTCTATTTTTCGGCCAATTCCTGAGATTTATGCGCTGGGCATTGGAGACCGTTCTGCTGGCAGCTTAATAGAGCCGCTCAAGGACATAATCTGTTAACTGGCTGAGGGCCTGACGCGGTTCCGACGGGGGTAGCACTTCAAGTGCCGGTAGAGCCGCTTGGGCATATTCCTTGGCTAAATTGCGAGCGTCTTCAATGGCACCACTTTGGCGCACTAGGTTGAGGGCGGTTTCTAGATCGCCTTCTTCACTGAACTCGCGCTCGATGAGGGTATGCAGATAGGGGGCTTTGGGTAGGGCAAAAAGGACGGGTGCCGTTAGGTTGCCATCCCGCAGATCTGAGCCAGCAGGTTTCCCTAGTTCTGCGGTGGAGCGAGTGAAGTCAAGGATGTCATCCACGATTTGAAAGGCTAGGCCCAAATTTTTGCCGTAGGTGTACATGGCTTCGATGGTTTCTGGGGGCGCTTCACTGAGAACCGCTGCCGCCTTGGCACTGTTGGCAATGAGGGAAGCTGTCTTGTAGTAGGTTTTCAGTAGATAGTCGTCTAGGGTAATGCTGGTGTCAAAGCGGTTAAAGCCTTGGCGAATTTCCCCTTCAGCAAAGTCTTTGATCACTTGGGAGAGGAGTTTCACCACTTGCAGGTTATCCAAATCCGCTAAGTACCAAGAGGCTTGGGCAAAGAGAAAGTCTCCCGCTTGAATGGCCACCCGATTGCCAAAGACACTGTTGACGGTGGGCACACCGCGCCGTAGTTGCGCTTGATCCACCACATCATCGTGAAAGAGACTGGCGGTATGAATCATTTCCGTAATTTCTGCCAAGCGGCAGTGCCGGGGAGTAATCCCCTGATCGGGCAGCGTGGCTCGCGACACCAAAAAGACAATGGCGGGTCGGATGCGCTTACCACTGGCAGCAAAAAGATGTTCGGCGGCAGCAGAGAGTACGGCGTGTTGTGCTCCAATCAGTGCCTTCAGGTTCTCCGTTAGTACACAGAGATCCGCTTCGACAGGTGAAAAAAGAGAGGTTACCGAAGTCATGGACGGGCTGGCCGCAGAAGTTACGAAATTTTACAGAATCCTAGTTGTATTCTAAGCGAACCCTCCAATCTTGGGTAAGGGTTCCGATGAATTTTCAGCTAGGCTCAAAATTGAAAGCCACCCCGCTCGTAGGGTCAAACAGATAAAGATGGCAAGCCTGCAACTGGAGAGGGTCACCCATTTGAGGGATTTGGTGATTAGGGGCTAACCACAGCAGTTCTTGGGAACTATCCATGAGGCGACAGCGGACAATGGCTTCGCGGCCTAGGGGTTCAACGAGGGTGGCGATCGCCCCCAAGCCCTTCTCACTGATAGACAAATGCTCTGGGCGAATGCCCACGGTGAGGGGTTGTTCACTTTTTAGCGGCCAATGGGGGGTGTCCGGACAGGGTAAGGGCTGCTGCGCTATCCACAGGCGGCTGCCATCCCAGCGAGCGGGCAGTAAATTCATCGGTGGGGTGCCCAAAAATCGCGCCACCATGGTATTGGCGGGTTTGTCGTAGAGATCAGCAGGGGTGCCAATTTGCTGGATTTGACCGCGATCCAGCACCACAATGCGATCGCCAAGGGTCATCGCCTCCGCTTGATCGTGGGTGACATAGAGGGTGGTAATGCCCAGTTGTTGATGCAATTGTTTTAGTTCAGCACGGGTTTGTTCGCGCAATTGGGCATCAAGGTTGGAAAGGGGTTCATCGAGGAGAAACACTTGGGGCGATCGCGCCAAGGCCCTTCCCAAGGCCACCCGCTGTTGCTGACCACCGGAGAGTTGACGCGGTTTGCGCTGCAGCAGGGACTCAATCCCGAGGAGCTTAGCCACTTGGAGCACCCGTTGCTGCCGTGTGGCCGGATCAACACCGCGCATTTTCAGACCAAAGCCAAGGTTTTCGGCCACGGTCATGTGGGGATAGAGGGCATAGTTCTGAAAGACCATTGCCACATCGCGATCGCGCCCACTGCGGCCATTGACACAGGTCTCCCCAATATAAATCTCGCCACTGGTGGGTTGCTCCAAGCCAGCAATAAGCCGCAATAGGGTAGATTTGCCACAACCCGAAGGCCCGACAATCACCCAAAGCGCCCCTGCGGGCACAGTTAGAGAGAGTGGACCAATTCCCACTCCTAGAGCAAATCGCCGCGTGACTCCCTCTAAGCGCAGTGTTGCCGCCACAACCTATCGCCAGCCCACCCACGTAAAGAAATCTTGGCCAGTCACCCACTCGAGCACCAGCAGGGCAATAAAGCCAATCATGGCAAAGCGGCCATTGATCAGCTCCGCATAGCGCGACCAACCAAATTGCGGGGTCAAATCATCGGGCGTCGGTTCACTCATGGTGTTAGGTATGCAAAACAACTTCTTTAGCTTGGCATAGAGCCTTCACTTTGTAATCACATTTTAGAAGAGAGCTGTTGCTGCTGTAGGGCGGTGATCACTGCCTTAATTTGGGCTTGAGCGGCAGACTTTTCAAATCGCAGTGGAAACTTGCCGCGCCGCAATAACCGCCAGCCTAAGGGGGCAAGGCTGACAACTCCACCGACATCTCGAAAGCGATTGCCCACCACCCGTAGGCCAAATTGCCGCTCATCCACCCAGCCACCGTCTTTCACTAGTTCCAAGAGCACTTGCCGATGGCGCACAGGACGGTCTTGATTGCGGGTTGCTGTTGTTGAGCGTGCTAGGATCGCCTGCTTGATCTCACTAATGCGATCGAGGGGTTGCACGCCCACGGGACACACTATATTGCAATTAAAACAACGGGTACAGCCCCACACGCCACTGGTAGAAGTGTTGTATTGGTCTAGGCGTTGGTCAGTTTCGCGATCGCGGGTATCGGCCACAAGGCGAGCTGCTTTGGCAAGGGCATGGGGGCCAACAAAGTCGGGATTCACTTCCACGGCATTGCAGGCACCGTAGCAGGCACCACAGAGAATACAGTTACCCGCAGCATTGAGTTTGGCGCGATCGCTGGGGGATTGGAGAAACTCCCGCTCAGGCACTTGTCGTGCCGCTGTACCCACATAAGGATTGACGGCTGAAAGTTTTTGCCAAAAATCGCTCATGTCTACGACAAGGTCTTTGAGGACAGGCAAATTCCCCAAGGGGGCGATCGCAATTTGGTTGGGAACAGGACTATTGGCTAACTCGGCATGAATACTTTGCTGACAGGCAAGGGCAGAACGACCATTAATCGTCATCGCGCAACTGCCGCAGATGGTGTTTCGACAGTTCTTGCGAAAGCTAAGACTACCGTCTTGGTATCCCTTGATTTGAATGAGGGCATCAAGAATGGTGAGGGAAGGATCAATCTCTAGTTCAAAGGCTTGCCAATAGGCGCTCTTGTTGGGTGCTTGGCGGCGAATCGTCAACTGAATTGTCATATGCTGGCGTCAGCCCAATGTAGTTTCCAGTGTATAGCAAGCACTGCGGCGATGATGAAAGTTGCAAAATCCCTACTTTACTTTCTGATCACAGGCCTCCTAGAGCTGGGGGGAGCCTATCTTGTCTGGCTGTGGCTACGGGAGCATAAAAGCATTTGGTATGCCTTAGCAGGGGCGATCGTCCTTTTTATGTATGGCATGGTACCGACGCTGCAACCTGCGCATTTCGGTCGTGTTCAGGCTGCCTATAGTGGCATTTTCCTGCTGGTGGCTCTGTTTTGGGGTTGGGGAATTGATAAGGTGCGCCCCGATAAGTTTGATTTGCTCGGTGCTGGGGTTGCCCTCCTCGGAACGCTGATTATCATGTACGCGCCAAGAAGCCATTGACAGCGTCGCGATCGCCCCAAGGTCACTCTATAAGCTGGGCTTATTTAATCTATTTGAAAGTAATGTTTATTAAATGTGTGTTTTGCTGAAGAATTTGCTATAGAGTAAGGCAAGCAAATCAAAAAGATTGAATAGATAAAAGACTATATTTGCGCCGTTGACCGACGGATGCAGGGGTGGCAATCGCCCAAATAGTCTTCTATCAACTTCAACATCTACAGCCCCATGGATAGCCCCTGATAATTAAGAAGAAATAGTACTGTGGATTTTCCCGGTCAGTTTTTGCAAGATTTTGTCAAGCAATTACAGTCGCCTACCCTTGGCTTCTTGCTGGGGGGCATGGTCATTGCAGCGCTGGGCAGTCAACTTCAGATTCCCGATGCCATCTATAAGTTCATTATTTTTATGTTGCTAATGAAAGTCGGCCTCAGCGGTGGGATTGCGATTCGCAGTTCCAACCTACAGGAGATGCTCTTGCCAGCACTCTTTGCTGTGGCGATGGGGATTCTCATTGTATTTATTGGCCGTTATACCTTAGCAAAGCTGCCGAAGGTCAAAACCGTTGACGCGATCGCTACCGCAGGTTTATTTGGGGCTGTGAGTGGTTCGACCATGGCAGCAGCGCTAACGGCTCTGGAGGCGCAGAAAATTAGCTATGAACCTTGGGCAGCCGCACTGTATCCGTTCATGGATATTCCGGCTCTGGTGACAGCCATTGTCGTTGCCAGCATTTACCTCAAGAAAAAACAGGAGAAAAAGGCGCCGGCTTCCCTCAGCGCCGTTGGTGCCTATGCGGGTGCAGGGAGCGCCACAGGTTATGCCGGGAGCACGAGTGAGTACCCCAGCAGTGCCAGTGAGTACCGCAGTCAACAAAGCAAACGAGTCAGAATCTGGCCGATTGTCAAAGAAAGTCTGCAAGGGGCAGCCCTTTCGGCACTGCTGCTGGGTGTTGCTTTGGGCATCTTTACCCGTCCCGACAGTGTCTATGAGAGTTTTTACAACCCTCTGTTTCGCGGTTTACTCTCGGTGTTGATGCTCGTTATGGGGATGGAGGCTTGGTCACGCTTGGGTGAGTTGCGCAAAGTCGCTCAGTGGTATGTGGTCTATGCCGTCGTAGCACCGCTGGTGCATGGCCTGATTGCCTTTGGTTTGGGAATGATTGCCCACTATGTCACTGGCTTTAGCCTTGGGGGTGTGGTGATTCTAGCCGTGATTGCCTGCTCTAGTTCCGATATTTCTGGGCCGCCAACATTACGGGCAGGGATTCCCTCCGCTAACCCTTCCGCCTATATTGGTGCTTCCACCGCGATCGGGACTCCCATTGCCATCGGCCTAGGAATTCCGCTTTACCTTGGCCTTGCCCAAGCAATCATGGGCGGCAGCTAGTGACCCAAACGCGCCAATTTCACTCAAGGAGGAACTCAGAATGGCCAAGCCAGCAAAGAAGCTCGTGATTGTGACCGAGAAGATTCTCTTGAAAAAAATTGCCCAAATCATTGATGAGGCCGGGGCGACTGGCTACACCGTGATGGAAACCAGCGGCAAAGGGAGTCGCAATGTGCGCTCCTCTGGTCAACCCAGCGTTTCCGATACCCAAGCCAATATCAAGTTTGAGGTACTCACCCAGACGCGGGAAATGGCGGAAAAAATTGTGGATCGGGTGGCAGTCGAGTTTTTCAACGACTATGCAGGCATTGCTTACATCTACGATGCCGAAGTGTTGTACGCCCACAGCTTTTGTGGTCCTGAGGGCTGCTGAAATTTCTGGGGCTTGACAAGACGCCTCCTAATTTTTTAAGCTAAAAATCTGTTGCGGGTATAGCTCAGTGGTAGAGCGCAACCTTGCCAAGGTTGATGTCGCGCGTTCGAATCGCGTTACCCGCTTTTGAGATAGCAAGCGATCGCCCTTTTTTTGAAAAGCACTTAGCTCTTTGCTAATCGGTATCAGCATGAAAATAGCGGTAAATTTTTTCCGCTAGACGGGGGCCGACCCCATGTACCTGCGCCAACTGTTCGGGCGTGGCCATGCGGATGTAGTCAATGGAACGAAAGGTGGCGAGGAGTTCCTTTTGGCGTTGATAGCCCAAGCCGGGAATTTGGTCGAGGTGCGATCGCCGTTGGCGTTGGGCACGTTTTTGACGGTGGAAGTTCAGGGCAAAGCGGTGAGCCTCATCGCGGACGCGGCGTAGCAATTGCACCCCCGGTTGCTCTGGATCGGTCGGCAGAGGTTGGGGGTGGTGGGGTAGGAAAATCTCCTCCCGCTGTTTGGCCAAGCTGAGAAGGGTGAGATCATCTAGGAGTGGCTCCAAGACCTGAACCACGGCGGACAGTTGCCCCTTGCCGCCATCAATGAGGATCACATCGGGCCAGTCATCAGCCTCTGGAGGGTCACCCTTGCCCTCAAGATAGGGGGCAAAGCGGCGGCGGAGAATCTCAGCAAGACTGGCAAAGTCGTCGGAGTGGCCAAGTTTTACTTCAGGGTTGCGGATGTTGTAGTGGCGATAGTGCTGCTTGGCGGGCAAGCCATCAATAAAGACAACCCGTGAGGCCACGGCGTCAGACCCTTGAATGTGGGAAATGTCGTAGCCCTCAATGCGGTGGGGAAGGGTGTCAAGGCCAAGGAGTTGGGCTAAATCTTCAAGAGCCGTTTGGGTGCGATCGCTGGCCTGTTGAATGCGTGCCAATTCTAATTCTGCATTGCGTTGCACCATGGCAATCAGTTCGGCTTTTGCTTGGCGTTGGGGGACAGTGAGGGTGACGGCGCGGCCTTTCTTTTCGCTCAAGTAGGTACGCAGCAGATCCGCCTCGGGGAGGGGATGTTGCAGCAAAATTTCACTGGGAATTTCTACATCATCCACTTGGGCATAGTGTTCTTCAAGCACCCGTTGCAAAATCGTGCCGACACTGCCACTTTGGGCATCGGCAACAAAAGCCAAACGTCCCACCAAGCGACCCGCACGAATTTGAAAGAGTTGAATGGCTGCATGGCGATCGCCCAAGGCAAGGGCAATGGCATCCCGTGACACCGTGTCATCAGGCAAGGACACCTTTTGATCCACGCCTAAATGCTCAAGGCCACGAATTTGATCCCGCAGTCGGGCTGCCAGTTCAAAATTCAGATCCGCCGCCGCTTGCACCATTTGTGCCTGCAACTGTGCCACCAGTTCCCCCGTGCGCCCCTGAAAGATCATGGCCACCTTGTGCAGCGTTTGCCGATACTCCTGCGGTGAAATCAGCCCTTGGCAGACCCCCGGACAGCGGCCAATGTCATAGTTCAAACAGGGGCGATCCTTGAAAAGGGGGCGGGGACGTTGCCGCAGTGGAAAAAGCCGCTTCACAAGGGCAAGGGTTTGGCGCAGGCGAAAGCTATCCACATAGGGGCCATAGTAGCGATCCTTGGGAGCATCACTGCTGGTATCGCCGACATTACCCAATTGGCGTTTGCGGGTAATGAAAATGCGGGGATAGGGTTCTGACCACGTAATACAGACGTAGGGATATTTCTTGTCATCCTTGAGGAGAACGTTGAAGTGGGGCTGATGCTGCTTGATTAAATTGGCTTCGAGGGCAAGGGCTTCGGCTTCCGTATCGGTGACGATGAATTCAATGTCCGCCACCTGATAGACCATTAATTCAAGGCGCGGCCCCAATTGGGCTGGCTCACGAAAATAGGAGCGCACCCGCGATCGCAGGCGTTTGGACTTGCCAATGTAGAGAATTTGATCCGTCTTGTCCTTGAAAAAATAAACGCCGGGAGTCAAGGGCAGTTGCCGCAAGATCTGTTCCAAGCGATCGCGATCCTGAATCAAGGGCTGAAGCATACTGCCACCTCCCCTAGAGCTGCGCCGCTGTGGCTCCCAACCAAGCTTCTAAATGTGCCCGCTGACTCGGCGTGGCATCGGCACGGCACTGCACCTGATAGCGGGGCTGAGGGTCTCCCAACATCAATGTTCCTGAGTGCAATTGCTGATCATGGAACCATGTCAAGTGAATCGTCTCTCCCACTGGGTATTCCCGCAATCGCTCTGACCAGTCCTCCGCCTTGACGCGCCACCCATTGAGGGCAATGATTTCATCCCCAGCCACCAAGCCTGCCTGTTCAGCCGGGGAGTCCCGCAGCACTGCCTTGATTTGCAGAGCGCCATGTTCCTGCTTAAACTGAAGTCCCGTATAGGGCAGCGCGTCTTGGGGCACCAGTTCCAAACCCACTTTAGCCAAACACTCCTGAAGGGGGAGTTCTACGGTTCCTTCAATGAATTGCTCGCGCCATGTGCCAAGGTTTTCATCGGCAACGGTTTCAATCGTTTCCCACAGCTCATCGGGAGTATAGCCCTGACCTGTCTCGCAATACTGCTGCCACAACCGCCGCAGGACATCGAGGAGCGATCGCTGGTGATTAAAATTAAGGCGAATCCGCAAATCCAGCAGTAGTGCCACTAGCTCTCCCTTTAGGTAGTAGGACATCTGCGAATTAATGCTATTTTCATCGGGGCGATAGAGCTTAATCCACGCATCAAAGCTAGCAGCACTAAGGGACTGAACAAAACGACCAGGGGTGTGTAAATAGCGATTCAGACTTTCGCTCAGCAGCTTAAGATAGGCCGCAGCATCAAATAACCCTGCCCAGAGGGGAATCAGTTGGTCGAAATAACTGGTTATCCCCTCCACAAACCAGAGGCTGGTGGTGTAATTTTCGCTGTCGTAATCAAAGATTTCAAAGGCTTGGGGGCGAATGCGCTTGACATTCCAAAGATGGAAAAACTCATGGGCCACTAAACAGAGGAAGCGGCGATACTGCTCCGCTTGCTGAAAGCCAAAGCGATGGAAGATCAACGAGCAGCTATTGAGATGCTCCAGACCGCCGTAGCCCTTGTGGGTAAGGTGCAAAATAAAGACATAGCGATCGTAGGGCAGGCCGCCAAAGAAACTTGCCTCTGTTTCAATGATCCGCTGCATGTCGGCGATCGCCCGCTGCGGCTCAAAATTGCCCTTGCCCCACACCGCCAATTCATGGGGTTTACCGTCCACCTCAAAGGCATAAACAGGGTGGGTACCCACCTCAAAGGGGCTATCCACCAGCAGATCGTAATTTGCTGCCCAAAAGGTGAAGCCATCCTCGCCAAAGGGTTCAAGCGGAGTCGTCACCCGCCAGTGCGGCGGTGCAGCAATGGTTACTGTTAGGGGCCGATCGCGATATTCTGGCACATAGAGACAGACCGCTGCCGGATTGAAGTAGGCATGGCTGGGATCAAAATGATTGGTGCGCACTGACAGTTCATGGGCATAGATGGCATAGCGCACTTCTAGTTCTAGACCCGGTGTGCAGGCCACCTGCCACTGGTTCTTGGCACACTTCCACCATTCCAAGGGGGTACCGTCGGCGGCCGTTACTGTAAAGTCCTGAAGATGCCTCGCATATTCGCGCACAAGGTAGGAACCCGGCGTCCACACCGGCAAGTGCAGATCAAGAACATCGGTTTGCGGTGCCGTTAGCCGCAGCGTTACCCATAAAAGATGCGTATGCCCCTGCTGGCAGTTGATTCTGTAGGCCATGGCAGGGGGCTGAAGAGAAGACTCAGAGGGGGAAGGATGAATGATCGTATGCGTCATACCCCCCAGTGTAGTGAACTTTGGCGACGCTTACAATTTCACTTCAATATCTACGCCCGCCGGCAAGTCCAACTTCATCAGGGCATCAATCGTTTTCGGTGAAGGTTGGTAAATGTCGAGTATGCGACGGTGGGTACGGGTTTCAAAATGCTCCCGTGAGTCCTTATCCACGTGGGGCGATCGCAGGACGCAATAGATTCGACGGCGAGTGGGTAGGGGAATTGGGCCAACGGGGGAAGCGCCGGTTCTTTTTGCAGTATCGACAATGCGATCGCAGGAAGTATCGAGCAAGCGATGATCAAAGGCCTTAAGGCGAATACGAATTTTCTGTTGTAGAGCAGCCATAGGAATCTTCCTTACTTGTCAAGGTTCAGAGACAATCCGACAAAATTCAGACAAAAAAAGGCCGCCAACACCACAGAAAGGCTAGCGGCCATAAGATCAACTACTTCAGGATTTTGGAGACAACACCCGCACCAATCGTCCGGCCACCTTCACGGATGGCAAAGCGCATCCCCTGCTCAATGGCAATGGGCTGGATCAGTTCCACGGTCATTTTGATGCGGTCACCAGGCATCACCATTTCAGCGGCGCTACCATCATCAGCGGTGAAGGAGGTAATCGTACCGGTCACATCGGTGGTACGCACATAGAACTGCGGACGGTAACCGGCAAAGAAGGGGGTTTTACGGCCACCCTCTTTTTCAGTGAGCACGTACACTTCACCCTCAAATTGGGTGTGGGGCGTAATGGAGCCGGGTTTGGCAATCACCATTCCCCGTTCCACATCCTCTTTTTTCAGACCGCGCAGGAGCAAACCAGCGTTGTCACCGGCAATCCCCTCTTCGAGGCTCTTCTTGAACATTTCAATACCGGTGACCGTCGTTGTGCGAGTTTCCCGCAGACCCACGAGTTCAACCGTTTCGTTGAGCTTAATGCGACCCCGCTCAATCCGACCCGTGGCCACGGTACCCCGACCGGTGATGGAGAACACGTCTTCTACAGCCATCAAGAAGGGCTTATCCACATCCCGCTCAGGGGTAGGAATGTAGTTATCCACGGCATCCATTAGCTCGTAGATTTTATCGACCCACTCATTTTCACCGCGTTGGGTTTTCGGGTTGGCGGTCATGGCTTCAAGGGCTTTTAGACCCGAACCACGGATGATGGGCACTTCGTCACCGGGGAATTCATATTCGCTGAGGAGTTCCCGCAGTTCCAGTTCCACCAGCTCCAGCAGTTCTTCGTCGTCCACCATATCCACTTTGTTCAGGAAGACAACAATGCTGGGCACCCCCACCTGACGAGCCAAGAGAATGTGCTCTTTGGTTTGGGGCATCGCACCATCAGTAGCGGCCACCACGAGAATAGCACCGTCCATTTGGGCGGCACCCGTGATCATGTTTTTCACATAGTCAGCGTGGCCGGGGCAATCCACGTGGGCATAGTGACGTTTTTCAGTCTCATACTCCACGTGAGCCGTGTTGATGGTAATCCCACGGGCTTTTTCCTCAGGGGCAGCATCAATTTCATCGTATTTGCGAGCTTGGGCTTTCCCTTGGGCAGCCAATGTCATGGTGATGGCTGCGGTCAGTGTGGTTTTACCGTGGTCAACGTGACCAATCGTACCGATGTTAACGTGGGGTTTGGTTCGTTCAAATTTAGCGCGTGCCATGTTGTTCCTCGTATAGACTATGCGTTCCCTTTATTTTTGGCAATGATCGCCTCAGCCACATTACGGGGGACTTCCTCGTAATGGCTAAATTCCATCGAGAAAATTCCCCGACCTTGGGTATTCGAGCGAATGTCAGTGGCATAACCAAACATCCGTTCGAGAGGGACTTTTGCCGTCACTTTGGCAATGCCATTTTCCACGGTTTGTCCCTCAATTTGACCGCGACGGGAAATGAGGTCTCCCATCACTGTCCCAAGGAATTCTTCTGGAACCTCGACCTCGACCTTCATCATTGGCTCCAGCAGCACCGGATTGGCTTTCATTACTGCCTCTTTAATGGCCATGGAGCCAGCAATTTTGAAGGCCATCTCTGAGGAGTCAACCTCGTGGTAGGAGCCATCCACTAATGTGACCTTGAGGTCAATCACTGGGTACCCTGCCAAAATCCCCGATTCACAGGCTTCCTTCATCCCCTGCTCAGCAGGTGGAATGTACTCTTTGGGAACGACACCACCAACAATTTTGGAGACAAATTCAAACCCAGTACCGGGTTCGGCAGGCTCTACTTCAATCACAACGTGACCATACTGGCCTTTACCGCCACTTTGACGGATAAACTTGCCTTCGGCACGGACGGGTTTGCGAATCGTTTCGCGGTAGGCCACTTGGGGTTGGCCAATATTGGCTTCCACTTTGAACTCCCGCTGCATCCGATCCACAAGGATCTCGAGGTGCAGTTCCCCCATCCCCGCAATCACGGTTTGGTTGGTTTCAGGATCAACGCTGACGCGGAAGGTGGGGTCTTCCTCAGAGAGGGCTTGCAGGGCTTTGGAGAGTTTTTCCATGTCCTGCTTGGTTTTGGGTTCCACAGCCACGGAAATCACTGGCTCTGGAATGTACAGCGATTCAAGAATCACGGGCGAGCTTTCATCGCAGAGGGTATCCCCCGTGAAGGTTTCCTTCAGACCCAAGGCAGCTCCTAAATCGCCGGCTCGCAGTTCATCTACTTCAATCCGCTCATCGGCTTTGAGCACAATCAAACGAGAAATGCGCTCTTTCTTGCCCTTAGTGGCATTGAGGACATAGCTGCCTTTTTTGAGAACACCAGAATAAACGCGCACGAAGGTGAGGCGGCCATAGGGATCCGACATGATTTTGAAGGCTAATGCCGCTAGGGGTTGATCATCGTCGGCAGCCCGCTCTACCTCTGTGCCATCGGGCAGATGACCTTTAATCGCTGGAATGTCAATGGGCGCTGGCAGATAGTCCACCACGGCATCAAGGAGCAATTGCACGCCTTTATTTTTGAAGGCGGAGCCACAGAGCATCGGCACAATGGTGCCAGCGATCGTCCCTTTGCGTAGGGCGGCGCGGATTTCCTCTTCTGTGAGTTCTTCCCCCTCAAAGTATTTTTCCATGAGGGCATCATCGGTTTCGGCAACTGCCTCGATGAGCTTGGTGCGATACGCTTCCGCCAGTTCAGTCATCTCGGCAGGAATTTCAGTGTCTTCGATTTCCTTGCCAAGGTCGTCTTTGTAGATTTTGGCGCGCATCCGCACCAGATCAACGATGCCTTTGAACTGATCTTCAGCACCAATGGGCAACTGAATCGGCACAGCATTTGCCCGCAGGCGATCGCGAATCTGGTCATAGACTTTGTAGAAGTTTGCCCCAGTGCGATCCATCTTGTTGACAAAGACGATGCGCGGGACGCTGTAGCGATCGGCTTGCCGCCACACGGTTTCTGACTGGGGTTGCACACCACCGACGGAGCAGAATACCGCAATCACCCCATCGAGAACCCGCATGGAGCGCTCCACCTCAATCGTGAAGTCCACGTGGCCGGGAGTGTCAATAATATTGATCTGGTGGTCTTTCCAAGAGGTGCTGATGGCGGCGGCTGTAATGGTGATGCCCCGCTCCCGCTCCTGTTCCATCCAGTCGGTAACCGTGGTACCCTCGTGCACTTCGCCAATTTTGTGCACCACACCGGAATAGAAAAGAATACGTTCAGTTGTGGTTGTTTTACCCGCATCAATGTGAGCGGCAATCCCGATGTTTCGCACTCGCTCTAGCGGGGTCGTCCGTGCCACAGCTACCTCCTTGTTTGTTGCATTACGTTAGAATTCTTAAATAATTGTATCCAACTCTTGAACCGTGTGACGGTTTAGTAGCGATAGTGGGCAAAGGCCTTGTTGGCTTCTGCCATTTTGTGGGTTTCTTCCCGTTTACGAATGGTGCTGCCGGTTTCGTTGGCGGCATCCATCAATTCATTGGCCAGCTTGGCGGACATCGAACGACCGGCTCGTTTGCGGGAAAATTGCACTAACCAGCGCAAAGCCAAGGCGACGCCGCGATCGGGACGAACTTCCATCGGCACTTGGTAGGTGGCACCCCCCACACGGCGGGCTTTCACTTCCACTAGGGGCGTTGCATTTTTTACTGCACGCTCAAAAATTTGCAGAGCATCCTCGCCGGTGCGCTCCTGTACGGTTTTCATCGCGTCATAGACAATGCGGCTGGCAAGGGATTTTTTGCCATTGAGCATAATCCGCTGGATTAACATATTCACCAGCACGTTGTTATAGACGGGATCAGGGGCAGTAGGCCGTTTTTGAGCGCGAGTGCGACGAGACATAGGTGTTTGCTGTTTGCTCTAGTGAAGTTTAAGATTTCAAGGGTGGACTCAAGGAGATAGGAGAACGGAAATTACTTCTTCTTGCCGGTAGCAGCAGCCTCACCGGGTTTGGGACGCTTGGCACCATACTTGGAGCGACCTTGTTTACGGTCTTTGACGCCAGCGGTATCCAACGTGCCACGGATAATGTGGTAGCGCACACCGGGCAAATCTTTAACCCGACCGCCGCGAATCATGACCACAGAGTGCTCCTGCAAGTTGTGGCCAATTCCCGGAATATAGGCGGTGACCTCAAAGCCAGAGGTGAGACGTACCCGTGCCACTTTGCGCAGGGCAGAATTGGGCTTTTTGGGGGTTGTGGTATAAACCCGTGTGCATACCCCACGCCGTTGGGGGCAGCTTTTGAGGGCAGGAGATTTTGTTTTCTTTTTCAACAGTTCCCGCTCTTGGCGGATCAGTTGCTGGATGGTGGGCATTGCTGCTTACGTTAATTTCACCGAACTTCTAGTGTATCGAGGTAGCCGTGGCGTTGTCAATGCTGTTGTGCCGTTGCGCAGTGCCTCTCAGTGTAATGGCTCACTAAGGTCAGGCTGGCGATCGCGGCGGTGACGGCTCTCAGGGTACGCCGCCCCAAGGAAAATGCTTGCCAACCAGCGGCCAAAACTTGCTCCACTTCTGAGGCTGTCCATCCCCCCTCGGGTCCGATCGCCAGATAAATTGGCTGAGATAGATTCATTTGGGGCAAGCAGTCCCACAGGAGCTGTGAGGCATTCAAACTGGCAATGTAGCCCTTGGGGGTGAGGCTGACCATTTCGGCAACGGAGAGGGGATCACTAAGGGTGGGGACATAAAGACGCTCACTTTGCTCGGCGGCCTCTTGGAGAATGCGCTGCCAACGCTGGTATTTATTGGCACTGGGTTGCAGGAGCGATCGCGCTGTTTGAATCGGAATAATACGCTTGACCCCCAATTCCGTTGCCTGTTGCAGCACTTGCTCAAAGTTTGCCACCTTCAGTAGAGCTAGACAGAGCATAATTTCTACACTGAGCTCCGTCTTTTGCTGTTCAGCCTCCAATAATTCGACAGTCTGCCCATTCACACCAAGCGTGCCCCGCCATCGCTGTCCTTGGCCATCCAAAATCGAGATGACATCGTTATCTTTTAAGCGCAGGACATGGCGGAGATAGTGGACTTGCTCAGGAGTGAGCCACACCTGTCGGTCTTGGATTTGTGAGGGTGAGACGACTAACCGCTGGGGCGATCGCATTCAATTTCTATCTAACTGAGACTGCATAGCCACTCCACCAATGTGCGCACAGGGTAGCCCGTCCCACAGGGATTATTGTAGCCATCCTCTTTTTCAGCCCAAACAGGACCGGCAATGTCAAGGTGTGCCCAAGGGGTGTGATCGACAAATTGCTGAAGGAATAGGGCGGCGGTAATTGATCCGGCCGATCGCGGACCGGTGTTTTTCATATCGGCCACTTGGGACTTCATGCCCTCAAAGTATTTATTTTCAAGGGGCATTTGCCAGAATTTTTCACCGGAGCGATCGCTGGCCTTTTGCAGAGCTTGCGCCAATTCTGAATTGTTGCTCCAAAGACCGGCAATATTATCCCCTAAGGCAACAATACAGGCACCGGTCAGCGTTGCCAAATCAACAATGGCATCTACGCCTAGTTTTTCGGCATAGACCAAGGCATCGGCAAGGGTGAGGCGGCCTTCAGCATCGGTGTTGTTGACCTCGATGGTCTTACCGTTGGAGGCGGTGAGAATATCCCCCGGATGCAGGGCACGGCCACTAATCATGTTTTCAGTGGCAGCAATAATAAAGTGAACTTCAATGCCAGCGGGTTTGAGTTGACCGATGACCTTGGCGGTTCCCAAAACGGCTGCGGCTCCCCCCATGTCCATTTTCATGGTTTCAATGCCCCCTTGGGTCTTGAGGTTGAGGCCACCGGAATCAAAGGTTAACCCCTTGCCAATGAGGGCAATTTTCTTCTGGACATTTCCGGCGGGAGTGTAGGTGAGGTGAATAAATTTCGGCGGTAGATCAGATGCCTGGGCCACTCCCAAAAAGGCACCCATACCCAAGGCGGCACACTCATCGCGCTCCAAAATTTTTGCCGTGAGGCCGTAGGTAGCCGCCAATTGCTGAGCCGTTTCCGCAAGGGTGACAGGCGTCACTTCATTGGCCGGGGCATTCACGAGTTCGCGCGCCAAAATCACCCCATCACAAATCTGCTGGGCACGGGTCAAGGCTGCTGTTTGCTCCCCTAAACCCAACAGGCTGACGGATTCTGGATAGGGCAGGAGTTTACGAGCTTCGGGATCCGACTTAAAACGCACATCACTGTGGAGGGCAAGGAGAACTCCTTCGGCAATGGCTTGGGCAGCATCCGCCACTTCTAAAGTCTCATGGGGCAGTGCCATGCCTAATGTTTTTGCGCGTTCACGGCGAGCCGTACGGGCAATGGTCGCAGCAGTGCGGCGCAGGGTCTCTAGGTTAAAGTCATCGCGATTGCCTAAGCCGACAAGGAGGAGTTTCTTAACGGGGAAGTTGGGCAATAGGCGCATGAGCAGGGAGGTGCCAGATTTGCCTTGAAACTCCCCTTCGCTGATGAGTTCTTGTAAGAGGCCATTGAGGCGCTGATCGAGGGTCGTATAGGGATCTGTAAGGGTGAGGGTGCCTTCCGTTTGAAAGACGGCGATCGCCAGTAAATCACCAGACCAGTCTGGAATTGCCGTAGTGGTTGTTTGCAGTTGCATGCCTATGGACGACCCAAAAATCTCTCGACCCCCTTATTTTATCGGGGTTTAGACTTCAGCAGGAACCAAGACACTGCAAAAACTCAAGGGGTAGACCATCACAATCGCGGATAAAGGCGACGTGATAGAGGTGGGAACCAATCACCTGTTGACTAGGCTTCAGGAGTAGCTCAAAGGGCAATTGCTGGGCAGCCAAGGTTTGCGCCACTTGCTGGAGCCAGGTTTCTAGAGGATGCGGATGATTACTGAGATCAAAGGAGAGGTGATAGTAGCCAACATAGTGCTCATCGTGAAAAGGGTCAGCAGCAGGGTGGGGTTCAGGGACTTGCACAAGTTCAAGGCGGGTGTGCCAGCCCTTGAGCCAACAGGCAAGGGTATAGCCCGTGGTAAAGCGGACATCCATCGTAAAGCCTAGGCATTCATAGAAGGCGATCGCCCGCTGAATATTGGCGGTGCGAATGGAAACGTGGTGCAAGCCCATAAACTACTCCTGTTTTGGCCGCAGCCGTTCCGGAAAATCAATAAAGACCCGCTCACCCGCCCTCAGGCCGCTGATAATTTGCGTTTGATCCTGCCAGCTACTGCCGATGGTGACAGGGCGAAATTTTGGTCGATTGTCTTCCCCCACCACATAAACACCTGTTTGGCCACGCTCAACGGCAATGGCCACGGTGGGTACCAGCAGAGCATTGTTAATTTTTTGTCCCAGAAAATCTAAGTCCACATTCATCCCAGAGCGCAGCTTCTGCAACCCAGTAACAAGGGAGACCCGCACCTGAAAGAACGTCACATTTTGCTCCACCACGGCTTCGGGTGCCACTAAGCGCACTCGTCCTTCAAAGGTTTCCCCCGGATAGGCATCGGCACGGATTTCAACAGGTTGCCCCACAAGCACTTGGCCAATGTCCACTTCTGGGACTTCGGCAAGAATTTCTAGGCCTTGGGCTATGGCCACAATTGAGGTGGAAGTGGCAGAGGTCGTGGCAGAGGCGGTGGTGGTGGGTGTCACAAAGGCTCCCGGATTGGCGTACTTCTGGGTAATAATGCCCGTAAAAGGAGCGCGAATCACTGTATCTTCAAGAGCTGCACGGGCAGCTTGGACTTGGGCTTGGGCAGCAGCCACGGCCGCTTCCGCTTGACGGATCTCTTCAGTGCGGGAACCCCGCTGTAACAGTTGCAGACGCTTCTGGGCTTCCTGCAGACTGGCGATCGCGCTATCCCGATTGGCTTTTAATTCATCAAGGGTATCGCGGGGAATCGCACCCTCAGCCGCGAGCAATTCATTGCGTTTCAGGCGTTCTTCTGCCAATTGAGCACGGGTGGCGGCTGCTCGCACTTGGGCTTCGGCTTGGGCAATTTCCTCGGCACGGTTACCGGCAACCACGCGATCGCGACGGGCAATGGCATCGGCGAGGTTGGCTTGGGCTTGGGCAAGTTGCGCCTGCTCATCGCGGTTGTCCATACGGGCGATGATTTGACCCGCCTTGACCTGATCGCCCTGCTCAACGTAGAGTTCGGCGAGAAGACCTGCCCGTTTTGGACTGATATTGACGGTTTGTACAGGGACAACTTTGCCCGTGGCAGCGATGCGAGCGACTAAATCGCGACTGTCTTGAACGGGTACGGTGTAGCGATCTAAATCAAGGGGCGTTTGGCGCGATCGCCACAGCAGTAGGCCACCACTGCCAATCAAACCAGCAGCAATCACCCCAATCACGAGCGATCGCCAAGGGGAAGAAGGTTTACCAACAAAGGGGATAAACGCTGCCATGAATGCCTTACAGTTCTTGGCCTATTCTAACGTTATGTTACAGTGACCCACCGAATAGCAGCATTGACCGTGTCTATTGGTTCCATCTGTCCCTCAATAGAAGCGCAGATGCTATCCTAACCAATACTGTCTATGTCCTTTGCCTATGAATCCTGCACTCTCCCAGATTGGCCAGCAAATGTCCCAACTGACGGGAGTTCGGGCAATCATGAAGGATATTATTGAGACGTTGCGCCTGAATCGCGGTCAAGACCTGATTAACCTGAGTGCAGGTAACCCCCTCATTGTCCCTGAGGTGGAGCAACTATGGCGCGACTGTACCCACGAGCTAATGGCCAGCCCAGAATTTGGCCAAGTGGTCTGCCGCTACGGCACAAGCCAAGGGTATGAACCGCTAATTGCTGCCGTTGTCGATGATTTTAATCGCCGCTATGGTTTGAACCTGACGGAGCGCAATGTCCTTGTCACCCCCGGCAGTCAGGCCATCTACTTCTTTGCTGCCAATGCTTTTGGGGGCTTTAGCGCCAACGGTGAATTAAAGAAAGTCGTTCTCCCCTTGAGTCCAGAATATACGGGTTATGGTGGCGTCAGCCTTACCCCTGATACCGTTGTTGCCTATCGTCCGCGCCTTGAGATTTTTGAAGCGGATCACACCTTTAAGTATCGTCCCGACTTTCAACAACTCCACATTGATGAGACGACTGGATGCGTCATCTTCTCTCGTCCCTGCAATCCGACGGGAAATGTGCTCACGGATGTCGAGGTGCGGCAAATTGCTGATCTCGCTGTCCCCTATGGCGTTCCAGTGTTGATTGATGCTGCCTATGGCCCCCCCTATCCCAGCTTGAACTTTACGGAACTAGCACCCGTTTTTGGCGGCAATATTGTCCACTGCCTCAGCCTCTCAAAAGCAGGACTACCGGGGGAACGGGTGGGGATTGCCATTGGCGATCGCGAGATTTTGAGTGTTCTCGAAGCCTTTCAAACCAATGCCTGTATTCATGCCTCGCGCTACGGTCAGGCGATCGCGGCCTTAGCCATTGCCAATGGTGCCCTAGCCGAAGTATCCGTCAATGTCATTCGTCCCTTTTATCAGCGCAAGTTTACAGTTCTCGAAGAAAACCTACGAACTGCTTTGCCCAAGGATCTTCCTTGGTTTTTGCATCGCGGTGAGGGGGCAATTTTCGCGTGGCTGTGGCTACGGGATTTACCCATGACAGATTGGGAATTATATCAACACCTGAAGCGAGCAGGGGTGATTGTGGTTCCCGGCAGTTCCTTTTTCCCCGGTTTGACCGAGCCATGGCGCCACAAACAGGAGTGCTTGCGTATTAGTCTCACTGCCAGTGATGAGGAAATTGCCCTTGGCATGCAACGGCTCGCCGCCACTATTACACAGGTGTATCAAGAGTTCCCTAGCCGCTCCTATTCTGATGTCCTCGCTTAAGCCCTCCTTCATGGGTAAGTACTTCCTCATTTCTCAATGCGCCGTGACTCCCTCTTTTACCAACTGTTTGCCCAGCTGCCCCAGACACTGTTTGACCTTTTGGGAATCAATCCCCCGCAGGGCTACCGCTTTGACTCCGTGGAGCTGAAGCAAACGGCCTTTCGCATTGACGGCGTCTTTCTCCCCCCTGACCCCTCAGGAACCGTCTATTTCTGTGAAGTTCAGTTTCAGCGGGACACTACCTTCTACGAACGCTTCTTTGCTGAGATTTTTCTCTACTTGCGCCTGTACCGCCAAACTTTCTCTGATTGGCAAGCGGTGGTCATTTATCCCCATCGCCAAGCCGAACAAGTTTCCTTTGAACCCTATGACGTGTTGGTCAAGAGCGATCGCCTGCGGCGGGTGTATTTGAATGAACTGGGGTCGCCAGCGGAATTGCCCTTGAGCCTTGCCCTGATGCAGTTGATGGTGGTACCAGAGGCAGAGATGCCCAGAGTCGCCCGATTACTTGCCCAGCGCAGCCAGACCGAAAGAGCGCCAAACTTGGAAGCCATAATAGAGTTAATCACTACCATTGTGCTGTACAAGTTCACCAAGCTGAGTCGGGAGGAGGTGCTGCGCATGCTGGGGTTTACGACGGAGGAGCTGAAGCGGACACGGTTTTACCAAGAGGTCTATGCCGAGGCACAAGAGGAAGGGTTACAACGGGGCTTACGGCAGGGATTACAGCAGGGATTACAGCAGGGATTACAGCAGGGATTACAGCAGGGAGAGGTACTTGTTGTCTTGCGGCAGTTAAGACGGCGGTTTGGCGATTTACCAACTAGTCTTGAAGAGCGCATTCGCCAGCTCCCTCCCCATCAGATTGAAGCGTTGGCAGAAGCTCTCCTTGACTTTGCGACCCTAGAAGACCTGAGGGGCTGGCTCAGGAATCTCGGTTAGGGAGAATCCTCCTTTAGTAAAGACTTGCAAACAAGCGTGAAGGAGGCTCAAGAATCCTGATACAACAATTGATGGAGTTGCAGCCGAACGTCAACCGATTCCTATGAATATTGCTGTCATTGGCTTGAGTCACAAAACCGCCCCTGTGGATGTGCGCGAAAAATTGAGTGTGCCAGAGGATGTGCGGGAGCGGGCACTGCAACATCTATGCGGCTACGCCCATATTCAGGAAGCGACCATCCTTAGCACCTGTAACCGCTTAGAAATTTACATTGTTACTAGTGACACTGAGGTGGGCGTGCGGGAAGTGCATCAGTTTCTCAGTGAGTGGAGTCATATTCCCCTGCCCCAACTGCGTCCCTACCTCTTTATCCTGCTGCATCAGGATGCGGTGATGCACCTCATGCGGGTGGCCTCGGGTTTGGATAGCTTGGTGATTGGCGAGGGGCAAATTCTCTCCCAAGTGAAGCGCTGTCATCAGTTAGGGCAGCAGTACAAGTCCATTGGGTCTATTCTCAATCGCCTCTTTACGGGGGCGATCGCTGCCGGTAAACGGGTACGCACAGAAACCAGCATTGGGACGGGGGCGGTCTCCATTAGCTCAGCGGCGGTGGAACTCGCCGACTTGCGGTTGCAAAATCTCCAGAACTGCCGCATTGCCATTGTCGGTGCGGGCAAAATGTCCCGCTTGGTGGTGCAACACCTGATTGCCCGAGGGGTGAAAGAAATGAGCATTATCAACCGCTCCTTGGAACGGGCACAGGAACTGGCGCAGCAGTTTCCCGAAGTACGCTTTGAACTCTTTACGATGACAGATCTACTGCCGATTGTGGCAGCAATGGATTTGGTCTTTACGGGCACAGCAGCGACACAACCTCTCTTGGATCGCGAGAATTTAGGGTCGGTGCTCACAGGCGATCGCCCCCTATCCATCATTGATATTTCCGTGCCCCGCAATGTCCATGCCAACGTGACAGAATTGGCCTCCGTGCAACTGTTTAATGTGGATGATCTCGAAGCAGTCGTCGCCCAAAACCAAGAGGCGCGACGCCAATTGGCTCAAGAGGCCGAGGGTATCCTTGAGGAAGAATTAGAGACCTTTTTGGCTTGGTGGCACGCCCTAGAAACGATTCCCACCATCCGCAGTCTGCGCCAAAAAATGGAAGCGATCCGTACCCAAGAACTGGAAAAAGCCCTCTCCCGACTAGGCAGTGAGTTTGGTGAGAAACATCAAGGGGTGATTGAAGCAATGACGCGCACGATTATTAACAAAATTCTCCATGATCCAACAGTACAACTGCAATCACAGCGGGATTTAGAGAGTCGTCAACGCGCTATGCAGACCCTCCAAGACTTGTTTAATCTCGAACCCATTGAAGCCTAGGGCCTATGCGCCACGTGGGCGATCGCGGCGAAGCGGTAGTTGTCGCGTGGCTACAAACCCAGCAGTGTCAAATTTTGGCTCAGAACTGGTCTTGCCCTTGGGGTGAGCTGGATATTGTTGTCTGTGATCCGCGGGGAGTGGTGCGCTTTGTCGAAGTGAAAACCCGCCGTTCCCACAACTGGGATTATGATGGCCTTGGCGCGATTTCCCCTAGCAAGCAACGCAAACTCATTTTGGCCGCCCAAGCCTTCCTAGAACGTCAGCCCCAGTGGCAGGATCATCCCTGTCGCTTCGATGTGGCCTTGGTGCGATACCAAGCAGGTACCTATCGGCTGCATCAATACTTGGAGCACGCATTTACGCTGGACGCCACCGATTGAGCACTTTACCAACTCAGGAGTTTTTGCAGGCGATCGCGAATCCAGTTAATCGGACGACTTTGATCCGACTCTTGGCAACTCAGTTGCTGAAGCTCCTGTTGATGTTGCGCCAACACATCCTGACGGCGGGCGATCGCCACCGCAATCTCATCAGCAAGGGAAGGATGTTCTTTTAGCAACTGTTCAAATCCCTCCCGTGGTAGGACAAACAAGACCGTATCCGTCATTGCCATCATCGTTGTTGGGCAGGCCACCCCCAGCATCAGTGGTAGCTCGCCAAAGTGCTCCCCCGGGTTAAACGTCATCATCGGCTTGAGCTCGCCATTCTCTTCATAGACCGCCGCCATCTGCCCCTGCAATACGATGTAGAAGTTACTGATTGCCTCCTGAGCACGGAACAAAATTTCCTTCGCTGCCAAGTGCTTGCGGTAGCCCGATTCGATGAGAAAGCGTAATTGCAAGTCATTCATGCACTGAAAATAGCTCACCTGCTGAAGCAGCGACTTTAAGGAGGGCGTTGCCGGTGCCAAGGGCATGCCTACCATTTCGGCTGGCTCACTGAGGGGAGAGAGCGCTGGCGCATTGCGGATCCAGATGTCCCGTTGCGGGAAAGGAATCGAGATATTATGCTGCCGAAAGTAATAATCAATCTTGAAATTGAGACTGCTCTTGATGAACACTCGCCGCTCAATGGCATCCGTCCATACCCAGAGTTCAAACTTAAGGGCAGAATCGCCAAATTCACGGAAAATCACCCGAGGGGCTGGCTCCCTGAGGACATCTGGTTCAGAATGGGCAATGTTGAGCAAGACTTCCGTCACCAAAACTGGATCTGTCCCATAGGCCACCCCAATGGGAATATCAATACGACCGCGATGGGTTTCGTAGTACCAATTCAGCACCGGACTATCGGCAAGGTAGGTATTGGGCACCACCACATTTGAACCGTTAAAGGTTTGAATCACCGTGGCTCGCATCGAGACTTCCTGAACGTAGCCGCTGATGTTTTCAATTTCCACAAAGTCGCCGACACGCACTTTGCGCTCAATCAGCAGCGTCAGGCCACTGATGAGATTGCGGGTGACATCCTGCAAACCAAAACCAATCCCCACCCCCAAGCCACCGATAATCACCGCAAGGGAATCGAGATTAATCCCCACTGCTTGCAAAACAATAATGTAGCCCAGTGCTCCCCCGGCACCACTCATCACAGTGGAAATGGCCTCACGGTTGCCTAAATCCAAACCAAGGCGCGGTAGGAGTTGATTTTTCAGCACCCCCTTGAAAAAGCGCGCTAAAATGGCAACGAGGATGAGCAACAGCACCACTTGAAACAGCCAACGCAGGGAAATCGTTTCCCGCCCAAGGCGAAACAACGGTGCATCGGCAATACTAACGAACGATGACCACAGTTCAATGACTTGGGATGGCATTCTCCACAGTCTCCTCAGGGGTTCACAAACTTAGACAGTGCCTAAGCTAACCCCCTCACTTTAGCAGGGGGCGATCGTCAACTGAAGGAACTTTCTCGCGCCATTAAGTGGCGATATTTTGGTCATCAAAGGCTTGGGTGCAGCATATCCCACAATAGCCAAAGGGCGATCGCCAAGAGACTACTGCCGGTCAGTGTTTGTAATCGTTGTTCTGAGAGGTACTGTGATAGCCAGCGACCAATCAATACCCCAATCAAACTAGTGGTTACTAAGGCCAAAGCTGCTCCCAAAAACACCAACCAAGGGGAGGCAGCGCGGGCGGCCATGAAAAATACAGCAATTTGAGTTTTATCGGCAAATTCAGCCAAAAAAACGGTTAAAAACGCAACCCCGAACTCTCGCCATGGCAACGCGCGCTTGATCACCGACTGCCCTCTAGGCGTCCGTCATTTCCTCAACCGTCTCGGTGGTTTTCGTCTCTGGGCGATTCTCCGTATTTAGGCGGCGGCTGTAGCGACCCGAAGAACGCTTGCGAAACTTGCGAGCATAGGCTTGGTTACGAAGAGCTTTTTCTTTCTTGGGATTGCGGCGTTTGGCCATGCTTACCTCAATGGTGGGGTGGTCTCAGCACTCAACAAAAATTAAGGACAGAAACTTTATTGTATCGGAATTTTTCCCCTAGCACAAGAAGCCTGTGATCGAAAAAACGGTGACTATACCCCCTCACAAAAATGAGAAACCCCCTAAGCTTTCACCTAGGGGGAGGAGGAGTCTTGTTCTGGCAGAAAGTTGCCAATGGGCGGGACTATTTGGTTTCCGAGAACTCAGCGTCAATCACTTCATCATCACCGCCACTACCACTGCTACCGCTGCTGCTGGAGCCAGTTCCATCACTGGACTGCGCACTTTGGTAGACACTGGAGCCAACGCTGTAGAGGGTTTGTTGCAGATCCTGCATCAGCGATTTCACCCGTCCAAAGTCAATGGACTCAATGGGTTTCTTCTCAGCTTCAGTGCCGATTTCCGATCGCAGGTTAGCAATGAGGGAGGTGAGGCGGTCTTTGTCGTTGGTCGAGACTTTGTCACCTAATTCGGATAGTTGTTTCTCCGCTTGATAGCAGAGTTGCTCCGCTTGGTTTTTGGTCTCAATTTTCTCGCGTTTGGCTTTATCGGCAGCGGCATTCATTTCCGCTTCGCGCACCATGCGTTCCACTTCATCCTTAGGCAGCGTTGAGGCGCCGGTGATGCTAATGGACTGCTGTTTGCCGGTGCCTTTGTCGCGAGCGGTGACGTTGAGGATACCGTTGGCATCAATATCGAACGTGACTTCGATTTGGGGCACGCCACGGGGTGCCGGCGGAATGCCATCCAAACGGAAGGTACCGAGGCTCTTGTTATCGGCGGCCATTTCCCGCTCCCCTTGCAGGACGTGGATCTCCACATTGGTTTGACCATCAACCGCAGTAGAGAAGACCTCAGATTTTTTCGTCGGGATCGTGGTGTTGCGGGGAATAATTTTCGTCATCACACCCCCAAGGGTTTCCACCCCCAAAGACAGCGGTGTGACATCGAGGAGAAGAATGTCTTTCACTTCCCCTGCCAGCACCCCAGCTTGAATAGCGGCACCCACCGCCACGACTTCATCGGGGTTCACACTCTGGTTGGGGTCTTTGCCCAATAGCCGTTTGACCAGCTCTTGGATGGCAGGAATGCGGGTGGAACCGCCGACGAGCACCACTTCATCAATCTGCTCTTTGCTGAGTTTGGCATCCCTGAGGGCTTGCTCAACGGGTACGCGACAACGGTCAATGAGGTCAGAGCAGAGTTCCTCAAATTTGGCGCGGGTGAGCGTCATGTCGAGGTGCTTAGGCCCATCCTGCGTTGCAGTAATGAAGGGCAGGTTAATTTCCGTTTGCATGACGCTGGAAAGTTCAATCTTGGCTTTTTCTGCCGCTTCCGTCAGCCGTTGCAGCGCCTGTTTGTCTTTGCGCAGGTCAATGCCTTCTTGGGCACGGAAGGACTCAGCCAAGTAGTCCACAATTTTCTTGTCAAAGTCGTCACCACCAAGGTGGGTGTCCCCGGAGGTGGCGAGCACTTCAAAAACGCCATCACCGACTTCAAGGATGGACACGTCAAAGGTACCACCGCCAAGGTCAAAGACGAGGATGGTTTCATTGGCTTTTTTATCTAGGCCATAGGCCAAGGAAGCGGCGGTGGGTTCGTTGATGATCCGCAGCACTTCAAGACCGGCAATTTTGCCAGCGTCTTTGGTGGCTTGGCGCTGCGAGTCGTTGAAGTAGGCGGGCACAGTAATCACCGCTTGGGTGACTTCCTCGCCAAGATATTTGCTGGCATCCTCTTTTAGTTTGCGCAAGACTTGAGCAGAAATTTCTTCGGGGGCAAACTGTTTGCCAAGGGCAGGGCAATCCAGCTTAACGTTGCCATTGACGTTCAAAACTTTGTAGGAGACCTCGGTGGCTTCGTGGGTCACTTCATCAAAGCGACGGCCAATAAAGCGCTTCACAGAATAAAAGGTATTTTCGGGGTTCATCACTGCTTGCCGTTTGGCAATTTGACCCACGAGGCGATCGCCATTTTTGGTGTAGGCAACAACGGAGGGCGTTGTCCGAAACCCTTCAGCATTGGCAATAACCGTGGGCTTGCCCCCTTCCATGACGGCCACACAGGAGTTGGTGGTCCCCAGATCAATTCCGACAACTTTTGCCATAGCGACGAAAACTCCCTTTGCAGGCTAACTTCGATGCGGGGCACAGCACCCATATTGGGCTTAACCCTCTCTCCTTCCTATAGTGCGATCGCTGCTGCCATGAGCAAAAGGGGGATTTACCGAACCTAGAGCGGGGGGTGAACCGCGTAGGGCAAGGGATCCCCTAAACCCAACTCGGCAAAGGCCGCTAAACGCAATCGACAGGCATCGCAGCGACCACAGGCCTGTTGGTCATCGCTGTAACAGGACCAAGTTTTTTCCCAAGGAACGCCGTACTCATTCCCCAGACGAATGATGTCTTTTTTGTGAAGTTCAATGAGGGGGGTGACAATTTCAATGGGCTGGCCTTCACGCCCCTGTTTGGTACCCAAGCGATAGACCTCCTGCATTGCGGCAATATAGTCGGGGCGACAGTCGGGATAGCCAGAGTAATCGAGGGCATTGACGCCAATGTGCACAGTTTGCGCCCCTAGGGCTTCGGCATAGGCAAGGGCAACACTCAAGAAAATTGTATTGCGGGCGGGGACATAGGTAATGGGAATCTCTTGGCTCATGGTGGCCAGATTGCGATCGCGGGGCAAGTCAATCGTCAAATCAGTCAAGGCAGAGCCGCCCCATAACTGCAAATTCAAGGAGAGGATTTGATGCTGAATCACCCCCGCGGCACTGGCAATGGCGATCGCGGCTTCTAATTCCCGCCGATGGCGCTGCCCATAGTCAAAGGAGAGGGCATAGCAAGCATAACCCAGTGCCTTGGCACGAAATAACACCGTGCTGGAGTCTAACCCCCCTGAGAGCAACACGACGGCCTTTGGTGTCGTCATCATAGCTGTCTATCAAAACCTTTACATTTGGCAATGCTGTGGTAGCATCTTTCTGAAAATGTTCATTCTGTGAGTTTCTACTTACGGCGGGCGATCGCCAACACCAAGCCCTTCCCCGGTTGCGTAGAGGAGTGAAATAACTAGACATGAGTTCTGCCGTCCGTCCCCAGCCCGAACCACTGCGCATTGGCGTCATCGGTGTTGGCAACATGGGTCAGCACCACACCCGTGTTTTGAGTTTACTCAAAGATGTCGAACTTGTGGGCATCTCTGACGTGAATCTGGAGCGGGGCATTGATACCGCTAGCAAATATCGGGTGAAATTTTTTGAAAACTATGTTGATTTGCTGCCCCACGTTGAGGCGGTGTGTATTGCCGTGCCCACCCGTCTCCACCATGAAGTAGGCATTACCTGCTTGCGCCACGGGGTACATGTCTTGGTGGAAAAACCGATTGCCGCCAGTATTAGTGAAGCAGAATCCCTCGTCAACGCAGCAGCGGAGTGCCAGTGCATCCTCCAAGTCGGACATATTGAGCGATTTAACCCTGCATTTCAAGAACTGAGCAAAGTTCTGCGCACGGAGGAAATCCTTGCCCTTGAAGCCGATCGCATGAGTCCCTACTCCGATCGCGCCAATGATGTCTCAGTGGTTCTCGACTTAATGATTCACGACATTGACCTGTTGCTGGAACTCACCAATTCCCCGGTGGTGCGCCTAACGGCCGCCGGCAGTCGCTCTGCCAACTCTGGGTATCTGGACTACGTGACCGCCACATTGGGCTTTGCCAACGGCATTATTGCCACCCTCACAGCCAGTAAAGTCACCCACCGCAAACAACGGCGCATTGCTGCCCACTGCAAAAATTCCCTCACGGAGGCAGATTTCCTGAAAAACGAGATTCTCATTCACCGCAAAACCACCGCATCGTGCAGTGCCGATCATGGCCAAGTCCTTTACCGCCAAGACGGTCTCATTGAGAAGGTCTATACCAGCAATATTGAACCTCTCCATGCCGAGTTGGAGCACTTCGTCAACTGCGTCCGTGGCGGTCAACCCCCCTCGGTGGGTGGGGAGCAGGCACTCAAAGCATTGCGCTTGGCCAGTCTCATTGAGCAGTTAGCCCTTGATGGCCACAGTTGGGGACAGTTGGATGCTTCCTTGGCGGCACTGATTCGTTAGCACGCATCGCCCTCGTTTCCTTGCGCTAGGGTAGTAAGTACAGCAGCGAGGGTTGTGTCAATGACGGATCTGGAAGGTTGTGCCTTTTTGGCAGCCCAAGCAAAGGTGAAGTCCTATCTCGCCTACTGGTTTCAGCTGGGCAAACGACTGTGTATTTGGGGCGGAGCGCATACGGTGCTGCCGCAACCTGTCCTTCAGGGCGATCGCTACAGTCAAGCCTTTGAGGCCTGCTGGGCCTATGTGATCTCTGGTCAGGCAGGAGACTGCTTTCTTGAGGACACGGCGGAGACGATTACGCAACTCTTGAGCGACTGTTGGGACATTACCCCCTGTGCTCGCTGCCAAATGCCTGTGCCTCTACCCTGTCATGGGTTACCCCCTGTACACTGTCCCTGTGCCAGTCTGCCCAATTGGCCGAATTTTGAGTTACCGCTGCCCCGCAGCCCCATTAATCCCCGCACTCACCTATTGTCACTAAAAAAACGCCTCAGTCTCTAATGTGTGGGATTTCCCCCTACCCCCGATTGTTGCCCCTCAATGGCAGGCGCCACACGACAATCTCACCTTGTATTCCCATGCGCTGCATCTTTGGTGGTTAACGCTTCCCCCTGATGTGCCCCGTGAGGTTACCCTGCGCGCCTATTTACGACGCTATCAGCCGAATCTTGGCGAGAAGCCTCTACCGCGTACCGCTGGGGGTAAGCCCTATTTGGATGCTTTGGAATTTAACTGGAGCCATAGTGGTAACTTAGCAGTGTTGGCTGTGAGTGGCCGGGCGGCTGTAGGGGTAGATGCAGAGATCTTGCGCCCCTGTCCTCAGCGTTCAGCCATTAGTCGGCGGTTTTTTGGGGCGGCTCTGCAACAAAGGATATTAGAGGGGAGCGATCGCTCGTTTCTCCAGGCATGGACATACTATGAAGCGTGGCTCAAGGCTCAGGGGATCGGGGTATGGCAGCGAACAGCAGCTCAGCCTTTAGAACATTGGGCAGTCAGTTTCCCCGTGGGCGATCGCGCCATTGCCAGTGTTGTTGTGCTAACGCCAACGCCGCTCCAGTGTGTCTTTTTTCGGCCAGAAGTAGTGGGATAAATGAATGTTCACACTTGAAAACGGCGTAAATCTTCCAAGATACCCATCGACGCTTTAACCTGCTACTGCTGACCATGAATAGATGAGATGAGGCTGCCACTCACTGGGGGGCTGTTGGGTGTAGGCTTGGCGATCGAGAGCCATGGGTAGGTTGAGCATTGGATCACTGCCTGTCGCTACGAGAAACTCAAATCCCTTGAGAGTGGGCCATTGGCAAAATTGCCGCAGCAGGGTTTGCACCGCAAGCACATAGGGGTGTTCCGGCTGCTGATACCACTGGCGATCGGCCACATGGGGTTGGTCAAAGCCAAAGTGAACAATCAGGTCAGGATGTCCAAAGATGGCCTGGGCAACGGGCCGAGCTTCTTCGCGCACTAGCAAATGGACGCCTGCGGCCAGATGACGTATTTTTTCCAACCGCTCATAGCGATCGCCCGCATCTAATTGCAACTCCTGCCAGCGAAAGGCCACTGTGATCAGGTAAGTTTGTAGCAGCAGATGCCCCAGTTTCTCCGCCTTAGTCGTCAAGTAGGGGGTGTTGTAGGGCGTCGCTTCAATCAGCAGGGGCACCCGATCCACCACTTCGAGGCCATAGCCCTTGAGGCCAGCAATTTTACGGGGGTTATTGGTAATCAGGCGAATCTGCTTCACTCCCAAGTCATTGAGCATTTGGGCGCCAACACCATAGTTACGCAAATCCGCTGGGAAGCCGAGGTGCTCATTAGCTTCCACGGTGTCCATCCCTAAATCTTGCAGGGAATAGGCACGTAGCTTGTTGACTAGGCCAATGCCACGACCCTCTTGGCGCAGATAAACCACCACACCGCGTCCTGCCGCGTTAATCATTTTCAGAGCCGCTTGCAGTTGCATCCGACAATCGCAGCGCAGTGAACCGAGGGCATCGCCCGTCAAACATTCAGAATGAACGCGCACCAGCACGGGTTGCTCGCTAAACGTGGCAGGATCTCCTTTGACAATGGCGACGTGCTCCGATTGATCGAGGGAATTGCGATAGCCATAGATTTGAAATTCACCGAACTCCGTCGGTAGCTTGGCCACAGCTTCGCGGCGGACAAAACGCTCATGCTGGAGACGATAGCTAATTAAGTCGGCAATGCTAATAATCTTCAGTTGGTGGGTGCGAGCATATTCAATGAGTTGGGGCAGCCGCGACATGGTGCCGTCGGGATTTTGAATCTCACAGATGACCCCCGCTGGATACAGCCCTGCCAACCGTGTCAGATCGACGGCGGCTTCGGTATGGCCGGCTCGCTTGAGAACCCCCCCAGGGCGCGATCGCAGGGGAAAGACATGGCCGGGGCGACGTAAATCTTGAGGCTGGGTCGTCGGGTCAATGAGGGCTTGAATGGTGCGGGCACGGTCTTCGGCGGAAATGCCTGTGGTCACGCCCCAACGCGGGCCGGCATCCACACTGACCGTAAAAGCCGTTTGATTGCTATCGGTGTTTGTTGTTACCATCAAGGGCAAATCCAATTCATCGAGGCGATCGCCCTCCATGGCGAGGCAAATCAGTCCTCGGGCATGAACCGCCATAAAGTTAATCATGGCTGGGGTCACACGCTCAGCGGCACCAATGAGATCCCCCTCATTCTCACGATTCTCATCATCCACCACGACGATAACTTCACCCCGCCGCAGGGCATCCAACGCAGATTCAATGGAGTCAAACACAGGCACATCCGCCAAGGCAGTTCCTTCCAGAATTTTTAAGGCTCCTTATTATTAAGTTACAGCCTTTTTCACGAGGATTGGGTGCCCGCAGCACTAGCAGGCAGGATTGCACCAACTTTTCAAGATAGTATTGAACAGCGTACGATCTCCCACGAAAACCCATCTGTGGCTCTTTCCCTTGTGGAAATGCTAAAAACCTCGTCATCATAGTGAAAGGTTTCACCAGCCAATCTGCTACATGTCTCATCTATTGCTCATACTGGTTATCATTGTTGGCGCGTTAGTCCTCGTGGGGTTAGCGCTTTATCTCCTGTTTCCTCGCAAGTACGAGTCTGCCCGCTCTGTCGCCGAGTCCTATGACGACTGGACCAATGACGGCATTCTTGAATTTTACTGGGGTGAGCATATTCACCTTGGCCACTATGGTTCGCCCCCCCGTCCCAAGGACTTTCGCCAAGCAAAGGCAGATTTTGTCCATGAAATGGTGCGCTGGGGGGGTCTCGATCGCCTGCCGCCGGGGACAACGGTTTTGGATGTGGGCTGTGGCATTGGCGGGAGCAGTCGTATGCTAGCGCGTGACTATGGCTTTCACGTGACGGGAATTACAATCAGCCCTGAACAGGTACGGCGGGCGCGGGAACTCACTCCTGCCGATCTCAATGTGCAGTTTCAAGTGGATGACGCTCTAGCCTTGTCATTTCCAGATGCCAGCTTTGACGTGGTTTGGTCAATTGAGGCAGGCCCGCACATGCCCGATAAACAGCAGTTTGCTAAGGAATTACTCCGTGTCCTAAAGCCGGGGGGGATTCTTGTGGTTGCCGATTGGAACCAAAGGGACGATCGCCAGCACCCCTTGAACCTCTGGGAGCGGCTCATTATGCGGCAGCTCTTGGATCAATGGGCACACCCCGCCTTTGCCAGTATTGAAGGCTTTGCCGAAGCCCTTGCCGCAACAGGTTTAGTGGCTGGAGAGGTGATCACTGCTGACTGGACACAGGAAACGCTCCCCTCGTGGCTAGATTCGATTTGGCAGGGAATTGTGCGACCAGAGGGGCTGATTCGCTTTGGCCTACCGGGGCTAGTGAAATCTTTGCGGGAAGTACCCACATTTCTGTTGATGCGGCTTGCCTTTGGCATGGGACTGTGCCGCTTTGGCATGTTTCGCGCTGTGCGAGCAGAAATTCCTGCGGTCTCCCTTGACCCAGCCTCTCAAGTTAACTGCTGATAGATGATCGGATACATCATGCCCCAAATGGCCGGCTGTACGTCCTTGAGGGCGTGATCACTGTCCAATTCCACCCGACTCACCCAAGGGCGGCCTTCACAGTAGCGACGACTGGCTTCGATGGGAATCACCTCATCCTGAAGACCATGGAAAATGAGGGTGGGCACAGGCCGCTGCAGCTGGCGATCGTCGTACTCCAGTAAATCCTTGGCAAAGCCATAGCTAAGGGGCAGCAGGCGTTCTTTGGTGTAGTGATACACCTCCAGCACACCCGTTTCTTGCCAGCGGCGGTATTGATCGCCCAAGCGCGGCAGCCAATGGATCGCAAACTCAAAGGCAGGAGCAAGAAGAAAGAGTTGCACCACTTGGGGATGCTTTTCGGCTAGCCAAGCAGCCGTCAGGCCACCAAAACTGGAGCCAATCAATGTGACGGGTTCCTCTGGGGCGAGCAGCGCTTCTACCTGGTCAATTTGACGACTCAGGGTCAAGTGAAAAAAATCCCCTTGATTGAGATCAGGAATGAGTAGCGGTTGACCGAGTTCCGCAAAGCGATCGCGAAAATACTGGGCCTTCGCAGAGCGAGGCGACGAGGCAAATCCATGGAGGTAGAGATATTGCATTGCTCAACCATTCCCTGTGAGGAGTGGACATATTTTTGCTGCACTTTGTCAATAATCTTAACCAATTTGCCCTTCAAACATCGGCTTAAGACTAACGGCAATTGAGGATAGCCGTGGATCTCCATCGAAAAAGCCTATGACAGCGCCTACTTGGAGGGAACTGTTACAGTTTCTCACAACTCGCGTCAACACCGCGATTTCAATGCTACGATGCCGTTGAATCTGGCTACAGCCCTTTTCGCAAGGAGGGCAAACGCTCAAAACTGCGAAAGCCCTTGGGAGAAGATTGCATCCCCTTGATGTATCCCATATCCAAGAAAAGGGTTGTCTCTGGCCGATCTTAAAGATGAAAACGTGAGAGATTGAGGATCGAACGCATGACAACACTCACTGGGCAACCCCCGCTCTATGGTGGCAGCACCGGCGGCCTCCTCAGCGCAGCGGACACCGAAGAGAAATACGCCATCACCTGGACAAGCCCCAAAGAGCAGGTTTTTGAAATGCCGACGGCTGGGGCTGCGGTTATGCGTGAAGGGGAAAATCTTGTTTACCTTGCCCGTAAGGAGCAGTGCCTTGCCCTAGCCGCTCAGCAACTGCGTCCCCGCAAAATCAATGACTACAAAATCTACCGCATTTTCCCCGATGGCGAAACGGTGTTGATCCATCCCAAGGATGGTGTTTTCCCTGAGAAGGTGAACCAAGGGCGTGAAGCCGTCAACTCAGTGCCCCGCTCCATTGGCCAAAATCCCAATCCCTCGCAACTGAAGTTCACCGGCAAGAAGCCCTACGATCCATAGGTCGGTGCTGAGCTATCTCCTGATGACCCCCTATGGATCAACCATGGGGGGTATTGATTTTAAAGTAACGTTGTGATTGAGCAGTGCTGCTGTAGAGGTTTTTAACTCATCGGGATTCAAGAGTGCTGCCGTAGAAGCCTTTAACTCCCCATGGGTTTGGCGCAGGGTTCTCAGGTTCTGCACAAGGGTGAGGATCGGCTCAATGGCTGCCTTGGCATCGGCATACCCCTGTGCTTGCAGGGCGGCAATGCGATCGCTCCGGAAATCGAGCAAGCTTTCTAGACTCCCCAGTACAACCGTGTTTGAAGTATTCAGCACTGTCTGTGGTCGAATCTCAATGATCGTCAAATTAGGGAAGTCATAACGATTCCAAGGCACCCCATCCTCAAGGTGAATGACAATGGCATGGGTACAGCCCCGCTGCGCCAACGCTCCCAAGGGCACATTATCTTGAAGTGCCCCATCCACATAGGTTTGACCATTGACCTGTCGCTGCGGAAAGGCCAAAGGAATGGCCGCACTCGCCAGCAGCAAGTTCAATAACGTCTCTGGGTCATCCATATCCTGTGCCCGCAGCCACTCAGCTTTTGTGCCTGTCCAAACGCGACACATGTCAATCAATGTCATCAACAGGTTATAGCCCAGACCCGGAATTTGCAATGAGGGAAAAACCGTTACCCAAAGCTCCGTACCCCGTTTCAGTTGGTTGTAGTTTACATAGGAGCGCACAAGTTCTTCGATCGGGCGCGGGTCAAAGACGGAATGGCATTTGGGGAGAATCCCCGTCACTGTCAAAAAAGTATTGATCCATCCCCCAAATTCAGGTAAGGCAGATTGGATGCCATAGCTGATGAGAATGCTGAGCCAGTTGGGGTTGGCGGAGATGATATTGGCGGCACCAATCTCACGCCAAATCTCCTCGAGCTTGCTCACACCCCGAGCCAATTGCTGGGGATAGCTGGCAATGATGGCGCCATTGAGGGCACCGATACTGGTACCTGCAATAATGTGCGGTTCAAATCCCTGTTCAGCGAGGTAGCGCAGTGCCCCCACTTGGTAAGCCCCTTTGGCACCACCACCCGTGAGTACTAAACCAACTTTTGAACCAGTGTTTAGCATAATCACTCCTTGGATTTCAGAGACTGGAGGGAATGCAACGTTGCAGCGGCAGTTTCATGAACAATCCGTTGAATGACTTCTTTGGCATCTAGGGTATAAGGAGGGTGCTGAGGGACAAAGGAAGGCTGCTGTTGGCAGTATAGTGCTGACATATTGTGCAGCAAGGGATAGGAGTCTGAATAGCGGCAACTCGCCAGAATGTCGTAAACGATCTCTGTATCCTCTTGTGCTGTTGCTTGCCGAGTTACTTTTAGCAGCGTTGCGGTACTGAAGAAATGCTTGGGTAAGTCGTGCCGCTGGTGCGCCAAAATTTCATTCACCAGTAGGTCGCGATAATAAGTGACTTGTTGTTCAAGTTCTAGGTAGGCAATGGAACTGTTGTAGATTTCGCGGGCTAAAAATAGGATTTGGATAGCCCAAGGGAGATCGTGATAGCTTTGGCCACTTCGCCAGAGAGAGAAAATGCGATCGAAATCTTCCCGTGCCGTCACTCGCCGTTCAAGGGTAGCAATGCGTTTCTCTTGCTCTTGAAACTTGCGATCGCAGGTCTCAATTAAACTATTCAATAAACTATTCAATGCCTGCGTGTTGTGATTAAGCCCCTCACGAGTTTCTCGGAGAGAGTGCTGCGTAGCTACAAGACATTCACGAGTTTCTCGGAGAGAGTGTTGCGTAGTGACAAGGGCATACTCATTAAATTGCAGCTTTTCAATCAGTTCATTGGTAATGCTCAGTAATGCTTCCTGTCCTCGGGTCAAGTTTTGGGCAAGAAGGGTATCTTGCTGGTAAGTGCGACCTGTTAAACTATCCAGTAGCCTACCCCAAAAACCTCGATTGGCGCGATACGCTATCAAAGACTGATTCGTGTGAATGCTGTTAGCTAAATCAATCAGTAGTTGATCATTGGCAAGAGGGATTCGCTCTTCAATGGCTGAGTAATTCATAGAATCTACAACGCAAAAAGTACTTTAATCGACATAAATAAATCGGCATCATCTGCAGTCAGGGAGTACTGGGGGCTAGGTTAGCATAAAAGATAAAAAGTGTTGACACTGTACGGCAAGGAAAGCTAAATTAATCACTGATTAGAGAAATTTGCTGGTGAATCGCAGGAAGAACCATAATTTTCCAGAACTTCCTCTACTCGACGCGAATAAATTGGAATATCACACTTCGCTTTTTGAGCATCCTCCTCGAGTTGCTCTAGTTGCTTCATCACTTCTTCTTTTTCAACAGCAGACTTTCTCTGATATTCTTGGCTCTCAATCAGGGTTGTTCGATAATCCTTGAGATAGCTACTGAGATACTCGATGTATTGTTCTGCTTCTACTTTAAAACCGTTTTCTAAATAATTATTAACTTCTTGTTCTATTTGATTCGCTTGGGTGTCTATTTGTCGATTGATTTCCTCAACGACTTTATTGAGATAGACTACATATTCTTGAATAGTCTCTGTATAAATTTCATCCACTTCCTTAGGAATTAGCCAAAGCCAGTGCCACCAAAATCTCTTTTCCACTTTTCGAACTTTATAGACAGTCCTAGTTAAAGCTTCGGGTCGAAGTTCAGAATTGCCAAAACTAGCCTTTGAAACCTGAAAATCAGGAAGGCTTAATTGCACATTAAAAGTCATCTGGAGTCGTTCTCTTGCTTTTTCTAGGATAGGCTGAGTTTCTTCCTCTATTTCTTTCTTTAATCCAAGGATTTTTTCTCCTACAAATTTTTCAATCTTTTTCTGGGTATCACCAAAAAACTTTTCTGCTTCTTGTGAAACTAGGTTAAATATTTTTCCCTGAAAATCTTCAGCGTCATGCCTTGAGCTAAAAGGAATCCTTAAATGATCCTCACGAGACTTGTCGTTGGTTAATTTGTGTGCAAAGTCTGTGAGAAAAAGCATTACTTTTTTGAGAACATCAGCCTGCTCATACTCTTTTTGAGAAAAAAGATGACTAACGTCTGCTCTTGCCTTGTTCTTCAATTCAGAGACTTCACTGGCAATCTGATTCTTAATTTCTTTTTGATACTCCTCGATAATATTCAAAAGATTAGCCGAATTTTCAATTTTCTTAATATCTTGATTTAGTTGCTTAATTTCATTCTCAAGTGTACCTAGGGCTGCTTGATAGCTTCTTTTTCGCAAATTAATGTCTTCAAGAAGCTTATGAATAAAGCCGTGAGTGATGTTTAGAGATTCTCTGATTACTTTCGGTGCAGCAATTTTAATGAGTTCACTAATCACTTTAGTGAAAAACTGATAAAATCCTGAGCGTTCATACCACTGCTTTCTAGCTTTCTTAGTAAACGCGTCTTTGTCAATATCTTCTAAGTCTTCTTCCCAGTCATCCCCAAGAATTTCTCTTGCCAAATCTCTGGCTTCAGGTCGAGTCCGCCAGTCTTCTCCTAAGTCATGCTGCTTCAGGAAACGAGCAGCACAATAGGCCCGTTGGGCAGATAGCTCAAAAACATGAGAGCTAGGAATTCTAAATTCCTGCTGCACAAACTCCCGCACTTCTGCAGGAGTCATATCCCCTGTGCGTCGTTGATCAACTTTGTTTACGAGGGCATAGATATTTTCAGTTCCACCACGAATCTCAGCAATTGCCTGAACGGTTTCTTGAACACTTTTAGCCGCTTCGGTCTTGAGCTGGGTAAAGTCTAGGACAACCAAAATGAGACTACTACGCTCAAGTTGTTCAGCAAAAATATTCTTGATTTCTAAGTTCTCGCCTGCTTCGTTAGGACCTGGAGTGTCAATAATCACAAGGTTGCCCAAAGCGGTGTTGATAGCCTCGCCTTCAGAGGTAAAAGGTGCTACTCTGATCTGGGGTAGCTCCCGCATCCGCTTTACAGGGTTGTAGGCAGGAACTATTTGGCTGGCTAAACGTACCAAATCATTCATTAGTTGCAGGGCTTCACGCACACTTTCGACACCTGTTGTTTCTTCTTTGAACAAAGTGCCGTCATTCCTGATAATGTTTTCAAATGTGGTGTAAAGATGAGGATATTTCTGTAACTTAGCTTTAACGTTGTCACAATTCCTATTGTATTCTTGGCGGATTTTCACCGCTGCCTTTTTGAATAAAGTGAGGGTTTCTTCGGGGACAAAGAGAACAGGTTCAGGGTAGTTTGTATCTAAAACGATTTCCGTTGCAGTAGCGGTCATGGCAGTATTGCGGGCAGGCAAAAGCGGTTGACCGACAATTGCATTGATAATCGTGGATTTGCCGGCTTTCATGGGGGCGACCACGGCCATGCGTAGAGCCATTTCCTCAACGTTGGTGAGGGCTTGCCGAATCGCTGCTGTACCTGAAAATTCTGTTTTTTCTTGAGATGAATCCCTCTCTGCTGTTTTATGGAGGCTGTTGTAGCGTTCAACAATGCCAACGGTCTGTTTCAGCAAATGAATGACATCCTGGCGCAAGTTTTCTAGTAGGGTCTCACTTGGCTGAATGTCTTGGGGAATGCCGGGGGGGATAGTCGTAGCCATACAATCAGCAATTAAGAGCAATTAAAAGAGAACTGATGCCTATGGTAGCACAAAGAATAAAAACTGTTGTAATCTACAGCTCTTTCCTAAAAGAAAAAGGACATGCTCCCTGTAACCATTGATTTTGGCTGCTTTGAGCGCATTCAGCACTTAGGGAAAAGACTGTTAGGGTTTTAGTTCTTAACAAAAATTAATGATTGGCCTTCTATGGGTGAGCCTGATCCTTGTCCACAGGTGTTTTCCCGATTACTATCCCATGATCGGTCTGTTTTAGCGATCGCCCCCTTTGACTGGTACAAATAGAGTGAATGAAAAAGCGGTGTTCTAAATGAGTCGTACCCCCTTAATTGAACGTCTTGCGGCTGAAATTGGCCGTGATATCTATATGGATGTGGCCAAATGGCATCTGTATCTCGCTGATGCAAAGCTGGCAACCCCCCTCGCCGAAGCCTTTTTGCCCCTCCTAGAGCAGGGGGAGGTTAATTCGGCACAGGTCACGAGTGTTTTGCAGGAGGTTTCAGTTCCCCTCGGCGGGGGTCAGCAGTCCCTTTCCCTCGATCGCCTGATCCCCAAGGCCAACCAAGAGCTGCTGGTGGAACTGCTCAACCGTTTTCGCCAAGAGGAGCTTTAGCCCTAGTGCACGGTGCCCCATTCCTGTTGGGCATTGACGGGGGGCAACAGATAAATGCGCAGGAGATGACCCGCGATCGCCAACTGGTGAGGAAGCTTCCGCAAGGCCTTCAGCCACTTGGGTTGATTACTGGCTTCAATGGCTTGGAGTTTTTTATGGATTTCGACACAGCGTTGCAGCCGCGGATAAAAGTCAGGGTGATCGACATTGAGCACCACCGAGAAGGTGCGAGCGGCCGTTTCATTGGTTTTGGCAATGACCTCGCGATCGAATTCCGTGGCATCAAGACCAAGGGCTTCATAGAATTTGGCACGCTCATGCACCGTCAGCGTATGGGTGGCAAACACCGTCAGCAGGAAGAAGCGCATCCATAGTTTGGCACCCCAGCCTTGAATCAATTGGGGTTGGGAGTGGATCAATGCCTTGAAAATATCGCCGTGGCGGTTTTCGTCTTGGCACCAACTTTCAAAGTAGTTAAAGAGGGGATAGAAGGAATGTTCGGGGTGCTTTTCTAGGTGACGGTAGATGATGATGTAGCGCCAGTAGCCAATTTTCTCCGATAGATAGACGGTGTAGAGCACCCATGGCAGGGGGAAAAACGTGTAGGTGCGCGCCTTGGAGAGATAGCCCAAGTCCATGGCATGGCCAAAATCCATCATTGCCTTGTTGAGAAACCCTGCGTGTCGCGCTTCATCCCGTGCCATGAGGTGAAAGATTTCCGCCAAGAGGGGGTTGCGATTCTTCAGCTTGCGCGAGAGTTCCTTAAAGAGCAAAAACCCTGAAAACTCAGAGACACAGGAACGCTCAAGGTAATCAATAAAGGCTTTGTGGGTCTCTGCATCCAAGGTGTCCCATGTGCCTTTGAAGGAGTCATCGCGGACAAAGTGATGGCGGTTGTAGTCTGCCCGCATTTCCGCCAACATTGCTTCGAGTTGTTCCTGCTGGCGACTCAGGTCAAGTTTTGCTGCGTGTTCAAAATCTGTTGTGTAAAAGCGGGGGGTTAAAAGGTTTTCACGAATGGTTTTAACGCTCTGACTCGCATCGGGATTGGGGGCGATCGCCACCATAAGCTGTTCACTCCTATAGAACTAAACCTATGTAGGTCATACCGTTTTACTATACTATATCCCTCAGGACGGTCAATAACCGTCTTGACGATTTTGCAAAAGTAGGCAGTTTTGTAATGTTTTTTGAAGTTTCACTTGACAGCCATATGGTCAAAAAGTAATACTCACCCTTAGTTTGCCCTTCTGCCCCCGTTCAGCCCACGGCCATTCGCCGCTGGCAGGATGGCTTTGCCTCAAAAAAGATTGTTAAAACTGATTTCAGGAGTTACAGGTATGACCGTGCTCTCTCTTGCGCTGCGGGAAGGAACTGCTGAGGCTCACACCTTGGCCGAACACACCGCCTTCATGAAATGTTTTGTCCGCGGGTTGATTACGCCGAGCCTCTTCCGCCAGTTCTTGGCCAATCTCTACTTTGTGTACACCGACCTCGAAGCTGCCTTAGCCAGTGCTACGGGCGATCGCCTGCGAGCCATGTACTTCCCCGAACTGAACCGCAGTGGCCAACTGGCCGAAGACTTGGCCTTCTACTATGGCGAGGATTGGCGCGATCAGATTACCCCCCTCACGGCCACCCGCGTTTACCTCAGTCGTATTCATGACCTCGCCCAAAGTGATCCTCTGTTGCTCATTGCCCATTCCTACACCCGCTATATGGGGGATCTCTCTGGGGGACAAGCCCTCAGCAAAATTGTGCGTTCGCAGTTGACCCTCCCCGCAGGCAAGGGCACCGCCTTTTACGAGTTTCCAGCCCTGCCAACCCCAGAAGACAAGAAAGCCTTTAAGCAGCGCTATCGGGAAACCTTGGATAGCCTCAGCCTCGATGAGGTCGCGATCGCCCGCATTGTCAAGGAAGCCAACTTTGCCTTTGCCCTCAACTGCCACCTCATGCACGCCCTTGAGTCGGAGTTAAAAGCCACCATTGGCGATCAGATGTGGCAGTCCGTGGTGATCGAGAATCAGCCCAGTCGGCGTGAGCAATCCCGTCCTGAAGCCGTTGCCGTTTAAGGCCCACTGTTGATCTTGTTAGGAGCTTGCAAATATCCATGAGTGTGATTCAGCCGATTCAATTTGATGGGGCACTACTGCAAAAATACGATCGCCCCTTGCCCCGCTATACCAGTTACCCCACGGCTGCCGAGTTTACTGCTGACTTTGATAGCCACTGTTTCCAACGGGAACTGCTGCGGAGTAACGAAGAGCACCTGCCTCTGTCCCTCTACGTGCATATTCCCTTTTGCCAGACCGCCTGCTATTTTTGCGGTTGCAATGTCATCGTCACCCAAAGCCAAACCATTGCCAAAACCTACTTGGATGCCTTAGCAGAGGAAATTGCCCAAGTGGCGGCACGGCTGGATCGCACTCGTCCAGTGATTCAAATGCATTGGGGCGGCGGTACCCCCAACTATCTCACCATTGAGCAAGTGGAATCTTTGTGGCGGACGCTCACCCACCACTTTGAATTTGCCAAGGATGCCGAAATTTCTATTGAGGTGAATCCCCGCTATATCAACCGCGAGTATCTCTTTCGCTTGCGCGATCTGGGCTTCAACCGCATCAGCTTTGGTGTGCAAGACTTTGATCCTCAAGTTCAACTTGCCGTCAATCGGGTGCAGCCAGAGACGTGGCTGTTTCAAGTGATGGAGTGGATTCGCGCTGCCGAGTTTGAGAGTGTCAACATTGACCTGATCTATGGCCTGCCTTTTCAAACGGTGCAATCTTTTGAAACCACGATTGCCAAAACAGTGCGCCTTGACCCCGATCGCATTGCGGTCTTTAACTTTGCCTATCTTCCCAATTTGAAACCCATCCAAAAGCGAATTGACCCCGCTACCCTACCCGATGGCACGACCAAACTGGCCATTTTGCAGCGGGTCATTGAAACGCTGACTAGCCAAGGTTATCAGTACATTGGCATGGATCACTTTGCTAAGCCCACCGATGAGCTGGCGATCGCCCAAGCAGCTGGAACCCTCAAGCGCAACTTTCAGGGCTATACGATCCTGCCCCCCGCAGATTTGATTGGCTTTGGTCTCACCTCAATTAGCATGTTGCAGCAGGCCTATGCCCAAAACCAGAAGCACCTAGCCACCTACTTTAGTAACATTGCGGCGGGGCAATTGGCCACAGAACGCGGGATTCAATTACACCCTGAGGATGTGCTGCGCCGCACCATCATCATGGAGCTGATGTGTCAATTTACCTTGGACAAGGGGGCGATCGCCCGCCAGTTCAATCTCGATTTTGATACCCACTTTGCCCCTGAGTTAACTGCACTGCAGGAATTGGCTGCCGATGGTCTCATTCACTTGGGGCGCGATCGCGTGGAAGTTACCTCTGTGGGTCGGCTCCTGATTCGCAATGTGGCTGCCCTCTTTGATACCTACCTGCAACACAAATCTGGTAAGACATTTTCTAAGGCCATTTAGGCTCAGCCGAGGATTGTCTTGGTGGCTCAAATTCTCTAGATTACACTTGATTTCAACTTGCGTCTAAATCTGCAAACGGTGTTGAGGAGTGCCCATGTCATCATCCCTAGAATTCCAACCTGAAACTGCCCGCCTCAATTGGGCTTTTGTGCTTTTTTTAACGACGGTCCATGGCTTAGCCGTAGTTGCCCTCTTCTTTTTCTCTTGGTCAGCCTTGGCGGTCACCATCTTTCTGCACTGGCTCTTTGGTAGTATCGGCATTTGCTTGGGATACCATCGCCTCTTGAGTCACCGCAGTTTTCAAGTGCCCCAGTGGTTGGAGTACATCATTGCTGTTTTGGGTGCCTTGGCCATGCAGGGAGGTCCCATTTTTTGGGTTGCCGGTCACCGCTTGCACCATGCCCACACCGAAGATGAAGTCAAAGATCCCTACTCAGCGCGGCGGGGCTTTTGGTGGAGCCATATGCTCTGGCTGGTCTATCCCCACCGCCAATTTTTTGATGCTGAGGAGTATGCCCGCTATGCCCCGGATTTGACACGAGATGCCTTTTACCGCTGGCTCGATCGCTACTTTTTGCTGCTGCAAGTGCCCCTTGCGTTGCTGCTCTATGGCCTAGGGGGTTGGTCATGGCTGCTGTGGGGGATGTTTGTGCGGGCGGTCTTCCTCTGGCACAGCACTTGGTTTATCAACTCCGTGACCCACAAATGGGGCTACCGCCGCTTCGATACGCCGGATAACTCCCGCAATCTCTGGTGGGCAGCACTCCTTACCTATGGTGAAGGTTGGCACAACAACCACCACGCCTATCCCCACGTGGCCAAGGCCGGCTGGTACTGGTGGGAAGTGGATCCCACATGGTGGGTGATTCGCACGCTCCAAGGACTGGGTCTTGCTTCTAAGGTACAGTTGCCCCCGCCCACAGCATTGTCCTAATTGCCTCGGCTCCGTTGGGCGATCGCCAAATTGCTCAGGCGCTTGAGGCCAACCTCCTCAGCGGTCATTAACTCTGTCCACAGGGCATTCACCTTGGGGTTAGTTGGCTGTTGGTGCCGCAGTTTGACCAATGTCTCGAGGGCATCGTACCACAGACCATGGCTAGCCAGCAGGTTATAGCGTTCTACAGGACTGGTTTGGCGCAGTTGCTTGTTCAAGGTCGCTGGTAGTGCCACCCGCTGTACCCAACCTTCCACAAAGCGAATCTGTGATGGATCAGGATCCCGGGGATTACAAATGAGACTCACCGTCCAGCGGTAATCCACCCCCTCCTGTAGGGGCGGTACGTCACCCGCCAACGTAATACTGTCTAGGCGCGGGCGATGGGCCATCGGAAACTGCTGCTTGTAAATTTGCACCTGCGTCCCATCGGCAAGGTTCTGAAAGAGGGCAAACTCCAGAGCTTGGTAATTATTGGCGGGTAAATACCAGTAAAACGTGGGACGATTGGCTGCCGTTAAACCAATATTGCTTGCTGGTACTAAGGCGGTTAAATCCGGTTCGTTCGCCGCTGTTTGCACTCTACAGACGCCGCGAGTGGCTGCCCCCTCCCGATTCCCCGGCCGGGATAGGTTTTTCGGGGGCGTGAATCCCGCCCAACTCAGACCCGCATCGAGGATGAGTACGGCCAAGCTCCAAGGAACGAAATATCGCAGTGACGTGAACATAAGGCGTTTCATAGGTCAAGATCCTTAATGAAAAGCGGTAGCGGGAAGTGTTAGGGGGGCTTATCGTTAATCTTTGGTCATTTCCCTACCTGCCACACTACTACCATAGGAGTTGGGTGTGGGCTGCGGGGTGATAGCGCCAACGAGAGGGTGATGATGTCCATCACGTACTGGTATTGCGCTGGCTCACAACCTGAGTAGTTTTCCAGACGAGGACAGCACCCTAGCAGTTCCAAAGTGGCGCGGGCATGATGTCAGCAGCAGGCATATTAGCAAAGGGCTATCTCTATACTGGAAAGTACCTATAGAATTTTTGCGCTGAGCGCTGTTCCCACTACTTTTCTAAATTTCTTGATCTAGTGGTGTTGCGTGACTCCTCGCTGTGAACACTCTCTCCCTTAAGTGGTTTCTCTTGCCCCCCCTCAGTGTTGTGGCGGGTCTCAGCATCTTTTTGGCGGGATCAAGGGGGCTGTCGGCAACGGCAGCAGAACGGATTATTTTTCGCTATGGCCCTTTGGAGCGATCGCTCCCCATTGCTGATTTAGAACGCTTTGCTACCACTGGCCAAGCCTCCCCAGAACTCGCCAGCTATTTACGGTTATTGCCGCCTGTGCATCAGCAGCAATTGCGGTTGGCCTTACAAGAACGGCTGCGATTGTCCCCCGTGGCTGTTGCCCAACTGTTGTACTCCCCCCTAGGTCAAGAATTGATGGTGCAAGCGGGTCGGATCCTCGAAACCCAAAGCCGTCAAGAAAATGCCCTTGCCCTGCGATCAGCCCTGATTCTCGCTGCCACTGATCCCAAGGGTCTCACCGCGTTGAGTGTGATGCGCCATTACCCCTCCCGCAGTATCCGCTTTGACCTCAAGGAAGGACTCGTGATTCTCAAAAACTTCCAGCAGACAATCCGCGAAACAGAGACAATTCTGGATGTTGTTCGTCAACAGGCGATCGCAAATCAGCCAGAATCTATTCCTGCCAGTGTGCAATCACTGCTCCAACCGGGGCCTTGGCGGTGGCTAGAGATGCCTTGGACAGCAGTGGATGAATCGCCTCGGCGGTTGCAGTTGACGGGACATTCCCGCCCCATTGCAGCGGATCTCTATCTACCCATCGTTCCTGCGGGACAGCGGGTTCCAGTGGTCATTGTTTCCCATGGACTGGGGGCAAGTCGCTACAGCTATCGCTATTTGTGTCAACATCTGGCCTCCCACGGTTTTGCGGTGATTGCCCTTGAGCACGTTGGTAGCTCGACCCGGCAGGTACTGTCCTTTCCCATGGGCTATGTCAGTCCAAGGATGGCGGCCCAAGAATTTCTGGATCGCCCCCTCGATGTCACGTTTGTCCTCAATCGTTTAGGGACATTTCCTGAGCAACTCTATCCTTGGGCAGGGCGGCTAAATTTGGAGCGGGTGGCAATGATTGGTCAGTCCTTTGGCGGCTACACGGCTCTCACCCTCACGGGGGCACCGTTGGATTTTCAACAACTGCGGCGACATTGCACAAGAAGTGTTCTCGACTCGTTTAATGTGTCACTGCTGCTCCAATGCCAAGCGCAAGCATTACCACCAAAGGTCTATTCCCTACAGGATCCCCGTGTGCAAGCGGTGATTGCTGTTAACCCGATTACCAGTGCTGTCTTTAGTCCTGAATCCTTGAGGCAGTTGAAAATTCCCGTTATGTTTGTGGCTGCCAGTGACGATACGATCGCCCCAGCGGTCGAGGAGCAAATTTATCCCTTTACATGGCTGACGACGCCCGATCGCTACTTGGTGTTGATAGACGATGCCACCCATTTTTCAACCATTGGTGAGGCGGGTCAAAATGAACCGGTGTTGCCTGTGCCCCAGTCACTTGTCGGTGCCATGCCCCCGCGATCGCGCACCTATCTGCGAGGATTGAGCTTAGCCTTTTTACGCTTGCACCTTCTAGGGGATGAACAGGCACGGCAATGGCTGACACCGGCCGCAGCAATGGCGTTGAGTTCGCCCACCCATGGCCTGAACCTGACCCAATCCCTAGCCCCAGAACTGTTGGAAAAGGTTCCACAGGCAGCGAAGTAATGATCAACTCGACTGTGAATGCTAAATCCCTGATGGTAGTGGGAACCACGTCCCATGCGGGTAAATCTCTCCTCACAGCGGTGATTTGTCGTTGGCTGGCGCAGCAGGGCTACCGTGTCACTCCCTTTAAGGGACAGAATATGGCCTTGAATGCTTACGTCACCCGTGAGGGCGGTGAAATTGGCTATGCCCAAGCAATGCAGGCCTGGGCGGCAGGGATAGAACCCGAAGTGGCGATGAACCCGATTCTCCTCAAGCCCCAAGGCAACATGACCTCCCAAGTGATTCTCAAGGGGCAGGTGGCGGGGGTCACCCAAGCAGCAGACTACTATCGGGACTATTTTGAGCGGGGTTGGCAGGCGATTACCGAGGCCTTGGCGGATCTGCGACAACGCTTTGACTGGATTGTGTGTGAAGGTGCAGGGTCACCCGCAGAAGTCAATCTCAAGCACCGCGATCTCACCAATATGCGGGTGGCCACCTATCTTGGGGCACCGACGATCCTTGTGGCGGATATTGATCGGGGGGGCGTCTTTGCCCATATTGTCGGGACATTGATGCTTCTTGATCCTGCTGAGCGATCGCTCATTCAGGGGATTGTCATTAATAAATTTCGTGGCCAGCGATCGCTCCTTGACAGTGGTGTGCAATGGCTAGAGGAGACTACAGGAGTACCGGTTTTAGGGGTGATTCCCTGGCTCGAGCACCACTACGCTGCCGAGGATTCTCTCGATCTGTGGGATCCGCGTCCCCAACGCCAAGGCGCCGACCTCAAAATCACCGTCATTCGGCTGCCGCGCATTGCCAACTTCACCGATGTGGATCCCCTCCTAGCGGAACCCAGTGTTTCCCTTGAGTTTCTACCCCCCCATCGTCCCTTGGGGCAACCCGATGCCGTGATCCTGCCGGGGACGAAAACGACGATTGCTGATCTCCACGTCCTACGGCAAACGGGGATGGCAGAGCAACTACAAGCCTACGCTGCCCAAGGGGGAACCATTCTCGGTATTTGCGGTGGGTGGCAGATTTTGGGTATCACCATCAGCGATCCTCTAGGCCTAGAGGGCTGCCCCGGCACCTATAAAGGACTGGGACTCATGCCACTGCACACGCAATTGGGGGTAAGCAAATGTACCCAGCAACAACAAACCCAATCCATTTATTTCCCCTGTCCTGAGCCGATCGTGGGCTATGAACTTCACCAAGGCCAAAGTGAATACACAGGTGATCTCAACGGTTGGCAGCCCCTTTTTTCTGCTTCAGAACTCGGCCTTGTTAACACAGCGGGCACGCTTTGGGGCACCTACCTGCATGGGCTATTGGAAAATGGTGCTTGGCGTCGCCATTGGCTAAATGGGTTGCGATCGCGCCGTCAACTGCCCCCCCTACCCACAGCCATTCCCCACTATGCCGAGCAACGGACTGTTGCACTGGATCAACTTACAGAAGCCGTGATGGCTCATCTGAACCTAGAGAGCATTTGTAAATTATGTTGATGTAAAAATTTCAAATTGTTAGCAATTGTCATCCCTTGCAAATGACTCCCCTAGACTGAGGAACGATGTGCTGATGATAGGGAGTGCAAAAGAACAATGACAGTGGCTGCTTCTTGGTCAGTGGGAATCTTAATTGTTTCAGCGATCGCCGCTCTGAGTGGCTTAAGCTGGCTCTTGTACACAGCTTATCAAGAGGAAAAACAATGTCCCCTGCGGGAGTATTCCCCCCAAGAGGCCTATGGTGAAACCCTTTGGCGCATGATCTTTGTCTATTGGCTCGTCTATTGTGGTGCGCGGGGTCTGCAAATCGCTGTACCATTAGAAGGCACCGATTTAGGTCAAATGTGCAAAATCACCGCACTCTTGGCCTTTTTGCTCACCACCTCTTCGCTGCTTTGCTTACCGATGCACTATTGGCAGGCACGTCAGCGCCAGCAACAACTCAATTAAGTCTAATTCAGTCTCGATTCTCTGCCGACACAGTTCAATGTGGTCTGACCTGCTCCAACAACTCCTCGATCGCCAAGCCCTGACGCAAGAGCAGGCCACCCAGTTAATGCAAGGATGGCTGGCAGCAGAAATTCCCGATGCCCTCGCCGGTGCCATTCTCACGGCACTCCAGTTCAAGGGGCTGACAGTTGAGGAACTCACGGGCATGGCCAAGGTATTGTTGGCGCAGTCCGCTGGTGCGCCGCTAAATTTAGCCGAACCCCTCATTGATACCTGCGGCACTGGGGGCGATCGCGCGGGTACCTTTAATATCTCCACAGCGGTTGCCTTTGTTGTCGCAGCAGCCGGTGTCAAAGTGGCTAAGCACGGCAATCGTTCCGTCTCTAGCCGCGTCGGTTCAGCGGATGTCCTTGAGTGCCTTGGGATCAATCTTGCCCACAGCGATCCCGCCTTTTTGCTCAAGGAAGTGGGGATTACGTTCCTCTTTGCCCCCGGTTGGCATCCCGCCATGAAAGCCGTGGCTCCCCTGCGCCGTACCCTGAAAATTCGCACCGTCTTTAATCTCCTCGGTCCTTTGGTGAATCCGCTCCACCCCACAGGGCAGGTGATTGGTGTCTTTAGCGATCGCTATCTTGAAGCCATGGCCGGCGCCCTCCAACGTCTCGGACGCCAACGCGGGATTGTCCTCTATGGTCGCGAAGGAGTGGATGAAGCCACCCTCGGCAATATGACCGATCTTGTCATGTTTAGTAGCCCTGAGGAATCGCTGCGCCAAGAAGTCCTTGATCCCCAAGCCTTGGGACTCGCCAGTGCCCCCCTGAGGGATCTGGCTGGGGGAGATGTCCAGACCAATGCCGAGATTCTTACCCAAGTTCTGCAGGGCAAAGGCACAACGGCTCAGCAGGATGTGGTGGCGCTCAATGCCGCCTTAGCTCTCTACGTGGCAGCAGTCGTTCAAGATTGGTGGGAAGGGGTGGATCAGGCAAAGGCGATTCTGGCCAGTGGCGCCGCATGGGACAAGTTACAGACATTGGTGACGCTCTCCAATGAATCCTAGGGTGTTTGCCTATTTGCCGCCGTGGTGTGTCTTAGATCCCCTCTTGGATCAATGGTTACAGGAGGACATCGGTCGGGGCGATCGCACCACCCAAGCCCTGCATCTTCAGGATCGCCAAGGAAAAGCCCACATCCGTCTCAAAAGTCAGGGAGTGATTGCCGGTCTGCCCATTGTGGAGCGGGTGTTTCAACGCCTGACAGCAGCAGTAGTATTTACCTACGAGCAGGCTGAGGGCACCCTTTGTGAGGCGCCGACAATTGTTGCTCGCATTGAAGCTCCCCTAGAAACCTTACTCCTTGGCGAACGGCTGGCCCTCAATTGCTTGATGCGCCTCAGTGGCATTGCCACCCTCACCCATACCTATGCCCAGCAAATTGCTGACTTGCCGACGCAACTCGTCGATACCCGCAAAACAACGCCCGGACTGCGCCTGTTAGAAAAATATGCAGTGGCGGTGGGGGGCGGTGTCAACCATCGCTTTGGCCTTGACGATGCAATTATGATCAAGGACAACCACATTGTGGCAGCGGGGGGCATCACGGCTGCGGTTGAAAAAGTCCGCCAAGCCAGTCCCTTTCCCTTGGCGATTGAGGTGGAAACCGAGACCCTAGAGCAGGTGCGTGAAGCGGTTTCCCTTGGGGTGGATGGGATCATGCTCGACAATATGCCGATTCCAGAGATGGCAAAAGCCGTGGCCTTGATTCGTGCTGCAGCTCCCCACATTAAAATTGAGGCCTCTGGCAATATCACCTTGGAAACCTTGCGCTCGGTGGCCTTGACGGGGGTAGACTACATCTCCACCAGCGCGATGATCACGCGTTCCCCTTGGCTAGACTTTAGTTTGACCATTCTTTGAGTCCTGTCCACCTCTTGCCCACAACGTCAGTACCTATTTTGGGAGGTTGCCCGATGTTGAAATCCATGAGAATGCCGCAGCTGGTTCAGCTCAAACCCTGGGAGTTAGTGGTGTCGCTGATTGCAGTGGTGATTGCGGTACCGATTTTGGTCATTCTCAGTCAACTCTTTGTGAATACGGGTGACACTTGGCACCATTTGGCCACAACCGTTTTACCCGACTATTTACTCAACTCCCTCTGGCTGATGTTGGGGGTGGGAGCAGGGGTGATTGTCATTGGTGTCAGTACTGCTTGGCTGGTCACCAACTGTCAGTTTTGGGGGGTGCGCTGGTGGCAATGGCTACTGTTAACCCCCTTGGCAGCACCCGCCTATGTTTTGGCCTATACCTATACGGAGTTTTTCGCCTTTGAAGGTCCCATTCAGGGGTGGCTACGGGAGGTGACAGGCTGGGGCTACGGTGACTACTGGTTTCCCAATATCCGCTCCCTTGGCGGGGCGATCGCCATGCTCACCCTCGTTCTCTATCCCTATGTCTTTCTCTTGGCGCGGGTAGCCTTTTTGGAGCAGGCCACCTGTAGCTTAGAGGCCAGTCGTTCCCTTGGCTGTGGGCCTTGGCGCAGCTTTTGGACGGTGGCGCTGCCCCTTGCTCGGCCAGCGATCGCTGCGGGTACAAGCCTCGCCCTCATGGAAACCCTGAATGATTTTGGTACTGTGCAGTACTTTGGTGTGGATACCTTCACCGTCGGCATTTACCGCACTTGGTTTGGCATGGGCGATCGCGTGGCGGCGGCGCAGTTGGCCTCAGTTTTGGTGGTGATTGTTTTTGCCCTGCTGCTCGTGGAGAAATGGTCTCGGGGCAAGGCACGCTATTACAATCGCGGGGGCGATCGCCCCATTCCCTACGTGCTCAAAGGCTGGCGAGCCGCTTTGGCTTGGCTGGTCTGTGCCCTACCGGTGTTCTTTGGTCTTCTACTCCCCGGCGGGTTACTCCTCTACTTGGCCATCAGCTACCAACAACTGCACCTCAGCCGTGAATTTTTAGAACACGCCAGCCACAGCTTGATTTTGGCCACCCTCTCTGCGGTTTTGGCGGTGGGCATTGCCCTGCTCTTGGCCTATGGGCATCGCTTGCTGCCAACGGTTTGGGTGCGTTGGGGAACACAGATTGCGGCGATGGGCTATGCCATTCCCGGTACGGTGATTGCGGTGGGGATTCTCATGCCCTTGGGGTGGCTAGATAACGTCATTAACGATGTCACTGAGCACCTGTGGGGGGTGGAAGTGGGCTTGATTCTCAGTGGCACAATCACAGCCCTGATCTATGCCTACTTGGTACGCTTTTTGGCGGTTTCCTTGGGCAGTGTGGAGGCCAGCCTAGTGAAGATTCGTCCGTCCTTGGATGAGGTGGCGCGGACATTGGGGCGATCGCCCTGGAATATTCTGCGCACGGTTCACTTGCCGCTGATGGTGCCCGGCCTTTTTACCGCTGCCCTGATGGTCTTTGTCGATGTGATGAAGGAATTGCCTGCAACATTGGTGATTCGTCCCTTTAACTTTGATACCCTAGCCATACAGGTTTACCGCTTTGCCTCTGATGAGCAACTTCCCGAAGCCGCCTTAAGTGCTTTGGCCTTGGTGGTCGTCGGTCTCATTCCGGTCATTTGGCTGGGACGGCAAACCCGCTGGGCAGATTAGGGAGTTCGGTTTACCGTTTACCAATCTTCTTAATAATTCGTTACATTAGAAACAACGTTCGCTAGGTGTGCTATGTACTTAGAATTTAAGGCCAGCCAATCTGTGCGCCTCAGTATTGAAACACCCACGGCTCCCTTGCAGCACTACCTGCGCCAACCCCAGCGGCTTGTCTATGCCCTCACCGATCCAACCCGAGTGGAATTTTTGGGTAGCGATCGCTTTCGCCTCAAGATGCGTCCCCTTAACTTTCTCATGGTCAGCTTGCAGCCCACGGTGGATCTGGCTGTCCATGCTAATAGCGATGGCTCTTTACAATTGCGCTCCCTCGGCTGTGAAATTCGCGGCGTGGACTACATTAATCGCCGCTTTCACCTTGCCCTCGAAGGTTACTTGTCTCCCCAAGCAACGGCAAACGGCACGGATTTGATTGGTCTAGCTGACTTGCAGGTGGGCGTGGATATTCCGCCGCCTTTGGATCTCACACCGCGCCCGATTCTCGAAGCCACCGGCAATGGCTTACTCAAGAGCGTTCTGTTAACGATGAAACAACGCCTCAGTCAACACCTTGTCGCCGATTATCAACGCTGGCTCACGGAAGTGGAAACCAATGGCAGTGGCGATTGGCTCACGCCTGTCCCTGTCAGTTCCAGCTAAAACTTCCCTACAGATAGACCTGCTTGGTGCTGAGTAATTGCCCAAGGCCAAAGAGTCCCCGCTGGCAACCCCTTGCAGCAGCACCAATGGCCAAGGCATCCAAGCGCTCTAGTTGGGGGGGACGATTGACAAAGACAAGGGGGGTTTGCACCTGCTGATAAAAGGCACGGCAGTCTTCGTAGCTGCTGGCAATAATCCCACTGGCGGCGCTGCCATACTGGTGAATCCAATGCACTGCGGCGGTGAGATCCTCTTCGTAGTGCCACGCCAAGCGTTGATCCAGATAGGGGAGCGGCCACTCACTGGCGTCCACGAGGGGAATTTCGGGATAGTTGCGGTGTAAGTGCTCATCCACCCCCTGCTTGTAGCCCGCTTGGGTCAGTTCATTGATCACAAATGCCAGATGGGAGGGATTGACATTACCGAGCACAATGACCTTTTCAATGGCAAGGGCGCGATCGGGATTGGCTTGGTGGCTGTGCTGAATACAGTTGAGGACACTCTCTGGCGACACCGAACCATCCCAAACCAGATAGGTATTCCCAAGGGAAAGAGAGACCAAGGGACAGCGAGCAGCAGCGCGTTGCTCGGCCACAAAGCGGGAGCGGCCATAGACAAGGGCGAGATCAACAGCGACGGGATCCGCAAGCCAACTGGTTGGACTCAGGGAGAGGGTTTGAATGGTGGCTTTGGGCAGACTGGTTTTACTGAGGGCGGCCTCGATGAGACTGGCGATCGCCCCAGCAGTATAGCGGCTACTTTCACCACTCCAGAGCACAAGGGCATTTCCCGTTTTGAGGGCCATGCCCGCCAGCATCAAACTTAAAGTAGGTAGCCCTTCATAGACCAAGGCCACCACCCCTAGGGGCACGGCATACTGAAACCGCTCGGGTCGCGTTGGCAATGATTGCTGCCATGGATCTGCAGCATGGTAGAGGTGCTCTAGCCACTGGCGAATACGGTGCAGGCGCTCATGGGTCAGCCGTAGCCAGCCAAGAACAATCTGGGACACTGCTAAATCGCGGCTAGATTCAAGATCGAGCGTATTTTGCTCCAACAGGAGGGGTTCTGCTGTTGCCAACTCCTCAATCAATCGCCGAAGAGCGTCCTGACGGAGGGCATAGCTAACTTGGCTGAGGTGTGTACTGGCGACCCGCGCCCCCCTTAGCGGCTCAGGCAACATGGCCGTAGCGCATTCAACGACGGGAGAGGGCAATCCAGACTAGAAATGCCGGCATCAGTGCAATCAGCAGGGAGGCAATGATCCATAGCAGCCCTTCAGGTTTTAAGGACAATTGTAGAAGTAAGGGCAGCCAGAGGAGAATAGGCATCAATAAAAAGAAGCTCAGGCCAATCGCAAAATACCAATAGCTTTCTGAGAAGCCCCGCTGCAACTGATTCCACTGCAATCCTGTCCAATACCATGCGCGTTTGTAGGGATAGGTGGTGGCCAACTGCTCAATCGAATAGCCATCGGGACGGACGACAAAAATTTGCTGACAGCGCCGACAGCCAAAAGCTTCCGTGAGGGCGATCGGCATCAACTCCCCTTGGCGACGACAGGGGCAGGGGTAACTTGCATCGAGATCCAGTTTGTGAGGTTTAATCGGAGCCACGGTGGCTGTCCAAAACGCAAACGACAGAAAATGATTCGATGGCGGGCGATCGCTCGCCTACTGATACAGCATACAAAGAGAATTCTGTTTTGCCTGTGACTTATACAATTTGTTAAAGATAGCCGCGAAAGGGGGATATTTCGATTTTTCTGCAATGAGAGAATGTATGCTAGGATACAGTTCTGCCGCAACCCCTCCTGATCATGATTCCCCAAGATTTTCTCGACCAAATTAACCCCGATCGCTACATTGTTCCCGTGGGGGGGAAATTTCACTGGCAGGACTATGATCCTGCGGATACCGCTGGCCTCAAAAGCAAAGTCGAAGCCCAAGAACTCCTTGCCGCTGGCATTAAGAAGCTAGCCGCTTACCAAGATGTTCTCTATGCCCAGAATATCTATGCGCTGCTGATTATTTTCCAAGCGATGGATGCAGCGGGCAAAGACAGCACGATCAAACACGTCATGAGTGGCATTAACCCCCAAGGCTGTCAGGTGTATAGCTTTAAGGCACCGAGTGCCGAGGAGTTGGATCATGACTTTTTGTGGCGAGCCAACCGCGCATTGCCAGAGCGAGGCTGTATTGGTATTTTTAATCGCTCCTATTACGAAGAAGTTCTTGTGGTGCGGGTGCACCCCGATTTGCTCAATCGCCAGCAACTTCCCCCCGAAACCAAGACCAAGCACATCTGGAAAGAGCGCTTTGAGGACATTAATCACTACGAACGTTACTTAACCCGCAATGGCATTCTCATCCTCAAGTTTTTCCTGAATATCTCCAAAGCAGAGCAAAAAAAACGCTTTTTGGAGCGCATTAGTCGCCCGGAAAAGAACTGGAAATTTTCGATTGATGACGTGCGCGATCGCGCCCACTGGGACGACTATCGAGCGGCCTATGCCGATGTCTTTCGCCACACCAGCACTGAATGGGCACCGTGGCACATTATTCCCGCCAATCGCAAGTGGTTTGCGCGGCTGATGGTGGCTCACTTCATTTATCAAAAGTTAGCGAGTTTGAACCTACACTACCCAATTGTTAGTGAAGCCCACAAAGAGCAGTTACTGGAAGCCAAGGCATTACTGGAAAACGAACCTGACGACGAGGAATAACGGCTGCCACTGCCTCCCGAAATCGAGGAGCTTGGGAACATCCTTAGGCAGATCCATCCCCTTGGGGAACCTCTTGCCATAGGGAGGTTGTTTCCCGGAGGCTTTGGTAATCGCCATTGCCGAGAATCAAATGATCCAGCACTGGAATCCCGATGAGCTGTCCCGCTTGCAGAATTTGTTTGGTTAAGTCCAGATCCGCTTGACTGGGAGAGAGATTGCCTGAGGGATGGTTGTGGGCAATGATCAGGCGGCTCGCATTGCGACGCACCGCTTCACGGAAAACTTCGCGGGGATGGACAAGCGTTTCTGTGGCGGTTCCCACGGTAATCACATGAGACCCCAATAGGCGATGGCGCACATCCAGCAAGAGAACGGCAAAGCGTTCCGTCGGTTGCCACATGAGATCAGTACTGAGGACAGCGGCAGCAAGGGCAGGATTATCAATGATCGTTTGCTCCCCCGGTCGCGACTGAAAGACCCGCTTCCCCAACTCCACAGCCGCCAGAATGGTCGTGGCTTTGGCGGGGCCAACACCAGGGATGGCCATCAATTCCTCTGGGGTAATGTCGCGTAAAAGGCTCACGGCATCGGTACTGTTACCACTGCGCTCCCCCAACTGTTTGAGGATAAATTGTCCTAAGCCCACGGCTGAGAGTTTGCCCGCCCCTTGACCAGTCCCCAGTAAAATCGCCAACAGTTCTGCGGAACTGAGATAGCGGGCACCTTGGCTGAGTAGCTTTTCACGGGGGCGATCGCCGACGGGCAGATCAGCAACACGGAGGGAGTAGGACATGACAGCAGCGATCAACAGAGTTGCTAAAAAGCATACCAAGGTTTCCTCACAGCAGCGTTGGGACTGGTTTAGAGAAATTTGCAAGAAGTAGTTGACTTTTATTTGCAAGTAGTTCAAGCTAAAGAAAGTAAAGAAACCGTTTTCCTCTGTTCAGCCTCAATGAACGTATTGCGAATCTACTCCTAACTTTTCCTAGGGGGCAGGTGAGAGTTGCCTGTTCAGAAGTGCTGGGGGCGATCGCCCGATTGCCCTTGAATATCCTATAAATCGAGGCTTGCAGATACTTTGATCATGATTGAGGAGTGAATAATGGCGAGATCGATCGCGGTCTGGCTGGGGCTAGCTTTGGCTCCTGCGTGGGGAATGTCAGCAGCATTAGCTGCGAATCAGTTACAAGACATACCCCATACGAATGATGTGAGTGCTTCTGGATTTCTTGATGATAAGTTGCAACAAGTCACTCGTTCAGTAAAATCCCCCTTGCAAGTGGCACAAGTGCCAGCAGTGGCGGACTTAGAGGCTCAAGCTCCCCGACTCCCTGCCCCCGCGCCGTCTTTGGGAATGCAGCGGACAATGCCGCAAGTGACCTCAGTGAATCAACTCTCGGATGTGCGCCCCACGGACTGGGCCTATCAAGCCTTGGCCTCACTGGTGGAGAAATATGGCTGCATTGCCGGTTATCCCGATGGCACTTTCCGTGGCAATCGTGCCGCCACACGCTTTGAGATGGCTGCAGCCTTGAACGCCTGCTTGGATGTGATCAGCGATCGCTTTGCCAGCAAGGAAGATCTGGCCACCCTTCAGCGGCTAGCAGAGGAGTTTAGTAGCGAATTAGCGGTGATCAAGGGACGGGTGACAAATCTAGAAGGTCGCGTTGCCAACCTTGAAGCAACCCAATTTTCCACCACTACTAAACTACGCGCTTCAGTCATCTTCAATGTGTCCGATGTTCTCACAGGGACTCGCTCCCTGCCAGCACCCAATCGCGGGCCCACCATCGAGGACAATACCGTTGCTACCTACCGCGCTCGGCTGAACTTTGACACCAGCTTCTATGGCAGAGATGTCCTGCGAGTGCGTATCCAAGCGGCCAACATGCCCAGATACGACGGTGCTAATCTTACAAACACAAATATGGCGCGTCTTGGCTACGATACCAACACCAATGGGCAATTCCGAATCGACGACCTTTACTATCGCACCCCCCTTACTAGGCGCCTATTCCTTGCCTTTGATGCATCAGCAGGCAATTTCGACAAGAACGTCTTCACCTTTAACCCTCTCTTGCAGTCCGGTGAAACGGGAGCCATTAGCCGGTTTGGTCGCTTTAACCCCCTCTATCGCTTTGGTGGCGGCGCTGGCTTAACACTGCGCTATACCCTCCTTGAAAATAGAGAGCGGGGCACTGGCCTAACCCTAAATCTGAGCTATCAGGCACCGAACGCAGCTAATCCGGATCGAAATACACCAAATACTAATGGTCTCTTCGACGGTGCCTATGCCGCCTTGGCCCAACTCGACTGGCGACCTGCGAAGAACCTCGCCATGGGATTTACCTATGTGCGCTCCTTTGGTGTCGGTGTTGCTGGCGGAACGGGAAGCAGTGGGTTTGCCGGCTCTGCTGCCAACCCCATCGGCAATAACGCCAATGCAGCCGCCGATAACTTTGGCTTTCAGTTTACCTATCGCCCCATTCAAAAATTCAACATTGCAGGCTGGGTCGGCTACTCCAATGTCTATCAGGTACAAGGATTCACAGGCCCACGGCGAGAAGCAGAAGTCTTAAACTGGGCCGCCACCTTTGCTGTACCGGACATCTGGCGCAAGGGCGATGTTCTGGGTTTAATTGTCGGTCAACCCCCACAAACCATTAGCGTTCGCAATGTAGCGGGTGCACCGGGGGCAACCTTTAACTCCTATCACATCGAAGGGCTATACCGTATTCCGATCTCGCGGAATATTTCAATTACACCTGGCCTCATTGCCGTGGTCAATTCCAACAGCAACAGTAACAACGCGCCGCTGCTTCTGGGGGTTGTGCGAACGACATTTAGCTTCTAGCTGTCCCTAGCTAATGAGGAAATGGACGCCCTACCCCTAGGGGGGTGGGGTTTTTGTTTGCGAGTTGCTGCAAAAGATCAAAGGCAGCATTTGCTAAGGTAAGGGTACCAGTTGTGCAGTTATGAATGAGTGAGTACGTTTAGGAGCCTACCGCCATGTCTGAAGAACAAGTTCCACCCACAACCACTGAAGAACCGGTTGCTGCTGCCGAGTCATCCAACCCTGAGCCCGCTGGAGAAACCGTCAGTGCTGAGGAGGTGATTGAAGCAGCCAAAGAACTGCTGGCGGCTCTCCAGCGCTTTGCCGCCGCTCAGTTAAAAGCCCTGCCAGCGGATGTACAGAAAGCCCTTGAAACGGCGATCGCAGAGCTGAAGTCGAATGCTGATACCGTCTCTAGCCATGTCAAGGATTTTGAGGAGCGACTCAAAGCGGCGTGGGAGGTGCTAACAGCAAAGAAAGAGTTGCCCAGTGGTGGTGATGGCGAGTCCTAGGCCGTTATTGCTTGAGCCATTCCCTTGGCAGGAGACCCTCCAGTGGCAACCCACACCCCAACAGCAGGAACAGTTCCAACGCTTCTATGGGGCAATCCTCGCAGCCAACCAAGGGATCAACTTGACGCGGATTACGGCAGTCCCTGATTTCTGGGAGAAGCACCTCTGGGATTCGTTGCGGGGGATTTTGCCATGGCTTCAGCCTACTGGGGGAACACCTTGGGGAACTAAGATTCAACAGGTCATTGATATTGGCAGTGGCGGTGGTTTTCCGGGGGTACCGGTGGCGATCGCCCGCCCCGATTGGTCAGTGACACTCCTTGAAGCAACCCAAAAGAAAGTCAAATTTTTGCACTCTCTCCCTTCAAGTGTTGGTTTGGCCAACATTCAGCCGCAATGGGGACGGGCAGAAGCCCATGAGCGCCGCTATGATTTGGCCTTGATTCGAGCCGTCGGTGATGTGGCTCGTTGTTGTGCCTATGGGTTACCCCTATTGCGATCGGGGGGCATTTTAGTCCTGTACCGAGGTCAGTGGAGCAAAGAGGATGCCCAAACCCTAGGAACCCTGCTGCCGCGATACCGCAGTCAACTCCTAGAGATTCAGGCCTTTGCCACCCCCTTGAGCCATGCCCAGCGCCACTGCGTTTACCTTCAGCGTCAGGGTTGAATGAGTGATCTTGTCCTCGTGGGGACTCTTGATGTAAATAAATATGACAATTGATGGTTTGGAATTTTCGCCATACACATTTAGGGGGGGATCAGTTATACACAAATAGAGAGCAAACCAACAGATGTATTGAATTGATTGGTTGGGGCAATTTGGCAAGTTTCGGAGGAATACCGTCAATGTTTAGCGATAATAATACAGGTTTTACAAACTGGCTCGCCGATCTCGTCAATGGTATGGGTCTGGCATGGTGGGTCAAGATAGAAACGAAAACCCCCCCCTGCACCTACTACTTTGGCCCTTTTCTGACACCCATGGAGGCGGAAAAAGAGAAGGATGGCTACATTGAGGACTTGAAGGCTGAGGGCGCAGAGGGACTTGAGGTCAGTGTCGTGCGCTGCCGTCCTGAAGAGGTGACCATTGACGCCGAAAAAAAGACGCGGGTGCCCCTTAGTGTTGGCATGACATAGGTTAAAGTCTGAATTGGTTCTAAAACTCTGTCCCTACAGCATGATGCCGTCTTAAAGTTTCTCCTAAGTCTCTGGACGCCAACCCCAACAAGGCTATGTTCAGCATTACCAAGGCGGATGGAATTCTCTGGGCGATCGCCTTTATTACGGGGTGTGTTTTCAGTCTCTTTCAGTGGGGTTGGCTGGGGGTCTTGGCCCTAGGAGGGATGCTCTACAGCGGGCGGCGCTGGGGCGGCAAGATTTGGCTGCGCCTGCCTTCGAGTCAAAGTTTCGCGATCGCCACCGGGGTTGCCCTTTTAGCGATGGCCTATGTGTGGCTGCGCACGCCCCAGCCGGGGGTGAATGACATCAGCAGTTTAGTGCCCCGTCTTGAGGGGTTGAACCTACCGTCAACGGTGCTCGTCGAGGGGCGTGTTGAAACCACACCACTACCTAATCGCGCTGGGCGACGACGCTTTTTCCTAGGGGTGGAGCGCTATCAAAATCTCAGTCAAGTACCGGCCCAAAGTGAGGTGCTGCAAGGGAGAGCCAGTGGCCGCCTCTATGTGACACTGCCAGCAGCGGAAGGGGCAAAGCTACATCCCAGCCAACGGATCCAGATTTCGGGGCGGCTCTATCTGCCTCGTGGGGGGGGCAGTGAGTTTTTTCGTGCCTTTAACTTTCGGCGGCAGCTTCAGTTACAGCACACCTTTGCTGGCTTAGCAGGCAACAAGGTCACGATTTTGGATCAGGGATCACCTTGGGGGTTGTGGGCACTGCGGCAGCGGATTATCCAAGTCCATGCCCAAGGGTTGGGCGATCGCTATGGTGCGGTGGTCTCGGCAATGGTGCTGGGGAACCGCGCGGTGGCCATTCCCTTTGAGGTGCGCGACAGCTTTCGGCGCGTGGGGCTATCCCATGCTCTGGCGGCCTCGGGGTTTCATACGGCGATTTTGTTGGCAGTTGTCTTGGCGGTGACGCGTTTCCTGCCGCAGCAGTGGCGCTATGGTTTGGGGGCTGGGGTCTTGGTGCTCTTTGCCTGTTTGAGTGGGTTTGCCCCCTCAGCAATTCGCGCTGTGTTGATGGGCTTGGCGGGTCTGGTGGCTTTGGTGAATGGTCAAAAGGGGCAACCCCTCGTGATTCTGCTGGCGATCGCCACTGCCATGCTGATCTACAATCCCCTGTGGATTGAGGACATTGGCTTTCAGTTGAGCTTCCTAGCCACCTTGGGTCTCATTGTCAGTGCTCAACCGATCAGCGATCGCCTCGATTGGTTGCCAACACCCCTGCGCAACTTTGTCGCGGTACCCCTCGCGGCCACCCTCTGGGTACTGCCCCTCTCTTTGGCAATCTTCGGTATTTTCCCGGTGTATGGTCTGCTGGCTAATGTCCTTGCCAATCTGCCCCTGGTTCTCTTGACGGTTGGCGGCTTCATCAGTGCCATGATCGGCCTCCTCGTTCCGCCTGTGGGATCGGCGCTTGCTTGGCTCCTCTACTACCCCACAGCTTTCCTCCTGTGGCTGATTCAAACCATCGGCCAGTGGCCGGGGGCAACGATCGCCCTTGGCAGTTTGGGTTGGCTGCAAGTTGTTGTTCTCTATGGCCTGATTGTCCTTGGGTGGCTGAGTCCTCGCTGGCGGCGCCGTTGGTTTTTGCTGTTTACCCTTGGTGTCACTCTGGTTCTCGTGCCCTTTATTCTGCGCCAAAATACCCTCTTTCAAGCTACGGTTCTCGCCAATACACAGGTGCCGACACTGGTGATTCAGCAACCAGCGGGGACAGTCGTCATTAATGGGGGAGATCCCCAAGGGCTAACGGCTTTCTTGGCTCAAGAGGGCATTAACCGCATTGATTGGGCGGTGGCCAGCGATCGCCAGTACCGTCAACAACAGGGCTGGCGCGAGATTCATGGGATCACCCCAATTCGCCAGTTTACGGATGTGCCAACGGCCAAGAGTGATCCTGCCTACCGGGAAATGTTGACCACCCTCAAGGTGCCCCATCAATCGCTTCCCCTGCGGCAACCCGTTCAACTGGGTCAGGTGAAAATTACTGTCCTGCGGGCGGATCCGGCTATCTTGACCTTGGAGATGGGCAACAGTCAGTGGCTCTTTGTCAGTGATCCCAGTCGCGATGCCGCTCAAACGGATTGGCTGGCCGTGACGCCCGTGGAGCCACCGCAGGTTCTCTGGTGGTGGGGGCGAAAATTAACGCCACGCCTCTTTGAGATTGTCAAGCCGCGCAGTGTCATTCTTAGTCGCAACGCCCTTGATCCCGCGATCGCCCGCTATCTAAAGGAGAAAGAAATTCCCTATTTTGTGGTCGGAGAAGCCGGGGAAGTGCGCTGGCAGGCCGATGGCTCCCTGAAGGCCAATGCCCCTCAAAACGATGGCTTGATTTAGGACTCGCTTTGGCGCAAGCGTAAATGTGCGGTTGCCAATGTTTCTTGGAGTACCTGCTGAATGCGCTGCGGATCGGGGGTTTTGCCCCCCATCACGTCGCCAAAATAGACACAGGCGGCTTCCCCCAAGGCCCAAGTATAGGCCGCCGCCCAAGAGGCAGACAGCACCGATCCCAAACCCGGAATCAATTTAATCAACTGTTGCCCCACCAACCGCGCCACAAATCCGCCGCCAATTGTGGTCAAGATGCCCCCGGCTTGGGAAGGCGAAAGGGTCTGACCGTACAACTGCCCCAGCAGCACCACCATCACCACCTGCACCCCCACAAGGACTGGCATCGTGGCAAAGGGCAAAGGCACTGCCGCCAAGGTTCCCGCCATCACTGCAAAGGGGGCAATGTAGCGCCGCCCCACCTGACGATAGAGGGGAGCCAGTTGATCACTGAGATGGGATTGGGCGATCAGCTCGCGGAGCAGTTGGGCTTCTGCTTTGGGCAGCACTGCCTCTAGGGTTGTAGCAAGGGTCTCAAAGCCATAAAAAACAGGGGTGTAGCCGTCTTCCTCCAACGTAAAGTCAAGGGGAATGACGCGATCGCTAATGTCAGCAAAGCGCTCCTTATGGCCAGCGATCGCCAAATTAACCTCAGGAATCTCTGGGGGATAGGGGGGATGATTTTCTTGGTTGGGGGGATACAGCTCGTGCAGACAGGTAATGGCCAAAATAAACGGAATCTCTGGATGAGCCTTCTTCAGTGCCTTTGCCACTTGGTGCAGGCGATCGCCCGCAAAATCCGTTACCTTGACCGTCAAAATAATCACTCGTGCCCGTTGACTTTGCTGCAACAGGTGATCCAATTCCGCCACCACCTCAGCCGTTTGCGCTGGCGTTTCCCCCAAGCCCACTGTATCCGTGAAGGTGAGCAGTGGCAGTTCAGCCGTGGGATAGTCATAGCGCTGTGTTTGCCGCGTATGGGGACGAAACCCCGCCCCGACAATACTGGCATCGGCACCCGTCATTGCCCGCACAATCGAACTTTTCCCCGATTGAGGTTTGCCAATCAGCAAGACCTCCGTCGCCGCTAATTCCTGCCGTGCCCTAGCCAAGACCTCCGCCAGTGCCGTTGCATCCACCTGAAACCAGCGGGTCAGGAACTGCCCATAGGAGCCTAAGAATTTAGGCTTGGGTTTCTCCACGGGCGTCGTCACCGTAGCTGGGGGATTCGCGGTAGATCGCATCCAGTTGGGCACGGGCATCCTCCACACTGAGAGAGCGCATCACCAACAGGGGCTCATCAATCACATGACCATCGCTATCTAACAGTTCGGGATGGGTCACCCGTGGCGGTGAAAATTGGCGTTGTGATTCAATGCCGAGGGTCAACAAACTGCGAATCAGATTAGCCATGGCCAGTAGTGCCAAGACCGTAAAGGCAACAATATAGATCAACTGCAACATGAAGAGAGCACCTCCGAGCCAAGCGCCGAGAATGGTTTAAGCGTCACAAGATTTGGATAAGCGATAGTGGTGGGCAACCTGCCAGCACTCCATCAAGAGCGTATGCCACTGCATCAGTACCTGTGTATCAACCCCCACTTGGCCGTCCGTTGCCCGAAAGAGGCTTTGGGTAGCAATCACATCATTGAGGGCCGTCTCCACCCGTTCAAGGAGTGCCTGCTGTTCCGCCACGTTCAAGAAGGGAATCACTTCTGTCTGCAAGAGCGATCGCGATCGCGTGAACCAGTACTGAAAATCTTCGAGTAGCGGCTCCAGCAAGACCTTAAGCAGTTGAGGTTCAGGTAAATTTGAGTGCAGCATAGGGATTGATGAGGGCGACCTACTTCTATCTTAAATCTTAAACTCGTTTACATATTGTTACATTGTTAATCTTTGACTGCATCTTTCCTCAGCGCGATCGTTTGGAAGGAATCGAAGAGACGGTGTACCCTAAAAAAAGACTCAAAAATACTGCTCTTGTCCCCATTACATAGTGTGCGCAGGTATGGACATCCGCGACTTTTTTGCCCAAAGTGCTGGCCGCTGGTTTTCCCAACGTACCAGTCATCACTTGGCCTTTAAGCAAACTGAGTCAGGCAAGTCTCAGTTAACCATTGAATTACTGTCTGTGGATGATCCTGCGGTCATTGCCCTGTGTCAGCAATATGACATGGATCCCGCTTGGGCAGTGTGCGGTGCACGGGTCAGTTGGGACGGCACGATGGAATGGGACAGCGAGAAGCACGAAGGCTCAACGGTACTGGTGCCGATCATGGATCAGGGGTCACGGATGGAAGGCAAGCTCCTGCGGGAAATGGGCTATGCCGAAAAAGCACCGGTTGCCGGTCGCTTCAGTATGGGCAGTGATGGTGCCCTAACACTGATTACCGAATACGAAACCATGTACTCTGAAGAGCGCCTTTGGTTTGCCAGTCCCAATCTACGCCTGCGCACTAGTATTCTCAAGCGCTTTGGTGGCTTTAGTATGGCCTCCTTTTGCTCAGAAATTCGCTTAGGGGTGACGCAACCCGCCAATTCCTGATGGTCTTTCTCCACGTTGCTATTAACGTCACGGATTTGGAGCGAGCTGCGGCCTTCTATGAAGGGTTGCTGGGTCTTACCCCCGTCGATCGCCCCCTGAAATTCCCCGGCCGCTGGTATCAAATCGGTACGGTGCAAATTCATCTCATCCCAGCGGAGCAGGTGGTTGATCCCTGTCAAGATCAGCGGTGGGGACGTAACCCCCACTTTGCTCTTGGCGTAACTGATTTAGCCAGTCTCGAACAACGCCTAGTGGCAGCCCAAATTCCCTTGCAGCGCAGTGCCTCAGGACGAACCGCAATCTTTGTCGCAGATCCCGATGGCAATCTGATTGAACTTAGCCAAGTGTCCTAGAGTACCAGCTTGGCCGTTCCCAAAAACTGAATGCCCGTTGGCTCAATGGCAAAACGATAGGGCAAAATTTCCACCCCTTGGTTGTAGGCGGCGCGTAAGAGTTGTCCATAGGTGGGATCGGCACTGTCTCCCGGCGCAAAGCGATCGCAATCACCGCGATTAATAAAGTAGAGCATACACACACGAGTGTCAGGTTGGGTTTGCCGTAGCCATTGCAGTTCCCGCAGATGCTTTTGACCTCGCATGGTCACCGTATCAGGAAACAGGGCTAACCCCCCTTGCGCCCAAGTGGTATTTTTCACCTCAACATAGGCAGGGGGCTGTTGGGGATGATCCGCCAAGTAAAAGTCAATGCGGCTGCGCTCTTGACCATAGGCCACCTCTCGCTGCTGAGTGCCGTACCCAGCTAGTTCCGGTAGGATGCCTGCCGCCAATGCGGAAGCAATCACCCGATTCGGCAAACTCGTATTTACCCCCACCCACGTGCCATCAACGAAAATCATTTCCCACGTATAGGCCAGCTTGCGCTTGGGATCTGCATGGTAGGAGACTTGAACGGGGGCACCCACTTGGCAGATTCCTGTCATCGGCCCTGTATTCGGGCAGTGGGCTGTGATGCGATCGCCAGAGGTCAACTCAATCTCCGCAAAAAATCGCTGATAGCGCCGACAGAGAATTCCTGCTTGGAGCGGTGGATAGTGCCAACACAATGTGGGAGTCACAGGCGACCCGTAGAAAGTGCAGGTCTCTATTCTACCCCCAAAAGTAAAATGCCAGCCCCCTTGGTGATATGGAAGCCAGCATTCTACGGAATATTAAAGGAGATTTAAGGTTAAGGTCTATATGGGCTGACCTCAATTGAATACCCCTATCATGGCATCACTTCTTGGCAGGGCTGGCTTCCCTAATCTTTTCTTTATATTTATGTTGCAAAGGTCTGATCTTTCGTTACATGTCTTAGAGTTTCGCAGTATTGTCCTGAAAACTCCCCTGTCCTCATCACAAGAAACGCCCCTAAATCCCGTAGTATTAAGATGTATGTCGCAAATCTTAAAAATTTCTGAGGTATGACCGCCGAAACCCCTGATGTTGCGCCCTTAGATCGGTTTGAGTGCCGTGCCTGCGGCTACATCTATGAACCCTCAAAGGGAGACGAAAATCGCTCGATTCCGCCGGGGACAGCCTTTGCTGATCTCCCCGTAAACTGGCGGTGTCCAGTGTGCAGTGCTCCGAAAAAGCAATTTAGCAACATTGGACCTGTGGGATCCCCCTCAGGCTTCAAGGAAAATCTGAACTACGGCTTGGGTGTGAATCGCCTCACCCCCGGCCAAAAAAATATCCTCATTTTTGGTGGTCTTGCCCTTGCCGTTCTTTTTCTACTGAGTTTCTATAATGTTCGCTAAACAAATTGACAGTTATTGGCAAAAAATGAAAGGAATCAAGTTCCTGCATTGGCTACTGGTGACCGTTGTCCTCTGGATGAGCCTGAGTACCTCTGCCCTTGCCATCCCCGCCTTGGACTACAACCCTTGGGAAGCCATCCAACTACCAACCACCTCAACCATTCTCGATATGAGCTTTATTGACCGTAATCACGGTTGGTTGGTGGGTGCCAATGCCACACTGATGGAAACTCGCGACGGTGGTCAAACTTGGGAACCCCGTACGCTGGTTTTAGATAATCCCGACTATCGCTTCAACAGCGTTAGCTTCCAAGGGAACGAGGGCTGGATTGTCGGTGAGCCACCCATTATGCTGCACACGACCGATGGTGGCCAATCTTGGAGTCAAATTCCCCTCAATCCCAAACTCCCCGGCTCACCCCGCCTGATCAAAGCCCTCGGCAATGGCGCTGCGGAAATGATGACCGATGTAGGCGCCATTTACCGTACCAAAGACAGCGGCAAAAACTGGCAAGCATTAGTCCAAGAAGCCATTGGGGTCATGCGCAACCTCAACCGTTCGCCCTCTGGGGAGTATGTGGCTGTCTCCTCGCGGGGGAGCTTTTACTCCACGTGGGAACCAGGACAAACCGCTTGGCAACCCCACAATCGCACCACCTCGCGCCGTGTCCACAATATGGGCTTTACCCCGGATGGTCGGCTCTGGATGATTGTCAATGGCGGTAAAATTGCCTTCTCTGATCCAGACAATTCCGAAAACTGGGGAGAACTGCTGAGTCCCCTGCGTCGCAATAGTGTTGGCTTCCTTGATCTGGCCTATCGCACACCCAATGAAGTATGGCTAGCAGGGGGTGCTGGGGTACTGCTCTGTAGCCAAGATGGTGGCCAAACGTGGCAGCAGGATGTGGACGTGAAAAAAGTCCCCTCCAACTTTTATAAAATTCTCTTCTTTAGTCCTGATCAAGGGTTCATTATTGGCCAGAAGGGGATCTTGCTGCGGTATGTGACTGACTTGACGGCTGCTTCGGCGTAACGTAGAAAATAACTGCCGAGCATCTGGTAGAGTCTGGTTATGAACTCCCGCAGCACTTCATTCTCCCTCCATGAGGGTAGTAGTTTCTTGCGCAATATCTGGTACTATGGCCTGCCAGCCGCTGACCTCAAGCCGGGTCGCTGCCAAGCCAAGGTGCTTTTAGGGGAGCCTATTCTCTTCTGCCGTACCACTTCAGGCAAGCCCTTTGCGCTGCGCAATCTCTGCCCTCACCGTGGCATTCCCCTGCACTATGGTCACTTTGATGGGGAAGAGGTGGAGTGCCCCTACCACGGCTGGCGCTTCAATGCCCACGGCCACTGTACGCTGATTCCCTCCCTGACCAGTGATAGTGATGTGGATCTCAAGCACTTTGGTGTGTTGAGTTATCCCGTACGCGAGGTGCAGGGCAATCTCTGGATTTTTTTGCCGGCCAATGAGCGCAATGTTAGTGAACCCACGCTAGAGGTTCCCCTTGTGCCCGGATTTAGCGCCGAGACCCAACCCCAAGCGGTGCAAAAATTCATCTTTCCGGGACATCTGGATCAGGTGTTTATTAACTTTATGGATCCCTCCCATGCGCCCTTTGTCCATGGGGCGTGGTGGTGGCGCAAGCGGGGCAAGCTCTTTGAGAAGGCAAAAACCTTTGATCCGTCGCCCTATGGCTTTACCATGCGCCGCCATCCCCTGTTGCGCAAGTCGTGGGCACACCATATTTTAGGTGGCCATCCTGAGGTGGAAATTATCTATCGGCTGCCGGGGATTCGCATCGAAACCAACTATAGCGATCGCCACACCTTTTGCTTTCTGATTACCCTTACCCCCATCAACGATCAGGAGACTGAACTCACCGCCACCTACTACTGGACTTTTCCGTGGCTCGCCCCCCTGAAACCGCTACTGGCTCCCTTAGCGCGGGAATTTCTCAACCAAGATTTGCGCATTGTGGCCAAGCAAAGCGAAGGCCTAAAGTACAAGCCACCGTTGACGCTTATCAAAGAGGCCGATTACCAAGCTAAATGGTATTACCAGCTTAAGCGGGAGTACGAGAAAGCCACCCAAGAGGGACGGGAATTTGTCAACCCCTTGAAAACCCAAGTCCTACGCTGGCGCTAAAGGCAGCAGCCCCTCTGGTACGATCAGAGGGTTAGATCATTCACACTGGCTGTACCTATGCTCCTAGACCTATCGGGAAAACGCGCCCTTGTGACCGGCATTGCCAATAATCGCTCCATTGCTTGGGGGATTGCCCAACAGCTCCATGCAGCAGGTGCTGAACTGGCAGTGACGTATCTTCCCGACGAGCGGGGAAAGCTGAAGCAAAAGGTCGAGGAACTGACTGCTCCTTTAGACCCCAAACTGCTTTTACCCCTAGATGTGCAGCAACCTCAACAAATTGACGAAGCCTTTGCTGCCATTGCCTCTACTTGGGGTGGCTTAGATATTTTGATTCACTGTTTGGCCTTTGCCCAAAAAGAAGATCTCAGTGGTGACTTTTCCGCCGTCTCCCTTGAAGGCTTTAATCTCGCTCTCGACATCAGTGCCTACTCCCTGATCTCTCTCAGCCGTGCCGCTAAACCATTGATGACCAACGGCGGGTCAATCATTACCCTGACTTATTTGGGGGGTGTGCGGGTTGTGCCGAACTACAATGTCATGGGGATTGCCAAGGCAGCCCTAGAAATGAATGTGCGCTACCTCGCGGCAGAATTGGGGCCTCAGAATATCCGTGTCAACGGTATCTCCGCTGGTCCAATTCGCACCTTGGCTTCCTCAGCAGTGGGGGGCATTCTCGATATGATCCACCATGTGGAAGCCACGGCTCCGCTGCGGCGCACAGTGACCCAAACAGAGGTGGGCAACACAGCAGCTTTTCTTGCCAGCGATCTAGCCAGTGGCATCACTGGTCAAATTCTTTATGTGGATTCGGGCTACTGCATCATGGGGATGTAGAGGGCATGCGCTAGAGTAGAGTCAACGAGTTATTGACGAGGCAAAGCATGGGTTTACTTGATCGTGTCGGCATGGTGATTCGCTCTAATCTCAATGCCATTGTCAGTGCTGCTGAAGATCCAGAAAAAATCCTTGAGCAAACGATTATTGATATGAATGCCGACTTGGTGAAGTTACGCCAAGCCGTTGCTCAAGCCATTGCTGCTCAGAAACGACTAGAGCAGCAGTACGCCCAAAATCTTAAGGATGCCCAACAGTGGGAAGAGCGGGCACGCCTTGCCCTCAGTAGAGGAGATGAAGCCCTCGCGTTGGAAGCCTTGAACCGCAAGAAAACTGCCGCAGATACCGCTGCCGCCCTTAAAGCCCAAGTGGATCAAATGGCAGTCCAAGTAAAAACCCTCAAGGACAACTTGACTGCCCTTGAAAGCAAAATTTCTGAGGCGAAAACGAAGAAGGAAATGCTCAAAGCGCGTGTCCGGGCAGCCAAAGCCTCTGAGCAGATTCATCAGGCAGTTAGCAAGGTGGGCACCTCCAATGCGATGGCGGCCTTTGAACGCATGGAAGATAAAGTTCTACAAATGGAAGCCCGCTCCCAAGCGATCGCTGAACTGAGTGGCGATACTCTCGAAAGTAAATTCCAAGCGCTCCAAAGCAGCGCCAACAAACAGGATGTGGAATTTGAACTGCTGGAAATGAAGCGGCAGATGGGCTTGTTGCCCGATGCTTCCTCCGCGGGGACACTCCCCCAGACCTCCAGTGGCAGCAGTCAGTTAAATATTAATATCAACGTCTCTACTCCCGAAGTGCAGGACGCACCACGCCCCAGTTCATCCTCTCAGAGTAAATCTATTGATGACGATATGGCAGAACTCCGCCGGCTATTGGATAGCTAGTTGGAATGGGTCGCCTGGGATTCGAACCCAAGACCAATCGGTTAAAAGCCGAGTGCTCTACCGCTGAGCTAGCGACCCGCGCTGTTGCGCAGCTTTTCCAGTATAGAGAAAACCACCTTGAAAGACAAGGGGTTAGGGGCAAAGCCAGTGGGGAAATTCACAAAATTGTTCTCGGCTGAGGAGATGGATGCGCGGATGTGCCTCGGCTTGGGCGCGATCGCCAGCAGTGGTATAGCCCCATGTCGCCAAGAAGAGTTCTGTTTCCTCTAGTTCCGGTGTAGCCGCAACCTGTAACAGTGCCCCGAGGCGATCCTCAACAAACCACAGGGGAGCACCATAGGTTGACTGAAGCGCCTCAAGAATCACAGGTTTTGGCTGCTGTTGGTCTTTGCCATAGATCGCCCTTGGGGGAAAGGAGATGCCCGCTTGCTCTAGCAAATACGTAACAAAGCGCTGCTCCTTGGTGGTGACAATGGCGAGGGGTTGACCTTGAGTCTGCCAGCGTTGCAAAGCGGCTACGACACCGTCATAAAAGTCATGGAGCGCCAGCCAGCTTTGCCAGTCCGTTGCAATCCAGCGATCGCGCAGGCCGTCCACTCGTTCTCCCAAATCGGTGGCAGTGAGATGGTAGGTAGCAAGTAGGCGATCGCGCACCTTTGGCCAGTTTTGGAGAATCTCTTGAGTAGAGGTGCCTTCAACAATTGCTCGCAACAGGAGCGGCATTTCCCAACCCACCGTAATCACAGGGCGCAATTGACCAAATTGCCTTTCTAGTTCCTCTAGGGAAAGCACAAGGGGCTGCTCAGGCCACACCTGCTGATACACCTGCCAACTGGTTTGAAAATATTCTCGCAGGCCGTTGCAGAGGACGCCATCAAAATCTAAGGCCAGTAATGAAGGTAATATTCTTGGCATTGATGTCTATAACCTAACTGGGGCGGGAGGATTCGAACCCCCGAATGGCGGGACCAAAACCCGCTGCCTTACCGCTTGGCGACACCCCATTGCGTTGCTTTGTTAGCATAGCAAGTTTGACCCCCTTTGTTCAAGGGATGAACGGATTTTTTGGTGCCTAAATACTGTAGTAAAGGGGAAAGGACTTTGCCTCCCTTGGCTTAATAAAGACCTGTTGCTGGGGTTCAAGGCGCAGCTCGTCAAATCGCTCTCGCGATAGGTGAGCCATCAGCTCCTGTCCATCATCTAGGCGCAGTTCCACCTGAATTTCCCAACCCAAGTGAATGATGCGGTGAATGCGGGCTGAGACGGTGTTACCATTGGGACTCGTCTCAATGATGATGTCGCGCGGGCGCAGAAAAATATCGCAGTGGGCAGCCGTGCCTTCGCTTTGCTGAAAGACGCGGGAGCGCAAGACGTTCACAGGGCCAATAAAGCTCATCACAAAGGGGCTAGCGGGATGGTCGTAAATTTCAGCGGGGGTGCCCACCTGCTCCACTTGGCCTTTGTTCATGACAACAATTTGATCCGCGACTTCCATAGCCTCCTCTTGGTCATGGGTCACGAAGACCGTTGTCACATGGACATCATCGTGGAGGTGGCGTAGCCATGCTCGCAGTTCCTTACGTACCTTGGCATCGAGGGCACCAAAGGGTTCATCCAGCAATAGCACCTTGGGTTCTACGGCAAGGGCACGGGCAAGAGCCACCCGCTGGCGTTGTCCCCCAGAGAGCTGAGAGGGGTAGCGATCGCCCAAGCCACCCAACTGCACCAACTCGAGCAACTCCTCAACCCGAGCTTTGATCTTGGCACGGGGCACCTTGCGCAGCTCTAGGCCAAAGGCGATATTTTGGCGCACAGTCATGTGCTTAAAAAGGGCATAGTGCTGAAAGACGAAGCCAATATTACGTTCTTGGACACTTTGATAGGTGGCGTCCTTGCCCGTGAGCAGAATTCGGCCAGTGTCGGGCATCTCTAAACCCGCAATCAGCCGCAGTAAGGTTGATTTGCCGGAACCTGAAGGCCCCAACAGCGCCACCAAAGAGCCACTGGCAATATCCAAATCCACCTGCTTGACCGCTTGAAAGGAGCCAAAGGACTTAGAAACGTTTTCAATAGTGATGCCCATAGCACTGCTAGCAATACTCTAGTTTCTCTATAAGATTACCGTAGTTTTGAAGCCCTGTGTCTTTGCCCACAGGGCAAACGCATACTCAGACAATGGCATGGCAACGCACCGCCTGCGCCAACCGCTCTACCCCACCGTCAAGACTGAGTAGAATACAGATGCCGTGGATTGCCCTTGAGGCTCAAAACATATAGCTATTCCAATAAAGAATGAGACATTATCCAGCACAATACTTGCGAATCACTTCATCCATAGAACAGTTTAACCCTGCATACATCCGCGCTCGCTTCAGCGCACTGAAGTCGTGCTCAATCACATTCAAATCAAGAGAGTATTTCGGTAAAAATAACACCTCGTGACCCGCCGCTTTCACCACTGCCTGAATCGCCCCTTTTGGATGAATCGGTGCATTATCCATCATCAACAACGAACGTTTCTCTAACGCTGACAAACAGTACTGACTCAGCCAGCTCACAAACCCTAACGCATTCAAATATCCTGAAAACAGCATCGACGCTATGAAGTCTTTCTGGTGTCTATACCGTCCTGCGACTACACTCTCTCTTTTCTGACGCTTCCCAACTCGCTCTCCATTAATTCGTTGGCCTCGCGCTGACCACCCATACTCACACGCCACTCGAGAGTCAAACCCCGTCTCATCGATAGACACCACCGTTTCCTCCCCATGGCTCTCTACCCATGTGTCGAGCTGCTGTTGATACGCTTGCCGCTCTGCCTCACACCGTTCTTGGTAACGTATCTGTTTTTTTTCGGGTGATGCCCATCTGGTCGAGGGCATAACTAATGGTGGAAACTTGAACGCCAAATCGCTGGGCAGGGTCGATAAACGGTCATCGGGATGGGCAGCAACATCCGCTGCTAAGACTGCCCAATCCAGTTTCCAAGGACGACGGGGGACAACCGTGGGCGCTAAGTCGTCTCGCTTCAGCCAGCGATGGATGGCGGCGCGACTGACCTGAAAGATTTGAGTTGCTTCACTGATTTTGCCACCTTGCTTGATATAGGAGACAACCCGCTCTCGTCAGTCCAAGCTATAGCTCATATTCTTGAGTAACATTCATGACGCTTTGAGTATAGCCTATCCCTCTTGAAAATATCTCACTCCTTTTCGAAATTAATAGGAGCTGATGCAGGTGGTCTGTTCACCTGTTGCTTGAGGCCATCTATTTTTCGCTGAATACTGGAAACAGCAAAAAAGGGGAGTAACGGGATTGACCCCAAAAAGCCGATAACTAGGCAGCTAAAGACCACATCTTGCCACTGGTGTAGAATACCGTTCGCCACCAAAAATAGGGGAATAGCAGTTACACCAAGATACAGAAGAATAAATAGCCCCTGCAAAATCCTTGGCCAGACCCAGTTCCCTAGAGAAATGTCAACCACGATGACAATAATGCCCAGAACCGCCATTTCCCACTCGGTTAGGGTGTCAATATTACGCAAACTCTGAAGCAAAGCATCAAAACTTGGCAAGTCTGGCAACACAGCAATCACTCCAAATCAAAGGGCTACAAAATTTTCCTAGGCACTAGCATACACTCAAATAAAATGGGGTCAATCAACATTACAAAAATATTTTTGAGACTGCCTTCGATGGCGATCGCATGCCATCAACGATGATCCTGACGCTTGGGGGTGCCAATCTTTAGATTAACTTTTGTTGCGTAGTTAAAATTCTCTGTTCATAAGTCCTGTAAGTGGTGTAGGGTTGACAGCATCCCTCTAACGGCTGCAATTGTGAATTCGCCGCACACCTTCACATTAGGCTTGCGTAAGCTTGGCCTACGAGTCATGACTGAGTGCTCTCCAAATTCATAATTAGCAATTTGTAGGCTTCACTCTAGCAATTAAAATACTGATGAACTGTTGGGAGAAGAGTCTTATGCATCGCCCCTGTTTTCTGAGGCTAAAGCTCTACCCAATAAGTTTATTTTTGACTGCTGCCAGTGGTCTATTGCCACTCCTAACGGCTCAGCGCGCCCATGCTCAAACTTCACCTCAAACCAGTAACATCAACGTTCAGGCGACGGTGAAGGCAGCCTGTGTGATTAAGGGCGTTCAGGATATTAACTTTGGCACCTATGATCCCCTCGGTACCCACTACACCCAAGCGCTAGATGCCCAAGGTCAGGTGAGTGTGCAATGCTTACCGGGCACCCAAGCAACCATTCGGCTGAATCAGGGGAGTTATCCTGCTGCTTTGTCCAGTTGTCTTGTACCGCTGCGGCGTATGGCTTTTGGCTCCGCTCGCCTTCCTTATTTTTTGTATCGGGATAGTTCTTACTCCCCTCTTGACATTTGGGGCTGTAACTTCCTGAATGATGTGGACTACAGTGCGACCAATGCTAGCGTCAAAGACATTATCGTGTACGGCCGCATCCCATCGGGTCAAGCTCTTGCACTTTTAGGGACTCTGAATCAACTGACACCGGGTACTTATACCGATACGGTTCAGATTATTGTTTCTTTCTAAAGGAAAGATAAAACCTCCGTGAAATCACGGTAGGCAAGGGGGGTATGCTGTAGTATTGTTACTGCTAGTGTGTGTTGCAAGCTCACCGCGAGTCATCCCTAAAGGCTTGCTACATTCAGTATCAGAGTAACATCAAAGATTGAAGTGTAAACTTTTTGTTGTTCTCATAAGGGGTTTGGCGATGACTTTCTCATTCCTGCTCAAACGGATTCTTCTCAGTCTATTTCTTGCCGCTGCGGGGGGAGTGTTGCCTCTATTAATGGCACAGAGGGCAAAAGCCCAAACTTCGCCCCAAACAGCTAACATTCAGATTCAAGCAAAAGTCAACCCAGCTTGCAAAATTACGGGTACTCAAAATATCAACTTTGGCACCTATTCTCCATTGGGTGCCCACGCAACAACGCCCCTAGATGCCCAAGGCAAAGTCAGCGTTCAGTGTTTACCCAAGACCCAAGCAACTATCAAACTGAGCCAAGGAAATAATTCTGCATCAGGGTCTTCCTGCGCCAGTCCCAAGCGCCAGATGGCCAGTGGTACCGCCCGTCTTCCCTATGGACTATACAAAGATTCTGCAGCAACGGGGATTTGGGGATGCGATGCCAGTAATGATGTCGAGTACACTGCACCTAATGCCTTGCCCAAAAACTTCACCATCTACGGCCGGATTCCAGCAGGAAACAACCTACCCGCAGGCATCTTGAATCAACTGACACCGGGAACGTACGGTGATACAGTTCAGGTCATTGTCTCGTTCTAAGGTCTGTTTTCCATTCGGGTGGCGGTTTGCCCTGCTAGCTACTCTCTTTGCTCTTGGTCTGAGTTCAAGAGTAGCTGCACAATCCTCAGAGTTTTATCTGAATGCGGTGCAGGTGTTTCTCTCACCGCGTCAGCGAACGGCATTGTTGACCCTGACCAATACGGGGCAGGTGCCGATTAACTTTGAGATTAGTGTCCGCCGCTGGCAGCAAACCGCCGATGGTCGAGAAGAGCTTACAGAAAGCGATGGCAATGTCGTGGCTTTCCCTGTCTTGCTGTCGGTACCGCCGGGAGAACAGCGGACTTTACGGGTTGGGGTACGGCAACCGGCAACCACTGAAGAGCAAACCTATCGTCTGTTGGTGACAGAACTGCCCCCAGCCAATGTCTTAGAAACCCAAGGGGCAGCCATTCGCATTATCAAGACCTTTAGCTTGCCAGTTTTTGTCCAACCCGCCAATATCCAGCGCCAAGGCGAAATTTTGAATGGTCGCGTCGAAGGGGGCAAATTAAGTTTTGTCCTGCGCAATAAAGGCAATGTCCACATTCAAACCCTTGGTATCACTGTTCAGGGGCTGAATGAGCAGGGAACAGTGGTGTTCGAGCGAATGCTGGAGTCGGTGTATGTGTTGGCCGATCGCGATCGCCCCTTTAGGAATATTCCTCTACCACAAACCAACTGTGCCCAAGTGCGCCAAGTCAAATTACAGTCTGTGGGCACCAACCCCTCCCTTACAACTGAAATTTCTACTCCCAACGGCGTTTGCGCTTAGTAGCCTCCTGATGGCTGCTCCAGTCTCTGCCCAAGCAGAAGTCTCTGCCATTTATACCCTTGAGGTGAATCGCGTTACCAAGGGGGATGTGATTGTTTTGGTGCGTGGCGACGATGTGCTCATCCCTGTGCAGGATCTAGTGAATGCCGGTCTGAGGGAGATTGGCGGTCGCCGCGAAATCATCCAAGGCATTGAGCACGTCTCCTTGCAGTCGTTGGCACCGCAGATGACATTCCAGCGGGATGATGCCAACTTAGTGCTACGGTTACAGGTGGGAGCAGCCCAACTGCCACAAACGGTCATTGACTTTAACCCGAGTAATGAACCGCCGGGGATTCGCTATAGCCAACCCTTAAGTGCCTACCTGAACTATGGCGTTTTTTGGAATAACTTTGAACAACTGACGGCTGCCAGTGAAGTGGCGATTAGCTTTGGTGGCAATGCCCTTACCTCAACGCTGGGGTTGACTGCCGATGGCAACCTGCAACGGGGACTCACTGCTTTTAGATTGGATCATCGGCGCCATCTCACGACTTTGACCCTAGGGGATGCGTTTATCAGCAGTGACCTGTTGGGCGGGGGTGGCCTTTGGGGGGGCATTGTTTGGGAACGCAACTTTGGCCTTAGCCCTTACCTGATTCGCCAACCCGCCTTTGACTTTCGGGGTGAGGTAACCACCCCCAGCAGCGCAGAAATTTACCTGAATAACTTGCTGATTCGGCAGGTGACGTTACCGCCGGGGCCGTTTATTCTCAAAAATTTGCCCGCCTTTGGGGGCTTTAATCGCTTGCGAATTGTGATAAAGGATGCTGAGGGCAATCAACAGGTCTTTAGCCGTAATTTTGTCCAGTCGTTTACGTTATTGCGCCCCGGACTATCGGAGTTTATTGTGGCTGCCGGTGCCGAGCGGGAAAATTTTGGCACGGAGAATTTCAGCTACGGAGATCAGGGGCAATTTTTGGCGGCCTATCGGCAGGGCATTTTGAATAACTTGACCCTGGGGGCACGTCTGGAAGGCAATGGCGATCTTTTGAATGCGGGCTTGAACCTGAGTACGGCGATTCCCATTGGCACGCTGGATGTGGCGGCGGCGGTGAGTACCACTGAGGGAAAATTGGGGAGTGGGATTGCTGTTGGCTACAACTATCCGGGGCGGCGGCTGGCCTTTGGTGGTGGGGTGCGCCTGCTCAGTGGCAACTATGTCAATACTGGCTTGGGTTTGGGGGACGATCGCCCGCAGTTAGAGGGCTTTGCCAATGCTACCCTCAGTCTGGGGTCGCGGCTAACAATCAGTGGTCAGTACTTTTTTACCAACCCCCGCGATCAAGGGGTGCGGCAACAGGCAACGATTCTCGCTCAAGTGCAACTCCGTCGCAATCTCAGTCTATACCTGCAAGGTTCGCGCTTCCTCTCTGGCAGTGATCAGCCAGTGAACCAAATCAGTGTTACATTTAACTACTTTCTGAACAATGCGGTGACACTTAACACCGGCTGGCTGCAACAGGGAAATCAGGGGGTTCCTTTCCTCAAGGTCTCGCGATCGCTCCCAGCGGGCGTCGGCTATGGCTATCAGGGACAGGTGCTTCAGGCCAATGAGCAGGCCTTTGTCAGTGGCACATTTTCTTACAATGCCCCTTGGAGCCGCTACCAAATTGGCTACGCGCAGGCAGGGGATACAGGACAGGCGCAAGTGGTGGTGGAAGGGGGATTCGTCACAATTGGCGGTGAAGTTTTTGCCACGCGACCGGTGCAGGGGAGTTTTGTCTTGGTGGATGTGCCCAATGTGGGGGGTGTGCGCACCTACTTAAGTAATCAAGAAATTGGTCGCACGAATCGTCGCGGTAAAATTTTGATTCCAGACTTGCTGCCCTACTACGGCAATGCCTTGCGGATTGAGGATCAGGATATTCCCATTGATTTTGCCATTGGCCGCACCGAGCTACTGATTGCACCGCCTTTTCGTGGGGGAGCGATCGCCCGCTTTGATGTCCGCCCCAGTCGCAACTATGTCGGACGAGTGGTGATTTTGCGGGGCAGTGAGCGGATCATTCCCAATTTGGGACAACTCACCCTAGAACGCAACAAGGAAAAAATCCCATCGCCCCTCTCGCCAAGGGGAGAATTTTACTTTGATACCCTAGAGGCAGGAACCTACACTGCTGAAGTGACCTACGAGCAACTGCGCTGTACGTTCCAACTGACACTGCCACCCAGTGACGATCTCTTTACTGACGTAGGGGAAGTTTCATGTTCGTTGCCCGACTCGCCACGATAGGATGCATCACTGGCCTCAGTTGCCTTGGGTATTGGGCAGCCGCCCAGGCGCAGGGGACGGGTTGTCAGTTTCAAAGTGTGACCGGTTTGAACTTTGGGAGCTATGATCCTTTTTCGCCCATTCCTCTGGATACCACTGGTCAAGTCCAATTTGTCTGTGTGGGGGGTGGGGCTGGTCGCTTTAACAACCGCCCCGTAACGGTTCAACTAAGCCAAGGGGGCAGCAATAGTTTTACGCCGCGACAAATGAGCAGTGGGAGCGATCGCCTGAACTATAACCTCTACCTCGATGCTAATCGCAGTATCATTTGGGGCGATGGCACTGGGGGCACACAGCAACGGGGACCGTTTATTCCCGGCAACAATGTCCTCAATACACTGACGATCTACGGTCGCATTCCTGCCCAGCAGTGGGTTGCCCCCGGCCTCTACACCGACTCACTGCGGGTGACGATTATTTTTTGATGTTTTGGAGACGTCTAGGGGGGTGGGTTGAGTCGCGCCACCAACGTTTCAGGATGCAGCGCCGAGAGAACGACAATCTCCCCATCCAAGACCAGTACGGCACGAGTCCGCCGGCCGTGGGTGGCATCAATGAGGTGATGATGCTGCCGTGCTTCGAGAATCAGGCGTTTAATCGGGGCAGAGTCGGGGCTGACGATCGCCAGCAGTCGCTGCGGCGAGACATAGTTGCCAAAACCAATGTTTAGCATTCCGCCCGATGGTAGTCCTGAAGTGCCCGTACCCCGAGGGTTGAGGTTTGCAGGGTTTTAATGGCGGCAGCCGTCGCCTTGGCACCGGCGATTGTCGTCACAATCGGAATCTTGTAGGCAAGGGCGGTGCGACGAATCAATTGGGCATCGGTACGGGCTTCCTGACCCGAAGGCGTATTCAGAATCAGGTGAATCTGCTCATTTTTAATCGCATCGAGGACATGGGGACGCCCTTCATGAAGCTTGAGGATGAGTTCAATATTACTCAGACCCGCCTCAAGCAGAGCATTGCGGGTTCCTTCGGTGGCAATAATCCGAAAGCCGAGGGACTGCAACTCCTGCACCACGGGCACAATCGCTGCCTTGTCGCGATCGCTCATCGATACAAAAACGGTTCCTTTCAAAGGTAACCTTTGATTGGCCGCCAGTTGAGACTTGGCATAGGCAGCACCAAAGGTCATGTCAATCCCCATCGCCTCACCGGTGGAGCGCATCTCAGCTCCTAGCACCGTATCGGTACCGGCAAATTTTTCAAAGGGCAGAACCGCTTCCTTAACAGCGACATGGTTGGGAATCTTCTCATCGAGGAAATTGAGTTCTGCAAGCGTTTTGCCTGACATCAGGCGGGCAGCCATTTTAGCAAGGGGAATGCCAATCGCCTTGGAGACAAAGGGCACCGTACGGGATGCCCGCGGGTTGGCCTCCAAAATATAGACCTGCTCCCCTTGTACTGCCAGTTGTAGGTTCATCAGCCCCACCACTTTGAGGGCCTTGGCGAGGGCAATACTCCACCTGCGAATGGTCTCCAACACGGTAGGAGAAAGGGATTGGGTGGGCAAGCTACAGGCAGAATCCCCAGAGTGAATCCCGGCTTGTTCGATGTGTTCCATAATCCCGCCAATTACCACGGTACCGCTGGCATCAGCAATGGCATCCACATCCACTTCAATGGCGTTTTCCAGATACTTATCAATGAGAATCGGTCGCTCTGGCTCCACCTGAACGGCTTCGTTCATATAGCGCTCCAATTCGGCATCAGAATAGACAATTTCCATGGCGCGACCGCCGAGCACATAACTGGGGCGCACCACTACGGGGTAGCTAATGCACTGGGCAATACTCAGGGCTTCGGCATAACTGCGAGCGGTGCCATTGGGGGGTTGGGGGATATTCAGCTCCCGCAAGATTTTCTCGAAGCGTTCGCGGTCTTCGGCAATATCAATGGAGTCGGGCGAGGTACCCCAGATTTGCGTTCCGAGGCGATCGCCATGGGTTTCGAGGTACTGCTGGAGGGGTAAGGCGAGTTTCAGGGGGGTTTGACCGCCAAACTGAATAATAATGCCGATGGGGCGCTCCACCTCAATAATGTTGAGGACATCTTCCTTCGTCAGGGGTTCAAAGTAGAGGCGATCGCTGGTGTCGTAATCCGTGGAAACCGTTTCAGGGTTGGAGTTGACCATGATTGTTTCATAGTCATCCGCCCGCAGCGCGTAGGAAGCATGGCAGCAGCAGTAATCAAATTCAATCCCTTGACCAATGCGGTTGGGGCCAGAGCCAAGAATCATTACCCGCGGCTTGCGGGGGGGCAATACTTCCGATTGCGGCGGCAGGGGTTCAACCTCACCCGTCTCCGGGTTAATCTGTTCCACCGGCCGCTCATAGGTGGAGTAGTAGTAGGGGGTGTAGGCCTCAAACTCGGCGGCACAGGTGTCCACGGTTTTATAGACGGGAACAACACCGAGGGATTGGCGATAGGCACGCACCTGATCATCGGTGGTTTTGGTGGCGTAGGCAATTTGGGCATCACTAAAGCCCTGCTGCTTGACCCGCCAGAGATCATCAGCGGTGAGTTGCTCTAGTTTGCTGCGCTTGAGGAATTTTTCCGTTTCTAGGAGTCCCTGCATCTGCCGCAGGAACCACGGATCAATGGCCGTCAGTTCGTAAATCTCCTCAACGGTCATCCCCAAAAGGAAGGCGTGGCGAATGGCAAAGATGCGATCGGGATTGGGTGTGCGCAGTTTCCCCCGCAGTTGCTCAAGGCTGGGGAGTTTTTCGGGGCGATCGCACCCCCAGCCGGCGCGTCCCGTTTCCAGCGATCGCAGGGCTTTTTGCAGGGACTCTTGGAATGTGCGGCCAATGGCCATGGCTTCACCGACGGACTTCATTTGGGTGGTCAGCACCGGCTGCGAGCCGGGAAACTTCTCAAAGGCAAAGCGGGGAATTTTGGTGACCACGTAGTCAATCGTGGGTTCAAAGCTAGCGGGGGTTTTCTTGGTAATGTCATTGGGGATTTCCGGCAGGGTGTAGCCCACGGCCAATTTCGCCGCCATTTTGGCAATGGGAAAGCCAGTTGCCTTAGAAGCGAGTGCTGAGGAGCGGGAGACGCGGGGATTCATTTCAATCACGATCACTTCCCCTGTTTCCGGGTTAACGGCAAACTGAATGTTTGATCCGCCCGTTTCTACGCCAATTTCCCGAATGATTTTGATGGCAGCATCCCGCAGCCGCTGATACTCTTTATCCGTCAGGGTTTGCGCTGGTGCGACAGTGATGGAGTCCCCGGTATGGATACCCATGGGATCCACGTTCTCAATGGAGCAGATAATGACCACGTTATCGGCCATGTCCCGCATCACTTCCAGTTCGTATTCTTTCCAGCCGATCAGGGATTGCTCAATAAGGATTTGTGAGACAGGACTGGCATCGAGACCGGCAGCGGCAATTTCTTCAAATTCCTCTTGGTTGTAGGCAATGCCGCCCCCAGTGCCGCCTAGGGTAAAGGCGGGGCGAATAATCAGGGGATAAACCCCAATCTCTTGGGCGATCGCCCGCGCCTCTTCGAGGGTATTGGCCAAGCCAGAGGGACACACCCCCACACCAATGCGCTGCATTGCCTCCTTAAAGAGCTTGCGATCCTCGGCCATTTCAATGGCTGGCAACTTAGCCCCAATCAGTTCCACCCCATAGCGATCGAGAACCCCCGATTTTGACAGTGCTACCGCCAAGTTCAGGGCCGTTTGTCCCCCCATTGTGGGCAGTAGGGCATCGGGGCGTTCGGCGGCAATGACTTTTTCCACCATTTCCGGGGTGAGGGGTTCAATGTACGTGCGATCAGCGGTCTCAGGATCCGTCATGATGGTGGCGGGGTTGGAGTTAATCAGGATCACCTCGTACCCTTCCTCGCGCAACGCCTTACAGGCTTGGGTTCCCGAATAGTCAAATTCACAGGCTTGACCAATGACAATCGGACCCGAACCAATAATGAGAATTTTTGAAATATCGGTACGACGAGGCATAGGGACAACGCAGCCAAAGGATTTCAATCACGCCTTCCCTATCCTACACTCCCCCTTGCGATCGCGCCTGTTCTGTTAAGTTGAAAATCACTCGGTCACCAGCTCTGAGGGCGATTGGTGTTAGGATTTACTCACATTCCTATGAGGGTGGGACACATTCCAGCGACTGCGGCCCCACAGCAATGTCAAGATCAACGACGGTACGCCAACATCGTAAAGCCAAATCCCCCAGCCAGCATTGTAGGGGGCAAAATTTCCCAGCAACATCTGTTGGTAGTGGCCATAGGCACATCCCAACACATAGACCGAGAAACCAATCCCTGTTGCTGACCAAAACAATCCTCGTTGCCAAATACAGAGCAGGCCAAGAATCCCAAAGGCCAGATTCGCCATTGCGACCTCAAATTGGAAAGGACTCCCCGGTAACCAGCCAATTTTGCGAGCCGTCGCTGCAGCATCAAACGTATGCACCAACGCACTCATCACCCCCCCAATTCCCACAAAAATAACCAGTAGGTACAGCAAGCTGACATGGATGATCCCTGCCCGTGTACGCTGGTGAGGCTGTCGCCACAAATGCAGACCAATGCCAAGAATAGTCATCAGACTATAAAAAAGCCAAATCATGGTTGCATCCCTATAACAGCCGCAATAGAAAAACGATGACCCTTTTGTCAAACAGGGGGTACGTAAAGTAAAGGGGAGGTCATCCCGTTCCCTAGGAACTTTCACCGTTTTGAACCTATTCTATCCGAGTGAAGAGGAGAAGCTATCAGTGTTCCCAAAAGTACCTCTCAAGGAATGCTGCTGCCGCTAGGGAGTAGGGGTCGCAGATCCGGATCGCACGGCGGCAAGGGTTTCTGCTTGGTAAACCGTACCCGTTGACTCCACCAAACCGGCAATGCAGAGCTTAACGTTGCGGTTGTGCTGCACAAAAACTCGAAATCCACCCTTGTTGGTGCCACTATCCGTCGCGCCCGGCAAGTTATTGGTGCAGTTGGGACTCGTGTTGGCAATGCCATCAATTAACGCATTGGGGGTAGAGTCACCAATTTTTTGGCGATAGAGAATCATCGGGCCTCGCCACACCACATTGCTTGTCTTGGGACGGGTGTAATAGGCCACACGGGTTGTGCTGGCCAAAGTGCCGTTGTCCTGCTCCTCGAGGTTATCCGCTGGTTTTTCCATAAACATCACCAATTGGTAGCCACCACTTGGAATCGTCCAATCGGAGGGTGCCGTGGTTGAAATGCGAATGGCTGAGCGAATATCATCGGAGATAAAGTCGAGGGCGCGGCTCAGGTTCATGCGGGTAATTGCCTGCTCTTCAACACGACGATTGTTTTGCAGGATAGCCACCATTGCCCAACCACTCATGGCCACAACAATACCGCCAACGGCAGCCGCTACCAGTAACTCCGTCAATGTAAAGCCGCGATTGCCTCTGCGCCAGACCTGCATCTCCCTGCTCCTTAATCGCGCGCTTGACAGTTAGCGGCAGTTGCACCCGTGGTGTCCGTTGCGAGGTAATTGCCCGTACGCATTATCCCCAATCCTAAAGACACCACCAAACAGCGCTGAAGGGTGGGATTATTGGTAGAAGCAATGACAATAGTACCTGTACTACTGGTGCGCCCCTGAAAGCCAAACCGTACGGCGGCAGTTCCTATTCCTCGACGCAGGGTCACGTTTTCCAGTTGGCGGGAGCCATTGGGCAGACATTGGGGTGGATCCCCCGCGATAGTGGGATTGGTGCCTGTGTTAATCGTCACTCGACAGGTTTGGTTGCGCCGCATTGCCTCCCGTTGCGCTTCCCGCAGTGCCCCCTCTAGGCTTTCAAGGGCTTGGTTGACCCGCTGCGTTTCTAGCCAATAGAGAAAGCTCGGCGTGACAGCCACCGCTAAAATCGCTGCCACCGTCAGGACAATCAAGATTTCAATCAGGGTCATGCCCTGCTCACGGACAGCGGAAAAATGCATTGGGCACCACCTCGGTTGATAGTTGAGCAACGACGCGGTTGTTACTATTGCGCACAGAATAGGCCAGTTCTAGGGTTTGGAAAGGTGCCTCAGCACGGGTGGTGGGTGTGCGCGTCATCGTAAACGTGTCATTGACAATGGGGCGACTATTATTGCTGCTGTTCATCGGCGGAATCAAGGTTTGCAGGTAGGCACCAAAGCCACCATCAATGCCATTGGTTTCATTGGCTTGAATCCGACAGCGGGCATAGACACGAGTACCCGCCCCCCGATAGCCCCCTACTGGCGAGTCCAAGGTAATCGTGTTGGCTGACATAGAGAGAATACGGCGTGTGCCCGAGTCCGAACCAATGAGAACGCGATCGCCCACTCGAAACCCATCCGTGGGTGAAGTTACTGGACAGGCACCCCCGGTGCGATACTCTGGGGGCATGGCTTGATCGTAGTCACTTTCACCGGGTTCGATGAGCGCCAACGTGAGGGTTGTATCCGTGCTTTGGGCAGAAGCGGCCAATTTGCGTTGGGCAAACTTTGTCTGGCACAGATCGTAGGCAACAATTTTGATATTTTCCAGATCGTCTTGGATCCAGTGACTGGCCTCGGCAAATTTGCGGGCATCCGCTTGGAAAAAGGCGGCCACCACAATGGCCTGCATGGCAGCGATGGTAAAGAGGCTAATCACCAGAATAGAAGCCAAAACCTCCGCAAGGGTAAAGCCTTGGGAACGTTGCTTTACCAGCCAGTGGAAACAGAGTTTATGGTGAGTCATCAACATCGCCTCCGGCGTTTAGTACTGGGCTAAGCGGTTCCAGTTGCTGGCTTCCGTGGTGCGTGCCACCACAATTGAAGCATTGGTATAGTTGCCCCCTAGGGCTTCAGGCAGGCGATCGGGCACCGCAATTTCCGCATTGTTGGAACTGGAACCATTCCACTCCTTGGCCCAAACAGCCCCAAAAATATCAGGTGTTCTGCTGCCGCCATTAATCCCCACTTTGGCATCCGGGGCATAGACAAAGACACTCCCTGCTGTGGCACCACCGCTGAGAGTAAAGGATTGATCAGGCGTGCTGTTGTTGGGGTCTGGGGGGTTGCCATAGATCCGCAGACGATCCGGTGTGCCGACACCAGAGGGAAGTCCCATATTAGCGCCGGTACCGCAGGTGGAACTATTGGGGCTACAGGTGTTGTCAATCCCTGCATTACCACTGAGGGAGATGTTGCCACTGACGTAGAGGCGAATGGCATAGTTCGTCGTATTAAATGTCACCCTCTCGTTACCACTAAGGTTAATGTTGTTAATGCGGTAGGCGTAATAGACTTTCTCTGGGTTGACAATTCGCTCCCCGGGGCGTAGGGGATCAGGGATAAAGAAGGGAATGTTGGGATCGGGGTCAACGTAGGGGCGATCGTCGGGACGGGGAAAGTTTTGGTCAGTTGTCCTACCTGTAACGTCCTGTGAGTTTTGGGGAGGATTTCTGCCCTGTCCTGGAATCGGAAAGTTGGCGTAGGCACCCTGACTATAGCCGCCTGCCGCTTCTAGGGCTTCCCTAAAGTCAGTGACTTGACTGGAGGGTAACCAACTGGGCAGCGTGGTCAGGGGAACACTCCCTAGCACGGAACCACCCACCGCATTGGGTGCTTCAGGAAAAGGCGGTAGGTTAATCTTGTTGATGGCGATCGTCCCCTCAATAATCGCGTTATTGAGCGCTCCGATGGCACTGCGCAGTCCCTGTTGGGTCGGCTGGCCATTTTGGCACTGGGCTTGGGGAACCACACAGTTGGCAGGATTGGTGCAGATCACGTTGCCGTTGACGGTGCCAAAGACATCATTGTTGCCGAGGTTAATGCTTTGTGCCAGCAGGCCAGGGAAGTTGGAGGGCACGCTGCGATCCGTAATCACCATCTTTTGCAAGATGAAGGCATTCGCCGGCGAGTTATTGGGCAAGCGACCTTCGATCAACAGGTGTCCTGTTTGCGTTGGCGCATCGTAGAGATAGGAGAGAATACGGTAATTGCCCTGCACAGGGGTGCCAATTGTGCCGTTGAGGACAATCGTATTTAGGTTATCGAGGGTAAAGCAGGGGGGCGCATCAGAACCAAGGCTCGCCGCTGTCCATTCATTCACAGCAGGAACATTCAAACCCGTGGTATTGGGCTGACCCACTTTTGTTGCATCCGCTGCGCGACTGATCAGGTAGGGGCGGGCAGGATTAAAGTTCGTATTGTTAGCGGGGTTATAGGTGCGGCGCAGCAGAATCTGGTAGTTGCCATTGAGTAAGCCAAGGGTACGGGCCATACCGCCTTCAGCCACCGCAAAGGCCTGCTGAGTTTGTTTTTGCAAGCTAGCAGTGCTCACATCCAGTTGCGATCGCGAGAGCAGGGTTAGGGCAACCACAATCATGATCAGTCCCATGCCCAAGACCAAAGGCAGAGTAAACCCCCGCTGCCGATACCCCGAACGGGGATAGCGACGTTTCAGTGAGCGCACCAGTTTTTTCATCATTGGCCTGTCCTTTATTGCCCCAACCTTTGCTCTATCAATATATCTTGACTACAAGAACTTCGTTGCTGCTGATGCTGAGTTGAATATGCCCTCAATTTTTAGCTTTTATACACAGTTGATATAATTTAACCGCAAACTTGAGAGAGGTGATGTAATCTCGCTCACATCCATGTCCTGCTCCCTATATTATACCTTTCCCCAAATATTATACCTTTCCCCAAAAGGCTCCATTTCAAGAGTACTCCAGCATAGAAGTGGCGAATCTCTCTGTTAGGGACAAGTCCAAACCTTATCAAATTCACTCATACTGGGCTTCAGTGTAAATAAACTTGAATAACTCTTGCACAAAGGAGCAACCTCTTGAGGAGACATGGGTACTTACGCTTTAGGGATTGGTTCAATTTGCAGCAAGCACACACCTCACTCCCTACCGAGGCACTGGCGGCACTGACAACATTTCTAACGATGGCCTACATCCTGCCGGTGAATGCGCAAATTCTTTCCAATGCTATTTTTTTAGCGCAACCACAGGATTTGCAGGGGGAGTTAGTGATTGCAACCGCAGTATCGGCGGCAGTGGGTAGCATGCTGATGGGGATTTGGGCAAATTACCCGATTGCGTTGGCCCCCGGCATGGGGATCAATGCCTTTTTTGCTTTTGCGGTGGTGGGGCAAATGGGGTTGCCTTGGCCATTGGCGTTGAGTGCTGTTCTCCTCGAGGGCATTGTGTTTGTGCTGCTGACCCTAACGGGGGTGCGATCGCTGATTGTAAATATGATTCCCATGTCCTTGAAGGTGGCGATCGCTGCCGGGGTGGGGCTATTTATCGCCTACATTGGCCTTAGCAATGCGGGAATTATCATTGCTGATGCTGCTACGAAAACAAAACTCACCACCTTTGACACATGGCCACCCATCCTCGCTGCCCTTGGGATTCTTTTGACGGCGTTTCTCTGTGCTAAGGGGGTGCGGGGCGCGATTTTTTGGGGAGTGATGATGACTGCCTTGGCTGCATGGCTAGTGGGAGCTACCCCTTGGCCGACAGGTTTGATCCAATGGCCGCAATGGCCGTCCCATCTCTTTGGTCAAGCCTTAGTGGGTTTTGGACAATTACAACCGCAGCAGTTGGGGTCTTTTCTCTTGGTCACCTTGGTACTGCTTTTTACCGATATGTTTGACACCGTGGGCACGCTCTCTGCGGTGGGGGTACAGGCGGGGTTTCTCAATCAGCAGGGACATTTCCCCCGCGCTTTGGGAGCCTTTATGGCGGATGCAGTGGGGACAATTGTTGGCGCCCTCTTTGGCACTTCCACCGTGACCACCTATATTGAATCGGCAGCAGGCATTGCCGTGGGGGGACGGACGGGGCTAACGGCGCTGATGGTGGGGGGCTTGTTTTTGCTCTCACTGCTGTTTTTGCCGATTACGACCGCCATTCCCAGTTTTGCGACGGCACCGGCCTTGGTGCTGGTCGGTGTCTTTATGGCGCGATCGCTCCCAGACATTCCTTGGTCTGATCTCACGGAAGCGATTCCTGCTTTTTTAGTGGTGTTGGTGATGCCCTTGAGCTACTCCATCAGTGAGGGGCTAGCGGTGGGATTTATTAGCTATCCAATCGTGAAATGGGCGGCAGGCAAAGGGAGAGAAGTGCATCCTGCTCTCTGGGGATTGGCGGTTATCTTTATTGCCCACTACTTTTGGCGTTAGACAGGATCTAAGATAGGATGCTTCTGAACTGATTGGAACCTAACTACCTATGGATCTCAAATCCCTGATTCGCGATGTCCCAGACTTCCCTAAGCCGGGCATTTTGTTTCGGGATTTAACAACGCTGCTGCAAAATCAGGCGGGGCTGCGCTACGTCATTGACCAATTGGTGGAAAAACACGCCAACGATGGCATTGACTATGTGGCTGGCATCGAGTCACGGGGATTTATTTTTGGCGCTCCCTTGGCCTATCGCTTGGGAGCCGGCTTTATCCCTTTGCGCAAACCGGGTAAACTCTGCGCGCCGGTCTATGCTGTGGAGTATGAGCTAGAGTATGGGCGCGATCGCCTCGAGATGCACCAAGATGCCATTGAACCAGGGCGGCGGGTGTTAATTGTCGATGACTTGATTGCCACAGGGGGCACAGCAGCAGCGGCGGCGGGTCTGATCCAAAAAGCACAAGCTGAACTCCATGGCTTTGCCTTTATTGTTGAGCTGACGGACTTGGGAGGACGGCACAAACTTCCCAATGTGCCAATTACCACCCTTGTAACCTATTAGGTGTGGCTTGCGAGGACATTACCACGTCACGCGATCGCGCAAGCGTTCGAGGAGCTTCGGCCCGACACCGGGGACAGCATCTAGATCGGCCAAGGATTGAAAGGGCTTTTGCTCGCGGGCACGGATAATTTCAGCCGCTAGTTTTGGGCCGACGCCCGGTAGGGTTTGCAGTTCCTCTGCGGTGGCCGTGTTCAAGTTCACCCGTGTAGTCGGTGTGCTGGCACGATTTCCTGAAGAGGGGGCAGGTCGGGTGGCAATCTTACCGCCACAGGCGGTCAACTGCTGCTGAATGCGATCGCGAATATGCTGCGGCAGACCCAAACGACTATTGCTATAGAGCCGCTCAAACTCCCGTTCGTAGTGAGCTGCAACTGTAGGATGCTCGATGACCAGCAAGAATTCATCATTGCCGCGGTTGGCCGCCTCGGACCAGTTGTGGGAACCAACAATGACGGTGCGATCGTCGACCACGCCATACTTGTGGTGCAGCTTATCGCCCTCTGGTAGTAGGGGGGTGCCCACCGTTTGAATGGGGTTTTGCCATGGGCGGTTGCCGGCTTCGTAGTAACAGTTGCCTTGACGGGCTTGGGCAGTATTGGCCATCGCCACCCCCATCATATCGAGGGCTTCGCTAAAGTCACGGTAGATAAATCCTGAGTCAATGAGGGCGCGAATACTAACCCCTTGGTTATGGCGTTCCTCTAAAACGTAGGATAGTTCTTGATCTGAAAAGACAAAAAGCGCCATGTCAATTTTTTGGCGTGCCCAACGTAGTGTTTGGCCAATCAAGCCATTGGTGGAGACAGACCAAGGTTGCGATCGCGGGGTTGGCGAAAAGCGCACCGTAACCATGGCATCGCCCACCGCTACTGGTTGAGGGGGACGCACTGGCTTTTTGACCCCAAAGCGACTGTTGGGCTGACCACCGGGACCATCCCCCCACATGATGTTGAATTCCTCAGTAAATAGGCGTGCCACGGCGGGACTATCAATCACCAAGAGGGAGTTGGCATTGCCACGGGTATCGGGTCGTCCCAAGTCGCCGTGGACATCACTGAGGGTAAAGTTCGCCGTAGTCGCAATCACTTGGCGATTGTCAATCACAATAAACTTGTGGTGCATGAGCATACTGCCTTTGGAGCCATCGGCAGTGTCATCAATCCAAGGAATCTTCGCTTCGTTGAGAATCGTCTGCACATCGCGATCGCTGAGTTCGGCAGCACTGAGTTGGCCATCGCCGTTGGTATCCACCAGCGCTTTCCAGTCGTTATAGCGCTCCCGCATCCTTGGATCCATGGCACTCACCTGCCCAGCACTGTATGTTGCCCAAGGGGCAGTGTAGGTATTTTCCATCACCACCCGTACCCGCACCCCCGTCTGCTGCCGTGCTGCTAGGGCCTTGGCAAGATTGGGTAAGCGAAACTCCTGCACCGCCACATCAATCGTCTTTTGTGCCTTGGCAATCTGCTCAATCATGATTGCCTCAAGGTCTTCCCCTTCACGGGTATAGGGGCGATAGGGTTCTTGATAACTGTGGGCTTGGGAGTGATTCATGTGTACCGCGATTTGCGGATGTTGAGGCAGCGGGTCTAGGGCAGGGCGGAGAATTGGGTGCGATCGCAATTGAGTGAGCACCACAGCCGCAATCAACAGCCCCAATAGAAACAACAGCAGATACACACCGTGTCGCCGCCATTTAAGCTTTTGCCAAAACACGCTGACTTCCCCAATGCTTGTCCCAATTCTAGGGCTATCTTTTTCGCCTCAAGGTGTTCTGCGCTGCATCGGTTGCCACGGGCGCTTGGCTAGGATAGAGGCGATGCTTTTGCGGGCCTGCCATGATCACGGTGCTGGTGTTAAATGCTGGCTCTAGTAGCCTCAAAGCCTGTTTGTATCGGTTAGCACCTGAAATGGCGGCAACGGCTGCCACACCCCCCGCTCCCCTTTGGCAAGGCCTGCTCGATTGGGGACAAGACCCAACGGTGGCGCGGCTCAAGGTCACAACTGCCGACCAGCGCTACGAAGCCAGCCTAACCCACCCAGAGGGGGGAATTGCAGGCCTACGGGACTGGCTCAAAACTCTCTTAGAAACCCTCACCAGCGGTTCGACAACGCTCCTAGAAAGCCTTGCAGAGATTACGATCATTGGTCATCGCGTGGTTCATGGGGGTAGCCGTTACCAAGCAGCGGTGCGCGTGGATGGGCAGGTGAAAGCAACAATTACCGAATTTAGTGAATATGCGCCGCTCCATAATCCAGCCAACTTACTGGGAATGGAATTAATGGCCGACATTTGTCCCCAAACACCCCAAGTTGCTGTGTTTGACACCGCTTTCCATGGGCAACTGCCAGCAGTGGCGCGCACCTACCCTATTCCCTATGAATTGACCACCGCTGGTATTCAACGCTACGGCTTCCACGGCATTAGCCATCAATACGTCAGTGAACGGGCGGCCACCCTATTACAGCGTCCCTTAGCAGCGTTACGCCTAATTACCTGCCACCTTGGCAATGGCTGTTCCCTCACTGCGGTTAAGGGGGGAGTCTCGGTGGAGACCACGATGGGCTTTACACCCACGGCGGGAGTGATGATGGGGACGCGCTGTGGCGACATTGATCCGGGAATTTTGCTCTATCTGTTGCGGCGGGGCAAGACAGTTGAAGACCTCGATCGCTTGGTGAATCGGCAATCGGGCCTGTTGGGAATCTCTGGGGTGAGTAACGATTTGCGCCAGATCTTGGCAGCGATTGATCAGGGGAATGCCCAAGCGCAGTTGGCCTATGACTGTTTTATCTACTCCCTGCAACGGGGCACTGCGAGCCTTCTGCCGGCTCTTGGTGGTCTCGATGCGTTGGTATTCACAGCAGGAATTGGTGAAAATGCCGCCGGTGTGCGCCGCGATGTCTGCCGAGGGCTAGGTTGGTTGGGAATTGAGTTAGATAGCGCAGCTAACGAAGAGGGTAAAGGCGATCGCGACATTGCGCTGCCGACTGCTCCCGTACGGGTTCTCGTGGTTCAGACCCAAGAGGATTGGGCGATCGCTCGCGCCTGCATACAGCTTCTGTAAGCTGAATTTGCTGAAGAAAACATAAGAAAACATCAAGATTTATGCTCTAGCCTTGACGCCCCAAGGTTGGCGTACGTAGAATGCGGGTAATTATTCACTCCTCAGTATTCAGTTTTCAGTATTCAATCTTTAAATCGTCCAAAGACAAAAAAACATCAGGAGTTGAACTGTGTTGAATCTGCGTCGTACCGCTCTTGTTGCCTTGGCCGCAATGGCAACCTGTACCACTGTTTTACTTTCTCCCGCCGAAGCCAAGCAGGTGAAGGCTGTGCGGGGCGTTGTCACCAACATTGATGGAGATAATGTCACCCTGCGGCAACCTTGGGGTGAAGAGATTGTGGTGGTGTTTGATCGCAAGCACCGTCAGCGCCCCTTCCGCAAGGAAATTGTTGAAGGTCTGGATGTGGCAGTGATTTTGGATCCAAAGGCCAGTGTGCCCACCGCCAAAATCATCTGTGCCGCCATCGTGCCTGCCCCTGAGTATGTCGCGGTAACCCCCATTCGAGTGCCTCAAGTGGGTGGCTCAGCACCGGCTCCGCGTCCGGCTGCCATTCCCCCCGCAGCACCACCACCGGCACCGCCAACACAAATTCTGTTCTAAACATCCTGAGAGAGATCGGAGTTGTTCTCATGTTGGGCTGGGTCAGAGGAAAAACCTTGGGTTTAGCACTGGGGGCGACCGCTATCCTGCCTATGGCTGCTGTGGGTGCTGAAGAATTGAAGGTGAGCCGTGCCTCTGAGTCAGAGCCGTACTTGCCGACCACCTTAGCGCCCTTGGCACTTCCCCCCCTTGGTGAGGCAACTCCGTTTCTACCCGCTTTAGAACGCAAAATTGTCCTGCGCTTGCGGCAGCGCCGCGTCTTTCTCTATGAAGGTGATCAAGTATTAGCCAGCTATCCCGTGGCTGTGGGCAAGCCGGGCTGGGAAACGCCCCAAGGTAATTTCAGAGTGCTGCACAAAGTCGTCAATCCCCAATGGCGTAATCCCTTTACGGGGGTTTTGGTTCCGCCGGGGGGTCGCAACCCTTTGGGCGATCGCCTGATTGTCTTTGCCCCCATGGGAAATAACAACTATGCTGGCTTCCACGGCACAACGAATGAATCTTTGATTGGCCAAGCCGTTTCCCATGGCTGTGTGCGGATGCGCAACGATGATATTCGCGCCCTCTTTGAAAAAATTGAGGTGGGCACACGGGTGATTGTTCAGCCCTAGTTGATCTTAATTAAGAAAAACTGATACCATCATTGAGCGATCGCTGGTGACTTTCCCCAAGAGCGATCGCTCAAGTTTTGCATAAAGCCACTTTGCAAACCATACCAATGCATTGGAAAGAGCCGATGCACATTGGTTATGATCGCCTTAGCAACACAGGTGTTTCCATAACCCTGTCAGGTTAGGGTCTGGCCTCGTTCTGAAATTCACTCTTCACGCCATCTCGCTAATGCAAACTTGACCGTTCACTGGTGGGTGATATTGTGCTGGGAAATCTATTTGCAAAACCAAAGCAGGGCTTGGGGATTGAACTCACCCCAGAGCGGGTCAATATCGTACAGCTTCAGCGGCAAAAGCAGGGTCTGAAAATGACCGCTATGGCCTCAGTGCCCTTGAGTGAAGGCGCCATTGAAGAAGGCCGCATCATTGACACCACCGCCGTTGCCGATGCCATCCGTCAAGGGATTGAGGATAAACGCATCAAACAAAAAGAGGTGATCAGTGCTATTCCCATGAATGAAGCCGTGATTCGCCTGATTCGCCTGCCTGCGGAATTACCCGACTACGAATTGCGGGAAGTGGTTCTCATGCAGGAAGCCCCACTGTACCTTCCCTTTCCCCGTGAAGAGGCCGATGTTGACTATCAAAAACTGGGAACCTCCCTTGATGAAGATGGCATTGAGCGGGTAGAAATTTTGCTCGTGGGCACGCCCCGCGAAGTGACCGATGCCTACATCAATGCCTTTACCCAAGCCGGTTTACAACTCACCGCCCTTGAAGTGACCAATTTTGCCCTCATGCGTACCCTGCGGGATTCACTACAGCAGTTTGTGGGCGAAGCAGCAGCGATTATTGATATAGGCGACGAGGGCACAGAAATTAGCATCGTCAAAGATGGCATTCCCCAGTTCAACCGCAAAGTGCCCATTGGCAAAGAACGGATGCAAGAAGCCATTAGCCGCGCCATGAACTTGCCGCCTTCGATGGGCGTTGACCTGATTGAGAATCTGACCGTTCCCCTAGAGCCGATGGATGTGACCGGAGCACTCAACCCCAGTGGTGCCGCTATTTTGCGAGTGCTCTCCGATCTAGCAGACGAAATCCGCCGCTCTATTGACTTTTACCTCAACCAAGGGGAAAGTCTAGAGGTCTCGCAGTTGCTGCTTGCCGGTCCCGGTGCCAGTATTGGTCAAGTGGATGAGTTTTTTAGTCAGCGGCTCAACTATGCCACCACTTTGGTTGACCCCATTAGTTTGCTGGGACTGCAAACCCTAGAAGAGATTCCCCTCGAAAAACGCCCTGCCCTCGGCACGGTGATTGGTCTTGGTCTGCGTGGCGCTTAGGAGCATCCCCGATGTACTCAATTGAGATTAACCTCCTTAAAGAACGTCCCGAAGTGGGGGGCATGGCTGCTACCACAGCCGCAGCGGCAGGAATGAGTAATGTGCCGATTATTCTTGGCTCTGTAGCGGCGCTCTTTTTTGTAGGGCTTGCACTCCTCGGCTCGGTGGGTGCCAACCTCTGGCTGCAACAACTGACGAGTAAGCAAAAAAGCATTCAGAATCGCCTTGCAGCGATTTCTCCAAACCTGCAACGCATGGATGAAATTAAAAAAGAGCAGGAGCAGGTTACCGCGGAAACCAAAGCCCTAGCCTCGGTGTTTAATCAGGTCAAACCTTGGTCGGCGGTGATGCGCAATATGGCAACTCAAACGCCAGCAGGGGTACAAATTCGGCGGATTACCCAAGGCGGACAAACAGGCCAAGAGCTAACGATTGAAGGCACAGCCGTATCCTTTGATGCAGTCAGTGACTTTCTTTTGCTCTTGCAAAATCGCTCTCCCTTCTTTGATGGCAAGGCCACTCAGTTGGTGAAGGCGGAACGGGCAAATCAACAGGGTGAGGAAGAGACAACCGCAAGGGTTTCCTTCAATATCAAGACGGCGATCGCCAGCGTGCCGGCATCGGAACTCCTTGAAGAACTCGCGGCCAATGACGTTGAAGGACTGGTGGCGCGCATTCAATTTCTCAAAGAAAAAGGAGTGGTACAGGAATGACCCTAACTGGCGATTTTGGCGGCCCCCCGATTGAGGAACCCGCACCCAATTATCCGACGGTCTTTGGCATTACCCTGACACCCGTCGTCAGTGGTGTCCTTATTGCCTTGGTAGGTTTGGGAGCAGCGGTTTACTTGGGGAGTCTTCTCATTGCCCCCAAACTGGAGGAAGCGGCCAAGTTACAGGAGGAAATTGCCCAACAGGAAAATGACCTCTCCCAGCGGGAAGTGATCCTGAAGCAACTCAATGATGTAGTCGCGGGGTTAGAGCGCGCCAAGCAGCAAAATCGTGATGTGCGATCGCTCTTTGCCACACAGGAAGCCCTAGACACCCTCCTCCTTGACATTAACCGCCTGATCTTGACCAGCGGCGCCCAACTGACCACATTTGAACCCGATAGTGCAGCTTCAGGAATTGTCCAAGATGGCTCCCTTGGCCCCGAATTAAATGCCAAACTAAAACAACAGGTAACCAACGTTACGATTCAAGGGCCATTTCCCAGCATTTTGCAGATCATGCAAAAAATTGATCAGCAGCAGAACTTCCTCGTGATTAACAACCTAACGATGGAACTGATTGCTGACAAACCCGGTGAAGTGATTACCACGTTTAAGCTCATGGCCTATGTGCCCCTAACCCCTGAGGAAATTGCCGCTTTGGCCCCCCCACCCCAAGGAGGTGAGCAGCAAGGACAACCGCAACAACAACAGCAGCAATAGCGCATGGCAAGCCAAAAAGCAGCGTAGAGTGTCTTGGGAGTGAGTTGTATTCTCTTTTCATACATTTGGTGGCATTTGTGAGGAGTCAAGCATCGTGAGTCAGCTTTTACATCGTCTCGGCCTAGGGGTGGCCACAACGGCCCTTGTTGCTGCCAGTCAAACCCCCACTTGGGCCACAGCAACGGAAATTACGGGAGTTCGTCTAGTAACAGCTCCCAACGGCATTCAACTCCTCTTCAACGTGCAGGGGAATCTACGGCCAGCAGTTTTCACCGTCAATCGCGGCAATGCCTCCATCGCAGATATTACCAATAGCCAACTGCGCCTGCCCCAAGGGGGTGCCTTCCGCCAAGATAACCCCGCCCCCGGTATCTCCTCCGTCGAGGTGGTGCAACTGGACGCCAAAACCATCCGCGTCACCGTAAATGGCATTAGTGCTGCTCCCATTGGTGAAGTCATCCGCGAAGGACGCGATGGCCTGCAAATTAACTTCATTACGGCTCAAAGCCCCGCTGGTCCTCAAGTGTCCCCCAGTGGTCAACCCATGGCCATGCCCCCCGGCTCTAGTGCGGTGCCGCCTTTTCTACCGCGGCCAGTGCCACCCCCTGTTGGCGATATGCTAACTAGCCCCCTCAATGCAGATCCGGATGTCATCCAACTGGGCACGAACCAACGGATTCCCCGTTTACTCTTGCGGGAAGCCCCTGTGCGGGAAGTGCTTTCTTTACTGGCTCGCGCCGCCAATATGAACGTTGTCTTTCCGGAAGGCAATGGGGAAGCAGGCGGCGTCACCATCTCCCTCGATATTGAGAATGAATCCGTTCAAGACGTATTCAACTATGTGCTGCGGGTCACTAACCTCAAAGCCAATCGCCAAGGCCGCACTATCTTTGTGGGCCAAGCCTTGCCACCCGCTGCCCAAAACCGCATTGTCCGCACCATTCGCCTCAATCAAATGCGCGTCTTTGGAGCGGGTTCAACGACACGGGAAATTAGCTCCCTTGCCCAAACCGGCGGCACCATCGGGGGCGGAACTGGGGGTGCCCAAGCTGCAACAACCGCCCAAACTGCTCTCAACCGTGAAACTCGAGTTCGCGAGGGTGACTTACAATTGGGTGCCGTACAACTGTTGGAAATGTATGGTGCAAATTTGCCAGATACTGGTCGCCAAGATGCACCAACGGGCTGTGAACAGCTTCAAGTCCCAGCAGCAGCTGGCGGTGTGGTTAACCAAATTTGTCGTAGCTCCCTGCTAAAAGGCTTAGAAGTTGTCGGTGACCCCCGCACCAACACAGTGACATTGATTGGCACCCCCCGCAAAGTGGAAATTGCTACGCAATTGATTCAGCAATTTGACATCCGCAAGCGACAGGTGATGGTTAATGTCAAGTTTATTGATGTGAACCTGTTGCGAGGGCGGAGAGCAAATGCAGACTTAATTACTAATTTTGGCAGCAGCCTTTGGGGAGCTATCTTCAACGCTGATGGACTCACTGTTATCCGTGGCACCACACCTAACGTGGGTGGTTTGACCCCTGCCCCCCTCACTGGCGCACCAGTCAGTACACCCGTGGGGAATCTACTGAGTGACTTTTTTGCGCAGCTTCAACTTTCTATTGAAACTGGCAATGCCACAATTCTGACCAACCCCACCCTTGTCATTCAGGAGGGGAGTGCTGCGCAAGTCAATTTGACCCAAGAAATTTTCTCTGGCATTGAATCCACTGCTGATCAACAAGCCACTGGCGGCGGCGGGGCGATCGCGACTCAACAGATTCGCCCAATCCTGCGGCCTGTGGGGGTGATTTTTAATGTCACCGTAGAGCAAATTGACGATAATGGTTTTATAACGCTGCAATTGTCCCCAGAGGTGAGTGCTCCCAGCGGTACCTATGATGTGATTTTCCCAGGAGCGCCGACGGGTTCCACGGGGACACTGATCTCGCAGCGGCGGATGGAGTCGGGGCGGATTCGCTTGCGGGATGGCCAAACCTTGATGCTGGCGGGCATTATCCAAGATCAAGATCGCTCGTTGGTGAGTAAGATTCCAATCCTAGGAGACATTCCCTTGTTGGGGCGGTTGTTCCGCCGCGAGAGCAACCAGCGTCAACGCAATGAACTGGTGGTGATGGTGACGCCGAAGATTGTTGATGATACCCAAAATGCCGGCTTTGGCTATCAGTACACGCCAACACCCGGGAGTATGCCGCCAAATATTCAAAATCAGATTCTCCAACCTCCACGGCAACGCTAACACTTCTGAGTAGGGATTACCCCCTCCGAGTCTGTTCAGAGGGGGTTCATTTTTTTAGTTGGCCTTTAGTTGGCAACCAGTTTTTGCCAACCTAACCCTGCAAGGGCTTGATTGCGCCGCAGCGGACGGGTAACGAGTTCTAGAATGTCACGGGCATTGCCAAAGCCGTGAATTTGGGCAAAGGTGAATTCCACAGACCACTTGGTGCTGATGCCACGGGCTTCGAGGGGATTGGCATGAGCCATACCCGTAATCACAAGGTCGGGCTGGAGCGCCTTAATCCGCTGAAGTTGATTGTAGTTATCGGGTTTTTCAACAATGGTGGGGAGGGGATGCCCCATCTCGCCACAAGTCTTCGTCAAGAGTTCTAGCTCAGCTGCTTGGTAACGTTTATCCATGTAGGGGATGCCAATTTCTAGTACCCGCATACCACAGCGAATCAAAAACCGCGCTAGGGAGATCTCTAGGAGATTATCCCCCATGAAAAAGACCGATTTGCCTCGCACCAATTCAAGGTAGTCGCTCAGTTTTTCCCAAGTTTCGGCTTCGCGCTCCGCTAGGCCTTGGGGCTGAATCCCAAAAGTGGTACAAATCTGTTCGATCCACGCGCGGCTACCATCAGGGCCAATGGGAAAGGGAGCCGTAATGAGTTGACATTTGCGGCGGCGAATCAAGGTAGTGGCGGTACGACTGAGGAAGGGATTCACACCAGCAACGTAGTAGCCCTCATCAATCACTGGCAATTCGGTATAGCGTTTGGCAGGCAGCCATCCTGACACCTTGATGCCCTGTTTTTTTAATTCCAAGGTGAGTTGGGTCACCACGGGATCGGGCAGGGAGCCAAAGAGAATAAGGGGTGGGTGGTCGTGGTACTGGTGGGATTCAGCTTGGAGATCCTCTTTTTTCTTGCCAAAGTTGAGAAGGCGCTGGATGGGGTTGCGTTCCTCTGGATCGCTCACCGCTGTGGGCGTGGGACAACGGGCGGCCATGGCTGCTAGCACCGTATCTTCCCCTTGGGTAAAGGCATAGTCCAGACCATTGGCACGAGCCACAACAATGGGAATGCCAATTTCGGCTTCTAGTTTGGGCGCCAGTCCCTCCAAGTCCATTTTGATAATTTCCGTGGTGCAGGTGCCAATCCAGACAATGACACTGGGGTTGCGATCGCGCTTGATTTGGAGGCAGAGGCGCTTTAGCTCTTCATAATCATTGAGTTGCGCCGAAATATCTCCCTCTTCGAGCTCCGCCATGGCATAGCGGGGTTCGGCAAAAATCATCACCCCCATCGCATTCTGCAAAAAGTAGCCACAGGTCTTGGTGCCAATGACCAAAAAGAAACTGTCTTCAATTTTTTGGTACAGCCAAGCCACACAGCTGATGGGACAAAAGGTGTGGTAATTGCCCGTTTCACACTCAAAGTTGAGGGCATTGGGAGCAGTCGCAGTCATAGGGAGAGCCTCCAAATTTAGAAACGATTGGAACTAGGTTTGATGACTTTGAGCAGCCTCCTCACCGTGTTCTTCAGCCCGATTACTGACAAAGGGCTTAGGGGGTAGTAAGCGAGGTTCTGGGGGCAGTTGAGGAGGGTTATCGCCGTTGGCCCGTTCTTCGTCGGGGTTGAAGTTCAAGCCCAAGGCAGAAATAATGCGATCGGGATCGTTGCTGAGTTCGACAATGACGGGTAGAGCATCCAGTAAGCGCGGTTCCAAAGCCGTCAGCACCCCCAAAATAAAACTTGAGGAGGGGCGCCGTTGACCGCGATAGGTACTCCAAATCGCCAAGCGGACAATCCAATGGTGGTTTTCTTGGTAGTAGGCCAGCCACTTACTGCGTGCGCTTTGCCGTAATTGCTCAGGGTTCATACTCACTCCAGCGAAGGGGTTCCGTGGAGTATTCTAGGAGAGTTTTAGACCGCTGCAAGTGACCGTTCTGACCCCTGTGGGTTTAAGTAGAAGTCGGAGAGCAGGGCAAAAAGGTCGCGATCGGGGGCATCCTTGGGCACCACCCCCTCAGGCCGCGCCAAAATTTGATCGGCAATGTTCAAGTAGTAGTCACAGACATAGTTGAGACTGGGATCGCTTTCGGCCATCTCAAAGAGGGTTTTGCCCTTGACCCGTGACACGCGAATATCCTCAATCAGCGGCAGCACTTCAAGGATGGGCATGGGCACGGCTTCCACATATTTTTCAATGAGATCCCGCTTACTGGTGCGATTGCCAATGAGACCCGCAAGGCGCAGGGGGTGCGTGCGCGCTTTTTCACGGACGGAGGCGGCAATGCGATTCGCCGCAAAGAGGGCATCAAAACCATTATCGGTGACAATCAGGCAATAATCGGCATAGTTAAGGGGGGCCGCAAAGCCACCACAGACCACATCCCCCAGAACGTCAAAGAGAATGACATCGTATTCATCAAAGGCATTCAGTTCCTTGAGGAGCTTGACCGTTTCACCGACCACATAGCCGCCACAGCCTGCCCCAGCCGGGGGGCCACCCGCTTCGACACAATCCACACCGCCATAGCCTTTGTAGATCACATCCTCTGGCCAGACATCCTCGTAGTGGTAGTCCTTGGCTTGGAGCGTGTCAATGATGGTGGGAATCAGAAAGCCTGTCAGGGTAAATGTGCTGTCGTGTTTGGGGTCACAGCCAATTTGCAGGACTTTCTTGCCCCGCCGCGCCAGCGCCACTGAGATGTTGCAACTGGTGGTGGATTTGCCAATTCCGCCTTTACCGTACACTGCGAGTTTCACGTTGACTTTGCCTCCTAAGTAATGGAGCGACACGATGACCTAACTGCTATTCTCGGCCAGCGATCGCTAGAAGTCGCAGCGGTCAAGAAAATTATTTTTGTGTAATAAAAATTCAGCTGATTTGAGGATGGGCAAACGCTTTTTCGAGTTTGGGAAGTCTCTCAGGAAACTAGCGGTTCTTTGAGAAGTTATCTTTAATTTTTTTGCTGTTAGTTTTTTAGTTAAATTAAACAAAAATACAAAAATTCCCGCCGCCAAGTCATCCCCTGACCAATTGGCCTCAAGGCTAAAATTTACCTGCCCAGCGATCGCGCCAAAAAACATCTGAAAAAAGAAACGTTTCTCCTAGGGGGCGATCGCCCGCATCGTTGTAAAGAATTATTAAAAATCTCGAAAGTAAATGATTTGTTACAATTTAGACGGTTGCATCCCTTTGAGCGCTACTTTCTCTCGTTTTCCCTAGGAAGTAGTTAGAATTTGAGGGAAGGCGATTGTGCTACAGCGTTTTTCTCTGCCATCTCTCTGGACGAGCAAAATTAGCTCCTTGGAAAGGTGCAGCATCGTTAAGCTGTAGGGTAGCCTTCAGTCCGCTGTTGATACTGCCCGTAAGAATGGCCAATGAACAAAGATCAATTTGCCATGAGTGATAACCCCTACGAAAAGCTGCAAGTGCCGGAAGACGCTTCTTTCGAGCAGATTAAAGAAGCACGGGATGCGCTATTAGCGGCTCATCCGGGGGATGAACGGCAGCGTACCGAAATTGAAGCAGCCTACGATGCCATTTTGATGGATCGGCTGCGGCAACGCCAAGAGGGCAAAATCAAAGTGCCTGAGCGCATTCGCTATGCTGAGCAACTCAATGAACCGGCGCCAGCTAAGCCCAATCGCATTGCGAATCATCCCGCCCTTCAGTGGTGGCAGCAACAGTTGGACACCCCCAACCTGCGGGGCATCGCGATTACCTCAACGGTCTATGCCGTTCTGATGGCGATCGGGTTGTCTCAGGCCAATCCCGATACCTTGGCATTGGTGCTGTCACTGGGGGTTGGCTTTAACCTCGTGTGGCTGCAACGCAAAGAACAACGCCTTGGCCGTGCCTTTTTGATCACCCTCCTTGCCTTGATATTAGGCGCAGTGATCGCCGTGGGCATTTACCAGCTTGGTCTGCCGGGGGTCTTCCTCAATGTGGATCAACTGGTGGGCATTGGCGTTTTCGTCACCTTTTGGCTCACCAGCAATTTCCTGCGCTAACTGCGAATTTGAATCGGCATCACCAAGTATTTCATCTGGGCTTCCCCAAGGGGGAGGAGGATCGCGGGCTGGGTTTCGCCGTTGAGTTGCAGTTGCACCTCTGAACTATTCATCACCTTCAGTCCTTCGAGAAGATATTTGACATTGAAGGCCACCTCCATCGACTCCCCAGAAATCTGAGCCGGCACATTCTCTTCACCACTTCCCAATTGCGGCGCCTCAGCCGAGAGTTTGAGTTCTTGGGCTTCAGCATCAATGTTGATTTTGACGACGTTATTCTTTTGAGCCGCAAGAATTGCCACCCGTTCTAGGGCATCTGCTAGGGCCGATCGCTCCACCGTGACTTGGCGCGCAAAGGTTTTGGGAATGAGTTGGCGGTAATTGGGATACTGCCCCTCCAACAGACGGCTGGTAATGCGAGCATCGTTGCCAATATCAAACACCACTTGAGTCGGGTCACAGCGCAGCGCTACATCCCCGTCTTGTTTCGCCATCAGCCGCTCTAGATCCTTGAGGGATTTTGCGGGAATCGTAATCGGCGAGAGGGCTTCCGGCACAGGCTGTTCAGTCAGCGTAACGGCGAGGCGGTGGCCATCGGTCGCTGCAAACTCAAGGCGATCGACCTCAAAGGTCACATGCAACCCGGTGAGAATTTGCTTGGTTTCATCAGTGCTCGCCGCAAACAAACTCCCCTGAAGTCCCCGCCGCAATGCTTCTGCGGTCAAGGTTACAGGTGTCACATCCTCTAACGTGGGCAGAGCAGGAAATTCCTCGGCACTCATCCCCTGAATCTCAAAGAAACCGCTGCCATAGTCGAGGATCACTCGCGTATCTTCCGCCGTAATCTCAATATCGCGATTGGGCATCCGCGACACCATCTCACTAAAGAGCTTAGCAGAAACAGTAATTGCCCCCGGCACCTTGACCTCTGCATCCAGCCAGATTTGCATCCCCAAACTGAGATCAAAGACGGAGAGTCCGAGGCGGCCACCCTCAGCTTGCAGGAGAATATTCGCCAAAATCGGGTGCGACGGATTGCTCGGGGCAACGCGACTCAGGGGGGCGAGCTTACTACTGAGAACTGATTGTGAACAAACAACTTTCATGGTGTACTCCACGGCAGAGGCAGATGGGATAAGAGGCAACGGAGAGAAGAAGAAACGCGGCTCGTTATTGGCCGATCTACTAGCATACTATGCAATCTATGACTGGTATCGCTTGGGCAAAAACCGCCGTACTTTGCTCAGGAAAAACTCTAGCTCCGGTAGATTTAGGGGCGAGATAGCCGCTGCAAAAACAATCAGGCTGACACTGCCGGCGATCGCCAACTGCAACAGTTGCACCCCCAAGCCTTCCCGCCCCCAAAACAATTCCAGTCCTTTGAGGGCACCCCAACCTGCCGCACCACTGAGAACACTGGCTAGGGCAATTCCCAGCAACGGCACCATTAGCTCCCCCCAAGGTAGCCCCCCCAAACGACGGTGCAAAATCCAAGTCAGGGCAATAAACGATACGGTATTCACCCCAACCGTGGCCATTGCCAACCCAACAGCGCCAAAGGCTTGGGTAAAGAAAAAGCAAAACAGGGCATTAAATCCCAATCCCCAGAGGGTGATGTAGAGGGGTGTGCGGCCATCCTCTAGGGCATAAAAGACCCGCACAATGACATCGCGGGCAAGGTAGAAAAACATACCAACGGCATAAACCAATAGTAGCGCCGCCACAAGTTGGGAGGCCTGAAAATCAAAGGCACGCCGCTCATAGACCACCCGCACTGCCGGCAATGCCAAAGCTGCCATCATGCCACCGAGGGGCATCATACTCAAGGCAGTGAGTACCAAACTCTGGCGAATGCGTTCCTTGAGATCCGGCCAATGTTCTGGTTGTGCCAACTTTGAAAAAATGGGCATATAGGGCACAAGGATCACATTGGAGAGAATCCCTAAGGGCGTTAGAAAGAGGAGTTGGGAGTAACTCAAGGCCGACGCAGCCCCCACAGGCAACTGGGAGGCAAAGAAAAGACTGATATAGACGCTGATCAAGAGCATTCCCGAGGATAGGGTGGCAGGCCCCATGAGTTGAATTAACTCCCGCACCTCGGGACGATTGAGATCAAAACGTAATCGCAATGTACCCATGCCGGCTTGCCATTGGGCAGGAATTTGTACAAGCCATTGCAGTACCCCTCCCGCTAGGGTTCCCCAAGCGAGCACTGCTGGGCCAAATTGATCGGCAAAAAACCAAATGCCAATAATCACCGCTAAACTAGACAGCAAGGGACTAATGGAAGGCAACCAGTACTGATCGGCAGCATTGAGGGTACCAAAGCCAATGCCAATCAAACCCGAGAGCACGGCCAAGGGTGCCATAATCCGAAACTGCTCTGCGGCTAAGGCTTGAATCTCTGGACTGGCACCGGGGGCAATGAGTTGAATTAAGGGGTCAGCCAGCACCATCAAAATGGCGGTCAGCACCAGTAATAGGGCACCCACAACGGTGGTAATGGTTTCCACGAGGGGCGCGGCTTTTTCGGGCGGTTGCTTGAGAACCACACTGATGATCGAACTGTGGAACGGACCATTGATCCCCCCCAAGAGCACAAAGAGAAACCCCGGAATCACATAGGCATAACTGTAGGCATCCACTGCGGCGCCCACACCAAATTCGGCGGCGATCGCCTGCTGGCGAACCAGTCCCGCGACTTTACTCAACAGCGTTGCAACGGCAACAATGGTGGCAACATGGGCAAGCGAACGCGATTTCTTTTCCACAGTGGTGGCAATCCTAATAAAACTGACTGATTTGGGGATAACTCTGGCGATGATCGTACCAGCGATCTAGATCTCTTTTATTTCCGCTGGCAGCAGAATCGTAAAGCAGGTGCCTTGACCGACTTCGCTAGTCACCTGAATCTGACCGCGGTGGGCTTTGACAATGGATTGGGCGATCGCCAGCCCTAAACCCGTCCCTTCGGACTTTGTGCCCTGAAGGCGATAAAAGCGATCAAACAGGCGGGGCAGTTCACTGGCGGGAATCCCCGGTCCATTATCAGCAATTACGACACGGTAGAATTTACCCTGCTGATCCAACCTCACTTGAATCTGACCCCCCGCAGGGGTATATTGCACGGCATTACTGAGGATATTGGTTAACAAGCGGCTGAGATGATCGGGGTTGCCCCACAGGCGATAGGCCTCTGTCTCCGCGGTCTGGGGATCCGCAAGCTCCAACGCCAGTTGCAGTTGTTTTTGCTGGATCAGAGGTGTTTGCTCCTCAATCACCCCTAGGAGAATAGCATCAAGGTGACAGGGCTGGGCCTGCAGGGGAATCATGCCGCTATCTTGGCGAGTCAGAAAGAGCAAATCATCCACTAAGCGACTGAGGCGGCGACTAAGGCGTTCAATGACTAGGAGTTGTTGGCGTTGGGTTTCCGGATCCGCAGTGGCTAAGGCGACTTGGACATTGGTTTGAATGAGGGCCACGGGGTTGCGCAATTCATGGGAAGCATCGGCGGTAAATTGCTTCAAATAAGCATAGGACTGCTGCAGGGGGGCGATCGCCAGCCGTGACAGGAACCAACCACTAATACTCACTAGGGTCAGCGTAATTGTGATACCAACCAACAGATCCCAGAGCAGGGCTTGACTCGGCTGGGTCACCTCGAACCAAGGATGGCTGACCCGCAAATAGCCCAGTAGGCGATCGCCCACCACTAAGGCCACCGTCATCTGCCGTAGCCAGCGATCCTCCCCCACCTGCACCGTTTCTGCTGTCCGATTCAGATGCAAGGGCAGATCAAGGGGTTCTGAAAACGTGCTCCAAGCCAACTGCTGATCCGGAGTAAACCCCTCTAGGTCAATGTGATCCTCCTCCAGTGCCGCAAGGGGACTACTGCCTAAACTGGTTTGCCAATCAATGGCTTCCGCCGTGCCCGTGTCAATAATCAGGGAACGACTCACCACCTCAACAACGTGGCTGAGGGTGTCATCAATGCGCTCGATCAGGGTTCCCCGCACATAGAAAAAGAACCCCGTGGCAAAGATGAGGAGCAGGAGTGCCGTTACCCCCACATACCACAGTGCAAGACGGTATTGAATGGCACGAACCATCGTCATCGGGGCAATGCTAAGGGAGACCAATCACCACTGGAAACAAACGCCGCCCAATAGTAGGGGGATTCATCCTTGAGTCGCTGAAGCTGGACTTGCCGCAGGGCTTCTGTGCGCCCCATGCCTCGGTGCAGATTTTGGTAAAAGGCCACCATCATATCGCGGGTTACTTGATCATCCACTTTCCATAGGGTACTCACCTGCGATCGCGCCCCGGCTATGGTAAAGGCACGGCGCAGACCATAGACCCCTTCACCGTTGACCACCTCCCCCCGTCCCGTATCACAGGCCGATAACACCACTAATTCTGTGCCGCTGAGGTTCATGCCGGTCACTTCCAAAGCAGTAAGGACACCATCATCCACATCTGAACCACTCTGGCGTTGGTTAAATCCCGCTAAGGCCAACCCGGATCGCAAGAGGGGGTTGTCAAGGATGCCCTTGTTTTCTGAATTAGCTAAAAAAAAGCCGTGAGTGGCCAAGTGGAGAACTTTAGGGGAATTTGCTGCCTTAACCGCTGCTTCTGTGGCTGCTGCTTGGAGTAATACCTGAGCTTGGGGAAGGAGCACCCTCAGTGCTTGCGCTTCCTCAGTCGTCCCCGGTAGGGGAGCAAAAGTCAAACTCCGCAAATCAAGAGAGCGCACCGTTGCTGAAGGGGCATTGCCGAAGGAGCGATCGAAACTAGGGTCAGCAATAATCAAAGGAGTATGAACAGTTACAGATTGGGATTGAAGGCGCAAGAGTTCGCGCCCAGAGGTCAGCAATGTGATCATGTAAGACTCCACTAAATAGCGCCCTTGGGCATCCACAAGTGCCTGAAAGGGAATAGTATTCAACTCCCCATCCGGGGCAATGAGCAAATGAGTCACATTGCCAATCCACGGACGAATCGGCGTCATCACCCGCTCGGCAAGAACTTGAGCTGCCCGTTGAACTTCACCCTTGGGTAAGCGAGGGTCAGCCAAACGTAAGCGAGTCTGGCGTACTTGGGTATCAATTTCAGCAGCGGTGCCAAGATCTCTCCCTAGGGGCTGACCCGTGGCACGCAATACATAGACGCCATAGCGCGGCTCACCAAAGCTCTGTTTGCCCAAGTCGTAGGGGCGATAGCGAATAAACTCAATCAAAGCAGCATTAGCCGGAATCGCTCGTTGAACCGCAGCGATGGTTACGGGTTGAGTGAGTTCGCGAAAGCTAGCACTGCGCAGACTCAGTTCGGCTTCCAGTTGATTGGCCTGGGCTTGAAGCTGCTGCACTTGGGAGAAAGCTGCTGGCTTTGCTGAAGCAAAAACGAGTTTAGCGATGGTTGTGCGCAATGTGGTGAGTTGCTGGAGCTTCGCTTGATCTGGCGCCGCTAGTTGCCGTCGCAGTCGTGCTTGGTTCTGGCTGAGAAAATCCAGTAATCGCCCTTTGCGGCGCAAGAGTGTTGTCAGAGCCAAGGCGGTGGCCTCAGGATCTTGGGGCAGGTTCTGCAGGTGCAGCGTGAGAATGGCATTCGTCGTGTCTTCAAAGGTAGTCAGATACCTACGCTTGTAATCCTCAGCGCCAACGACCAGATTTTGAGTGAGGTTCTTTTCTTCGATTTCTTGAACATTGTTCAGTAGGGCAAGGGCCTGCCTCAAATCTCCCTGTTGCCAATAGACCGCAGCAAGGTTGCCGAGAGCAACGGCAGTGTTGGGATGGAGGTCTCCTAGGCGGGATTGGGCGATCGCCAGCGCCCGTTGATAGAGAGGCAGTGCCGCTGCGTAGTTGCGCTGATCAAAATAGAGCGTGGCTAAATTATTCAGGCTGGCAGCAATATCGGGGTGACCTGCGGGCAACGTTTGTTCGCGAATCTGAAGGGCACGTTGGTACAAGGGCAAGGCGTCAGCATAATTCTTTTGTTCCCGATACAGGGCTGCGAGGTTGTTCAGCGTTGTTGCCACGTAGGGACTCTTCTCCCCAAGGGTTTGCTCAAAGATCCTGAGGGCGCGTTGATACAAGGGCAGGGCGGCTGCACTCTTTTTTTGCTCAGTGTAGAGGAGACCGATGTTATTGAGAATGACCGCCACTTCGGGATGATTGAACCCTAGGGTCTTTTCGGCGATCGCCAATGCCCGCTGAAACACTGGCAACGCAGTATCATAGTTCCCTTGGGCACGATAGAGATTGGCCAAATTATTCAATGTTACGCCTACTTCTAGTTGTTCGGAACCTCCAGTACGTTCATAGATGGCCAATGCCCGCTGATAGAGGGGGAGTGCTGCTGCATAATTTCCCTGCTCAACATGGAGCTTTGCCAATTCGTTGAGACTGGCTGCCAAAAAGGGATGGTTGCTGCCCAGCGTATTTTCCACTAAGGTCACAAAGCGCTCTGCTAGGGGAATAGCAGCCTGCACATTACCTTGTTCCCGCAGTTGATCAATTTGATTGGCAAGTTCCTGAAATTGCTGGGGGGATGGCTGGGCTAGAGTTGGCGAACACAGACCAAGAATCAGACTACTTCCAAGGGCGATCGCGCCCCGGACAAGGCATCTTCTGGTGTTCATTTTTTTCCTCGGTGGTTCCTCAACAGCACCCGTCACAATCAAGAATACTGATGGGAAACGCTCACCCCCAGTTCCTGCCAAATGGCATCTAAGAGAAGCTCTAACCCCTGACGCGCCACCGCAGAGATGGCAAAAACCCGCTGACCGGCATAGGCAGCGAGGGTCTCTTGAATAGCCGTAATTTGCGAAGCCTCTAGGGCATCAATTTTATTCAGGGCAATAATTTGCGGGCGATCGCCCAAGCCGTGCCCATAAGCCACTAGCTCATCGCGAATGGTTTGGTAAGCAGCCACCACATCCTCAGCCGTGGCATCAATCAAGTGCAGCAGCAGACGTGTGCGCTCAATATGGCGGAGAAACTCATGCCCCAACCCCAGACCCGCATGGGCACCGGCAATAAGACCGGGAATATCAGCAAACACGGTTCCATCACCATTGGGTTGGCGCACCACACCTAAATTGGGCACCAAGGTTGTAAAGGGATAATCAGCGATTTTCGGTCGCGCTGCTGATAACACCGAAATTAGGGTGGATTTACCGGCATTGGGCAGGCCAATAATGCCCACTTCCGCTAGTAGTTTGAGTTCCAGCCGGAGATGCCGCTCTTCCCCCTCCAAGCCCGGTAGGGCATAGTCTGGTGCTCGTTGATGATTGCTAAGGAAGTGCTTATTCCCTAACCCCCCTTTGCCCCCCTTGGCCACCAGCAGCGTTTGACCAGGGGTAGTGAGGTCGCCCAGTAATTCCTCCGTTTCCGCATCCCAAACCATGGTGCCACAGGGCACTTCAATCACTAAATCTGCACCACAGGCACCCGTACGGTTATTCGGCCCGCCCCGCTGGCCATTTTCTGCCTTAAACACATGGGCATAACGAAAGTCCAGCAGTGTTTGTAAATTGGAGACTGCTTTGAGAATCACCGAGCCACCATTGCCGCCATTGCCCCCCGATGGCCCCCCCGCAGGCACGTATTTTTCACGGCGAAAGGCAATAATGCCGTCACCCCCCTTCCCAGCTTTGACATGAATTTCTGCGAGGTCAATAAATTGCATTTTGGCCGCAATCGGTTGCGTATGAGTTGGATATTTGAGTATTGTATCTTGCCAACTTGTTGACAGTTCTTTTCACGGGGATAGCACAGACTCCAAAGGGTGAAACTCCGTATCGAAGACGCTTGATGTACGTCATAGGAGAATAAGGGCTATATGGTAGGCTTAAGGGAATTTTTAGTGTGGCGAGGCAATAGTGTTTATTCGATGGCAACGCCGACGACGACCCGCTCCGCCTGAAGAAGGGGTTTTATTTTGGCGACTGGTGTTGTGGCTAGGGGTTGCCTTAATTTCCGGCAGCCTAGGGGCACTGTGGGGGCTATTGAGTCAGAGTACACCACTCATGCAGCGATCGCTCAGCAGTCGAGAGTGGCAGGTGTTTCAACGGGGCGATCGCTGGACAGGGGCAAGGCTCCATCAACCCTTGAATTTACTGCTTATTGGCTCCAAGGTCTTAACCTCCGACTTAGATGAACCGCCCGACCCCAACCTTACCTACCATGCCCTAGTGAATTCCGTTGAGGGGCTATCGGACTCACTTCTACTGGTGCGTTTTGATCCAGTGCAGCAACGGTTAGTGGTGCTGTCAATTCCCCGCGATACCCTCACCTTCATTCCGGGTCGGGGGGATGCCAAAATCAACGAAGCCAATGCCCTCGGTGGACCCGCACTGGCGGCGGAAACCGTGAGTGATTTGCTAGGGGATGTGCCCATCGATCGCTATTTGCGCATTAACGTTCAAGGCATTGAGAAACTCATTGATGCCCTTGGGGGGGTGACAGTGGATGTACCCATAGCCATGCGCTATCGGGATGACAGTCAGCGCCTCTACATTGATTTGCAGTCCGGACGACAACACCTGAATGGCAACCAAGCCCTACAATTTCTGCGCTTTCGCTACGATGCCCTTGGCGATATTGGCCGCGTGCAGCGACAACAGATGTTTTTGCGGGCACTAATGGAGCAAACGGCTCGCCCCGAAACCCTTGCCCGTACCCCCCAGCTTCTCAGTATTATTCGCGAAAACTTGGATACCAACTTAACGGTTGAGGAACTGATGAGCTTGGGGCAATTCCTCACTAGCTTGCCGCGATCGCGGGTGGAGTTTCTGATGCTGCCGGGGAACTTTAATGGCAGCACCGATGAAGTGGAAGTGAGCTATTGGTTGCCCAATTACCAACGGATTGCTTGGCTAACGGATCACTATTTCCGCGACACCCCTACTGCTGATCCGCGCGAGACAGGTCTGCCCCCCCCTGCCCAAGTGCGGATTGCGATTCAAAATACCACCCTGCCAGAATCATGGGTCATGCGTCTGAGTCAGCAACTGCAAATCGCCGGTTACCCCGATCCTTTGGTGGCAGAGCCATTGCCCCAACCGATGCCGATTACACGGATCATTGCTCAGCAGGGGGATTTGGCGGCAGCGCGTCGGGTGCAGTTATTGCTGGGATTTGGGGAAGTGCGGGTGGAGAGTACGGGTGTGCTAGCATCGGATGTGACGATTCAACTGGGCGACGATGCCCGCGATCGCCTGCAATTGAGACTGACAAAATCTCTGTGAGTGAACCCTACGTGATTGGTGTTGATCTTGGTGGCACTGCCATCAAAATGGGGCGCTTTAGTCCCAAGGGGGATTGCCTCAATACCCTAACGTTGCCGACCCCTCAGCCTCCCTTTCCAGAGCGGGTGATTAAGGCCATTGTGCAGGGGATTAAAGAACTGGATGGTGAGGATCGGGCGTTGGCGATCGGGATGGGCATACCGGGGCCTGTGGATGCCAGTGGTCGCATTGCCCGCCGTGCCATTAACCTTGACTGGTACGAAGTGCCCATTAGCGACAGCCTCGAACATCTGACGGGGAAACCCACCGTGATTGGTAACGATGCCAACTGTGCTGGCCTTGGAGAAGCATGGCTAGGGGCAGGGAGTCAGTTTAAGGATTTAATTTTGCTGACCTTGGGGACGGGGGTCGGCGGTGCGATTATCCTCAATGGCGATCTCTTTGTCGGTCGGGATGGTGCTGCCGGCGAGTTGGGGCTGATTACCCTCGACTACAACGGACCTCCCTGCAACAGTGGCAATCGCGGTTCCCTTGAGCAACATGTTTCCGCCCAAGCCCTGCGGCGGCGCTGGGGCTGTGAACCCCATGAGATGGCAGAGCGAGCCAACAATGGCGACCCTGAGGCGATCGCCCTCTGGCAAAGCTATGGCCGTGAATTAGCCGCTGGCATTGCGAGCCTTGTGTATGTCCTCACCCCCGAAGCAGTGATTATTGGTGGGGGGATTAGTGCCGCCAGTGACCTCTTTTTTCCCTCGATGATTGCTGAATTGGAAGAGCGGGTGCTGCCCACCTCCCGCAATCACCTCCACTGTTTGCGAGCCACCCTTGGCAATCATGCGGGCATCGTCGGTGCAGCCAAACTAGCGTGGAAATATGTGAAAGACCACCTCTAAGTTGCCTTCGCTAGGATCAAGTTATTCGGCTTAAATCAACCGTTATGACTTCTACAACACCCGTGGACAGCTCGCCGCTGCTGCTCAATGTCCGCAATGCAACGGTGCAGGTGACCCCAGAGCAGTTTGATCAGCTCTGCCGCGATAATCCTGATCTGCGCCTAGAATTGACCAAGGCTGGAGAATTGATTGTCATGCCGCCAACGGGGGGGCAAACGGGTGCCCAAAATTTTGAGCTGATTGTGGAAGTGGGGCTTTGGAACCGGCAAACGCAACTGGGGCGCGCCTTTGATTCCTCAACGGGCTATGACTTTACAGCTTTGGGGGGCGGCAAACTCTCCCCAGATGTCTCTTGGATTGCTAGCCCCCGCCTAGAGGGGGTTGATCTGACGGGCTTTATCCCTATCGTGCCGGATTTCGTTGCTGAGTTGCGATCGCCCTCGGATGCGATTGACCGCTTACGCGCCAAAATGCAGGAGTATCGGCGACTGGGGGTGCGCTTGGGGCTGCTGATCAATTCCCAAGACCGCCAAGTGGAACTCTATCGTCCCCAAGAGGACGTGGTTGTTTTAGACGCCCCCCAGGTCGTTGATTGCAGCGAGGTGATGCCGGGGTTTCTCCTACCGATGGCGCGGTTGTGGATTTAGAGCCGCTCGACAAATTTTGCCAGTCGCGTCAGGCCTTTTTCAATGGTGGCCAAATCCGTGGCGTAGGAGAGGCGAATGTGATCATCCATGCCAAAGGCTTTACCGGGAATTGTGGCCACCTTTTCTTCCTCCAGCAGGCGATCGCAAAACTCTACGGAACTTAAACCCGTTTCGCTAATATCCACAAAGAGATAAAAGGCGCCTTGGGGTTTGAGACAGCGCAGGCGAGGAATCTCAGAAATGCGTTCATACATACAGGCACGGCGATCGCGGAAGGCGGCCACCATCTCGGCCACACAGGCTTGACTTCCCTCTAGAGCCGCAAGGGCACCGTATTGGGCAAACGTACACACATTTGAGGTGCTGTGGCTCTGAATTTTCGTGGCGACTTTAATCACATCGGTTGCCCCTGCCAAATAGCCCACACGCCAACCCGTCATCGCATAGGCCTTGGCAAAGCCACTACAGACAATGGTTCGCTCAAAGGCCGCCTCACTGACAGCACCGATGCTCAGGTGTTCAGCCCCATCGTAGAGAATCTTCTCGTAAATCTCATCGGAGACCACCCACAGTTGATGCCGCACAATCACTGCCGCTAGTTCGCGAATTTCCTCGGGGGTATAGACCATGCCCGTGGGGTTGCTGGGGGAGTTGAGGACAAAGAGCCGTGTTTTCGGCGTAATTGCATCCTCCAGTTGAGCAGGGGTAATCCGATAACCGGTTTCCGGCGTGGTTGCTACAATCACCGGCGTGCCACTAGCCAAGTGCACCATTTCTGGATAGCTCACCCAGTAGGGGGCAGGAATAATGACCTCATCGCCGGGATTGATTAGGGCTAGCATCAGGTTAAAGAGCGCCTGCTTGCCGCCATTGGTGACGAGAATATTTTCAGCACGATAGGGCAGGTGGTTGTCGTTGTTGAGCTTGGTGGCGATCGCCTGCCGCAAGGCCGGTTCCCCTGCCGCCGAACCATAGCGGGTTTTGCCTTGATCGAGCGCTGTTTTTGCCGCCTCACGAATGTGGGCAGGGGTGTCAAAGTCGGGTTCGCCCGCACTAAAGCTACAGATATCCTCTCCAGCCGCGCGCATTGCCTTGGCTTTGGCATCAATCGCCAGCGTTACCGACGGCGTGACCCGCATCACCCGCGTTGCCCAGTCCATCCTTTGTCTCCTGCACTACTTTCCGTATTGTGGCACTTTGGCAGGGGAGCGGCGAATCAAATATCGACCGTTCACGTTGAGGTTGCCAGTGGAGGATACCCCCAGGGGAATTCGAATCCCCGTCGCCTCCGTGAAAGGGAGGTGTCCTAGGCCTCTAGACGATGGGGGCAAGACTCAGCATTAGTTAATGTAGCGAATGCCCTGAGCGTTTGTCAACACCTTGGGAAATTTTTGCATCGCAGCCGCTCCTAGGGAGAAAATGAGGGCGAGTGACTGAGGGACTTGCTGTGGAACTTGCTGGCCTACGTTCCTTCTCGATTGTGATGCCCGCCTACAATGTGGTGACCCAGCGGGGAGAAACGGTCTTTCGGGAAACCCTTGAGAGCATTGCCGCCAGTTGCCGCTACCTCCAACAGCACTTCCCCTACGCCACTGCGGGGGAATTGATCCTTGTGAGCGATGGCTCTACGGATCACACCTGTGATGTAGCAACTGCCCAGTGGCCGGATGTAGTGCCCCTACAATTGGTGGGCTTGCCGACGAATATGGGTATTGCGGCAGCGCGGAACATGGGGGTGCGCTTGGCCAAAGGGGAGGTGATTTTTTTCTGTGATGCCGATGATCTCTACCGCCCTGAGCATCTGTTTTTAGCCCTATCGGTGTTGAATCAGCCTTTACCAGCACCCTATGCCCCAGCGTATTTTGGGGCGGTACGCACAGGGGTCTATTGTCGCGATCGCCTGCACCCCTACTGGCACAGGAGTCTCGAGCAAACGCTGGTGCTCAATCTCGCCGTGCGCCGCGAAGTCCATGAGTTTATTGGCGGCTTTCCCGAAGAGGAGGTGTTTCGCCAATTTCGCTATGGGGCTGAGGATGTGGCCTATGCCCATTGGCTGCACCAGTTTTGCCACACTGCCCGCCTCCAGCAGCAGACCGTTGAGTACCGCCGCTTTCCCAATAGTTTCTTTGACCGTCAACTCAAGAAATTCCAAGCCGCTCCCGGTACCGTGGCTGATGATCTGGATGCGAGCGATCGCCAGCAGGAGGCGCAGATTCAGCAGATTATGGCCACACGACTGCAGGAATTGCAGGCCAAGGCGGCTCAACTGGTGGCCTAGGCTTTTTTGTGGCGCTGGACAATCGTCGCGGCCAGTTTCTCCGGTACTTCTTGAAGATGGTCAAATTGCCAATGGAAGCCACCTGTGCCCATTGTCAGCGATCGCAACTCCACCACAAAGTCATGCATTTCTGCTTGGGGTAGATAAGCCTCAATCTGTTCCCAGCCGGGCCAACCCTCCTTATTGCTGTAGCCCAAAACCTGACCGCGCCGCCCCGTCAACGCCTGCATCACCTTAGCCGTAAAAGCTTGGGGCATCCACACTTGGACTGCCATGATGGGTTCTAGGAGTTGCGGTTCACACTGGGGAATTCCCGCTTGCATGGCGAGGCGAGCCGCTTGGCGAAAGGCCTGCTCAGAGCTATCCACGGAGTGATAGGAGCCATTGGTGAGGGTCACCGCCACATCCACGATCGGAAATCCCAACGGTCCTTGGTTGAGAAATTCCCGCACCCCTTGCTCGACACCGGGGATATATTGCTTGGGCACAACGCCGCCGACAATGGTTTCACTAAATTGAAAGCCGCTGCCGCGTTCTAGGGGAGCAATATCGAGGTACACATCGCCAAACTGGCCGTGGCCACCGGTTTGATGTTTATAGCGGCCATGACTGTTTTTCGTGCTGCGGCGAATGGTTTCCTTGTAGGGGACTTGGGGGAGATGGGTTTGCATCGGTAGGTTATATTTGCGGCGCAGGCGATCAAGGGCAATCTGCAAGTGAATGTCACCCTGTCCCCAGAGAATAATTTCATGGGTATCGCCATGCTGTTCCCAGCGCAGCGCCGGATCTTCCTCAAGAAGTTTTTGCAGCGCGCTGGTGAGCTTCACCTCATCACTGCGTTTACTGGGGGTAATGGCCAAGGCATAGACGGGTTCTAGTTGGGGGGCACAGGGCAAAGGCACCGCCTGACCATTGATACTGAGGGTCTCACCCGTACGAATGCCCTCTAGGCGCGCCAAGAGAACGATGTCCCCCGCTGTGGCTTGTCCCAAGGATTCCAGTTGTGTACCTTGGGCACGGTAGATACCACCCACACGCACCCCATTCAAGCTCATACCATCGGTCAAGGTACCCTGCCAGACCCGAACGAGGGAGAGCTTGCCGCCTCCTTGGGGTAGATAGAAGGTCTTCAGTACTTGGGCGAGGGGTTCCTCACCATTAATCTGGCGATGGGCAGCAGTTTCTGTGGCATCGGGTGCTTCGCGATCAAGGGCTGCCAATAGGGGGCGCACACCGTAGTCCGTTTGCGCACTGCCAAAAAAGACGGGCACAATTAAATCGGCTCCCAACTCCCAGCGCAGATCCGCCATGATTTCACTTTCTGGCGGCGCAATATCCTCAAGGAGTTCTTCCAAAAGGTGGTCATCATAGTTGGCTAGAGCCTCCAGTAGCTCCGCCCGCGCCGCCTGTTCAACGGCTTGTAATTCCGAAGGAAAGGGAACTAAATCCGCCGCTGCCCCCGCATGATAGTGATAGGCCTGCTCCGTCACCAAGTCAATGTAGCCCAAGAGATCATCCCCCTGCCAAATGGGGTACTGGTGGGGTACCAAGGGGCGACTGGAAACTTGGCGATAGGCCGCGAGGATCTCCATGTAGGGGTCATGGGCGCGCTCCATCTTGTTGACAAAAAGAATATGGGGAATCTGCCAGTCATCGAGGAATTTGAACAGGGGGGTTAGGGTAAAGGCGCGATCGCTAAGGGGTTCACAGACAACGATTGCCATATCCACCCCCACGAGGGCATTGAGGGTTTCTTGCAGCAATTCCACCGAGCCGGGACAGTCGAGAAGCGTCAGCTCCAAGTCTCCATACTGGGTATGAACGACATTCAGTTCCACCCCCATTTGGCGATCGCGAGCCTCAGGGCTGGTATCTAGAAGACTACTGGCCTTACTGCTCGTGGCGTGGGTAAGGCGCAAAATGCTTTCTGCAAGGGTTGTTTTGCCACTGTTGTAGCTGCCCACAAGGGCAATGTTGCATCGTCTCGCCATCACACACCTACCTTTTGATTTGCCATTCGGGTCAAAATTGTCCAGAATAGAGCCTTAGTTTGCCTTAACTAGATCTCTTAACCCTTGGCGATCGCCCTTGGCGGAATTTGCAGTATCTCTTAAGAGAGCTGTAAACAACCGTTAAGTTGGGGTTAACGTTTGCGAGGAGGACTCACTCACGATGCGCTTCAATTCCCTTTTGTGGGCTAGTATTGCCAGTCTTGGCCTTTGGATGGCATCGCCAGTACACGCCAATAGCCAAGTCAGCACGCTGATGCAAGAAGGGCGACGGCTAGTGGAAGCAGGAAACTATGCCCAAGCCTTGGCCATTTATCAGCAACTGCTCCAGAGCGAGAGCCGTAATCCCCGCGTGCATTCTGCCATTGGCTACCTCTATGCCCAGCAGGGACAATTTGCCGAAGCCGCCCGTGCCTACCAACGCGCTATTGAGCTGGATCAACAAAACGCTGATTTTTACTATGCCCTCGGCTACAGTCTGGGGATGATGGGGGAAAACCACGGGGCTGCTGCCGCCTACCGCCAAGCCATTCGCCTGAATAACCGTAATGCCCAATCCTACGAAGGACTGGCGGTGATTCTCGCCCGCATGGGGGATCCCCAAGGCGCTATACAGGCCTACCGCTCCGCCCTCAGTCTTGACCCCCGCAATTGGGCGGCTCAAAAGGGATTAGGCGTTTTGCTGCTCCAACAACGCAATATTCCTGAAGCCCTCAGTAGTCTGCAACAGGCGGCAGCCCTTGCCCCTAGCAATGCCTCGATTCAACTCAACTTGGGGATGGCACTTCTGGCCGCCGGCGATCCTAGCAATGGCTGGCAAGCGATTGATCGCGCGGCTAACTTGGGTCAGCGGGATGCGGATCTGCTACAACAGGTGGCTGAACTGGCGGCTGCTGCAAATCAAACCGAGCGAGCCATTCAAGCCTATCGCCGCCTAATCACTTTGCAACCCGAACGGCTAGCCACCTACTTTAGCTTTGGCGAGTTGTTAATGCAGCAGAACAACCCCCTTGAAGCGGCGGCCATTTATCGTCAAGCCACGCAGATCAACCCTAGAGATCCCGAAGGATTTTACCGCTTGGGCAAAGCCTTGGCAGCGCAAGGGCGGCGGCAGGAGGCTCGCAGTGCCTATCAAATGGCTTTGAAACTGTACCGTGAGCAAAATAACCGCGCAGGGGAAACCAAAGTCCGAGACGCGATGCGGCAGCGCAATTAGCGACTAAGCCCCCTGTCCTAGATTCATGACGACCTGCTGCAATTCAGAAATGAGAGCACTGGGACGGCCATTGAGGATATTTTGGTTTAGTCCCTCTAGGCCTTGGTGCAGGTGATTGAGGCGATCTTGAACGGGTTGTAAAATCTCCCGCAGCAGATTCGCTTGGCCGCGCTTGGCAGCGAGTAACCGTTGCTCTTCAATCAGTGCCTGTTCTTCTTGACTGAGTTGATCTTTTTGCTGCTGTTGCAGTTTGCGGCGCTCTTCAAGGTCGTGGCGCAGACTTTCGAGATCAGTATAGGCCTGCTGCAATTCTTCCGCGAGTTGATTGACAGCCACACTGTACTCTTGAAACTGGCGCTCCAGTTCACTGAGGATGGGAATGAGGCTAATGCCCTGTTGGGAGGCGGGATCTTTGCGCGCCTCTAGCACTTGTTTGTGAATTTTGTAGATCGCTTCTTTTTCACGGATATTTTGCCGCTGTCCTTCAAGCGCCTGATTGAGCAGATTACAGCGCTGGCGTTCGTCCTCCAGTTCTCCTGCCAGTTGCAGGCGATCGAAATCACTGGCTGCTTTGACTTTTTGCTCCAGTTCTGCCAAGGACTCCAGAGCCATTTTTAGCTCTTCTTCTTGATCGTTGACAAAGGCAGAGGCACGTTTGAGGTCATTACCGCGGTTGGCGACTTCTTTTTCGAGTTCCTCCATGGGCATTTTCATCAGGGCATTCACATCCACTGCCTCTGTGAGATCACTGACCATGGCTTGGCGCATTTGCTGGATCATTTCCTCCTGTTGGGCAAGGAGGTGACGTTCTTTTTCAAGCACGGACTGTTTGTAGCGGCAGAGTTCCTCCTGCAGGGCGATCGCTCGACTGTCTTGCCAAAATTGTTCTTGAGCGGTGCGCCACGTCTCCTCCTTTGCATGGAAGGCTTGCAGTTGTTCCTCTAGGGCAGCTTGCCGTTGACTCAGCTCCTGCTCCAGTTGCTCCAGTTGCTGCCAGTATTGACTCAGCAAGGCTTGCTGCTGGTCTAAAATTTGAAAACATTCCGCGATTTGAGGACGCCCACCACTGTTGAGGGTCTCTGCCAACTGCTGCAAAATCGAGTCCACTTGGCGAATTTGCTCTGGGGATAGGCCAACGCTGTGGCTTGATTTAAGTTGTTCCCAGCGCTGCTGCTCTTGGTGCACTTGGTGGCGTAAATTTTCAAGGGCTTGGCGCTCTGCTTGAATCCGCTGTTCCTCGGCGGTCAATTCTTCTCGCAATTTGTTGAGTTGTGCTAGTTGCTCTTCAGCGCCGGCCAGTTGCGCCTCTAGTTCTTGGAGTTCTTCTCTGCGCTGCTCAAATTCCTGTTCCCGTTGATTGAGAGCTTCCGCCTGATAGGAGAGGGATTGCTTCCAGCCCTCAATTTCTTCCTCTTGACTTTGGAACCGCTCACGCATCCGTGTGAAGCCGTGCAAGATACCGGTGAGACGGCGCGTTGCTTCATCCACGTTTTGAATCTGGCGGTTGGCGGCCATTTCTACAAAGACCAACACACCATTGCCGTAGTCACGACTGTTGTCAAAGGGAATGGTTTCTTCGTTTTGGGGGACAGGGTGCCAGTAGCCCGACTGCTCACGCATCAACAACTTCAACTCGGATTTCGTCCCCATGAAACCCGTTTTTTTAATCACCTCGGCGAGATACTGCACAGCCCTTGACCTCTACCCTAACGCTGAGACTGACACACAACTAGAACATACAACAACCGTAATCATACGCATGACGGAATTAAGTGAGTGAAGGATGCAACTTTTCGTCTGTCCGCGATCGCTGGAATCCAGAACCCTATATTTTTATTAAACACCCATCGGCAAGCGTTCAGCAGTGGCCTGAATCACTCGGTCGGGGACTGGAGAATTGCCAAGGCCAAGGTGGTTGAACTATTGGTCATTATAGCGAAAGGAGGCTTGCTACCCGCCAAAAGTTATTAATGTCATTAATCATCACTGGCAGCGGGCATCCAAGGTTGCTGTGGCAGAAAGGCGCGATCGCGCGGCAGGGGGGCAATGGGTTCTGTGAGGGTAAAACGACCACTGTGGATCCAGTCTTTGAGGACTTCGGCAATGCGCTGACTAAAGTAAAGACTCGTCAGGGGAGCGGTGCGCACAGTTTTGCCTTCAATCTTGATTTTGCCTGACTTGAGTTGAGCATAGTTGACCATGCCAAAGGTGGGACGCACGCGGCGGGGAATTGAAAAGTCAATAATCGGCGCCACCACTTCCTCATCGCGAATGGCACAGCGGGCAATGACCTCTTGATCCAGCACCGGCAGCGGAACCCCCACCCCCAGCATCAGGGACGCTCCATAGTGCTTGAAATAGCAACCGCGCACCCAAAAGGGATCCATCTGTTTGGCATCACCAATCAGGGCAAGGGTGGCCGCTGGACCAATGGGGATGTCGTTGGCCAACCGTTTTTGCAAGGGGAAGTGTTGAGTGCCTTCCCACGCTACATAACCAATGCCGCCGCCGAGGAAAATGCGCGTGCCAATCCCCACCAGTCGCAAGTAGGGATCATTCAATAGAGGTGAGAGGGCGCCGCCACAGGCATAGACGGCATTCCCCAGTTGCGGTTGTAGTGGGCCAAGGTAGGTATAGAGCGGGCGATCGCCACCATTGACACCGACAATAAAATTTTGATAAAGATTGCGGGGGTTATAGAGATAGAACTGATTGATCGTCTCTTTGCTAATCACCGTTTCTAAACTGGCGCGGGGATAACAATCCGTGACATAGCCCACTGCCCGTAGGGGAATGGCTTTACCCGCAATCAAATCGGCAATGACATGGCCACCCCCTCGCTCCCGCAGACTGTCGGCTTCGCCCGCTTCGGAATTGGGATCAAGGGATTGGGCTGCCCCCAAGTACAGATCGACAGCGCCAAAACCACTATAGGCGGGAATGCCATCGAGCCAGCACTGCCGCAGTTTAATCGGCGGATCCGTCGGGCCTAAGTTAAGGATCGCCCCGGAGGACTCCATGGGTTCAAAGGTACCCGTTGTCACCACATCCACTTGGCGGGTTGCTTCCGCAATGCTCAGACTTTCAAGGCGGGCTTTGAGTTCTGCCAATGTCCAAACGGTGGCTTTGCCTGCTGTAATCTTTTCATTGATTTCGGCAATCGTGCGTTCCACAGGCGTTACCGCAGATCTTCAGGATGGCGAATTTGCCAAGTGCCATCGGGGAGCCGTGAGACCTTGCCCCCAAGGCGTTCAATATTCTCTATCGCCGTTTGCCGCGAGCGATCGCTGACCGCATTCACCAGTGCCCAAATCCAAGCATTGATCTGCGCCATCCGACTATCGGGATCCCGCCGTAGGGTTTGTGCCAACGAGCGATAATACTCTGCTGCGGCGCGGACTTGTGGATCTGGATTCATTTCTGCCCAAGCCGCCGCGCGATCGTAGGACTCTGCTGCCGCTCGCCCCTTGCCCAAAAAGAGCAATTCATCCATCGCCCGAAATACCCATGCCAAGTAAGCTGTCGGTTGATAGGCGGGATCCATCGCTGCCAGACCCCGATCCATCAAAGCCACAGAGGTTTGCGGCTGTCCTGCATACACCGTAATTGCCGTCGAGAGATAGGGATAGGTTGGGGCAAAGCGGGGGTCTTTAGCGATAATCACCTCAAAGAAAGCAGGTGCATCGTCGTAACCCGTGACTTGGCGGGCAGCGGAATCACCAAAAAACTGCAAAAATTGCAAAAACGCCCAATCGGCAACTAAATTGTCAAAACCAAAGGAAGGGAGATTTGCCAAAAGCCGCATTTGAGTAATGGTTTGGGCATTCTGGCGCTCATATTCGGCATCGGTGAATTGTTCTGCCGTTTGAGCCTGTAACTGACGCAGGGCATCCTGCTGCATAAAAGCAATAATGCTCAAGGCCACAACCGTCAGACCTAGACCCACAGCTTCTGACCAGCGCCAGCGTTTTTGAAGCATGGCTCACCCTCAAGCCAGTTAGGAATTTTTGTTGCTTGCTTCTCCCGGTTCAGTAATCCGCTGAAAGAGATAGCCTGTTCCCCGTGCTGTCAAAATTAATTCTGGATTACTGGGGTCTTCCTCTAGCTTAGCCCGCAAGCGGGAAATGTGGACATCCACCACCCGCGTATCCACATGGCGTTCTGGCGTGTAGCCCCACACCTGCTCGAGAATTTCTCCCCGTGAGAAGGGTTCCCCCGAGCGTCCCACCAGCAATTCCAAGAGCATAAATTCCATGCCCGTGAGGCGAATGCGTTCATCCCCCTTATAGACTTGGCGCTTGTTGGTATCAATGCGAATATTGCCCACCTGAATCACCCCAGAGCTAGGGATACCAGAGGTGCTGGTTTTTTCAATGCGTCGCAGCACCGAGCGAATGCGGGCTTCCAACTCCTTGGGGGAAAAGGGCTTGACCACATAATCATCGGCGCCCAGTTCCAGCCCCGTAATGCGATCGGCGACATCGCCAAGGGCAGTGAGCATAATAATGGGGACATCGGATTCTTTGCGCAGTTCTTGACAGACGCCATAGCCATCGAGTTTGGGCATCATCACGTCAAGCACGACTAAATCTGGCTGCTCCTGCCGAAATGTGGTCAGGGCTTCCTCGCCATCGGCAGCAGTGACGACGGTATAGCCAATCATTGACAGCCGAGTTTCTAAAATGCGGCGAATACTCGCTTCATCATCAACAACGAGTATCTTTTCTTTGTGGCTCTCCAAAGTAACGGACACTCCTACTCAATGAGGACAGTAATGGATAGAAATTAAAATGTGAATTTTTTGTACTCTATCATTTTTTTACTGGCTATAGAAAGACTCCCAGCCCTCACTAGGACGGGATTTTGCCGATTTTTCAGAATTGAAAATCTTTAAGATATTTTAACGTGGTCTTGTCGAGAAAAAAAGCGGACACTCCTGCAAGAGCATCCGCTAGTGTATTGATTCACCAGTGGTTAGTGGCAGCGTTCCCTAGTCGCGGTGGCTTGGCTGAATCCCCACCAACGAGGGCGAGAGGCTTGACCAAGATTGCTTGACCAAGTCGGCATCGGCCTTGACACTGCCAATGTAGTTGCCCGCTGGCAGGGTGGGGAAGCGTTTGTAGGGCACGACATCTTCGCCAAAGTAGCGGCTGTACTCAGGGCTATTCACCATCGTTTCGACAGCAGCCTTGAGGCCTTGATCCGCCAAGATTTTGTTGTATTGGCGAATTTCCGCTTGGGTGGCCGGGGCGCGACCGAGGAGGTGACGGAAGAGGAATTCAATCACCTTGGTGTTGGGATAGGGGGTGTAGAAGCGGTTGCGATAGATCTCCGAGCTGGCCAAGGTACGCACAAACTCGCGGACGGTAATTTCACCGTTGCGCAGGCGGCTCTCGAGATCAGGGCGCCGGAACTGGCTGGGCACTTGGCCACTGAAGACATCCATCACTTGGCAGTAGATGGCATTGATCAGCAGTTCCACTTCAGCACTAGGGGCACCCACGGTCATGCGGAAAATGCGAGCAGGACGGCGACGGCTGGTACCGACCCCCACTTCCACTGATTGACCATCGCCATTGCGGAAGGAGCGTCCCAATTCGATAAAGCGGGGTTTGCTGGGATCCGCTTGACGCGCTTTGGCCTCTTGCTCAGCGATCGCCCGACTGAGGAGCGGCAGCTTCGTGTTATCGAGGCGAGGTTTCACGGGTGCGAAGCTGGGCACGACAATCGCATCACTTTGCTTCGTGAGTTGATTGTGCAATTTCTCAGTGTTGGGGAAGTTGGCCGCCGGCAGGGTGGGGAAGCGACGATAGGGCACCGTATCCTCACCAAAGGCTTCAGCGTATTCAGCACTACTGACGAGGGCTTGGACAAAGGCCTTTAAGCCTTGGGTGGCCAGAATTTGGTTGTAGCGGCGAATTTCCGCTTGATCAAGGGGCGCTCGACCTAAGAAGTGCTTGGTGCCCAGTTCGATCACCTTGGTGTTGGGGTAGGGGGTGTAGAACTCCTTCTGATAGAGTTCCGAGCAACCCAAGCCCTCGATAAACTCCTTGAGGGTAATCTCGCCGTTGCTGAGCTTCGATTCAAGGGCAGTAAATTCATCGCGGACAATGTAGGGCGCCACATCCCGCTCAAAGACCTGACGATAGGCCGCCTGAATCACTAGTTGCAGATTTTGCTTGTCATTGAGATCCGTGAGCTTAAAGACCTTGGTTTGGTCGCGGCGCTTGCTCACCCCTTGATTGGCACGGAATTCAATTGCTGGCTCGGTTCGCAGTTCGGTCACCGCCCCCAGTTCGACAAAGCGAGGTGTTTCTTCTTTTTCAGGGGGTACGCCAGTTTCACCAATCGTGCCAGCGCGGAGCGATCGCAGAGCCAAACCTTGGGGCGTAATGTAGCGCTCGTAGGGAACCGTATCTTCGCCAAAGGCTTCGCTGTACTCTTGGCTGTCAATGATCGCATCCACCAAGCCATAGAGACCTTTCTTCGAGGCAATGTCGAAGTAGGCATTCATCTCTTGGCGACCATAGGTGGGACGACCCAAGAGGCGACGGTGAATATATTCAATCGCCTTCGTGACGTACAGCGGTGTCCAGTAGAGGCTGCGGAAGAGGTTTGACTTGGCCAAAATCCGCACAAATTCACGCACAGAGATTTCACCATTTTCCAGTTTGATCTCGGCCACTTTTTGGCGCTGCCCTTCATAGACATCGCGGCCAAAGACTTGCAGATAAGCGGCACGAATCACCCGCTGGGTCGAACTTTCAGCAAATTTGACACTGTCGCCGCCCGTGGCGATCGAGCGTTTGCCAATGCGGGCATTGATGCTGGGCAGCTGATCCAGTTTGAAGACTTTTGGCCCTAGGCTGCCGGGGGCGACCCCACGCGCTGCGGGATTGCTCACCTGATTGTTGATCCCTGGCCCGCGCGTAATGAGAATGCGGCGGGTGTCTTTGTTGAAGGGTTGGGGGCGAGCATTGGGATTTTTCTTCTCTTTTGGGAAGATGGCGCCAAACTGAATTTCCAAGGGATCGTTGCCCGCACCGTAGGGGTGTTGATCCGGCAGCGGCTGATCCTGAGCGGCAAAGGTGGTGATGAATTGCGGGACTTTACGGAAGGGAGCACTGTACTTGAAGAGATCCTGTTGGGCACCCCAGTTGCGGCACTCTTGAGCCTCTTGACCCAGACCCCGCAGATAGGGCACCGTCTCTTCACCAAAGTAGTCGCTGTATTCCTTGGAATCCACAAGGGCATCCACTAAGGCTGGAAGACCCCCTTTGGAAATAATGGCAAAGTAGGTTTGCACTTCCTCACGGCTCGAAGGCCCACGACCCAAAATATGGCGGAAGGCCAGTTCGAGAGCACGGCTGTTGATATAGGGTTCGTAGAAGTTTTTGCGATAGAGGGGCGATTTGGCCAGTTGGCGGATGAACTCCTTCATGGAGATGGAGCCATTTTTCACCTTGGATTCTAGATCAGAGATGCCCAAGCCGTAGGCACGGGAGATGTCGCGTTCAAAGATTTGCCGATAGGCGGCTTTGACCACTTCGTTTTTCTCGGCAGCGGATAGCCCCGGCTTCATCACAAATTTGGGACGGCGTTCGGCGGCATTGAAGTAAATCTGGGGTAGTTGCAGACCTTGAAGATCCGTGGAGTTGCGCTGCCGCACTTTATCGGAGGGGGCAGGGGCAATAAATTCGTTGATCAGAACTTCAAAGTAGGTTTCCACAATGCCCTTGGCTTCGGCGTCTTTTTCAAAGTAGCTAAGAGCCGCCCGCCGCATTTCCTGTAGGGCAGCAATGGTGGCATCAGTGGAGCAAGCAGCCTCAATAATTTCTCGCAAGCCGCGCGTATTCACCGCCAGAATGTTGGGATCGCCAGCCACAATGGCATAGGTGGTATAGCGCAGGAACCAATCCAAGTCGCGCAGGGATTTTTCCATGCGGGCAGGGCCATAGCGGGCAATGTTGATCGGCTTGAAGCCCACGGGTGCACCACCACCAGAGGCACTAAAGACGGAGCGCAAGCCCTCTAGGAATCCACCACGGGTGTCCACATAGGTTGCGGTTCCCAACTTCATGGCTTCTTTCATGTCAATGGCTTCGCCCCTTGCCCCAGTGGTGAATTGGGGGGCTTCTGCAGTTTGGGGACGGGAGAGGAAGGCCATGGGGGAACCACCGACAAAGATGCGGTTGGCAGCACGGGAAACAATGATGTCGGCGTTGCGGGTGAGGGTGGTGGCAATTTCAAGGCGTTTTGCCCCAGAGCGCAGATAAACAGCGAGTTCATCCAGTTCACCCCGATTCAGGAAGCGATCCTGCTGTTCGGCTTGGATGATCGTTGAAACGGGGACTGTTTGATAAAGTTGCGGGCGGGCAACCGAGCTTCCACCACTTGCTTTGACAACCATGGTTACTAAGAGGCTCCCTTTACTTTTAGTTAACGCGCTAACTTAGATTAGAACGATTCGGGGGTAGCTCGGTATTTTTTTAAGAAATGTATAAATTTATGGGGATTTATCGGCGATCGCCCCCAAGCTTTATGAATTTTTGTAATATTCCTTGACGGCGGTGCCCGACCTCAACACCCATGCCTGCTTCAGGCAACTAATCCGCCCCCTCAAGCGATCGCCTAAAAGTGCTGAAAAAGTTGATCGGGCTGCAGGGGCAATAATTCACCATTGAGCTTGAGTTGCACTTTCTTTTCAGGAATCATTTCCCCAACAATGGCGGCTTGCTCACCCGCTGCCCTACAGAGCTCTTGAGCCAAGTCTGGGGCAAGACACAACACCAGCTCAAAATCTTCACCGCCATAGAGGGCCCAGTTCAAGGCCTGCGGGCGATCGCTATAGCCCACCATCGGAATTTGCTCTGCCCAAAGAATCGCACCCACCCCACTGGCTTGACAGAGTTGCAAGACGGCAGCCGCTAGACCATCACTACTATCCATGCCAGCCAGACGCGGCGGGGGCACCTGTTGGCGCAACCATTGGACAATATCCAATCGCGGTTGGGGGCGTTGATGGGCTTGAATCCACGCTTGCCGTAGTTCTGCGGACACAGTACTGGCCCACTGCGGATACAAAAGGCACTCGAGACCAGCGCGGGAGGCACCATGAACCCCCGTCACGACAATGACATCCCCCACCCGAGCGCGATCGCGATAAATAATCCGTTCTGGCGGCGCACTGCCCAAGACCGTGATGCTGAGACTGAGAACGCTAGAGCGACAGGTATCACCACCGATAATACTAGTGCCGTAGGCTTGGGCACAGGCAGCCATCCCTTGGTAAATGCCCTCAATCGTTGCCACAGGACAGTTGCGCGGTGCCGCGAGACCCACCGTTAACCCCAAGGGCAATGCCCCCATGGCTGCAAGGTCGGATAAATTGGCGGCCAGCGATCGCCAGCCCACATCCACCGGCGTCATGGTCACAGGGGTATCGCCCATGCCTAAACTAAAGTGCACCCCCTCCACTAGGACATCGGTACTCACAATCAGTTGCTCCCCAAGGGGTAGCGACAAAACCGCTGCATCATCGCCAATCAATTCCCTGTGGCAATAGGGGCGCAGGCGCTCAATCAATTCCAGTTCGCCACAGTCGGCGAGGGTGAGCATCACTAGTCAAACATCCGAAAATAGGGGGGGCGAATGGGGGCGCCGGGTTCTTTTTCGAGATCAAAGTTAATCACATCCCAGCGCTCCTCTTGGCTAGCGGGGGGGCTAAACTCAACGGGCAAACCAAAGAGGCGCAGCATTTGGGGATCTGTGGGGCCTCGCCAAGGGGTACTGCGTTCGAGGTAGGCACAAAAGAGATCCCGATAGCGTTCGGCAATAATGACTTTGGTGGCACGGTAGCCTTGGGTGTAGAGGCGATCGAGGGCATCGTGAATTTCAAAGCGAATCCCGTCGGGGTGGGTGTGCTGGCGATACCATTCGCCGTCCCAGAGGCGCCAAATGCGGCCGGATTGTAGGTGCATTAATTCCCCCGTTTTGGCATCGGCTTCAAAAGGACCGTGGCGCGGGCACAGGTACGTATCGGTGAGGGTCAGGGCGGGAATGACTTGCCGACAGTGGGGACAACGGATTTCAGGACCAAAGATCGGGTAGTGAGAGCCGGATGAGATCATGAACAGTTACCACATAGCGGCAGCAAATCCACCGCGATCGCCCTTATTATAACGAGTTGACTTCAGGAGCGGAAAACAAGGCGCCGTTCCCTCTCAAGTGGGTGGTTTGGGCTACCCTTTAAGGAGTGGCAGGTGCCAAGATAAAGAAATGCGTAAATTGGGATTGAAGCGTCAAGAATGATCCTTGGGGATGAGCAGCGAGACATTTTGATTATTGGTGGCGGCACCATGGGGCTGGCGATCGCCATCGAATTGGCATTGCGGGGGGCACGACCCACCGTTCTCAGCCGCCAGTTTCGGGAAGCAGCGCTCCATGCCGCAGCGGGAATGTTAGCCCCCCAAGCAGAAGGCTTGCCCGCAGGCGCCATGTGGAATTTGTGTACGGCAAGCCGCAATCTCTATCCCAGTTGGATTGATAAGCTTGAGCAACTGACGGGCATGGATGCGGGCTACTGGCCCTGTGGTATTTTGGCACCCGTGACCGATGAGCGGCAGCGCGATCGCGCCCACCCCATGGAAGCCGACAGCCGCTGGCTCGATGCGTCTGAACTTGGGAACTATCAACCGGGCTTTGCGGAGAGTGTCCTAGGGGCTTGGTGGTTTCCCCAAGATGGGCAGGTGAATACCCGCAACTTGGCCAAGGTCTTGGTGAGTGCCGCTCGCATTCTAGGAATCGAAGTGATTGAGGGCATTAGTGTCCAGCGGTTTCAGCAAACCCCCCAAGGGGAGATTACAGCCTTGGAGAGCGATCGCGGGCGTTGGTCTGCGGGGATTTATATTCTGGCCACAGGCGCATGGGTACAAAGCCTACTTCCCCTACCCGTCACCCCCCGCAAGGGGCAAATGTTAGCCCTAAAACCGCCGGGGCAACCCCTGCTCAACCATGTGATCTTTGGCGATCAACTCTATCTCGTGCCGCGTCGCTCTGGCAAAGTGGTGGTGGGTGCCACCAGTGAGGATGTGGGTTTCCAAGAAGGAACGACGGTTGCTGGCCTGCAAGCACTGCTGAATCGTGCCACCGCCGTTATTCCAGAGTTGGCCAGTTACGAGGTGATTGATACGTGGTGGGGCTATCGTCCAGCCACCCCCGATGATTTACCGATTTTGGGGGAAGGGCCAGCGACCAATCTTTACTTGGCAACGGGGCATTACCGTAATGGCATTTTGCTTGCCCCGATTACAGCGAAGCTGATGGCCAACTTGATTTTGCATCGGACGGGCGATCGCCACCTGAAAGCCTTTTCGTGGCAGCGATTTCAAACGCCGTCAGCAACCAGTGCCTAAGCAGTCACCAACTCAGGACTAGGACGTTTGCTATGGCGGATGCCCGCGATCGCTGCTGCGTAATCCGGTGCCTTGAAGACCGCTGAACCGGCCACAATGGCATTGGCACCGGCCTCGAGAACTTGCCACGTATTGTCCACCTTGAGGCCGCCATCCACTTCAATCCATGGGTCTAGGCCGCGCTCTTCGCACAGTTGCCGTAGTCGCCGAATTTTTGGCAAAACCGCTGGAATAAATTTCTGGCCCCCAAAGCCGGGGTTGACACTCATAATCAAGACGAGGTCACAAACATCGAGGACGTACTCAATGAGTTCAAGAGGGCTAGAGGGATTGAGTACTACCCCTGCCTGTTTGCCCAGTTCGCGGATTTGACAAAGGGTGCGATGCAGGTGAGGCGAGGCATTGTGTTCAGCATGGACAGAGATAATATCTGCACCGGCCTTAGCAAAATCGGCCACATATTTTTCTGGCTCGACGATCATTAAGTGCACATCGAGGGGCTTTTGGGTCAAGGGGCGAATCGCCTCAACAATCAATGGCCCAATCGTGATATTGGGAACAAAACGACCATCCATGACGTCGACATGGATCCAGTCGGCTCCCGCCCGATCCACCGCTTGGATCTCTTCACCCAAACGACTGAAGTCCGCAGAGAGAATGGAGGGAGCAATCACGACGGGCTTAGCACTCATGACCGATTGATTCCGTAAATAACGTTACAGTTGTTCCCAGTGTACCGAGCGATCGCCCCCACAGCAACTCTCCACCACCCAGACCACTTTGGCAAGTGCCTATGCATAGTCACTGAAACCCAACGGTACATTTTATAGTAGGCAACAATAGAGTTCGTCTGCACCACCAATATCATCAGCCAAAGGTGAGACACCAAATGTTGAAACAGCGCGCCACGATCATCACCATTGCAGTTGGGTTGCTGGCCTCAGGAATGAGCGGCTGTGGCTTTATCGTCACTGAAGTTGAAATAGACCCCACCAATCAACCCGATCAACCGGTGGCGCCACCGGCAGCAGCTGCCCCAGACCTTGAACCCGAACCCCCCAGTGTCACCGCATCTGCGGTTGCGGCATTAATTCCTCCTACCAACCCTAAAACCTACATTGAGGGACTGGCAAATGTCGGTCGTGCGAATCCCTTTGCCCCGCTGCTTCCTCCCAACAGGAACGCGGGTCCCAAGGGTGAAACGCCAAACGGTGCGCCCGTCGCTACGGGTAATGCGGGTAACGATTCTCCTCAAACGCCTGCTAAGGGAACAGGTACTCCCTCTGCAGCTACTAAACCCACCCCATTACCCCCGCCGCCACCAGTGGACGCCCAAGCGGTGAAAGTTTTTGGTGTGGCTGCCGTAAATGGTCGCCTACAGGCAATTATTCGCTCACCCAAAGAGAATGTCACCCGTACGGTGCAGGTGGGGGATACAATCGCTGGCAATGTGCTTGTGCGGGCCATTGATGCCTATGACACCACACCCGCAGTGGTTTTAGAACAATTTGGTCAAACGGTGCGCCTTACGGTCGGTCAGCCCGCCACTGCGCAAGGGGCAACACCACCAGCAATCTAGGGCTAGCTGTGAATCCGCGGCAAGGGGTAGGGCGTGCTGAGAATCTCACTCTCAAGGGCAGCCAACTGCTGCAATCGCTCTGCCACCACCTCTTGGCCAAAGGACTCATAGGCCAAGTACCAATAGGTGCCATAGTGACGTGCCTCAGAGGTCACAAGGCTGGCAAAAAATTCTGCTAACTCCCGATCTGGGCAATGCTGAGCCAGCAGTTGCAATCGTTCGTGGCTGCGAGCTTCAATCAATGCGCAAACCAATAGGGTATCCAAGAAGCGCTGGGGTTCCTGCGGGCAGACAGCGGCATTCAAGCGAGAGGCGTAGGGGGGTGCACTGAGGGGGGCAAGGGAAATGTGGCGGCGTTCCAGTTGCTGATTGACTTGACGGAAGTGATCGAGTTCCTCTTGGGCAATATCGGTGAGGGCATCCACCAATCGCTTGTGGGAAGGATAGCGAAACATTAAGTTAATGGCAACACTAGCGGCTTTGCGCTCACAGTGGGAGTGATCGAGCAAAATCGTATCTAGGTGAGCGATCGCCTGCGCCACCCAATTGGCACGGGTGGGCTGCACGAGGAACTTAATGCGAATGGGCGCTTCAGGCACGGCGGCGCTGGACGGTGAGCACAGAACAGGGGGCGTTGTGGAGCACATAGTTGCTGACACTGCCGAGAAAAAATTCACTCAAGCCCTTGAGACCCCGCCGCCCCAGCACAATCAAATCACTTTCCCAATCTTTGGCCAGATCACAAATGGCACGACCCGCATCCCCTAGGGCTTGGGTAAATTCTGTGGGCACCCCTTTTTCAGTGGCAATTTGGGTGAGGTTGCGCAGCATATCCAAGCCTTTTTGCTCAAAGTTTTCCCACTGCTCCGCATAGGCACGCATCACTTCCTCGTGGAGTCCCACATAGACTCCCGACGCCAAAGGGGTGGTAAAGATCGGGTCAGGATAGGATTCATTGGTAGGTGAGAGGACATGAATGAGCATCATGCGGGCTTGGTAGTGCTGTGCCAAATCCAGCGCCGTTTGAAAGACCTGTTCTCCCAGTTCACTGTCGTCAACGGCAACGAGAATTTTTTTATACATACTGCCCTCCAAATGCCCTGTGGTTCGCCTACAGCCTTTTTCACAGCCATTGAGTATCACTGAGAGCTACTTGCCCCCATTCCTAAAAGCTGATCAGGCCTCCTCAACCGTATAGAAAAAGGCTGTACTTATAGCTTAGAGGATTGGCCAAGGAGTGAAGCCTAACATTTGTAACCTAGATTACTTTTGGGCAACAGTAATCGCCATGAGTCCCCCCAGCAGAGGGTAGTGTTTCACGCTTTCAAAGCCCGCTTGTTGAATCAGTGCACAGAGGGTAGGGGGGGTGGGAAAGGCCTGAATGCTCGGCCACAAATAGTCATACTCTGCTGCCAAGCCATACTGACGGGCGGTGGGCACGACCCACTGTTGCAAGTACCATTGCTGAAATTTCTGGAGTGCGGGGGTTTGGGGATGGCTAAAGTCAAGAATGGCTGCCCGCCCAGCGGGGACAAGCAGCCGAAACATTTCCCTGAGGGCTTGGGGAATCTCTGCCACATTGCGTAGCCCGTAGCCGATCGTGATGCCCTGAAATGTTTGATCCCCAAAGGGTACTGCTAAAGCATCTCCTTGCAGCCATTCAATTTGGGGGTAATGGTAACTGCGTTGACGGGCGATCGCCAAGGGTGCTGCCGCAAAATCCAACCCCACCACCCGCCCCTGCCGCCCCACCCGACGCGCCAGCACACGACTCAAATCCCCCGTGCCACAGCAGAGATCTAAAGCCGTTGCCCCTTCAGGCAGTTCGAGCCAGTCCACGGCCATTTGCTTCCAAACATGGTGAAGGCCAAAGCTCAGTTGATCATTGAGGCGATCGTAGAGGGGGGCAATGCGCTCAAACAGGGCTTGGATATCGGTCATGGTTTAGCCTTAGCGCTGGCGACGCTGACGCAAATAGTTCGCCTCACGGCGTAATTGCTGAAAGTACTCCGTTTCGGTAATTTCGGCCACCTGCTGCCGCCGTTTTTCGTGATCAATTTCCACCCTTAGCTCTTCGATTTGCTGCTGCATCGCTTGTTCACGCTGTTTGCGCTCAGTAATGTCCTGCACCAATCCTTCATAGTAGAGAATCTTGCCCTCGGCATCCCAGACCGCCCGCATATCCAATTCGACCCAGATGATCTGGCGATCGCGCCGATAGGCCTTGAATTCAAAATGTCCCGTTGTTCCTCCAGTCGCAAAATGATTCAGAATCTCATCACGGGTGCTGGCTTCCACATAGATTTGGTCGCGAATACTGGTGACGCTCTGCACCATTTCTTCAGGAGAGTCAAAGCCAAAAATTCTGGCCATGGCGGCATTGACCCGAATAAACCGATTTTCTGTTGACGCCTGAAAAATCCCCTCAAGGGCATTCTCAAAAATACTGCGGTAGTTTTCCTCAGCAATGCGCAGTGCTTCCTCGGCGCGAATGCGATCGCTAATATCAATACCGACGGCAACCGTATGGGTACCCTGCATGTATTTTTGCAAAGCCACGAGGTAAAATGCGGTTTGACTATTGCGCTTAACGGAGATCACCCGTGAGGCAAATTGATCGGGAGAATCCACAAACTCCTGCATAAAGGCTGCCAACTCTCTATCCTCACGCAAAAAGCCCAAGGGACGACCAATAAACGCCTCTGGTGGCAAATTCAAGGTTTCTGCCAACTTGCGATTCACCCCCTTATAGATGCCCTCGGCATTAATCCACGAGATCGTACCCGGTACAGCATTGAGTACCGCCTCAAACTGTTCATTGGCCTCAAGCAGTTCATCACGAATCTGCTCAAGGGAGCGGTTTTTCTGGGCTAACTCCTCAAAAGAAATGCGCAACTGGCGCATCATGGCATTAAAGGCATTGGCCAGTTCTCCCACCTCATCAAGGGAGTGCACCTGCACCAGTGTCGTCAAATCCCCTGCCTGCACGCGGCGGGTCGAAGTCGCCAAGGATTGAATGGGTTTGACAATGGCATTGGCCGTGAGATAGGCCCAAACACTAGCCAACAACAGGGCACCAAGGGTAATGGCAAAGGCCACCAACCGTTTCTGGGTGGTCATGGTATGAATCCACGCTTGGGACTTCCCCACAAAGGCGATACCAATGGGCGGTGGATGCGGCAAATCGAGCTGCTGGCGAAAGTCCTGCAATGGACTGTAGATCGTTACATAGGGAGAACCCAAAATGTCAGTTGTGCCGAAAAACGTTTTGCCCTGATTGAGCACTTGAGTGGCCACTTCGCGAGCAACGCGGGTACCAAGGGCGCGAGTCTGACCATCGGTGTAAGGTACATTGGTGGCAATCCGCAAATCTTGGGCAAAAATTGTTGCCACCGTATCTACCGTGGACCATTCTGTGGTGGCATCCACAAGATCCGGCATATTGTTGAGTAAAATGCCCGTCAGAATTAGCCCCTGAAATTGGTTGTTTTCATAGAGAGGCTTTGCGGCAAAGGCCAGTAAGCCAATATTGCCGTCCGCAATGGGGTAGGTACCCACAGGGGCTGGCCGTTGCTTGGCGGGTAGAGTTGCAATGGGTTGAGGACGCAATGTGATCTTGGCCTGCTGGGCTAAGCCCAGTTCTTGTAACTGCTCACGACTGAGGAGCACCAGACCGCTAATCATCTGCTGGCGATCGCGAGCCACTTGAAACATCGGTAAGTGAGCAATACTGCTGGCTTGATGTGAGCTGAGACGATAGTAGGAATGGGTTTCGGGGGTCAAGTCAAGGAGTGCCTCTCCCGTTTTAGCCAAGACCATTGTTTGCTGGGCGAGTACCTGACCACTAGCATCGCTCACCAGCATCAGATTCATGGGACGCTCAGTAGTATCCACCTCCTCAAGCAGATCGCGGATAGTGGAGGGATTCATCATACGGGTGAGGGGTTGACCCACGTGCTGCACATACATCCCATTGGCAATCAAGAGGGCTTGAATGCGGGACTCATAGGCCAAGTTATCAATTTCCCACTGCAAATCCTGCAAGCTAGAGCGCAGTTGCTGCTCAAGTTGACGATCGAAGTTATGATTACTGACCTGAATCAGGGCTTCGGTAATAATCACGGCTGGAAAGAGCGCCACAAGAGCCAAGGCCAAGGTAAATTTCCAACGCAGACTTAACCGCTGCCATGCGGTCGAGAATCGTTGAGATAAGGCTCTAGCGGAATTTTTCATCAAGATTGATACCGAGGCTACTGCAACTGCCGCAATTGTCACCTTCCAAGCTTGAGCGTTGCTGGCAGTACATTGATCTTAGACGACCTTAAAAACGGTAACGGAATTCAATAAAGCCTGTGCCCTCACCACTGGTGCTCACCTGTCCGCCAAGGCGAATCTGCTCTGTCACCTGAAACCCAAGGTTAAACCGCGTCGGATCACTGGGAGCGGTGAGCAACTGCAAGAGGGAAACCGAGGTAAAACTGTTCACTTGAAAACCCAGTTCAGCCCCTAGGGCAAGGGTTGGGGCTTGGCTTTGAGCCTGGCGATCGGGGGGCACCACCGCTGGAAACATCCGAAAGGAAGTGCGGTTGCCCGTGGCCTGATCAATCAATGCCTGTAGGTTGTTGAAAAGAGCTGATCCGGCAAGACTGGCCACCGCCGCTTCTCCCCCCACTTGGTTGAGATCCGCAATTGAACCACCGCCCATCAAGGCAAGGAGTTCGGTCGTGCTGCGCGAAGGGGTACTGGATAGCTCAAGCACCGCAGGCAAATTGGTTTGCAATTGACTGGCACGACCATTGATGCGGGCAGTAATGCGAACGGTATTCAGCGTCCCTAAACTGGTGGCTGTGAGGGAACCCGCATCGGAGAGTCGCGTCACGGTGCCGGGGGTATAAACTTCGGTGGCAGTGGCAGCAAGGGTGAGGTTGAGTTCGGGATCCAAGCCATTGGCAGGGGTAAAGAGCACATAGTTATCCGCTCGCCGCTGGAGCAAAAAGAGGGTAGTGAACAGATTCAGTTGCCCGCCTGTGAGGCGAATTTTGCCGTCAGGCTGGAGACTATCGAGACTCCCATTGAGGGTTAAACGACCAGTGGCCGTTAGGTTGAGAACGGGCGATCGCGTCACTCGCAAGGAATCTGAGATATTAATTTCTAAGTTGTCAAAGGTCAGCGGTTCAAAGGGACTGTCGGCAGGCGTGGCTAACCCATTGCCATTGACCAAACCATTGATGGCGCCTAAATCCAAACGGCCTTGGCTGAGTTGGACACTGCCCCCCAAATCAGGACTCAGGAGAGTATCCGTAATCACGAGGGTGCCCTCTACGGTGCCGCGATAGATATTGCCGGCATTCACTTGCAAGCGTCGCAAGGACGCGGTGAGGGGGGTCGCAGCATCAGGATCATCGGGGACCAAGGGAGTCTGAATCGGTAACACCCCTGCCATCGTAATTTGCCCTTGGCTAAAGAGACCTTGAATGCCATCCACCCGCAGGCGATCGCGATCGAAGCGCACCCGCGCACTGAGATTAGTCACCGGTTCCTCAAAGGCGGGAGTTTTAATCACCGCATCATCCACACTCAGGACGCCATTCACCATCGGCTCCGCCCACGTTCCCCGCAGTTGGGCTTGGAAAACTCCCTTTCCTTGTTGCCATTGCACCTGATCGGTAAAGAGGTTGATTAATGACAATCCTTCGTCCTTGACACTCACATCTAGCGCCAACTGCGGATCAACAACCGGTTGCGGGTCTAGGGGGTAGATCAAGGGAACTGAGCCACTCACCATTAGGGGTTCTGGCGTATCCAAGCGGGCGATCGCCTGAAGGGCAAGACGATTTTGGGCGTAGCGGAATGTGGCATTCGCTGCCTCCAAGGGACGTTGATTCAACCGACCCTCCGCAAGGGTCGCCTCACCGGCGAGAATGGGCTGCTGCCATGAGCCAGTCAACACCGCTTGGGCATTCACCTTACCGTCCACATCCACCCCCGGCGGCAAAAGACTTGCCACAAGACTCACAGGGAATTGCTCTAGCCGCAGTTGGGCATTTTGCTGGTTACCGCCAAGAATGCCATTGACGTTTAATTGCCCACCATTCACAAGCAGATTGAGGGTTGTCAGCACCAGTTGATTTTGGGCAAAGCGACCGCGACTCAGAAACTGCTCAACTGCGTAATTTCCCCACTGCCAATTGGCGCCCTTGAGATCAAAGCTGGCCACCAGACCCGACTGCGGGGTTTGACTCAGATTGATTTGGCCATTAAAAGTCCCCTGAAGTTGCTCCAAGGGGGGCAGCAGCTCCGGCCGCCGCACCAAAGCCGCTTGGGCTTGCAGCATCTCAATTTCGGCAAGGCGGCGAATTTGTGTTAGCACTGAGACTTGCAGACCTTCCCCTGCGGTGGGTGTGCCCAAATCTGCAGCAGTCCCCCGAGCGGTGGGTTGGCCAATCCCGAGGACGATGGCGAGTCCCGTTAAATCCGCTAAATTGCCTTGGGCAATCGTCAACTGCGCCCCCAATTGTTGAGGCTGGAGATCGGCAGTGAATTGATAGCGACTTTCCCCTTTTGTAAAAAGGCCAGATTGAATCGTCAGGCGATCGCGACTCAGACGGAATTGCGCTTGCAGGCGATCGCCCCGCCATGCCCCTAACCCCGGTCGCTCTACGGTAAAACTACCCTGCCCCCTCGTCCAATTTTGCAACTGGAGATTGCCTGAGGCCAGTCCTGCGAGAATGGCTTTTTCGGGGAGTTCCGAGAGCCGTAACCGCAGGGATTCCACAGGAAACTGCTGCAGACGCAGATCAAAGCTCTCCCCTTGGCGCTGGCCGATCAGTTGCGCCTGTTGCCGTTGAACCAGCAGTGAGCGGGGTAAGCCATCGGCATCCAAACGAAACGCCAAGCGATCGCCCCCCCCCTGTAAATTGAGGGCTGCCCCCTGTTGTTGGCTCAAGGTAACCGTGCCCGTGAGTTGAGGGGCAAAGCGCAAATCATTCACCGCCAATCCTTGGGTGAGCAGTGCCCCCTGAAACTGGAGCCTATCGAGGCGGCCTGTGAGTTGGCCTTGAAAGGACGTGGTACCTGCAAGGGTGAGGGGAACGGGGAGATTCGGTTCCAAGAAAGTGCTTAAGGTACTCAGGGGGAGATTTCTGGCTTGGATGCCCAATTGAATGTCAGTGGGTTGTAAGGCCGCTAAATCAACACCAATAGTGCCTTGGGCGCGGATCGCACCGAGGGTGGCTTCTTGCACTTGCAATTGCTGACCATCCCAGTTCACAACTGCAATCAGCGGATCACCCGTGGGGGTTTGATCCACTTGCAGATTGGCACTAGCTCGAATCGCTGGTAGCGTTAGTTGATCCACCCGTCCTTGGGCGATCGCCTGCCCACTGAGACGACCTTGTAACTCTTGATTCAACTGCCGTAGGGGAATATTCTCAGCCTGAGCCTGCAACTGCCACTGACCGGCGGCGGCTTGCACTTGACCCCGCAGACTCCCCCCTAAAAACTGCATTTGAAACTCAGGAACGAGCAGTTGAGTTTGCGTCAGACGGGCGGTGCCCCGCAGTGGATACTGAGCCGTCGGTAGTTGAAAGGCGGCATTGGCCTGCCAAGCCTCTGGGGTACGCAGATTGCCACCAAAGTCCAGTTGTGCAAACCCCTCCCCTAGGGACACGGGCGGAGCCACATCGTAGCGGCGGGCGATCGCCTGCAGATTCACCTGCTGCACTTGTGCTTGGCCACGAAACTCGCCCGTGGGTTCTACCCCAACCGTTGCCTGTACCTCACCGCCATCCACCAACTGGGCGCGAACCTCCATCAGCCTAACCCCTTGCTCAAGGGACGCCATAAACGGCAGCCGTACCTGTTGCAGTTGCAGTTGATCCACTTGGAGCGGTGTTTGGCTGCGCAGTTCACCTATGACTTGGGGATTCTCCAGATCCCCCTGCACGCGAAGGGTGGGAACTTCCACTTGACCCCGCAGGGGAACCGGTGGCGTAATCTGCAAGGCCGTTAAGGTAGGGGCGAGATCAAACCTCGGCACTTGCGCTTCAATGTTCCAGCCGCTTCGGAGACCGACGGTGCCTTGAGCCTGCCAGCGGACATTGGCGATCGCCCCGCGCAAATAGTGCAGCTTTGCCTGATTGCCCTGCAATTGCACATGGGCCTGTAATCCCTTGATGTCTTGGGGCACAAAGGCCGTGCGTAAAGTACCATCCCGCAACCAAATTTGACCCGTGACTTCGGGGGTTTCTGGTAAAGGCAGACGAACCCGTAATTGCCCCTCCAATTGGCCGCCTTGGACACGAATGGTCTCTGGCAGAATCTCATTCCCGAGCCCAAGGGGAATCTTACTGAAGCGCAAATCCAGTTGTCCTGATTCTTGGGGTTGGTTCCAGTCCCCCTGCAATCGCCATTGGCCACCCCCGGCCAGTTGTCCTTCCGCTTGACCTTCGAGGGCAAAATTCTGGCGATCGGGCGTCAGGGTCAATCCGCCATGAATTTGGTGCAGCAGGTAGGCAGGACGCCGAAAGGGTTGAACCAGCACAGAGCCATCCCGCACCTTCACCTTGATTTGATTCAGTTGAAACAAGCTCGGCTCCTCCTCTGGCAGCTGAACTTCTGTGCGCCACCACCGCCCTTGGGCATCCTGAACCACCGTGAGTTGGGGTTGGTGGAGAGTCACGTCGAGATCTAATTTTTGACCTGTCAGAAGCTGCCATGGATTAAAGGCGACTTCAATGCCATTGATTAGCGCGTTGTCCAACTCGGGAGTGCCATCTTCTGGCGTGTAGCTGGGAACCGCTGAGGAGCCAAAACGAACAACATTCAGCCCGACGTGCTCAACGCCGCCAATTTCCACTGGCCGATTGAGACGCTGTTGTAGTTGTTGGGCAATTTCAGGAGCCAATTCATAGTGCACAAACCACCACGCCCGCGTTCCACCGAGCACCACCAAGGCAATCATTCTCCATCCCCACTGACGAGACCAAAGGGTAAAGGGGGGTTGTGGTTGCTGCGTCATTCATCCCAACTCCGTCACACCTAGGCAAGACGCTTAACAGCTCAATCCTAATACGCAGAACAAAGGCTCGTCTTTCTAAATTTGATTGCCCAAGCGATGGGTAGGTTCTGGGCAATTCAAGAAACGCTAGGATAAAAGGATGAACGTAAAGAAATGTAACAAAATGAGTGTCTTAGCAGATCGTGTGGTGTTAGTGGTGGGTGCCACAGGTGGCATTGGTCAAGCCGTTGTTGAGCAACTCCAAGAAACGGGTGCCAAGTTGGTCTTAGCGGCTCGCTCGAGCGATCGCCTGCAAGCTTTGGTAGAGCAGCTTCCCTCCTCAGTCACCGTACAAATTCAGCCCTGTGACATCACCCAACCGCAGCAAGTGAGCGAATTAATGCAAGCCATCCGCAGTGAGCAGGGACGCCTCGATGTATTGATCAACGCGGCGGGGGCTGGCCTCCTCAAGCCCTATCAAAAAATTACTGCGGCTGAACTGGATCAGATGCTGGATCTAAACCTTAAGGGTTGCTTTTACACCAGCCAACAGGCTGCCGAACTCATGAAAGAGCAACAACAGGGACACATCTGCACCGTTGTCGGTATCCTCGGTAAACATTCAATGGCGATGGGGTCAGCCTACTGTGCTGCGAAATTTGGGGTGGTGGGCTTCAGCAAGTGTATGGCCGAAGAACTCAAGCGCTATGGTATTCGCTTTAGTCTGTTCTACTTTGGCGGTGTGGATACGCCCTTTTGGGATGCCGTCAGCCTCAAAATCGATCGCCAGAAACTGCTGCGACCGGCCACCGTTGCTCGTCTGATTCGCGCTACCCTAGAAACGGATCCCCATGCGGTTCCCCTTGAGTTGAGCTTGATGCCCGATAGCCACGTCTTCTTCTAAGCAGAAAGTGTAGGCAGCGAAGAAGGATGCAGGAGTAGTTCAGCCGTGGAGCGTTTTTCCACCATTTCGGGCGTGATGGTACATTCGCGGAGGTCTTTGCGGGAAGGCAGTTCGTACATCACGTCCAGCATAATCTCTTCAACAATAGCGCGCAGGGCACGGGCACCGGTTTTACGACGGTAGGCCTCTTGGGCGATCGCCTCTACCGCCGCCGGTTCAAAGCGCAACTCCACACTGTCCATGCGCATGAGTTTTTGGTACTGCTTCAGGAGCGCGTTTTGAGGTTGGGTAAGAATTTCTGCCAAGGCGGCCACATCCAACGGCTCTAGCACGGCCACCACGGGAATACGGCCAATGAACTCTGGAATCATGCCGTACTTCACCAGATCGTGGGGTTCCAGTTGCTTGAGAATATCCGCAGAGCGTTTTTCCTTGGGGAGGGGTTCGCCATCGCGGACAAAGCCCATTGCCTTCTTGCCCACCCGCTGCTCAATGGTTTTCTCTAAACCAACAAAGGCGCCCCCACAGATAAAGAGGATATTCGTCGTGTCAATTTGAATGCAGTCTTGGTAGGGATGCTTGCGCCCCCCCTGCGGCGGCACATTGGCGATCGTCCCCTCTAGCATCTTCAGCAGCGCCTGCTGTACCCCTTCCCCGGACACATCACGGGTAATTGAAGGATTTTCACTTTTGCGGGCAATCTTATCAATCTCGTCAATATAGATAATCCCCCGTTGTGCTTCCTCCACATCCATATTGGCGGTTTGCAGCAAGCGCAGCAGGATATTTTCCACATCTTCCCCCACATAGCCGGCTTCCGTGAGGGTAGTGGCATCGGCAACCGCAAAGGGAACATCGAGGAGCTTCGCCAATGTCTGAGCCAAGAGGGTCTTGCCAGAACCCGTCGGGCCAATCAGGAGAATATTGGACTTTTGCAGTTCGACGTTGTCATCGCCCCGCTGATCACCATCCAAAAGACTCAGGCGCTTGTAGTGGTTATAGACCGCAACTGAGAGGATTTTCTTAGCTTCATGCTGGCCGACCACGTGCTTATCAAGAAATTCCTTGATTTGCCGAGGCTTGGGCACTTGGCTGAGGGGCCGACTGCGGGGTGTGCTGCGGGGCGATCGCGACGGTGTGGAGTCTCGACGGGGAGCCGCCGCATTGGGAACGGTGGCCAATTCCTCATCGAGGATTTCATTACACAGTTCTACGCATTCATCACAGATATAGACCCCAGGGCCCGCGATGAGCTTACGCACCTGTTCCTGTGACTTACCACAAAAGGAGCACTTGAGGTGGGTATCATATTTGGCCATAGGGAACCTCTAGGGTTGCACGTAGGGTGTACTTAGTGGCTAGGGAGGGTCTGCCGCGTCACCACCTGATCAATCAGACCGTAGGCCTTGGCCTCTTCAGCGGACATAAAGAAATCCCGCTCCGTATCAGCTTCAATGCGCTCGATGGGTTGCCCCGTGTGTTGTGACAAGAGTTCATTGAGCTTGCGCTTGTGGTAGAGAATTTCCCGCGCTTGGATTTCAATATCCACTGCCTGACCCTGGGCACCTCCGAGGGGCTGGTGAATCATGATCCGCGCATGGGGCAGCGCCATCCGTTTGCCGGGGGTACCGCCAGACAGTAAGAAGGCACCCATACTCGCCGCCAAGCCAAAGCAGAGGGTACACACATCGGGGCGAATGTGCTTCATGGTGTCGTAGATGGCCATGCCGGCTGTAACCGAGCCACCCGGTGAGTTGATGTACAGGTAAATGTCTTTTTCCGGATCTTCGGCATCAAGGAACAGAAGCTGCGCCACGATGGAGTCAGCAACCGCATCATCAATGCCTCGGCGATCGCCTGCGCCCCCCCCTAGGAAGATGATCCGCTCCCGCAGGAGCCGCGAGTAGATATCAAAGGCTCGTTCACCCCGCCCCGACTGCTCAACCACCATCGGCACAATATTGGCATGGGTAGGCGGCAGATTGAGCGCTGGAGAGCGCAGAATGGCACTGAGGGGATGGTCGTAACGCGATTGCAGCATAGTTGCCTAGAATGACGGTTCGTTTGTAATTAATTGTAACTAGTGGTTTGTCCCCGTAGGGATCATCACTTTCATTATGCCGAACTATTCTTGGGCTGGGGCAGAACTTGCTTTTTTCCCAGAGCGTTTTTGCGGCTTAGATGGCTTTTCAGCAACGGCCTCCGTCTGGGTATCTTTGGGCGCTTTAGCAGTCGCTGTGGGCTGCTCAGTGGCTGTGTCGGACTGCACTGGCTGAAATGTATTTTGCTCTAGGAGCCAGTTGAGGGCTTCCTCCTGCTGCACTTCATCGTGGGCAAATTCGCGGAGTCGTTCTAGATCCTTGGCTGTTTGGTTGCCCAACACCTCTTTGTAGCGGTTCAGCCGTTCCTCCACTGCGTCGGGACTAGGTTCAATGCCCTCTTGACGAGCGATCGCCCTCAACAATAAACGGGAGTGCACCTCCTTCGCTGCCCCCGGCTCTGCCTCTTGACGCATTTTTTCGTAGAGTTCCTCGGTCATAATCTTGTTGAGATCAACGCCTTGGGACTGAATTTGCATCAGCGTCGTCCGCACCTTCACATCTGCCTCTTTGCGGATCAGGGTTTTTGGCAATTCAACTGGATTTTGGGCAATGAGGGTATCAATGAGGGCAGCTTCTTTCGCTTTCTTGTCTTGATTTTCAGCTCGCTCCTGATGGTTTTGTTCCAGATAGGCCCGCAATTCTGCCATCGTACTGAATTCACTGTGCTCAGCGGCAAAGGCATCGTCTAGGGGGGGCAGTTCCGGTGCTTTAATCCCTAGAAGTTCAATCTCAGCGGTCAATTGTTTGGGGATTTCTGCTTTCCCTTCCTCGACTTCCTCAGCAATAGACACCGTCACCGTTTTGGCTTCACCGACACTCATGCCGACAACAGCAGCAGGAATTTCTTTGATCAAAAAGGGTTGCTCTTCATCGAGGGACAGGGGCAGTTCATCTGCTGAGAGTTCCTTCACCACCTCCCCATTTTCATCTTTGGTCACCAGTTTTAGGGTGACATCATCGCCCCACTGAGCGGGCCGGTCTTCGACGGGAATGAGGGTGGCGTGCTCCCGTTGGTGCCGCTGCAAGAGCTTCTCAACAGTTTCGGGATTGTAGGTGACGGGATTGTACTCAATGGTTAGCCCTTTATAGGCTGTGACTGTCACTTCTGGTTCAACATCAAACGTGACGCTGAAGGAAAAGTTTTCGCCGGGCTGAAATTGCTTCAGTATTTCTGGAATGTCCCCTTGAAGTTCAAGATTACCCAAGTAGGGGATATTGTTCTTTTCGACGGCGGCTTTAACGGTATCCTCAATCAGTTTTTCCATGGCCACATAGCGCAGCCGCTCTTTGCCAATTTGCTGCAATACCAGCTGCCGGGGGGCTTTGCCCTTGCGAAATCCGCGTAGCTGTGTATGGCGAAGGAGATCATTGACCACTTGGTTATACACCTGTTGAGAGTGTGCCCCCGAAACCTCAATCGTGGCGAGGAGTTGGCTATTGGCACGGGGTTCAGTCGCCATGGAAATGATGTCAGTCACGTCAGTCAAGGTCATTCCCCTTCGCAAATGGTGTCAGTTGGCTGTGCGCGATCGCACAAATTATAATTTTAGCGCAGATTTCCCCTGCTATTTGCAAATGGAGTTGCGCTTAAAGACACAGGGCAATGGGTGTAATGTCAAGGTTTGATGACAAAACTAATCGTCAGGATCCCCACTGCCTATAGAATAAAAGTTTGTGATGGGTGCCGTGTAGCCCACACCTAGACTGTTTTCACAAATTGCAACGATTTCTAAACAACCCCTATGAGTTCAACCCTGCGATTCCTCATGTGCCCTCCCACCCATTATGAGGTGGACTATGTAATCAATCCTTGGATGGAAGGAAATATCCACAAGTCCTCCCGCGATCGGGCACAGGAGCAGTGGCAAAAACTCTACGAAATTATCCATGCTCGGGCAACGGTTGACCTGATTGAGCCGCAGCCGGGCTGGCCGGATATGGTGTTTACGGCGAATGCGGGCTTGGTGCTCGGCGATCGCGTGGTGCTCAGTCGCTTTTATCATCCAGAACGTCAAGGGGAAGAACCCTATTTCAAAGCGTGGTTTGAATCTCAGGGGTATCAAGTTTTTGAGCTACCGCAGCAACTGCCCTTTGAGGGAGCCGGAGATGCCCTCTTGGATCGTGAGGGTCGCTGGCTGTGGGCAGGGTATGGCTTCCGTTCAGAATTGGATTCCCATGCCTATTTGGCGAAGTGGCTGGATATTGAAGTCCTCTCCCTGCGGCTCATGGATGAGCGTTTCTACCACCTTGACACATGTTTTTGTCCGCTCACGGATGGCTACTTACTTTACTATCCTCCCGCCTTTGATGCCTACTCCAACCGCCTGATTGAACTGCGGGTACCAGCGGATAAACGAATTGCCGTTAAAGAGGCTGATGCGGTCAACTTTGCTTGCAATGCCGTCAATATCGATCGCACGGTGATTCTCAACTGTGCCAGCCAAGAATTGAAGTCCGCCCTTGCCCAAGTGGGCTTTGAGGTGGTGGAAACGCCCCTGACAGAATTTCTCAAGGCGGGGGGTGCAGCTAAATGCTTGACCTTGCGGGTAACCGAACCCGTGCGCGAAGAACTCCATGCCACGGCGACAATTCCCAGTCGGGTCATTCATCTGGAGGGACACCTCCTCGACTCTGGCCTTGTGAACCGTGTCCTAGACACAATTGTGGAAAGTGGCGGCAGTTTCCAAGTCCTGCAATTTAATCTTGGCGAACAACGGCAAAGTCCCTCCCAAGCGGATATTCGGGTCATGGCGCCCGATGCCGAGGTCATGGATGCGATCATGGCGCAGTTGATCACCCTCGGTGCGATTTTACCGCCCTCAGAGGTGTGTGATGCGACCCTCGAAACCGTCACCCAAGCGGGGGTTGCCCCGGATGATTTCTATGTAACCACGATTTATCCCACAGAGGTACGAGTTGCCGGCGAGTGGGTTCGGGTTCAAAACCAACGCATGGATGGGGCGATTGTGGTGCGCTCAACCCCGGAAGGCACGGTGGCGGAGTGTCGCATTCTGCGGGATTTAGAGGTGGGCGATCGCGTGGTCGTGGGCGTCGAAGGCATCCGCACGATTCGGAAAACGGAAAGCCAGCGCAGCACCCAAGAGTTCACCTTCATGGGATCAGGGGTCTCCAGTGAACGCCGCGTCGAACTGGTGGTGGAACAAATTGCTTGGGAACTGCGGCGCATCCGCGATCAGGGGGGCAAAGTGATTGTGGTGGCCGGCCCAGTGGTTATCCACACCGGCGGTGGTGAGCATTTAGCCAAGCTGATCCGTGAAGGCTATGTCCAAGGACTCCTCGGCGGCAACGCGATCGCGGTGCACGATATGGAGCAGGCGATCATGGGCACCTCCTTGGGAGTGGATATGCAGCGGGGCGTTCCTGTGCGGGGCGGTCACCGTCACCACCTGAAAGTGATCAATACCATTCGTCGCTGTGGCAGCATTGCCAACGCCGTGGCTCAGGGCATCCTCACCAGTGGCGTGATGTATGAGTGTGTGAAGAATAATGTGCCCTTTGTCCTAGCGGGGTCAATCCGTGATGATGGCCCACTGCCCGATACCCTCATGGATTTAATTGAGGCGCAGCGGGAGTATGCCCGCCTGATTCAGGGCGCAAACATGATTTTGATGCTCTCGTCGATGCTGCACTCCATTGGTGTCGGCAATATGACCCCCGCCGGGGTGAAGCTCGTTTGTGTGGATATTAACCCAGCGGTCGTCACTAAACTAGCGGATCGGGGTTCTGTGGAATCCGTGGGCGTGGTCACCGATGTGGGACTTTTCCTCAGCCTGATGGTGCAGCAGTTGGAGCGGCTGAATCGTCCCTATACCCTTGCCTAGAAGCTTTTCAGCCAATGGGGTAGGATCGAAAAGGCAATTTTTGTATTCGAGGTCAGCAGTGACAGTTCGTGTTCGTTTAGCACCGAGTCCGACAGGAAATCTGCACATTGGGACTGCCCGTACCGCTGTGTTCAACTGGCTTTACGCCCGCCATCGGGGAGGGAAATTCATTCTGCGGATTGAGGATACTGATCGCGAGCGGTCTCGACCCGAATATACCGAGAATATCCTTGAGGGCTTGCAATGGCTGGGGCTGACGTGGGATGAAGGCCCCTATTTCCAGAGCGATCGCCTTGATCTGTACCGCCAAGCGATTCAAACCCTTTTGGACAAGGGACTCGCCTACTACTGCTACTGTACCCCTGAAGAACTCGATGCCCTACGCTCACAACAAAAAGCCAAGGGACAAGCCCCGCGCTACGACAACCGTCACCGTCATTTGACCCCAGAGGAGCAAGCCGCCTTTGATGCCGCAGGACGCACCCCCGTCATTCGCTTCAAAATTGAGGACGATCGCCAGATTGAATGGCAGGATCTGGTGCGTGGTCGAGTGAGTTGGCAGGGGGCTGATCTGGGGGGCGATATGGTGATTGCGCGAGCTGCCCCCCGCGGCGAAATTGGCTACCCCCTCTACAACTTGGTGGTGGTCGTCGATGACATTGCCATGGGCATTACCGATGTCATTCGCGGTGAAGACCACATTGGCAACACACCCAAACAAATTTTACTCTACGAAGCCCTTGGCGCCACTCCCCCCAACTTTGCCCATACTCCCTTGATTCTCAACTCAGCGGGACAAAAACTCTCAAAACGAGATGGGGTGACCTCCATTTCTGACTTCCGAGCCATGGGGTATTTAGCCCCCGCCTTGGCCAACTACATGACACTCTTGGGTTGGTCGCCCCCTGAAGGGATAGGGGAACTCTTTACCCTTGATCTGGCGGCGAAGCACTTTAGTTTTGAACGAATTAACAAGGCAGGTGCCCGCTTTGATTGGGATAAGCTCAATTGGCTCAATCGTCAGTACATTCAGCAACTAGAGCCAGCAGAACTTTTGGCAGAACTGATTCCCTTATGGCAGGGGGCAGGCTATGCCTTTGATGAGGGGGGCGATCGCCCTTGGTTGCTTGACCTTGCCCAACTCCTTCAACCGGGTCTCAACACCCTCAAGGAGGCCATTGATCAAGGGGCAGTTTTCTTTGTACCCACCATTACCCTTGATGCTGAAGCAATGGCTCAGCTGAGCCAACCCCAGAATGCGACGATTTTGGCGTACCTACTAGCACACTTGCCGACAGAGCCAAGGCTCACAGTGGAGATGGGACAACACCTGATTCAACAGGCCAGCAAAGCCGCAGGGGTCAAAAAGGGAGCAACGATGCGATCGCTGCGCGCTGCCCTCACGGGTGCTGTCCACGGTCCTGATTTAATGGCCACGTGGCAAATTCTCCACCAACGGGGCTGGGATCAACCGCGACTTGCGGCAGCATTGAAACAGGCACAGGTTACTTCCTAGGGGCTGGGGGGCGATCGAAGATCGTTTGGCTTAAATTAGCCCCACTCAAATTTGCGCGATCGAGATCTGCCCCCTTCAGGTTTGCAGCCGTCAAATTCACATCAATCATGTTTGCCCCCTTCATGACCGCATTCTCCAAATTGGCACCGCTAAGATTGGCATTGACAAGGTTACTAAGGGTGAGGCGTGTTCCCACCAGTTGTGCCCCTGCCAAATTGGCATTGACCAAAATCGCTAGATAGAGACTGGCACGGTTCAAGTTTGCCCTTTCCAAATTGGCGCCAAAGAGATTCGCACCCGCCAGATAAGCGCCCTCCAAATTGGCACCTGCTAAATTCGCCTTAAACAAATTGGCATCCATTAGGTTCGCGCCCCGCAGATCACAGTTGGGACATTGGCGCGTTTCCAAGAGTTGTCGCACATGGGCAGGATTTTCAGCCTTAGCAACCGCTGGTACAACCAATTGTAGGAGGACTAGAGACAATGCTCCTGCTCGTAGCTTTATAGCTATTCCAATAGAGAATGAGATATCATCCAGCATAATACTTGCGAATCACTTCATCCATAGAACAGTTTAACCCTGCATACATCCGCGCTCGCTTCAGCGCACTAAAGTCGTGCTCAATCACATTCAAATCAAGAGAGTATTTCGGTAAAAATAACACCTCGTGACCCGCCGCTTTCACCACTGCCTGAATCGCCCCTTTCGGATGAATCGGTGCATTATCCATCATCAACAACGAACGTTTCTCTAACGCTGACAAACAGTACTGACTCAGCCAGCTCACAAACCCTAACGCATTCAAATATCCTGAAAACAGCATCGGCGCTATGAAGTCTTTCTGGTGTCTATACCGTCCTGCGACTACACTCTCTCTTTTCTGACGCTTCCCAACTCGCTCTCCATTAATTTGTTGGCCTCGCGCTGACCACCCATACTCACACGCCACTCGAGAGTCAAACCCCGTCTCATCGATAGACACCACCGTTTCCTCCCCATGGCTCTCTACCCATGTGTTGAGCTGCTGTTGATACGCTTGCCGCTCTGCCTCACACCGTTCTTGGTAACGCATCTGTTTTTTTTCGGGTGATGCCCATCTGGTCGAGGGCGTAACTAATGGTGGAAACTTGGACGCCAAATCGCTGGGCACGGTCGATTAAACGGTCATCGGGATGGGCAGCAACATCCGCTGCTAAGGCTGCCCAATCCAGCTTCCAAGGACAACGGGGGACAACCGTGGGCGCTAAGTCGTCTCGCTTCAGCCAGCGATGGATGGTGGCGCGACTGACCTGAAAGATTTGAGTCGTTTCACTGATTTTGCCGCCTTGCTTGATATAGGAGACAACCCGCTCTCGTCAGTCCAAGCTATAGCTCATATTCTTGAGTAACATTCATGACGCTTTGAGGATAGCCTATCCCTCTTGAAAATATCTCACTCCTTTTCGAAATAGCTATAGCAGTAACAATACTACAGCATCCCCCCTTGCCTACCGTGATTTCACGGAGGTTTTATCTTTCGTTTAGAAAAAAAGAATAATCTGAACGGCATCAGTACAGCTACTGGGTACTAGTTGATAGGAGTACCTCCAAGGTGTAAGTCAGAGCTGCACTTAGTACAATTGACTCGTTTGCAGGTAAATTCGATTAATTATGGGAGCTACTGCTTTGATAGACAACACGACCATGCTCCCTAGCCCAGGTTTCCGAGAAGCTGATATGGGAGATGGCATTCCGACTTTGATCAAGCTGACGATTTGCTTCGGTAAGTACATCACTGGGTTCTAGCTCGTAAATCACTTTGCAGTTGATTTGGTTTTCCTTCTCAAAAACGGCTAAGTAAATTTTTGTGTTGCGGGTAATTCGTGTAAGTGATTGGGCACGCTTTTCAGGAGGTTCCTTAAACATTCGGTCAAGCTGACCGCTTCCACCTTCTATACAAGATAAATATTCATACTTTTCACTTGGGTCGCTAATGGCATGAGCATCGGCATCACGCTTAGAATCAATTAGTTCGTGACCTAGCAGGTCAGCAATAATCATTTCCTTAACTAACCCCGGTTGCAGTAGGTTGCGAATACCAATTGTTTGAGCAAGTTGAGACGCTTGACGGATCAGATCAACAATTTGACGATAAACTTGCTGTTTCACCAATCAAAAAGCCTCCCCGCGATTTCATACTCTGCCTCACGTAATCTCTCGTTTGCTGCTTGGACAAACTTTTGATCTTGCTCAATAGCAATGAAATGCCTTCCCAAGCGTTTACAAACTACAGGGGTTGTACCGACACCGGCAAATGGATCAAGCACTAAGTCACCCTTATTAGAGCTTGCTTTGACTAAGCGTTCAATCAGCTGCTCTGGCTTTTGAATGGTATTGAGTGCTTCGCGAGCTACTAGTTCTTTTGACTTATACGTGAGCTGTTTAATATCTCCCCAGACATCTCCTGGGTTTTTACCTTCTTCATTGAATTTAGTTTTGCCATACTTACCATTAATCACTGATGGTACCCGCTCACAACGACGACGGTGCTCTAGCTCTACTAGCTGTGGTACCCGAATAGCATCTAAGTTAAAGGTTTTGGGACGCTGGCCTTTAATAAAGTAACAAATAAGATCATAGTTATTTGTGTAGTTGATCCGTCCTTGGGCTAGGCGACTGGGCTGATACCAGACAATTTTTGCCTGTAAGTTAAGAAATGGACGGTAGTCAATAAAGTCAATACAATCAGGTTTACCAAAAAGGTAGAGCGCTCCTCCCTCTTTCAATTTTTCAGCAAAGATGGTGATGAGTTTGAGGTTAAACTCTTGGATGTTAGAGATGCGATCCCATGGATTGGTGGTTACACCGTAGGGGCCGTCGCAAATAATGAGATCAATGCTCGCACTTTGAATCTGGGGCAAGAGGGTAAAAGCATCAGCTTGGTAGATACGATCGATCTCTAGCATGCTTTCGCTCAATGATCTAAAACGTCCCTTCTAGGGCGGCTTGACAGCGATCGCACAACTGGGGATGCAAGGCCGATTGTCCCACACTTTCAGAATAATTCCAGCAGCGGACGCATTTCTCACCCTTGGCATGACCAACACCAATCCATAGCCCTTCGGCTTCAAGGACATAGGGTACGTCCACCCCTGCCTGTTGCGGCATCAGCTCCACTTGGGACACCAAGAAGAGATAGCGCAATTCATCCACCCCATTGCCACTGAGGGCATCACTGGGATTCATCTCCGCAAGGCGATCGCGCCACTGTGGATCGGCAACATAGAGCCACACTTTGGCTTCCAAAGAGGAGCCAATGAGCTTTTCGGCACGGGCCTGTTCGAGCACCTTATTCACCTCTAGGCGTAGTTGCCGCAGGCGTTGCCATTCACTGGCTAGCCCCGGATCCTGCCACTGGGCAGGAAGCTGTACCCAGCCGCTTTGAAAAACCGAAAGATAGGGGGTTTTGAAGGGCAAATGCTGCCAAATATCTTCGGCTAAATGGGGAAGCACTGGAGCAATAGCACGGGCGAGGTTTTGAACCGCAATGGCAAGGACAGTTTGACAACTACGACGGCGATCGCTCGCGACAGCACTGATGTACAACCGATCCTTGGCAATATCGAGATAAAAGTTCGACAGATCAACAACACAAAGATTTTGAATCGTTTGGAAAAAGCGATAGAACTGAAAGCTATCAAAGGCCGCCGTTACTTCGCTGAAGACTTCATGCAGCCGATGTAGCATATAGCGATCCAAGGCGGGCAGTTGGGCATAGGGAATGGCATCTTGATCGGGGTCAAAGTCGTGAAGATTCCCCAGAAGAAAGCGAGCCGTATTGCGAATCTTGCGATAGACATCCGCCAACTGCTTGAGGATATTTTTACCAATGGGGACATCATTGGCATAGTCCACGGAGGACACCCACAGACGCAATACATCGGCACCATAGGCAGGGTCTTGCTTTTGGTTTTTGCCCCCCTCAATCACTTCGCGGGGATCCGTGACATTGCCGAGGGACTTGCTCATTTTCCGTCCCTGCTCATCGAGGACAAAGCCGTGGGTGAGGACTGCTTTGTAGGGGGCTTGGCCTTTAACGGCAACCCGTGTTAGCAATGAGGATTGAAACCAGCCGCGGTGTTGGTCAGAGCCTTCGAGGTAGAGATCCGCCTGTTGATCGCCGAGAACCGCCGCCCAAGAAGAGCCAGAATCAAACCAGACATCCATCGTATCGGTGCCCTTTTCGTAGCGATCGGCCTGATCTTGCAGGGATTCGGGCAGCAATTGCGCAACGGAGAGTTCCCACCAGGCATCAGACCCGCGATCGCGAATAATCGCTTGCACATGGGCAATGGTTTCTGCCGTCAGCAGGGGTTCCCCCGTTTCTTTGTCATAAAAGACGGGAATGGGCACACCCCAACTGCGCTGCCGCGAAATACACCAATCGGAACGCTCCGCCACCATTGCCGTAATGCGGTTTTCCCCTTGGGCAGGAATCCACTTCACCTCGGCGATCGCCCTGAGGGCGGCATCGCGAAAGCCTTCAACGGAAGCAAACCACTGCTCCGTGGCGCGGAAGATGGTTGGTTTTTTCGTGCGCCAGTCGTAGGGGTACTTGTGGACATAGGGTTCTTCCTTGAGGAGGGCGCCACACGCTTGCAGTGCCGCAATCACCGCCTCATTCCCTTCCTTGAGGACATTGAGACCGGCAAATGACCCCGCTTCCGCCGTAAAGCAACCATTCTCATCCACAGGCGACAGGATCGGCAAGCCATAGCGCTGACCCACGGCATAGTCCTCTAAGCCATGGCCAGGGGCAGTGTGAACCAGACCCGTCCCGGAGTCGGTCGTGACATAATCACCGCCAATGACAATTTTGCTCTCGCGCTCAAAGAGGGGGTGGCGATAGCGGCTATTTTCCAAGTCAGCCCCTTTGGCGGTGGCAACCACCTTGAGCGTACAACCGAGGGTTTGGCTGAGGCGCTCCACCAGATCCTTGGCCACAATCAAATATTTGTAGCGGGCACTGGGTTTGACTTCAACAAGGGCATAGGTGAGATCGGGATTGACACTGACGGCCAAGTTGGCGGGAATCGTCCAAGGGGTCGTTGTCCAGATAGCAACCCCCAATTTGCCTAGGGCTTTGTACCAAGACTTGGCTAAGCCTGCGGGCAACTCGATGACTTCAAAAGCGGCATAGAGACTGCGGGAGGTGTGGCCTTCGGGATATTCTAGTTCGGCTTCGGCGAGGGCGGTTTTAGAACTGGGACTCCAGTGCACCGGTTTCAGACCGCGATAGATATAGCCCCGCAGCACCATTTCGCCAAAGACACCGATTTGTGCTGCCTCATAGTCGGGGGTGAGGGTCAAATAGGGGTGCGCCCAGTCGCCCCAAACCCCATAGCGTTGGAAACTCTGCTTTTGCTCGGCAACGGTTTTGAGGGCAAATTCCTTGGCCTGTTGGCGGAGGGTGAGGGGGGTAAGCTGGGCACGCTGTTCGGGTTTCAGGTTTTGCAGTACCTTGAGTTCAATGGGCAGGCCGTGGCAGTCCCAACCGGGGCGGTAGTGTACCTTGCGGCCCCGCAGCAGTTGATACTTGTTGATGATGTCCTTGAGGATTTTATTCAGGGCATGGCCAATGTGGAGAGCGCCATTGGCGTAGGGGGGGCCATCGTGGAGAATAAAGACCTCACCCGGATTGGTTTGCTGCAGCGTTTCATAAATTTGGTGCTGTGTCCAAAAGGCCTGTAATTGGGGTTCCCGTGTGGCTGCATTTGCCCGCATTTCAAACGTGGTTTGGGGCAGGTTGACGGTGTCTTTGTAGTCGGGGGTCGCGTCAGTCATGGGTGGGTACAGCGGGGTATGATCGTTTTCAGCTAGGGAAAAAACGCATCTTGGCAATGGATTTAATTGTAGGAGAACTGTTCTTATTCACTCAAGGATGATTTCCGTTCTAGGTTTGGATCTGGGGCGCAAGCGCATTGGTGTGGCAGGGTGCGATCGCCTAGGGCAGTTGGCCACGGGCATTACAACTATCCAACGGCGGAATTTTGCCAGTGATGTGGCGCAGCTTCGCCAGATTTGCCAAGAGCGAGGGGTGGAGAAATTAATTGTGGGCTTGCCCTACACCCTCGATGGTCAACTGGGTTCCCAAGCCCGGCAGGTGCAACATCTGGCGGAAAAAATTGGTGCGGCCTTGAACTTACCCGTGGAATATATGGATGAGCGACTCACCTCATTTCAGGCGGAAGAGATTCTCAAACAGCGGCGGCGATCGCCCCGTCACCACAAGGACTTAGTGGATCAAATTGCTGCTGCCCTCATTTTGCAACAATGGCTCGATGCCCGTTCGCAAGCGGCAAAAGCAACACTGGCACCCGCTGATCCACAGCTATAACGGAGGCTGAAAAGTTGTCTGCTCAAATTCTTGGGCACGGGCTACCATGTGCGGGGCTGAAACTGCGCATCGTTGAGAATCGCCACCCCATCTCCCGACTGCGCCAACACAAACAAGCCCTGCCGATAGGCATAGCGAGCCACCTCAGGGGGCACGATCATCCCTGCCACCGCTCCCAAGAGCTGGGTGTCTCGATACTGGTGTGCCAAACGACGAAATTTCGCGATCCGCTCTAAATGCTCATCCACATCCCCTTGGCTCAGTTTGGTTTTCACCTCGACGAGAACCGCTTGATTGGTATTGACGACTAGCAGATCAATTTCTAAACTCTCATTGCCATCTTGGAGAATGACATCGCTGTAAAGCTGAGAGACGGCAATGCCGCGACTCTGAAATAGGCGCAGCACGGCGGGGCGCACCTGCCATTCCACAAATTCCCCAAGGCGATTGCCCAGTTTCCCCAGTTGCTGATTGAGTTGGCGCGCTTCTTCCCGCAACAAGCGTTCCGTTTCTTGAAATCGCCGATCCGTCTCTTGAAATCGCCGATCCGTCTCCTGAAATCGCCGATCCGTCTCCTGAAATCGCCGATCCGTTTCTTGGAAGCGGCGCTCTGTTTCTTGAAAGCGGCGCTCTGTTTCTTGGAAGCGGCGCTCTGTTTCTTGGAAGCGGCGCTCTGTTTCTTGGAAATGGCGTTCGGTTTCCTTTTGAGCTTCTAACAGCTCCCCTAGTAATCGCCAAACGTCATCAGGAGTGTATGCCTTTGTCATGACTTAATTGACAGGATTAATTTACCGAGCCGTGCTTGCAAGTGCCGCCCCTTGAGTGGGGGAATGAAAAGGGGACTTGCTACAGATCTTTATCTTAAATCCTTTGCGGTAGCATCTATCTATCGCTCTGCAATAACTATCGATGAACCTAGAGACACTGCGCGCCTACCACGACACCTACCCCGCCCTACTGAATAAGATCTACCTCAACTATGGGGGACAAGGGCCGCTGCACCAAGACACATGGCAGGCCATCATCCAGAGCGATCGCCACATTCAAGAGGAAGGCCCCTTTGCCAATCGCGTCTTTCCCTGGCTGAGTCAACAACTGCAAACCCTGCGGCAAGAACTGGCGCGGCTCTTGGGGACAAGCGCCGAGACCATTGCCCTCACGGATTCTGTAACCACTGGCTGCAATATCGTTCTCTGGGGGATCAACTGGCAAGCGGGCGATCGCCTGCTGATTTCTAACTGTGAGCATCCGGGGGTCGTGGCCATTACCGAACAATTGGCGCGGCGGTTGGGAGTGGTGGTGGATCGGGTGGCCTTTTGGCCCTGGTGTGAGGATGAGGTGGCCGCCATTGAAGCCCGACTCCATCCCCGCACACGCTTGGTGGTTCTCAGTCATTTGCTGTGGAATACCGGGAAACTTTTGCCGTTAGAAAAGATTGTTGACGTTTGCCATCGTCGCGGCATCCAAGTCTTGGCAGATGGTGCCCAGACGGTGGGCATGGTGCCCCTCAATTTACCCGCCTTGGGGGTGGACTACTATGCCTTTACGGGGCACAAGTGGTGCTGTGGCCCTGCGGGGCTAGGAGGGCTGTATATTCGGCGCGATCGCCTGCCGACGTTGGAACCCACCTTCATTGGCTGGCGCGGCATTCATCAAACCCGTGATGCCCAACCGGCAGGCTGGAAGGAGGATGCCAGTCGCTTTGAAGTGGCCACAACCACCTTTTCCTTGGTACCGGGGTTAACCACTGCCCTGCGGGTGCATGATCAATGGGGGACTGCCCAAGCGCGATATGAGCGCATTTGTGAGCTGAGTCATTATCTTTGGCAACAGTTACAGGGCATGGTGGGTTTGACCTGCTTGAGTCCCGTGCCGCCGCCGTCGGGCTTGGTGGCCTTTCAGTTGGCCAATGGTCAGCATCGCCAATTGGTGCAAGACCTTGAGGCAGAGAATATCTTGGTGCGGGAATTGCTCTATCCTGCCTCGGTGCGAGCCTGTGTGCATTACTTTACGCTGCCGCAGGAGTGCGATCGCCTTGTTGCTGCCCTCAAACACTGGCTCCAGAATCATCCTTAGGACGCTTGAGAATTGAATTAGAGCGATTAGAGTCACCTACCATATCCGAGGCTGAAACTGCGCATCATTGAGAATCGCCACCCCATCTCCTGATTGCGCCAGCACAAACAAACCTTGCCGATAGGCATAGCGAGCTACTTCAGGGGGTACGATCATCCCTGCTACGGCGCCCAAGAGCTTGGTGTCCCGATACTGGTGTGCCAAACGACGAAATTTCGCGATCCGCTCTAAGTGCTCATCCACATCCCCTTGGCTCAGTTTGGTTTTCACCTCGACGAGAACCGCTTGATTGGTATTGACGACTAGCAGATCAATTTCTAAACTCTCGTTGCCGTCTTGGAGAATGACATCGCTGTAAAGTTGAGAGACGGCAATTCCCCGACTCTGAAATAAGCGCAGCACGGCGGGGCGCACCTGCCATTCCACGAATTCCCCAAGGCGATTGCCCAGTTTCCCCAGTTGCTGGTTGAGTTGGCGCGCTTCTTCGCGCAGCAAGCGTTCTGTTTCTTGGAAACTTCGGTCAGTCTCTTGAAATCGCCGATCCGTCTCCTGAAATTGGCGCTCCGTTTCTTGGAAGCGGCGTTCTGTTTCCTTCTGAGCCTCTAATAGCTCCCCCAATAACCGCCAAACATCTTCAGGGGTGTATGCCTGCGTCATGACTGGATTAACAATTGCTCACGGATACATCCCCAATCCTAACCCGAATCAATGCTCTCCACTGAGAAAAGGATGCTGACGCAATTCCCAAGCCAATCAGAAAAAAGGGTGAACCCTCGCCCTGAGAGATCCTTCTATTGGCCAAGGATCAGCAGGAAGCTTGTGATTGCCGTGCGGCAATGTCGGCGATCGCCTGCTTGAGAATGCGGTGTTCTTGGACTTGAATGCGGGCATGGAGGGTTGCGGGCGTATCATCGGGGAGAACCGGCACCGCCGCTTGGACTAAAATTGGGCCACTATCCACTTCCTCTTCCACCAGATGGACGGTACACCCAGTAATTTTCACACCTGCTGCCAAGGCCTGCTCAACGGCACGCAATCCCCGAAAACTGGGGAGCAAACTGGGGTGGAGGTTAATTACCCGCTGGGGGTAGGCATTGAGGAGGACAGGCGTCACAATCCGCATCCAGCCCGCCATCACTACCCACTCGACCCCATAGGCTTTGAGAGTTTCGACAATGGCCGCATCCAGACTTTCGCGGTTGGGGTAGTGGCGATGGTTGAGGAGGACACTGGGAATCTGCCACTGTTTTGCCCGCTCTGCGACAAAGGCATCGGGATTGTTGTAAATCAGAACTTGAATCTGGGCAGCCAATTCCCCTTGGGCGATCGCTTCGGCGAGAGCAGCAAAGTTGGAGCCATTGCCAGAAGCTAAAACCCCTAACCGCAGGGGATGGGGCGCGGGCGCGATCGTGGGTGCCGATGGCACAACAAGAGCCTCACTGGACATGATGGGCATTACTGATTTTAGTGCTCAATAATTCTAAGGCCTTGGTCACCATTGGATCCGTGGGTCGTGCCACCAAATTCGGATTGAGCCGCAATTCCAAATCGCTACTGGGATCGACCGTCACCAGCACATCGGGGGTGATCCCCCCTGCGGCAATATCGCGACCCTTTGGCGTCAGATAACGAGCTACCGTTACCACGAGGGCAGAGCCATCCCCCAGTTCATGAACCGCTTGAACCCGCACCTTACCAAAAGTCGGTGTCCCCACCACGGTTGCGCGCCCCTGATCCTGCAAAGCAGCGGCTAAAATTTCACTGGCACTGGCGGAGGCCTGATTCACCAAGACCACAAGGGGCAACTGACTCAAGGCACGTTGGCGGGCACGAATCGTCTCTTCTCGCTGGTTTTGCTGAATGCGCACAATCACCCCAGAATCGAGCCATTGGCGGCTAATTTCAATGCCGGCTTCTAGGAGCCCCCCCGAATTGTGGCGCAAATCCAGAATGAAGCCTTGAACTTTCTCTCGTTGCAGGATTTGGATCGCCTCTTGCATCTCTTGTTGGGAGCGGCTATTAAAACCACTGAGGCGAATGTAGCCCACCCGAGGATGATTCAGAACCTGAAAATTCACTGTACGCGGAATTTCACCGGCGCGGGTGAGTTCGACACTAAAGGGTTGGGGTTTGCCCTCACGGCGCACCAGTAGGCGCAACTTACTCCCCGCTGGCCCTCGCAACGCCAGATTGGCTCGCTCCAAGGTCAGGCGATCGCTCCCCCGACCGTTAATGGCCAGAATTTCATCTCCCACTTTCAAATTCGCCTTGGCAGCCACCGACCCCGCTTGGATTGCCTGAATGCGAAAGAGTTCCCCCGACTCCACGAGGGTGAGACCCACATCCACCTGCTGGCCTTGGGTTTGCAGGAGCAGTTGACGGTACGCTTGGGGCGGCAGAAAGCGGGTATAGGGATCATTGAGGCGGACAAGGGCTTGCTGAATCACCCGATAGGCGGCCTCGCGATCGCCATAGGGTTGGGAGAGCAACTCCTGACGAATGGCCTGCCAATCCAGACGATTGAAACTGCGATCCAGATAGCTTCTGTAGATAATTTGCCACGCCTCATCCACCAAAGCCTTGGGAGCATCCTTGAGCGTACTGGTGCCCCCCAGTGCTGACGGCATTCCCAATAGTGCAACACCGACGCCGAGAATTGCCCAGTATTTCACCCCACAAATCCATTGACAACGCCTCGCCCCTATTCTATCGTCCCCACATAAAAAAATCCCCCTCACAGGGAGGGGGAAACAGGTCGGTGAGGATTTAGAAGCTAAAGGTTGTCCGCACAGCGCCAACAACGATGGGATCGTTGTTTGAGTTACTGTTGGGGTTGAAGATGGCAATCACCCCAGGGGTAATCGAGATATTGCGACTCACCGCAAAGCGGTAGAAGCCCTCTAGGTGATAGGAGTTGAAGCGCGTGTAACTTTCGCCAGGATCACCAGGGACGTTTGTGATGCTAATGAGCTGCGGGGGCTGGCCAAAAACAAGACCCAGCAGATCTCCCTTCCGCCAGAGGTCAGGGGAAGCAAAGGTAATGGCCCAGTTGACAATTTCAGCCTCACGGCGGCCACCTGCTAGAGCAGGGGGTCGAACACCATAAACATTAGCATAGCCTGCCCAGCCCGCAACATTCAACTGCTTGATCGGGCGATAGGTAAACTGGAAGCCCACCGCATCCGCTGCTTGGTTAGGCACGTTGTTAGCTGCATTCCCCAAAGGGTTTGCCGCTGAGCGGAAACCAGAGCTACCTGTTCCCCCAAAGGGATCAAGGCCATAGGAGTGGGTGTAGGTCACCCCCAAGGCGAGGTTTTTCATGGGGCGCACATCCACTTGGGCCAAGGCGGCATAGGCACCATCAAAGAGGCCATTGAGGCCATTGTTCGCAACTCGATCAGGGTCGTTGGCAAAGGGTGCAAGGTAGCCCACATTGAGGGTGACGCCGGTGCCCCGTTCCTTATTTTGGATGAGGTCGTACTTAAAGGTCACACCCGCAGCATTGGCAGCACTTCCTGCGCGGTAGATGGGATGATAACGCCCAAAGCGAGAGAGGGCACCCGTATCACTGGATTGGAGGAAGGGGTTGAAATTGTTGACATTGTCGTTGAACTCACCCCCCACAAAATCTAGGATCATTTGACCGCGACGGGTCACTGGGAAGCTGTAGAAGGCTTTTTGCAGTTCAAATTGGTTGTTATTAGTGCCATCATAGCCAAGGCGCCCCATATTGGTGCCCATCAATGCGGCATAACCAGTAATATTAGCTGCTTGCAAGCGCAACCGTAGGCGATCCTTGCCATAGAAGCTGGTATCGAGGTTGAGACGAACGCGGTTGTTAGCAACAGTGTTATCATCAATTGCGGGTTGCGCACCACCTAGACCAGGACGTAGTGCCCGCTCGTTCGTCAATATATCGGAGACGTTGAAGATAACCGTAGCGTTGAGCTTAGTGAGGGTGGCAAATTGAGTGGCTTCGAGGTTGGCGACGCGGCCTTCAAGGTTGGTGACGCGGCCTTTGATGACGGCGAGTTCATTGGCAAATTCCTGCATCAGGCGGCGCAGGGTTTCAAGGTCTTCCTTGGTGGCAAAGCGATCGCTAATTACATCGAGGCAGGCATTCAAAGCGGCTGCCATTTCATAACGAGTAGCGGCACGATTGCCACGGAAGGTGCCATCGGGATAACCGGCAATACAGCCGTATTTCTCGACAAGAGAGGCCAAGGCCTGATAGGCCCAGTCTGTAGGGCGCACATCCGAGAGTTGGCTTACAGAGGTCACTTGACCCATGCTCGATGTCGTAGGGACACGCCCCACTTCTAGTTCGGCCACTGAGGGCACAGAGAGGTTGCTGCGGCGATTTTGGGCAACAAGTGTCGTGCTGGTGGGCAGTGTGGTTAGGGATTCAGCACCAGCAGTAGGGGTTTGAAACTGAGTGCTACTGAAGTTGCTCAAAGCGGTATCAGCGGCTGTTGCTGCACCTGCCAGCACACCCAACAATAAAACAGGCGAGGTCAAAACCAACCCCGGAAAAATGCGGGACATAACGTCTTACTCCTTCACTCCTCAATGAACTTGTCCTAAAGAACGAGTCCCTAAGACAGAATTCTCCTTCAATTATTGATCCTACTGAGATGCTCGCTAAAGTTATTCATCTGCCAGCAAGCTGAGCTATCAGACTTTCTTACAGAGGCTTTAGCACATCTCATAGAAACTATCCCCCAAGGGGCAGAGATAGTTACTTACCAGCCAGATTCTAACACCGTGTTCGTTGGCTTAAGGTTATCTCAAGGTTAGGAGCCGTTTAAGAATTAGGCCAGCTCAAGGTTTGGATGAGGTTTTTTGGGCTTCAGAGCGACTCCAGCCACTGCTAACCGACTGACCAATGCCCTGCAAAATGCCCTGACCAATGAGTCCCAAACCGCGACCAATCACCTGCGTCAGCAGATACACCACTCCCTTGCCGACCCAAGCCACCACTGCCCGTACTGGGGGGGCTAAAGCATCGCGCGCCTCCAGCGCCAAGGTCAGAGCGTAGGGAATCCCCTCGAGTTGCATCAGTTCCTGATGACGGGGTACGGTCAGTGCCAGTTCCTGAATCCCCCGCTCCGTGAGCCGCAGTAAGACCAAACGACTTTCAAAGATGTTTTGCGGTTCCTTGACCCACCGTTGCCAGCGGTAATGCCAAGAGAGAGCGTTGCGAAAGCGTTCCATTTCCCGCGTTGAGGTGTATTGCGGCTGAAAAAATGTCTGTTGAATCACTGCGCTATAGCAACACCGATTCAGCAGCGGATAGACAATGCCATTGGCGACAGTGAGGAGACAATGATCAAGGAGGGCATCGAGGATTTCCAAGGCGGCAGCGGTGCCGTAGCGATAGGTCTGCTGATGAATCACGAGGGGCTGTTGCACCAGTAAATGAGCCAGCATCTCCGCCACAAAGGGGATTGGCTTCAGATAAACGCTGGCCACAGTTTCTCTTTCTGTGAGCAATTGCTCAATCAGATCGGCGTCACTGCCGAGGGCAAAACGATAGGGACGAAAAAACTCCCGCAGGCTCTGTTCCCACAGGTCTTGCAGTAGGGAGCTATCCCGCTGGTGCAGAAATTCAATACTGGGTGGTGTTGCTTGTAAAGTGCGCACGAGGAGATCCCACTGCCGCAGGATGGTATAGAGCAGTTCCCGCCGCTGTTGTAGGGTGAGCACCTCTAACTCCAAAGGCCGCGACGTTAGGTTCAAGAGATCCGACTGCATCCGTTGTAAGCAGCGATCCACCAATTGGGAAATGATCTCAATCTGCGGACGCACAGGGGGCACCACTGGCGCAGGAGGGGCTTGACTCGGGTGTGGCAAGAAACGGGAGACTAACCAGCGGGCAGCACGAATTTCCCGATGGCGACCTTCACACACCAGCCGTTCGAGGGCAGAGAGGCGCGATCGCCCCAAGTACTGATCCAAACCCTGTAACCACGCATCCATTTCCCCCAATCCCTGCTGCAGAACCTGATACCGCCAACGATCCCACGGATTGGGAAAGAGCACACTCAAGGGGGGTTTTGGGGGCGTGACGGTGTGAACGATTTCCCCTTGGGCAATGGCCAGAATTCCCGCCAAGAGATCACTCAGCGCCGTATTGCGATGGTAAATGCCTTCGACACCCGCCTGTTGGGCAAGGGAAACTAACTCAAGGGCAGCGGGTCGGACAGTGAGAATTATCCGCAGGGCAGGATAGTGCTGCTTCAACCACTGCCACAGCCAAGGGGTAGTGGCATCATTCACTGTGAGTTGGGCATCACAGAGAACAATCCAAGGCGTGCGTTCTTGATCGAGGGGCGTGTTTTCCAGATAGGTGATCAGACCATGGCCATCGTGAAAGACCAGCGGCTCAATCCCCAACTGCTGCTGAATTCCTGTCCAAAGGCCAAGGCGCACCACATCCTCTCCCTCGACAATGATGAGACCAAAGTTGGGGGAGGCATCAGCAGTGATAGGGGACATCGACATTTGCGCAAGACTTAGTTGGGGTTGGGACTATTCAGATATTGACTGACCAGCCGTGCCATGACAATTGCTGAATACATTTGACCAAAAATGGCCTCAAGATTGGCGATCGCCATCGCTAAAGGACTTGTGGCAGTAATATCGCCATAGCCCACGCTGGTGAGATGGGTAAGGCATGGCACAGGTCAGTCAAGGAATTCTTTTTAGGACTCACCTAACTCAACGTCTGCATAGAGATCACTGAGTTTTAAGGAAGTCTGTAACGAGGGCAGTAGTAGTTCCTGCGTAATATCTTGCCAAATCGTGAGCAGCCATTGATATTCAGCCTGCCGCAAATATTGTTCAACACAGGGGCGATCTTGGCTAATCAGGAGATATTCTTGCAGGGTTGGAATCTGGCGATAGTCGAAAAATTTTGTCCCGCGATCGCGATCCGCTGTCGAAGGCGATAAAACCTCAGCAATGAAAATCGGCTGCATCACCACATCGTTGCGTCCCGCCACCAAGGGCACCGGCTTCGGCGTCACCATGACATCAGGATAGTAGTACGACTGCGTTTCCGGAATCCAAAGGCGTTGATCTGTGACAAAGACGCGGTAGGGCTGTCCCTTGAGTGCCAAACTCAACAGAACAGTTAAGGAACGAACCAACTCGTTATGATTAACGCTGCCCCCGGGCATAGTGTAAAGTTCTCCTTGGCGATACTCATGACGTTCCGTTGCCACCACTTCTTGAGCTAAGTAAGCTTCCGGAGTGAGGTACGTGACCGCTGGCTCCAATACTGTGGTCATCAGAGTTCCCGTCAACGCGATAGTTCAATCCTAAGCAATTCAACGCCCCTTTCTAACATATGGGGTACACGGTGAAATGTTCTTCTACTAGGGTTTTGAGCGTGGTCAATTCTTGGGACAAAGTCTGTCAGTGAAACGTCGCCAAATCAACCGCTTACTCCTCTGGGGAAATGCAGCCTTGGTAGCCAGTTTGACCCTCCGCTAATGGTGTGAAGCCCAAACGCGGGTTCCCGATGACAGCGAATTTCACCTGTTGTTTGGGACGGCAAGGTCTATATTGCCTATATTGCCGCACGGGATGGTTATCTCTACTGTTTGGGATAGGCTATACTGCTGAAGCTGTGGTTTTCGCCGACCAATGGAGCCAACGCCTGACTTTGTTTTGCCCATTCCGGCTGCGGATACTCCCCTCTCTGAGGAGGAATTTCTTCAACAGGTGCGCCAAGCGTGGCAGGTGTGTGAGCGCTTTGATCTACAAACAGAGATCTGGCGGGGGCAAATTCTACGGGCGGTGCGCGATCGCTATCGCCATCAAGGGGATGAACGGGGGATAGGCTTTCAGCAGTGGCTCCAGGAACACGAAATCAGTAAACGCCGTGCCGATGATTTGATTCAGTTGGCCGATCGCGCCGATGAATTGCTCAAGGAACGTCCCCTGCCCCCCGAAGCCATTGCTCGCTTTAGTAAACGCGCCTTTTTGGAAACCGCCGCAGCGGATCCTGAGGTGCAAGCCCTGATTACCCAAGCCGCAGCAGCGGGCGATCGCATTACCCACCGTGAAGTGCGCCAACTGCAAGCGGAATGGACGGCTCTGCACTCTGATCTCCTACCGCCAGTGGTGCGCCAAAAGGCCAGCGATCGCACCCTTGCCCCCCGCTACATCGCTCCTCTAGTCAAAGAATTAGAAAAGCTCCCCCCCCAACAGCAGCAGGAACTCTCCCAAGAGCTGGCCAGCGACCCCAGTGTGGAAACGGTTAAGGAAATCACAGCGACGGCTCGCCAACTCAGCCGCTATCTGGAGGCCGCTCTCCAAATTCAAGCCCTCAACGCCCACCCTGTGGATCTGGAACAAGTCCTGATCGAAGCCCAGCGCCTTGAGCAACTGCAAACCGTTGCCGATCTTCTCCAGCAGGCAGCGCAACTGGAAAGCACCATTGCTCGGCTTTATACCACGTGGCAGCGCCTCAGCCATTTGAGCGATCGCCTCTACCAAGCATCGGGTGCCAGCACACCGCAATTACAGGCCCTATTAGAAGCCTTGGATTTTCTCTCTGGGGATATGGTGCAAATTGAATTAGCGGGACAAATTGTTAAACTGCATATCTTCTCAGAAAGCGAAACGAATGCCCTAGATTCTCCTCCCGAATTCTAAACCAGTGGATCACCGATGTCCCCATTACTGGTAACGTGGTATGGAAGCCATTCAATGGCTGGCGGAGTAATTATCGATTTCAGCACGGTTAGCATGAGAGTCCTCGTAATTGGCGGTGATGGTTATTGCGGCTGGGCGACAGCCCTGTACCTTTCAAATCGTGGCCATGATGTGGCGATTTTGGATAGCCTCATTCGGCGTCACTGGGATGCTGAACTCTGTGTCGAAACCCTCACGCCGATCGCCCCCATTCAGCACCGTCTGCAACGCTGGCAGGATCTCACTGGCAAAAAGATTGGCCTTTATATTGGCGATATTTGTAACTATCACTTCCTTGAGCGCGCCATGCTGGAGTTTCAGCCCGAGGCGATCGTCCACTTTGGCGAACAGCGCTCCGCCCCCTACTCCATGATTGATCGGGAACACGCCGTCCTCACCCAAGTCAATAACGTGGTCGGCACCCTCAACCTACTGTACGCTATCCATACCCACAACCCTGACTGCCACCTTGTAAAACTGGGCACCATGGGTGAATACGGCACTCCTAACATTGACATTGAAGAGGGCTACATCACCATTGAGCACAATGGTCGCAAAGATACATTGCCCTATCCCAAGCAGCCCGGTAGCTTCTATCACCTCAGTAAAGTTCACGATAGCCACAACATTCACTTTGCTTGCCGCATTTGGGGCTTGCGTGCCACCGATTTGAACCAAGGGGTAGTCTATGGCGTGCTCACCGAAGAAACGGGCATGGATGAATTGCTGATCAACCGCCTTGACTACGACGGTATCTTTGGCACCGCCCTCAATCGCTTCTGTATTCAAGCTGCCATTGGTCATCCCCTGACGGTCTATGGCAAGGGGGGGCAAACTCGCGGCTTCTTGGATATTCGCGATACCGTGCGTTGTATCGAATTGGCCGTTAACAACCCCGCCGCACCGGGTGAATTCCGCGTCCTCAACCAGTTTACAGAACAGTTTAGTGTGGGCGACCTTGCCCACAAAGTTCAAGAAGCGGGTAAAGCCCTCGGCCTCAAGGTGGAAATCCAGCACCTCGAAAACCCCCGTGTTGAAAAAGAAGAGCACTACTTCAACGCCAAAAACACCAAATTGCTGGATCTGGGACTGCAACCCCACTACCTGTCGGATTCGCTCCTTGACTCCCTGCTGAACTTTGCCATCAAATACAAAGACCGAGTGGATGTCAATCACATTCTCCCGAAAGTGAAATGGCGCGCCTAAGCTCCTATGCTCCCCTATGCCGTAACGGCCTCTTGGTTGACTGAGCATTTGGCAGATCCAACGGTTGTGATTGTGGACTGCCGCTTTGACCTCATGGACACGACGCGCGGGCAACGGGAGTATGCCCAAGGGCACCTGCCGGGTGCCTATTATCTCGACCTAGAGCAGGATCTCTCCAGCCCTCGGCAAGAACATGGCGGCCGTCATCCCTTACCTGATCCCGAGAAATTAGCAGCACGGCTGAATGAGATCGGGGTAACTCCAGAGACGCTAGTGGTGGCCTACGATGACTCACGGTTTGCCTATGCGGCTCGCTGCTGGTGGCTTTTGCGCTGGTTGGGGCACGATCGCGCAGCGGTGCTTGATGGTGGCTATCGCGCCTATGTCGAAGCTGGGTATCCGACAACCACTGAGGTTCCCTCGCCTCGGCCGGGCAATTTCCAGCCCCATCCTCATCCGGAGTGGGTAGTGGATCGCGCTGCCGTGATGGCTGCTCAAGCTGCCCCCCAGACAGTGATTGTGGATGCCCGCGAACCCCGTCGCTATCGCGGTGAAATTGAACCGATTGACCCCGTGGCAGGTCATATTCCCGGAGCAGTGAATTATCCGTGGCAGGCCATCTCCGATGAACAGGGGCGACTCAAATCGGTTGCCGAACTGCAAGCCCACTGGCAGCCCTTGGCTGCGGCTGAGCAAATCATTGTCTATTGCGGGTCGGGGGTAACCGCCTGTGTGGATATTTTGGGGCTGGCGATCGCTGGCCTGCATCAAACCAAGCTCTATGCGGGCAGTTGGAGCGATTGGTGTTCCTACTTGGCGGCACCCCATGGCCGTTCGCTATGATCAAGCCTAAGCCCTCTTCCTCACCCGACCATGGAACGTCTTCCCGGTAATGCCCCCCCACCATCCCATCGCAGTACGACCCAACCTCTCCACCGTCTTGGCCGTGAACTGCAACGCTTTGGCTGGATTGGCTTTTGGACACAGGTCGTCCTTGGCTTTGTCTCGCTGTTGATTATTATCATTGTTATCTTTAGTCGCCAATTTAATATCAATCGTCCGCAAAATGGCATGAATAGTCCCACACTGGGCTTAGTGCTGGCGATTATTGGTCTAGTGTTTTTAGGCGTGAGTATTTACTGCTGCTATCGCTATCCGCAACTGGGACGACGCTTGGATCGCCCAGAAAAACGCCCGACCAAGGAGCACGTGATCCGCAGCTTGAATATTGGTCTCTGGGTAAATATTGCTGGCATGATTTTTACGGTGGCTGCCGCCGAGTGGAATGTGGGAATGTTGTTGCTCAAGGTGCTGTCGATTCCCCAAGGGGCGGCGGTCTATGCCACTAATGTCTTGATTGAGCCGTTGGAGATTTTTGTGATTCAGGCGAAGGTGAATACGATTGCCGCTCAGTTGACGGGTATTATTGTGGCGCTGTGGTTGTTGCGCTGTGTGCGCCGTCCCCTGTGAATCGTCTGAGGAGATCCAAGAGACTTGTTTAATTCTCAAGAGGCTGTTGCCAGCAAAATTATTGTGGCCTTGGATGTGCCCAATTTGGAGGTGGCGATCGCCACTATTCATACGCTGCCCCAAGTGCAATTTTGGAAGGTGGGGCTAGAACTCTTTTGTGCCAGTGGGCCGATTATTCTCGATGTCCTCAAGGATCAGGGGAAGCGTATCTTTCTCGATTTGAAGCTCCACGATATTCCCAATACGGTGGCCGCCGCAGCCCGGGCGATCGCCCCCTATGGCGTGGACTTTGTGACTATCCATGCGGCAACGGGATTAGCGGGTCTGAAAAGCGCGCAGGCGGCTCTAGGGGGAAGCGCCACCCAACTCATTGGGGTGACCTTGCTCACCAGCATTGACGCAAACACCCTGCAGCAAGAACTCCAGATTCCCCTTGATCCGGCCACCTATGTTGAACGCATGGCTGATCTGGCCCATCAAGCGGGACTGGCGGGCATTGTCTGCTCTCCTCAGGAGGCGGCACGGGTAAAACAACGCTGCGGAGAGGAGTTCTTGAGAATTTGTCCGGGGATTCGCCCCCTTGGTACTGCCACAGGGGATCAAGCGCGATCGCTGACGCCCAATGCCGCCTTTGCTGCTGGTGCCTCTTATCTTGTGATTGGCCGTCCGATTTTACAAGCAGCGGATCCCGCCGCAACCTTTGATGAAATTTGCCGCCGCCTCGTCTGAGCGATTTACAAAAGCCTGCAAACCAAGATATGATTAAAAACTGTCTGAACTAGGGCGATTAGCACAGTGGTAGCGCACTTCCTTCACACGGAAGGGGTCACTGGTTCGAATCCAGTATCGCCCATTGCTGACTGCAAGTTATAAGATGAACTTAATCAGACGAGTTTAGGACTCTGCCATGAGTACCCCAATTCCGCCGCTTCAACTTCCCCCCTGTGGTGACTGCACTGCGGATGCGGCATGGTTGGAGGCAGCTCTTCTCGATTGGCTCAACACCGAGTATTTACCGGAAGCTGTGAATCTGGCGATCGCCCAGCGAGCCGCCCAAGTGTACCGCCGTCAGCGACTAGAAGGGGAGCATGATCTTGGCGGCATTCTCTTGGCTCTGGTCACGGAGTTGCAAGAGTTTGATTTTTCCCAAAGCTTCTATAGCGAGTTTGCGGTTGCTAATGCGGTGAGTGATCTGCTCCTGCGGCGGCTGGGCATTGAACCCTGCTGTGGGGCGGGCTAGGCTTTGGGGTGCCAGTTGGGCTTGACCACTTGACGACAGCGGGCAATGACAAGGGCATGATCCGGTACATCTTCTGTCACCGTTGAACCCGCCGCCACCGTAACATTTTCGCCGAGGGTTACCGGAGCCACTAAAACACTATTAGCCCCGGTCTTGGTGCCGCTACCGATATAGGTGGGGTGCTTGCGCACGCCGTCGTAGTTGGCGGTAATGGTTCCTGCCCCGATATTGACGCGATCGCCCAAGGTGGCATCGCCTAGGTAGGACAGATGAGAGGCCTTGGTGTCACTGCCCAACTGCGCTTTTTTTAGCTCGACAAAGTTACCAATGCGGCAGTGATCGGCAACCAGACTTTGCTGGCGGATGTGGGCAAAAGGCCCCACTTGGGTATCATGGCCAATCTCACTGTCGCTAATCACGGCATAGCGAGCCGTCACCCGTTCGCCAATCACACTGTTTTCAATCAAAGTGCCGGGGCCAATGATGCTACCACTGCCAATACGGGTTTGGCCGCGCAGGTGAGTTTGGGGTTCAATCACCACATCCGGTGCTAGCTCAACGGTGTCTTCAATCGTGGTACTGGCCGGATCAATCAGGGTCACCCCCGCCTGCATCCAAGCATTTTTGATGCGATTTTGCAGCACTTGATAGGCTGCCGCCAACTGCACGCGATCGTTAACGCCCAAAATTTCCTCATAGTCTTCCACGTCCACCGCCATCACAGGACTGAGGGCATTGACGGCATCCGTGAGGTAGTATTCCTGCTGATCATTGTTGGCTTGGAGATAGGGCAACACAGCAGCAAGTTGGGGCCAGTGGAAACAATACACCCCAGCATTGATGCGGCGGTTTTGCTTTTGGGCTGTGGTGCAGTCACGGTCTTCAATAATTTGCTTCAAGATATTCTGACTGTCACAAATCACACGGCCATAGCCCTGGGGGTTGGGAATTTGTGCCGTTAAAATGGTGGCTGCATTGTTGTGTTGCTGGTGAACTGCGAGCAAGTGTGCTAGCGTCTCGCCACGCAAGAGGGGCACATCGCCGTTAAGTACCAAAAGATGGCCTTCATAGTCCTTGAGGTGGGGCAAAAGCTGCTGTACCGCATGACCCGTTCCCAGTTGTTCGCGCTGCTCGACAAATTCCACGTGGGGTTGATCCGCTAAGGCAGCCCGCACTGTGTCTCCCCCATAACCAATGATCACAAACTGCCGTTGCGGTTGCAGAGATTGAACTTGGTGCAAAACCCAGCCCACCAGCGATCGCCCACCTAGGGGATGGAGAACTTTTGGCAGCGAGGATTTCATCCGTGTGCCTCGTCCTGCCGCTAAGACTGCCACAATGACCATGGATTTGTTGTGCCTCAATGCGCAAAGGGATGGCGAACGAGCAATACTGGGGAGAAGCAGCCCAGCCGCATCAGCGCCATGCACAATTGGAGTATACCAAGGTTGCGGTAGCCAAAGATAGCAGCGCCATAGGCGAGTCAATGGGTCCAAGATGAATCAACGGCACCAAAATCCAGTAAGGTTGATGCAGTAGTTGACGAGTCACTCACAGTCCATGACCGCTTCCAAATCAACCAAGCGACCTGTCCCCTTGGCGGCTCAGTTCCTAAAACTGGTGGGAATCATCCTGCTCCTCACCTTTTTGGTCGAGTGGGGTATCCTCTTTATTACTCCCCAGTTCAATAACAGCCAGTGGCAACTCACGGTCGTCAACCAATTCATTGAGCGCGGTGCCACCCCCTTGATTGGGTTTGTCTTTATCTACACTGGCTTTTGGATTCAAGCGGTTTCTGGCAGTACGACGCAGCCGGAGCCGGGGGAACCTGCCCTCAAGGATTGGCGATTTTGGGTCTTTGTCCTCTCGAGTTTGCTGGGATTGCTCTGCCTGCTGGGGATTCCCCTCTACCTATCGATTACGGGGCAAATTATGGAACAGGCGGTCAACCAAATCAATCAAGAGGCAGCACAGGCAGAAATTCGGGTTGAGCAGGAACAGCAGCAAATTAAACAACTGGCCAGTAGCGGTCAACTGGAGCAACTCCTGAAAAGCAATCAACTCCCCCCCGATCAACGGGCGATTCTCGAGCAGTTACAAAAAGACCCCCAAGCCCTTGATAAACAAGCGGGTCAGGCACGGGAGCGCATCCGCAACCAGCAACAAGAAGCGGTGAATCGAGCGCAACAGGAAGCCTTTGTGAATCGTCTAAGGGTAGGCATTCGTAGTTTTCTATTGGCAGTGGGCTTTATTACCATTGGTTGGAGTGGTCTGCGCGAGCACCGCTAGGCATCGTCACCATTGCCGCCTACCTGAGGAGTAGAATATGCCTTACCTCATTGTGCGTTGGCGTCTTCTGTCGCAGTCGCTGGGTCTTGGCTGCTTGATCAGCCTGCTCCTACAACTGACGGCCGCAGCAGTGGAATTGCGGGTCGCGGTTTTAGATCGGGTACGCCAAGTAACAATCAGTAGCTCCACCCCAGCGCAATTACGGGATGAGGCGGGTCGGGTGCTGACAGTGGCACCGCAGCAGAATATTACGGCGGTCCTCACGGGGGCGGGGGTACAAGCAGGGGGTGTGCGGGGGCGGCAAGTTTTCCTCGAACCTCGAGACAATGGCCTCGTCCGGGTGGGCGATCGCTGGTATCGCGGGCGGTTGCAATTGGTGAGTACCAGTGAGGGGATGATCGCCATCAACCTTGTGGATTTAGAGGAGTATCTGCCCAGTGTCGTTGGTAAGGAAATGTATCCCTCTTGGCCGCTGGAAGCCCTCAAAGCTCAAGCGGTGGCCTCCCGTTCCTTTGTCCTCTTTCGGCGCGATCGCGAACGCCGTCGTCCCGGTAGTCTTTTTGATGTGGGTGCCACCGTCACCCATCAGGTGTATCCGGGGGTCAGTTCAGAAACCGCCAGTACCCTAGCTGCCGTTGCCGCCACCCGCGGTCAAGTGCTCACCTACAATGGCCAAATCATTGAAGCCGTCTTCCATGCCTCCTCAGGGGGTCACACTGAAAATTCAGAGCACATTTGGCAAAATGCCGTTCCCTACCTGCGCGGTACCCCTGACTTTGACCAAGTCTCCCCCAACTTTCAGTGGACGGTGCGTTTCACCGCGGCACAACTGCAACAACGCCTCCCCGGTATTGGTACCATCGTTGGCTTTCGCCCCTTGCAATTGTCCCCCCAAGGGCGAGTCATGGCAGTGCAAGTGGTGGGCACAGCGGGTAGCCGCACCATTTCAGGCAGTGAACTACGGCGGGTGTTGGGATTGCGCAGTACCCTACTGACAATTACGCCAGAGTATGGCAATGTGGCCAGTCAAGGGGGGCACAGTGTGCCAGTGGCCTTTACAATTACTGGCCGAGGTCACGGTCATGGCTTGGGCATGAGTCAATGGGGGGCTTACGGTATGGCATTACAGGGCTACACCTACGACCAAATTTTGGGGCATTATTACCAAGGCGTTACATTGAGTGTATTGGACACGACTCAGCGTTGACGAGCTTTGTGCCCCTCGACTATGCTGCCCCTAGCGGTATGGGGTGAAGGTTGTGGTCTTAACACTCTATTTCTTGCGCCACGGGCAAACTAGCTTTAGTCGCGCCAATGCCTACTGTGGAGAACTGGATCCACCCTTAACGGATGCCGGTCTAGCGATGGCTGAGGCCTTTGCCGAACACTATGCTCAGTTGCCTTGGCAAGCCGTCTTTGTCAGTCCCACGTTGCGCACGCGAACCACGGCACAGTTTTTGTGCGATCGCGTCGGTCTCCAGATGCAGGTTCGCGATGGTCTGCGGGAAATTTACTATGGTCAGTGGGAAGGCCTCTCCCCGGAAGAGGTGAATGCCAAGTTCCACGATGACTATGTGCGCTGGCTGGCGGATCCGGGCTGGAATGCCCCCACAGGGGGTGAGCGGGGGATTGACATCTACTACCGCAGTAATGCCGTTCTCCTAGAAATTGAGCGGGAGTATCCCGACGGCAATGTTCTGCTGGTTTCCCACAAGGCCACCATTCGGATTATGCTCTGTGGTCTTCTGGGTATTGATGTGGGACGATTTCGCGATCGCATTGCTGCCCCAGTAGCCAGTGTCAGTATTGTCGAATATACCTCCCGTGGGCCATTGCTCCTTGCCCTTGCGGAGCGATCGCACCTGAGTCCCGAACTGCGGCACTCGCCGGGCACCTAGCCTATACGGTCATAATGTCCTTTTCTTTCTCGGCGAGCAGGGCATCAATTTTACCGATGTATTTATCGGTGAGCTTTTGCACTTTCTCTTGCAAGTCTTTCACTTCGTCTTCAGTGAGTTCGCCGGCTTTGCCCTCTTTTTTGATGTGATCAATGGCATCACGACGGATGTTGCGAATAGCAACTTTGCCCCCTTCGGCAATTTTGGCGGCAGTTTTCACCAGTTCTTTGCGTCGCTCTGTGGTCAAGGGCGGAATATTGAGGCGGACGCTGGAGCCATCGTTGTTGGGCGTCAATCCTAAGTCAGAGAGTTGAATGGCTTTTTCAATGCTGGCCAATGTGGAGCGATCGTAGGGCTGAATCAAAATCGTGGTTGCATCGGGGGTAGAGATATTGGCCAAGGAGCGCAGGGGGGTTTCCGTGCCGTAGTAGTCCACCATCACCCGGTCTAATAACGCCGCGTTGGCGCGACCCGTGCGGATACTATTAAAGTCATGCTGGGTTGCTTCAACCGATTTTTGCATCCGCTCTTCGACATCAGCTAATTTCACAGGAGCCTCCAACCATCGTACCAATGGGTTCCCCAGTCAAGGCACGGTAGATATTACCGGCCGTTTCTAAACTAAACACAATAATGGGGATATCATTATCTTTACACAGGGCGATCGCTGTACTGTCCATCACTGCTAAGTTGTGGGTAAGGGCATGGGTATAGGTGAGACTGCGGTAGCGACGCGCGTTAGGATTTTTGTGGGGATCGGCGTCATAGACGCCATCTACTTTAGTGGCTTTGAAAATGACTTCCGCATCAATTTCGGCAGCTCGCAGGGCGGCTGTTGTGTCAGTGGTAAAAAAGGGATTTCCTGATCCTGCCCCAAAGATCACTACTCGTCCCTTTTCCAGATGACGAATGGCACGACGACGAATATAGGGTTCGGCTACCTCCTGCATAGCAATGGCAGTTTGTACCCGCGTAGGGACATTCATTTGTTCGAGGGCGTCCTGCAGGGTCAGGGCATTCATAACGGTGGCAATCATACCGATGTAGTCTGCGGTCGCCCGATCCATGCCAGCAGCCGCTCCTTTCACACCGCGAAAGATATTGCCACCCCCCACCACAATGGCAGTTTGAACTCCCGCTTGCACCACCTGAGCAATTTCGTTGGCAAATGCCTGCACCACTTTTGGATCAATGCCGTAGTTCAGGTTGCCCATGAGGGCTTCACCGCTCAATTTGAGCAATACGCGGCGATATTTAGGACTCATTGCGAGGATTCTTGCACTCCAATACGCTCCCCATCAACGATAGCAGGTTAGACGCGCCCGGTTGGACTCGAACCAACGACCAATCGCTTAGAAGGCGAGTGCTCTATTCCGCTGAGCTACGGGCGCATTTTTGAACATTTTCCCACAAGGCATAAGCTGAAAGTAAGATCTTCATAGTAGGGATGATTGAGATGGAGCTAAATTCTCCCCCTTCACGTTTACTTTTGGTCTGCGCTGACAACCACTTGTCACAGCGCATGGGGCAAGACCTCCAAGCCGCAGGCTATGACCCTGTGATTGCAACAACGGAAAAGGAATGTCACTTGGCCTGCGCAGAATGGCAGCCTGCCCTGATCATCATGGACCGCTATTTGGGGCGGCTCAACAGTATGGAGTTGTGCCAGCGGTTGCGCCAGCAGGGGATTAGTTTGCCAATTCTACTGATGCTGGAGAGCGATCGCCTAGAGGATCGGGTGGCGGTGCTGGAGTCGGGTGCCGATGATTACCTACTGCTGCCCTATAGTCCCAAGCCCTTTTTGCAAATGATTCAGCTTTATCTGAAGCCGCCAGTCACCCAAAGTGAGGTGTTGCGATTTGATAATTTGACCCTTGATCTCTTGACGCGGCGGGCGGAGCGCAATGGGCGCACGATCGATCTAACGATGAAGGAGTATGAACTACTGAAGTTTCTCATGGAGCATCCCCGCGAAGTCCTTACCCGTGAGCAAATTTTAGAAAATGTCTGGGGCTATGACTTTTTGGGAGAATCCAACGTCATTGAAGTCTATATTCGCTATCTGCGGTTGAAGATTGAACCCGATGGCGAAAAACGGTTAATTCACACAGTGCGAGGAGTGGGCTATGTTCTCCGTGAAGCGTAAGATGCGCGGGTTGGTTCTGGGATTGGTCACGTTGGGGTTACTGCTGGGCTGTCAAAGTCTGAGCCAAGGGGATCCGGCCGCACCCCCGCAAATGGTTCGCGGCATTCCGCAATATCTACCCATTACGGCCAAGGCACGCATTCACGATACATGGATTCAGTTGGAAGTGGCGCGCACGCCGGCACAGCAGCAGTTGGGCTTGATGTTTCGTCCTGAATTGCCGGGCGATCGCGGGATGCTGTTTCCCATCTCTCCGCCTCAAGTGGCCAGCTTCTGGATGAAGAACTGCCTTATTCCCCTTGACTTGATTTTTCTCAGGGACGGTAAAGTAGTGGCGATCGCCCCCGAAGCTCCCCCTTGTCAAACACTCCCTTGCCCCACCTACGAATCCGGGATTCCCGTGGATGCCGTTTTAGAGCTGGCGGGTGGCCGCGCCGCTGAATTGGGACTTAAGGTCAATGATCCTGTAGAGATACAGTACTTGGCGCCTTGATTGATGGACAGGGTTCCTTAACTCTTAAGGGTTGTTATTATTCCAAAGCAATTTAATTAAATTCCGTGCTGTAGCTTTGGTAATAAACTCCCTTAGCTTCCTAGCCTCTTCTACAGCCGTTGTATCTCCTTTTTTTTCACTACTTTTTTCTTCAATTAGAGTAAAAATTAGACCCACGATGCCAATAGCGGTCATAGTCTTTAGGTAGGTCGGTGATTTAGAGAACTTGTCGAGCATAGTCTAAATTTTTGCAAGAAGTTTTGTGGCTAATATAATTTAGCCAAAATCCTAAATTAAGCGCCAAAACCCTGTCAAGGTTTGTTTCACATTTTTTACCTTATCCACAATTGCCGTTACCCCCTCTTGTTTGTTGTTTAACTATATGGCAATATAAGAAAATATAATTAGCTACAGCCATCGCGAGGGAACAAGCCATGCTGGAGTCCGAGGAAGAGTCGTCGTCCCCCCTGCCTCTGAATCTCTGGGAAATGACCGCTGTATTTCTGAAACTGGGCAGTATTGGCTTTGGCGGTGGAATTGCCATGATCGCCCTCATGGAAAATGAGTTTGTTAAGCGACGGCGGCTCTTGGCCATTGATGAATTTCTGCACGGGGTTGCCCTCAGCCAAATCCTAGGATCGTTCCCGGTCAATACGGCGCTCTTTATTGGCTATCGTCTCCATGGATTTTGGGGTGGTCTGTTGGGTAGTCTGACCTTTCTGCTGCCGTCTGTGGTGGCGGTGATTTTACTATCTTGGCTCTATTTTGGGTTTCATACGATTCCCTCGTTGCAAGGTGCCCTAGCGGGGCTAACGCCAGTGGTCATTGGCATTATCTTGGCAGCAGTCTGGTCAATGGGGCAAAAGTCTGTGCGCTCGACGGTAACGATCGCGATCGCCATTGCGGCCTGTCTCGGCAGTTTGACCCACATTAATCCCTTGCTCATCCTTGGCAGTGGTGGCATTATTGGTCTCATTCTCCAACTCAGCCCACCGACAAAAACCACAAAACTCCAAACTTCCCAAAAATCCGCCCTCGTTGGCTTACCCCTAGCGTTCCAGACCTTACCCCACCAAGCTGCCCAAATGGCCACTGCCTCTTCTCAACCCGTTCAGTGGCTGACCCTAGTGCTTACCTTCCTCAAAGTGGGCATTGTTTTCTTTGGTGGTGGCTTTGTCCTGATCCCCGTGTTGAAACAACTGTTGATTGATCAGTTGCATTGGCTAACGCAGCAGGAATTTATTGATGGTGTGGCTATTAGTCAATTGACCCCAGGGCCGATCGCTGTCATTGCCACTTTTGCGGGATTCCGTGTTGCTGGTATTGGTGGTGCTTTTTTGGCAATGGTGGCCTTATTTTTGCCCTCCCTATTATTGATGTTTGCTCTTGCCCACTACTATCAAGTGGTGAAGCATCTCCAACGGGTGAAGCAATTTTTGGCAGGGGTCAATCCTGCGGTGGTGGGTATGGTGTTGTCAGCAGCCATTAACCTTGCGCCTGCCATTCTCCACCTCGATCAGCCCGTCAGTCTCATTCTCAATAGCGTGCTCTTGGTCTTTTCCCTTGTAGCGATTACGCGCCTCAAATGGCACCCAGCGATCGCCCTTGCTGTGGGAGCAACAGTTGGATTATGCGGTGGCCAATGGTTAACTGGCACGGCCTAGAGAGGAAAACTCAAACTTGCTGGTACAGGGCACTTTTCGAGTTTTGCAAGGGTCTGAGACTTCAGTTTCAAAATTTCTTTAAGATGAATGAGAGACTGAAAGGGAGATTGAGTACGAGATTCAATAATCTTTTTGATATATTTTCGACTGCTTTTTTTACTTACTCCTGCATTTATAAGCCACTGTTGGATTTCAGCTTCGGAACCTTGATTAAGCAAGCGTATTTTTAACTGAGGTTGGTTGCGATCTGCCGAGGAGGCTGATAGCATTGTTGTTGGTGTAGACAGTGACACTTGTGACAGTGGTAAGCTATTCAGTTTGGCATTGATGTTTACTAAGGCTGCCTCCATTTCTTTTAGGGACTGAAAAATGGCTTGATTTTGCTCTAGAAGCTGCTGAAGGAGTGTCTTGGTAAGGTTTCCGCTGGAGTTGCTCGCTGGTGAGTCAAAAGCTAAAGGATCTGTAGTTTGTTCTTGCTTTTGTTCTTCTGTTACCTCAGAAATTGCGGAGTTAGGCTGAATTTGATTGAGGATGGCAGCTTCTATTTCTGGCGTGTCGTTTTCCTCAAGAATCAGGGCATTGATTTCTTTAAGATTGGCTTTTTGGGCAGCATAATACTGCTGATGACCTGACAAGAGTTTGAAGCGATGACAGGCTAAGCGATCGCCCAAACGCCGCACCACTAGCGGTGGAAAACAGATACCTGCTTTGAGAATTGAACTAGCCAGTTCCTCTATCCTTCCCTGATCTGCGGGCACAAGGTCAGGGCTCAGTTCAATCGCTGTCAATTGAATACGTTTGCTATTGACCATTGCATTTTAGGGTTGACTAGGACTGAGTGATCCAATTGAGTTCATCTACCAAATCATTGAATTCACGGGCAGAATTTGAATTGGGCTTAAAGCGAAAAATAGATTGAGGTGCTGGTATTTCACTATCACCAACTGTAATTACTCGATTGAGACTACTGGACAAATCAACACATTCTGTGATAATTGTCTCTAGAATTTTCAGAGGATACTTATTCGTAATTGCTTCTTGAACAGCAATAAACTTACTTGAATTCCTAGTTCGGCCATGAATTTTTGAGGGCAAAATTCCCACAATATCTAAGGGTTTTTTACCCAACTTTACCCGCAAGTCTGCAAATCGTCGATTAATATCTTTAACAAACGATATGACGTACTTTAGGCCTTGATTGGCAAAGGGCTTAAAATCTGAGGGAATAATTAGATAATCTGAGGCAATCAGGGCAATTTCGGCGTAGAGATCCCAAGCTGGCGGTGCATCTATGATGACAATATCGTAGGCATCCTTGAGTGCTTCTAACTTCATAAGCAGTTGTAGATGAATGGCATCAATCTCCTTCAGTAGATCACGGGTTTCAATGCTCACTAAATCAATATGGGCAGGGACAACATCAATTTCTGGGTGATTAAAAGACTGGGATTTCCTAACCACTTTTTCAATGGGATACTCATCGGCATATCTGAGCACATGGAAGATATGAGCATCCCGCAGTGTATCCTCCTCTTCAAACAGAAAACTCATTAAGCCAGTGGCAAAGGTCGTATTGGCTTGAGAGTCCATGTCAATGACCAAAACCCGCTTTTCCCGACAACGAAAGGCAGCCGCTAAGTTGACAGCAACAGTAGTTTTCCCCACACCACCCTTGTTGTGATAAATGGTAATAACTTTCACGCTTCTTTCCTGTCGAGTCGGTTACTGAAGGCTTAGGAGGCGGTGACGGTGTCGCGATCGCCTGCACCTGCGAGGTTGGCAGGGCTAAAGGTCAACTCACCATTGACCAAATCTACCAAAATCGTATCGCCGGGTGCAAAGACCTCTTCAAGGATCTTCACGGCGAGGGGGTTCTCCAATTCCCGTTGAATGGCGCGTTTCAGAGGACGTGCCCCATAGACTGGATCAAAGCCCACCGCCACCAAATGATCTAGCGCTGCCGGGGTGAGGCGCAGGCGAATTTTTTGATCCGCAAGGAGTTTCTCCACCCGTCGCAGTTGAATTTGAGCAATCTGTGCCAGTTCAGTCCGCCCTAGGCCATGGAAGAGGATCAAGTCATCAATGCGGTTGAGAAATTCGGGGCGAAAATACTTTTGCGCACTTTGGAGTACCCGTTGGCGCATTTCCTCATAGCGACTGTCATCCCCGGCCAAATCTAAAATATGCTCGCTGCCTAAGTTGCTGGTCATAATGATCACGGTATTGCGGAAGTCTACCGTTCGCCCTTGGGAATCAGTGACGCGGCCATCATCGAGCACCTGCAAGAGCACATTAAAGACTTCCGGATGGGCTTTTTCCATCTCATCAAACAGAACTACGGCATAGGGACGACGGCGAATCGCTTCCGTCAGTTGCCCGCCACTGTCAAAGCCCACATACCCCGGTGGGGCGCCAATCATGCGGGAGACGGCGTGTTTTTCCATGTACTCCGACATATCAATGCGCACAAGGGCATTTTCATCATCAAAGAGGGCTTCGGCAAGAGCACGGGCCAGTTCTGTTTTGCCCACCCCCGTAGGTCCCATAAAGAGAAAGGAACCAATGGGACGGGCAGGGTCTTTCATGCCGGCTCGCGCTCGGCGAATCGCTGCGGCCACGGCGGCCACGGCATCAGTTTGACCAATCACCCGCTGATGGAGGACTTGTTCCAGTTGCAGGAGTTTTTGCCGTTCTGAGGCCATGAGTTTTTGCAGTGGAATTCCCGTCCACTTGGAGACGATTTCGGCAATATCAGCTTCCGTAACTTGATCGCGCAAAAAGGTGCCGCCTTCGGCCTGAAGTTCCAAGAGTTGCGCTTCGGTGCTTTCCAATTCCCGTTGCAGCGTCTCGAGGCGACCATATTTAAGTTGAGCAGCTTTGTTGAGGTTGTAGTCCCGCTCCGCTTGCTCGATTTGCAGCTTTACCTGATCTTCCTCTTCTTTGAGGCTGTTGATCCGCTCTAGGAGGTCTTTTTCGGCTTGCCAGCGGGCTTGCATGGCCTGTTGTCGCGGTTGCAGTTGGGCAATTTCCTCTTCGATGCGCTGCAGGCGATCGCGGGTGGCTTGGAGTGGCGCTTGGCTCAGGGGCAGACTTTCTTCCTGTTTGAGGGAGAGTTTTTCCATCTCCAGTTGCCGCAGTCGCCGCTCAAGGGCTTCCAGTTCAGCAGGCTTGGTGGTGATTTCCATTTTCAGTTTGGCCGCCGCTTCATCTACCAAATCAATGGCCTTGTCGGGTAAAAAGCGATCGCTAATATAGCGATCCGAAAGCATCGCCGCTGCCACCAGTGCCGAGTCAGTAATTTTGACGTTGTGGTGAATTTCGTAGCGATCCTTGAGGCCGCGCAAAATTGAGATCGTATCCTCAACGCTGGGTTGGCCAATATACACCTGCTGGAAGCGACGCTCAAGGGCGGCATCCTTCTCAATATGCTTGCGGTACTCGTCTAGGGTGGTGGCACCAATACAGCGCAGTTCGCCCCGCGCCAACATCGGCTTCAGGAGGTTGCTGGCATCCATTGAGGAGTTTTGATTGGCACCGGCACCAACCACGGTGTGCAATTCATCAATAAAGAGAACAATTTGACCGTCGGAATGGGTCACTTCATGGAGAACCGCCTTGAGGCGATCTTCAAAGTCACCGCGAAACTTGGCACCCGCTACTAAACTCCCCAGATCAAGGGAGATCAACCGCCGATTTTTCAAGGATTCTGGCACATCGCCATTGATAATCCGCTGGGCAAGGCCTTCGGCAATGGCGGTTTTACCTACACCCGGTTCACCAATGAGCACGGGATTATTTTTGGTGCGGCGGGAGAGCACTTGAATGACGCGGCGAATTTCTTCATCGCGGCCAATGACGGGATCCAGTTTGCCTTGGCGGGCTGCTTCGGTGAGATCGCGACCGTACTTTTCAAGGGCAGCGTATTTATTTTCGGGGTTTTGGTCTAGGACTTTTTGGGCGCCGCGAATCGCTTTGACGGTGGCCGCCAACTGCTCGCGATCGCAATTCAAAGCGCGGAACAGACGTTGACCAATGCGGCGATCGCCCACAAATGCGAGGACAAGATGCTCAACCGAAATAAACTGATCCTCGTGCTCTTGGCGCAGGCGGTTGGCTTCATCAAGCAGGGCATCCAAACTACGGCCACAGTAAAGTTCGCTCCCCGTTGGCACGCGGGGCTGCTGCTTAGCAAACTCCATCAGCCGCTTGAGCACCCATTCAGTGTCAATATCGGCCCGTTCAAAGATCAGTTGCCCCAGTCCCTCCTCCCGCAGGAGGGCAATCATCAAGTGCTCTGTTTCCAGATATTGGCTGCGATATTCCCGTGCCACATCTTGGGACTTAACAATGGCTTCCCATGCTTTATCAGTAAACTTTGTTGGATCCGTTGGTTGCATAGTGATAATTGAGGGCAAAACCCCACCGACCGTGAATGCATTATGCCATCATCTTCAGTGTAATCAACAGGCCAGCGCCACACTCGCAGGACGACTTATAGAGGTGGCAGATAGAGAAACTGCCGCAGGAGATTAGCGAGTTTTTTCTTGCTGTCATAGCCGCTACTGTAGTACTGCCGCAGGGGAACTGTCTCACCAGAAGTGAGGTGCATCACGACGCGATAGAAGCGATCGCCATTAGAATCCACCAACTCCTCAATAGCCACTTCTTTGATGTCCTGCAAGCGCAATTCCTGTTTCGTTCGGGGGAAAAAATACCCGTGGTAAATTGTAAATGTGCCACTGCTACGATTCAGATCGAGGGTTAAGGCAGGAGCGAACACAATCAGACTCACCCCCATCACCCCCACCAAAAAGATCACCCCCACAACCATCTGAATTAGCCAAGGATTGTCCACATTAGTAGACAGTTGCATTTGGTTGGGATTGCTGAGGAACTGGTTAATTTGCTGCACAATTGCGGCGCGACTATCCCCATCTGAGGAATGCATGCCCAAGGGTATTGAGTCAGCCCCAGCCTCAAGGACAATGCTGTACATGCGATCGCCTTCGCTGTCAATGTAGTCCTCCAACTTTGCCTGTCGCAGCACCGAGAGTGGAATTTTGACCCGCCGTTGAATGACAAAGAACGGGGTGGTGGCAACACACTCATAGGGTAGAGTTTGGCGTTGACACTCAATTTTGGCAAAAGGAAGGGTACTCAAGAGGAAAACAGAACAAAGACACAACACCCCACCACCGAGCCAAAAAAACAAAGGCTGTTCCCGCAGGCGTAAGCGATACTCTGTTTGCTCTATTACCTTCATCGTTTGCTCTAGTACCTTCATCGTTTGCTTTAGTACCTTCATCGTCAACTACCCCCTTTAGCTTCTCATCCAACAATTTGCCACAGCCCCTTATCGTGCCAATCTCACCCCTTTGCCTGCAAAAATGCTGCGACACTGGCTGCCAACTGCTGAAAGTTGGGTTCAATGCGTTGGCCGAGATACTCCTCCACAGCGCGAGCAATCATGCCAGCTAGGAAGGAGGGTACCCCCGGAATGCGTTTTGGATCAATGCGTAGATGACCTCGGCTAGTGATAATTGTTGAGTCACCCACAGCAATGAATTGATTTTCCCCTTGGCAGTCAATGGCCTCGGTAAAGGCATGGGGTGCAATGCGCCAGCGAGTAAGATAGTCGCGATCGTCCCAATGGGTGTAGTCCGTCCACGAGAGCATTGCCTCACTCAGCAGTGCCCGAGCCGCTGCCGGAATTTCGCCACCCCCATGCCAGACCAGAACCATCTCTAAGATCTCAGGCTGTTCCCTGCGCTCTTGCACCTCAATTTTACGCACATTGGGCATCCAGTTGACTAACTCAGGCAGGCGATCGCGATAGGTGCGATAGACGTGCTCGCGGGGAAAAGGTAATTCTACTTGCGAGGAAATTTCCATGAGCTTATCCCCACTGTGGATACTGCCGCGCAATCACAACCACATAGTCCCCCCCTTGCAGCTCATAGTCCATTGGTGGGTTAATCTCCGTCTGGCGACGCCCCTCAATGCGACGTTCCACAGCAACTAAGAGGGCATCGTACTGCTCCTTGAGGTGTCGTTGCGCATGCCAAAAGGTTTTGCCTGCCAGCGTTGACGGCAAAGGCAGCCGATAAAATTGGTTTCCCACCTGTACTGTTAGCAATTCCGCAAAAACATCCATCGCCCCTTGATTGCGTACTGCATTGCCAATCAGGTGACCCGCCATTTCATCAGCCACCACCACATCTTCCACCCCTGCCGCCTGAAGTTGCACATTATTATTGCGATCCAAAAGCTGGGCACAGGTGTAAATCGTTGGATTGAGTTTTTCCATGGTCAGTGCAGCGAGAACCGTTCGGGCATCGCGGTCTTGATCACTGCGGGGCTGGCTGGTATCCGCCAAGAGAATGGCACGGGAGGCGTGGTAAATCTGCACCTTCTCTAAAACGTCAATGCGGGTATAGTCTCCCGAATAAAAGTAAAGGCGATTTTGATCTACTCTCCGCAACTCACTCAAGGGCAACTGTTCAAGTTCAGCAACAATGACAATCGGTGCATGGCGGGTTTGGGGATCGGTTTGCAACTCCTGCAACACTAGGGGGGCACTGCGATTCCAGCCACAGAGAATAATGTGGTTGCGCAACTCATCCAAGTCAAAGTTCTTAATGCTCATGACTGATTGCAACCGTTGCACCATGAAGGCAGACACCACCCCTGTAAACACTGCAAACAAAGTCAGCCCCGACAAAACCACCACTAGGGTAATGATCCGCCCGGCATGGGTTTTGGGATAGGCACCAATGGGTTCGGCGGACACTAAGGAAAAGAAGCTGTACCACAGGGCATCCCCAAGGGTCTCGATGTCTGGGTTTGAGGTTCCTTCGATAATATAAAAAGCCAGTCCCCCAAAGAGCATGATCAACACAATGATTAACAGTGCTGAAATTTGGGCACCGTAGAGACCAGAAATCTGGGGAGAAATGTAGTGTAGGTTGCGATTGATCAAAATCGAGGCACGGGGTAGGCGCAAAAGGGGCAGCAGACGAAACAGGGGCCACTGGGGCGGCATCGGTAAAATCGCGACTAGATCAAGCCAGTAGTGGCGGAAAAATCGTTGCTTTTTGCGGGCGATCGCAAAGCGTAGGAATAACTCAACAACAAAGCACAGCCGTAGGGGCAAATCCGCCAGCATCAGAAAAAAATTAGGGTGGCCGGGCTGTACCCAGAAAAGATCGACCACCACTAAAAGTACCCATAGTAGGAGCAAAACCAGCAGGCTAATTTCTACCTGTGGTGCGTGCAGAAATAGATCAAGCTGTTGTCTTAGCCGGCTTTGTCCCATGAGTGCCGCTAGAAGAGAACATCAAATTGCCGCGATTTGCCGCGATCGCCGGCTAACCATCAGATTTAGGTGGGAATCAATTCTCCTGGACGCAGTTTTGCCCACCGTCCCTGTTCTTCGACAAAACTGGCACAACCAACCACATCCCACTCCAAGAGAATCTCTTCCCCTTGGGTACGGATGTTGATATTGATCGTCGGCTCAATCGGGTCAAAGTCTGGTGTGAGGGTCAGATGGGGCTGTTGGTGCTGCTCTTCAACGGCATAGTATGTGGTGCAGCGATCCACAAGGGCGCAGTTAACACAGATACACATGGCGAACTCTCCCAATGCCACATGCTCCTACTCTAGCGCATCCCTTAGGGGCGCCAAGGGAACTGCTGAAAGTTGGGGGGACGTTTTTCCAAAAAGGCGTTTTTGCCCTCGGTACTCTCTTCAGTGAGGTAGTACAGCAAGGTTGCATTGCCAGCTAATTCCTGTAGGCCGGCTTGACCATCACAATCGGCATTAAAGGCCGCCTTCAAGCAGCGAATGGCCAAGGGACTTTTGGTGAGAATCTCTTGCGCCCAGCGGATCCCCTCCGCCTCCAGCTCCTCAACGGGGACAACAGCATTGACTAGACCCATCGCTAAGGCTTCCTGAGCTGTATATTGTCGACAGAGAAACCAAATTTCGCGCGCTTTTTTCTGGCCGACAATGCGGGCAAGATAACTGGCACCAAACCCCGCATCAAAACTACCCACCCGTGGCCCCGTTTGACCAAAAATGGCATTCTCAGCAGCAATGGTGAGGTCACAGACCAAGTGCAGCACATGGCCACCGCCAATGGCATAGCCGGCCACAAGGGCAATCACCACCTTTGGCAGGGAGCGAATTTGCCGTTGCAGATCCAGCACATTCAGCCGTGCTACCCCCTGATCATCCAGATAGCCTGCCTCACCCCGAATACTTTGGTCACCACCCGCACAAAAGGCATACTTACCATCGGTGTGGGGGCCTGCCCCGGTGAGCAAGACAACGCCAATCGTGGGATCGTTGCGGGCATCCTCAAAGGCCTGACTCATTTCGACAATGGTTTGGGGACGAAAGGCATTGCGCTTGTGGGGACGGTTAATCGTAATTTTGGCAATGCCCGTCGTTTTGTGGTACAGGATGTCAGTGTAGTGGTGAACCTGCTGCCAGTGGACGCTGTCCATAGAGTGTGATGGGTAAGATGGATTCTCATTGTAACCTGAGGGGTTCTCGGGTTTAGAGGGGAGCAAAATCGCAAAAAAAATTAACATCCACCACCTAGGGGAGGCTAGGAGAGCTATGTTAGGCTGTTGCTGACAATAGTTTGTGCTTCTTTGCTATGAGCGACCTCCTCAACACCTGCCCCAATTTGCAAGCGGATTGCGATCGCCTCCTTGAGCTGTTGAATGCGGAACCCAAGCTGCGCTCCTTATGATATTAGGCCAGTTCAAACTTCCCTGCGCAAGATGGTTTCGCCAACATTTGAGATTGTTTTTGCGGGGCCTTTTAGTGCTGGCAATCAATGCTCATCAATGCGCTGTTGGAGCGCGAACTCCTCTACAGTGCCCGAGATCCCCTGTGGGATGATATCGCCTCAAACCCAAGGCTGGCAGGAGGGTCAACCCATCGCCGTCTGATGCCGTGATGCCCGCAGTACTGGCGGATGGGGGGCTAACCCGTTGGCTGGTCATAACAGGTATCATAAAACTTTAGGCGAATGGGCGTAGCAGCAAATGAGTAGGGATTTTCTGGCAGGACTGAATCCATCACAACGGCGGGCGGTGGAGCACTATTGTGGCCCGATGTTGGTGGTGGCAGGCGCCGGTTCCGGGAAAACTCGCACGCTCACCTATCGCATTGCCCATTTGATTCGCCAGCATCAGGTGGCACCAGAAAATATCTTGGCGGTGACGTTTACCAATAAGGCCGCCCGCGAAATGAAGGAGCGGCTTGAAGCTCTCTTTGGTCAAGAGGTGGCTCAGCAACTCTACAGGCGAGACTGGCTGGATCTCTCTCCCCTCGAACAACAGCGGGTGCGATCGCGAGTCTATCAAACCTACACGAAGTCCCTTTGGATTGGCACGTTCCACAGCCTGTGTGCCCGACTCCTGCGCTTGGAAATAGAGGCCTATCAACATCCCCAAGGGTATCGCTGGACGCGGCATTTCACCATTTTTGATGAGTCAGATGTGCAAAGCCTGATTAAGGAAATTGCCACTGCGGAACTCAATCTCGATGAGCGCAAGCATGATCCGCGCGGTATCCGCTACAAAATTAGCCATGCCAAAAACCGAGGGCTAAGCCCCGATCAATTGGAGCAGGAACAGCGATCGCCCGCTGGCCGGGTGGCCGCAGAAGTTTATCGTCGCTATGAGGCAACCCTTGCCCAGAATAACGCCCTTGACTTTGATGATTTGATTTTGCGAACGGTGCAGCTGCTACAACAGCACCCTGAGCGCCTTGAGTATTGGCATCAGCAATTCCAACATATTCTGGTGGATGAGTACCAAGACACCAACCGCACCCAATACAATCTCATTCGGCTACTGGCCACCAATGGTACGCCACCGCAACAGTTTCAGAATTGGGGCGATCGCTCGATTTTTGTCGTCGGCGATGTGGATCAGTCCATTTATTCCTTTCGCTGCGCTGATTTCACTATCCTGATGAATTTCCAACAGGATTTTGGCGATCGCCTGCCCGATAACCACAGCCGCACAATGATTAAGTTGGAAGAAAACTATCGCTCCACAGCCAACATTTTGCAGGCCGCCAATCATCTCATTGAGCACAACAACGAACGCATTGATAAAGTGCTGCGTCCCACCAAAGGAGAAGGCGCTCCCATTCACTGCGAGTGTTGCCACACTGAAACCGATGAAGCCTCTTTTGTTGCCCGAACCATCAAAGCTTTGGGCAGTCAATCCCTCGAACCCCAATGGGGACGGTTTGCCATTCTCTACCGCACCAATGCCCAATCGCGCCCCTTTGAGGAGGCCTTAGTGCGTGCCAACATTCCCTACACTGTGGTTGGTGGTCTCAAATTCTATGAGCGCAAGGAAGTCAAGGATGTTCTCGCTTATTTGCGGCTGCTGCAAAACCCCCAAGACACCGTGAGTCTGCGGCGAATTATCAACGTGCCACGACGCGGCATTGGCAAAACCAGTTTGGATCGCCTCAGTGACGCCGCGCAAACCCTTAGCATTTCCCTGTGGGATTTAATTGCCGATACCGAATCCATGACGCCCTTGGCCGGGCGAGCCAGTCGTGCCGTGCAGCAGTTTGTGACCCTCATGACCCGCCTGCGATCGCTAGTGGACGACATTGAACTGCCTGAACTAGTGAAAACCGTGATTGAAGAGACAGGCTACCGCCGCGAACTCGAAAACGAAGGCACTGACGAAAGCCTAGAGCGACTGCAAAACCTAATGGAATTGGTTAACGCTGCCCAGCAATTTAGCGAAGAAAACGAGGGGGCAAGCCTCAGCGATTTTCTCAACAGTTCTGCCCTTGCCTCGGATTTGGATACCTTGCAGGAGGGAGAGGGCGTTGTTTCCCTGATGACCTTGCATGCCGCTAAGGGGCTAGAATTTCCCGTTGTCTTTTTGGTGGGCATGGAGCAGGGACTCTTTCCCAACTTCCGCAGTCTCAACGACCCCATGGCCCTTGAAGAAGAACGCCGCCTTTGCTATGTCGGCATCACCCGTGCCCAAGAACAACTCTTTCTCACCTTTGCCCAAAGCCGTCGCCGCTACGGTGGCAGTGAAGATACGATTCCTTCGCAATTTTTGACAGAGCTACCCCCAGAAGTGCTGACAGGGAATGTTCAACGACGACCCAAAATGGCTGCTGTCACGAAGCTATCCCCCGCACGGTTGAGCAAGGCTGCTGCCTCTCCTTGGCGGGTGGGCGATCGCATTCTCCATCCTGTCTATGGCGAAGGGGAAATTACCCATGTCTTTAACACTGGCCCGAAGCTCTCCTTGGCGATTCGTTTCCCACGTCGCGGGCAAAAGGTGGTGGATCCCCGGCTGACACCCCTTGAACGGCTATAAATCGAGCGAACCGATCCGAGCTGAACAATATGAAGTCTTATTGCAGGATGCGGCTGTTTGGGTGCCATTCACACTTTTTGAGCGTCAGGATAAGCATGAACTTATAGGAACTTAGGAACTTCCCGTGAGCAACAGCATTATTGCAGCAACCCTTCTTGCCCTCAGCGTTGGGGCGCACACCTACGCGATCGCCCCCCAAGTGCCCGCAATGGTCGCTCAGCCAGCCCAACCCGCAGGCACCACCTTCTATGCTGATATGGGCGAGGGTCTATTTCGCATCAGTGGCCGCCCGAACCAAAAAGTAACGTTTATGAGCATTGCCATTGATCCGCAAAAGGTGGCGGATATTAATATGCAACTGGCGGATGGCAACTATATTGGCTTTTCTGGCAACGTCATGCAGCAGGATGCCTACAATCTGCGGATTCGCTTGACTAGTTCTGGTATGGCCGATGCCAATGGCACCCTCAATATTCGTTATGGCAGTCAGCAGTCCATTCTCAACTTGGCGGGCAATGGTCAATTGGATGGTCAGCCCTTTGTGCTCACCTTCAGAGGCAAGATGAAATAATGAGTTGACAGAATTCCACCAAACCCAAGATAATAAAAGATCGCTGACCAAATCTATCACGAGCGGAACTGGCGGAATTGGTAGACGCGCTAGATTCAGGTTCTAGTGTCCGCAAGGACTTCGGGGTTCAAGTCCCCGGTTCCGCATCCTAGGAAGCCTGCAAAGTACGGTACGATAGAAGCATTGGCTTCTGTGCGCTGTCATTATGGCTTTTTCGTCCATTGCCGTTCGCGAACTCCCCATTTTTCCCTTGCCGGATGTTGTGCTCTTTCCGGGGCGACCCCTCCCACTCCACATTTTTGAATTTCGCTACCGCATCATGATGAATACGATTCTTGAGAGCGATCGCCGCTTTGGCATCGTGATGTGGGATCCACAGACGGGACGGCCAGCCACGGTGGGCTGTTGTGCGGAAGTGCGTCGCTACGAACGGCTTCCCGATGATCGCATGCTCATTGATTCCTTGGGTCAGCAGCGGTTTCGCATCTTGGACTACGTGCGCGAAAAACCCTACCGCGTTGGACTAGTGGAGTGGATTGAGGATGAACCCACCAGCATTGATCTGCGCCCCTTGGCCAAGGAAGTGCGGCAACTTCTTGAGGATGTGGTGCGCCTTTCAGCGAAGTTGACCGAGCAACCCATGGAGCTGCCCCCCGATGTGCCCACGGCTGCCCTTGAACTGTCCTATTGGATTGCCAGTAATTTTCGCGGTGTCGCTCAGGAGCAGCAACGTCTTCTAGAGCTACAATCCACCTACGATCGCCTACTGCGGGAAGCAGAAATTTTAACCACCACCCGCAATCACTTGGCGGCCCGCACCGTCCTCAAGGAAACCTTCAAATAGGCCGTGTGCTTCTCGGCGGAATATGTTACGCTAGAAGTCTTGGTTATTTTGCATCACATTGCCTTGCAGGGGAGAAAACCAATGAGCCGCGTTTGTCAACTGACTGGAAAAAAAGCCAATAACGCCTACGCTATTTCCCACTCCCACCGGCGGACGAAAAAACTGCAAGAAGTGAATTTGCAATGGAAACGGGTGTGGTGGCCAGAAGGCAACCGTTGGGTGCGGCTGCGCCTCTCTACCAAAGCCATTAAAACCCTTGAGCGCAAAGGCCTGAGTGCATTTGCCAAAGAAGCGGGGTTGAATCTCAACAAGCTCTAAGGGATTAGCTAGCCTTAAAGATCGATGCGGCCATAGCGAGCGAGGATGTCCCGCTGGCCAGTCTGTTGCTGCGTTTGCCAAGCCCACAACTGATCCCCAAGGGAAAAGTGCCACCACTCATTGGGATGGCGCTGAAAGCCTGCATGGCGCATTGCCTGATAGAGAATTTGGCGGCGTTGGGCAAAGCAAGCGGCATGGGTCTCTTCAGGATGGCGATCGTAAAAATCGGGAAAAGAACGTTCAGAAATTTCATCAATGACACCCCCCATCTCCAAGGGATGGCCTGCGGGGTCAGCGAGGGTAAGGTCAACGGCAGCGCCGGTACTGTGGGGGGGTGGTTGCTGAGGGTCTAAACTGGGCACCGCCCAAAATTGATCAACCTGTTGCCAAATCTCGCGGGCGATCGCTGGCTCAAGTTGCTGCGCATCATACCCCCGTTCTTGACAGAGGGTAGCAAAGGTATGCGCCACCATGAACTGCTGTACCGCAATTGGGCGATAGGCATCAAAAATCGCCAGTTGCCAGCCGTAAGGTTCTAGGAACGCTTGGGCGCGCTCAAGGGCAGCAATGACCCCCACCCGCAACCAAAAGGGAGAGGCTTTGCCATAGGGGGCACCTCGGCTTTGATAGGGATGGGGTTGCAGCCGCAGAAAGGTAGGTGGAATAGGCGCTAGGGGTTCCCCACACTCTGCAATCGGAATCTTGGTATAGGGCTTATCCCCCATTGGGACTAGGACTTGGCTTCGCGATCAAGGGCGAGTTCAACTTGCTTAAACTCTTGTTCGAGGCGGGCTTTCAGCTTCTCCGGGAGGGGACGATTGGGATAGGAACTGTAGTGACCCGCAAGGGAGTTGAGGGCAGTTTGCATCGTCATAAAGGAAGAGAGCGATCGCAGGGAGTCATCGCGACGATAGAGGGCAAAGAAGTCATTCAGTTTTTTGCGAGCCTCTGCTTGAGCGGCCTTCTTGTTGGGGTCATTATCCGGTAGGGCGATCGCTTCGCGCAGGCTACTGATCAGCGCAAGGGTATCTTCACGGAAATTTCCCGTTAGCCCCGTGGGCACATTAGCACAACTGGTCAGGAGTAGTGACACACTTAGGAAAAGTGCCCAAACCATCGCCCAAAAACGTTTCATATCAAACCCCAAAACAAAATTAGGTCTTAAGATACCCATGAGGCTGATCTTAGCAAGAATTGGCTCCCCTAACCCGCTTCTGTCTCTGCGAAAAGGGCTGTATTTGGGGCATGATGATCTCAGTCCTCATCAATGCTTAGGTGATCAAGGGGTGCGGGAACGCGGTTGGCAATGACCATCTACTTTTATCGCGTCAAGGATGCCTACGGCAGTTTTTCCAATTTCTCTCCCCACGGTTTTACCCTTGAGGGCTACTACTGGCCAACAGCGGAGCACTACTACCAAGCCCATAAATTCTTTGGCACTGCCCATGAGGCCTTTGGTCATGCCATTCGCATCGCCCCAACTCCCGAAGCGGCTGCCCAACTCGGTCGCAGTGGTCGTTACCCCGTGCATCCTCAGTGGGATCAACTGAAACAGCCAGTGATGTGGCGTGCCCTTGTGGCCAAATTTACCACCCATCCCGACCTGCGGGAACTGCTCTTAGCAACTGGGGATGAAGAATTGGTGGAAGATTCCCCAGTAGATAGCTATTGGGGTTGTGGGGGCGATCGCCAAGGCTCGAACTACCTAGGACGGCTGCTGATGCATCTGCGGCATTGTCTGCGCCAAGGGGCAGATCTTCACACTTTCACCCCTCTGCAAGATTGCCAATCTAAAGGCCATGACTTTTGCCCACCACCCAGTGACGACGGAAAAAACGGGCAAGGCTAGATTCTTGCAGTTGCAGACAGATGGGGCGACCATGGGGGCAGGTGTGGGGTTGACGGCAGCGGTACCACTGATCCACAAGGGTTTGCATTTCTGCAAGGGTGAGGGGCGTGCCGTTACGAATGGCGCTGCGACAGGCAACGGCCACCTTAGCAGCAGTTAGATCCGCCACTTGGCTAAGTTCAATGAGAGCCGCCACCACATCTGGGCGATCGCGCAATAGAGCAGGCACACGGCGCACTGCCCAAACCTGTACCCCAAAGGGGGCGATCGCTAACCCCCAGTCTTGAAAGCGTTGCACTTGCGTCTCCGTGAGGGAGTCCACCAACACCGGCTGCTCTAGCTCCACCACCTGCCAATCTGTTTCAATTTGCTCGTACAGCACCCGTTCATGGGCAATGTGCTGCTCAATCAACCAGATGCCTTCGGCGTGCTCAACAATAATGTACGTATTGTGCAACTGGCCAACCACCTTGAGGGCTGACTGGGGCGATGGACTGGGGGATAACAAGGTTCGATAGCGGCCAGGGGGTTCAGCAGCTTTAAGCAGGTGATAGCTCGTTGTGGGGACGGTTAGGGAGGCCAGCAGTTGGCCAATGCGCTCGACTAACAGAGCTTGCCATTGCTCTGGTTCCCGTAGATAGATCGTGCGCTTTTGGGGTGCTGCAGACCAATCAATCGCCGCCGGGGGTAAATGGAGATGGGCAATACACAGGGGAAAGCGCTGCCGCGGTAGACCGCGACCAAAGGCCTCAAGAATCACCTGCTGCCACGAGGGATCACTGTGCAGTTCGACCCAACGGCCATTGACAGCCACCCCTAAGCCATCGGGGCGGGGACGATGGTGGCGATCCGGCGGCGCCAAGACCAGTTCAATTTGGGCATCGCTCATTTGGCGCAGATCTTGGGGATGGAGTTGTGGGATGAGTTGCAGCAGGCGATCGCCCAAAGACGCCACCGCCGGCCAGTGGTGCCAGCGCTTTCCATCCTTAAGGAGATGCCAAGCCACCTGCGGGAAACACAGGGCAATTTCCTGAAGGCGCCGCTGAACCTGTTTGGGATTGACCCCCTGCTGTCGTTGCGGCCAGTCCTGAAAAAGTTGCTCAGCAATGACGCGAGTCCCCACGGCCATTCCTAGAGGACGCTGGCTGCGCACTTGACCCTGGGCATCATAACTCACTTGCCAACCGGTCTCCGCCTCACGGTGGCGAGTGCAAATCGTTAACTGTGCCATTTGCGCCAAACTGTGGAGGGCTTGACCGCGAAATCCCAAGGTTGTGATGTCCGCCAATTCCCCGCTGAGGGGCAACTTGCTGCTGGTGTAGGGGAGAGCCACTTGGGTGAGATCTGCCCAGCGAATCCCTTCGCCATTGTCTGTGACCTCAAGATGCCATGCTGAAGGGCGCCAGTGGAGGTGAATGCGACTCGCCCCGGCATCGAGGGCATTTTCCACCAGTTCTTGGACAACCGTGGCTAGGGAGTCGAGGGTTTCAGCGGCAGCGATCGCTTGCCGCATTGGTGCTGGTAGAGGCACCACCGTCAGGACATCGCTCATCAGAGCCATTCTTGGGCAACGTCAAAAATTTGGTGGGCCAGAATTAACTTTGGTACCTTGGCAAGGTTGCGCGATCGCCCCTGCCGATCCAGCACCACCGCTGCGTTTTCGTTGCTGCCAAAGCCACCATCGGCTTGATCCACCGCATTGGCAACTATCAAATCCAAGCCCTTGCGTTCTAGCTTTTCGCGGGCGGGCGTTACAATATCCCCCGTTTGGGCAGCAAAACCAATCAGACGTTGGTGGGGTTGGCGCATCTGAGCCACCGCTTGCAAAATATCGGGCACCGGACTCAGGGGTAAGGCGGTAGGCAACTCCGATTTCGGGAGCTTTCCCGACCACTGTTGGGCCGGGCGGACATCACCAACGGCGGCAGCCATCACCAGCCAATCTGCCTCTGGCCACACCTCAAGGACAGCTTTGCACATTGCTTCGCTACTGATTGCTTCAATAGCGCGTACCTGGGCTGGGATCGGCTCGGCGATCGCCCCATGAATCAACGTCACCTTTGCACCGCGATGCAGGGCTGCCCTTGCCAGAGCGATCCCCATTTTCCCCGTTGCCGGATTACCAATGAAGCGCACCGCATCCCAATACTCGCGGGTGCCCCCCGCCGTAATCAGCAGATGCTTGCCAGCTAAGTCTCGCTGGCCGTGGGTATAGGCCAAGGAGTCCAAATAGGCAATGATTTCCTGCGTCTCCGCCATCCGCCCCACACCGACGCTGTCACAGGCCAAGCGGCCATAGGCCGGGGGTAAGCAATGATAACGGGGCTGTTGTTGCAGTTGTTGCCAATGGCTCTGTACCGTCGGTTGCTCCCACATTGTGGTGTTCATGGCCGGTGCCACCAAGATGGGTATTTGGGAGGCCAGCACCGTACTGGTCAGTAGGTTATCCGCCAAACCCAGCGCCAGTTTGGCCAACGTATTGGCCGTGAGGGGAGCAATCAACATCAGCGTTGCCTTTTCTGCCAGTTCAATGTGTAGCGGTCGCGGCGCTTGGGGATGCCAAAAATCCGCATCTGTGAGTACCGATTGCCGGCACAGGGTCGAAAGGGTCAACGGCGTAACGAACTGCGAGGCGGTCTCTGAAAGGATGGCAGACACTTGCCACCCCGCCTTTACTTGCGTGGAGATCACATCACAGATTTTATAGGCAGCAATGCCACCCCCCACCCCCACTAATAAATGGGGAACTGCCCTAGGACTCGTCAAAGGCTTCTAAATCCAGAAGATACAAATAAGGCTCTACCAGCTCTGGCCGCTGAAAGGCAATGGAGCGCAGCAGATGCCAGTCTTCAAGGGCAGCAAAGGGTGTATCGTAATCATCCTCCTCAAGCCGTCGTGCCAAGGCAGCCACCTCCTGGGGGGTGAGGTGATTGATATACTCCTGAGTGTAGTGGTGAGTTGTTTGCATACCCCCTCCTGCAGGACGCCTAAAGAGTTGTCCTACAACACTAGTTTACATACCCCTTGGCCTCAACCCCAAGATTGAGGAGCTAGACTAAAAAAGCTACTGCCCTGCGGGGTACGATGTCCCTAGCCAGTTTTACCCCTGCCTATGACCAATCCCCAATTCTTACGAGTGGTTGCTCTGTTGAGTCTAGGGGTAGCAACAGCTGTTTTTATAGAGTGGGTTCTCGCTGCCATCACTTCCCACTCGCCTCTCTTGGTCGGTATTGATGTTTTTGCTGCCATCGCCCTTGGGTTAACCGCATTGGCCATCACCCTCATGGGATCTAGGGGCAGAGATCGAGAATTAGCATGCCTCCCCCAGCTCTGTGGCCTAGTGCTTGTTCTCATGGGGGTGGCAATTGCCGTAGCAGTTTTCAATGCTCAGGAAATCACTGCTCCGTGGCAAGCGCTGTCTTTGCCGGCCTACACCAGTTTGCTACGGCCTGTGGCCTTTATAGGGCTAGGGGTGGCCCTGTGGGGGGTCAGGGGGGAGCGAAGTTGGCAAGTGATTTTCGGTCAAGGAGGGGCAATCACAAGTGCCTGTCTGCTGTTCCTTGAGGTATTGGCCGGTCTGTACCAATTGCCGCTGTCTCTTAGTGCCTCTGCCCTTGGCCAAATCCTCGCCTGCGTTCTTCTTGGGCTGTTGAACCTCTGCCTTATGCAATGGCATCCCTCCCTAGGGGTGATGCGTTACTTCAGTTCACAAAGGATAGGTGGCCTACTCTTGCGGCGATTGTTGCCTTGGAGCATCCTTGGCCCCCTCCTCATTGGTTGGGTAATTCAATGGGTACACCACGATCGCCTATGGCTTTCGGAGCGCTTAGCCCAAGAGGTGCAGATCATCAGTATCATCGCTTTTTTGGTCACTCTTTTGGTTACGGAGGCTCAGCATCTGAACCAAGTAGAGCAGGAGCGGCAGTCATTTTGGCGCGCCTACACTGAAATGGACGAGGTGTTCCGCAACAGCCTGCTTTTATCACCGCTGCCGATGGCGTTGGTGGCGGCGGATGGTCAACTGTGGTTGATGAATCGGGCATGGCAAGAGCAAACCGGCAGCAGCCCAGAGGAAACCCCCACATGGGAGGGGTGGTTGGCAATTGCGTTTCCTGAAGCAGCGCAACGCCAGTGGGCGGCCACAGAATTCCAACGCTGCCTTATAACGCAGGCACGGGTTGAGCATGGGGATGTGTGCATCCGCACTCGCGCCAACCAAGAGCGTATTTGGCAGATGGTTTCCCTGCCCCTGCAACTGCCCAACGGCAACCAACAGTTCATTTTACTGACGGCAGTGGATGTCACGCGACAACGGCAGCTGACCCAGCAACTTGCAGCCCAGCAAACGGAACTTGAGGCGCAGGTGATTGCCCGCACCCTCGATTTGCACAACGTCAATGGGGAACTCCAGGCCGCCCAAGAAAAGCTCAATCAACTGTTGGATCGCGCCGATGCCTTTGTCAGTGAAATACGGCTCTTTCCTGATGGCTCTTGGCGCTATGAGTATCTCTCCCAAGGGCACCTGCGCATTCTCGGCTACAGCCCCCTTGACTTTCAAGAAGACCCGAATCTTTGGCGATCGCGGGTTCCTTCCGAGGACTGGGAAGCCTATCATCGTCCCTTTCGCGAGAAATTACTCCAAGAAGGCTGTGCCCACACCGAATATCGCTTTCAACATCGCGACGGCCATGAGGTGTGGATTTCCCTCAATGCCACCGCTGAACCTCAAGGGGATGGCAGTTACCTGATCACCACGGTGGGGGTGGATGTCACCCAACGCAAAAAAGCGATGCTAGCCCTAGTGGAAAGTGAAACCCGTTTTCGCCAGATGGCCGATGCCTCACCTTTGATGATCTGGCTGGCAGATAGCAAAGGCACCATTGAGTTTGCCAACCAAACCATTTGCCGCGTCTTGGGCGCCTCCTTAGACCAAATCCTTGGCTGGAACTGGTTAGACCTTGTCCATCCTGAGGATCGGGAGCGCACAGAGCAGGCCATCCGTCTTGCCGTTGAGCAGCAGCAAAGCTATGAAATTGAGCACCGCCTGCGCAATGGCCAAGGTGTCTATCGCTGGGTACTCAAGCAAGCGGCACCCCGCTATGCCGAAGACGGCACTTGCATTGGCTACCTTGGTTCCTGCTTGGACATTACCAACATCAAGCTAGCGGAGGAGAAATTGCGGCAACTGGCTTGCCAGGATAGTTTAACGAATCTCCCCAATCGCGCCTTCCTCACAGAAAAAATTGATCAACTGCTGGCTGCCTACCACCGCGGTGACATTCCGCCCTTTGCCGTTTTGTTTTTGGATTTGGATCGGTTTAAGGTCATCAATGATAGCTTGGGTCATGATGCCGGCGACGAGTTACTTCTAGAAATTGCCCATCGCCTTCGGTCGAGTATGCGCCAGCAGGAGATCGTTGGCCGATTGGGGGGAGACGAGTTTATTGCCATCCTCGAACACATTGAGGGTCTCCAGCAGATTTATGAGTATGGCGATCGCCTGCGCCGTTGCATTAGTGAACCCTATGTGCTCAAGGGCACTGAGGTAAGTGTCAGCGTCAGCATTGGCATCGCCATTGTTAATTCTCGTTACCGCACTGCCGGTGAACTGCTGCGGGATGCTGATATTGCCATGTATGCTGCCAAGGCCCAAGGGTGCAACGGTATGCAACTCTTTGAATCGGAGCACCACCAAGCGGTTTACACCCGCTTACAACGGGAACAGGAATTTCGCCGTGCCCTAGAGCAGGAGCAACTAGCGCTCTTCTACCAGCCCATTGTCAGCCTCAGTCAGGACAGCCTTGTTGGTTTTGAAGTATTAGTTCGCTGGCAGCATCCCGAAAACGGTTGGATCAGTCCGGCAGAATTTTTGCCCTTGGCTCTGGGGTTGGGTCTAGCCACAAAACTGGATCAATGGGTTCTGCAAAAGGCAATTTTCAACCTCTACCAATGGCAACAGACACTGGGTTCTCGGGCTGCCGACTTCACCCTCAGTGTCAATATTTCCAGTGCTTTCTTTAATTCTGGCCAAATGGTTCCTTTGCTCAAGCATCTGTTGCCGCTCTATGGGATTCGCGGCCAGCAAGTGATTCTGGAGATTACTGAGGAAGTGATCATGCCCGATTCAAGGTTTGCCCAAGAGCAATTGGAGGCGCTCCAAGCCCTTGATATTCGCTGTGGCATTGATGACTTTGGCACTGGCTATTCCTCCCTCAGCCGCCTGAGCCAACTGCCGTTGTATACCCTAAAGATTGACCAGTCCTTTGTCCGAGACATCGAAACCAATTTCCAAAATTTAGAAATTGTTCGTGCCATTATTAGCCTCGCCCGAACCCTGCAACTAGAAGTGGTTGCCGAAGGCATTGAACATCTCTCCCAAAAGCAGTGCTTGCAGGCGTTGGGCTGTCAGCGGGGTCAGGGGTTTCTCTTTGGTGAACCCCTCTCTGAGGAGCAAGCGCACCAGTTACTACAAGCGAGGATCACGCCTTGTCAAACGGAAAGCAAATAATTGTTGCATCAAGACCGTTATCTAGGGGTCAGCAAAGCCCCTTGGCTATCTTAGATAAAGACCGCTGAGTGGAGAAGCCTGATGACCCAGCCGCTGATTGCTAGCCTCATGCTGAGTCTTTCCCTTGGGGGAGCGATCGCCCCCTTGGCGATTGCCCAAGCAACTAATCCTGAGCCTGTCAACATTGTCGAGTTAGTTCGCGCTCGCAACTATGCCCGCCAAGCTGCAGAACGAACCAATGGCGGATTAAGTCGCTATCGAGCCGAGCAGTCCATGCATGGGCCTGTCCGTGAAGCTCCCTATGTGCGCAATGCCGACGGCTCCTACACGTTTCGGATTTTGGGCCATCGAGTCAGCAATGGCGTGCCCGCATCCCTGCCCAGTATCGAAACTGTCGTTACTGTGGCTGCCGATGGACGCACCACCATTGACTACAACGGCCCGATTCGCAACTAACTGACCAAGCCATCGCCTTTGGCTAAAAACTCCTTGAGGAACCAGCGATGTTTTTGGTGGGTTTGCACCAAACGGGTGTAGAGGTCAGCCGTACCAATGTCGCCCGCCTCAGTGGCCACTTCTGCATCTTGGTGCATCTCGGTAATGATCAGCTCATGGTTAGCGATCGCCTCCTCAATCATTTGCTTGACCGTGAGTTGGCCGCTTGAGGGGGTTACCGTTGCCACTTTGAGATAGTCTGCGGGGTCTGCCACTGGCTGGCCATCAAGCATCAAGCTACGCTCAGCCAGTTCATCAATCATGGCAAAGACTTCTGTTCCCTGTTCTTCAAACAGCAGGTGCAACTCCCGAAACAAGGGGCCATAGGTTAGCCAGTGGTACTTTTTATAGTTCAGATACAGGACAACCGCATTGGCCTGTTCCCGTTTCAGCGTGGTCAGCACTTGCTCTTTCAGCGTTGTTGTTGCACTCATAGTGGTCTCCTTTGACAGTTATCGAACTGTCCTGTCTATTTATCATACTCATAACGAGTACGTTTTAGCAACCTAGAGGGTGCTACTGCCATTCTATTGACATCTAAGATGGAGGTAGTCCCTTGCTGCTCATCAACGCTAGGATAGGCAGCATAAAAATAAGTTTGATGATTTGAGTGTTTTTTAGCTGCTGCTATGGACGCCTCAGCCAATCGCCCCGATACCTACGTTCCACACCTACAAGCACCCAGCCGTTCTGGTGAACAGCAGTGGGGGTTCATGCGTCCCAGTGAGCTGATTCTAGCGGCACCCACACCCCGGTTGTTATTGCACTCCATTTACATGCAACGTTCAATTGTGTTGGATCAGTTACCCGTTTGGCAAATTGGTCGAAGTAAAGATTGTGATATTGTCCTACCCGATCGCTGGTGTTCGCGGCACCATCTTTGTATTGAGCGGCAGGCGGATCATCGCTATCGGCTGACTGACCTCAAGAGCATGAACGGGACATTTATCGGTAATAACCGTATCCACGCGCCCCATCTCCTCAGACACGGCGATCGCATTTCCATTGGTGAGTCAGAACTAGAGTACATTGACCTACGGGATGCGCCGAGTCCTCACCCCTACACCAATCATTCCCATGGGAGTAATAGCCAAGTCACGGTCTTGATGACCCACTCTTCGCGTACCCAAGGGGAAATGTGGCGGGAATTATTGAACTCCCAAGGGATTTCGACGATTTGGGCAACATCCCACTTTGAGTTAGAAAAAATTATTGCCCATGTGGAGTCCCTCAACTGCAAAGTCAGCCTCTTGCTCCTCGATTTGGGAATGCCAAAAACCAATCCCTACGATTTTTGTCGCCAGTATCGCCAGCGCTATCCAGAAATGAATGTCATTCTCCTCAGTGGCCTGCGCACCCGTGTCCATGAATCGGAGTGCAAGTGGGCGGTCAACCAAGGCGCGATGGCACTCTTTGCGGGCTTGCCGCGCGAAAATCTGTTTGGAGATCTCACGAGTATTACCGAGCGATTGCAAACGATCGCCCAAGCCATCGAATGGACCTACTTCAATCCTGAAGCCCTCACCAGTACCCTGCTGAAACTGCAGGATGCCGTGGATGCGGAGATGTCGTCGGGGATGGTCCTCTAGAACCGCTGCACGGATTGGTGAGCAGTGCTACAGTCAGTGAAAGTAGTGTTTTCAGCAGATAGCGAACATTGGTTGTTCTCACATCACAAGTTAGTGCACTAGACAAATCCCTAGGGCGGCTGGAGTGGCCGCGTCTCTGTTATCAGTTGGCAACGTTTGCTGCTACCAAACGGGGGATGCGCCAGCTGCAGGGGGGAGAGATTCTAGGGGGCACCCAAGCAGCCAGTCAAGTGCTGTTGGCTCAAACCACTGAGGTGATTACCCTAGAAACGGTGCACCAAGTGCGCTTAGATTTTAGCCAAGTCACGGATATTGAACCTGCCCTTCGCCGGTTGGATCATGGGGGCTGTTTGCAGGGAATGGAGCTACTGGCGATCGCCCACCTGTTGAGTGCGGCGCGGCAACAGCGGCGTCAAATTGAGGAACACGCGCAACTCAATGAACTCCAACAACTAGTGGCCGGTGTCCGTACCTATCCTGAGGTGACTCAGGAGATTTACCGCTGTATTACCGATCAGGGGCAAGTGAGCGATCGCGCCAGTCCAGAATTGGCTGAGATTCGCCAGCAGCAACGGCAGTGCCGTACCCAGATCCAGCAGCAACTGCAGCAGATTCTGCAGCAGCGAGCCAGTGCTATTCAAGAGGCAGTGGTCACCCAACGGCGCGATCGCTATGTGTTGGCAGTCAAAGCCACCCACAAAGACCAGATGCCGGGGATTGTCCACGATCTCTCCGCCAGTGGTGCCACGCTCTACATTGAGCCACGGGAAACCATTGACCTGCAAAACCGCCTGCAACAACTTACCCATCAGGAGGCTGAGGCCGAACGCGCCATTTGCCAAGCCCTCTCGGATCAGTTGGCCACGATTAGTGATGATTTGTGGTATCTGCTCGATGTGCTGACCACCCTCGATATGGCGGTGGCCCGTGCCCACTATAGTCTCTGGTTGCAAGGCAACCCACCCCAGTTTGTCAGTGACACGCGACTGCACCTGAAGGCCTTGCGCCATCCCCTGTTGGTGTGGCAGGAGCACCATGAGCAAGGACAGACCGTGGTTCCCATTGACATTGAATTGCACCCCCCCACCAAGGTGGTGACAATCACTGGCCCCAACACTGGCGGCAAAACAGCAACCTTGAAGGCCTTGGGCTTGGCAGCACTGATGGCAAAAGCAGGGTTGTATGTGCCAGCGGCAGCGCCCGTAGAGTTGCCCTGGTTTACAGGGATTTGGGCAGACATTGGGGATGAGCAGTCCCTGACCCAAAACCTGTCCACCTTTTCCAGTCATATCTGCAATATCCGCGATATTCTCACAGAGCTCGAGATGACAGGGGGCAATACGTTGGTGCTCCTCGATGAAGTGGGGGCCGGCACCGATCCCAGTGAGGGCACAGCCCTAGCGATCGCCCTGTTGCGCTATCTGGCAGAGCACGCCAGTCTCACCTTTGCCACCACCCACTATGGCGAACTCAAAGCCCTCAAGTATCAGGACAGCCGCTTTGAAAATGCCGCCGTTGAGTTTGATGAGACCACCCTTGCCCCGACCTATCGGCTGCTGTGGGGCATACCGGGACAGTCTAACGCCCTAGCGATCGCCCAGCGGTTGGGGCTATATCCCAGCATTATTGAGGATGCCAAAGCCTTTCTCAGTAGCGACAGCAACCGCATCAATGAAATGATTATGGGGCTGGTGGCACAACGCCAAGCCCAAGAGGCCAAAACCACAGCGGCAGCGGCGCTGCTGCGGGATACAGAAGCCCTCTACCAAGAAATTGCCACCAAGGCTCAAGAACTGCGACAACGACAGCAGCAACTGCGCCAACAACAGGAGGAGCAGGTACGCAGCGCCCTCCATCAGGCTCAGCAGGAAATTGCCAAAGTAATTGCTCAACTGCAACGCGCCAACAGTCCCGAACAGGTACAAGCTGCCCAAACGGCCCTAGCTCAGATTGAAAAAACCTATCTCCCCCCGCCGCCGCCTGCCGAATTTATGCCGCAGCCCGGCGATCGCGTGCGTTTGCCCCAATGGCAACAGGTGGGCGAAGTCCTCAGTGTCAGCCAGCAGGGGGATATTGTCGTCCAAGTGGGTTCCGTGAAATTTACTGTGCCGCCCCACGCCGTAGAGTCCCTCAAGGGCGAACCAGTACGCACACCATCTAAACCCAAGGCCGACCCAGCTCAAGCTCCCCTCCCACCCCCTTCTCGCACCCCAACCCCAGCACCCGCCATTCGCACAGAGAGCCGTACCCTCGATCTGCGGGGCAAGCGCACCCATGAGGCGGAACCTCTCCTAGAGGAATTTCTCAACCGCCAGCAGGGAACGGTTTGGATTATCCACGGCCACGGCAGTGGTGCCCTCCGCCAGTTTGTGCATCAATTTTTAGAGCAGCACCCCAGCGTTCAAAGCTATCACCTTGCGCCTCCTGAAGAGGGAGGACGGGGAGTAACCATTGTGCAGTTATAGGAACAAGACCCATGCAGCAGCGGATTAAGGATATTCTTCATCAAGGTCAAGTGGGCGATCGCGTCACCGTCAAGGGCTGGGTGCGCACCAAACGCGAACTCAAGGAATGTACGTTTGTCAACGTCAACGATGGCTCAACCCTAGCCGGATTGCAGGTGGTCATTCCCAACACTGTGGCAGCAGCAACGCCAGCCATTAAAGACCTGACCACAGGGGCTGCCGCAGAATTCAGTGGCGAACTGGTGCGTTCTCCCGGCAAAAACCAAACCATTGAACTCCATGCCCAGCAGATTCACCTTTGGGGCAGTGCCGATCCAGAAACCTATCCCCTGCAAAAAAAACGCCACAGCTTTGAATTTCTACGCACCATTAGTCATCTCCGGCCGCGAACCAATACCCTAGGCGCAGTGATGCGAGTGCGCAATGCCTGTGCCACTGCCATTCACCAATTTTTCCAAGAGCGGGGATTCCTGTGGGTACACACCCCGATCATTACCGCCAGCGACTGTGAAGGGGCTGGGGAACTCTTTACCGTCACCACCCTGGATTTAGCGCAGCCACCCAAAACCCCAGAGGGGAATATTGACTTCAGTCAGGACTTTTTTGGCCGCCGTGCCTACCTGACGGTGAGTGGCCAACTGGAGGCAGAAATTATGGCCACGGCATTTACCAATGTCTATACCTTTGGCCCCACCTTCCGCGCTGAAAACTCTAACACCTCGCGGCATCTAGCCGAGTTTTGGATGGTGGAGCCAGAGATGGCCTTCTGTGACCTGATGGGAGATATGGAACTGGCGGAGGCCTTTTTGCAGTTTGTCTTTCGCTATGTCCTTGACCACTGCCCAGAGGATATGGCCTTCTTTCAGGAGCGGATTGATAATAGCGTCATGGCCACCGCCGAGCAGATGGCAACCCAACCCTTTGCCCGCCTTAGTTACAGTGAAGCCATTCAAGTCCTAGAAAAGAGTGGTCGCGCCTTTGAATTTCCCGTGGCTTGGGGACTAGACCTGCAATCGGAGCATGAGCGCTACCTTGCTGAGGAATACTGCCAGCGCCCGGTGATTGTCTATGACTATCCCGCCAATATTAAAGCCTTCTATATGCGCCTCAATGATGATGGCAAAACGGTGGCTGCCATGGATGTCCTTGCCCCGAAAATTGGTGAGATCATTGGTGGCTCCCAGCGGGAAGAACGCTTTGAGGTGTTACAGGAGCAGATTGTCCGCCGTGGGCTAGACCCTGCCCCCTACTGGTGGTACTTGGATTTGCGCCGTTATGGCAGTGTTCCCCATGCCGGCTTTGGGCTGGGCTTTGAACGGTTGGTGCAGTTTATGACGGGGATGGACAATATCCGTGATGTTATTCCCTTTCCTCGTACACCGGGGAATGCTGAATTTTAGCTTAGGGGGTTGGCTGTGCCTCAAAATAGCGGCCAATCGTTTCCACGTCCTTGTCGCCGCGTCCTGAACAGTTAATGACAATGCGCGGCTGCCCCGTTAATTGCGGGCATAGCGTTTCCAGATAGGCCAAGGCATGGGCGGTTTCGAGGGCAGGGAGAATGCCTTCCAACTGGGTAAGACGCACACAGGCAGCCACGGCCTCAGCATCGGTGACACTGTAGTATTCGGCACGGCCAATGTCCTTGAGGTAGCTGTGCTCTGGCCCGACGCCCGGATAGTCTAAACCGGCACTGATGGAGTGGGCCTCAACCACCTGACCATCGGCATCCTGCAAGAGATAGCTCATGGCACCGTGGAGTACCCCCACTTCCCCTTTGGTCAGGGTGGCAGCATGGTGACCCGTGTCCACCCCTTGACCCGCAGCTTCAACACCAATTAAGCGCACTTGGGGTTCCTCGACAAATTCATGGAAGAGTCCCATGGCATTGGAGCCGCCGCCAACACAGGCGAGCAGAATATCGGGCAGCCCACTCCATTTCTCAAGGCACTGCCGCCGCGTTTCTGCCCCAATGACGGCATGGAATTCCCGCACTAGCATCGGGTAGGGATGGGGCCCCGCCACTGAACCCAAGATGTAATGGGTGGTTTCAACATTGGTTACCCAATCGCGAATCGCTTCGGAGGTGGCATCTTTTAGGGTGCCTGTGCCTGCACTGACGGGGGTCACTTCTGCTCCCAATAGGCGCATCCGCAGCACATTTAACCGCTGCCGCTCCATATCCTGTACCCCCATGTAAATCACACATTGGAGGCCAAAGCGGGCACACACTGTTGCTGTAGCTACTCCATGCTGACCGGCACCTGTTTCCGCAATAATGCGCTGTTTGCCCATGCGTTTGGCAAGCAGGACTTGCCCGAGGGCGTTGTTGATTTTGTGGGCACCCGTATGGTTGAGGTCTTCCCGTTTTAGATAGATCTGGGGTTGGGCTTGATCATGGGCATAGTGGGCACTGAGGCGTTCGGCAAAGTAGAGGGGACTGGGACGACCAACGTAGTCCCGCAGCAGTTGCTGAAATTCTGCTTGGAATTCAGGGTCTTGGCGATAGTGGGCAAAGGCCGCCTCCAATTCACTGAGGGCGGGCATCAGCGTTTCGGGAACATACTTGCCACCAAAGCGACCAAAGCGACCACGGGGATCGGGGCGAGCAGCGGCACTGAGGGCAGCAGAGGGGGCAACAGTCACGGGCAAAGTCCTTTTTTCATCAAGGGTTCCTTATGTGATTGTGCCACGCTAGGGGCGGGAACGGCGGGCAGTGCCTAGGGGATTGAGCCACTCCAACAGACACTCCTCCAGAATCTGCATTTCCGGAAAGAGACTTTGCTTGATCCACTGGCCGACGGCATCTAGGGGAGAAAATTCTGCGCCGACTTGCCACTTGAGTCCTTGGCTGAGGGGGGTGAGGTGATTCCCCGGTAGCTTCAAGGCAGTGACCATATCGCCAAATTTGGCTCTGAGGAGACTGCGCAGGCGGGCTGTTTGGTCAATATCGTCCTCTTGGAAACGGATCAAGAGATTACGGCGCACAGGATAGCGCTCTTGAATCAGTTTTTCGGTTTCTGTCGGGCTGGGACTGAATTCGACACCCACGGGGGCAAGGTTTTCTATCCAAGGAATGGATTGACTGGCGGGGTAGTTGTTGAAGGCCATGAATATATTCCCAGCGCGATCGCCATCGTAGAGGCTATTGATCAGCAGGTGGAGCTTGCAGCCCATACTGTGTCCCAAACCATAGATGGGCAATGCCGCTGGGTAGCCGCGGCGATAGATCAACCAATCAAGGGCATAGTCGAGTTTATTCAGCACATCGAGGGCGATCGCCCCATGATCAAAGGTGTTCACAAAGGGCGTGGCAATAATGCCATAGCCCGCCTCCGCTAGGTGCTCCAACAAGCGCCGATAGGTCAATTGCGGTGCCGCTGCCACAAAAGCTCCCCCCAGAAAGTGAATCCACCCCAAGGGACGCTGGGGAAGACACAGCCAACTGCCGCGAACCTCTTGCCACTCCAAAATCCAGTCACTCCAAAAATGCCTAACTGACTGTAATCTAGCGAATACGGGAAATGCAGTGGTACAGGACACGTGATGATTGCAACAGTTATCGGCATAGGGGCAGCCGCCCTAGGATTCCTAGCCCTTTTGGTGGCGATCGGTTTGGAAGGGCGGTATCGCCAGCGGCCAGCCCATCCCCTTGAAGTGATCCGTGCCACTTGGAATCTGGAAATCTATGAGCCAACCCACTACCGTTTTGTCGGGCTATTGGGACTGAGCAACCCCCACCGTGGCCTTGAGGTGATGGTGCCAGACTTACGGGCAGAGGTGGTGCTATTGTCCGATGGCCGTGTCGATATGATTCAGACGGATGTGCAGGTCATCCCCCGCCACCCGGAGCCAGAGTTTCCCCCCCGTGCCGATGGCTATTGGTTTGCCTATATCGTCAAGTCCACCAAGCAAACGAATGTCGAGATTTGTGTGGATTTGCAGGGAATTGGCGTGAGCGAGGTCAAGGCTGCTTGGGTCAAGATTCACTACATTGCCTATGGCCCCCATGGTCGCTTCCTGAAAACCCATCATGAATTTATCCCCCTCAAGTTTCCGGCCACGGGAAATACAGGTGTGTGGCGACAGGCGGAGGGATGTCAGGTACTCCCCATTCGCACCCATTTACTGACGCCGTTGGATATTCCCCTAGAGGTACTCAATCGCTACGTCATGCCCCATGCCCAAGCAGGTGATATTGTCGCAATTGGTGAAACCCCCATTGCCATTATTCAAGGCCGCCTCAAAGATCCTGCCCAACTGCGCCCCGGCTGGGTAGCAACGCGGGTGTGCCAGTTCTTCTTGCCGACTTCCAGTTTGGCAACGGCCTGTGGCATGCAAGCCTTGGTCGAGGAAGTGGGAGCGCTACGGGTGCTGTTGGCCTTTTTGGGGGGGGCGATCGCCAAAGTCTTTGGTCACAAGGGCGGATTTTATCAATTGGCCGGCGAACAAGCTCGCCTCATTGACGATGTGACAGGTACTCTGCCCCCCTACGATCAATTTATTGTTATGGGACCTGTTAACCCCCAAGCCGTCGTGGAGGATCTGGCAGCAAAAACGGGTTTGGGCATCGCCATTGTGGATGTTAACGACCTAGGGGCAGTCAAGGTGCTTGCCGCTAGCCAAGGAGTCTCCCCTCACTTCCTCACGACTGCTCTGAAGAAAAACCCCGCCGGTAATGCCGATGAGCAAACACCCATTGTCTTAATCCGGCCTTGCGGTGTTTCTCCGAGCTCGACTGAGGGTTTCCTAGACAAGATGCATTAGCTCTTATGGCCAACCGTTTCCATTAGTTCGGCTGGGAAAGAATCCCAGCACACTTGAAACAACTGCCCCAGTCTCAACTCTTTGATGTTTCCATTTGTTCGGCTGGGAAAGAATCCCAGCACTCTTGTCCTGAGCATGACGTTAAACTGCATCCGTGTTTCCATTTGTTTGGCTGGGAAAGAACCCCAGCACCTTAATCTGCAGCAGTATCCACAACGTCTAAGCGTTGATACTCTGCTGGAAGCCACAGCAAAGACTGCCATGACTCCGAATAATTTAGGAGTACGTGCTTGTCAGCTTGGAGTTGCAATAAACTGATGATCTTTCCTTGTAATCCCCTAGGAAGCTTCCGAAATGCCGATGAGGTCATATTGGCAATATCACTCCAGCCTGTTTTGTCAATCAAGGTTCCGTCCCGGCTGAATTGAATGGACGGTGCCCAGTCAGACGGCAACTTGCCGTCTTTCAAAATCGCGTAAAGAATTTTGGAAGAGCTTGGTAGAAAGAACCCTAAAGGAATAAAAGTCATTTTTTGAACAAAACGCTCGTCAAGCCTAGAATAGGATGCCAAATTTGCTCCACTGTAGCGACTGTAGAGTGGGACAACAACTTCTGTGGCAAGCGTTTTCAGGGTAATAGGTGGTGATGCAGTAGCCCGTTGAAGGACTTCTCTGGCAAATAAATCATCCATATCCAACTCCAAAAGTAATAGGTGGTGATGCAGTAGCCCGTTGAAGGACTTCTGAGAATATTCCCATAATGTTTCTCCAAAAAAATAAACTCGATTTCTATTTGTTCGGCTGGGAAAGAATCCCAGCACTAACTAGTTTTAATTAATTAATTAACTAACTAGGCGTTTCCATTTGTTCGGCTGGGAAAGAATCCCAGCACCTGCTGCCCCTGAAGCGGTTGCCCCTGAAGCGGTTTCCATTTGTTCGGCTGGGAAAGAATCCCAGCACGCCAACCTCGTGTTGCAGATTCTTGTAGCGATCGACCTTTCCATTTGTTCGGCTGGGAAAGAATCCCAGCACTGTTCTCGAGGTGGTTCCCCAATACCGGGAGTTTCGCTTTCCATTTGTTCGGCTGGGAAAGAATCCCAGCACGAGGAAGGTATTCCCATTGGAATTCTAAATTTAACCTTTCCATTTGTTCGGCTGGGAAAGAATCCCAGCACAAGAGTGTAGATTAATTTTCTACACTCACGTCCTGAGGTTTCCATTTGTTCGGCTGGGAAAGAATCCCAGCACGGTAATAGATTTTTTAGAAAACCATAACAAAAAAGTTTCCATTTGTTCGGCTGGGAAAGAATCCCAGCACAACAAGTTTGCAACCCGCCTACGGGCAAAAAGCTTGTTTCCATTTGTTCGGCTGGGAAAGAATCCCAGCACAAAGGGGATGTAATGTTGTATTGTAATCCAACTCATGGTTTCCATTTGTTCGGCTGGGAAAGAATCCCAGCACCTTACTTAAAAGAACCTCAACCTATTGAAGTTCACCCGTTTCCATTTGTTCGGCTGGGAAAGAATCCCAGCACTAGCAAAAAAGGCGAATATTTTATACTTGTTATCTAAGTTTCCATTTGTTCGGCTGGGAAAGAATCCCAGCACCTGCGGTGCCAAATACGTATACCAAAAAGAGCACAAGTTTCCATTTGTTCGGCTGGGAAAGAATCCCAGCACTCTTTAAGAGCCTCAACAAGCTCTGGACTTCGAGCGTTTCCATTTGTTCGGCTGGGAAAGAATCCCAGCACGAGGAAGGTATTCCCATTGGAATTCTAAATTTAACCTTTCCATTTGTTCGGCTGGGAAAGAATCCCAGCACAAGAGTGTAGATTAATTTTCTACACTCACGTCCTGAGGTTTCCATTTGTTCGGCTGGGAAAGAATCCCAGCACGGTAATAGATTTTTTAGAAAACCATAACAAAAAAGTTTCCATTTGTTCGGCTGGGAAAGAATCCCAGCACAACAAGTTTGCAACCCGCCTACGGGCAAAAAGCTTGTTTCCATTTGTTCGGCTGGGAAAGAATCCCAGCACAAAGGGGATGTAATGTTGTATTGTAATCCAACTCATGGTTTCCATTTGTTCGGCTGGGAAAGAATCCCAGCACCTTACTTAAAAGAACCTCAACCTATTGAAGTTCACCCGTTTCCATTTGTTCGGCTGGGAAAGAATCCCAGCACTAGCAAAAAAGGCGAATATTTTATACTTGTTATCTAAGTTTCCATTTGTTCGGCTGGGAAAGAATCCCAGCACCTGCGGTGCCAAATACGTATACCAAAAAGAGCACAAGTTTCCATTTGTTCGGCTGGGAAAGAATCCCAGCACTCTTTAAGAGCCTCAACAAGCTCTGGACTTCGAGCGTTTCCATTTGTTCGGCTGGGAAAGAATCCCAGCACTTCTCACTTTAGATGAAAGAATACAACCCTCACGTTTCCATTTGTTCGGCTGGGAAAGAATCCCAGCACCATGGGTTTCAAAACCTTTTGAATTGGAAGGGTATTTTCCATTTGTTCGGCTGGGAAAGAATCCCAGCACACTATTTGCCAGACAAATTCAAGCAGCTAACGTTTGAATTTTCCATTTGTTCGGCTGGGAAAGAATCCCAGCACGCATTCAGCGTACGCACAACCGAAATTCGCCCAAAAGGCGATTTTCCATTTGTTCGGCTGGGAAAGAATCCCAGCACCTAAAGAATTATCGCCATCTAAGGCAGCTAATGCTCTTTCCATTTGTTCGGCTGGGAAAGAATCCCAGCACTGCTCTTGAGCAGCAGGATAAGATTTTCACTTTGGCTTTCCATTTGTTCGGCTGGGAAAGAATCCCAGCACTTGGAATACGCTGATCAAGCAACTTTGCAGCGGTTACTTTCCATTTGTTCGGCTGGGAAAGAATCCCAGCACCCGCCAATAGGGGGTTATTTTTGGCCACCGTTTCACGCACCTTTCCATTTGTTCGGCTGGGAAAGAATCCCAGCACATTATGGACATTTACTATATCAAGCTCAGCGAAAACCTTTCCATTTGTTCGGCTGGGAAAGAATCCCAGCACTAGATTTGCAGTGGAACCAACTGTACTATTTGCCAGACTTTCCATTTGTTCGGCTGGGAAAGAATCCCAGCACTCAAGTTACGCCTGAGGCTATTAGCTATTTGAATACTTTCCATTTGTTCGGCTGGGAAAGAATCCCAGCACAAAGAATCCCTCTTAAAAACGAGCTTGTCAAGATTAACTTTCCATTTGTTCGGCTGGGAAAGAATCCCAGCACTTATAATAACCATAACTTTCTTTTATAATACTAATACTTTCCATTTGTTCGGCTGGGAAAGAATCCCAGCACTGCGCCTTCCTAGAAGGTGCTCTACGACTACTATAGCACAGGTCATTTTCAAGCACCTAGAGAGGATCATTTTTTTGTTTTTGTAAATTTTTTAGATCCGCAGGGTCACAGGATGTGAAAGTCACTCTGGAACTGAATTTCGGGAAAATTCAAGCACCTCCAAATCTGTTAGAAATTGCTCAAAGCGTTGTGGAGACTGGGTTTGAGAAAATTGCCAAGCTGAGAGGATATTTTTGTCCAGAGGTGCTTGCATGGCTGCCGCCATCGGCTAACCACTGCCCCTTTGACTTGAGCACTAAAGACGAATGGCTAAAGCAATGACGCCAAAAGCAATGAGGAGCACACCGCTCACAGGGGTAATCCAACTCGACCACTGCCGCAGTGCCAAGAGCTTTTGCAAGGCACCGCTAAATACTCCGACTAAAATCAGCGGCGCGACATACCCTGTTGTATACGCCAACAGCAGGCCAGCCCCCACCACTAGCTTTTGGGTTGTGGCCACCCATGCCAGCAGCGTTGCCAAGACCGGCGTACTACAGGGTGCTGCCACAAGGCCAAATGTTGCCCCTAGGGTATAGGCTTGCAATCCCGCAGGAACCCGATCCGGCAGTTCCTCTAGGAAGCGACTGCGGGGAAAGCTCAGGGGCAAGGCATTGAGCAAGTTTAAGCCCATGGCGATCGCCACCAAGCTCACCACGATCGTTAACCCCCAGCCCACCTGACCGTAGATGCGACCAGCAACAGCAGCAATCATCCCCAACAGGGTTAAGGTGGTTGCGAGGCCAAGGGCAAACCAAAGAGACTGGCGCAAGACGGAGCTATTTTGCTTTGTGGCGTAGCCGGCGATGTACCCGACAGTAATTGGCAGCATCGAAAGGGTGCAGGGAGTCAGACTTGTGAGCAGTCCCGCCAAAAAGATAATCCCCACACTCATGACGCTGAGACTGCTCAGTTGACCACTCACCCATTGGTTTGCCCACTGTTCTAGTTGATAGAGTTGGAGCGTTAAGCTGGCCATGGCATCAAAGGTTAAAGGCAACAGGGGGACCCGCCGTCACAATCACCAATCGCTCTGGATCAAGGAGATCGCGTAGAGCTTGATTCACTTGCTCTAGAGTCACCGCTTGCAAGCGATCGCTAAACTGTTGTAATTCCGCCGGCGGTAAGCCCACACTGGCATTTCCCAACAGCGTCCGTGCCACCACATCGACATTGGCTAATTCCACAATGTAGGTATTGCTGAGGCTGCGCTTGGCCGCATCGAGTTCGGCAGCAGTGAATCCTTGGCGGCGCGCCTCCCGCAGGAGTTGCAGCGTGGCCTGAATGGCCTTGGCGGTATCTTCGGGAGCCGTTTGCAGTTGGATGATAAAAGGCCCTGCCTGACGACTGGCACTAAAGAAGCTATAGATGCCGTAGGTCAAGCCTTGGCGATCGCGAATCTCTGTGCCCAAGCGACTGGCCAGCGTGTCTCCCCCTAGGATGTGATTCATCAGCATCGCTGCGTAGAAGCGAGAATCGCGGCGATCGATCCCCGGCGCCCCCAGATAGGTAATCGCTTGGCTCTTACCGGCAATCACCGCATTCTTAAAGAGGGTTTGCTCGGGCGGTGAAACTGCAGGAAAGGTTAGGGACAGGGGATCCGTTTGGGGTTGCCACGAGCCAAAAATTTCATTGAGGCGCGATCGCACCTCCACTGGGTCAAAATCTCCCACGAGGGTCAAAATCGTGTGATCGGGGGTATAGGCCGCCCGATAAAAGTTCAACAGGTCTGGGCGTTGAATCGCCTGTACAGATTCAGGAGTGGCAAAGGGATGCAGGGGATGATTGGCGGGATAGAGGGTTTCTTGCAGGACGCGGCGCCCCCAGCGCACAGGATCATCCGCCTCAAGGCTCAGAGCCGTGAGATAGCGTTGTTGGCTGAGCTTAAACTCCGGTTCTGGGAAGGTGGCTTCTTGAAGGACTTCACCAAGGGTTTGCAACAGCGTGGGCAGTTCACTGGCCAAGGCATAGCCCTCAATATCCACTCCATCGCGGAAGGCACTGAATTCTAGGCTAATGCCACGATCCTCAAGGGTTTGTGCCAGCGTCAGGGCATTTTTGCGCCGCGTGCCATTGAGGAGATTGGCAGCAGTGAGGTGGGCCACCCCCGGTTGTGTCAATAGATCGTAGGCTGTTCCTGCGTCAATGCGCCCCGCCAGCGTAATGGTTGGTGTACTGCGATCCACGAGTAAGAGCACCCGCAGGCCATTTTTCAGGGTAAAGGTTTCCACCCCATTATTTTTGACCTCAGGGGCAGCCTGCCCACTCCCTTGGGGTAAATAGGCGGCAATGGTTTGCGGATCCACTGGCTCACCGACAAGATTATGGGCGGTGGTTTGGGCACCCGGCCGACCTGAAAGCTCAACATCGGCAAATTCACTGGGAATAAATTCCCCCACAATCCAGCGATCGCGCCCAAAGTAGGTTTGCACCACTCGTTGAACATCCGCAGCCGTGACTTTTTCAATGGCCGCAAGGTGGCGATCGCTAAAGCGATAATCTCCCGTCAGGGTTTCATCATTAGCCAATTGACTGGCTTGGGCATCAATGTCACGATTGCGCAGGATAAAATTGGCCTTGAGCTGTTGCTTAGCCCGTTGCAGTTCAGCGGCGCTCAAGGGATGCTCTGCCAGTTGGTTCAGAATCTGGCCAATGGTCTGCTCAATCGTCTCAAGGGATTGCTCCGGGGCCGCGATCGCGCCAATTTCAAACCAGCCCCCCGCCTGTAACGCGGCCACATAGGAGTAGGCCGAACTGGCTTGACCCGTTTCCATCAATTCCTGATACAAGTACGAACTGCGTCCGCCACTGAGGAGCATATCCAGCACATCCAAGGCCGCCTGATCTGGATGGGTCATCGCTGGAATGGGTACCAAAATCTGTAATAGCGGCGCACTCCCCGGTTCTGTGAGGCGAATTCGCTGGGCTTGACCTGCCGTTGGCGGCGGTAATGAAGGAGACTTTAGAGGGTCGGTTGGCCGAGGAATCTGCCCAAAGGTTTTCTTGACCAGTTCCAGTGCCCTTGGGGGACGAACATCGCCAGCAATCACCACAACGGCATTATCGGGGCGATAGTACTGGTGATAAAAACTCTTCACCGCTGGCAGCGTAAACTGCTCCACATCACTGGCCGTTCCCCCCACTGGCAAGCCGTAGGGATGGTGGGGATAGAGGGCGGCCATCACGGCTCGACTGAGGCGATATTCAGGACTATTTTCATAGCCTTGCAGCTCCGAGATCACCACCCGTTTTTCACTCTCAAGGGCCTCGGGGGTCATCAGGATATTGCGCAGGCGATCGGCTTCAAGGATCAGCAGTGGTTCTAGTTGGTCAGCGCGCACCGTATGGTGGTAGGCGGTCATGTCGTAGCTGGTAAAGGCATTGGAAGCACTGCCAAGGGCATAAAACAACTGACCAAACTGGACGGGACGGCTCTTGGTGCCCTTAAACATCAAATGCTCCAGTTGGTGGGCAATCCCATTTTCTCCCTTGGGTTCATGGCGAGAACCAACGCGATACCACACCTGTAAACTCACAACGGGTGCTGTGGGAATCTCTTTGATCAGCACCGTGAGGCCATTGTCTAAAACGGTTTTGGTTACACCACTACCGAGTCCTTCTACCGTGTGCAGGGGAAAAATCACCGCCAAACTGGTACTCAAGAGCATCAAGCCAATAAATAATAAGATTTTAACGAATCGTGGAACTAGCCCTAGGGTCATCGTTGTAGTTAATTCCCTTGGTGGGCGATCGCGCTCACAAGTGGTGTAATCGCCGGGGAAAGACTCGCCAGAACCACGACCGATGCTGCCGCAATAATAATCGTTGTTGCCATCCGCACCATGGCATCGGTGCCCCGCTGATAGACCTCAAACTTATACTCTTGATTTTTCACCTGAGTGGCCAACTCACTCACATCCCCTTGCAGTTTGTGCACATCAGTTTGGAGCTTTTCGACATCCGTTTGTAGTTTTTCGACATCGGTGCCGAGCTTCTCCACATCTACACGCAGCGCCTGCAACTCGCTGAGTACCTTGGCTTGAAATTCCTGCTCGCTCATCCTACACATTCTCTGCACCACCTCATCTTCATTCTGGCAGAGAATGCCAACCGCCACCTAAGGTAGAAAGCGCAGGAATTTTTTCTTACCCACTTGCAGCACTTGGTTCACATAGGGTTCCGGTGCCGTGAGGGTAAAGTCCACATCCGTAACTTTTTCGCCGTTGAGACGCACCCCACCCCCTTGGATCTGTCGGCGCGCTTCGCTGCTACTGGGGCAGAGCTTGGTGTGACTGAGCACATAAGTCAGCTTCACAGGAAACTGAAACTCCCCAAGGGAATACTCTGGAATCGATCCCGCCTGTGCCGTTTGCCCTTGGGTGACGATCGCGGCTAGTTCCGCTTGGGTTTGCAGGGCGAGATCGCGCCCATGGTACTGACTCACGACTTCTAGGGCCAAGGCCTTCTGGCGATCGCGGGGATTGGGGGGTAAACTGTCCAAGGGCAAATCCGTGAGCAACTCAATGTATTGGTTCACCAAGGCATCGGGAATTTTTTCCAGCTTGGAGTACATACTGGCTGCCGATTCCGTAAGCGCCACATAGTTGCCAAGGGACTTCGACATTTTCTGTACTCCGTCCGTGCCCACTAGGATCGGCATCAGCAGACCAAATTGCACGGTGGGCAAGCGAAAATGGCGCTGTAAATCGCGACCGACAGCAATATTGAACTTTTGATCCGTCCCCCCCAACTCGACATCTGCGGCCACCGCCACCGAATCATAGCCCTGCATGAGGGGATAGAGAAACTCATGGAGAAAAATGGGCGTTTCCTTGGCGTAGCGTTCGGCAAACCCCTCCTTGGCCAGCATTTGGCCAACAGTCATCGTTCCCAGTAGCTCAAGAATTTTCCGCAAGTCCAGTTTAGCGAGCCACTCCGAGTTGTAGCGAATTTCTAAGCGGCCGGGGGTCTCAAAATCCAAAATGGGTTTCACCTGCTCAAGGTAGGTTTGCACATTGGCAGCCACTTCTTCGGGGCTGAGTTGTTTGCGCACCTCGGACTTTCCTGTGGGATCGCCAATTTGAGCCGTAAAGTCACCAATAATCAGTACGGCACAGTGACCCGCATCCTGAAACTGCCGCAGCTTGCGCAGCACAATACTGTGGCCAAGGTGAATTTCGCTGCCGGTGGGATCAATGCCAAGCTTAACCCGCAGCGGGCGCTCCGTTTGCCGCAAATAGGCCCAGAGATTTTCTTCGGGTTTGGTGGAATCAGGGACATGGGGAAACGTTTCGACAACGCCGCGCTGGAGCCGGGCAATTGTGGCCTCAAGATCTGAAGACATCATGGAATTGGGCTGGGACATTTTCTGGTCTAGGATGGCTATGATAGCAATCAATTGCGATCGCGGGGCAATTTTGCCATCCCTTACTTTTATTCCAATAAAAAAATCATATACGAAGTAAAAAATAATTGGCGTAAGGAAGCGACTGTCGTGTCCACCACTACCCTTGGCAAACACCCCTCCCAAACTCGCCCCCAGGATGAAAACTTCTGGCATGGGGTCCTGCGCATTGCTAACCGTACCTTCCTTGTGGGGATGACCTTTGGTTGTGCGGCGATCGGCGGGGGACTGCTGGGCTTGGCGATTAGCTTTCGGAATTTGCCGGATGTGCGATCGCTGCGGGGCTACATTCCCAGTGAAACGACGCACATTTACGATGTCAAGGGCACCCTCCTTGTCAGCCTTCACGATGAAGAAAACCGCGAAGTCGTTCCCCTCAGCGAAATTTCCCCCAATTTGAAGCTGGCTGTAATGGCCATTGAAGACAGTAGTTTCTACCAGCATCGCGGTATTAATCCCATTGGTATTTCCCGTGCCTTGATGGTCAACCTCACCTCGGGGCGTACCGTACAGGGTGGCTCTACCCTGACGATGCAATTGGTGAAAAATCTCTTTTTGTCTCAAGATCGCTCCATTAGCCGTAAAGTGGCTGAGGCTGTTCTGGCCATGCGCCTCGAGCAGATCTTCAGCAAAGATGAAATTTTGGAGATGTACCTCAATCAAGTCTATTGGGGACACAATACCTACGGCGTACAAACCGCAGCCCAAAGCTACTTCAAAAAAAATGCCGCTGATCTCACGCTTGCCGAAGCCGCCATGATGGCTGGCATTATTCAAGCGCCCGAGGCCTATAGCCCCTTTGTGGATTTTGACCTCGCCAAGGAACGGCAGCAGTTGGTGCTGGATCGGATGGTGGAATTGGATTGGATCACCCCCCAAGAGGCCGCTGCCGCTGCCCAAGAACCCATCAAGCTAGGGGAAATTACCTCCTTCCAGCGCAGTCGTAGCCCTTGGATTACGGATGCTGTGTTGCAGGAGTTGACCCGCCAATTTGGTCGTGAAGCGGTTATCCGTGGGGGAATGCGGGTACAAAGTAGCCTTGATGTCAAGGTGCAAAAAATGGCCGAAGAGGCAATCCAACGCGGCTATCAAACCCTACGGGGCAGTGGTGTGCGCGCCGATCAGTTGGCCTTGGCGGCAGTAGATCCACGAACGCACTATGTCAAAGCCCTTGTCGGCGGTGTGGACTACAACCGCAGTCAGTTTAATCGCGCCACCCAAGCCATGCGTCAACCGGGGTCTGCCTTTAAGCCCTTTGTCTTTTATGCTGCCTATGCCAGTGGCAAATATACGCCCGATTCTGGAATTAACGACTCACCCGTTAGGTATCGCGATGGCAGTGGGTGGTATGTGCCGCGAAATTACGATGGCTCCTTTATGGGTGGGATGTCTATGCGTATGGCTTTGGCCACGTCCCGCAATATTCCTGCGATTGTTCTTGGCCAAGAGGTGGGCATTGAGCGCGTCATTGAAATTTGCCGTACCCTTGGCATTACCAGTCCCATGCTTCCTGTGGTTTCTCTACCTCTGGGGGCTGTGGATCTAACGCCCTTGGAAATGGCCGCGGCCTATGCCACATTCGCCAACAATGGCTGGCAATCCCCCACCACAACCATCATTCAAGTCACCGATAACAATGGCAATTTGCTCTTGGATCACACACCGCGCCCCAAACTCGTGCTTGATCCTTGGGCCGCCGCCGCCCTAAACAACACAATGCAGAGTGTGATCACCAGTGGCACAGGGACAGCCGCCAACATTGGCCGACCCGCGGCGGGGAAAACAGGCACCACCTCTTCTGAGCGGGATATTTGGTTTGTTGGTTATGTGCCACAACTCTCAGCGGCTGTTTGGGCAGGGAATGACAACTATGCACCCCTCGGGCAGGGGGCAACGGGGGGTGGCTTTATGGCACCCATTTGGCGGGATTTCATGAGTCAGGCACTCAAGGATGTGCCCATCGAAGACTTTACTCCAATGTCGAAGTTCCAGCGACCCAAGCCGCAACGGCAAACAAATTAGCAAACAAATTAGGGATTGGTTTTTGAACTGGGTTCTGCGCCACTGAACCCATTAACACTTGATTTGATCGATTTGATCAGATGGTGCTTGGGCGTTGCAACTCATTTGCAGAAACTTCAGTAAAACTATTGTAATTATTCTCAATAAGCTGGGGTTGTTGCAAATGACACTTGTTGTCGGCTATCATGCAAACCAATATCGGCAGATCAAGCGAATCTTCTATGCCACTTTATACAGCAGCAGCCTTAAAGGCAGAATTGAATGAGAAGGGCTGGCGGTTGACGCCACAGCGAGAAACCATTCTCAATATTTTCCAGAATCTGCCCAAGGGCAATCACCTGAGTGCTGAAGACCTGCACCATGAGTTGCGCAAACAGGGACACTCCATTAGTTTATCCACCGTTTACCGCACCGTAAAGCTGATGTCGCGGATGGGTATTCTGCGGGAGTTGGAACTGGCAGAGGGACACAAGCACTATGAATTAAATACCATGTCCCCGCACCACCATCACCACATGGTGTGCGTGCAATGCAACCGCACAATGGAGTTCGACAATGATACGATTCTCAAGCAGGCTCTGAAGCAGACGGAGAAGTATGGTCTGCAATTGATTGATTGCCAACTGACGATTTACACCATTTGCCCAGAGGCGCTGCGGCGCGGTTACCCCGGACTGCCGGAAAACTGGGTCTGTAGTAGCGCGATCGCCCACGGCACAGAACCCCCCTCGCGGGGTAAATAAGGGATGCGACGACCCTTCGCGATCGCCCTTGTGGGCATAGCTGCTTTGCCCCCTCAGAGCCTAGGGGTTGAGTTTCCCGATGGTCGGGTGGCCTTTGATCAGCCACCCATTTTTGTTGAAGCCAATACCCGCTATCCTCAAGTGTGGCTAACGAATACCACCTACAACTTCATTGTGCAGATACCGACCACCGCAGGCGAACCCCTTGCCCGGCTTGACATTCAACAACTGCCCGGCATTGAGACAATTTACTTTTTGCCCCAACGTACCCGTGCTTTTATCGGCGATCGCTCCCACCAGCCGATTCCCTTGGCCGAGGTGACCTTTGATGGCCATTCAGCGCTGCTCACAGTGACCTTTGATCCCCCTGTGCCACCGGGGTCGTACCTGCGGGTTGAGGTTGCTCCTGTGCGCAATCCCCAATGGGATGGGACGTATCTTTTTGCTGTGACAGCCTTTCCTCGGGGGGGCGATCGCGCCCTAGGTCAAAATATCGGCACGGGTCGCTTGCAGTTTTACCGCAACTCTAATTTTTTCTAACGTGACCGTCTTTGCAACATTACCGCCGCCGCTTCAGCCGGGCGATCGCCTTGCCGTCGCCTTTCCCAGTGGTGTCCTCCGCCAAAGGGAACCTTTTTGGCAGGGAGTGGCCTGTTGGCAAGCTCAGGGCTATGAGGTGATTGTCGATGAGGCGGCCTTTGCCGGCTGGGGCTACCTTGCGGGTGCCGATCAACAGCGGCGCGATCGCCTGCGGCACTTATTGCAAGATAATTCTATTAAGGGTATTCTCTGCGGGCGGGGTGGATTTGGAGCGACTCGTCTGTTGGAGCAGTGGCAGTGGCCAGCGGTATCGCCGAAATGGCTGATTGGTTTTTCGGATATTACGGCTTTGCTGTGGAGCTATGCTAACCAAGGGGTGGCCGGTGTCCATGGCCCAGTACTCACCACGCTGGCGGCAGAACCCCTTTGGAGTCAGCAGCGGCTTTTTGATCTGGTGCGGGGCAAACCCCTAGAGCCGCTCTTGGGAACGGGTTGGGGGGGCGGTGTGGTGCAGGGTCGTCTTTTGGTGGGGAATTTAACAGTCGCGACTCATTTACTGGGGACGCCTGATTGTCCTTCTTTTGAGAATGTGATCTTGGCTCTAGAGGATGTGGGTGAAGCCCCCTATCGCATTGACCGCATGTTGACGCAGTGGCGCTGCAGTGGTGTGTTGCATCAGATTCAGGGGATTGCCCTCGGTCGTTTTAGTCGCTGTGAGGATCCGACCACCCAACCCAATTTTCGGCTGATTGAGGTGTTGCAGGATCGCTTAGGGGATTTGGGGCTTCCCATTGTCAGTGACTTGCCCTTTGGTCATGAGGGGGTGAACGCTGCCTTACCTGTGGGAGTCGCAGCAGAGTTGGATGGCGATCGCGGCTCTTTGCGGCTATTGCTCTGACCCAAAATCAAAATACCACCTCTGCCAGTGCCGAGATTGGTAAAAACTAATCCCACTCATAAGCAGAAGGCGATCGCTGGCAAACAATGAAATGAAAATTCGAGTGATAAGATATGGGGGATTCCATCAAGGCGCGTAAAGAGTTATGGATTTGGTGACACTGGCCGGACAGCTGAATGCAGGCACCATTTTGCCGGAAACCATCGTGATTGTGACGCTGCTCGTCGTCCTCCTAGCAGATTTGATTCAGGGACGCCAAGCCGATCGCTGGACCCCCTACTTTGCCATTGTCGGTTTAGGGGGAGCGATCGCCACGATGATTCCCCTGTGGACTCAGCCCGACACCGTCAGTTTCTTTGGCAGCTTTATTTCTGATCACCTCAGCCTCTTCTTCCGGGGACTGATTGCCCTTTCAGCCTTGGGCACGATTCTCATGTCCATTCGCTATGTTGAGCAAACGGGCAGTTCCCTCGGCGAATTTATGACGATTCTGTTGACCGCCACGGTGGGTGGCATGTTCATTGCCGGTGCCCAAGAACTGGTGTTTATCTTTGTGGCGCTAGAGACCCTGAGTATTGCCTCCTATCTGCTCACCGGCTACACCAAGCGCGATAGCCGCTCCAACGAAGCCGCCTTGAAATATCTCCTGATTGGTGCGGCCAGTTCTGCCATTTTCCTCTATGGATCGTCACTGTTGTATGGCCTCTCCGGTGGGTACACCCAATTACCAGAAATTGCCCAAGCTCTCTCTGCGGAATCCTTGGGTCTGGTGGTGGCCTTAGTGTTTGTTATTGCTGGCATTAGTTTCAAAATTTCAGCAGTGCCCTTTCACCAATGGACGCCCGATGTTTATGAGGGTGCCCCTACGCCTGTGGTTGCCTTTCTCTCCGTTGGCTCCAAAGCGGCTGGGTTTGCCCTTGCCATTCGCTTTTTGACCTTGGCCTTCCCCAGTGTCACCGATCAGTGGCAACTCATCTTTACGGTGCTGGCGATCCTCAGCATGATTCTCGGCAATGTGGTTGCCCTTGCCCAAACCAGCATGAAGCGGATGCTCGCCTACTCCTCCATTGGGCAGGCGGGGTTTGTGATGATTGGTTTTGTCGTTGGCACTGAGGCAGGTTATGCCAGTATGCTCTTTTACCTGCTGGTGTACCTCTTCATGAACCTTGGCGCCTTTACCTGTGTGATTCTCTTCTCCCTGCGCACGGGTACCGATCAAATTAGTGAGTATGCCGGCCTCTATCAAAAAGACCCCCTGCTCACCCTCGGCCTGAGCCTCTGTCTGCTTTCTCTGGGGGGGATTCCTCCCTTGGCCGGCTTTTTTGGCAAAATTTACCTCTTCTGGGCGGGTTGGCAAGCCGGTGCCTATGGTCTGGTGCTGCTGGGTCTATTAACGAGTGTGATCTCGATTTACTACTACATTCGTGTTGTCAAGATGATGGTAGTCAAGGAACCCCAAGAAATGTCCCTAGCTGTGCAAAATTATCCCGAGGTTTCTTGGTCAACCTTTGGCATGCGTCCTTTGCAGGTGGGTCTAGTGATGACGGTGATTGCCACCTCCTTGGCGGGTATCTTGGCCAATCCCCTCTTTAACTTGGTGAATACGGCAGTACTAGATGTGCCCCAAGTGGCTCATCAACCGACGGCGATCGAGGTGGCCTACCAAAGCCTACCGCCGGCAGGTAAATCTTAAGGATGACTTTAGTACCATCCCCGATCTATCCCCCTAGAATCAAGGGGAAGCTATGCTAGGACAAATCACAGTGGTGGAATTAGCGCAACGCCTAGCCACAGAGGCGGATACCTTGCAACTCATTGATGTGCGGGAACCAGAGGAGTGGGCGATCGCCCATCTTCCTCACTTTACGCCTTTGCCCTTGAGTGCGTTTCCCCAATGGTCGCCCCAAATTTGCCAGCTCTTTGATCCAGATCGGGAAACCTTGGTACTCTGCCACCACGGTGTGCGATCAGCGCAAATGGGTCACTGGTTGATTCAGCAGGGATTCCGTAATGTGAAAAACATTGTCGGTGGTATTGATGCCTATGCTGCGGCAGTGGATCCAACCCTACCCCGTTATTAGTTGATTGCCTTGGGAGAGTTTTCATGACCTTGAAAGTCGGTATTAATGGCTTTGGCCGCATTGGCCGCTTGGTGCTACGGGCGGGTCTCGCCTACGACAATATTCAGTTTGTCGGCATTAACGATCTCGTGCCTGCGGATAACCTTGCCTACCTCTTTAAGTACGATTCCACCCACGGCATCTATCCGGGAACCGTCAAGGCCACGGCAGAGGGCATCGAAATTGATGGTAAGTTCATTCCCTGTACGGCCATTCGCAATCCCGCAGAACTGCCTTGGGGATCGGTTGGCGCCGACTACATTGTTGAATCCACTGGCCTATTTACTGGCTATGAGGGGGCGGCTCAGCATCTTCAGGCCGGTGCGAAACGAGTGGTGATTTCAGCCCCCACCAAGGATGCCGATAAGGTGAAAACAATTGTCGTCGGTGTTAATGATGCGGCCTTTGATCCAGCGGTGGATGTGATTGTCTCCAATGCCAGTTGCACCACGAATTGCTTGGCACCGGTGGCGAAGGTACTACATCAAACCTTTGGGCTAGCTGAGGGCTTAATGACCACGGTGCACTCTGTTACCGCAACCCAACCGACGGTGGATGGTCCTAGTAAGAAGGATTGGCGCGGCGGCCGCGGGGCTGGCCAAAATATTATTCCCGCCTCTACCGGCGCTGCTAAAGCGGTGACACTGGTGTTGCCCGAACTCAAGGGCAGGTTGACGGGGATGGCCTTTCGCGTACCCACACCCGATGTGTCGGTGGTGGATTTAACCTTCAAAACTGAGAAGGCCACGAGCTATGACGAGATTTGTGCGGCAATGAAGGCAGCGGCTGAGGGGGATCTCAAGGGGATTCTCGGCTATACCGAAGAGGCGGTTGTCTCCAGTGATTTTATCGGTGATGGCCGCTCCAGTATCTTTGATGCCACAGCGGGGATCCAACTCAATGCCAATTTCTTTAAGGTGGTGGCTTGGTACGACAATGAGTGGGGCTATTCCTGCCGTGTGGTAGATCTCCTCAAATTGATGGCCGCTAAGGATGGTCTGCTCTAGCGACCCAAGTCATGGAGACGGTGGATCACTTCGCAGCAGTGCTGTGTGACTGCTTCTAGGGCAGCGCGATCGCCCGAAGCTGGGGGCGGAATGGGAGCACCAATGCGCACTGTAATGGGAACGGGTCGGGGAAATCCACCTTTTTTGAGAATCTCTTGGGTTCCCCAAAGGCATACGGGCAATAAAGGCGCCTGAGCTTTGGCGGCAATGAGTGCTGCCCCCAATTTCGGATCATAGATGCGCCCATCTTTCGTGCGCGTGCCCTCCAAAAAGACCCCCACTGCCCAACCCTGTTCTAGAGCTTTGAGGGCGGCCTGCAATGCGCGGCGATCGCCAGCTCCCCGCTTCACAGGATAGGCACCGTACCACCGAATCAATGTCCGAAAAATGGGAATCTGGAATAATTCCTCCTTGGCCATCCAAGCCACCGGTCGGCGCACACAGTTAGAAATCAGGGGTGGATCAAAGTAGCTGGCATGATTGGCTACCACCACCAGTGGCCCTCGCAGCGGTACCTGATGGGCACCATAGATGCGCCCGCGAAAGTAGGTGTGCAGGAGTGGACTCACCACTGACCATTTGAAAAGATGGTAGAGGAGCAGGCTGATCAGCGGCTCGCGATCGCGACTCACCCAAGGCTCTCCAAACTAGCGATCGTGGCAATGCTGGTAACGGTGATCTCTGGGGTAGTGCGTTTAACCAAGCCTGCCAATACGTTGCCGGGACCAATTTCAAAGGCTTGGGTCACCCCCGCTGCCGCAAGGGCATGACAGGTGTCCACCCACCGCACAGAGCCGGTCATCTGCGATCGCAACCGTGCCTTGATCACCGCTGCATCCGTTGTCGGTTCAGGTTCGACATTATTCAAAACGGGAAAGATCGCCTCGTGGAAGGTGCACTCCTCCAGCAGCGTGGCAAATGTGGCTGCCGCCTCCGCCATAAACGGGGAATGAAAAGCCCCACTCACATTCAAGGGAACCGCTCGCTTCACCTTAATTTTGCCTAGCACCGCGTCCACCGCTGCCGGCAGCCCCGAAATCACCACCTGCCCCGGATGGTTATCATTGGCCAGAACCACATTGGCTGTGCTGGCGATCGCCTCTTGCAACTGCTCGCGGTCAAAGCCAATCAAGGCCACCATCTTGCCCCCCCCAGCGGCATTCATCAGTTCGGCTCGCCGCTGCACTAACTTCAGTCCTGTTGTAAAGTCAAAAACCTCCGCCGCATAGAGGGCAACATATTCGCCGAGACTATGCCCCGCAACAAAGTCCGCTTTTGCCCCCTGTTCCTTGAGGGCATCCACAAGCAAGCTCTCCACCAGAAACAAACTCGGCTGGGTATAGAGGGTTTGATCTAAGTTACCGATACGACCTGCACAGCACTCAATGACCGACCACCCCAAAATCGCCGCTGCCTGTGCGCACCGCTCCTCGGCTGGGGGATAGGCCGTCAGCAAATCCGCCATCATTTCTGGATGTTGCGACCCTTGGCCGGGAAATAACCATGCTGTCTTTGTCATCGGCAGTGCTCAACTCGAACCGCAATCTACTTTACCCGATTTGGGATGTCCGTTATACTAGAAAATTGTCGATAAAAATCTGCCCCTTTTATCTCCATAGGCTGACATGATTAAACTGCGTCTCAAACGCTACGGCAAAAAACGGAACGCCACCTATCGGATTGTGGCGATGAACAATACCGATCGCCGCGATGGGCGTGCCCTCGAAGAATTGGGCTTCTATGATCCGATCCGTGATGAAGTGCGCCTCAAGGAAGAGGCTATCAAGCGGCGTTTGGCGCAGGGCGCACAACCCACAGATACCGTGCGGCGGCTGTTTGTCAAAGCAAATCTTCTCCCCGAAACTGCCAAAAAATAGGCAATGACTGAGTCGGCTGCCCCCAACTACGCTGCCTTGATTCGCTTCCTGCTGGAACCCTTTATGGAAGCACCGGAAACGCTACGGCTGCATGCGGAATTTTCCCCTGCCAATTCTCGCATCTGGGTACGCCTTGCCTTTGCTGGCGAGGATAAGGGACGGGTCTATGGCCGTGGCGGTCGCAATCTCCATGCCATTCGAGCAGTTCTACAGGCTGCTGCCCAAGCCGCCGGTCAGCAGGTTTACCTAGATGTCTATGACGATGCCAAAAGTACGCCTAAAATAGATCATCAAGGGAGCGATCGCCCCCGGCGATTCCGTCGTTCTTATCCATCATCAAGGAGGCAAAGTTAGCGCGTGTCTGAAGTGCGTTTAGGTGAAAACGAATCCATTGAGTCCGCTCTACGGCGATTCAAGAAAAAAATCCAAAAAGCGGGCATTCTTTCGGAAGTCAAACGGCGTGAACGTTACGAGAAACCCAGCCTGCGCCGCAAACGCAAACAGGAGGCCGCCCGCAAGCGCAATCGCTAAGCCTTGGGTATGACCACGAGGGAAAGCCTCACCATTGACCTCCACAGCACTGAGAGTGCGATCGCCCTTGTCGGTGAGCAAGAAGCCAACCTGCGCATCTTTGCCGCCCAAACAGGGGCGACCCTTGTTTTAAGGGGGCGGGATCTCTACATCACTGGTACCCCTGCTCAAATCCAACTCTGCCAACAACTGATTCAAGACCTCGGTACCCTCTGGCGCGAGGGGCGTCCTGTGTCTGGGGTAGATATTCTCACCGTCCGCCATGCCTACGACACCCAGCAGCGGGAAGCCCTCCAAGAGCTGCAACAGGATATTCTGGCTCGCACCCGTCGCGGCGACATTATTCGTGCCAAAACCTTTCGCCAGCGCCAGTACATTCAAGCCATTCGCAGCCACACACTCACCTTTGGCATTGGGCCAGCGGGCACCGGCAAAACCTTCTTGGCCACCGTTCTAGCCGTCCAAGCGCTACTGTCGGGTACTTATGAGCGGTTGATTTTGACACGGCCTGCGGTGGAAGCAGGGGAGCGGCTCGGCTTTTTGCCGGGAGATTTACAGCAAAAAATTGATCCCTATTTGCGTCCCCTCTACGATGCTCTCTACGAACTAGTGGAGCCAGAGAAAATTAGTAACCTGATGGAGCGGGGGGTGATTGAAGTGGCTCCCTTGGCCTATATGCGAGGGCGTACCCTCAATAATGCCTTTGTCATCCTCGATGAGGCCCAGAACACCACCCCTGCCCAGATGAAAATGGTCTTGACCCGCATTGGTTTTAACTCCTGCTTGGTGGTAACGGGGGACTTGACACAAACCGATCTACCAGAACATCAAACCTCCGGCCTCAGTGTGGCCACGAAAATTCTCAAAGATGTCGAAGGGATCGCGTTTTGTTATCTAACCAAGGGGGATGTGATTCGCCATCCCCTTGTCGAGCGAATTATTGATGCCTACGATCGCCATGAGCAGGCCTTGCTTACTAAGTCAAAAGAGCGCGCATCTGGGCGTAGCGATCGCTCAGCCAAGGCCAATTAACCACCTGCCACCAAGCCTCTAGGTACTGATCGCGACGGTTGCGATAGGTCAGGTAGTAGGCATGCTCCCACAAATCATTGCCCAAGATCGGCACTTGCCCTTGCATCAGCGGCGAATCTTGGTTCAGTGTGGTGGTAATGGCCAGATTTCCTTGGGGCGTCAGCACAAGCCAGACCCAGCCACTGCCAAAGTGCTTTAGACCTGCCTGCTGAAACTGGGTTTGAAACGCTGAGAACGAGCCAAAGGTGGCTGCAATTGCTGTGGCCAGCTCCCCCGTGGGTTCACCGCCCCCATTCGGTGCCATACTTTGCCAAAAGAGGGAATGGTTGGCATGGCCGCCGCCGTGGTTGCGCACGGTTTGTTGAATGGCGGTGGGTAGTTGGCGAATGTGGCGCAGTAAATCCTCAATAGGTAGCCCCTGCCATTGCCGGTAGGGCGTCAGTGCCTTGTTCAGCGTCTTCACATAGGCCGCATGGTGTTTGTCGTGGTGTAGCTGCATCGTCTGCGCATCAATCACTGGCTCTAGGGCATCGTAGCCGTAGGGCAAAGGCGGCAGCGTATAAATTTCTGACGGCTCACCTTCAGCCACGGCTGGGCGCGATCGCAACCAGAGTGTAGCGGCACTGCCGACGAGAAGGCCAAGGGTTTGACGACGGGTTAGGGGCATAGCGAGTACGTGAAATGTTCCCGCTAATAGTTTAAGTCTTTAAGTTCCGCAGGATTATTCTTGGCGCAGTAGGAGTTGTTGAGCTTGGCTGGGTGTCAGGAGTTGGCCATCCACTTCAATTTGCAGCACCTTGTCAGCGGATGGTTGCAGCGTCGTACTGGCCTCACGGCGGTCTTTAGAACGCCACTGATTTTGCCAAAGGCGGTTCATTTCCGAGGATTCAAAGCCAGTGGTCGGGGAAATGGGATTAAAGATCGGGGGCAGGGGAGTCGCCAACGTGGCCAAGGGATAACATATCCCCAGCAACACCACGCTCAGCAGCAGTGGACGAGTCATAAGTCAATACCTCTTGGGAGCGATCGCAAATAATTTTTACAGTAGGCTTCTTCTAACCGCTTATTTTTTTCACCAAGGTCAGCCCTCATTCTTATTATATCCTCTGGAACTAAAGTCCTTTTTGGGTTTTTTCCCTCGTACTGAAGCGTTGAGGCTACCAAGCTTCTGTATTGTTTCCTAAGTTATGATGGTAAGACGTACGCACCAGTTTGTTGGCAATTATCAATCCAGAATGACACAGGCATACACCCCTGAAGATGTTTGGCGATTATTGGCAGAGCTACTGGAGGCTCAAAAGGAAACAGAACGCCGATTTCAGGAAACCGAGCGACAATTTCAAGAAACAGATCGGCGATTTCAAGAGACTGACCGGCGTTTTCAGGATCTTGAACAGCGATTTCAGGAAACGGCTCAACGTTTTCAAGAAACAGATCGGCTTTTTCAGCAGACTGAACGGCAATTTCAAGAAACAGATCGGCGGTTCCAAGAGACTGACCGGCGTTTTCAAGAAACGGAACGGTTGCTCCGAGAAGAAGCACGGCAGCTCAACCAACAAATTGGCAAACTGGGCAATCGCCTTGGGGAGTTTGTGGAGTGGCAAGTCCGCCCAGCCGTGTTGCGCTTATTTCAGAGTCGGGGAATTGCTGTTTCTCAACTCTACAGTGATGTGATTCTTCAAGACGGCAACGAGAGTTTAGAAATTGATCTGTTGGTCGTTAACACCGATGAAGCCGTTCTCGTCGAAGTGAAAACAAAACTTAGCCAAGGGGATGTTGATGAGCATTTAGAGCGGATTGCGAAATTTCGCCGTCTAGCTCACCAGTATCGTGGCACGAAACTCTTGGGTGCCGTGGCAGGGATGATTGTGCCGCCCGAGGTGGCTCGCTACGCTTATCGGCAAGGTTTGTTTGTGTTGGCGCAGTCGGGGGATGGGGTGACGATTCTCAACGACCCGCAGTTTCAGCCCCGTGCGTGGTAGGCCACTATCCCCTACTTGATTCGACGGAGGAAGCAAGGTGGAGAAAGAGGTCCGTCCCACACATGTGTGACCTAGGCAGCGCGTTTGACCAAGGAGCGAATGACGTTGTCTTTCATCATCAATAGGCGAGAGGCTTGCAACAGTAGCTCACGAGCTTCCTGAAGGCTCATGGCACTCACTTGCTCCTCCATCACCCGCATTTGAAACTCCTGTTCAAAGCTGAGGTCAACATTCAGTTCGGGGAAGCGTTGCTCCATAGAATGTACTCCTTACTCCATGTTATCGGGCATACGTGTTAAAAAATATAACAAACACATTGACAAAGTTGCCACTCAATGAATATCACCCGTGCAAAGGATAAAATGTTCAGCATGAACGATTTCACTAAATTCTTGATTGGTTTCACAAACGAGACCTGATAGACTGAGCTAAAACTTAAGTTCGATGATGAGGACGGCAAGATGCGGTTGGCAGAGGTGGCTGAACGGTTTGGGGCAACCCTCGACTGTCCAGAGCAGGGCGATCGCCCCGTTTTGGGGGTAGCCCCCCTCGAAACAGCAACAGCAACAGACATCTCCTTTCTAGCCAATCCGAAGTACACCGCTCTATTGCAGACTACGGCAGCGGCTGCTGTGTTTGTCCGTCCCGATTTTCAAGGGGAAGCAGCCTGTCCCCTGCTGCGGGTGCCCCATCCCTACCTTGCCTTTGCCCAATGCATTGAATGGTTTTATCCGCAACCCAAACCCTCCGCCAAAATTCACCCGACGGCAATTCTGGGAGCCAATGTCGTCTTGGGAGCTGAGGTGACCATTGGTGCCTATACCGTGATTGGCGATCGCGTGCGCATTGGCGATCGCACGATAATTGATAGTCATTGCACGCTCTACGATGATGTGGTGGTTGGCGCCGATTGCCGTATCTATAGCCACTGTGCCTTGCGGGAGCGGGTGCAATTGGGCGATCGCGTCATTCTGCAAAACAGTGTCGTTCTGGGTAGTGATGGTTTTGGCTATGTGCCTCTGCCCGATGGTCGCCACTATAAAATTCCCCAAGTGGGCACCGTGGTCATTGGCAATGATGTGGAAATCGGTGCCGGCACAACGATTGATCGCGCCACCTTAGGGGAAACCAGCGTGGCGGATGGCACGAAAATTGACAACCTGACGATGGTGGCTCACAACTGCACCATTGGTGAAAATTCGATTCTCTGTGCCCAAGTGGGCTTGGCCGGGTCGACCCACATTGGTAATCACGTCGTCCTTGCTGGGCAGGTGGGGGCAGCGGGTCATTTGACCATTGGCGATCGCACCATTGTCTCCGCCAAATCCGGCATCAGTAGCTCTGTCCCCCCAGATAGCCGCATGGGGGGGATTCCAGCCATGGATCAAACCCTCTACCTCAAGGTTTCAGCCGCAGTGAAGCAACTGCCGGATCTCCTCAAGCGAGTGCGCCAATTGGAAGCAAAGGTAAGGGGATAGCATAGATATTCTAACCACCCTCTATAGTGGAATTAAGGGCTAGGGTTGCCTTTTGGATCGTTCATCATGGGGTGAGGGGCAATGGGTCACACGAATCTGCGACACTAAAGCTTATGACTCCTCCAGCAGCCATTCGATTACTGCCCAGTGATCAGGAATTGTTCCAAGCGCTCCTTGGCTACCATGAACTGACAATCAAGGCAGACAAGCAAGCAGCCTTACTTACCTTGCTCCAGCGCGATCGCGCCCAAGTCATTGTCAAAAGCATTGCCCAAGCTGCCTTTCCCCAAACGGCCTTTAACTTTGCCCTCTGGATGCTCAACCATGACTTGGTGACACTGGATTGGCTCTACGACATCACCTATCGCATTTCCACCCAGGGCTGTCAAGAAACCATTGATTTGGGATTGCTCTACGGCAGTCTCAAGCACTTAAGTGCAGGGGATCAAGCCATTGTCTTGGGTCAAACCGATGCTGCTCTTAAGGCCATTCGCCTTGATGACTTGGATCTAGCAACCTTGATTACGACATTGGAACCGGGGATAGCCATTAGTTTGCTCTCTTGGTTTGTCACCTTTAAGAAAATCACGACAGTGGATCTGGAATACATCAGCCAAATTGTCCAGAAGGTGAAACCTACCGCCGAACCACCCCAAGAGACCACTGAGATTCACTCCCAACCCCTCGTCCCTGAACCCCACATCATTGAACTCACCCTTGAAGACAAATTACTGGATTTGAATTTGCAATTGGGGGGCACAGAAACAGAGATTCTACCCAAGGTTTTGGATCGCTTTTTATTTCGGCGCACCCGTGAAGATAAGGTGGTCTATCGTCCCAATACACAGGTGGTACGCCTTGCCTGCGTTGGCGAAGAGCGCCGTGACATTCCTGTGCCAGTGCGCAGTGCCAAAACATGGCCACCGGGAGTCTATGTGATCTATCGCGAGCAGGAATCCCTACAACTGATGCGCTTGCCAGATAACGAGTTCTACGAAATTTTGCCCTTCGGGCCTGATCCCTATCTGCGTGCTGAAACGATCGCCCGCATGGTCAAGGAAGGGCAGCGCTAGCTATAAACGGGCAGTGTGAAGTGAAAGCAACTGCCTTTTCCCGGTTGGGAGTCCACCCAAATCTGGCCGTAGTGCATACGAATAATTTGGCGGCAAAGGGCAAGGCCAATGCCATAGCCTTCAATGGTGCGATCGCGATCGAGGCGAACCGTCTCGCCAAAAATTTTTTCCTGCTGCTCAATGGGAATACCGGGGCCAGTGTCACAGACGGTAACTTGTACTTTTTGAGTCATGCGGTGAAAGGCACTGAGGTGAATTTTGCCCCCTGCAGGAGTGTATTTACAGGCATTGTCCAGCAGGTTGACAAGGACCTGACGAATGCGATCGCCATCGCCATAGACCAAGGGTAAATCCAAGGGAATGTCGGTGGTAAAGTGCTGCTTTTTACGTTCAAAATTGAGGCGCACATCCTCAACCGTTTCTTGGCACAGTTGTCGCAGATCCAGTTGCCGTGCCATAATTTGCAGTTTGTCTTGGGGCCCGCGCGCCGCTAAGAGTAAATCCGTAATCAGTTGTCCCATCATCTGGGTTTGACTGCGGGCATGGTGAAACAGGCGTTGGATGTCCTCAATATGGAGTTGCTGAGTGCTCTCTTCCTGAAGGTTGGCCTCGAGGGTTTCAAGGGCAATGCCAACAGCAGTGAGGGGGTTACGCAACTCATGGGCCAGCAAGCCAATAATCCGATCTTTGAATTGCAGTTGTTCGGCAAGGCGATCGCGCTCTTGACGCAGTTGAAACAGCTCATCCTTGAGGCGGCTGAGTTCCATGGAGCAATCGGACTGCTCCGCTGCCGACTTTTGCATATCTGCCTGTAGGCCAAGAGCCACTTCCCGCTGCCAGCGCGGCCACCAATAGTCCACCTTTTGCAGTAGCTTGCGACCAGCAAGGGTTTGACGCGGTTCAGGGCGGACTTTAATCAAGGCAGGCGTGGCAACCAGCTTGTACTCCTCTAGGAGATAGGGCTGCTCACCTATGGGCACCACTTTTAACTCAAAGCCAAAGTTCGAGGGCAGTTGCTGAATGTGGGCTTGAATAGCAGCGGTTTCCTCTTCATCGCCCGGACGATTGGCAACAAACAGGAGCAAACTGAGCGGCGGTGTCGTTTCTTGAGTAGAACTGGCATCCGCAGACGCTTTCATTGAATCACCGGTGAGTATTCTCAAGGGCAATGAATGGCGCTTCCTAGACAGGAAACACTAGAGAGCAATCAAAAGATTAACTAAATGTTAGCGGATTCTCCCTCGCAACCCAACTTAAGATTGCTGGCCATCCCGCCGGCCAAGTTCGTAGATTGCCCCACCGATCGTTGCCATCAGGCCTAAACTCAAGGCCCAACTTTGCCCCAAGCCCAAACTACAGAGGATAAAGCAACCCGTCCCCACCAGAATAAAGGGAACTAGCCCCACCATCCCTGCCCAGAATTCGGCACTTTGGTTTGCTTCACCCCCTAGCCACGTCACTAAACGCTGTATTAAGGCTTGCCCCGTGGGATAAAAGCCCCAGTACAGGGCGATCGCCCACAGACCAGACCCCGCAATGGCAATGGGGGAGAGAGAAACCTGCTGCAAATTGGGAATCATAGGAGTCCTTGAAAAATCTTGGGATCAAACATTTCTCGGAGAGATAGATAGTAGGGGGTAAAAACACTTGTATCATAGCCAGCGGCACGGGTTTGTATTTCCTTACCCAAAAGGTGCACCATTTGAAACACTAGCTCCCATGTCACATTCAGCGAAGGATAAAGCATCAAACACAGGGGAAAGAGTTCCCGTTGCAGCGCCCCAAGGCTTTGCTCCAAAAGACATACCCAGAGGTAGATTTGGAACATCTCGACATCGCGAATACTGGAAACACGCACACTGGCTTGGGTCAAAGGGCCACTAAAACAGCGGTGCTGGGGGTTGAGTTCGGCAACACGATCACAAATAGCGGTGGCGATCGCCGTGCTCTGGGGCAACAGATGGCGCACTAAAGCCAAGGCCGGATCATTGTAGTCGTAGTTGGCTGCTGCGTTATAGGCACGGTGCAAGGGCATGTAGAGGTGATCATCAATGACTTTGAAGAAGCTACTGAGGATCGGACGTTGGCTCGTTGGTGCCACTTCTAGCAGTAATACCCCCGTGTGGTGAAACTGCATACTGACAAAGCCAATCACCCGCGGATCGACGGCAGTATAGCGGCGGCGAATCTCACTGATGGCACTAGCCAGCTTGGCGGTCATTTGCTGGGTGCCCTTGCCGGCTTCGTAGAGTTTGAGGGTGCGCTGATAAATGTCATGGATGTCTTTGGAGATGCTCCAAGGATCCACCAGTTCCGCTGGGATGCCATGGCGAATCATCTCTGCGGCCAAGAAGCCTTCGGTGCGCTGCCAAGCCTTGACACTGGCATTCCGCAATTCGGCCAAGAGCCGAGGGGCAACCACCGCTGGATCATCCTCCGCAAGGGCGGTGGTGTTGAGGTTGGTAATATAGCGCTTTGCCCAAGCCTGTGCCAGACTGCTCAAGGAGGTGGTGTCCGGTGCGATCGCGCTCGATCCGTCAGTAGTGGTATTCAACATGAGCACCTCCGCCATTTAGAACAGGGCTATAAGCAGAATTGATGTTAAGAATTGTAACTTGTTTTAAGCTGATCCTGCCACCCTGCGCCACTAGCGATCGTTGACCGCAACTGCTCATACCGTTAATCTGCCCTATAGCAGCAACATCTTTGGAGAAATTGGATGGACTGGCAATCCTTTGCCGTGAGTTTTGCGATTGTTTTCTTGTCAGAACTGGGGGACAAGAGTCAACTGGTGGCGATTACTTTAGGGAGTAATGCCCGCTCCGCTACCGCTGTCTTTCTAGGCGTGGCCTCTGGCTTGGTGTGTACAACGTTTTTCGGTGTGCTTTTGGGCAGTGGGATTGCCACATTGATCCCCGTGAAGGTGGTCAAGGCGATCGCTGCCATGATGTTTGCCTTTCTGGGGTTTTATTTGCTGTCTCAAACAGCGGCTGACAGCCTTGACAAGGAGCGAATTTGATTATAACCAAAGGATTGATTATCATAGTGACTACAGGTTAGCAAATGGATAACCCTAAAACTGCAATTTAACTGCGATAGGCTACTTAGCTAAGCAAAATCTGCTGTTTGAGTTTTATTTTTTAGGATAGCGCCGTGTTCACGTCTCCTGCTCCCAGTCCCCTACCCCCCATTCGTTCCCTTGAGGATGCGATTGATCGCTGTCAGCGCCTAGGATTGCGCCTCAGTCGGCAGCGGCGTGCCATTCTCGAACTGCTCTGGGATGCCAAGGATCACCTCTCCGCACGGCAGATCTACGATCGCCTGAATCAAGCCGGCAAAGACATCGGCCATACCTCTGTATATCAGAATCTCGAAGCCCTTTCCGAGCATGGCATTATTGAGTGCGTTGAGCGTGCCGATGGGCGCCTTTACGGCAATATCAGTGATAGCCACAGCCATGTCAATTGTCTCGATAGCCAGAAAATTATTGACGTTCACGTTGAGCTACCCCCCTCTCTCATTGCTGAGATTGAAGCAAAAACTGGCGTGAAAATCGTTGACTATCGCATTGACTTTTATGGTTATCAAAACGCTGAGGCGAGCACCCAAGGATAACTATCGTGGCCAATCCCCAACATCTTCAGCTTCTCAAGCAGGGGGTTACCGCTTGGAATCAATGGCGGGAGCAAAACAGTGATATTCGCCCTGATCTGGGACAAGCCGATCTCACTGGCGCCAATTTGGAGCTGTACAACCTCACCAATGCCAATCTCGATCAGGCAAATTTAGCGGGGGCTGATCTGCGCAACGCTTTGCTCAAGGATGCCTACATGGCTGGAGCAAACCTCTACATGAGTGACCTGATTGAGGCGGATTTGCAGGGGGCCTGTTTACAGCGGGCTACCTTAGCGGGTGCTGATCTCTACAAGTCAAATATTGCCATGGCCGATCTGCGCCAAGCCAACTTGGTGGGCACGCTACTGCGGCGAGTGAGCCTAGTGGAAGCGACCCTTGCCTATGCCAACCTCACCCGTGCCAATCTCTTTCAAGCCAACCTGCACTTGGCCGATCTCAAGAGCGCAATTTTGCAAGAAGCGATTCTCGAAAGTGCCAGTCTCATTGAGGCCAACTTTGAATATGCGGTTCTCATTGCGGCCAAGATGTCGAAGGCCAATGCCCGCCGTGCTAACTTTAAGGGGGCAAACCTCTACAAAGCAGAAATGGACGGCATGGATCTGCGGGATGCGATTCTCGATAAAGCTTAGCACCAGCAACTTGTGAAAAGGCAAGGTTCAGGCTACGTTAGAGGTGAATCATCCTCGCCTATTGCAACTCGAAAGGAATGCCTGTGACTAAAAGCATCCGTAATACAGCACGTATGGTTCTTGGTGTAATTTTTGGGATTATTGGGGTTGTCGGCTTCATTTTACCCCTAGTGCCAGGAACGCCTTTTTTGCTGATAGCGGCAGCTTGTTTTAATTCTATGGAACCTGAGGAGACCGCCAGTGCCCAAGGGAATGAATCGCCGCCTGTGGCATGAAATACTTTTTCCTCACTGAGGGGTGGCAGATTGGCCGCGTGTGGGAACCCCAAGGCCTCTGGAATGAGCAAGCGTGGCGGCGATCGCCCGTGATCACCCGTACCTGCCTCTACATCCTAGAGGGGGAGGAAAAGCTTTGGCTGTACCAAGTGGAGGAGATGGTTCTCATGGTAGAAGTGAAGCCCAGCCATCCTGACCCTGCCTCAACCATTGGCCAAGTGGTGCTTAAGCGCCTGATGAGTGCGGAGGATGTGCTGACCTACCTGTGTACCACCCCTGCCATTGCCAAAATTCAAGTGGAGCGAACCTCCCCTTCGGGCGATCGCCCCTAGCGATTCTTAAGCCTTTGGCACAATTTGTTAACTCTTCTGGCGTAATTCCCTATCTGCGGTGGCCTAGCAGAGAGAACTTGATCAATGCTAGCCTTGGTGCTCCCTGTTTGAGGTAAACTAGTTCGATGTTGTTGCCAACCGATGGAAACGCATTCGGCAACTCAACCCTAGACTTTTGTGATTGATCAATTTTAAGGTGTCCTTTGGTTGCAAACTCCGCTGCCTGCCTTGATGGCAAATCCTTAGCCCAGTCCATTGAACGCCAGTTGGCTGATCATGTGCGGACGTTTCAAGCCCAGTGGGGGCGATCGCCCGGCTTGGCGGTGTTGCGGGTTGGCGATGATCCCGCCAGTGCCGTGTATGTCCGTGCCAAAGAACAAGCCTGTGGCCGCGTCGGGATTCAATCCTTTGGTGCCCATTTACCGGCCACCATTACAGAAGCGGATTTATTGGCCAGAATTACTGAGCTAAATCAGGACGAATGGGTGGATGGCATTCTGCTGCAATTGCCCCTACCGCCCCACCTTGATCCCCGTCCCCTGCTATACGCGATTCATCCGGATAAAGATGTGGATGGCCTGCATCCCGAAAATCTCGGTCGGCTCGTGCGCGATGAACCGGGACTGCGCAGTTGTACGCCTGCTGGAGTGATGCAGCTTTTGGCCGCCTATGGCATTGATGTTGCAGGTCGCTCGGCAGTGGTCGTGGGTCGCAGTATTTTGGTCGGCAAGCCCTTGGCCTTGATGTTACTCACTGCCAATGCAACGGTGACGATCGCCCACTCGCGCACCCGTGATCTTGCCAGTGTCACCCGTAGTGCTGAGATTTTAGTCACAGCAATGGGACAGCCGCGGCGGATTACTGCCGACATGATTCGGCCGGGGGCAGTGGTCATTGATGTCGGGATTAATCGCATTCAACGCCCCGACGGTAAATCGAGTCTCTGGGGCGATGTGGACTATGAGGCTGCCTGTGCTGTGGCCAGTTATATTACCCCTGTTCCGGGGGGCGTCGGTCCGATGACCGTTGCCATGTTGTTGCACAATACTGTATGGAGCTATTGTCGCCGTCACAACTGGCACAAGCCCCTGCTCTCGTTGACCTCTATGCCGCCCGCACGCTGAGGAGTTGTTCATGATTTCCGCTGATCCCCCCCAAGTCCATCCCGCCGGCACATTTGATCTCAAGGCCTACCTCAAAGAACGCCAAGCCCTTGTGGAAGCAGCCCTCGAAGCATCGATCCCCGTTGCCTACCCAGAGAAAATTTACGATGCGATGCGCTATTCACTGATGGCAGGGGGCAAACGGCTGCGCCCGATTCTTTGCTTGGCCACCTGTGAACTGATGGGGGGCACCGTGGAAATGGCCATGCCCACCGCCTGTGCCCTAGAGATGATCCACACGATGTCGCTGATCCACGATGATCTGCCGGCTATGGACAATGATGACTACCGTCGCGGCAAGCCCACAAATCACAAAGTCTATGGCGAAGATATTGCCATTCTGGCGGGGGATGGCTTACTGGCCTATGCCTTTGAATATGTGGTGGAACAAACGAAAAACGTGCCCGCAGAGTATCTGCTGAAAATTGTGGCGCGGTTGGGGCATGCGGTGGCAGCAACGGGATTGGTGGGCGGTCAAGTGGTGGACTTGGAGTGTGAAGGGCAGCCGAACATTGGTCTAGAAACGCTGCACTTTATCCACTCCCACAAAACGGGGGCATTACTGGAGGCCTCTGTGGTTTCTGGGGCATTACTGACGGGGGCGAATGAATCTGATGTGGCTCGCCTGTCGCGCTATGCGGCAAATATTGGCTTGGCGTTCCAGATTGTGGATGACATTTTGGATATTACTTCGACCCGCGATGTCCTCGGTAAAACCGTTGGTAAAGATGTGGCCGCCCAAAAAATGACGTACCCGCGCCTGTGGGGTCTGGAAAAATCTCGCCAAGAGGCTGAACGCTTGGTGGCAGAGGCGAAGGCAGAGTTGGCTGTGTATGGGGCAGCCGCCGTTCCTTTGCAGGCGATCGCCGACTACATTACCAGCCGCAGTCATTAACGATCCCGAAGTGGGTTAGGATGGGCGCAGAGTTTGTCCTTGTCCGTAACCATGATGGACGGTCTTCGTGAGCTACTGGCTAACCATGTCCTCTGGGTCGCTTTCGCCGCCAGCGCGATCGCCCAAATGCTCAAGTTACTGATTGACATTGCCAAACACCGCAAGCTCAATTTCCGCGTTCTAGTGGAAACGGGGGGCATGCCCAGTTCCCATTCCGCCCTAGTTACTGCTCTGGCGACTGGGGTAGGGCTGCAGCGGGGCTGGGATAGCATTGAGTTTGCGATCGCCGTTGTCTTTGCCTGCATTGTCATGTACGATGCGGCCGGGGTGCGCCAAGCAGCCGGTAAACAAGCCCGCATTCTCAATCAAATTGTCGATGAATTTTTCCAAGATGGGCACGAATTGGCAGAAGCCCGCCTCAAGGAGTTATTGGGGCACACCCCCATTCAAGTCATCGTTGGTTCCGCCCTTGGGGTGGCGATCGCTTGGCTGGCGGTCTAAGGGTTTGCCCAGCGGTTATTGCCCTGTCTCGCGACCATAGCGATCCTCAAAGCGAACAATATCATCTTCGCCAAGGTAGGCTCCCGACTGCACCTCGATCATTTCAAGGGGAATTTTCCCCGGATTGGCCAAGCGGTGCACAGCGCCCACAGGGATATAGGTGGACTCATTCTCCGTCAGCAGAAACGTTTTGCCATTGCAGGTAACTTCCGCTGTACCACTGACAACAATCCAATGTTCTGCGCGGTGATGGTGCTGTTGCAGCGAAAGACTCGCCCCCGGCTTGACCGTAATCCGCTTCACTTGAAAGCGATGACCCGTGTCAATGGAATCGTAATGTCCCCAAGGGCGATAGACTACGCGATGATTGTAAGCCTCACTGCGCTTTTGGGCTTGCAGTTGCTCCACCACTTGTTTCACCTGCTGTGCCGCCTCCTGATGGGCAATGAGAACAGCATCAGCGGTTTCTACAACAATGAGGTTTTCCACCCCCAGTAGAGCAACCAAGCGGTTTTGACTATGGACAAAGCAATCTTTGCTGCCATAGGTGAGAACATCGCCACGGCAACTGTTGCCAAATTCATCCTTGGGTGTCACCTCCCAGAGACTTGACCAAGATCCCACATCACTCCAGCCACACTCTAGGGGCACTACCGCTGCTTTTTGCGTCTTTTCCATCACCCCATAGTCCACCGATAAACTGGGACACTGACTCAAGGGTGCTGTGGCCAAGCGGATAAAGTCCAAATCCTCCTGTCCCTCCCGCAGTGCCAAACGACAATGGTGCAAAATGTCTGGCTGCTGCTGTGCCAATTCTGCTAAGAAGCTCTGGGCGCGGAAGAGAAACATACCGCTATTCCAAAGGTAATGGCCATCCGCTAGATAAGCCTCTGCCGTTGCCAAATCGGGTTTTTCGACAAACTCTGCCACCCGATAGGTGTGGGCCTCACTGAGGGCTTCCCCCCGCCGAATGTAGCCGTAGCCTGTATGGGGAGAGGTGGGCGTAATGCCAAACGTTACCAACCAGTCCTTGGTGGCGGGTGCAAGTGCCCGTTGTAGCCCCTGCTGAAAGGCGGCAACATCCTGAATTAAATGATCCGCTGGTAGCACCAAAAGAATGGCATCGGTGGCGAGGACTTCTGTGACGTAGAGCGCAGCAAGGGTAATCGCAGGAGCCGTATTGCGCCCCAAGGGTTCGAGCAAAATCCGCGTTGGTGTCACCCCTAGCTCTTGAAATTGTTCCGCTACAAGGAAGCGATGGGCGTCATTGGCCACCACCACTGGCGGTTGCACTTGGGGTAAACCCTGCAAGCGTTGCCACGTTTGTTGTAGCAGACTCTGCCCTTCGGCAGTTAAGCGCATAAACTGCTTGGGATGGGCTTGGCGCGATAATGGCCAAAGGCGACTTCCGGCTCCCCCCGATAGAATCACTGGAATACAGTCCATGCAAGGTTCCCCTCACGTAATGCGACGCTTAAGCGTAGTCTATCGCCAAAGAACTTCGTCTTGGTTCAGACCCCTGTTCTTTTTGTTGCTCATTTTCTAGGGGCTACTGTTTTGGCAGTGCCCGATGAATGGCAGTGAAGGACTGAGGTGGCGTTTCCCCTTGGTTAAGGTTTGGCAATTGGATTCATCAACAGACTTAAAGCCCTTGGCGATTCTCCTTGGGATAGAATGTGGGCTGATCAGCGTTAGGGTTTCCTATGGCGATTAAAAAGGGAGATTTGGTAAAGGTCGTTGCTGAAAAATTGGCCAACAGTGTTGAGGCCTTGGCCAGTGATCATCGCTATCCCCCCTATCTCTTTGAGGGACGAGGCGAGGTGGTGGAGATTCGCGGTGACTATGCGCAGATTAAATTTCCAGTGCCCACCCCTACAGTTTGGCTGCGCCTCGATCAACTGGAGATCGCCAAATAACCCCAATTAGGGTCTCCTGCTAGCCTAGGAGCCAGTGAAGAGTACCCGTGTTAGCAATTTTCAGCGTGTCTGGATATGATGGAGGCAATGCTATTGCTTAACATTTAGTAATGTTAGTTCAACCTTCGCAACCTCAACGCTGGTTTCAGTGGCTCAAGGAGACGCTCCTTTTTGGGCAAGAACCCAGTGGCGAACTCTTAGCCATTTTGCTGGTGTATTTTGTCCAAGGGGTGTTGGGCTTAGCACGGCTGGCCATTAGCTTTTTCTTTAAGGATGAGTTGGGTCTGTCGCCGGCGGAAGTGGCGGCATTGATGGGTGTGGCTGCGCTGCCTTGGGTCATTAAGCCGGTATTTGGCCTCATTTCTGATAGTGTGCCGCTTTTGGGATTTCGTCGCCGTTCCTATCTTGTCCTGTCGGGCTTGCTGGGCTGTGGGGCGTGGTTGAGCTTGGGGACGTGGGTGGCTACCCCTTGGCAGGCAACGGCAGCGATTCTCGCAGCCTCGATCGCCATCGCCCTCAGTGATGTGATTGTCGATTCACTGGTGGTTGAACGGGCACGCCAAGAATCGGCGACTGAAATGGGAACGCTGCAATCCCTAAGCTGGGCAGCGACTGCCGTGGGGGGCATCCTCACCGCTTACTTTAGTGGCCAACTGTTGCAGTGGTTTAGTCCGCGTACAGTGTTTCAAATTACAGCGGCGTTTCCGCTCTTGATGTCGGGGGTTGCGTGGGCGATCGCCGAAGCACGGGTTACGGCTCGGCCTCAACTGCGTCAGACTTGGGAGCACATCAACCGTGTGCGCCAAGCCATGATGCAAAAACGGATTTGGTTGCCGGTGGCGTTTCTCTTCCTCTGGCAAGCCACCCCCGGCTCGGAATCAGCCTTCTTTTTCTTCACAACGAATGAATTGGGCTTTGAGGCGGAGTTTTTGGGACGGGTGCGCCTTGTCACTAGCATCGCCTCCCTCTTGGGGGTGTGGATTTTCCAGCGCTACTTGAAAACGCTGCCCATTCGTACCATTTTTTTCTGGAGCACGATTCTCTCAGCCCTTTTGGGACTCTCTAGCTTGATTTTGGTCACCCACCTCAATCGCCAATGGGGCATTAGTGACCAGTGGTTTAGCTTGGGGGATAGCCTCATTTTGGCAGTTATGGGGCAGATTGCCTTTATGCCGGTACTCGTGTTGGCGGCACGGCTGTGTCCGCCGGGGATTGAGGCCACCCTCTTTGCGCTGCTGATGTCCATTAGCAACCTTGCCAATCTGGTCTCCCATGAGTTGGGGGCACTGCTGACCCACTGGCTGGGGATTACCGAGCATAACTTCGATCGCCTCTGGTTGCTGGTGCTCATTACCAACCTGAGTACGCTATTGCCCCTACCCCTGTTGAACTGGTTGCCGCAGCAGGTGCCGGCGCCCGCCTCTCAATCCTCTGTCACTGTTGAGTTGGAGCCAAGTGTCTCATGACTGGAGTTTTAGATCGCCCCTACACGATGGCGGATTGGCGGGGGGGGACCGAATCTCTCACCCAAGAATATGACTATTGGATTGAGGATGTCGAAGGTACGGTGCCCACGGATTTGGTGGGAACGCTCTACCGCAATGGCCCTGGACGGTTGGAGCGCGGGGGAGTGCCCTTAGCCCATCCCTTTGATGGCGACGGCATGATCTGTGCTTTTCGCTTTGAGAAGGGACGGGTGCATTTTCGCAATCGCTACGTGCGTACCGCTGGGTTCTTAGAGGAGGAAAAGGCCAATCGCCTTCTCTATCGCGGTGTCTTTGGCACCCAAAAACCGGGGGGCTGGCTGGCCAATTTCCTCGATATTCGGGTCAAAAACATTGCCAATACCCATGTGATCTATTGGGGGGGCAAATTACTGGCGCTCTGGGAAGCCGGTCTGCCCTACTGCCTTGACCCTGTGACCCTAGAAACCATTGGCCTCGACAACCTAGGGGGTCTCCTCAAGGAGAGGGATGCCTTTGCAGCGCATCCCCGCTTTGATCCTCAGACGCAGCGGCTCGTGAATTTTGGTGTCAAGCCCGGCCTGCGGACTCGTATTACCCTCTATGAGTTTGATGCCAGTGGTCAATGTGTCTCCCAACCTGTCTTTGAAATTCCGGGCTTTGCCTTTATCCATGACTTTGCCCTGACCCCCAACTACGCCATTGTCTTTCAAAATCCAGTGCAGTTAAATCCACTGCCCTATCTGCTGGGACTGCGGGGCGCTGCCCAGTGCATTCAATTCAATGCGCAGGAACCGACACGGGTTTGGCTGCTGCCTCGTCGGGGTGGGACTCCCCAGATGTTGACGATGCCCGCCTGTTTTGTCTTTCACCATGCCAATGCCTACGAAGCTGGGGATGAAATTCATGTGGAGTCCATTGCCTACAGCCACTTTCCCAATCTCGAACCGGGCATGGATTTTCGGGAGGTGAATTTTGCAGCGCTGCCCTCAAGCCTGCTGTGGCGGATTCAATTGAACCCCAAAACCAAGGCTGTGGATTGGCAAGTGGTGAGCGATCGCCCCTGTGAATTTCCCGTAGTGCATCCGGCCAAGGTGGGGCAACCCTATCGCTACACGTATTTGGCGGCAGGGCATGATCCGAAAACCAATGCGCCTCTCCAGGCACTGTGGCGGTGCGATCGCCAGACGGGGGAGGAACAATTTTGGTCGGCGGCACCGCGTGGCTTTGCCAGTGAACCCATTTTTGTCCCGCGGGGTCTGCAAAAGGGTGACTTTCTCTGGCAGGGTGCCCAAGGGGAAGAGGATGGCTGGCTCTTGCAGGTGGTGTATGATGCCAGTTGCCACAAATCGCAGTTACTCATCTTTGATGCGGCAGCCATTAGCGCCGGGCCAGTGGCACGATTGCGCTTGAAACACCACATTCCCTATGGTCTCCACGGTTCATTTACCACAGCGGTCTAGGCAATGGGCATCGAAATTGAGCGCAAGTTCCTTGTCACAGGCGAAGAATGGCGATCGCTGGTCACAAGTGTGTCCCAATTTGCCCAAGGCTACCTGTCCACAGTTCCTGAGCGCACGGTGCGGGTGCGTCTTGCGGGTGAGCAAGCATGGATCACAATCAAGGGCAAAGCCAGCGGTGGCCAACGCCGTGAGTATGAGTATGCTATCCCCGTTGCTGATGCAAGGGAACTCCTCGCGGAATTGTGCCTACAACCCATCATCCAGAAAAACCGCTATCGTATTCCAGCGGGTGATCTGTGTTGGGAAGTGGATGAATTTACTGGCGCCTGTACTGGCCTGATTTTGGCAGAAATTGAATTGCCCCGTGCTAACTATCCCCTGACTCTACCCCCGTGGATTGGCCTTGAGGTGACCGACGACCCCCGCTATACCAATGCCTACTTAGCGGAGCACCCCTATCAGGAGTGGGCAACCGGCAATTCCTGAGATTCGATAGGATACAAAAATATCGCCACGGCTGCGCTATGCTTGCTCGGATTCGCCAGATTACCCAAACCCTCACCCCCCGTCTCATTGAAATTCGTCGCCATCTGCACCGCTACCCCGAATTGAGTGGCCAAGAACATCAAACCGCTGCCTATGTGGCGGGGGTACTTTCCTCCGCCGGCTTAACGGTACAGCAGGATGTGGGGAAAGTGGGGGTGATTGCGGAACTGGCGGGGAATCCCAAAGAACAGCGGCTCTTGGCCATTCGCACCGATATGGATGCCCTGCCGATTCAAGAGCGCACTGGACTCGAGTTTAGCTCAAAACATAGCGGGGTGATGCACGCCTGCGGTCACGATGTCCACACCACGGTGGGTCTGGGCACGGCAATGGTGTTAGCAGCCCTCAAGGAGGAGTTCCCCGGACGGGTGCGGTTTATTTTTCAACCAGCGGAAGAAATTGCCCAAGGGGCGAGTTGGATGATTGCCGATGGCGCTATGAAAGAGGTGAGTGCCATTTTGTCGCTCCATGTGTTTCCCACCATTCCAGCGGGGGAAGTGGCGGTGCGCTACGGGGCGTTGACGGCGGCTGCCGATGACATTGAGTTAACGATTTTGGGAGAATCGGGCCACGGTGCCCGCCCCCATGAAGCGGTAGATGCGATTTGGATTGCCGCTCAAGTGATCAGTGCTTTGCAACAGGCCATTAGCCGCACGCAGAATCCCCTGCGACCCGTGGTGGTTACCTTTGGCAAAATTCAAGGGGGACGGGCTGCCAATGTCATTGCCGATCAGGTCACCCTTCAGGGAACGGTGCGATCGCTCCATCCGGAAACCCGTGCCACCCTCCCGACCTGGATTGAGCAAATTGTGGCCAATGTCTGCCATGCCTACGGTGCCCGTTACAAACTCCACTATCGGCGGGGCGTACCGGGGGTGGAAAATACGCCCTACCTATCGCAACTGCTGGCGGAGGCGGCGACTGATGTGGTGGGTGCCCCCCATGTGCATATTTTGCCGGAACCGTCCCTGGGGGCAGAGGATTTTGCCCTTTACCTAGAGCATGCCCCCGGTGCGATGTTTCGCCTTGGGGTAGGGTTTCGCGATCGCCCCAACTATCCCCTGCATCACCCGGAGTTTGATGTCGATGAACAGGCTATCCCCGTGGGTGTGATGACCCTTGCCCATGCGGCCTGTCGCTATTGGCAGATTCCCTACTAATGACGATTGGCATGGTAGAGCATGCCGAGGGCGATCGCGCTGACTATCCCCTTTGGCAGCCAACTGGCCACAAGGGGTGAAATGGCTCCCCCCTCACCAAAGGCCGTGAAGATAAAGGCACTGACATAATAGCCAAAAATAATTGCCACACTGAGCCCAAAGGCCCGCCCCTGTCCTTGGCGGGGAGAACTGATCCCCAAAACAGCGCCGACAACAGCAAAACTGAGACACAAAAAGGGGAGAGAGAGCTTTTCCTGCAACTGCACCCGCCACTGCCGCAGACGTTTGGCATCGCCACTTTCCGCCAAAACTTGCAAGTACTGATAGATTTCGCGGCTGGTCATAAACTCTGGTGCTCGCGTTTCCATCGCTAAATCAAGGGGGGTGCGGGGGTAGGCAAATGTTCGTTCTGAGAAGGTCTCGGCCACATCATAGTCGCGATCGCGGGTCAGGTGGTGGTAGGTGCCCTGCCGAAACAGCCACGCCGAACCCTGCCACTGGGCTTCCTGCGCCGTAATAATTTCTCGCAATTGCCCCTGCTCAAAGTTCAACACCGTCACTTGACCCATGACCTCGCCATCAAAACGATGGGCAAAAAAGAGTTGCTGAAGCTGCCCCCCAGCAAAACGACGGTAGAAGATATTGCGGGTTTGAAAGGTAGGTTGGGGGCGTTGAATCGCCACTTCCAAGGTCTTGATGGCGCGGTAGGCCATGGGGGGAGCCACCAGTTCATTGAGGGCAAAGGTGAAGAGCAAGGCACAGAACCCCGCTAGGAGCGCCGGTCGCACTAAACGCAGCGGACTCACCCCACAGCTTTTGCAAGCAATCAGTTCACTGCGGCGGGACAGTTGACTATAGGCAAGGAGCGAACCAAAGAGCATCGCCATGGGAATGCCCAGCACCGCAAAGGTGGGCAAACGCAGAAAAAAGACTTGAAGGGCACTGAGGATGCCAAGGTTGTGCTCCACCATATTGCGAATGAGGTAGAACACCGTACCAATAACGGCAGCGATCGCCGTAAAAATGCCAAAACCAAAGACAAAGGGGCGAATCATCTCCCGCAGAATATAGCGATCCAACAGGGAGAATCGCGGCTGCCAAGGCATCTTCTCAAGGGATCGGGCGATCGCCAGCATCTTTTATAGTCCCAAGCGGGGTTTCGCCAACTTCCAATAACGAAAGAATCGCTTCAAATCAGCATTGGCAGGTAACGTGACAAAGGGTTCTGGCTCTAGGATCTCCACTGGATAGGCCAATTGCTGACAAATGGCGCGAAAGCGAGGGCTAGGACTGGCCATTGTCACCACGCGATCGCCGCCGTGCACCTCAACAAAGGCATTCACCAAGGGAGCGACCTCACCCCGGTACATTTCCACGGGGAGATCCAGCAGGCACTCATAGAGAAAGACCAGCCGCTTTAGGCGAATTTGCCACTCCTTGAGGAGCGCTACATCCCAAACAAAAATGGCCGGCGCCTTGGGATAGCGGTCAAAGATGGGCGCCGTGGGGTCGAGGCAGTCTCCATGAACCCAAAGAATTGGCTGCCCCATTAGCGTTGCATGGCCTCTTTTTTCAACTGTTTGCTGTCCCGCTGCGCCGCTGCTGCCAAGTCGGCATCCAAGAGGGTTTGACCCGTGGCGGCCAAATAGACATCATCTAAACTGGGTCGTGACTGCGCCAAGCTAAAGAGGGGAAGTCCTGCTTCCTCTAGCGCCCTTCTAATGGCTGCGATCGCCACAGCCGCATCTGTGACCACCAGATTCAAGGAGTTGCCTTGGTTGGCATTAATCAGCGCCGATTTCACGCAGTCCAATTGACTGAGAAGGGCCTGGGCCATTTGTGCCTCTTGACGCGGTGTAAATTCTCGTACCCGCAACGTGACGCGATCGCCCCCAATATTGGCCTTGAGTTCCTCGGGAGAGCCACTGGCAATCACCCGCCCCTGATCGAGAATCGCCAAGCGATCGCTAAGGAGATCCACTTCCTCAAGGTAGTGGCTGGTCAAGATAATGGTCAGTCCCTGAGCCTTGAGATCCCGCAGCACATCCCAAATCACTTGGCGACTTTCAATGTCGAGGCCTACGGTGGGTTCATCTGAGACAAGCACTTGGGGTTGATGCAGTAGTCCTGCCGCGAGATCAAAGCGTTTGCGAATGCCACCCGAGTAGGTACCACACTGGCGATCGCGCCATTCCAATAAATCCAACCGTGCCAGCACTGCTTCAATGCGCTCTGGAATCAGGGCACGGGGAATGTGGTACAGCGCCGCCTGTAATTCTAGAAATTCCTGACCCGTGAGGATTTTATCAAGCGCCACCTCCTGAGCCACATAGCCTAATTTTTGGCGCACTAAATGAGGTTGGTGGAGAACCGAAAGACCACAGACTTCCAATACCCCAGCATCCGGTCGCGAGAGGGTACACAGACAGCGCAGTGTTGTCGTTTTCCCTGAGCCATTTGGCCCCAGCACCCCAAAAATTTCCCCTTGATGGGCGCTAAAGGAGACATCGGCCACCGCTGTAATGGCACCGTAGGACTTCTTGAGATGTTCGACCTTTACCGTGGCTGTCATGGTCATTCACTCTGTGTGTGATTCCCTTAACATTTTGACAGATCTTCCTCCTTGCTTTGGTGCGCGTGCTACAACGGCAACTAGAGCCTATTGGGTGGGTTTCCCATGGCCACTGCCGAAACTGCGCCGATTGCCGAAGTCATGCACCTCACGGGCGATCGCCTGCGATTGCGGATTCAAGAACTGAAAACGGATGCTGCCTTTCGCGATTCCCTGAGTGCCTATCTGAAAACCCGCCAAGGGATCAAATCTGTTCACGTTAACCCCCTTGCCGCCTCAATTACCATTGAGTATCACCTCGAGCAAATCACGCCCCTACAACTGTTGGCGGCCATTCAATTTTGGGGGGATGTCCAGATCATTGGCCAAGGCAATAAGGGCTTGCAAAACCTCACCCGCGCCTTTGATCTCGAACCCGAAGAGGTGGGCAACAAACTCACCTCCATGGGCGGATTTCTCATGGGCGGCTATGTAGGTGATATTCTCGGTGGCATGGTGGGGGGAACGGCGGGTGGCCTGTTTATGGGGCCTGCGGGTGCGGTCATGGGGGTGCAAGTGGGCACCTTTGTTGGCGGTGTGATTGGTGCGCGATTAGGGATGGAAGCCACGGAGCAAATCACCCAACTGCAATTTACTGCCCTTGAGGAAACGCCGGAACGGGTCGCGAAAGTCTTGGAGATTCGCACGGGTGACAAAATTGGGGGTACCGCCGGTGAAATTGCTGGCGGCTTGGCGGGGCAAGTGGTCTTGGGGCCTGTGGGCGAAACCGTCGGGCGCGTAGTGGGCAATATGGTTGGTGCGCAACTAGGGGAAGATCTCGGGCGACAGTTGGCGGCGCCATCCCCTGAGGAACCTCCTCCCCCATCCCTGCATCTTTTCCTAGAGTGGTGGGTGAAAACCAGTCAAGCCTTTACTAAGGAAACGCTATGGGCGACCCTCGGTGGCATGGTGGCACGGGCCATTCTGGGGCCTCAAGCCGAAGCTGAGGGCATCCGAGCCGGTACCCGCATTAGTCGTCATCTCGATATGCAACAGCCCAACACCGCAGCAAAAGAGAAAAAAGTATAATCCTAAAGTAATGGCCTATGGAGATGTCCAGCGCGACAGGAGCGAACCAATGCTCGATACCATCTTACTCCTCATTATCGTCGTGATGGGAATTGCCGTTGGCTTCAACAGCATTGACCTCCTCCCAGAAACGGTTCTTGCTCAAGTGGCCAATGTGCGGGGATTGCAGTGGGTCATGGCTGGCTTTGGCGCCATTGTTGGCATTGCCCTTGGTTTATTGTTGCAGTCCCTTTACCATCGTCTTGAGCGCAGTATCCGTCAATTGCCCCCAGAAACGCTCTTGTCGCGAGCCGTGGGTCTAGTGGTGGGGTTGCTCTTGGCCAACTTGATGCTGGCACCGATTTTCCTGTTGCCCATTCCCAAGGATTTTTCCTTTATTAAACCCCTGATTGCTGTTCTCACTAGCATTGTCTTTGCCTATTCGGGAACCACTTTGGCCGATAGTCACGGGCCTGCCCTGCTGCGGTTAATTAACCCCAATGCCGTTGCTAGCAGTCTCTTGGCTGAGGGGATGCTCAAACCTGCCCGAGCAAAGGTACTGGACACCAGTTGCATTATTGATGGCCGCATTGAGGCGCTGTTGAATCTTGGGGTACTCGAAGGGCAAATCATTGTGCCCCAGTTTGTACTGCAAGAGTTGCAACTGATTGCCGATGCGGGGAATGAACAAAAACGGATTCGTGGTCGGCGAGGTCTCGACGTTCTCAATCGCCTCCAAGCCAGTTTGGGCGATCGCATTGTCATTCACTCCGCAGACTATCCAGAATTAACAACGGTGGATGCCAAGCTGGTGCGCCTCTGCCAAGAAATCAACGGCACTCTTGTCACCAATGATTTGAATCTCAACAAAGTTGCCCGCTTCCAAAAAGTGGATGTCTTTAACGTCAACGAGTTAGCGCAAGCCCTGCGCCCCATCTACCTCCCCGGCGATACGCTGGAGTTGAAGATTCTCAAGGAAGGGAAAGAACCAGCGCAAGGGGTGGGCTACCTTGAGGATGGCACGATGGTGGTTGTCGAAGAGGGGGTGGATCACATTGGCGATCAGTTGTCGGTGGTTGTGACCAGTGCCCTGCAAACCTCGGCAGGCCGCATGATTTTTGCCCGTCTGCAAATGCCAACGATGGCCTAAATTTCCTCTTTTTAGGGGGTCTCCCTATGACCCATGAGCCACCCAAGCCCACTTCCCCCCCGCAACTGGTTTCACCGTGGGTCTGGGGTCTTTTTGTTTTCAGCATCCTATTCCTCTTTGGTGTGCTGTTGGCGACGGTGTGGCGACCGACGCTCTTTCCCATTGATTTAGTGAATCCCGATCAGTTGCGGCCTCTGCCCGACCTCCTGCAGATGCCCACCGATGATTTAAGCGTGTGGTGGCCCATTGTCCTTGCGGCAGTGGTGGCAGTTGCCCTCAATTTTATTCCCAGCAACAATGTCACACGCTTGATTATTCGCTTCATTGTTATTCTCTTTGGCTGCCGCTATCTGGTGTGGCGGGGCTGGGTGACGCTCAATGATGCCCACTGGTTGAGCTTTACTGCCAGTATTGGCTTCTATGGTCTTGAGGTGCTCTACTTTTTCACCTATTTGCTTTACTTCTATCAGACGGCATGGCTGACGACTGCATGGCGATCGCGCCAGGCCGATCACTATCAGCAGGCAGTTCTCAGCGGCGAATACTGCCCCAGTGTGGATATTTTTATTCCCACCTATAATGAGCCTCCCTATATTTTGCGGCGGACGATTGTGGCCTGTCAGGCGATCAACTACAGAAATAAAAGCATCTATGTCCTCGACGATGGTCGGCGATCGGAAATTGCGGATCTCTGTGAGCATCTGGGGGTCAACTATCTCACCCGTCCCACCAATGAGCACCGCAAAGCAGGTAACCTCAACCATGCCCTGAAATACACCACTGGTGAACTGATTGCCGTTTTTGATGCCGACTTTATTCCCTTTCAGAACTTCCTGAGCCGCACCGTGGGCTTCTTTCAAGATGATCACGTGTCCATGGTGCAGACCCCCCAGCACTTCTTTAACCCTGACTACCACTCCCAAAACCTTGGCATTGAGTTCATGATGCCCGGCGATATGGAGTACTTTTTTGGCTTTATTCAGCCGGGGCGGGACTTTGGCAACGCCATTATCTGCTGCGGTACCTCCTATGTGGTGCGCCGCCGTGACCTAGAAGCCGTGGGTGGATACTATACCCGCTGTGTAGTCGAGGATTTCCAGACGGGGACAAGGATGCAAATTGCTGGCTACCGCCTGATTTATCTGAACGAAATCCTCAGCATGGGGGAATCTCCTCGCAACTTTCAGGATCATTTAGAGCAACGGCTGCGCTGGCTACAGGGGAATATGCAAATCTATTTCTGTGGTGATGATCTCCCCATTTGGTCAAAACTGTCGTGGTTTCAGCGCAGTTGCCACCTCTCGCTGCTCTTGCACAACATTAATCCCTTTATCCGCACGTGCTTTCTCGTTGGTCCGTTTTTGAGCCTAATGACAGGCATCTCCTTAACGGTGGCGACATTGGGTGAGTACCTTTTCTATGCCCTGCCCTACACGCTGTTAGTAATTGCCACCTTTAGCTGGGCGACAGAAGGGCGGTATTTTTCCGTCTGGGGTGAAGTCTATGAGGTGACCTTTGCCTTTCCGGGGATGGTGCAACTGATTAAAATCCTCCGCAATCCCTTCGGTAAAATTGGCAGCATTGTCACTAACAAGGGCACCCTCTCCAATCGGAAGCGGTTGAATTTGCGCTATACATGGCCGCTGGCGGCGTTTGTGATTGCAGTCGGGGTGGGGGTCTTTATCCGCTATGGGGGTTACTGGCTCCATATCTGGCCACCAATGGAGTATGAACGGGCGGGTTTAGAGGTGATGCTGGCTTGGACGCTCTACAACGCCTTTATTGCCTTGATTGCGGTTCTGTCCTCCATTGATCAGCCCACCCGCCGTCAGAGCGATCGCTTTCCCGTTTGCACCGTATGTCGTTTCCAACTGGGGGATCAAACCTACTGGGGCTATACCCGCGATGTGTCGGAGACTGGTGCTGCCCTGTTGCTGACTGCAGGGCGTTTTATCGAAGCCCAAAGAGATACCGTCGGCAGGCTGACCTTTTTGGAACAGGACTTTAGCGTCACCGCAGCCGTGGTTCGTACCCGCACTGAAGAGGAGCGGTGCTGCATTTACCTGCGATTTTTAGAGGTCAGTGATGAGGCACAGCGGCACCTCGTACAACTGCTCTATGGTGGCCTCACATGGTGGCACAAACCCAAAGCCCCCAATGGCCTAGATGCCTTTTGGCCAATGTTGATTCGTCTCTTCGACTTTCGATCGCTCTTTAGCCTCTATAGCAATAATTGACCGATAGGCTCACAGCTCAAAAATTTGCCCTAGGGGACAATAAAAGTGTGGCAATAGGGGAGATGTCAACGTATAGCCATTTCGAAAGGGAGTGAGATATTTTCAAGAGGGATAGGCTATACTCAAAGCGTCATGAATGTTACTCAAGAATATGAGCTATAGCTTGGACTGACGAGAGCGGGTTGTCTCCTATATCCAGCAAGGCGGCAAAATCAGTGAAACGACTCAAATTTTTCAGGTGAGCTGCGCCGCCATCCATCGCTGGCTGAAGCGAGAGGACTTAGCCCCCACAGTTGTCCCCCGTCGTCCTTGGAAGCTGGATTGGGCGGCCTTAGCAGCGGATGTTGCTGCCCATCCCGACGACCGTTTAATCGACCGTGCCCAGCGATTTGGCGTCCAAGTTTCCACCATTAGTTACGCCCTCGACCAGATGGGCATCACCCGAAAAAAAACAGATGCGTTACCAAGAACGGTGTGAGGAAGAGCGGCAAGCGTATCAACAGCAGCTCGACACATGGGTAGAGAGTCACGGCGAGGAAACAGTGGTGTATATCATGGATAATGCACCGATTCACCCGAAAGGGGTGATTCAGGCAGTGGTGAAAGCGGCGGGTCACGAGGTGTTATTTTTACCGAAATACTCTCTTGATTTGAATGTGATTGAGCACGACTTCAGTGCGCTGAAGCGAGCGCGAATGTATGCAGGGTCAAACAGTTCGATTGATGAGGTGATTCGCAAGTATTATGCTGGATGATGCCTCATTCTCTATTGGAATAGCTATAAAGAGAGATACAGCCATTGCAACAAAACAGCACGACATTGCAAGCACTCCAACTGTGCAAGAAGCTGTGAGATGTCCGGACTCCCGAGCCGAAACCTGCCCCCGGCTTGAGGTACCGTTGCCCTTGGTGCGAGTTCAGCAACAAAGCCCCACACTCTTTGATTGGAGAAAGCACTATTGACCAGCCAAGGCTGCTCACTGATCGGGGTGATTCCTTGAATGACATCAGCGGTAATTCCCAATTCCCGTGTCAAAATTTGCGGCACGATCGCGATCGGATCTTGATCCGACCCTACTCTGCCACCGGGAAAATCCACCGTAGCTCGCTGAACCCCCACCCGAAAGGTTGGCGGCAAGCAGATTAAATCCTTCCCTTGCAGCGGCAGGACAATCACCGAGTCCGCCTTTTCTACCCGCCAGTATTCTAAGGTTTCACCTGTGTCCGTCAGCCACTTCTCGGCAATCAAGGTCACCCACTTGGATTGAATGCGTACCAGTTCATCGAGCGATCGCCAATTCACTGTTGCCACTCTTCAGGAACTTGGGCTATTTTCTCATGCCCTGTGGGGGCGTACACCGGTCTGCCGAGGGGACGGTAGGGCAGGGTGCCATTTTCATAGGCCTGAATCCGTTGGCGAGCAATGTTGACATAAGCGGGTTCCTTTTCACAGCCCATCGCCCGCCGATTGTGCATTAGGGCAGCCAAAAGCGATGATCCCACCCCCATATAGGGGTCAAAGACCCAATCCCCTTCATGGCTGAGGGCGAGAACGCACCGCTCCACCAACTCAATGGGAAACTGGCAGGGATGCAATGTTTTTTCAGGATGATTGAACTTGACATTGGGAATATCCCACACCAGTTCTTGCCAATCCTGAAGAAGGATTTCCCAGACATCGGATGGATTTTTGCCCAAGGGATTGCCCGAGGGTTTGCCCTTATTGGGGCCTTTGAAATGGCGTTTCCCCGGATATTTGGCTGGAATACGCACGGCATCCAAATTAAAGATGTAGTGATCGGACTTCGTGAACCAGAGAATCGTTTCATAGCGGCCAGAAAAGCGCTTTGTGGCATGGAGACCATGGCCAAATTTCCAGATGATGCGATTGCGCAGCTTCAAACCCAACCGCTTGAACAGGGGATAAAACAAAATATCCAAGGGATACACCTCTCCCCCTTGAACAAAATTCCCCACTTGCCAGCACAAACTTCCCTCTGGCCGTAGTACTCGATATAGCTCGGTAATTACCTCACTTTGGCTTTGGAGATAGTCCTCGATCGCCACCGGCGTTTCATAGGCCTTGCCGAGGTTGTAGGGCGGCGACGTAAAGATGAGCGTCATAGCCTCATCCGGCACCTGACGAATCACCTCACAGACATCTCCACTGGCAACGACTAGCTTAGCCTCTGGAGAAAAACGCTCTTGAATGTGCTGGCCAGAACTCAATAACTATAAGCCATCCTTCCCTGTACCGCCAAAATACCATATTCGTAATCCTGAGATAAAAAAAGAGGCCGACCCCTAGGGAGTCAGCCAGCGGATTACTTGGGAACGCGCGCTAGACAGTACAAAGCAATTGGCAACAGGATTAGCTATGCACCACAAGCTTGACGTTGGCGTTCTGAAGGCCAGGACGCTTCACCTCAGCCAAGGTTTTGTTGATGGCATATTTTTGGTTGATCGAGTTGATCAGCTCGGTTTGGTTGTGTTTTTTGGCCACACCCCAGAGGTCAGCAATCAGATCAAAGGTGCCATCAGCATTGCGAGACCAGCCCAGATCATACTCGCCATCGAGGACAGCGACGATGTCAGAGCGAACACGTTGGCCATTGTAGCCACGCACATCGGCATTGGTTTTCACCGTAATGCCCAGATCCCGCAGGGACGCTTTCAAGATTTCAGCATCGGTAATTTTCGTACGCAGGGTGCTGAAGTGAGACATGTGGATTTCCTCCAGATTGAGACAGAAACATTGGACTGAATGAACCACAATTTATGGCGAACCAAACCCCTGTGGTCGGGTCTTTCTCCCATCTGCGCAGGGCAGACAGAAGGAAGCTTGTCAGAACTCCAGTCGCTGGTATTCAGCCACTGAAGCAGCCGCCGGACGCGCCCGTTGGCGTGCCCAATCACGCAGTGCCGTGACCTGCTCTTGCATCGTCTTGGAAAGGGGTTGAGTGGCACGGCTAGCGGCAATAATGTCTAACTGGGTAAACTCACGCCCTTGAGCAAAGGCTTCGTACATGGCAGCAATGATGGCCTGCTCAATCTCGGCACCTGAAAAGCCATCACAGATATTGGCCAGTTGCTCTAGGTCAAAGCGATCAATCTCGCGACGGCGCTTGGTGAGGTGAATGCGAAAGATTTCCTTGCGCTCCTCGGCATTGGGCAAATCCACAAAGAAAATTTCATCAAAGCGACCTTTGCGCAAAAATTCACCGGGGAGCCGTTCGACGCGGTTGGCTGTCGCCAAGACAAAGACGGGAGACTTTTTCTCCTGCATCCAAGTCAGGAAGGAGCCAAAGATCCGGCTTGAGGTACCGCCATCGGAGTCCGAGGAGCCTGCTCCGCCCGCAAAGGCCTTGTCCATTTCATCAATAAAGAGAATGGCAGGGGAAATGGATTCAGCGGTTTTTAGGGCATTGCGCAAATTGGCCTCCGATCGCCCCACCATTGAACCGTCATAGACGCGCCCCATATCAAGGCGCAGCAACGGCAAGCCCCAAAGGCGGGAGGTGGTTTTGGCAATCAGGGACTTCCCACAGCCGGGAACCCCCAAAATTAACATCCCCTTCGGTTGCGGTAAGCCGTATTCACGCGCCTTTTCACTGAAGGCGTTGGCGCGTTGGCGTAACCAGACTTTCAGTTCCTCTAGACCGCCGACCGAATCAATGGTTTCATCCACTTCCATATACTCGAGGATGCCATTGCGACGAATAATTTGCTTTTTCTCGGAGAGAATAATATCTACCTCTGCTTCCGTGAGGCGACCTGCGGTCACTTTGGCTTTGCGAAAGACTTTTTCAGCTTCATCCCGCGTCAGGCCAAGGGTGGCTTTGACGAGTTTTTCCCGTACCTCAGGGGTGAGGCGGCGATTGCGGGGGTCTAGTTGCTCCCCGAGCACCTCATCCAGTTCACTAATACTGGGTAGGGGGTAGTCAACGACAACGATTTCTTTTTCCAGTTCGACAGGAATCCGCTGCGCTGCTTCTGGGGACATGAGAATAATGGTCTTGTGGCTGCTCTTGAAGCTGGCGATCGCGTCCCGTAAAGAACGAGTCACAGGGGGCGAATCAATGAAGGGGTGCAAATCCTTGAAGACGTAGATGCCCGGTTCCCGTTGGTGAACAACCCATTGAATGGCGGCTTCCGGCGAGACAGTGTTGTGGTGACTGTTGTTGCGGGGATGGCCATACTCGACCATGCCGTGGGTCACTGTCCAGATGTAGAGCTTGCGGGGAGACCGCCCTTGAGGCCCGACTTGACTTTGGGCAATGGTAGCGATCGCCTGCTCAGCCCGCTCTTCTTCAGAGGTCAGGAGGTAGATCAACGGATATTGCGCTTGGATGAGGATACTTAATTCTTCTTGCACAGCAATCACCTCCTTCTTTCAAGGCTGACCCAACACCCCCGCCCCTAGCGGGCAGACACCAACTCGACGGAGAGCGAAGGAACACTGAGGCTGTCGTCATCAATCACTGTGGGCTGATTGACCAAGGCCGTTAGCTCATCCCCCCGTAGGACAAGGGCACTAGCACACTCTGGGCAGTGGTAAACCCGATGCACATTGCCATGCTTTTGCTCGGCATATTCCGCCAGTACTTCTGGGTGAGCCAGCAGAAATTCAATGGCACGTTCAGCAAGGGTGGACATCGTTTCCTGCTCGACCACAGCGGCAATCTTTAGCTGGCGGTGCACATCGGGGGATAGATACAACGTAACCTTTTGCTTATCTTCCATAGGGGTTAGAGACGTACCTAGGTATGTGTGCCAGTGTAGTGAGCCGATCCGAGGGGTGTCAAGGTGAAATGCTGTCAAAACGGCAAAATCGTAACATTTAGTTACATTAAGCCCCGCGTGCTTAAAACTCAGTTACAGGGCTGAGGGCATAATACCGAATTGAGTGGCGATCGCCAGCCGTACCCCATTGACAAAATCCCACCCCGATTGGGCTTTGCGACCACTCAAGTGCACTTGACTCAGCAGCAGGCGACCCTTGCCCGTCTGTACCACGGGGCCCCATCCCTTAATTAGCTCTACCACCGTACCCGGGGCGGAAGATGCCTCAGGCTCACAAACAAAAGAGTGTAAAGGTTCCGGTAATTCGGCCCTCACTTCGGGCACCAATGGCCACGTTTGCAGCAGTTTCAAGGGGGTGTCTTGCCACTGGGTATAGGCATAGGGGTAAAAGGCGCGCACTTGGTTGTGAAGGGCTAAGGCCGATCGCCCCCAATCAATGGCATAGTCACTTTTTTGAATGAGCGGTGCGTAGGTAGCCTCAGCGTCGTTTTGGGGTTCGGGTTGAAGCTGTAGCAGTTGCTGCAAGGTTTCTAGTAGGAGGTCGGCACCCATGTCACTGAGCTTGGCACTGAGGGTAGCAGCGTTATCTCCTAGATGAATCGTTACTTTGCGCTTCAGGAGCATCGGGCCTGTGTCCATACCCGCATCCATGCGCATCGTCGTCACGCCGGTTTCCCCTTCGCCATGGTAGAGCGCCCACTGAATGGGCGCGGCACCGCGATACTTCGGCAGCAGCGAGCCGTGGATGTTGATGCAGCCGTAACGGGGAATCTCAAGGATCGACGGGGGCAGGATTTGACCGTAGGCCACCACCACAAAGACATCAGCGCCTAGCGATCGCAAGACCTCAGGCAGCTCTGGATCCCGACGCAGACGTTCCGGCTGCCAAACCGGTAATCTGTGGCCAAGGGCTAAGGCCTTGACCGGAGAAGGCGATAACTGGTTGCCCCGTCCCCGTCGGCGATCGGGCTGGGTGACCACCCCCAACACTTGATAGGTCTCTGTTTCCAGCAGCCGTTGTAGCGGCGCAAGGGCAAACTCCGGTGTGCCAAAATAAATGATTTTCAACCGCTGCCCACTCCCTGCAAAACGTCAACTGCTGGTTTAGAGAGTCTCAGGAGCGTCATCCTCAGAAGGGGTGAGGGCTTCGCCGCCGTCACTACTACCGTTGAGATCTTCTTCCGTCACTTGGGAGCCACCACTAATAACCGCCAAATCCACCTGCTGGCGGTAGGAATCCACATTTTTAATCAGGACTTCAACGCGATCGCCCAAGCGGTAGCGCAAGCGGTTACGCCGACCCGTCAAGGTTTGGGCATGGGCACGGTATTCATACCAGTCATCCTTGAGGGAGCTGACGTGGACTAAGCCCTCAACATTAAAGTCAATCAGTTCCACAAAGAAGCCATAGGACTGCACGCCGGTAATAATGCCCGAACGCACTTCGCCGATGCAGGCTTGGACTTGGCGCACCCGTTGTAGCCCCACCAAATCCTTCCAAGCCGTGTAGGTTTGCCGCTCCCGCTCTTGGAGGTGGGGGGCTAATTCGTTAACGAGGGTGTCCACTTCCCGCTGGATATCGGTGGTGAAAACAGTCCAATTCACCTGCTCCAAGCAACTGGACTCGCCAAGATTGACGCGCTCTTTTGCCCGTGGCCCGCGGCGATCGCGCCCTTCCGTCAGGAGAATGTGCAAAATGCGCTGATTCACAATGTCAGTGTAGCGTTGGAGGGGTGAGCAGAAATGGCCATAGCCCTCGCCAGTGGCCAAACTAAAGTGGGGCAGCGCCACGGCAGTATCGCTGGCGGGTTTGAGTTTATCGAGCAACAGTTCCTGCAACACGGCTGCTAGATCCGAGGTGGCCAATTGTGCCATAAAGCGCTGACAGTCGCGGGGCGTGACCTGCGTGGGATTGTCTAGGCTCAAGGGCAAGTTGAGATTTTGGCAGAGCTTGAGAAAATCCTGCACGGCATAGAGTTCGGGCACAGGCTGCGTGCGGTAGAGAGCCGGTACCCCCAACTTCGCCAAATGCCGAGCCAGGAGTTCATTGGCAAGGATCACTAAGCTTGTCCAAGGGGTGACCCTCGGTAGGGGAATGGCGGGGGCGAGACCCTCATCGGCATAGGCAAGGCTCAGGGCATCCGCTGGCGTGACTTCAATACTCCCCCGTGCCTGTCGTTGCTGACTCACGGCATTGGCAAGGTGAATCAGGGCACGCAACCAATCACCGGAAGTATCCCCTAGGGCAAGGGTGGCCGCCACCTGCTCACTGGTGACACAGGCATCAACGCGGATACAACTGCGGTAAATTCTGTAGGACTGAACTTCACCGGCATTGTTGATCACCATCAGCAGCGAAATGGCAGCGCGATCGCCCCCCGGCAGCAAGCGCAACCTCTCCAATTCCTGCGGCAAGAGGGGCAAACTCAGTTCAGGGGTGGCGAGGGTCATCCCCTGACGGCGAGCAGTGCGATCCAGCAGTTCATCGCGGGGGAGCAATCCCCCCACATCGCTAATGTGAATCCCCAACTGCCAGAGATTTTGCTCGAGGGCATCGAGGGAAAAGGCCACTTGGGGTTCTTGGCCGGGAGCCACTAAGGTAATGGTGACCAGTTCCCGCAAGTCTTGGCGATCGCTCAAGTCCAAGGTTTCCAACTGGGCATTTAAGGTGGCGGCTGCTGTCCGCAGGGCTGGGCTAAATTGGCGGACAAGATTATGTTTGCAGCAAATCAAATCTAAGGCTGGCGCCGATTGGGCATCACTCCCTAGGATCTGGCCAATTTCCCCCGTCGGCAGGTACCCCCCCAAGGGATAGCGGCGAATGTTCACATGCACCAGTTGATCCACCACCGTGGATAGATCGGACACGAGGTCATTGGGTTCAAGGGCAATTTCAAAGAGCAGGCGATCGTCGAGGGGAATGGCCCGAAAGCCGTCTTCGGTCTGTTTCACCCGGGCAATCACCGAGGGATTTCCCCGCTCAAGGATCAGTTTCACTTCCCCCTCTGGAGATTTCTTGCGGCGGCCTTCACGGGTGACCCGCACCAGCACGCGATCGCCATTCCAAGCGGTACTGAGTTGATGCTCACGCACAAAAATATCTTCAGCACCCTCGGTATCTTGAATCGCAAAGCAAAAACCCTTGCTGGAGCAGCGCAGCCGCCCTTCAATCAACCCATCATCACTGGCGCGGCGATACTTGCCCCGTTCTTTGATGAGCAGGCCAATGCGTTCTAGGGCATCAAGGGCAATTTCCAGTTCTCGCTGGCTCTCAGGATCGTCACAGCCGAGTTTTTTTTCGAGAACTTTCGGGGCAACAAATTTATCTTCGCTAAAGTTGGCAAGCAGACTGGCAATCGTAAAATGCATCGGCAACTCGGTGAAGGGAGGGCAACAGTGGATGTAGCGTTGTTGGTGTCAAGTATCCAAACTGTAGCTTATCACAGTTGCAGGAGTATCTTAGGGGATCCCCAATCTGTCCTATAATTATGGCGCGTTGATTCTGGGCACGAAACATCCTAGATTTGAGGAATGGCGATCGCCCGCATCAATTACTGTTCTCAATCGTTGTCCATCCAGTTAAGGCATCTATGAATCAATCTGAAATTCTCGAAAAAGTAAAAGCCATTGTTGCCGATCAACTCAGTGTTGATGCAGAAAAGGTTGTGCCCGAAGCAAGTTTTGCCGAGGATCTCAATGCTGACTCCCTTGACTCCGTGGAGTTGATCATGGCACTTGAGGAAGCGTTTGGTGTGGAAATTCCCGACGAAGAGGCGGAAAAACTGAAAACCGTCCAAGATGTCCTTGACTTTATCAACAATAAGGTAGCTGCATAGATCCATGGCAAAGGCGCACCAAAAACGGGTCGTTGTCACGGGGATGGGGGCAATTACCCCCCTCGGCAACACCCTTGCGGAGTATTGGGAAGGGTTAATGGCCGGTCGCAACGGCATTGATTACATCACGGCTTTTGATGCCAGTCGTCATGACTGCCGCATTGCGGGTGAGGTGCGTGGCTTTGATCCCACCCTCTACATGGATCGCAAAGATGCCAAACGCATGGATCGCTTTGCTCAATTTGCCGTGGCTGCCAGTAAGCAAGCCCTTGCAGATGCCCAATTGACGATTGACGAGGGCAATGCCACTGACATTGGCATCATTATTGGTACGGGTGTGGGCGGCCTAAAGGTGATGGAGGATCAGCAGGAGGTCTATCTCACCAAGGGGCCCGATCGCTGTAGTCCCTTTATGATCCCGATGATGATTGCCAATATGGCCGCCGGACTCACCGCCATTCACACCGGTGCCAAAGGCCCGAATTCCTGTTCCGTGACCGCCTGTGCAGCGGGTTCCAATGCCATTGGCGATGCCTTCCGTATGGTGCAGCACGGTTATGCCAAGGCCATGATCTGTGGCGGTACTGAGGCAGCGATTACTCCCCTATCAGTGGCGGGTTTTGCGGCAGCCCGTGCCCTGTCCACCCGCAATGATGACCCCCACCATGCCAGCCGTCCCTTTGACCTCAACCGCGATGGCTTTGTCCTTGGGGAAGGGGCAGGCATCTTGATCCTTGAAGAATTGGAATTTGCCCTTGCCCGGGGGGCACGCATCTATGCAGAAATGGTGGGCTATGGCTTGACCTGTGATGCCTACCACATGACTGCTCCCTCACCGGGGGGAGAAGGGGCGGCCCGTGCCATTGAAGCCTGCCTCAAGGATGGGGAGATTGCCCCGGATCAGGTAAGCTATATCAATGCCCACGGTACAAGTACCCCCGCCAACGACAGTACGGAAACTGCCGCTATTAAACGTGCCCTTGGTGAGGAAAATGCCCGTCGCGTTCCCGTGAGTTCGACAAAATCCATGACGGGGCACCTCCTAGGGGGGTCAGGGGGTATTGAGGCGATCGCAACGGTGATGGCGGTTGCCCACGATCGCATCCCCCCTACAATTAACTTGGAGCAACCGGATCCTGCCTGCGATCTGGACTATGTTCCCCATCAGAGCCGGGCATGCTCGGTGACGGTGGCTTTGTCCAACTCCTTTGGCTTTGGTGGGCACAACGTGACGTTGGCCTTCCGCAAATTTACTCCCGATCGTTAACTGTCTGCTGCAAACCCAATTAGAGAGAGAAAGCAATGCCTGCGGTGACTCAATCCCTTGATGAACTCTGTATTAATGCGATTCGTTTCCTAGCGATCGATGCGGTGCAAAAGGCCAACTCCGGGCACCCCGGCCTACCAATGGGGGCAGCACCCATGGCCTATGTGCTGTGGAACCAGTTCATGCGGTTTAACCCCAAAAATCCGCAGTGGTTCAATCGCGATCGCTTTGTCCTTTCGGCGGGTCATGGCTGTATGTTGCAGTATGCCCTGCTCTACCTCACGGGCTACGACAGCGTCACCATCGAGGACATTAAACAGTTTCGCCAATGGGGATCGCGCACACCCGGTCACCCGGAAAACTTTGAGACCCCCGGTGTGGAGGTGACTACAGGCCCTCTCGGTCAAGGGATTTGTAACGCCGTTGGCTTAGCAGTGGCGGAAGCCCATTTAGCGGCTCGCTTCAACAAGCCCGATGTCACACTAGTGGATCACTACACCTACGTTATCCTTGGCGATGGCTGCAACATGGAGGGCATCTCCGGCGAAGCCTGCTCCCTTGCGGGTCACTGGGGCTTAGGCAAACTCATTGCCCTCTACGACGATAACCACATTTCCATTGACGGTTCCACCGACATTGCCTTTACAGAGGATGTCTGCAAGCGCTTTGAGGCCTATGGTTGGCACGTGCAGCACGTCGCCGATGGCAATACGGATCTTGCGGGCATTGCCAAAGCCATTGAAGCGGCCAAAGCCGTAACCGATAAACCTTCACTCATTAAAGTCACCACTACCATTGGCTATGGTTCCCCCAACAAAGCCAACACCGCTGGGGTGCACGGCGCTGCTCTTGGGCCTGAGGAAGTCAAGCTCACCCGCGAAAACCTTGGCTGGAACTATGAGCCCTTTGTTGTCCCCGAGGATGTCCTCAACCACTTCCGCAAAGCTGTGGAGCGCGGTGCTAGCTATGAAGCGGAGTGGAACCAAACCCTCGCCACCTATCGCCAAAAGTATCCTGAGGAGGCTGCCGAATTTGAACGGCTGCTGCGGGGTGAGTTGCCCGCCAACTGGGATGCTAATCTGCCGAGCTACACTCCTGAAGATAAGGCTGTGGCCACCCGCAAGCATTCGGAAATTTGCCTGAACGCGATCGCCCCCAATCTGCCCGAACTCATTGGCGGTTCTGCGGACTTGACCCACTCCAACCTCACCGAACTCAAGTGCTCCGGTGACTTCCAAAAAGGCCAGTACCAAAATCGCAATATTCGCTTTGGCGTGCGCGAACACGGCATGGCTGCCATCTGCAACGGCATTGCTCTCCACAATTCCGGCTTGATTCCCTACTGTGCCACTTTCTTGGTCTTTGCTGATTACCTGCGGCCTGCCCTGCGCCTCTCAGCCCTCTCCCAAGCGGGGGTGATCTATGTGATGACCCACGACTCCATTGCCCTTGGTGAAGATGGCCCTACCCACCAACCCGTGGAGACCTTGGCCTCATTGCGTGCTATTCCCAACCTACTGGTGATCCGTCCTGCCGATGGCAATGAAACCTCGGGTGCCTACCAAGTGGCCGTCCAACGCCGCAAACAGCCAACCCTCTTGGCACTGACGCGGCAAAATGTGCCCAACTTGGCCGGTACCTCTGCGGCCAATGTTGCCAAAGGTGCCTATATCCTTGTGGATTGCCAAGGTACTCCCGATTTGATCCTGATTGGCACCGGTTCAGAAGTCTCCCTCTGTGTCAAGGCCGCTGAAGTCCTGACAACTAGTGGCAAGAAAGTGCGGGTGGTGTCCATGCCCTCCTGGGAACTCTTTGAGGAGCAATCCCCTGAGTACAAAGCCAGTGTGCTGCCGGCGGGGGTAAAACGCCTTGCGGTGGAGGCGGCGTCCAGTTTTGGTTGGTGCCGCTATGCCGATGCAACGGTGTCGATCGAGCGCTTTGGTGCCTCGGCTCCGGGGAACGTCCTCATGGAGAAATTTGGCTTCACGGTGGACAATGTGGTGGCCAAGGCCAATGCCCTGCTTGGCTAAGTTGCCAATGGTACGCCTTTAGACGGAAAATATCAATAGATGCTCAGGGTGGGGGGTATAACTCTCTGCCCTGTTTTGCTTTTTTTGAGAACGCCCTATGCCACGTCGTCGGAAAAAATTTCCCTGCGGCCACCAAGGCTATGGTCAGGTTTGCCACTACTGCGCTCAGTTGATCCAAGCAAAAGCTCTAGAGGTAGCAGAACAGGAACAAGCACGACTGGCACAGGAACAAGCACGCTTGGCACGGCAGGAATGGGAGGCTTCCTTTGCCAACGATGTGGTGGATCTCCAAGGGTTGCCGAAGTGGATTGTCCTCAAAGCCCGCCAAGTGATTGCAGAACTCCTTGCAGGAGCCGACTATCGCCAGTTCAAGGGCAAGCGCCTGAATCACGATCGCCGAATTATTAGTATTCCCCTGAGCTATAACTATCGCCTCATCTGCTATGACACGGGCGATCGCATTGAACCCCGCAGTGTGCTCTCCCACGAAGCCTACAATGTCAAAAAACCTCTCGCTTAGTCTCATGACGGCCAACACGGATCATCCTTGGTATGCAGCGGCACAACTGATTCAACCGGCACTGATTCGCCTGCTTGATCATCTGCGGCGATCGCTAGAAACTTCCCCTTGGCAGGGCACCTATGAAACCGTTGAGATTCCCTGTGGTGAAGCCGAACCACAAATTCTCTACTGGCTGCACTTACGTCAGGGCGATCGCCAAGAGCGGGTGAACCTGTGGGAGCTGTGCTACCAAATTTGTTTTCAGCAGTACACCCCAGAACTGGACTACAACGGCATCCATGACTTTCAGGTGGGGGAGGTGCAAGCTGACCTCAGCCTCTTTGACCCTGCTGGGGAGGTGGACTGGCACAAGCTCGATCAGAAGGCAGCACAGGTGGTTGCCGCCCTATTTGCCGGCTTAGATCCCCCTTAATTTTAAGTTTTTGTAGAAAAATTAACCAAGGCTGCCCCACGGCGACCCACTGCATGGTATGCTCCAATGCCATAGGGAATCTTTTTACCGAAGCAGCATGGGTTCAAACTATCAAAACCAGCAAAATAGTAATGAGCAGCCTTGGGAGGAGGAAGACTTCGAGGAGGAGATGGAGCAACTCCGCCTTTACGATGATGATGGTCGCTTCCTCGACTGCTACATCGAGTTTCGTCTGAAGGTGCAAGGGGAAACCTATGCGCTGCTGCGGCCAGTGGACTACCCCGTAGAAATTTTTGCGGTCGTGGCCGAAAACGACGAGGAAGAAATCTTGGTGCCCCTAGAGGAGCAGGAAATTGATGCGGTCTTTGATACAGCCCGTGCCATCCTTGAAGAACAAAACCTCACCCTCAAGCGCACTGCACTAACCCTCACCGTAGCGGGTGAACTGCCGGATCTGGATGAAGATGAGATTCTCACGGTTGAGGTGGAAGCCGATGATGACATTGAGGAGTATCAACCTCTGGGCAGTAGCTTCTTTTGCGGTACACGGGAATACAGCGTTTATACGCCCCTGAGTCCCACCCTTTATGTGGCTCGCCTTGTCCCCGGTCAAGAACCTGAACTCCTCTCTCCCCAAGACTTTCAACACCTGCAACCCCTCTTGGAACAGCATTTGGTGAGCCATCTCATTGAAGAGGAGGACTGGGAAGACTAGACCCTACAGATTCTTAGGGTTTGTAGCGTAGGATCGGTAGCCCCCACGATCTCTGCCCCCAGCTCTTGGAGGGTTTGCAAGGTTTCAATCACTGATGCAGTGATCCGTTCGCCGGCGATAACAGCGGGAATTCCCGGTGGGTAGGGGGAGAGGGTCTCAGCGCTAATCTCATTTAAGGCCGCCTTGAGGGGAACCGATGCCTGTGGGCAAAAGTAGGCATCCCGTGGTGAGAGTGCGGGTTCTTGGCGGTTAGGGATTGGTGGGATGGCCAGTGGTGGCAGAGGGGCATGGTAACAGTATTCGGCGCAAACACTTTTTAGGCGATCGGCCAAGATTTCGAGCATTATTTGGCTGGTACCGAGGCCAAGGCAAAAGGTGAGCGATCGCCCGCTGGGAAATTCAGCAATGATCTGCGGTTGCAACAGCTCATCCAGGGCAAACCCCGTCAGACCGATCGGCCAAGTCCCTAGGGTCAATCGCAGCGGATCCTGAGGGATACCTGTGGGCTGCCAGCGCGGTAAAGGCCATTCAGAGGTCTTAACCCACTGGAGAAGTCGCGCGTAGATTTGCTCTCCCTGCTCAGCCATCTGCACCCCCGCCCGCTCAAGGGCTGCCAAAAACCAATAGCTGGGACTGGTGGTTTGCACGAGGTTCAGGGCTTGACTCAAGCGCTCAGGGGACACCCGCTCCCCCTTCAGATGCAGCACTGCCGTTTGGGTTAACGTGCCGAGGGTTTTGTGCCACGACTGCACCACCACATCTGCGCCTGCGGCCAAAGCGGCTACCGGCAAGGCGGGATGATAGGCAAAATGACTGCCGTGGGCTTCATCGACAATGAGGGGCAAACCGTGGTCATGGACGCACTGAGCAATCTCGACCAAGGGTGAGCAAAGGCCTTCATAGGTGGGACTGACAAGCACAACCGCCTTGGTATCGGGATAGGCAGCCAAGCCGGCGGCAACCACATCACGGGTAACGGGCAACGGCAGCCCCCACTGGGGATCAACGGCGACTCCCAAATAGACGGGCTTCGCCCCCGTTAACACCAGTCCCGCAATCACTGAGCGGTGGACATTGCGCCCCACGAGAACGCGATCGCCCGGCCCTACCGTGGCTAGAAGTGCGGCTAAAAGACCACTGGTGGCACCATTCACCAAAAACCAAGCGCGATCGCTCCCCGCCGTCGCCGCTACCGCCGCCTGTGCCTCTGCCAGCACTCCTGTTGGCTGCGCCAAATTATCAAGGCCGGGCAACTCACTTAAATCTTGGGCTAAGGCCATTCCCCAAAGGGCACGCAACAGCGGCTCCGTGCCTCGACCCCGTTGATGGCCGGGCGTGTGTAAGGGAATCGTGTGGTTTTGGGCTAAAAGAGCAGCAAGGAGAGAAATCGTCAACTACAATGAATATAAGGGTCTAAGTAATTATACGGATTTAGGGATGTCTATACCGCAAGACGACCGGTTGGAGTATTCACTGCTGTCGGAGCGTGAGCTACAGGTGTTGGAGCTTGTGGCGGCGGGGCTAACCAACCAAGACATTGCCGCCAAACTAGACATCAGCAAGCGTACGGTAGATAACCATATCAGTAATATTCTGATGAAAACAAAATCAGAAAATCGTGTGGCACTTGTGCGCTGGGCTTTAGCCTGGGGTAAAGTTTGCTTGAATGATGTCAATTGTTGTGCCTTACCCACTCCCCCGACCCAGCCCCATGAGTGAACGGGTGTACTACAATCCGCGGATGCCACTGGCGGTCTATCGTGAGCTGGCTGCCCACTTGCAGTTACTCGATGGGGTTTCTGTGCGGCTGTTGCCCCAAACCTGTTCCCGCTTTGACTACGAATTGAGTCAAATTGAAGGCATTGCCGTGGCTGTGCCCCCCACGCTTGACCGAGATGCCCAAGCACGATGTGAGAAGATTCTGGAACACTACGGCCTTCAGCACGGTGGCTGGCAATGTTAAGGACAGACATCCCTAGCGCACTGCTCCCTACGTTAGATTGCCATGGACGCTGAAGAGTTGCTCGCTCGCTATGCCAAGGGCGAAACCAATTTTCAAAGTGTGAATTTGGCGGGCGTAAGTCTCGTGGGTGCCGATTTGATTGGCATCGATCTGCGCGGTACCAGTTTACAGGGGGTGCATTTCCAGTTTTGTCATTTTGGTCGTGCTGACTTTAGCTATGCCCTCTTGACGGGCGCCCGCTTGGAGGGATGCAACTTTACCCAAGCAGTTTTTAACGATAGCCATTTTCGTGATGCCCAATGTCATGGTTGCGTTTTTGATCGCGCCAATTTGCAGGGAGCAGATCTCACATTGGCCGTTTTTCGCGACTGCAACTTCCTGAGTAGTGACTTGCGACAGGTGAATTTAAGCCATACGGTTTTGGCTGGCTCCTGTCTGCGCAGTGCTAACTTTCGCAAAGAGAACTATCAGGAGGGGGCAAGTCTGGTGGGTGCAGATCTGCATCAGGTAGATCTCCAAGGAACGAATTTGGCAGGGGCAGATCTATCGCGGGTGAACCTCAAGGGGGCGCATCTTAAAGAGGCCAACCTCAATGGCGCCAACCTGACCCAAGCGAATTTAGAAAATACCAATCTTCAGGGGGCAATTCTCACCCGTGCCATTCTCTATGAGGCGAATCTGGTGGGAAGCAACTTACGGCAGTCGCGGCTGGCTCAAGCAGACCTGCGGGGAGCGATTCTCACGCAAGCGGATTTAAGTCAAGCGATTCTCTCTGAGGCGCGGCTTGATGATGCCCAAGCTCAAGGGGTGAACTTGCGGGAAGCGGTTTTGAATAAGGCGGATTTGCGGCGTACGGATCTCACCGGGGCGGATTTGCAAGAAGCTCGCCTCATTGATGCCTACCTAGCCCGCACGAATCTCAAGGGTGCCAATTTACGTCAAGCCAACCTAATGCGTGCTGATCTCAGTAGTGCCCTGTTGCTGGAGGCTTGCTTGGAGCAGGCATTAATGCCCGATGGCAGTGTCTTTATCTAAAGCACTTGCTATAGTACAACAGAGACGCAGTTTCCCTGAGGGGTATGGCAGAGTTTGCAGCGGCACTGGCACCGGAGCTAACGATTCAGTGGGTGAATGCGATCGCCAGCGTTCCCCAAGACCAGTGGGATGCTCTTGCGTTGCCCCTAGAAACCCCCTTCTTTGAATGGGAATGGCTGCACCAAATTGAAGCCTCTGGCAGTGCAACGCTGCAAACCGGTTGGCTCCCCCATCATCTCTTGGTTTGGCGCGATCGCCAAGGTCAGCGGGAACTGGTCGCTGCCGCTCCCCTCTATGTCAAAGGCCACAGTCAAGGGGAATTTGTCTTTGATCACCAATGGGCAGAGCTGGCGGCGCGGTTGGGCATTCGCTATTATCCGAAGCTGCTGGGGATGGCGCCCTTTACGCCGGCGGTGGGCTATCGCTTTCTCATGGCCGAGGGGGTGGATGAGGTCAGAATGACCAAAGTGATGCTCCATGAAATTGATCGCCTCTGCCAGCGCCACCGCTTTTCCAGTTGTCACTTTCTCTACGTCGATCCCCAATGGCAGCCCGCTGTCGAAGCCTACGGTTATCGTGCGTGGCTCCACCACAGTTACATCTGGCAAAATCGCAACTATCAGACCTTCGACGACTATCTCGCGGACTTCAATGCCAACCAACGCCGCAACATCAAGCGCGAACGCAAGGCCGTGGCTCAAGCGGATCTCACGTTTCGGGTTCATCGGGGGGATGAGGTCAGCCGCAGCCTATTGCGCCAAATGTACGATTTCTATGCCGATACCTGCGACAAATTTGGCTGGTGGGGCAGCAAGTATCTAACACGGCAGTTTTTTGAAGCCCTCAGCGATCGCTATCGCCATCGAGTCGTTCTTTTTGCTGCCTATCCTAGGAGTGGCGCGCAGCGTCCCATTGCCATGTCCTTTTGTATTACCAAGGGAGCCAATCTCTACGGTCGCTATTGGGGCAGTGCCCAGGAGATTGATTGCCTGCACTTCAATGCCTGTTACTACGAACCCATTGAATGGGCGATCGCCAACGGCATTCAGCGCTTTGATCCCGGTGCTGGCGGACGCCATAAAAAACGGCGAGGCTTTCCGGCCACTCCCAACTACAGCCTGCACCGCTTCTATGAACCCCGTTTAGCGCAAATTTTTGACCACTACATTGCCCAGATCAATGATGAGGAGCAACGGCTCATTGACACGATGAATGCCGATCTACCCATGAAATCCCTCTAGGACTGGGAGAGCGTCACCAACTCTGGAGAGGCAGGGGTCTCTTGGAGATGGGCTAATTCCGCAACAAAATCACTAATCCCTTGGAACTGACGATAGACCGAGGCAAAACGGACATAGGCCACTTCGCTAAGATGACGCAGCCGCTGGAGTGCCGCTTCCCCCAATTCGGCGCTAGTGACTTCGCGGCGCGATCGCAACTGCAAATCCGCCTCAATATCATCTACGAGGGCTTCAATTTTTTGTTGGGGAATGTTGGTTTTGCCACAGGCGGTCATGATCCCCCGTAGCAATTTGGAGCGATCAAAGGACTCGCGATCGCCATTGCGTTTAATGACCGTAATGGGAACGTACTCAATCCGCTCATAGGTGGTGAAGCGACGGCTACATTGGAGGCACTCTCGACGCCGCCGAATACTTTGCCCCCCCTCTGCCGATCGAGACTCTAGAACCCGACTATCCGTATGGTGGCAATAGGGACACTGCATAGGGATCCCCGCTTATTTAGGCACCTGAGAGTATCATAGCCGATTCTTTCGAGCGATTAACATTCGCAAGGGCTGCGACAGCGTTTGTTAGGCTAGGGGTATCCATCGGGTATCCTGCCATGACCGATCCAAACCCCCAAAAGAAACGTAATCAACCCACGATCATTAACGTCGAGCCAGAAAATTTACTGCTCATTGTTGCCCTTGGTCTTTTCATTCCCTTAGTGATTGTGGGCTTTTTTGTGCACTAGGCTGAAAAAAACCAACCGCCTTGCCGTTATCGTTCTGCAAATAGTTTCGTTGCAACGACCCCTCAATGGCCGCAAAAAAGCCTAGGAGACCCTAGGGATTGACTATAAAAAATGTTAATGAATTGTAAAGATAAGAGCAAAGGACGAGTCTAATCAATAAAAAAGCAGCAAGAAATTAAAGAAAAATTTAGAACATTCCCTAAGATAGTGTAGCCTAAGTAACCCCTTTTCCCCGAAGCGCGTGGTAGGTTTTGAATGAAGCCAAAATTTTTCTAATTTTTCTATTTTTCCTTTAGCAAAGCAAGCGCTAAGTAATTATGCTGCACCTATCCATTTCCCAGGTTTATTACCTACGGCGTCTACTGCGCCAATATGAACCAATGCTCAAGCCTGTGATTGCTGAAGGGGCAGCACAGGTGGCTACGGCAGAAGTGGATCTGGGCGCTGTACTGGAGAGTCTTTATCCCGAGGCTGAGGAGTTGGCAACCGCCACCGAACAGTTGAGTCGGCTGATTCTTCTGCACCAGAAAAAAGAGCTGCTGTCTGCTGAGCAATATGAGGCGATTACCCAGCAGATTTTCTGGATTTTGGGACTAAAATACCTCTCACCAGAGGTGGGGCAACAATCAGTTACTGCTTAGGCCCTTAGGTTAGAAAATACAAAAATCTGCGGGGTTGGCAAGGAAAATGTCGCAAGAGGCTCCAAAGGGAAGGGGTCTTTCTAGTGCCATTGGCTGGTTCCAGCTGTTATTTCCCAAACGCCAAAGCTAGGATAGGATCATGGAGCACAATTCCTCCTTTTTATTTCCTCAATTTGGTCATCCAATCATGGGTGGGCAGGCGGGCTATGGTTTTGATTTTCCAGCAAGCGCGGATCCCTATGAGCTGCTGCGGAGTGTTTGTGCCCGTTTACCTCTGCTGATCCTGTTCTATGACAATGAAGGGCAGATTTACTCCATTAACCAAGAGGTGACGACCCAGTTGGGCTGGGATACGGGGGACTTGCTCTCGCGGGATTTTTTGAGCCAGTGTTTTCCCGATCCAGAGACCCAGCGGCAAGTTCGTTATTGGATGGTTCATACTCCTAGCGGTTGGCAAGAAGTGCCTATCCATGGGGCGGATGGCCAAGTCCTAGAGATGATCTGGGCCTTTGTGCGCTTTCCCAATGGGGCAGGGTTGATCTGCGGCTACAACATCACCGATATAAAGTTGACCCAAGCAGCGTTGCTGGAAACCAGCGATCGCTATGCACTGCTCACCCGTGGCATCAATGATGGCATCTGGGACTGGAATCTGACGACCAATGAGACATTTTATTCCTCGCGCTGGAAAAGTATTCTCGGCTATCAGGATCACGAAATTGGCAACCACATTGACGATTGGCTCAAGCGGATACACCCCCAAGATGTCGAGCGGGTCAAATTGAATTTAATGCTCCATGTGCGCGGCCAACTCCCCCATTTCCACCAAGAGTTTCGCATTCAACATTGCAATGGCTCTTATCGCTGGGCGTTGGCACGGGGGCTGGTTTTGCGGGATGCCTACGGGAATGCCACGCGGGTTGCGGGTTCTCTGACCGATTTGACGGAACATCGCCTTGCCGAGGCACAGTTGCTCCATGATGCCCTCCATGACTCGCTGACGGGGCTAGCCAATCGCACGCTGCTTTTTGATCGCATTGAACAAGCGGCTCGCCATGGTCGGCGTCGTCCCGACTACAAGTTTGCCATTTTGTTCATTGACATTGATCGGTTCAAGGTCATTAACGACAGCCTTGGCCACACTTGTGGTGACTTGATTTTGATTGAGTTGGCCAATCGCCTCAGCCGCATTGTCCGCCCTGATGACACGGTTGCTCGCATTGGCAGCGATGAGTTTGTGATTTTGCTGGATGATATTCGTGACAACAACGATGCTTTGGGGGTGTGCGATCGCATTCGCTGTGAACTCGATAAACCCTTTATGGTCAAAGATCAACCAATTACGCTGCGGGTGAGTATCGGCGTGGCCACGCGATCGCCCCACATTGAAAAAGCAGAAAACTACTTGCGCAATGCCGATATTGCCATGTATCGTGCCAAGTTGGCGGGGGGCAATCGCTATCAAGTCTTTAGTGAAGAAATGCATTTGATGGCGCGCGATCGCCTTTCTCTTGAAGTCGGCTTGCGCCAAGCTATTGAGCGGGATGAATTTACCCTCTTTTATCAGCCCATCTATCGTCTTAGTGATAATCGTCTCTACGGTTTTGAAGCCCTGATTCGCTGGCAACATCCCACCCAAGGTTTATTACTGCCCGATCGCTTCATTCCCCTTGCTGAGGAAACGGGACTCATTTTGCCTATTGGCGATTGGGTGATCTGGCGGGCTTGCCGCGATCTTCAGCACTGGCACGAGCAATTTCCCCAGTGTCAGTTGTCTGTGAATGTGAATTTATCGAATCGGCAACTGATGCACCCTGCCCTAGCCGAACAGGTGTTGGCGGCCCTGGAACAGACCCAGATTCCCCCCCATTGCCTGCACCTCGAAATGACCGAAAGTGTAGGCATTGATCAGCCCGATCAGGTGCGCGACATCTTACTTAAACTCAAGGCTCAAGACATCAAGCTCAGCCTCGATGACTTTGGCACGGGTTATTCTTCCCTGTGCTACTTGACCAATCTTCCCATTGACATCCTCAAAATAGATCGCAGCTTTGTGAAGCTGATCACTGAAACCGAGCAAAAACCCCTTGTGATTGATGCCATTGTCAGCCTTGCCAAGGGATTGGAACTCGAAGTGATTGCTGAAGGGGTGGAGCATCCCTATCAAGTGACGCGACTGCGGGAACTGGGCTGTGACTATGCCCAGGGCTATTATTTCTCGCAACCCCTGAGTATTGAGCAGGTGGATGCCCTGTTGGCGCAGATTCATGCTACTTAGAAACACCATTTCTTGGAGACCCTAAGCATCTAGTGATGGGCTTCTGAACTGACGCGGTACATCAAGTAGGTGCTGATGGCAATAATCAGAATTGCGGTGGCCAGATATAGTAAGTCAAGGGGCGTTTTGACATTGAAGGCAATCAGTTGCTTAAAGAAAGTCACCACCAGAGCCATGACGATTGTTTTTAGCAGTTTATCCTTAAGCTGATCTAAACTTTGAGCCTGCATCAGGGAAACATCAGTGGCGCGATCGCGAGCCAGACCCGCATCAATTTTAGAAATAAACAGTTCATAGATACCGAGGGCAAACAGCAACAAAATAATGCCAATTAAATACAAATCAATACCCGTGATGATGTAGCCAAGGGTTTTGATATAAATTGTGGAATCCCCATAATTGCGAAATTGGATGCCCAGCCCTAAAAGAATTTCATGACTGCCGAGAATAAATAGAGCAAAGGTACTGAGTAGGCTAAAAATGACGGGAATAATGACAAAAAGACGGAAATACCAGAGAAAAGGCTCAACAAGCCTCTCCAGTTGGGATAATCTTCGCATTACCAAGATCACCAAAAGCTCCTAACATCCTAGCAGAGGCACTCGCCAATCAAAGAAGGTGGGAAATGTTAGGGGAGCAATAGCTAGGGGTTAGTAGTTGAAGATTACTAGCAGAGGAGTAGGAGCCTATTGGGATAATTCTTTAATCAAGAGGTTGCCCATTTCGCGACAGCCCACCAGCGTACAGCCCTCAGCCATTAAATCGCCAGTGCGGTAGCCTTGATCTAAAACAGCAGTAATCGCTTCTTCGATCGCTTGCGCTGCTGCTGGTTGGTTGAGGCGATAACGCAGCATCATGGCCGCACTGAGCACCATTGCCAAGGGATTCGCTTTGTCTTGGCCGGCAATGTCGGGCGCCGAGCCATGAACCGGTTCAAACAGACCCGGCCCGGATTCCCCTAGGCTAGCGGAGGGGAGCATACCAATACTGCCGGTGAGCATGGCAGCAATATCGGAGAGAATATCGCCAAATAGGTTACTGGTGACAATCGTGTCAAACTGTTTCGGGGCGCGCACCAGTTGCATTGCGGCATTGTCCACATAGAGGTGGGTGAGTTCCACATCGGGATATTCAGCGCTAAGCGCAGTCAGGCGATCGCGCCACAGTTGGGAAACTTCAAGGACATTGGCTTTATCCACGGAGCAGAGTTTGCCCTGCCGTTTGCGAGCCGTTTCAAAGGCCACGCGGCCAATGCGGTCAATTTCCGTGGCGGTGTAGGCCATCGTATTCACCCCCCGCTGCTCACCCGTTTCCGTGGTGAAAATACCGCGCGGTTGACCAAAGTAAATGCCGCCAGTCAGTTCGCGCACCACCATGAGATCCACGCCGGCAATCACTTCCGGCTTGAGGGACGAGGCATGGAGCAGTTGCGGAAAAATCTTGGCGGGGCGTAAGTTAGCAAATAAACCCAGACCAGCGCGAAGGGCAAGTAATCCCGTCTCCGGGCGCAGATGACGGGGTAAGCTATCCCACTGCGTTCCGCCAATGGCGGCTAAAAGCACGGCATCACTTTGCCGACAGGTTTCCAGCGTTGCTGCTGGCAAGGGTTCCCCCACAGCATCAATGGCAGAGCCGCCCACAAGGGCAGGAATAAAGTCAAAGGCCAATTCAAAGCGAGGGGCGATCGCCTGTAACACATCGAGGGCAACAGCCGTAATTTCTGGACCAATACCATCCCCGGCCAAAACAGCAATGCGATACGTGGTTGCCATGCCTGTCTCAAAATCACCGATCTTCTAATCTACACCAGCAGCGGTCTTCCCTTGAGGCTATTCCGAGAGATAGCCATCCGGCAAAATCGCCTCGCTCATATCCACAGCACTGAGATCAACGCCATTGAGGCTGGCACCGGTAAGAATCGCTTCAATGAGATTGGCTCCCCGCAGATCGGCACCACTGAGATTGGCTCCCATTAAATTCGCCCCAATGAGAATGGCAGAGCTGAGATTGGCGCCCCGCAACAGTGCTTGGGCAAGGCTCACTCCCCGTAAATCGGCACCCACAAGGTTGGCTTTGTCCAAACAGGCATGGCGCAAGTTGGCTTCTTTGAAGGCCACTTCCCGCAGATAAGCTTCCTCAAGGTGAGCACGGCGCAGATTGGCTCCAATCAGGACGGCTCGCTCTAAATTGGCTTGGTACAAATTGGTGGCACTGAGATTGGCACCGCGTAAATTGGCCTGCACCAGTTGACTTTCTCGCAAGACGGCATCTGCCAAATCAGCGCCCCGCAGGTAGGCTTCCGTTAAGTTGGCACGGGTGAGGTTGGCACGTTCTAGCTCAGCAAGGGTGAGATCCGTGAGCGTCAGGTTGGCATCCCGCAAAATGGCTTCACTCAGTTGGGCACCGGTGAGGTTGGCTTCACTGAGGTCGGCATTGGCAAGGTTGGCACGGCTGAGATCCGCCCCCGTTAGGTTGGCCTTGCGCAACGACACCCAGCGCAGATCGGCGCTAATTAAAATCACACCCCGCAGATCCGCCCCCCGCAAATCCGCCTGACTGAGATTGACGCCCGTAAGAATGGCTCCCCGCAAATCAGCCCCTTGCAGGTTGGTACTTTGTAGGGCAGCATCGGTGAGATCGGCACGGGAAAGGTCAATGCCCGTCAAAATATACCGACTCAGGTTAGCGCGGCGCAAGCGTACCCCCGCAAAGTCGCGATCGCCCACGCTATATTGTTTCAGTAGAGCATCTGGTTCCACAGTAATTCAGTCACGTCCTTCAGTAGCAAATCTGCGTCTAGTTTTAGGGTTCCCCCAGTTTTGGCTGAACCTACGGTGGTGAGAGGGGTTTTAGGCGGATTCGAGCGATGTAGTGGGTAAACCGATTATCCCGCACCTGACTGGTGATGCCTAGAGCAGCAAAGGGTTGGAGCGATCGCGCCACTTCAGGTGCTAGTTCAGGCAAGAGCAAGTTATTTTGCAGTGACCCAAGGTGACTCAAATTCAGGTAGAACTGCGTGTCCTTGGGCTGGGGCAGCACCGCACGATAGAGGGGAGAGTCGGCAAGGGAGCGCTCAGGGCGGGTACTCATATCCGTCAAAGGGCCGAGTCCCAAAAAGAGGGTCTGGTCATTCAGCCAACCATGCTGCCCCACCGGCAAACCTGGGGGAATACGCCAAGTGGTGATCGGTTGCGGTTCTGTTGCCGTTTGTTGTACTTGCCACCGCAGGCGATCGCGAATTTGGCTATCGAGCTGGCTCAGGGTTTGACTGGCTTGGGGGCGATCACTGGTCTGACTGAGAAAGAGCAAACTAGGGGCATTGCCTAGGGCGGGAACGGGCACAAAGGCAGCAGCAAATTCGCCATCCATCCAAGGCACAAAGGCCTGTTGCCAATCAAGGCCAGTGAGATCTTTAACCGTGCTGGCGATCGTCTCTTTCACTGAGGCGGGGGTATTCTGCCATAAATTCTTAAAGGAGCCTGTACCGTAAAAAGCAAGGGTCGTTTCAGGCACAAGACGACTAAGTTCACGGCTTTGACCTTCACTGACCAAGGCTTGATTCTGCTCAGGGCGCCAAGTCACCGCCTCCAATTCGATTTGCTCAGGGGTCATGTCTGCGGTGAGCACCATCCCTTGCAGTTCCCGCGGGGGTTCAGGCAGACTTCCTTCAGGGGCGGCCATCTGACTGGCTAAAAAGGCGGGTAGGTTCAAATAGAGTTCCACCAAAGGGCGATGATCCGATAACCCTTTCACTGCCTGTTGATAGGTGGGCTGGCTGCCAATGCCGTTGTTGGCTTGGGCGGTGGCAATGACTTGTTGCAGGGCGCTCTGGTGCTGACTCCAAATGATGTAGGCCTGATTCTCATGCGCAACAAGGGCGATCGCACCGCTATCGGGGTCAGGGAGAATCCCCTTGGCCTTGAAGATTTTCACGCCGTTGATTTCTGTGATCGGCTCGCCAATGACGCTTTGCAGCAGTTGCTCCCCCATCGGTACATTTAGGGTCGGCACAATCCAAACGTGGGGCGGCACCGGCGATTCTCTGACGGACTCTGGGGTAATGGGCAACAAGACCACTGTGGCTTGGTCACCAATAAAGGGGCGCACATCCTTGAGGTAATCCAGTTGCGCTAGATTCACCCCCTCTGGCGAGAGCGGATCATAGCTGGGGTTCAACCAGGGTTGGGCTTGTAACAGGCCACTTTTGGCAAGGGCTTCCCAAGGCTTGGGATCCGTGGGTAAGGTGAGGGTCAATAGGGCACTATTGGGGGCGATCGCCATTCCGGGCGCGATCGGACGTTGACTAAACCGTTGCCACAGGAAGACCCCCGCAGCGGCGGCTGCCCCGACAATAACCACGGCAACACCACCCACTAGCCAAGGGCGGAACCGACGGGGAGACTGAACTGAAGGCTGAGATTCCGTGGTCATCACAACTCTCCAACGGGATGGTAAAGTGTGGTGCGCTGACATGGGGTTCGCCCTAAGGAGCAAATTGCGGCCACCAGATCTGCTGGACTAACGCCCGTGCCCCCCTGCGCTCCAGCCACTGAGGTAATGTGTTCTTCCATCAGCGTTCCCCCCAAATCATTACAGCCCCAATTCAGTGCCATTGTCGCACCCTCAAGGCCAAGTTTGACCCAACTGGGTTGATGGTTGGCAATCCACTGCCCCAAAAAGAGCCGCGCCACTGCCGTTAGCACCAATGTCGGTAATAACTGCGGTTGGTGGTGTCCTACCCATTGTCGCATTGCCTTGGGGGCAAGTTCCCCCACATAGGGCAGCAGAATAAACTCGGTAATTCGCGCGGGATAGTCGTGTTCTAAGGCCTTTTGCTGAAGTTGCTGTAGGTGTTGTAGGTGAGCCACCTGATCCGCTGGCGTTTCAATGTGGCCGCAGAGCATTGTGCTGGTTGTCCATACCCCGAAACGATGGGCGGTTTCAACAATCTCTAGCCATGTCGCGGTGTTTATTTTCTCAGGACAGATTTTTGAGCGCACCCGATCCACCAACACCTCCGCAGCGGTACCGGGCATGGAGTCCACCCCAGTCTGATGCAGAACATCAATCACTTGGGCATAGGAGAGGCCATCCTCGCGGGCAATGAATTGAATTTCTTGGGGCGAAAAGGCGTGGAGATGGATTTCAGGAAAGGCCGTTTTAATGTCCCGCACGAGGGATTGGTAATAGCGCAAACTGGAGCCACATTCTTTAGCGGCTGGATTGAGTCCCCCCTGCATACAGATTTCTGTCGCCCCTTGGGCAACTGCATCAGCCACTTTGCTCAGGATCGTGTCAATGTCGAGCCAGTAGGCATCGGCAGCGGTGGCATCGCGACGAAAGGCACAAAAGCCACAGTGTTGCTCGCAGATATTCGTGAAGTTGATGTTGCGGTTGATCACATAGGTGACGGTGTCGCCTACCTGTTGTTGGCGCAGGCGATCGCTCGCGGTTTGTAGTGCCCTGAGGAGGGGGGGCAATGGTCCTTGAGGATCACTGCTTGCGGCTAAGGGAAGAGCGGCTGTCAAAAGGGTGAGGGCTTGTTGGGCAGAAATGCCATTGTTGGCAAGAGCCGCCTCTAGCTCAGCGATCGCCCCTATGGTCTGCATCGAATCTACTCCACCTTTAGGAAATTAGGTCACTCTTCCTTTAGCTTAAGCACAGCCCTTTTCTAAAATATGGGAGACGTGGAAGGGGGAATGGCAATGGCAGCAGAAGCGGTGGGCATGGTGCAGGTCTTGGGGTACCCGGCAGCCCTTGCTGTGGCCGATACCTTGGTCAAAGCGGCTCAGGTTACCCTTGTCAGTTGTGAGGGAATTGGTGCGGGCTATTGGACAGTGGTGATTCGGGGAACGGTGGCGGACGTGAATGCAGCAGTTCGAGCAGCGCGATCGCTCAGTGGCCATGAGGTCATTTCCCATCAGATTATTGCCCGTCCCGATGGCAATCTCGAACAGGTTTTACCGATTGTAGTCCCGCAGCAGCCAGCCGAGGATTTTCTACTTTAAGGTGTTTTGAATGGGCGGCTGAGGTAGGAGCCGTCGCACTGACCGTACTAGGCTATCAATGGCGGTAGCTGGAATAAAGTGAGCCGCATTATGCTTTGTTTGAAAACAACCTGGGGCAGCCTCTAGATCCCCTTCAGCACCAATCCATTCCCAAAACTGAGGAAAAGCGGTTTGAATGTCCGCTAAATCAATCGTCATTTTGTGGGTTTTGTCCCACAGAAAGAGTTCAATGTTGCTATTCACCGTATGGCAATCGTCCAAACACACCTCTAAGGGGTCAGCATTGGCTGGCAAGTTGAGCAAGATGCCCTCGCGGTATGCTTTCATCATCCAGATGCCATAGCGCTGGCGGTAGCTGCGGGCAACACTGAGGTCATCCCGCTGCAGGTGAACGTAGTAGGCGCGATCGCCATAGGTTTGATCGAGTCGTCCCAAAAACTAAGAAAGGGGATTATCCAAATTCAATGTGGCGATCGGGGTAGGCCAAACGTGCCTCACCGAGCAGGAATGTCCGCGACTCATGGGCACTGCTGAAATTGGTGATGAAGGTGCAAGCTTTGGCAAACGTGACCGAACCGCAGCGACCGGTACAGAGGACAAAAACGTTCATAACGCTAGCGAGATCCTTGCAGTTGCTTCACTTGCTCAGGGGTGAGAATTGTCAGCATTTCGACGCGGGTATCCTGCATCACCTTCGAGAGTTGTGTCTTTTGATCAGGGCGCAACGAAACGGCGTCCATGGCTTCACCGGTAGATTTCCCCTGTTTGATGGCATTGCGAAAGATGCGCTGCTGGTCGCGATCAAGGATCTTGAGGATGCGATCGTTGGTGCGCAGGGTGAGGCGCAGTACGGCCTGTTTTTGCTCAACACTGAGATTGAGTTTTTTCATTTGCTCAGCGGTCAATAGGCCGCCACTGGTTTGAGCCACGACTTGGGGTGGAATGACTGTGCCACTGATGCCAATAATCAAGGCGATCGCCACCATGAATCGCTGTACCTTCCTGTTCATCTCTACCACCTCACTACAGTCGTTACCCCCATTCTAGGCTGTCCAAGCGGGATGATTGAGCAGGGCGTTGATCACCTGTACGCCCCGCAGTTGATTGGTCAGGGGTAAATGTCCGCGCGGGGCACTCAAGTCCCAGATAAATTCATTCGGATAGCGCGGCCACCGCTTGCCCTGCCGCCAGCCAATTTTCTCCCACAGCCGATCCCAGTTTTGACCGCAGCCTAGCCACAGTTGCCGTTGCACCGAATAGCCAAAGCGACCCAAGGAAAAGGCGAGCCACAATTGATCAATGGTTTGTAAATCCACAATCGGGAATTGCTCCACCTCCGTAAAGTAGAGCCAGCGGCGTTTTTGTGCCAAAGGACCCGCCAGTTCACAGAGCTTTTGGCTGGTTAGGCGATCGGCGGCTTCAAATTTTTCGGCCACCAGGAGTTCAGCCAGTTCCTGATAGTCCACCCCGCGATCGGAGCGCAGCGGGATCACCCCTTGGGGATAGTGTTGTTGCAAAAAGGCTTGCACAGAGGCTTCTGGGCTGTGGAATAGGAGACGATAGGCCTGACCGCGGATCCAAGGGGCGGGTGGGGGGGAAAAGGTGGCACTGTCTTTGAGGAATTCCTGCAAGAGGTGATAGCCTTCACTGCCTGCCGTACTCAGGGTGCTCATGGCGGCCAGTTGGGATTTTTCGTTGCCGTTGTACAACTGCTCCCGTAAATCGGCTAAGGCTGGTTCTGTGGTGACCATGCGCCCGGTGACTCCTCCCCATGCAACTCTAAAATGCGTTGGACGATCGCCGTTGTCGAACTGGGAACCTCTACTTGAATGAGTTCAATGCGACCACCATAGCGCTGCACAGCCGCCGCTTCCGGTAGGGTCTCCAGTTGGTAATCGCCCCCCTTGACGTAGATCTCCGGTTGGAGAACCTCGATCAGGCTCGTGGCAGTGCGATCGCTAAATAGCACCACCGCATCTACTGATCGTAAACTAGCAAGCACCTCTGCCCGCTGCTGTTCGGGAATAATTGGCCGTTTTGGCTTTAGAGTTGCCACGGAGCGATCGCTATTCAAGCCCACCACCAAGCGTTTGCCTAGGGCACGGGCTGCTGCCAGATAGCGGACATGACCCGCATGGATCAGGTCAAAACAGCCATTGGTAAACACCAAAGGGCGCCAGTCTTGGGGCGCAACATTGATGGTAGCCACAAGGGCTTCAAGGGTGTAAAGGTTCAGGGGACTTCTCCTAAGAACACTAACTGAGCGTGCCACGAAATAGCCCTTGGGGACGTACTAAAAGCACCGCCATCATGATCACTAGGGCAACGGCCAGCTTGTATTCAGAAGGAATCATCAGGGTACTCATCTCCTGAGCCACGCCAATAATCAGGGCGCCAGCGATCGCCCCATAGGGATTGCCAATGCCACCGAGAATTACACTGGCAAACAGGGGCAAGATCAAAAACCAGCCCATCGTTGGCCGCACAGCGGTAATCAGGCCATAGAGACCCCCGGCCACCCCCGTGAGCACCCCCGCCAAGAGCCAAGTACACAGCACCACCCACTCGACATCAATCCCCGAAACCCGCGCCAAGTCGAGATCATCGGCTACGGCTCGCATAGCTTTGCCCACCTTGGTGCGTTGCAGGATCAAATGCACAGTGGCGATCGCCACCACCGCCAAAATCATGACAATCACCTTCGAGTAAATAATTTTCACGCCCCAAAAATCAAGGGCAGGCATCACTGGCAGCCGATAGGTTTGGTTTTCACTGCCCCAGATGAGAATCACGGCATTGCGCAGCAGAAATGAAAGACCAATGGAAATAATAATCAGAGTTGTTGAGGTTGCGCGGCGATCGCGCATCGGCTGCCACAGGAGCTTCTCACTCAGGAGCATCAACCCTGCCGTTCCCAAGCCACCGATCGCCATTGAGAGCCAAATATCCAGTCCTGTTGCATTAGCCACCAGCGTTAGGTAGGCTCCCGCCGTCATAAAGTCGCCGTGGGCAAAATTGGGCAGGCGCAAAATCCCAAATGTGAGCGTCAAACCCACTGCTGCGAGGGCAATAATACTGCCCACCGCCAATCCGTTAACAAAGAGTTGAATCAGTTGAATATCCATGAACGATTGCGACTAAAATTTGAGAAAACGTGAAAGGGGCAGCACCTGCTCATAGAATAGCGATCAGTGGGGTGTTTAGACGAGAGCCTTTTCTCTCACTGGAAAAAGTGAGTTCTATCTCGAAAGCTTCAAGCCAAACCCAAGATTATATCTTGATTTATACTGCCAAAATGTAGCGACAATAACAAATAATAGTACGGATTCCCGAAGTTTCAGGTAGGGATTTACCCCCTTGGTCTTTTTCAGTGAGATTGCGTACCGTTGAGGCAGCCATGCTGCTGAGTCAATCGCGCGATTAGCATCAAGGCAGCGGTGACCAACCGTATTGTTCGAGGAGGCTTGTATGCGCATTGCTCAAATCGCTCCCCTGTGGGAACGGGTACCGCCGCCAGCCTACGGGGGTGTGGAGTTGGTGGTGAGTCTGCTCACAGAAGAGTTAGTCAAGCGAGGGCACGAGGTCACGCTGTTTGCCAGTGGCGATTCCATTACCCAAGCCAAATTGGTTTCTACCTATCCCCACGCCATTCGCCTCGATCCCAATGTGCAGGAATATGCCGTCTATGAAGCTCTGCAACTGGGAGAAGTCTTTAGTCGTGCCAATGAATTTGATGTCATCCATTCCCATGTGGGCTATACGGCTTTACCCTACGCCAGTCTGGTGAAAACACCCGTTGTTCACACGCTCCATGGTCGCTTTACGACGGATAATGAGCGCATTTTCAGCCAATATCGCAACCAAAACTATGTCAGTATTTCCTATTCCCAGCGGCAACTACGGGATTTGAACTACATTGCCACGGTCTATAACGCCATTGCCGTGGAAACCCATCACTTCTATTCCCAGCCCAGCGATCCACCCTATTTGGCCTTCTTGGGACGGCTCTCCCCGGAAAAAGGCCCTCACCATGCCATTGAAATTGCTAAGCGAGTGGGCATCCCCCTGCGGATGGCCGGCAAAGTGGATCGGGTCGATCGCGACTACTTCAAGGAATTGATTGAACCCCACATTGATGGTGAATTGATCCAATTTATCGGCGAAGCAGATCATCCAACCAAGAATGCTCTCCTAGGTGGAGCGATCGCCATGCTCTTTCCGATTACGTGGCAGGAACCCTTTGGCCTAGTGATGATTGAGTCCATGGCAGCCGGTACGCCAGTGGTAGCGATCGCCAAGGGGGCAGCGCCTGAAGTGATTGAGCACGGCAAAACCGGTTTTCTGTGTCACTCCGTTGACGAATGTGTGGCGGCTGTTGCCCAAGTGCCGCAACTGGATCGCATGGCCTGTCGAGACTATGTTTGGCAGCGGTTCAGTGTTGAACGGATGGTGAGCGAGTATGAAGCAGTCTATGATACCGTTCTCGCCGACACCTTTGTCCATAATGGACATCGTAGGGGGACGATTGAACTGCTGGCCAGTTAGGTGTATCCCTGAACCCTGTGCAAAAGTGTTTCTTTGACCGTTATTCAAAAGGTGTATTTATGCAAGCATTATCAACCCGTACAGCAAAAAATACACTTCCTCGGGCGTTTGCCATGCCCCAACCGCAGGTGCCTGCCCGTCAACCCATTGCCTTGATTTCTGTGCATGGGGATCCCGCCGCTGATGTCGGCCATGAATCCGCTGGCGGCCAAAATATCTATGTACGGCAATTGGGGGAAGCCCTCGCGGCAGCCGGGTGGCACGTGGATATGTTTACCCGCAAAATCCATCCCGATGACCCCGATGTCATTGAACATAGCCCCCACTGTCGCACCATTCGCCTCGAGGCAGGCCCTCTGACCTATATTCCGCGTGAGAAACTCTTTGAGACCTTGCCGAAGTTTGTCGAAGCCTTCAAGGCTTACCATGCCAAATATGGCTATCCCCTGATCCACACCAATTACTGGCTCTCTGGCTGGGTGGGTTGGCAGTTGCGTCAGGAGTTGAATTTCCAATGGCTGCACACCTACCATTCCTTGGGGGTTGTCAAATATCAAGTGGCTTCCGAGCAAGCCCAACGGGATGAAACCCGCCTCATGGTGGAAAAAGCCATCCTTGAAAATGCCGACTGTGTGATTGTGACTAGCCCCCAAGAGGAAGCCTACCTACGGCGTTGGGTCTCCAAGGCAGGGCAAACACGTCTGATTCCCTGTGGCACGAATTTGCATCTCTTTTACCCCGTGGCCGATGCCCGTGCCCAACTGAATTTGCCTGCCGATGAGCCGATTGTGCTCTATGTGGGTCGCTTTGATCGCCGCAAAGGGATTGAAACGCTGGTGGCAGCGATGGCTCAAGTGCCCCAAGGGCGGTTACTGCTTGTGGGGGGGAGTGATCCGCAGCGCAGTGATGGTGCCGAACGGCGGCGCATTGAAGGATTAGTGCAGGAGTACAACTTGGGCGATCGCGTGACCTTTGTCGGGCAAATTGACCATGAGCGCTTGGCGGTTTACTACAGTGCTGCCAATGTCTGCGTTGTGCCCAGCTACTATGAACCCTTTGGCTTGGTGGCCATTGAAGCGATGGCCTGTGGCACGCCGGTGATTGCCTCTGCGGTTGGGGGCCTGCAATTCACGGTGATTCCCGAGGAAACAGGGCTACTGGTGCCGCCTCAGGATGCCACCGCCTTGGCCAAGGCCATTCAGCGTATCTTGGCTAATCCAGCTTGGGCGCGTACCCTTGGGGAAAATGGCCGCGAGCGGGTGCAAGCCCTCTTCAACTGGGAAGCGATCGCCCTCCAGATGGGGCAACTGTACCGGCAACTCTTTGCTGCCTCCCTCATGGGGAATTCACCGCGCTTAGAGACGGTTAAGAACACAGCCTCACTGACAACTGTGACCAAGGCGGCCTTAGCCTCCTAAGCTTCTTAATGACGTAGCAGAGTGGTTGAGGACAAGATTAAGCAGCATTCCTGTGTGGAGGGATCATCTCTATCTCGCCGCTCTGCCCAATCACTGATTGCCCTTGCTGTGAACAATTTGTTAAATTCTAGGGGGTTGTTTATCATTTTGTATCATTTCTAACATCCAATGGTGCGGTGGCGATCGCTTTTTCCCCTATGGCCTGATGTCATTCTGGCGGCACTGATTCTAGGTCCTTTGTTTGCGCCTTTCTTGGCCGCTAGTCATTTTCTTTTCTTGCCTAAAATTGCCCACATTATCTACACGATGGGCAATCATGTATGTCCGCAGCCAGAAATGGGCTTGATGCTCGCTCCCCCTTGGAAAATGGCGGTGTGTATGCGCTGCTATGGCACCCTTCTGGGGGTTCTCCTCACCCGTTGGTGGATTGAGCGTTCCACCACTGCCCGCGAGTGGTACTGGCTGCCGCAGTATGGTCTGGGGGGCTTTTTAGTGGCGGTGTTGTTAATGCTGTTTTATCCCCTTGAGTGGGCACTGCAACACTATGGCGTCTGGGGCTATTCCAATTGGATTGTCTTTCCCTTTGGGGCGATCGCGGGACTGGGCTTGGGATTACTGATCATGCCCCTGTTATATCCCAAACAGCGCCTTGCTACCTCCCGCTAGGGAGCAAACACCGAAATTTTGGTAGCCTCCGATACAAAAATTAACTGGGGCAACTTTCTACCATAGATTGTCGCTGCGGTGCGCCCAATACAGAAGGAGTAACCTATACATGGCAACGCCCCAAGAAATCTTGAATTTGATCAACAGCAAGTACGAGCTAATCGACTTGAAATTTATTGACATGCCCGGCACGTGGCAACACCTGACGGTTCACAAGAGCCAAATTGACGAAAGTTCATTTACCGAGGGTGTGCCCTTCGACGGCTCCAGTATTCGCGGTTGGAAAGCGATCAACGAATCCGACATGGTGATGGTGCCGGATCCGGATACGGCGTGGGAAGACCCCTTCATGAAAGAACCCACCCTGAGCATGATTTGCACCATCAAAGATCCACGCACCGGAGAACTCTACGATCGCTGCCCGCGCTCCATTGCCACCCGTGCCATTGAGTACCTAAAAGCCACCGGCATTGGCGATACGGCCTACTTTGGCCCCGAAGCCGAGTTCTTTGTTTTCGATGACGTTCGCTACGACCAAAACCAAAAGTCTGGCTACTACTACGTTGATAGTATTGAAGGTCTTTGGAACACTGGCCGTGAAGAAGAAGGGGGCAACCTCGGCTACAAAATCCGTGGCAAAGAGGGCTACTTCCCCGTTGCGCCCACAGATACGCTGCAAGACCTGCGCACAGAAATGCTCTTGACGATGGCCAAGTGCGGTGTACCCATTGAAAAACATCACCACGAAGTGGCCACAGGAGGTCAGTGCGAGTTGGGTTTCCGCTTTGGCACTCTCATTCAAGCTGCCGACTGGCTGATGACCTATAAGTACTGCGTCAAGAACGTTGCCCGCAAGCACGGTAAAGTGGCAACCTTTATGCCCAAGCCCGTCTTCAACGACAACGGTTCGGGGATGCACACTCACCAGTCGATTTGGAAAGATGGTCAACCGCTGTTTTGGGGTGAGGGCTACGCCAATTTGAGCCAAATTGCACTTTGGTATATTGGGGGTCTTCTCAAACACGCCCCAGCGCTGTTGGCCTTTACCAACCCGACAACGAACTCCTACAAACGACTGGTTCCCGGCTTTGAAGCCCCCGTGAACCTTGCCTATTCCCAAGGCAACCGCTCTGCCTCTGTGCGGATTCCTCTCACTGGTGCCAATCCCAAAGCGAAGCGCCTAGAGTTTCGTTGCCCCGATGCCACCAGTAACCCCTACCTTGCCTTTGCGGCGATGCTGTGTGCGGGCATTGATGGCATCAAGAATCAAATTGATCCGGGTAGCCCCTTGGATGTTGATATCTATGACCTCAGCCCCGAAGAACTGGCCAAAATTCCCTCCACCCCCGGTTCACTGATGGCGGCTCTGGAAAACCTGCAAAAGGATCATAGCTTCCTCACAGCGGGCGGTGTCTTTAGCGAAGACTTTATCCTCAACTGGATTCAGTACAAGCTGGACACAGAAGTGATTCCCATGTCCCTGCGTCCTCACCCCTATGAATTCACCCTCTACTTTGATGCCTAGGGCAGTGAATCCCTAGAGCCTTGCATTTAGGGATATAGCACTTAGAGGCACTCATCAAGGGTTGCCTCTTTTATTTTTGCTGCCGATTCTTCTCTGACAGCGGTTTTGAGTGTGCCCGTAGTTGCCTAGGGCTGGAATTTCTGATAAGTTGGAGTGTTATTAAAAATTAACATTCCCATTTTTGGGTGTCATGTTTGGGAAAAGTCTTTCCTTGAGAATGAGGTTGTAGGGTCTGATGTTACGCGCGGGAATTGTCGGCCTACCGAATGTGGGCAAATCAACGCTGTTTAATGCCCTTGTGGCCAATGCCAAGGCCGAGGCGGCCAATTTTCCGTTTTGTACGATTGAACCCAATGTCGGTGTGGTGGCCGTCCCCGATGAACGGCTGGATGTATTGGCAAAAATTTCCCAATCAGCGCAGATCGTGCCGACACGGGTAGAGTTTGTGGATATTGCGGGTTTGGTGAAGGGAGCCAGCAAAGGGGAAGGATTGGGCAACCAGTTCTTGGCCAATATTCGCGAGGTGGATGCCATTGTGCACGTGGTGCGCTGCTTTGAAGATGAGGATATTGTCCACGTGGCAGGTCGCGTCAATCCTGTCGAGGATATTGCGGTCATTAACTTAGAACTTGCCCTTGCGGATTTAGCGCAAATTGAAAAACGGATTGAACGTACCCGTAAGGCAGCGCGATCGCAAAAAGAGGCACAGATTGAACTCACGGCTCTTGAAAAGCTCCTTGGCGTGCTCAATGAGGGACAGCCTGCTCGTCTGTGTCAACTGACGGAGGACGAAGAAGCCGCCATTCGCTTTCTGGGATTGCTCACCCGTAAGCCCGTGATCTATGCCGCTAATGTGGCTGAGCAGGATTTGGCCACTGGCAATGAATGGACAGCGGCGGTTCAGGAGATTGCCCAGCAGGAGGGGGCGGAGGTGGTGATTGTCTCTGCTCAGGTGGAGGCTGAACTTGTGGATTTGCCCGAGGGCGATCGCGCTGAATATCTTGCTAGCTTGGGGGTCACTGAAGGGGGCTTGCGATCGCTGATTCGCTCAACCTACAAGTTGCTGGGTCTGCAAACCTTTTTTACTACAGGGCCTAAGGAAACTCGAGCCTGGACGATTCCAGCGGGTGCCAAAGCCCCCCAAGCCGCAGGCGTTATTCACAGTGACTTTGAGCGGGGTTTTATTCGCGCTGAGACGGTGAGCTACGCAGACCTAGTGGCCTGTCAGTCCATGACGGTGGCTAAGGAAAAAGGCCTAGTCCGCAGTGAAGGTAAAGATTATGTTGTGCAGGAGGGGGATGTGATGCTCTTCCGCTTTAATGTTTAGCCCCTCCTGATTGGATGACAAGTTTATAGCAACGTTCCCACAATCGGATAAACCAAGGGCGGCACAATTAAGGCCATCGCCACCCCCACCGCTGCGATCGCGCTGAGCAGAACCGCACCAGCGGCACAATCCTTGGCAATGCGAGCGAGATCATGATATTGCTTACCAACGGTGAGATCCACCACCGCTTCAAGAGCCGTATTCAGCAGCTCTAGCCCCATGACAACACCAATCGTGAGCAAAATCACTGCCACCTCAACGGGGGGAAGTTTTAGCAAACCACTGAGGGCGATCGCGCTAAGACCAACTGCGGTGTGAATCCGAAAATTGCGCTGAGTTTGAAAGGCATAGACCACTCCCGCCCATGCATAACGGAAACTATTCAGTAAAGAGGGCGCCACACGGTAGGAGCGCTGTCGCAGTATGGTTATCCCTGATGTTTTCTCAGCGTAGGTGGCAAGAACTTTTTGTGTCATAACGTTACCCATCACACCAAACATTGGTCTTTAAGTGTTGACGCTGGATTCCATACACCTTAAAAAGTTTTTCAAAAAATTTGGCTGTTAACGCCTTCCATTTAAGCACATCCTTTGGGATTTCGTTCCTATGGATCATCGGGAGAATAGGGAGGGGCAAGACCCACTGCCCTAAGACACTCAGCCTGCTGGGCAAGCATGCGCGCCAATTGCGTCTCATCGGGATGATCCCAGCCCAAAAGATGGAGGAGGCCATGGCAAGCCAGCCAAGTCACTTCTATGGATAGAGAATACCCCCCTTCTCTGGCTTGCTTTCGGGCGGTGTCGCCAGAAATAATAATGTCCCCTAGGTACTCTGGTTCTGCAGGGGGCAGAGGAAGCCCGTAGTCACGGGTGGCAAAGGCGAGTACATCCGTAGGGGTGTCGCGATCGCGATACTGATAATTAAGCACCTGAATTTCAGCATCCGTCGTTAAACGCAGTGTTACCTCATAGGCCTTACCTTGGTTTGGTTCAACCATGGCAATCCACGTGCGAAACCACACTTGCCAAGGAAGTTCTGCCACCTCATTGCTCAGGGAAGGATCGTGAAGTTCTAGATAGACGGTAACCGTCATTTGTTTTTGCTGTGTTCTCACTAGCGGGTGAGGTAGGACAAGCCCACCAACAACGCCAACAGACCGATACTGGTGAGGGCAAAATGGGTCAGAGATTTGCCCCCCTTGCGTACCATGTTCCGCATGGCCAATTTGACATAACTGGGCTGCTCGACAGGGGAGGGCGTGGGTTCTGGGGACTCGCTCATGGGATTTCACTGCTATGGGCAATCTTCATGAATTTTAACAAAGGGTGCTTGACTTCAGTAGCGCGATCGCGGGCAATGATTGGCCACCGATTGCACTAGCCCCAAACCAATATAGGTTGCCAAAAGGGCAGAACGGCCATAGCTGAGGAAGGGCAAGGGAATACCCGTCACAGGAAATAGGTTCATGGTCATGCCGATATTGACCACCGCTTGGAACATCAGCATTGCAAAGAGACCAATGGCTAGGAGCGAGCCAAAATCATTGCGGGCGCTATTGGCAATTTGCAATAGCCGCAGGCCAATCAACCAAAACAGTCCTAAAACCAGCAGCCCCCCCAAAAAGCCTAATTCCTCACCGATGGCGGAGAAAATAAAGTCCGTGTGCTGCTCAGGGATAAACCCCAATTGTGTCTGCGTGCCGTGAAACAGCCCTCGCCCCCACAGTCCACCCGCACCAATGGCAATGCGGGATTGGATCAGGTGATAGCCCGCCCCCAAGGGATCCTTATCGGGATCTAAAAACATTAAGAGGCGGTCTTTTTGGTAGTCCTTGAGAACACTCCACAGCAATTGACCCAGTCCTGCCCCTGAAAGGTTCAGAACAATGCCGCCGATCGCCCCAATCCACCCCAAGGGCAGGTTTTGCCATGCCACAACCCCCATCCCTAATGTCCACAGGAACCACAGCACCAGATTGAGTGCATAGGGCAGCGGTAGGGCAAAGAGAATGGCCGCCACCAAAGGAGAGAGCATCAGCACAATCCAGCCCAAACGGGCATTGGCCCAATAGAGCATGCCCAAGGTGATGGCGCCAAAGACAAGGGAGGTCCCCAAATCAGGTTCGGATAAAATCAACCCTAGGGGCAAGACCGTTGCCGCAAACACCCGTAGAATACCCCTGAGGCCATTGGCAGGCACCCGCTGGAGAAGGGCAGCTTGGGTGAGGATGATCGAGATTTTGGCAAATTCTGAAGGCTGGAGGTTAAAGCCCGCAATGGGCAGCCAACTTTGGGCACCGTTAGCTTCCACACCAAATAAGCTCACAGCCAGTAGAAGGGCACAACTGATACCATAGACCCACCAATGGACTGAGATAAAGACCGATGTCGGCACCCGTGCCAGTAGGAAAAGCAAAATCGTCCCCACGCCCGCGATCGCCAGATGTTGGAAGCCATCCTTTTCGCCAATGTGCAGCTCGGCACTGTGAATGGCCACTGCCCCCAACAGCGTAATCAGCCATACGGCAATTAAAAGGAGCCAATCCATCCCCCGCCAAGGGTGGAGCCAAGCAGACCAGCGGCGTTGCCATAGCCGAGTTGTCCAAAACATCGCCCAATATCCTTCGTTCGCACTAGGCTGGAACAGTGGTGGTTTGATCAAGATTCCCATTCTAGCTTGAGTGGATCCATGCTTCGGTGGCGACAGGGTTGGTCAAGGCTTTTGTGGTCAATTTCGGGGCGGCTGCTGCTGGTGATGCTGCTGATTTCCCTATTACCGATGGGGATGGTGGTGCTCTACAACCAAACTGAAAGCGCTGAAATGATGAAGCGTTGGGAAATTGATGCCCTGCAACTGCTGGCGATCAGCAAAGCCCGTTCCCTTGATCAGCTGTTTCAGGATGCCCTCAATGATGCTCTCTTGGTAGCCAATGACAGTGACGTACGGTATTTCCTGAGGCGTGGGAGCCATAGTGCCATCGAGCAAGCGACGATGAATAACTTCCTCGAAGATGTCAAGAACCTGAACCCAGCCTATTATCAGGTGATTCTCCTCAACCGTGAGGGCCAAGCGATCGCAGGGACACGGCGTACCCGTCTGGGGCTAGACTACAAGAACACCCCCCTCTGGCAGCAGTCGGCAACAGCAGACTACTTCATTTCTCGGGTCAAAATCAATAGCGCGATCACTGAGCGACCCCTGTTTGTTGTCTTCCAAACGATTATTGATAGCAATAATGAACGATTGGGAGCAGTTCTACTACCTCTACAAGCGACCGCAGTCAAAGACATCGTGACCTACCTAGTGCCCGATATTCACGGTGAATCTTTTCTCATTGATGATCACGGTCTGATTCTGAGCACCACAAATCCTTACCTGAATTTGCATAGCATTGAACCACTCCCCCCCGAGATTCGCGACCAATATTTTCTCTTGACATCACCTCAACCCATTCCCACAGTGGCAGATCGCAGCTACACCTTGCGCAATGTCTTTCTCAAGGCCAAATCAAAAGAGGTCGGTGCTCTCCTCGCCAGTCGTTCTTCCGGAGGCGATGCCGATTATATCTATGCCTATGCGCCCCTGACCCGTCATCAGGGCGTTGTTGTGGTCAGTGTACGGTTGAGCGAGTTTCTAGCGCCCTTAGAGCGGTTGGCGACCCAAGGTTTCCTCAGTCTTTTCTTTGTTGGTGTTGGGGTCATTCTCATTTCCCTGATTGTGGCTCGTTCGATTACTAAGCCGATTCGTGCCCTTGTCAGTGCTGCCCACGCCCTCAAGCATGACCAGTTTAACGAGTTTAATCCCAGAGTTCTCAGGCACTATGCTCAAGGGAGTGATGATATGGCAGAACTTGCCCAAGTCTTTTTGGACATGGCACAGGCGGTAGAGCAGCGCCAAGATCAACTGGAGGAGGAACTGAGTGAACTAAAAATCGAAATTGACCAAGAAAAGCGAAAGAAATCCGTTGCCGAAATTACCAGCACCGACTACTTTCAAGAACTGCGCCAACGGGCACAACAATTGCGCCAAAGGGCCCATACCAAATCTCCCACTCCTGCCACACATCCACAGATAGGGCATACTGAGGGTGAAGCACGCAAAGATGAGCCACCCCTGCCAACATGAGCTTTCCTGCGCCGACTTTGGCTGAATTGCCCTTCCATCCCTACATTGATGGTTCAGGTCGGGTAGCACCGGATCTTAAGGGGGCGATCGGTCTCTATGCCATTTTTGATGCCACTGGCAGCGTACAGTATATTGGCTATTCGCGGGATATGCGACTGAGTTTGCTGCAACACCTTGTGCGTTGTCCGCAGCAGTGTCGTGGCTATAAGGCGATCGCCATCGAACGTCCCGATCGCCCGTGGCTAGAAGCTGTAAAACAACAGTGGCTAGCGGAATTGGGAACCGTCCCCCTCGGCAACGATCGCGATCGCCCCCAGTGGGAAAATGCCATTGATGTCAGGGAGCAAATGACCGAGGCCGAACGCACTGCATGGGCAAGTGCCGATCCATTGACGCAACCGAAACTGCTAAAACAGGTGGCGCGGCGGGTTGAAGCAGCAATTCTGGAACAGCTAAAGCAGCGATCGCTACAGGAGCCGCTGGTCTTTAACGCCAAACTGAAGGAAAGTGGACGGCTGGACCTCAAATGATGACTTCTCCCCCCCTGACCTCTAGCCAAATCTGGCAAATCAATCAACTTCTGCGCCAAGCGGGGCAGCGGGCACGGCAACTGGCACAGCAACCCTTTGAGGTCATTGAAAAGGGACGCCAAGACTTTGCCACCAGTATTGATCGCTTCTTGGATCGGCTGCTAAGTCAGAAATTTCGCGCTTGGTTTCCTGAGGATGGCATCATCAGCGAAGAAAATGCTGACTCCCAAGCGATCTTTCAAGAACCGAAAAATCGCTACTGGCTGATTGATCCCCTCGATGGCACGGATGATCTGATTCACCATCGCCAAGGTTACGCCCTCATGGTGGGCCTGCTGGCGCACTACAGTCCAGTGGCGGGTTGGATCTATGCTCCCAATCTGGATCACCTCTACTATGGCGGTAAAGATTGGGGACTCTTTCAGATGAGCAGTGGTGGCCCCCCTGTCCCCCTCTTACCCGTTTGCCCGCCCTCTCCTAATGAAGACCATTGCCCGATCATGATTGGCTATCGCGACTACCGCACCTACGGCGATGCAATTCATCAGGTGTTGCCCCAAGTGGAATTTCGCTTTCTGGGCAGTTTTGGCCTCAAGGTGATTGAAGTGATTTTGGGACGGGCGGGACTCTACCTTTACTTAAATCAGCGGGTGAAGCTCTGGGACACCACCGCCCCCTTGGCTTTAGCAACGGCAGCAGGTTTGGTGTGCACCGACTTGCAGGGAAATCCCTTGCGCTTTGATGCTACGGGGTTACAGGGACAGACCCTTGCCCATCAGCAACCAATTCTCATTGGCTGGCCAGAGTATATCGCTGCCTTGCGATCGCCCTTGGTGGAGGCGATTACCGCCGTTCAACTGTCCCTTGGCTCTACCTAGAATCCCTGAGAAATAGGCTATCGTGGGGCTAGAGTCTGCTTGGAGGCATCCCGATGGGGCGCTGGCACAGTTGGTCATTGGTAGGAATGGCGATCGCCACCGTCCATATTGCTCAGCCTTTTCCGGCTCAAGGGGTGAGCGTTACAGAAGTTGCCCGCATTGCCAAAAATATCACCGTGCTCATTGAAGGTGCCAACAGCCACGGCTCAGGTATCCTACTGCAGCGCAAGGGCAGTACCTACGTTATCCTCACCGCCTACCATGTGGTTGAAAAGGCCGGCCAGTACACGGTGAAAACGGTTGATGGTCAGCGCTATGCCATGCGACCCAATTCCATTCGTCGCTTGCCCGGCGTTGATCTGGCCACGCTGGAAATTGAAAGCAACCGCGATTACACCCTTGCCACACTGGGAAACTCCGTAGAGGCAGTGGAGGGCATGCCCGTTTTTGTGGCTGGTTTTCCTGCTCAGGAGGCCTCGGTTCTGGGGGGCATTTATCAATTTACCGAGGGGCGGTTGACGGCCAATGCCTCGCGTCCGATTCAAGATGGCTATGCCTTGGTCTATAGCAATCCCACCTTGCCGGGGATGAGTGGCGGCCCTGTCCTCGATGAAAATGGCCGTTTAATTGGGGTTCATGGCAGTGCCGATATTGCTTCTACCCTTGTGCAGGAGGGCAGTGGCTCCAGTACTGTCTTTGTGAAACGCGGCTTTAATCTCGGCATTCCCATCAATACCTACTTGAGTTTGGCCACACCGTCGCGGGAAACCACGGCTCTGCCTGCCCCGACCCCCCTGAAGGCAGCGGACTATTTCCTCGCCGCTGAGGAGCACTTCCAACGCAAGAATTTTGCCGCCGCCATTGACAACTATACCCAGGCGATCGCCCTCAATCCCAACTACAGTGAAGCCTATCTGGGACGGGCCGTAGCGCAAATGTTTGCCCTTGTGCCTCACCAAGACTTTAATCAGCTCGGTGAAGAACTGGGAACCAAGTACCTGAGTCGTCTGACCCAAGGTAACCCTATTCTCAAGGATGCCTTTCCCCCCAACCCGCCCACCCCGATGCTGGATACGTTTGTCCGCAATATGGCTGAACGCCCCGGCACGATTCAGCAGGACATTGCCAAGGCGATCGCCCTCAATCCCCAGTACACCGAAGCCTATGGCATCCGTAGCTTTTTGAATTTGCTCCTCGGCAACTTTGGTACTGCCGTTGCGGATAGCGATCGCGCCCTTGCCCTCAGTCCCAACAACAGCGATCTACAGATGATTCAATCCTTGGCGCTGTTTCTCAGTGGCGATTTTCGCCGCAGTATCCCCGTGTTTGATCGTCTCATTGCCGCCAATCCCAAGAGCACCGACTATCATTTGCTGCGGGGAATTGCGGCTTTTCTCATGGGAGACTATGCCCTCAGTCGCCCCAGTTGGACGGCCTTGACGCAACTCACCCCCAAAGATCCCATCCCCTTTGCGGTGCGGGGTGTAACGTATCTCCTTGAACAGAACTCCAAAGCGAGCCTACCGGATCTGCGCCAAGCCGCTGAACTCTATCGCCAACAGGGGAATATGCAGTCCTACAACGAAATGATGGACGCAATTCGTCAGATTGAGAACCGCTAGCGTTGCCACTGCTGCAAGAGCCAACGACCCAAACGAATCAGGTGTTCTTCAATCCAGAGAAACAGGCGATCGCACCACAGCAGGAGCCGTTCAAACCAGTGGAGTTCATAGCCAATCAGGGCAGCATCCACATCAAGAATTAACTGCTCTGGATTTGGAGGGACACTGGTGGCCGCAGTTTCTGAGGGTGGCGAATGGGCTAGGGAATCAGAGCGACTGCCTAGGCTAAGAAGGGTCTCCACGGGAGAAAAGACTGGCAAAGGATCCGTAGCCGCCAATAGCGGTGAATTTACGGCTGCCACCACTGGGGGTTGGAATCCCCCTAGCCAATAGGAGAGTTGACTCAGCCAGTCTGGGAAGGGCAGCTTGAAGGGATTGAGATGGCGTTCAATCCAAGCCAGAACTTGCGCCTGTTGGGCAGGGGTGAGGGTATAAAGAATCTCGTTATCGGTGCCGATGAGCACCATCTGCTGGGTTTCTAGAAGGGTGGCAATCCCCTGTACCCGCCCTTGGGACAGCGTATTTTTGCGGCCGAAGGGAAGGCGCGATCGCAACCAGCGGAGGGCAGCGGTTAGGGGAGACACCGTGGGTAGGACTAAATCCCCTTCACTAGCACCTGTTAACTGAAGTTGCCCTAGAAAATTGCCCACCAAACAGGACGGTGGGTTAGAGCCTGCTTTGAGCGATCGCTGCTGCCAACCCCAGAGCCAGTGATGCCGTCGCCGATACCACTGCCGAAGGTGCTGATAGTACGCTGCCAAGGCATAGGCAATGTGTTGCTCAATTTGCTGCTGTTCTGTGGCGGTGAAGATTTTCAAGGGACGGGCAGCCTCATCCACAAGCAATAGGGATTTTGCGGCGCGATCGCAGGCAAGGTAAAAGGGTTGCCGCTGTGCCAAAGGCGCGTCCTGTGGCGGTAACGTCTTGGACGGGGGTTGAAACCAGCGCTGCCACCAAGTCAGTGGACGGGCAATGGGGGCGATCGCCACCACCCAAGAGTCATCCTCCCCTTTCGTCAGGGAGAGGGCAGACATCACAGTTAGCAGTGCTTCATCGGCAGGGGGTGCCGCTGTGGGTTGCGCTAGGAGGCGTTGACGCATTCGAGAGACGCTGCCCATGAGTTGGGGGAGTCCCCGCTGCCAAACCTGTGCCAGAATGGCGCCAATCACCTGCAGCGTGCCACTGAGGCTGCTTTCAATTTGCCATAGTTGGCGTTGCCAGTGTTGCCGCCAACGGTGCCATTGCTGTTGCCAAAAGCTCAAGAAGCGACTCTGATAGGAAACTGCCATCGCAGCTTTGGGGGTAGAGGAATATAAAACTAGATTACCGTTCTGATGTGCTCAATAGGCACCTAGTATTGATCCCGTTTACCCCGCAACCGTGTAAAGGTTTGGAGGGGGGTGGTTGCCTCCACTGCTGCTTGAATGGTGCTGACTTCACAGCGTAAAAAAGGATTCGTTGCCTTTTCAACGCCAATCGTACTGGGAATCGTGCTTTTTCCTTGGGCGCGATCGCGACAGACTTGAGCATAGCGCTCTTGCAGGGCAGGATTATTGGCATCCACTGTCAGGGCAAAGCTGAGGTTCTTTTGGGTATATTCGTGGGCGCACCAGACCCGCGTTTGCTCCGGCAATTGCCGCAGTCGATTCAAAGACTCCAACATCTGTGCCGGTGTCCCCTCAAAAAGACGACCACAGCCACCGCCAAAGAGGGTATCACCGCAAAACAGATCGCCCGTTGCTGGCTCATAGTAGGCAATGTGACCGCGGGTATGGCCGGGAACAAACAACACCTCAAAAGCATGTTCGCCAAAGGGCACGCGATCGCCGGCACTAAGAAAAACCGTTTGCTCTGGAATGCGGCCTTGATCTTCGCGGCTGCCATAGACTTCGATATTGGGGAAGCGCGATCGCAGGGCACGATTGGCACCCACATGATCCCAGTGGTGGTGGGTATTGAAGATCGCCGTCAGTGTTGCTCTCAATTCCGCTAATTTGGCAAGAACAGGTTCTGGCTCTGCCGGATCCACCACTGCCGCTGTCCCCGTTTGCGGATCATGGAGCAAAAAAATGTAGTTATCTGTAAGGGCATTGAGGCGATAAATCATCATGGCCGTTGTTCCCGTACCCAGCGTCGCCAATTTTTCTCTGCCTCTACCTCATCCATTTTGGCCTCTGCCAAGAAGCGATAAAGGCATTCCTTGGGCACCCATGGAAATAAAGGGGAGCGATCGCACCCTTGATAGCATCCGTCCCGCAACTGGAAAATTTGCCATTCCCGACCATTGTACCGCCATAGCTCCGGTACCCCCAAGGCCGCATACAGCTGGTTTTTATCGATATCGGTATGGGTCATGTCCACCTCAATCACTAAATCAGGCGGTGGATCAATGCTCAGATCAATGCTGCGGCCAGCCACCTGTGGTTGATGGTAGATGTAATAGGCATTATCTGGTTCTGCTCCTCGCTTCAGATCCGGTCGCCACAGGGTTGTTGAGCGCAGCGATCGCAGCCGCAGTCCTGTTTCCACCACCAGAATGCGCAAAAATAGACCGATCAGCTCACTGGCAAACTCATGCTCTTCGAGGGGCATCGTAATTTCAAGGGTTCCACAATCAAATATCAAGTGGGCAGCACGGGTTTGCGGCAGAGCATTGAGAATCTGTTGGTACTGCTGCCAAGTGAGGCCGTGGAGCGTGACACGCTGTTCGCCCGTAGTTGTGGTTAGGGTTTTCATGGCAAATCCCCTATGACTTTGGTATCAGCTTCCTACCTGTGGCACACAAGTCAATGAGTTCACAGCCTTCGCACTGGGGTTGGCGCGCTTGGCAAACGGCGCGGCCATGGTAAATCAAGCGAATTGACCAGTTTTCCCAATCGGGCTGGGGGATCAGGCGCATTAAGTCCCGCTCAATTTTCACGGGATCCGTTTCTTGGGTCAGCCCCAACCGCCGACTCAGCCGCTTGACATGGGTATCCACCGTCACTCCCCCCAAAATGCCGTAGCCATGGGCAAGAACCACATTGGCTGTTTTGCGAGCTACCCCCGGCAGTGAAAGCAAATCTTCCATCACCTTGGGCACCTGACCCCCATAGACTTCGACAATGCGGCGGCAGGCGCCTTGAATATGGCGGGCTTTATTGCGATAAAAACCAGTGGACTTGATGTACTGTTCTAGCTCAGCCAAATCAGCCATGGCAAAGTCCTCGGCATCACGATAGCGAGCAAACAGTGCCGGGGTGACTTGATTCACCCGCTCATCCGTGCATTGGGCAGAGAGAATCGTGGCTACCAGCAGTTGCAGCGGATTGGCAAAGTTGAGGCTACAGGTGGCATCCGGATAGAGGCGCTTGAGGCGGGTGAGAATTTCCAAGGCCCGTTGTTGCTTGGCCGCAAGACGACGGGTAATCGCCATAGAAGCCCTTAAAAGAGTTGCTGCACCCAGCCCAAGCCCGTGAGGTTCACGGTGTCCCGCACGATGAGGAACATCCCCAGTCCAAGGAGCAACACCAGCCCCGTTTGCATGACGCCCTCTTGAATGCGATTGGGTAAGGGGCGACCCCGCAGCGCTTCCACCAGTAAAAAGAGCAGTTGACCGCCGTCAAGGGCTGGAAAGGGCAGAATATTGATAATTGCAAGGTTAATACTGATCAAGGCGGTAAAGGTAAAGAGCTGTTCAGCATTGGAGCGGGCAATATCCGCGCCCATCGCTACGATCGCCACCGGTCCTGAGACCTGTTGAGCCGCTTGATCAAAATGCTGGAAAAGTTCGCGAAACCCCTCTAGGGTCAGCACAACCACCCGCTGAAACTCCGCTGCTGCCGCCGTGACTAATTTAATCGGGTTTAAGGTGTGTTCGCGGTAAATGTCGGCATGGGGGGCTAATTGAACGCCAATCCGGGCTTGACCATCCTCACTCACCTCTGGCGTGACGGTAATCTCTTGGATGTGCCCTTGACGTTGAATCGTCAGTGTCAGGGGTTGCTGCGGATGCTGCTGAATGGCTCGCATCAGGTTTGGTAAGCTATTGGCATCGGCACCCAAGGGTTGGCCATCCACGGCTAAAACCAAGTCCCCCGGCTGAATGCCCGCTCTGGTGGCCACAAGACTACTTTCGGGGACAAGGGCGGGAATGAGGACACCCTCATAGTAGGTGGCCTGACTAATGCCCATGACGCCCACTTGCACCAGCAGTAGCAAATAGGCAAAGACCAAGTTGGCAATCACCCCCGCGCTGATGACAATGGCGCGATCCAAAATCGGCCGGTTGCTCAGGAGATTGGGATCGTTGGCGGGAACGCTGCTATTGGGGTCATCGTCTGGGAATCCCACATAGCCCCCTAGGGGAATCAGGCGCAGGGCGTACTCCGTATCCTTGCCTTGAAACTTCCAGAGGATCGGGCCAAACCCAATAGAAAAGCGGTTGACATGAATGCCTTGGCTGCGGGCAGCGATAAAGTGCCCCCACTCATGGACAAAAATCAAGATTCCCAAGATGGCGATCGCCACCACGACTGCAACCATGGACATAGATTCAACCCAGTGCTACGCTGCGAATTGTTAACTCCCTTTTATTGTGACACCGAACTTCCCCTTGGATCGGTGATCTCGCCACAGCCCCTTGCATAATTTTTCAAACTTGTGCGATATATTGCAAAAATGCAACAAAGTGGCATGATAAGTAATTATTCTTAGTGGACGCTCCTGAGAGAGACCCATACAAACGTGCTATTTGAGACCTCAACGTTAAAGGGAATTTTCTACAATGTCTTTATTTGATTGGTTTGCAAATCGCCGTAAAGAAACCGCCTTGACCCCCATGCAGCCAGAGCGGGAGATCGCTGATGGTCTTTGGACAAAGTGCGAAGCCTGTGGCATCATGATCTACAGCAAAGATCTGCATAGCCATCAACTGGTGTGCCCAGAGTGCGGCCATCACCATCGCGTCAGCAGTAGTGAGCGTATCCAACAACTGATTGACCCCCACACATGGCGCCCCCTCGATGAAAATTTGGTCAGTTGTGACCCCTTGCAATTTAAGGATCGCAAGCCCTATAGCGATCGCCTGCGGGAGTATCAAGAGAAAACCGGTCTCAAGGATGCCGTACAAACCGGCCTCGGCCAACTGGAGGGGCTGCCGGTTGCCTTAGGGGTGATGGACTTTGCCTTCATGGGCGGTAGCATGGGCAGCGTGGTCGGCGAGAAAATCACCCGCCTGATTGAACGGGCCACTTGGGAGCAGATTCCCCTTGTGATTGTCTGTGCCTCTGGCGGTGCCCGCATGCAAGAAGGGATGCTCAGCTTGGTGCAAATGGCGAAAACGGCTGCTGCCCTCGAACGGCATCGCAGTGCAGGTCTGCTTTATATCCCCGTCTTGACCCATCCCACTGCTGGGGGCGTGACGGCTAGCTTTGCCATGTTAGGGGATATTATTATTGCCGAGCCAAAAGCAACGATCGCCTTTGCGGGGCGGCGGGTTATTGAGCAAACGCTGCGGGAAAAACTCCCCGATGACTTCCAAACCGCCGAATTTGTCCAGAAATGCGGCTTTGTGGATGTGATTGTGCCGCGGACTCACCTGAAGTCAACTTTGGCACAGTTAATTCGTTTACATCAACCGGTGACGCGTCATGTTTCCTCGACCCTGCTGCCCAAATCATTTCCTGTGATGGCAATGGCTGAGGAATAACAGCAGCAACCCCCAGATCAAGGGTTGTCCTAGGGCGATCGCTATACAATAGGGGATACCGCTCCCACACCGCAAGGGGTGGTCGTCACTGTGCTGTCTTTGCTGGCTCATCTGCTCTAATGCCTACCGCTCAAACTGATCAAAACCTCAAACTTTGGTGGGGCGTTCTCTATCCTGCCTATACCGATCACCCCATTTTGGCTGTCCCCAACCGTAACTCTGAGGGAACTGTGTTTGAGCAGGACACCAATCCTCCCAATGCCGCCGCTTTTTTTGACCCACAGCACCGCTACCAACGCTGGGATCACCGTTACGCCTGTGATTTGCCCCAACTGGTACAGGACCTACAGCCTGAGGAACCGACGCTCTTAGAAGCCCTCCGCGAAACGGCTCAGGATTGGGCACAGGGGTTAAACATTCTCGACCCCAGTGTGGTCATTCCCCATTTGCAAGCTCAATACCCTGACCTCAGTGCGGTGGCGATCGCCTACCTTGCCTTGCACCTTGTCTATCCCGAAACCATTCCAGCCATTCACGATGCGTGGCTAGATACCGTTTCCACAAGCAACTTACCGGCCAACTACTGCCACGGCATTATTCTCGACTACAATCACACAGCGCGCCCTCTGCAAGATGTCTGGCAAGACGACAACATTTCCGATGGGCAAATTTTTCAGTACCTAGAGGACATGATTGAGCTGTGGAAGACTCTAGAACCGTGGCACTGCCATTATTCCTTGCTCACAGTTAGGAATTTAGCCGTCAACCCTGACGATCAATTGCGGCTGCATCAACTGGACTTCACCTTGCCCTTAGTGAAAACCTTTGAGCGACCCACGCCACCCCCCAGCCTCGTTACTGTTTGGGAAGAGTTATTTCGCCATGCCTCTAGTCGTCGTCAAGCCGTTTTTATGCCGCTCTTGGTCTCCTTGAGCACGGCTCCTCTGGAGAAAATCTCAGAAATTCAGATGTTGCTCGACTCTCTCGCCTCCACCCTGCGCAATGAACCTCTGCCAGACTTTGAGGAGGAGACAGGTGAAAGTACGGGTGACTTGATTAATGAACTGCCAGACATCACCCTCTCATCAGAATCACCAGAAGAGGATCATACCGCTATTGAGGATGCACCCACTGCCCTCTTACCGCGGCAACTGGTTCAAGTGGATGTTGCTGCCCAGACAGACACCGGGCGCGATCGCCACCACAACGAGGATTTTTACCTGATTGATCATCGGCAGCAAGTGCGTCTCACCCCCCAAGGGCAGCAGTTGGATGTTCAGGGACTTTACGTGCTCTGTGACGGCATGGGGGGGCATGCAGAAGGTGAAATTGCCAGTTCCCTTGCCACTAAAACTATTCACGAATACTTTGAACAGACATGGCCGTGGCAGGGAGAACTCCCTAGCGCTGAAGAGGTTCGCAAGGCCATTTACCGTGCCAATGAAGTCATTTTTGCCACTAATGATCAAAAAGGGAAAACCGGCAGTGGCCGCATGGGGACAACGCTGGTCATGGCTCTAGTGCATAACTACCACCTACGCCTTGGCCATGTCGGTGATAGTCGCATTTACCGCTTTACCAAACGTCAAGGACTGCAACAACTCACCATTGATCACGAAGTCGGTCAACGTCTTATCCAACAGGGGGTCGAGCCGGAGATTGCCTATGGCCGCCCCGATGCCTACCAACTCACCCAAGCCCTCGGCCCTCGCAACAATGAGGCCATCTACCCAGAAGTCATCGACCTAGACATCGAAGAAGATACCCTGGTTTTACTTTGCTCCGATGGTCTGTCCGATAATCGCTGCCTTGAAACCCATATCATTAGCCACTTAGTCCCGATGCTCGACTTTAGTATCCCCCTCAGTCAGTCGCTCCATAAATTGATTGATATGGGGAATCAAGTCAATGGCCACGATAACTTGACGGCGATCGCCCTCCGCTTCAAATTGCGCTCTGTTCTTAATGCCCTATTTTAGACAGTACCCGCACCAGACACTTTGCCAAGTGGCACATTGCCTTGATTGCACTTAAAATAGTCCCTGAGGATAAAACTATCCTCATTAGCAAGTTTTTTTACATAACGTCATATGAATTCTCAATGCTTAACAAAAGTGTTGCCCTACAGCTGGGTGATCCTGACTAGCTTGACCTCTTTTCTTGGTACACCCGCCCTTGCTGAAATTACCCCCGCTCCCAATGCCACTGGCACCACCGTAGAAACCGTCAACCATCAGTTCAACATTGGTGGCGGACAACGTTCTGCCGATGGCCAAAACCTTTTTCACCTGTTTCGTGATTTCAATGTCCAGCAGGGGCAAATCGCCAACTTTCTTTCTACCCCGCAAATTCGCAACATTCTTGCTGGCGTCAATGGTGGCAGTGCTAGTTATATCAACGGCGTGCTGCAAGTTACAGGCGGAAACAGTCATCTCTACCTCCTGAATCCTGCAGGTATTGTTTTTGGTCCGAATGCGCAGTTGAATCTACCAGCGGCATTCCATGCCTCGACAGCCCAGCGCGTTCACTTTGGCAATGGCCTCTTTGATCTCAATGGTTCAAACACCTACAGCCAACTCAATGGCTCCCCGATTGGCTTTGAATTTGCTAATAGAGGCATCCTAATTAATGAAGGCAATCTTAGGGTGAATGCTGGTCAATCCCTGACCTTGATGGCGCATCAGGTGATCAATACAGGTACCCTTGGCGCAACGGGGGGCACGGTCAATGTTGTGGCGGTACCTGAATCAGGTCTGGTGCGCATTTCCCAAGAGGGCATGCTCCTCAGTCTAGAGATTCCCAAAGAGCGATTGCCCGCCGCAGGCATTATTCAGCCAATTGATCTCCCGACGTTACTCACAGGGGGTAATGGCTATCCTGCCGTCAATAGCGTGATTCAAAATCCAGATGGCACGATTCATTTGGTTCACGACAGTACCAAGATTCCCCTAACCACAAATACAGCAGTCATTGGCGGCACGATTGATGTGAGTCATACCACCGGCGCCGGGGGTAAAATCACCATTGCTGGCCAAGGCAGTAATATTGCTCTGATTAATGCTCAACTGAATGCTGCGGGTAATACAGGGGGCGGCACAATTCTCATTGGTGGTGACTACCTAGGGGGAACAACTGGAACCGGCCGTCTAGAGAGCAGCTTCAATGCACAAAACCTTTTTGTTAATGCCGGTACTCTTTTGAATGCTGATGCCACCCATCAGGGTAACGGGGGCACAATTATCAATTGGGCAGAGCACAACACGCGTTTTTATGGCCAGATCAGTAGCCGTGGCGGTGCCCTTGGGGGAGATGGCGGCTTTGTCGAAGTTTCCAGCAAACAGTTTCTGGATTTTCAAGGCAGAGTCGATACCACTGCCCTAAATGGCAACACAGGAACATTATTACTTGATCCAACAGACATATATATCAGTAATAGCATGTATGATTTGAACATTACTTCCTCTTCGCCCTTTAAAGCATTATCAAACTTTCCTTCAGTTTCTGTGTTAACTATAGGAACGCTGTTATCAGCACTCAATTCCACAAACGTTGTGATAACAACAGACAGTACTGCAAATTCTACTGGGAATATCTATGTAGAAACCTCAATTTCCAGCAGCTCGACAAACTCACTCACGCTACAGGCTGATAATGATATCATCATCGGCTACCCCATCTCGCTTCAGGGGAGCTTGGTATTACAAGCACAGGGAGTGATTCAAAATCAATCATCCTTCAATAATCCAATTAATATCAGTGCAGCAAACATTAGTGCCAATGCTCCCATACAAACTAATGGCGCCAATATCACCCTCCAAGCTAGTGGCAATATCTTCCTTCCTTCTAGTGGCAATGTTCTCAGTACATCAGGTGGAAGTATTAATCTACAGAGTAGTGGGGGTACGATTTCCCTTGGAGGTTTAGTTAATGCATCTGCAGGCAGTATCCAATTCAGTGGTAACACAACTCTACTAAACTCAACGAGCTTTTCAGGGAAAAATATTACATTCAATGGCAATATCAATGGCAATCATTCTTTGAATATTGACTCAACAGGTCAAACCGCCGTTTCAGGAACAGTCAACACTGCAAGTCTAAGCATCAATGCTCTTGGTAATATTCAGTTGAACAATGTCACCACTAGTTCAGATATTAGTCTAGACTCTGTACTTAAGATTACTGCTGGTAATTTGCAAGTAACTCAAAGTAGTGGTACTATCGGCGTAGTTGCTTTTAATGACATCACTCTCGGCAACCTAATCAGTGCAGGCGGAGCGATCGCAGTCTTTTCAGGAAGCGGGGGTATTTCAACTGGCAATATCAACAGCAACGGTGGTTTTGTTTATCTTGATTCCATAACTGACATAACAACTGGTAATATCACGACTCGCGGGGGTGATTTGGCTGCTGTTGCCTACAGGGGTGCTTTAACAACAGGTAATATCAATACAGCTGGCAGTGGTGGCAATGTTACACTGTTTGCGCCTACGATTACGACGGGTGATATCTTCACCAACGGTGGTAACTTCTTAGCTTGGACTGGTGATTTCCCTATTCCAACCTCTAGAGGTACGATTGATCCAATTCCGGATGATGATTTAACACTGCCTGATCTATTCACTAATCTCCAGACAATACCCAGCGGCAACTTAACGCTGGGCCATTTGATGACCGGTGGTGGGGATGTCAACCTAAGGGGAGGCAATCTAGTTTTCAACTGGATTAATGCTGGGGCGGGCAGTGTTGATATTTATGCGCAAAATTCACTGCGTGGCTTGGGTACGTTTGTTTTCAATGGTGTACCTACCACGGTATGGGGTGACTCAGTGAATATTTTTATCAACAATGCCACTCCATTTTTAGTGGGCAATTCCGAAACGAATGGAACTGCAGGGGCAATTCAAGCCGAGGGATCGATTATTCCTGTACCCAAAACGCTTTTAGGTCTTGTGGAGGTCGGAAATATCCGTTTTGAAAATACAGCTCAAAATGTTGTCGATAGCAGCTTGATTTCTCCTGAAGAAGCCAATCCACTATTAGAACCCCCTACACCAGTCATCCCAGAACCCCTTAAAGTACCCAGCGTTCCCCCTGAAATTCTCTTAACTAGAGATATCGAGACTGCCCTAGCTAGCAATAACATTGAAGGTGCACTGGCGTTACTCGATCTACGGGGCTGTCTAGAAGTTAGCAGTTATCTAGAACGTACCTGTGATAGGCAGGATTTCTCCCTTGAGGATTTGCAGGCAGCCCTCAATGAAATTGCCAAGCAAACAGGTAAAAAGCCAGCTGTCATTTACACCCTAGCCCGGCCTGACCAATTTGATCTCATCTTGGTTACCCTAGAGGGGAGGCCGCTTTATACACCGCTGCAGGGAGTGGGGCGTCAACAGTTATTAAAAACAGTGGATACTTTTATTAACAGGGTGCGTGATCCACGCCTGATCAATACCCGTACTTACCTACCGGCGGCACAACAGCTTTACCAATGGTTGATTGACCCTTTGCGTGCTAAATTGAATGCCCAGGGCATTGACACACTGGTCTTTGTTCTAGACAGTGGTATGCGTAGCATTCCCTTGGCAGCGCTCCATGATGGTCAAAACTTTCTTGTAGAGCAATTTAGCACGGCACTGGTTCCCAGTATAAGGCTCATGGATATTCGCTACCGCAGTATTCAACAGGAACCCATCTTGGCAATGGGGGCATCGGAATTCCCGGATCAGTCCCCCTTGCCGATGGCGCCCCTAGAGGTGGCGCAGATTGTTAAAAACCTAGGAGGAGGTCAAGCCTTTCTCAATGAGGCCTTTACAATTGCCAATTTTAGACAACAGCGCCGTCAAGGACTCTACCCTGTAATCCATTTGGCCACTCACGCTGAGTTTCAACCAGGAGCTGCAGAAAATTCCTACATTGCTTTTAGGGATGGGCGATTGAATCTTTTGCAGTTCCAAGGCTTACAGCTTAACCGTCCCCAAGCAGAATTTTTGACCCTCAGTGCCTGCCGCACGGCGGTTGGAGATTTGGATGCAGAACTGGGGTTTGCGGGTCTGGCGGTACAGGCGGGGGCGAAGTCGGTGCTGGCCAGTTTGTGGTATGTCAGCGATGAGGGGACGTTGGCGCTGATGACTACTTTCTACGATTTGTTAAATACGGTACCCATTAAGGCCGAGGCGCTACGGCAAGCGCAGCTAGCGATGCTGCGCGGCAATATTCGCATCCAAGACAATGAACTGCAAACAATTCGTGGCCGCATCCCGTTACCCCCAGAAGTTACCCAAGGGGCTGGTCGTCGTTCCCTCGATCATCCCTACTACTGGGCTGCTTTTACAATGGTAGGGGTTCCATGGTAGGGATAAACTAACGCTCGAGACGGGCAGTAGCAAAAATTTCTTCCAAAATCTCTGAGGCTCCCTGTTCCCGCAGCTTCAAAGCAAGGCGCGTCCCCAGTTCTTCGGCTGTGGCGGCATCTCCTGTAAGACTGTCCTTGACAAGGCGTTGGCCATCGAGACTGGCGACCAATCCTGTGAGGGTGAGTTGACCATTCTCAATCACCGTATGCACCCCAATGGGCACTTGACAGCCCCCTTCCAATTGCCGTAGGAAGGCTCGCTCTGCTAGGCAACGGGCTGCTGTTTCTGGATGTTCAAGGGTCTTGACCAAGGCTAAAATGTCAGCATCGTCGGCGCGGCATTCAATGCCCAAGGCGCCCTGACCCACGGCATAAAGGGAGACTGTTGCGGGTAAGACTTGGCTAATGCGATCGCCAAAGCCCAAACGCCGCAGGCCAGCCACCGCCAAAATCAAGGCATCGTATTCCCCAGCATCTAATTTGGCCAAGCGAGTATTTAGATTGCCCCGCACATCCTTAAACGTGAGATGGGGGTAGTGGTGGCGCAACTGTGCCAAGCGACGCAGTGACGAAGTACCAATGACCGTGCCTTCAGGTAGGGTATCAATGGTGTGTCCTGTCCATTTTGCACCTAAAATAAGGGCATCTGCTGGGTCTTCCCGCTCAGTAATCGCGCCTAAAACTAAACCATCGGGCAACTTGGTGGGTAAGTCCTTGAGGGAGTGAACGGCCAAATCGGTCTCACCCCGCAGCATTGAGAGTTCTAGCTCTTTGGTAAAGAGGCCTTTATCGCCAATTTTGGCAAGGGCGACATCAAGGATATTGTCTCCTTGGGTGGTCATGGTCACCACCTCAAAGGCGCGATCGCGATAGTGGGCTTGCAGTTGCGCCTGTACCCATTCCGTTTGCACGAGAGCCAGTTGACTTTTGCGGGAACCAATGCGAACCGGACGGGATGAGGTGGCAATCATAGCGTTGAGTGTGCAGCGGACAGCATCCAGCCATTATAGGTTGCGGGGATCCCAAGGGGCAAGATCAGGCATTTTAGGGGTGAGTACAAGCAGCAATAATCCCTGCCGCGCCACCAGAGACCACTTGAATGGGGACCCCTAGTGCTTCCTCCACAGTGGCTAAAGGCACATCATCGAGAAAAACGGGTTCATCGTGCTTGAGCATCAGACTGGGCAGAAGCAGGCGATCGCCCAAGGGTTTGCCCTTCAGGTGATAGATCAAATCATGGCCGGTTAATAGCCCTGTCACGGACATCTGCTGTCCCCAATAGTCGCTAGCGAGGGCATAGAGATCAAGGCGCAGGTTCTCAATTTGGTTAAGGCGAGCCACCAAGGGTGCAAAGGCCTGTTCCACGGTATTACCCACCACCCAACTCAGATGACGCGGCTGCGGTAAGCGTTGGGGAAGCTGTTGGGCGTGAAGCTCAAACTCTTCTAAAAACAGGCGAATCGTTCCCACGCCATTACTGAGTTGCGGATAGTCCTGATAGTGGGCGGCGGGGGGTAAGGGCGATCCGGCAATCAAGAACCATTCATCTGCTAGCCAAGCAAAGGGGGTTTGCCACTGCTGTTCAAACCGCCGTTGGAGCGCCTGTACCCATTGAATCACCGCTTGGGCATGATCAGGGGTGACGGGAATCAGTTCATCCTCAGCAGGGCGAAAGCGGGTCAGTCCCACGGGCACCACCGCCACCGAGAGCACGGTTGGCTCTTCAGGATCATAGAACTGGGCTAAATCCCGCAGTGTTTGCTCGAGGCACTCGCCGTCATTAATCCCCGGACAGACAACCACTTGGGCATGGAGTTGCAGCCGTTGCTCTTGAAACCAGCGAATCTGTTGCAGAATTTCCCCCGCCCGTGGATTTTTCAGTAGGCGTTGGCGAACACTGGCTACTGTGGCATGGACAGAGACATAGAGGGGGGAAAGGCGCAAGCGGGCAATGCGTTGCCATTCTGAGGGAAGCAGGTTCGTCAGGGTAATGTAGCTGCCGTAGAGGAAGCTGAGGCGGTAGTCGTCATCCTTGGCGTAGAGGCTTTCCCGTTTGCCGGGGGGCTGCTGATCAATAAAACAAAAAGGGCAGCGATTGTTGCACTGCATCAACCCATCAAAGAGGGCAGTGGTAAACTCCAGTCCTAAATCTTCATCAATGTCTTTTTCAATTTCGAGAACGTAGGTTTGGCCGTCTTTGCCCAGTATTTCGAGGGTGAGGTATTCCTCGGCACAGAGAAACCGATAATCAATCAAATCGCGGGGGCGATCGCCATTAATGGCCACCAACGCATCACCGGGTTCAAATCCCAACTCAGCGGCAATAGAGCCGGGTTCCACAGCAGCTACAACAGCCGGGCGAAGGGCGCGATCGCTCATGGTTGATTGTTGACAAAGAGGGGGGACAGTCAGCAAAACTTCTTTATCTTGTACTGTACCTTAGGCAGCACAGCCGCTTCCAACTCTCAGGATTCTCAAAGCAACCATAGGGTTGATATAGTGGTGTTCTACATATTTCTAAAAAATGTTAACGAGGACGATAATGGGGTCATCGGGGATTAGCTTTACCGTTGGTGCAGGTAACTTTGTCCCCTTTTATGGGGTGTTGTTGCTGGGTCTTGTGGCGGCCGTGAGTATTGGCCTCATTGCATGGTACAACTCGAAGCGTCCCCCCGGTTGGGAAAATGCCGATCGCCCCAGTTTTATTCCCAAGTTGAATCTCGAAGAGTCTGAGTCCAATCCCACCCCTGATGAGACAACAGATTCGTGAAGCTCTTTCGGATTCTTTTACGGGCGGCTTGGCCGACGATTGTTGCGGCAGCGATCGCTGGCCTTCTCAACGGTGGCAGTACGGCTGCGCTCATTGCCCTGATCAATGCTGCCCTCCAAAAAACCCCTGCCCTCCAGCGCCTCTTACCTTGGGGATTTATTCTCCTCGGCACGCTCCTACTGCTGACCCACTTTAGCGCCCAAGTGCTCCTGGTGCGGGCTGCCCAACAGGCGGTTTATGAAATGCGCCTCCTCCTCAGCCGCCAGATTCTCGCTTCACCCCTACGCCAGTTAGAAGCCATTGGCAATCCGCAACTCCTTGCGACGCTGACAGAGGACGTGGATGCCGTCTCCCGTTCCTTTTCTGTCCTGCCCAATCTTTTTAATGCCATTGCCATTGTTATTGGCTGCCTGATTTACATGGGTTGGTTGTCGCCGCCCCTCTTTTTTGCCCTTGTGGGCTTGATTGTCATTGGTACTGGCAGCTACTTGTTTCTAGCGGGCAGAGCACGCAAATTCCTAGAGCGGGCACGGCAGCAACAGGATCACCTCTTTCAACACTTTCGGACACTCACTGAGGGCAACAAAGAACTCAAGCTCAATCGGCAACGGCGGTTGGCCTTCTTTTATCGGGAATTGGAACCCACTGCTCAGAAAACACGGCAGCAAAACGAGCTAGGGTACATGGTCTTTGCCATTGCTGCCAGTTGGGGGCAGTTGCTGCTCTTTGTTACCATTGGCTTCTTTCTCTTTACGCTGCCCCATTTGCTGGGAGCCACACCCACAGTTCTCTCAGGGTATGTTCTGACGATCATTTACCTCATGCTGCCGATGCAACAGGTGATTGATGCCATTCCGGTATTTAGTCGTGCCAGCGTTGCCCTCAAGAAGGTGGAATCCCTACAACTGAGCCTTGGAGATCCGCGCCAAAACCTCAACGATACAGGCGAACTCCCTCCCCTTGGCTGGAAAACCCTCTCTCTGCGGCAGATCCGTCATCAGTACCGCAGTGGCCATGGGGATGAACCTGCGACCTTTACCCTAGGCCCTTTGAGTTTGACCGTGGAGGCTGGGGAACTTCTTTTTATTGTCGGTGGCAACGGCAGCGGCAAGTCAACGCTAGCGAAAATTATTACAGGACTCTACATTCCCGATCAGGGGGAAATTTGGGTGGATGATCACTGTTTGCAGCCTGAGGACTACGAATGGTATCGCCAACACTTTGCCACCGTTTTTAGTGACTTTTATCTTTTTGAGTCACTGCTGGGAATTGAATCCCCCGAACGCCTAGCAGCCGTCCCAGCATATCTTGAAAAATTGCGCCTCAGCCACAAAGTTCGCCTAGAAGGCAACCGCTTTTCCACGACATCTCTTTCCCAAGGGGAGCGCAAGCGTTTGGGGTTGTTGATGGCCTACCTTGATGATCGCCCCGCCTACCTCTTTGATGAATGGGCAGCGGATCAAGATCCCCTCTTTCGGGATATTTTCTACCGCCAACTCCTCCCTGAGCTAAAGGCTCAGGGCAAAACGGTATTTGTGATTAGCCATGACGATCGCTACTTTGACGTGGCCGATCGCCTGATCAAACTCGACTATGGCCAACTCGTGACCTAGGTAAACTGCTGGCTCAGCATCAGCGGATTATGCACCGTGATTTTCTTTTTATGAATTGAGATCATTTTTTGATCCCGAAGTTCCCCCAATAGGCGAGTCACAGTGACCCGTGTCGAACCAATGGCCTCGGCGATCGCCTGATGGGAAAGCTTCAAATCCACAGTGACTCCCGCACTCGTGGGAATCCCAAAATCACGGCAAAGAATCAGCAAAAAGCTCACCAAGCGGGATCCCATATCGCGGTGGGCAAGGGTCTCGATCATCATCTCCGTTTGCAGGATCCGCGATGACAGCCCCTGAATCATAAACATCGGCAAATCGGGATCCTCGTGCATCGCCTTTTCCACCTGTTCGATGGGAACGGCCAATAGCTCCACATTCGTAAACGCCACCGCATGGTAAAAGCGATCGGAGCGGGTGCCGGTAATCAGGGACAGCACCCCAAATACGGTATTTTCCCGCAGCAGTGCCACCGTAATTTCCTCGCCTGCTTCATACACCCGTGAGAGCTTCACTGCCCCCTTGAGGAGAAAATAGACCTTTTCCGCTGGATCCCCCGGAAAGAAAATGGTTTTGCCGCGTTCGTAAGTTTCAGTGGTGGATGGAAACAGGCCACTGGCCATGTGGCGAAAGACGGGTGCTAAGGGTTGATCTTTGTTCATGAGTCGTGTGTCAATCCAAGGTGGTTTAACGGGTGGTGTGGCGATCGCATAGGGTGCTGTCGGCATTGATATCCCCCCAACAATGCAACTCTTTCAACGCCAGCGAATCTTGCTCTGGGTGAAGAGTTCAGCATTGACAGATTAGTAAAACCAATTCAGGGGCATTTTTTTGTATCATGCCACACTTTTTTTCGAGAGAATTAAGGGTGGGCGCAAAAGCAAGTACCCTAATGCTCCCAAGAGGGGGACAAGGCTCCACCAGCGCCACGGTGACTTTTCCAGCCCTCGCCGTTGCCAGTCATCCACTAGTAGCACCGGCAAGAGCAACGACAGGAGGCAAAAGTCTAGGCCCATCACATGAATAAAGCGGCTGGTTTGCCACTGCTGCCAAAAGTCTGGCCAATCGCCGCCGACCAAGCCATAGCCAAGAAAGCCCATAGCCAATAAATCAATGACAACGGCAGTGAGCCGTGATTCCCAAAGGCGTACCCCCCGATTGAGTTCTCCGCTGAAGATCGGTGCTGGCTGGCGCAGGATGAAGTAAGGTAACAGGGCAAACGCACCCACGGCAAAACTAAAAGCCGCAAATGGCCACGCGGGAAATCGCTGTTCTTGACCATCCACCACCAGTAATGCGGTGTAAATCAGTGGCCAGACGCCCATCAAATTAAAAAGACTGACAATGAGGGGGTTAATGCCTTGCCAGTCTCCCGTTGCTAGCCGTTGAATGAGTGTCAGTGTTTGCGGTTGATCGGGGGGTGCAAAACCAAAGCTATAGACAATCAATCCCAGCCACAGAACCGCAAAGAAAATCCGCATACCACCCTAAGCTAAAACCGTTTCGGGTACCCCCGCTTTTTGCAGTTGCTTCGTAAATTGCGGCAGCACTCGCTGGCACTGGCGGATAAAGGCCTCTAGCCAACCTTGCAAGTGCTCTAGCTGCTCCTCACTGAGAAACACATCGCGGGTGGACTGGTAGGATTGACAAACCACACGACCATCATTGGTCACTGTAAAGTCAGCGAACCAACTGCTGTAGGGACGAGTCCCCCGCCAATAGTTGGCCACAATCATCTTGCCAAGGTATTTCTGGGCGATGTCGCCAATTTTGTTAAAGTGTTCTAGCACTTCCGCCAAGGTGAGGGCTTTTGCTGCGGCGCCTTTTGTTTCTTCAAGCTGCGGCAGGGTAATGTCTGTCAGTTCTTCGCGAGGCTGTCCCCCCAGACCCATGAGGGCAAAGAGTTTTTGTTCCAGATTGGCGAGGTAGCTATTGTAGGTTTGGCCGTTGCGGCTGAGGGTTTGGTGCATCCGCACAATGAGATCAATTTCTGCCAACTTAGTTGCCGCCAAGGATTCTAGGCGTGCCAATTGATCGGCAAAAGCTTGACTGTCACTTTCGGCACCACTTACGGTCAACCCAAGGGATTCAGCACGCTTTGCAAGGAGACGGCGAATGTAATAGCGGGTCATGGGTGTGAGTGACATAATCCTAAACCTCAAAGACAGCCAATGTGGAACATAGGCGGAATGTAAACTTTTGTAAATTAGCTTAACATCTCTCTGGCTGTATTGCAAAATGTAAACGTTACACTTACTGCAGCAGATTCCAGCAGCAGTAGAAACTAACTTTAGGCAAAAGTGAGTTCATTCCTCCTGTTTATCTGAGTTCATTCCTCCTGTTTATCAGTGTAAAAAATGGGGGGTGCTGTTTGGCCAGTAATTTCACGGAAATTTACTTGTACGTTGGCAAATTCAATAGAACTAAAATCAGCTAGGATTACTGAGTTTTAGACTTTTGTGGGGGTGTCCAAGTCTTGACCTAAAAAAGGGGGCGATCGCCCCCCCTATCACAATACGCTTCAGCCTTAATCAGGTGCTAGCTGGCGCTGACCAACTCCGCTAAGCGTTTCGAGACCACAGCCAAGTGTCCTTTCTTCAGTACCTCATCGGCGTCGAGAACATTGAGTCCCATGATGATCCGTGCAATCAGACCCGTCCAGCCGGTTTGGTGACTCGCACCTAGTCCTGCGCCATTATCCCCATGGAAGTATTCATAAAACAGAATTAGATCACGCCAGTGGGGATCACTTTGGAATTTTGCGGTGGCACCATAGAGTGGTCGCCGCCCCGATTCATCCTTGAGGAAGATACTGGCCAAGCGGCGGGCAATTTCTGCCGAGACCTCCCAGAGGTTGAGCCAGCGCCCTGAACCGGTGGGGCATTCCACCGTAAACTCGTTGCCGTAATAGCCATACATTTTGCGGAGAGCTTGCACCAAGAGCGCGTTCACGGGCATCCAAATGGGACCACGCCAGTTGGAGTTACCGCCAAAGAGGCCGGTGGTGGATTCACCGGGTTCATAGCTGACGCGATAGGCCTCGCGGCCGAGTTGGAAAATATAGGGGTGATCGTAGTGGTGACGAGAGAGGGCACGGATGCCATAGTCACTGAGGAATTCACTCTCATCCAACATGCGGGTGAGAATCCGCCGTAGTTTGGCCTCGTTGACGGGGGAGAGCAACCGCCGTTTTTTTACACCCGGGCGATCGATGGGGTTAATGTTGGCTAAAAGCTCAGGGTGGCGGGCATTAAAGGCAGCAATGCGTTCCCTAAAGGTGGGTAGGGAGTCCAGCAACTCTTCCGAGAAAATGGCAGTGGCACACAGGGGCAGCAATCCCACCATCGAGCGTACCTTCAGGCGCTGGGCACGACCATCGGGCAGCCGCAGCAGGTCATAGTAAAAGCCATCCTTTTCATCCCAGAGTTCATCTTTCTGGACGCCAATGCGATCCATCGCCCCGGCAATGTAAATGAAGTGCTCATAGAATTTGCAGGCAATATCCTCATAAACGGGATTGTGCTGTGCTAGCTCCAGCGCCATAGAGAGCATATCGAGGGCAAACATTGCCACCCAAGCCGTACCATCCGCCTGCTCAAGAACACCACCGGTGGGTAGGGGCGCACTGCGGTCAAAGACGCCAATGTTGTCTAAACCAAGGAAGCCACCTTCCATGACGTTGTTGCCGAGGGAGTCCTTGCGGTTGACCCACCACGTAAAGTTGAGCATGAGCTTGTGGAAGACACTCTCAAGGAAGGCCAAGTCACCTTCGCCTTTTTTCATGGCTTTGTCCAAGAGATAGATTTGCCACGTGGCAATTCCATGCACAGGCGGATTCACATCACTAAAGTTCCATTCGTAGGCGGGAATTTGACCGTTGGGGTGCAGATACAGTTCATTCACCATCAGCTTAAGCTGCTCTTTGGCGAAGTCGATATCCATCAGAGCTAAGGGCGAGCAGTGGAAGGCTAAGTCCCAAGCGGCAAACCAAGGATATTCCCACTTGTCGGGCATGGAGATAATGTCGGCGCTTTCAAGGTGGAACCACGATTTGTTGCGGGTAACGATGCGCTCTTCCACATCGGGGGGCAGCGCTTTATCTTCCAACCACTGCTTAACAGGGTAGTAGTAGTACTGCTTTGTCCACATCATGCTGGCAAAGGCTTGACGAACCACATTGCGCTGATCAGCAGTGCAGTCACTGGGGATGAGGTGATCAAAGAAGAGATCCGCTTCGGTGCGGGCTTGGTTGAGGCAATCGCTAAAGGCATTGCCAAAGCTGAGGGGGCTACTTTGGGCAGATGCTAGGCGTAGTTGAATGATCTCAACCCCTTGGGCGGGAACTGTGACTTGATAGTGGGCAGCCACCTTGGTGCCGACTTTGCCGGGGTTGACGGCATTTTGCTCGCCATTGATCAGGTAGCGGTGAAAGGCATCCTTAACGTAGGGCGAGGCATTGGGCTGGCCAAAGAGCCGCTCAAAGTTGGTTTCGTTCTCAGTGAAGAGGAAGGGCACTGCGCGATCGCTCACAAATTCATACTCTCCTAGCTCCTCATGGCGTGCGCGCACTAATGTTGCATCCATTTGCTTCAGTTCTGGTTTGGCGAGAACCTTGTCCGGTGTCCAACTCCACGTATTGCGGTACCAGAGGGTGGGCAGAACGTGCAAATGGGCAGCTTCGTTGCCGCGATTGTGAATGCTGATTTGAATCAAAATGTCATTGGGAGCCGCTTTGGCATATTCAATGAAGACATCGAAGTAGCGATCGCCCTCAAAGACCCCTGTATCCAAGAGTTCATACTCCATTTCAAAGCGGCTGCGGTGGCGGTTGGTCATCACCAGATCAATGTAGGGATAGGCAGCTTGGGGATACTTGTAGAGGTATTTCATGTAGGAATGGGTGGGCGTACTGTCGAGGTAAAAGTAATACTCTTTAACGTCCTCCCCATGATTGCCTTCATTGTTGGTTAAGCCAAAAAGCCGTTCCTTGAGAATCGGATCGTTGCCATTCCAAAGAGCCAAGGCAAAACAAAGCCGTTGCTGCGCATCACAAATGCCACCGAGGCCATCTTCACCCCAACGGTAGGCACGCGATCGCGCTTGATCATGGGAAAAATACTCCCAAGCATTGCCGTCGGCGGAATAGTCTTCCCGTACAGTGCCCCACTGCCGCTCGCTCAAGTAAGGTCCCCAAAATTTCCAAGGGTTGGCTTGGCCATGAACTTGATTGAGTCGTTCCAGTTCAGGATTGACAGAAAAAACCATCTTTAACCTCGCTTGTTATCTCAAAAGTTCTATAAATGCCTACAAACTCAAACGGAAACTCTTATAAAAAGAGCTTGGCGATTTGAGGATAAGCAAAGTATCCTAACTCCTCAAGAAAGAAAACATTAAGGTTTGGAAACCTTCTAGGGCAGATATAGCCCTTTCCTGAACTAGGGGGACATCTGGGAATCCAATCCGCTACAGTAGGAGTTGTCGCAGTGTTGAGCGTCTTCGTGAAAGAGGCAATACCCGACCCAGATTTTGCTTGACCTGATGCGCGGCAAGCCCCGGCACTCATGCCGGCGGCGAAGGATAGTGCGGATGGCGGAGGCATCCTAATCATGGTATTGCCACTGAAACCCAAGGTGGCCTACGGCAGGGCATGCCGGCAAGATACAAGCAGCGGTTAGAACCCGCCGAAACGATTGCGCAGTCATCCCTGCGTGGTGTTGTAGGAATCTGCGGCTTTCAGGCCGGGGGGAGGACAAGTCTTCTCCAATCTCCGCTATAATGAATGTAAAGGCTGGTTGTTTGCTCGTTAAACGTAGGTTGTTTAGGAAGCCATTTCTCTAGGCATCTAGGTAAAAAGCAGTCGTAACCATCTTTGCTCTAGGGGAACAGCCGACAGGGCTCAACTCCACTTTGAGTTTGTCAATTTGTTCGAGAGTTTTATGACATCTGTTTCTTCGTTGCCTGCGCACCCCCTGCGTCCCAATTGGGGGGTGATTTTTTTTATGGGCATTGTGCATTTGGGAGCGTTGCTGGCATTGGTACCGGGGCTGTTTTCCTGGCCGGCTGTGCTGTTGTGTGTTGTTCTCTATTGGGTGTCTGGAGGCCTTGGCATCACCCTAGGCTGGCATCGCCTGATCACCCATCGCAGTTTGCAGTGCCCGAAATGGCTGGAATACTTTTTTGGCTTTTGCGGCAGCTTGGCCTGTGAGGGTGGAATTATTGAATGGGTTGGCCTCCACCGCAACCATCACCTCCACTCCGATCAAGAACTGGATCAGCACAATTCCCAAAAGGGGTTTTGGTGGTCGCACATGGGCTGGATGCTCCAAGAAGTGCCCGCCAAGGCAGAGGTGGAACGCCTCACCAAGGACATTAACACTGACCCCGTCTATCGCTTTTTGAATCAGTACTTTGTGCCCATTCAAGTGGGTTTAGGGGTCTTGCTGTATCTGTGGGGGGGACTGCCCTTTGTGGTCTGGGGCATCTTTGTCCGCCTTGTGCTGGTGTATCACCTCACGTGGTTTGTCAATAGTGCCACCCATAAATTTGGCTACCGCACCTTTGAATCGGGCGATCGCTCCACGAATTGCTGGTGGGTTGCCCTGCTCACCTTTGGCGAAGGCTGGCACAACAATCACCACACCTACCCCCATTCGGCACGTCACGGTCTGCAATGGTGGGAATTTGATATTACGTGGCTCACGATTCGGGCACTGCAAGCGATTGGTCTGGCCCAAAAGGTGCGGCTCGTGGAAGCCCCACAAATCAATAAAAGCCCTTAAAAGGGGTACTGGGGTTCCGCCTCTTGCCAAATGTGGATCAATTCCCTCGCCTCTGGGTAGAGGGGATGCGTGGGGGGGATGAGTTCGGCGGTGGCGATCGCCTGCTGGTTGTCCCGCCCCACCCAATAGCGCGCCTGCTCCAAGATATTATTGCCCCACTGCACAATCAACTGGTTGGCGGTGGCATAGACACTGGAGTTGGGGGAGATTTCTTGGGCAATGGCAATGGCAGCAGCAAAGTCGCGATCGCGCCCCCCTCGAGCACGGCGCTGGGCTTCCTTCAGGCGAGTCATATCTAGGTCAGGCTGCCAGCTCACCGCTTCCGTTGCAACGGGGGGGAAGAGTTCTTTGAGGCGATTTTGAGCCGTTTCGTAGAGGGCGCGCTGGGGACGAATTTGCTCAAGGAGTTGGCGGGCTTGCAGCAGGGCTTCAGGGGTGCCTTGGCGGGCAAGGGCATTGGCTTGATCGATCAGGGGTTGATCCTCAGCAATCTGGATTTGACGTTGCCACAGCCGTCGCTGATCGCGGATTTGGTTTTGGCGATAGGGACTCGCGTCCGCCAAAGGAATGTTGAGCCTGTTGAGGGCAAGGTAGAGGCGATCCAGCGTGCCGCCACGGGCAATGGCCTGCGCTTCTGCGAGGGTTCGCAGTACCTGCAAATCTGTTTGCCAGCGCCGAATGGCCTGCTGGGCTTCAAAGTAGAGGGGGCGTTCTGCCGTAATCGTTCGTGCTTGGGCGATCGCCCGATCAATATCCTGACCCATCCCCGCTTGGGCAAATTCTTCTGCGGTTGCCAACGTCACCACATCCTCAGCGCTGCGGGCACTCCTGACATCACGGGGAATTAAAACAGCAATGCGCCTTGCCTCTTGGGGGTCATAGCGATTCAGAGCCGCCACTGCTGATGCAAGTAACTGTTCACCCAACTCATTGAGCAATCGCCGCGCACCGGGATAAATATCACTGGTGGTGGGAATTCGCCGCACAATTTCAATGGCAGCGGCCAAGTTATCAGCTCCCCCCTGTGCCATGAGGGCACGGGCTTCATCCAACTGCCGATCTTCCCGTTGGGCACGGATAATCCGCTCATTAAAGGCGCCAAACTGCTCTTGTGCCCAATAACGACAGGCAACAAATTGCAACTGGAGCGAGATTTGAAAAGCTTCTCGCCATTCGAGGTTTTTTAAGGCGGCTTCGGCGCGTCGGTAGATGGCCTCTCCCTCTTGCCAAATTTCCTGCCAGCGCTGAATGCGTTCTTCCACCTTGGCATAGGCTTGGACATCACGGGAAATGCGCCGCGCAAAGGCAATCGCCCGATTTAATTGCCCCTCATGAAAGGCTACCTCTGCCAAGGCCAAAACCTGATCTGACCACGCTTCTAGGCGGCGATTCATCTCAGGGGCAAGGGGATGATCGCGGGGCAAGTCATCAATGAGATCAATGGCATGGAGCAAATCTTCAAGGGTGTGTCGCTCCGCCGCTTGTTGGGCGCAGTAGAGGCGAAAGGAGGCCGATGCCAAAGGCCAAAGGACAAAATCACAATTGCCGGGAGTCGTCGGTTGCCGCAGCAGCAGCCACAGGGATAGCCCGGAAATCCCGACGGAGGTGAGGAGGGAGAGGCTGGCCACCACTTGCCAGTGTTGCAACCAAGGTAGGCAGGCACGCCACTGCTTTTGAACCAAGGGAATTAGATGGTTAAGTTGGCGCGATCGCCCACCAAAGCGTTTTAAGATCGCGATCACTGCGGTTGATTTAGTTTGATCCTGCACCGTCTCCCACTCCCCAACACTCCCTATTGGCCTCCCTAACTGTGAGCACAATGCCCAGTGACAGCCCTTTTCTTAGGCGTTAAGGAACTGAAATGTTGCCCGACACTCACTTGCGCAGTGTTGCGTGGGTTCCATCCTTGGGAAAAGGGCTGTACCTAGGGAATGGCCGAGCCTCTCAAAATTATCCTAATCAATTTAGAGCGAGAGCTAGACCCAAGACAAACTCAACAAACTAACTGTTCGCCGTTTCACTGGGGGTTGTCGCTTCGCTCGGGGCAGGCGATTGGGACGCCGGATTGCCTCGGTTAAGGGCTTCTTGCAACTTGGCTTCATCCTCTTTTGATAGGGAGGTGCGCAGGACTTTACCACCAAAGGGAGCAATTTCCTCAAGGACTTTGTCGGGTGTGGCTTGACGCACCAACGTAAAGATGGCCGAGCTACCGGGGGCAATGGTTTGTCCCAATTCCTTGATGAAATTATCGTCAATGCCAATATCGGTAAATTTGCCGGAAATCGCCCCCGCCACAAGACCCGCAGCCCAGCCCAAGAGGGGATTGAAGAACAATAGACCAATGAGCAGCCCCCAAAAGCCACCGCCAAGGGCCCCCTGGAGGGTCAAATCCTGAGTCTGGTTGATTTTAACCTTGCCATCTTTGGTGCGCACGACAACAGCCGCGTCCTCAAGGTCAATGAGATGCTCACGCTGGAGTTTCAATAGCTGGATTAATACTTCGTTCGCCTTGTACTCATCATCAAACGCAATGACCACTAAGGTACTCATAACTTTAGGTCTCCCTACGAATGTGGGTCATAGAACCGCTCCTACCCTAGCATTGTCATTAGCAGGTTGGGATTGCGGTATTGTAGCTAAGGGACGAAGCAAGGTCTTTGACAGCCCTTTTCACGGTAAGATAGCGAGACCATGAGCACGCCACAAACCTACACAGTGACCATTCACGTGCGTCCCCTCAAGCCGGGGGATCTACCCACGCGGACGTACACAATTACTGTTCCGAGCGATCGCTATATCCTGCAATACGCTGAGAGCCAAGGCCTTGAGTTGCCCTTTTCCTGTCGTAACGGTGCCTGTACCACCTGTGCCGTGCGCATTCTCTCTGGCCATGTTTATCAACCCGAAGCCATGGGACTCTCCCCCGCCCTGCAAGCCCAAGGCTATGCCCTATTGTGTGTCAGCTATGCCCGCTCTGACCTTGAGGTGGAAACCCAAGATGAGGATGAGGTCTATGAGCTGCAGTTTGGCCGCTACTTTGGTAAAGGGCGAGTCCAGTTGGGTCTGCCCCTCGATGAGGATTAATCAGCCATGACAGGAGTGGAGTGCCCACTGCCGGAGAATGAGCGGCAGCGCTATCTGGAAATTGCCACAGAGGCGGCCCTGGCTGGCGGCGCGGTTCTTCAGCACTATTGGGGCAAACTGAGTGAGATTGAGGAAAAGGGGCGCTCTGGTGACCTCGTCACGGTGGCCGATCGCCAATCAGAAGCGGCGGTACTGGATGTAATTCATCGCCATTGTCCAGACCATGCGGTGCTCGCGGAGGAATCGGGTCTTTCGGGACTGAAGGATAATCCATTTCTGTGGGCGATTGATCCTCTGGATGGCACCACCAACTATGCCCATCAATACCCCTTTAGTGCGGTGTCTGTTGCCCTTCTGGTGGCGGGGGAACCCCACGTTGGTGTCGTCTATGATCCCTTTCATCGCGAACTGTTTCGGGCTGCTACAGGCCTCGGTGCCACCCGCGATCGCCAGCCCATTCGGGTTTCCACCACTGCAGAATTGAGTCATAGTCTTTTGGTCACGGGTTTTGCCTACGATCGCCGTGAAACCGAAGACAACAACTATGCAGAATTTTGCTACCTCACCCATCTCAGCCAAGGGGTACGGCGGGGTGGGGCGGCAGCCATTGACTTGGCCTACATTGCCTGTGGTCGCCTTGATGGTTATTGGGAACGGGGTCTCTCCCCTTGGGACTTGGCTGCTGGTGTAGTCCTTGTTCGTGAAGCTGGGGGCGTCGTCACTGCCTACGATCAATCCCCTTTTCAACTGACATCAGGGCGGATTTTAGCGACGAATGGGTATCTCCACACTGCCCTGAGTGAGGCACTCCTGCGGGTAAAGCCCTTGGGCTTTTCGTTTCTGCCAGAGGGAGGTTAGGCCTCTAGGCGTATCGCTTCAGCTAAACACGTCCGTACCTGTAGGGGTTGATAGAAATTGGTTTGTTGGAGATCCACCTTAGACTGGGCAGCGAGGAATAGCAGCGCCCAAAAGACCCCCACAGGATCGGGTTTGCGCTGCAGTAGCACTTGGAAGTCTAGCCATGTCCCTTCGGGAGCCATTTCTCCGAGGAGACTTTCTACTTCGTTAGCCATCTCCGTGAGGTTTTCTTGGTGCGCCAGTTGGGTAATTGCCTTGAGGGTTGTGGGACGGCGACGCCGCCGCGGTTGATGCGGCCGCAGCACCTTTGCACGGTCGTTCTGAACGGCCATGGTTTTCAGGTGGGCAATCAATTCCTCAAGGGTGACGCGGCGCCGTTGTTGGGGGGGAGCCACGGGGCGACGATGCAAATGCTGCTCTAGGGCATGGGGCAAGACCACAAAGGACTGGTTTTCACTGATCTCTGGCGGCTCTGCGAATTCTGTTTCCTCGGGCATCGGTTCAGCAACTGCAACTAGGCGATCGCTCTTCAGGAGCACCAGCATCGCTGCATACAAAAAGGCCTGCCCTGATTCACTGAGATTGGGTTCCCCCCGCCGTGTCAACTCCGCCAAACAGCGATCGAAGACCTCAATCACTTGAATATCCCAAGGGTCAATTTCCCCCCGCTCGGCCAAGTCAATCAAAATGTCAATGGCGGTATCGGCAAAGGATTGGCTCATGGTTGGCTGCCCACTCGTTGTTGTCTATCTTAGGAGGCTTGGCAGCCCCTATCCAGAAAAAGGCTCAGCAATGGGAATCGTAAAGTGAAACTCACTGCCGCGATCGCGCCCCGCCGACTCCGCCCAAATTTGTCCCCCCAAATTGGTAATGATCTGGCGACAGATCGCGAGACCCAAGCCCGTCCCACCCGCAGAGCGCCGCAGTGCTCCCTCCTCCTGATAAAAGCGATCAAAAATCGTTTCCAAGCGATCCGGCTCAATACCGCGCCCCGTATCGGCAACCGTCACTTCCAATAGACCATCGGGACGAGGCTTGGCAGCAATGGAAACCTGACCCGACTGTTCCGTAAACTTGCAGGCATTATCGAGTAGCTTCGAGAGCACCTCCACTAGCCATTCGCCATCTGCTCGGATCAAGGGCAATTCCTTGGGCAAGACTGTGCGAATGGTCGGTAGTTGATCCTTGGGGGTGCGCAGACTACTGAGGGCTAGGTCCACCAGTTCTTGGAGGGGGAGGGGTTCCGGTCGCCACTGCACCCGGCCACTTTCCAACTGCGAGAGGGTGAGGAAGTCCTGAATCAGTTTCCGCATGCGCTCAGCATCGGCCAAGGCGGTACTCAGCATCACCTGCCGCAGTTCTGGATCCATATCGGGTTCACTGGCTAGGCTTTCAAGGCAGACTTGGATTGTCGAAAGGGGCGTGCGCAGTTCGTGACCCGTAATTGCAATGAGATTACTGCGGGTGCGATCTAAGGCCTCCAGTTGCGCGTTGAGTTCCTCCAGATCTGCGTAGGCCTCCGCCTGAATCAGGGCAACCCCCACTTGGGTGGCGATCGCCTCCACTAATTCTGCGTCCATATCGTGCCACGGCAGCGGTTCGCCGCGGTGCAGTTCAACAATGCCCAACAGTCGCCCTTGATAGAGAACAGGTGCCAGTAGGAGGGCTTTGACGCCGGCGGCCTCGAGGGGTTTGAAACGGGTCGCCTCGTAGTGGGGATCAGCGGCCACATCATCCACCTGAATGACCTGCTGATGTGCCAGTGCCTGCTGGGTGTAGGGGTGCTCACTCACGGGCCAATACTGGTACTGCAATGGCGGTAGAGCACCGCTGGTGTACTCGTGCTCAATGCGCACCCGCGTATCGGTACTGCGGCAACGGTAAATGAGACAGCGATCGCCTTTGAGGGCTTCCCCTAGTTCTGCCACCGCACGAGTGAGAATTTCTGTGGGATTAAGGGAGTTGCGAATCGCCGTGGTAATTGCATTGGTGAGGCGTTCCTTGCGCTCTTGAATGGCAATTTGGCGGTAGGCCTTGATTTGCTTGTACTGGCCGGCTTGGAGATAGGTCACTAGGCGATCGGCAAAAGGGGCAGGATCACTATTGCACCCCGCCACTTGGCGATAGGTCTCAACCCATGCCCGACCTTCCTTGAGTTTCTCCTTCAGTTCAGGGCGGTACTCCCGAATACGGTTGAGGAGGATTTCAGCGGTTGTCGCTGCCACCTGCCGATCAAAGGTCCAAATGCCCTCAAAACGACGCGCCGCATCCATCGGCGGCAACACATCTAAGCGATTGGCGGGCGATCGCTGGACTTCGCGGCAGACCAAGCAAGTGCTGTAATTTTTGCCCAAGACGGTCAAATGCCATTCTTGACTGAGGGCATCGGCGGGATCAAAGGCAACCGTTTCATAGTCTCCCGAGCAGTTCTTAAACTCGGTTTCCGGGGCAGCCAAAACGTAAACGTGGTGGGACTTGGTGGCAATACGGCGGTAGCGATGGGCTTCTTGACGATAAAAGCGTTCCCGCTGAAAGCAGGCAATAATAATCGGCGCATCCTCGTTGGCCAAAACCTGATCCTCCATTGCATGGGAAAGCGCCGTCAGCGATGTCTTGAAGTACAGTTGCGATCGCAAGCGAGGCAACCGCGCCAACAACTCCTCAAGAACAGATGTGGCAATGATCCTGTTGGCCATGGAAGGGTGTGAATAAGAAGATGCCCTACGGTACCATTATCGGCAAATCCGCACCAGCGAACCTACTGAAATTCAGTTCGAGCGGCTGTACCTAAGTCAACCAACGGCTGAATTGCTGGAACCTCCAATCTTAAACTTTTGTTAAGAATTTTATTGATTGGCAGGGCTTATGTGTAGTTTTCTATACTATATTTAAGCAAACCCAAAAAGATCAGCTCCTCTAGCACCGGGGATCAACAAAATCCTCATCATTGCAATGGTTGCTTACAGTGTTCCCAAAAGCGCTCCGTGGAAACACCCATGGCAAGGCAAGAGGGGTGTAGTAAGTTGGGTTTCAGAGAATAAGGTGAAAAAGCTGTGACTGCCCGTATTTCTGCTGTCCCTAGTGCTGGTCATCGTCGGTATGATCCTGAGGCGATCGCCCGCTACTACTGGCGACATCCTTGGCGAGTTATCTGGCGGTTCGTTAACATTTCGGTATCTTTCTTGACATTTTGGCTGCTGTTGCAGTGGGACAAGTGGCTAGGTCAACAGGAAAGTCAGCGTCCCCTGCGAGCAATGCAACTGCGCAAACTCCTGATCCGTTTAGGCCCAACCTTCATTAAAGTCGGTCAAGCCCTCTCCACTCGCCCCGATTTGATTTGTCCCGACTACCTCGAAGAACTGACGCTCCTTCAGGACAAGTTGCCCCCCTTTGCCAATGAGATTGCTATTGCCATTATTGAGCGGGATCTGCGCTTAAACCTAGGGGATATTTTTGCCGAATTCTCACCCCAACCGGTGGCCGCCGCCAGTCTCGGCCAAGTCTATCGAGCCAAACTCCACAGTGGTGAAGAAGTGGCCGTCAAGGTGCAGCGTCCCAACCTCTTGCCCGTGATTACCCGCGATCTCTTCTTGATCCGTCTTTTGGTGCAGTGGGTCAAGCCTTGGCTACCGATTAACCTCTGCCATGATTTGCGGGACATTGTCGATGAATTTGGCCGCAAGCTCTACGAGGAAATTGACTACCTCAATGAAGGGCGCAATGCCGAGAAATTCGCTGCCAACTTCCGCGATGATCCCACGGTCAAGGTACCGAAAATCTACTGGCAGTACACCAGTGAGCATGTGCTGACCTTGGAGTGGATCCATGGCATTAAGCTCACCCGTACCGATTGCATGGTGGCGGCGGGCGTTGATCCCGATGAGCTGATCCGGGTGGGGGTGATTTCAGGACTGCGGCAACTCTTGGAATTTGGCTTCTTCCATGCCGACCCCCATCCCGGCAATCTCTTTGCCATGCCGGATGGCCGGATGGCCTACATTGACTTCGGCATGATGGATCAACTGGAGGAGAGCACTAAAGAATCCTTGGTGGATGCCGTCGTTCATTTGGTGAACAAGGACTATCAAGCCTTGGCGACGGACTTTGTCAAACTGGGCTTTTTGACCCCGGAAACGGATATTACGCCGATTATCCCTGCCCTTGAGTCGGTCTTTGAGGAGGTGATTGGCTCCAGTGTGCGGGAATTCAACTTCAAAGTGATCACCGATCGCTTCTCCGAGTTGATGTATGCCTATCCCTTCCGGGTTCCCGCTAAGTTTGCCCTAATCATTCGCTCTCTAGTCACCCAAGAGGGCATTGCCCTGTGTCTCAACCCTAACTTCCGCATTGTTGATGTCAGCTATCCCTATGTGGCACGGCGTCTGCTGCAAGGAGAATCGCCCCAACTGCGGCGACGGTTATTGGATGTCCTCTTCAAGGATGGTCGTCTTCAGTGGCAACGCCTGGAAAACCTAATTGCGATCGCCCGGCAGGATCAGCACTTTAACCTCGCGCCAACCGCCACCTTGGGCTTGCAGTATCTCTTTTCTGAGGAGGGGCAGTACCTGCGGCGGCAAATTGTGCTAGCGTTAACCGAAGATGACCGTCTCCACACCGAAGAGGTGCAACGCCTTTGGAATTTGGTCAAGTCTGATCTGCGTCCGCTCTTCTTGATTGATGTGGCATGGGAAGCCCTCAAGGCCTCTGTCTCCCACACGCTCGGTAAAGAAGAAGACAGCAATTCCTTGGTGGTGGCCAGCTAAGGGTTGGCAGCGGTTATCAACGTTCCTGAGTGTCCAAGAAGGATTAGGTATCCCGTGTTTGATCCACCCATTGTCTTGCTACTGGCGGGTATTTTTATGGGGTTGACCAGTGGTAAAGCCTTTGAAGCCACCCTCAAGCAGAGCGTCCAAGAATGGAACCGCAGTCGCTCCACCCGCGTTCTGAGTCAATTGCGCGGCCCCCAACTTCAGTTGCCCTACTTGGGGATTTCCATTGGTATCTGGCTCTTCCTGATGGCGGGATTGTGGACCTATGGCTTTGGTGCAGGGCTGAGTATGGTCATTGCCTTTGTGCTGACGATCGCCACCGCCCTTTTGGTGTGGTATCAACTGGGGAAAGTGCTGACGATTTTAAGTACGGGTGGCTCTCGTGCCCTTGATCTCGATGCCCTTGAGGCCAAGGAATAGTTTTTTATAACTCCTAAAGGAGGCGTTGTGGATTTACTGACCCAAGTGGATGAACTGATTGCCAACGCCCCCGATGACCCTGCGACTGTGGCGGCGGTACAGGCGATCGCCCCCATTCTCTACGAGGAAGCCCAGCGCTACGGGCAAACGGTTTACTACGTCCTGCAAACTCCCGATGGTCAGTGGCAGGTGATTACCCTTGAGGAACAGCACCCCCCCCACCAGCAAAAAAACGTCATCCACGCCTATGGTAGTGAAGCCATGGCTCAAGAGGCCTGTGATGAACAAGTGATCCCAGTGCCCATGCCAATTATTCCCCTTTTGTTTCAACTGTTGGCGGCAGAGCCAGTGGATAGCCTGATGATCCTTGAGGCGGATGGCGAACGAGGCTGGGAAGTGGGGCGAGAATGGTTACTAGCTCAAGTGCGCGCAATCCTCAGTGCCCCCCCGGATATAGCCTAGGACGGAAGCTGCTCACCACGAATCGCCAAGTCTAGCAGTTGCATCGGGTGGTAAATGGGCACGGAGCTACTCTGCTCTTGGAGATACTGCCGCAATTGCACGGTGCAGCCCACATTGGCTGAGACAATGACATCAGGGCGAGTATTCAGCAGGTTGCGTACCTTTTGGCGTCCCAATTCCGCCGCCACATCGGGTTGAAGAATGTTGTACACCCCGGCACTGCCACAGCACAGGGCTGCATCGAGGGGTTCGCGCAGTTGCACTTGGGGAATTTGTCGCAGCAGTTGCCGCGGTTCAAGGCGAATTTTTTGGCCGTGGATCATGTGGCAGGCATCTTGATAGACCAAGGTCAAGGGGCGATCGCCCAAGGGGTGGAGCGGTGTCACCAAGCCCTGTTTGACCAAAAAGACCTGCACATCCTCCACCTTTTGCACAAAGTCACGGGCGCGATCGCGGTACTCTGGATCGGCAGCCAAAAGGCGATGATATTCCTTGAGGGTGTGGCCACAACCCGAGGCGTTGATTAAAACCGCATCCACCTTGGCCGCTGCAAAACAGTCAATCATTTGGCGTGCAAGGGTTTGCGCCTGATCCTCCTCCCCTTGGTGATGGGGCAGGGCACCACAGCACCCCTGTTGTGGCGGTAGCACCACCTCAAAGCCATTGGCACTTAAGACGGAGATCGTGGCTTCATTAACTTCCGGCAAAAAGAGCCGTTGGACACAGCCAAGAATCACCCCCACGCGGCCACGCTGTTTCCCTTGGGCAGGCACGACTTCAGGCCAGCGATCGCGAAATGTTTTGGCTGAAAGGGGCGGTAGCATTTGATACATGGCCGCAAGGGACTTGGGCAAGAGCCGTTTCAGGAGTCCCAGCCGCTTTTCGAGATGTGCCAAGCCGAGTTTTTGGTAGAGCCAGAGCGGCCACAGGAGGGCACGCAGCCGTTGGGGATAGGGCAGCGTTTGGAAAATCAACTGCCGCAACCAGCGATCGCCCACAGGCCGCTGATAATGGCGCTGCACTTGAACCCGCGTGGCCGCAATCAACTTATCGTACTCAACCCCCGATGGACAGGTGGTGACACAGGCCAAGCAACCCAAACAGGAGTCAAAGTGCTGTACGACATCCGCCAGTTGCACCTGTTCCTCATGAATGGCATCCATGAGATAGATACGACCACGGGGAGAGTCCATTTCAGTACCCAACACCCGATAGCTAGGACAGGTGGAGAGGCAAAACCCGCAGTGGACACAGGCATCAATCAGGTGTGGATCAGGGGGTGACTGGGCATCAAAGCCAGCCACAGGATCAGTTGCAGTCATTCGTAAGTATTGAAACTTGTCTAGAGATTGCCGACAAAAACGCCAGTGCCAAAGACACCCGTTGCATCCAATTGTTGCTTAAGCTTCCGCATCAATTCAAGGGCGTTGCCGCGATAGTCCCAAGGATCGAGTTGCTGCTTGAGGTTCAGGGGGGCGGCTAAGACGGTGACATAGCCCCGTGGTAGCCCTTGGCGCAGCCTGAGAATGAGTTGACCGAGATGCTCCTCCTGTCCGTGGAGATAGGCGTAACCGACCCCTGCACTCATTTCGCCTCGGCACTCGCAGGCCAATTCCCTTGCCAACTGCTGAAGCTGGGTGAGGGCGGGCAACATTTCGCTTAGAGGCACACCGATTTTGAGAATCACTTGATCGGGGGTGGGGTTGAGGGTAATGCCTAGGGGGGCTTGGGGTTCCAGTTGCAGATTATGGGTCTGGGCAATCTGACTCAGGCGATCGCCCAACGTACCCGCAGCAATCACTTCCCGCAGGGTATGGAATTCCAATTCCAACAGCAGCGTCCCCCGTGGTTCAAGGCGCAACACACACCGCGCGGGCGCAAGGGAACTCGTCAAAATCACCTCAAGTCCCTTGGCCAAAGCAGAGACTTCCCCCCGCAACTGCCAGATTTGTACCGCATCCGGCAGGGGATAGACCCGCAACGTCACCTCCGTTAGGATGCCCAGCGTGCCATAGCTGCCGATCAGGAGTTTCATCAGGTCGTAGCCGGCAACATTTTTGACCACCCGCCCTCCCGCTTTGACGATTTGGCCATCACTGCGAATGAACTTGACCCCCAACAATTGATCGCGCCATGACCCATACCGCTGCCGTAGGCTGCCATTACTTTGGGTGGCCAAGCAGCCGCCAAGGGTGGCCGTTTCTCGAAAGAGGGGATCTGCGGCAATCCACTGTCCTGCGGGTGCTAGGTGGTGCTGGAGCTGCTGAAAGGGAATACCCACTTGGGTGGTGACGGTCATATCGGCAGCCGCATGATCAATGAGCTTCTGCCACGCCGTTGTCCGCAGAAAAATATCTGCCTTGGGGGTGTTCCCGAGCCAATTGAGTTTGGTGCCTGCGCCAATGGGCAACACTCGCCAGCCTTGGCGCCGGGCATAGGCAATCACTTCTGCCCCCGCTTCTGGGGTGGGGGGAGTCACCAGCAGGGCATACTCAGGAAGGTAGGGACGCAGGTGGGGAGCGCGATCGCCCAATTCAGCAAGGGAGTGAACCGCTGCATCCCCCAACAGGGCGCTCAGGGTTTGTTTCATGGATTACGGGTGGGCAGTTCAAAGACAAACCCTTCGTAGTACAGGAGTTGGCCATCCTCACTCTTGACGGGGCGGGCGCATTCACAGATGGTTGTGATGCTGTGGTCAGCGCGATACACCTTGGAAACCAAGTTGCGCACAAAGCCACGAGTTTCAATTTGCTGTTGGAATTTTTCCCAAGCGCTGTCATCCACGTAGGGACGATGATTATGGTGTTCTATATCCGCTAGCCAGTCTTCAGCATCGGCATAGCCATAGATGCGTGCCAAGGCATTGTTGACTTTGAAGTAAACCCCCTCGGGCGAACTTTGGTAAATCCCGACCACGGCTTCCTCAAACATCTGCCGATACTGTTCTTGGGCTGCTTGCAGTGAGGAGACCAAGTCACGCCGCTCCTCGACGATTTCCTGCAACTGCTGGTTTTGCTTTTGCAAGAGGGCATTTTTTTGCCGCAGCTTCCGCTGTAGGAGAGCGATCGTCAACTGATTTTTTACCCGTGCCAGCACCTCCGCCTGCTGAAAGGGTTTGGTGATGTAGTCGGCGCCGCCAATCTCAAAGGCCTTGACCTTGTCAAAGACATCATCGAGGGCACTAATGAAAATAATGGGGATATGCTTGGTCTTGGGATTCTCCTTCAGGGTTTGACAGACCTCGTAGCCATTCATATCAGGCATCATGATGTCCAAGAGAATGACATCCGGGGGTTCGGCCTCAATCCCCATGAGCGCCATTTGGCCACTAATGGCACCGCGCACATCGTAGCCTTCCAGTTGCAGCAGTGTGGTTAAAACTTCAACATTTTCGGGGGTATCATCGACTATCAGAATGCGACCAGCCCCTGAATCAAAGAGGTCGGTGGTCATGCACGGGTCTCCCAATGGCGATCGTTTGTCAGCGCCCTGACACTCCCCATCCTATCAAAGTTTTTTCTGAGCGCCGGCGATCGCCGGCCACTTCCCAATTGGCAAGATCTCCAATACTTTATTTTTCTATAGTAATGATGATGGTGGCACACAGCGGTAAAGATAATCAAGGATAATCAATGACAACAAATTGGGAAAATTTTCGCAAAAACCTTGGGGAATGGCATGGCTCCTTTACGGCGGTCAGCCCTACGGGAGACGTGGGAGCGTCAGTGCCCTCGATTTTGATCCTTGCCGATACTGCTGACGGTCAACGGGTGCGCTTTGAACTGCGACGCTTTGGCAATGGTCTCGATCAGCCCCCCACCAGTGAAACGGTGCAGGAGTATGCCACCATTGGCCGCCAAAATGTCTTTTTTCCGACGGGGGCTTTTTCTAAGGGATCGTTGCAGGTGGCGCCCTTTACCGAGTTTGGTGCGGAGTATGGCTTTGTCATGGGCGATCGCCGACTGCGGTTTGTCCAACTCTTTGACAAAAATCAGCACCTCCAATCCATGACTCTGATTCGCGAGTTTCGTGCCCACAGTAACGCCGTTGAACGTCCTCCCTTAACCGTGGATCAACTCCTAGGGGAATGGCGCGGTACCGCCTACACCGTCTATGCCGACTGGCGATCGCCAACGGAAACCCCGACCCATCTGAGCCTTTGGCGCGAGGGCGATCGGCTCTACCAACTGCTGCAAACCCCCGACCACGAGGTGAAAACAACGGCCACAATTGCTGGTTCACGGCTTCTCTTTAGCGATACGGATCAACCCAAGCAGCTTGTCCTGCTCCCCGATGGCACCTCTAGCCTGACGCCCCTACAGGTGTCCTTTCGTCAACCCTTCTTTGTTGAGGTGGGCTGGTTGTGGGCAGAAGGGCAGCGGCAGCGCCTCATTCGCACCTATGGCGATCGCGGCGAATGGGTCAGTGCGACACTCGTTGTCGAAGAACGGATAAGCTAAGCATCCCCAGCAAGAGGGGTAGCAACCAATCCCCATAGCGAGTGTAGAGGGTCTGGGTTTGCCGCCGCAAAATCGTTGCCGCATGAATCACAAACTCATCAGCATTGGAGAGCCAAACAGTTTCCCCCGTAGGCGCAATCACCGCAGAAAGGCCCGTATTCGTGGAGCGCACGAGCCAGCGATCGCCCTCGACGGCACGCAACACATCATGCCCATGGTGCTGGGTCATCAGTTGGCGACGGTAGGGATCATTGTTGGCAACACTGAGGATAAACTGGCCCCCATGAACCAGTTGCCAGCGGCTGCGGTGGGAAAAGGCAGATTCAAAGCAAATCAGGACAACGGCCTTGCCCCAAGGGGTGGTAAAGACCTGATCAGGGTTCCCCGGCAGGAGGCGCGATCGCAACGTGGATAACCGCTGTACTACCCCCGCCAGCCAATCGGGAATATATTCCCCCAAAAGAACAAGGTTGACTTTGTTGTAGCGACTGTAAATCTCCCCCTGCCCATCGAGGGTCAGGAGCACCTGATGATGCCCCCCTAGCGTCTCCATGAATGTCCCTAACCACAGGGGAACCCCTGCCTCGCGAACAGCGCTGGTGATGGGATTGACTTGGTGTGGTTGCCACAAAATCGGCAGTGCCCCTTCCGGAGTCAAGACGGCATCAACCCCTAGAGCCACCAGTTGGCGATAGCCACGGGGATAGTCCTGCCAAGCGCGGCGGATACCCTCTGGCGTGAGCTTTTCCCGTGTCGGGATATTGCCTTGGATCAAACCCACCCGTAGGGGTTCCCCTTGATCCGCAGTGACACTGACGCCTAAAACAGCATTGAGGGCGATCGCCCCCAAAAGAGTAACAACAAGCCATTGCTTTGCCCATGTGTGCCGCCGCAGACTGAGGGTGACTAAGCCATTCACTGTCATCACGACTGCCGTAATCGTGGTGGGTCCCGCCAGACGACCCAGTTGAAGGAGTCCCGTTGGACTTTGGGTCAGGGATAAACTAATCCACCACAGGGGCGAATAGCTCCAGAGGGCTTCAAGGGCACACCAAAGGGTGACACCCCATAGAAGTTGCCAAGGGGCAGATTGCCGCACCCCATAGCGTGCCATCAAAAAAGCCCAACTCCCACTCAGGACTGCCCCCCAACCACTCAGGAAAAGCCAAATCCCCCGCGAGATTAGCCAACTGGGCACTGGCGCAATGCCAATCCACGTCAAGGGATGCAAATCCCACACCCAGACTAAGCTACTGCCGTAGAACCCTAGTCCCCAACACAGGCCGGCGATCGCTGCCCACAGTGGCGATAAAACCTGACACTGCCACCACAGGGGCACAATTCCTATGAAGGCCAAGAACCACCCGCTTACTGGCGGTAGCGCCAACTGCGTTCCCCAGCCCGCGATGCCTAAACCAACACACAGCAGCCACCTAGGCAATACTTTGGCGTTTGCGTTGCTCTTTGGGGGAAGGAGCCACATGCCAGTGTCCTGCTTTAATCAGTTCCCGTTCCAGTAAAGCAAAAAAGCGTTGGCGATCGCTGCCGCGCACAACGGCTAAATTGTGGGCTTCTGCTAATGCCACGGGGTAACCCCGCCCTTTTTCAATTTGTGCTGCCGTCAACGCAACTGCCTGTTGCCACAGGTCTGCATCCCGCGCCACCCATTGAGGAACTTCCAAACGCACCACTTCCGAGCCACCGTGGAGGTAGGCAACGTAGATGTGATGGTCGCCGTAATGTTCCAGAATGCGACTGCGGCTCCGCCAGAGGGGACTATACTGTTGCGGTGCCAAGTGTGCTTGCCAGAGGAGCACATCCCGCAGGGGATCAAAGACTTGACAAGGGGGGCGATCGCGAGTCGCCTCGAGGCCAGTCTGACTCGTCTGACCACAGTGGAGGGCACAGTTGGGTTCAGGGTAGGGGCAAACCCCCAAGCGCAGAAAATTCACCGTTTCATGACTGCGGGAGGCACTGACATAGCCCACCAAGGGAATTCGCTTCGCACGCAATTCATCCCAAGCAGCTAAGATGGGCGTCAACAATTCCTCACGCACCATTGGCGGCAGTGATTCCCACGCCCAGAAAATCAGTGAACCATCCACGAGTGCTAGGCTGGGGGCTTTCTTGTTTTGCGCTTGAATGAGTTCAACAAGGGCAAGAATTTCCGCTTGAGTGCGGCGGTAGCGTAACCAATCCTCTATGGTGAGTCCCCAGCCCCGCGATCGCCCCAATTCATCGGGGTCATAAACCAACTGCGGCACACTATCTAAATGGGGGCGTTGCCCTTGACCGTAGGCGATCGCCACCCGTCCCACATTAATCAAATAGCAATAGGCAATTTCGTGGTGACTGGGGGCAATTTGCGAGCCATCGGTGGCAAAAATTATGTGTGACCTTGGGGCAGGGGGGACAGCGTGCTTCACCGTCAGGGATTCAATGGGTTCAGCAGCATTAAAGGGAAAGGACTCGCCCCACGCTTGGATGGCTTGGCGATAGTGCTCTAAATTTTCTGCCATTACTGTCAACACTTCGAGGGCACGGGCTTGTTTTTGTTGGCTGGCGATCGCCCCTTGGCGGATCACTTGACCCACCGTTCCCATTTGAGCAGCTACTTTGACGAAGTCCAACACTGTTTTCGTATCTGGAGATACAGCTGTCCTGAAGACCTGCTCCAATACTAAATCTAAACAACATCTCAATAATTGCTCATGGGTACTGAGTTACAGGTGAGCACACTGCCAATCGTTGGAGTCCGTCCCTATACCGAAGACTCTGTTCAAAGTGGATCTGACTAAGCCCATGGATCAGCAAGAACTGCCGGGGCATAATCGCTGGCATCCAGAGATCCCCGCAGTGGTTTCAGTCAATCCCGGTGATGTGTTTCGCATTGAGTGCAAGGATTGGACGGACGGCCAAATAATGACAGCAAAGAAAATGGGGGCAGTTTCCTGACGGATCACTTCCCGAAGGCCGCAAAGGCAGTTTGGGACTAATCTAGTGAACCCGCCTTTTGTCCAGAGTGTCAGCAGCTTGGCCGACGCATTTTTTCAGTGCCAGCGGTAAATCTCTCTTCCGCCTTGCCCCGACCCTCGCGGGGGAGTGACCCAGAACTGGTGCAGCGATCGCCCCAAGAACCCAAGCCTCCCCGCTTTCAGCAGCAATCCTGCGGTCGCCGGTGGATGCTCAATCACTAATTAACCGCTCACACAGGATGAGGTGAGCATTTTTGCCGCTTTTTCAGCCTTGGCTAAACTGACATCCGAACATCTAGCTTCTCTTAAAAGAGCTCTACTGGCCACGCTGAATTCGTGTGAAGAGATCCCTCTGAAAAGAGCTGTATTAAGATTTGTTACAATTAGGAGTTTCGCGTAACTTCAGCTATTGTGAGAGGTACTGTCAAGAGTAACGGATGTATGTCCTTGAAAAAACGGCAGCCCTTTTCTGAAATATGTCATAACATATTGTGCCTAAACACAATAAGCACAAAAATGTGTGACCCGTCCTACAGCGGCGTTGGCTGCTGCAAGGATGTTCGATCCCTGTGAAAGGGGCTTTACCCAATTGATGTCCCATTGTTGTTGAAAGTTGATGATTTTCTACTCGTAGGGGCAATCATGAGAATTGGTGAATTACTACTCAAGGCGGGGTTAATTACACGAGGCCAACTCCAAGTCGCCTTAATGGAAAAAAGCATTTATACCAACTTGCGCTTTGGTGAAATTGTTGCCCTCCATGGTTGGTTGCCCCAAGAAACCATTGACTTTTTTGTAGAAGAGTGGCCAAAACTGATCCAAGACAAGGAAAAACGGCCGATTGGTTTTTACCTGAAAAAGGCAGGCTTATTGACGGAAGAGCAAATAAAACAAATTCTCAAGGAGCAGTGGCAGGTGAACTATCGCTTCGGTGCCTTGGCTGTCCTCAATGGCTGGGTGAAACAGGAAACAGTGAACTTTTTTCTGCAATCCATTAACCCCAATGCCCTCAAAGAAAGGACGCGCATCGAGAAGGCCACACTGTCGGATATCAAGCGCCCAACTCCCCAAAGTCGCAAGCCTTCAAAACAATCCCTTGCCTCCCTGAAGAAGGTGGCCGATCCAGAGGACTTGGCGGAGATCGATCTCGACTTGATTTTGATCTTAATGAGATTGAATGGCTAACTTAGGCCAAGTGCAGCCATTGCTTGACGCCCTAGGCTGAAATAAAAAACTCGCACCAGAGATAACTCCCATGCGAGTGCCGTTACGAATCAGTCTTGAGAGAGGACAATCACACCCCTGTGCTAGCTCATCGTGGCATGACTGCGATCGTAGCTTGTCCAGACATGGGGCTTAATTTTGCCCTGAATTTGGTTCCAATAGTGACCTGCGGCCGCAGGCAATCCCATTTGGGCAATCATTCGCGTGAGGAGGGATTGTTCGCGGTTTTTGATCACTTGGTGGTGATGGGTGAGAATGACCCGCGAAAGTTGATTGAGATCAAGCGCTGGCATATTCACTTCCTTGGCTGTGTTGGCAGCAGTAGTTGCCGTCGTATTCACAGCTTCCGTTTGACCCGTACGGTAGGCAACACCGCGATAGATTAAATCCCGCACAGGTTGAGCTGGGGGATTCACTGCGTGGGTGCAGTGGTAATTCCAACCCCGATATTTGGCTACAACATCGGTTGCTTCACTACGGACTGCCGGAGGAACGTAGTCGTATTGAACGCCGCGATAGGTGAGTGTCGTTGTCATCATCATCGCCCCAAATGATGTACTGGCTAGTTGTTGTCAGCTGAGGCGCGTTCCTTCGGGACCATTGCCCTACTTCCGTCTTCGCTATTCACCCAAACTTTTTGGTGGTTCCTAGCAAAGATGAACGATTTATTTCTGTATCTAATTTAACAGTTTTGCCACCATGAGTGCAAGTGGTTACAAAAATTTACACTAGAAACCTTCTCTTTTGTGCCAGAGGTGCCCTGATCAGGGGAGAACTAACCTAAATCACCTAAACCTGAGCGGCGTTGGTGAGAATGATGTGGCGATCGCGATCGTAGGTGAGCCACTGCTCCTCTTTGAGTTTGCCCAACAGACGTGTGATGGTCACTCGACTTGTGCCAATCGCCGTTGCCAGTTGTTGATGGGTAAGGCGAACAGTGTAGCGTGTGCCCAAGGGATGGGGCTGACCAATTTCTTGCTTTAAGAGCAAGAGTAAATGGCGTAATCGCTCCTCAATCCGGCGATGGCTGGTAATTCCTAAAAGACCTTCCGCTTGCCGTAGGCGACGAGCCAGACCCCGCACAAGGCTTTGGGTCAAGTTGGGTGAGGATTCTACCTCCACCAGTGTAAAGAGCATCAACTCTGCCTTGGAAAGTGCCTTGGCTTGGTAGGCCGTTAAACTGGTCAAGGGTAAACCAAAAGCAGTACCGGGGGTGGCCAGTCCCACCACCACTTCTTCACCATCGGGGTGCAAAAGGTTTAACAGCACGACGCCCCGGCTCACTAGCCAAATGCGCTCTGGCTCCATCCAGATGCTGTCCCCCATGCCAAACGTGTGTAGTCGAGAGGAGGAACGCCAGCGTTCCTCCACGGGGGGAGTGATGGCAGCAAGGGAGACGTTTGCCATGGCAGCAGAACCTCAAGCAAAAGAAACCAATACTTAGGCACATCCCCAAGAAATTGGTAGTTCTTCCAACATTCCCAGTGCCTGTGTTCTGGGTAACGTTAGCAACAACCGCCTATTAGACTAAGGGGTAAATGTAAAAACCAGATGATGGCTCCTTGATCATTTGGTTAAGGCTTGCCGCCCAGCGCAGAGATGGCCTCCAATAAACCGCGAGCTTTGTTCAAGGTTTCTTCGTATTCCCGCTGCGGATCGGAATCCGCAACAATACCAGCACCGGCTTGGACGTGAATGAGGTGTTGGTGGTCGCTTAGCAGTTGCACCACCATCGTGCGAATAGCGATCGCGGTATTGAGTTGACCTTCAAAGTCATAGTAACCATAGGCACCAGAGTAGGGGCCACGGCGGCAGCCCTCCAATTCATAGATAATTTCCATGGCCCGAATTTTGGGCGCCCCACTGACGGTTCCAGCCGGAAAACAAGCTTGGAGCAGATCCCATGCCGTTTTATCGGGCAATAGTTCGCCCACCACATTACTGACAATGTGCATGACGTGGGAGTAGCGTTCAATCACCATAAACTCCTCGACGGTGACACTCCCCTGACGACACACGCGCCCCAAATCATTGCGCCCCAAATCAACCAGCATGACGTGTTCGGCCACTTCTTTGGTATCGGCGAGGAGTTCTGTGGCGAGCTGCTGATCTTCGGCGTAGGTGTGCCCCCGCTTGCGAGTGCCAGCAATGGGACGCACTGTGGCAAGGAGAGACCCACGTTTTTCAGGGTGGTGCTCTGCTTTAACCATGACTTCTGGACTAGAGCCAATGATCTGCCACGTGCCAAATTGAAAGTAGGCCATGTAGGGGGAAGGGTTAATCAGGCGCAAGGAGCGATAGAGGGCAAAAGGATCACCACTGTAGGGGGCACTGAGGCGTTGGGAGAGAACGACTTGGAAAATATCACCGGCGCGGATGTAGTCCTTGGCGCGCTCCACATTGGCACGGAAGGTTTCTGGGGTGGTATTGCTGGTGTAACTGGGGGTGTGGCGACTGGGTTGCCAGGGCAGCTGGGTGGCCTCAGCAGGAATACGGGTTTGCAGTGCGTTCAAAAGCCGCTCTAGGCGATCGCTGGCATAGGTATAGGCCGTTTTCAAGTCCATCTCACGGGTATCAGCATAGACCACCGCCCAAATTTTCCGCTTCACCTGATCAAAAATCAGGATTTGATCCACCTGCATCCACACGCCATCCGGCAAATCCTTTTCAGTGGCAGGATGAATCGGAACCCGCGGCTCAATCCACTGAATCAGTTCATAGCCCCAAAAACCAAAAAGACCGCCAATGCCCCCCGGCAGTTGTGGTAGCTTCACGGGTTGATAGGGGGCAAGGCAATTGGCCAAAATTGTGAAGGGATTGCCCGTAAATGTGGTGACTGAGCCATCGCGATGGGTTTGGGTGGTTTGGTTGCCCCGCGTTTCTAGTACCCACAGCGGATCACAACTGAGGAGGCTGTAGCGAGCCAATTGTTCACCCCCCTCGACGGACTCGAGCAAAAAGTTGTAGGGGCGATCGCGACAGACCCGATACCAAGCGGACACGGGCGTGTCCATATCCGCCACCCACTCCTGATAGATGGGGATGAAGTTACCCTGCTCGGCAAGCTGACAAAAGGTCTGAAAATCGGGGTGCATGGTCGCGTCTGTGAAAACCTTTCTATTTTCTCCCTAAAGGGGGGCAACAGCAATCTCGACGCCAAGGGTAAGGTGCTTCTGTGGTGGCACGTGCAGGAGATCTACCCCCGTATTCAAGGCATTGCGGGGGGCAGTCCAAGGTTCTAGACAGTAGTAGGGTTTGCCCTGAACCGTCCAAAAAACGAGGGTTGTAAACGCTGTATCGTAGCGCAGCGTCAGGCAGTACTGTTGTTGCAGATCACAGACGCGAGCCACTTGACCCGTGAGGGGACGACAGGCCAAATCCAGTTCTGCCGCATGCCAGTCAAACGTGCCGCTAAAGGTGAGGGGTTGTTGCGTTTTCTGATCCACCATGGCATGGATTGGCAGGTCAAACTGCAATTGCTGCTTGTCAGCAACGGCAAAGTAGGGATGTAAGCCAAAGCTAAAGGGCAAGGGGGTGTCACCGGGGTTAGCCACCTCAAGGGCGATCGCCAAGGCATCAGCAGCAAGGGTGTAGGTTAAGGTCAGATGAAAGGCAAAGGGATAGACTTGGCGCGTGGCTGGCGTATCCTGCAATCCCAGCTTCAAGAGATGTTCCTGCTGATCTAACACCTGCCATGGCAAATCCCGTGCAAAGCCATGCTGCTTGAGGGGATAGGTTTGGCCATTGTGGTGAAATGTATCCTCGGGCAAATTGCCACAAATGGGAAAGAGAATGGGAATACCGCCACGCACGCTTAACTGCGGGTTGGCAAAGCGCTCCCGATCCAAGTACAGCAGCTCATGACCTTGCCACTGCCAGCGGCTAATCAGGCCACCGCGCTCTGGAATCACTTCAACGCGAGTACGTTCGGCGTGGAGAGTATAGGGCATTACCATAGCTGGACAGTACGCCTGCTTTTTAGGATACACTCGCGACTACGCTAGAATAGCGACAATGCCCTTGGAGGGAGGCCAATGTCCCTAAGATTTACCCTAAACCCCACCTTACGTTTTTGGTTCAGTGTGTTGCTGGTAACTTGGTTACTGGGGCTACTGGGGCTAGGCTGGTTAGTGCAATCCTTTCTGGTGCTGTTTTTCATCTTGATGTTGACCCCTGTACTCCTTTTTGCAGGGTTACAACTTTGGTTTCGCTGGAAGTTGGTGACGGCGGCTTGCCCAGTGTGTGGCTTTGAATTTAGCAGTTTGAATAATACCCAAACCCAATGCCCCGCCTGTGGCGAAATCCTGATGGTGCGCGATCGCCAGTTTCAACGCTTGACTCCCCCCGGCACCATTGATGTCCAAGCAGTGGAAGTCAGTCATTCAGTGATTGAAGACTAGCCACAGTGGTATGATTAGCCCAAGATTGTTGGTCGCTGGCAAGAGGCCCGATGCGACAATCCCTGTCTATGACTAAATTTGTTGACTAGATTTGCTACAGGATGCCCTATGCGACAACTGAACTTCTTGATGATATTTGTCATTGGCTTGGGCTTAGTTCTCTTTAGTATTCAAAATACCGAACCCGTTAGTATTAAGTTCTTTGAAGGGAAAGTGATTCAAGCCCCATTGTGCATTGAACTCATTGTGGCCATGGGCATTGGTGCCGTCTTTGCTTGGGTCTTTAACGTCTGGGTACAGGTGCAGCGCATCTTTACGATTCGCGTGGAAATGGAAGCCCGCGATGAGCAAATTGCCCACCTTGAGGAGGATGTGGAACGCTACAAAGCTGCCCTTGAGGAGCAACAACGCCTCCTGCCCAGTGTCAGCAGTGCCTCGACGGAAAAGTAGCCGAGAGCCTTGAAAATTCGTTAGGCTAGGAAATGATTAACTTTTGTTATTTTGTGTTAACTCGGCGTGTCCTATGGCTACCTCTCTGGCTGTTGAAAAGAAAAAGTTAAAAAATCCGCCCCTGCAATTGCACTATTTGGGCGATCGCGTGCTGCGTCAACCCGCCAAACGGGTCAGCAAAGTGGATGACAGTATCCGCGATATTGTGCGGAAAATGCTGCAAACCATGTACAGTGCCGATGGCATTGGCTTGGCGGCACCCCAGGTGGGCATCAATAAGCAAATTCTTGTCATTGATATTCATCCCGATGACCCCGAGGCAGAACCGTTGGTGATGATTAACCCGGTCATTAAGGACTTCAGTGAAGACCTTGAAGTCTGCCAAGAGGGCTGCCTGAGTATTCCGGGGGTGTACCTAGAGGTGCGTCGTCCGGCCATGGTGGAGGTGGCCTACAAAGATGAGTGGGGGCGTCCCCAAGTGATCATGGCGGGTGGGCTACTGGCGCGGGCGATCCAGCATGAAATTGATCACCTGACGGGGGTGATGTTTGTGGATCGCGTCGAGAACCAAGCCCTACTGCGCCACGAACTCAAAGAGCATGGGTTTACCGCCAGTGCCGTGCGTCCCATTGCTGCCTAACCCTGAGGATCATCGTCTGTGGCCAAGAGTTATCTATACCTATTGGGTGCCTGTGTGGCAGCGATCGCCACGGTGGGTTGTGTTTTTGAACTGAGTTCGGGAGAAGCCCAGTTGGGAACCATTCCAACTACCGTGATTTTGCTCCTCAGTGTGCCCCTTGGTTTAGTAGCCTTTGTAATGGCGGTGCGCCTTGCCCGTGCCAGCGATCGCCCCTGATGGATTGGAATCTGCTATGACGCTCACCTACCCTGACGACCTGCAATATCTCGACAGCCATGAGTACCTGCGCCTTGAGGGCGATACAGCCACCCTCGGCATTAGTGCCTTTGCCGTCGATCAACTGGGGGATATTGTCTTTGTTGAGTTGCCTGCCGTTGGCGATGTCCTAAAACCCGGCGAACGCTTTGGCACCATTGAGTCGGTCAAGGCCGTTGAGGATCTCTATGCACCCCTCGCAGGAACCGTGATTGAGGTCAATCAAGCAGTCCTTGACAACCCCGAGCAAATTGCTGCGGATCCCTATGGGGAGGGGTGGTTGGTGAAGGTGCAAGTCAGTACCCCCCCTACGGGACTCCTCTCAGCAGCGGATTATCGTGCCCTTGTGGAAGGAGCGTAGGTGGTAACAAGCGGCCTGCAAGTCCTTGTGGATGGATTGGCCACAGGGAGTGTTTATGCCATCTTTGCCCTCGGCTATACCCTTGTCTTCTCGATTTTGGGCATCATCAACTTTGCCCACGGTGCTGTTTTTGCTATTGGCGCTTATCTCACCTATGCCCTCTTAGGGGGACGCTTTGGCTTTAATGGTCTGTTGGCCAATGGACAGCTTCCCGTTGCCTTACCCTTTGCGCTGGCCTTAGTTCTCAGTGCCCTTGGCTGTGGCCTGTTGGGGGTTGGCATTGATTGGGTCGTCTTTCGACCCCTGCGGCAACAGCGCGCCGATACCCTCTTGACCGTGGTGGCCAGCCTTGGGGCGGCTGTTCTCCTCACCAACCTGATCCAGTATTTGGTGGGTGCCGAAGTCTATACCTATCCCGATCAACTCTGGGGGGGATTGCCCCTCACCCTGCGATTGGGGGACATTGCCCTGCGCACTAGTCAATTTGTCATCTTTGCCGTGGCCGTGGTTTTGATGATTGCCCTGACCTATTGGGTCAAAGGGACGCGCATGGGGAAAGGATTGCAAGCGGTGGCCGAAAATCCGACTGCCGCGACATTACTGGGCATTGATAGCGATCGCATTATTCAAGTGACGTTTTTTGTCAGCAGTGCTTTGGCTGCCGTTGCTGGTACCCTCGTCGCCCTGAGTGTCGGGATTACGGGGCCGCAGTTTGGCGTGATCTTTGGTCTCAAGGGGTTAGCGGTGATTGTTCTGGGGGGCCTAGGGAGCTTACCGGGGACAATGTTGGCGGGCTTTTTGCTGGGACTAGTGGAGGCAATGGTGCCTGCCGCTGCTTCGGGGTTTCGGGATGCTGCGGCCTTTGCGATTCTCTTTCTGGTGCTGCTTGTGCGTCCCCAAGGGCTGTTGGGGCAGCCCCCAGTGGAAAAAGTTTAAGGCTGTTGAATTAGTAGTTGACTGCTGTGGCTAGAGCCGTACTGCTGGTGGGCACTAATTCCACCTTCAAACTGACGCCAAATTGGCTTTCAAAGGGTTCTTTTTTGTAGTTGACACTCCAAATTTCCAACTCACAGCGATCGCTAGGATCTGCCGGGTGCACCTGCACACAAAACTCCCGCTGGGAAGCGTGCCACTCACAGGTAATGTGATCCACGGCCCCGATTTGCCGCCGATCCAACGCTGAGGCCAACCGTAGAATCGCACTCAGTTGCTCGACAATTTGCCGTTCTCGCCGTCCCACCAATTGGCGGAAGTTCTCATGCTTTTTCTTAGGGGGGCTTTTGCGGTGATAGCGACAGAGGTTGGCAATGATCTCAATTTCCGTATCGGTGTAGCCGAGCAGACCCCCATGGCGCACAAGGTAGTAGGAATGTTTGTGGTGGGCAGAATGGCTAACGTAGTGGCCAGCATTGTGGAGGATTGCCGCTGCCCAGAGGAGTTCCCGTTCCGCTTCTGTCCAGTTGTGAAGAACCCCTTGGGTGCGATCAAAGAGCGTTAGGGCAAAATTGGCCACCCGTTCACTGCTGGCAAGATTGACATGGAACTTTTGCGCCAAACTGTAGGTACTGCGCTGACGCACCGAGCTTTGATAGCGGAGGCGGTCTTCAATCAGGCCGTGGGTGAGCATCCAGTCCACAATGATGCCTTCCCGCAGGGCGCGATCGCAGGTGATCAGGCTGGTTTGACCCAGCATCTCCATGGCCTCAGCGAGAATCACTGCCCCTGCAACAATAATTTCAGCGCGCCGCTCCGACATCCCCAAGAGTTGACAGCGCTGGTTAAAGTTTAGTCGCCGCAATTTGGCCACAAGTGCCTTTAAGTCCCCTAGCGTCAGTTCATAGCCGCGTAGGGAGGGGGGACAAGCACCAAGGCGATCGCAGGTGTGAATCATCATCAGGCTTTCAATCGTGCCTGAGGTACCCACCAATTGCGGTTTTTCATGGGGGCTGAGCTGCTGCCGCAGGTCTTCAACGGCACGATCCAACATTCCCCGTACATAGGCGCGCAGAGCCGCGTAGTCCTGATCGCTAATGGGATCGCTTTTGACAAATAAGTCCGTCAGGCGTACTGCCCCCACTTTGGTGCTGCTGAGGTAGCGGGGTTCATGACCATCCCCCAAGATTAACTCTGTGGAGCCACCGCCAATGTCAATGATGATGTGGGGCTTGCCGTTGAATTCTAGCCCCGAGAGCACCCCCAAGTAGATGCGCCGCGCTTCCTCTTCGCCGGAAATTAGATCAATGGTCAGGCCGGTCTCTTCCTTGACCCGCTCTAAAAACTCGCGACCATTGGGGGCTTCGCGCACCGCACTGGTGGCCACGCCAATAATTTCTTCCGCCTTGAGACCCGTGGCCAATTCGCGACAGCGGCGCAGGGTGGCGATCGCCCGATTCATGGCCTCTTCCGTCAGTTGGCCGGTAATTTGGCAGCGTTCCCCCAGCCGCACCATATCTTTTTCGGCAGCAATGATTTTGAAGCTGGGTAAACTGGGCTGAATTTGCACCACCACCATGTGAATTGAGTTTGTCCCGACATCAATGGCCGCCAGAATGCGATCGCTGAGATTCACTGCTCGCCACAGGTGGAGATGTTGTTCAGCAGCCATTGGACTTGTATCGAAGGGGACAAACACCCCCTATCCTACCCTAAGTGTTTCCCGTTAGATGATCCTTAATCTTGGCAGCAATACGCGAGCCTAAATAATCAGGAATCACACTGCCATTCGGTCCTAGCAGATAGAGCAATAGCCGCACCCGGCCCTGCCAAAGCATAAAGTTGATATTCACCACCAGCAGTTCCTCTTGCCAAATGGCATGCATCACCTTGTAGAGCAACGCCGGATGATTGGTGGACTCCACCAACAGTGCCGGCAGATGAAAGACCTGATCCTGATAAAAGCTGGTGGTAATTTGCGGCAGGCCTTCGTTGAGGTTAAACTCCATGGCCAGCATTTCCTCAACGGCAAATTCACCACTGAGGGTCTGTTGGAGGGCACGGCGCACGCTTTCACTGCGCTTTTTCGTCAGGGGTTTGCCCTGCTCTGAGAGCACCAGTTTGACAAACACCAGCATCGGTGGTCGCACATGGCCATAGAGCGAGACATTGTGAATTGTCAGCTTGTAGGCGGCCATCACCCCAAAGAGATCACTGAGCAGGTAAGAGTGATTGCGGTGGGCAAAGTGGAGAACGGAGCGATCGCCCTCGGGGACAATCTGAATCACCGCCTGATTGGTCTTATGAATTTGAAACCCCAGTTTCAGGTTTTGCAGTTGGACATCCCGACCAACAAATTGCTCATAAAAGTCCGGAAAGGAGCGGTTGAATCGCTTCAGGACATCAAGGTTACGCAGTTGAAAATCGGAAACCATGGGTGAGAGTCGCTATACTATAGCCTAGGCCGGGTTACACTTGGTCATTTTCCCATCTCCAGCATACTTGCATGAGCTTCTGGAAATCGCTGTTCAATTCGCAACCGACTGCCAGCACCACCACGACGTCCCCTAGTTTAGGTTCTCAGGTAGAGCGGGACAATGGCAGCGAAAGCCAAATTATTTTCAGCAAAGAAAAAGATATTGATGTCTATGAACTCGAAGAACTTTGTGATGCCGTGGGCTGGTCGCGCCGTCCCATTCGCAAGGTGAAAAAAGCAATTCAGCATAGCTTTTTGGTGATCTCGATGTGGGAGCAGCGGGGTGCCTATCGTCGTCTGATTGGCTTTTCCCGTGCTACCTCTGACCATGCCTTTAATGCCACGATTTGGGATGTGGTCGTGCATCCAGAATTTCAAGGGCGGGGTCTGGGCAAAGAATTAATGCGGCAGATAATCAAAGAACTGCGCAGCGAGGACATCAGCAACATTACCCTCTTTGCCGATCCCCATGTGGTGGACTTCTACCGTCAGTTGGGTTTTCGCCCGGATCCCGAGGGGATTAAGGGGATGTTTTGGTATCCCAATTCCCGCTAGGCTCGATAATCAATAACGTAGCCGAAATAATCCTTTGCCATGAGCCAACCCCCCCTCGTCACTGAGGCTGAGATTGCTGCTGCAGGCCTCAAGCCCCAAGAGTACACCGAAATTGTCCGCCGCCTTGGCCGCCATCCCAACCGCGCGGAATTGGGCATGTTTGGGGTGATGTGGTCAGAGCATTGCTGCTACAAAAACTCCCGTCCCCTGCTCAAGCAGTTTCCCACCCAAGGGGCACGGGTACTGGTCGGTCCCGGTGAGAATGCCGGCGTCGTGGACTTAGGGGATGGCTTGCGCCTTGCCTTTAAGATTGAGTCCCACAATCATCCCTCGGCCATTGAACCCTTTCAGGGGGCAGCGACCGGCGTGGGGGGGATTCTGCGGGATATTTTCACGATGGGGGCGCGTCCCATTGCCCTGCTGAACGCCCTGCGCTTTGGCGATCTCAAGGAAGCCAAAACCCAACAATTGGTGAAAGGAGTCGTGGCGGGTATTGCCCACTATGGCAACTGTGTCGGTGTGCCCACAGTGGGGGGCGAGGTCTATTTTGACCCTTGCTATGCCGGTAACCCCTTGGTGAATGCCATGGCCTTGGGCCTCATGGAAACCCTAGAAATTGTTAAATCGGCAGCCAGTGGCATTGGCAATCCGGTGCTGTATGTGGGCTCTACAACGGGTCGTGATGGCATGGGAGGGGCTAGTTTTGCCAGTGCCGAACTCACTGATGAATCAATGAGCGATCGCCCCGCCGTCCAAGTGGGGGATCCCTTCATGGAAAAATGCCTCATTGAAGCCTGTCTGGAAGCCTTTCAAACCGGGGCAGTGGTGGCCGCCCAAGATATGGGGGCAGCGGGCTTGACCTGCTCGACTGCGGAAATGGCTGCCAAAGGCGGTGTTGGTATTGAACTGGACTTGGACAAAGTGCCCGTACGGGAACAGGGGATGGTGCCCTACGAGTTTCTCCTTTCGGAATCCCAAGAACGGATGCTCTTTGTGGCGGCGCAAGGGCGGGAAGCGGAACTGATTGAGATTTTCCATCGCTGGGGCTTGCAGGCGGTGGTTGTGGGTCGCGTCATTGCTGAACCGCTGGTGCGGGTGCTTTACCGGGGCGAGGTGGCCGCAGAGGTGCCTGCCCGTGCCCTAGCGGAAGATACCCCTGTCTATGAGCGGCAGTGTCCCAGTGAGCCACCTGTCTATGTCCAACAGGCGCGGCAATGGTCGGTGGATCAATTGGCGTTACCGGCGCGATCGCCCGCGGAGATTTTGCTCACTCTTCTCGCCACCCCCAGTATTGCCTCTAAAGCATGGGTCTATCGTCAGTACGATCACGAGGTGCAAAACAACACCCTCGTCTTCCCCGGTGATGCTGATGCAGCGGTGATTCGCCTGCGGGGTACCCCAAAAGGGATTGCAGCAACCGTGGATTGTCCCAGCCGCTATGTGTATCTGGATCCCTACGAAGGCGGCAAAGCAGCCGTGGCCGAAGCGGCTCGTAATCTGAGTTGTGTTGGAGCAGAACCTCTGGCCGTTACCGATAACCTTAACTTTGGCAGTCCCGAAACGCCCGTGGGTTACTGGCAGTTGACCCATGCCTGTCGGGGTCTGGCCGAGGCTTGTCGTGCCCTACAAACGCCGGTCACCGGGGGCAATGTCTCCCTCTACAACGAAACGATTGATAGCAACGGCCAACCACAGCCGATTTATCCGACCCCCGTGGTGGGGATGGTGGGGTTGATTCCCGATTTGCAGCGGGTTGTCGGTCAGGGCTGGCGATCGCCCGGAGATGCCATTTACCTATTGGGGTTGCCTCTGACCACGCCCTTGAGTGATCCGCGCCTGAGCCTCGGTGGGTCGGAATACCTTGCCCAGATCCATGGCCTTGTGGCGGGGCGTCCACCTCAGATTGATTTAGACCTAGAGCAGCGAGTGCAGGCGGTGTGTCGCTATGGCATTCAGCAGGGGTGGGTTGCCAGTGCCCACGATCTCAGCGAGGGGGGCTTGGCCGTGGCCTTGGCGGAAAGCTGTCTCAGTGGCCAACGGGGGGCAACGATTCAATTGCCAGCGGGCACCTATCCGCGGTGGGATGTGCTGCTGTTTGCTGAAGGGGGGGCGCGCATTCTGGTTTCGGTGCCGCCAACGGCACAGACGGTGTGGGAAACCTATGCGCAGGCGCAACTGCCCAATGCTTGGACACGCCTAGGGGTTGTTAATGGTGAACATACAGAACTGTGCATTGACACCTGTGACAATTCTCCGCTCATCAAGGTTACGATAAAAGAGTTAGGTATTGCTTGGCGATCGCCCCTGCCGAAGTATTTGGACTAAATGACAGAACAACAATTTGCTGATAAGCCGGAAGAAGCCTGTGGTGTGTTTGGGGTCTATGCCCCGGGGGCGGATGTGGCTCGCCTCGCCTACTTTGGTCTCTATGCCCTGCAACATCGAGGTCAGGAATCGGCGGGAATTGCCACATTTGCGGGTAACACCGTCCACTGTTACAAGGACATGGGCTTGGTCTCTCAAGTCTTTGATGAAGAGATTCTTGGAGGGCTGGTGGGAGATTTGGCTGTCGGCCACAACCGCTACTCGACCACGGGTTCTAGTCGCATTGTCAACGCCCAACCAGTGGTGGTGGACACTCGCCTAGGGCCTTTGGCCTTAGCCCACAACGGCAACTTGGTGAATACCTACGCTCTGCGCGAACAAGTCCTAGCCTGTGATGCCCCTACGGCGGTGTTAGCAAGCACAACGGATTCGGAACTCATTGCCTGGGCGATCGCCCAAGCGGTGGCTACTGGTCAATCCTGGTCAGAGGGGATGATTACTGCGGCTCAACAGTGCCAAGGGGCTTTTAGTCTAGTCATGGGTACCCCAGCGGGATTGTTTGGGCTGCGGGATGCCCACGGCATTCGTCCCCTAGTGATTGGCCGCCTAATGATAGAAGGGACACTCCACTATGTCCTTGCTTCTGAAACCTGTGCCCTCGATATTATTGGTGCGGACTATGTGCGGGATGTGGAGCCGGGGGAACTCGTCCACATTACTGCTGAAGGCATTGGCAGTGTGCAATGGGCAGAATCCCAACGCAAGCTGTGTATCTTTGAGATGATTTACTTTGCCCGCCCCGATAGTGTCATGCAGCGGGAGAGCCTCTATAGTTACCGCCAGCGCCTGGGGTACCAGTTGGGGCGTGAAGCCCCCGCCGATGCCGATGTGGTGATTGCTGTGCCCGATTCGGGTGTGCCAGCGGCCATTGGCTTTTCCCAAGCGACGGGGGTGCCCTACGCCGAAGGCTTGATTAAAAATCGCTATGTGGGGCGCACGTTTATTCAGCCCACCCAGTCGATGCGGGAGTCGGGAATTCGGATGAAGCTGAATCCGCTGCGGGATGTGTTGATGGGACAGCGGGTGGTGATTGTGGATGACTCGATTGTGCGGGGCACCACTAGCCGCAAAATTGTCAAAGCGCTGCGGGATGCCGGTGCAGTGGAAGTACATATGCGGATTTCCTCGCCGCCGGTCACTCACCCGTGTTTCTATGGTATTGACACCGATACCCAAGATCAACTGATTGCAGCCACCAAGTCCGTGGCTGAGATTGCGGCTCAGATTGGCGTGGATTCCCTGAGTTACCTCAGTTGGCAGGGGATGATTGCCGCCACCTACGATACGGGCGATCGCTTTTGTTCCGCCTGTTTTACAGGCAAGTACCCGATTAGCATCCCGGAGCCAGTGAAACGGCAAAAGTTGGTGCTTGAGCAAATTCCCCAATGAGTCTGGACTACGGTCACTGGCCTTCCATCCTCTCTGCCACCGCAGTCAGTGCTGCGGCCACCAGTCTCAGTGAATTGCGCGCCACTCCCCTAGGTTTGGTGTGGTTAGAGCGGCGTCCCCAAGAAAAGGGGCGAGTAGTGCTGGTGCGTCAAGGGCAAGAACTTTTGGCTGCCCCTTGGAGTGCGCGATCGCGCGTGAATGAGTATGGCGGCGGTGCCTACTGGTACCACGGTGATCAAATTTACTTTGTTAATGATGCCGATCAGGGGATCTACGCCCTTGGGGAACCCAGCCCTCAGTTAATCTATCAAGCGGCGAATACGCGCTTTGCCGATGGTTGCGTCGATCCCTGGCGCGATCGCCTGCTATGTGTCGAAGAGGCACATCTGCCAGAGGGTAGCTCACGGCAATCCCTTGTTGCCATTTCCCTATCGGGGGAGCGGACGTCCTTGATCACTGGGGCTGGCTTTTATGCTGCGCCACGCTTGAGTCCAGAGGGTCATACCCTTGTCTGGTTGCAATGGTCAGCACCGCAGATGCCTTGGGATGGCTGTGAACTGTGGGGAGCCATGGTCAGTAGTGACGGTTTCCTTGGTACGCCCTACCGCATTGTTGGCAGTAGTGAGGAATCTGTGCAGCAACCCCAATGGCAAGGAGAGACCCTCTACTACATCAGCGATCGCTCTGGCTGGTGGAATCTCTATCGTTACCGTGATGGCCACCATGAACCGGTTTGGCAGGCCAACTATGATGCCGGTGTGCCCCTGTGGGTCTTTGGTCAATCCACCTATGCTCTTGTGAACGCTGAAACGGCAGTTTTAACCTATAGCGATCGCGGCCTATGGCGATTGGCAGTGGTTTCCCTCACGACGGGGGAATGGCAAACTGTCCCGACGGACTACACTGAGATTCATTCTCTCGTTCGCCTGAGCGATCGCGCCGTTGCCTTGATTGGCAGTTCGCCCCTGTTACCCCCCCATCTTGTTGAGTTCAATCTGGATGACGGCACCACCACACCGCTGCAACCCATTGCTTCTCCTCTGCCACGGGAGTGGATTTCGCAGCCCGAGGTGATGGAATTTCCCACAACTGAGGGTGCAACCGCCTACGGCTTTTTCTACCCGCCCCAAAATCCCCAAGTACAACCCCCGGCAGACTCACGCCCCCCCTTAATCGTGAGAAGTCATGGCGGGCCAACGGCAGCCAGTGGCACAGGTCTCGATTTGCGCATCCAGTTTTGGACCAGTCGCGGCTTTGCGGTGTTGGATGTCAACTATCGTGGCAGTACGGGTTATGGTCGTGCCTATCGCAATGCCCTGCGGGGACAGTGGGGCGTGGTGGATGTGGCGGACTGTAGCGCTGGGGCAGAGTATTTAGTTCGCCAAGGAAAGGTGGATGGCGATCGCTTAGCCATTCGCGGCAGCAGTGCTGGGGGCTATACCACTCTGTGTGCCCTGACGTTTACGACAACCTTCCATGTGGGAGCAAGTTACTACGGCATTGGTGATCTCCTTAGCCTGCTCAAGGAAACCCATGCTTTTGAAGCCCATTATTTTGATCAACTGATTGCCCCCTATCCCGCAGGGGCAGACCTCTACCGCCAGCGATCGCCCCTCTACCATGCGGATCGCCTCACCTGTCCGGTGATTTTCTTTCAGGGGCTAAAGGATGTCGTTGTTCCCCCCAGCCAAGCGGAACAGATGGTAGCCGCCCTTCAGGCCAAGAGCATTCCCGTAGAATATTACACCTTTGCCGAAGAGGGACACGGCTTCCGCCAAAGCAGCACGATCGCCACCGCCCTTGAGGCAGAATTAAAGTTTTATCAAAGGCATTTACTCAACGGCTAGAAGAACAATGTTTACCGGCATTATTCAGGCGATCGGTGTCCTCCAGCAACGCTCCGAGTTCCAGTTGGCAATTAACGCTACCGATGCCCCTTTCCTTGCTGAGGTAGCCATTGGCGATAGTATTGCTGTGGATGGGGTCTGCCTCACAGTGGAAACAGTTGATGCCACCGGTTTTACCGTCAGTGTCTCCCCCGAAACGCTGCAACGCACCACATTGGCGGCCAAAGCGGCAGCAGGCGCAATGGTGAACCTAGAACCTGCCCTGCGGGTGGGGGATAAAGTGGGAGGGCATTTTGTGACCGGCCATGTGGATGGTGTCGGCACCCTACTGGCGATCGCACCCACAGGCACGAGTTGGGAATTCACCTTCTCTGCCCCTGAAGCGGTAGCAACCTACATTATCCCCAAGGGCAGCATTGCCATCAATGGCATTAGCCTCACCGTTGCCCATTGCAATGAAAAAGGGGATGAATTCAGCATTGCTGTCATCCCCCATACCTACGCAGAAACGGCGTTGCAATTTCTTAGGGTTGGCGATGGCGTGAACCTAGAGGCGGATCTGTTGGGCAAATATACCCGCAAGTTTCTCCAGCCTCAAGACGCCTCAACCGCAGTCGAAATTGACCTCGCCTTTCTCCAAGCCCATGGCTACGCCTAGGGTCATTATTTTTTCTTCTTGGCAGTCCGAGACTTGCCACCAGATTTTTTGGTAGCAGCACCAAATCCCTTACTTTCAGCCGTAGGTTCAGCGGCTGGCTCAGGACTTTCGGCAGCAGGCTCAGCCACTGGTTCCACTGTCTGCTCAGAAACTGCGACAGGTTCTGGAGCTGGCTCGTCAGGTGTTGTTTCCGCTGCTGGTTCAGGGGCACTCACTTCAGGCGTTGCAGTTTCAGCCACTTCTGCGGGTGCTTCGGCCGTTTTTGCGGCGGCACTCATGGCTTGGGTTTGGGCGGCCACCTCTTCAGCAAGGTTGGTTTCTTGCTTCTCAATCCCCTCACCGAGGACAAAGCGTTGGAAGCGGCGAATCTGGATATTTTCCCCCAGTTCGGCAATGTGCTCTTTGACCAACTCTTCAACGGTCTTGGACTGATCGCGGATGAAGGGCTGGTTGAGCAGGCACAACTCTTTGAGGGTTTTCTCCAGTTTGCCAGCAACGATTTTCTCCTTGACTTCCGGGGGTTTCCCCTTGAGAGCATCGGAGCCAAGGGCAATCTGGCGTTCTTTTTCCTTGTACTCAGCGGGAATATCATCCACTGAGACAAATTCCACATTGGGGCAAGCGGCAATTTGCTTGGCAATGTCTTGGACAAGGGCTTTGAATTTCTCGTTGCGAGCCACAAAGTCGGTCTCACAGTTCACCTCCACCAGCACGCCAATGCGCCCGCCAGTGTGAATGTAGCTATCCACTAGGCCTTCACTAGTGACGCGCCCGGCCTTTTTACCCGCAGAGGCTAGACCCTTTTGCCGCAACCAAGCAATGGCGGCTTCCATATCGCCGTTGGACTCCTGCAAGGCTTTCTTGCAGTCCATCATGCCGGCACCGGTTTTGTCCCGCAGTTCTTTGACTAGTTTGGCTGAAATCTCTGCCATGATCTGTTCCTCAAGGATTAAGCGTCAGAGTCATCTGGAATATCTAGGGCTTCAGCATCACCATCGTCGCTGGCGGTCATCCCATCGTCGTCCTCATCACCGAGATCCGCTTCTGGTTCGTCCAACTGACCATGGCGGCCTTCGTAAATGGCATCGGCTAGTTTACCCACAATCAGCTTAATCGAACGGATGGCATCATCGTTAGCGGGAATGGGAATATCCACTTGGTTGGGGTCACAGTTGGTATCCAGCAGCGCCACGATCGGAATCCCCAATTTGTGACACTCGGCAACGGCGTTGTACTCGCGCTTGACATCAACAATAATCGCGACATCGGGCAGCCGCCGCATTTGTTTAATCCCGCCAAGGTATTTTTGCAGCCGTGCCAGTTCTCGCCGCAGGGCTGAGGCCTCCTGTTTTGGCCGCAGATCAATGAGGCCATTTTCCTCCATGCTTTCTAATTCTTTGAGGCGATCGACACGGGTTTTGATGGTATTCCAGTTGGTGAGCATCCCCCCCAGCCAGCGCTGGTTGACGTAGTAACTGCCGCAGCGGAGCGCTTCCTGTTCGACAATGCCGGCGGCTTGGCGCTTAGTACCAATAAACAAAAAGCGTTTGCCTTTTTCAGCGGCGTTGCGGATGTAGTTGTAGGCTTCATCCACCAGTTGGGCGGTTTGCACGAGGTCAATGATGTGCACCCCATTGCGAACCGTGAAGATGTAGGGTGCCATCCGGGGGTTCCAGCGGCGGGCTTGGTGGCCAAAGTGAACCCCTGCCTCCAGCATTTGGGCAAGGCTAAGAACTGCCATTGAGTTGTACTCCTATGGGTTAAACAACCATCCGTCCATCATCCGGTGAGGACACCCAAGGGGACGAATGTGAAAGATTTGCAGATTTATTATCATAGCCAATGATCAAGGCTGTTGGAAAGCCCAATCCACAGTGATTTGGTAGCGTCGTGATCTTGACGCTCAGGGGTGGCCAAACTATTCTGAAAGATTCAAGACGGCTGGATGGTGCTGAACGTTGGATATTTCCCGCTTGCGATCGCAATGGCAACAAATTCACGGTGACGAAACCTCTGAAGCCGTTATTGAGCAGCACTTTGTGCAACCGCTCCTGAGTGTGTTGGGCTTTGGCGATCGCGATCGCCTCTCTTCCTTTGACACAGGTGCAGGCATTGCCGATGTGGCAGCCCGTTTCCCCCGCGAGCATCAGCCTCCTTTTTGTCAGACTCAAGTTGACCCCGATTTAATTGTGGAGATTAAACCCCCTGCCCGTCGCTCCCGCAATACCCCCAGTCAAACCGTGGTCTTGAACCTTGAGAATGGGTCTGCCCATCATAGCCGCGCTCTGCAACAACTCCGCCAACTTTTCAGGGGTTGCCATTGCCAAGGAACCGCTTGGGGGTTGATCACGAATGCCCGCCATCTACAGCTTTTTCAACGCCATGGTCACTTGGTCTATCCAGTGACGCCCAACTATGAACTGACGGGCGATCGCCTTGAGGGCATTATCGAAAACCTCAAAACCTGCTTGCGATCGCGCCCCCGTGCCACCACCCTCTGTCTCTATAACCATAAGGGGGGAGTGGGCAAAACCACCACTACGATTAACTTGGGCGCCACCCTTGCTGTGGCAGATGCCGCTGTCTTGCTCGTTGATTGTGACCCCCAAGGGGATCTCAGCCGCGCCCTTGAGCTAACCCCCACCAGTACGACCCTTGCGGCTTGTCTGCAAAACCCTGATGAGCCGATTACGGCTACGATTCGCCCTTTTGACCTGCGCATCCGCACCAGCAGCAGTATCAAATCTGCCCATATTTTTGACGTCATTCCTGCTGCGCCACAACTGCAAAGCATCCTCATTCAGGCGATGCAAACCCAATATCCACCCATTACCCGCCTGCGGGAACTCCTTACCCCCTTGCGCGATCGCTACGACTACATCCTCATTGACTGCCCCAGTGCTTGGCTCTTTTTAAGTAAGAGCGCCGTGTATGCCAGTGACGCCGTTTTGATTCCCACCCGCCACACCGATCTCTCCTCCCTCAACAATGCCGCTCAGGTGATTCACCAATTTCTCTTTAATGAAATTCACACCTTGCGCCGTGAAGGCGGCCCCCTTCCTTTGCCTATTTTCTTTAATGGTGCTCCCACAACCGACAAGGCAATGGCCGTTGCCCAAACAGAAATTGAACGGATTCTCCAGAAACTCCCCCACCTCACTCCCTACTTTTGGCCACAGTATCAAGCCAACGACACAAGCGTATTTGCCATTCCTGAATATGCCATTATTTCCCGTGCCGCCTTTGCCCGTGTTCCTGCTGTCTTCAAAGATAAGCGCGTCTTAGGCTTTTATCAAACATTGGTGCAGACCTATCTTCGCCCCTTAGCTGCTGTCAATGACCTCCCCTAACCAACAACCTTCCTAACAAGATTTATAAAAAATCTGAAAACAGAAATTGCTTGCTCCCCTAAAATGAAATTACCCCTCCCTGAGCAGCCGTCATGACCGAGCCTGTCACCCAATCCCAACTAGCCGAAGTTCTGGAAACCGTCAAGGCAATCCAGTCGCAGTTGACAGAACTCACCCTTGAAGTGAAGGTGGGGCAAGCAGAAATCCGTGAAAAGTTCAACACCATGGAGGCCAAAATCGAGGCCGTTCGCCTAGAAGTACAGAACAATCGCGAGCAGTTAGTGGAGCTAGGGAAACGCCAAAGTTCAACGGACAATCGCCTGTGGGCATTACTGGTGGCACTGTTTTTGATGGTGGCAGGACTCTTGGCCAAAATTACACTGTTTGACAGAGTTTAGAGGAAAATTGCTGTGACTCAGTCCCAATTGGCCGAAGTTCTAGGGCGTGTCATCAGATAGATTGACCATCGAGGCAGTGTTTTGCTGAGGCATTACTGGCGGACAAAGCCTATGCTGCAGATGAGCGGGTGCTAAGACGGCTAGCGGAGAAAGGGTGCGAGGCTGTCATCCGCGCAAGTCTTGTCGTAAACAGCGTCGTGGTTATGACAAAGAACTGTACAAAGCTCGGCACTTGATTGAGAATTTTTTTGCTAGGCTCAAGCCGTATCGAGGGATTGCTACACGTTACGATAAGACAGCGCGAAACTTTTTAGGTGCGATATATCTCGCTGCCGCTGTTATCTGGCTTAACTGATGACACACCCTAGGCCCCACCCCACAAACCAAGTTTTAGTTGGCACAAAACAACCTCTGACGCTGAACTCAAAGCAGGCCTAATGTTGCAAGTAACTGGGTACCAAGGGCAGTGCATCCTGAAACAGGGGTGTGGTTAAGTAGCGTTCACCAAAACTCGGCTGCACCATGACAATTAACTTGCCCGCATTTTCGGGTCGTTGAGCCACCTGAATGGCAGCGCAAAGGGCAGCCCCACTGGAAATGCCTGAAAGAAGGCCTTCTTCACGGGCTAGGCGGCGACCAAAATAAATCGCTTGGTCGTCAGAGACGGGGATCACTTCATCAATGAGTTCTCGTTTAAGAACGGGGGGTACAAAGCCGGCGCCAATACCTTGAATTTTGTGGGGGCCTGGTTTGCCTCCTGAAAGGACAGGACTATTGCTAGGTTCGACAGCGATCGCCTGAAAGCTGGGCTTCTTGGCTTTGATCACTTCTGCCACTCCCGTAATCGTACCTCCAGTACCCACTCCAGCCACCAAAATATCCACTTGACCGGCCGTATCTTGCCAAATTTCGAGGGCAGTGGTTTCACGATGAATCTTGGGATTGGCGGGATTTTTGAATTGTTGCAGCATGAAAGCATCTTCAAGGGAGGCAGCAATTTCTTCGGCGCGACGAATGGCACCACTCATCCCCTCTGTGCCGGGGGTCAAATCCAGCTCTGCTCCATAGGCACGCAGCATAGCTCGCCGCTCTGCACTCATGGTCTCTGGCATAGTGAGAATCAGGCGATAGCCCTTTGCCGCCGCCACCATTGCTAAGGCAATCCCGGTATTGCCCGATGTGGGTTCCACCAAAACCGTCTTACCGGGGGTAATAAGACCCGCTGCTTCTGCCTCCTGAATCATACTCAGGCCAATGCGATCCTTAACCGAGGCCGCAGGATTCATGCTCTCTAGCTTGACAACAATTTGCGCAACGCAGCCTTCCGCTTGGGGAATGCGGTTCAGGCGTACGAGGGGCGTCCGACCAATGAGGGCAGTAATATCGGGGGCAATGTTCATGGGATATCAATCTCCAATTCAAGACAAAAACCTTAGAGAAATTAGATGAATGTCAACCCCAGCCTAGATGTAGTACATGACATCCACTTGCTGGTAAGCCTGCCGCCGATCGCACAAATCTTGAAGGGTATGCTTTTTCAAAACATCATTGGCTGCTGCGCAGGCTTCTAGCCACACTGAACGGATCAGACTACGCTCCAGATCGCCCTTTTCAGGCGGCTTTTGGGCGAGCTTGGACTCAATCCCCTCGATACAGTTGAGCACGTCCAAAATTGAGATTTGCCAAGGTGCTTTTGCCAGCAAGTAGCCACCCCGGGCGCCCCGCTGACTGCGAATCAGCCCCTTGCGGCGTAGGGTCGCCATCAGTTGCTCCAAATAGCGATCGGGAATGTTATGCAGGGCAGCAATTTGGCGAATTTGTAGCGGCTCCGCCTGTTCATAGGCCGCTGACATTTCCAAGAGCGCCAAGAGGGCGTACTCACTTTTGGCAGACAGTTCCACAAGACGTTTGGCACACGCACGACATTGAGCAGATTGCCCAACCCATAGTATATCCTACTTCTTGATCGGGATTTAGGAGATTCTTAAGAATCTTCACCGTGGCGCAGGTTGCAACCTCGAGAATTCACGGCATTGCGCAAACGCCCTTCAGCAACTTCACTCGAAAAACCGGCTAGACTGAAAAGAGGCTCTAGCTTCATGCCCACGTCTGCCCGATGGTCAGAATTCTAGCCATTGAAACCAGTTGTGATGAAACGGCTGCTGCCGTAGTGCGCGATCGCGCCATTGAAAGTAATGTGATTGCCTCCCAAGTGCGTGCCCATCAACCCTTTGGCGGTGTCGTACCGGAAGTTGCCTCCCGTGCCCACTTGGAAAACATTAACGGCGTGATCACAGCAGCGATGAGTGAGGCCGGTTGTGATTGGTCTGCCATTGATGCCGTTGCTGTCACCTGTGCTCCCGGATTGGTGGGGTCGCTGCTCATTGGGGTTACGGCGGCAAAAACCCTTGCCCTTGTGCAGCAAAAACCGCTCTTGGGAATTCACCACCTTGAAGGCCACCTCTATGCCTCCTACTTAGCGGAACCGACCCTTGAACCACCGTTTCTCTGCCTCTTGGTATCTGGCGGGCATACCAGTCTCATTGGCGTTTATGGCTGTGGCGAGTACCAACTCTTTGGCCAAACGCGGGATGATGCGGCGGGGGAAGCCTACGATAAGGTAGCACGCCTACTGGGCTTGGGCTATCCAGGGGGGCCAGTGCTCGATCGCTTGGCGCAGCAGGGCAATCCAGAGGCCTTTGATCTACCAGAGGGAAATATCCGCCTCCCCGATGGCAAGGTGCATCCCTACGATTCCAGTTTTAGTGGGCTGAAAACCGCAGTGGCACGACTCGTGGAGGAGCTGCGTCAAACCCATGATGAATTGCCGGTGGCTGACCTTGCAGCCAGTTTTCAGAAGGCGGTAGCACAGGCCTTGACCAAGCGGGCGATCGCGGCAGCAGTGGATCATGGATTCAAAACCCTCGCCATTGGGGGAGGCGTAGCGGCAAATTCTGGACTGCGACAACACCTGACTGCGGCTGCTGAACCCTTGGGGCTACAGTTGATTTTTCCGCCTCTGCGGCTATGTACCGATAATGCGGCGATGATTGGTTATGCGGCAGTGGATCATTTCCAGCGGGGCGATCGCTCCCCCTTGGAGCTGACAGCCCGTTCACGCCTCAGCTTGCTGGAGATTTCTGCCCTCTATGCAGCCACGCCCCTCGCAGTGAGTTAATGGCGATCGAGCCTAAAAAGAACACCAGTTGACAGACCACAATACTCGGCCCCGATGGCCAATTCATCCCTGCTGACAAGAGCATACCAACAATGGCACTGCCTACCCCTACTAGGGCCGCCAAAACCACGTACTGCGAAAATTGCCGACTCCACAGGCGAGCGCCACAGGCGGGAATCACCACAAAGGCACTAATGAGCAATACCCCCACTGTCTTAATCGAGACGGCAACCACCAAGGCCAATAGGGTGATAAACAGCAGCCGCTGAATCCCCACCGCCGCCCCCCGCGCCACCGCCAAGGCCTCATTCACTGTGATTAACAATTGCACCCGTAACGTGAGCAGGATGAAAGTGCCGACAAGGGCGCAGAGCGTGCCACTCATGACGAGATCGGCTGGGCGCACCGCCAAAATATCGCCAAACAGTAAATTATTTAGCCCCCCCTGATAGCGATCGCTGATACTGAGCAAAATCACCGCCACCGCCAACGAGGCCGAATAGATGATATTCAAGAGGGCATCCGTCCACAGTCGCGTATGCTCGAGCAAATACGTCACCCCGAGGGCAAACACCACGGCAAAGGGCAACAACATCACGGAGGGATTCAATCCTAAAATAATTCCTAGGCTAATTCCCAGTAGCGCGGAATGCCCCAAGGCATCACTAAAAAAAGAAAGTTGCCGCAGGATTGTAAAGCTACCGAGGGCACCCGCCATCCCTCCCGTAAAGATCCCTGCCCACAGTGCCCGCTGCATAAAGGGCAACTGCAACAGCTCAATCATTCGTTCCAAAATCATGGGGACTTCTGTTTAGCGCCTGCCAAAGAGGAATAGAAGAATAATATGCTATTGAACGAGGTGGTTGTGAGGATGGGGCTGCGTGTATCGTCTGCTGGCACCTGCCAAAATTAATCTCTTTTTACAAATTGTTGGCAATTGTTTAGATGGCAGTGGCTACCACGAGCTGGTAATGGTCATGCAGGCGGTTTCCCTCATGGATCGCATTGAACTCATCCCGCGGCGCGATCGCCAAATTAAAGTCCATTGCACCAACCCGGCTGTCCCCTGCGATCAACGAAATCTCGCCTACAAAGCAGCGGCCTTACTCCAGCAGCATTTTCCCGATCGCGATGGCGTTGAAATTTTCATTGAAAAACGAATTCCTATGGGGGCAGGCTTGGCCGGGGGATCCACCAATGGGGCAGCGGTACTGGTGGGCTTAGATCTCCTGTGGCAGTTGGGTCTGACGCAAGCGGAATTGCAAACCTTTGCAGCGCAATTGGGGGCTGATGTGCCCTTCTGTCTGCAAGGGGGGACCGCCTTAGCCCTAGGGCGCGGTGAACAGTTGACGCCCCTAGCGGATTTACAGGGATTAACTGTGATCCTAGGGAAGTATCGCTCCCTTAGTGTGGCTACCCCTTGGGCCTATCAAACCTATCGGCAGGAATTCGCCGCTACCTATGCCCAAACCCCCAACGAGCAGGAAAAAGCCCGCCAAGAGGGGGGATCCGCAACCCTGTTACAGGCCATTCAGCAGCGTGACATCGCCAAATTGGCCGCCAGCCTCCGTAATGATTTAGAGAAGGTAGTGTTGCCCCGCTATCCCTTGGTGGCAGAGTTAAAGGAGCAATTCCTCGCCGCTGGGGCGATCGCCAGCATGATGTCAGGATCCGGGCCAACAGTGTTTGCCCTAGCGCCCTCTGCCGATGAAGGTTACAGCATCATGCAACGGGTACGGCGCGCCCTACCAGACCCCGACCTTGATCTATGGATCTGTGAGTGCTGTCCCCACGGCATTCAGTTGGAGACGCCCTAGGCAAACTCCTCAAGATAGTCTTGAATTTCTCGGCGCCGTTGGGGCTGCCGCAACTTTTGCAGGGCACGGTGCTCAATTTGGCGAATCCGCTCCCGACTCAGTCCCAGCAGTGCCGCAATTTCCGCCATCTCAAGGGCGGGCTGCTCCCCGAGGCCATAGCGCAGTTCCATCACTTGCCGCTCACGGGGCGATAGATCACTGAGGAGTTGCTTCAAAGTAGTACGCAGGGACTCACGCATGATCACTTCATTGGGGGTGGGGGCAGTGGATTCAATTAGCTCCTGCAATTCCGTTTCTTGGTCGGAGCCAACCCGCTGTTCCAAGGCCACGGATTTGGGAACAGCCATGAGCACTTCCCGCACCTGTGACACCTCCAGATTCAGTTCTTGGGCAATGTCCGCTAGACTGGGCATCGCGCCTTGTTGAGCCGCAAGACGCCGTTGGGCACGCTTAATTTTATTGAGTTTTTCCACCATGTGAATGGGCAAGCGGATTGTGCGGCTTTGACTAGCAACAGCACGGGTGACACTTTGGCGAATCCACCAGTAGGCATAGGTGCTAAAGCGAAATCCCTTGGTCGGATCGAATTTTTCAACGGCACGTTCTAGACCCAAACTCCCCTCTTGGATCAGATCTAAAAATTCCACGCCGCGATGTTGATATTTTTTGGCAATATTCACCACCAAGCGCAGGTTGGCTTGCAGCAATTGGGTTTTTGCCCGCTGTCCTTGCCGCTCAATGTGCTGAAGTTCACTTAGGGTCATATTCGCTGCCTTTGCCCAAGCTTGACGACCCGCCTGCACACAGGTTTGCAATTCAGCCACACTCATCTTAAGTCGCGCAGCCCATTGGGTACGGGTAAGGGGACGCCCCAACTGCCGCTGCTGGCGATCGCGCTCCGTAACAGCCGCCACATAGCGCTTGATCTGGGGGTCATCGGACTGATCTCGCACTGCGAGCAGGGCTTGGTACTGCTGAACCTGTTGGGCAAGGCGCAGTTCTTGGCTAGGGGTGAGCAAGGGCACACGGCCAATTTCCTGCAAATACTGCCGCACCAAATCCGTTGTCAATGGACGGTCGGACACGGGTTGAATGGGGGTAGCCACCATAGGACAACTCAACTCACAATATCGAGAATTCAGCTCGATAGTGGTATTCTCTGCCCTTGGCGAGGGGGACGGCAGTGATGGAGCTGGTGCTTAAGTTGTGATATTGATCAACCTTCTGTGCTTTCTGAGGCACCCGTCATAAGCTTTGTGGCTGAAGACGGCTGTTCCTTGAGAATCGTGGTATCAATCACGCAGGGCAACCGGGCAGCCTTGAGACCGCGCTTGATCACGGCAAGGGTTTCTTGAAAGAGGACAAAGAGGGGAAACTGACGATTGGCGCCCTCACTAAAGACATCCCGATGCTGCAAGGGCATATCCCAGCTATAACTGCGACTAAGGAGCACTTGGGATTGGCGCCAGCGGGTCAGCAGTTCCGTAAAGCTTTCCCCTGGCCGATGGATAAAGACCAGCAGTTCAATGTCGGTTTTGACTTTCCACTCGGGATCGCACATGACAAAGACCAGATCACAGGGCACCATCACCGACTTCACCTGGGGACGTTGGTTCGAGGTTGTGGCGGCAGGAACCTGAATATGGGCGATCGGCAGCGGAATCGGAATTAAACTCTCTTGAGGTCGCCGCATACTGGGAATCATTTCTAGGTATGGGCGATATTGCCGCAGGAGTTCTGTCGCATGCAGCGGATCCGTGTAGCGAACCAAGGTGTGTTCGTAGAGGTTGGGGGCGATCGCCATAGCAGAAAGAGCTTGCAACTATTGCTATCCTAGGCGAGGTCACTGCTCCTCAACAAGCCAACAGAACTTTAATTCACCGCTTGCTGTGCCAATTGCTCTAGTTGCGGCAAATTGAGAATTTGGAGTTGTTGCTTGGCCGCATCAATCTTGATCCAGTTTTTCGCCACCAGTTTATCCAGCAGTTGATGGGCTTCATCAGGGCTAATGTTAGCCACATCCGCTAAATCCTTGATGGGCACATTGAAAATCACGGCTGTGTTGGCATTGCCCCCTGGATGCTGACCATAGCGCCGTGCCAAATTCACCAAGACATGGGCTAGTTTGACGGCAGGAGGTTTGTGCAACAGTTCAATGCGCGTATTGGTCAAGCGTAGCCGTTGTGCCATCAATTGCAGCATCCGATAGTGCAGATCCGGCTCATGGCGCAGGACATGGACAAATTTTTGCGCCGGCACAGACAAAACTTCCGCTGGACACAGCGCCACCACATCTGTTGAGCGGGGTGATTGGTCAAGAATGGCCATTTCACCAAAAAAATCCCCCGGCCCAAGGATCGCTAGGGTCATGAAATCCCCATTGGCGAGCAGTCGTCGCACCTTCACCCAGCCTGCGAGGATAAAGTAAACTGCATTGCCCCACGCATCTTCAATTAGAATGGCACGCCCCGCCGGGTAGGTGTTATGCCAAGCCACTGAGAGCATCGAGGAAAGCGCCTCTTGGGAACTGGCACCAAAAAGCGGAAAGAGTTGACTAAAGTTTTCGGTCTCAATACTTGACATAACAACCTTTAGACACCGATGACATATTTCCGCCACTCTTGATGAGTGCCGGTGCGCACGTGTTTCGTGACTTCGAAGTACAAACTACTAATGGGACGACGCGGTGTTTGCCGTAGGGGCATATTTGCTTCTTTAGGGGTGCGATTCCCTTTCTTGACGTTACAGCGAACACAGGCGGTCACAATATTTTCCCAAGTTTCACCGCCACCGCGCGATTTGGGGATGACGTGATCAAGGGTGAGCTCATCCCCGGTATAGCCACAGTATTGGCAAGAATGGCCATCTCGATGCAGGATATTGCGGCGAGTAAGGGGAATTTCTTTGTAGGGAGTGACGACATAATGCCGCAGACGAATGACGGTCGGCAAGGGAAAATTGTTGTAAACCATCTTGCCGTTGTGCTCGACTTGCTCCGCCTTGCCCTTGATTAAAAGGACAACTGCCCGTTGCCAACTCGTAATATTGAGTGGTTCATAGGAGGCATTGAGTACCAGAACCTTCGCCATATCCGTTGACACGCGGCATTCTCTCAGATGGTAGCATATCCTTTGTGATTGGAGTAACACTAGGAAAGATTTTTGCAGTTCCCACTCTCCCCTGGGATCGTGATAGTCTGGCAGAAGCTTCTTCTTCGTTATTTGCGTTTTCAATGGCCACTGGGTCTCTAGCAGCACTGCTGCAACCGGATTTAATTCTTGAAAGCACCATTGAACAGTTGCACCCCAGTCTGTTGGAAAAATATCATCTGCGGGGCATGGTGTTGGATGTGGATGATACGCTCCTCCCCACGTGGGATGAAGATCTGCCGCCGAAAATTTTGGCGTGGCTACTGGAGATCAAGCATCAGATGCCGATCTGGCTAGTGAGCAATAACTTGAACCATCGCCGCATTGAACGTATTGCCCAGCAGGTGGAGTTACCCTTTTTGATGGGGGCGGGCAAGCCCTCGCGGCGTAAGATTCGTCAGGCCGTGCAAGCCATGAATTTGCCCTATGATCAGGTGGCCATGGTGGGCGATCGCCTGTTTACGGATATTCTCGTGGGCAATCGCTTGGGGATGTTCACGATCTTGGTGCAACCCGTTCTTGTCAAGCGCCTTGATGGTAAATCTTGGGTACGCAATCTGGAATTTTGGCTGGCACGACAGTTGGGAACACCGCTGGCGATCGCGCGCCCCGCTGAGAATTAGCCTTTTGCTTGTAAATAATTGACCAGTGCCCGTAACCCCAACAAATAACTATCAGCACCAAAGCCAGCAATTTGACCGATCGCCACCGGCGCAATGTAGGAATGATGGCGAAAAGTTTCCCGTTGATGAATGTTACTCAGGTGAACTTCCACAGTGGGCAGGGCAACCGCAGCAATCGCATCTCGTAGAGCTACGCTGGTGTGGGTATAGGCGGCGGGGTTAATTAAAATGCCTTGGGCACGCCCCATTGCCTCTTGAATCGCATCTACCAAGACCCCTTCATGATTGGATTGGAGGCACTCAATGGTTACCCCTAACTCCTGCGCCAAGGCTGCCAAAGATTGGTTGATGCTCGCTAGTGTCACAACCCCATAAATCCCCGGCTCCCGTTGCCCTAACAGGTTTAGATTGGGGCCATGAAGCACCAAGATATGAAAGGCCAAGCTTAACCTAACCGTTCAAAACTGACTCAATTTTGTTGAATGCTGTCGCTCTATCGGCGATCGCGCACGGGAATCGGAATTGGCTCCAGCTCAGGGGTGGGCTCGGCGCCACCTAGAAGTTCCAACAGTTTTTTTAACCACGATTTGAGGGTGTCAAGCAGGCTCTCTAGATAATCCATTGATGTCCCTACTGTATCGCTATAGAACTTGCAGATGCCCTGTGTCCTGAATAAAGACAAAAAAGGCATCGTAACTTTAAGCTAGCACAATCTTTTTGAATCGGCACCCGATCAATTTAAGACTGGTTAGGACTTCTGGAAGCCAAGGCCATGGCTGGCAGCGTAGCGATCCATAAAGCGAATAAAGCGATCCCACTCTTGGGGGCTGCGCATCGTGTAGGTGGCCTCAATGGCAACGGGCTGACCGTTAATGAACTTGGCATTGACATCACGGGTAACAATTTCGCCTTCTTCGTCCACCATGTACATCCCCGTGATCTCCAAATTGCCCTCTTGGACGATTTTCGGGTTATCAAAGTAAAACATGGCTTGACCACTGCTGCCATCCCGTGCCCGCGTCAAACGCACATCGGGAACCACTTCTTCATCAACGCCACGGATAAATTGAATTTCTGCCATTGCACCAACACTTCAAGCAATACTTCTAGGATACCTGTATCGGGAACAACTTAAAGCAAGAAATCGCGCCGCAGGCTGTAGATCACCCATTCGGGTTGCTCCAGATGGGGTAAGACCCCTGCGTTGGGGATCACGTGAAACTGTTGCAGGCGATCGCGGGCGGTGGCATAGAGTCGCTGACCTAGAGAAAGGGGCGTGAGCTTGGCCTTTTCTCCCCAGAGGATCACGGTGGGGATCGTTAACTGGGGTAAATACTGGCTGAGATCAAAGGAGAGATTTCCCTTCAGGGTCGCCAGAGCTGCCCATTCGGCATTGGGACGACAGGCGGCATCCAAGTAGGCTTCAACAGTTTCCGAGCGTAGCCGCTGCGGATCGGCAAAAATAAATTGGGTGAGGAAGTTGCGCACCGCCAAGGGGTTAGCAGCAGCAACGGTGTAAATGAGGCGATCAAGAATCGGCACCCTCAGCAGGGCATTGGCGATCGCCTGTCCTTGATCTTCACCAAAGTCATTGAATCCACTGGGGCAGACTAGACACAAACGCTCAAAAAGATGGGGTTGTTGAATCGCCAAGCGCACCACAATGCCCGCCGTTAGGGAGGAAGCAACCACCGGCACAGGGGAACCCAGCATGCGCAGCAGTTCAGCAATCATCAGCCAGTAGTCGCTGCTGGTGTAGTCACGGGCGGGGTGATCCGACTCCCCCCAACCAATCAGATCCGGGGCAATAACGCGGTAGCGAGCCGCAAAGGCAGGATACACCTGCGACCACTCGTAGTGGCTAGAACCACCCCCCAAACTGTGGAGAAAGACAAGGGGAGGGCGAGATTGCACCTGACCCCAGTAGCGATCGCTGGGGGTGTAATAGACCATACGGCCACTGCTGGTGCTGAAGCTCTGCTGGACAAAGGTGGGCGGACAAAAGGCCATGCTACTTCAGAGGACGAATCAGGTAACCACAGCGATGTTCACCATCCACAAGCCAATGGGTGCGCTCCACAGCACAATCCCCAAGGGCGATCGCAAACATCTCTAACTCATGATTACAGACGGTGGGAAAAGACTGGGCAACGGCGGAAATTGCACAATTGTATTCCGTAAACAGATAGGCACCTTGGGGTTCACTCACAGGGTAAAACTCTGCCATATACCCTTCCTGTCGCCGCAGGGCCACCAGTCGTGCCAAGCGTTCCGCCAAAGTACCGCTTCCCATTTGCTCGCGATAGGCCAATGCCTTGCGCTGCCAAGCTGCCTGCAATACGTCCTGCATCTGCTCGGGGCCCAGGGTTGCTGCTACGGATTCCAAGAGTTCAACGGCAAAGCCCTTTGTCTGACTCGACTGTTGCCGCAGTTGCAGTTGCCGTAGTTCCTCTCGTCCCGCCTCGCTAATCGTGTAACGGTATTGGGGACGCCCCACCGTACCCGACAGGACTTCATAGGTCACTAGTTGCTCCGCCTCTAGATCTTTGAGGTGCCGCCGCACCGCTTGCGGACTAATCGCCAGCTGTGCCGCCAACTCCTGGGCACTGAGGTGACCATCGCGGAGAAGGCAGTGTAAGATGTCCTGTTTAGTATCCGATGTGAGCGTCACGCAACGCCCCCTTGACTAAAACAACCGTTTTGTTGCTAAATTAGACCTAGGGATAAAGCAACCATCTTGTTGCTTAATATACTCTAAATTTTGGCCATTCCTTCACCCAAGAGAACACTCGATGTCGGCAACGGTACAATCCCTCGTCAATCAGCCCTATAAATACGGCTTTGTCACCCCAATTGAGACGGAAACCATTCCCCGCGGTCTCAATGAAGACATTATCCGCCTCATCTCTGCCAAAAAGAACGAGCCAGAGTTCATGCTGGAATTTCGCCTGCGCGCCTATCGCCAATGGCTGAAGATGAGCGAACCCACATGGCCACGGGTGAGCTATCCCCCCATCAACTATCAAGACATCGTCTATTATTCAGCTCCAAAACAAAAGGAAAAGCTGAAGAGCTTGGATGAAGTAGATCCCGTCCTGCTGGAAACCTTTGAAAAACTGGGGATTCCCCTTTCCGAGCAAAAGCGGCTGACCAATGTGGCCGTCGATGCCATTTTCGATAGCGTGTCAGTGGCTACCACATTCCGTGAGGAGTTGGCCAAGCAAGGGATTATTTTCTGCTCTATTTCTGAAGCGCTCCGCGAATATCCCGAGTTGGTGCAGAAATACTTGGGCAGCGTTGTCCCCATTGGCGATAACTTCTATGCTGCTTTGAACTCCGCCGTCTTTTCCGATGGCTCTTTTGTCTATATTCCCAAGAACACCCGCTGTCCGATGGAGCTATCCACCTATTTCCGCATTAACAATGGGGAGTCGGGGCAGTTTGAGCGCACGCTGATTATTGCTGATGAGGGCAGCTATGTGAGCTACCTTGAAGGCTGTACTGCTCCCATGTTCGATACCAATCAACTCCACGCAGCAGTCGTAGAACTGGTGGCCCTTGACAATGCCGAAATCAAATACTCCACGGTGCAAAACTGGTACGCTGGCGATGAAAACGGCAAGGGGGGCATCTATAACTTTGTGACCAAGCGTGGACTCTGCCTTGGCCGCAACTCCAAAATTTCTTGGACACAGGTGGAAACGGGTTCAGCCATTACTTGGAAGTACCCCAGTTGTGTCTTGGTGGGGGATAATTCCGTGGGTGAATTCTACTCCGTTGCCCTCACCAATCATTACCAGCAGGCGGACACGGGCACCAAGATGATCCACATTGGTAAGAATACCCGCAGCACGATTGTCTCCAAGGGGATCTCGGCAGGGCACTCCCAAAATAGCTATCGCGGCTTGGTGAAAATTGGGCCGAAGGCCACAGGGGCACGCAACTATTCCCAATGCGATTCGATGCTCATTGGTGATACAGCAGCCGCCAATACCTTCCCCTATATTCAGGTGCAAAACCCCACGGCACAGGTGGAGCATGAGGCCTCAACCTCAAAAATTGGTGAGGATCAACTCTTCTACTTTGCCCAGCGGGGCATTTCTGCCGAAGATGCGGTCTCAATGATGATTAGTGGCTTCTGTCGCGATGTCTTTAACCAGTTGCCGATGGAATTCGCGGTCGAGGCCGATCGCCTGCTGAGCCTGAAGCTCGAGGGGAGTGTTGGCTAAAGAAGATTCAAGCCGTTGTTCTCCGTGGCTAAGATTCTTGGGCATCTTAGCCGTTTTTTTTGCTTCGCAGTTGAGACATATAAGTTCTCTATGAGCTTCCGGGAAAGAGGCGCCACACCTTAATGGTTCGGTCTTCACTGGCGGAAATCAGTTGATCTTGACCAAAGACGACACTGTACACCGCGCCCGAGTGTCCCTTGAGGTTACGTAATGGCTGACCAGAGAGAGACCAGAGTTTGACGGTTTGATCGCCGTGGCCACTGGCAATGGTGCTGCCATCGGGACTCACCGCCACGCTAAAGACTTGCCCACCTTCGGTGCCAAACTGATGCTGGAGTTCTCCTGTGGCTAGGTTCCAGACTTTGATACCGTCTTTGTCACTGCCGCTCACTAGTTGGCTGTTGTCGGGGGTGAAGGCGAGGCTATTGACATCGCTGGTGTGTCCTTCGAGGGTGCGCAGGAGGCGGCGAGAGGGCAAATCCCAAATGCGGATCAGCTTATCCACTCCGCCAGTGGCTAAAAAACGCCCATCGGGACTAATGGCAACGCTGAGCATGATGCCCTCATTGCCCTTTAGGGTAGTGATTTCCTGACGGCTAGGGAGATCCCACAGTTTGACGGTGTGATCATAGCTGGCACTGGCAAGGGTGCGGCCATCGGGACTAAGAGCTAAGCCATTCACAAAATCTTGGTGGCCACTGAGGGTGGCTTGGAGCTGGCGATCGCTCACACCCCAGAGTTTGATGGTTTTGTCTTTGCTGCCGCTAATCACGGTTTGACCATCGGGAGTGATCACAAGGGCGTAGATCCAATCGGTGTGACCGGTGGCTTGTCCGAGGGCAGTTCCCGTAGCCAAATTCCAAAAATACAGCTTGCGATCGTCGCCACCACTGACGAGTAAATTGCCATCGGGACTGAGGGCGATCGCGTTCACTTCATCTTGATGGCCGCGCAGCGTCGTAGCGAGGGCAATTTTTTGCCACTTGGAGGTGGTTTCTGTGGGGGAGCCACCATTCTGATCGGGGGAGGGCGTCCAGCGTTGACTGAGTTGCCAATAGGCTAGTCCTGCGACCAAGCCGCTGATGACAAGTGTGCTCAAAAGAAGCCGAAGATCAGAACTGCCTTTGTTACTCATCCGTCCCGTACCCCAATAGCTTGCGAAAGGGCTGTACCCTACATTAACAATAAAGGCTGTGGCACGTTTTTGCGTATGACTTGTGTTGGGCAACCCTATGGGATGGTCATCAATGGATACAACACCCCTTCGCGACTATGAGCGCACGGTTCATTTTGCTGACACGGATGCCGCTGGGGTAGTTTACTTTGCTAATCTGCTGCGGTTTTGCCATGAGGCCTATGAGGATGTCCTTGCCCAGTTGGGGGTGGATCTGCGGCAATTTTTTAGCAACAATGGCCTGATTGTGCCGATTACGGAGGCGCAGGTGCGCTTTTTGAAGCCCCTCTACTGTGGCGATCGCCTGCGGGTGACCATTGACCCCCAAAGACTGGATCACAGCCGTTTTCAACTCACCTATACCCTCTACAATGCGGGGGGCGATCGGGTGGCCATTGCCCAGACACAACACATTTGCCTGCAAGAACGCCAACGGGTCGCCATCCCTGAACCTTTGAGCCGCTGGCTAAAGTCCGCACTAGAGGAAACCAGCGATCGCGAGGATTAGGGGGATAATAGGAAAGATGTTGCGTCATAGCTCACTGCAAGAATGACCCAAACCTTTCGTGTTGAGATCCTGCACCAAGGACAAACCTACACGTTTGAAGCCAGTGCCGATAAACCGATCCTGCGATCGGCCACCGCTGCTGGCATTGATCTCCCCAGTTCTTGTAATGCGGGAGTGTGCACTACCTGTGCCGCCCAAATTCAAGAGGGTACCGTTGATCACGGCGATGCCATGGGGCTGAGTCCCGAACTGCGGGAAAAAGGCTATGTGCTCCTCTGTGTGGCTCGCCCCTGTTCAGATCTCAAACTCATCTCTGAAAAAGAGGAAGAGGTCTATAACTTCCAATTTGGTCAATTCCAGAAAGCGTAGGCCTATGGAGGAGTCCCCCCTGCCCGATGAGCCTCTGAGTCGTACGCAGGTCTTAGTGGCCATGGCGTTGACGGCCATCCTGTGGTTGATTTTGGCGCGGGTGTGGTTATTGACCCCCTTTTCCGCGGGACTTCTGCCGCTGCGCTGGGATGGTTGGGCAGTGGTTTTAGGGATTGTCCTCTGCTTAGGAATTACGGGGATGGGAGCTATTTTGTATCGGCTCTGGCTCGCCTACCGCCATGCGTCGGATACCTACCTGAAACTGGTACTTTCACCGCTGCTGTGGCCTGATTTATTTTGGATTGGCATTCTGCCCGGCCTCAGTGAAGAGCTGCTCTTTCGCGGGGTGCTCCTACCAAGCTTGGGTCTCAACTGGGCAGGGATTATCGGTAGCTCGGTGTGCTTTGGTATTTTGCACGCTGGATCGCGGCAGCAGTGGCCCTATGCCCTGTGGGCAACCATTGTGGGCGGGCTGTTTGCCTATAGTGCCGTCGCAATGAATAATTTACTCCTAGCGATCGTCGCCCATACCTGTACTAATTGGCTGGCGGCTACGCTTTGGAAAGTCTCCTTTTTGCGATCGTCTCCCCATCAACCCTAGCGCTGGTGCCCCAGCACCCGAAAGACCTCCTGTTGCTCAAAGAGTTCAACGAGATCGGGATTAATCTTAAATTCCTTGGCCTCCTGCCACAGAATCTCTAGGGCCGCATCCACGGGTAGGCTCTTTTTGTAGGGGCGATCCTTGGCCGTCAGGGCATCGTAAATATCGGCGATCGCCAGCATCTGGGTTTGCAAAGGAATCTCCGCCGCCCCAATACCTCGCGGGTAGCCACTGCCATTCAATCGCTCATGGTGACCATAGGCAATGATCGGCACATTTTTTAGGTGGGGTGTCCAAGGAATGCGGCAGAGAAACTGGTAGGTATGGGTGACGTGGGCCTCAATGAGCCGCCGCTCCTGTTGGGTAAGATTCCCTCGCCGCACCAAGAGTTGTTCCAGTTCGCTGGCCGTAATCAGGGGATGGAGTTCGCCATCAGTCCCGCGATAATAAAACTGGGTTAATTCCTGAAGGCGGGCAAGGGGTTCTTGATCGAGAATTTGCGGCTCATTGGCCTGCTCGAGCAACTGCCAATAGGCTTCGAGGGTGACCAGTTGTTGGCGGAGTTCCTCATCGAAGTGACGCAAAAAGGCGCAGTGGTGACAGGCCTGTTCTGGGCTATGAACCGTGTGGGGATGACACAGGAGATAGTTCACCTTGGCTTGAGCCGTTTCCATTTCTAGGGTGCGGCGCACGAGGGCAAACCGTTGGCGAATCACCTCCAATTGTTCAGGGTAGAGTTTCTTTTGCTTGTTGAGAATAGCCTCCGGCACACCCACCTTGCCAAAATCATGGAGCAGCGCTGCATAGCGAATCTCTTGCAGTTGGCGATCGCTAAAGGAGACTTCCCGAAAGACCCCCCTTGAGGTTGCATGGGTGATCTCCGCTAAGCGTACTGTCAGTGCTGCCACCCGTTCCGAATGTCCCGCCGTCGTGGGATCCCGCACCTCAATTGCTTGTACTGAGGCGGTGACAAAGCCCTCAAAGAGCTGTTCAATACTTTCCAGCAGATGGTTGCGCTCAATAATCACAGCGGCCTGACTGGCCAGCGATCGCACAATGTGTTCTTCCCAAGGGCTATAGGGTTGGGTGAGAGCCACAGTGGTTTCTGGCGTCAGCAGGGTGTCGGGCGATCGCTTGCGATTAATCAGCTGCAGCACCCCAATCACCTCACCACTGACATTTTGCATTGGTACCACCAGCACCGAGCAGGTTCGATAGCGCAGGGCTTCATCAAAAGAACGATTGAATTGGTACAGCTCGTTTCCCGCTAGGGCATACACATCGGGAATATTCAGGGATTCCCCCGTGAGGGCGGCATAGCCCACCAAGCTATCAGGGGTGAGGGGGACTGTAGTGTCCTGTACCTGCTCAGGGAGAGCAACACTATCATTTTGAGCCGCCTTAAATTCCAGAACTGCCCGTTCGCCCTGAACTAGAAAAATTGTGCCGGCATCGCTAGCAGTAATTTGGCGACTTTTCGTGAGAATGAGATGCAGTAGTTCCTCTAGGGATTGGCTCGCGGAAAGGGCAATGCCAATTTCCAGAAGCTGATCGACCAGCGTTTCGGCACTCGATCCAAGCACCGCTCGTTCAAGGGGACTGACAATCATCGCAAAAGACCCGTGAGGAATGCGCCCATTATAGATGCGTTGCCAGCATGGGGTTGTGATCTAATTGCGGTGGTTGTTGTGGTAAGGAATGCGTGCCCCTGCCCAAGCCAACTTCTCCCGTAGCGTTTGATAGAAAGAGTAGTGATCCCGCAGGATGATAAAGCGTGCCTGACAATCGGCCATCGTCACCTGTACCCGCTGTCCCGGCCAGATGGAGGTGGCCAGTACGCCATCCATCCACAGTTTAGTATTGAGGCTGTGATCATCCAACGGCCAAATGCTCACTGACGAGCGTGCAGGCAAGACAATGGGGCGACTCGAAAGACTCAAGGGGCAAATCGGCGTCACCACAAGCGCTTCCATCCCCGGATGCAAAATGGGGCCATTGGCGGCGACCGTATAGCAGGTGGAGCCGGTGGGGGTGGCCACCAGCAACCCATCCCCTTGGTACTGATCCACCACATCGCCATCAATTTCCATTTCGAGGATGGCGGTGATCATGCGATCGGCAGATGCCGGCTTAATGCACATTTCATTCAGAGCATAGTAGCGATCGCCCACCACTTCAGGATGCAATTTTGATCCCTCAAACACTTGGGCTTGCAGCATCATTCGCTGTTGCATGGCGTACTCATCCCGCTCAAGGCGATCCCAAACCGCCTCCATATCGCGAAACAGCTCTAATGGTTCCGTCAAAAACCCCAAATGCCCCCCCACATTGACCGCCAGAATCGGAACCTCCGCCGCAGCCAGATGCCGTGCCGCCGCCAAGGAAGTGCCATCTCCCCCCAGAACAATGGCCAGATCTATGGGCTCTGTTACCGAGGCCATAAAGACGGGGTAGGGGTTGTCCTTAGGTCCACTCGGCCCCACAAGCACATTGGCGCCACGCTGTTGCAATTGACGGGAGGCGCGATCCGCCCATTCCTTGCTCTGGCGATCGCCGGCCTTGTGCACCACAATGACTTGGTTGAGCTGCATGGGGCTACTGGTTCTCTAGATCCTGCATTCCCTTGGCAATCCGTGCCAACTCTGTTTTTTCATCCACCGCAATACGGGTTGGGGTACCGCTGATAATCCCCTCAAAGTTACGGAACGAATCGCGGATCTCGGCGCCCTTTTCTGTGATGACATACTCGCGAATGCCCTTGTCGTGCCACGAACCCCGCATCTTAAAGACGTTAATTGCCCGGGACATTTCACCGCGAATTTCCACATACTGCAGCAGCAAAATCGTATCTGTGATCGTGGAAATATGGGACTCGGTAATGGAGTTAGAGCCCATAAACTGATCGGTCGTATTGGTGAAAAAGCCGGTGATCTCCTCCTGCTTAGCAAATCCAGTAACCCCAATCACAAACTGACGGAAGGCATTGTTGCTTACCCCCCGCGCCAAAGCAGAAAGGGAGTCAATGGCCACCCGTGAGGGCTTAAAGTCAGCAATCTCGGATTTAATAATCTGTAGGTGATCCTCTAGTCCCGCAGACTCAGGGTAGGCACAAATAATCCGCAACAGATCTCGCCGTTCTAGCTCCTCAAAATCAATTCCCCAAGAGGAGGCATTGCGAGACAACTGCGCTCTTGACTCTTCATAGGCAAACAGCAAGGCTCGTTCCCCCTGCTGGCAGCCTGTCTCCAAGAACTTGCTCACCAACAGGGTCTTGCCCGTACCCGTTGCCCCCGTGGCCAAAATAATGGAATCCTTGAAGAAGCCGCCGCCACACATCTCGTCGAGGGTCTTGACCCCCGAAGACACCCGCACATTGGAGGAGCGCTGGGTAAGACGCATGGCTCCCAAGGGGAAGATATTGATGCCGTTGTTGATCGTAAAGGGATATTCCCCCTTCATGTGGGTGGTGCCCCGCAGCTTGAGAATTTCTACAGTGCGCCGCCGCCGTTCCCCCTCAAGCACATTACGTAAAATCACCACGTTGTCGGAGACAAATTCCTCCACCCCAAAACGCGCCACTGGTCCATATTCATCTACCCGCTCCGTGGTCATAATGGTGGTCACGCCCAGTTGCTTCAGACGAAACGCCAAGCGAAAAATTTCTCGCCGTACCACCGAGGCGGCATCGTACTGCTGAAAAACGGCTGTTACGGAATCAATTGAGACGCGTGTCGCTTTGTATTTGCGAATTGCGTATTGAATGCGCTCAATCAGAGCAGATAAGTCAAAATCCCCAGCCACCTCCTGACCATCGGGATCTGGGGAAGCATCGAGGATAAAGAGCTTACCTTGATCAATGAGGCTTTGCAGATTCCAGCCAAAGCTCAGGGCATTTTTAATAATGTCGTGGGGAGACTCTTCAAATGTAACAAATATACCCGGCTCATTAAAAATCGTAATGCCATTGTAGAGAAACTGAACTGCAAAAAGGGTCTTCCCTGTGCCAGAGGTGCCACTGACTAAGGTGGTGCGTCCCTGGGGAAGTCCCCCATGGCTGATGTCGTCAAATCCCTCAATCATTGTTGGGATTTTCTTGACTTCCGCAGGGGATTGCCCAGTTGTACTGAACTGACTTTCAGGTAGGTTCGTCATAGAAGATTTTTTAGATCAGTATGCTGCCAAAAATTCCAAAAGGTTATTCTAAACTGAGATACTCTAACCACTGCGCCTATTCCAAGCTGAGATCATCATCCGCTGGCTCGCTAATTTCTTCATACAGCAAGTCCAAGCCAATGAGCACCTTCTCTCGGTTGGACAGATCACCAATGATGCGGCGCACCGGTGGGGGCAAAACTTTGGCAAGGGTTGGAGTTGCTAGAATTTTATCCTCCTCCGCTAGTTGCGGATTTTTTAGGACATCAATGACTTTGAGGGCATAAACCCCCTTAAATTCCTTTTCAAGAATATTATTGAGGGTCTTGAGGGCACGCACGGAGTTGGCGGTGTTGCCAGCCACATAGAGCTTGAGAACGTAGGTTTTCCGCAGTGGGGCCATAGAAACTACACCTCACGCGGAATTGAGCGACGGTACATTTCGCACAGATGGGCAATGACATCGATGAGGGTCAGGCGATAATCGAGCAAAATGTCCTCACTACGACCTTCGAGTTTGAGTTGCTTGGAAAAGTTATCCATGAGTTCGACGTGAATCTCTAGCACTTGGGAAACAGAAATATCCGCGAAGAACGCTTTACTAACAAACTCGTCAATATGCTCATTAACTTTGGCATCGGTGTTAAAGTATTCAAGGATAATGGTACGATAAATTGAGCGCAATTCGTCCAGCAGCTTGCGTTTATCGGCAGTGGACATACGGCGGAAGAAAAATTCCGTGTCTCGCTTGTAATAGACCCCTAGGTAGCCGAGCCGCTCCTTCAATTTTTGGGAAAGACGATGCTGCGGATCGACATTACTACTTTCTTTCAGGGCTGGCATGCGAAACATGACATGGGGCGGCACCGCACAGCCCGGACAGAGTTTGACAAATCCCGTAATGGCTTCCTCAATTTGGTGGTTGAGCTGGTGGAGGTTGTCAGCGGTAAGAATGATTTCAGCAATGTGGTAGTGCGGCCCCGGCGGAACGGGTGAGGTGCCGGCAGGAAAGACAATGATCGCGGGCAGGAGTGTGACGCTGTGGTGAAGATAGGTAATGATTTGCGGCGTACCCTCTCCCCATTCTAAAATTAAACAAGCGACATTATTGCGCCGCTGCTCTAGGTAAGTGCAAAACTCTCTCTCGTTGGAAAAGTAAACCAGTTCATCGATGTCGGAGTTGTGCAAACGGACTAATTCTTGGCCAATAGCGGGCGAGTAAACTAAGCCACAGATTGTTAGTGCGGTTGACTGCGCCACGTGCTTTCAGAACTTGAGTTTGCATCTGATAGCATCCTATCACTTTCTCGCTGGTGGTGGCAGTGTTTTCTGGAGGAGTGTTGCCATTTCATTACAAGCTTAGGACCAACAGCCCTGCTCACAAGGACAGAACACACTCAAGAATGGCAAAGCCTGTGTAAAGCGGCATCCTACTTCATTATTTGATGTATCCCCCATTGCAAAAAAGGGCTGTATCCATGAATTCCCTCTCCCTAGCCAGCTTTACTGAACCTGCAATGACGGTGGGGGCAGGTTTGTCTCTCAGCGAGGTGTGCCAGCGTTGGCAAGAAACCCTCCCAGAGACGATCGTCATTGTGGATGAGGGGCAAAAACCCTTGGGAGTGGTGCAGGGCTGGCAGTTGGCGTTGAGTTTGGAGCGGGAAGGGACGTTAGCCGACTTGGCGGTGGGGAGTGTGACGGCTTCTTGGCGATCGCCCGTGATGGTGGTACCCGCAACGTGGACACTATTGCAGTTTCAGGGGTGGTTGCGCAGCCAAGTCCAGATGCCAGCCTATATTGCGGTTGTGGATGCACAGGGTTGTTTTTTGGGACTGCTGGATCAGCAACGCTTGCTCTATCGCTGGGCGTGCCAGCCCCCTTTGCCTTGGCTGGAGGTGATTGAAGAATTGCCTTTGCCGGTACAAATTCAAAACGCCCAAGGGAGAGTCGTTTGGCAAAATCGCGCTTGGTCAGAACACTTAACTGATTTCTTGCCACTGGTGCAGCCTAAATTTGAAGGCATGAATTGTCAGGCACTAGAGGCGCGATCGCGTAGCGGGCCCTTCGGGCGATCGCTCTGGCAGGTGTGTTCGTTTCCCTTGAATTTAACGTCGTTGGACTGGGAGAAGGCAGAAAGCGGTGTCGCGGTGGCGAGCGATCGCTATTGGTTATTTTTTGCCCAACGGCGGCAGGAGTCAGATCCGACGACCCCCACCCGCTTGCACCAACTGCGCCTCCATCAGCAAAAGCGCCTCCTCCTGAGCTTGGGGCATGAACTCAAAAATCCCCTAACGGCGATTCTCAGCCTCACCCAACTTTTGTGGCAGCACCCTCTACCAGAGCAACAGGACTACCTTGCCCTGATCCAGCGTAGCGGTTGGCAAATGAATCGCCTCATTCAGGCGTGGCAGGACTACACCCGTGCCCTTTGGCGAGAGTTGGAATTGCAATGGGAAACCGTAGAATTGGCGGGTTTGTGGTTGCGATCGCAGGAGTTGGCGGAGCATCTCTACAATCTAACCCCGCTAGGTTGGCAGTGGCAGTGGCACATTGATCAGCCCTTGAGCCATGTGTACCTCTACGGCGATGCTCTGCGGCTACGGCAGATTCTTGCCCATCTCTTGGGGTGGCTGATGCTCTTTCCCAGCGATCGCTATGGACTGCGCTTGAGTCGCTGGCAAAATTGGCTGGCGCTGCAACTGTGGGAAGAGGGACATGGCATTCCCCTCAAGGATCACGATCGCCTGCTGCACGAATGCCTCGAGGACTATGCCGAAGTCACCATGGGGCTGATGCTCGCCCGCCAACTCTGTCGTCTCCACAATGGTGAGCTTTCCTTTATTGCCCAAGCTGACGACTCCAGTGAGTGGACAGTGCTACTGCCCTTTGCTGAGGAACTTCCCCCTGAGTTACCCACTACGGCTCAATTGATCCTTTTGGTGAGTAATGATGCCACGTGGATCATGGACACGACTTCCGCATTGCGGCGCAATCACTACGGCTATGTGGTCGCTCGCCATCCCCTTGAAGCGCTGGATAAGCTGGAGCAACTGCAACCCACGGCCATTGTCGTCCGCCCCGCCAGTAGTCTCATTCTGGCTGATGTGGTTGAAAGTCTGGCCACCAGCTCCTTCACGGCCACTGTTCCGTTGATCATCCTCTCCGATGAAGCCACTCCCTTGGGCTTGACCGGTTTTGTACAACGGCTGCCCTTGAGTAGTCATCCCAGCCTGCTGATTGATGTCCTCGATCGCTGGTGTTTCCCGCGATTGGTTGCTCCAGTGGAAGAATCGACTTTTGAGCGTCCCCTCCTCAATCAAACGGTACTCCGCCTCGGCCTCCTCCATGACATTAGCCTGCCCCACCTGCGGCTCCTCGAAGCAGAAGACCTTGAACAGGCCGATCTCTTGGTGGAGATTTGGCAACCCGATGTTCTGATTTGGGATTTGCCCGCTGACGCGGTCGCCCATCTGGAGAATCATCCCAAACTGCGAAAACTCCCCATGATTACCTTGGCCGAAGATAGCAGCCGAGCCATTCATCAATTGGGGGATGTCATGGTCTTTCCCTGCCTCAACCTTGCGGACTTAATGGATGTGGTGCTCCTTGCCGCGACGGTGAAAGCTCAAAGCTGACTCAGCACTGTCCGCGCTGCCGCAATGGTGCGCTCAATATCCGCCTCTGTATGGGCAAGGGAAGTAAAGCCCGCTTCAAACTGGGATGGCGCAAGGTAAATCCCCTGCTCCAACATACCCCGGTGGAAGGCCGCAAACTTTTTCAAATCGGACTGCTTGGCTTGCTCATAGTTCGTCACCGGACCAGCGGTGAAAAAGAGACCAAACATGCCACTGATGTACCCACCACACACCTCATGGCCAAATTCCCGTGCGGCCTCTAACAGTCCTTGGATCAGCTTGCCTGTGATCCGATCCAGTTGCTCATAGCTACCGGGGCGGCTGAGAATTTCCAAGGTTTTAATGCCCGCTGTCATTGCCAAGGGATTGCCAGAGAGGGTACCCGCTTGATACACCGGTCCTGCCGGCGCCACCATCTTCATAATGTCAGCGCGACCGCCATAGGCACCCACCGGTAGGCCACCGCCAATCACTTTTCCGAGGGTGGTGAGGTCTGGTGTCACACCAAATTTTTCCTGAGCACCGCCATAGGCAATGCGAAAGCCAGTCATCACTTCATCGAAGACCAAGAGGGCACCGTACTGTTTCGTCAGCTCCCGCAGCCCTTCGAGAAAGCCAGCATCTGGCGGAATAAAGCCAGCATTGCCGACCACAGGTTCAAGGATCACCCCCGCAATGTCATTGGGATACTGTTCAAAGAGGCGACTAACCGCTTCGAGATCGTTGTAGGGTGCGGTTAATGTGGCGGCGGTGGTTGCTTTCGGCACGCCGGGAGAATCGGGTAAGCCCAATGTAGCGACTCCTGACCCTGCTTTGACCAAGAACATATCGGCATGACCGTGGTAGCAGCCTTCAAACTTGATCACCTTTTCCCGCTGGGTATAGGCACGCATGAGCCGCAGCACTGCCATACAGGCTTCGGTGCCAGAATTCACAAAGCGCACCATCTCGACACTAGGGACAGCGGCAATCACCATTTCCGCCAAGATATTCTCAAGCACGCAGGGGGCGCCAAAGCTGGTTCCCTTTTCAAGGGCGGTATGGAGAGCATCAATGACTTCGGGATGGGCATGGCCGACGATCGCGGGCCCCCAAGACCCCACATAGTCAATGTATTGGTTGCCGTCCACATCCCAAATGTGGGCACCCTTGACGTGATCAAAGACAATGGGCTGGCCGCCGACGGACTTGAAGGCACGCACGGGTGAACTGACGCCACCGGGCATGAGTTTTTGGGCAGCGGCAAAAATTTCTTGGGATTTTGTGGTTTGAAAAACGGTCGTGGTCAACGTCAACTCCCTCAAGCATTGGCGTGCTCACAGTATTATAGGCAATTCTTCTGCCCCTTAACCCGACAAAGGCGCATGTTGCAATTCTTTACGGTTTGGGCGGCTCATTTATGGCGCTTGGGAGAATAACACTGGAGTTGTACCCACAGAACGGCTACCTCTGCAAGATGTCTATGTCCTCCACGCCACTTCTGCCCACCTTCTCCATCATCTTGGAAACTGAGAACTTGGCAAATGCGGATATGGCTGGACTCCACTGTGCCCTCCAGTCCCTTGCTAGCCAGGATTTACCCCCCACTGCCGCCAATGAAGTCCTGCTCTTGGAAACAGGGGATGCTCCCCAAGCGTATCTTGCGCAACTGGCCGAGGCCTACCCTTGGCTGACGTTTTGTGCCGTGCCCAAGGCGCTTGGCTACTACGAGGTGAAAATGTGGGCAGCGGAGAAAGCAACGGGTGAGGTGATTGTGTATTGTGATTCGGACTGTTGCTATGAGCGCAGTTGGTTGCAAAGGATGGTGATGAGCTTTACAGCCAATGAACAGATTCAAGTGCTGGCTGGGGAAACTGCGATTCGGGAGTGTATTTGGCGTCAACCCCAAGCCCGTGCGAGTCATGCTCCCCCAATGGCCTCCGGCACTTCTACTGGCGATTTTTGCTCATTGGCCACGATGACTACTGGCAGCAGCGCTTGTTAGGAAAGCCCTCCCAAAGGCCACGGGTGCAAGATCATCAGGGCTGGCGGGGCAAGTTGAAAATTTTTGGCCAGCGGTTGCGGCGGATGGTTCGCCATGATCCAAAGCATATACTGTTCCTGCCCTCAAGCCCCACTATCTGCTGAAGGCCTACGAAAGAGTTCTCACTAAGCAAGAACCTAAGCATAGCAATAGCGATCGCGCCCGCCCCGCTTGGCGAGATAGAGCTGCTGATCAGCAAGGGTGATGAATTCATTCACCGGTTGGCCAACTTGGGGCAGCAAGCTGACAATGCCCATACTCAGGGTGACGCGATCGCTCACTGAGGAGGCCATATGGGGAATCTCCAAGGCATAGAGAAGCTGTTGGATGCGTTCGGCGACGCGCAGACTGCCAGTGAGATCGGTATTGGGCAAAATCAAGGCAAATTCCTCACCACCGTAGCGTGCGGCTAAATCGGTGGGACGGCGCACCGCTTGGGTTAATATTTTCGCGATCGCGATCAGGCAGTCATCCCCTGCTTGGTGGCCGTAGTGGTCGTTGAAGTTCTTGAAGCAATCGACATCACAAAGAATCAGGGAAATGTTCGTCTGTTCTCGCCGGGCTAACTGCCACTGCTGCTGCAAATACTGGTCAAAATAGCGCCGATTGGCAATCTGGGTGAGACCATCAATGGTCGCAAGGCGAGAAAGTTCGGCATTGGCCAATTGCAGTGAGTCATACAAGTTTGTTTGCTGAATGGTAATTGCCAGTTGATCGGTGAGGGAGAGAATGAGTTGGCGTTCCTCATCTGTCCAGCCGCTGGAATGATTAAAACGCTGAAAGGAAAAAGCCCCCCAAATCTGCTGATTGATCCGAATTGGGGCAATGAGCCAGCCACCACCGAGCACTTGAGCAATTGCACGGTTCACTGCATCGGTGGGATCCAGATTCTCTAGGGCAGGCAGCTCGGCAATTTTTCCTTGGTGGAGGATTGCGGCAATGGGATTATGCTCGTCTGGAATCGTCAGCCCCACGCTAGGGGTTATATACGGTTTGTTGAGAAACTCCACTAGGGGAATCCAGTGGTGCTGTTCTGGCTCGTACTTGACGACAATGGCGCGATCGACCCGCAGGATATGACACACCTGCTGTACCGCCTTGGCAAAGGCCTGATTGAGATCAGGGGCTTCGCGAATCTCCTGAATGAGCTGGTTGAGTTCCCGCTGGCGAACGGCTTGATCTTGAAGGTAGGCCTCGTAGTGCTTGCGATCGCTAATATCGCTAAAGGTGAGAATCACCTGCTCAATACTCCCTGTTGCCGTGACTTCTGGATCAGCGGTCACTTGCAGCCAGAGCCGCTGTTGGGTTTGTTGATTGAGAATGCCCATCACCCCTTGTACCCGTTGCTTTTGAGCAATGGCAATCATCAGCGGAAAAGCCGCTGGCGGCATTGGTTCTCCGGCATCGTTGAGGGCATCCCAAGCCATTTCTGTTGGTTTTTGACCAATGATGTCCGCTTCCTTGACCCCCAGCAGCTCACAGCCCCGAGGATTAATCACTTTTGCGTAGAGATCGGCAGACAGCAGCATCACTCCCACATCTAAATCGTTAATGAGATTGCGAAAGAGTGCTTCCCGTCGGCTGAGTTCTTTGGCGATCGCCACTTGAGTTTCTTCAAAACGCTTGATTTGTGTAATATCGCGGATGACGCAGAGGACTTGATTTTTGCCTTTGTAGCGCAACCTTGTGGCAAAGATATCCACATCAATAATCTGGCCATCGCTACAGCGATGCTTGCTGACACCGTGCCAAGTGGGCTGATGCCGAATCGTCTCTAGGAATTCCTGAAACTGATCGCGGTAGTCGGGGTGCAGAAAATCCTCAGGTTGGAGTTCAAGGCATTCACTACGACTGAAACCATAGACGTCGCAGATGGCATCATTGACCTCAACGATCTGTAGGTTTTCGGTGTCATAGATCACTAGGCCATCGGCCACAGACTCGAAAACACTGCGATATTGAGCCTCGCGCTCATCCAGTTCAGCAAGGGCACGTTTGCGATCGCTAATATCAGTACAGACCACCACACAGCCGACAATTTCTTCCTCCTCATCCAGCAGGGGAAAAAGGTGGCTGAGCATATCACAGGGAGCATCGGTGCGGCAACGCAGCAGAATTTCTTCATCGTTAATGGTTTCTCCGTCCAGAACGCGGTCAATCAGGGCTTCCACCCGAGTCACTGATTCTTGGGGATGGAGCAGTGCCGAAAATGGCATACCGGGCACCACTTGAGCCGCTGCCAGTGTCTTCAAGCCAACCCAATTACTGGTTAAGAGAGTTTTGTCGCGATTGAGAGTCAAAATGATGACGGGGCAATTGTTCACTAACTGCTCATAGCGGTTGCGCTCGCGATCGAGGGCGAGTTGCAGTTGGCGTTGGCTAGTAATGTCATCAATCAGGGCAATTAGCAGGTGAGGCTCACCATGGGCATTGCGCACACAGGAGAGGGTTAAATTTCCCCAGACGGTGTGCCCTTTTTTGTGGCGGTAACGCTTGACAATTTGATAGGTGTTGCGCAGTCCCAGTTGACACTCTTGGACGAGAGCCGCCTCCTCAGGCCAATCTTCAGCAAAGGTCAGATCATGGGCGGTGAGATTTGCCAGTTCAGGAGCGGTGTAGCCGACAAATTGACAAAAAAAGGGATTGCAATGCACAAGGCGGTAGTGGTTAGCAGGGCTAGTGACAATAATCCCGACTTGGGCATTTTCAAAGACCGCACGCCAGGGATACTCACTTTCTCTGAGGGCTTGCTCTGACTGAATTCGTTCTGTTTCATCCACAATGATGCCCTCAATTGCATAGGCTTTGCCAGTTACGTCATAGACTCCCTGACCGTACTCATGTACCCAACGCTCCGACCCATCAGCACAGAAAATACGGTAGCCGACACTAAAGGGCAAGCCCTTGGCAAGGGCCTCATGGATTGTGCAATCAACGCGATCGCTATCTTCTGGATGCGTAATACTAGCGTAGCTACGAACCTGATTGTGCACCAGTTCGCTCGGGAGATACCCCGTCAGCTCAGTGAACTTGGGACTTAGGTATTCCATCGTCCACGAAGCATCGATGGCACAGCGATACACCACGGCGGGTAGGTGATCTACGAGGTTGCGATAGCGTTGTTCGCTTTCCCGCAGGCGCATTTCCTGTATCTTTTGGTCATGGATATTGACCATGACGCCGATGATGGTTGTGGTGTTTGGTGGTTGCTGCCGATATTCCCAGCGATCGCGCACCCACACATACGCACCATTGGCATGGCGCAGGCGATATTCCAAATCGCAGGGTGTTGCTCCCCCTTGCTGAGGGATGGCTTGCCAAAAGCGCTCTTGATCCTCTGGGTAGATGAGTTGCTGCCACGCTCGCAGGGTTTTGGGCAATTGCTCTAGGGGGTACCCCAGCACCCCCTGACTGTCACCGTACCAATAACACCACTCCCCTTGGATTTCCCAGAAGAGCTGTTGACCTATCTCCGTCAGGGTGTGAAATCGCTGCCACCATTTTTCCAGTTCATTAACCCGCGCTTCTTGGAGCAGCCAATGGCGATAGCGTTCCGTAATTTCCGTTAGGGTCAGGGTCCAGCCGTGAGCATCAGCGGTTAAATCCAGTTGCCACCACTGCTGTTTGCGCGGATCATAGCAGTCCCATTGTGCCGGGGTTTGGGTGTTGAGCACCTGCTGGAACCGCTCTAGGGAGAGGTCAAAGTTGGCGGACAGTAGCTCGATGACGGAGAGGCCCGCTAAATCGGTACTAGCGTGGTTCAATAACCGTTGCGCCGCAGCGTTGGCATAAAGAATGGTGCCCTTCCGATCGCCCGCCAAGACAGGATGAGGTAAATGGTGCAGATGATTGGCAAGGGAGAACTGCTGTGAGTTCATGGTTCGGTCAAAGGAGTGTGAGGAAACAAGGAACACAGTCAATAGCTACAGGGCGACGTTAGCGATCGCCAAGGGGCTGGGCATGGTGAAACAATCAATTCTTTAATGAATAGGTGATTTCACGAGGAAGATGTCTTAGCGCCGTCCTACCCCTATGCTATCGCTTTGCTAAGACAAGATGATTGATAGTCAGGTAGAGGATTTCAGATCTGCTTTTGCATAGGCGGAGCGCTTGGCGAGAACTGATGATTGGCTCAAAACCAAACATAACCGTTTCTAATTGTTCGATTGCCGAGGAGTGGGGCACATGCCAGTTTTGCAGACCATGGAAACCGTTGATACCCCCCTACTAGCCGCTGCTCAATCCATCTATAATCTCTACCAGCAGGTTCATGGGGCAAAAACGGTGCCTGCGGGTGTCGCTGTTAATCGGCAAACCCTGCGGGGCTATGTGCTGTTTACTAGTCAACCAGTGCTGCTGCCCCAAGAATGCTTTATTCCCTACGATCATCTGCCGGAAGTAACACGCCTATAACTGCACTAACTTTTTTGACCTTTGCTAGCTACTGCCTTGTCTTTGGCCTTGGGGCAGCGGTGGGGAGCTTTCTCAATGTTGTGATCTACCGTGTGCCGAGCGGGCGATCGCTCCTTTATCCGCCGTCTCGCTGCCCGATCTGTTTGACCACACTCAAGCCCTGGGACAATATCCCAATTTTGGGCTGGCTATTCCTGCGGGGGCAATGTCGTTACTGCCATGCACCGATTTCTTGGCGGTATCCTGCGATTGAGCTGTTGACGGCACTGCTGTACGTCCTGATTGTGGCTGTGAGTGGCTGGCAAGTGCAAACCCTTGTGCTCTGGCTGTTGAGTGCGTGGCTCTTGGCCTTGGCCTTGATTGATCTAGACACGATGACGCTGCCCCATCCCCTGACAAAATGGGGGTTGATTGTCGGCCTGCTCGTGAGAGGGTTAACGACGGGTCTAGGCGGACTCACGGAAAGCATCATTGCCGCAGTGATTGGCATTTGGCTCTTTGATCTGATCCGCTGGGGGGGGGCGATCGCCCTTGGTCAGGAGGTCATGGGGGGAGGGGATAGCAAACTGGCAGCGATGATCGGGGCTTGGCTAGGTTGGCAGGGATTGCTCGTTACCTTTTTCTTGGCCTGTGCCCTCGGTGGCCTGATGGGTGGACTGGGGATTGCCCTCGGTTGGATTCAGCGGCGGCAACCGATTCCCTTTGGCCCTTTTTTAGCAGTAGCGGCTATTGTCAGTGGTCTCTTTGGCCGCCAATTGATTCATCTTTATCTCGAAACCTTTTTGCCCGGCGTGTTTGTGCGCTAACTCTTATCAAAGTAAAGACAACTTGACAAGATAAGCCGAAATTCCCTGACAAGGGCGACAATAAAACCCCATAGGCGGGCATCCACCACCCGCTGGCGATCGCTCAGATCGGCAACTTTCTCATATTAGCGCGCATTCCTCTCACTTCCTCAAGGAGTTGACCCATTTCAGAGCGGGTGGCTGGCTCAGCCATGGCTATTCTCGTAAATCCTGCCAATGGGGTGCCTTATTCCCAGAGTACAATCCAGTATGATGAAATAGTATTCTTGCCGTTTGTTGCGCTCCGTTGAGACTTTGCTCCAATGACCTCGTCCCCCTCTGCGTCGGCGACAACTGCCCTCACAGGTGATCAAATTCGCCAAAAATTCCTTGAGTTCTATGCCGCTAAGGGACACACGATTTTGCCCAGTGCCTCGCTGATTCCAGAGGATCCGACGGTGCTGCTGACGATCGCCGGCATGCTCCCCTTCAAACCAATTTTCCTCGGCCAAGAAGCCCCGAAAGTGCCTCGCGCCACCACTGCCCAGAAATGTCTGCGCACCAATGACATTGAAAATGTGGGTCGCACTGCTCGCCACCACACGTTCTTTGAAATGTTGGGCAACTTCAGCTTTGGCGACTACTTCAAGGCGGAGGCCATTGCTTGGGCATGGGAATTGATGACCACGGTTTATGGTTTGCCCCCGGAACGGCTCTTGGTGAGCGTCTTTGAAAATGACGATGAGGCCTATGACATTTGGCATCGCCAAGTGGGCTTGCCCAAGGAGCGCATCCAGCGCATGGGAGAGGAGAGCAACTTCTGGACGGCGGGGCCAACGGGTCCCTGTGGCCCTTGTTCTGAGATTTACTACGACTTCTATCCGGAAAAGGGACTAGCTGACGTTGATCTCGATGACGATCGCCGCTTCATTGAACTCTACAACCTAGTGTTCATGGAGTTGAACCAAGACGATCAAGGGCGCCGCACCCCCCTCAAGGCGAAAAACATTGATACCGGTATGGGCTTGGAGCGGATGGCGCAGGTTCTGCAAGGGGTGCCCAACAACTACGAGACAGACTTAATTTTCCCGATTATTGAGGCGGCAGCGCAGCGAGCCGGGATTCAGTACCGCAAAGCCAATGCCAGCACCAAAACGTCCCTCAAGGTGATTGGCGATCACACCCGTGCCGTGGTTCATCTCATTGCCGATGGCGTTACCGCCAGTAATGTGGGGCGTGGCTATGTCCTGCGGCGATTGATTCGGCGCATTGTCCGCCATAGTCGGCTGTTGGGGATCAATGAACTGGTGACCCCTGCCTTGGCTCAAGTGGCGATTGATCTGGCTGCCAATGTCTATCCCAATGTGCGTGAGCGGCAGGCAGTGATTCTCAGCGAACTCCAGCGGGAGGAGGAACAGTTTCTTAAGACCTTGGATCGGGGTGAGAAGCTCTTAGCGGAGATGCTCGCTCCATTGAAGACAACTAAGGGCAAAAAACGCAGTAAACCACAATTGGCAGGGCGCGATGCCTTCGTTCTCTTTGATACCTATGGCTTCCCCTTGGAGTTGACCCAAGAGATTGCCGCCGAGCAAGGCATTGGTGTGGATGTGGCTGAGTTTGAGGCCTGTATGGCCGAGCAGCGGCAACGCTCCCAAGCCGCTCACGAAACCATTGATATTACCGTTCAAGAGGGGATTGACTCCCTAGCGGATCAACTGCATCCGACGCAGTTTCGTGGCTATGACGAGTTTAGTTTGACCACGACCGTAACAGCGATTTTGGTGGCGGGTCATCCGGTAACAACGGCAACGGCAGGGACTGAAGTGCAGGTGATCCTTGAGGAAACTCCCTTCTATGCTGAATCCGGTGGCCAAATTGGCGATCGCGGGTATCTTGCCAGCAGTGATGCGCTAGTGCAAATCCACGATGTGCAAAAGCAAAAGGAAGTGTTTGTTCACTACGGCAAAGTGGAGCGGGGCAGCCTCAGCGTTGGCGATCGCGTGAGCGCCCAAATTGATCTCAGTTGTCGGCGGCGGGTACAGGCGCACCACACCGCAACGCACCTCTTGCAGGCGGCCTTGAAAAAGCGGATTGACGAGAACATTTCCCAGGCGGGGTCACTGGTGGCCTTTGATCGGTTGCGGTTTGACTTTAACTGCCCCCGTGCCCTCACTCGCGAAGAACTGCAACAGATTGAAGATCAAATCAATACTTGGATTAGTGAAAGCCATGCCACCCACACCAGTATCATGGCGCTCAATGAAGCCAAGGCCAAGGGGGCGATCGCCATGTTTGGTGAAAAATACGGCGAGCAGGTGCGGGTTCTCGATATTCCGGGCGTTTCTATGGAACTCTGTGGTGGCACCCATGTCCACAACACTGCTGAAATTGGCCTCTTTAAGATCATTAGTGAAAGTGGCGTGGCTGCCGGGATTCGTCGCATTGAAGCCATTGCAGGACCAGCGGTGCGTGACTATTTGCAACAGCGCGATAGCATTGTCCGCGAGTTGTGCGATCGCTTCAAAGCCAAACCGGAAGAGATTCTAGATCGCATTAGCCAACTCCAAGCGGATCTCAAAGCCCAGCAAAAGGAACTGGAACACCTCAAAGCTGAACTAGCCCTCGCTAAAACTCAAGCCCTCTTGGAGCAGACTGAAGCCGTCGGCAATACCCACATTCTCATTGCCTCCTTAGCAGGGGTGGATCCCCAAGGGCTAAAAACCGCCGCTGAATGGCTCCTGAATAAACTGGGTAGTGGAGCTGTGGTGTTGGCCACTCAACCGGCTGCTGACAAAGTGAACCTTTTAGTCGCCGCCAGTCCGGACGTTGTAGAGCGGGGGGTTCATGCCGGTCAACTGGTGGCGGAACTCGCCCAAGTCTGTGGTGGCCGCGGTGGTGGGCGTCCCAACTTTGCCCAAGCGGGGGGATCTGAACCTGAAAAGTTATCCGAGGCGCTGCAATTGGCGCACTCTCGCCTCAAAGGGATTCTCGAATCCTGATATATTGAGCTTCTGTTTCTCACTCAGCAGCACTATGGCCTTTGTTAACGCAAACTACCTCAAACTCAAGGCAGGGTATCTCTTTCCGGAAATTGCCCGCCGTGTCAATCAATTCTTGCAAGCCCATCCCGATGCCCCCCTGATTCGTCTCGGCATTGGGGATGTCACCGAACCGCTGCCAGCGGCCTGTCGTCAAGCGATGATTCAAGCGGTGGAAGAAATGGGCGATCGCGCCACCTTCAAAGGCTATGGGCCTGAGCAGGGGTATCCTTGGCTACGGGAAAAAATTGCCGCCCACGACTTCCAAGCCCGCGGCTGCGACATCGATGCCAGTGAAATTTTTATTTCCGACGGCTCCAAGTGCGACACAGGGAATATCCTCGATATTTTTGGCGACGGCAACCGCATTGCCGTTACCGACCCCGTTTATCCCGTCTATGTGGATACCAATGTCATGGCAGGGCACACGGGGGAAGCCAATGAACGCGGGGAGTACGCTGGACTGGTCTATTTGCCGATTACCGCTGAAAACTACTTCACCGCCACGCTGCCCAGTGAACCTGTGGACTTAATCTACCTCTGCTTCCCCAACAATCCCACCGGTGCGGTGGCCACACGGGAGCATTTACAGGCGTGGGTGGACTATGCCCGTGCCCATAAAGCAATTATTTTCTTTGATGCCGCCTACGAAGCCTTTATTACCGATCCCGCTATTCCCCACTCGATCTATGAAATTCCCGGTGCCCGCGAGTGCGCCATTGAATTCCGCTCCTTCTCGAAAAACGCCGGTTTTACGGGAACCCGCTGCGCCTTTACGGTGGTGCCCAAGGGTCTTAAGGGGCAAACCCCCAGTGGCGAGGCCGTCGAACTCTGGGCGCTGTGGCAACGGCGGCAATCCACGAAGTTTAATGGTGTGTCCTACATTGTGCAGCGGGGCGCGGAGGCGGTTTACTCTGAAGCCGGTCAAGCCCAAGTACGGGAACTGGTGGCCTTCTATATGGACAATGCCCGTCTCATTCGCGAAAAACTCACCCAAGCGGGCTTTGCAGTCTATGGTGGGGTCAATGCTCCCTATGTCTGGCTGAAGACGCCCCAAGGGATTGGCAGTTGGGACTTTTTCGATAAATTGCTGCACACTTGCTATGTAGTGGGTACCCCCGGTGCTGGTTTTGGGGCAGCGGGTGAGGGCTATCTGCGCCTTTCGGCCTTTAATAGTCGGGAAAATGTGGTTGAAGCCATGGATCGGGTGGTGGCAGCCTTTGCCTAAGAATTCACCTAGAATCAGGACAAGGCTCATCAAAGCGGTTGGAGCGGCTTTAAACCCTTTTAGCATCACCGATGACGGCAAAACATTGGGGCGAACAGGCGGCTAAACAGGAGGGCATTCTGCTGGGGTTGTTCACAGCAGCTGGCTATGCCTTTTTTACCCTCTTACCCGATAGTCACAGTCTGATGGTGGCGTGGCCTTGGGTCTTACTCTGGCAAGCCGCGCTGGGGGTGCCTCTGCTCTGGTTTTTGCAGGTGTTGGCCTATCAACGGCGGGTGCAGCCCTTGGGAAATGGCTTTGATGGCGTAGTGCTATTACTCCTGTTGGCATTGGCGATTTCAGGGACGTGGAGTGCTTTTCCCCATCAGGCTCGCTGGTATGGCTGGGCACTCTTGGGAAGCATCGCTGTCCTTTATCCCCTCGGGGCTTGGTTGCGAACCCCAGAACGCCGCTGGCAAATCGTGCGCTTTCAAGGCTATCTCACTGCCCTCGTGATTCTTGTCAGTTTAGGCCTTTGGCTGGGCACGACGATCGCCCCCGCAATTTTGAATAGCCCTCAAGGATTCACCCCCCATTTGAATCCAGATACCCTAGAACTACGCAACTGGGCACCCTTTGGTCACCAAAACTACGTGGCGGGCTACCTGCTGCTGGCATTACCCTTGGTAGGACTGTTGGCCATAGAAGCAGAAACCAGTGGATCGCGCCGGTTTTGGATGGCGGTGCTGCTTTTGGGTCTAGTTACCCTCTATACAACATTTTCACGGGGGGGCGGCCTCGGCTTACTGGCAATGGTCATTCCCCTTGGCGTGGGTTGGGTTTGGCACTATCGCCGCCAGCGTCGCTTCTGGTGGGGATTTTTGGCTTTGGTGGGCTTAGCGGTGGTCGCTTTGGCCAACGATCGCCTGCGCCGCAGCTTAGTGGCTCTCTGGCAGGGAGGACAAGGGAGCGAACTGGCCTACCGCTGGATTACCAGTATTGTTGGCTGGCGGATGGGGGCCGCACATCCTCTGAGGGGCAATGGCTTAGGTAGTGTGCCCCTGTGGTATCAGCACTATCGTCCGGGCTGGGCTGGCCGTGAAGCGGAGTGGATCTATCAACTCCACAGTACCCCCGTACAACTCTGGGCCGAACTTGGGCTTTGGGGCATTGCCGTATTGCTCTTGGGGGTGGGGCTACTGGTCTATTGGGCAATGCGCTACCGGCGCTGGTGGCCGAACTTAGCACAGCGGGAACAACGGCTGGCGATCGCCCTCTACTTTGCGCTTTGGGGCTACGGCGTGCTCAGTCTTACGGATTTTCAACTGGACAATGTCGGCATTGGTGGCCTCTTCCTAATTGAACTCACCCTCTTAACAACCCTGATTCGCACAGGCCAAGGGCAAGCTCCTCCTCAACGGTTGCGGGTACGCTGGGCACTCTCGCTGGTGGGCGTGGGTTTAGGAATCATCCTAGTGATGGTGGGTTGGCTGACACCGATTCACCGTGCTTGGGCAAGTAGCAGCGAAGGTTTTCTAGCCCTCTTGGAAACCCCTCCCGACTGGAATCGCTTTACTGAGAAGCTCTTCCATGCTCAGGAACTCGCCCCTTGGGAACCCTACTATCCGCTGCAACTGGGGTGGAACTATGGCCAGCGGGGCATGATGGCAGACAATCCTGAAGCACGAACCAACCTCTTGCGCACAGCAATGGTTAACTTTGAGAAGGGAATTGAGCTGTCTCCCTACCTAGAGTTTGGCTACAGCAACTTGGCGTGGCTCTACTGGCGAGATGCTAATTTTGGCGCAGCAGCACAGACATTTGCCAAAGCGGCTCAACTTGTACCGGCTAAACGGGGCAATTTTCTGGGTCTCGGCTTAGCCCTCATTCGTAAGAATCAACCGCAACTCGCCACCCAAGCCCTGATCCTTGAGGTGCTGCGCCATCCCATCTTCATCACCAGTCCGGCTTGGCGGGTTGCTCCCCTCGCACCCTTTTATCAACCAGTTCTGACGGCGGTCACGGAGCGTTATCGTCAGCTTGAGCAGGACATTGCCAGCGATCGCCCCTCAGGCGCCTATGTGCGTCAAGTGTCAACCCTCCTCCGCTGGTGGCAAGGGGAACTCCCTCGGGACACCGACCCCCTAGCTGCATGGCTACAACCCTTGGCCAACCCCCAAGAGGCAACATTGAAGGCTCCTGCAACGCTGCAAACCTTTCTCAAGGCATGGGATGACCCTAACAACCGCCGTGACCTCTTGGCCTCCATTTGGTCGGGTAGCCCGGAGCAACTGGAACAGATGGTGCGCTCCATAGCTGGTCAGCCAACACCCCTTGAGTGGTTGCGTTCGGCGGCTCCTGCTGTTGCTATTACCTATAGCCGTAGCGGTTTTGGGGTGAATAGTCGCCACATTGATGGCCGTCAACCCACCGACTTTTTCATTGCCATTGACAATTTGCCGATGGTAACGTTGTTTGCATCGCTGTGGCCAGACAACACCTTTTTGCCTGAACTGGATCAAGCCCTAGAGGGCGATCGCCAGCGGCTTTTTGCTGCTCTTAACCAAAGGCTCTAACGGCAAACCCCCGTGGGTCGCTCAATTTGGGTGGTGGGGGGATTGGCAGCAATGTCTAAGACAATCTGTAGGCTTCGCACGGCTGCACACTGGTCTTGGGGCAAAGGCATGGGCATTAAGGGCCGCGTCACCCCTGCAAGAACATATTCCCGTTGCGGGCGCAGCTCAAAGAGCCGTTGACCATTCTCCGCCAAGCCTCTGACTGTGATTTGATCCGCCTCGATATGCACATTGCCCCGATTACTGACAGTCATTTGCAGGGTTCCCTGCTGCACTTGGGCATTGAGGAGTTGCCCCTGCCGCCGAATGACCGCTGGTTTGATAAATACGGGTAGGCTATGCACCGTTACGAGGCGCGTTTCTGAGCCGATTCCTTGAGGGGCTGGAGGAATTTCTGCAACTAAAAGCCGATATGTCCGCTCGACATCAGCAGCCGGCAAGCGATGTCCAATGCGAATTTCAGCCCGTCCGCCCACGGGCAGATGCAGGAGGTTGGGAAAGGCGACTAGCTCTAGGCTATTTGCGGGTAAGAGATGGAGTTCATCTTCCCCCGTTGCCCGCTGTTGCCACTGCTGCACCCGCACCTTAAAGTCGAGGGGGACATTGCCCGTATTAGCGATCGCCAGTACCGTAAAAGGTTCTTGGGGTGCCAGTTCAATCTTCAGCGCACTCAAGCGATATTGAGCCGTCTGCGCTGTGGACATGCCAAGAATCAAGCTAGGGAGAGGAATTAAAGGAGCTAAGAAGCGCCAGAATCGATTGAAGATCATGAATGGCGGGGCATGGATTTGAACCATGGACCTTCGGGTTATGAGCCCGACGAGCTACCAGACTGCTCTACCCCGCGTTGCTCTAGCTTATCCAAGATAGCGTATTCCCTAGAGGATTGGCAAGCGATCGCTAGAAGATTTATAAGATCCTATCAATACCCTAAGTTTTTTCTGGGTCAACTGTAGCAACCCTTACTTCCATCATCCCGACAAACACATATAAAGAAAGTATTAAGATTACCTAGGTCTTTTTAGACTAACTCCTTGAGCAATGCTGCTACCGCCTCTTCTCCTCGATACTCTGAGGGAAATTTATCAGCGCCAAGGCTCAGCCCTCTCTGCCAGTCCCCTGCGAACTGAAAATCAGCTTCTTCCCCTGATTGAGGGACTCCCAGAAGCAACCCGTGCCACCCTAGAAACATTGCTGATGTCCTACTCTCGGGCTAAGGCGTCTCTCCCTATCAATTTGGCCTACCTCTTGGCACTAGAGGGTGAAATCCTGAACCTGCTTGGCGTGACATCCGCAGTACGCCCCTTGTTTACGCCACCAGTGGTACAAACGCTGCAAAACTATCTGCCATGGTTTAGGAAGGCAAGCCAGATCGTCCAGAATCACCTCGGTCGCGCCCTTGTGCGTAACTACTGGTTGATTACCCGCCCGACTCATCCTTGGCTGCGCACGATTCGGGTTGAGACCTTTTACACTGAGCAAGTACCTGCTCTCGATCGCTACCTCAACGAGGAGCAGCAAGACCTGCTACAAACATGGTTAGAGCAATTTCTTCTCTACTGTTATCGCCTTGTACCCACACTGCCAGCGGAGGCGATCGCAGCGGGAATTCCGGTGCCGCCTCAGTTGCTACAAGCAGCCGCCTAACTCAAGAGGATTTCGCTAAAATTTTGGTGTCCATCGGCCATCAATTGATGTTGTGGAGCACATTCTGCTGCTAGAGGATGAAACGGAGCTAGCCGATCCCTTGGGTCACATCCTGCGCCAAGAGGGCTACCACGTTGACGTGGCCTACGATGGTGAAACGGCTCAAGCCTACTGGCAAACGCAGCGCCCCTACCACCTCTTAATTTTGGATTGGATGGTGCCACCGCCTACGGGGCTAGAACTTTGTCAACGATTGCGCCAAGCCGGTGATGAGACTCCCGTTCTCTTTCTCACTGCTCGAGACACGGTGGATGACAGGGTGCGGGGTCTGGATGCCGGTGCTGATGATTACTTGGTTAAACCTTTTGAACTGCGGGAATTGCTGGCACGGGTACGAGCACTGCTGCGGCGGCGACATACCATGGGGTGTGCAGCCCCGATTCTTTGCTGGCAAGATTTGCGTTTAGATGTCGAAGGTCGTCTGCTCTACCGGGGGCAACAGTGCATCTGTCTCTCGGAAAAGGAAACGGCACTTTTGGCGCTCTTCCTCAAGCACCCGACGGAACTCCTCAGCCATGAATTGATTGCCAGTCAACTGTGGCCGGATCAGCCCTGCGTCAATCGCAACCTATTGGCTGCCCAGATTCGGCTGCTACGGCGCAAAATTGAGCATGCCGACGAACCCTCTCTAATTCAAACGGTCTATGGTCAAGGCTATCGGCTACGCCCCGTTGCGGCACCGGCAAGCTAAGACCACTGTTGCCGTATCTTGGAAAGGAACGTGCTAGATACAATAGATAAGCTGTTCTTTCGGGAAAACTGTTGTGGACGATCGCTACGACCCCCAAGTGATTGAGGCCAAGTGGCAACAGGAATGGGCTGCCCGCCAGATCGATCGCACCGATACCGATCCGCAAAAGCCGAAATTCTATGCCCTCTCAATGTTTCCCTACCCCTCTGGGAATCTGCACATGGGGCACGTTCGCAACTACACCATTACTGATGTCATTGCCCGCTGTCGGCGGATGCAGGGCTATCGCGTGCTTCACCCCATGGGGTGGGATGCCTTTGGCCTGCCGGCAGAAAATGCCGCCATTGAACGGGGGATTCATCCTCGCGTCTGGACACAGCAAAACATTGCCCAAATGCGCCAAGAACTCCAGCGCTTGGGTCTGTCCTACGACTGGGAACGGGAAGTGGCCACCTGTCACCCCGACTACTACCGCTGGACGCAATGGCTCTTCTTGGAATTCTTTGAGGCGGGCTTGGCCTATCAGAAGGAAGCGGCGGTGAACTGGGATCCCGTGGATCAAACAGTGTTGGCCAATGAACAGGTGGATAGCGAAGGGCGATCGTGGCGATCGGGCGCCTTAGTGGAACGGCGACTGCTTAAGCAATGGTTTCTGAAAATTACTGCCTATGCCGAGGAACTGCTGAATGACTTGGAACAACTGACCGGCTGGCCAGAGCGGGTGAAATTGATGCAGGCCAACTGGATCGGCAAGTCCACGGGTGCCTATCTGGAATTTCCAATTGTTGGCAGCGATGAGAAAATTGCTGTTTTTACCACCCGTCCCGATACGGTCTATGGGGTGACCTACGTGGTGCTGGCGCCCGAACATCCCCTGACACCGAAAGTGACCACTAGCCGCCGCCGCAAAACCGTCGAAGCCTTTATTGCCAGTGTCCAACAGCAAAGTGAACTCGAACGCACAGCGGGCGATCGCCCCAAGCGGGGTGTGGCCACCGGTGGCAAAGCTCTGAACCCCTTTACCGGTGAAGAAATCCCGATCTGGATTGCCGATTATGTCCTCTACGAATACGGTACCGGTGCTGTAATGGGCGTGCCTGCCCACGATGAGCGCGATTTTCAGTTTGCCAAGGCCCACAAGCTCCCCATTCGCCAAGTGATCATTCCCCCAGACGGCAAAGCCAGTGCCCGCCTCAAGGCTGCCTATACGGAGCCGGGGAGATTGATCAACAGTGGTCCATTTGATGGCATGGACTCCACCGCAGCTAAAGCAGCCATTACCGAATACGCAACCACCCAAGGCTGGGGACGGGAGCAAGTGCAGTATCGGCTGCGGGATTGGCTCATTTCCCGCCAACGCTATTGGGGTGTCCCCATTCCCATCATTCACTGTCCGCAGTGTGGAGCGGTGCCTGTGCCGCGCTCAGAATTACCCGTGCTGCTCCCCGAGGAAGTGGAGTTTACCGGTCGTGGCCCTTCTCCCTTGGCGAAACTTACTGCATGGCGGGATGTTCCCTGCCCGAAATGTGGTACCCCTGCCCAGCGGGAAACGGACACAATGGATACCTTTATTGACTCCTCTTGGTACTACTTCCGCTACGCCGATGCTCGCAACAGTGAAGCCCCCTTTGACCCAGCAGCCATTAAGGACTGGTTGCCGGTGGATCAGTACGTGGGGGGGATTGAGCACGCCATTCTCCATTTGCTCTACTCGCGCTTTTTCACCAAAGTTTTGCGCGATCGCCAGCTTGTCCATGTCAGTGAACCCTTCCAACGTCTGCTCACCCAAGGCATGGTTCAAGGACGCACCTACAAAAATCCGCGCACGGGCAAGTACATCATTCCTAGCCGCATCGCCGATCTCAGCCAACCCACTGACCCCGACACAGGGGAAGCCCTAGAGGTCGTCTATGAAAAAATGTCCAAATCCAAGTACAACGGCGTTGCCCCCGGTGATGTGATTCAGAAGTACGGGGCGGATACTGCCCGCATGTTCATCCTTTTCAAGGCGCCCCCCGAAAAAGACCTCGAGTGGGACGATGCCGATGTCGAAGGTCAGTTTCGCTTCCTCAACCGCGTCTGGCGCTTGGTGCAAACCTTCAAAACCAAGGGGGGTCAGCTGGGTCAACCCCTGCCTGCAAGCCTCACTAAAACTGAAAAAGAGCTGCGCCGTGCCATTCATACCGCAATTAAAGAAATTAGCGAGGACATTGAGGGCGACTATCAATTAAATACCGCGGTTGCCGAACTGATGAAACTCACCAATGCCCTCAGTAGCGCCGATTACTATACCTCTGGCGTGTATAGCGAGGGCATCCAAACATTGCTAACCCTGCTTGCTCCCTTTGCCCCCCACATCAGTGAAGAACTCTGGCACCAACTGGGCGGCACCGACTCCATCCACCGCCAGCCTTGGCCAAAAGCAGACCCCACTGCCCTTGTTGCCGATGAAATCACCCTTGTCATTCAGGTGATGGGCAAAACCCGTGGTGCGATTCAAGTCCCTGCCACGGCTAGTCAAGTGGAACTGGAGGAAGCCGCCAAGCAGTCGGAGATTGGCCAACGCTACCTTGCCGGTAAAACCATTAAAAAAGTCATTGTCGTGCCGGGCAAGTTGGTGAACTTTGTCCTAACTCCTTAAACACTAGCACTTTGCTGTAGTCCACTTGGTCTGCTGAGGACGCCCCATTTTTCCCATAGGATTTTGCAGAAGCTAGCGGAGTTTGGCGTAGTGTGTCTAGGATCGAGTCTAAGGGGGTCGATCGCTTCCTAAAAGCGTCTAGGATAAGGACTGTAACCATTTGAGCGGCAACTATGGGTGAGGCAAAACGGCGCAAGGAAACCCTTGGTGAGGGCTACGGTCAAGAAAAGGGGGGCTGGCTCCGGAAGGAGCAACTGCTGCTAATCCAGAAGTGGGTAACGCGGGGTACCTGGGTAGGGATTGGCCTGCTGGTAGTCATTTGGCTCACGGTTCGCTTTATTGGCCCCAGTTTGGGATGGTGGGAATTGACAGTGAATTAGAACTGGCATGTTGGATCTGTTGGCAGCATTGGCATGGTACTGGGGACAACCGCGCTTTGAGGCGTTAAAAGCAGTGATATTTCCCTATGAGGCTGCGCTGCATCAGTATCGCGATCGCTACCTGCAAACATTGGCACAGGAGGGTTTTTCTCCCAATCAACAGGGCATCTGGGTTCAAAGTGCCCACCAGTTATTGGTCAACCACCAGGGTGATCGCCCCCTTGCCGCTGCCTCTGTTACCAAAGTGGCAACCAGTCTGGCGGCTCTAGATAAATACCCCTTTGACTATCAGTTTCTGACTCGCATCGGCACCACAGGCACGCTGCAAAATGGTGTTCTCAGGGGGGACTTGGTCTTGATTGGCGGCAATGATCCCCTCTTTGTCTGGGAGGAGGCGATCGCCATCGGTAATGCCCTTAACCGCCTTGGAATTCGTCAAGTGCAGGGGAATCTAGTCATCGTTCCCCCTTTTATGATGAACTTTTACCCTGAACCCCAGACCGCCGCAGCGCTCTTCAAACTCGCCCTAGATCACCGCCGCTGGACACCCGAAATTCAAGCCGCCTATGAACAGCACCTCAAGGGGCAACCCCGCCCCCAAGTAAGTATGACGGGTGAAACACGCTTCCAAGGCACGATCCCTGCGAGTGTTACCCTGCGCCTCGAGCATCGCTCACTCCCCTTGGGGGAAATTGTGCGGCAAATGAATATCTACAGTAATAATGAGATTGCGGAAACGCTAGCAGAAATGGCAGGGGGTGCTGCAACCGTAGCTCAAGTGGCCGCCCGTAAAGCCAATGTACCCCCCAGTGAAATTCAACTGATCAACGGCTCAGGTCTGGGGGAGAAGAATCGCATTTCTCCCCGGGCGGCGTGTGGGATGCTTTTGGCGCTTCAGGAGATGCTCGCTCAGAAAAACCACAGTTTGGCGGATGTGCTACCCATGGCGGGGCGCGATCGCGGTACGTTAGAGTATCGTCAACTACCGGCGGCAACCCTAGTAAAAACGGGGTCTCTTTGGAATGTGAGTGCGTTGGTTGGCGTCTTACCCACAGCAAAATACGGCACCGTCTGCTTTGCGCTTCTCAATGGCGGAGACAACCTAGAAGGGTTTCGGCAGATACAGGATCGCTATGTGCAGCACTTGAGTCAAACGCTACAAGCGACGCCAAGACCGGGTGCTGAATTCCACAGCCAAGCCCCTGCTCCGCGGTTTGGCGACCCGCAACGCATCCAACTCGTGACGGCTCAATAGGCAATGACGGCTCAACAACTGGGAATTGTTGTCCAAGGTTCCCTCAGTCAGGGCTTAGAGGTACGACTGTGTGGCAACGTCTCTGTAGAAGAACTGCGGGTCGGCCAATTTTTGGTGGTGCAAGGCCAGCGATCGCGCTTCTTTTGTCTGCTGACGGATGTCGTGCTTGGTACGGCCAATCCCCGCATTCTGCTCAACCCCCCCGCCCTTGAGGATACCTTTTTGCAGGAGGTCTTAGCCGGCAGCGGCACCTTTGCCACGCTCAGTGTGGCTCCCATGTTGATGATCCTGAACGATGAACAGGAATTGCGACCCGTGAAAACTATCCCTGCCCATTTTAGTCCTGTCTATGACGCCAGTGAGCGGGACTTTCGCGCCGTATTTGGCTGGGAAGACGATCCGCAGCGGCGCAACTTTGCCATTGGCACTCCCTTGGATATGGCAGTCCCCATCTGTTTGGATTTGGATCGTTTTGTCGAGCGCAGCAATGGCGTATTTGGCAAGTCGGGTACTGGCAAGTCCTTTTTAACGCGGCTGTTGCTGTCGGGAATTATCCGCAAACAGGCGGCAGTGAACTTGATTTTTGATATGCACTCGGAGTATGGCTGGGAAGCCACCCGTGAAGGCAAGCAACTGAGTACCGTTAAGGGATTGCGGCAACTGTTTCCCCGCCAAGTCAAGATCTATACCCTTGACCCTGAATCCACCCAACGGCGGGGGGTACGCGATGCCCAAGAACTCTACATCGGCCTTGATCAAGTAGAGGTAGAGGATCTGGCGCTGGTGCAGGGGGAACTCAACCTTTCAGAAGCCAGCCTCGAAAATGCCATTATTCTGCGCAATGAGTTTGGCAAGGGCTGGATTACGCGGCTGCTGATGATGACCAATCAAGAGATTCAGGAATTTTGTGAGACGAAAATGGGCAGCAAAGCCTCGATCATGGCGCTGCAACGCAAACTGACACGGCTGGAACAACTGAAGTACCTACGGAATACCTGTGCTAAGAACTACATTGGCCAAATTTTGGAGACCCTCGCTGCCGGCCACCACGTAGTGATTGAGTTTGGCTCCCAAGCCAATATGCTCTCCTATATGCTGGCGACGAATATTATTGCCCGCCGCATCCACCAAGCCTATGTGCAGCAGTCGGAGATTTTTTTGCAAACCAAAAATCCCAGCGATCGCCCGCGTCAACTGGTAATCACGATTGAGGAGGCTCACCGCTTCTTGGATCCGGCCACGGTGAAGCAAACGATTTTTGGGACGATCGCCCGCGAAATGCGCAAGTACTTTGTCACGCTCCTCGTTGTTGATCAACGGCCTTCGGGCATTGATAGCGAGATCATGTCGCAAATTGGCACCCGCATCACCGCACTCCTTAACGATGAAAAGGACATTGAGGCCATTTTCACTGGGGTGGCGGGTTCGCAGCAGTTGCGATCGGTGTTGGCCAAGCTGGATTCTAAACAACAGGCGCTTGTGCTGGGTCATGCGGTGCCGATGCCTGTGGTGATCCAAACCCGCAGCTATGACGAAACCTTCTATGCCGAGATCGGCGATCGCGATTGGGAGGAACTACCTACACCCATGTTATTGGAGGCGGCTCAAGCGGCGAAGTCAGATCTGGGGATCTAGCCTAGAGCTTTAGAATTGATCCTGAATCAACTCTCAGTGAGGAAAACACTGTGGCGCACACCATTGTCACCAATACCTGCGAAGGGGTTGCCGATTGCGTTGAGGCGTGTCCGGTGGCCTGTATTCATCCGGGGCCGGGCAAAAATGCCAAGGGCACCGATTGGTTCTGGATTGATTTTGCCACCTGTATTGACTGTGGCATTTGTTTGCAAGTGTGTCCTGTGGAGGGGGCAATTGTGCCTGAAGAACGCCCTGATCTGCAATTAACCCCCACCACCCCATGAGTGTTTATTGGCTCGATCGCGTGCGGCTTTTGGGGAGCGATCGCCTGCAACAGGTACAACTCACGAATGGCAAAGTGACGGCGATCGGCACTGACCTGATTCCCCCCGATTGCTCTGAGGTGCTGGACTTCGGCGGCGATTATCTCTCCCTTGGGGGCGTCGATCTGCAAATTAACGGTGCCTTGGGCATTCCCTTTCCTTGGTTAAAGACCACCGAACCACTGCCAAAAATTGGCCGCTATCTTTGGCAAGAGGGGATTGATGCCTACGCCCCGACGATTGTGACTGCTCCCCTCGCGGAAATTCACACTGCCTTGAGGGTGCTCCACGAATACGCGCCCAATGCGCAAGAGTCTGAAGCCAAAATCTTAGGTGTGCATTTGGAGGGGCCTTTCCTCAATCCCCAGAAGCGGGGTGCACACCCCCAGCAGTATCTGCAACCCTTGACTTTTGAAGCGGTTAAACAGGTTCTAGCAGAGTTTAGCCGCTCGGTCTGTATTCTTACCCTAGCACCGGAACTGGATGCCACTAATCAGGTTCTGGCCTACTTACGTGGCTTGGGAATTACCGTGAGTTTAGGTCACTCTTTAGCCACAGTGGAGGAAGCGCAGGCGGCTTTTGATGCCGGTGCCACAATGATCACCCATGCCTTTAATGCCATGCCCCCTCTGCATCATCGCGAGCCGGGACTGTTAGCAGCAGCCTTGACAGATCAGCGCGTTTGGTGTGGCGTGATTGGCGATGGGGTGCATGTTCATCCGCAAATGCTGAAGGTGTTGTGGCAGTGCGCGGGCGATCGCCTGTTTTTGGTGAGTGATGCCCTTGCTCCGCTGGGGTTAGGCGATGGGGTCTATCCTTGGGATCAGCGGCAGATTGCAGTGAAAAATGGTACGGCACGACTGGCTGATGGCACCCTCTGTGGCACCACTGTGCCGCTGTTGGCAATGGTGGGACGCCTAGTGGATTGGGGAGTTTGCGATTTTGAAGCAGCGTTGACCCTAGCAACGGTGAATCCTCGCCGCGCCATCGGTTTGACGACAGAACTCCTACAGCAGCCGGTGACCCATCTTCTGCGCTGGCGATCGCCCCACCACTATGAACGACTGCCCAGCGAGCTACATCCCCCCTTGCTCAGCCATGATTGAGAGCACCATGAGTACCGCATAAAGGGCACCACCGAGCAATCCCGCAATCACCGAAATCCAAGTAAATAGCTTGGCCTTGTTTGAGGCCTCCAACGCCCCGGCGCGATCGCCGACTGCTAACCTTGAATTGACTTGGGCAGCAAAAATAATAGCGACAATACCGAAAGGCAAACAGCAGCAAATCGTGGACAGAATCGCTGGAACCATGTAGTTAGGAATGTTTTCATTTGAAGGGTTCATTGTTAAATTTCCTTAAAAATCAGGTTTGAATAGGGTTTAAAAAATTGACAGCAATTGATTAGCGATCTTTGAATAAGCACAGGCTAGCCTATTTTTTCTCTAAAGGCAATCATCTCCCTTCCACTTTTGTCAAGAGTTGCCCTCAGTCACCGCAAACGTCGGTAGGGTATGGCAAACTAAAGAGGAATTCACTTAGCTTGCAACACGGAAATTGATCGTGCCTAAAATGCTTGCCCGTTTAACCCTGAGTCTGGGTCTTGTTCTCCTGAGTGGCAGTCTGGCAACGGCACAGGTGGTGTTACCGCGCACCCTTGAACTCAATGCCAAGGAGATGGAGCAAAATGGCTTTATTGTGGCTCAAGAAGCCCTACAACTGGCACAGTTTCGGCAATTTCAAGAGGCGTTGGTGCGAGCCAAGCTAGCAGTGCAGTTGGCACCCCAAGCCCACGAAATTTGGGCATTACTGGGGGGACTCTACCTCACGGTCAATCAACCCAAGGATGCAGTGCCAGCCCTAGAGCAGTCTTTGAAACTCAATGATAAAAATCCGGGGGCTTATTTCAACTTAGGCTCTGCCCATTTTCGCCTAGGGCACTATGGAGCCTCAGTGCGGGCGATCGAGCAGGGATTGGCACTGAAACCCGATGCCACAGAGGAATGGTTCAACCTTGGCAATGCCTATCTCAAATTGGGACAAAAGGATCGGGCAATCGAGCAATACCGCCGCTCATTGCGCTTGGATCGTCAGTTTTGGCCAGCCTATACCAACATTGGTCTCGTGCTCTATGAACAAGGCAATATCCGCCAAGCAGCCAAGAACTGGGAACAGGCAGCAGACATTGACCCCAAAGCCAGTGAGCCGAAACTTGCTTTGGCCACAGCCCTGTTGCAACTGGGAAATGAAGCAAGAGCACTACAACTGGCGGAAGAAGCCCTGCGCCTCGATAGCCGCTATGGCACGGTGGAGTTTCAACGGGAAAACCTCTGGGGCGATCGCCTAGTGGCCGATACGCAAACCCTATTGGCCAAGCCCCCTCTGCGGGCACTGCTGAGCCAACTCCAACCTGAGCAATCTGTCCTTCCTCAGCCCTAGAATGATTGAGATTCGTGCGGCAGAGATCACCGACCTGCCCAGTGTGGCTCAACTCGTGGCACTGAGTTTTCACCCCGGTGGTGGTTGGCAAGCCCTTTGGCGCAGCTTTGTCCAGTTGGGGATGGAGCAGGATTTGCGCGATCGCTGGCAGCGCGAGCGTCCCCACTACCACTGTTGGCTAGCCCTCCTATCCACAGGTCAATCTGCTCTATGTGTGGGGAGTGTGGAAATGCAGCTCCGTGAGATCAAGGGTGAATCCAAACCTTATCTCTCCAATTTGGCGGTGCATCCGGACTACCGGCGGCGTGGCATTGGTCGGCGGCTATTACACACTGTTGAGGGCAGCCTTTGCTCCGCCTATTGCGATCTCTATCTGCACGTCCTTGCTCACAATCAAGCGGCGCAGCAGTTATACGCCCGCTGTGGCTTTGCAGTCGTTGAGGAAGGCTTCACCTTTTGGGGAGAGCGGAAATTGCTCCTACGGAAGTCCCTCGCGGGCGATCGCCCCTATTCCTCGTCAGCCATTTCCTCGTGGGTATGAGTCACCGTATTGGCAGAGACGGCTACCCCTTGGTCTAGCTTTTGCCGCACCTGCTGTTCGACCTCTTGGGCAAAGGCAGGGTTCTCCTCCATATATTTAATTGTGTTGTCGCGGCCTTGGGCAAGATTTTCGCCGTTGTAGGAATACCAAGCTCCTTTGCGGCTAATCACACCGGTTTCCTCGGCCATATCAAGAATGCAGCCGAGATTGGAAATGCCCTTACCAAAAATGATGTCAAACTCAGCAATGCGAAAGGGTGGCGCCACTTTGTTTTTGGCCACCTTGACTTTGGCGCGAATCCCAAATTCCTCCGTTCCCTTCTTCAGAGTTTGCACCCGCCGAATATCTAGGCGCACTGAAGCATAGAACTTGAGGGCAGTTCCCCCCGTCGTCGTTTCTGGGTTACCGTAGGTGACACCAATTTTTTGCCGCAATTGGTTCAGGAAAATCACGGTGCAGCCTGTTTTACCAATATTACCGGTAATTTTGCGCAAGCCTTGGCTCATGAGGCGCGCTTGCAGCCCCACATGGCTGTCGCCCATTTCCCCTTCCAGTTCAGCGCGGGGCACCAAGGCCGCAACGGAGTCCACCACCACAATATCTACGGCTGTCGAGCGCACCAGTTGATCAACAATTTCTAGACCCGTTTCCCCAGTGTCTGGCTGAGCCACCAGTAGGTTTTCAATGTCCACGCCGAGGGCAGCCGCATAGGTGGGATCAAGGGCATGTTCAGCATCGACAAAGGCAGCTACACCACCGGCTTTCTGGACTGCGGCCACCGCATGAAGTGCCAAGGTGGTTTTCCCCGAACTTTCAGGGCCATAAATTTCAATGATCCGCCCCTTCGGCAGTCCACCCCCCAAAGCAAGGTCAAGGGTGAGGGCACCGCTAGAGATGGTTTCCACCTTCATGCGGGTGGCATCCCCAAGGCGCATGATGCTGCCCTTACCAAAGTTGCGTTCGATTTGGGAGACGGCAAGCTCAAGGGCTTTGCGTTTTTCGGAGGCAAGGGTGGTGTCACTCATAGCAAGCTGAAGAAGTTGGCACTTTTCTAGGTTAGCGGATTGGCGAAATTGATGGCTTAAGCTGCGGGGGTGAGTTAGATCAGCTTGCGACGCACAACGATGGCATTATCACCCACCACCGGATTGCGGACAAGCAGGTGACCTTCGGTATCCACCACAATGACGGTCTGATACCCCAAGTCATGGGCAGTTTGCCAAAGGTTCTGGGCTAGTTGATCCTGCTTTGTAGGACTGAGATCATACCAACTGTTGGCCAGCATCAATTCCAAGCGCTGTTCGCTGGGGGTGAGGGTCAGGGTGGGATCAAGGGCGTTGCTGTAGCGATCGCAAAGGGCCAGCAATTGCTGGCGGACGGTGAGGCTGTCACTGACGAAGGTGGAAGGAGCGATCGCCCTTGGTGACGGAGTGGGTGTTGGTGTCGGCTGAGGTATTGGGGCGGGTGTTGCTGCCATGGGTGTGGGTGCCGGGCGGGGTTGCACAAGGACACTGGGTTGGGGACGCTGGGTTGCTTTCACCGTTGGCTGGCGAGGAGATTGCAGCCAACTGAGGGGATTCAACCAGAGCAAAATGAGGAGTAGGGCGATCGCGATCCCAGTTAGAGTAGCGCGGTTATACCGCTCCTGGAGATGGTTCGGCAGCCGTTGCTGCACCCAGCCCATTCCCTGCCACCATAGGGCTGCCCCTCGACCGACCCATGAACGTTCGGGATTCAGCTGCTCTGGGGCGATCGCCCGTTGTGTGGCTACCTTCTTGAGTTGCGCTGTGGCCTTGCTCAGCAGTTCACTGATCCCCTGAAGTGTGGCGATCGTTTCCCGTAACAGCAGGGGGAACAGTTTTTGCCAAAGGGTGGGCTTGGGGGTCATTTGGGCACGCCAATCGATTGGATAAACTATTTTTGATCCTACGGCATCAGATCGCCGCAAATGGCTGCTGCAAAACCGCCGCTGACTGCTACCATGATCCCAAGACAAAACGAGATAACAACGTGAAGGGCATTCAGCAATTTAATATTGAAGGATTCCAGCGGCAAATTCGCAGTGCCCCCGTGCCTGTGATCGTGCATTTTTGGGCCCCTTGGTGTGGCCTGTGCCGCCTCATTGATCCCCTGCTGGATCAACTGGAGCAGTCACTGCCGCACCGGCTGCAAATTCTCAGGATCAATGCTGATGAAAACTTTGCCCTCAGTCGTCACTTCCAACTGACGAGTCTGCCAACCCTTCTTTTTTTCGATCGCGGCGAATTGGTGCAGCGGTTTGATCCCGCCCTTGTCAAGGGGGACTTTCGTCAAGCCTTGCAGCAACTGCTTGCCTACTCCTTTCCTAGCCTCTTGCCCGCTGAGTCCCACCGCTCCTAAGGCGAGAATTTGCGATGGCCAAGCTGCGTCGCCTCAGTCAGTTTTTAGAGGAACGCTGGGTGACCCCCGCCTACGCGGGACTGCTGCTATTGGGCATGAATCTCTTTCTTTTTGCGGCAGCCATTAATTCGATGGCGGGTTGGCTGTACGTGATTACGGGGATCATTTTTGGTCTGCTCTTGGTGGCCGCGATTCTACCGCCGCGCTATTTGCGGGGATTGGTGCTGGAGCGAGCCAAGGTGGCGCCAGTTCATGCGGGCGATCGCCTACGCCTGACCGTCTTTCTGACCAATGCCACCCAAACGCCTCGCCACAATTTGCAAGTGATTGACCCCGTTCCCCGTGATCTATGGTCAGCCACCCAGAGAAAATGTCCCCAACAGGCAATCGCGGAACTGCCACCGCAGCAAACCATTCCTTGGCACTACGATCTGATCCCACCCCGTCGGGGCATTTATGAGTGGTCGCAGCTAATCCTCCGCACCGCTGCCCCCTTGGGCCTCTTTTGGTGTCAGCGCGCATTTCCCGTACCGCAGCAGGTGGTGGTTTATCCGCAAGTTCTGCAATTACAACAGTGTCCTTTGCTGGATCAACTGGGGCAAGAGATTTCCCAAGAGTGGCGCGATCGCCAGCACCATCTCCACGTTGCCCAAGAGGGGATCACGCGTGCCTTACGTCCCTACCGCTGGGGTGATCCTTTGCGTTTAGTCCATTGGCGCACCAGTGCTCGCTATGGCGAACTGCGGGTACGCGAGTTTGACACCTTTAGCGGTGGGAATGCGGTGACCATTGCCTTGGATACCCGTCCCCATTGGATTGGGGAGGACTTTGAGCAGGCGGTGATTGCGGCGGCTAGCCTCTACCTTTACAGTTTGCAACAGCAAATTCCTGTCCAGTTTTGGAGTCCCGCCACGGGGATGCTCCACGGTCAGGCAACGGTACTGCGGGCCCTAGCAGCGATCGCCCCCAGCGACACCGATGCTGAGTATCCCATCGATTCCCTTGTCTGGCTCACCAGTCAATGGCCTAGTCCTGAACCTTTGCCCCCCGGCAGTATCACTGTGCTCTGGGGAGAGCCACCCTCACGACGGCAAGGGGCAATTCTGTGGATTGATCGCGATCGCCCCCTCGGCAGCCAATTACAAACCCCTGTCAGCTACCCCCTGTCTTAGGGCAGCGGGCGCCACTCACCACTGCTAACAAAGGCAGCCCAAAAATAGGGAATTTGCTTACTGGGGTCATTCATTAACTGCAACTGCGCTTGCCGTAGAGCCTCACTGCGTCCCTTGCCAGCCGCTAGATTTTGATAAAAGGCAACCATCAGTTGTTGGGTCGTGGTGTCATCCACCTTCCAGAGGGAACTCACTTGGGTACGCGCCCCCGCCAAGGTAAAGGCTCGCCGCAAGCCATAGACACCATCGCCATTGAGAATATCGCCGCGCCCCGTATCACAGGCGGACATCACCACTAACTCGGTACCATCAAGGTTAATGCCGGTGACTTCAAAAGCCGTTAACACGCCATCATCCACCCCACTCTGCCGTTGATTGAAACCCGCCAAGGCCAAGCCGGAGCGCAACAGTGGATTTTCCCCCCTAAAGGGAGTATTGGCATTGAGACCACGGGTATGTTGCAGGACTTGGGGAGATAGCGGCGGACTCTCTAGGAAAAATCCATGGGTGGCGAGGTGAAGTACCCGCGGCCGCTGCGTTTGTTTGATGGCAGTTTCGGTGGCACTGCTGCCCGTGAGGATCTGCGCTTGGGGCAAGAGCGTGCTTACGGTTTTCACCTCCGTGGCGGTTCCGGGTAACTCCGTAAATGTCAGGCTGCGCAAATCCAGCGATCGCGGGTTCACTCCCCGCTGACTACTTGCCACAGCACGACCACTCCCTTGACTAAACGTGGGATTACCCACCACCAAGGGGGGATTGGCGGGTTTAACCCGCTGTTGCAGCCGCAGCAAGTCGCGTCCTGAGGTGAGCAGCGTGATCGTATAGGACTGCACCAGATAGCGATCCTGCCGATCCACCAAGGCCTCAAAGGGGAGAGTATTGAGCTGACCATCGGGTGCTACCAGCAGATGGGTACTGCCCGCTAGGAAGGGTTCCAGAGGAGCCAAGAGGCGCTCATAGGCCGCCTTCAAAGAGGGCTTCGTTACCGTAGCGGGCAATCTTGGATCCGCCATCCGCTGGCGTGCTGCCTTAATAACCGTATCGAGATCAGCGACGGTACCCAAGTCACGCCATTGGGGAGCACCCCTATTTTTCAGGGCATAGAGGGCGTAACGGGGCGCTTCCCAGCGGTTGGCTTTCGGGTTGTAGGGCACATACTGGATAAACTCCAACAGCACAGCATTGGCGGGAATCGCTTGCTGCACCGCACTGAGGGTGACGGGGGTAACGTCTAAACGGAAGCTGACATTTTGACTCACCAGTTGCGCTTCCAGTTGGTTGGCACGCTGTTCGAGTTGGCTAATTTGGCTGGCCGGCGGTGGGCGATCGCGTACAAAGGTGAGGCTAGCAATCTGTGTTCGCACACGAATTAATTCATCCAGTTGCTGCTGCCCCGAGGCATCCAGTTGATTACGTAGGCGACTGGCTGTTGCCGCTAAAACATCCAACAACCGACCTTTACGGCGCAAAATGGTAGTCAAGGCGAGGTTGGCCACTGCTGGATTCTGGGGATTCCCCTGTAAATGGAAGGAAATGGCGGTGTTGGTGGAGTCCTGAAACGTGGCCAGATAGTTGCGCTTGTATTCCTCGGAACCAACCACGAGGTTGCGGCTGAGGTTGACCTCTTCAATCTCAAGGGCGCGGTTGAGAGCGGTTAAGGCCTCGTTGATCATTCCCTGCGCCCAGTAGGCTTTTGCTAAATTGGCAAGACTTAGCGCCAAATAGGGATGCTCGCCACCGAGGGTACGCTGCCGCAGGGCAATACTGCGTTGATAGAGGGGAAGCGCCGCCCCATAATTCCCCTGTACCCGATAGAGTTCAGCCAAGTTGTTGAGGCTAGTGGCAACATCGGGGTGATCTGTCCCCAGTACCTTTTCACGGATCGCCAAACTGCGTTGGTAAAGGGGAAGCGCCGCGCCATAATTGCTCTGAGCACGATAGAGTTCGGCAAGGTTATTCAACACCGTTGCCACCAAGGGATGTTCTGCCCCTAAGGCGGGTTCGAGGAGACCCAGACTGCGCTGGTAGAGGGGCAAGGCTGTGGTTAGGCTGCCCTGCAAATGGTACATCACTGCCAAGTTGTGCACACTCAAGCCCACATCGGGATGGGTCTTGCCAAGGGCTTGTTCACGGATGGCAAGGGCGCGTTGATAGAGAGGCAGGGCCTCACCGTAGTTGCCTTGATCGGTGTAGAGGTTGGCGAGGTTATTGAGGCTGGTGGCAACATCGGGATGATTGGCGCCAAGGGCTTGTTCACGGATGGCTAAGCTGCGCTGATAGAGGGGAATCGCCTCACTAAAGTTGCCCAGTTCCTTGTAGGTGACAGCAAGGTTATTCAAAGTTGCAGCCACAGTGGGGTGATGGGCACCTAAAACCCGCTCAGCGATCGCCACCAATTCCCGCGAGGGTGCCACTGCTGCGCCATAATTCCCCTGTTTTTGCAACTGCTCAATCTGATTTGTGAGGGCAATGACATGATTACTATCGCCGCCAAAAGAGGTTTTGCGAATCACGTCTAGTTCACTGACGGCGGCACTATAGCGCTGTTGTAGGGCATCCAACCGCTGCATAATATCGCGCAACTGTTGGGCTTCATTTTGTGCGAGTCCCCGCTGGTAAAATCCTGTGGTTGTGGCGATCGCCAACAGAAGCGCAAAACAACACCGATGACCCGACATCCGTCTCATAAAGCACCTGCCGCTGCTGCTTCTTTATCCTAGACAGCCAAGCGTCAGAATGTGTTTCCAATGTAACGACAAATTACAGTTATCCCCTAACCCCTAGGCGTTGCCTATAATAGAAGTGTTACGGTTGTTAACAACTCACGACAATCTCTCATTTTCAACCGAACTTAGCAATAGCAATAGCAGCCTTAATGCTTGACGGACAGGGTTTTCGGCTATTCTTGGGAACACTAGCAAAAACAACAATCGCAGTTAGGGTAAGCTTATCTAAAGGTCATCAATTTGTAAAGAAGTGTGATTCATTTTTCAATTCTTTATTTGTATTGATGAGAATGAAGTGCCTATGAAGTATTTCCACTCACCAATCATCCCAACTGATCAATGTTTCTTTAGGTGATTTTCTGCGTCAACTCAGCCGAGAGTATTTTTATGGATAGTGATGGTTATTTACCAGAGATTCTTACCCTTCTAAGACAATTGCTACCTTTGTTGATTAGCCTTTTAGATGATGCCTTTGCCCTTGTCCTGACCCGCCTCGGTTGCCATCTTCCTTGGCTCGAGAAGATCATGCCTTTTGTCCTCAGTGGAGTGACGCTCTATGTGATTATTCATGGCGGTAAGGTGATCCACGAGTTTTGCCAGCAGAAATGGGAATCACCTCAATCCCCGAATGTATCCCCGTTGCAATAGTGTTAGGAAATCCCCACAAATCCCACTGCATTTTGGTAGTCATTTTTACAATCGTGGGCGATCGCCGTTAAGATCGAGGTGAGGCCTATGACCGGTTGAATGTGGGTGTGGGAAGCGCACGGAAGCCTGTGTCGCCGTGAACAACGGTGAATTCGAGGCAACCTATGGAACTGCAACGTTCAGTCCCCCCAGCAATTGAACAAGAATTTATTCGACGTCAGGTGGTGAGTCAACTCCTGCAAGCGCGTTTGCGGGCAACTTGTGGGCTGACGCAGACCCCGACACCCCTTCCCCTAGCGACATCAACGGGCGATCGCCCGCCCCTACGGCCATTACAGGAGCCAAGGAATACCAGTGTGATCGAGGCTAGCCAACCCTAGAGGCGACCACGGGCTTTTAGCAGCAGATAGCGATCCACCAGTTGCTCACTCATTTGATCCGCAGGCGCGTCAAGGACAAGAACCCCCTGTTGCTCCAAGTGGGCAAAGGCGCGCTGGCGCTGGTGCAGGAGATCGAGAGCGACGGCTTGCTCGTAGAGGCTGGAAATTTGATCTACGGAGCCTGTGAAGGGGCGGTGGGCAAGGGTTTCAATGTAGCGATCGCGCAAAGCAACGCAGAAGGGTAGAAAACGCGGCGTGAGGCGAGCCATGGCTGCGAGGAGTTCTTGGGAAGCCACCTCATCAATGACTTCTGTAAGAACCACCACAAGGGCACGGCGGGTATAGTGTCCCAAGATCGCGCTGACGGTGCCCACATAGTCGGATTCTTCGAGAATGGGTTCACAGCGATACACCTGACTTAGAATCTGCCCCAGATGGGAATCGCCACTTTGAGGCGCAATCCACGTGTGCAGTTGCTGATCAAAAATCCCCAAGCCCACCTTATCCCCCCGTCGCAAGCCCGTCAGCGCCAGTGCCAATGCCGCGTTTAAGCCCCAGTCAAAGCGTTTCAAACCAGCGACAGTAGCGGTCATCAAGCGGCCTCGATCCAGCAGAATGATCAGGGGTTGATCCCGTTCGGGCTCCATGGCGCGCACAAGAGGCCGTCCGCGGCGGGCACTCGCTTTCCAGTCCATGAGGCGCAGATCATCCCCCAGATGGTACTCCCGCAATTCGGCAAACTCGGTGCCCCCCAAGGCATAGCGTCGCCGCCGCAAGCTGCCACTGGATTCTAAACTGAGGCGAATCGAGAGCGATCGCAAGCCCATCAAATCGGGATAGACTTCCACCTCAGTCACAACGGGTGCAAACCAGCGTCGCCACGCCAAGCCCCAAGAACTGCGCAGCCGCACATCGCAGCCTGACCATTGAAAGGCACCCCGTCGCGGTGGAAACACATGGTAGAGCAATTCCAACGTCCTCTGGGCTGAGGCCGCCAAGGCAAAGTAGGGGATTTCACCCGTAAACTCAGCAGGCATATAGTCGTAGAGTTCAACCCAGATCTGCTCATTCAAGGAAACCTCACCACGGGTGTGCAGCCTGAGGCGAATCGGGTTTTGCCGACCAATGGAGAGCCGTGACTCACAGGCGCGATCGAGGGTCAGTTGCCAGCGACCGATGCGGATATAGTCCCACAGGGACAGGCCGAAAATGAACAGATCGTACAGTCCCATCAGGAGCCATCCCAGCCCCAGAGGCCAGTGGTGCAACCATTCCCGCAACTTCCCTTGGGGAACCGCCTCGGCGATCGGCCATAGCTCTGCTGGCAGAAAGCTGGTCAGCACTGGAAAGAGAAGCCCCAGCAGCAAGAGGCCATAGAAGCGAACCGTGGGCACCCAGCGGGGGCGATGGCGACCAAACTGATAACTGGCAGGTGCTTTCATCGAGGAACAGCAACTTTCGCGAGAATACCTTGGATCACTTGGGGCAGCGTGGTGCCGTCTAACTGGGCTTCGGGCTTGAGGATTAAGCGGTGTTGCAGTAGCGGGGTGGCGATCGCCTTCACATCCTCAGGGGTAACATAGGCGCGATCCTCTAACCACGCTTGGGCTTGGGTGGCGCGTAACCAGCCCACTGCCGCTCGTGGGGAAGCCCCCAACAGCAGTTCAGGATGTTGACGACTGGCCTGCACCAAGGCCAACAGATAATCCAGCACCGCAGGCGCCACATGGACTTGCCGCACTTGCTGCCGTGCTGCCAAAACTTGCTCAACGGTAATCAACGGCTCCAAATTGAGTTGATCGAGATCCCGCGCCTCAAAGCCCCCAAGGGCATTTTCAAGCATTTGCCGTTCTGAGGTTGGCTCTGGGTAGGGAACGACTAGCTTAAATAGGAAGCGATCCAGTTGGGCTTCGGGCAAGGGATACGTCCCTTCAAATTCCAAGGGGTTTTGGGTGGCCACTGTCCAAAATAAACCCGAGAGGGGCAGAGTGGTGCCGTCAAGGGTTACCTGCCGTTCTTCCATGGCTTCGAGGAGAGCCGCTTGGGTCTTAGGCGGTGTGCGGTTAATTTCATCCGCCAGCAGCACTTGGGTAAAAATTGGCCCCTTGCGCAGGCGAAATGTGCGACTGTTAAAGTCAAAGATACTCGTACCGAGAATATCGGCGGGGAGGACATCGGGAGTGAGTTGGATACGGCGAAATTCCGCTGCAATCAGGCGAGCGAGGAGCTTCACAAGGAGAGTTTTAGCAGTTCCTGGCACCCCCTCAAGGATGACATGGCCTTCGGCGAGGAGCGCCACAACCAACCCTTGGGCGATCGCCCCTTGACCGACAACAATCTCATTGAGACGCTGCTGCAGGCGATGAAAAAGCTCTTTCACACGCGTTCTGTTACTGCTAAACTCTCCCAATGCTAGCAGAGGTCTTGACAATCTCCCCTTGATGACAATCAATAAATTATCGTCTAGGAAAATTGGCTAGAATACAGATCGAGGGACTTTTGGCAAACCTGTGACGACAACAACTTCTCCAATTGCCACCGCTGCCCAACAAATCGTCCAGCATCCGCAGCACAGTCGTCTTTTTAAGCTACTGTATGCCCTGCAGCAAAATCAATGGCCGACTCAAGCGCCGCCGTGGACCGTCAGCGATGTGCAACAGGCCGTGATCCAAATCCTTGAGCAGCTGAAAACCCCCACCCTTTTGGGACAACGCCTAACGGCCATTGTCAATAGTCTCAACAAAGCACCAGCCTACCAGATTCTTTCAGCAGCACTCCTGCAAATTTTGGTGCCCCTCTACACCCAATCCCCAACGGCCACACTGACCATCGAGGCGCCAACCCTCAGCACCGCCGATCTCTACGATTTGCGCTTGGAAGTCACTCGCTACTGTACCCCCCTGCAGATGAAGCTTCTTGTGGCCGCTCTGTTGACCACTAAACCGGTGCATGCTCAAGGCCTAGAGCGGTTTACCCTCATTGATTTACTGCAACGGCTGACCCGCCGCTATGGGGATTTAGAGATCTTGCAGACGCAGATGGCCGCTGCTTTGGCGCGCTTGCCCGATGACCCTCTCTATGCCAGTGGCGGCGATCGCCTGATCAAACTGCTGACTACGCTCTATCAACGCTATCAACAAAGCCCCGCCCCAGACATGACCCTTGGCACTACCCCACCCACCGTTGCCCCACCAGATCCCTCAGAAACCGAGGAAGAACTCACCTGCCAACTGCTCCCCCACAGTCAATAAACGCTAGGGAAGGGCTGGCCTGCTGGTAAAGAGATTCTGTACTTAGCGGGGAATCCTTGGCGATCGCGGTAGAACAGAAGGGAAGGGCTGACTACTAATCGCGTTAATTCTTTGCGAGGATTCCCACAATGACCAGTCTCATTCCGCCCGGTTGTCCCACGGTGCTGACGGAAGACGATCGCACCGGTACGAGTATTGAAACGCTGCGCCGCGCCTTTATGGATAATCTCTTCTTTATCCAAGGGCGATTCCCCGAAGTGGCGACGAAAAATGATTACTACTTGGCCTTGGCCTACACCGTGCGCGATCGCCTACTGTTGCGCTGGTTGAATTCTGCCAAAACCTATCGAGATCAAGAAAGCCGCACTGTTTGCTATCTCTCCGCCGAATTTTTGCTAGGGCCACACCTCGGCAATAACCTGATTAACCTCGGACTCTATGAGGCCGTTGAAGAAGCCATGCGGCAAACGGGTTTGAACCTCAAGGAACTGCTGGATCAGGAGGAAGAGCCGGGCTTGGGCAATGGTGGCTTGGGTCGCTTGGCCGCCTGCTATATGGATTCCCTCGCCACATTGGAAATCCCCGCCATTGGCTACGGCATTCGCTATGAGTACGGCATCTTTGACCAAGAGATTCGCGATGGCTGGCAAGTTGAGATTACGGATAAGTGGTTACGCTACGGCAACCCTTGGGAAATTCCGCGACCAGAGTTGATTTTGCAGGTGAAGTTTGGCGGCTATACCTATAGCTACACCGATGATCAGGGTCGCTATCGGGTCGTTTGGGAACCCCACCAAGTGATTCAAGGGGTAGCCTATGACACCCCAATCTTGGGCTACAAGGTGAATACCGCCAATCTTTTGCGTCTATGGCGGGCAGAGGCGGTGGAGTCCTTTGACTTTCAAGCCTTTAACACGGGCGATTACTACGGTGCCGTCAACCAAAAAATTGCCTCGGAAAACATCACCAAGGTGCTCTATCCCAACGATGAGCAATTGCAGGGCAAAGAACTGCGGCTGATGCAGCAATATTTCTTCTGCTCCTGTGCCCTTCAGGACATGATCCGCCTCTACAAGCAATCGGGGAATAAGGATCTCAGTCGCTTCCACGAGAAGTTCACCGTGCAGTTGAATGATACCCACCCGGCGATTTCGGTGGCAGAACTGATGCGCCTGTTAGTGGATGAGCATCTCATGCCTTGGGAGCAGGCGTGGGACATTACTTGCAAGACATTTGCCTACACCAACCACACCCTCTTGCCCGAGGCACTGGAAAAATGGCCGCTAGATCTCTTTGGCTCACTACTACCCCGCCACTTGCAAATCATCTACGAAATTAACCAACGCTTCCTCGATCAGGTGCGCCTGCAATATCCGGGGGATAACGATCGCCTACGGCGGCTGTCGATTATTGATGAAAGTGGCTGTCGTTATGTGCGCATGGCACACTTGGCAGCGGTGGGGAGTCATGCCATCAACGGAGTGGCGGCGCTGCACTCAGAACTCTTGAAACAAACGGTGCTCAAGGATTTCTACGAACTGACGCCGCAGAAATTTTCCAATAAAACCAATGGCGTCACCCCTCGGCGCTGGATGGTGCTCAGTAATCCCGGATTAACTCGCCTGATTACCGAACGCATTGGCGAAGATTGGGTGAAGCACTTGGATCAACTGCGGCGATTGGAACCCTTGGCAGAGGATCGCGACTTTGCGGCTCAGTGGCGATCGGTGAAGCATGGAAACAAGGAACGCCTTGCGGAATACATTCGCGATCGCGTGGGAGTAACGGTGGATCCCCACTCCCTCTTCTCCATTTTGGTGAAGCGCATCCACGAATATAAGCGGCAGCACCTGTGTGTCCTCAATATCATCACCCTCTATCAGATGTTGAAGGACAATCCGCAACTGGAGATGGTACCCCAAACGTTTATTTTTGGCGGTAAGGCGGCGCCGGGCTACTACATGGCCAAGCTAATCATCAAGCTCATCAACTCGGTAGCCGACGTGATTAACCGTGATCCAGCGGTGCGCGATCGCCTGAAGGTGGTCTTTTTACCCGACTACAATGTGACTCTGGGACAGTGGGTCTATCCCGCAGCGGATCTCTCCCAACAAATCTCAACAGCGGGCTACGAGGCCTCAGGCACAGGGAATATGAAATTTGCCCTCAATGGGGCGCTGACGATTGGCACCCTCGATGGTGCCAATGTGGAGATTCGCGAAGAAGTAGGAGCAGAAAACTTCTTCCTCTTTGGCAATACGGTGGAGCAATTGCAGGAATTGTGGCGTAACGGCTACCGTCCGTGGGAGTTTGCCAATAATAACCCGATACTGAAGCGAGTCCTTGACCTCATCGGCTCTGGTTACTTTTCCCATGGGGATACGGAACTCTTTCGCCCAATTGTGGAACACCTCTGGCAAAACGATCGCTATTGCCTTTTGGCAGACTACCAAAGCTACATGGACTGCCATCAACAGGTGCTTCAGGTCTATCAAGATCAAGCCCAATGGGCAAAAATGTCGATTCTGAATGTGGCACGGATGGGCAAATTTTCTAGCGATCGCGCCATTCGCGAGTACTGCCAAGACATCTGGCACGTTGAACCGGTGAAAATTGTTCTACCGGAAACGTCCTATATGACGCCCGCTGTGCAGTAGGCTGGCCGTCTCTGGCTCAATCTGAAATCACCCTGATGCTCCCCCTCTGCGCGAGGGGGTTTTTCGCAGCAAAACGTTAAGGTTCTCGAGGCTGGTAATCTCGACAGTCTTGGCAGGAGCCTTGAGGGTTCACAGCACACCGCAACAAGGGTGAAAGCGCATTCCAGCGGCAGGTGGGATCTCCAATCACCCACTGGCCATTGACAAGATGGCGATCGCTGGTAGTATCGCTGTGCTGCACATAGAGGGCAATTTTTTCCAGCTGATAACGTCCGCCACGAAACCGGTAGCGATGACGGCGTTCTAACACGGTATAGGTTTCCCCTTCATGATCCACATGGCAACCAGGTTGGGGTGTCCAGTCGAGATAAACATGACCCAGCGATCGCCGCGGGTTGATCAGGTGCAACTCTGTCGGTAAGTCAGATGGGGTTGCCATGGCTTCAGGTTGATCGCGGCCTTAGGATCGCCTGTCAACTGTGTTGGGCATAACTAACGATCAATCTATCGTATCCTAGCAGTGGCAACATTTCCACCTCCCGTAATTTTTTATGGCAAAACTGTCCACTGACCTCGAACGTGCCTTTTTGAGTCCTGTGCCCAGCCCCAGCAATGGCGAGGTGTTAACGCAGCAACTGGTGTCCTTGGGGGATATTCTGCAGTTGGCGGGAGAGCGAACCTTCGGCTTTTTGCTGGCTGTACTTTCATTGCCCTCGGCGCTGCCTATTCCAGCCCCCGGTTACTCCACCCCCTTTGGCATTGTGCTGTTACTGTTGGGCTGGCAATTGCTCGTGGGTGCCTCAACCCCTTGGTTACCCCCGCGGCTGCTCAAGCGCACGATGCCGCGATCCCAGATTCAAAAGATTGTGCGCACAGCTTTGCCTTGGCTGCGGCGGATTGAATTGATCTCCCGTCCCCGCTTGCGCCCCATTTGCACGACCCGAGGCGGACGTTTGGGGTTGGGAGTTGCCGTGTCACTGATGGCAATCTCGATGATTTTGCCCATTCCCGGCACCAACACCATTCCAGCGATGGGCATTTTTACGATTGGCTTTGGTCTTTTGGATGACGATGGTTTGATTAGTCTGGCAGGGGTGGCTATTTCTCTGATTGGCTTAGCGGTGACCACCTCCATTCTGGTTGCCCTTGCGTGGGGGGGGAATAGTCTCCTCGATGTATTGAAGGCTTGGCTGCATCCGTAATATAGGAGGTAATCTCCTTCCCGACTCAAAGCAAATGAGAACCTTATCCCCTCCCAAGTCCTGTGGCCGATGGTTGAGTGCCGTGGGGGCGATCGCGCTATTAGGGTTGCAGCCCCTCAAAACAGCCGCCAATACCTCGGCAGAAGACTTACCGCCAGCGGTTGCGGGGGCGATCGCGCTGCCGGTCAATGAAAAACAAGTCGTGGTGAGTGAGCAACCCTCGGCAGTGGGCTTAACGGTACCCAGCCTCTGGTGGGCAGTGCAGCAGTTTGGGGATGGGGTGATTCAGCGCTGGCAGGCTTTTCCGGCCATCACAGCGCCGGGGGGTAGAGTTGAAGCCTTTGTGTCGCCGTCTGCTTGGGGACGCCTGCCCTATTTACGGCGTTTTGCCCTGATCAATCAGTTGGGCAATGCCAGTCGCAGCTTTGGTTATCAGTTGATCCTGCGCGATCGCGCAGCGCGCCCTTCGGGCGATCGCCGGCAGGTCATTTATGGTGCCTACACCTGTCAATTTGATGCCCTACCCCTTGAATACCTGCCAGAAGTCACCGATGCCGCAGGCAACCCGATTCCTTTTTTCCCAGCCAGTACCGAACTCGACTGTCAAGTATGGGTGAATCCCAATATTCCCGTCATGTTCCCAACTCAAGGACTTCGCTAAAAGGACTGTATCTAGGCCAGAGTCGCCTTTTCCATCACTGTTAATAATTCCTGCCATAACTTTTGGGTCACAGGCCCTGGACAGGCGGGAAAGATCACCTCATCCACTTGGCGAATCGGCATTAGCAGGCGCACCGATGAACTCAGAAAGCCCTCACTGGCTCTCGCTAGCTCCTGTGGGGTGAGAATCACTTCCCGATGGGGCATGCCCAAGTTTGCAACGATCTGCAACAGCGTCGCTCGCGTAATTCCGTGGAGCATCCCAACAGCAGTGGGGGGTGTCTCGACCACACCCTCACGGACAATCCAGAGGTTACTGGTCGTGGCCTCGGTCATCTGCCCTTGGGCATTGAGAAGCAGGGCGTCGTCAAACCCAGCTTGCTGCGCTTCCAATAGCGCCAAGATATTGTTGAGGTAATTGCCCGTTTTGGCGGCTGGATCAAGGGCAGCAGTGCTCGTGCGTTGCCGCTTGGCAATGGTCAGGCAAATTCCCTGTTCGCTCAATGTTGGTTCGGGGGCGATCGCCATCAACACAATCAATAACCTTGGTTGGGTCGTTGGTTCTGGCAGTAACCCAATCCGCTGGTCGGCGCCACGGGTCACGACAATCCGAATGTAATATTCTCCCACTGGGGCAGCCGCTAAGGTGCGTTGCACTTCTTGGGTAATGTACTCATCAGACCACGGCACGCTCATGTAGAGATAGGCCGCTGAAGCACGCAACCGTGCGAGGTGCTCTGGTAAGGCAAAGGGAATCCCGCGGTAGGTACGCATCACTTCATAAACGCTATCGCCGTAGAGAAACCCGCGATCAAGAACAGAAATCGAGGCCTCTGGCGTAATCACCCCATCCAAATTGCAGAGCAACACTCGCCCTCTCCCCTAGGGTTGGCGTTCCACTTCGGCTTTCATGCGCTCAAGGGTTTGATGCATTTGATCAAACATGGCTTGGGCAGACATACCAAACTGGCTGAGTTGGGTCTCCAATTGTTTGATGGTCATCTGCGCCATGAAGTCATCGGACAACTCAAACCGCTTCATAAAAATACGGTAGCGCTCCATGAGTTCTTCCATTTTTTCGATATAAATTTTCTTGCCTTCGCGGTCAAACTTGCCGTACTCGGAGCCAAGCTGCATCAACTGCTGGTAGTCCTGAAACAGGCGTTGTGCTTCCTGTTGAACAATTTCTGAATCAAAGAATCCCATATGACTCTGCCCGATACAGCAACAACCCAAATGCCAACGCTTGACCGTTTGGTTTGTTATCTAGTTGCATTCTATCAAAGGCACTTTAGGCGGGGGGAAGAGGGAAAACCGATCCTTCACTCAGGGTTTGCGCCCAAGCGATCGCCGCCAGAAAACTCTGTGGGTCTGCCATCCCTGTACCCGCAATATCAAAAGCCGTACCGTGATCCGGGGACGTGCGAATAAAGGGCAAGCCAATCGTCGTATTCACCGCTTCCCGAAAAGCGAGCATCTTCACGGGAATCAACCCCTGATCATGGTAAAGCGCGAGGTAGGCATCGTAGGCAGTTGCCGGGGCAGGGCGTCCCCACCACGCATCGGCAGCTCCAATCCAGAGGGTATCAGGGGGCACAGGACCAATCAGTTCAACTTGGGGATACTGCTGCTGGGCTGCTGCGAGCCATGGAATCAGCCAAGTCACTTCCTCTTGGCCTAAGTGTCCCTGCTCACCACTGTGGGGATTCAAGCCAGCAATGGCAATGCGAGGCCGCTCCAGATGCCGTCGCTCCCTCAGAAACTGCACAAGGAGCGCGAGTTTTTCATTGAGGCGTTCGGGGGTCAGTGCTTTGGGCACCTCTTGCAAGGGGATGTGGGTCGTCGCGAGTAAAGTGGTCAGCACCCAGTTGGTTACGGGCGATCGCCCCAAGAACACCATGCCCACGTTGGCGGTTCCTGTAAAGTGAGCCAGCACTTCTGTTTGACCGGGAAAAGCATAGCCTGCCGCCTGCCAACTGGCCTTAGAAATCGGTGCCGTCACAATGCCTGCCACCTCGCCAGCGATCGCCCGCTGAATGGCTGTTTCTAAGTAGGCAAAGCTCGCCGCCCCACTCACCACACTCGGTTGCCCCGGCACAATCACCGCATCGAGGGGATGCTCCCAAATCCGAAGCTGGGCAGGATCAATGGCCACCTGTCCCTGCTGGCAGAGGCGAGCGTACGTTTCCTCTAATACTTGGCCTGTACCAGCAATAAAAAACTGCCCTAACATTTCTGAGGGCAGGTGAGCTAGGGCTTTCAGGAGAATTTCTGGGCCAATGCCCGCTGGATCCCCAAGGGTGAGGGCAAGGGACATCCTAGGCTTCTTGAAGAATCGGCTCAGCCGTATCGTCTTCAGTGGCTTCGGGAATGTCTTCAATGACTTCCTCAGTGGTCTCTGCGGTGGCCTGCTGCTGTTGTTGCAGGAGTTGCTGACGATAGCGCTCTGCCATCTCTTCAGCCTTTTCATAGACCAACTGCGGATTTTTCACCATGTCACCGGGTTCTGGCTCCAGTTGCTTGGTGGACAGGGAAATCCGACCCCGCTCAGCATCAAGGTCAATAATCATCACCTTGACTTGGTCATTGACATTGAAAACACTGTGGGGCGTATCAATGTGATCGTGGGAAATCTCGGAAATGTGCAGCAGACCGCTAACCCCACCAATGTCAATGAAGGCACCGTAGGGCTTAATCCCACGCACGGTTCCAACCACCACTTCGCCCACTTCCAGTTTGTTCATCTTGCGTTCGACAAGGGCACGGCGGTGGCTGAGGACGAGGCGGTTGCGCTCTTCATCCACTTCTAAAAACTTCAGGGGTAGCTCTTCACCCACCAATTCTTCTTTGTTGACACGGGTGCTGATGTGGGAACCGGGGATAAAGCCGCGCAGCCCTTCAATGCGCACAAGGGCACCCCCACGGTTGGTGGCAAAGACCTGAGAACGAACGGTGGCATCTTCCGCTTGCAGTTGGCGAACGCGCTCCCAAGCCCGCATGTACTCAATACGGCGAATCGACAGCGTCAGCTGCCCTTCCTCATTTTCATCCGCCAAGATAAAGAACTCACGGGTTTCGTTCGGTTGCAGGACTTCTTCCGGACTGTCAATCCGGTTGATAGACATTTCTTGGATGGGGATGTAGGCAGCGGTTTTCGCACCGATGTCAATCAGGGCACCCTTCGGTTCGATGCTAAAGACGGTGCCAGCAACAATGTCGCCGGGGTTGAAGTGGTAATCGTACCGGTCGAGTAAGGCTGCAAAATCAGCATGCGTAAAGCCCACGTCTAACGTTTTTTCCTGATTGACCATGCGAGTGTTTTCCTAGCTCCTTTAACGAAAATGGGGGTGTATAGTGAGTTATCAAGCGGGCAGAAGTGGGTGCCATACGCAATCATACCAGCGATCGCTCGAACACTTTCTGACTGGATCTACAATGTTAGCCTAGAGTTTGCCCGTTGGCTAGCGGCATCGCTAAAATTTTGGTCATTGATGAAGATAAGTGTTAATTTTTGTGTACTACTGAGGAGTGGGCATGGGGCGATTGAACCGCCGACAGGTCAAGCAATTTTGGCAGGAGTTCCGCCAATTTGCCTTAAAGGGGAATGTGATTGATCTGGCGATCGCTGTCGTGGTGGGGGGTGCCTTTAGCCGCATTGTCACCTCCGTGGTGGAAGACCTGATGATGCCTTTGATCAATCCCCTGATTCCGGGGGGCGACTGGCGCGAGCTTACGGTCGGGTCGGGGATTAGAATTGGCAAGTTTTTGGGCAGTTTGCTCGACTTTGGGGTGATTGCCCTGAGCTTGTTTATTCTTCTGAAGCTGCTTTTACCCTTGCTACCGAAGAAACCCCCTGCGTCAGAACAACGGGAGTGTCCCTACTGCTTGGAATCAGTGCCCCTCAAAGCAACTCGCTGTCGTGCCTGCACCTCTGAACTCCCCCCCCTGTAGGAGTCCTCAGCAATGCGATCGTGGCAACGCTGGATCGGTGGGCTGTTGGTGGGGCTATGGCTGGCCATCCTCACCAGTTGTGGAACAACGCCGCCTACCCAAGGCACCCAGATTGAATTCTGGACCATGCAACTGCAACCGAAATTTACTGACTACTTCCATCGCCTGATTGCGGAATTTGAAGCCCAACATCCCGATGTCCATGTGCGCTGGGTGGATATTCCTTGGACGGCAATGCAGACCAAAATTCTCATGGCAGTATTAGCGGGCACTGCTCCCGATGTGGTGAACCTGAACCCCGACTTTGCGGCATTGTTGGCAGGACGCAATGCGTGGCTCAATCTCAATGACTATGTGCCGCCAGCCGTGCGCGAGCGTTATCTACCGAATATCTGGCAGGCAACGACGTTAGAGGGCAAGAGTTTTGCCGTGCCTTGGTACCTCACCTCGCGGGTAACGATTTATAACAAGGCGATTCTTGCCGCCGCTGGGATCGATCGCCCCCCGCAAACCTTTGCTGAACTTGCCAGTGTTGCTAAAGTCGTGAAGGAGAAAACGGGCAAATACGCCTTCTTTATCACGATGGTGCCCGAGGACTCTGCCGAACTGATGCAGGCCATGGTACAGATGGGGGTAAAGCTTGTCGATGATCAAGGTCGTGCTGCCTTTAATTCCCCAGTGGGTAAAGCCGTCTTTCGCTACTGGGTCGATCTGTATCAACAGGGACTCTTGCCGCCACAGGTGCTGACTGAAGGCCACCGCCAAGGTATTGAACTCTATCAAGCGGGACAAACGGCGCTATTGATGACCAGTCCGGAATTTTTGAACGCGATCGCCACCAATGCCCCCAGTATTGCAGCGGTTTCAGCCCCTGCTCCCCAGTTGACCGGAGACACTGGCAAGAAAAATGTTGCTGTGATGAATTTACTGGTGCCCCGCCAGAGCCGCCATCCCGAACTTGCCGTAGAATTTGCCCTCTTTGTCACCAATAATGCAAACCAACTGGCCTTTGCCAAGGAAGCCAATGTTCTGCCTTCTACACAAGCAGCCTTAGCAGATTCCTACTTCTGTACCATTGGCGAAAATGCCACCCCTGTGGACATTGCCCGATCCATCAGTGCTCGTCAAATGAGCCAAGCAGAGGTTCTCATTCCCCCCCTGCGGGATATTAAGGAGCTACAACGACTCCTCTACGAGAATTTACAGGCAGTTCTCTTGGGACAAAAGACAATTGATCAAGCACTCAAGGATGCAGAAACCGCATGGAATAGCCGTTTGGGATAAATGCTCCCACGTATCAAATCTCTACCTGTATGCCAAGCTCCACTACTTGTTCAGGGGGCAGACGAAAGTAGATCATGGCATCCTCAGCATTGCGATATAGCCAAGCAAAGACAACCTTTTGCCAGTAGGTCATACCGGGGGCGTGGGTGGGGATGATTGTGCGACGGCCTAGGAAGAAACTCATCGGTTCGTTGAGGGGGAGATTGAGGACACGTTGGCAAGTTTCAAGGGCGAGTAGGACATCGGGGCGATCGCGAAACCCCGAGGTAAGGATGATTTCATAAATACCGACATCCGTGACTGTATAGGCCAATTGTTCTGACAAGGGCACATGGGGTAAATTCGCAGTTGCTAAATGGATAAAGATTATCTGCTCATGCAACACATGATTGTGCTGAAGGTTTTGAATAAAGGTCGGTGGAATGGTGTGGGGAAGTGGTGAGAAGAAAACAGCAATCCCCGGCACACGCGCAACCCCTTGACTGAGCAGTTCCTTGAGGGAGAAGTGAGTATTTGCTTGCAGCAGTTGCTGGCGCAGCAGAACCTGACCTTGTCGCCACGTCACTAAGAGCATATAAATAATCCCGCCGAAAACAAGGGGATACCAGCCACCGTGGGGAATCTTGAGGGCATTTCCCATCAGGAAAGCAATTTCAATTACTAAAATACTGACCCAAACAAGGCTAATTTGCAGAATAGACCACCGCCACAAGTGCCGCGCCACCAAAATCAGGCAGAGAGTCGTAACTACCATGGTTAAGTTAACTGCCAAACCATAGGCACCCGCGAGTTCTGATGAGTTTCTAAAGGTGATGACCAAGAGCAGAACCGTAACCAATAGCAACCAGTTGATTACAGGAATATAAATCTGGCCACGGTGATGATCATCCGTGACATCAATGCGCAGCCGGGGCAGATAGCCCAACTTAATAGCCGCAGCAGTCATTGAAAAAGCCCCCGAAATTACCGCTTGAGATGCAATAACGGTGGCCAATGTACTGAGAATGACTAAGGGCAAAACGCTCCACTCAGGCACAAGTTGGAAAAAGAGATTATGGGTAGCCGTTGGATGCTTGAGAATGAAAGCACCCTGCCCCAGATAATTGAAGGCAAGGGCAGGAAAGACTAGACGATACCACGCCAAGCGAATCGGCTGGACGCCAAAGTGTCCCATATCGGCATACATCGCCTCGGCACCCGTCAGTGCCAGAATAACCACTCCCAATAGAAAAAGAACTTGGCTGGGATGGGTGCGAAAGAGTTCTACTCCCCACCAAGGATTGAGGGCGTTCAGAATTGTGGGGTGCTCGAAGATGTGAATCGCGCCAAGAATGCCCAAGGTCATAAACCAGAGGAACATGATCGGGCCAAAGACCTGCCCCACTTGGGTGGTACCGCGATGTTGAAACCAAAACAACCCCACTAAAATGACCCCCGTTAGCGGAACTGTCCAAGTTGCAAACTGGGAACTGAGCACCTCTAGCCCCTCAACGGCAGAGAGAACACTAATCGCAGGGGTAATGGTGCTATCTCCATAGAACATGGCCGCCCCCACGAGACCGAAAATGATCACCCAGCGCCGCCAGTGGGGACTAAGGCGAATTCGGGAGAGGACAAGTGCCGTCAGGGGAAAGATGCCGCCTTCACCGCCATTGTCAGCACGCAGGGCAAAGATTGCATACTTGAATGTTGGAATGAGGACAAGCGACCAGAGGATCAAAGAGAGAATGCCGTAGATATTGTCCGGAGTAACCGTTAGGGGATGAAGGGGATTGAAGGTTTCTTCAAAGGCATAGAGGGGACTGGTCCCTAGGTCACCATAGACGACACCGAGGGCACCCAGAATGAGGAGCCTTGAGGGCTGGTGGGCAGCATTCGTTTTTGTCATGGCCGGATGGAGTATGTTACCGACTTAAGCTATCGAAGCGAATATTGGCTTGAGCCATGCGTTTGAGGGCTTCCCCTAAACGATCGCGATCGGCAATGAGGCTAATGCGCACGTATCCTTCACCCCCTTCGCCAAAAGCATTGCCGGGGGTCACAACAACGCCTGTCTCCTGAAGCAGTTTGAGGGCAAAATCGGTCGAACTCATGCCCACGGGTACGGGCACCCACAGGTACATGGTTGCTTGGGTTGGGGTGAGTTGCCAGCCCAGTTCATTCAAGCCTTGAATCAGAAAATCCCGCCGTTGGCGATAGCGATCGCACACAGAGGCAATGTAGCTATCGGGCAGGCTCAAGGCCACCTCTGCCGCTTTCTGTAAGACGGAAAAAACCCCATAATCTAAGTTCGTTTTCAGGGTACGCAAGCCCTGAATAATGTGGCGGTTGCCCACCACAAACCCCACCCGCCAACCGGCCATATTGTAGGTTTTCGAGAGGGTATGGAACTCAACGCCGATTTCCTTGGCACCGGGAATTTCCAGTAAGCTGGTGGGTTGATAGCCATCAAAGGCTAGTTCGGCGTAGCAAAGGTCATGCACTAGAAGGATTTGATAGTCGCGGGCAAAGGCAACGACTTCTTCAAAGAAAGAGCGGGGGGCGATCGCCGCCGTAGGATTGCTGGGATAGTTGAAGTACAAAACCTTCGCTTGACGGGCAATGTCACTGGGAATCTCACTGAGATCAATGAGCCAGCCCTTTTCTGGTTTCAGAATCAGGGGATAGATGTTGGCACCGGCAATCGCGGGTCCACGAAAATGGGCAGGATAGGCCGGGCTAGGCACAAGAACGACATCCCCCGGATTGACATAGGCAAGGGCAAGGTGCGTCAGTCCCTCTTTTGATCCCAACAGGGGTAAGGCTTCACCATCGGGATCAAGGGAGACATTGTAGCGGCGCTGATACCAACGGGTAATGGCTTGACGGAAAACCGCTGTGCCTTCAAAGGGAGGATAACCGTGGTAACTAGGTTCCTCAAAGGCGGCGATCGCTGCTTCAATCACTGGACGCGGGGCAGAGCCATCGGGATTACCCATCCCCAAGTCAATGAGGTCGAGTCCCTGCTGGCGGGCTTTCAGCTTCAGTTCATCGAGACGCGCAAAGACGTAGGGCGGCAATGCCCCCAAGCGATCGGCCGGCTGAATCCACTCTAACCCCATCTAGCGGGCACTCCCATCTAAGACTGTGGCACTGTAGCCGACCACGGTGGACACCATTGCTTCTAGCAGCAAATCAGGTGTCACCGCAAAAGGCAAATAGTGAATATCGGAGTGGGGAGCGCAGGCAACGGTTGCAGCGTGCTGGAGTTGCGCCAAGCTGGCCTCTTGGAAACCCAAATCCTCTAAACTCAGGGGCAAACCCACCTGTTCATAGAACTGGCACAGCTGATGGCGAGCGCTAGCAGCTAGCTGACTGCCTTGAACTAGCTCTTCCAAGCGTAGTTGCACCAGAATACCGTAGGCCACTTTTTCTCCATGGAGGGTGCCCCTACTTTGGGGTAGTTGGGTCAGACCGTTGTGCACCGCATGGGCTGCCACCGTGCGGCATTGGGCACCCCCCAAACCCCCAATCATCCCTGCCATGAGGACACTGGCATCGACGACATTTTCCCAAGCGGTACTGCCCACATTGGCCAGGGCCTCAGCGGATTGCTGCAAGAGAAGATCGCGCAATACTCGGGCTTGCTGTACCGCAGCCACAATCAGCGTTTCTTGGCGGTGGCCACTACTCACCGAGGCCTCATACCACTTGGCAAGGGCATCGCCAATGCCGGCAAGCAGGGTTCGCTTCGGCGCCGTTTGAATCAGGGCGTAGTCCAAGAGCAGCAGATCCGGGCAACGGTGGAGTGTCACATCGTAGGCAAAGGCACCGGCCTCTGTATAGATATTGGAGAGGGCTGTCCAAGCGGCACAGGTGGCTGCGGACGTGGGGATCGTCACTACGGGCAAGTGTAATTGATGCCCCAAAAGTTTAGCGGTATCTAGGGCTTTGCCACCGCCAATGCCAATGATGAGATCACTGCCTTGCGCCTCTTGGCGGAGCTGGGCAAGGGTGGATTCACTGCACTCACCATGGAATGTCCCCACGCTGAAGGTGAGATCATGGGAGCGGGCGATCGCCTGCCACTCCTGCTCAAGCTGCTGATACCGCTGCGGTGAAACCACTAAAAGGGGATGATGCCCCAATTGAGCAATGGCTTCCCCCGCTTGGGAGAGAATGAACCAACCACGATAGACGTGGGTAGGTGCAATACAAAGGGGTGAAAACGAAGCAGCAGTCACAGGCCGTATAAATAAGGACTATTTAGAGCATCTGCGGCAAAAATAGAGTCATTTTCGCTCTAGCCGTAGAGATCTATCTTAGCTGCTCTTCTTCTGACTTTCCGTTTGCACGTACAAAATAATCAAGAACACTGTTGGCACCAAGACAAACATGGCTGTTGCCACCAAGCCAAAAGGATTGACTTCCATGGTATGTACCCCACAACGCTGGCTTTTATTTTATCAATGCTGTGTCCCCCTTGGGGCGATCGCCCTTGGCCAAGGTCAGCCTCAGGGATTGGGCAATTTTTTGGGCGGTGATGGGAGCTAGCAGGATACCATTGCGGTAGTGGCCAGTGGCCAGCCAAGTGTGGTCGTCTATTTTTTCGATGATGGGTGCCGGGCGATCGCTCGGGCGGGGTCGCAGTCCCTGCCACTGTTGAGTTAAGGGAGCCGTTTTCAAAACTGGCCAAAGTTCGATGGCTCTCCCATGCAGTTGATCAAGGGTTTGCGGATTCGCGGTGAGGGTGTTGAACTCCACGGTGGCACCCACCCACACCCGCCCCCAAGGCAAGGGGACAAAATGAATTCCTTCAGCGGTCATTACTGGTGTATTTGCATCAATATCACAGGCAAACTCTAGGGCTTGTCCTAAAACCGGTTCCACAGTGACAGAGCGATTCAGGGCTTGCGTAAGGGGTGTTGTTCCCAGACCCGCCGCTAGGATCAGGTATTCAGTCTCGATGGCTGCTTGATCGAGCTGTAAAATCCATCCCCCTTGGAGCGATCGCTGGAGCTGTCGGACAGGGCTTTGATACAAGAACTTTACGCCCCGTTGATGAGCCGCTTGGCGCAGGGCTTGAGTCAAGGGTTTAGGGGTGACTTGGCGATCGCCCGTTGCCCAAAGTGCGCCGTGAATGTGGTGGATATCCACAAGGGGATATTGATCTTGGACTTCTTTTGGCGAGAGCCACTGCACCCCTTGGGGAGCCTGTTCCTGCAACCATGCTTGGGTGGCGATCGCCTCGTCCTTAGTGGTACAGATTTCGATAATGCCGCAGCGCTGGTAGGGAATCTGAACCCCCGTTTCTGCCGCCAACTCCGGAATGAGGGTTTCATAACGTGCCAAACTGGCCTGCCGTAGTTGAAAGTTGCGTCCACGTCGCCGCCGACTGAGGTGGACAATGAGAACACCAAGAGCCGCACCGGTCGCTTGCCAATCTTCCTCCCGTTGTGCTTCAAGGACAAGAATCGGCGTTTCCGCTGGATCAAGCACACGACTCAGTTCGTAGGCGATCGCCGAGCCAACCACCCCGGCGCCCACAATGGTCACTGTTGCATTTGCTAGCAGCACCGTCACAGTGTGGCAACTGTATTAACTAATTCCCAATTTTCATTTTCGGCAATGGCGCGACTGACACGGTCAAACCATTCAAAGCAGTGATTATTTTTCTTGAGGGTCAGTTCCTTATTCTTGAGCACCAGATCAAACTTGGTGACATCCTTTTGGGGCGTGGTTTTATCAATCAGGACTTCAACCGTGACCAGTTGGGACATTGAAATGGCATCGAGCGCGCTCTCCCGTGCCACGACGTAATCATCCCCCACATGGGTTACCGTCAAATCGCAGGCTTCTAGGGTTTGCACCAGCTCTTCCTTTAGCCGTGCCCGAGGGAGTGCAATGGTAACAACACGAGCATATCGAGCCATAACCGCCAAGTGGTAAACTAATAATTCGCGAACAATGGTTCTAGTGTAATCACGGAACAGACGGGGCGCTCTCGCTGCTGGTGTTCCTAGGAAATCACAGGGAATTGAGCATTACCCCCATTGTAAGGTGACCTGCATTATATGGCAGGATGCCGCGATTATATCAAACCTTTCTTCAAAATCGCTGAATTCATGCATCCCTACACTGGTTTGTTTATTGTCCTAGAGGGGGGAGAGGGTGCCGGCAAAACGACCCAAATGGGGGCGATCACCACATGGCTAGAGGACAGTGGCTGGCTGGCAAAATTACGATCCGCTGACATTGATCCGCCCTTGCTGCTGACCCGTGAACCGGGGGGAACGCCCCTTGGCCAAGGCCTGCGGCAACTGCTGCTCCATAGTGATTTAGAGATTGATCCCATGGCAGAACTCCTGCTCTATGCCGCCGATCGCGCCCAGCACGTGGCGACGAGTATCCGCCCCCAACTGCAACGGGGGGGCATTGTCCTGTGCGATCGCTACACGGCTTCCACCATTGCCTACCAAGGCTATGGGCGAGGACTGGACTTGAGCCTCATCGAGCACATCAACCAGATTGCCACCGCTGGACTGATGCCGGATTTAGTTCTCTGGCTGGATCTGCCGGTTCAGGTTGGCCTTGCCCGCACCCAACGGCGGGGCATAGCGGATCGCCTAGAGCAGCATGCGGTGGCCTTTCATGAGCGAGTTCGTCAGGGATTTATGGCCTTGGCTAAGGCAGGGGGCGATCGCTGGCAGCGAATTGCGGCGGATCAACCCACTGATCAGGTGAGTGAAGCTATTCAAGATTGTCTAGCGGCTCATCTGCACCGCTGGTTTGAGACCTTGAGCCAGCGCCGTACTGGGGGCGATCGCGAATTGGAATAGCTCTCGTCCTTCCTGAAAAATTTGCTCAATGGGCAGCATCTGGCCACGGGTGGTCATAAAGCGGTGATCAGGTGTCGCACAAATCGTTGAGCCATCCTCAAGTTCATACTCATACACGGGACGGAAGCCCTGAAAGTGCCATTGGGCAATGGGCTGGGTATAAAGATGCCCTTGGGGATCAAGGCTGTAGACCTGACAGGCCAACTGTTCCTGCACCAAGCGGCGAATCGGGACAGCCCCATATTCCACCGTCATCACCGCCGTCTCCCCACTCAGACAGTATTCAGCAAAATCCAGCATCTGCTTAAAGAGTTCTTGGGCCACCGCACTGGGCACCCCATTTTTAGCCGCTCCCTCAATGAAGAGGGCTTCGTGTTTTTCCATTTCCTCTTTTTTCTTTTTGCCCATCGCGCGGCGGAGCAGATCCGCTTGACCCAGAGAATAGCCCGCCAAGTCCTGTGCCATCCGCATGATCTGCTCCTGATAACAAAGAACGCCGTAGGTTTCCTGCAAAATGGGTTTCAAAAGCTCATGTTGATATTGAATGGGTTCCCGCCCATGCTTGCGGTTAATGAATTTGGGGATCAGGCCTGCATCCAACGGTCCCGGTCGATAGAGTGCCAGCACCGAGGAAATGTCCTCCAAATTTGAGGGCTTCAGTTCTCGAACAATTTGGCGCATCCCCGAGGATTCCAATTGGAAGATCCCCTCCAGTTTGCCTTCAGCAAGGATTTGGTAAGTCTTGGCATCATCGAGGGGGAGGACATCCAAATCAAGGGTTTTACCGTGGTTTTTCTGGATCAACTCCCGCGTTTTTTGGATCATTGTCAGGTTCTTCAGACCCAAAAAGTCCATCTTCAGGAGGCCAAGGGATTCCAGATCCTCCATGAAATACTGGGTAATCACCGCCCCATCGTTATTGCGTTGCAGCGGCACCAGTTGATCCAAGGGTTCTGAGGCAATGACGACGCCGGCCGCATGGACGCCATAGGTTTTGTTGGTACCTTCAATACGCATCGCCATATCAATCCAGCGGCGCACCAGCGGATCACTGTCGTACTTTTCCTTGAATTCTGGCGAGGGGGTGTCATCGGAGATCATCACCGCCAATTTGACCGGTTTGCCCCGCACCACGGGAATCAGCTTTGCCATTTGATCCGCTTGGCTATAGGGAATATCCAGCACCCGTGCCACATCCTTGAGCACCGCCTTTGAGGTCATGCGGTTGAAGGTGATGATCTGGGCGACGCGATCGCTGCCGTATTTTTCGGTGACGTACTGGATCACCTCCTCGCGGCGGTCAATGCAGAAGTCCGTATCAATATCGGGCATGGACTTGCGCTCCGGGTTCAAAAACCGCTCAAAGAGCAAGCCGTGGTGTACGGGATCAATGTTGGTAATGCGCAGGGCATAGGCCACAAGGGAACCCGCCGCCGATCCCCGCCCTGGCCCGACGGGAATATTGTGGTCGCGGGCATATTTGATGTAGTCCCAAACCACGAGGAAATAGTTCGAGAACCCCATCTGTTGCAGCATTTTCAGTTCATATTCCAGTCGCTGCCGGTAGGTGGGATCCAACTGCTGGCGATCGCTGAGGTGAAATCGCTCCAACAGTCCTTGCCACGCCACTTGCTCTAGGTAGGTATCGGCTGTATGACCAGCAGGCACCGGAAACTCTGGACTTTGGGGTTCACGAAAGATGTTATAGGGTTCAATCTTGTCGGCCACTTCAAGGGTATTCGCCAAAGCCTCTTCAATGACCTCAGCGGGCAAGTGATCCCGAAACAGGCGAGCCATTTCAGCGGCGGATTTCAGGTATTCCGTACCGCTGTAGCGCATCCGCTTCTCATCGGCGAGCAGCTTGTTGGTCTGGATACAAAGTAGAGCGTCGTGGGCTTCAACGTCATTACAGGAGATAAAGTGGGAGTCATTGGTGGCAATAATTTTGATCCCCAACTCGCGGCCAATGCGCACCAGTTCAACGTTGACCACCCGATCCTCTTGACTGCCGTGGTCTTGGATCTCAAGGTAAAAATCCTCACCAAAGGTCTCTTGATACCAAGCAGCAACACTGCGTGCCAAATCCGGCTTACCCTGCAAAATGGCTTGGGGAATCTCACCGCCGAGGCAAGCACTGGTGACAATGAGTCCGTCGCGGTATTGTGCCAAGAGTTCTTTGTTGATGCAGGGGCGAGCAAAAATGCCTTTGCCTTGGAAGCCCTGGAGGTGGGAGATGGTGGTGAGTTTGCAGAGGTTGTGGTAGCCCTGTTTATTTTTGGCCAGCACCACTTGGTGAAAGCGGGGTTTGCGCTCCTGCTTGGTGATGTCGCCATTGATGACGTACATCTCATTGCCAATGATTGGCTTCAGGGGTTTGCCGCGACACAACTTTAACAGCTCAACGGCGCCGTACATCACCCCGTGATCCGTGAGGGCGATCGCGGGCATCCCCAATTCCATTGCCCGTGCCACTAGGTCGGGAAGCTGACTTGCACCATCCAGAAGACTGTAATCACTGTGAATATGCAGACCGACGAAGGACATGGGCAACGGTTATCAACCTAGGAGAAACGCAGGGGACTAGGACAACTCAGGCAAGCTATTGAGATAGGCCTTGAAGTCCGCTTCAGCATCACGGAAGCCCTCTTGAGCCACGGTGACACTATTGAGATCCGCCCCCTGATCAATTTTCAGGAAGTCATCCGTCAGGGCACGGGTCAAAGCTGTGGGGGTGGGTTGATCCTTTGCCAAGAGATTGCGGTTGAGGGCACGCATATCCATCAGCATTTCACCGAGAGGGCCGCGCATAATGTTGCGGGCTTCCTGCCAATCCCCTTTGGCCACACTGACCTCTAGGTCGGCAAAGCGTTCAGCATTTTTCTCAATGTCACTCAGGTAGTCTTGAATGCGAGTAATTTGCAACTCACTATAGGTGGGCGGAGGGGTGGTCGTGGCACTGGGGCCGCCACAGCCGACTAAAATAATGGCAACAACGCTTAATAGGATTGAAATTAGGGATTTTCGATTTAGGCGCAGCATAGAACCTCAGCAGTCAATGGTGTCGTAAAAAACACGGTTCTATTCTGCCATGATCCCGTCGCGATCGCCGCCAGCACCCCCTTGGGTCAGATCGGAAGAGCCATCACTGACACTCAGAGGGCACCCCCACACCACTGTCGCCTGATCGTAGATCACCATCCCCGGATTGGCGCCCTTCGGTTTTTGCACATACTTGCGGCGCGTATAGACCACGGGTACTTGGGCACTGGCACGGGCTTGACTATGGTAGGCCGCCAAATTCGCCACGTATTGAATATCTTTCTCACTGGGCACCTCCCCCGCTGCGAGGCGGAGAATCACATGGCTACCGGGAATCTCTTGGGTGTGAAACCACCAATCGTAGGGACTGGCAACGCGAAAGGTGAGATCGTCATTCTGACGGTTGTTGCGCCCCACGAGAACCGTGAAGCCACTCGGTGTCGTATAGCGTAGGTAGGGACTGGGCGTGGTAGGGGGACGATAGTAATCGGGCGCCGTCAGGTATCCCTGTTGAATCAATTCAGCGCGAATTTCCTCAAGGACATCTAAGGATGTGGCCGTAGTGAGGGTGGCCGCCACCTGATCCAGATAGGCCAGTTCCCCTTCAGCAGCGGTGAGGAGCGGCGTAATGTGCTGCTGGGCACGTTTGAGTTTCTGCTGTTGTTTGTACAGCTCCTGCGCCGTTTGGATGGCGCTCTTCTCTGGCGAGAGGGGAATGGCGAGGGGTTCTTGGGTGGCAAAGTCCGTCACGATCAGTTCAGTCATGCCGGGTTGCCACAGGTGGGCATGGGCCATGAGTAAATCGGCTAGGTAGCGTTGGCGATCGCCCCCAGCAGCGGCGGCCAATCGTTCTCGAAAGCCCTCAATTTTAGCGATCAGTTTTTGCCGTTGTGCCTGTAGGCTCTGGTGCAACTGTTGCTGAAGTTGCTGCGTTTGCTGTTGCTGTAGTTGGTTTTGGTAATAGGTGGCGAGAATTTCGTGAATGCTGAGGGTTGAGGGGGTCTGCGTCCCAAGGGGGGGAATGACGCGATAGCCCGTTGATGTAAATTGGGGGACAAAATGCCCGCTCTCTAAACACGCCAGCCAGTGCTGCCAATGGTCAAATAGCCGCCGCCATTCTTCAGCGGTTAGCTCTGTGGTGCGACTTTCTAGGGGCAATGCGGCATCCGCCAGTAGTTGCTGTACCAAGGCTGGACTCAGTCCCCGATAGGCCTTCAGAAGTTGCTGCCGCAGCAGTCCGGGAATCACGCTTACCTGTTGTTGCCACTGCTCAAAGGGAATCTCGCAACTGGGCAACGCGGCCGTTAGGGGGGGTGGGGGCACATAGGGTTGACCGGTCAGAATTGGGCGCAAGCGGGACTGTTGGGCATTGACTTGGTGGGCAGCAGTAACAATTTCCCCGGCAGCGTTAACCAGAATCACGTTGCTGTACTTGCCCATGATCTCGGCATAGAGACGCCACTGCGTTGCTTCCTGCGGACGAGGGGCAAATTCCAAGACCACGACGCGCTCCCAAGGGTTGACTAACCCCACCCGCACAAGGGCAAGGCGATTGAGTTGGGCATGGAGTTGCTGACTAAAGGTAAAGGTGTCGGGTTGGCGGGGGGGCGGTGGTTCAAAGGCAATGCGTGCCGCTTGGGGATGCCAACTGAGGGTCAGCCAATCCTGTTTTTTCAGCGTGCGCAGCGCCAAGGCAATCGTGTGGCGATCGCGCTGGTAAACCGTTTCGAGCCGTGCCGGTAGCCAATGTTGGAGATCGGCACAAACAGCACGCAGGGTCGTCAAATCAACGGGTTGCACCGTCCAAACTCCGCAGAATTTTTTGAGGGAATCGGCCCCAAGCTATACTAGTGTAGCCACTCTCTGGCCTTTTGCCACCGCGTGTTTGCTATGGCACTTTCCCGTCAATATCCACCCCCCTTACCACTGGCTCAGCCTTGGCGACGGGCGATCGCCACCAGCATTGACTTTATCCTCATCTGGTTGACGAGTGTTGTCGGTATCACGCCGGGAGCCGCCATTCAGTGGGGGCAACTGTTTGTTTTTGCCATCGTTTGGTGGTTGCTGCGGGTGGCAATGGTGAACCGCAATAAGGGTCAAAGCCCCGGCCATTGGCTGATGAATGTGCGCCTGTTGGATCAGCGGCAGCGGACACCGGATCTCCTTTCCCTCAGCAAGCGAGAACTGGTGATTGGTGTCGGGGCACTGTTGACATTGGCAGGCTGGGAGTCCTATGGCCCGAGTATGGCGCTGATTATTTTGGCACTGCCCTTGGCCGTTGACTGTAGCTTGGCGTGGATTGATGAAGAGCACCGCACGCTCCACGATCGCCTTGGCGGCACAAAGGTGTATCGCTGCCAGCGGGGCTTTGCCCTTGATCGCAAGCTCATTGAATTGGTGAGCAAAATCCGCAAAGATCTGCCATAATTAGAGATCGGCTCACTGGATAGATAGGCAAGACCATGGCTAAAGCAAAAGGCGCCAGAATCATTATCACCCTAGAATGCACAGAGTGTCGCACTAATCCGGCCAAGCGATCGCCTGGCGTATCTCGCTACACCACCACCAAAAATCGTCGCACCACCACAGGGCGGTTAGAACTGAAGAAATTTTGCCCCCACTGCAACAAGCACACCATTCACAAAGAAATCAAGTAATTAGAGGACAGCTATGGCATTTTATCGGCGACGCATTTCTCCCATTCCCCCTAGACAGCCCATTGATTACAAGGATGTTGATTTACTACGGCGTTTTATCACTGAACGGGGGAAAATCTTGCCGCGGCGGGTGACTGGTCTCACGGCCAAGCAACAGCGACAACTGGCAGTGGCCATTAAGCGGGCACGGATCATGGCACTCTTGCCGTTCTTGAATCTCGAAGGCTAAAAACTCGCGATCGCTAATTGGTTTTTGCGCAGGGGTAGGTTGAGGCTTGCCCCTTTATTTTTGCTTGCTCTCCCTGCTTAAGTGTGCAAATATGAGAATGGTTATCATTCATCTATTTCTCTATGACTATCCAAGCTCACCTTAAACGCTGGGGGCTGCTGGTAACTCTGGGGGTATTTTTGGGCAGTTGTGCCCCCCAAGCCCAGTCGCCACAGGAGCAGGAGACCTCACAGGCAGAAGCCCAATTCACAATTGTGACGACTTTCTTACCCATCACTGCCTTTACAAAAGCGGTCGCAGGCGATCGCGCCACTGTTGAGCAACTCTTGCCGGCCAATATTGACCCCCATGACTTTCAAGCGCGGCCTGAGGATGTGCGGCTGCTGGCCACAGCAAGGGTTTTGGTCAAAAATGGCCTTGAGATGGAAACCTTTTTAGACAAACTGATTGAAAATGCCGCCAATCCCAATCTCAAGATCATTGATACCAGCGCGGGGGTGGCCACCCTTGCCAGCGAAAAGGATGATCACGATCACCACCACGACCACGTTCATGATGACCACGGTCACAGCCACGGTGAATTCAATCCCCACATTTGGCTAGATCCCCAGCGCGCCATGCAGCAGGTGAAAAACATTCGCGATGGTCTGATTGCTGTGGATCCCGAAGGGGCTGCCATCTACAAGCAAAATAGTGCCGCCTTTATTCAGGAGTTAGACGCCCTAGATGCCCTCGCCCGGGAAAAACTCACTCCCTTTGCGGGCAAAACATTTGTGGTTTATCACGATGTGGCGCCCTATTTTGCCGAGAGTTATAACCTGAAAGCAATCTATCTCGTGGGCATTCCGTCGGTTAATCCCTCACCTGCGGATGTGCAGCGGGTGATGCAGGCGGTGCAACAAAGTGATCTGAAAACGCTCCTGACGGAACCGGGGCAAGAACAGGTCTTTGACAGTTTAGCGCAGGATTTGGGCGTAAAAGTGAGTGTGTTTGATCCCCTAGAGCGTGCTCCCACTGCCGCTGATCTCACGCCGACCTACTTCCTGCAAAGAATGGAGCAAAACATTCGCAATCTGGCTGAGGCTTTTGGGGCGCAACAGCAAGCCTATCGTCGTCCCGATGCGATCGCGGTGGTAGGGACATGGTGGATGCAGGTGAATAGACCGTTAGGGGCAGCACTGTGAACGAATACCTGCTAGAGGTGGCAAACCTCTCGGTGCGGCGGGGCGATCGCTGGGTGGTGGAAAATGTCTCCTTTACCCTCGCCGCCAATACGAATATGGCCATTATTGGTCCCAATGGGGCGGGCAAAAGTAGCCTGATTCAAGCCATTTTGGGCATTATTCCCTACCAGCAGGGGCGGGTGACCCTCTTGGGCTATGGTATGGGCTATCGCCGCACACTCCCCTATGTCCGCCAACAGGTAGCCTACTTGCCGCAAAATTTTCAGTGCGATCCACGCATTCCGATCACCGTGGCTGAATTTGTGGGTTTGGGCTGGGGGCAACCTACGTGGCAGTGGCCTTGGCAGCACCGACAGCAGCGCGATCGCGCCATCTTGGAAAGTCTCCAACGCCTGCACCTCGAGCATCTTGCGACACAACCCATGAGTTCCCTTTCCGGGGGCGAAACAAAACGCGCCCTCTTGGCCTATTGCTTGGTGCAACCCCGTCGTCTCCTGATTTTGGATGAAGCTCCCGCTGGCTTAGATCTCCGAGGTGAGCAACAATTTTATGACCTCCTAGAGACCCTCAAGGTGAGTGAGGGCTGGGCGATTTTACAAATTTCCCATCACTTGGAGCGGGTAAGGGCAACCTGTGATCAGGTGCTGTATCTCGATCGCTCTGTCCAAGGACTGGGAACCCCCGAACGGGTGCTGCAACAGTTTGCTGCTTAAACGGGGGATTCTCTCCTAGCAAAGAAATCCAGCAGAATGCGCTGGTGGATGGCGCCTAAGGGGCGATCTTCGCCGAGGGTTTGGGCATAGTGAACCCCAGCCACCACAGAATCGTAGGGTACCAAGTCCATGCCCTGTCCTTCGTTGAGTACCAAGTTTTCCAGTGCACACGTCAAAGGGCCTGTGAAAATATAGCGATGCACTTGGGGATCGCCGTACTCTCCAAAAAAGGTGAGGTGAGGTGGGCAGTAGCCAATCTCCTCATAGACTTCCCGCTGGACACCCGCGAGCGGTGCTTCTTCGGGTTCAAGATGACCGCCAAAAAGTCCCCAGTGGCCGGCATACAAGATATGGGGATAATCATCTCGCAGTTGCATGAGAACGCGATCGCCTTGGTAAAGAACCGCAAGGGCAACGGGAACAATTGGGCTTGCTGGCATTGTCTTGCAAAATGTGTCGTTAGGGCTACTCTACCCTAGAAACGTAAAGCCAATCCTAAAGCAGATTAAAGGTAAAATGAAGAGTACAGCAGCAAAAACAAATCAACAGCCGCTAAAACGTTAAGCAAGGGGTAGCCAGAGGTAAAAGTCGCGCTCTAGAGGACTCTCCCCAACGGGCAGCTGTCAAGTCTCCTCTTTCATAAGATTGTCTCGATAACAAATTTTAGCTTTTCTGATTTTTCTATCAAATTTTACAAATGGCTGCAGGGTTTTAACAACGTTGGTACAGCATTGCCCTTTCTTAAGATTGTCTTAATATTTCCCTAGCAGCTGTGCTATAACTTTGTTCATTGCTTGGAGTGAATCGTCCTATGTTTTACCGCTTAGCCGAACAACACCGCCAGTTTATTCGCGATTTAGTGCTGAACCTGCAAGCTCTGGCAATCGCCCTAGAAAATCGAGGCTACATGGCCTCCTGCTACACCTGTGGCGGTGAACTCAACAGTGCCTCCTTCATGGTCAGTTTGGCCGACAACCACCTGATTCGCTTTTTGGTCTCTGACTATGGGATCACTTGGACTGAAATGCGCGATGACCGCGAACTCATGAAACTCGAAGGGGCAGAGGCCATCAATCAACTGCAAGAACTGGCCAATCTCCTCAAGGAAGTCCGTATCCCCACTGCGGTTTAACCCTGTCGGGGCTATCCTTCGTTCTTTTGTCGGTGCTAGCTTAAAAGTAGCTGGACTTTCCTTCTACTTTGATCCCCACCCTCAATGACTGAAGCGTCCCTTAGTTGGCAACACCAGTACCTCAGCGTTAACCAAGTACGCCTGCACTATGTCACCCAAGGCAGCGGTGATCTTGTGATTCTGTTGCATGGCTTTCCAGAGTTTTGGTACTCTTGGCGATTTCAAATTCCCGTGCTGGCTCGTCATTTCAAGGTTGTAGTGCCAGATCTACGGGGCTACAATGACTCCGAGAAGCCTGCCCACGGCTATGATCTCGATACCCTCAGCCAAGATGTCACGGCGCTGATCCAAGAACTGGGCTATGAACGCGCCCACATTGTCGGTCATGATTGCGGTGGCCTGATTGCTTGGCATGTGGCGGCACGTTTTCCGCAGAGGGTGCAGCATTTAGCCGTCTTGAATACCCCCCACCCCTACCGTGTGGGACTGGAACTCTGGCAACAGGTAGAGCATTTTTGGCGCAACTGGCCACTGTTGGCCTGCCACATCCCCGGCTTAGCGGAATACTGGCTAGGGCATAATCTGCAGAGTTTTTTACAGGATCTCTTTCAACGCTACTCCATCCGCAAGGCTGCCTTCTCGGCAGAAACTGTGCAACTCTATCAAGCCGCCCTTGAAAAAGCGGGGGCGATCGCTGCGGTGCTCAAAAGTTATCGCCATCTTTTTTCACCCCAACAGTGGTGGCACCTACTGCAACAGCACACGGAAGCCATTACCAGCCCCACCCTGATTCTCTGGGGCGCCGATGATCCCCTCGCCCAACCCAGCCTTGCCAATGGCATCGAAGCGTGGATCCATGCACCGTGGCGGCTGAAATATCTGCCCGACTGTGGCCACTGGGCACAACAGGAAGTGCCGGGGCTAGTCAATCGTGAACTGCTTGCCTTTTTGCGTGCCTAAAAAAATCCCCCCACCCATCGGCAGAGGGAAAGGCATGGATTGAGCTAACCATCTTAGCTTAGGCTAGCCACTCCAGCACCGCTTCTTCCTTGGTATTGGTGCGACGTTCGGGGGTTTCGCGGGTGAACTTCATGTGAATGGCGCGGTTTTGTTCCCCATCTGCCGCCACTGCCAAGATCGGGAAGTCGATGAGGCCATCTTGGAAGGACATCTGGAAGCGGAAGGTGCCATCGGGATTGAGTTTGATCGGGCGCCCACCAATGGTGACGGTGGCATCTGGCTCCGTAGCCCCATAGACAATGAGTTCAGCATCCGCCACCAACCAGAATTTGCGGGGACGAATGGGAGCCGCCGAAGCTGAGAAGCCAACGCCCGACATCGTCAGACCCGAGACCGTCGGCACAGCCCATAGGCCAACCCCCGAGGGGAAGACGTAGGAACTGATGGCCATTTCGGGCAACTGGGAGATGGAGCCGGGGACTTGGTGCATGGAACCAAAGAGAGAACCTGCCACCCGCTGCGCTTCGGCTCCTTCGGCCATGGCAAAGATGCCTTCGTAAATGGGATGGGGTTCGGCAGTGCCCGCCAAGGGTGCCCCCAGATCAAAGAGGGTTTTGCCCCGCAGATCCATATCCCAATCCACCGTAATGAATTGATCCCAGACCCAATCTGAGGGGTAGGTGGGGGGAATATGCACAGGGGCAGAACGGGCTAGAACCAACCAGCGGCCATCGGCACAGCGGTAACCAATTTCCACCACATAGTCGCGATCGCTCACGGGGATGGGCAGATACCACTCCCGCGCCAACTCATCGCAGGGGTACTCCTGAACACTGTGGGGAATTTGGCTATCGAGGTTGATATTCGTGGCATCGTAGAGCCGTAGAGCCAGTTGCTGACCCCCTTGCCGCCGCAATTCTTCGCGGTGCTCGTTGGGCACATCCCAATAGGCGTAGGCCCACTGCGGATCCCGGGGCATGAGGACAATGCGGCTTTCACCATAGCCCCCCGGCAAATCCCCAAGGCCTTCATCTACAGAGGCCAAGAGAACATCCTCTTGAGCAGGACCGAGGTCAAATTTTGCTGCTTCCACTTTTTCTTGCGACTCCAGATTAGAGGGGACAGGTTGGACAGAAATGGTAGTGGTGGATCCGTTGGCTTGCGCCTGCTTTTCACGGATGGCAGCGAGGAGTTGATCTTTGCGCATACGGCTATAACGGGACACTTGCAGTTCACTGGCGACGCGCCGCAACTGCCGCAAGGTCATTTCTTCTAAAGGGGGGCGATCTTTCGGCATGGGTGCCTCCTTATCGTGGGTTGATAGACAGAGCTATCCTTTGCCCTTGATCTTTGGCAAAAAAGTCTTGGGGCGTCAAGGGAATTCGGGCATACTTCTAGGAATTTATACGCAGTTTAGTCTTTTGCAGGGATCAAATGTCAAGATTTCATAACATTTATTCTGCACGGGGATCAAGATAGCGGTTTGCTATTCCTGTTCAGCCTCAAACCACCTTCTGCGAGGGGGAAGGGAGTATAGTGAGAAATGTATCCCTGCAAATGCCGTGGGGACTTGCCAGGAAATTCCTGAATGTTACTGATGTCACCACAACCACACCACAACCACTATGACGATCGCCCCGAGCCGCTCCCTCGCTGACCTTTGCCGTGCTGACTTTCCGATTTTGGCGCGACAGGTGCACGATCGCCCGTTGATTTACTTTGACAATGCGGCCACCTCCCAAAAGCCCTTGGCAGTTCTCAATACCCTTGAGGACTACTATCGTCGCTACAACTCGAATGTCCATCGGGGCGTACACACGCTGAGTGCTGAGGCGACCACGGCCTACGAAGGGGCACGGGAAAAAGTGGCGCGTTTTGTCAATGCCCCCCATGCCGAGGAGATTATCTATACCCGCAATGCCAGTGAGGCGATTAACCTCGTGGCCTATAGCTGGGGCATGAATACGCTGCAGGAAGGGGATGAAATGATCCTGACGGTGATGGAGCACCACAGTAATTTGATTCCGTGGCAGTTTGTGGCTCAGAAAACCGGTGCTCGCCTCAAGTTTGTCGAACTGACGCCAGAGCAAACGTTTGATCTTGACCACTACGCAAGTCTTTTGAGCGATCGCACGCGGTTAGTGGCCGTCGCCCATGTATCCAACACGCTGGGGTGCCTCAACCCGATTCCCGAGATTGTGCGTCTTGCCCATGCCAAGGGGGCGCGGGTACTGGTGGATGCCTGCCAAAGTGTGCCTCACCTCCCCATTGATGTGCAGCAGTTGGGCTGCGATTGGCTGGTGGCCTCCGGTCATAAAATGTGTGCACCCACGGGCATTGGTTTCCTCTGGGGACGCGCGGAACTCCTGCGGCAAATGCCCCCCTTCTTGGGCGGTGGCGAAATGATTGCCGATGTCTTTTTTGAACATGCCACCTATGCGGATATTCCCCACAAGTTTGAAGCGGGAACGCCAGCGATTGCGGAGGCGATCGCCCTTGGTGCAGCGGTAGATTACCTGAGTCAGTGGGGAATGGAGCGCATCCATGCCTACGAACAGGAACTGACGGCTTATCTCTTTGAACGCCTCCAAGAGCTTCCCGGTGTCACAGTGTATGGCCCCAAATCGGGCGATCGCGCTGCCTTGGCCAGCTTTACCGTTGGTGAGGTGCATCCCCACGATCTCTCGACCATCCTTGATCAGTCGGGGATTGCCATCCGCGCAGGACACCACTGCACACAGCCCTTGCACCGCTATTTAGGGGTTCAGTCCACGGCACGAGCCAGCCTCTATTTCTACAACACCCGTGCTGAAATTGATCAGTTTATTGCTGCCCTTGGAGAAGCCATTGCCTTCTTTAGTGATGTCTTTGCCTAGAGCTTGAGGCTCAGCAGTTCACTGGCTTGGGCGTGAAAACCGGCACTGGTGAGGGCATGGCGGGCGCGATCGGCATCTTCAACGCGAAACTGCGGTCCTAGGCGCACGTACTGGGCATGGTAGCCATCGGTAACTTTGACCACCACCGGCACCTTGGGCATGTCACCCACCTGTTGTTTGAGCACTTCCGAGAGGCGACTTTGGGCTTGAATGTCCCCCGCTTGCTCAACAGGCAAATCCACAAGCACCAGTTTCACTTCTTCAAGGGGTTCGGCATCTTCAATAAGGAGTTGGGGGCGATCGTCGCGCATCTCTAGGGTGCCCCACAGCAGTAGCCGATGATCAAGCTGCAATTGGCCATGAATCCGCTCGTAGGCTTTGGGAAAAACCACGGCCTCTGCCTGGCCCGTGAGGTCTTCCAACTGGACAATGGCCATTCGCTCGCCGCGCTTGGTGGTAATGGGCTTGAGGCCCGTCAGCAGGGCAATGACACTCACCATCCCTTGACCTGTGTGCTGCTCGAGATCCGCCAAGCTAATAGGGGCAATCATGGCCGCTGGTCGGTGAATATCTTTGAGGGGATGGTTCGACACATAAAATCCTAGGAGGTCTTTTTCTTGGCGGAGCTTTTCGGCATCCGGCAAATCATCCACTGGGGGCGCACTGGGGGCTGGGTCATAGCTACCGCCGAATTCATTGCCGGAGCCACCCGCCAACATATCAAAGAGGTTGACTTGCCCCACCGCCCGATCCTTGGCGCGCGCCTGTGCCCACTCCAGCACAAGGGGGAGATCCTGCATCAGTTGGTTACGGTTGCGCTGGGGATGGAGACTATCCATGGCACCACAGGCAATGAGGGATTCAAGGGCACGACGGTTGAGAATGCGGCTATCGCCCCCCGCACGCGGAACCCGTTCGCAAAAATCCGCCAAACTTTGAAAGGCGCCCCCCTCTGCCCGTGCCTGTAAAATGGCCTCAATCACCCCCTGACCGACATTGCGCACTGCCGACAGACCAAAAAGAATTTTGTCCCCCACGGGCGTAAAGTCAATATCCGAGCGATTCACATCGGGGGGAAGAACCTCAATCCCCATGCTCAGGCAAGTGGCAATATAGCGCTGTACCTTGTCTTGGTCGCCACTATTCGCCGTGAGCAAGGCGGCCATGTACTCGACGGGAAAGTTGGCCTTGAGAAAGGCGGTTTGATAGGTCACATAGCCGTAGGCCGTGGAGTGGGACTTGTTGAAGCAATTGGCGGCGATCGCTCCATTGGCCAAGAGAAAATTGTGATCCCCAGCTAAACCAATGTCATAGACCGCTTGCCAACCCACTAGCCGCCGGCGGACAATCTTCACGCTTCACCTTGCCAAACGCTGCGCTCTCTATTCTAATCGTCGCACTGTGTCGCGAGCAGGAATCCGCACATCCCGCAATGGTATCCCCCTGAGACACTGGTAGTGAGCCGTCAACCAGTCGGGGGTTTGCACACCAATACTGGCTAGAGCCGCCACGGTTGGAAAAGGCCACAGCTGCTCAAAGATCACTTCCCCCTGCCAGCCAAATTGCAGAAAATAGCAGCCCACCGGTGCCTGTAAGTGATCTAGGAGTCGCCGTCCGAGGTCATAGAGGGTTTGTCGCTGGCGATCGCTGGCATGGATGGGTAACTGCCATGTCCCTTCAAGGCAGCCAATGATTTCGCCAAAGAGCGTCCCCTTTGCCGTTTGCGCTAGTGGCAACTGATAGAGACCCCCTGTGCTGGTTCGTATCCCCCACTGGGTAACCAAGGCACGCAACGCTTGACACTGCTGCCAAAGCTCGGATGCTGCCCAATGGGTGAGGCTATAGTCTAGCACCTGCGGTTGGGGAGCGATCGCGATCGGGGCATCGAGGGGACAGATGGCAATCTCGGCACTGTCCTGACACTGTTGCAGCAGGGGTACCACTTGGGTCACGACTTGATCCGCAGACAGTTCGGCTTCCCTTGGCTGTGCCGCACACCAAATCCGTATTTTCAATCCTCTAATCCTCCTGCTGTGAGGGCAGCTAACCAGCGATCCATGAGCATGGCGTGCTGTGCTAACCGCGAGAAAATTGCATCTGCCAAGGTCTCATTGTAGGTGTAGACGGCTAAGTTGCGATCGTCCACCATTTTTAGCGCTAAACGGCCTTCCTCTGGAGTAAGTAGGCCAACAGCCAAGCAAGCACGGATCACGCCCTTCGGTGAGGCGATGTCTAATCCTTCGCGTTCCCGTAGATATAGCTGTGCTGCTTTCCAGACGGCTTCTAGGGTGTATTCAAATCGCTGAATTGCAGCATCACGAATAATCGTATCTGTGCGCTTGCCCAAGGGCAATTCTTGCAAAGTAGCTAGTGCTCTTTGGGCAACCACTAATCGTTCCCTGAGCCGATCCACTCAATTCCCTCTGCAATCACTCGCGATCGAAAGTCGGCGGACACTTCTGATAAATCCACGACATCGACTGGATAGATCAAATTGGACATCTCTAGGTGCTCCCGCAACTCACTCAACAGCCCCACGGGCAGTGGTGCAAGGGGCAAAATCCCGACATCTAAGTCAGAGCTTTGGCGCAGAGCACCACGGGCAGCCGAGCCGAATAGATAGACCTTGACGGGAAGCCCTGTAAAAAAGTCTTCTAGTATTTTTTTGAGTTCCCGCAGATCTTCGTTGGCAGCGGTCACGCTTTGATTCCTGTCCACCTAGGTATTAAAGCTGGGAATCAAGCCAACACGCGCAGGTTGCAATGAGGGGAATCCCTGCTGTTGTTGCTGGCGGGCTTGAGCGGCCAAGAGGGTTTGCAGATTCCGCAGTTCGGCACGCAGTTGGGCATTTTCTTTTTCGAGGCTTTCAATCTTCAGTTTGACTTGACTGAGCCGCTCACTAAATTTTTGCCGATAGACTTCGGGCATTTCTTGGATGACGCGCTCTAGCATCTCATTGCGATCGCTCAATTCAATGACTTGAGCTTTCAATTCATTCATTTCCGCTTCACGACTTTGGCTCTGCTGCTGGTAGGCAAGGATCTGTTCTTGATAGGCAGCAATTTGTGCTTCCACCTGTTGCACTTGGGCTTGCAGCAACTTCAGAGCTTCGGCATTGGCGGCCTCGGTCTTGCGGGCTTGGTAAAAGCGCACAAATAACTCAGGATGCTGCACCATGAGTTGATAGAGTTCCTCTGAGAGTTGCTGCACGAGTTGATCCCGTATCAGCAGTTCATCGGCTAAGTTGAGGGAAGTATCGTTCACGGCGGCTGCTCTCCAAGGGACTGTGCTGTGGCAAATTTTACGCTGCTTCTGATCCACTCATGCAAGATTTGGAATTTTCCACCTACCATCAACCGGTGCTGGCAACTGCGGTGCTTGCGGCACTCCAGCCCAAGGCCGGGGGACTATACTTGGATGCAACGGTGGGGGGTGGCGGCCACACGGCGCTGCTCTTACGGAGTGAACCCACTTGTCGGGTGCTGGCGATCGATCAAGACCCCATGGCCTTAGCGGCGGCTCAGGAATTCCTCGCCCCCTTTGGCGATCGCGTCCAGTTTTGGCACGGCAACTTTGCTGATCTGCCTGTGGCTGAGCCGATGTTTGATGGCATTCTCGCAGATTTAGGCGTGAGTTCCGCCCAGTTGGATCGTCCAGAGCGGGGCTTTAGTTTTCGCTTTGATGCCCCCCTCGATATGCGCATGAACCCCAATAACCCCTTGACCGCCGCAACGGTGATTAATCACTACAGCGAGCGAGAACTGGCGGATATTTTCTATGAGTATGGCGAAGAACGCTTTGCCCGCCGCATTGCCCGCCACATTGTTGCCCGTCGTCCCCTTGCCACCACCCAAGAACTGGCGCAGTTGGTTGCCCACTGCCTCAAGGCTTCTCCGCGGCAACGCATTCATCCAGCCACACGGGTTTTTCAGGCCTTGCGTATCTATGTGAACCAAGAGCTAGCGGTGCTCGACCAATTTTTGGCGCGATCGCCCCAGTGGTTAAAGCCCGCAGGGCGCATTGCCGTCATTAGCTTCCATAGCTTGGAAGATCGGCGGGTGAAGCAGGCGTGGCGTGGCAATCCCCTCTTGGCAGTTGTGACTCGTAAACCGATTGTGGCGGATGCAGCGGAAGTTGCTCTCAACCCGCGATCGCGATCGGCAAAGCTACGAATTGCAGCGCGTACTTTTGCATGAATTGCCCGAATGATGGTTTATTTATGGGTATCTTTACAGTGCGTCATAATCTTTTAGGGTAATAAATTGCTGAGGAGTGCTGGCGTCTATGGTTGCTGCCCCTAAATTCAAATCCCGATTTATTCCCCAATCGTCGCCAACCCTAACGGAAATTCGGCCCCTCCCCAAGCCGCAAATGCCCCTGTGGCAAAAAACTTTGCTGGGGATTCAATGGGTTTCTGGGGTGGCGGCCACCAGTGCCCTCGTGGCTGTACTGCCTCTCTATGGTTGGTCAGCCCTCTCTGAGCGGCAGTGGAGTCAAGCCTATGACCGCTTAGAAACCCTCAAACGGCAGGAGCGGGAGCTATTGGTGAGCAATGAAACCCTCCGCTATCGGGTGACGCAGCAAGTGCAACGCGCTCCTCAAGGGCTTGTTCCCCAAACGCCGCAACACGTTCTTTTTGTGCCCAATGAGGGCAAGATTGCTGCCAAAACTCATTTTGAACGCCCCCCCGTGACACCACCGCCGCAGCGCACTGTCAATTACTGATCGCTCTCCATGACAACGGCCCGCCCCCAAAACCAATCCCTGCCACCCTTGCGAGTTGGCTTGATCTTTGGCTTTTTGCTGATGGTGATGGGGGGTGTGGTTGCTCGCCTAGTTTATTTGCAAGTGGTTCAGGGGGAAACCTTAGCGGCACGGGCACAGCAACAACAACGGCGCTATACTCCGCCAACCTTGGCACGCTACCCAATTACCGATCGCCGAGAGACGGTTGTTGCCCTAGATCGGCCTGTGTTTACCCTCTTTGCCCATCCAATTCAGTTCAAAGTTGAGCGGCGGGCGATCGCCCGCGATCTGGCCCCTTTACTCAAGCAATCTCCAGAGCAACTGTTGGCCAAATTCAGCACCTACCCCACAGGCGTCCCCATTGCCTACGACATTGACGAGGAAACTGCTGCTAAAATTCGTGCTCTCAACCACGATGGTTTGGAACTGAACCAAGCGTGGCAGCGCATTTATCCGCAGCAGGAACTCATGGCGGGCGTTGTCGGCTATGTGGATCGAGAGCACCAAGGTCAAGCGGGGATTGAGTTTAGCCAAAACCAGTTTTTACTGGTTCCCCATAACCGCCAGCTCCTGTCAACCAATGCTTTGGGTCAATGGTTACCTGCCCTTGCCCCTGCGGATCCCCGTGCTTTGAGTCAGGGGTACCATGTGCGCCTCACGATTGATACTCGTTTGCAACAAACAGCACGCCAAGCCCTGCAACAGCAGTTACGCAAATTCAACGCTAAGCGGGGCACGGTCATTGTCCTAGAAGTGAAAACTGGTGCACTGCGGGCACTGGTCTCAGAACCTTCCTACGATCCCAATCATTACTACCGTGCTGATCCGGCACTGTTTCGCAACTGGGCGGTATCGGATCTCTACGAGCCAGGATCAACCTTTAAGCCGATCAACACCGCGATCGCCCTTGAACTCAATGCCATTACTCCCGATACAGTGCTACCCGATGAGGGGCGGATTACGGTGGGGGGCTGGCCAATTCAAAACAGTGATTTTAGTCAGCGGGGCGGCCGCGGTGCCCTCAATATTGCCCAAATTCTTGCCTACTCCAGCAATGTGGCCATGGTGCACATGATGAACCGCATTCCCGCCCGCCACTACTATCGCTATCTGCATCGCTTGGGGCTGACCGAGAAGGTGGGCAGTGATCTCCCCTTTGAAACCGCCGCTCAATTAAAGCCCCCGGAGCAATTTATTAACTACCCCATTGAACCGGCAACAACGGCCTTTGGCCAAGGCTTTTCCCTGACCCCGCTGCATTTGGCTCAACTATTGGGGGCGATCGCCAACGGCGGCGAGCTGGTCACTCCCCATGTCATTGATGGCCTCTACGATGAAAATGGCCAACTGCAAAAACGCCTTGAGCAACGCCCCCCTCGACGGGTCTTCTCGCAGCGCACCAGTCAAGCAGTGGTCAAAATGCTGGGAGAAGTTGTGCGCTTCGGTACAGGGAAACCCGCCCATATTCCCGGCTACCGCTTGGGGGGTAAAACCGGCACAGCACAAAAAGCAATTGGCGGTACCTACAGCAATCTGCGCATCACGAGCTTTGCGGCTATTTTTCCCCTTGATCAGCCGCAGTATGTGATTTTGGCGGTAGTGGATGAACCCAAGGGGGATGATGCCTATGGCTCAACGGTGGCGATTCCCATTGTGCGAGCGGTAACGGAGTCACTGATTACGATTGAGGGCATTCCCCCCTCACATCCAGAGGAATTGCGCCGCCCCGCTACGCCAGCTTCGGTGTCACAATAGGGAAGAACAGCGCAAAAGGACGGTATGATTCAACGGTTTTTTGCCACAGCGTTGGCGATTCTTGTGGTGCTGCTGGGAGGGTGTTCGGCCACCAGTGGGCTACAGGCCTATGTGGATAGCTACGATGGCTATGAGTTTCTCTACCCCCGCGGTTGGGTACAAGTACAGGTGGATGACCCCGTGGATGTGGTCTTTCACGACATTATCGAGACGACAGAAAACGTCAGTGTGGTCGTGAATACGGTTTCCAGCACAAAGTCTCTTGAGGAATTGGGGTCACCAGAGGAGGTGGGCGATCGCCTGCTGCGCAATATCATTGCCCCAACTGAAAGCGGGCGCAGTTCTGCCCTGATTTCCGCTAGCTCCCAAAAGGCAGATGATAAGACCTACTACATTCTGGAGTATGCCGTCACTCTGCCGGGGGATGGGGACAATGCTCAGCAGCGACACAATTTATCGAGTATTGCTGTGAGCCGAGGAAAGGTCTATACCTTGAGTGTGTCAGCTCCCGAGGAGCGCTGGCCAAAGGTAGAAGACCAATTTAAGACCATCGTGTCCTCGTTTACCGTATATTAAAGAAAGAATCGGGGAGTTAGCTCAGTTGGTAGAGCGTCGCGATCGCACCGCGAAGGTCAGGGATTCGAGTTCCCTACTCTCCATATTTTTGCCCCCTTTTCAATTGAGGAGTATTGGCAACGGCTGCTCATCAAGCACCCTGATATTGAAGAGTTGGAAGATTGTGTGCGGTTAGCTCTTTCTACACCAGATGAGGTTCGTCGCAGTAGCCGAGATTCAGGAGTATTATTGTTTTATCGGGTACAGCGAGAAAAACGTTGGGTTGTTGCAGTGGCACGATGCTTAAATGGAGATGGTTTTTTAATCACTGCTTATCAAACTGACGCCATTAAAGAAGGGGAGACAGTGTGGCTCAAATAAGAGTATTTTATGAGCCAGAAACAGAGCTGTTAAGTGTATTCTGGCAAGTTCCACGAAGAAACCAGGTTGCGACAGAACTTGGAGATGGGGTGATTTTGTTCAAGGATGGGGTGACTGGGGAGCCAATTGGTTTAGAAATCCTGTCATATCGTCCCGGGGACGATCGCTTTGATGCTGTCAGTGTCGTTTCAATCCTCGATCGCCCCGAAGGACGATCGCAACTCCTCTAGTTTAACTCTGGTTGACCTAAAAAATAAGATCGCTGGGATCTGCGACGATGGGGCTTGTTGCGATCGCAATCCCTTTGAGAGGGTCATAGTCACCCTGCCAAGCCCAGAGGCCGGCAGCAATCAGTTCCCGCAGGTGCTCAGTGTCATGAAATTCCTTGGTGCGTAGGTTGACAAGGTAAGGCTGCAATGCGCGGATCTCTTTTGCCCTTAAGCCGCGTTGCTGAATACGGCGAATTAACTGTTTTACTTGATTGTGTTCATCTTTATTTTTTGCTTGATCGGGCACAATGACAACTGGATACGTGTGATCCTCGATGAGACGAAAGCGTTGCGCAACTTCGGGAAAATTGAATGACTGACGATACTGCTGAATTTTTTCGGTATCAAGATCACGAACTTGGTAAAGCTGCTGGAAATACCTCTGAAAAACTGTAGAGTCATTTAGGTCAACCATGGCTTGCCTGAGTAAAGTGCGAGTAGTTTCAACAGCGCTGCAATACTCCCGTTGAGGCGTGCGACCCTCTTGGGGGTCAAAAATCACGACCCGTCCCAAGGATGAACGTTGCCCTTCACGGTTACAGCGACCTGCCGCCTGCACAATGCGATCCAGTGGTTCCATGGCGCGATAAACGACCGCAAAATCTAAATCTACACCCGCTTCGACCACTTGAGTAGAAATAAGCCAGCAGGGTTGATTGTTTCGCAGGCGATCGCGCACCTCCTGTAGGACGGCTTGCCGATGGGCACCGTAGAGCAATGTTGAAAAATGTCTAGCTCAGGGCTAGCAATGGAAGTTAACTCTTTTTGAAAATCTGCTGACGGGTCTAAATCAATCCCATCCGCCTTGGCTAGGCCTTTAATATGCTCGTAGGTTACCCGATCAACCTCCGCCAACCGATTCTGCAAATCTGCCATATTAGGCAGGCCGCTATGGTGGCCATAGATCATTGGTGCAAGAGGCTGACACTTCTGAAAAGCGAGGAGCGCACCATACTTAGCGTGAGGGAGTTTCTCTTTAACAGCTTGATTTTGGGCACAGGCTTGGAGATAAGCCTGAAAATCAGGGTTGTATTTGCCTAAGTCGTGCCAAAGGCCACCATAGTTGCCCAGTTGAGGTGTACCTAACTTTCCAACCAGCTTCGACGCTCTACCAGCCACTTTAGAAAGATGCGCTGACAGGGAATGCCATTGACCATCTTGGTTTGGAGTATGAGCATAGTAATTTGACATAATTTCACATAATTCTTTCTCAGCTTATATACTTCACATTGACATTGAGAGCAAGAATTTTGACCCGACCTTGACAATACTGCGCAACATCGTGGCGGGATGACAAGCTATCTTCACTTTAGATTTTAGCGAAGCCCTTGAGTTGGGAACAGGACGGGAATATTGGGATTGACCCATACTTGACAGTCGAGTTCGGTACTGGGTGGGAAAATAGGAAGTTTTTTCGATTTTTGATTATTTGATTAAATGTTCTGCCAAAGGCGCGATCGCGAGGTGCCCTGCAACTGCTCATGGGTTTCGCGCAATAGCCGAGGAATCTCCAAGCCACTGGGACAGCGGGGCAAACAATCGCCACATTCAGTACAGCGGTTGGCGGGTTGACCGGGAAACCAATGCCCGGCACGACCAAACATCCCATAGCGATACTTGCTAAATTCTGTCATGTCGTAGGCGACGGCTAAGTTGTGAAGCCGCAGCACTTCGGGGATGTGAATTTCCTCAGGGCAGGGCAAACAAGCATAACATTGTTGACACAAATCGGTGCCCAAGGTTTCCTGCATCACTGCTTGCAGGCGATCGCCCACCGCTTGCTCTTCAGCGCTCAGGGGTGCCACCTGATCAGCCACGGCCAAGGGAAAGGCCAACTCGGCAACGGTGGCCGGTCCAATACTCAAGGTGGTGATGGCAGGCTGACTCAGCAGCCAGCGATAGCTCCAATGGAGAGGGTGAAAGGGCGCACAGAGATCTTGGAGCCGTTGGGAAGGCCGGTAGAGTTGTCCCCCTTTATCGGCTGGCGAAATGATAAAAATCCCCATATCCCGCTCAGCGGCAGCGGCGATCGCTGGGGCATTGCGTTGCTGAAAGTAGGTGTAATGCAGATTGACAAAATCAAATTGATTGCTGGCGATCGCCCGCGAAATCACAGACAACGATCCATGACTGGAAAAGCCTAAAGCACCAATTACCCCCTTTGCTTGCAACTGCCGCAGCATTGCCATCCCCTCAGTGCTCAGCCATGCGAGATGCTCAGGGGTGTTGAGGCCATGGAGGGCGACACCATCTAACCGTGAGACTTGAAGACGCTCAAGGGATTGAGCAATTTGCCGCTGGACGTGATCCGCATCCCCTTGGGGCAAGAGTTTAGTGGTGATAAAAACGGTGGGCTGACCCAGTGCCTTGAGGGCACGACCAATATAGGCCTCACTGGCACCGTAGGCGGCGGCGGTTTCAATGTGGTTAATGCCGTGGGCGATCGCCCCCTCAATGACCGCCTGCATCACCTCTGGACTGCCCAAGGCGCGCATCGTTCCAAGGGAAAAAACCGAGAGGTTCAGCCCCGTGCGACCAAAGCGGCGGTAGCGCATTCTAGCCTGCGGAGGAATCCTCTTCCATTCCCCGGCCCTGCTGAATAAAATCTTCAGGGCGAATCGAATCTAAAAAGCGGCGAAAGGCTTGGCGTTCTTCCTCGTCAGCATCGCGATCGACGGGAATCGAGGCATCGGCAACAACCGCTTCCATCACCCAAATCGGGCAATCACAGCGCAGGGCAAGGGCAATGGCATCGCTCGGACGAGCATCAATCTCTTTACGAATGTCTCCTTGGCGCAGGGTGAGCACTGCATAGTAGGTGTTGTCTTCCAAGGAATGGATGACCACCCGTTCTAGGGTCATATTCCATTCGTTGAGAATGTTGACCATCAGATCATGGGTCATCGGTCGCGGTGCTCGTTGATTTTCCAAGGCCATTAAAATTGCCCGCGCCTCATTATCACCAATCCAGATGGGCAGTGCTCGCCGTCCAGCACCGTCTTTGAGTAAGACAATTGGAGTGCGACGGTTAGTGGCATCGAGGGCAATCCCAGCAACGGTCATTTCAATCATGGCCACCTCAGCGAGCGCAATGGCGGTGCATTCCCTTCTATTATTAACATACAGTCCTTCCCACCAAGATGGCACACCCCTACCACTGTAAGACTCCCTATGGGAGAAGTAACGGAGGGGCGACGCGCAGGCATTCCTTAAGACTCCATGCTTTAGAAAAAGACTGGCGAACGACGGAATCATGGGCAGTGGCAACTAGACACTTTTTTGACGCTCGCTTCTCGGTACACTAAAGTTATTATTTTTGGTATTTAGACGGCTATGATTGCTTCCTCGATCCCGATCTGCATTACGTTGGGTACGCGCCCGGAGGCAATCAAATTGGCACCGGTCATTCAAGCTTTCCAGCGATCGCCCCTGTTTGAACCCTACGTTGTCCTCACGGGACAGCACCGCGAAATGGTGGATCAAGTGATGGCACTGTTTGACCTGCGGGCAGATCGGGACTTGGCCATTATGCAGCCCAAGCAAACCCTGACCGAAATCACCTGTCGTGCTCTCCAAGGCCTTGAGCAACTCTATCAAGAACTCCTGCCCCGTCTTGTTTTGGTTCAGGGGGATACAACAACCGCCTTTGCCGCTACCCTTGCCGCCTTTTATCAGCAGATTCCTGTCGGCCATGTGGAAGCGGGCTTGCGCACCGACGATCTCTACAACCCCTATCCAGAAGAAGCCAACCGCCGCCTTATTTCCCAATTAGCGCAGTTGCATTTTGCCCCTACGGAACAAGCCGTCAAGAATCTTCAGGCGGCCGGGGTCACGGGTAGTATTCACTTGACGGGCAATACCGTGATTGATGCGCTGCTGCAAGTGGCCGATCGCCAGCCAGTGTGCCATGTCCCCGGCCTTGACTGGCAACAGTATCGCGTGATCCTCGCCACCGTTCACCGACGGGAAAACTGGGGTGCCCCCCTAGAAGACATTGCCAATGGTTTCCTGAAAATCTTAAACACGATTCCCGATACCGCTTTGCTCTTGCCCTTGCACCGCAATCCCACCGTGCGTGAACCCCTCAAAGCCTATTTGGGGCATCATCCTCGCGTTTTTCTGACGGAGCCACTGGACTATCCTGCTCTTGTGGCAGCGATTAAGGGATCAACACTCCTGCTGACGGATTCCGGTGGTCTCCAAGAGGAAGCCCCTAGCCTTGGTAAACCGGTACTGGTGTTACGGGAAACCACTGAGCGGCCGGAAGCGGTCACCGCTGGCACTGCTAAACTGGTGGGCACGTTTGCAGATACGATTGCAGCGGCAGCCATTGAACTGCTCACGGATCCAGTGGCCTACAACCGCATGGCGACGGCGATTAATCCCTTTGGCGATGGTCATGCGAGCGATCGCATCCTTGAGATTGTGACCCAGTTTTTTGCCCAGCAGACACAGTAAGGAGCCACGGCCATCTGAGGATAGCAATGACAATGTTCTGGGCAGGAATTTTGGTCACAAGTTGGCTGGGCTTGGTGCTGTTAACCGCAGAACTGATTCACGCTTGGTTTCCCAATGCCAAGGAATGGTCACGGAAAGTGGTTCACATTGGTGCGGGTCAAGTGATTCTCATTGCCTATGCCTTGGGGGTACCCACGAGTTGGGGAATTGTGGCCGCAGCGATCGCTGGCGTCGTCACACTGCTTTCTTACCGCATACCGATTTTTCCCAGTATTAGTGGCGTGGGGCGCCAAAGCTGGGGCACCTTTTTTTATGCGGTGAGTATTGGCACATTAATGGCGCTCTTTTGGAACACGCTGCCGGAACTGGCGGTTCTGGGAATTTTAGTGATGGCTTGGGGAGATGGCTTGGCTGCCCTTGTGGGGATTAACTGGGGACGCCATCCCCTGCCGCGAACCAGTAAAAGCTGGGAAGGAACCCTGACCATGTTCTGTGTGAGTACCGTGGTGGCGGCTCTATCCCTCACCCCCATTGCGGCCTTAGAGTTGCTCTGGATTGCCCCCTTAGTAGGTCTGGGTGCGACCCTTTTGGAACTGATTGCTTGGCGAGGGGTTGATAATCTCACAGTTCCGATCGGTAGCGCTTTGCTTGCCTATGGGTTACTCAATTTGAGTTGATGTTAGGCAGGGTCTTCTCAATAAACTGGCGGGCGATCGCGATCGCGTCTCCATTAATTTCATGGGCCATGGGTAGGGCATGAAACGCTCCCTTCACTCCTGCGGCTTGCAAGGCTTGCCAACTGGCTTGGGCACTGGCAAAGGGCACCACAGGATCCGCTGTGCCATGGATCATCAACACGGGTGGCGAGGTGGCTGTCACCACTGGCGGGCGCACTAAATAGCCACTAAAGACCAATAATCCCGCTAAAGGCAACGTTAACCCCACAACCAATGTCAATGCTCCCCCTTGGGAAAATCCCCCTAAAATTGTGCGGCTGAGATCAATGGGCAAGCTGGCAATCCACTCCCGCAGTGCCGCTTCACTGGTGGCTAGATCCGTTGCCCGCTCATCGAGCAGTAATGAGCCACTGCGGGCATCGTGCTGATTCAGGTCGTACCACATCCGCCCTTGGGGGACGTAAGGATGGGGAAAGGGAGCTTCCGCTGCATAGGTTTGGGCTTGGGGAGCCAGCAACGATCCAAGGGAAATCAGATCTGCGGCATTGGCACCCCAGCCGTGGAGCAATAGAAGGCTGTGATCGGCCGCGATCGGCGGATCGGGAAAGGTGAGAAATTGGAGGGTTGTCATGCTAGACAGGATTGAGTTCCTTGGTCGGCGCCGCCACACTGGGATAGGTGAGGCTCGATTCAATCATCTCCCGACCCTCAGTGGACACATAGTCAAAGAAGGCCTGAGCCACGACCGACAGTTGTTTGCCCGCAGGATAGACCAAATGCCAGTGCCGCTGAATCGGGAAATGTTCGACATCGAGAATCGTCAACTGGCTGGACTCGCGATCAAGGGCTAAGCAGTGGTGAGACAGGACAGAAATCCCTAGGCCGCCAGCGATCGCCTGCTTAATGGACTCGTTACTTCCCAGCTCAAGGCGGATATTGATCGGCACACCGTGCTCTGCAAAGAGCTTCTCCACCGCTTGGCGGGTGCCCGATCCCTGCTCCCGCATAATAAAGGGTTCTCCCGCCAGTTCTTGGATCGGGATTTTACTGCGGCCACTGAGGCGATGGTGACTGGGGGCAACCACCACTAAGGGATTATCCAAAAAGCGGTGGCACTCCACATCCACATTCTCCGGTGGGCAACTGGGAATATAGAGATCGTCCATATTGCCTCGAATGCGCTCTACCACCTGTTCATGGTTGGTGACCGTCAGGGCGACATCAATCCCCGGATAGCGCTGGCAAAATGGCCCCAGCAGCCGCGGAATCACATATTTGGCCGTGGTAATGACACACAGCCGCAAGTGTCCCTGCTTGAGACCCTTGAGATTGGCAACGGCCATTTCAAACCGCTCAAGGCGCTCAAAGATGTCTTGGCAGGTGGCCAGTAGTTCCTTGCCGGCTTCTGTGAGATAGAGCCGCTTGCCCACTTGCTCAAAGAGGGGCATACCAACGGCACGGGTCAACTGCTTCATTTGAATCGAAACGGTGGGCTGCGTCAGAAAGAGTTCCTCGGCAGCGCGGGTAAAACTTCCGTGGCGAGCAGTGACCTCAAAAACCTTAAGCTGATGTAGGGTTGCTTGTTTCAAACCCATTCTCCTTTCGTCAGCGATAGGGCTACATAGACGAAATTCTATCAAATTTCGCGCCATGATAACGAAATGTGAAGAATCTCAAGGCAAGAATGATGATCAAAGGGCACTTAAATCAGGTAATGAGCGATCGCCTGCGGGGGGGAAAACACCTCTGGAACGAATGGCGGCGAGCTTATCCTCAGCTTACTGTAGATTTGAGTGAAATGAATCTTACGGGCATGGATCTGCGGGGCTATGACCTGCGGGGCTGCAATCTCAGCCGTGCCTGTCTGCGAGAGGTGAACCTTGCCCACGGGGATTTGCGCTTTGCTAACCTCTATGAGGCGGATCTGACAGCGGCGAACCTCGATGATGCCGATTGCCGAGGGGCGTTGTTCTTAAAAGTGGTGGGCGATCGCGCCACTGCCCAGCGGGCAAATTTTCAACTGGCCAACTTGCAGTACGCTCGGTTGACCTATGCCGATTTCTCTTGGGTCACCCTTGAGCAGGCGGATTGTCGCCACAGCAATTGGTGTCAAGCAGATCTCAGCCATGCCCGCGCCGCTGCCAGTGATTTTTCCTTTGCGCTGTTGATGGCAGCCAGTCTCAATGAAGCTACGCTGCGGTTTGCGCAACTGGTGCAGGCTTGTCTTGAGGGGGTTCAGGCTTACCGCTGCAACTTCTATGCGGCCAATTTAGCCTATGCAGGACTGACGCGGGGCTATTTCTCCCATGCCCTTTTTGTGCGCGCCAACCTCAGTCATGCCATCTGTCGCTGGGCCAATTTTCGCCATGCCAATCTCCAGCAAAGCCAGTGCGAGCAAACGGATTTTCACTACAGCCTGTATGTTAGCTAGTAGTTCATCTTAAGCTTCTGACTGGAGCAGCGCCACGGCATAGGCAGCAATGCCCTCTTCACGCCCCACTGGCCCCAGTTTTTCATTGGTGGTGGCTTTGATACTAATCTGGTCGCGATCGATCCCTAGGGTGGTTGCAAGGCGATCGCGCATCTGGTCGAGGTAGGGTTTCAGCTTCGGACGCTCTGCCACCACTACGGCATCAATGTTGCCCACTTGCCAACCCCGTTCTGCAATCAGTGCCGCTACTTTCGCCAGCAAGACTTGGCTATCTGCCCCTGCCCACTGCGGATCACTGGGGGGAAAGTAATGGCCAATATCGCCAAGGCTGAGGGCCCCCAAAAGGGCGTCCATAATGGCGTGGGTGAGGACATCGGCATCACTGTGCCCCAAGAGTCCCAAGGTGTGTTCTAGTTTGATACCGCCTAAAATCAGAGGCCGCTCGGGCACCAATTGATGGATGTCGTAGCCATTACCAATGCGAATTTTCATACTTGCTGCACAGGACAACGAAGGGGCGATCGCCAATGCCACCGCCCTCTATTGTTGCAGAGTCTTCTACCTTGGCCAAACTAGATATTCACTTCACTCAGTTGCCGACACATGTAGTCAAAGGGTTGTTCGACAATACTCGTGTCCTCGATGCCCGCCGCTGCCACGCGATCGCGCACAATCTCCTTCATGATTTGAATACCGCGCACCGTTGGTCCAATGGGCACCCCAAGGGAGTTGTAGGTTTCCCGCAGACCTTCGAGGACGCGCTCGTTGAGGACATCCACATCCCCGGCCACAATGGCGTAGGTGGCATAGCGTAGGTAGTAGTCCATATCCCGCAGGCAGGTGGCGTAGCGGCGTGTGGTGTAGGCATTGCCGCCGGGTTGAATCAGTTCCGGCTGCTCTGTGAAGAGGGCAGAACCCGCTTCCTTCACAATGGCTGCGGCATCGCCATTGATCACTGCTGCCGCTTTAACCCGTACCGCACCGGAATTAAAGTAGGAGCGCAAACTGTCAACAGCATCGCGATCGAGGTAGCGACCGGTGGAGTCATAGTTTTTAATCAGTGTGGTGACGGCATCACGCATAGGTTTTTCTTACTCCTAGAACTGGTAAAACTAGCGTCAACCCGAACGCCAGCCGAAATTGCGCGGATCTAAAATCGTACTTAGCTTATCACGGTAGGGTTTCTCCCCCTTCGCTCCTGTTTACGGACTGTTGCGAACTATTACAAAAGTTCATAATTCTAGGGGTGCCCCACGAGGCGATCGCGCAAACGCTTAATTTGATCGCGGTAGCGGGCAGCCTCCTCAAAGGCCAATTCTTGGGCAGCCGCCTTCATTTTCGCCTCAAGGTCTTGGATCAGTTGGGGGATGTCCTCTAGGCTCAGTTCCTGTAAGGTTTGGGAAGATAAGACAGGCACCGACTCGGCATTGAGGCGGCGAGACACATCCAAAAAGGCCAAGATGGCATTGCTGGTTTTCTTGACAATGGGCTGGGGAGTAATGCCGTGGGCTTGGTTGTAGGCCAGTTGAATGGCGCGGCGGCGCTCCGTTTCTTGGATGGCTTTTTGCATACTGTCGGTGAGGGTGTCGGCATAGAGAATCGCCTGTCCACGGACGTGCCGGGCAGCACGGCCAATGGTTTGAATCAGCGATCGCTCCGCCCGCAGGAAGCCCTCTTTATCTGCATCAAGGATGGCCACCAAGGACACTTCGGGTAAATCCAGTCCCTCCCGCAACAGGTTGACACCAATCAACACATCAAAGTCCCCTTGGCGCAGGGCTTCAAGAATTTCAATGCGCTCAATGGCATTGATTTCTGAGTGCAGATAGCGCACTCGTACCCCCCGTTCTTGGAAGTATTCCGTGAGATCCTCGGCCATTCGTTTCGTGAGAGTGGTCACCAGTACCCGCTCTTGGCGATCGCACCGCAGGCGAATCTCCCCATAGAGATCATCCACCTGTCCTTGGGTGGGACGGACAAAAATTTCTGGATCCACGACCCCCGTCGGCCGAATAATTTGCTCGACAACTTGCCCTTCAGACACCGCCAATTCCCAATCGCCGGGGGTTGCCGAGACAAAGATACATTGCTTCACCTTTTGCCAAAATTCCTCCGCCTTCAGGGGGCGATTATCCGCCGCACTGGGCAACCGAAAGCCGTGATCAATCAGCACTTTTTTCCGCGCTTGGTCGCCATTAAACATCCCGCGAATTTGCGGCACCGTTACATGGGACTCATCCACCACCAACAGCCAATCCTCAGGAAAATAATCAATCAAACACTCCGGCGGTTCCCCCGCTGCGCGGCCTGCGAGATGGCGTGAGTAGTTTTCGACACCGTTGCAGTAGCCCACCTGTCGCAGCATTTCCAAGTCATAGCGGGTACGTTGACTCAGGCGCTGTGCTTCAAGGAGTTTATTTTGGGCTTCCAAGTAAGCCACTTGGGCTTGCAGTTCCGCTTCAATGGCAGCACAAGCCGCTTCAAGGCGTTCGGCAGGGGTGACAAAGTGCTTCGCGGGATAGATATTCAGGCGTTCGACACTCTGCAATGTTTCCCCCGTCAGGGGATCGAGATAGCGGATGGCTTCGATTTCGTCACCAAAAAACTCCACGCGAATGATGCGATCCTCATAGGCTGGGCCAATTTCTAAAACATCTCCCTTGACACGGAAGCGCCCCCGCCCCAGTTCCACATCGTTGCGCGTGTATTGAATTGTCGCCAATTGCCGCAGTAGTTGCCGCAGATCCATTTCACTGCCCACTTCGAGGGGAATCGCGGCTTTGAGGTACTCTGCTGGAATACCCAAGCCGTAGATGCAACTAATCGAGGCAACCACAATCACATCCCGCCGTTCAAAGAGGGAGCGGGTAGCGGAGTGCCGCAGCATATCAATTTCCTCATTAATCGAGGCACTTTTTTCGATGTAGGTATCGGTAACGGGAATGTAGGCCTCAGGCTGATAGTAGTCGTAGTAGGAGATAAAGTACTCGACGGCATTTTCTGGAAAGAAGGAGCGCAGTTCATTGCACAGTTGCGCCGCAAGGGTTTTGTTGTGAGCCAGCACAAGGGTTGGGCGACCAAGAGCCTCGATCACGCGGGCGATCGTGTGGGTTTTGCCAGTGCCCGTTGCCCCCAGCAATGTTTGGAAGCGATATCCCGCCCGTACGCCGGCGACGAGCTTTTGAATGGCTTGGGGTTGATCTCCCGTCGGTTCAAAGGGAGCGTAAATACGAAAGGGAGTGCTGGTCATTGCCCAATTTCTAACGAATTCTTACCTAGCTTTTAGGGTAGTCGAGCAACAGAGGAGCGAGCCACCCAAAATCTTGTTCAGAAGGATTGAAGGCGCTTGAAACGGTCAAAACCACGTCCTCGCCCATTTGAGAAAGCAGCCCTAAGATTTGGTATTCTAAATAACAGTTTATTGTGTATTGTAACAGTTAATTGCGCCAAATCTAAAGAATTGGTAAAAGCTTTCGCTCCCCCAAAATATCGGCAGTATCGTAGGGAAGCAAGATACCTCCTAACTGCGTCTTTGGCCCTACCCGCTTGGCGTAGGGTCTCTTTTTGCGGGAATTTCGCTAAAATCTGTGAATTCCCTACCGTGACGGCTATGGCTGGTGAAGTCGTTGAAATTCTCAGTGCCGATGATCTACGGCGCACTGTCACGCGCTTAGCTTCCCAAGTGGTGGAGAAGGCTCGCGATGCCCTCGACAAATTAGTGTTGTTGGGGATTCATACCCGTGGGGTTCCCCTTGCCAAGCTGTTGGGGCAACAAGTTGAACAACTGGAAGGAGTGAGCCTCCCCATTGGTGAGTTGGATATCACGTTTTATCGCGATGACTTGGATCGCATTGGCCCGCGCACACCGCGTCAGACCCTGATTCCCGTGGATCTCTCTGGGCGGATTGTGGTCTTGGTGGATGATGTGATTTTTAGTGGCCGCACGATTCGCTCTGCCCTCAATGCCGTTCATGATTACGGTCGCCCCAGTGCCATTTGGTTATTGGTACTCATCGATCGCGGGCACCGCGAATTGCCGATTCACCCCGACTTTACGGGTAAAGTACTGCCCACGGCTCGCGATGAAGTGGTCAAGGTACTCTTGCAGGGGATTGATCAGCGGGATGGGGTAGAGCTATGGAAACCCTCTTAATCTTGGGAAAACTCAATGCCATTCATCTCAAAAAAAGAAGCCTTCTTTCAAATGAAAGATACATGGCTATTCAATGCCAATAGCCTTGATGCTGATTTATTTACTGAGCCTTTTATTGACCTGATTGTGACTTCCCCGCCCTACAATGTGGGTCTTGAATATCGCTCAGTCAAAGATGATGCCCCCTACAGCGATTATCTAGAATTTAGTCGCGCTTGGCTGTCCAACTGTTTTCACTGGACAAAAACGGGCGGACGGTTTTGCCTTAACATTCCCCTCGATAAAAACAAAGGGGGACAGCGCAGTGTTGGCGCGGATTTGACGGTTTTGGCTCAAGAGGTTGGCTGGAAATATCAGTCCACCATTGTCTGGAATGAGGGTAATATTTCGCGGCGGACGGCTTGGGGATCGTGGATGTCGCCCTCAGCACCCTATGTGATTGCGCCTGTGGAGTTAATTGTGGTGTTGTACAAAGAGGAGTGGCGGCGCAAGTCCGATGAAAAGGCCGATATTACTCGGGAAGAATTTATGGAATGGACAAACGGGCTATGGACATTCAGCGGCGAAAGCAAAAAAAAGATTGGTCACCCTGCACCGTTTCCAAGGGAACTGCCGAGACGATGTATCAAGCTCTTTAGTTTTCCGGGGGATATCGTCTTCGATCCCTTTTGTGGCAGCGGCACAACACTGGTGGAAGCTTTTGCCAACAAACGAAAAGGCGTCGGCGTTGAAATTGATCCTCGATATGCAGAACTGGCAAAGGAGAGACTCCTGAATGAGATTACACTTTTTGATGTAATCAATTTATAGGACTTTTCGAGCTTGATAGGTTCTATTAGCCAAGCTTCTAGATCAGTCGTGCCACTACATCTATCGCTAGCTAAAGCGAGGTATCCATTTTTCTAAGCCATCGCCGACATCAACGGAGAGGGGGGGATTCGAACCCCCGTTAGGTGTTACCCTAAACTTGATTTCGAGTCAAGCGCATTCAACCACTCTGCCACCTCTCCAAGGATCTCCAATCATAGCAAAGGTGAATGCCAAAGGCACACTTCGCGATTGACTCCGTCACGCTCCCCCTCAAGGCAATTCTGGCGGCAAACCCCTTTACGATAAAAGTATTCAGTTAACTTAAAACAACGACGGCATGGATATTAAACAGGGTTTTGTCGGCACCGTCGGGCAGACGCCGCTGATTCGCCTCAACTACTTTAGCGACCTCACGGGCTGTGAAATTCTTGGTAAGGCAGAGTTCCTCAACCCCGGTGGCTCTGTTAAGGATCGGGCTGCCCTCTACATTATTGAAGATGCTGAAAAAAAGGGCCTTCTCAAACCCGGTGGTACGGTGGTCGAAGGCACAGCAGGCAATACGGGCATTGGCCTAGCCCACATCTGTAATGCCAAGGGCTACAAGTGTCTGATTGTGATTCCCAATACCCAATCCCAAGAAAAAATTGATCTGTTGCGTACCCTGGGTGCCGAAGTGCGCCCCGTTCCCGCTGTGCCCTACAAAGACCCCAATAACTATGTGAAGCTCTCTGGCCGGATTGCTGCTGAGATGGAGAATGCCATCTGGGCGAACCAGTTCGATAACCTTGCCAATCGCCAAGCCCACTACGAAACCACAGGACCGGAAATTTGGCAGCAGACCGATGGCCGCATTGATGCGTGGGTGGCAGCAACGGGCACAGGGGGCACCTATGCAGGTGTGGCGATGTACCTCAAGGAAAAAAATCCCACCATTCGCACTGTGATTGCTGATCCCATGGGCAGTGCCATCTATAGCTATGCGAAAACGGGCACCCTCAGTAGCAGTGGCAGTTCCATTACCGAAGGCATTGGCAATAGCCGCATTACCGCCAACTTAGCAGGCGCTCCCATTGATGATGCGATTCAAATTGAGGATCAAGAGTGCCTTGAGATCATTTATCAACTGCTGCACTACGATGGCCTCTTTATGGGTGGCTCCGTCGGGATTAATGTGGGGGCAGCGGTACGCCTCGCCAAGGAACTCGGACCCGGTCACACAATTGTTACTGTGTTGTGCGATGGGGGTTCCCGCTATCAATCGCGGCTCTTTAATTCAGAGTGGCTGGCCAGTAAAGGGCTACGGGTGCCAGAGATTAAAAAACGTTAAGCCTTGGGAACAATGTCTAAAATAGAGGGGTCAGAAGGGGGCAAGTAGCCGCTAGGCGTGGGTGTGGATTTTACGCGAAATATTAGCCGTGAAAAAACAACGTTGGTTTCTCCTCTTTGCGAGCTTGGTCTGTGGGGTGGCGATCGCTCTCCATCCTGTGGCTGCGCAGGCCCAAAATCTCTGGCAGCGGTTACTGTTGCAGGGGATTCAGGTCATCCAACTATCGAATATCTCGCCCCGCCAAGAGGTGGCCTTGGGGCAACAGATCCATGAGCAGATGCTGCGGCAAGGGATGCGCCTTGTTCGCAATCCCGCTGCGCAAAACTATGTGAATAGCATTGGTGACCGCTTGGTTAATGTCGGCGAACGTCGAGGTGTGCCCTACCAGTTTCACATCATCCAAGACCGCCAAGTCAATGCCTATGCCACAATGGGGGGCTTTGTCTATGTCACTACAGGGCTAATGCTGCGGGCGGAAAACGAGGCGGAACTAGCCAGCGTCATTGCCCACGAAATTGGCCATATTGATCAGCGCCATGTGATTCGTCAACTGCAACAAATGGCGATCGCCCAAGGCTTAATGACGGCTGCCGGCTTGGATCGCGATCGCGGGCTACAAATGGCCATGGAACTTGCCTTTCGGCGTCCCCGCAGTCGTGAGCAGGAACTAGAGGCCGATCGCTATGGACTGGGGCTATTGGCTCGCAGCAACTATGATCCACGGGCGATGGTGACATTTCTCCAGAAATTGCAACGGGAGGGAGGGGCACCGCCAACGATTTTGAGTACCCACCCTGCGCCGCGCGATCGCCAGTTGCTTGCTGAAAATTTAATTCGCTCTGGTTTGAGCAATGACTGTGTGGTTGCCCCCCAACCCCTGTGTGGCACCGATCCCTTGGCCTACCAGCAACAGCTGCGCTCCTTCTAGCCTGATTTTTTCTCATTAGCCAAAAGACCCCGCCAGCGGGCATAGCGCCCCAAGGCCGTCAGCGGAAAGTGCTGCTGGTAGTAGTGGTACTTCAGGTAAAAGTGGCAGGGAAAGCCCGTGCCGGTGAAGTAATCCTCGTGCCATGTGCCATCGGCGCGCTGGGTCTGCAGCAGGTAGGCCATCCCCTTTTCAATAGCTTCTGTGGCGTAGTCTCCTGTGGCATCGCCAGCGGCCAAAAGGCCAATAATGGCCCAAGCAGTTTGGGAAGCGGTGCTATCCCCTTTGCCCTTGAGGGAAGGGTCGTTGTAGCTCCAGCAGGTTTCACCCCAACCACCATCGGCATTTTGACACTGCACCAACCACTCAGCGGCACGGCGAATGCGCCAGCGATCGTAGCGAGGGGCAACAAGGGAGAGGGCTGCCAACACCCCACTCGTGCCATAGAGGTAGTTCACCCCCCAGCGGCCAAACCAACAGCCTTCCGGTTCTTGCTCATTGCGCAAGTAAGCAAGGGCGCGATCGAGGGCACCACTGTCAAAGGCCAACTGACACCGCCCCACCATCTCCAGCACCCGTGCCGTGACATCAGCAGTATTCGGGTCAATCATTGCCTTGAGATCGCCGTAGGGAATGGCATTGAGCCAATCTTGGTCATTGTCCACATCAAAGGCTGCCCAGCCCCCCGGCCGACACTGCATTGAGGCAATCCAAGCGACTGCCCGCTCAATGGCTCGCCGTTTGAGGTTTTCGTCAGGCAAGGTCACAGCATGAAGCGCCATCACCACCACCGCTGTATCATCCACATCGGGGTAGAAGCGATTCTCAAATTCAAAGGCCCATCCCCCCGGCTGACCTTTTTTGTTTTTTACGTGCCAGTCCCCATAGTCAAGGATTTGCTTGGACAGCAGCCATTCGCCAGCTTTGACCAGAGCGGGATGATCGGGGGCGACGCCTGAATCCACCATGGCGCGCATGACCAAGGCAGTATCCCAAACTGGCGAGACACAGGGCTGGACGCGATACTCGGTCTCGGTTTCAATCGCAAAGCGATCCACTGCTGCCATCCCCCGCTGCACAATGGGGTCATCCACAGCATAGTCAAGGGCACGCAATGCCAATAGGGAGTTGAGCATCGCCGGAATAATGCCGCCCCAGTCGCCACTGGCTTCTTGACGCTCGAGCACCCATTCTTCGGCGGCCTTTAGCCCCTGTTCTCTAAGGGGATTAATGTTTAGGATTTCAAAGAGCTTGAAAACGCGATCGAGACCAATAAAGACATCACTCCAGTCGCCTTGGCGGGGCAGTTCCCAGATCACATTTGCCCGCCCTTCGGCATAGAGTTCATCGAGGGTAATGGGCGGATCCATGGCATAAACGGGCTTGCGATCCATGACAATCAACAGCGGCACGGTGCTGCTACGTGCCCAACTAGACATCTCATAAATAGTGAAGGGGCTACCCTCCGGCAGGAGCATGATCCAAGGGGGGAGGGAGGGAATCCCACGCCAGTCGTAGCAGCCAATGAGGGCAAGGTGCAGTTTGGTAAAGATGCGAGTTTTGCTAATGCCGCCGCGGGCAAGGATAAATTGCCGTGCCTTCACTAGGGCGGGATCCGTTGCGGGGACGCCCAAGAGCCGCAGTCCCATATAGGCTTCCACACTGGTGCTGAGATCGCCGCCATCGCCATAAAATAGCTCCCAACCGCCGTGATCCCGCTGATGGTTGCGCAAATACTGTTCCGCTTTGGCCAAGGGTAGCCGCTGTTCGGTGCCCCAGATTTTGTGGAGCAGGATCACCTCTGCGGTCATGGTCACATTGGACTCTAATTCCGCCCACCAGTAGCCCTCAGCATATTGCTGTGAAAAGAGAAAGTCTTGGCTGGCGCGAATCGCCTGTTGGAGTTGCTTTGGGTCAATGGCAGCGGCAATTTGAGTTTGCATGATTCCTCGGCTGTTAGACTCTTGGTTAGTTTAGCGGGGGCGATCGCTCCCTCGCAAGCGGCACAGACTTGGGTTAGGATCAAGGCTATGTCTCTCCGTCAACACCAGCATCCCCTAATTCAGCGGCTCGCCGATCGCATTGAGCAGATTTGGCAGAGCACTTTGCCCTTAGCCCCCTATACCCTGCCTGAGGATCTCGGTTATGTCGAGGGCAAACTGGAAGGGGAGCGGCTAACGATTGAGAACCACTGCTACCAAGCGCCGCCCTTTCGCAAACTTCACCTTGAACTGGCACGGGTGGGGGAGAGTCTGGATATTTTACACTGTGTCATGTTTCCAGAGCCGCGCTACGATCTGCCAATGTTTGGCTGTGACCTCGTGGGGGGCCGAGGGCAAATTAGTGCCGCAATTGTGGATCTCTCGCCGGTGACGGGTGAGTTGCCCGCTGCCTATACATCGGCCTTAAATGCTTTGCCAAAACTCACCTTTAGTCAACCCCGTGAGTTGCCCCCTTGGGGACAGATCTTCTCCCCCTTTTGCATTTTTATTCGGCCACAGGGAGACACTGAGGAACAGCAATTTCTTGATCGCATTGGTGAGTACCTCACGCTCCACTGTCAACTTAGCCAGCAAGCTGTGCCCACGGATCACCCGGAAGCGGTTATGGCCGGGCAACGGCACTACTGCCACCAGCAACAGCAGAACGATAAAACCCGCCGTGTGCTGGAAAAAGCCTTTGGTGCTGCTTGGGCAGAACGCTATATGACCACCGTTCTCTTTGACTTGCCCCCTGCTGCCTAGAACCCCTTAAGGACTCTCTCCCCGATGAACCGCATCAGCCAGTGGATCAGTCAGATTAAAAGAATAAGGAAACATTGGAATGGTGACTCCTCAGTTAGTGATCAATACCTTAGAAAACCATCGAGAATCCCTTAAAAAATTTGCAGTAAAGACCCTGCAGCTGTTTGGTTCAGTGGCACGGGATGAAGCTCACGCTGAAAGTGATGTTGATTTGTTAGTAGCGTTTGAAAGGCCTGTTGGATTATTTACCTTCATTGAGTTAAAAGAATATCTGGAGGAAATCTTAAACTGTTCTGTTGATTTGGGCACACCTCAATCTTTACGTTCAAGGCTTAGGGAGGAGGTATTAAAGGAGGCGATTCGTGCCTTCTAGGGAGCTACGAGAACGCCATAGTTTAGCTGTCATTGGATCTGACAATGTGGCACTGGCAAACCACTGACCTCGGGCGCTTTCTTACCTGCGATCTTTTGCAGGGGTTTTCCCATGGCTTCTTTACTCGCGATTGGCAAGGACAAGACCTCAGCACCCTCACCGCAGCCCTAGGCACGACAGCAACACCGCTACGAACCCAACAGGTGCATGGCGATCGCGTTGCTTTGGCAGCAGAAGTTTTAGCCCGTGATGAACGATTGGCAGCGGATGCCCTTGTGGCCACAGGGTCTGATCAAGCCCTCTGGGTGTGTAGTGCTGACTGTGTCCCCTTACTAATTGCCGATGTGGCGAGTGGACGGGTTGCGGCGATTCATGCGGGATGGCGGGGGACAGCGATCCAAATCTCTAAGGCCACGCTCCAGCAGATGCAAGCATTCGGCAGTGATCTTGCTAATTTACGGATTGCCATGGGGCCTGCGATTCGCGGTGAGGTCTATCAAGTGGGGCTGAATGTGGCCCGTGCCTTGGCGCAGACCATTCTTGAGGGGGTGACGGAAACCACTGACCGCGATGATCTTTACCAGCGTCTCGCTGCCTTAGACCCAGAGATGATCTTTCTTGATCCAGACCCTGAGCGACTTCGGGTGGATGTGGCACGGGTGAATCGTTTGCAATTGCTGCAATTGGGGCTAAGGGACGAGCAAATTGCCCTGTCTCCCCACTGTACGTTTCGCGATGCTGAATGCTTTTTCTCCTATCGCCGTGAACACCTCAAGCAGGTGCAGTGGTCGGGAATTATTAGTCGATTAGTATGATTGGCGTTGCCACGGGAGAATCCATTGCCCGCGCTTGGGGCGATCGCCACTGCCAGCACCCCGACTTTCCTGCCCTAGTCTGTGTTCTTGGCTTTACGGAAACGGCATTGATTCCCGGAATCTCGGCAGCGGGTCAAACCCCCAGCGATCGCCGAACCACAGCCCTAGCGGATGGCGAGTTCCTGCTGCGAGGCATTCAACCCCACTACCACTATCCCCTGCCGCCGCTGACGGCGGGTGCTTCCCCTGCTCTAATTAGTCGTGCCCTTCTTGAGGCTTTGGCGTTGCCCCTCTACGTCTTTGATGCGGGTTTACCTTTGCCGCGTCTGCCCGAGATGATTGACTTGGGGGGCGCCCCGGCGCGCTGCCTAACGACGGGTGAAGCGATGGCACCACAAATGGTGGCGCATCTTTGGCAACAGGGGTGGTCTTGGGGCGCCAAGCTGAGTCAGCATCACCCGTGGCTGATTATCGCTGAATGTGTGGTTGCCGGCACCACTACTGCCCTTGCCCTCTGTGAAAGTTTGGGCATTGCTGCTCGCGATTGTGTGGGCAGCAGCCACCGCCAGAGTAACCATGCCCAAAAGTGGCAACTCGTGCAACAGGGACTTGCCCATCTACCTGCTAATGCGGATCCTTTCACTTGTGTAGCGGCGATTGGCGATCCAATGCAGGTGGTTGTGGCGGCTATGGTCCTGCGGGCAAGTCAAACCTGTGGTGTGTTGCTGGCGGGGGGGTCACAAATGATGGCGGTCTATGCCTTGGCACGGGCGATCGCCCAGTGGCGTCAGCTTCCTTGGTGTCCCGAACAAATCGTGGTGGGCACAACCCGCTGGCTGATTGAAGATCAAACGGCTCAGATTCACCGCTTGGCAGAGCGTGTCCAGTGTCCACTCATTTACACGCAACTTGATTTCAGCGCATCCCGTCATCCTGCCCTGCGTGCCTATGAACAGGGGTTTGTCAAGGAAGGGGTTGGTGCGGGGGGGTGTGCCATTGCTGCCCATCTGCTGGCGGGCTGGAGCAATTCAGACATGATGCATATTATTGACAGGTTGGGCGATCGCTGGTCTAAAGGGATGTGATCGCGACTTTCTTGGGGAAAAGGGGGAAGTTACTGGGGATTCAGCCACTCGATACTGCCCGGAAGCTGTCTTAGAATATCGGTTTCGACTAAGATGAGGCGATCGCTCCGCCCTGAGCGACGGTACACAGGATATTTGCCTTGATGTTTTTTTAGGGCCTCTGTAGGTTGGGTCACTAGAACGGCGAGATCGACATTCTTTTGCACAAACGCTATCAGTGCTGTGCGCTGCACCAAAATAAATGAGTTCAACGTTTGAAAGGCAATATAGTCTGAGTGACCGCCAAACAACCAGCCTCGATCACGTACCCCCTGCAATTCTATCCAAGTGTATTGATCTTGGGGCTGCGGGTCTTGGCGTTGAATTTTCTTGACTGCCTTGATGTCCACTTTCAGGGACTCATGCCCCTTAATCAACAAACAATCCCAGTGCTCATGAATATCAGCAGCTTCGCTCGCGTGGTGAACTTGGAATCCCTGCTTGCGGGCAAGCTCTAAGAAGGCGTCCTCTGCTTTGAGACCACGTTTGAGATTTTCGCCCTGACCGTCATACTGGTTGGGTTTCATGGCTCACTTTCGGTTCCCTCATCTCCTCTCAGCGGTTCACTCATCGCCAACTGACAGGCCCCAAGACTGGCACTGCTGTACATCTGCTCTAGGGTGGCCATTAACTGCGCCACTTCACTGGGAACCTCATGGGGAAAGGGGGGTAACACTGAAAGCACCGCATGGGGTTGACCACTGGGGACAAGCACCACTAACTCTGGGGGTAGGGGCTGGCGATATTGGCAAAAGGGAGCATCGGTTTTCAGTGGCTCATAGAGGGGTGGGGGGGTGGGCACCATAGAGGGGGTAGTCGCCGTTGCCCGATAGTGGCGCAGGCGTTGGAGAATCTCCTCTTTGGTTTTGCCCCGCAACTGAAAGAGCAAAAAGGGATCGTCATTAAAGTACTGCCCCAGTAAGTAATAGACCGCGCCAATGTGCTTACAGGGATTCACCGGGTCAGGGCAATTGCAGCGGCTGTGGATGTCAAATTTGGTAAAGGGAAATAAACTGAGTCCGGCTTGGGTGAAAACCTCCTCAATACTGGGGGGCATCTCCCCGGCGAGGAGCTTGGCCGCATAGAAAGCCTTTTGAGCCATGCCGTCAATGGCATATTGCCACTGCTCTTCACTAAAGGCATCGAGATGCAGTTTGACGTGATAGGGTTCGGGAGCCGTGCCTTGAACTTGAGCATGGACTTGGTTGCCCTGGAATTCCAAGGTGAGCACCCGTCCTTCACGGACATAATTGCGTGCCCGCTCTAGCCGTCGGCGCCAGCCAAAGGACTCTAGCACACCAATCCAGCGTTCACTCCACCAGTGTTGGTGACCCTCGGCATTGTGGCGATCGCCCGCTGCTACCTCAACGACGGGTTCAGAGGCTACCGTTGTCGCTGTAACATCAAGGGTGGTGGGAGATGACTGCTGCTTTTGCTTTTGTTTCAGACTGGCCGCTTTGCGGGTAATTTTGAGAATCTGGGGCTGTTTCATGGGGCATATCCCACGGCTATTCTTTCTATCATAGGCTGCTGGCTTAGAGGATGAGGTCAATCTCCCACGTGGCAATGTCCCACGTTTGCAAGACATACTTGTCCTGGTAGTGACGAATCAACCAAAGGTGGCGATCGCCCGTAAAGCCGAGGCCACAAATCTCCTGTTCACTTTCAGCCGTGCCGACAATTTCGCCGCCATGGGTTACCAAATTCAAACGATGGCGACCGGCCACGACGTATCCCCAAGGGGTAGCACAGAGAAATTGGGGACGAAACCGCAGCCCCAAGCGTTGAACCCGCCAAGGGCGCAAATGTAGAAGCATCAACAGGGGTTGCTGCGGATGGTCTTCAAAGGCCGCTAGTTGCCATGGCTGGTGGTGGGCAGGGGTGAGCAACGTCAGGTGGGCAGGCAGTTGAGTGTATAGCCGCCAGTGTCCGCGGCGGTCAAAGAGTTGAAAATGGGTGGTGGCATGCTCCGTCTCAGGATGGTGCGATCGACTAATCACCACGCCATAGCGACGATTGAGGAGCAGGGTATCCACAAACGTTCGTCCATACCATTGACAACGGAGAGTCCGCTGCCCTTGACCATTGATCAGTTGGACATGAAGCTGTAATTCCGCTGCTGCGCTATCAATCTCGGTTTCTGCACACCAGTAACCAGTGGCGTCAATGGCTAATTGGTTGAGGCTAGAGTGAAGACGACAGTCTAGGGGGATAAGCTGGTCATGGATGCAGAAAAGCTGGGGGGGTAGCACATTGATTCGCAGCCAAGTACTCACTTCACCGCCATAGAGTTGAATGGGCAGCGGTGGGAGCGGCCATTGACCCATCTCTTCGGGCACAGTCTCCCTAGCTTGCCAAGCCCAGAGGCGATCGCCCACCACCCCATAGAACCTTGTGGCCGTACTAGCAACCTGTTGGGGCGGTATCGCTAAAGAATAGCCTTGGGGTTCCCCCAGCCAAACCGCCGCCGGTGACCTAGAGAACAACAACGGCTGCTCATGACGCTCTGCCTCGATCACCTCTAGGGCTAATTGCACCGCCATCGTCATTTCCGCTGCACTTTTATAGCGGCGCTGCGGTAATTTATCCAACGCTTTAGTAATAATGCTCCGCACCAGAAAGGGCAAGCCTTCAGGAAGGGTATAGGGACGGCTAAGGTGGGCGGTCATGAGTTCAGCAGGTGTGCCGTGAAAGGGGCGATCGCCAACGATCATCTCGTACATGAGAATCCCCACTGCATAGAGATCCGAAGCGGGCAGCGTCTGACCATAGAAACGCTCCGGCGCCATATAGGCAGGAGATCCCGTTTGACCGCTGCCCTTGACATCCTCAATGAGGCGTGCGACACCAAAATCGGACACCTTTGCCTGCCAGCCCGTAGCAGTCACCTCCAGCAGGATATTTTCCGGTTTGAGATCGCAGTGGAGAATGCCGCGATGATGGGCATAGGCCAAAGCTGCGAGAATATCCAACGTGAGGCGCAAAGCGGTCGTCAGGGGTAAGGCCTGTTCTTGCTCTAGGAGCGATCGCAATGTCCCGCCGGCACAATAGTCCATTACCAAACTGCGGCTTACTTGGGGGCTATGGCGCACGCGAATATAGTCAATCGCCTGACAACCCACCACATGGGGATGCTGTAGCGTCAGCAAAAAGTTCAACTCCCGCAAAAAGCCACGGGTCAGCAACTGCTGCTCGCTGAGCACCTTAATCGCCACAAGGTCACCGGACTCACGATTGACCGCCAGATAAACTTTTCCGTACTGGCCTTGACCGGCTAGATCCACCAGTCGGTAACGGGAGGTTTGGGCAGTACGAGCCGTGGCCAACAACGAGCCTCAACCATCAACGAAAAACATTTCTCAGAATGATTCGCAATCTCGCCCCTGTCCATGCAGATTGAGCCGCACAGCCAATCGGTTCTTAGGAGAAAAGAATTTCTAAGGGGACTTCCTTGTCTTCCTGTTCAATACTCCCCACCTCATGGATGCGCTTGGCCAGATCCCGTGCCCGCTGATAACTGCTAATGTCCCCTTGTTCAAAGAACAGCTTTGCCGCTGTGCGCAAATCCTCTACTGCTCCCTTGCGATCGCCAAGGGTCGAGCGAGCAACGCCGCGATTGTGGTAGGCCTTGGCATAGTTCTCATTAATGCGAATGGCTTCGGAGTAGTCGAGAATCGCCGCTTCGGCATCCCCTAGCCGCTGATGGGTGAGACCGCGATTGTAGTAGGCCTTGGCATGGCTGGGGTTGGTTTGAATCACTTGGGTATTTTTCTCAATTTCCCGCAGGCACTCGAGAACCTGTTCAATTTGTTTTTGCTCCGTGTCGAGAATGCGGGTATAGTCGTGGAGATGCTGCGTCCCTTGACCCAGCTGTGCCAGCTGTTGTTGCACATCCTCAAGGCGATCGCGCACCTGACTAAGGGCAAGGGTGAGGCCGCCGACCTCTGACTGCTGCTGTTCTTGGGACGCCACCAATTCAGCAATTTTGGCCTCCTGTTGCTGCACAAAGGCTTGGAACTGGTCATCCAGTTTTTTACGGCTCACTAAGTTTAAGCCCACCGCCAGCGAAAGGGGCAAAGGGGCGATCGCTGTCAAAATGGCCTGTTGGGTCGCAGCCGCCGCCACCGACAACACAACCGTTAGCCCTGTTGCGCCCCATTCTAGAGGTGCTAGCCCCCTGCGAGATGGCGTGTCATGGGAATTTAAACTACGGTCTTCCATAAATGGTGCCTCCCTGAGGATGAAAATGAAGTGGTTGGTTAGGCATCCGACGTATTGGCGAGATATTGCCCCACCTGCACTTGGGTATCTTTCAACTGGGTAATCATCGTGCGGGTAATGAGCTTGCCCGCTTCCACCAAGACGCGGCCATCGAGGGGGTGCAAAATATCCTGCTCAGCCCGCCGCCCAATCAAAGACTCAATATCTTCAACCGCGTTGACATACATCCCTGAGGGTAGCTCCACCACTACCCCCGGCCCCAGTACCCGTGCCTGACAGGCCAAGCGAGAGGTGGCATTTGCCGTTGTAATCACCTCAAGGGTGCGTTGCTCACGCTTATTGATTGGGGAGAGGCTCTCCATCCCCTCTTTGATATAGACATGGCAGGTGGCACACATTCCACGCCCGCCACACTCCTTGAGCACATGGAGTTCAGAGTCCAATAGAGCAGACAGCAAATTGTCATTGGTATTAATCGTGGTTTCCCGCGAGATGGGTTCAAGTTTGACAACTTTGGCCACTGCTCTTTTCTCCTTATTAATGACGCATCGAGAGTTACTTTAGGATCATACTCAAGCCGCTTGAGTGCGACACAGCCGCTCCATAATCGTGTCATGATCCTGTCCCTCTTGCAGCCAAGCCTTAGCCGGTTCGACCCGCTCCCGCAAGCCCAAGACAAAGAGGTTATTGGTTGCCCCTAGGGTTTCACAGGCGGTTTGCACACAGTGGAGATCGCGACCAGTCAATTGGCTAAAGAAGGATTCTAAAATCCCCGCCTCGGCAGCGCATTGGGGCTGACCCGTATTTTTGGGAGCCGCCGCCGCAAAGGGGGAGTCCCACGTTTTCACCACCAAAAAGCCCTGCTGGTAGAAGCTCACATCGAGATCAATCGTGCCCCAACCGTGGGTCTTCCAGCATTCCTTGAGACACTGGAGAAACTCCACCATTTCCATTTCCGCAAGGGGACGGCGATAGTACTCGCTGACCTCCTCGACAAAGCGGCGATAAAAGTTCTTGCCCCACCAGCGACCACAGTTAAAGAGAACCACCCCACTGGCCTGTCCCACTTCCTGATCGAGGCCGGCATAGATGGCTTGGAGCAAAATATCCGGTAGGGCAATGAGACGGGCACCTTTGCGGTTTTCAATCAGACCTGTTTCAAAATCCCCCTGTACATAGGCATCGGCAGCGTAGTAGTTGCCGGGGATGATGGGGTCTTTGACCAAATCAGCAACAGAGATCATAGGACATCCTCATTCGTAGGCATAACAAGCACTTTCAGCAGACTTCCAACCCTAATCTAGGCGTGGACAGAGACCACCGCTGGCAGACCCACAAGGGTCGCTTGGGCGTGATCCAACAGCGGCAAAATCAAGTCCTGTTCAGCCTCGGTGAGCATTTCCTTGAGGCGGGCACTGAGAAGCTCGTGGCAACTGCTCCATAGGGTTTGGGTTTGGTGGGCGTTGACCACTTCCGTGAGCCACTCGAGGAGCCGATGCTGCAAAAACTCGGGGTTATTCAGGAGCATGGCCATGGCGGCATAGCGCAGTAGGGCGATCGCTTGACGCAACACTTGCTCAAGGGTTTGGGGATTTTCGGTGGGGTATTTCTTTTGCAGAGTGTCGGCCACAGGCTGGAAGATTTCAATTTCATGATCCCGCAGAAATTCATAGGTGTTCAACCGCTGCTGGAGCGATTCGATGTGGTGGCGGAAGACTTTGATGTCCACATTGCTGAGGTAGTTTTCTTCGGCTTTGTAGTAGAGATTCATTAACTCGGTGTGCATAGGGATCTCCTAAAACAGGTTTGATAAGTCTGAGAGGGTGACTTCGGGTTCCACGGGGGCAGGGGGCGGGGGTTCCACTTTCCTCACTTGGGCAATTACGGGTTGGCCTGCCCAAGGCAGGCTGGCACAGAAGTCTTTGACCGATAGGCGCCAGAGGCACAGACTCGGCTCGAGGGAAATGGCCTGATCCGGACGGCCTTCCCAATTGAGTTGGCGGAAGAAGGTTTCTACCGACCAAGCAGCCCAAGGGGTGGCAGGGGCAGCAACGGGGGGAGCCGCCATTTCCTCCGCGTAGGGGGGTGAGATCGCAGGCAAGATGACCCTAATCCCTTCCCAGTTGATGTGACCAAAGAAGTCCTTGACGCGATAGCTGGGCCATTCTGTGGGACTCGTGGGAGCGATCGCCCCTTTGACTTCAAGCCCCAGCCAATTGACCCGCTGCCAAAATTCGCCAACTTTCAGGGATTGCCAATTGAGTACCACAGCTTCCGCCACCGGTTGCTGCCGCACCAAGCCCAGCCAGTTCAGTTCCTCAAAGAATTCAGCAACGGCTTGCTGTTGCCAATTACCGTTTAGGTTTTTCATAGACCAGTTCTCCACTGCGGAGCCGTTTTTCAATATCTTTGGCGGAGGCTCCTTCGTTTTGCCAGAAGGCAGCGGCATCAATGCGATCCTGCTTGCCGAGCAGGAACTTGCAGTAGGTTTCTCCCATAGCGTAGCACTGGATTTCAATACAACTGAGTTCTTTTTGAATCAGGCCGCTAAAGAAACCGGCAAAGAGGCCTGCGTAGAGGTGGCACACGGGTCGGCCAACATCCCCCAAGGTACGCGCCACAACGGAATCAAAGATATTGATGAACATAAAGCCATGTTTTTGCTCGCTGAGATCCACTTCCCAGTTGCCCCAGCCTTGGGTTGTGCAGGGCCACCACCAAGCTTCGAGGACATAGGGAAGCCGCATTTGCTTGATCCCCTGCTCATAGCCATATTCCGTGGGAAACCACTCTTGGAAGAAGCGGGCATCGCGGCGTCCCCATTCTTCACCAATTTTGTACATGACGACGCTGGAGGCAGGGCCAACTTCCTCTTCAAGGCCTTCAATGAGGCCAATGATGAAGTCTTCAGTCACTAGGAGGTTACGGGCATTGTTCCAATCGGTATAGGTACCGCGATCGCTATCGAATTGAAAGAAGTCCCAAAAAGCATAGTGATGGTGGCGTTTCGGGTATTTTTTGCGCAGGAGATGGTTAACACCGTAGCGATCGCCAGCGGCGGCTTGGGGTCGGGAACTGGTCATGGTCATAGGGCGACTCCATCAAATAGCGTCAAGAATATCGACAAAGACAATTGGGAGCTCAAGTCAAAAAAGCATAGAAGCAATCATTCAGCAAAAAACAATTAGATGAGAAACACATCATGGTTCAACACAAAGCAAAGAATTCCACCCTCCCCTGCCTCAGCATTGCTGCTGCTTAAATCATGACCGATCTATCTTTTCGGGGGCAGGTGTTCTTAATTGAATTTAGTAATCCTGTTACCACCCTTAATGTTTAATCTAGGGGGTTCATTTTGATGCTTTCCTCCGTAGGAATACGGATTTAGAGGGGTTGAATGTGCCTTAAAATATGAAATCTTATGAAGACAGATACACAGGCACTGACGTTTCAACAAAAAATTTATTGGTTAGTGAAGCAAATCCCCGTAGGACGTGTGGCCACCTATGGCCAAATTGCTGCCCTGTGTGGTTGGCCACGGCATGCACGCTATGTGGGCTATGCCCTTTATCAAGTGGCACCGAATTCTGACATTCCATGGCATCGGGTGGTTAATGCCCAAGGCAAAATCTCCTACGCGCCCCAACGCCAAGGGACGGATGAGTTACAGCGCTGGCGCCTAGAAGCAGAGGGGATTATTTTTGAGGCGGGCGATCGCATTAACTTGAGGCGCTACCAGTGGCAACCGTCGGTTATAGTTGATGAGCTGTTGATCGCCACAGAAACCTCAGCGGTAGGGTAAGTCTCCTCGCAGTTTCGCTCACTATAAACCCGGTATCATAGTCCTTAGTGCCGCTGCACCTGTGAGTTTGCTATGACGGTTGCCTATTTTGACTGCCCTGCTGGGGTGGCGGGGGATATGTGTCTGGGTGCCCTCCTTGATCTGGGGGTTCCCCTCAACTACCTCCAAAGCGAATTGGCAAAGCTCGGGATTACCGATGAGTTTGAGTTGACCACAGAAACAGTGCAGCGCAAGGGACAGCGGGGATTAAAAGCACAGGTGCATCTGCGCGATCGCCACTCCCATCACCATCGCCATTGGCCAGACATTGCAAAGCAAATCCGTGCCGCCCACCTTAGCGATCGCGCCCGTGACTGGAGTCTCAAGGTTTTTGAAGCCTTGGCCATTGCTGAGGGCGCCGTGCATGGCATTGAGCCAGAAAAAGTACATTTCCATGAAGTGGGAGCGGTGGATGCGCTTGTGGATATTGTCGGCACCTGCTTAGGGCTGGATTACCTTGATGTGAGCCGCATTTACTGCTCTGCTTTACCAACGGGCGGCGGAATGGTCAAAGCTGCCCATGGTCAATTGCCGGTGCCCGTGCCTGCGGTCTTACAACTGTGCCAAACCTACCAAGTGCCCCTCTACAGCAACGGTATTGAAAAAGAATTGGTGACACCCACAGGCGCTGCCCTTGTCTGTGCCCTCAGTGAGGGCTTTGGTGCGCCGCCAGCGATGACATTGAAACGGGTGGGCTTAGGCGCTGGGAGTCAAGAGTTGCCCCTACCGAATCTCTTGCGTCTCTGGTTGGGAACGCTGCCGAACTCAGCAGAAACAACTACGGCAAAAACCATTGTCGAACTGCAAACCCAACTGGATGACATGACACCCCAAGCCCTCAGCTATACTCTTGAACAACTTTATGCTGCTGGTGCGATTGAGGTCTTTTACCAACCCATTACGATGAAAAAGTCACGCTTGGGGGTGTTGCTCACGGTGCTGTGTCCCCCCAGTGTTGAGGCCGCCTGTGTCCAGACCCTCTTTCGGGAAACAACGACGCTGGGGCTGCGGCGGCAGGTACAGGAGCGCTATATCCTTGAACGCCAAATTAAAACCATTGCAACGGTCTTTGGTGAAGTACGGGTGAAAGTAGCCGAACACCAAGGACAGCGGCTCAATGTCCAGCCGGAATACGAAGACTGTGCCGCCCTTGCCCGTCAGCATCAGCAGCCTTGGCAGGTGGTCTATCAAGAGGCCTTGGCAGTGGCGCTGCAACTGTGGTCCTTAGGCTAGCTTGGGTTTAATAAAGACAATGGCCTGCTTCCAAATAATGGTGGGTTGATCATAGTGATCGACAACGCAGAGGCAATTCATATCCTGCCAGCGCACCTTACCAACCACGAGATCACTGGTGCTGAGCTTGACTTCAACCTCGGTGCTATCTTTAATGAAGGTCTGCAACTGGCGAATGCTGGGCAGTGCCGTATTGAATTCGTCGGTCATGGATTTCCCTCTCATACCTTTTCAATTTTATGAGCCTATCTTTTCAGAAGTACCAAGGGTTAGGTAACGATTTCCTACTCATTGACAACCGCCATCAGGAAGAGCTGCTCTTAACCCCAGAACAAGCGCAACACTGGTGCGATCGCCACTTTGGCGTGGGCGCCGATGGCGTGATTTTTTTGCTGACAGGCACGGGGGATACCGACTACCGCATGCGGATGTACAATGCCGATGGCTCAGTGGCCGAAATGTGCGGCAATGGCATTCGCTGTTTGGCCAAGTTTATTTTTGCCCTTGAGGGTCGCTCCGCCGGCGAAATCGTGCGCTACCGCATTGACACCCTTGCCGGTCTCATTGTGCCAGAGGTACAAGCGGATGGTCAGGTAACGGTGGATATGGGTAAACCCCAACTCTTGGCGCAGCAGATTCCCACCACCTTGGCAGCCGCAGATCAAAAGGTGATTGATGTGCCCCTAATGGTGGGCGATCGCCCGTGGTTGGTGACGTGTGTGAGTATGGGCAATCCCCACTGTGTCACGTTTGTCGAGGATGTCGCTGCGGTTGATCTGGCAACCCTTGGCCCACAGTTTGAACATCACCCCGTTTTTCCCCAGCGTACCAATACTGAGTTTGTGCAAGTCCTAGGGAGCGATCGCCTGCGGATGCGCGTCTGGGAACGGGGAGCTGGTATCACCCTTGCCTGTGGAACGGGAGCCTGTGCCACCCTCGTCGCTGCCGTCTTGACCCATCGCCTCAGTCCTGTGGGCGATCAAGCCCAAGCCACGGTTGAACTGCCGGGGGGAGATCTCCATATTCGCTGGGATTTGCCTAGCCAACATTTGTATATGACCGGGCCTGCCCTCGCAGTCTTTAGCGGTACCTTGCCTTAGGTGAGTTATGACTCGTCGGCGACAACTGTGGTATTACCCTCTTTTTCAGATTCCCCTCATTCTTTTCATAGGCTGTGTCCTGCTGGCGTTGCTCTTCTCACTGTTGAATTGGGGACGCCCTAGTGTCGCCGTTGTTCTCTCCCTTGATCTCAGCGGCAGTACGTTTGGCAATAATCCGTTGCAATTTAATCAACCGCAAACTGTAATGGCGCAGCAGGTGCTCGCTGCCAAGCTCTACTTACAACGTAACCAACGGGAACTCACCAACCCCAACGAAGTCATGATCCACGGCTTTGGTCGCAATGTGGTGTTTCTGACGCCGCGGTTTGAAACCAATAGTGATCTGCTCCTCACCCAACTGGATCAAGCCCTCAATCGCAGTGACTTGCTTGCCCAAGTGGATCCCAGTGCCACCAATCTTTCGGGGGCGATCGCCATGGCCACCCAACAACTGCAACAGATCTCGAATCGCTGCCGCCAACTGCTCCTCATTACCGATGGGGAAGCCCCAGTGGATGCAGGCGTGGTGGCCAATGCCCGCCAACAACGAGTCAAAATCAACGCCATTGTTGTCGGTGATCATGCTCCGCAACTCGCCGCCGCTACCCAAGTTACGGGTGGGCAATACCGCTCTGCCCCCGTCGCCATTCTCGAAGAACTGGTGGGTCAAACCTTTTTTGAGGGCTTCAATAGCAACGCCCGCTGGCCAATCTTTTGGGGCGGAATGGCCGTCATTTGTTTTATGTGGCTCTTGGTCTTGCCCTTGGATCGCTGGGTGCTGCAGGGATGGTTGCATTTGCCGATGAATCTGGCGGGTCAAATTGCCTTGCTCAATGCCTTTTTCTGGACAGTGGCAATTCCCATCATTCTCTGGCGATTTCCGGGCTGGCCCTTTGTACAGACCTGTTGAGGAGCAAAGATGAAGCGTCGCTGGTGGTTCTTGGTGTGCATGGTTGCCCTAGGATTGATGCTGGGCGGTACCCAAGGGAATTGGGAGTCTTTGGCAGGCACCGCAAACCTGACGCGCCAGAATATCCAACTGCCAGCAGCAGTGCATTATCCGTTGCCCCCCTCCCTAGCTGAGATTCCTAGGAAAGGTGAGGACTATTTTGATGAAGTCCAAGCGGTGGAAGTGGGCTATCTACTGTGGACAGAGTTCCCGGTCACCGTTGCCATTGAACCGCCGCCGTGGGATCCGAACCATGTGTGGCAAGCAGCGGCAGAACAGGCCGTAAAGGAGTGGTCCGCCTATTTGCCCCTAAAAATTGTGGATGCCAGCCTAGCGGCGAATATTCGCTTGCTCTCGCAGCGACCCACGGATCAAAATAACCGCCGCGCCCGCTTTGCTGAAACCAGCTACGAACTCTTTGTGGATAGCCAAGGGGTGCTGCGCCATCGCTGCCGTGTCGTGGTGCGTCCGACTCAAGCTGCCAAGTTTGTCCTTGCAGCGCTGCGCCATGAACTGGGTCATGCCCTCGGCATTTGGGGACATAGCCCCCTACCCACTGATGCCCTCTATTTTGCCCAAGTGGCGGATCCGCCCCCCATTTCACAGCGGGATGTGAATACCCTGCGGCGGGTCTATGAGCAGCCGACACGGTTGGGACAGCGGCTAGCGGAGTTGCCCCCCCATGGATGACTTGATCCTTTGGGGCATCCTATTAACCCTGACGGCTCTGGGGCTATGGCTAGAGCATCGCTTTCGCTGGGCGGCACGCTTGGGGTCTTCGCTGATCATTTTGATCTTGGCGGCCATCTGTGCAAATTTGGGTCTTATTCCCCAACAATCGCCGGTCTATGACACGATCTACGGCACCATCACCTCGTTGGCGATCGTCTGGCTACTACTGCTGGTGAATTTACAGGATGTGCGGCGCTTGGGGCGATCGGCCCTGTTAGCCTTTGGCCTTGCTAGTTTTGGAACCTTGGTGGGTGCGCTCCTTGCCAGTGTGCTGTTCCACAGTCGGTTTCTCGGGGATACCCCCCGCTTGGCGGGCAGTTTGGCGGCCAGTTATATTGGCGGCAGCATTAACTTTGTGGGGGTTGGGCGTGCCCTCAACCTTTCGGATTTGCTCTTTAGTGCGGCAACGACGGCGGATAACCTGCTCACGGCCATTTGGCTGGCCACCACGCTGAGTCTGCCTTCGCTGTTGGCACATTTTTATCCACCACGGGATCAGGGGGAAGCGGCTACGGTGACTCCCCTGCCCACCACCTCAGCGATCGCCCCCCTAGATCTAGCCATTCTCCTCAGCTTGGCTGTGGCTATCTTGGTCCTGTCAACGGCACTGCATCAGTTTTGGCCGCTAATTCCCACCATTGTCTGGCTTACCACCCTCAGCTTGGCGCTGGCGCAATTTAAGTGGATGCGCTACCTGCGGGGCACGGGCGCTTTGGGAATGTTTGGCCTGAATCTTTTTTTTACGGTGATTGGTGCCGGTACCCATGTGCCCTCGCTCATTCCAGTGGGACTGGAAATGATTTTCTTTACCACCGTGATTGTGTTTACCCATGGTCTTGTCACCTTCGGCCTTGGGACACTCCTGAAGTTGGATGTGGAACTGATTGCCCTTGCCTCCCAAGCCGCAGTGGGGGGACCAACCACAGCCGTTGCCCAAGCCACCGGTCGGCATCAGCCTCAGTTAATGGGGGTAGGGATTACCCTGGGACTGCTTGGCTATGCGATCGCCAACTATTTGGGACTAGCACTTGCCCAAGCTCTTGGCTGGATGGGCCTAGGGTAGGCTGACCAAAACAAATAAACTCACTTCCAAGCGGGTCAAGAGGGCTTGCAGTTGTTGCCGTGCCACCCTTGGTTCAATGGGGTCTAGGGTGACGGGGTCGAGGGGTGCCAAGCGTTGATAGCGATCGCACAGCTCTGGAAAGGGAAGGGGCTGATCAAACAAGGGCAGCAGTGTTGCCAATCCCAGCGGATCCACATAGACCGACGTGGGACTAGAAAAGGACATAAATGTGCCCAAGTCTACAATCATGCGGTCATTGAGATACCCTAGCCATTTTTCCTTGATTGCCTCAGTGCGCAGTTGCGGATGCAGATAAATCGTACTTTGATCCCACTGCTCCTCAGACCATTCCCCTAAGTCGGGTACCGCGGCACGGGGTTGCGGACTACACCAAAAATCCAAGAGGCGATGCACGGGATGCAAAAGTTCATACATCTCCAATTGCACCGCCTGCGGCACATCGGGCAAGCTCAGCGCTAAAAAGGTGGGCAGGTTCTCTGGGTCTTTGAAGAGATCCACCAGATTCCAGTGGCGCCAGTTAACCATGGAAATGAATTCCAGACCCGCTGCTTCTAGGTATTGAAAGAGTTGGGGAATCGTGCTGCCCTTATCGCCCACCAGTAAATGATTCGCCAAGAGGGTCTCATTACTCTCCTCCTTCTCATAGTGCGGATTCCAAGCGCGAACCTTCAGATCGACACCATCCTTGAGTTCTTTCATGATCTCGCGGACAATGTCCATTTCCATTTCTTCGGGATTGTCGTCCATCAAGCCCATCAGCTTAAAGAGGTTTTGGGCACGAAAGTAGGGGAAGCGTTGCAGCGCACTGTGGAGATTGGCGCGCAAGATACCATCGGGCTTAAGGACACTTTTGAGGGCATTGAGGCCTGCGACGGGGTCAGGCAGCAGATACAACACCTCATCGCAATTGATGTAGTCAAACTGCTCGCCCCAACTGGGTAAATCCAAAATGGAGCGCGCCTCAAAGTAAACGTTGTCAAACTGATGAAACTTAAGCCGCTCTGCCGCTAACTTCACAGACTCAGGGGATAGGTCAATACCGACAATTTCCGCGCCGGGGTTGGCAATGGCTAACACCAAGGACTTATAACCTGTCCCACAACCAGCATCGAGAATCCGCTTGCCCTTGGTCTCTGGCACCCGATGATCTCGCACATAAAAGGCGGTCACCAAATCGTGGACAAAGAGAACATTCGGCTCATCCTTGGGAGTTTTGTCAATGGCAACACGGGGATAGGGACCATAGTCAAACTGGCGGCGAATTTTCTCTAGATCATCCGTAGCAGCCATCTATTTCTCCCAAGTGGTTCGTTTCTCTGTCAAATTAATCCTACAGAATGACGGCGCTGGAGATAATTGCGCAGAAAGTTTTAACGCCCTCTGGGGAATTGACGATCGCTGGGTAGGGGTAGCAGGAGACCGGCCATAAACCGCAGCACCAGACGTTTGAAGGGGGCAACAGTTCGCAACAGCCACAAGCCCCAGCGGCGCACCCCCACCAAAGGCCACCACGCATTGGAAAAAAGCCGATTGAGCAGGTCGGTAAATCCAAGGGTTAGGGCATTTTGCCACCAACGTTGACGGTGGAATTGGATCAAGGACGGGCGATCGCCCAGTCTCTCACAAGGCGTAGCAAGAATTTGTTGCGCTAGTGCCCACACATCCCGCAGGCCTAAATTTAGCCCCTGCCCTCCCACCGGATGACAGCGATGGGCCGCATCGCCAATAACCACAAAGCGATCGGCCACATAGGAATTCACTTGCATTAATTGGGTTGGAAAGACAAAGCGATCGCTTACAGCGGTAATCTGCGCCATCTGTGGGTCAAGATAGGGCTGCAGTTTCGCTAGAAAGGCGCGATCGTCGAGGGCAGCAACGGCTTCCGCCTCTGGGTGGGGCAGTGTCCAAACCACGCGATAGCGATTCCCCGCTAGGGGGAGCACCCCCATGGGGCCTGTTGGCCAAAAGCGTTCATAGGCGATCACGGGTTGGGGATGGGCAACATCGAGAGTAGCAACCACACAGGACTGACCATATTGCCATCCCTTGGGTTCAATGCCCATTTGTTGCCGCAGGGGAGACTTGCCACCATCTGCTGCCACCACTAAACGCGCTGCCAAGTAAGCCACCTTGGGTGCGGCAGGATCACCAGAAATGAGCGTCAACTGAGCGCGATCGCCCTTTATCTCATTCGTCACCACCCGCCACGGACAATAGAACGTCACATTACCAACAGACTGTAGAACGCTCTGTAGGGTCTCAGCGATCGCGGCGTGCGCAGCCACATAACCAATGGCTTCTGTGCCCAAATCGGCGGGGGAAAAGCGAACCGTCAAGGGGAACCGTCCATCGGAGAGTTGTACCACCTCAAAGGGCTGCACGTGAGGCATCAACTGATCCCACACCCCTATCCCCTCAAAGAAACAACGAGACACTTGGTGCAGGGCATAGGCTTGGCCTTTGGTGTTTTCCCGCGCGTAGGGGGTTGCCTCAATGAGGGCGATCGCTAGACCACTGTTTCGCAGCGCACAGGCCAAACTCAGACCCACAATCCCCGCACCGACAATCGCCACATCCACGGCGGGCAATTCTTGGGGAGAAGCGACCAGCGATTGTTCTGCGGGGGCAAAAGCCGATGTCATGACCATTTTGATTCAGGCACAAAAAACACATGCCCTTTTATTTTAAGGAATGCAAAAGATTGCAGAAAAGGGATGGTAATGGCAGACTAAAGGCAGAGCAATGAGTGTATGAGTTTCCCTATGACCCCAGAGGTTGAGATTCCGCGCTTGCTTGATCTAATGCCCGCGTCGGCACGAATGCGCTGTAAGTTGGTTTCTCGACCACAGCAAAGCAAAGTGTTGCGCTATCAGCCCGCTCTTCCTTGGGGCGATCGCCCGATTGAAATTAACTTTCGCCTGTGGCAGCATCTCGATACCCCGGAGCGCGATCTTTTATTGCTGCGGGCAGTGGCTTGGTTTAACACCACGGGTTTGATCAAACTTGACCTCTACCAAGGACTCACGGTGGCAGGCTTGCTGGGTACAGTCTTACAAGTTGTCCAAGCAGACCCCGTAGGCATTTTGGTAGCGGGGGGGTTAACCACCTTGGCTGGCCTTCAGGTATGGCAAAATACGCGGGGGATTCCCGTGGAAGTGGCGGCCGATCGCCAAGCCCTGCAATTGGCTCAACGGCGCGGCTACAGTGAACAAGAGGCTGCCAAGGCTCTCCTTGCAGGCATTTCTCAGGTGGCAGAGTTGGAGCGTCGTCCTGTCCTTGATGTCACTGAACTGATTCGCTGCCAAAATCTACGCCAGTTGGCGGGTGAATCTGAGGTCAAAGTCCCAGTTTAGGACGCTTGCAGACTTTGCCAGTACAAAAAGCCCGCCTGCACGACACCAATCAAAAAGCCAAGAATGCCCCCCAAGCGGACAATGGCTTGCAACTCACTGCGAACAATGCCCTGAATAGCTAGTTCCAGATTTTCTGGCGAGGTGGCCTTGACCCGATCCACAATCACCCGATCCAAATCCAAAATCGGAATTGCCCGCTCAATAATCAGTTCCATATCCCGTTCCAGATAGCGATCGAGCACTAGAGCCAATTCATCACTAACCACTTCCAGCGAGGCACCCAGACTTGCCGAATCCCGCAGTCGCCGCAAAATACTCAAGGAAATCGTTTCCCACTCCACTGTTTGGCTTACCGTTTCAATAACGCTAAAGCCCTGCTCTTGGATATAGCTGCGCACCGTCTGCCGAAATAGTTGCCGTAGCTCCCGCACTGTACCGAGGGGCAAACTTTGCAGGGTGATATTTTGCAGCGCTTCCACCAAGCGTTGCCGCAGTGCCAATGCTGTGATTAATTCTCCGAGGCGGCGGTTACAGGCTTCGCGTTCATTGAGACAATACTCCCGCAGGCGAATTAACGTATTGCGCACCCCCACCAGATTAGCCACCACCCAGTAGGTGCCACTGGTATTTTGGCGTAGTTCTTGATCGAGGACATTAATCGTGCGATCGGTAAGGAAGTCAATGATGGCCAGTCGCAGGCGATCGGGGGGCAACATGACCGACAGCAGCCAATCTGCCAGTTTTTCCGCCTGCTCATCACTCAGTTGCAGCTCCACTAATACCTGATCAAAGAGTTGATTCAGTTGTGGTTCCAGAAAATCTTCCCGCCGCGACCACACTTTAATCAAACGGGGTAGGGCACTGCCAAAAAAATCCCGTAGAATATTGGCCAAAACTTGGGCCGATCGCTGCTCACTTTGAGCCTGAATTTGGCTCAGACTTGTTTGTAGGAGCCAATGGATGACCGCCTTCACTCGTTCCACTTGCAACAGACGCCGCGCTAAGTTTTGCAGCTCCTCTGGCGTCAGGAGAGAACCCAAAATGGCATCAGCAATGCGACGAGCCAGCCGCTCCTGATTGTGGGGAATCAGACCGGGGGTAAAGGGGAGTTGCTTGCCGCCGACATAAATAGGCTTGTAGGGGCGAAAGAGCATGGTAATGGCTAAATCATTCGTAAAGTAGCCAATGACGCCCCCCGCCAACGGTGGTACGAGCAATGTCCAATAGCTGATATTGGCCAATCCTGATTGATTCCTCAAACACCTTTCTTTTGAAGAATTTTACAGGCGGCGAATGGCGTCAATCAGAACTTCTGGCGGCTGAACCCCTTCCCAGCGCTGAACCTCACGGCCTCGGTGGAAGAGAATCAAGGTTGGCAGAGCGTGAACGTGGTATTGACTCGACAGTTGGGGATAGCGCTCGGAGTCAATTTTGACAACCTCAACAGCCGATTTCAAAACTTGCTTGACCTGCTCTAAAATCGGCGCCATCATGCGGCAAGGACCACACCAGTCGGCATAAAAGTCAACCAAGAGGGGTTTATCTGTGGTGGCTAGGAGATCGCTGAAGCTACTAAATTGACGTGTTGTCGCCATAGCAAATTCCGATCGGGACTCTAGTTCTCATCATAGACACGGCAAAAGAGAATCGGGGCGAGCAAGTCTGAATGCCCGTGAAAAAGGGAGTATTGTTGAGGTTGGGCACTTTTTGTGATTGCTGCTGAATGCTGGTTACTGCCTCTACCTATCGTCCCAGTCGCTGGCTCCTGTTTCGCCGTGTCAGCCAAATTGTGGGGGTGTTGGGGCGCTTTGGGAGTCAACTGCTGTGGGACTATACTTGGCGGCGGCGGAGCGATCGCGCCCAATCTCAACGTGCGCGTTGGCTCGTACAGCAATTATTGGTCTTGGGGCCAACGTTTATTAAAATTGGTCAATTTCTCTCGACTCGGTTTGATCTGTTGCCCCCCGCCTATATTGAGGCGCTGAGGAAACTACAGGATCAGGTGCCTCCTTTTGACTCGCGGCGGGCGATCGCCCTCATTGAGCAGCACTTGGGGCAACCCCTTGCCGATCTCTACGCCACATTTGATCCCAAACCCCTTGCAGCCGCCAGTCTCGGTCAAGTCCATCGCGCAACGCTCCACAGTGGTGAAGAGGTGGTGGTGAAGGTGCAACGCCCCCATCTAGAGGCGCAATTGTATCTGGACTATCTGGCCATTGGTGAACTCATTCGCTGGGGCGATCGCTGGCTCCCCTTTCTCCGTCCCTATGCTCTCCACGAAATCTATGAGGAGTTTTTTAGTATTCTGCTGCGGGAAATTGATTACGTTCAAGAGGGGCAAAATGCTGATCGCTTTCGGGCTAACTTTGCCCAAGACCCCCATATCCGCGTCCCCAAGGTCTATTGGACGCACACCTGCCGCTATGTCCTGACGATGGAGTATCTCCCCGGCATTCGCATTGACAATCGCGCCGCCATCGAAGCCTTTGGCTTGAATCCCCAGATGATTAACCAGCGGGGAATTTGTTGCTATCTCAAGCAATTATTGATTGATGGCTTCTTCCACGCTGATCCGCATCCGGGGAACTTGGCCGTGACCAAGGAAGGCAATCTCATCTTCTATGACTACGGCATGATGACAGAAGTGCCAGCCCTGAATCAGCAGCAGATGGTGCAAACATTTTTTGCTGTGCTGCAAAAGGATAGCGATCGCGTGATTGCTGCCTTAATTGAACTGGGGCTATTGATGCCTGTTACCGATAGAGTCCCCCTACAACGGATTATGCAATTGATTTTAGATCGATTTACCGAACGGCCTGTGGATTTAACCGCCTTTCGGGAGTTGCAACAGGATGTGTATGCCCTTTTTGAGCAGCAGCCCTTTCGCCTACCCGCAAAGATGACCTATATTCTCAAGTCCCTCACAACCCTCGATGGGATTGCCCGCAGTTTAGACCCTGAGTACAACCTGAGGGCGGCGGCCCAACCCTTTGTCAAGGAATTAATGCGTCGCTCGCGGGGGGGCTGGCGAGAACTGATTCACCAAACCCAAACCCTAATCAACCAACGATTACAGCAGCCCAGTCGCCTTGAAGTGCGGCTGCAACAGTTAGAGGATCGCTTGGCTTGTGGCGAACTGCAACTGTCGGTGCGCAATCCCACGATGGAGCGGCAACTGCGGCGCATTGAGAGTTTGTTAATTTGTTTAGTCTATTTGGGATTGGCTGGTTTTACCCTTTTGGCGGGGGCGATGTTGTGGTCAGCCAAAGCTTTGGGGGGTGCGATCGCTCTTTTTACAGTAGCAGCACTAGCGGGTTTGGCACTCCTGCGCAGTTGGCTGCGCTTTCTTTGGTTATGCCGCTGGCAATAGGCGGTTAGGAGGATTCCCTGAGGGCGCGGCGAAAGCCCAAGGCAATCAGGATATTGGCCAAGGTTAGAAAAAATTCTGCCCCCCCGTGCAACCCATCCACATTGGCCAAGGTTGTGCCATAGACCTGTTGGGCATAGAGTCCCGCTGGAATGGTGACAGCAACAAACACCAGTGTCCCATAGAAGCCAATGAGGGCTAAACGGGGGGTGTTGGGGTTGCGGGTCATGAAGTACAAGAACCCCAAATAGGGAAACAGCGAGAGGGCAAAAAAGGCATTCGTCAGCATTAGCGGCGTGCCAGCTTCTTGCTCATTTTCCGCAGTCGGATGGATTGGGGCGTTACCTCCACCAGTTCATCGGGGCCAATGTACTCCAGTGCCCGCTCTAGGCTCATTTCCACAGGTGCTTGCAGTTGCACTAGTTCATCCCCCGTTGAGGAGCGAAAGTTGGTGAGTTGTTTGGCTTTGCAGACGTTGATTTCGAGGTCTTGGGGACGGTTATGCTCACCGACAATCATGCCCTTATAGACTTTGGTGCCGGGGGTAATGAAAAAGACACCACGATCTTCGGCGTTTTTCAGGGCATAGAAGGTGGCCGTGCCCTCCTCAAAGGCAATTAAGACGCCATTGCGACGGGTGCTGATCTCGCCTGCCAAGGGACGATAGTCCAAAAAGCTGTGGTTCATAATCCCTTCGCCGCGCGTTAGGCGCATAAATTCGCCCCGGAAACCAATGAGACCCCGCGCCGGAATCACAAACTCCAGTTGCGTCCGACCATTGCCCCCCACCTGCATATCCTGCATTTCACCGCGTCGCTGGCCGAGGCGCTCAATACAGCCGCCAACGGCTTCATCGGGAACGTCGAGCACTAAGCATTCGTAGGGTTCGCAGGGCTGACCATTGACTTCACGATAGATCACCTGGGGCTGGGACACTTGGAATTCATAGCCTTCGCGGCGCATCGTTTCAATGAGAATGCCAAGGTGCAATTCACCCCGACCAGAAACGGCAAAGCGATCGGGGGAGTCGGTTTCTTCGACCCGCAGTGCCACGTTGGTTTCCAGTTCCCGAAACAGGCGATCGCGCAATTGCCGCGAGGTGATAAAGGTTCCCTCCTGACCGGCAAAGGGGGAGTCATTGACCGCAAAGGTCATTTGCAGGGTCGGTTCATCCACCTTGATCAGGGGTAGGGCTTGGGGGGTGTTGGGGTCGGTGATGGTTTCGCCAATGTTGGCATCACTAAAGCCAGCGATCGCCACAATATTGCCGGCACTAGCCATGTCCAATTCAATCCGCTTCAGTCCCTCAAAGCCCAAGAGTTTGGTAATCTTTGCCTTGACAATTTGGCCGTTATCCTTGACCAAGGCCGCCTGCTGTCCCACCTGCACCGTACCATTGTGAATTTTGCCAATAACAATTCGCCCTAGGTACTCCGAGTAATCCAAGGTGGTCACTTGAAGTTGCAGCGGCGCATCGGGATTGCCCACTGGCGGTGGAATATGGCGGACAATGGCCTCAAAGAGGGGCTGCAGATCCTTGCCCTCTTCGTCTAGATCTGTTTTTGCGTAGCCCGCCAAGCCCGAAGCAAAAAGATAGGGAAACTCGCACTGATCATCATCCGCCCCCAGTTCAATAAATAAGTCCAACACCTTATCAATGGCTTTGTAGGGTTCTGCCTGCGGCCGGTCAATTTTATTCACAACCACAATGGGGCGCAGACCTTTTTCAAGGGCTTTTTTCAGGACAAAGCGGGTTTGGGGCATTGGCCCTTCGTTGGCATCGACAATCAGCAGACAACCCTCCACCATGCCAAGGACGCGCTCCACTTCACCGCCAAAATCGGCGTGGCCGGGGGTATCCACAATGTTAATCGTCAAGTCTTTGTAGCGAACCGCTGTATTCTTGGCCAGAATCGTAATGCCACGCTCGCGCTCCAGATCATTGGAGTCCATGACGCACTCAGGAATGTCTTCCCCTTCACGAAAGGTACCCGACTGACGCAGTAGGGCATCCACCAGAGTGGTTTTGCCGTGGTCAACGTGGGCGATAATAGCAACATTACGAATCGGCAGACTCATAGCGACTTCCTGCGGGTTTTGTAATAGAGCGTTGAGGAGCGTAAGAAACCTTTACAATCCTAGCGTAGTTTGGTAAAGGAACTGAGCCATAGGTAGTGAGGTGTTTCCTCATCACTAATTTTGTTGGGGGGTGCCCTCGATGACCGATCGCCTGAGTTGGCTGCAAACCTATACTCCCCTAGGATCGCTTTCTTTGGCAGCATTAGAGGCGATCGCTGCCGCCCTGCGCACAGAATCCATTGCGGCCAATCGTCGCCTTGTCCTTGAAGACACAGCCGTTACTCATCTGATGATCCTGAAATCGGGAGAACTGGAAGCCTACCACACCACCCGCGATCGCCCCGCCACTATAACGACCCTGCCACCGGGAACGGTTTTACACTGGCCAGAATTAGTACTGGAGCAACAGGCACCGCAAACAGTGATTACCCTCACGGACTGTGAATTGTGGACATTGCCCCGCGAGGTGTTTGCCACATTGGCTGATCAATTTCCCGAACTCCGCCAACAGGTGTCGCAGCAGCTGCAAAGTACCCTCAGTGATCTTGCCCACGAGCAGGAGCGGCAGGCAGTCTTGCGCCCCTATCTTGTGCCGCGCGTAAAACAGGGAATTGTAGGGAGTAGCCGCTATGCCGTGCGCTTACGCCAAGGGATTAAAGAGGCCGCGAGCGATCGCCAGCCGGTATTGATTTTTGGTGAACCGGGTCTGGAAAAGGACAATATTGCTGCGCTAATTCATTATGGCTCGCGCGATCGCCGTCAACCTTTGATTCGTTTTAACTGTGGCACCCTATCCGCCAATGGGGCAGAACTCTTTGGCAAAGCCACGAAACCGGGTCTCCTTGACTGGGTCGCAGAGGGCACCCTGATCCTCAACAATGTCCATGAATGGCCTGCCCACCTCTATCCGCAACTGCGCCGCCTTGTGGCCGAACAGACCTATGAACCCGTCGCCGACCCCCCCATATCCTCCCGCCGCTTTCCGGGGCGATTGATCTTGATTGCCGAAAAGAAAGGCTGCGATTGCCAAAATCTGGTGCACCACCAAATTAAGGTACCCCCACTGCGGGTGACAAAAGCAGATATTGAAGCCTTGGTGAATTACTATATTGCCCTCTACTGCCGGCAACGGGGCATTCCTAAGCCTCAGATTACCCCCGAAGCCCTACGCCGGCTGCAAAGTTATGATTTTCCCGGCAATTTGCGGGAGTTAGCGAGTCTGGTGGAGCGTGCCCTTGTGCAAGCAGACGGGGCGGAGTTACTCACTGAAGAAGTCTTTTGGCCGGAGCGATCGCGCCAACGGCGATTTCGTTGGAACCTACTCAATGCCTATCCCCAATTGCGTGCTTTTCTACGCAGTCCGTGGTGGCCCGATCGCCTCAACTATGGCCTGACCCTTTGGCTTTTTCCGCTGATTGTCGCCATTGGCCTCTGGGGACCCCAAGATCGCCCACACAACTTTACCCTGAACCTCTTCTGGGCGTGGTGGTGGCCGGTCTCATTGCTGATCTTTCCCTTTTTGGGGCGCATTTGGTGTGCGGTCTGCCCCTTTATGATCTACGGCGAAGTCCTGCAAAGGCTATCCCTCAAGATTTGGCCGCGCAAGCTGCGCCCTTGGCCGCGTCAACTGGCGGAACGCTGGGGGGGCTGGGTGCTCTTTGGCCTCTTTGCCGTGATTCTCCTGTGGGAAGAATTGTGGGATTTACCCAATACGGCCTATCTCTCCAGTTGGCTACTGATCTTGATTACAGCGGGAGCCGTGATTTTTTCTCAGCTCTATGAACGTCGCTTTTGGTGTCGCTATCTCTGCCCCATTGGTGGCATGAATGGCCTCTTTGGCAAACTCTCCATTCTTGAATTGCGGGCACAGCAGGGGGTGTGCGCTGCCAGTTGCCAGACCTACCAATGCTACAAAGGCGGTCCCGCCCTTGGGGAAGGTCAAGAAACGGGGGGCTGTCCCGTCTATTCCCATCCCGCTCAATTGACGGATAACCGCAATTGCGTTTTGTGTATGACCTGTCTCAAGGCTTGCCCGCATCGCTCGGTGGAAGTGAATCTGCGTCCGCCGGCTATTGATCTCTGGACTAGTCATGAGGCCACGGCGGCTGAAGTTTGCCTGCTGTTTTTGCTCTTGGGGGCGGTGGTATTGCACCGTTTACCGCTGCTTTTGGAACGGCTAGGACTGACGGAAGCTCATTTTTGGTTACAGGGGATGATTGCAGTGGTGGCGCTAGCTCTGCCGGGACTCTTGGCATGGGGTTGGCATCAGATACACCGACAAGGCTTGGTTCCCTTTGTGCGCTTGGCCTATGGGTATCTACCTTTGGTGCTGGGTGCCAATTTGGCCTATTATTTGCCCCTTGGTCTAGGGGAGGCAGGGCAGTTGTTGCCCGTAACCTTTGCAACCTTTGGTCTTGATGGCACGAGTTTGCCCAGTTGGCAAGCCCATCCAGCGGTGATCGGGTTCCTGCAAACGACCACACTTGTCGTCAGTACCCTTGCCAGTTTGCTCCTCAGTCAAAAGATTGCGCGATCGCCCCTACGACAGATGTGGCACCCTTGGCTAGGCATTCTCGCTCTCGCTTGGGGAATTGCCTATTTACTTTGATGGGCTGGGCTGGATTCGCAAAACTGCATCAAAGGCGTGGCGTGTCAAAAAACAGCAGCTTAGTGATTAAGCCAGCAGCCAGCACTAGCAGCGTCACCAAGAATCCCCACAAACGAGCATCGGTTCCATCCTGCCGTTTGACAATTTGCTGCAATGTGGTCTCTACTGTGTCAATGCGCTGCCCCAATTGTGTCTCTACGGCACTAATACGCTGCGACAATTGCGCCTCGACGGCACTGATGCGCTGTTCCAGCTTGGCCTCAACAGCATTGATACGCTGCTCTAGCTTCGCCTCAACAGCATTGATACGCTGCTCTAGCTTCGCCTCGACGGCATCAATTTTGTTCTCAAGTCGTTGGAACCTCTCGCCACTGGTGGCAATGTGAATATCTAGCTTTTTCTCTATGGCCTGAAGACTAGCCTGCATCCCTTGGATGGCATCCAACACTTGACTCAATTCCGATCGCGTTACAGGTTCACTCATGATTGCCCCTTTGCATCAATTCCTTTCCTGAACGTCCTAAGCGACCATCGCCCGCCTTTGAAAACTTTGGACCAAAATATGACCAGTTCTGCCCCTTTATTAAGCAAGCAACAGCAACAAATAGTTCACTTACGAAAAACATAGCAAACCTGAAACCCCTGATATTCTTTGGCTTCAGGCTTTTTTATCTGTATGGGCCGGGCTGGATTCGAACCAGCGTAGGCGTAGCCAACGGATTTACAGTCCGCCCCCATTAACCACTCGGGCACCGACCCTTTCATCGCGATTTTTTAATATACCACATCAGGGGGGAGACTTGAGCTTCCCGTTTTGAGAAAACAATTCCCTACTCGTCGAGGGTGTAGCTTTGCAGGTTTTCTAGGGGTTGCACTTTGAGGAGACGTTCGGCGCGGCGAATCTCGCTGTCGCTACCTTGAATTAGGATCAGGTATTTGCCCCGCTGCAATCGCTTTTCAAAGGGGATGCCCGACTTACCCGTAATCACCACTTGGAGACCACCACCTACGGTGAGACTACCGAGAGCGCCAGCGATCGCCCCAAAGATGCCCCCCAAAAGACTATTGTTGAGGCGATCCAGCATCGGCAAAATGTCAATTTGAGTCGCTTGGTTAAAGGTAAAACCGGCAAAGAAGCCAAAAGGAACAAGCCAGATCAACATCCGTTGCATTTGCTGCCGTGCCACTTGAAAGGGATCGGTGAGTCCCAACTCTGACCACTGTTTGTAACCTCGACCCAGCAGAGCTACTTTTTCCATCGGGAAGCCGTCCTTTTCCAGCTGGGTATAAACGGCCTCGGCCTGGAGGCGATCGCCCAAGGTGGCAACCAAGTAATTTTTCATAGGAATTAGGATAAAAGAAATCTCTCGCTTGTTAGCGAACCTATGTTGCCCCTATTGTCCCATTTTCGCCGCACCTTTGCCGATCTCGGCCTGATTCTGGCGGCCAGTGCCATCGCCAGCACGGTGGTGATTGGGATTCGTCAAATGGGTTGGCTACAACCACTGGAATTGGGTGCCTACGACCGCCTGATGCAATTGCGCCCCATGCCCGGCCCCGATCCGCGACTATTGGTGGTGGCAGTCACCGAAGCCGATATTCAACGTTACCGCTCCCTATCGCTGCCGGATCAGATCTACGCCCAAGCTCTAAAACAACTCCTCAAACATGAACCCCGTGCCATTGGCTTGGATATTTACCGCGATTTTGCTGTACCGCCGGGGCATGAAGCGCTAAACCGCCTTTGGCTGAATTCTGATCGCCTCTTTGCGGTCACGAAACTAGGGGATGCTACTCACCCAACCATTCGTCCGCCGGCTGCCCTCAGTGCCGATCAGGTGGGATTTAATGATGTCACGGTTGATGCCGGTGGCATTGTCCGTCGCAGTTTACTCTTTTTGCCGGACGATCAGGGGAATACACTGTACTCCTTCTCATTGCGGCTAGCGCTGCGGTATCTGGCGGATGAGGGAATTGAGCCTCGCAGCAGTGATGCCGATCCCAATGTAATGCAGTTAGGACAAAGCATTTTCACACCCCTGCAACCCAATGATGGTGGCTATGTGGGGGCAGATACAGCGGGCTATCAGGTTATGCTCAACTATCGCGGTGATCAGCGGGCAGTGACGTGGGTACCTTTGGAGGATGTGCTTAATGGGCGGGTTGCTCCTGCATTGATTCGCGATCGCGTGGTTCTCATTGGCAACATTGCCGAAAGTGGCAAAGACTTTTTCTATACCCCCTTTAGTTCCGGCCTGCGGGACAATCAGCGCATGGCAGGGGTGTTTATCCACGCCCAAATGGTGGGGCAATTCATTGATGCGGGTTTGGGCGATCGCGCCGTCATTTGGTTTTGGCCCAACAGTGTCGAGAATGTTTGGATTGTTCTTTGGGCATTGATTGGTGCCATCCTTGCTTGGCGAGTGCGCCATCCTCTAGCCTTAGCAACGGCAGTGGCAACGGCTCTACTACTTCTTTTGCTCACCTGTTACGGCCTATTTCTCAAGTTGGGCTGGGTGCCCCTTGTACCGCCGGCATTGACCCTCCTCCTTGGCAGTGGCGGGGTAGTCAGCTATACCGCACAGCAAGCCCAACAGCAACGGCAAATGGTGATGCGCCTCTTGGGTCAAAGTATCTCCCCAGAAATTGCCGCCGCCATGTGGGAACGGCGCGATGAACTCCTCAAGGATGGTAAGTTGCCCGGCCAACGCCTGATTGCCACACTGCTTTTTACTGATTTGAAGGGGTTTAGCACCATTTCTGAAGGTATGGAACCGGAGGAACTCTTTAACTGGCTCAATGCCTATCTAGAAAAAGTGGCGGATGTGGTACAAAGCTACCACGGCGTGATTAATAAGTTCACCGGTGATGGCATTATGGCCGTGTTTGGCGTGCCCATTAAACGAACCAGCCGCGAAGGAATTGCCATTGATGCCCGCAATGCCGTGGATTGTGCCTTGGCCTTGGGACAACTGCTAGAGGAACTGAATCGTGAATGGGCGGCTCAAGGGCTACCGCAGGTGATGATGCGGGCGGGGATCTACACAGGTCCGATTGTGGTCGGCAGTCTCGGTAGTAAAAATCGCCTCGAGTACGGTGTGATTGGCGACAGTGTGAATACCGCCTCGCGCCTTGAGAGTGTGGACAAGCACCGCCAGCCTAGCCCCTGTCGGATTTTAGTGGCACAGGAAACCCTGGAGTATCTCGGCGATCGCTACGAGGTCGAGGCATGGGGACCTTTGGAACTCAAGGGCAAAGAGCGCAAAATTCAGGTCTTTCGGATTCTTGGCCTACGCAAGGGACTGGCGATCGCCCCCAATCAGCCCACCGCCATTGAAGTGGAGATCTAACGTCCGGGAATCAGGGAACTACTGAGCCGTTGGATGGCACGGCCGGCAATATCGCGATAGCGCAACTCACCACAGAGGACTTGACCCAGCCGCTGGGTAGCGGAGGGGCGTTTCATGGCAAGGTGGTAGCCGACCTTCGGCATGCGATGGAAGAGTGCTGCGAGGCGTTGCGCCCACACTAAATCCGCTCCCCATTCCTCCTGCAAGGTTTTGCTGTAGGTGGCCAAGGCATCCACTTCACCAGCAAGAGCCGCATCAATGGCTTCAGCAGCCCGCATGCCACTGTAGAGAGCCGGACGAATGCCTTCGGCGGAAAAGGGATCCACAAGACCAGCGGCTTCACCCGCAAGGAGGGCATGGGGGGTATGGAGTGGTTGCTGACCCTCCCATACCCGCAGGGGATGGTATTGAATGGCATAATCGGCCAACTGCAGCCCATGGGCAGCACAATACTGTTGCAAAATCGGTTCCCAATTGGGGCGATCGCTCCCCCGTACAACAGCAACCCCCACCGTTCGCTGATCTCCCTTGGGAAAACTCCAGAGGTAGCCATTTTTCACGAGGCCAAATTCAAAATGCGCCGCGCGATCCCCCCCTAGATTGGGAATGGTCAGCACCGCCGCAGTGCGCACCACTTTGGGCTTAAACCCCAGCCACTGAGCCACTTGACTATTGGCACCATCGGCAGCAATGAGATACCGCCCGCCATAGGTCGTGGTTGCCGTGTGGATCTGCCAGTGATCTGCTTGGAAGGTAATCCCAGTAACCTCGGTCTGATCTGTAACAACCGCACCCTTTTGTTGTGCCTGCTGCAACAGGTACTGATCAAACACCGTGCGATCAACAATCCAGATGGGTTCGGGAATGCTTAACTCGGCTTCAATGGCATCCCTGAGCTGCCAACTGTAGCGCACAGTGCGGGTGGTATCGGCAATGGCGGGCTGAAAATCAAAATCAAACCACTGGGCAATGGCGGGTGAAACCCCTCCAGTGCAGGGCTTTGAGCGGGACAAGGCCAATTTTTCTAGAACCAAAACCTGACGTCCGCGGCAAGCGAGATGATAGGCGGCTGACCCGCCGGCAGCACCCCCACCCACCACAATACAGTCGTAGATTGCCTGCATACAGTTACTCACGGGAGGCAAAAGCGCCCCCACGATAGCGGTTTCCTCAGGGGATAGCAACCCCCAATTCTAGCGATCGCCAGTGTGTTCCAGCTGCCGCGATGGACAAGGAACCGTGCCATAGCTACAGAAGACACAACAGTCCCCCGCCTTGGGTTTGAGGTGGGCATGACATTGGGGACACTCCCAGAGCACGACACAGGCATCGCTGGGCATCCATTCCGCTTGCTTCGTGTGACAATGGGGACAGACCAAGGTGCTGGAAAACACAACTGACGGTTGACTCATCTTCCTCAGCAGAGACTCAAAGGGTAATGACTTGATCGAGTCCGCTTCCTGCAAGGCTAGCATAAAACTGCGGAAAGCAGCCACACACTACCCCTTCAACCATCCCCTTGGCTTTGACAGAACCGGTGCCACATTCGTCAAATGTTCCTTCGGCCAAACCACGGCGCACCGCACACTGATCACAGGCCATGAGTAAAATCCCCTGTTCCTTGGCAATGCGGGCTAAGCGCTCACCAACGGGATCCCCTAAACGCAAACAAAAGAGATTATCATCAAAAAACATCATACCCACCACTTCAGCGCCATGATCGCCCCGCTCCAGCTGCGGTAAAACCATGGTTGCCAACTTAAAGGTGCTGGCCATGTCAGTGGCAAAAATATAGGCAACTTTCATAGAACCATTCCTTTTGATTCAGCAAAAGCACATTAACTTTGGGCTTGGGAGCGCCGCCGCCGACAGCGCTCAGAACAGTACTTGACCTCCGGCCAGCAATTTGCCCATTTTTTGCGCCATTGGAAAGGCCGCCCACAGACCAGACAAATTTTGCTAGGAAGGTCTCCCTTGCGCCGTTGCTTGGCCATGATTGGGGGTTATGCGTCAGTGACACAGGCAGCCAACTGGGTCAGCAGGGTTGGATGATCCAAATTTTGGCCAATGAGAACCAGTTGATTTTTGCGATCGCCTTTCCATTCCTCATCATCGAGGCTAAAGCGCTTACCACTGAGGTGAAAGACGTGGCGGCGGGGACTTTCCTTAAACCAAAGGATGCCCTTGGCACGAAAGACGGATTCGGGGAGTTGGTGATCCAGAAAATACTGGAATTTGCGCAGTTCAAAGGGGCGATCGCTCTGGAAAGACACGGAAGTAAAGCCATCCTCCTCAAGGTGATTGGAGTGATGATGAGGGTGATGATGGCCATGATCACAGTGTTCGTCACACTCATGGTCTTGGTCGTGATCAGAGTGTTCATGCTCGGGATGGAAGTAGCGATCGCTCTCAAACAGCCCCACACTCAAAATCAAGGGCAGGGGCACTTGCGCCTTCACCGTGCGAATGATCCGCGCCCCCTCCCGCATCTCGTGAATTCGCCGTTCTAACTCCTGCAAGCGTTCCTCAGTGACGAGATCTGCTTTGTTGAGGAGAATAATGTCACCGTAGGCAATTTGGCTTTGGGCAGCGCTGCTATTGAAAAGATCAAGACTAAAGTTCTCCGCATCCACCACCGTAATAATTGAATCCAAACGGGTGAGATCCCGCAGATCTGTTCCTAAAAAGGTCAGAGCCACCGGCAGCGGATCCGCCAAGCCCGTTGTCTCCACCACCAAGTAGTCCACCTTGTCGGGGCGCTCAAGCACTCGATAAACCGCATTCACCAAGTCATTGTTAATCGTGCAGCAGATACAGCCATTGGTGAGCTCCACCATGCCCTCATCTTGGGTCACCAATAGCTCATTATCAATACCAATCTCCCCAAATTCATTGACAAGGACGGCGGTCTTCAGTCCCTGTTGATTAGTCAGAATATGATTGAGGAGTGTGGTTTTACCACTACCGAGAAACCCGGTAATGATAGTTACCGGTAGGCCGTGCTTCATTGCCTCCATTTTGGCGGTTGTAGGCAGGGAAGAAGTCGTCATAGGCAGGCTGTTACGGGCGAGAATTATTCTCAAATTATAGCCGCTGCACCTCCCTCAAGGGGGGAGCGATCGCTGTAGGCTAGAAACAGGACTCAATTGCCACCAACAGCCGTTACCGTGGGTAGGACAATGTCCAAAACGCTCCTGCGTATCTCCCCATGTCAAGCAAAATAGGGTAACCTGTTGAGGCCTAACGATTAAGTTAAATATGTCGAACCAGCCGTTGCAACGCCGCACTAAAATTGTCGCCACCATTGGTCCAGCGGTTAGCCATCCCGATAAACTGCGCGCCATTATCCAAGCGGGAGCGACTACCCTGCGCCTGAATTTTTCCCATGGTACCCACGACGATCACCAGCGCAGCATCCGCCTGATTCGCCAAATTTCCTATGAGTTGGGGCAACCTGTGGGCATTTTGCAGGACTTGCAAGGCCCCAAAATTCGCCTCGGGCGGTTTGAACAGGGCTCCATTTCCCTCAAACGGGGCGATCGCTTTACCCTCACGAGTCGCTCTATCATGGGCAATCAGCACATTAGCTCCATTACCTATCCCCCCTTGGCTCAGGAGGTTCCCGCCGGCGCCACAATTTTGCTCGACGATGGCCGCGTGGAAATGTTCGTGGAAGAAGTGGATAAGGAGGCGGGTGAACTCCACTGCCGAGTGGTTGTTGGCGGCACGCTCTCCAATGCCAAGGGTGTGAACTTTCCGGGGGTTTACCTCTCGATTAAAGCCCTGACAGAAAAAGATCGTGAAGATCTGATGTTTGGCCTCAATCAAGGGGTGGATTGGGTGGCCCTCAGCTTTGTTCGCAATCCCCAAGATGTACTGGAGATCAAAGAACTGATTGCCAACGCTGGGAAGCAGGTGCCGGTGATTGCCAAAATCGAAAAGCACGAGGCGATCGAGCAAATGGATGCCATCCTCTCCCTCTGCGATGGTGTCATGGTGGCACGGGGAGATTTGGGGGTGGAACTGCCCGCCGAAGAGGTGCCGATTCTGCAAAAACGGCTGATTGCTGCCGCCAACCGCTTGGGCATTCCCGTGATTACGGCCACCCAAATGCTGGACAGCATGGTGAAAAGCCCTCGCCCCACCCGTGCCGAGATTTCCGATGTCGCCAATGCTATTCTCGATGGCACCGATGCCGTGATGCTCTCCAATGAAACGGCCATGGGGGAATACCCCGTCGAGGCAGTGAAGATGATGGCCACGATTGCCGCCCGCATCGACAACCAACCCCAACTGCGGCAACCGCCCGTGGCTGAGTCCATAGCGGTGCGTTCCATTCCCAATGCCATTAGTCAAGCGGTGGGACAGGTGGCAGCACAGCTTCATGCCAAAGCCATCATTACCCAAACCAAGAGCGGCGCTACAGCCCGCAATGTCTCCAAGTTTCGTCCCCAAATTCCGATTTTGGCGGCAACGCCCCATATCGAGGTGGCACGGCGCTTGCAGTTAGTCTGGGGGGTCGAACCACTGCTGACTCTGGATCATCCCTCGATGCGGCAGTCGTTTCAGGCAGCCATTAATGCGGCGCAGGAGCGGGGCTTCCTAGAGGAAGGGGATCTAGTGGTGATGACCGCTGGCACGCTGCAAGGGGTCTCTGGCTCCACGGATATGATCAAGGTGGAACTCGTCACCTCGGTGATGGGACGCGGCTGTGGCATTGGTCATGGGTCGGTGAGTGGCCCGGCGCGGGTGGTGCACGCAGGAATGCCAGTGCGCACGTTTAATAGTGGCGAAATTTTGGTAGCCGAGCGCACCAGTGCTGAATTGGTGGAAGCCATTCGCAAAGCGGCAGGCATTATTACCGAGGAGGATAGCCTCACCAGCCACGCGGCGGTCCTAGGGTTGCGCTTGGGCATTCCGGTGATTGTTGGGGTCAAAAATGCCACCCGCCTGATCCGCGAGGGCACGATTCTCACTATGGATGTGGAACGGGGCTTGGTCTATTCCGGTGCCCGCAATGGGGTCGAGCGATCGCCCGAGTAGGAGTGGAACAGGCAATGATTTTTTTTCAGGCCAACACCTATCTCACGGATTTGGTGACGCGGACGCTCCAAGCGACATGGCAACACTTTCCTTGGCTGGGACAAGAGGACATTGCCCTGACCTTATTGGTGTATCCACCCCCCATTCCCGTGAATACGGGCGGAGCGCTGACCGCAGCAGAATTTTGGCGGTATTCGATTCCCGGCGCCCATTATCGCGGCGATGTACCGATGTACCCGGCCAGTGTGGTGAAGTTGTTTTATCTGGTGGCCTGTCATGAGTGGCTCCATAGTGGCATGCTTCAGCCGGATGCGGAATTAGCACGCGCCCTGCGGGATATGATTGTGGACTCCAGCAATGATGCCACGAGCCTCGTGGTGGATATGCTCACGGGGACGACCAGTGGCCCGGTGCTGCCACCGGAACCTTTTCGCACATGGCAATACCAGCGCAATATCGTCAATCGCTATTTTCAATCCTTAGGGTGGCCAGAGCTAACTAATATCAACGTGAATCAAAAAACGTGGTGTGATGGCCCCTATGGACGAGAGCAGGAATTTGTCGGGCGCGATCGCCAGAATGCCAATCGTCTGACAACCAATGCAACCGCCAAGCTGATCCATAGCATTGTGGGGGGCGTAGCCGTCTCTGCCAGTGCCAGTCAAGCAATGATGGAACTGATGGAGCGTTCCCTCGATCCAGAGCTTTTGGCCGAGGATCCAGAAAACCAAGTACAGGGCTTTTTGGGGGAAGGGCTACCGCCGGGGGCAAAGTTGTGGTCAAAGGCGGGACTCACCAGTTGGGTGCGCCACGATGCGGCCTATATTGAACTCCCCAATCATTGCCCCTATACCTTGGTGGTTTTTACGGAAAATTGCACCGCCAGCAAGAATACGGAGGTACTGCCCTTCCTTTCCCGTCAGATTGCTAAGGGTATTCCGACCCTAGAGGGCACCGGAGTACTGTAGGCCGCTGACGACACCTGCTGCCAAAATGTGGCCAAAGCTGGTAGTAGCCAGCAATTCCGGCAGACCAAAGCCTTCAAAGAGGGCGGGCAAGGAAACGGGTAAACCGGGGCCTTTTCCCCGTGATTGAATGGCATAGCGGCCAATGGCGATCGCAAACAGGTTGCAGAGGATCACCACCAAACCCACAGACGGCGTCCAAGTGGTATCGGGGAGCGTGGCTAACACCATGGTTCCTCCTAAATGGGTACAATTGCCCATGAATTATACGGAACGGCCTGATCGCCCACCGCTAGTTCTTTACAAAATGGTGCATCTCGTTACAAATGCTTAACTCAACTGTCCCTGCCAAAATTACTGTCAAAATTTGTGGCTTGACTCTACCCGAACAGGCGATCGCGATCGCCCAAATGGGCGTCAGTGCCCTGGGGTTTATTACCGTGCCCCATTCCCCCCGCTATGTCCCCGCAGCAACCATTGCCGAGATTTGTCGGCAGTTGCCCCCCTCAGTACTGACTGTTGCCGTGGTTGCCAATCTCGATTTAGCAGCATTAGCCCATTTAGTCACAACCACAGGGGTACAGGCACTGCAGCTTCATGGCAGCGAATCGCCCGAGTTTTGCCAACAGGTGCGCCATACTTTCCCTAATATTGTGTTGATCAAAGCCCTGCGGGTGCGATCGGCAGCCAGCCTCGCTGAGATTCCCGCCTACGCCCCGATTGTGGATCGTATTCTTTTGGATGCTTACCATCCGCAGCAGTTGGGAGGCACGGGACAGCCCTTTGACTGGACGCTCCTCAAAGCGTTACACGTTCCTTGCCCTTGGTGGCTGGCGGGGGGTATTACGCCCGAAAATTGTCGGCAGGCGATCGCCCAAACCCAACCCCAAGGGATTGACCTAGCCAGTGGTGTGGAAAGCCAACCGGGAATCAAGGATTTAGGACGCGTAGCAGCGTTGCTGAGCAACCTAGGGATAAATGCAAATCATTCCCTGCACCCTGAGGGCACCCGTTTCTAGCCGCAACTCCTGAATGGCCACCCCCTCACCCAAATCAATGGCCACCGTGGGATGAGGGTCACCTTCCCCTTGCCAATGCACCTTTTCTAAGCAGAGGGTTCGCTCATCCTGCAAGCGCACCTGGGTCATCAAATGCCAATCCGCCTGCTCCCCTTGGGCATTCACCATCGAGAACACCAGTTTGAGGCACCCAGCACCCAATTCTGCCTGCGTACGCCGCAATTGCCACTCTTGCAGATTGACCCCTGCTTTGCCCAAGCCGCGCTGATCGAGCAATTTCAGCAGTTCCCGTAGGCCGGATTGCAGGAGCGGCGCCCCCAAAGAGGCGTTGAGATCGGCTTGGTTGAGAATTAGTTCCCCGCGTACCGGCACTGGTGCCAAGAGTTTTAGGGGTTTGCCTCGCAACACTTGTCCTAGATTAATCTGAATCTGTTCCGCTTGGACGGCTGCTTGGCGCAATTGAATACCGCGATAACTGGCTCTTGCTGCGGCAATGCGCACGTGGGGTAAGTATCCCCGCAAAATCTGGCGATCGCCCCCTTGAATTTGAATTTCCAAGCCTGTTGCCTGCTCCAACTGCGCAGATAACCACCAGTGCAACGCCGGTTGCAAGACTCGGGGAATTAGTCCGCGTTCAGAAGCGGCACCAAACGCCTCAGCCATTTCTGGCGACGTTAACGACATACGTACTCCTCACACACTTTTTGGGTGATACCTAGGCCAGCCTATGGGGCTAGTTCGCTGATTTTAACGAAACTGGACGTAGGTTTGGTCTGGCCAGAGGCAACTTTCCTAATTTGCTAGAACTGGGGTAGTGGAAACGCGATGAGAGGCTGCTCAGCCATGCTGACGATCGCCCTACAACCGGTGCTGGAACTAACCGATGAGCAGTTTGCCGCAATTTGCCGCCAAAACCCTGATCTGCGGCTGGAGCGATCGCCCCGTGGAGAATTAATCATTATGCCCCCCACAGGTGGAGAAACCGGCAGGCGCAATCTTCAAATAGCTGTTCAACTGTACCTCTGGAATCAGCAATCCCGATTGGGCGTTGCCTTTGACTCCTCGACGGGATTTAAGCTGCCCAATGGCGCCATTCGCAGTCCCGATGTTGCTTGGATTCCAAGCGATCGCTGGCACGCCTTGACCCCCGAACAACGGCAAGGATTTGTACCGCTTTGTCCCGATTTTGTGATTGAGCTACGCAGTGATGATCTGCGGCCACTCGCAGCCAAAATGCGCGAATATCTGGACAATGGTTTGCACCTAGGCTGGCTGATTGGCCCGCAAAATCAACGGGTAGAAATCTACCGTTCTCAAATGCCCCCTGAAGTCGCGATCGCCCCTCGGCACCTCTTTGGGGAAGACCTGCTCCCCGGATTCGTGCTGGATTTAACGGAGATTCTTCCCTAGGAAGAGAGGGCAACCAATAGTTGGGGATCAACCTTGAGGCGGATAGCTAAGGTTTGTAGGTGACGGCGATCGCCCTCGCTGAGGTGCCTGCCCTTCTGCCGCAGTTCACCCATCAGGGTATAAAGCTGTTCCTGTGCCCGATCCAGATTCAGGTTCAAACCTAAGGCATCGCCAATGGTGATCAAGTCCTGCAGCAGGGGACTCAACTGGCTAAGGGTGTCACTGTCGAGGTGGTGGGCAAGATAACGCAATCCAGTGCTAATTTGCTGCTCAAGGAGTCGCTGTTGCTCTTGAAGGCTAAGGTGACAACCCAACAACCGTGCTTCACGGGCGATCGCCGCCAATTCTGCTAAATGGTTTTGTAGATCCGCCAAGGGCAAATCACTGAGATCGCTCAGGTCTTGCTCTAAACCCCGCAAATGGCTAATGGCACGATGGGTCAACGCCACCGCTGCCGCGACTTGCAATTCTTGGGGCACACTCAGGCCATCCCGCTGAAACCCCATCAGGATACCGTAGTTATCGCGATAGACTTGGGTATAAAGCTGATCCAAGCGCGTAAGGGTTTCCCGCGCCAGCACCCCCATGAGACGGTGTCGTTCCTCAGCAAAGAGATCATCCAAGCTGTAGGCTACCCCCCCAAAGCGTTCCGTAATTGCCACCACCACCCGTGCTGCACTCCCCTGTTGGAAGGCTTGCAGGAGATGGGTCTTGATCTGGCTATATTCCCGCCGCCCTTGGAAGGGTTGAATCCCACAGTGGAAATCCCAGCCCCCCAAGTGCAAGACAGCAAAGATCAGCAGTTGGGACTCGGTTGTCATCGTCGAGGTGAGTTGAATCTGGCCGATCGCCAAGGTCAGGCTGCCCATGCGTTGGAGATGATAATCCCCCTGCTCGATCTCATAGCAGTAGAGCTGGTGTTGGCGGGGGTAGCTGTTAAAGAGGGAACTCATAGCATAGTGGGCGGCCACCTGCTGCAAGCTAATTTGAGCCGTTTTCACCAACTGGTGATAGACTGCTGCCCCATTGCCAAACTGGGGCACATTGCTGGGGGCAGCGGCCAGACGCTCAATAAACTCCGGTTCCAACTGCACCCCTGCCACATCTCCCGCCAGTTCGATCGCCCGTGCCGCATAGCGGAGAATTTGTACCCCCTCAGGCCGCGAGAGTTCATCAAAGAACCAGCCACAACTGGTAAACATCAGCAGGGCATGGTGCTGCATCTCCAGCAGACGCAGGGCATCAATTTGCTCGCTTTGACTCAGGGGGCGGCGTTGGTGATGTGCCAAAAAACGATGCAGGGTCTCCGGGGCGCGATCGCCCAGCACCTGAATATAGGCATCGCGGGCAGCCCAAACATCCTGAAATAGCTCGCCCCCAAGCGTTTCATAAATGTCAATTAGCTCATCCCGCAGCCAGTTCAGCGCCTCCCGCAAGGGGCGTCGCCACAGTTGCTGCCACTCGCCTCCGCCACCGCAACCACAATTGTCCTGCCAGCGATCCACGCCATGGGCACAACTCCACGCCGTGACGGGTTTGAGTTCCACCTCCCATGTGGGCGGGAACAGGCTGAGGTAGTAGGCAAAGTTAGTGATCTGCCAGCCTCGACGGGGAATTTCTACCTTAAAGGCATAGGCGAGGGCTTTTTCGCCACCATACTTGTGATGGCCAAAGGTCTCGCCATCGGTGGCAACGGCAATGATTTGACTGGGGCGATGATCACCGCGCACGGCCTGTCCCAACCGTCCTGCTAGAAATTGCGAGCTAGTGAGCAGATCGCTAAAGCCCATGTCCCGCGAAATGGGGCCATCGTAGAAGAAGATATCCAAGTAATCCCGCTGGCGATCGCCCTCCGGCAAATAGCAGCGATAGGGACGGGTCGGATCAATTTGGCTGCCACTGACTTCAATCCACTCGCTTTCACCGTCGGCAAGAATGGGACGACAGCGTTGGGCTTGGGAAGGTGCCAAAATCGTAAAGCGAATCCCCTCCTGAATCAGGGCGGCTACGGTGTCATAGTCAATGGCCGTTTCCGCCAGCCACATCCCCTCCGGCTCGCGGCCAAACCGCCGCCGAAAGTCCGCCTTGCCCCACCGAATTTGCGTGAGTTTGTCGCGGTAGTTGGCCAAGGGCAAAATCATGTGGTTATAGACTTGGGCGATCGCGTTGCCGTGGCCATTGAAGCGCTGACAACTGTGGCGATCAGCCTCAATAATGCGCTGATAGACCTCAAGATCGTAGCGTTCGAGCCAACTAAAGAGCGTCGGGCCAATATTAAAGCTGAGGTATTCAAAGTTATTGACAATATCAATGACCTCACCGCGATCGTTGAGAATCCGCGCAAAGGCATTGGGGCGATAGCACTCGTAGTAAATACGCTCATTCCAATCGTGGAACGGCTGGGCACTGGGTTGGTGTTCAATGGCATTGAGGTAGGGATTTTCGCGGGGGGGCTGATAGAAATGGCCATGGATGGTTACGTACACCCCAAGGGCTTGCAGTTGATCAGCAGCAGGGGAAAACACGGTCGGCGTCACATCTGTTGGATTCAGCATGCAGATCAACCACAAGACAACACATTCACTTTCCTTGATCATCGGCGATCGCCCCAAGGGCTAGGCCGCCTGTGAGGAAACTTTAACCTCCGCAAGATTCAGTTACGCAGCGCCTAGGGCACCACCAAGACCGGACAGGGCGCCAAATTAATCACGCGGTTGCTGACACTTTCTTGAAACCCCTCTGGGGTCAGGCCCGTTCCTCGGCAACCCATAATAATCAAACTGGCATTGATCTCATCGGCCACATCACAGATCACAAAGGCCGGTTTGCCGCGCCGTAGCAAAGTTTCCGCCGCAATCGCGTGTTGGGCAAAGGCCTCCTTAGCACGATTCAAAAATTCTGTAATCGCTGCCTCTAATTCCGCATCCGGTTCAGGGCTTTCCTCCACTGATAGCAAAAACAACTGACTCTGAAACAACTTCACCATCTCCACCACGGTAGGTATGGCTTCTTGGGTGTCACGGCTACGGTCAATGGGAAAAAGAATGGTTTTGAACATAGAGTTCACCTCATTGGAGTCAAGTGGAAGGGCACGCCCTTGGGTAGAATGAGGGTCAGGTGAGGGTTCTGTAACGGGTCACTCCATCGCTGGCTGGGATTGTTATGCCCCTAGTACTATCATCCATGTTTTAACGCATTTAGGAGGCTCTAGCGTGTCTAAAAAATCTGTAGCGCAGTTATCGGCTGCCGACTTAGAAGGAAAGCGTGTCCTCGTGCGGGTGGATTTTAACGTTCCCGTCGATGAGAATGGCGTCATCACTGACGATACTCGCATCCGCGCCGCACTGCCCACCATTCAAGACCTGATCAGCAAAGGTGCCAAGGTGATTCTTGTCAGCCACTTTGGCCGTCCCAAGGGTGTGGATGATAAACTGCGCCTCACTCCTGTGGCTCAGCGGCTCTCGGAACTGCTCCACAAACCCGTGGCCAAGCTCGATGACTGCATTGGTGATGCCGTGGTGGCCCATACCCAAGCAATGGCCAATGGGGATGTCTGTCTCCTCGAGAATGTGCGCTTCCATCCGGGGGAAGAAAAAAATGATCCTGAATTTGCCAAGCAACTGGCGGCCTGTGCAGAAGTCTATGTCAACGATGCCTTTGGCACTGCGCACCGCGCCCATGCCTCAACTGCTGGGGTGACGCAATACCTCAGTCCCTGCGTGGCGGGCTTTTTGATTGAGAAAGAACTGGAATATCTCCAAAACGCCATTGAGCATCCCCGCCGTCCCTTGGCTGCGATTGTGGGGGGATCGAAAGTCTCTTCTAAAATTGGCGTGATTGAAGCCCTTTTAGAAAAAGTGGATAAATTGCTGATCGGCGGCGGCATGATCTTCACCTTCTACAAAGCGCGGGGGCTGAATGTGGGCAAATCCCTCGTGGAGGAAGACAAGTTGGAGCTAGCCAAACACCTCGAAGCCAAAGCCCAAGAAAAAGGGGTGGAGTTGCTCTTGCCCACAGATGTCGTGGTGGCGGATAACTTTGCCGCCGATGCCAATAGTCAAGTGGTCAGTATCGAAGCGATTCCCGATGGCTGGATGGGTCTGGATATTGGGCCTGCTTCCGTCAAGCGCTTTCAAGAGGCGCTCAAGGATTGCAAAACAGTGATCTGGAATGGCCCAATGGGGGTGTTTGAGTTTGATCAATTTGCCAAGGGCACAGAGGCGATCGCCCGCTGTTTGGCTGACCTCACCAGTGAGGGCGTCTCCACGATTATTGGCGGTGGCGATTCCGTAGCTGCTGTGGAAAAAGTGGGCGTTGCCGATCGCATGAGCCACATCTCCACCGGTGGTGGCGCCAGCCTTGAACTCCTCGAAGGCAAAGAACTTCCTGGTATTGCCGCCTTGGATGATGCCTAGGGGATAGATCATCGCCAATACGCTGTGATCAAATCCTCCGAATCCAAGCATTAAATTCATGAAATTTGTGAATGCCCCATCGTCTCAGCCATGGGGCTTTTTTGTTCTCTGGGGCGATATTCAGACCTTGGGACACCGTGATTTGTTAATTTTTCTAACAACTGTCACTGCCCCAAACTATCCCTGCAAAGAGGATGGAATAGGCTAAAAGACTGATGAATCAAGGGTTTGAGAAATTTCTAATGGATAAAAGTGGCTGAAAACCACATATCTTAAAGGTTTCAGGGTTCCAGTTGGGGTCTGGCTATTCTAGAATGAGGCTTGAAAGCAAGCAGAGGCAAGGGTTTCGTGCCTTTCACCCATTTGTTCCTCAATTAACAACCTTTAATGTTTCTGTGGAGTGATCCCCATGAATAAAGCTGAACTCGTGGATGCTGTGTTTAGTCGTGCCCATAGCACCAACAACGTCACCAAAAAGCAAGTTGAGGCCATTATCTCAGCCACCGTTGAGGAAATCATGGAGGCCGTGGCCAAGGGAGAAAAAGTGACACTAGTGGGCTTTGGTGCCTTTGAACCGCGGGAGCGCAAAGCCCGTGAAGGACGCAACCCGAAAACCAAAGAAAAAATGCAAATCCCAGCAACTACCGTTCCCGCCTTTTCAGCAGGGAAACTTTTCAAAGAAAAAGTTGCACCGCCGGCGGCTCCTGAACCGGCGGCCAAGGGCAAGAAAAAATAGTCTGAATGCCCCCCCGCCACGGTGGCAATTTAGCTTGGGCGGCAGCGATCGCTGGCTGTGCTCCCGATGCAATTTTGGATTTCTCCGCCAGTCTCAACCCCTGGGGACCTCCTGACTCAGTGATAGCCGCCCTTCAGGCGGCGCTGCCCACGATTCGTGACTATCCCGATCCCGATTGCCGTCCCTTGGTGGATGCCCTTGCCGCCCTGCATCAACTACCGAAGGATTATTTTTTGGTGGGCAACGGCGCGGCGGAGTTATTGACTTGGGTAGGTCGCGAGTGTGGCGATCGCCAGCAGATTTATCTTATTACTCCTGCCTTTGCTGACTACCGGCGGGCACTGGCGGCTTTTGCTTGCCCAATTGTGCCGATTCCCCTAGCCCAGGTGCAAAGCGGCTTTGGGGCGATCGCGCCTGCCCTAACCCCTGAAGATGCCATCCTCATTAACAATCCCCATAACCCCAGTGGGCAGCTCTGGTCGCGGAATCAGCTCCAGCCCTTGCTAGAGACGGGTGCCCTGGTGGTGGTAGATGAGGCCTTTATGGACTTTTTGCCGCCGGCGGCGAGCGAGTCTCTCATCGCGGCTGTACCTGAGTACCCCAATTTAATCATCCTGCGATCGCTGACGAAGTTCTATGGTCTGGCGGGTCTGCGTCTCGGCTATGGGGTGTCGGCTCCAGAACGTTGGCAACGCTGGCGATCGTGGCGCGATCCCTGGAGTGTGAATTGCTTGGCAATCATTGCCGGTGTCACAGCTTTGGGCGATCGCCCCTTTCAGGAACAGACTTGGGCATGGTTACCGCCAGCGCGTCATGCCTTTGCGGCGGCCTTAAATAATATGCCCGAACTGAAGGTGGTGACCGAGAGCAAGGCAAACTTTCTACTCCTGCAAGCAACGGACACCATTTTGCCCCTGCAAACCTACCTCCTCCAGCAGCATCACATTTTGATTCGCGATTGTTGCAGCTTTCCCGAATTGGGCGCTTCCTACTTCCGAGTGGCGGTGCGCCGTGACAGCGAAAATCAGCGGCTCCTCGAGGGTTTGCGGGCTTATTACCAACGCCGGTAGGAATTGCATCCCCCAAAGCCAAGGTGGTATAGTAGCGGTACTGAAGGGGGCGTGGCGGAATGGTAGACGCTGCGGACTTAAGCAATTGAGCCTTAGTAGAGAAATCTATTAAGTGAATGCTCTCAAATTCAGGGAAACCTACGTTTGTCCATAGGGCAAATAGGGCAATCCTGAGCCAAGCCGTTTCCCATGGATCATTCCTCCAGAAACGGAAGGTGCAGAGACTCGACGGGAGCTACCCTACCGTAGATCCTCTACGCGGGTAAAGGGAGAGTCCAATCCTCAACACCCAAGGGGTGGTCGCGAAAGCGGCAGGAGGATGAAAATCCGTTGACCTTAAACAAGTCGTGAGGGTTCAAGTCCCTCCGCCCCCACCAAACCACTTCAGGGTCATCATTCCCAAGGGTTGACCCACTTTTCAAGGCGCGATGAAAACAGAGTACCAGCAACGACAGCAGCAGTTTTTAGAGAAATTGGGCACGGGTGTCGCTGTTTTCTGTAGTGCCCCGCGCGCCATCATGCATAATGATGTGGACTACAACTTTCGCCAAGAAAGTAACTTTTATTACCTCACGGGCTTTAATGAGCCAGAGGCCGTTGCTGTTTTTGCGCCCAACCACAGTGAGCATCGCTATGTTCTCTTTGTGCAGCCCAAGGATCTCAGCCAAGAGATCTGGACAGGGGCACGCCTTGGGGTAGAAGCAGCCAAGGAGCAATTAGGCGCCGATGCGGTGTATCCCATTGGCGAGCTAGAGCAGCACCTGCCGCGCTATCTGGAAACCGGCGACCCCCTATACTACCACTTTGGTCACCATGAGCGCTTTAATCAACTGATTCTCAAGCACTATCAACAGCTTTTAGCAACCCTACCCAAGCGGGGCACAGGGCCGCGGGCGATCGCCGATCCCAGTATTCTCTTGGCACCGATGCGGCAAATTAAATCAGCAGCAGAATTGGCCTTGATGCGCCAAGCGATCGCCATCACTGTCGAAGCCCATCAGCGTGCCCGCGAAGTGGCTGCCCCCGGACGCTGGGAATATGAAATTCAGGCGGAGATGGAGCATCTCTTTCGCCGATGGGGGGGCGATGGTCCTGCCTACCCTTCCATTGTGGCTTCAGGGCCAAATAGTTGTGTGCTCCACTACACAGCCAACCAACGCCAAATGCTAGCCGGTGACCTGCTGTTGATTGATGCAGGTTGTGCCTATCACTATTACAATGCCGATATCACCCGCACTTTCCCTGTGAGTGGCCAGTTCAGTGGCGAGCAAAGAGCCATTTATGAGATTGTGCTTGCTGCCCAAAAGGCGGCCATTGAGCAGGTGCAACCGGGGAATACCTACAACCAAATCCACGATGCGGCAGTGCGGGTGATTGTAGAAGGTCTAGTAGAGCTTGGTCTGCTGCGGGGAGCGATTGACGATCTGATCAACGAAGGCAAAGAGAACAATACCCAGAAATATCGCACCTTCTTTATGCATGGCACCGGCCACTGGCTGGGTCTCGATGTCCATGATGTCGGTCTTTACAAGCACAACAAAGAAACATGGGTTACCCTGCAACCGGGTCAAGTGCTGACAGTGGAGCCGGGAATCTATATTCACCCCGAAGCAACTCCTGCCGAGGGTCAACCTGAGATTGGCGATCGCTGGCGCGGCATTGGCGTGCGCATCGAAGACGATGTCTTGGTCACCACCGAGGGGCACGAAGTACTGACAGCAGCGGCGCCCAAATAATAGAGAGCAGGAAGTCCTCCTCATTTAGTCCTTGACAGCAAGTCCCCGTGGAAAAAACTGTCAAATCCAAACGCCGCGTTGCTGACCATGGTGAAGTACTCACCCCCCAGCACATCGTGCAGGCTATGCTAGATTTAGTCCAGCCAGAAACCGAACGCATTAACTCGCGTTTCTTGGAACCCACCTGCAGTACTGGCAACTTCTCGGTAGAAATCCTCGCACGGAAGCCTGTTATGCCAAGGTTTAACTTGAATATGAGCGCTAGGCGGTGCTGGCAGTGGCATCAATTTATGGCATCGACATCGTAGAGGACCAGAAGTGTTGAAAGATAGTTTGAGAGGCTAGAAAAAAGGGAAGAAATGTCATATTCTTCCCTTAAAAGAAGAAAAAAACAATCAATTGGCCTTAATATGGCATCTTTTGCAACTCTTGTCAAGTCCATTCTCAATCGGCTCAGCCCCTGTGACTACCCCGTGCTGAACTCTCAATTGTTCTTCAAAATCTGGTTGACCTACGTTCTCGACCAAGGGTTAACCAGTATGAGAGCCTTATTTTATCGCTTGAATCATGCAGGGATTACAGTGGATATGTCAACGTTTTCCAAAGCCAACAAAACTCGGACAACCAGCTTATTTGAGGGGATTTACACTCAACTGATGTCTCAAGCTCAAAAGAGACATCGTACTTCAAGCATGACGCTGTTTCCTATCGATTCAACCATCATTACCCTGACCAGTAAACTCTTTTGGTTCTATAAATATCATCAAGTGAAGTTAATTACGGGATTTGATTTAACAGAGAACATCATAGGTAAAGCGGTGATTTCTTTTGGGGAGAGACATGACTTGAGCTTTCAAGAGGAGATTCTAGAAATGATCTCTGAGAATACTGTTGTAATCATGGATAGAGGGTTTGCGAGCTGGCAATTTTTAGAGCGACTGAGTGAGAGGAAGTGCTCATTTGTTGTACGTATCAAGAATAACATGAGAATGAAGCTCAATCATGAGAGATATCGCGTGGTTCAATTTTTTGACGAGAATCAAACGGAGTTTCGTATAGCGACAAATCTAAAGGAGCTGAGTGATGAGGAAGTGAGTGAGTTATATCGGCATCGGTGGGCGATTGAGAACCTATGGAAATTTCTGAAGATGCATTTATCATTAGACAAGTTGATTACGAAGAGTTTGAACGGGGTGATAAATCAGATTTATATGGTTTTAATTGCCTATTTAATTTTAGAGCTGGTGGAGATACCTGAATACTTTGGGAAGAAGCTATTAGACAAATTGCGATATTTGCAACTGGAACTCAGTCGTCGCTGCTCGATAGTGCATTGGAGCTTTGATTGGCAGCCAGAGCTACTGGTCACTTAAAATGTTAAGTTTTGTTGCAGGATTCAACACTTCTGGGTATTAACCAAAATCCTTGCTCCATGGTGCCAGAATCAGCACTCCTAGGTCAGCTAAAGGCGAGTAACAAATTATGAATTAGCCGCTGCTGTAGCCCAACCTAGACCGCCAGCTCCTAGAGTAGTAGTGAACTGATTCGGGAACGGAAACTATGGGTGAACTCTTTGGCCTGCTGTTTCTACTGGGGTTTGGGGGCTGGGCTATTGGTAGCTCTGTGCGCATTGTCAATCAGGGCAATATGGCCTTGGTGGAGCGGTTAGGCAGCTATAGCCGTCGCTTGGAACCGGGGCTAAATTTTACAGTGCCGCTCCTTGATCGCGTGGTCTTTGAGCAAACGACTCGGGAAAAGGTCTTAGATATTCCGCCGCAGCAGTGTATCACCCGTGACAATGTGACGATTACGGTGGATGCCGTTGTTTACTGGCGGATTATTGATATGGAGCGCGCCTACTACAAGGTGGAAAACCTGAAGATGGCAATGGTGAATCTGGTGCAAACGCAGATTCGAGCAGAAATGGGGAAGCTAGAGCTGGATGAAACCTTTACCGCTCGTACTCAGGTGAATGAGAATCTCCTGCGGGATCTCGATATTGCTACAGATCCGTGGGGGGTGAAGGTGACCCGTGTGGAACTGCGGGATATTGCCCCCTCGAAGGCGGTTCAAGACTCAATGGAACTGCAAATGTCTGCGGAGCGCAAAAAACGGGCTGCGATTCTCACCTCTGAAGGGGAGCGGGAAGCAGCGATCAACTCGGCTCGAGGTAAAGCGGAAGCTCAAGTGTTAGCCGCCGAGGCCGAACAAAAAGCCACTATTCTGGCAGCGGAAGCAGAACAAAAAGTGGTGGTGTTGCGTGCCCAAGCTGAGCGCCAAGATCAGATTTTGCGTGCCCAAGGAACTGCAGAAGCAATGAAAATTATTGCCGCAGCACTGCGCGAAGATCCCAAGGCCAAGGAAGCGCTCCAGTTTCTCCTTGCTCAGGGCTATTTAGATATGGGACGCACCATTGGCCATAGTGATAGCAGTAAAGTACTATTTATGGATCCCAGCAGTATCCCGGCAACGATTGAGGGTGTGAAGTCCCTGATCGAGCAGTCCCCCCGCGAGGTATAGTCCATGGCACAATTTCAGGCACAGGTTTTTGTTACGCTGCGACCATCGGTGTTAGATCCCGCAGGCGTCGCGGTACAGGCGGGGATTCATCATCTGGGCTATACCAATGTGCAAGCGGTGCGCATTGGCAAACTGGTGGAACTCACTCTAGAGGCCAGCGATCGCGCCACTGCCGAGGCACAACTCACCCACATTGCCGATCAACTGTTGGCCAACCCCGTGATTGAAACCTTTCGCATTGAATTGCAGGAGCTGGCAACTGCCGCAGGATAGGCACGATGTTCAACTGGTGGGATGATCTATTAGCCAGTATCGAGGCGGGCATCAAGGCCGGGATTGAATCGGGATTAGAGTCCTTGGCGGAGACCCTTGCCCCCTTGCTTCAGGTACCGGAACCCGCAGCCCCCTTCCAACGGGTTGCCCTTTTTCGGGCGGGTGTGGATCAGCCTATTGCTGGCTCTGGTCTCAGGGTTGAAGGCGCCGCTTGGTATCTGGAGTCCCACTGGCCGCAGACGATTCCCCTCTTTGAACTCCCGGAAGCCCACCTGTGGTTGGAAGTGCCCTCTGCCCAAGGGGGCGATCAATTGCTCCTGTGCCGTGCCTTAGTGAAAACCGGAGCATTGCCTGAGGGGGGACAACTCTTCCTCAGCCGCAGTCAACCCTTTGGTTGGACATTTTCGCGCACGGTTTCTCTCGTGGGCGATCGCGACTGGCATCTGTGTGAAGTGCCTTTTCACCTCAAACCTGAACCCCAGACCCCCGGCTTGATTAAAATTGGGGTGGAATTCATGGGACGCGGTGTCATTTGGCTACGGGATATTGAGCTACTCCATGCCCCAGCCAAGTTAAAGCCGATTACTGACGTGATGGATGGATTGCTGTGAGTCATGCCCTAAACGTGGGGATTGTCGTTTTTCCCGGATCCAATTGCGATCGCGATGTGGCCTATATCACGAGTGAGATTCTCCAATGGCCAACGCAACTGCTGTGGCACGAAGAAACCCATCTGAGTGACTATGATTTGATTGTGCTACCAGGGGGCTTCAGTTTTGGTGATTATTTGCGCTGTGGGGCGATCGCCCGCTTCTCACCAATTATGTCCGCCGTCAAAGACCATGCCGCCGCTGGCAAATGGGTGCTGGGCATTTGTAATGGGTTTCAAATCCTGACCGAGGCCAAACTGCTCCCCGGTGCTCTAGTGCGCAATCGGGACTTGCATTTTATTTGCGATCGCGTGTATTTGCGCCTAGAAGCCAAGGAACGCCCGTGGCTACAGGCCTATGGCGATAAAACGGTGATTCGCTTGCCCATTGCCCACGGTGAGGGCTGCTACTACGCCGATGCCGCCACCCTCGCTGAACTGGAAGCCAACCGCCAAGTCCTCTTTCGCTATGCCGATGCCCAAGGGAATGTCACCCCTGAGAGTAATCCCAATGGTTCGCTCAACAATATCGCCGGTATTTGCAATGCTGCTGGCAATGTGTTAGGCATGATGCCCCACCCTGAGCGCGCCGCTGACCCCGCCTTGAGCCACTCCCCCAGTGACCATACTTTAGACGGCTTGCAGTTATTTAAGTCCCTCTTGAATGCCGCCGTTTGCTGTTGAGGGTTCCATGTGTACTCGCATTCTCTGGCATACCAATGCCCTAGGGGTCTTTGTGGCGCGAACCATGGACTGGCCCACCACCACTGAACCAAAGCTAATCATTTTTCCGCGTGGGCTTCAGCGTCAGGGCAATCATCTGGGCACCGCTGCTCTTGAAATGGCAAACCCCGCCCGTTGGCAGTCCCGCTATGGCAGTGCCGTTGTCAGTATGTACGGCTTGGGAACCGTCGATGGCTTCAATGAACAGGGCTTGGCAGTGCATCTGCTCTATTTGACAGCAACGGACTTTGGCACACGGCATCCACAAAAGCAGGGGGTACACGCCGGACTCTGGGGGCAATACCTGCTGGATAATGCGGCAACAGTGCAGGAAGCCCTTGACCTCATGGCTCAGATTCAACCAGTGATGATCACGGTACAGGGCTTTGCCAGCACGGTTCATGTAGCGATCGCGGATGCCAGTGGCGACTCGGCCATTTTGGAATATCTCAACGGTGAACTGGTTATCCACCATGGACGCCAGTATCAAATCATGACCAACGATCCCCCCTATGATGAGCAGTTGGCCTACCGTGCCCAGTTTGATTTCACCAATGCCACACGCCAAACACCGCTGCCGGGGAATGTGGATCCCAGCCATCGCTTTGTGCGGGCTGATTATTTCTTGCAGGTGCTGCCCGAACCCCGCAATCAACGGGAAGCGATCGCCAGTGTGTTAGCGATCGCCCGCAATGTCTCTGTGCCCTTTGGTGCCCCCAATAAAGTGCCGGGAAGTCTCTACAACACTGAATACCGCACCGTTATGGATTTAACCCACCGCTATTACGTTTTTGAGCTAACCACAGCGCCCAACATCCTCTGGTTTCCCTTAGAGAAGTTTGAGTTACACCCTGAGGCACCGGTGATGATGCTAGATCCGAACCATCCTGAGTTGGTGGGGGATGTGGCGGCACAGTTTGCTCCCGTTGTAGCTGCCCCCTATTGAACTGTAGCTGACCTCTTTTTAGTCGCCTCAAGAGAAAGAAATTAAAATAAAGTAGCAGAGTATTGAGAAAGCTATGAATACCCCAAGAGCCGCTCTACCCAGCCTTTAGTTCGTTGATGAGCATTGCGACCTGTACTTGGAATCACTAAAGAGGGGAAGAGAAGCCTTGAAATGTTTCACTGCTTTGGATTTTGATGCATATATCAAGTTGTGTTGAGGCAAGCCGATGTTGAATGTAACGGTTGATGAGATTCAGCGTGATCCTCTCAAGTATCTGGATCAAGTAGAGGCAGGTGAGACCCTTATTATTTTTAGATCTAACCAGCTGATTGCTGAACTTAAACCTCTTAAACCTATTGGCAAGAGTAAGCAATTGCGACCATTTGGTTTATGTGCGGGCGAGTTTACCGTTCCAGATGATTTCGACGCTCCTTTGCCGGAAGAGCTGCTCAACGCATTCGAGGGTACAGCCCTTTTCTAAAATATGGGGGTCATCGAGAGGCTGTAACCCTGTCATAGAGGAGCTTTAACTTTCCTAGGTAAGTTCAATTCTTTTGAAAAGAGCTGTAAATGAGAATTTTGTTAGATACGCATATTTTCTTATGGTTCATTAGTGGTGATATCCAGTTATCAACGGATCTTCGGGATATAATTTCGTGATCCAGACAATGAGGTTTATCTGAGTATTGACAGCCTTGGTCTTGATGAAAATAGTGTAATTCAACTGGCTAAGCTAAACTGCCACCCTTGCATCGCGATCCGTTTGACAGAATGCTCATCTGTCAAGCATTACAAAACGGTTTGACCCTTGCGACAGTGGATACAGCAATCCGTGCCTACTCAGTCGATGTCATGTAGCAGTACAGCCCAACTTCACTGATACCCCTCTTCGGTCACCTTAGGAAAAAGAAATTACATACGTAGAGTTTTGAAGCCTTCAAACCATGCTACTGACCCGCTATAAGCAAAAAGAGGGGCAACTCAAATGCAAAGTCATTATTCTCTAAACCATCAGACGGTAATGCAGCTTTATCAACTCACGGCCACGGTGAACCTCTACGACGCCCCCACAGGCGATCGCTTGGCGACCCAAGGGGCAGCAGGACGCTTGCTCTGGGCACCTGCTTTGGGGGCTGAACGTACCTACGTGCAACTTGCTGAGGATGAATACTGGGGCTGGCTGGATCCACAGGATTACCGCCATCTCACACCCGCCACTCAGCCCTATCAACCCATTACCCGCGATCGCGCCTATATTGAGGCTGTCCTTGAGGAGGTGATTGCCTTTTGCTTGGCGGCACAGCGGGTTCCCCATGCATACCTCTGGGGCGGAACCGTTGCCCCCAACTACGATTGCTCTGGCTTGATACAGGCTAGTTTTGCCCATCAAGGCATTTGGCTGCCGCGGGATGCCTATCAGCAGGAGGCTTTTGCCACGCCCCTAGGAAGCAACTCCATTGAGGAAACCTTACCCCAGCTTCAGCGGGGTGATCTCGTCTTTTTTGGTACCCGTGAAAAGGCGACCCATGTGGGTCTCTATCTGGGGCAGGGAGAGTATATCCATAGCTCTGGCAAAGAATATGGCCGCAATGGTATTGGCATTGATACCCTCTACGCCAGTGAGGATCCCGTCAGCATCGCCTATCGGCAGCAGTTTCGCGGCGGCGGCCGCATTGACTATAGCTATCTGCCTCTTGACTAGCGACCCATCCCCAGTTTTTGCGCTTTTTGATAGACCTTGCCTTCCGTGAGGAGGGAAGGAGCAATGACGATCTCCACCTGTTGCATTTCCCGCAGATCCTTGGCGCCAAGGGTGCCCATGCTGGTTTGCAATGCCCCAAGGAAGTTATGGGTACCATCGTCCAACTGAGCGGGTCCCCGCAGAATCTGCTCAAGGGTGCCAGTGGTGCCGACATGAATGCGCGTCCCCCGAGGCAGCACCGGACTAGGCGTGGCCATGCCCCAGTGATAACCGCGACCAGGGGCTTCTTTGGCACGGGCAAAGGGGGATCCCATCATCACCGCATCTGCGCCGCAGGCAATACACTTGCAGACATCGCCACCCGTGACAAGGCCCCCATCGGCAATCACAGGCACATAGCGTTGCGTCTCTTCAAAATAGGCATCCCGTGCCGCTGCACAGTCAGCGATCGCCGTGACTTGAGGCACCCCCACCCCAAGCACACCCCGAGAAGTACAGGCTGCCCCCGGCCCAATCCCCACTAGAATTGCTGCCGCACCACAGTGCATAAGACTGAGGGCCACCTCATAGGTGACGCAATTCCCCAAAATGACGGGCATTGGCATCCGCTCACAAAAAGCAGCAAGGTCTAAGGGGTCTGTCCCCTCAGGGGCAAGGTGAGCCGGTGAGACAACCGTGGCTTGGACAAAGAGCAAATCGGCCCCTGCCGCTGCCACAACCTCACCAAAACGACTGGCTCCCGCTGGGGTTAAACTGACGGCAGCAATCCCCCCTTGGGATTTGATTTCTTGAATGCGTTTTTCAATGAGGTGGGGCTGAATCGGCTGGGCATACAACTGCTGCATCAGGGGCACAAATTCATCAACACTGACGCTGGCAATGCGTTCGAGAATCGGTGCTGGATCTTCGTAGCGGGTTTGAATTCCCTCAAGGTTGAGGACACCCAGTGCCCCCATTTGGCTGAGTTTGACGGCCATCGTGACATCCACGACCCCATCCATGGCACTGGCAATAATCGGAATTTCCCGTTCAATGGTACCAATGCGCCAGCGGGTATCGGCCAGTTGGGGATCAAGGGTGCGGTTGCCGGGGACAAGGGCAATTTCATCAATACCGTAGGCGCGACGGGCGGTGCGATGTCCCCCTAGTTGAATCGTCATGGTGTTCCTCGCAGTAGGTGGGCTAAATGATCAAGTACGGTGTCTAAGTTGTTGTTGGCAGTGCAACAAATTTACAAAAATTTACAACACCTCGACAAGCCATGCCTTGGCGCTAGTTCAATGGTGGGTTGGGCGATCGCCGAACCGGGCGAAAGGAGGTCGGACGCGGCGAACTAGGACGCTGAGGGCGCTGGGGACGGGCTGGCCGTGCCTTGGCTTTCTTGGGCTTCTTGATTTTGCGGGGGGGCAGGATACCGACGGTGGTTGCCTCCTGAACTACTAGACTGGTTCCCTGTCGCTGCACTTGAAAGTCCCAAAAGTAGCCCGGCGACTTCATGGGTACCATTCCCACTAGTTTCAATTTGAAGGCTTTGGGTTTTTCCCCTCGCCGACGCGGCAACTGTTGAATTTTAACGACGACAAAGTTCTTTTCTTGGGAGTTGAAGATCACTTCTCCGCGTACAGAAAAGTAGCCGTCATTGACGCCGGGATCCGCTGCTGTGGCATTGGCCTGTTGCAGGCGCTCCGGTTCCCATACGCCCACAATTTGCAGGTGCAGTTTCACCGCTTCTTTGTCAACGTCGCGGGTGCGGGGATAGACCACCCAGAGGTGGGGTTCATTCAGGTCGAGATATTTTTTAATCAGGTTCATCACCTGCCCCAAGAGGACGGTTTCAATTTCCACGCCATCCTCGGTTATCATCACCCCGCGGTTGAACTCCGCCTCCGAAGCGGGTACATAGCGACCGCGTACAACCCCGATCGCCCGATATTGCATCCGTTCACTGGGGGGTGGGATCGGCTGGAGACGGGAAGGAAGATCTTCTTGCTCAGAAATCGCTTCTTCAGGAGCAGTATTGACCTTGGGCGGTGAGCTACCCGCTGCCGCAACACCGAGAATTTCTGGGCGAGATTTGGTTTCTAACTCAGGGGAAGGCGTTGGCGGAGTCGCTGGGGTCTTCTTGGCGCGGGGGCGCTTGGCCGGGGGTTCAGCAGTCATGGCAATTCTCGCAAACAGGCTAAACACCAACTGAGCGCCTGTTCAGATGAACAGGCCACGGCAATTCTCAATTGGGGTACTCTCAATTATGCGTTGCCGCTGTGAGCTAAGCAACACTTTTGTTCCTGCCAAAAGTTGTGAGAACTATGAGCTGGATGCAACGCTCTCGATTTGGACGATCGCCCCAAAATCGCCAATAATGGCTGCACAATTGCGCAACAGACCAAGGAGCGCTAAGCGATTGGCACGCACGGCTGCATCCTCGGCCATCACTAGGACACTTTCCTCGCCATCGAAGAAGCGACTGACAATGGGGGCAAGGGAGACTAAAGCAGCCACAATTTCCCCATAGGCACGCTGCCCCTGCGCCTGTTGCACCCTTGGCAAGAGGTCCTTGAGAGCGGCATAGAATTCCTTTTCAATGGGGGCTGCGAGGTGCTTGGCCTTGACAGCGCGGATATTCAGGCAGTCTGTTCCTAGGGTGCCCTGACGTGCCAAACGCGCGGCACGATTGACGGTGGGGTAAATGGCCATGAGTTCACCGGATTGGCGCAGTTTTTGGAGAAATTGGGCGCGATCGCGGGCATCAACCACATCCCTAAGGGCACGAGTCTGCAACTCCGCCTGATCCTCTGGAATGACGGCATTCACCAAGTCATACTCAATGCCGAGTTCTTCTTGCAGTAAGGTTCGCAGCCGTTGGCTAAAAAACTGCCGCAGTTCCTGCTCTAAGTCAGCGGCACTGAGCTTGGCGGCAAATTGGCGACAAAAGGCTTGGGCAGACTCCTGTAGCAGAGCGAGGAGATCCAAGTGATGTTCCCCCTGCCAGAGAATGGTGATCACGGCATTGGCAGCCCGCCGTAGGGCAAAGGGATCTGATGACCCCGTGGGACACAGGCCGATGCCAAAGAGGCAGACTAGAGTATCCAAGCGATCGGCGAGTCCCACCACCTGACCTGTGAGACTTTGGGGCGGGCGATCGCCCGCAAAACGCGGCAGATAATGTTCAAAAATCCCCGTGGCCACCGCTGGCGCTTCCCCGGAGACCGTGGCATACACTTGCCCCATGTAGCCCTGCAGTTCCGGAAATTCCCCCACCATCTGCGTTACTAGATCCGCTTTACACAGGCAGGCCGTGCGTTCAATGGCAGCAACGTCCGCAGCCGCACAATTTAAGGCGGTGGCAATTTGGCGAGCTAGTGCGGTTAGCCGTTCCACTTTGTCGGCCATGGATCCCAATTCATCTTGGAAGGTAACCGTGGCTAGTTTGTCACGATAGTGCTCTAGGGGCTGTGCCGTATCCACCTTGTAGAAGAACTCGGCATCCGCTAGGCGAGCACGAATCACCCGCTCATTCCCAGCACGAATCAAGGGGGTGGCCGCAGGGTCGCCATTGCTAATCGTGATGAATACAGGGAGCAGCGCTTGGCGAGTGGCATCGGTGTACACGGGAAAATACCGCTGATGGGACACCAATACGGTGGTAATCACCTCAAGGGGCAGGGCAAGAAACCGTGCTTCAAAACTTCCCAAAACCGCCGTTGGCCATTCCACGAGGTGGGTGACTTCCTCCAAAAGGGGCACCTCTAAATCCACCCATCCCCCCGCTTCCGCAGCAAGGGCAGCAATTTGCTCGCGAATCCGTTGCTGGCGAACCTCTGGATCCACCAAGACTCCCGCCGTTTCAAGGGCAGCTTCATAGTCTTGGGCATGCTTGAGGACAATAGCCCCTTGAGAAAGGACACGATGGCCATAGGTGGTGCGATCGCTGGCAATGCGCACGGAATGGCTCTCCAAGACCAAGGGCAGCACCTGATCCTCCCACAGCAGCACTAGCCAGCGAATGGGACGCGAAAACCGCAAATCCCCATCCCCCCAGCGCATGAAGCGGGCACCCTCAAGGGCGGCAATCCACTGTGGTGCCAACTCGGTCAATCGTTGGGGCGTCGGTTGGCCGGGGCGAACTTGCTTGAGATAGACCACCTCCCCTTTTTCCGTGGGACGGATTTCAATTTCCTCAAGACGACCTTGGCGCGATCGCAGGAACCCCAATAGAGCCGGGGTAGGTTCCCCCTCGCGAAAGGCCACGCTGGCCGCTGGCCCTTTGATTTCAATTGCTTGATCGGGCTGCTGGGGCGGTAACCCCTCAATCAGTACGGCTAAGCGGCGCGGGGTTGCCCAGACTTTGACTCCCCCCTCCAGTCCCTGTTCCTTGAGGGTTTGGGGAATCAGGGTGTGCCACTGGCGCAGGGCACTACTGACAAAGCGGGCGGGGAGATCCTCGGTTCCCACCTCCAAGAGGAACGTATGCGGTGATGACTTGGGCATGGTGACCATGGGCTAGACAACGGAGCTACTGCGGGCGGCTTCGGCCTCGTCGGGATGAATACCAAGGCGGGTCAGGTTAATGCGGCCTTTGCTGTCCACCTCCCGGATTTTGACCACAATTTCATCGCCAATTTTCACTTCGTCCTCGACTCTGCCAACCCGATACTCCGCCAACTGGGAAATGTGGATCATCCCCTCCTTGCCGGGGAGAAACTCGACAAAAGCACCGATGGGAATAATCCGCGTCACCTTACCCAGATAGACATCACCGGCGTTGAGCTTTCGCGTCAGACCCTCAATGGCCGCCCGGGCTTGCTTGGCGTTGGTTTCATTGGGGGCAGTAATGGTGACCAGCCCTTCTTCACTAATGTCCACCTTGACGTTGTATTGCTCAGAGATACCGCGCACGGTTTTACCCCCGGGACCAATGACAAGGCCAATCATATCGGGGGGAATTTGCAACGTCAGCAGTCGTGGCGCACTGGGGGGCAGTTGGGGACGGGGTTTGTCCAGCACCGCCAGCATTTTCTCAAGGATATGGAGCCGTGCCGGACGTGCCTGTTCGATTGCCTGTTTGATCACCGACATCGGCAAGCCAGTAATTTTCATGTCCATTTGCAGGGCGGTAATGCCGCTATCGGTGCCGGCCACCTTGAAATCCATGTCGCCAAGGAAGTCTTCAATCCCCTGAATGTCGGTGAGGATGCGCACCTCATTGCCCTCCTTGATCAGCCCCATGGCCGCCCCACTGACGGGTTTACGGATCGGTACCCCGGCATCCATCAAGGAGAGGGTGGAACCACAAACGGATCCCATGGAGGTAGAACCATCGGAAGAGAGCACCTCCGACACGACGCGAATCACATAGGGAAACTCCTCTTTGGGAGGAATGACCGGTTCGAGGGCACGCTCGGCGAGGGCACCATGGCCAATTTCCCGCCGCCCGGGCGATCGCAGGGGTTTGACTTCACCCACAGAGTAGGGGGGAAAGTTGTAGTGGTGCAGATAACGTTTGCTGTCCTCGGGATGCAGATCGTCAAGGGCTTGGGCATCGGCAGGAGAACCGAGGGTGGTCACAGACATCACCTGCGTCAAGCCACGATTAAAGAGGGCACTACCATGAACCCGCTCTGGCAGAACCCCCACCTCACACCAAATGGGACGCACTTCATCGAGACGGCGGCCATCCACTCGCACCCCTTCTTCAATAATCTGCTGCCGCATGAGTTTTTTCGTCACGGCCTTAAAGAGGGTAGGCAGGGCTTTGGGGTTTTCCGCTGCCGCCACAGCCACTGGGTGATCTTCGGGCAGAGCCGCAATGTCTTGGGCGATCGCCCCTTGCACCTCATCGAGGGCAGCATCGCGAACATTTTTGTCCTTTTCAAAGCGTTTGAGAATGGCTTTGACCGGTTCAACGGCGCGATCGTAGATGAAGTTTTCCAAGGTGGGGTCGATCGCTGGCGGTTCCACTTTGACGATATCAAGACCCAGTTCCTTGAGGAGATCCCGCTGCGCTTGAATCAGGTCTTGGATGACCTCATAGCCAAAGTCAATGGCTTCAATCATGTCAGCTTCGGGCAGCTCATTGGCACCGGCCTCCACCATCACCACGCCATCGGGAGACCCGGCCACGACCAGATCTAAGCCACCGCGCTCAATTTCTTTGTAGGTGGGGTTGATAATAAACTCATCCCCCACAAGGCCCACCCGCACCGCTGCCATTGGACCATTAAAGGGAATTTGCGCCAAAAGAACAGCGATCGAGGCTCCCGTTACCGCCAATACATCGGGGGGAACATTTTCATCCAAGGAAACCGTCGTGGCTACTACTTGCAGATCATCGCGCAACCATTGGGGAAAGAGGGGGCGCAGCGGCCGGTCAATCAGGCGACCAATAAGAATCGCTTTTTCGGGGGGACGACCCTCACGCCGTAAAAAACCGCCGGGAATCCGCCCAGCGGCATAGAGGCGCTCTTCGTAATCCACCACAAGGGGTAAAAAATCAATGCCTTCGCGAGCAGCGGCACGATTTGCCGTCACTAGGACAGCTGTTTCCCCCGAACTAATGAGAATGGAACCGGCCGCTTGGGGGGCAAATTTTTGCAATACTACCTTAATATCCCGTCCATCTAGGGGGATAATCTTTTCTAGACCCTTCATTGGCGTTCTATTTTGTCCTTCTTCCTATTCCTTTCTCTCTACTAGGATAGCCGCTTCTGCCACTCATCCGCTAAAGTTCAAGGATTAGCCGTGTGCCCCCAAGGACGGCAAGACTGGGGGTGGCTGTCCAGCTTTGGGTTAATAAAATTTGTATCAGTTCTGCCGATCGCCGGCTGCTGGGGCTGTCCTGTAACCCCAAATAGAAACTGGCAGAGTGGTGGCTATCTTGACCGAGCACTTTCAGCAGATCATCGGCGTAGTGAATGGCTTTTTCCATCTGGGTTTGCAAGTTAGTCCATAAATCCACATTGCGGAGGTTGCTCAGGGTTTCGGCCACCACATCTTGACGGTGTTGAATTAGGATGGTTCGCGGCTGTAGCTCTGGCGGCAAATCCGCAAAGAAAATGGCCGGGCCATAGCCAATGAGATGCACCATCTCCATCCATTTCGTTTGCGGCAGCAGCAATTGCCGCACAATGTGGCAGGCAAGGGCAGTAATAATTAACCCTTGACTATGGGCGACAAGGTACAATTCGGCTCCCGCCTGTAACCCCTTGACGATTTCATAGGCCAACCGCAGGGTGGGACGCGGCGCACCGGCTGGAAAGGCACCGTAGAGATACTGGGCAAAATCCCCCCAACCTAATTTTTGTAGGAACGATAGGTCAAGGAGTTTCGTTAAGTCAGCGGTGCTGTTGATATCGAGGGGGCGCTGTTGCAGTTGGCTCGGTTGGGCGATCGCCAGAATATCCGCATCATCAGTCAGATCTTGAGTCACCAGTTGGCCAAGAAGTTTAGCATACTCATAGCGGCGATCCTTGCTGGGGTCTGGGGCTGGGGTCTGGGGCCAAAAACGGTAGAGTTCTGCCTTACCGAGGAAACTTTCCAAAAGATCTGCTTGGAAGCCATGGGTCTGATTGTGAATGCCGCGAACTTCTAAAGGATAAGTCGCTGTGAGTTCGGCAAGGCGGTTCAAATCCCGCAGTTGCTTGGCAGCATCGCTCCCTATCCCATTCACATGGAGTAAACGCCGCCGTAGGGGGACGCTCAGGGGGTTGTCGGGCAAAATAATCGTACCGTCTAGGGGAGAGGTCATAGGGAATTTGGAAAGTCTAATGAGAGAATTTGGTGAAACTCAATAAAAGGCGGCTAAATTGTGATCATCGTCACAGTCATTCTATCGGGGGATGGGTCATACTAAATAGTGACTCAGTACTATCCGAGTCATCAACAGGGAACACACAACGAGCCGACAGACTGTAAGTAAGTTTGTCGGTTTTTTTTTTGGAATTTCAGGCATGCCCCACAAAAAGATCACGGTTCGTTTAGATGCTGAACTCTACGGCCAACTCCAACGCTGGCAAGTGCAGCAGGGATGCGGTTCCCTTAGTGAGGCAATTCGTAAAATTTTGCAACAATCTCTTCAGCCGACGGAGATGGCCTGTCCCACGGTTTTGCAGCGCCTGAGTACCCTAGAACAGCAAGTGGCCGCCCTTGAACGCCAACTGTGCCCGCCTCAACCCACTATCGAAACGCTGACGATCGCGGAGCTAGAGCGACTGACTCGCCCACAACTGGTGGCCTTAGCGCGGGACTTGGGCATCTATAGCTATAAGCTGAATAATCCAGCGTTGCGGCAAGCCATTTGGGCAGCGAAACAAGCGATCGATGGGCACAAGCGGCAATGATATGCTGACGAAGGTGACTCAAGTGTAAGTGAGATGGCTAGTCCGTCAGAATCGATAGATCGCTCCCGTTTGTGGTGGGCGGCGATTAAGCTTCCCATGTACAGTGTGGCTGTGATGCCGATTTGGCTGGGCACAGCGGTGGCGATCGCCGAAACGGGAAGGGTGCATTGGTGGCCGTTTAGTTTGTTTCTAACAGCAGCCGTACTCATTTTGGTCTGGCTGAATCTCAGTAATGATGTCTTTGATGCCGAAACGGGGATCGATCGCCACAAGTACCATTCTGTAGTCAACCTTACAGGCAAAAAGCAATTGATCTTTTGGCTGAGCAACCTCTGCTTACTTTTGGGGCTACTGGGGATTGTGGCCATTAGTTGGCTGCAACAGGATGCAACGGTTTTAGGGTTGGTATTACTCTGCTGCGCCCTAGGCTATAGTTACCAAGGTCCACCCTTTCGTTTGGGCTATTTGGGTTTGGGAGAGCCGATTTGTTTTATCTGCTTTGGGCCGCTGGCGATCGCTGCTGCCTACTATAGCCAAGGGCAAACCTTTAGCCCTAGTATTTGGCCAGTGGCTATCCTCAATGGTCTGACGACAACGCTGATTCTCTTTTGCTCCCACTTTCACCAAGTGGCCGATGATCTAGCCGCTGGCAAACGTTCGCCGGTCGTGCGCCTAGGGACGGCTCGCAGTGCTCAACTGGTCTATGGCGCCTGTGGCGTCTTTTATGCTCTCTTAGTGGCCGCTGTCCTCTGGGGAATGCTGCCGTGGCCAACACTGCTGGCTTTGAGTTCACTGCCTTGGGCGATTTATTTGTGTCAGCGGATGGCGCAATTTCACAGTGTCCCTGAGCAGATCAAGAACTCGAAATTTATTGCGGTGCAACTGCACTTTTGGAGTAGCTTGCTCTTGGGATTGGGTTACTTGCTCTGAGCTGGGGGGCGATCGCGATTCAGCGACCATTGGTACTCCACAGTGCCACCCCTCAATTGCCATTCCTCCTCAAACTGCTTTTGTAGCCGCAGGGCTTTGCGTAGATGAATAGCAGCGCTATGGAGTTGCTGGTAACCACTGGAGTGGGGAGGGAGGGCGGGCAACGAGACCTGTTCCAAAATTTGCAGCACTAGCTCGTAATGGATGTGGGCAGGAACAGGAATCTCATCTGAGGGGGCAGAAGAAAGAGTCACCAAGGCAGACACCTCCAAGGAACGACTATCTAGATTTCAGCTTTCTAGCGGCGGCGGGGACGGCGATAGGTCAACCGCTCGGAGCGATCGCGCTCGTAGGCAATCAGCCGGCCATAGATTTCGTGCTTGGTTAAGTTTAACGAAAAAAAGACATGCCGCCGCGGATTGCCAAAACCCTTACGGGTAAAAAACTTTACTGCGGGCGTGTTGGCCGGATCGGTATCCACCAGCATAAATCGCGCCCCCTCCTCAATCATCCGCTCGATGAGCTTATCCACCAGCTTATCGGCAATGCCCCGCCGCTGATAGTGGGGATGCACCCCCAGCCAGTTAATGTAGCCATACACCCATGGGGCTTTGCTAATAATGGTGCCCAAGATGAACCCGACCACCTGAGAATCCGCCTCGGCCACCAGACAGTATTCGGGATCGGTGTTATAGAAACCAATGACCTCCCACTCATCCCAGATGCGATAGAGCGAGGGATACAGATCACTGGTGAAGAGTTCCTCGCCAAGGTGAAACACGGGGGCAATGTCATCAATGCCCATCTCGCGAATAATGATGTTAGTGGGTTCAGAGCGCTCTTCTTCTTTGGCGGGAACGATTTCTAAATCAACTAAATTGTGGTCAATGGGATCATCGGTGTGCAAAGACATACAAAGGCGAGTACCGAGCTATTTCTAGCTTAGCCTATGTCCAGCGGGGTCAATTCGTGAACCTTAGCGCACTTCCACGACTGCCTCTAGGGGATAGCGTACCTTGGGCAAAGTCGCATAGTTGTCATCGGCCGCTCGATAGCCCGCTGCACATAGAACGACGGCATGATAACCTTGGGTAGGTAGACCGAGAAGGCGATCATATTCTTGGGGCAAGAAACCCTCCATCGGGCAGGTGTCAATGCCCAGCAGCGCCGCCGTCACCATAAACTGACCCAAAGCAATATAGACTTGGCGGGTTGACCATTCATCAACATTGAGGGGGTAGGGGGGTGAGTGCAAAAAGCCCTTGACCAAGTCCCCATACTTTTGCAGATTTTCCACTGCGGTTTGGTGGACTTCCGCTTGCCGTGCAAGGTAGCGATCAACGTCCGTAGCATTGAGATTGGTTTTAATGGCAAATACCACTAAGTGGGAGGCATCCACCACCTGTCGTTGATTCCAAGTGTGGGGGAGCAGGGCTTGGCGTAGCTCAGGCGTCTCAATGACGTAAAACTTCCACGGTTGCAGGCCAAAGGAAGAAGGAGCCAGTACCAGACTTTGTAGAAGTGTTTGCCACAGATCCGCAGGAATTTTGCGATTGGGGTCAAATTTCATTCGTGGCGTAGCGCCATTGCAGTTGTTGCAAAACCGTTGTTGGTGAAATCGGTGCTTCAGTCATTCTGTTCCCTAGAGAATTGATTAGAGCGATTACCCGAAGGGTACGCTACGCGATCGCGAGAACCACTCGCCGCTCATTTTGACAAACTATTAAAGGCGAGGTCAACTGCCCTGTAGATCAATTGCCCACTATTGCCACTGAATATCGGCATCCATCGCAGTCATGGCAGAGGTGAGTTTTTCAACCAGTTCCTTAACAGGGAAAGCGCCGACATCTCCCGCTGCACGGATGCGGATACTCACAGTCTCGCTTTCGACTTCCTTGGCACCCACAATGCCCATCACAGGAATTCTCTGGGTTTCAGCATTGCGGATTTGTTGACCTAGCGATCGCCCGTACGATTCACACTCATGCGGATATCCCATCAGCCGAGGATCAGGTGCCCCTACCAATCATGGAGCAGGTCTTTAGGCATGGGGCAGCCTTCTTACAAGCATTGCCCCGCTAATCGCAGGAATGGAAACGCAGTTTTGAGTGGTGGAAAAATCCTGCGATTTTAAGGGGGCAACGGTGCGCTGGCAGCAACAACAGATCCTCAGTTGGTAAGACGAGCCCCTCGCAATTGCTGGGCGGCGGCCACCATGTTTTTCAGTGAGGGAATTACTTCCTCCCAGCGACGGGTTTTCAGACCGCAGTCTGGGTTAACCCAAATCTGGTCACTGGGTAGATGGGCGATCGCAGTCTCCAGCTGCTGAACCATCTGCTCAACAGTGGGAACTGCCGGACTATGAACATCATAAACACCATTGCCCACCTGCTTTTGATAGCCGGCATCAGTAATTTCAAACAGCGTTTCATTGTTACTGCGGCTATTTTCAATGGACAACACATCTGCATCTAGGCGCTCGATATGTTGAATAATGTCGCCAAACTCTGAATAGCACATGTGGGTATGAATTTGGGTTTCTGGCTTAGCCACACCAGCCGCCAACCGAAACGCATCGACAGCCCAAGCCAAGTACTCCTGCCAACGTTCCGGCTTGAGGGGTAATCCTTCCCGTAAAGCGGGTTCATCAATCTGGATAATCTTTGCCCCAGCAGCTTCTAAATCGGCCACTTCATCCCGTAGAGCCAAGGCAATCTGCATCGCCTGTTCGCTACGCGGAATATCGGTGCGGGTAAAGGACCAGTTAATCATGGTCACAGGGCCCGTCAGCATGCCCTTGACGATTTTCTGGGTCAACGATTGCGCCACCTTAAACTCTCGCACCGTCATTGGCTCGGTTCGCGCTACATCCCCATAAATAATGGGTGGACGCACACAGCGACTGCCATAGCTTTGCACCCAGCCGTGTTCAGTAAAGGCAAAACCAGTGAGCTTCTGGCCAAAGAATTCCACCATGTCGGTGCGTTCAAACTCACCATGCACCAATACATCTAGGCCAATTTCTTCCTGCAATCGAATGCATTTGGCAATTTCAGCATCAATTGCTGCTTGGTACTCCGCAAGGGTAATTTCTCCGCGCTTGAGCTTCACCCGCAATTGCCGCACTTCTGGGGTTTGCGGAAAAGAACCAATGGTAGTTGTCGGAAAGAGCGGTAAGGTGGGCTGCAGTTGGCGGCGTTGTTCATAGGGCATAGCCCGTTTCAGATCGTTGACGGTTAAATTGCGCAACCGCTGTTGTACCACTGGATTCACAGGCCTAAATTCCTTAAAGGCCTGCCACTGGGCTTCAATCTCTGCCAATTGGGGGTGCTGGGCAAGGGCTTTGGGACTCTCCTGCAGCGTCTGTGCCAATAGCACCACCTCATCCAACTTTTGTTCGGCAAAACTCAACACCCGCCGCAATGGCTCTGGTAACTTCACTTCTCGTGCTGCATCGTAGGGGACAAATTGTAAAGAGGCTGAGGGGTGCAACCGGATATTAGTTGTGATACCCTGAATCGCTGCTAAGGTTGACACGACAGGTTCTGGGCAAATTTTCCAAATGTTTCGGGCATCCACAATACCCACTCCCAGCTGTTTATCCGCAGGGAAACCATACTGCTGCAATAATGCCAAGTTCTGCCCACGGGTAAAATCTAGACTAATGCCGGCTACGGGCAACGTCACCACCCAAGGATAGGCAGCGCCGAGATCATCAAAGTAGGTCACTAGGTAAATCGGCAAGCCAACTTGACAGAGCGCATCAAATGTTGATTCATACAATTCCCTGAAGTTGTTGGTGTCCCCAAAAACCAAGGCAGGTTCGTGGATTTGTACCTCAACCACCCCTAGGTTCTTCAATTCAGCCAACAGGATAAGATAGCGCTCCACTAGGCAAGACAACGCTTCCTCTAGATTCATCTGCAGCCGACTCAGCCGTAGCAGGGTTAAAGGCCCTAGCACCATGGGAACGGCGCGATCGCCCAAGACCCTTTGGGCACGACCGATGATCCCCAGAAAATCACTAAAGTCCGCTGCCTGAAGAGGCTGACTCATTTCGGGAACCAAGTAGTGATAGTTGGTGTCAAACCATTTGGTCATCTCAAGGGCTGGAATTCCCTCTCGACCGCGAGCCATTGCAAAGTATTGCTCCAACCCTGTAAAGGCTTGATACCGCTGTGGGATGAGGCCGAGGCGGACACTCCAGTCGAGAACGGGATCGTAAAAACTGGTATCGCCAACGCCAATGCGATCAATGCCAGCCTGCAGTTGCGTTTGCCAATTTGCCAATTCAATCTCTTGAACTGTTTGTAGCAAATTTTCTTGATTGTATTTGCCATTCCAAAAGGCTTCCAATGCCTTTTTCAGCTCACGATTTTTACCAATGCGGGGGTAGCCTAGCGTTGCAGTTTGAATGGTCATTGTTGCAGTACCCTGAGTTTTGACAGTTCTCTCAATAGACAATGAAAGCTGGCTGTTTTCAGTCCAACAAGCAGTGCACTTCCAGTATCATCAGCAGAACCTAGCGTGGGTCACTGCAAGAGGAGCCCTTGTCTAGGTGCTTGTAGGTACTTGAAAATCTCCAAAATCACTTGTGCTACAGTAACGGCAGGAACCTTGCCAGAAAAGGGCGGTAGGGGGGGTCTTTATCTAGGCAAATTAATGAAAATTGAAGCATGAAGAACATCATCTGTACCTCGCAGATGTTGGCATAACGACATTCACAACTCGGCGGGCATTCTGACTGAGAGAGTAGTGCCTCTCATCACAGCTGCGGGACAGCGGCAGATTTGCACTGCACTTTCCCCCTTGCGTCTGATGGCTGATCCCCACCAGAACCGAGTGAGTACATTCAAGGCTAACACAAGTTATGAGTTAAGGGTAAGAGCACGGCGGTCTATTGGTATGAAAAGCTGCCCCTAGGTTGACTGCTGCCGTTATTGTGCAACTGCTGAGGCTAAAATGAGAAATAGTTATCATTTTTCTCAGCAGCGTTCTTCTAGGTAAATATGCCCTCCGCCTGCCAGCCTTTACCGGCTTCCCTCGATCGCATTGTTCAGCGGTTCCAACAGATCTCAGATCCAAAGCGGCGCTATGAATACCTGCTGAGCTTTGCAAAGCGCCTGCCGCCATTTCCTGAGGAGCAGAAGGTCGCCGCCAACCGCGTGCCCGGCTGTCTCTCCCAAGTGTACGTGACAGCCTCTTTAGAGCAGGGCAAGGTGATTTTTCAGGGGGATTCTGACGCTCAAGTGACGAAGGGATTAGTGGGGCTATTGGTTGAAGGGTTGAGTGGGTTGACACCTGCAGAAATCCTGCAGTTAAAACCTGACTTTATTCAGCAAACCGGACTAAATGTCAGCTTAACCCCCTCGCGAGCCAATGGCTTTTACAACATTTTTCGAACGATGAAAGCCCTAGCGTATCACTTGGCCGAGACTTCGTGTCACACTTAAAGCCTCAGCTGATGGGACTACAGCAGCAAAAGCTGGACTGGTTGCTAGAGAACACCTTTACGAAGGAGGATAATCCCTTAGTTGTAGGATGACGCAGCAATCCCCGCAACGGGGACATTAAGCTTCGTTTAAGGATTTAACACTTCTGCTTGTACCCCATATTAGAGAAGGTATGTACTTAGGAATAACAACTCGAATAAATAAAGCACAAATAAGAATTAATATTTGTAAAAGCAAGTTTTCTCCAGTTTCTACCTGTAAACGGAAGAAATCACATAAAACTGATAATTTATCAGTTGATGAAATACCGCCAAGCATAAATTCTCCGGCAATAAAATCGCATCCGTGAAACTTACAGCCATTTTGAATAGCAGTTTTGATAAAGAAGGAGTCTGCGCCAACTGGAAATCTATAGGAATAGTATCCTAGTTGCCTATGAAGATCGGTTTTAATTAGAGTACCAACAGCATGGGAAGATATGTAGGCTCCGGCTGAAAGCAACCACGGTCTTCCCTTATTAGGGCGCCTTAATCGTTTACCTAACCACACATGTGCTGATAGTATATCTGCTTTCGTAGAGCAAGCAGCTTTTCTAAACAACTCTATTGCATTCTGTTCTAGTACATCTCCAGCACCTAAAACAAGATAATAATCTCCACTTGCAATTTTAAGTGATTTATTGATCGCATGATATAAACTAAAATCTGGTTCTGAGATAATTTTGATATTTAAGCCCTTTGTAGACTGAATAATACTAATGGTATTATCAGTTGAAGCACCATCTCCAATAATCCATTCAAAGTTTTTATCCGTTTGATCTTGAAGGCTTTTAATGGTTCGAGTAATCGTATCTTCGACATTGAGAGTTGCCGTAATAATTGATATAAAAGGATAGGTCATAATGCAGAAGTGTTGAATTCTGCAACAAAACTTAACATTTTAAGTGACCAGTAGCTCTGGCTGCCAATCAAAGCTCCAATGCACTATTGAGCAGCGACGACTGAGTTCCAGTTGCAAATATCGCAATTTGTCTAATAGCTTCTTCCCAAAGTATTCAGGTATCTCCACCAGCTCTAAAATTAAATAGGCAATTAAAACCATATAAATCTGATTTATCACCCCGTTCAAACTCTTCGTAATCAACTTGTCTAATGATAAATGCATCTTCAGAAATTTCCATAGGTTCTCAATCGCCCACCGATGCCGATATAACTCACTCACTTCCTCATCACTCAGCTCCTTTAGATTTGTCGCTATACGAAACTCCGTTTGATTCTCGTCAAAAAATTGAACCACGCGATATCTCTCATGATTGAGCTTCATTCTCATGTTATTCTTGATACGTACAACAAATGGGCACTTCCTCTCACTTAGTCGCTCTAAAAATTGCCAGCTCGCAAACCCTCTATCCATGATTACAACAGCATTCTCAGGGATCATTTCTAGAATCTCCTCTTGAAAGCTCAGGTCATGTCTCTCCCCAAAAGAAATCACCGCTTTACCCATGATGTTCTCTGTTAAATCAAATCCCGTAAGTAACTTCACTTGATGATATTTATAGAACCAAAAGAGTTTACTGGTCAGGGTAATGATGGTTGAATCGATAGGAAACAGCGTCATGCTTGAAGTACGATGTCTCTTTTGAGCTTGAGACATCAGTTGAGTGTAAATCCCCTCAAATAAGCTGGTTGTCCGAGTTTTGTTGGCTTTGGAAAACGTGGACATATCCACTGTAATCCCTGCATGATTCAAGCGATAAAATAAGGCTCTCATACTGGTTAACCCTTGGTCGAGAACGTAGGTCAACCAGATTTTGAAGAACAATTGAGAGTTCAGCACGGGGTAGTCACAGGGGCTGAGCCGATTGAGAATGGACTTGACAAGAGTTGCAAAAGATGCCATAGTAAATTGATTTTTTCTTCTTCTTTTAAGGGAAGAATATGACATTTCTTCCCTTTTTTCTAGCCTCTCAAACTATCTTTCAACACTTCTGGTCATAATGAGTTAACCTCTAGCTACTGCCACTGAATCTCGGCATCCATTGCATTCATTGCCGATGTTAGTTTCTCGATCAGTTGTTTAACCGGCAAGGCGCCGACATCGCCTGCAGCACGGGTGCGAATACTCACAGTCTCGCTTTCGACTTCCTTGGCACCCACAATGCCCATCACGGGAATTTTCTGGGTTTCAGCATTGCGGATTTGTTTACCTAGGCGATCGCCCGTGCGATCCACACTCACGCGGATGCCCTGCTCTCGCAGTTGAGCGGCCACACGTTCGGCATAGGGGCGTTGCTCATCTCCCACGGGCAACAGGCGCACTTGCTCGGGTGCCAGCCAGAAGGGGAAATCCCCTGCATACTCCTCAATGAGAATGCCAATGAGCCGCTCCAGCGAGCCAAAGGGGGCACGGTGAATCATCACCGGTCGGCGGCGGGTATTGTCCTCAGCAACGTATTCCAAATCAAAGCGCTCAGGCAAATTGTAGTCCACCTGAACCGTTCCCAGCTGCCACTCGCGACCGAGGGCATCCTCAAAGATAAAGTCGAGCTTGGGGCCATAGAATGCCGCTTCACCAATCCCCAAAAAGTACTCCATGCCCAACTGTTCTACGGCTCGCTGAATGGCTGACTCCGCCTTTGACCAAGCCTCATCGGAGCCAATGTACTTGTCGGATTTGGGATCGCGGAAGCTCAACCGTGCCTTGAATTTATTTAAACGCAGACAGCGGAAGACCGAGAGAATGAGGTCAACCACATTCAAAAACTCGACATCCAACTGCTCTGGGGTGACAAAGAGGTGGGAGTCATCAACGGTAAAGCCTCGCACCCGTGTCAAGCCCCCCAATTCCCCGGACTGCTCATAGCGATAAACCGTACCAAACTCCGCCAACCGTAGGGGCAAGTCACGGTAGGAGCGCAGCTCACTTTTATAGATTTGAATGTGGAAGGGGCAGTTCATTGGCTTGAGGACAAAACCCTGCTCGTTGGCTGCCGCCTCAGCATCTTCGGCCATCAGGGGAAACATATCCTCTTTGTACTTTTGCCAGTGGCCAGAGGTCTTAAATAGATCCACACGGGCAATGTGCGGACTCACCACCGGTAGATATCCCCGCTTCATTTGCTCTTTTTTGAGAAACTCCTCGAGGGTTGAGCGCAGAATCGTTCCCTTAGGAGTCCACAGGGGTAGCCCTGGTCCTACAGGATCAGCGAAAATAAAGAGACCCAGCTCTTTGCCCAGTTTGCGGTGGTCACGGCGCAGGGCTTCTTCTTTGCGGCGTTTATATTCCGCCAGTTGTTCTGGGGTTTCCCAAGCAGTACCGTAGATGCGCTGCAGTTGGGCTTTGGTTTCATCGCCGCGCCAGTAGGCACCGGCAACACTTTCAAGGGCGATCGCCTTGGGGTTAATCTCACCGGTGTTTTCCACATGGGGGCCGGCGCACAGATCCCACCACTCATCGCCGAGGTGGTAAATCGTAATTGGCTCTTCGAGGTCTTGGAGAATTTCTAGCTTATAGGGTTCTCCCAGTTCGCGGATACGCCGCTCAGCTTCCTCACGGGTTACTTCCTCACGGATCACTGGTAACTTGCGTTTAATGATCTTGACCATCTCCTTCTCAATGAGCTTCAGGTCTTTTTCACTGAAGGGTTCGGGGTGGTCAAAATCGTAATAAAACCCATTCTCAATCCAAGGACCAATTGTAACCTGCGCCTTGGGAAACAGCTTCTGGACTGCCATGGCCAGAATGTGGGCACTGGTGTGGCGAATCCGCTTCAGCTGCTCCGACTCACTGGTTTTGGGGAGGTGGATAGGGGCAGCAGACTCTGGCATAGGGTGTGACGTATCGAACAAATCTTTGGTAGGGGTGAGACTTCTATTGTGACATTCTCCTGCCCTCAAGGGTGGGTCTTTGACCCCAAATTTTTGGGTTCAGGGACGCTTTGCGGCAGTGTAAGGCGAGTGGTCAACTCCAAAAGACAGGGCTATGCTAAGGTTGGAATCACGTGGTGGTCATGCCACTGCCGCCCTCTATTCACAATCTCTTCTATAGGAATCTTGTATAGGAATGGAGTGTTTCCGTGACTAGCCGCAAAGTCCTTGTCATTGACGACAGTAAAGTAATCCGGATGCGGGTCCGTGAAATGTTGCCAGAGGGCGACTATGAGATTCTTGAGGCCAAGGATGGCCGTGAGGGGCTGCAACTCATTGAGCAGTCTGAGCCGACGTTGATCATGCTGGATTTTCTGCTGCCGAAGGTGAGCGGCTGGGAAGTCTATCAAGAATTGGAGAAAAATGATCTCCTTGGCGCCATCCCCCTCGTAATTATGTCAGGGCGCAAGGAAGAGGTCACCGAAAAGCTCCAAGAACCCTTTGAGTGGTTTGAGTTCATTGAGAAACCCTTTGAAAAAGAACAACTCGAAGCAGCGATTCAAGAGGCCTTTCGCAAAGCTCGTAAGCCCAGACCCGTCAAAGCAGCAGCACCTGCGGAAGTAGCGGCTCCCGTTGCTGTGGATCTCACCCCCATCTATGACAAACTGGCCGCCCTTGAAGGTGCCATTCAAGCTTTGCAGGCGCAATCTGTCAAAGCAAATGACTTTGCTCAACTCCAAGCAACGGTTGCTCAACTGCAACAGCAACTAGCGGCAACAGCTAGTGGTGGGGATGACAATCGCCTCGCCGCTTTGGAAGCGGAAGACCAGCGGTTACACCACGAAGTCGAGCAATTGAAGCGAGCCATCCACCAAATTGTGACGGCATTGCGGCGATTGCAAGGGGGGCACTAAGCTACTGCCACTCAATTTCCCGGCGACCGGCAAGGGCACGGGCAAGGGTCATTTCATCGGCATAGTCAAGATCACCGCCCACCGGTAGGCCAAAGGCAATGCGAGTCACCTTCACAAAAGGCCGCAGCAGCTGCCCCACATAGAGAGTGGTCGTTTCCCCTTCAATACTGGGATTGATAGCCAAAATCACTTCTTTGACCTGTGCTTGGCTTACCCGCTGAATCAGAGGTTGAATGTGCAGTTGTTCGGGCGTAATGCCCTCTAGCGGAGAAATGAGTCCCCCCAAGACATGGTACTTGCCGTGGTACTCACGGGTTTTTTCAATGGCAATGACATCGCGGGAGTCCGCCACAACACAAATGGTGTGATCGTCCCGCTGGGGGGAGGCGCAGATGTCGCACACGGGTTCCGCAGAGAGGTGGAAACAAACGGAGCAGAGTCCCACCTGCTGTTTGGCGTCAAGGAGGGCTTGAGCCAAGGCTTGGATATCGGCTTCGGGACGTTTGATCAGATGGAGGGCAAGACGTTGGGCGGTTTTTGGGCCAATGCCCGGCAGGCGTTGCAACTGCTCAATGAGACGAGCAAGGGGACGGGTATAGACACTACTCATGGGGCAGCTAGGCAGGCACAGCAGCGGCAAGGGGGGCGATCGCGCTCAGGCGCAGTTTGGGATGATCTGCCATTGTCTGTTGCAGATTCCACTCATTCTTAAAGAGCAGCACCGGCCGTCCCCAACTGTCTTTGACGGTGACAGCATTAAAGATGCGGCCAATGGCTGCAAGGGCTTCCCAACCATCCAGTACCCAGCGCGCAACGGTATAGGGGAGAGGGTCAAGACGAGTTTCCACACCGTATTCGTTTAATAGGCGAAACTGCACCACTTCAAATTGCAATTGGCCAACTGCCGCCAGAATCGGTTCTCGTTTCGATTCATCGGTAGAGTACATGATTTGCACGGCACCCTCTTCCCGTAGCTCATTCACCCCTTTTTGGAAGGATTTGAACTTGGAGGGGTTGGGGTTGCGCAGATAGGCAAAGAGTTCTGGGGAAAAACAGGGAATGCCTTCATATTCCAATTTGGGGCCGACATAGAGGGTGTCGCCAATGGCAAACATGCCTGGATTATTCAGGCCAATCACATCGCCCGCATAGGCCGTTTCAAGGGATTCGCGACCTTGGGCAAAGAGTTTTTGGGGGCGAGAAAGGCGGATGGTTTTGCCGGTGCGAGCATGGTTGACGGTCATGTCCTTTTCAAATTTGCCGCTACAGACCCGCACAAAGGCGACGCGATCGCGATGTTTTGGATCCATATTGGCCTGCAGCTTAAACACAAAGCCAGTGAAATGCTCTTGCGTCGGATCAATCGCCCCGCGATCGCTCTTGTAGGCCATGGGTGGCAACGCATAGGTCAAAAAGTGCTCTAGAAACAGGCGCACGCCAAAGTTGGTCATGGCACTGCCAAAGAAGACAGGAGTCATTTTCCCCTGATGCACCAGATCAAGATCTAGCTCCGCCCCCACGCCATCGAGCAGTTCTAGTTCATCCTTGAGTTGGTTGTATTCCAAGCGATAGGACTCAATGTAGGGATCAATGGCAGGATCCCCAAGGGCAATGACCGTTTCAGCCGCAGCACGGCTACCGTGGGTGGTGCGCTCAAAGAAGTGAAAATTCTGCCGCAGGCGATCATAGACGCCGCGAAAGCGATCGCCCATTCCTAGCGGCCAGTTCACAGGATAGGGAATCAGCCCCAGCTCCTGTTCAATTTCATCAATCAGTTCAAGGGGTTCCCGCCCCGGCCGATCCAGCTTGTTGATGAATGTAAAAATCGGCAGACCCCGCAGTTGGCATACCTCAAAGAGCTTGCGGGTTTGGGGTTCTAAACCCTTGGCCGCATCCACCAGCATCACGGCATTATCAGCCGCCGCAAGGGTGCGATAGGTATCTTCACTGAAGTCTTGGTGGCCGGGGGTATCCAAGAGGTTAATCTGATAGCCTTGGTACTCAAACTGCAAGACCGTCGAGGTAATCGAAATCCCCCGTTGTTGCTCCATTTCCATCCAGTCAGAGGTGGCTTGCCGCTGTGCCCGTCGTGCTTTGACGGCTCCCGCCTCGTGAATAGCCCCACCGTAAAGCAGTAACTTTTCCGTCAGCGTCGTTTTCCCGGCATCCGGGTGAGAGATAATGGCGAAATTACGACGTCGTTTCACCTCTTGGGTGATTTCATGGTGTAAGTCACTGGTCATGGCAGAATTTGTAGCAGCTTTTCTAGTGTAACAGATGGACTTTAATGACAATTAATAATGATAATAATTCGCCGCTGATTCTGGTCACCGGGGGCGCGGGCTATATTGGCAGCCATACCGTTTTGGCACTGCAGCAAGCCGGCTTTCAGGTTCTGATTTTAGATAGCCTTGAGCGAGGGCACCGCGATTTGGTCGAGTCTGTTCTTAAAACAGAACTCATTGTGGGTCATATTGGCGATCGCTCCCTCTTAGATTGGATTTTTCAAACCTATCCCGTGACGGCAGTAATGCACTTTGCTGCCTATATTGAAGTGGGCGAGTCTGTCCGCTCCCCCGATCGCTTTTATCAAAATAATGTTTATGGTGCCCTGACCCTCTTACAGGCCATGGTCGCCGCCGAGGTGCCTTACTTTGTTTTTTCCTCCACAGCCGCCGTCTATGGCTTGCCCTCAGAGGTGCCGATTCGCGAAACCTGTCCCTGTGCTCCCATTAACCCCTACGGGCGCTCCAAGTGGATGGTGGAGCAAATTGCTGCCGATATGGGCAGAGCCTACGGCCTCAAGTCGGTGATTTTCCGCTATTTCAATGCCGCGGGTGCGGATCCCGACTCCCGCTTAGGGGAAGATCACCATCCAGAAACCCACTTGATTCCCCTAGTGTTGCAGGCGGCGATGGGACGACGCCCCCACATCTGCATTTATGGCACAGACTACCCTACTCCCGATGGCACCTGCATTCGCGACTATATCCATGTCGTGGACCTAGCCCAAGCCCATGTGCTGGGATTAAAGTACCTCCTGAGTGGCGGCGACTCGCAAATTTTTAACTTGGGGAATGGCCAAGGCTTTTCGGTGCGGCAAATTATTGAAGCCGCTCAGAGGGTCACAGGTTGTTCGATTCCAGTCGTTGAGGGCGATCGCCGAGCAGGAGACGCCGCAATCCTCGTTGCCAATAGCGATCGCGCCCGTCAGATTTTAGGTTGGCAGCCGCAGTATCCTGACATCGAGCAAATCATTGATCACGCTTGGCGATGGCACCAGTACCGCCACGGATCAGGCACAATTGTGGCAATATAGCTATTCCAATCAAGAATGAGACATTATCCAGCACAATACTTGCGAATCACCTCATCCATAGAACGGTTTGACCCTGCATACCTGCGCGCTCGCTTCAGCCCACTCACTTCAGCCCACTAAAGTCATGCTCAACCACATTCAAATCAGGAGAGGATTTCGGTAAAAATAACACCGCGTGACCCGCCGCTTTTACCACTGCCTGCATCCCCCCTTGCGGATGAATCGGTGCATTATCCATAATCAACTAATCAACAGCGATGGTTTCTCTAACGCCGGCAAACAGTACTCACTCAGCCAGCTCACAAACCCTCACCCATTCAAATACCCGCAAAACAGCATTGGGGCTATAAAGTCTTTCTGGTGTCTATACCGTCTTGCCACTAAACGCTCTACTTTTCTGACACTTCCCAACTCTCCATCAATCCGTTAGCCTCGCGCTGACCACCCCTACTCACAGGCCACCTGAGAGTCAAACGCTGTCTCATCATCCGACACAGCCTGAAATATAGGGGATGATTGCGGCAACATAGACAAGAGACCTTCTGTGAAAACCACTATGGGTTGTAGCATTCTCCTTTCCTTTGTGGGTCATCAAGATCCGTACTCTGAGAAAACCAACCAAGAAGGCTCCATTGTTTCACTGGCAAAGTTTTTAGCCCAACAGCAGCCGATCAAACGGGTTCTATTGCTCTACACAGAAGACTTTCAACAACGGGCGATCGACACCAAGGACTGGCTTCACAGTGAGCTGCAAATTGGCGAGGCGGCAATTCACCTAAAAGTGGTCAGCAGGGAACTCTCCGCAGACCCAATTAACCCTGTCATCGCCGTCCAAGAGGCCAAGCGCGCACTACACCTAGCCAAGTATTATCAAGGCTCCAACGACTGGCTAGAACTGAATGGTTCCTCTGGTACCCCCGCCATGAAAGCGGCTTGGGGCATTTTACAGGCGATCGAGACGCAACACCGACTCCGGCTATGGCAAGCCCGCAATCCCCAAGAAATTCGACCGGGTCAAAAGCGAGTATTTGCGGTGGACTTAAATGTCTTTCGCCAAGCGTTAGATCGTCAAGGGATTCAACAGCAGTTGGATAGTTATGACTACCAAGGGGCTGAAATTTCCCTCAAGCATAGCTCTATTGAGGCTCCTCTGGCCTTAGCACTGATTCGCTATGGTAAATATCGCCTTGCCCGCAACTACCACCAAGCCTTTGATGCCATCAACCCCTACAAAACTAAGATTGAAAAGCTCTGGCTTCAGGAAATCGCCCAACTGCGGCAGAACAATCGCCACGCCCTCTTTCGGGACACTTACTTTCAAGTTGTTGGCCTATTTACGGTGGGGCGCTATGCAGAAGCCCTAATCTTGGCCATGAGTTTGTACGAAAACTTATTGCAATACTTTGTACAAGAGACGGTGGGTCTTGACATTACAACTGATGGAGCAACGCGAGAACGCAGCTTGAACTTGCTGCAACACCACGATCACGGTCGGCTTTGGCAATACCTCAGAAGCTACCAGCGCAAAAATGGCGATCGCCTGTTCCTTGATGTCGTGACGCGGGAGCTTTTGCTAGCAGTTTTAGAGTATGACTCCCAAACAATGGATCTTGCTCCTCACTTCCAGCGGATCGAGGCCTACTATCAGCAACGCAATAACGTTGTCCATCAACTGGCAGGACTGTCCGAGGTTGAAGATATGCAAGAAAAGGTGCTGAATGCCCTGAGACAGATATTAAGCAAAGTGTTGCCCGAAAAGCAATTGTCTTGCGATCCTTTCAAGGCCTTAAACTGCGTGATTGTTACTCACCTATCCCGCTGAAGCGACTCCATTAGCCTGATAAGGATTTTGTGCCACGATTGTGATGACCTCAAATCCCCCGCGATCGCCCCTCAGGTGATTTTCAAAGCCACGCGGATTGGGTAATTGATTATTAGGATCGTAAACAAAACAAATCAATTTTCTAAAACTCATTTCACTATGGCGGTACGCTTCAAGGTCTATTGCTAATTCGTCAAATAATCGATTGCGCCCTCTCTGTGCTGAGACTACCCCTCTCTGTGCTGAGACTACCTTGACCTCAATTGCCACCTTCTCATCAACAAGCATAAAGTCAATCAATCGACCATGGGAGTAGGGCTGAGGAATAGGGTACTCCCGTCTAATATCCGAGTTGGGAAACGTACTTCTCAAGAGCCTTTCAAGGACAACTTGCACATCTTTCTCTTGGAAATTACTGGGAAGCTGTGAATGCGCTCTACTGTAGAAATTGCGACATAGATCAAGAATTTGCTCTAGGGATTCTCGCTGGGAGTGATCTAAACTGACATCTGTTTGATCCCTTGGGGCGATCGCCCTTTGAGGTTGCTGACTGAGGAGAGCTTGCTGATTCTCGCGAATGGAAAACCAAGCCGCACTGAGACTAATTGAGACACCGCCGGTGGCTACAGCCATATTGCCATAGCCAATGCCCACGCCTGCACAACCCAAACCGAACAAAACTGCCAGATCAGCCCACAGGCATTTGGTCGAGTAGCCGAGGATGCGCAAAATTTTTTCTCGCAGCATAGGTTAAATAGACGATTTTTTGGTTAGTTTACATAGCTCTGTCCATAGAAGCAAGATGTAAACAATAATTTATGATTTACTAATTCCAATAAAGACTAATTCCAATAAAGACTAAAAGCAAAAAGCCCACCCCGAGAGGCAGGCTGACCCATTCCATGAGTTATTTGTTCTTTCTAACCGCACAAGGGCTGCTGAAGAACGGATATGCCTAAGAGCGCAGCGACGACCTAGAGGCTATTCAAAAAGCCAATCAGACCGTGACCCGTAATCACTTCCAAGGCCAGCAGGGAGATAAAGCCAATCATGGCCAAGCGACCATTGAACAGTTCTGCATAGGGAGTAAAGCCGGCTTGCGGTTCACTCATCACGTACATTTTGGGTTCAATGGCAAAGTTGTTCATTTTGCCTTGATCATCAATGATGCTACCACCTCTCATTTTTGTCCTCCGTTTGTTACAAAGTGTTTTATGTTCTTAATATAACTTAACACTTCTGTGGGGGAATGGCAAGGGCTAACGGATTTTCTTAAGATTTGCAGTCTCTTCGGTTGTTCTTTGCGGTAAAAACACGGTTTCAGTACGCCAGTGTGCTAAAGATTGGGGTGGGAATCGCCCACTGGTATTCATGAGCCGCTTCTCTTTCCTCGGTTTTCACCCCTTCAGACGCCAATTACCCCGAGATCGGTCGGGCGTGGCGAAGTTTTTGTTGCAACCGCCGCAATGGTTACGTCTGGCGCTGCGTTTGCGCGGCTCGGTCATTCCGGCCATTCTTTCGGAAGTCCTCTTTTGCGGTGGCTTTGGCGTCTTGGTGACGGTGATCGACCTTTATGTGATCAATGTCCACTGGCCAGTGCTAGGCAGTCTCATTCCCTCGATTGTGCTGGGGTTGCTCCTCGTCTTTCGCACCAACACTGCCTATGAGCGCTTTTGGGAAGGCCGCCGCCAGTGGGGCAACATTGTGAATAATTCCCGCAGCCTAACCCGCTTGATGTGGACTGCCATTGACGAAAATAGTCCGGAGGATCACCAAGCCAAAATTGATGCCGTTCATTTAGTGGGGGTGTTTGCGATCGCCACCAAGCAACACCTGCGAGGAGAATCCTTTGCCGAACTGGAACCCCTGCTCAAGCCCCATCAATACAAAGAGCTACAAACGGTGCAAAATGTCCCCTTGCGCATTGCCCTGTGGATTGAGGACTATCTGCACCAACAACACCGCCGAGGGCACCTGTCCCTATATCAACTCACCTACATAGATGAACTGTTGGTGCAATTGGTGGATGCCATGGGTGCCTGTGAGCGAATTTTGAAAACACCGATGCCCCTTGCCTATGCCATTCATCTCAAGCAGCTATTATTTCTCTATTGCTTGCTGCTACCCTTTCAACTGGTGGATAACCTCGTGTGGTGGACAGGCCCAATGGTGGGACTCATTGCTTTTACCCTCTTTGGCGTTGAAGAAATTGGCATCGAAATTGAAAATCCCTTTGGCCGTGACCTCAATGATCTGCCCTTGGATGCAATTTGCCTAACAATGCAGCAGAATATCAATGACCTCATTAGTGCGCCGACCCATCGCCATCGCTCCCCCCAGCCCTTTTCTTAACCGATCCTTAGGGGTAATTGATCATGACTGCAACTGTGGTTTCCCCGCCGCCAGCAAGGGTTCATTACGAAGTGGTGCATCACCTACCGGGGCGAGTGCGGTTGCGGATTCCCCGCCTGCAATATGACGATCGCTATGGGCGGCAACTGCAAGCTCTCTTTGTTCAAGAAGACAGTGTGCAACAAATTCGCCTTAACTTGCCCGCCGCTAGCCTGATTGTTCAATACAGTCCTGAAGCTGACAATCCCCTTCACCGCTTTGGCCAATTGATTCAGGCCGCAGCAGATGAGCGTTTACCCTTACCGGGGATGCTGCCCATTGATAAGTTGGTGTACTCCCCTTGGAACACCGCTTACTTTATCGAGAAAATGGCGCTACCCACCTTGGCGCTGGCGATCGTGGCGCTACTACCAGTACAAACCCCCTTCTACCCTGCCATTGTCGCCACTGTGATTGTGATTGTGGCACTGCCCACCTTCCAAGAAGCCCTAGAGAGCCTCGAACACCGCCATCTCAACGTCACCCAACTGGAATCCCTCTGGACGATTCTGCATACGCTGCAAGGGGAATACATGGCGCCGGTGTTAGCTGCCTTTATGGGGCAAGTGGGGGGGTCACTGCGGGATATGACCGCTCAAGTGGGGGAAAACCAAGTCTTTGACCCCCTCGATCAACAGCGCACCTATTGGGTAGAGCGGGGCGGCACTCGCCAAAATGTCTCTGTGCGCGAGCTACAGGTGGGCGATCGCGTGATTGTGGCCGCCGGATCTGCGGTGCCCGTGGATGGTACCGTGCTCTGGGGATCCGCCGTGATTCAGCGGCAGTTTCTCACGGGAGAGTCGGATCTACTGCCCTGTGAACCTGAGCAAACGGTGCTGGCCTCTTCCCTTGTGGTGCGGGGACAAATTTGCGTTGTTGCTGAAGCCGTTGGTGAAGAGACGCAGGTGGGCAAAACGCTGCAACTGGCTCGCCAAGCGCCGCAACTGGATACCCGCATTGAAAACTACGCTGAGGAAATCTCGAACCAAGCCATTTTGCCGGCAATGGGCGTGGCTGCCATTGTTTATGGGGTTACCTTGGATGCCCATCGGGCGATCGCCCCTCTGCAATTGGATTTTGGCTCAGGGATTGGCATTACCATTCCCACTGCGATTTTGGCAGCCCTCACCCATGCGCCCCATGTCGGGGTGTATTTTCGCAATGGCCGCGCCCTTGAACTGCTCTCACGGGTTAATGTCATTGTTTTTGACAAAACCGGCACACTGACGGAAGTGAAGGGAACCATTGTGGGGGTCAATCTCCTCAAGCCCGGCCTGAGTGAACAAACGCTGCTCTATTGGCTGGCAACTGTGGAACAGTCAATCAATCACCCCTTTGCCCTTGCCATCCTTGAGTATGCGGCTGAACGCGGGATTGAGGGGGGAACCTATAGCAACTGGGTCTATGAGCCGGGTAAAGGAGTTGCGGCAACCGTCGAGGGGCAAGAGATTTTGGTGGGCACCCCCCAACTGATGCGCGATCGCCAAGTGCCCATTGATCTTGATGAACTGCGCACCCATGAAGGCGTGCTTTGGAACCGCTCCCTTGTCTGTGTTGCCTGTAATGGTGAACTGGTGGCACTGGTGTTCTATAGCAACCCCGTGCGTTCTGAAGCCGCTAGTGTGATTGCCGCTCTGCAACAGCGGGGTATTGAGTGCTATATGGTGACGGGAGATCACCACGAAGTCGCCAATGCGGTGGGCTATGCCACTGGCTTTCGTCTCGGTCAAATCTATACCAATAAAATGCCAGAGGACAAAGTTGAACTTCTAGAGAAGTTTAAAAATGGTGGCGAAAAAGTCGTGGCCTATGTGGGCGAAGGCTTCAATGATACAGCAGCAATGGCCTACGCTGATATTTCCATTACCCTTTCTGAAGGCAGTGATGCGGCGCGGCAAACCGCAGATCTTCTCTTGATGAATAATCGCCTTGAGGGACTGGTGCAGGCGATCGCCCTCAGCCAAGAAGTGATGAACATTATCAATCAAAATATCGCCCTTGTGGTCATTCCCAATGTCAGTGTGGTTTTAGCGGGGGTCTTTTTGAGCTTGCACCCTGTGATTGCCGTCTTGATTAGCAATGGAGCAACCCTCTTGGCCGAACTGAATAGCCTGCGCCTCCTCACGAACTATCGCCCCGTCAAAGTTGAGCACAAGTCCAGTCGTAGCCGCTCCCAAGCGGGGGTTCTCGATATTCCTTGGAAAAAACGTCCGCGCCGCAGTTTTGGTCATTTCGGCAGCGAGTTGAGTTCTGAGTCCCTCAGCAATGGCCACGTCCCCTCAGAAACTTGACCAACAACTTCAGCAGGTCAATCAACGCCTCAAACTGGCGCAGTTGGGTCTGCAAATTGAACAACGCGGCCAACGTCTCAGCCTGCGGGGTACCCTGCCGCCACGACCGGGCAGTCATCGGCTCCGCCCCCACCAACAGCGTTTAAGTCTAGGGTTACCCGCCACCCCCAGCGGTCTTAAGGCAGCGGAAAAGGAAGCCAAAATTATTGCCGCCAAATTACTGGAAAACACCTTTCGCTGGCAGGACTATGAACGGGTCAAGGGCTTAGGGCGCCTTGGGGAGTTATCCTTGGGGGAACAAATTACTGCTTTTGAAACTGCCCTGTTGGCTCAAGGGGATCTCAGCCGCACCACTTGGGAAACGGCCTATGCCCCCTATTTGCGGCAGTTGCTCAAAGCCGCCGCTGCCCATCCCGACCATTCATTACCAGAACTGATCTATGGCCTGTTGCAGCAAATCCCCGCTGATAAGCGACAACGGCAGGTGGCCTGTACCGCCTTTCAAAGGTTTTGTCGGTTCCTAGGGGTAGAGTTACCGATTCCCCTAGCTCAGTTTTGGGGCACCTATTCGCGGCGATCGCTCCAACCACGGGAGTTACCCAGTGATGAGGAGATTCTAGCCGCCTACCAGCAAATTCCCAATCCCCAGTGGCGCTATGTCTATGGCTTGATGGCGGCCTATGGCCTGCGCAATCATGAAGTGTTCTTCTGCGATTTAAGTGGCCTTGTCACAGGTGACGCGGAAGGGATGATCGAGGTGCAGGAAACGACAAAAACTGGCTGCCATCAGGTGTGGCCCTTTCCTCCCCAGTGGGTCGAGGTGTTTGGCTTGCGATCGCCCCAGTTGCCGAGGATCAATACGGATTTGACCCAAACAACCCTCCAACGCATTGGCCAGCGGGTAAATCAACAGTTCCGTCGCTACGGCTTGCCCTTTCGTCCCTATGACTTGCGCCATGCGTGGGCGGTGCGCACAATTCACTATGGCTTACCCGATACCGTTGCCGCACGGATGATGGGACACAGTGTGGCGATTCATACCCAAACCTACCACCGCTGGCTGACCCTACGGGATCAACGGCAGGCAGTGGCTCGTGTCCTTACTCAATTCGAATGCTCTTGAAGTCACTGGGGGGGGGTGGCGGCGGGCTGGGGGGCTGATAGTCGCCGTACTGCTTGAGCCAATCGCTGACTGGCTTTTGATCAAGGCTCAACCCCAACAATCCAGAGACAAAGCCGCCCATAAAGGCAACGGGTTTTTGGCTCAACTCTTTGACAAGGGGCGCTAATTCGCTCAAGAACATAGGCTATCTGGCAATATCAGCACAGGTTTCCTCACTGATTGTAGCTTAGGCACAGCGGAACGCACCTAAAACTTGGCACGGACAACAAATTCATAATCGCCCCCCGGCTCCAATTGATAGTCTTGGGCTTCCAGAAACCGCCCCAAGGGTTCTTTGATCAGAGCACGCCCAAGGGCTGGGGAGATTTGCAGTTTTTTCGCCTTAAATTGCCAGCAAAATTCCCACTGGTACTCGCTGGCGCAGACATGGCCACGAATGTGACCCTCTTGCCAACTGTGGGCAATGATGCGGACATAGGCAGTAGTTTGGGGTAGGGAATGGGGAGCCACAATGCAATTCGGTCAACGCAATTGGGTGACGATTTGATTATTGATGAGACGCTCTTGGGTGAGCAAGTCATCAACGGTAACTCGCAGTTGGCGATCGCCATCCACTTGAAAGAGAACCCGAATGCGATCGCTCCCCGGATAGCCAGGGGGATCCAGCTTGGCGAGGGTTTTGCCTTGGGGGGTGTCATTGAGGGGCTGCACCGTGCGTTCACCGGCACTACGGGTAATCAGGCGATCGCCATCAAAAAAGATCTCCACACCCCCTTGCTCGTCCCCCAATTCACCAATCACCAGTTCAATACTGGGCTGTCCCTCCGTCGAGGCCCCTAAAATCAATTCCACGGGTTCGCCCATGGGGTAGGGTTGTCCCCGCTGGATAATGGGGTGCCAGCCATGACGGTTGAGCTTAGCATCCCAGAAGCGAATGCCGTAGCTGTGGTAGAGAAAATCCTTGAGATCCAGCCCTTGGGTCACTGCTAGAGCACCCATGGCCACCGCTGTAAAAGGCTGTTGGGCGTTGATCTTTGTGGCCTCAAAATACTCAGCAACCCATTTTTGCACTGCGGGAATTTGCGTTGTCCCCCCCACTAGGAGCACCGCATCAATCGTGTCGGGGGTGATCCCTTGGCGGCGAGCCTGTTGGAGTACTTGAGTGAGGGCATCATCGAGGCGTTGGAAAAATTGCTGTTGGCGAAGCATCTCCTCCAGTTCAGACCGTTCGAGGCGCAGTTCAAGGGTGGTGAAGGCTTCGCTGTCAAAGTACACCTCTTGGGCATAGGGCTGCTGCGAGAGTTGAATTTTTAAGCGCTCGGCAAGGCGCAGGAGTAGGCTATTGGCGGTCATTCCCCGCTTCACCCACTCATCAACAATCCAGTGGTCAATATCGGTGCCCCCTAAATTTAAGCCCGCTTTGGCAATCACCCGCGCTGTGCGAGGCCGTTGGTTGTCGCTTGAGGCCCACTGGCGATCGCCCCACTTGAGAATAAATCCCAAAGGACGGCTTTGGCGTTGATCGGTCTTGAGTTCCACAAGGGAGAGATCGAGGGTGCCCCCACCAAAATCAATCACTAAAATCAGCGGGCGATCGGCCACGCCATAACCTAAGGCCGCAGCCGTCGGTTCATCCAAGAGGCGAATTTGCTCAATGGCAAACCCCTCACACACCTGCAACAGCCAACTGCGATAGGTTTCAAAGCTATCCACCGGCACGGTGAAGATCAACCCCTGTTCGACATCGCCGCCGCTAGTGTGTTTCAGTTCCTTCAACAGGGCTTGCAAAAACCACGTACCAATGGTTTCAAAGCTCAAAGAACAGCCATCCAGCTCGGGTAAATAGCCCTGTACGGTGGCGCCAATCCCCCGCTTAAACCGCGAGAAAAAGCGACGATCGCCCACGACATCAAACCCGCGATCGCGCACCTGCTGCCCCACCACCACAAGGGGGACACTGGCATCCTCCACATAGGCCAAGCTAGGAATGAGCGCAGGTACCTCACCAAACCCCACCGAGAGTCCAGAGAGCGTTACCGCTTCCGCCGCTTGGGTGGCATAATTCCACCGCGCCACCAACGTATTACTGGTTCCAAAATCAATTGCGTAGGTCACCGTTTGCACACATCAACCGCATTCTCTCATCCCTACCTTACCGAGATTTCTCCCCCTGAGATCCTGAGAGTATGTCACAATAAGAAAGCGATCGCGAAAAGATTTAGGTGATTTTGGGAATGGCGAGCCAAACAGGTGTACTACTTCTCAATTTAGGGGGGCCCGATCGCCCCGAGGATGTGCGCCCCTTTTTGTACAACCTGTTCTCTGATCCCGAAATTATTCGCCTACCCTTCCGTTGGCTGCAAAAGCCGCTTGCTTGGTTTATCTCCGCCAGTCGTGCCCGGCGCTCTCAGGCCAACTATGCCCAAATTGGTGGCGGCTCTCCCCTGCGGCGGATGACTGAACAGCAAGCCCGTGCCCTCAAGGATGCCCTAGGAGGCATTGGCATTGAGGCCAATTTGTACATTGGTATGCGCTACTGGCACCCCTTTACCGAGGAGGCGATCGCCCAAATCAAAGCAGATCAAATTCGCGATCTAGTGATTTTACCTCTTTACCCGCAGTTTTCCATTAGCACCAGTGGCTCTAGTTTTCGCCTCCTAGAGAGCCTGTGGAACCAAGACCCTGAATTGCAAAAGATTCGCTATACGCTGATCCCTTCTTGGTACAACCACCCCGGCTATGTGGCGGCTATGGCGGACTTGATTCGCCAAGAACTCGACCAATGCCCCAACCCCGACGAAGCCGTGATTTTCTTTAGTGCCCACGGCGTTCCCAAAAGCTATGTCACCGAAGCAGGGGATCCCTACCAAGAGGAAATCGAAGCCTGTGTAAAGCTCATCATGGCTGCCCTGAATCGCCCCAATGTCCATGTGTTGGCTTATCAAAGTCGGGTGGGGCCTGTGGAGTGGCTGCAACCCTACACCGAAGATGTGATTCCTGAGTTGGCCGCTCAAGGGGTGAAAACCCTTGTTGTTGTTCCCATTAGCTTTATTTCAGAACATATTGAAACGCTTCAAGAAATTGACATTGAGTACCGCGAGATTGCTGAAGAAGCGGGTATTGAAGTCTTTCGGCGGGTGCCTGCCCTCAACGATCACAAGGGGTTTATTGCTGCTCTTGCCCAGCTAGTGAAGGACGCCCTTGCTGCTCCACCCCGCACCTTTGCCGAAGTGAATAAGTCTCGCAAGCGCGTCAAGCTCTATCCTCAGGAGCGCTGGGAATGGGGGATGACCTCCGCTGCTGAACGCTGGAATGGTCGCTTAGCAATGTTGGGATTTTTAGCCTTGATCATTGAGTTGATTAGTGGTCAAGGGCCATTACACATGCTGGGGCTGCTGTGAAAAATTGCCGCCTGTTGCCCATAGGAACCTGAAAATTTTCGATAGAATAGGGGGTAACCTCACTGGCAAAGGGCTACGCCTGTGTCTGAATCGCCCAAACCGGAATTTGACAAAGAAAAGTTCCTCTTCCCCACCAGCCGCTACCATGGTGTATTTACGCCGCAAAACTTGGCCTTTAATGCCAATTTGCAGGAATTTGCTCAACGGGTGAGCTATATTTGTGGTCTGGAAACCGGCGGCAAAATTAGCACCGAGGAGGCCTACAGTCAAATTAAGGCACTTTGGAAGCAACTGAAGAAATCACGAGACTTGCTCTTTGCCAATGTTCCTCCTGAGGAGGATACGGATAGTTCAGATGTTGATTAGTTCTTGATGCGTTCTGATGGCTCGCTTAGCACCGACAACACTACTGTTAAGCTTGAGTACCGCTCCCTTTCTAGCGGCTTTGTGCCTAGGGCAGGGATTATGGCAGATGGGATTGTCCTTGAGTGCAAGCAGCACTGAGCTATTACGGGGCGATCGCCTGCCCTTGGTCGAACAGGATGAAACTTGAGTCCTAGGGATAAAAGGCGACCTGCGGTAAGCCCAGCGTTTCTGGCCAGCCCATCATTAGATTCAAGCATTGCACCGCTTGGGAAGCCTGTCCCTTCATTAGGTTATCAATGGCGGACATGACAATCACCCGGCCGGTGCGCTCATCCACCTCAATGCCAATAAAACAGGCATTGGTGCCCCATGCCCATTTCGTCTGGGGATAGAGGCCGGGGGGCAGGATATTCACCCAAGGGGAATGGCGATAAAAAGCTTGGTAGATGGTGATTAAATCTTCACGCACTAGACCGGGATCCCGCAGCGTGGCATAGACAGTGGCCAAAATCCCCCGTGGCATGGGCACGAGGTGGGGCGTAAACTGCACAAGGACGCTTTGGCCGGCTAATTCGCTACAAATAGCTTCAATTTCTGGGGTGTGGCGATGTCGAGCAACACTGTAGGGAGCAAGGGAGTTGTCAGCTTCCGCAAGCAGGAGATTGATTTTGCCCTGACGACCACCGCCGGAGGTACCGGACTTAGCATCAATAATTGCCGTATTCGGTTCAATCAGACCCTGCTTCATCAGGGGTGCTAGAGCCAGCAAGCTAGCGGTGGGATAACACCCCGGACAACCAATGAGGGCACTTTGGCGAATGCGATCGCGATAGAGTTCTGGCAACCCATAGACCGCCTGTCGGACCGTAGCCTCATCTTCCCTTGGTTCACCGTACCACTGGGTGTAGGTTTGCAAATCCTGAAAGCGATAGTCTGCCGACAAATCCAGCACTTTGCAGCCCTGCTCAAGGAGTTGCGGGGCAAGCTTACAGGCAATGCCATTGGGCAGCGAGAGAAACACCACTTGGGCGCGATCGCGAATCACCTCCACAGATACGGGTTCCACCGTGAGATTCACCCGACCCTGCAAATGGGGATATAGCTCCGTGTAGGGGCGACCCGCACTCCCCTCACCGCCAAGGTATGCAATCTCCACTTGGGGATGGTCAAGGAGTAAACGCACCAGTTGGACGCCCCCATAGCCAGAGGCCCCCACAATCCCCACCGTCACGCGATCGCCCATCGTTCCTCAATCCTGCCGCTACTGTTGGCCTCACCACTGCGATAGTGCCATCGAATCCCCTGTTTCGCCAAGGGGGCAGACCACGCTGAAGAAGTTAAGAATTATTACAAATCTAGCCTTGCTTTTCCTCTCTGATCCTTGAACAGCCCTACGGGGGACAGGCTACAATAGCGACGAAGAACCTGTCGGGAATAATGAGTTGATGACATCGCCAATTGACTGGGATTATCTTGCGGCCCTTTCAGGGGGCGATCGCGAGTTTGAAATGGAATTGCTGCAAACCTTTGTCGAGGATGCCCAAGAGCGCCTCCAAACATTGGCTAACGCTGTCAACCAAGGCAACATTGAACAAATTAAGCGGGATGCCCACCATCTCAAGGGCGCCAGTGGTAATGTCGGCATTACTGCCATGCAAACCATCGCCGCCCAACTGGAACAATCCACAACCCCGCAAACGCTCGCCCAAGCCAAAGCCCTAGTGGAAGAGCTACAGCGCCTGTTTGCCACCGTTGCTAGTGAGGTCTCCGCTTAAGACTCATGTCGATCCTGCCCCCCGATAGTCTGGAGACTGCCCTTAGCCAAGCCCAACAGGCCACCCAAGCTGCGCTTCAAGAGGGGAAAAATCGGCTGCAAATCGAGATCCTGTTGCCCGATCTCAATGCGATGGCCTTTGCCGCTGGCTACCTCCCTTTGTTTGAGGAACTAGGTCGTGATCTCAAGGTCTTTTTTGCCGATGCCGGATCTGCCGCCCTAGCCCGTCGCGAATGGGGAGAAACCGCCTATAGTGTGCGGGGCGTGAATGAACTACTGACACCCATTGCAGCGAGCGATCGCGCCATTGTCATCGTTGCCCCAACCCCTGTAGAAGTCAATGCCATTGAGCAGATGTGTGAAACGGCTGGCGATCGCCCTTTTATCCTTTTGAACCCAAGGCTTCAGGATGTGGCCGTCGTTGGTATTGGCTACGCCGGTCGGCGGCTGCGGGAGCGATTTCTCAACACCCTTGAACCCTGCTACTACCTTCGTCCCCTCGCAGAAACCATCATTCTCTGGCGCTGTTATCCGCAACCGTGGCAAATTTGGCAATACGGCAAAACCGCCCCCACCTGCCTAGCAGAATTTGAGCAACGCCCCAGTAGTGAAGACATTGAGCGTGCCCTGACGCCCCAAGGCAAACCCCGTGGTCAGGGAATCTTTAGTCGCTTGGGTGCCTTTTTGCGAGCACTTCAGAACTAGCCAATCTCTAAGGGGTGGCCGGTTCAGTGTTACTGGTTGGCGGGGGTGACACCTCGGGCATTGCCTCTGTCGGTGGCGGTGAGGGCGTAGGTGTTGGTGGAGATGGTTCAACGGTGGTGGGGGGGGCGACGGGAGGCTCTGCGTTCTTTGGGGGCTTTGGGGACTTTGGGGGTTTTGGAGAGAGGGATGGAGGAGGAGTCGGCGTTGGTTCTGGGGATGCTTCCTCAGGACTCGGGCTAGGGGTAGGCGTTTCCGTTGGCTCTGGGGTGGGCGTCGGTTCCGTAGGGGTGGGTTCCGGCTCTGGCGTCGGTGTCGGGGTGGGAGTGGGCCTCACCTCTACAGGTGGCACAATGGTCGGCAGGGTGGGTGGAAATTCCTGTTCCTGAGGACGCGGGGGGCGAGGGGTGACTGTGTCCACGGGTTGGTTGCGCAAAAATAGCCCTAGGCCAATGCCTGCTAAGCTGCCAAAGATTGCCGTTCCCAATAGCCATAGCCACGGCGAAAAATTGCGTTGTTTGAGGGGAGCAACGACGGCTGTCCCCTCCGGTTGAGTATTTGCCAAGATAGTGGATCGGTACTGCGGCATCACCGCTACCGTTGCTGTGGTTTGACGCGCCACGGGCTGTCCCATGAGCAGTTGCAGCCACGCCCGCACCGTTTGGGGACGTTCGCGGACATCCAAAGCCATTCCTGCTTCAATGGCATCAATGGTGCGCTGACTAAGATTGGGCTGAAACTGGCGTAAATCCTCGAGAGGCACGCGATCGCGCAAGACCGAGGCCACAGGAGGGCGTCCCGCCAAAAGGGCATAGAGCGTTGCTGCTAGGGCATAGACATCCGTTGCCGGCGTCCATTGGTGGCGGGGTAAATACTGCTCCACCGGCGCATAACCTGCTGAGAGCAGTCCCGTATTTGTTTCCGTCACCCCAGCAGTGTATTCACGGGCAATGCCAAAGTCAATCAGCACCACTTGATCTGTGCCGTCCCGCAGCATGATGTTATCGGGCTTGACATCGCGGTGCAGCAGCCCATGCTCATGCACTAATTCAAGGGCGCTAGCCACTTGGCGAATATAGTGGAGAGCCGTTTTTTCCGGTAGGGGGCCTTCCTCCTGAATCACTTGGGCAAGGGTGCGTCCGGGGATATAGTCCATGACAATGAAGGGACGCCCCCCCTCAATAAAGCAATCACTGACGCGCACAATGTGGGGATGATTAAACTGGGCAAGGCGCTGCGCTTCTTGGATAAAGCGCTCCCCCAGATCATGAATCCGCTTCGGGGGTTCCTGCTGCAAGTTCAATGTTTTGAGCACCACTGGCTGATGGAGCAGGGTGTGGGTTGCGCGATAGGTGACACCAAAGCCCCCCTGACTCAAAAGGGCATCGAGGCGATATTTTCCCCCTTGGAGGGTTGTGCCCACACTAAGCAAACTGAGGGAGGACATAGGCACCTTAGGGACGCAATGGAGCAGATGGAGTAGTGGTTGGCAGTGGGGCTAAGCGTTGACTGAGAATAACCAAGCGATAGCCCAAATATGCAGGTAAGGTTGCCATCATCATCAAGAGTATCACGGACAACAAAGATTCCCATTCAAACCGAGACCCATAGTAGCTGCGGTAGGGATCGTAGTTGGCACTGGGCTTGATTTTTTCCCGCAGGGCCATGGGTCGCTTAAAGCGCAATCGGCGATCGTCGAGCTTCTCAAATAAAATCCAACCCCCTTGGGCTTCCTCTTGGCAGACTTTGCGCAGGACATCGGGATCATGAAATTGGTTGCGGCGCGATCGCAGGATTTTGAATTCCCAACCTCCCAGCTTGGGGGATACTTGACGCTGTTCTTCTTTGGAGGGGTAGGTGGTCAACTGTTCCTCTTCTTCATCGCGTTGTTGGCTGAGTTGCTCCCGCCAGCCCCACCACTGATAGTAAAGCAGTGCTGAGACACCGAGGCTACCGCTCATCAGGGATAATAACAGCACTTCAGGCATGGGGAATAGGAGCAAGCGTCTGTTGGGCGATCGTACTCGAAAAGTTGATCCTCCTCAGGAGAGATCACCCCCTTCCCCCCGGCGGACAAAGTGGCAAATCCCTCGTTCTGAGGCACTAATAAAATCGCAAAACTCTTGAATGAGGGGATGGATAAACTGTTCCCGCAGGTGCTGTACCGCTTGGGAGGTGGTGAATTGGGAGCGGTAGAGGATATCCAGCGCTTTTTTAAGCAGTTGGCGCTCTTGCGCTGAAAAGCCAGCACGTCGCAAACCCACCACATTTAAGCCCATGATCGTATTGGTACTCAGACTACGGGTCATACAAAAGGGGGGCACATCTTTTTGAATGGCAGTGCCGCCGGAGAGCATGGCCAAGCGACCAATACGGGTAAATTGATGCACAAGGCAGTTCCCGCTGATAAAGGCGCGATCGCCCACATGGGCATACCCGGCAATCAAAGTATTATTGGCGATCGTCACATGGTTTCCCACATAGACATTGTGACCTAGATGACTGTGGGCCATCAGCAGACAATCATGCCCGACATGGGTGACGGTTTCTGGTTGGGTTCCCCGATGAATGGTCACGCCCTCGCGCAACGTACAGCGATCGCCAATGTGGACATAGCTAATCCCCCCCTGATAAGCCACATCTTGGGGGAGATCGCCAATGACTGCCCCACTGTGAACTCTACAGTTCTCGCCAAGACGGGTATATCCCAACAGGGTGACATGGGGAGCCAACTGCGTACCGCGTCCAATCTCCACCGTGGCCGCCACATAGCAAAAAGGACCAATCTCCACTTCTTCCCCAATGTGGGCACCCGCCTCAATCACTGCCGTGGGATGAACCGCCATGACATTCCTGCACGATTGGCTAAAGATTCTTAACATAAAAGAGATTAAGCGATTTTGATCCCCGATGACGAACGACCTGCGGCAATATCTCCAGCTTTTAGAACAGCGGCAACAACTGCGACGCATCACCGTACCCGTTGATCCCGATCTGGAGATGGCGGAAATCTGTAACCGCCTGTTGGCTGCCGGCGGGCCAGCGTTACTGTTTGAAAAGGTCATTGGCTCTCCCTATCCCGTGGCAATTAACCTCTTGGGCACCGTCGAGCGCGTGTGCTGGGCCATGAACATGAACCACCCCTTAGAGCTAGAGACCCTCGGGGAAAAGTTGGCTAAGCTACAACAGCCGAAGCCGCCCAAAACCCTGAGTCAAGCCCTTGATTTCGGCAAAATTCTCTTTGATGTCGTCCGTGCCAAGCCGAGTCGCGATTTGTTACCCCTCTGTCAGCAGGTGGTGATCAAAGACCCCGATTTGGATCTACGGCAACTGCCCCTGATTCGCCCCTACCCCAAGGATGCAGGCAAAATTATCACCCTTGGCCTCGTCATTACCAAAGACTGTGAGACGGGCATTCCCAATGTCGGGGTTTACCGCTTGCAACTGCAATCCCCAACCACCATGACCGTGCATTGGCTTTCAGTGCGGGGAGGAGCACGCCATCTCCGCAAAGCTGCCGCCCGTGGCAAGAAGCTAGAAGTGGCTGTGGCATTGGGGGTGCATCCTCTAATCATCATGGCGGCGGCAACGCCAATTCCCGTGGATTTATCCGAATGGCTCTTTGCGGGTCTCTATGGTGGGGGCGGCATTCATTTGGCCAAGTGCAAAACCCTTGATCTCGAGGTGCCTGCCCACGCGGAATTTGTCCTTGAGGGCACCATTACCCCCGGTGAAGTTTTGCCCGATGGCCCCTGTGGCGATCACATGGGCTACTACGGTGGCGTTGAAGACTCCCCCGTCATTCATTTCCACTGCCTGACCCATCGCCGCAATCCCATTTACCTGACAACATTTAGCGGTCGCCCCCCCAAGGAAGAGGCCATGATTGCCCTTGCCCTCAACCGCATTTACACACCCATTTTGCGGCAGCAGGTACCGGAGATTGTGGACTTCTTTTTGCCCATGGAAGCCCTCAGTTATAAGGCGGCGATTATTTCCATTGACAAAGCCTATCCTGGCCAAGCACGCCGCGCTGCCCTCGCCTTTTGGAGTGCCCTACCCCAATTTACCTACACCAAGTTTGTGATTGTTGTGGACAAAGAGATCAATATTCGTGATCCGCGTCAGGTGGTGTGGGCGATCAGCTCCAAGGTGGATCCCAGCCGCGATGTCTTTATTTTGGGAGATACCCCCTTTGACTCCCTTGACTTTGCCAGCGAAAAAATCGGCCTTGGGGGACGCATGGGCATTGATGCCACCACGAAAATTCCCCCAGAAACAGACCATCCTTGGGGCGATCCCCTCACATCGGATCCTGAGGTGGCACGGCGAGTCACAGAACGCTGGCAGGAATATGGCCTTGGGGATATTGACTTAACAGCCGTAGATGCGACGCGGTTCGGCTATGAGCTAGACCCCGCCTTTCGTTGGCGATAATCGGAGAAACAACGGTTCATAAAACATGACGAATAGAGATGCGATGCGTTGGCAACAGCGGTTGCAGAACTTTGGTCGCGCCCTAATCCGCCTAGAAACCGCCTGTGCTCAGGAGGAGTATTCGGAACTAGAGCGAGCCGGTCTGGTGCAAATGTTTGAGTTCACCCTTGAACTAGCGTGGAAAACATTGAAAGACCTTCTTTTTTATGAGGGGCTGGATGTGAAAACTCCCAGAGAAGCTATTCGCAAGGCCTTTGAGACGGGCTATCTCACGGAGGAAGACACGGAGACACTGCTAGATGCCTTGGCAAAGCGAAATCTCTTGAGCCATACCTACGAAGAGCAAACGACAAAAGAGGCGGAACGACTGATCAAACACAGGTTGACTCCTGTTTTTCGGAAACTGTACAACTGCTTGCAGGAAAAATATCAACAATGACGGACGGACTCACCCCAGAAAAACGCAAAGCCATCGTTGACACTCTAACGGCCAATCCCAAGGTAGAACGAATCGTCCTCTTTGGCTCACGGGCGATCGGTACCTTCAGAACAACTTCGGATATTGATATTGTCCTCTTTGGCGAGAACCTCACCCTTAGTGATCAAGCTGCCCTTGCCGAGGCGATCGCTGAACTGCCCATTGCCCAACGGGTGGATCTCCTCGTCTATCACAGCATCGAGAATGCAACTCTGCGGGAAGAGATTAACCAGCATGGGGTGGAATGGTTTGCCCGCGACAAGTTGATTAGTGGATAGGGGACTGGCCGCGATAGCCTAAAAGATAGGCTAAAAATGTGCTGCTATTGTCTGGATACTTCGGATGGGTCGCACCTACCGCACAATTGGCATTAACCTCAAGGCCATGCCCCTGGGGGAAAGCGATCGCCTGCTCAGTGTCTTTAGTCGCGATCGCGGGCTGTTGAAGTTAGTCGCCCCCCATAGCCGTGGCTCCCGCTCGAAACTGGGCGGACGGGTGGATTTGTTTGTCGTCAATGACCTCTTTATTAGTCCTGGCCGCAATTTAGATCGCATTCTCCAAGCAGAAACAGTCGCCACCTACCAAGGCCTCAACAGCCACTTGACCACTCTGACCGCTGCCCAATATCTCGGTGAGGTGGTGCTCTACCAAGTCCATCCGCAGCAGCCTCAACCGGATCTCTTTGATTGGCTCTGTACCACCTTAGACCAGCTTCAGGGGGTTTCGAGTCGCGCTGCCCTAGCGCTATTGGTGCGCGGCCTGTGGGGCATCTTGCGATTGGGGGGCATTGCCCCGGAATGGTACCAGTGCCATGAAAGTGGCTGCCAGATTGCTGTTCCTGCGGCGGATACCGACTGGCGGGTGGGCTTTAGTTTTGCTAGGGGAGGCGTTTTTACCCTTACTGAGGCGCGTCCCAACAACTCTCTTGCGGCGGTGTCTTCAGAGGGCGATCGCCAACTGACAGCAAGTGAAGTGCGCCTCGGGCAATGGCTAGCACTGCCCACCACCCCATCCTTGGCACGGGATGAATTCCTTGCCCAAGCCGAGACCTATCCCCTTAGTGTTTGGCTGTCCCTTGAGCGGGTGTTGCGCCAGTACCTGCAATTTCATCTGGAGCAAACGTTGCGGGTGCCCCCCCTCCTTGATAGTTGTTTTTCACCTGTTGCGGTGTCCCAGCCATGACCATTGAGCAGCAAGACATTCGCATAGATCTCCCCCTACCACCGGTGCCTCCCCTCTGGCAAAACCGCAATTTTATTGCTCTTTGGTTGGCGCAGGTCTGCTCACAGTTGGCTGACAAAATTTACCTTGTATTTGTAATTGCCCTCACTACAGAGTTTTTCCAAGCGGCACACCAGAGTATTAGTGGCTGGGTGTCGGCCATCATGGTGGCCTTTACGATTCCGGCCATTCTCCTCGGATCGGTGGCGGGGGTGCTGGTGGATCGCTGGTCAAAAAAACAGGTGCTCATTGTCACCAATCTCTACCGTGCCCTCCTTGTCTTAGGGATTCCGATCACGATTCTCCCTGGCGCCGGGCAATGGTTTGGGTTTATGGCGCTGTTGCTGATCACGTTTACGATTTCCTGTTTAACCCAGTTTTTTGCCCCCGCAGAACAGGCGGCCATTCCGCTGCTGGTGGATAAGTCCCATCTGATGTCCGCCAACTCCCTCTATACCCTGACGATGATGGCTGCTCTCGTGGTGGGGTTCGCTGCGGGTGAACCGCTTTTGAATCTTGCGAGCCACTGGCACTCCCAGTGGGGTGGGGCTGTCTTTGTCAGTGCCTGCTATGGGGGGGCAGCACTCCTACTCATGCTGCTGCGGCCACCGGATCAGTGTCATCTGCCGCCAACCCACTATCGTCAAGTGTGGCAAGAACTCCGCCAAGGCCTTCAGCTTTTGCAGGAATATACAGCATTGCGTTTTGCCCTGCTGCAACTCATCCTGCTGTTTGCCATTGTCGCGGCGATGTCGGTTTTGGTAGTGCGCCTTGCGGAGGTCTTACCCAGCCTCGATACGGATCAATTTGGGTTTCTTTTGGCGGCTGCGGCCGGCGGACTCGGGCTAGGGGCACTGCTCTTGAATACGGTGGGCAAGCACTTTGCCTACGGCTGGTCGGGTTTAGTGGGCTGTTGGGGCATGGGGGGCATGTTTCTTGGTCTGTCCCTGAGTTTGGATTCTTTGGCTTGGAGCATGGGCTACATCATTGGTTTGGGCTTCTTTGCCGCCTTTGTGGCGATTCCGATGCAAACCTTAATTCAACTAATGACCCCAGCCGAACAGCGGGGGACGATTTTTGGGCTACAAAATAATCTCGTGAATATTGCCCTCAGTGTGCCCTTGGCGGTGGTTGGTTTAGCGGAGACTTGGTGGGGGCTACAGCCGGTACTCATCGGTTTGGCGGGGGCGATCGCCCTTGGTGGGACGCTGATGACCCTCAGCCATCGCAACGGCATGGTGACCGGCGGCCTGCTCTAAAAGTTCCATAAAAAATCTTAAATCCTTTCATCTTGACGTTTTTTGCGCTACGCTGTAGAGTCAATTGACGCTTTTGCTGGCGTAACTTACCATGTCACCTGCCTTCCCCTCCTCCTCTATGACCTCCTCTAGCCCTGTGATCGCCCTTAAGGAAATGGTGTCGCGGTTACAGCGGGAAAACAGTAAAATTCAGGAGCTATTGGCCTCCCTAAGCTTTGCGCTGCGGAGTTTCAACAACCTGAATCAATTTTTTGAACTGATCCCCCTCATTACCTGTCGGGTCACAGAGGCAGAGGCAGCAGCTCTAGTCTTATTTCGCGCCGATGGTCAGGCTCGTCTTGAACAACTCCATTGTCACGCCAGCGATCAGTGTCCCAATATTCGCGCCGCCCTAGAAACGGCCACCCGCACCCTTGCCAATAGCGTTGGTATGGCGGCAATCGATGCGGAGAATAATCGCGAGATCAGCCGGCCTCGGCTTGAGCAACTTCTGGATCAGCAACTGCGAGAACGCCTCCCCCAAAGCATTCAGTTCTACGGCACGGCGATTCTCGTCAAGGATTCGGGACTCACGGAGCGGGGGCGGCTCTACGTTTTTAGTCAGCAACCTGAGTACGAGTGGAATGAAACGCGGCAGCAACTGTTGCAGGTAATTGCGGATCAAACGGCAGTGGCCATTGCCAATGATGAATTGGCCTTAAAGTTGCGCGATCGCCAGCGTTTGGATCGGGAACTGGAAATTGGGGCAGAAATTCAACGGCGACTCTTGCCCCACCGCTGTCCCAAAATCCACGGCCTCGAGCTAGCCGCCGAGTGTCGCACCGCCAGTTGGGTGGGGGGGGACTACTATGACTTTATTCCCATTACCTATGGCCTCGGCGATCAACAAGACATTGAACAGGGTCGTTGGGGCATTGCCATTGGCGATGTGATGGGTAAGGGGGTACCGGCCGGATTGATCATGACCATGACCCGAGGCATGCTGCGGGCAGAAGCACTCAATGGTCACCGTCCTAGCCGCATTTTGCAGCACCTCAACCGGGCGATGCAGCCGGATTTAGAAAGCTCCCACCGCTTTGTCACCCTCTTTTACTCTGAGTACAACCCGCAAACGCGGCTCTTGGCCTACAGTAATGCGGCTCATCTTCCTCCCCTATTATGGCGAGCTGAAACCGGGATTATCCATCGGCTGGACACCTACGGTATGCTCATTGGTCTGGATACCCGCAGCCAATATCAAGAGGCAGAAGTGCGACTGCAACCCGGCGACACGGTGGTTTACTACACGGATGGCATCACAGAAGCCGATAATCCGAAAGGTAAACGCTTTGAGGAAGAGCGCCTCGCAGCAGTCTTCAAAGAGGGCTGTGCCAAGGGTTTGGGTGCTCAGGCACTATTGGATTATATTTTTGATGCCGTTGATGCCTTTACCAATGCCAGTGGCCGGCGCAGCGATGATATGACGCTAGTGATTCTGCGGGTCATTGACCAGTAGGCAATCCTGCTTGACCCTTGTTTGACCCCATCGAGCTAACAAAGGCACCAGCAAAACCCTTGCCATAACGCACAAGGATTGAAAGTTGCTGCCTCCTCTCCCATTCGAGGGAACCCTCCCAACAGCATGACAATGAAATCAATAAAAGCGGTTAAGATAGCCGCAGGTGCCTGTGAGGTGGGGATGCGCTATTTCGTTGAGGTGAGTTTCCGATGCGATGATGATGCCATTTGGGACATCCTAACCCGTCATCTCGGCTTTGTTGAAGCCAAAACCCTTGAGCAAGCCATGGCACTCCATCATTTTTTTGAGATGCATCCCCTTGTTACTGGTGTGGAAACCTTTGTGCAATCAAGGGAAAGCCAACCCTACCTCCTGATGACCACGTATCCAGAGCGCATCAGCAAGGCCAATGTTCAACGCAGCCGCTTTCAAGAGGCCATTTCCATCCTTGGGGAACATAGTCCGGGACTGGCGGAGTGGCTCTTTATGGAGACCACGGGGGATGAGTATTAGGTGCTCTACTCCACAATAGAGAAAACTATAATATAAGGTCCCCTTGGAGCACACCACAGGAAGCTGTGACGTTGCCATGTCCGACGATCGCCCGCTGCCCCATTCTGAGACTGAGTCCCCTGCCCTGCGCTTAGGACGCAACCCTGGCCTACAGGTGCGCCACGATGAGGTGGAGCGATCGCTCTTGACGCCGATGCTTCAGCACTATGCTGAAATTAAGGATGCCTACCCCCAGGCCCTCCTCCTCTATCGGGTGGGGGACTTCTACGAAACCTTTTTTCAAGACGCCTGCACCGTTGCCCGCGAGCTGGAACTGGTGCTCACCGGCAAAGAGGGGGGCAAAGAAGTGGGACGAGTGGCCATGGCTGGCATTCCCCACCATGCCCTTGAACGCTATTGCCGCACCCTCATTGAAAAGGGCTACGCCATTGCCATCTGCGATCAAGTGGAAGACCCCGCCCAAGCTCAAGGACTGGTGAAGCGGGAAGTGACCCGAGTGTTTACGCCAGGAACGGTGTTGGACACAGAACTGCTCCAACCGCGCCGCAATAATTTCCTTGCTGCTGTTCTGCTTTCTGGGAGCCATTGGGGATTGGCCTATGCCGATGTTTCGACGGGCGAGTTTTGTACCACCCAAGGGAGCGATCGCGCCGAGTTAATTGCTGAACTCAACCGCTTGCAACCCGCAGAAATTCTCCTGCCTAGTCAGGCTCCGGACATTAATCGCGTTTTGCGCCCGGGTGAAGCCAAGGATCAATTGCCCCCTGAATTGCCTCCCCAGTGGTGCTACACCCTGCGATCGCCCCAAGATTTTCAGGCAGCGGAAGCTCGCCAACGCCTGTGTCAACGCTTTCAGGTCAAATCCCTCGAAGGCTTTGGCTGTGAACATCTGCCCCTTGCCATGCGGGCGGCCGGTGGCCTCTTGGCCTATTTGGATGAAACCCATCGCCAACAACCAGTGCCCCTGCAAAACCTCAGCACCTACTCCCTCGCCCAGTATCTCTTTCTCGACCCGCAAACCCGCCGCAATCTGGAACTGACGCAAACCGTCCGCGATGGTAGCTTCCAAGGTTCGTTACTGTGGGCGATCGATCGCACAACGACGGCAATGGGGGGGCGTCTATTGCGCCGCTGGCTCCTGCAACCCCTCCTTGATATTGAGCAGATCACGGCGCGCCAAGAGGCCATTGCTGAATTAATGGCCAATAGTAGCCTACGTCAGAGTCTGCACCGCCACCTTCAGGAAATTTATGACCTCGAACGCCTAGCGGGTCGGGCGGGTTCTGGGACGGCCAATGCCCGTGATTTAGCGGCACTGCGGGACTCCTTTCGGACGTTAGTTTCCCTTGCGGCGGTTGTGACGGCAACCCAATCCCCCTATCTCCAAGCCCTTGCCCACCTGCCACCGGTGATTGAGCAGTTGGCGGATACCCTCAGCGCAGCCCTTGTGGATCAGCCCCCCATTAGTCTCACCGAAGGGGGTCTCCTGCGGTCGGGTGCCTACCCCGAACTAGATCAGCAACGCCAGCAAATTGAGCAAGATCAGCAGTGGATTCTTAATTTAGAAGCCCAAGAACGGGAGCGCACGGGCATTACCACCCTCAAAGTGGGCTATACAAAAGTCTTTGGCTACTATCTGAGTGTCTCCCGCGCCAAGCTGAACCAAGTCCCCGATGACTACATCCGCAAACAAACCCTAACAAATGAGGAACGCTTTATCACGGCGGAACTCAAGGAACGGGAAGCACGGCTATTGGCGGCTCAAAGCCATCTTTTTGAACTGGAGTACCAGTATTTTGTGCAGTTGCGGGAGCAGGTGGCCGCTCAGGCCTCAACGATTCGTGAGATTGCGGCAGCGGTGGCAGCGGTAGATGTGCTTTTGGGGTTAGCAGAGGTGGCGCTGTATCAGGACTATTGCCGACCGCACATGACCCGCGATCGCCAGCTTCAGATTCGCGGCGGGCGCCATCCGGTGGTCGAGCAGATGCTACCAGCGGGGTTTTTCGTTCCCAACGATACGGAACTCGGTACAAGCGCTGATCTGATGGTGCTGACAGGCCCCAATGCCAGTGGCAAAAGTTGTTATCTACGGCAGGTGGGTTTGATTCAACTGCTGGCGCAAATGGGCAGTTATGTGCCCGCCACCAGTGCCACCTTGGGAGTGTGCGATCGCATTTTTACGCGGGTGGGTGCCGTTGACGATCTCGCCACGGGTCAATCTACCTTTATGGTGGAGATGAATGAAACGGCCAATATCCTCAACCATGCGGGCGATCGCTCCCTTGTCCTCCTTGATGAAATTGGGCGCGGCACGGCCACCTTTGATGGGCTGGCGATCGCTTGGTCAGTGGCAGAATATCTTGCCACCACCCTCAAATCCCGCACCATTTTTGCCACCCATTACCACGAACTCAATCAACTGGCAACGCTGCTGCCCAATGTGGCCAACTACCAAGTGGTGGTCAAAGAACTCCCCGACGAGATTATTTTTCTCCACCAAGTCAAGCCCGGTGGTGCCGATCGCTCCTACGGCATTGAAGCGGGACGCCTTGCGGGCCTTCCTCCTGTAGTGATTCAGCGAGCCCGTGAAGTGATGCGCCAAATTGAAAAGCACAGCAAAATTGCCGTGGGGCTACGCAAAAGTCAAATGAATGGAACTCCGAAAACCGAAACTCCCGAAGAAATTGATCAGGGAGAATTACCTCTTTAACTAATCACCAAAGAGTTTCCATTCATTTCCATTCATTCTGCTTCCCCGAAGAGAAGCAATAGCATCTTCGACATAGCCTCTCCCGGAGCGGATTGCAACCCCCTGTTCCGAGGGATCCCTTTTGAAGGGGGGCAAATTATTTTCTACAAGGTCATCGAAAATACTCAAATCCTCTCCCAGAGCGACTCCGAGGGATTCTACGAGAGAATCAACCTTAGGGAGGCTTTTGGGGATCTGTCGGAGCAGGATCGCAGGCATTCTTGAGCCAGCAGCAGTGGACAGAATTCAGGTGCATAGCCAGCGGCCAGCAAAAAGCTATCATAGATAAGGAATGTAACGTTTTGTTAACAAGGGGGATTTGTGGTTGTCCTGTTGAAGCTACCCCCATCCGTGCGCCAAACGCTACTCAGGCTCGTACTGGCTGGTCTGTTGTTTTGGTCCAGCATTGCCGCAATGTTACCCACATTACCCCTCTACATTGCTGAGAAGGGGGGCACGCCCCATCAGGTGGGGTTTGTCATGGGTGCCTTTGCTGTGGGGCTGATTGGTTCCCGCTCGTGGTTAGGGCCTCTGGCCGATCGCCGGGGACGCAAAATTACATTGCTGATTGGCCTCGCTGTGGCCGCGATCGCTCCCCTGTTTTATATCGTCAGCCACGACCTACCCCTCCTTGTTGCGGTGCGCCTTCTCCATGGCGTGAGCATCGCTGGCTTTACCACCGGCTACATGGCACTGGTGACAGATATTGCCCCACCTGAGCATCGCGGTGAAATCATTGGCTACACCAGCCTTGTCCATCCCATTGGGGTTGCCCTCGGACCGAGTCTCGGTAGTTGGCTGCAAATGAACTACAGTCATAGCTCGGTCTTCATGGTTGCCAGTAGCTTAGCTGCCCTTGGGTTCATGGCTGCCGCAGGCGTGCGGGCGGTGAATATCCCACAGGACTCTGGAGGGTCTCGCCCAGAGAAAGCCCTCTTTTGGCGGCTCTTGCTTTCAGAACGGCTGCGGATTCCCAGCTTGGTGATGCTGAGTGTAGGGCTGACCTTTGGCACGATCGCCACCTTTATTCCCCTGTTTATTGCGGCTGAGCGGCTCAACATTTCGGCAGGGCTGTTTTACTCCGTGGCGGCGATCGCCAGCTTTATCGGTCGTGTGGCCACGGGTTCTGCCTCCGATCGCTGGGGAAGGGGCATTTTCATCTCCGCCAGCCTTGCCTGCTATGGGGTCTCAATGGTGCTCCTCGCCCAAGCCCAAACCCCCTTGGATATCCTCTGGGCGGCGATTCTTGAAGGTCTTGCCGGCGGTGTCCTGATTCCCATGGTCGCTGCCCTGATGGCCGATCGCTCCACCACCGATGAGCGGGGACGGGTTCTCAGCCTCAGTTTAGGGGGATTTGATCTGGGGATGGCCTTGTCAGGGCCACTGCTGGGGGGGCTGATTGATCCTTTGGGTTATCGCCTGATCTTTCGCATGGCGGCGGTCTTTAGCCTCTTGGGGCTAACCTTCTTTTTAACCGCTAGTAGCAAAAGCCTGCCCGATTCCCTGCGTTTTGCCCTCGGCATGGGGCGCGATCGCTATGCCCTGTAGCCTATTATTCTTTGGTATCGTTAGGGATTCGTTACAATTTGTTGAGATCACCCACTAGGGAAGAGCGTGTGTCCACACCAGTTTCGGCCAGTTTGACGCCCACCGGCAAATCCTATCGTTGGAATCGCGAGCGCTACTCAAAAACGCGGCGCTTCTTTGATATTTGGTTTTTTGTCTGGCGATTTCTCTTTGGCCGTTGGCTCCTCACCAAATCTTGGAGCTACTGGGGCGGTATGACCGATGCTAAGCGTGCGGCGCGACGCCGTGCCCAAGCGATCTGGATTCGTGAAACCTTCCTTGAGCTGGGCCCCACCTTCATTAAACTGGGGCAACTCTTTTCTACCCGTGCCGATCTCTTCCCCAGCGAATACGTCGAAGAACTGAGTAAACTTCAAGACCGCGTCCCCGCCTTTAGTTACGAGCTAGTCGAAAAAATCATCTACGAAGACTTTGGCCGCCATATCCCTGAACTGTTTCGCAGTTTTGACCCGATCCCCATGGCCGCCGCCAGTCTGGGTCAAGTCCACAAAGCACAACTCCTCTCAGGCGAAGAAGTGGTGGTCAAGGTTCAACGCCCCGGCCTGCGGCAGTTGTTTGACATTGATCTGGCGATTCTCAAAGGCATTGCCCAATACTTTCAAAACCACCCCAAATGGGGGCAAGGGCGCGACTGGATGGGCATCTACGATGAGTGTTGTCGCATTCTCTACGAAGAAATTGACTACCTCAATGAGGGACGCAATGCCGACACCTTCCGCCGCAACTTTCGCGATCGCGACTGGGCCTGTGTTCCACGCGTCTATTGGCGGTATACCTCACGGCGTGTGCTCACCCTTGAGTACCTACCGGGGATTAAAATTAGCCACTACGAAGCCCTTGAAGCGGCGGGTCTAGACCGCAAACGCCTTGCTGAACTCGGTGCCAAGGCCTACCTCTATCAAGTTCTCAACGATGGCTTCTTCCACGCTGACCCCCATCCGGGCAACATTGCCGTCAGCCCCAACGGCCAACTGATTTTCTACGACTTTGGCATGATGGGGCGCATTCAACCTGTGACCCGCGATAAATTGCTGAAAACATTTTTAAGCATTGCCCAACGGGATGCCGAACAGGTGGTACAGTGCCTTGTAGAGCTAGGAGCGTTGGTTCCCACAGGCGATCTAGGGCCGGTACGTCGCTCGATTCAGTATCTCCTCGACAATTTCATGAACCAGTCCTTTGAAGCCCAATCGGTGGCTCAAATTAGCGATGACCTCTACGAAATTGCCTATGACCAACCCTTCCGCTTTCCCGCCACATTTACCTTTGTGATGCGGGCATTTTCCACCCTAGAGGGGGTAGGTAAGGGACTCGACAAAGACTTTAACTTCATGCAAGTTGCCCAACCATTTGCGACTGAACTTATGACCAACGGAAACTTCCCCGATCCCAGTAATGGCAGTCTTTTCTCTGAACTGAGTCGTCAAGCGGCTCAAGTGGGCAGCAGTGCCATTGGCTTGCCCCGTCGCCTTGAAGAGGTGCTCGATAAACTGGAAAATGGTGATCTGCGCTTGCGTGTCCGTTCCAGTGAGAGCGATCGCATTCTGCGGCGCCTGAGTAACATTAACTTAGGACTAAATTATGTCGTCCTTATTGGCAGTTTTTCCTTAGTGGCGACAATTTTACTCGTGAACCAGTATCTCCTCTTGGCGGGTGTGGCAGCCGCATTAGCGGTATGGTTTGGTATCCTCTATTGGCGACTCATGCTTAAACTCGATAAGTATGAAAAAATGTTTTAACAAGCAACCCAACATAGGGGGGTCATGGACGTTGCCGGCTTAACTGATTGTGGTCTGATTCGCAAAAGCAATCAGGATGCTTTTTATATTGACGAAAAGCATCAGCGTTTTTTTATTGTGGCCGATGGCATGGGTGGGCACGCTGGGGGCGAGGAAGCCAGTCGTTTAGCTGTCGAACATATTCAGGCATTCTTGGAAACCCACCTTGAGGACCTTCAGCATGACCCTGTGACCCTACTCCGCCAAGCCTTTCTCGCTGCCAATCATGCCATTGTTGAGCAGCAACGCCAAAATACTGCCCGTGCTGATATGGGGACAACGGCTGTGGTGGTTCTCGTTGATGAAAAGGGCGATCGCGCTTGGTGTGCCCATGTGGGCGACTCCCGCATCTACCGCTGGCGCAAAGACCAACTCCAGCAAATTACCAGCGATCACACTTGGATTGCCCAAGCCGTACAACTGGGAAGCTTGACCATTGAGCAGGCGCGGCAGCATCCATGGCGCCATGTCCTCTCCCAGTGCCTAGGCCGTGAAGACCTCACCCAAATTGATATTCAACCCATTGATCTAGAGCCGGGCGATCGCCTGCTGCTGTGCAGTGACGGCTTAACTGAAGAACTCACCGACGAGGTGATCAGTATCTACCTCAGTGAACCCAATGTCGAAAAAGCGGCGGCTGCCCTCGTGAATGCTGCCAAAACCCACGGCGGCCGCGACAATGTCACCGTCGTTGTCATTGGTGTTTAACCCATCAAGCAAAACCTATGCAAACGGAATTTATCCGTCTGACCCTACCCCGACACAGCCTTTCCTCGCCTTTCCATGAGGCTATCGAACAGGCGCTGCAAGCCCATGGTCAGCCCCTGCGTTGGGCGATTACCGCCACCACTACCACAGATCTAACGGTTGAAGCCGTTGTTCTCAAAACCCCACCCCGCCCTTGATACAATCCCTCTAGGTTCTTTGATTCACACCTCTATGACCCGTGCAGGTATTGGCATTCAAACCGCTCAGATTCGCCCCGGACGGGTGAGCGGTCAACTCCACGTCTATGACGGTGCTGGTAAGGGCAAATCCCAAGCTGCCCTCGGGGTTGTTCTGCGCTCCATTGGTCTGGGTATTGCCTCTGCTTGGCCCACTCGGGTACTCCTGTTGCGCTTTCTCAAAGGACCTGGCCGTGCCTATGCCGAAGATGCCGCCATTGAAGCGCTGCAGCGCGGGTTTCCCCACCTCATTGACCAAGTGCGCACTGGCCGCGCTGAATACTTTACTGCCGAGCAAATTACCAAGTTCGATCGCCAAGAGGCACAGCGGGGCTGGGATATTGCCAAGGGGGCGATCGCCTCTGGTCTCTATTCCGTCATTGTTTTAGATGAACTCAACCCCGTCCTAGATTTAGGCCTTTTGCCCGTTGATGAAGTTGTCAACACCCTCCGCCACAAGCCCGAACACCTAGAAATTATTGCCACTGGCCGGGGGGCTCCTGCCCAGCTCCTGCAAATTGCTGACCTCCACTCCGAGATGCGTCCCCTTGTGCATCCTACGGCTCAAGAACAGGGCATTGAAGGTATTGAAATCTATACGGGTGACGGCAAAGGCAAGTCCACCAGTGCCCTCGGTAAAGCCCTGCAGGCGATCGGCAAAGGAATTAGCCGCGATCAATCCCACCGTGTGCTCATTCTGCAGTGGCTCAAGGGGGGGCAGGGCTATACCGAAGATGCGGCGATCGCTGCCCTCAAAGAGAGCTATCCCCATTTAGTGGATCATCACCGCTGTGGTCGGGATGCCATTGTCTGGCGCGGTCAGCAGCAGGAAATTGACTACATCGAAGCCGAACGCGGCTGGGAAATTGCTCGAGCTGCCATTGCCTCTGGCCTTTACAAGACCATTATTCTCGATGAACTCAACCCCACCGTTGACCTCGAGCTTCTCCCCGTCGAACCGATTGTGCAAACGCTCCTGCGCAAGCCCCGCACCACGGAAATCATTATTACCGGTCGCTGCAAATATCCCCCCGCCTACTTTGAACTGGCCAGCGTCCACTCGGAGATGATCTGCCACAAGCACTATGCTGAGAAAGGCGTTGATCTCAAGCGCGGCGTTGATTTTTAAGAACAGATGCGAGCCAGCACCGTTTCCCCCACCGTAAACTGCTGCAAATAGGCCATTAGGACTTCAAATTGGGGACGATTGAGGCGGTAATAGACCCACCGCCCTTCTTGACGCGACAGCACGAGATTGGCTCGCCGCAGTGCCTGCAGATGAAACGAGAGTTTTGAGGGGGTCAGGTGCAGGCGATCGCACAGATCACAGACACACAGCTCCTCCCGATGCAGAATCTCAATCACCTTCAACCGCAACGGCTCCCCAAGGGCATGGAAGGCCAATTGAATCTCAGCGGGGTATTCCTGATCAATCTCTGAAACAACCATCACTGCACCGGACAAGGGACACCAAGGGGTTGGCGAAACTGCTCCTGCTCCCCTGTTTGAGCCGTATTCATGGGCTTAGGCGCTTGACTGCGATAAATGGCTTGGCGCAATTGAGCCACTCCTGCTTGGTACAGGCGATCGGCTGCTGTCGTCCACAAACGGGGATTGGTACTCACCTCCTGCGGCAGCGTCACCATTACATTCGGCGTAATCCCTGTGCGGTTAATATCCGTGCCATTGGGCGTGTAGTAATGAGCAACCGTCACCGACAATCCTGAACCATCACTCAATTGATGAATGGATTGTACCAAGGCCTTACCGTAGGTTGGCGTGCCCACCACAATCGCACGACCGTTATCCTGCAATGCCCCTGTGAGAATTTCACTACTGCTAGCAGAGCGGTGATCCACCAAAACCACGAGGGGCAAATTCGTCAATGCCGATTGATTCGCCCGTGCCTGCTCACTGTGGCCACTGCGATCGACCGTACGCACAATCAAACCTTGATTCAACCACATGCGGGCAATATCAATTCCTGCCTGCAATAGTCCTCCTGGATTCCCTCGCAAATCCAAAACAAACCCCTCCACCTTCTCCGCCTCTAGCTTGCGAATCGCCGCGCGCAACTGATCCGCTGCATGGGCAGTAAATTCACTCAGATAGATATAGCCAATGCGGGCACCGCCTTCCTCCTTCACTAGCGATCGCACCGCAGGGAGTTCAATCAATGCCCGTGTCAGCGTCAGGCGAAAGGTACCGCGATTAGGGCGAAACAACTGAAGTTCAATGGGAGTCCCCACCCGCCCCCGAATCCGCCGCGATGCCTCCTCAATCGACATCCGCCGAGTAGAGTGACCATCAATGGCCAGCAGGCGATCGCCCGCCCGAATTCCCGCCTTAGTTGCAGGTGAATTTTCCAGCGGCTCCAAAATCGTCAACTGTTGTGTCTTTTCATCCACCGTCAAGCGAATACCAATCCCCGAAACTTCCCCCGACGTTTGCGTGCGCAAAGCCGTAAACTCCTCTGGAGTCATGAAGCGCGTATAGGGGTCATTCAACTGCTGCAACATTCCCCGAATAGCTGCATAGGCCTGCTGCCGCGACGTGTAGCGCTGCGCCAAAAGTTGCCGCCGTACCGCCAGCCAATCCACTTGATTAAACGACTCATCCACATATTCCTGCTGCACAATTTGCCACACCTCATCCACCAACATCTTGGGGCTATCCTGCATTCGTCCATAGCCTGGTAACGCCGCCGCCAGCACCGCTGCCACCACCGAGGAACCCACCCGCATCCAGTGCCGAAGACCCATCAAACGCATGAATTGAGGCATGACCCTAAAAACCTTTTGAGGAGAGCGATATTTGATGCAATATAGACCGAACTACCCATCAATGTCACTCCTCTATCCAAAACCGATCATCCCTTAAACATTTCTTAAAAATCAAGACCCCACCTAGGCAACCTAGATGGGGTGGTTTGAATATTTTGCCTAGCACCGAGCTATTTTTGCAGGAGGCGACCCTCCAACTATCTTCACCGCTGCGGCGTTTCACCTCTGAGTTCGGGATGGATCAGCGTGGTTCCACCGCGCCATAGGCACTAGGCAAAGCATTAATTTTGAATTGAGAACCTAGACTAGAGAACTGCTAGATAAATTCAGCGGAAATACCCTTTCAACTAAATAGCGATTGTCAGTACAGTTGCTTAACTCAGACACCGGTTGATTGATGAGGTCAAGCCCTCGGTCTATTAGTACTCCTAGACTTCATCCATTACTGGACTTCGATCGGGAGCCTATTAACGGGTGGTCTACCCGTGACCTTACTGGCTTACGCCATGGGAGCACTCATCTTGAGGTGGGCTTCCCACTTAGATGCTTTCAGCGGTTATCCACTCCGCACATGGCTACCCTGCGTCTACCGTTGGCACGATAACAGGTACACCAGAGGTGCGTTCCTCCCGGTCCTCTCGTACTAAGGAGGACTCCTCTCAATGCTCCTACGCCTGCACCGGATATGGACCGAACTGTCTCACGCATGTTGTTCTCGTATCACTACGAGCATGGACTATATCTTCATCCTGACTCTCGCCACTAACGAATCAGGAGCCGACATTTGATGTCTCTGACAACCTCAGAGCATCTCAGCTTACGCTTGATGGCTAACTCAAGCCTAGGCTTCAGTCTCTACGGGATCAAGAGTTGTCGTGATCTCAAAAACTGCTCCACCTGCTCAGAGCGAATCGAACGCTTTTTAGAAGCATTCAGTTCACCGAATTGATCCACCTGCTGAGCAAGTTTTAGGAATTGTTCTGGCGTTAATCGCCTTGATTGAACAACTTCCTGTAGAACAGTAATTGCTAAATCACACTGTGGCTTCTTGAGTTTAAGGTAGCTGCGAAGAGTTAGCAGTACTTCTAAGACAGATGGCGCATCAACAATTGCATACTCACTTAAGCCACCCTTTCGGTCTCTCACAAACCCTGCTTGGAAAATGGACTTTAACCACTCCAAGAAGGAACGATGCGAAGAAGACTGAAAGAAAGTGATGCTAGCGCGAATTTGATAACCAAGGATGTAATCCTTACGTCGCACTAGTTGAAGGTTGATACAGCCATCACCATCCAAGAAACCAGCAATGTAACTCAGCGTTAAATCGTCTGTCACGAGACTCTTGCTTACCCTCGGTATTGTCTTAATCAGCCGTTCGTCACTGATTAAGATTCTACCGATTTTAGTCGGTTTGCTGCTTCACATTACTGTGAAGTGACGCAATGATTTACGTTCTGAACCCAGCTCACGTACCGCTTTAATGGGCGAACAGCCCAACCCTTGGGACGTACTACCGCCCCAGGTTGCGATGAGCCGACATCGAGGTGCCAAACCTCCCCGTCGATGTGAACTCTTGGGGGAGATCAGCCTGTTATCCCTAGAGTAACTTTTATCCGTTGAGCGACGGCCCTTCCACGCGGAACCGTCGGATCACTAAGGCCGACTTTCGTCTCTGCTCGACTTGTAGGTCTTGCAGTCAAGCTCCCTTATGCCTTTGCACTCTACGGCTGATTTCCGACCAGCCTGAGGGAACCTTTGCGCGCCTCCGTTACCATTTAGGAGGCGACCGCCCCAGTCAAACTGCCCACCTGAAACTGTTCCTTCGCTGGCTAACAGCAGAAGGTTAGAATTCTAGCCTTGCCAGAGTGGTATCTCACTGGCGACTCCATATCCCCCGCAAGGGATACTTCAACGTCTCCCACCTATCCTGCGCAAGCAAAGCCCGAACCCAATTCCAGGCTACAGTAAAGCTTCATAGGGTCTTTCTGTCCGGGTGCAGGTAGTCCGCATCTTCACAGACACTTCTATTTCGCCGAGCCTCTCTCCGAGACAGCGCCCAGATCGTTACGCCTTTCGTGCGGGTCGGAACTTACCCGACAAGGAATTTCGCTCAGTTGTTCTCTACCGTTTCCGATAGAGCTGGACTTTACCTTGTGCGACTACGATTTATTTGAGACGCCAGTTTTTGGATTTTTTCTAGACCATCATTTGTCAAATGGACACCTGCTTGACACAGCAGAACTGCATCTCTGAACTTCAAGAAGTCAATGTTCTTACTTGTTTTCAGAGGATGCTTAAGAAAAAAGGGACAAATACGGTCAGCTAGATGCTCTATGCTTCGGACTCGATAGGCCATGCGATCGCCATGATTCACACGAACCACGCCACAATCGAAATAAGCCTTGAGTGCATAGAGAATTTTTACGTCTCGTCGATGTTGAACAACAGTAAACTCAGGAAGCACCTGAAAACCTGTTGCCATCTCGGAGTGAGGATTGACCCTCACATGAAAGCATCCCTCGCCATCAACGAAACCAACAATCCACTGGGCATCTAAATTCATGCGTCGCACCTGAACATCAAGTCTCTGAGGATTCCTAGAAACTTCTAGGTCTTTCCTGCGGATTATCCCCATGTCTTTCACATTTTGACTGAACAGCACCGCAGCACCTTAAGTTTTCAAACTCTTTCGAGTTAAGTGCCTCGCTGAACGAGTAGTGAAAAGCTGTCAGAGGATTTCCCCGCATATGGTTCAGTTTTACTAAGGCTAGCGTTCGTTAACCTTAGGACCGTTCATTTATGTTTCACTCAACTCTCAAGTATGCTGTACATAATTGTTGAGTGCGACCAGAGCATCACCTAAATTTACTCTGATCCTTCATGTCGCCATGAAGATCGGACTATATCATCACCTTCAATTTGCGGTGTCTGGCATATAGTCTCTGAGGATTTGCCAATGGTTGCCAAGATTTGATCGTCCGTGTATCGCCGTTTCCCACCGTCATTCATTAATTGACGGATCTTGAGAATTTTTTTGATACCGTCCTCCGTTAGGTGAGCACCTTGCAGCATCAGAGCTACAATTTGCTTAAATTTGGAAAAGTCCCGCTTTTTCTTAGCTGAAAGAAAGCCAAACCGATTAAAAAAAGGTATGACCTTTTCAGCTATAGCATTCAGATTGGTAACTTCGTAGTACCATACCCCATCAGGGCGCTCACGAAGTGTTCCACAACCCAAATGCTTTTTGTACAAAGCAAGGATGACACGGTCTTTTTGGGAAACATTGAAGCTAGCAGTAACCTTCCAAGGCACAAAGTAGTCAGGACGCGGGCGAAAAGAAACATTGAAGCTTCCTTCGCCATCAGCAAAACCTGCTAGGTAGTAACCTATCTGTGGAGGCACTTGCTTGATATTGGCAGTCATTGGCACCTTTCCTGCTGATTGTCCGCACTGCATGCATTGTCACTGCTCTTTTATCTTAGGAGCGAGTAGCAGCAGATACACCGGATGTTCCAGCATATAGCCAGATTTATTTACGTAACTACAACTGGGTCATAGTTACGGCCGCCGTTCACCGGGGCTTCGGTCGCCAGCTTCGCTTGCGCTGACCAGCTTCCTTAACCTTCCGGCACTGGGCAGGCGTCAGCCCCCATACATCGTCTTACGACTTAGCGGAGACCTGTGTTTTTGGTAAACAGTCGCCTGGGCCTCTTCACTGCGACCACCTCTCGGTGGCACCCCTTCTCCCGAAGTTACGGGGCCATTTTGCCGAGTTCCTTAGAGAGAGTTATCTCGCGCCCCTTGGTATACTCTACCCCCCCACCTGTGTCGGTTTCGGGTACGGGTATCTTGGCTTAACGTGCTTAGAGCTTTTCTTGGAAGCATGACATCAATCACTTCCCCACCGTAGTGGGTCGTACTCCTGCCTCAGCTCAGAGCGTTTTCACCGCTCCTCAACACCTCGGACAGTTGAACCGGTAACCAACATCCGGCTGATCTAGCCTTCTCCGTCCCTCTGCACAAACCAAGATGAGTACTGGAATATTGACCAGTTGTCCATCGACTACGCCTTTCGGCCTCGCCTTAGGTCCCGACTAACCCTTCGCGGACGAGCCTTCCGAAGGAACCCTTGGGGTTTCGGGGCATTGGATTCTCACCAATGTTTTCGCTACTCAAGCCGACATTCTCACTTCTGCCTCGTCCACACCTGCTTACGCTAGTGCTTCAAACTAATGCAGAACGCTCCCCTACCACTTACGTAGTAAGTCCACGGCTTCGGTACATCACTTAGTCCCGTTCATTTTCGGCGCAGGAACGCTTGACCAGTGAGCTATTACGCACTCTTTTAAGGATGGCTGCTTCTAGGCAAACCTCCTGGTTGTCTGAGCATCCCCACCTCCTTTGCCACTTAGTGATGATTTAGGGACCTTAGCTGGTGGTCTGGGCTGTTTCCCTCTCGACGATGAAGCTTATCCCCCACCGTCTGACTGGCTGTGTGTACACAGGGTATTCAGAGTTTGACTCGATTTGGTACCGCTCTCGCAGCCCGCACCGAATCAGTGCTTTACCCCCCTGCTATAATCACAACCGCTATGCCTCAACATATTTCGGGGAGAACCAGCTAGCTCCGGGTTCGATTGGCATTTCACCCCTAACCACAGCTCATCCGCCGATTTTTCAACATCGGTCGGTGCGAACCTTCACTTGGTGTTACCCAAGCTTCATTCTGGCCATGGTTAGATCACCCGGGTTCGGGTCTATAAATACTGACAAACGCCCTATTCAGACTCGCTTTCGCTATGGCTTCGGCATTCTTGCCTTAACCTGCCAGTACCTATAAGTCGCCGGCTCATTCTTCAACAGGCACGCCGTCACTCGTTAAATCGAGCTTCGACTGCTTGTAAGCCTACGGTTTCATGTTCTATTTCACTCCCCTTCCGGGGTTCTTTTCACCTTTCCCTCGCGGTACTATGCGCTATCGGTCACACAGGAGTATTTAGCCTTACGAGGTGGTCCTCGCAGATTCATCCGGAATTCCACGTGCTCCGGACTACTCGGGATACAGCTAGGATTGTTAAGCTTTTGACTACAGGACTTTCACCTTCTCTGGTGTAGCATTCCACTACTTCGTCTAGCCGCTCAATTCCACGTTGCTGTCCCACGACCCCAACAGGCAAGCCCGTTGGTTTAGGCTGTTCCCCTTTCGCTCGCCGCTACTAAGGGAATCGAGTTTTCTTTCTTTTCCTCTGGCTACTAAGATGTTTCAGTTCGCCAGGTTCGCCCTCTAACGTTATGGATTGGCGTTAGAGTCACTGGGTTGCCCCATTCGGAAATCTCCGGATCAAAGCTTGTTTCCAGCTCCCCGAAGCGTATCGTCGGTATCCACGTCCTTCATCGCCTCTGTGTGCCTAGGTATCCACCGTAGGCTCTTTGTAGCTTGACCACAGTCAACATTGGTGTCTGTGTTTCTAGATAGGACAAGTGATTGTCCTATCCAAGATAACTACCTGACTAATCGCTATTCAGTTTTCAAGGTTCTGTCGCTGAAATTTAATGTGCAGACACGTCAACCTTTGATGGAATGACGTGGAGGTAAGCGGACTCGAACCGCTGACCCCCTGCGTGCAAAGCAGGTGCTCTACCAACTGAGCTATACCCCCAGGCATGTGTATGGGCCATCCTGGACTCGAACCAGGGACCTCACCCTTATCAGGGGTGCGCTCTAACCACCTGAGCTAATAGCCCATGCCTGTCTGCTTAACCTAGCAGAGTTTGAAAGCCAAGGTCAACCTCGTGCTTAGACCGCATTGAATCTGTTCTAAATAAGGTGACGTTGCGACCTGAACAGATTGGGTCTCCTTAAAAGGAGGTGATCCAGCCACACCTTCCGGTACGGCTACCTTGTTACGACTTCACCCCAGTCATCAGCCCTGCCTTAGGCGTCCCCCTCCCTTGCGGGTTAGAGTAACGACTTCGGGCGTGGCCAACTCCCATGGTGTGACGGGCGGTGTGTACAAGGCCCGGGAACGTATTCACCGCAGTATGCTGACCTGCGATTACTAGCGATTCCGCCTTCATGCAGGCGAGTTGCAGCCTGCAATCTGAACTGAGCCGTGGTTTAAGAGATTAGCTCGCCCTCGCGGGTTGGCAACTCTCTGTCCACAGCATTGTAGTACGTGTGTAGCCCAGGACGTAAGGGGCATGATGACTTGACGTCATCCCCACCTTCCTCCGGTTTGTCACCGGCAGTCTCCCTAGAGTGCCCAACTGAATGCTGGCAACTAAGGACGAGGGTTGCGCTCGTTGCGGGACTTAACCCAACATCTCACGACACGAGCTGACGACAGCCATGCACCACCTGTGTTCGCGTTCCCGAAGGCACTCCCACGTTTCCGCAGGATTCGCGACATGTCAAGCCCTGGTAAGGTTCTTCGCGTTGCATCGAATTAAACCACATACTCCACCGCTTGTGCGGGCCCCCGTCAATTCCTTTGAGTTTCACACTTGCGTGCGTACTCCCCAGGCGGGACACTTAACGCGTTGGCTACGGCACTGCTGGAGTGGATACCAGCAACACCTAGTGTCCATCGTTTACGGCTAGGACTACAGGGGTATCTAATCCCTTTCGCTCCCCTAGCTTTCGTCCATGAGTGTCAGTAACGTCCCAGTAGGGCACTTTCGTCACTGGTGTTCTTCCCGATATCTACGCATTTCACCGCTACACCGGGAATTCCCCCTACCCCTGACGCACTCTAGCGATCCAGTTTCCACCGCCGATCCGAGGTTAAGCCTCGGGCTTTGACGGCAGACTTGGAAAGCCACCTGCGGACGCTTTACGCCCAATAATTCCGGATAACGCTTGCCTCCTCCGTCTTACCGCGGCTGCTGGCACGGAGTTAGCCGAGGCTTATTCCTCAGGTACCGTCATTGTGTTCTTCCCTGAGAAAAGAGGTTTACAACCCAAAGGCCTTCATCCCTCACGCGGTCTTGCTCCGTCAGGCTTTCGCCCATTGCGGAAAATTCCCCACTGCTGCCTCCCGTAGGAGTCTGGGCCGTGTCTCAGTCCCAGTGTGGCTGATCATCCTCTCAGACCAGCTATGGATCGTCGCCTTGGTAGGCCATTACCCCACCAACTAGCTAATCCACCGCGAGCTCATCCCCAGGCCAAAAAAGATTTCACCTTGCGGCATATGGGGTATTAGCGGCCGTTTCCAGCCGTTATCCCCCTCCTGAGGGTAGATTCTCACGTGTTACTCACCCGTCCGCCACTAGCACCGAAGTGCTCGTTCGACTTGCATGTGTTAAGCAGACCGCCAGCGTTCATCCTGAGCCAGGATCAAACTCTCCATTTTGAAGAAAGAGAATTTGACTTTTTGCTCTAGTAGGTGTAACCTACATCGAAAATGTACTTACTTGAGTACCTTGACGAGGGTTAACGCTTTGGCTTTCAAACGTTGATTTGTCTAGGTTCAGGACTCGTTTCGGCTGCGCGCCTCATCGAGTGCTTTATCAATCTAACAAGCCTACATAGGCGTGTCAACCCCTTTTTCGAGATTTTTTTCGGATTTTTTTCTGGATTTGGCTGAAACGCTCTCTACAAGCGGCTTTTGGGGCTAAAAATTTTTTCAGATTTTCGTTTCAGGAGGGTGAGCATGTCAGCGTTGGCGCTGCTGGAGGCCTATAGTCGTGCCCATCCGCAGGAGGTGTTGCTGGTGGAGGCACAGGTGGGGGAGCAGGAGGAGGTGGTGCTGATCTTTAAGGGGGTGTCGTCGTCGTTGACGGGAGCGACGGTGGTGGATGCGGATGTTCCCCTTTTGCCGCAGGAGGCGGTGATTGTGGCGGTGGATCGGCTGCGTAGTCCCTACACGCCTAGTGCGCCGGTGTATTTGGAGCGCGGAATTCCTTGGGAGGATTTTCAGCAACGGTGCTTGGGCGTAAGCTGATCGACGATACGTGTGCTTAAGGGATAGTGGTATGGATGTGCTGCTGCGGCGGTTGGATATGGAGGGGTGGCGAAGCCACAGTGGGGTGGGGCGGCTTTTGGGTTTGCTCCAAGGATGGCAGGAGAAGAGTTGGCTGGGGCGATGGCTGCCACATTGTGCGGCGCTGCTGGTGGGCTTGGTGCTGGTACTGGCGCCGTTGATGCCGTCGGGAATGATTGGGATGCTGCTGGCAGCAGGGGGTGGGTTTTGGTTGCTGTGGACGCTGGCGGGGGAACGGGAAGGCCGCTGGTCGGGGGTACATTTGCTGGTGCTGCTGTATTGGGGGATTGCGCTGTTGGCAACGGTGTTGTCGCCGGTTCCTCGGGCGGCGATGGTGGGGTTGTCGAAGCTGACGTTGTACTTGCTGTTTTTTGCGCTGGCGGAGCGGGTGATGCGCAATGAGCGGTGGCGATCGCGCTTGCTGACGGTCTATCTGCTGACGGCGTTGCTGGTGAGTGTGGAGGGGATACGGCAGTGGATTTTTGGGGCGGAGCCGTTGGCGACGTGGACGGATCCAGAGTCGGCCTTAGCAAATGTGACACGGGTGTATAGCTTTTTGGGAAATCCCAATCTCTTGGCGGGTTATTTGTTGCCTAGTGTGCCGTTGAGTGCGGCGGCGATCGCGGTGTGGCGAGGCTGGCTGCCAAAGCTGTTGGCGGTGGTGATGCTGGGGATGAATACAGCAAGCCTGATATTGACGTTTAGCCGTGGTGGTTGGTTGGGGTTGGTTGCGGCGACGATCGCTGGGGTGGGGTTGCTGGGGATTTGGTTTTGGCCAAGGTTACCGCTGCAATGGCGGCGTTGGGGGGTGCCGACTGTGGGGGGGCTGGCGATCGCCCTCTGTATTGGTGCGATTGTGAGTGTGGCGCCGCTGCGGGAGCGAGCAGCGAGTATTTTTGTTGCCCGAGGGGACAGTAGCAATAATTTCCGCATTAATGTTTGGACGGCAGTGCAACAGATGATTTGGGCACGGCCTTGGCTCGGCATTGGACCGGGGAATGTGGCCTTTAACCAGATTTACCCGCTGTATCAGGTGAATGTGCGCTTTACGGCCTTGAGTGCCTATTCCATCTTTCTGGAAATCCTTGTGGAAGTGGGGGTGATGGGCTTTAGTGTCTTTCTCTGGTTGTTGGCGGTGCTCGCCGATCGCGCGTGGCGTTGTTTGCAGGCGTTACGGACAACAGCAAACCCTCAAGGGTTCTGGTTAATGGGAGCTGTGGCAAGCATGGTGGGAATGCTGACCCATGGGTTGGTAGATACGATTTGGTTTCGCCCGGAGGTGGCTACCCTTTGGTGGCTGATGGTGGCGATCGTTGCCAGCTTTGCACCGTTGGCAGACCGAACAGAGAATACAGCCGCTAACGGTCTGGATGCTGAGCCGTCAACCTAGGCATAAGCTCGGAATCGCCCGCTTGATCTTGCCAGCCACAGTGGGAGCAATGGCACTGACCTATCTTGAGTTGGGAGTGATGGATAGGTTGCCGACACGCAGGGCAGCGACCGGTGAAGTAAGGGTGGTACATCAGCATCCGAATCTGCTCAACAGGAGGAAGATGACCAATCACTTGCTCAAGACTGGCTGTGGGGCATTCTAGAGAAAACATCAGGGAGTCCACAGGAACGTTCGTATCGGTTGGCACAATCTCTTTTTTTCAGTGTGCGAGCGATCGCCGACAAGGGGAATCGTAGAAATACGGAAATCTTCCCCCCCTAGCCTGTGGAAAACTCCAAAAAGCCTGTGGAAAATTCTGGGGAAAACCTGTGGAAAACCCCGGAAAAACTCTGAAAAACTGTGGAAAACTTTTTATTCTTTTTCCACTAAGATAATAGCCTGTGGAAAAACCCCCCACTTTTTCCACAAGTTTTCCACAGGGGGGAAGTGGCTCAAAGTCGCTCTGCAAGCGGGTTTCCGAAAATTTTTCCACATTTCCACAGCCCCTACTACTACTATAAATATTATTTAAATAATTTAGTAGTAGTAGATCTCTAAGATCTAAAGAGAATAAGATTCTGACAGAGAAAAATAAAGATGTGATTTGGGGCATGTGGGGTTAGTCTGAAGCTGTCTTAGAGCTTGAGGAAATCTTGGTTGAGAGGGTTGTGACACTGGGAAACATTAGGAAGACAAGAACAAAACGAAGGGTTGAGATGGCTAGAGGATCAGAACTTCCAAGTGCTTGGGGAAAACTTTGGGGAACTTGGGGAAAACTCTGAAAAAGGATTTGAATTTAGGTTCAGAATGCTCTAATGAGGATCTGTTTGCGCCGCGAAAAATTTTTTTGGCCTGAGAAGGGTCTAGAAGCCCCTAGAAGGAGGGCGATCGCCCTAGTAAGTAGCTTTATCGTTGAGGGGATTTTGCTGCCCATAGAAGCGATTTTATGAGGGGTTGTCTAGAGAACCTTGGGATAGCCGTTTGCCGATAGGATAGTCCAAGCAACTATCGTCCTCAAACTTGCCATGACACGCATTGTTACTCTCTTAGGAGCAACCCCAGAACAACAAACAGCACTGGGTCTGGCTATTGCCCAGTGGTTTGCCGGGCGACAGCAGCGAACCTTGTTAGCAGTGCCGAGTCCAGCCACTTCCCTGCAATTTTTCATTGGCAGTCCAGATCAGGCGATTGGTTGGCAACCCAAGTTGCTGTCGGAGGGATTAGCGATCGCTGAGCTGCTGGCTACTGAAAGTCTCAACACCGCATGGCAAGAACTCAGCCGTTTGGTGGAACCCTATTTGCCCCAAGAGTTGGTGGGTAAGGTTTATGCAGGCGAATTGGTGATCTTGCCGGGGATGGATACTTTGCTCACCCTCAATGCCCTACGCATTCACTACAGCAGTGGTGAGTACGATGTGATTGTCTACGTGGGCGGGAATAGTCAAGATACACTGCGGCTGATTGGGTTGCCCCAAGGGTTGGCGTGGTACTATCGCCGCTTTCAACGTTTGCTAGATCAACTAGATCTCAACGCGATCGCCAATGCTATTGGGGGGCCGATCGCTAGTGCAATTATGGCAGCCAATATTGATACCCAAAAAGTGCGGGAGCGTTTCGGTGAGGCGAAGGAGTGGATCGATCGCGGTGTGCAGATTGCCGCGGACTCGCAACGGTTATCGGTGTTTCTGCTAACGGATGGCACAGTGATCTCAACGGCTCAAACCGAATGGTTATGGGGCAGTGCTCAACAGGTGAATATCCCCATTTCTGAGGTCTTTTGTATGGGGGAACCCACGCCAGAGGTCAGCCGCACGTTTGCACTGCTACGCATTTCGGCGCTCCCCAAAGACTGGAGCCACTGGCAAAGCCTTGTTTCCCATCTTCCAGACCTGAACCAGTTGGCGGCAGCACCAGCTCCCCATGAATTTGATGAGACGCAACAGCAGGTGCGCATTTTCCTGCCAGGATTTCGCAAAGAACAGGTGAAACTCAGCGAGTTTAGTGGGGAACTGACGGTGGAGGCTGGCGATCAGCGACGCCACATTGAACTGCCCCCTAGCTTGAAGGGCAAACCGGTTCGCGGGGGTAAATTTGAAGCCCCCTACCTGATTGTTAGTTTCTAAGGCTCAAGGCGCAGACGCACGGAGTCGCGGTGGGAAATCAGGCCTTCTGTTTCAGCGAGGGTCATGACCGCTCCCCCCTGTTTGCGTAAGGCAGCAGGGGTGTATTGAATAATGCTGGAGTGTTTGAGGAACGTTTCTACACCCAAGGCAGAAGCATAACGGGCGGCACCAGAGGTGGGCAGGGTGTGATTGGGACCCGCGAGATAGTCGCCAACCGCTTCAGGGGTGGAATAGCCGAGGAAAATCGCACCGGCATGGCGCACCTGCTCGACAAGGCTCCAAGGGTCTTCGACTTCCAATTCCAGATGTTCAGGGGCAAAGTGATTGGAGAGTTCTACCGCTTGTTCTAGGCTCTCGACAATGCCAATCAACCCGTAGTGGGCGATCGCCTTCTCGGTGAGGACACGGCGCCGATGCTCAGCCAATTGTTCATTAACAGCCGTGACAACTGCTTCCGCAAGGGGAAGACTCGGTGTGAGCAAAATGGCTGCCGCAAGGGGATCATGTTCCGCTTGAGCCAGTAGATCAGCAGCAATGTGAACGGGATTGGCTGTCTCATCGGCAATGATCAAGACCTCTGACGGCCCTGCTAGGGAGTCAATACCAACGCGGCCATAGACCTGTTTTTTGGCCAGCATCACATACAGGTTTCCCGGCCCAGTAATGACATCCACCCGAGGAATCGTTTCTGTGCCATAGGCAAGGGCGGCAATGGCTTGGGCGCCACCAACGCGATAAATCTCTTGAATTCCCGCTTCTTGGGCGGCAACGAGAACCGCAGGGTTAATGCCTTTGCCCTGACCGGGAGGGGTGACCATGACAATCCGCTGCACACCGGCCACCTGAGCGGGAATCGCATTCATTAACACCGTACTCGGATAGGCAGCCCGTCCCCCCGGCACATACAGTCCGGCAGCATCAACAGCAGTGTAGCGTTTGCCGAGGACAATGCCATCTTCACCAAATTGCACCCAACTTTTGGGCACGCGCTGGCGGTGGAAGGCTTCAATTTGTTGCTTGGCAAGGCGAATGGCATCGAGGAGTTCTTTGGACACCTGTTGGTAAGCGGCATCCAGTTCATCTCCTTTCACCCGTAATGTTTCGGGGGTGAGGTCAATGTGATCAAACTGGGCAGTGTACTCAATCAGGGCGCGATCGCCTTCCTTGGCCACACGGCGCAAAATTGCCTCAACGGTAGCCTGTTGTTCGCTCATCTCCCCGCTATCGGTGCGATCGCAAATGCGGCGTAGTTCAGCGCGTAGGTCTGTTAACTGGGTGATGATCCGCAACATGGTCGTTCACGTAGGCGAGGCAGAGAGTCGGGGAAAGGTTAAAAAACCTTAATCAACCCTATCAATAGCTTACAGCGATTTTCCAATTACAGGGGCGGGCTAAGGCTGGCCAACAACGAGTGCTTAGGGCAAGATCGCGATTCACGAGACTGAGCCTTCGCAGTTCGCATCAGATTGCCAAGGCAGCCAGTTCTGATCGAGAGCTTGTTCAAGGCTAAATTCGGGGGCTTCAGGAATCAAATGAGGATTTACCCCACTAGCGCTGAGAAAGAGTTTTCTCCCATTGCAATATTGTTTGATGAAAATCTCCTGTACAAAGGATGTCAAGCTAGGGCTGGCTTCGAGTATTTCCTGAATGTGCAGTCTAAAATTCATCACTTCTCGTTGCCAACCCCGCAGGCAGTATTCCCGTTCCGTGTCCCAGTATTTAATTTTGAGGAGGTGCTCACAGAGTCGCATTAAATAGCTCGCGATCGCCTGTTTTTCGCTTCGACCCAAGCTCTCAATCTCCTCAATTAAATTTTCCACATCTAAGTTGTCGAAGTCCCCTGCCTTGAGTTGGGCAACGGTCTCCTTAAGCCAAAGGTAATAGTCTGCGGTGTAGAGGGATGCAGGCTTAGTTTTAATGGGAGAGGTCATACCAGAATACTTCTCGAAGGCCAGTGGATTCTATGAATTGAGGTCAGATTGCCAAGGCAGCCACTCCTCGTCTAGAGCTTCCTCCATTGTGAAGTCGGGGACTTCCGGAATCACGTCAGGGGATAACCCAATCACCTTCAGCATATTTTTCCTTGCCTTTTGATAGGAATCTAGGAAAGATGCCTTTGCAAATGGCTGAAGACTGGGGCTATCCTGCAAAATTAGTGCAATTTCTAAACGGAAATGACTAATCTCCAACAGCCAACCCCTATAGCAGTATTGTCGCTCAGTTTCCCAGTATTTGAGCTTGAGAAGATGCTCACAAAGACGCAGTAGATAGCTGAATAGGGCGCGTTTTTCGCTTCGACCCAAGCTCTCAATCTCCTCAATTAAATTTTCCACATCTAAGTTGTCGAAGTCCCCTGCCTTGAGTTGGGCAACGGTCTCCTTAAGCCAAAGGTAATAGTCGGTCTCATAGAGGAGTTGGGTCTTAAGACAAGGGGTCATGGGGACGAGATAACAACGGCAACTGGTTCTCTGGTGGAGTATAGCCTAGGTGTTGCCAAGCGCGGGGAGTGGCAACGCGGCCTCGGGGGGTTCGTTGCAGATAGCCCATCTGGAGCAGGTAGGGTTCATAGACCTCTTCAATGGTTTGCACATCCTCACCAGTGGCTGCAGCAAGGGTTTCAATGCCCACAGGCCCGCCTTGATAGGACTCAATCATCAGACTGAGGAGCCGGCGATCGCTCCAATCCAAGCCTGCTGGATCCACATTGAACAGTTCAAGGGCAGCGGTAGCCACCTCTAGGCTAATCGTGCCATCGTGTTTCACAGCGGCATAATCCCGTACCCGCTTCAGGAGCCGCAGGGCAATGCGGGGGGTACCCCGACTGCGGCGGCCAATTTCTAGAGCGGCTTCAGGAGTAATGGGAGTTTGTAAGAGGGCTGCCCCCCGCTGAACGATCTGCTGGAGTTCTTCGGGATGATAAAAGCGCAAGCGCTCCACTAAACCAAAGCGATCGCGCAAGGGCGAGGTCAACGCACCGGCACGGGTGGTTGCTCCCACAAGGGTAAAGCGATTGAGTTTCAGTCGTCGCGTGCGTGCCGTTTGCTGTTTGCCCACGGTGAGATCAAGGTAAAAATCCTCCATGGCGGGATAGAGGAGTTCCTCGGTCATGCGGGAGAGGCGGTGAATCTCATCAATAAAGAGAATATCCCCCGCTTGCAGGTTCACCAAGAGACCCACAATGTCGCGGGGGCGTTCCAAAGCTGGGGCACTGGTCACTTTGCAGTTGACCCCCATTTCTGCCGCTAAGATCAAGGCAATGGTGGTTTTCCCTAAGCCCGGCGGGCCATAGAGCAGCAGGTGATCAAGGGGTTCTTGGCGTGCCTTGGCTGCCTCGATCGCAATGTGCAGCACATCTTTTAGTTCCTGCTGGCCAATGTAGTCCTGCAAAGAGCGGGGACGTAGGGACTCTTCAGCCGGCGCGTGCTGTTCCTCTGGGGTGAGTTGATTGGAGAGCAGTGAAGGGGGGCGCGATCGCTCCGGCGGTGAATTTTGCGATGAAATAATCGCCATTGGTGCCCCCTAGGGCAAAGCTTAAGCCCGTTTTAACCAGCTAAACATGGAACGCAGTTCTTGACCCACCTGTTCAATGGGGTGTTCTGCCTCCCGTCGCCGCATTGCAGTAAAGCCCGGTTTACCCGCCATATTTTCCAGCACAAACTCACGGGCAAATTGACCCGTTTGAATTTCGTGGAGAATTTTGCGCATTTCCGCGCGGGTCTCCTCGGTAATAATCCGTGGGCCACGGGTGAGGTCGCCGTATTCTGCGGTGTTGGAGATGCTGTCCCGCATTTTGGCAAGCCCCCCTTCCACAATCAAATCCACAATCAGCTTCACTTCATGGAGACACTCAAAGTAGGCCAGCTCTGGCTGATAACCGGCCTGCACCAACGTTTCAAAGCCAGCCTTAATCAGGGCGCTGAGGCCACCACAGAGCACCACTTGCTCACCAAACAGATCGGTTTCTGTTTCTTCGCGGAAGGTGGTTTCCAGAATGCCGGCACGGGTGCCTCCAATCCCCTTGGCGTAAGCCATGGCTAAATCGCGGGCTTGACCACTGGCATTTTGATAGACCGCAAACAGGCAGGGTACCCCTTCCCCTTGGGCATAGGTGCGGCGCACGAGGTGACCGGGGCCTTTGGGCGCCACCATCACCACATCCACATTGCCGGGGGGCACAATTTGGCCAAAGTGAATGTTAAAGCCGTGGGCAAAGGAAAGAACATTCCCCGCTTGCAGGTGGGGGGCAATCTCCTGCTCATAAACAACCCGCTGAACTTCATCGGGCAGAAGAATCATAATCCAGTCGGCCAGTTTCGCGGCTTCCGCCACGGAGTGCACCGCTAGACCATCGGCACGGGCACGCTCTGCAGAACGACTGCCGGCATAGAGACCCACCACAACATTGAGACCGCTATCCCGCAAGTTGAGGGCATGGGCGTGGCCTTGGGAGCCATAGCCAATAATGGCGATCGTTTTGTCCTTGAGGAGTTCTAATTGGGCATCTGCGTCGTAATACATGCGCGCCATAGTGATGATGTTCCTTTCCAATTGCATTCAGCAGGTCGTTATTATTTCTCTACCACATTGGCAGAGCCGATATAGCACCTCCTAGAGGGCTAGTTGCGGGAGTTAGCGATTACGGGAATAACGATTGTTGCCACCACCCATGGCTTCACGGGGGCGTGCCTTGTTGACCTTGAGTTGCCGTCCCATCCACTCGGCACCGTCGAGATCAGCGATCGCCGCCTCTTCTTCAGCATCCGTGGACATTTCCACAAAACCAAAGCCCCGCTTACGGCCTGTTTCCCGATCCACCGGTAAGTAGACTTGTTTGACGGAACCGTACTCGGCAAAAACGGCCTCTAGGTCTTCTTGGGTGGCCGTGTAGGAAAGGTTGCCGACATAAATAGACATAATCTGATCTGCTCCAAAGCAAAAATTGAACCATGTGTTGACGCTGACTTCGGAGAGACGACTGTCACGTAACCAACCTTCCCTAAAACCGAACTCAAGAATCGCTCTACTTAAAAAACTCAAGCGGCGATTACTCGCCAACCTTGTCTCCCGATTATAGCCGATTGCGATGGCCTGCGCTGCGAAAGTAGGGATGCTACCCTAAAAGAGGTAGATTTTTTGTGAATCTTAACAATGTCCGATTTACCGGCGGTTGTTGTTGGCCTTTCCGGCGGTGTTGATAGTTCCGTGGCCATTGCTAGCCTCAAAGCTCAAGGGTACCCCGTTGTTGGTCTGACGCTGTGGCTGATGAAGGGTAAGGGGCAGTGCTGCTCTGAGGGGCTAGTGGATGCGGCGCGTCTTTGTGAGGAGCTGGGAGTCCCTCACCATATTGTGGATAGCCGCGAAATTTTCGAGAAATATATTGTGAACTATCTAGTCAGTGGCTACGCCAGTGGGGTGACACCGCTGCCCTGTTCCCAATGCAACCGTTTGGTGAAGTTTGGGCCGATGCTCGCCTATAGCCGTGAGCAACTGGGGATTGACTACATTGCTACCGGGCATTATGCCCAAGTGAAATACAATCCCACGAGCGATCGCTATGAACTGTGGCGGGCGGTGGATCGTCATAAGGATCAAAGCTACTTTCTCTATGACTTGCCCCAAGAGATTCTGGCCCATGTGCTGTTTCCTCTTGGTCAGCAAACCAAGGCGCAGACCCGTGCCCTCGCGGCGCAGTATGGCCTGCACACCGCCAGTAAACCGGAAAGCCAAGATCTCTGCCTGATTGAAGCCCATGGCTCCATGCGCCAATTCTTGGATCAGTATCTGCCCAGTCAGCAAGGGGAAATTGTCGATGTCCATGGCCGGGTGCTGGGGTACCATCAGGGGATTCACCACTATACGATTGGCCAGCGCAAAGGCTTGGGAATTGCGGCACCTGAACCGCTTTATGTGGTGGCCTTGGATCGGGAACACAATCGCGTCATTGTCGGCGATCGTGCCACCGCCGGCCGTCGTGAGTGTACAGTGGCCCGGGTGAACTGGGTCTCGATTCCCCCTCCCACAGAACCGATCACAGCCACGGTACAAATTCGCTATCGTACTCCTCCGGTGCCGGTAACCATCATTCCCGCTGCCAACGCTGAGCAGGTACAATTGGAGTTTGCTGAACCGCAATTTGGGGTAACGCCGGGGCAAGCGGCGGTTTGGTATGCGGGCGATCGCCTGCTGGGGGGCGGCATTATCCAGCCCTTTGTGACACCGACACCACAACCCCTACAAGCAATGGCCACCCACGTTTAAGGAAAAGACTGACCATGCAAAAGCGCCTTCATTACTCAGCCTTGGAAATTAACCGCCGAGCGGAAGAATTAATCAAGCACTCCGCCAATCGCTATCGGATTACGGTGCAAATTGCCAACCGGGCGAAACAGCGGCGGGGGCTAGAGGCCAGTGAAGATCTCGATGATCTGCCCCTGAAGCCGGTGACCCGTGCCATTATCGAAATGTCCGATGAAATTGCTCAACCGGAGTTACTGGCAGATTAGGCGCCATGGGAAGACGACGGGGCTGGACGTTTTTGGGCTGGGTGACGGGGGGGTGCTTGCTGGCACTTTTGTGGTTGCCCCTGAGCAGTACTTGGAGTGTGGGGCGATCGCAACCTGACCCCAACCTACCCGATGCCACTGCCCAAATTCTGATTAACCCGCGGCTGGTGGCAGAAACCCTCTATCCCAAATTGCCCGCTTTACCGAAGGAAAACCACTATATCCGCCAAGAAAATCGTCAGCCCGCGCCGGAGAGTACCCTCCTAGAGCGATTCATTGTCTATCACACCACGGTCAAAGGGCGATCGCCCCTCTACCGTTTTGACTGGAAAATTTCCCTTGCTGACTATTTGGGGCTGAATGACTTCCTGCGGGGAGAAACCTATCCGGGACGTTCTTACCTGACAGTCAACCCCATGGAAGGGGATATTGCTGCTATTCGCCAACTCAATCGCCAACAACGGGATGCCTTGGTGAGCACACTGGCCACCTTCTACGCCCAGCAAGCGGGGTTACCCACGACTACGCCCCAGCGTCCCCAACCCCAAACAACACTGCCAGAACCGACATCGAGACCTCCCACCGTTTTGCCCCCCGTTCCCCAACCTGGCAGTGCTGGACTTTTGGCGCCCCCCGAACCCCCCCCCCGATGCCCACTGGGGAATCCCGTTTTTTACTGCCCTAGATGTTTGCAATTGGGTTCATGAGTCATGGTTGTTCCGATTACTGAGTTGCTCACCCCAGAGATTCTCAAACCTGCTCGCTATTTGGGCAATGAGCGAGGAGCGGTTCATAAGCCATGGCAGGCCGCAACGGTGCGCTGGGTGCTCAGCTATCCGGAAATCTATGAGGTGGGCGCCTCGAACTTAGGACACATTATTCTCTACAACATTCTCAATGCCGTCCCCGATCAACTGTGCGATCGCGCCTACTTACCCGCAGCGGATTTAGCCGCCAAATTGCGAGTGACCCAAACTCCCCTTTTTGCTGTGGAATCGCGCCGTGCCCTGCGGGAGTTTGACCTCATTGGCTTTAGCCTCAGTTATGAGTTGGGTGCCACGAACATTCTGGAAATGCTCGACTTGGCTGGCTTACCCCTGACTTGGCGAGAACGCCAACAGGCACCCCTAGAAGAGATTCCCCTTATCTTTGCCGGTGGACAGACAGCGACATCAAACCCTGAACCCTACGCTGACTTCTTTGACTTTTTTGCCCTTGGGGATGGCGAGGAACTCTTGCCCGAAATTGGCCTCGTGGTGGCAGAAGGCAAACGAGCCGGCTTGAGTCGGCAGGACTTGCTATTGGATTTGGCACAGGTGCCGGGGGTCTATGTGCCGCAATTTTACGATCGCCAAGGGGATGGCGCTGTTAAACCCAATCGCCCCGATGTGCCTGAGCGCATTTTGCGGCGAGTAGCTACCCCGATGCCCCACTATGCCATTGGCTTGGTGCCCTATGTAGAAACCGTTCACGATCGCTTGACGGTGGAAATTCGCCGGGGCTGTACGCGCGGCTGTCGCTTTTGCCAACCGGGGATGCTCACCCGCCCTGCCCGCGATGTTGCCCCCGATGAGGTGATTGCTGCCATTGAAACGGGGATGCGCGCCACGGGCTACAACGAGTTTTCGCTACTGTCGTTAAGTTGCTCCGACTACTTGGCTTTGCCCGCCGTGGGTGTGGAAATTAAAAACCGCCTGCAAAACGAGAACATCTCCCTCTCACTCCCCAGCCAGCGGGTGGATCGCTTTGATGAAAACATTGCCCATATTGTGGGGGGCACGCGCCAAGGGGGACTGACCTTTGCCCCGGAAGCGGGAACACAGCGGCTACGGGACATTATTAACAAAGGTCTGACCAATGAGGAACTGCTGCGGGGGGTCAAAACTGCCTACGAACAGGGCTGGGATAAGGTCAAGCTCTACTTTATGATTGGCCTGCCGGGGGAAACCGATGCCGATGTGTTAGGCATTGCTGAAACGATCCGTTGGCTGAAGCGAGAATGCTGGATCAAGGGACGCAAACCCCTGAGCTTTAACCTGACCATTTCCAACTTTACCCCCAAGCCCCATACGCCCTTCCAGTGGCACGCGGTCTCCACCAGTGAGTTTCTACGCAAACAGGAGCTACTGAAGGCGGAATTCCGCACGATCAAGGGGCTAAAGGCCAACTTTACCGATGTGCGCATCTCAGCAATGGAAGACTTTGTCGGTCGGGGCGATCGCCAACTGGGGCCAGTGATCCGCCGCGCGTGGGAATTGGGGGCACGGGAAGATTCTTGGTGGGAAAGCCTCGATCGCGCCTATGCCGCTTGGACGCAAGCCATTCAAGAAGCTGGCCTGGACTGGAAATACCGTCAACTGGAAGCGGGTGAGTGGAATGTCTTTAGTGGTGGCAGCCACAACCTCGATGCTCCCCTGCCTTGGGATCACATTGATACGGGCATTAGTAAAACATGGCTGAAGGAAGACTTGCACCGTGCCCTAGAAGCGGTGGTCGTTCCCGATTGTTCCTTTGAGGGCTGCTCCCATTGTGGCGTCTGTGGCATTGACTTTGGCCATAACGTGGTCGTGCCGCCCCCCCCGATTCCGCCCATTCAAGGTCAGCCCCAAGCCCCCCAAGAACGGGTGCAACGTCTGCGCCTCACCTTTGGGAAAACTGGGGAAATGACGCTTCTCAGCCATTTAGATCTACTGCGCCTCTTTGAGCGAGCAGTACGCCGTGCCCATCTACCCATTGCCTTTACGGGGGGATTTCATCCTTCACCCCGCATCTCCACCGCCAGCGCCTTGCCCCTTGGGGTGACCAGTTATGGCGAAATTGTTGATCTGGAATTTTATCGCGAGGTGGATCCGCCAACGGTGCTGGAGCAATTGCGGCAACAACTGCCGGCGGAGGTGCCCCTTTACACCTGGGAAGTGGTGCCCTTAAGTGAACCGGCAGCGAGTCAAGCCCTGCGGGCAGCTACTTATGAACTGCTCATCCGTACCCCTGAACCCGTGGAGCGGGGCACTTGGCAACAGTGGTTAGAGGATTTGCGAGCCACCCCTGAAATTCTCTATGAGCTAACCACCAAGTCAGGGAAAACCCAAGTGGTGAATTTGCGCGATCGCCTGCTGGAGATCCGCCTCAAGGAGCACCAAGACCACTGGCCAATGGTGAGCCTGATCTACACGGGGGTCTGTCGCAACGATGGCACGTTCCTGCGGCCAGAGCATTGTCTTTATTTACTAGAGAAGGTCAGTGGTCACGCCTTAGAACTGGGGGCGATCGCCCGCCAGAAATTGCATTTAGAGACACCATGAACCTAGCAACGCAAATTCGCGGCGGTCTGATTGTCTCCTGCCAAGCACCGCCCGATTCTCCCCTAGCCGTCCCAGAGATTATTGCAGCCATGGCAAAAACCGCTGTTTTACGGGGGGCAGTGGCCGTGCGCATCAATACCCCAGCCCATATTCAGGCGGTGCGCCAAGCGGTAAAGGTGCCCATTATTGGCCTCTGGAAACAGGTGTTGCCCGAGTACCCCGTGTATATTACGCCTCGCTTTGCCGATGCAGTGGCCGTTGCTGCTGCCGGTGCCGATGTGATTGCCCTCGATGCCACAGCGCGATCGCGCCCTGAACCCCTACAGGACTTGATTCAGCGAATTCACGATGAACTGGGCAAGCCCGTCATGGCCGACATTGACTCCCTTGCAAGTGCTGAAGCGGCGGTTGCTGCCGGTGCTGATTGGGTGGGCACGACCCTCTTTGGTTACACCGAAACCACGGCGCATACCCCACCCCCCAGTTGGGCGCTCCTGAGTCAGCTTGTTGAGCACCTCAATGTCCCTATTCTCTGTGAAGGGGGGATTGCCAGTTCCACAATGGCTGCAAAAGCCTTGAATTTGGGTGCTTGGGCAGTGGTCGTGGGCACGGATATTACGGGTATTGACCTCAAGGTGCAGCAGTATGTCCAGACCCTAAAGGCAACGACGATTGAAAATTCTCAACCCTAAATCCTATCCAATTCTATCGGTTTGTATATTTTCCTCTATATTCCGACCGATAAACGAGAGTTTGTGGCAAGATAGAATCCGTAGCTAAAGATACATCGTTAGCCTAGGAGCCACCATCTATGAGCCTAAAACTTGGGGATGTCGTACCCAACTTTACCCAAGCCTCTTCCATGGGGGAAATCAACTTCTATGAGTGGGCAGGGGATAGCTGGGTTGTATTGTTTTCCCACCCAGCGGATTACACCCCCGTTTGTACGACAGAACTGGGCGAAGTGGCGCGGTTACGCTCAGAATTTGAGAAGCGCAATGTCAAAACCTTGGCCTTGAGTGTAGATAGTGTGGAGTCCCACCTCGGCTGGATCAAAGACATTGAAGAAGTCAACAACGTCAAGGTGGATTACCCGATTTTGGCAGACGAAGATAAAAAAGTCTCCAACCTCTACGACATGATCCACCCCAACTCCCTCAACAACCTGACGGTGCGCACAGTCTTTATCATTGACCCCCAAAAACGCCTGCGCTTGACCTTGACCTATCCCGCGAGCACGGGGCGTAACTTTGCTGAGATTCTGCGGGTGATTGATTCGCTGCAACTGACGGACAACTACAGTGTGGCCACCCCCGTCAACTGGCAAGAGGGTCAAGAGTGCGTGATTGTGCCTTCCCTCAGCGATGAAGAGGCGAAGCAGAAGTTTCCCAAGGGCTTCAATGCTGTTAAGCCCTATCTGCGGTTGACACCTCAACCCAACAAATAGCCTAGATTAGCCTAGACAAGTTATGGCGACACCCTGAGCTGTTCGGGGTGTTTTTTTGTGCCTTGGCAGCATCCCAAGATAGGATAATCTTGCACAGCAAAACCAAGGAAAGGAATAGAGGCGGAATGCAGCGCTGGATACTTTGGCTCTTGATACCCCTTGTGGTCTGTTTGAGTGGATGCGTCCAAGCAGATATGGTCATCCAGCATCAGGGACAAACTGGGGGGAGCCTAACCTACACGCTGACGCTGCCCCAACCCGATCTCCCTTTTACAGAACAGGTGATTCAGCAGGCGCGCCGCTTGGGGGGAGTGGTCAAGGAACGCGATAAAACCCATCTTCAGCTGACGATTCCCTTTGACACCAGCCAGCAATTGGCCACTGTCCTCAACCGCATCGGTGGTGTGCCCTATCTTCCCCAAGTCACTGCTGAGGCGGAGATTTTTGACCAGAACTGGTTGCTCTTTGTACGGGAGCGCTTTCGCTATGACATTGATCTGCGCCCCTTGGGCATTGAGTCCCGTGATCAAGCTGTTTTGGTGGCACCGCAGTCGCTCCTGAAGTTTCAACTTGCCCTAGAAACCCCTTGGGGGGCACGCCCGATTGAGCGTCCAGCCACTACTGCTGATACCGTGGTCAATCCTCATGTTCAGCAAAGGGGCGATCGCCTGACTTGGACATTGATGCCCGGTTATCTGAATCACCTAGAGGCAGCCTATTGGTATCCGAGTCCCTTGGGTTGGGGCACACTGGCGATCGTGGGCTTGCTGGTGCTGGGCAATTGGTTACGCACTCGCCTGCCTAGGAGTCATTCAACCTAGAGTCCCATGAGATGGTCTGGCCCGCCGCAGAGTTGGCAACGGTATCTTGCCTATTTAATAGCGGGACCTTTGATTGTCCTCAATCTCTGGGTGGCGGAGCAGGTTTACCTTTACTTTGAATATCCGATTAATCTCCTTGTCATTGCCGCCATCTTGGCTTTTTTGCTCAATCAAGTGGTGATTCGCCTCTGTGCTCGTGGTTTGCGGCGGCGGAATGCGATCGCCCTTGTGTTACTGATTACTCTTTTAGTGGTCAGTGTCTTGATGCTGTTGCTGCTCCCCCTTGCTATTCAACAGGCGGAAGAACTCCTGAATCAACTGCCAGAGTTGGCGGATACCAGCAATCAAAATTTGCGCCATCTGGATCAACTACTGCGCCGCTACCGCTTTCCCGTGGGGGTGAATGACTTGATGGAAGAGCTGACGATCCAGCTCAAAGGGATTGCCGCCATGTTACCCGGTGTGGCGATTACAACCCTAACTAAATTTGTTGATGTGCTCCTCGTGCTAATCCTAACGGTGTATATGCTCTTTTATGGCAGTGAAATTTGGCGCGGAATCATGAAACTGGTACCCAAGCCTTGGCGACAGATGGTGGATTACTCGCTGCGGCTGAATATTCGCAGTTTTTTCTCAGCACAGCTTTTTCTGGGGTTGTTTATGTTTCTTGCCCTGATTCCCTTTATGATCGCCTTCAAGGTCAATTTTGGCTTTCTCTTTGCCCTGATCATTGGTATTGCCCAGCTCATCCCTGTGGTGGGGGCGACCTTGGGCATTGGTTTAGTGACACTGCTCATCCTCTTTCAGAATGCGTGGCTGGCTTTGAATATTTTCGTGATTGCTGTGGTCTTGCAACAAATTAAGGATAACGTGCTTACCCCAAAGTTACTGGGGGACTTGATGGGCCTGAATCCCCTCTGGCAGTTTATTGCTCTGCTCATTGGCGGACGGGTGGCAGGTTTTTTGGGAATTTTGCTGGCCATTCCCCTAGCCGCAACGCTGAAAACCGTCCTAGAGTCTGAGCCTGTCGAAGACACCTAACTAGGCGATCGAAACGTTTTGATCACCGTACACACCCCATGACCGCAAATGTTCATCATGACGGCATTCGTCGCCCCGCCAATCACGCCACTCACAAGGGGAACGGCCTGCGCAGGTAGGGTGAGACTTTTGCTCGAGGCTTTGCCAAAAATCTGCCGCAAAAGGGGAGGCGGCAGCTGCCTGAAGACTGCCATCAGCACTTGGGATAAATTTTTTTGCGCCGCCCGCCGGCCAAAGGTCTTGAAGATTTGCCGACAAAATTGGGTACCGAAGTGGTTTGCAAGTTCAGCGGCAGTAAACCCCAAGGCAGTGGGAATCAGCATCATCAGCACATTTTTGTTTTCGGGATCTAAGCCATAGATGATGAACAGCGCCGCTGCCAGCTTGATTTGGGCATAGTAAAAGTAGGCAATTTCGAGGGGCATGCCAGCCCAGCCCATGACGCCAGTGGCGACTCCAGAACCCACTGACCAGAGGGTGGCTTCATAAATTGCGTGGTTGGCCATGCGATCGCGATCGCCACCCCAGTGGGGATCACGAAGAAACTCGTATCCCCATTCTCGACCATCCTGAATAGCAAGAAGCATGAGGTTGAGCAGCCAATCGGGTATAGACGCTGACGCTGTGGCCATAGGCTTAAGAAATAATTGTCAACTTAAGGGATGGCGTTGGCACAGAAGTGTTGAAAGATAGTTTGAGAGGCTAGAAAAAAGGGAAGAAATGTCATATTCTTCCCTTAAAAGAAGAAAAACAGTCAACTTACTATGGCATCTTTTGCAACTCTTGTCAAGTCCATTCTCAATCGGCTCAGCCCCTGTGACTACCCCGTGCTGAACTCTCAATTGTTCTTCAAAATCTGGTTGACCTACGTTCTCGACCAAGGGTTAACCAGTATGAGAGCCTTATTTTATCGCTTGAATCATGCAGGGATTACAAATGCTGTTGTAATCATGGATAGAGGGTTTGCGAGCTGGCAATTTTTAGAGCGACTGAGTGAGAGGAAGTGCTCATTTGTTGTACGTATCAAGAATAACATGAGAATAAAGCTCAATCATGAGAGATATCGCGTGGTTCAATTTTTTGACGAGAATCAAAGGGAGTTTCGTATAGCGACAAATCTAAAGGAGCTGAGTGATGAGGAAGTGAGTGAGTTATATCGGCATCGGTGGGCGATTGAGAACCTATGGAAATTTCTGAAGATGCATTTATCATTAGACAAGTTGATTACGAAGAGTTTGAACGGGGTGATAAATCAGATTTATATGGTTTTAATTGCCTATTTAATTTTAGAGCTGGTGGAGATAACTGAATACTTTGGGAAGAAGCTATTAGACAAATTGCGATATTTGCAACTGGAACTCAGTCGTCGCTGCTCGATAGTGCATTGGAGCTTTGATTGGCAGCCAGAGCTACTGGTCACTTAAAATGTTAAGTTTTGTTGCAGGATTCAACACTTCTGACCAAGTTCCTGTAGTATGTTTGTGACTGAGGTCTCCTCACGAAGGATCACAGAATTCTTGGGAAAAGTAGTGCTAATCACAGGCTTTTGTGTTTTGTGTTAAGATGTTAAAATATACACGGATTTTGTATGGTCACAGTAGTTTTCAGTAACAATTCTGATATTTTAATTATTCTGAGGATATGCGCCGCTCTATCAATTCAACCTCATATAATAGCTTAATTACTCCTTCAATTACCTTTTTAGTTGGTTTAATAATTTATACACTAACACTTGCGCCTACAATATCATGGGGTGATAGTGCCGATCTTGCTCTCAGAATGCTTAGTACACAAGATACAACTTTCATAGGTAGTCATCGAGAGTATAAGTTATTCCTTTCAATAGGCCAATTTTTCCAAGCAATTCCTTTTGGTGATGTCGGTGCTAGGGCTAATTTTGTTTCGGCTTTCTTTGGTGCAGTAACCGTAGCCTTGGTAACATGGATAGTACAAGTAATTACCCTTAATAGAACTGCCTCTGTTCTTGCAGGTACTAGCCTCATTGTATCTCACAGTTTTTGGCTGCTGTCAGTCATTGCTGAAGTTTATACTTTTAGTACTACATTAGCTTTTGCAACTCTTGGCAGCATAGTCTATTGGAGTCGCTACAATGCACACCACTCGAAATACTTTTTGTTACTCTCCTATGGTTTAGCAGGATTTAGTTTACTTCATCTGCCAACTGGCTTAATTCTTCTAGTAGCTATCGTTTCCTTAACATTCATTCGATGGAGGCAGACTAATCTAGCTAATTTTGCTATTTGTCTAGCTATCTTCTTTCTAGTTTCTCATACATACTGGAACAATGTTTTCTTGGAATTACTTTCAGGTCAAAGTATTTTCAAGGCACTTGGATTGGTCATGACTCAAAATTCATTTTATGAAGTTTCGCCTTTACGTGAATTTTTTAAATTTTTTGCTTATCTGGCATATAATTACTTTGGTCTCTCTATTTTAATTGGCTCAGTTGGAGTCGTTGCTTCTATTTGGTTTCGTGTGTTTGAGGCATTACCTATTATCATTTGGGGCGGAACATTCATATATGCAGGGTCGATAAGTTCTATTCCTGATAAATTCAATGTTTATATTCATGTCTATCCAGCATTTTCGGTTTTTGTTGGTTTGGGGATTGCCTATCTTACACATCTATATCCTTTCTTTCGTAGGAATATTATTTTACTGTTTTTAGCAATTGCATTAATTCCCCCAATCACATATTTTTCCGCAGTTAAATTTAGTGAAATTACGAAAATAGATATAGTTGGAGCAAGAGTAGCACCATTGCGAGATAATAATTGGTACTTCTTATGGCCACCTAAAAATGGAGACTACTCACCTAGACTATTTGCTGAAACGGCTTTAAGTAATGTATCCAAAGATGGTATTTTGATAGCAGATTATACACTGTGGAGACCTTTACTATTTATTCAGACCATTGATAAGTATAGGACAGATGTTCGATTAATTTTTGTAGAAAGACTGTTTTCGGAGGGAGTTGTAAATTGGATTGATCGCAATATTGATGATAATCAGATATTTATTGCAGCAATTGAACCACCTGCTTATTATCAGTTAGATGAAGTGATCAAAAAATATCAACTTGAGCAAAAAGGAATTATTTATCAAATTATTCCAAAATTAAACTCATCTAGCTCACTGAGTAATCACCCATGACCTTAAATCGCTGTGACAATAGAGTTCTATCTATCCCATTTTTTACTTCCGCCTTTCTATTTCTGGCATGAATAGATGATTTACCTTGCAGTTGATTTAGATAAAACACTACTGAAAACAGATGTTCTGCTGGAATTAATCTGGTCGTCTTTTAGTCAGTCTCTAATTCAATTATTCAAAACAAGAAGTTTTAATCGCGCCCAGATCAAAAGAAAATTAGCCACTCTCTCTAAAATAGAGGTTACATCACTACCCTATAATTCAGAAGTTATTCAGTATATCCAAGCTTGGAAAGCAAGGGGGGGTAAGGTTGCTCTCGTCACTGCCACTGATCAACTCATTGCTGATAAGATTGCTGCCCATTTAGGGCTTTTTGACGAGGTTTATGGGTCTGATGGCCAGCTTAATTTGAAGGGAGAGCATAAGGCAAGGTTCATTATAGAGCGTTTTGGTGAGAAAAACTTTATCTACATGGGGGACTCTGAGGCTGATTTGCCTGTGTGGGCAGTTGCGGCCAAAGCAATGACGGTCAATGCGTCTCCTCGGCTACGCAAAAAAGTCGAGCAAATTAATCCCAATGTGGAACATCTCGGCAGCGCAAAACGAAGTATTAAGCCCTACCTGAAAGAAATCCGCCCCCATCAGTGGGTGAAAAATAGTTTGGTCTTTGTGCCTATGCTCGCGGCACATCAATTTGATTTACCAACCTTTTGGATTTCGCTGTTGGCAGTGGTTGCCTTTAATTTCACGGCTTCTAGTGTCTATGTCTTAAATGATCTTTTGGATTTGCAGGCCGATCGCGCCCATCCCCGCAAGCGTCATCGTCCCTTTGCCGCTGGGGATCTTCCCCTCTGTCATGGCATCTGGATGATTTTGGTGCTTTTAGGACTGGGAATGGCGATCGCCACCACTATTAGTTGGTCATTTCTGGGCATTCTGCTGGCCTATTATGGTCTCACAACTGCCTACTCCTTTTACCTAAAGCGACGGATTATTATTGACATTTGCACGCTGGCTGGTCTTTACACCATTCGCATCTTTGCGGGTGCGGTTGCCACAAAAATTTCCCTCAGTGTCTGGCTTTTGGCCTTCTCCATCTTTTTCTTCTTTTGCCTAGCAACAGTCAAGCGGCAAGCAGAACTGGTGGATCATCGTCACCGCAAACAACTCAAGACCAGTGGTCGGAGCTATCATATTGACGATTTGCCGATTATTAGCATGATGGCCATTGGGGCGGGTTATGTCTCAATTTTGGTGCTGGCACTCTATATCAACTCTCCCCAAGTGCAGCTTCTTTACACAAGACCACAGGTGCTCTGGGGTATTTGCTGTGTGCTGCTATATTGGATTACCCGCACCATCCTGCTGACCCATCGCGGGTTGATGCACTATGATCCAATTGTTTATGCAATTAAAGATCGCCAAAGTCAAATTTGTTTCTTGATCTGCCTAGTTCTCTTTATTCTTGGTGGGATTCTATGAGTTTGCAAACTCTGATTATTCGCTATACAGTTTTTGCGGTTATTGCCACCTTTATGAATTTATTTTTTCAAAGGGTGATATTACTCATTGATAATAGTTTCCCTTATTTTATAACCGCAGTGGCAGTGGGTACCCTCGTGGGTTTGGTAGTGAAATACTATCTGGATAAGCGCTGGATTTTTTTTGATCATAAAAAGGGTGTGCATCACTATAGCCGTCAATTTAGTCTGTATGCTTCGATGGGGATTTTCACAACGGCCATCTTTTGGGGATTTGAAACTGTATTTTGGTTGATTTGGCACAGCCATTTCATGCGCGAAATTGGCGCCATTATTGGTCTAGCCATTGGCTATGTTGTCAAGTATCACTTAGATAAACGATATGTCTTTTCCCATCACCCATAGGAGCTATCTACAACCGCTCTGCGGCTGGGGGCGGTATCCTGTGCAGACCTGTCATGTCTATTGCCCGCGCTCAGAATCCGAAATTCTCCAGCTTCTCAAGAGGGATTTGCCGCTCATTGCCCGAGGAAATGGCCGTGCCTACGGCGATAGCGCCCTCAATGGCGAAGCAACGCTGCAAATGCGCCACTTCAATCGCCTATTGGGGTTTAATCCGCACACGGGTCAATTGATTGCTGAGGCGGGGGTGCTGCTGGCGGAGATTCTCGAGATTTTTGTGCCTCGCGGTTGGTTTCCCTTGATTACCCCCGGTACAAAGTTTGTCACTGTGGGGGGCATGATTGCGGCTGATGTTCATGGCAAGAATCACCACAAAGAGGGCAGTTTTGTTCAGAGTTTGGACTGGCTGGATCTCCTCACCAGTGAGGGGCAAATTTATCGCTGCTCCCCTTCCGAAAATCAGGATTTGTTTTACTGGACGGTGGGGGGAATGGGCTTGACGGGGGTGATCCTCAGAGCCGCCTTTCGCTTGCGCCCCATTGAAACCGCGTGGATTCGCCAAACGACCCGCATCGCCAAGCATTTAGACGAGGTCATTGATCTCTTTGAGGCGGCTCAGGACGTGACCTACTCCGTGGCTTGGATTGATTGTCTGGCGACTGGTTCGCAGTTAGGACGGTCTGTGCTCATACTGGGCGAACATGCCACACGGGAGGAGTTGCCAGCCAAATATCGCCAAAGGCCACTGCGGACTCCGCAACGACGCAAACTCTCGATTCCCGTGGATTTTCCCAATGGTGCCTTGAATCCCTTGACGGTTCGCGCTTTTAATCAACTGTATTTTCTCAATCAGCAACGGCAAGCCAGCCAGTCCTTCGTGGATTGGGATCGCTTCTTCTATCCCCTTGATAGCTTATTGGGATGGAATCGCATCTATGGGCGGCGCGGTTTTGTCCAGTTCCAATGTGTCTTGCCCCTGAGCACTGCCCGTGAAGGTTTATCGGCGTTACTGCATTGCACGTCAGCCGCAGGAGCGGGATCCTTTCTGGCGGTCTTGAAGAAGTTGGGGGATCAACAGGGTTATTTTTCATTTCCCATGGCGGGTTATACCTTGGCCTTGGACTTTCCGATGTCGCAACGCACCCTCAAGGTTTTGGATCAACTGGAGGAGATCACCCTACACTATGGGGGTCGCTTTTACCTTGCCAAGGATAGCCATTTGACGCCGATGCGCCTGCGCCAGTCCGATGCTCGGGTAGAAACGTTTGTCAAGGTCAGGGATGCCCAACAGTGGACGGTGAATTTTGCTTCGGAACAGTCAAAGAGGTTACATCTATGAGGGCGCCTGTGCTGATTTTGGGGGCAACTTCCGATATGGGGCGGGCGATCGCCCAGCGGTTTGCAGCTCAGGGCTATCCGATTCAATTGGCGGCACGACAGGTGAGTCGCCTAGAGCCAGATAAAGCAGATCTGGAAATACGCTACGGCGTGGCCGTCAGTGTCCATGAATTTGATGTTTTAGCGGTGGAGACCCATGCAAGTTTTATCCAGCAACTCCCGGAGCAACCCGCGATCGTGATCTGCGTTGTTGGCTTTATGCCAGACCAAAAGGCATGTGAGCAAGATTTATCCCTTACCCTTGAAGTGATGCGCACCAATTATGAGGGGCCAGTCGTTATTTTGAGTCTCTTTGCCAATATGTTTGAGCAGCGGGGGTTTGGGACGTTAGTGGGGATTTCCTCTGTGGCCGGGGAACGGGGGCGGGCAAAGAATTACTGCTATGGCTCTGCCAAGGCGGGGTTTACAGCCTTTTTGTCGGGGTTGCGGCAGCGCTTGGCCAAATCGGGGGTTCGGGTCTTAACGGTTTTGCCGGGCTACGTGAGGACACGGATGACCGAAGGCATGAGGTTGCCCCCCCTACTCACTGCTCAGCCGCAGGAAGTGGCCAATGCGATCTTCACAGCCATAGAAAAAAAGAAAGATGTGATCTATGTGCGACCCATCTGGCGCTGGATCATGGTGATCATTCGTTGGATTCCTGAACCCTTGTTTAAGCGACTGTCTCTGTGAACTGCCTATGGCTCGCTGCATTACCCTGCTGACGGATTTTGGCCATCAGGATGTTTATGTGGGGGTGATGAAGGGGGTGATTTTAAGTATTGATCCCCAAGCCCAAGTGATTGATCTGTGCCATGAAATTCCACCGCAGGATTGTCGCACGGCCAGTTTTCAACTGCTGCAAGCGGTGCCCTATTTTCCCCCGCAAACGGTGCATGTCGTGGTGGTGGATCCGGGGGTGGGAACCCGTCGGCGGGCGATCGCCCTTGATCTGGGGGTTGGCTATTGTGTGGGACCCGATAATGGGGTCTTTAGTCTAGTGGGCGATCGCTATCCCCCGCGGCGAGTGGTTGAACTCACCCAGCCGCAGTTTTGGCGTACCCCCAACCCCAGTGCTACCTTCCATGGGCGGGATATTTTTGCCCCCGTGGCCGCCCATTTAGGCGCAGGAACAGATTTCGCGCGCCTTGGCTCTGCCATTGAGCCAGACAGTTTGGTGCGCTTGCCCCACCTCACCTATGAAATCACCCCCCAAGGCATCCAAGGTTGGATTCAAGCGATTGATCACTTTGGCAATGTGATCACCACACTCCCTGCGGCGCTTTTAGCCAAGGGCTACCACCACATTCAGATTCAGGGGCAGCAGATTCCCCTCGTCCACACCTATGGTGATGTTCCACCTCAACATCTGATGGCATTAGTAGGCAGTCATGGGTTTATTGAGTTAGCCGTTAATGGCGGCAGTGCCCAAAGGGTGTTGGGTTGCCGCAATGGCGATGCCCTGTGGCTAATTTGAGGGGGGATTGCTCAGGACAGTTTTTGAAGCAATGCGCGTGCGCTTAAGGGCTGATTCACTGAGGGTGGATTGTTGCTGTAGCTCTTGAGCCGAGGCCTCAAGGACTTTTGCGGCTTCCGTATCCCCCAGTTGGAGAGCAGTTTTGGCCGCACTCTGAAGAAAGGTGGCAGCGCCAGCGGTGTCTCCCGATTGCAGTTTCGTTTCCGCCAGTTTCGTTTTGCGGTATTTTTCGAGGGTGAGAATGCTCTGCTGCACCTCTGGATCCACTTGGGGGATGTGCTCTGGTTCTGCTGTGAGCGTCAGGGGAATCCTCTCGGAGAAAAGGCCAGTGGCTTGCTGCACGGGGTCATCGTAGCGGACTTGGACAAAACCAATGAGGTGAGAGCCTGGGGGCAAGGGTTGGGTACTCAGGGTGATCAGGAGTGTGCGTTTGACGGTAGCGGAAACATCGCCAATCCGAATCACATACTCGTGGGGGGTGGGGCTGTCGTAGGTGAGTTCAATCGTATCGGGAGCCACTTGGTTGACTGGTTTGAAGTTCCCTAGTTGTGCCGCCTCACTCAGGGTCAATAGGACATGGGCATTGGTGTAGTCCACGCTGCTAATGTGGCTAAAGAGCGCTTGAAAACAGGGGATCGCCTGCTCAGCATACTCAATAAACATCAGCCGCCCGCCGCCTGCATCGGCAATTTGCTCGAGGACATCCTGATTCCAGTGAACGCCAAACCCTAAGGTATTAAACGTAATGTTGTACTCTGCTGCCAGCTTGGCCAGTTCAAGGCAGCGTTGGTTATCGCCGTGCTCATTTTCGCCATCGGTGAGCAAAAAGGCTTGGGAGATGGTTCCCTGTTTGCCTTTGGCCAACTCTGTCAGGGCCAGTTTCATCCCCAGATCAATGGCAGTGCCACCACTTGGCTCAAGGGTTGCAATTTGCTCCTTGATTGCGGTTTTATCCTGCACAAATTGATTGGGCACTAACACCTGAGCTTTGTGATCAAAGGCCACGATACTCAGGCGATCGCTCGGCTGTAATCGATCCACTAATGACTGAGCCGCTCGCTTGACCATTGCCAAAGGTTGCCATGCCATTGAGCCACTGTGATCCAAAATCAGGCAGAGATTGAGAGGAGCGCGCTGCTGTTGTTGTCGCTGTGCCGCTAACGTTAGTTCCAGTTGGCGCTGTGCCCCCTGTCCGGCACTGACAATGGGATCGCTGAGTTTGGCAATAAGTTCAACCGTCATTGGCAAAGTGTGCTGTTGCTGACTCTACTCTACCATTTTGCCGATATTGTGCCGCAAGCTGCTACCCCTGTCCTAGGTAATGATGCTGAGTTGGGAGGCTCCCCCTATTTTGGTGACTTCGATGCGGGTTTGAAAAGCTTCTTTGAGGGCAGGCACATGGGTAATGGCGAGGATGCAGTGAAATTCAGGGGCGATCGCGTTCAAGGCGGCAATCAGCCGTTCACAGCCCTGGGCATCTTGGGTTCCAAACCCCTCATCAATAATGAGAAACTGGACATCACTGCCGGAGCGCTGCGCCAACAATCGCGCCAAGGCTAAACGCAACGCAAAATTGATGCGAAAGGCTTCACCCCCAGAATAACTTTCGTAAGGTCGAGTCCCTTGGCAATCGGCAATGAGAATATCGAGGGTCTCAATGGGCTTAGTATCAGCGCCACTGCGCCGCCGACTGCGTTGGGTAATGAACTGCACATGGAGTTGATGATTGCTGAGGCGACCCAGGATATGGTTGGTTTCTGCCTCCAGATGGGGCAAGACCGTTTCAATGAGCATGGCAGGAATGCCATTTTTGCCTAGGGCTTGGGCTAGTTCGCAGTAGAGGCGGTATTGATAGCGGAGGTGGGCAAGGGTTTGCTGTCCCTGTTCGTATTCTTGGGCTAGGCGATGGAGTTGCTCTAATTCAGCGCTGAGTTTGCCATGCTGGGCAAGGTTAGCTTCGAGGGTCTGCTGCTGCTTCAGGAGTTCCTGTTGACATTGGTTCAGCTCGGCGGCAAGGCGGCTGGCGGCGCGTGCAGTGTCCTCAAGGGTAGCAAGTTTGTCAGTAATGCGTTGCAGTTGTTCCCGTTGTTGGTGCAGCGTTTCCTCTAGGTGCTGGAGGTCTTGGCGGAGTTGGGATTGGCGCGATCGCCCCCGTTGCAGGGTCTGATAGGCCTCACAGTTCGGTTCTAATGCCGCCAGTTGTGCCTGAATTTGGGCGTGCTGCTCAGGATCGTAGGCTAAGGCCGCCAACTGCTGATCAATGGTGGCCAAGGTTTGTGCCAAGGGGGAGAGGGTTTCAAGGGCATTGAGTTGGCGTTGCAGTTCTTCCTGTTGTGCCACTAGGGCCGGCAGTTGTTGCTGAATTTGGCGGTATTGCCGCTGCGCTTGGCGGAGTTCCTGTTCCTTGGCTTCGGCCCAACGCCATTTTTCCACTTGCCCGCGGGCGATCGCTAAATTTTTCTCGTCATAGTTGAGGCGCTTCAGTTCCGCCTCAATCGATTGTAGTTCCCCAAGGGTTTCCTGATGGCCGTTCCTCAGCTGCCGCTCAATCTGCTGAATTTCTGCAGCCAAGCGATTCAACTGAGGTTCCAAATCCTGTGTGCTCTGGAGTTGTTGCTGGAGTTGCCCCCGCTGCTCAAAGAGTTGCGTCAGTTGGGAAATCTCATGGGCAACCGTTGCATATTCCCGCCGCAGGACCTGAATTTCGCGCTCTGTGACTGCCAGCTGCTCGCGGATTACCCACACCTGATTGAGCAGTTCCTGTTTTTCAGCGACATGGCGCTGCAGGACAGCCTGGTAGTGCTCGGCATCGAGGGGACGTTGACACAGGGGACAGATGGCTCCCGGTTGATGGAGCAGTTCTAGGCGCTGGTTCAGTTGATGAATCTGCCGCTCGTATTCCCGCTGGCGGGCTTGCAGTTGCTCTAGGAAGCGGCGGCGCTCTAGTCCCTTTTCCCGCACATGGTCTTGATAAACCCGTTGTTTTTCAAGGGTTTCAATCTGTGTTGTAATCAGTATCACCGCCTCTTGGAGAGCAGGTTGTCGTTCCACCTGTTGGTGGAGATGCTGCCACAGCTGCTGCAATTCATCGCGCCGGCTGCGGAGGCGTTGCTCCTGCTGTTGCCGTTCCAGTTCAAGGCGCTGTTTGGCTTGCAGAAGGGGAAAGACTTTTTGTTGAAGCTCTTCCTGTGCTTGGAGCTGAGCGCGCGATCGCTGTAGCTGTTCAAAGGCAGCGACAATCTGATTTTCTTGCTTGAGGAGCTTTTCCAACTGCTGGCATTGTTCCAGAAGAAATTGCTGCTGGCTCTCCAATCCATGCAGGATGCGCAGAAGGTCTTGGCGCTGCTGGTCGAGGTTCTGCTGCTGGCGATCGCGCTGTTGGCGCAGCCGTTGATAGTCAGCAAAACACTGCTGCAATTGCGCTTCAGCGGTTTTCAGGCGCTGCCATTGGCTAACGGCGGCTTCCAAGAGGGGGGCACGGGCTTCTAGATCCGCAATCGCGGCCTGTTCTTGGCGGAGCGTCTGGCACTGCTGCTCGAGATGGGCGATTGTTGTCCCGAGGGTGTCTCGCTGCTGTTGCAGGTGTTCATAGTCCCGCTGTTGCAGTTGATGGACGTGGTAGGCGGCCTGTTGCTCTTGGAGCCGTTGTTGACACTGCTCGACTTGCTGCCGTTGCTGTTGAATCTGCTGGCTCACCGCTGCCTGTTGGGCGCGTAACTGCGGTTCTTGGGCGAGTTGCTCCCCTAGGCTCTGGAGGCGTTGTTCCAGAACGCTGATTTGGGCTTTGTAGTCACGGGCGCGATCGCGAGCCGCTTCCGCAAGGGTCTCGTATTGATCCAAGCCTAAAAGGGTGGCCAAGAGTTGCTTGCGTTCACTGGGGCGTTTGGCCATAAATTCATCGGCACGGCCTTGGCGCAGATAGGCACTGTTGACGAACGTGGCGTAGTCAAGGCGCAGAATTTGAATGATTTTTTCCTGTGTTGCTCGTAGCGATCGCCCCGTTAGCGAGGTATAGCCCGCTGCTGTTTGAATCTGCAACTCTAAAACCGTATGTTGCTCGCGTCGCCGCAACCGTACCACCCGATAGGTCTGCCCCTGAACGCTAAACTCAAACGTCACTTGGGCTTCCATTTCGCCGTAGTAGATCACATCATCCTCACGGCTAGCGCGGCTTTGCCCCCAGAGTGCCCAGGCGATCGCCTCAAGAAGCGAGGACTTGCCCGCCCCATTGGCACCACAAATACAGGCCAGATGTAACCCCGCAAAGGGAAGAGTGGCCTGGCGATAGCTGAGGAAATTGCGCAATACCAGTTGACGTGGAATCATAGGGCACCACACCCTTGATGTTTCCACAGTTTAGGGCATTCTCTAGCGAAGAATGCGTCACTTCTGAGACTCTGCCTAAAATTAAGATCATGATCATCACCACTTGCCAACCCACTCCAACCCCCCAACCAGTGCGATTTACGGTGCAGGACTATCACCGTTTACTGGAACTTGGGTTTCTGAGGGAAGATGACCACATTGAGCTAATTCGGGGGGAATTGGTGCGAATGGCGGCCAAGGGAACAGCGCACGAAAGCTGTCTGCGGCGATTGTTGCGAATTTTACCGAAGATTGTGGGCGATCGCGCCACGCTTCAGTGCCAGTCGCCGATTACGATTGCCCTTGACGGTGAGCCAGAACCCGATGTGGCGATCGTTAAAAACCAAGAAGATGACTATGCCTCAGCCCATCCCACACCTGCGGACACGCTCCTTGTGATAGAAGTGGCGGATTCATCCCTAGAGTACGATCGCACAGTGAAACTATCGCTTTATGCTGAAGCCAAGATTCCCCATTACTGGCTGTTCAATGTCAGCGATCGCACACTGGAAGTCTATAGCGAACCTGCTGAAATTACCCCGCGGCAGTTTGGCTACCTCAGCAAGAGAATTATTCCGACCAGTGGCGTTGTGCAATTGCCGCAGTTCCCCGAACAAGTGCTTGAGCTTGCTTCTATTTTCCCAAATAGTTCACAATGATCAGCAGGCCAATTCGGGTTTGACACTCTTGGGCTTTGCCACCTCACACTGAAGCGACTGTTGTGAGCGTATTCAATTCTTGCAAAAAGTGCCGTAAGTTTGATTGGCGTCATTTTCTGAAGGATAGAGCATCTACCGCCCTTGTCTTAAATAAGGGATACATAAACGCTGATAGAAATCTCTTCCGTCGTGGCTTTTGTAGTGTTTGAGTCTGCGCGATACCTGTGAAAAGGGCTGTAAAAGAGGTGGCGTACTTTCTACACTAGCCCTCACTTTTTTGAGTCTCTTGCGTCCCTGTGAAAAGAGTGTCAATGTAACTCGTCTAAAGGAAATGTAAAACCCTGACTCAAGGGCGATCGCAACTTGAATTCTGAAAAAAATTATGGTTTGCTAAAAATAGACACTCACTCATTACGAGTTCGCTGTCAGGCTTTGGCACTCTTTGATTGAATCGCCAATGAATAGACAGTATTTGATCATTGAAAAGGTAGGTTAAAATGGGACGCAAGCAAGTAGAACCCTTGACAGGTGCTGCTTTATTAGAGAAGTACAAACAATTGGAACATCTCAGCCACGAGGAAAAAGCAAAGGCCTGTGGCTACTACACGGTCACCCAAAGTGGTAAGGAGCGCATCAGCAAAATGAAGTTTAATAAGGCGCTTCTTGAAGCCTTGGGTATGAATCTTGATACGAAGTCAGGGCGTGGTGGTAGCCGAGGCGGTCGCAGTGCTAGTTATCGAATCACGGTACAAGCCAATGGTAATTTACTCATTGGTTCGGCCTATACCAAGCAAATGAATCTCAAGCCGGGGGATGAATTTGAAATTACCCTTGGCCGTAAGCACATTCACCTTAGACAAGTGAGCAGCAACGGTCAACCCACCGACGATGAAGATTAATTTGATATATCTAATCTGAGAGTTGAGGTACCCCAAAGCCACCACCACCTGGGGTACAAATGCGCAGGCGATCGCCCGCTTCAACATTGATTGTGGCGGTTCCTGCTAAGGGATGGGGAATTTGGCCGAGTTTCAGCCATTGATTTTCACCCACTGCACCGCACTCACCACCCGCAAGGCCAAAAGGGGGAATTTTCCGCGACTGGCTGAGGAGGCTGACGGTCATGGGTTCACGAAACTCAAGGACACGAATTGCCCCATCTCCCCCCGGTTGCTGCCCTTTGCCCCCACTGCCCCGCCGACGGCAAAACTCCCAAACAATCACGGGGTAGCGGTTTTCGAGCACTTCGACATCGGTGAGCCGAGAGTTGGTCATGTGGGTTTGCACCGTACTGGCTCCGGCAAAGGTGGCTCCTGCCCCAGCGCCGCCAGAGATGGTTTCGTAGTATTGATAGCGATCGCTGCCAAAGCTGAGGTTGTTCATCGTTCCCTGAGCCGCTGCCATAATGCCGAGGGCACCGTAGAGGGCATTGGTGAGGGTTTGCGAGGTTTCGACATTGCCAGCAACCACCGCCGCCGGAAACTGGGGGTTCAACAGTGAGCCTTGCGGCACCCGCAGTTCAATGGGACGCAAACAGCCCGCATTCAGGGGAATGTCCTCTTGTACGAGGGTTCGCAAGACATACAGCACAGCCGCCTTGGTAATGGCAAGGGGAGCATTGAAATTGTCATTGGTTTGCTGGGAGGTGCCCTCAAAGTCCAGGCAGGCGGTGCCTTCGTTGCTATCAATGGTGATTTGTACCTGAATTTGGCTGCCGTTGTCCATCGCAACGCAAAAGCGTCCCCCTTGGAGCGATCGCAGGCATTGGCGCACACACTCAGCAGCATTGGCTTGGCTAAATTCCATATAGGCAGCGACAACCTCGCGACCATAGCGATCGCACAGGGTAATCAGTTCTTGTACCCCCCGCTGATTGGCGGCTATTTGGGCTTGCAGATCCGCCAGATTCTGCTCAGGATAGCGAGCCGGCCAAGGGGCTTGGCTCAACAGTTGATTAATGGCCGCCTCTTGAAACTCCCCGCCCTCCACCAGCAGCACATTATCAAAGAGAATTCCCTCTTGACGGACATCGGTACTATTGGCCGGCATTGATCCAGGACTAATGCCCCCAATGTCAGCATGGTGCCCCCGTGAGGCGACAAAGAAGGCGGGTTGCGCTTCCCCCTTGAGAAATACGGGGGTAATCACGGTAATATCCGGCAGATGGGTGCCACCGCGATAGGGATTATTTGTGGCAAAAACCTGACCCGCCCGGAGGGTGTTGCCTTTCTCAGCCAGCAGTGCCTTAACACTTTCGCTCATTGACCCCAAATGGACGGGGATATGGGGGGCATTGGCCACAAGGTTGCCGGCAGCATCAAACAGAGCACAGGAAAAATCCAACCGTTCTTTGATATTGACCGAGGCACTGGTCTGCTGGAGCGTTACTCCCATTTGCTCAGCAATGGCGCGAAATAACTGCTGAAAAATGGCTAGTTGCACCGGATCCGCAACGGTGACGGCAATCTGCTTTGACGGTGCCGGGGATTCCTGCAGGGGACGCAGCCACAATCCCCCTTGATCATCCACTTCCGCCTGCCAGCCCGCCTCAACCACATTGGTGCCCGTAGCATCTAAGATCAAGGCCACCCCTGCAATGACCTGATGGACAGGGAGGCAATCGCGCTCATAGACGGGTGCTTTGTGCCATTGGCCTTTGCTGTAAACCGACACATGGGCAAGGGGCGTGAGTTCTGTGGCGGCATGGGGCATCGTGACCGCTGGAACTGCCTGAACAGCAACGGCTTCAACCGCGACTTGACCGATGCGGAGCAATCGCCCCCGTATAGTAAACCCATAGCGATCGCGATGGGCTTGGGCAAATGCGGCTGCCATCCTTTCCAAATCTGCCCAGGGCACCCAGAGGATCGTATCTGTCCCCACATAACCTAAGCCGATGCGCACTTGACTTTGAATCTGCGGGCGATCGACCCCTTGGGCAACAAGTTCATCTATTGCTTGCCCTTTTAGCTGCTCAATTTGGCCTTGCAGCTCCACCAGAACAGCGGCGGTGAGGGGTTGTTCAATCGTTTGCTCCTTGAGTACCCGCAGCTCCGCCTGACCAATGCCGTAGGCCGAGAGCACCCCCGCATAGGGATGGAGATACACCTGCGGCATTCCCAACACCTCGGCAATCAAACAGGCGTGTTGGCCGCCGGCACCGCCAAAACAGCAGAGGGTATAGTCGCGCACATCGTGCCCCTGCTCTAGGGAAATTTTCTTAATTGCCTGTGCCATGGTATTCACCGCCACTTCAATAAAACCAGCCGCCACATCGGCAACACTGCGGGCATCTCCGGTGCTCTCGTAGATCTCTTGGCGCAGTTGAGCAAATTGCTGTTCCACCGTCTCGCGATCCAAGGGCTGTTGACCATCGGCGCCAAAGACAGCGGGGAAATAGGCGGGCTGAATTTTCCCCAAGAGGATATTGGCATCGGTCACCGTGAGAGGTCCGCCGCGACGATAGGCAGCAGGTCCGGGATTGGCACCGGCAGAGTCTGGCCCCACTTGGTAGCACCCCTTATCAAATCGCAAAATCGAGCCACCGCCGGCAGCGACGGTATGCACGGCTAGGAGGGGCGATCGCAAGCGCACACCGGCAATGGTGGTTTCCTGCCACCGCTCATACTCTGGCCAAGGGGCATCCGGATTGTGGCGATAGTGGCAGACATCTGTCGAGGTACCTCCCATATCTAAACCAATCAGCCACTCAATCCCTGCGGCTAAAGCAGTGCGCACCACCCCCACCATCCCCCCAGCAGGGCCTGAAAGCAGACTATCCTTACCGCGCAAGCAGGCCGCCGCCACCACACCGCCATTGGACTGCATACAGTAGAGGGGAATCTCCCCCAGCTCCCCCTGCACCCCCTGTAGATAGCGATGCAGCACCGGCGACAAATAAGCATCCACAACAGTCGTATCGCCCCGGCTGACCAGCTTGATCAGGCCACTTACCTCGTGGGACACCGACACTTGGCTAAACCCCATCTCCCTTGCCAAGGCTGCCACCTGTTGTTCATGGTCAGGGTAGCGGTAGCCATGCACGAGCACAATGGCGCAACTGCGGATGCCTTGGTCATAGACCGCTGCCAATTGGGGCTTCAGGGCTTCTAAGTCAAGGGGAACGAGAATTTCCCCTTGGGCACTCACCCGTTCTTTGACTTCAATGACATGGCTGTAGAGGGGCGGCGGTTGCTGAATCGCTAAGGCAAACAGCTCCGGGCGGTTTTGGTAGCCAATGGCTAGAGCATCCCCAAAGCCTTGGGTAATCAGGAGCACCGTTGGCTCGCCTTTGCGTTCCAAAAGAGCATTGGTGGCCACCGTTGTCCCCAGTTTCACAATTTCAATGGCTTCACTGGGAATGGGGGCATCCGGCGCCAACCCCATGAGCATCCGAATTCCCGCTACTGCTGCATCGCGATACTGCTCTGGATTCTCTGAGAGCAGCTTGTGCACCACCATTTGCCCATCGGGACGGCGGGCGACAATATCCGTAAACGTGCCCCCGCGATCGATCCAAAATTGCCATTTGGCTTTCATTGCAACCGCATTGTTCATGATCACTCTCAGAAGTGTTGAATCCTGCAACAAAACTTAACGTTTTAAGTGACCAGTAGCTCTGGCTGCCAATCAAAGCTCCAATGCACTATCGAGCAGCGACGACTGAGTTCCAGTTGCAAATATCGCAATTTGTCTAATAGTTTCTTCCCAAAGTATTCAAGTATCTCCACCAGCTCTAAAATTAAATAGGCAATTAAAACCATATAAATCTAATTTACCACGCCGTTCAAACTCTTTGTAATCAACTTGTCTAATGATAAATGCATCTTCAGAAATTTCCATAGGTTCTCAATCGCCCACCGCTGCCGATATAACTCACTCACTTCCTCATCACTTAGCTCCTTTAGATTTGTCGCTATACGAAACTCCCTTTGATTCTCGTCAAAAAATTGAACCACGCGATATCTCTCATGATTGAGCTTTATTCTCATGTTATTCTTGATACGTACAACAAATGAGCACTTCCTCTCACTCAGTCGCTCTAAAAATTGCCAGCTCGCAAACCCTCTATCCATGATTACAACAGCATTTGTAATCCCTGCATGATTCAAGCGATAAAATAAGGCTCTCATACTGGTTAACCCTTGGTCGAGAACGTAGGTCAACCAGATTTTGAAGAACAATTGAGAGTTCAGCACGGGGTAGTCACAGGGGCTGAGCTGATTGAGAATGGACTTGACAAGAGTTGCAAAAGATACCATAGTATAGTAAGTTGATTGTTTTTTCTTCTTTTAAGGGAAGAATATGACATTTCTTCCCTTTTTTCTAGCCTCTCAAACTATCTTTCAACACTTCTGGTAAAAGCGGTGAGATCCTCCAACCTTTTTGAAAAGGCCTATACTGTCCTTCTCGCTGTTGATCAGAGTGACTTGATCAGATCAGCGTTGCCCGCGGTCGAGAAACTGCCTATTGGGAGATGGAGGGATTGAGATCACCACTGGTGGAAATTCCCTCACTGTGAAAGCCATTGGTCGTTTCCCCTTGGAGTCGTTGATGATGCTGGTGAATCAGTTGAATGGTGCGGCTGACTTCCGCTGGAAAGATCACCACTAGGGAGCCTTGGGGGGCGCGATCGAGGGCAAATTGAATCGCTGCTACCTCGTCATGGATGATGTCGTATTGGCGTTGGACACTGTGGTGATGTACTCCTCGCTCAATCCAATAGGCGGCATCGCCGCGCGGCCGGCCACGGGTATCGTCATCTTCTTTAATGATGATCCAATCAAAGATTTTCGCCGAGAGTTCACCCAGTTGTTCTAAGTCTTGATCACGGCGATCGCCCGGTCCGCCAACGACACCAATGCGCTGCCCTGGCCATTTTTGGACAAATTCACCAATGGCCTCATACCCTGCTGGATTGTGGGCATAGTCCACCAAGACACTAAATTGCCCCAAATCAAAGAGGTTCATCCGCCCGGGGGTTTGCTCCACTGAGGTTCGGAAGCTGGTCAAGGCAGTGCGAATATGCTCAATACTGATGCCTTGGGCAAAGGCGGCTAGACTGGCAGCGAGGGCATTGGCAATCATAAAGCCGGCTCGACCGCCAAGGGTAATGGGCACATTTTCTGCCTGCTCAATCCGTAGCGTCCAGTCCCCTTTCAAAATCGAGAGATAGCCATTTTCATAAACGGCGGCGAGACCCCCCTGCTGAATGTGCTGCCGAATAATCGGATTGTGGGGATTCATCGAGAAATAGGCCACTTGGGCTTTGACTTGGCGTGCCATTCCCGCCACGAGGGAATCATCGGCATTCAAGACAGCATAGCCATTCGGCCAAGCGGATTCCACCACCACGGCCTTTAAGTCCGCCAACTGTTCAACGGTGTCAATATCACCAAGGCCAAGATGGTCAGCCTGCACATTTAGCACCACCCCGACATCACAGTGGTCAAAGCCCAAGCCGGAGCGGAGAATACCACCGCGCGCTGTTTCTAGGACAGCAATCTCAACTGTGGGGTCTTGCAGGATCAGTTGGGCACTTTGAGGCCCGGTGGTGTCCCCTTTTTCCACCAGATAATCGCCAATATAGATGCCGTCTGTGGTGGTGTAGCCAACGGTTTGCCCCGTTTGTTTGCAGATATGGGCAATGAGGCGGGTGGTGGTGGTTTTACCGTTGGTGCCCGTAATCGCAAAGATTGGGATGCGGCAGGGCGTTCCCGGTGGAAAGAGCATATTCAACACCGGTTCGGCGACATTGCGGGCAATCCCTTGGCTGGGGTTTGTGTGCATGCGAAAGCCGGGAGCAGCATTGACCTCGACAATCACACCGCCAACTTTAGGCAGGGGCTGACTAATATCGGGGCTGACAACATCAATCCCCGCAATATCGAGGCCAATGATCTGAGCCGCCCGCTGGCAAATCCAAACATTTTCCGGGTGAATTTCATCGGTGCGATCGACGGCAATGCCACCGGTACTCAGGTTCGCCGTGGCGCGTAGATAACAAATTTCCCCCGGTTGCAAGACAGTATTTAGGGTATAGCCCTGCTTTTCCAAGAGTGTCCATGTGTCGTGATTCACCTCAATGCGAGTGAGGATATTATCGTGACCGTCTCCCCGCTGCGGGTCTTGGTTAGTTTTCTCAATGAGTTCTTCGATGGTGGAGCGGCCATCGCCAATGACATGGGCTGGCACCCGTTCAGCAACGGCGACTACTTTGCCATTGACCACTAGAACCCGAAAGTCGCGACCCGCATGGTAGCGTTCCACAATCACTGATTTGGAGACACTGCTGGCAATTTCAAAGGCTTCTTCGGCCTCTTCTAGGCTGTTGATGTCAATCGTAATCCCCCGACCGTGGTTGCCGTTGAGGGGCTTAATGACAATCGGGTAGCCGCCGATGTCTTCAATGGCTTCAGGGAGGTCTTCAATGTAGCGGACGACGGTTCCCTTGGGCACAGGAATTCCGGCATCCTGAAGCAGTCGCTTTGCCCCTTCTTTGTCCCCTGCGAGTTCCACGGCCAAGATGCCACTGCGATCGCTCAAGGTGGCTTGGATGCGATGACTGCGGGCACCATAACCCAATTGAATGATCGAGCGACTGCTCAACTCAAACCAAGGAATATTACGGGCTTCCGCCTCGCGGACAATCGCTTCCGTACTTGGGCCTAGGGAGGCTTTGGCTTTTAACTCGCGGAGATCGGCGAGATCCTGATCCAGTTCGCGCTGGGGATAGGTGCCCGTATCAATAATGCTTTGACAGAGTCGTACTGCTGCGCGGCCGGCATAGCGACCCGCTTCTTCCACTTGGTATTCATAGACGACTTGATACACCCCCGGCGTTGAGGTCTCCCGCGTGCGGCCAAAACCAACGGGCATCCCTGCTAGTTCTTGGAGTTCGAGGGCGACATGCTCAACCACATGACCGAGGTAGGTGCCTTCCCTTAGGCGGGTGAGAAAGCCCCCCTCATGGCCAAGGGAACAAAAATGATTGTAGAGACTGGGTAAAACCCGCGCCAACCCATCCACAAAGCCGGGAATCTGATTGGAGGGGGTGTTGGCCACCTCTTCTAGATCTAAACGCATGACAATCAGCTTATGACGCCGAATGCTCCAATAATTAGGACCCCGCAGCGTTTGTAATTTGAGAATTTTCATAGAAGAGTGGCTTTTTTAAGGACAGCTTACCATTTTTAGTTTTGAGGCGAGTGACGCAATAAACTGTATCTTAAGCAACACTTTCCTGAAAACTTAATTTAGGGGAGGCAAAATACATTTGTGCTGCACTTGATGGGTGCGGAGGTTATAGCAGTCACCATCACTGAGGATGTGCAGGCGCAAGTTGTAGATACTCAAGGGTTCGTTAACATCCACATGGGCATAGTTCGTGTAGCTGACATCCCGAGGATCAACAATGGTGACAGAGCCACGACCAAGAACCCGCAGCATACCATCAGCTTCAAACATGGCACAGGTATCTTCGTCAATGCCGACTCCCAGCTTGTCGGGGTGAGCAGAAATGGCGCTGATCAGGCGCGCGAGGCGATTGCGATTGTGGAAATGCTGATCCACTAAAACATCGGGAAGAATACCCAAGCCTGTGGCCAAATCGACTAAGGAGCGGTTTGGAGCTTCATTGCTGCCCCCACTGGCAATCATGCACTCACCCATGACAGCGGCACCGGCACTCGTGCCCCCAAGAATTGATTTGCCTTCCCAGACTTGATGACGCAATTGGTAGAGGAGGGGGGTTTCATCTAGCAGCGCCGACAAACGCAGTTGATCGCCCCCGGACATAAAAATGCCAGTACAGCGACTCAAGCGAGCTAGCATCTCTTCCTGTTCGGCATCAGCGCGATCGCCCACCAATAGAACGTCCACTTCGCGCACACCAATTTCGCGGAAAATATCGTGGTAGAGCCGCCCCATGGCATCGGGTTCACGGGAAGCAGAGGGAATGACGCCAATGATGGCATCTAGGCCGCCAGCGCGTTGGCAGAAGGTGGTGAGAATTTGTCGCCCACGTACTTTGTCTTCCGCTCCCCCGATCGCCATCACTAAACCTTTGTGACCAGAATGTTGATTGGTCGTTTTGGAAATGGGGTCTAATTGCAACATAGGGCTACGGTGAATGAAACGTTCAATCGGCAGACAGAATCGATGCATTTGGCAAGGGCGATGCCAATACCCCCCTATTGACACGGGGATTCTATACAGCATAATGCCAGATTAGGGAAATTTTTTAAGTTTTGGTCAAGATTTGCACGAACGCTTGATGTTCGGGGGTGGCAATTCCCTGTTGGAGTACCTGCAAAACCATACCCAGATCATGGGCCAGTAATGCCTCAGGGGTGAGCCAAAGGCCGGGGAATTGGCGACTGCGAATGATGCCCTCAGCATCAGCAGTGAGGGGCTGGTATTCTCCTGCTTCAAGGGAGAACCAGTGGATTTGGCGATCGTAGGTACACCACACAAGATATTCCTGAACGCCATTGCGGCGGTACACCCTGAGCTTATCGTGCAGGTCGTAGGCGGCACTGCTGGCGGCAATTTCAACTACAAGTTCCGGTGCCCCCTCGATATAACCATCCTCACTAATGCGAGAGTTGCCCCCGCTTTCAAGGCGGAGCACAGCATCGGGCTGCGGTTCATTATCGCCATCCAAGCGAACCGTCGGATTGTCATAGACGAGAGCCCCCGGCGTAACTGCTTTGTAAAAACCGAGCCAAGCCATGATCTCGGCATGGGGCTGACTGTGACTGACACGAACGGGAGAAGCCACGTAAACAATTCCCTCAATCAGTTCTGCTTTTTTCAGGTGGGGCATGGCTGTATAGCGGCGCTCAAATTCGTCCCGTGTCAGGCGATCGCCATTTTCAAGGGGCGGCAGAGAATACTTTAGTGTCATGGCTCTCTCTCCTCAGAACCTCTCTATCGCTGCTGGCGAGCCACAAACGCTTGATGTTCAGGGGTGGCAATTCCCTGTTGGAGTACCTGCAAAACCGTACCCAGATCATGGGTCAGTAATGCCTCAGGGGCAAGCCAGAGTCCGGGAAATTGACGACTGCGAATTATCCTCTCAGCATCGGCAGCAAGTGGTTGGTATTCCCCCGCTTCAAGGGAGAACCAGTGGATTTGGCGATCGTAGGTACACCACACAAGATATTCCTGAACGCCATTGCGGCGGTACACCCTGAGCTTATCGTGCAGGTCGTAGGCGGCACTGCTGGCGGCAATTTCAACTACAAGTTCCGGTGCCCCCTCGATATAACCATCCTCACTAATGCGAGAGTTGCCCCCGCTTTCAAGGCGGAGCACAGCATCGGGCTGCGGTTCATTATCGCCATCCAAGCGAACCGTCGGATTGTCATAGCAACCTAGCCCCGGTGTTGCAGCACTGTAGAACCATAACCATCCCATAATTGAGCCATGGGAGCGACTATGATCGATACTCACGGGAGACCCCATGAATACAACTCCTTCAATCAGTTCTGCTTTCTTCAGGTGGGGCATGGCTGTATAGCGGCGCTCAAATTCCGCTCGTGTCAAGCGATCGCCATTTTCAAGGGGGGGTAGAGAATACTTTAGTGTCATGGCTCTCTCTCCTCAGAATCTCTCTATCGCTGCTGGCGAGCCACAAACGCTTGATGTTCAGGGGTGGCAATTCCCTGTTGGAGCACTCGCAAGACAGTACCCAGATCATGGGCGAGTAATGCCTCAGGGGCGAGCCAGAGTCCAGGAAATTGGCGACTGCGGATGATGCCCTCAGCATCAGCAGTGAGGGGCTGGTATTCCCCTGCTTCAAGGGAGAACCAGTGGATTTGGCGATCGTAGGTACACCAGACAAGATATTCCTGAACGCCATTGCGGCGGTACACCCTGAGCTTATCGTGCAGGTCGTAGGCAGCACTGCTGGCGGCAATTTCAACTACGAGTTCTGGCGCGCCCTCAATATAGTCATCAGCAGTAATTCGCGATCGCCCCCCGTGGCTGAGGCGTAAAATGGCATCGGGTTGCGGTTCATTATCGGCATCTAGGCGAATAGTCGGAGCATCTGCCGCTTCAACCCCCGGTGTGGCTGCACAGTAGGTGCCCAGCCAAGTGATTAGGAATAGGTGAGGTTGACCGTGACTGCGGTAGCGTAGGGGAGAAGCCACGTAAACAATTCCCTCAATCAGTTCTGCTTTTTTCAGGTGGGGCATAGCCGCGTAGCGACGCTCAAATTCGTCCCGCGTCAGGCGATCGCCATTTTCAAGGGGCGGCAGTTGCACTGGGTGTTCAATTGTCATGGCAGGCTGTTGAGGATCCGCGTGCTGCCTTTATTGTAGTTGGTGCATTCTGCGGCTATATTGTCGCTGCTTGATTTGGGCAAGGGGGGCAACAAAAGCCGTGTTGGGAATGCTGTCTAGGGTGGCGATCGCCCGCTGCCACAAGGTCTTAGCCACTGATGATTGTTGTGCTTTAGCGGCAAGCGTCGCCTGCTCCGCCAGTTTGAGAGCCGCTTGATATTGACCTTCAGCAGCTTGTTCAAAGGCCAGCCGTTGTTGCACCCAAGACAGAGCTGCCTGTTGCTCCCGTAGGGTGGCCGCTAGGTACTCCCGTTCGGCGATCGCCCATGGGGGTGTAGTCTTTAGCTCTTTTTCTAAAACTTGAATGCGGGTCTCTAGTTGCAGAATCAACTGCTGAAGCTGCGCCGTTTCTTGAATCGTCAGCCAAGAAGGGGGTTCTGGTAGACTCGTTGGCTCTTGAGCGGCAATCAACTCAGGAACAGTAACAAATTGATAGCCCTTAGCTCGCAGTTCGGCAATGATTCTGGGCAAGGCTGCAACCGTTGCTCGCCGAGAGCCACCCCCATCATGGAGCAGAACAATGGCACCGGCATGCGCCTGCTGGACAACTGTGTTGACAATGCGATCGCTCGTTTGGCGAGGTAACCAATCCTGTGGATCTACTGACCACATTACCACACCGTAGCCCTGTTGGCTGGCGCGACTCACCAGACCATTATGGAGATTTCCCCCCGGTGGTCGAAAGAGCTTGATATTTGCCTCAGTGATGTCTTCTATCAATTGTTGGCTTTGATCCACCTCGTGCTGGGCAGCCGCAGGATTAAAGTAATGGTAGCCGTGGCTCCAAGAGTGGTTGGCCAAGACATGACCTTCCCTAACAATGCGCTGCGCTAATTTTGGGCGCGCTGCAACGGCTCTGGCAATGGCAAAAAATGTCGCTTTGACCTTTTCTTGGGCAAGAATGTCGAGCACTTGGGGCGTGTAGGTCGGATCAGGGCCATCATCAAAGGTCAGTGCCACCAACTTTTGCTCAGGGGGTAACGCAACCCGATTAAACACATGGCCACGAAAGGCCTCAGGGGGTGAGTAGTGGTGCCACAGGGGTGGGCGGGCGGGAGTCAAAATGGGCGCAGCATTAAGAATGACCGATCGCACTTGTTCAACGGTGGGTTCGGGTGCTGCTGCCAACCAAACACTAGGAGACTGCCATTGGCCGACGGCTCCTAAACCAAAGATTCCTAAGACACTGGCCGCTAGGGCTAAGGGTTCAAGCTGGCGAGCGCGAACTGTTGCGGGTGTGGGGGTTGCAACCGGCCGAGGCCGCAGACGTACCCCCCATGCAGGGCGCTGCCCCCCCAACTGTCGCCCATAGACATCAATGGATTGGGGTAGGAAAGGACTTAAAAAAGCAACCAAGACATCAAGGCAGGTGCGTTGATCGGGAATTTGCTCTGCCTCTAGGAGAATTTTCCAGCCTTCGGCGGAGTGAGCGACACGCACATAGGTGGCCTGCGGCGCAAGGCGGCGCGCTAATTCACGGGCGATCGCCTGAGGTGAAATCTCCCTGACCGTTGACTCCAGCGATGCCACCATAACTGCGCTCCTAGAGCGAGAACGAATAACTACTAGCCCTAGGGTAGCGATCGATTCACAACCACACCTTACCTCTTAGACCACATTCTCAAGCGGACTTGACGCAGCGATCAACCAAAGCGACCACTCACGTAATCGGCAGTCTTCTGTTCCACTGGCTTCGTGAAGATGGACATGGTTTCGTTGTACTCAACGATTTCGCCCAAATACATAAAGGCGGTGAACTGGGAAATACGAATCGCCTGCTGCATGTTATGGGTCACAATCAGAATCGTCACTTGCTCCTTGAGTTCGCTAATCAGGTTCTCAATACTGACCGTGGCAATCGGATCCAATGCCGATGTTGGCTCGTCAAAGAGAATAATCTCTGGATCAGTGGCTAGGGCACGGGCAATACAGAGCCGCTGCTGCTGACCGCCCGACAGAGACGTGCCCGGTTCCTTCTGACGATCTTTGACCTCATCCCACAGGGCAGCACGACGGAGCGATCGCTCCACCACCTCATCGAGGATCGCACGGTTATTGATGCCGCGCACCCGCAATCCATAGGCAACGTTTTCGTAAATCGACTTGGGGAAAGGATTGGGCTTTTGGAAGACCATGCCAATCTGCATCCGCACTTCGATTGGATCCATTTGCAGGAGGTTACGCGGTTGCTCATCCCCCAACCAAATTTCCCCCTCGTAGCGATTGCCGGGATACAGATCATGCATGCGGTTAAAGCAACGCAGCAACGTAGTCTTGCCACAACCTGAAGGCCCAATCAGTGCCGTAACTTTCTTTTCATAGACCGGCAAGTTGATGTTTTTCAGAGCCTGCTTGCCACCGTAGTAAAAGTTCAAGTCCCGAACTTCTGCCAGCTTTTTCAGTGGCTCGTTCTCGGTAGCCACGACCCAATCTGTAGGTTTTACCATTTGATACTCTTCCTAAAACGATAGCGTAGATAAATAGCTGTTGCATTCACCGCCAGCGTCAACACCAGCAGGATAATCCCAGCCGCTGCAGCATTCACTTGAAAGGCCTCTTGAGGACGGGAAACCCAGTTAAACATCTGAATCGGCAGCACCGTAAAGGGAGACCAAATCCACTTAAAGGAAATGTAGGGAAACTCGCTTTGAATTGGTGGATCCGGCAAGAACGTGATAAACGTCAAAGCACCAATCGTGATCAGGGGCGCCGTCTCACCAATCGCACGGGAGATACCCACAATAATCCCCGTGAGGATCCCACCCATCGAGTAGGGCAGCACATGATCAGCAATCACCTGCCAGCGACTCGAACCAACCGCATAGGCGGCTTCCCGAATGCCTTGGGGAATGGCGCGCAAGGACTCGCGGGTGGTCACAATCACCACGGGTAAAATCAGCAGTGCCAGCGTAAACCCAGCTGTGAGAATGCTCTCACCCCAGTTGAGGATATAGACAAAGAAACCGAGAGCCAGCAGACCATAGATAATCGAGGGCACGCCTGCTAGGTTCGTGATATTGACCTCAATGAAATCCAACAGCCAGTTTTTAGGAGCATATTCTTCGAGGTAAATGCCCGCCGCAATGCCCAAAGGAATAGCCACAAACGCCGTTACAAGAATGACCAATAAACTGCCCACCCATGCCGTGAGGATACCTGCCTCTTCTGGATCGCTACTGGGGGGCGAGGTGAAGAATTTCCAGTTGAGCATTGGCAGGCCGCGCATAAAAAGGTCAGAGACCAAAAAAATCAGTGTTAAGAGCGCTACAGCTAGGGAAAACCACCCTAGAACAATGAAAAAACGTTCCCAACGGGTGCGAGAGCGAATGGAGGCAGCGATGGCGATGGGGTTGCGGAGGTTACTCAAAAGCGGGTGCTGGCTAGGCATAGCTAGTACACCTCACGATAGCGACGACTAAAGAAGTACCCCGCCACATTGAGAATCAGTGTGGCAAAAAACAGCATGATCCCAGCGGCAAAAATAGATTGATATTCCAATGAGCCATGGGGGAGATCCCCTAAACTGACCGAGACAATGAAGGCGGTAGTTGTGGAGGCCCCTTCTAAAGGATTAAAGGTGAATTTGGGCTGTAACCCAGCGGCCACGGCCACAATCATTGTTTCGCCAATTGCCCGTGCCAGCCCCAAAATATAGGCGGCCATAATGCCAGAGATAGCAGCCGGCATGAGAACCTTGATTGCTGTTTGCAAACGCGTTGCCCCCATCGCATAGGATCCCTCCCGCAATTGCAAAGGAACAGCCTGCAGGGCATCTTCTGTCAAACTGGCAATATAGGGCAGCACCATTAGTCCCACCACAATACCTGCCCCCAACATGTTAAAACCAGGTAGCTCAAAATATTCCCAAGGTTCCTTGCCAGGATTAAAAAATTGCTGAACGCCAAGAATGATTTTCTGGAGAAAGGGAGTGACCACCAAAAGGGCAAAGTAGCCGTAAACAACCGTGGGGATACCCGCCAAGATTTCAAGGATAGGCTTGAGGATCTCCCGCATTTTGGCGGGTGCAAACTCACTCAGATAGATGGCCGCAATCGTGCCAAGGGGGATAGCCACACAACTGGCCACAAAGCAGGTCGTGAAGGTTCCAGAGAGCAAGGGTAAGATGCCGATTCCAATAGGCTCAATCAGAGGTGACCAGTCCGTACTCGTAAAGAACTCCACCAACGCTTCAAAGAGGGACTCTTGATGCAGCTCCATCACCTTTTCAAAGAAGATCACTGTTTCGGTAAACAGGATATAGATGATGACAAGCGTGGTCACGACCGATGAGATTGCTGCCAAAAATAGAATGCTAGCAATGATCCGCTCCCGCCAAATCCTGACGGTACGGGATGGCAGGGTAACAGGTAGCTTCGTTGAGTAGGGTAGGGGCTGTTCTACCATGGGTATTATTCCAGCAAGCAAAAATCTTTTAGTTGGAATTTATCTTTTGAGAGAATCAACGACTGAGGTTGACAAAATGGGAAAAAAGGGTGGAGGGCTGATACCTCACACCCTTCATTAAATCAAAATATTAATCTATTGGGGTTGCATCCTCAGCAGTTGGTTGATTGTCAAGCCAATGGCCTCTTTGCCCCCAAAGATCGTACCCACACGGTTGCGGTTGAAGTTAGCCAGAATCGTGCGGTAGGCACTAGCCGGCAGAGGCACATACTTCACCTTTTTCACCATGGCCGGGGCATTATTGAGGTAGTAGGTGACAAACTGCCGTACTTCAGGCCGCTGCGCTGACCTAGCGTTGACGTAGATAAAGATGGGACGGGAGAGGGGCTGGTATGTCCCATTCAGCACGTTTTGCTCGGAGGGTTGGACAGGGCCTTTGCCGTTGTCAATGGCAACCGCTTTGAGCCGATTACGGTTTTCCGCATAGTAGGCAAAACCAAAGTACCCAAGCGCACCGCGATCGCGACTGATACCTTGAACTAGCACATTATCATCTTCGCTGGCGGTGAAATCTTTGCGACTGACTTTTGATTTACCATTGATGGCCTCTGTGAAATAGTCAAAGGTTCCAGAGTCGGCACCTGGCCCAAAGAGTTTCAAAGGAATATTGGGGAAACCTTGGCGCACTTGGCTCCAGTTATTGATTTTAGAATCGGGTTCCCAAATCCGCTTCAATTCAGCAACCGTTAAGCTTGTTGCCCAAGTATTTTGGGGATGAACCACCACGGTGAGGGCATCGTAGGCCACTGGCAGTTCAATAAAGTTGATACCAGCAGCGCGGCAGTCGGCAATTTCCTTGGCCAAAATGGGGCGTGAGGCGTTGGAAATATCCGTTTCACCGCGGCAGAACTTCTTGAAGCCACCGCCTGTACCAGACACACCTACCGTAACGCGGACTTTACCCCCTTGGGCTTTTTGGAAGGCTTCAGCAACAGCTTCGGTAATGGGGAAAACGGTGCTAGAACCATCAATGCGAATCGTAGGTGTCCCTTGGGATAAAGCAGCAGGAGTCAGGCTACCCGACAGAGCCGCGACCGCGGCAACGATACCAAAACGAGCATAGCTCTTTACAGATATGAACATAGTAATCTCTCCTAGCGGAGTAAACAGCGTTTCCCAAAGACTTGAACCCTTGGGGTCTTGGCTTGACGGCTGCCAACAGGTTGCAGGCAGGCGAACCGATCAAACTACCCTTCCGTCAGAATACGCAACGTTTCTAGGGGATAGGTTAAACCAAGGGAAAGATTTGGTTAAAATTCCTACCCAATGTTAGGGATTAGCCATATTGTTGAGGTGGGTTCCATACCCGCTGGTTCAGTGTCAGGGAAATCCTCAGAGGCTGTCTGCAATGCCGTCATTTGTTTCTAAAACCTATCGGTGGCAGGGCTTTCCCTGCACTTATCGTCTCAGTGGCAAAGAAGGGCATACCCCCATTGTTTTTGTCCATCCAGTGGGCGTGGGCCTCTCTGGGCGGTTCTGGGATCGCTGTGTGGGCCATTGGCAGTCCCAAGGGGAAGGTTACTCATTTTATATCCCTGACTTGCTCGGCTGTGGCCAGAGCGCCCTACCCCACATTGCCTATTACCCCGAAGATTGGGCGGCTCAGTTACATGGCTTTATCGCCTCTGAGATTCGCCAAGCGGTGATTCTCGTTGTCCAAGGGGCATTGTTTCCTGTGGCAATGGAGCTAGTTCACCTTGATCCCCAAGTCGTTCGAGCCATGATCCTCAGTGGCCCTCCAGCGGCTTCTCTCGTTTCTGAAAACACTGATCCTAGGTGGCAAAAGGTGCGCTGGAATCTCTTTGACTCCCCCTTGGGTTGGGGCTTTTATCTCTATGCCCGCCAAGAAAGTTTCCTGCGGCAGTTTTCCATTAATCAGCTTTTTGCCAAGCCTGAGGATGTAGATGATGAGTGGCTAAAGATGCTGGCCGCTGGTTGTGCTGACCTTGAGAGTCGCCATGCGGTGTATTCATTCCTGTCGGGTTTTTGGCGGCGGGACTATCGTGAGAAAATGCAGCAGACTGGGCAGCCAGTGCTTGTGGTGATGGGAGACCAAGCCTCGAGTATCAGTCGGGAGGGGGGGGCTGGATCGCCTGCAAAACGGTTGAAATTTTATACCAAGACATTTCCCAATGCTGAGGGAGTGGTGATTGCGGGGCGCAATGTCTTGCCCTATGAGTCAGCCCCTGCTTTTGTGGAGGCGTGTCAAGGGTTTCTGCGTGCTCAGGGTCTCTAAAGCCAACCTCTGAGTTTGTAAACGAGCAGACCTTGGTATTCCCGTAGGGCGATCGTGGTGATGTCCACGTTGGAGGGATTGGGGATCAGGCTGAGCAGTAGGTTTTGCCAAGTGGGCGATCGCGCGATCGACAGGTACCGATAGTCCGTCGGTGCCGGGATCACCTTCATTCCCAAACGGCGAAAAATGGCGACGGAGCGGGGCATGTGGTAGGCGGATGTCACCAGCAGCAGATCCCCCTGAATTTGATGCTGCTCAAGAAGCGCTTTGACATTCACGGCATTTTCATAGGTATTCAGTGCGGTGGTGTCCAGCAGCATCTTGTCCATCGGCACACCGCAGGTGGTGGCAATTTCCGCCATGTCTGCTGCTTCTCCCCGCTGAAAGGTTTCGCCGAGCCAGTCAATGCGACCCCCACTGAGGATGAGATAGGGGGCATAGCCTTGGCGAAAGAGGTGGGCACCGTAGAGGATGCGATCGCCCCCTTCCGTGACTTCTACCCAAGGCCTCGGCGCCGTTTGCGGGACAACCGCCCCACCGAGAACAACGATCGCGGCAGCTTTGGGCATGGGATCAGGGGGTAAATACTGTCGCTCTAGGGAAGCAATAAGCGCTGTTGCCACATAGTCATTGCCGCTCAGGAGTAAAATGCTCAGGGCAATCACGAGGGCGATCGCCGCCTGTTTGGGAGCACGCCAAAAGCGAACAATGGCAAAAATCAATGCCCAACAGGCCAAGGGCAATGGATACAGCAATGGCGGCAGTAATTTCGACAGCAGCAGATCCATAGTCTTAGCGAATGCGCTCCATCTGGATGCGGTAGCGCTCTTTCTTGGTAACTTGAATGTCTTGAATCCGTAATCGCCCTTTGCCACGAATGGCAATGAGGTCATTCACCTTGAGCAGATACCGCGGTTGTTGCACCACTTGCCAGTTGACCCGCACCAGTCCTTGGCTAATCCAGTCGCTCATTTTACTGCGGGAGACGCCAAACCCGGCTGAGGCCACAGCATCCAAGCGCAATGATGCTTCGACGGTACTGAGGGATTTCCGTTGGGGGGGCGCTACGGCCAGTTCTGACCAGTCACAGAGATCGACGGTCACCGCTACAGTCCGCACTTGTTTTAAGTGTTCTTGTAAAGTAGGGACTTTTTCAGGGATGAGAATGACCTGTGCCCCCCGTTCCCCAAGGAGAATCACATCCCCATAATCGCCGTCATCGAGACCGGCATTGGCGATCGCTTGCTCAAAATCACTGTAGGTGGCGGGATCAAAGAGAAAGTTGCCTGTGATTCGCACCAAAGCAAGGGGCGGCTGTTGCTCTTCAAGACTAAGTTCAGTGGGGGCGATCGCCAGCCGACAGCGTTCCGCTTGCGGGTACCCCCCCCAGGCGAGACCATGAACATCGGCCCGTTGCTCAAGGGTGCGGAGTGCCTGCACCACCTGATCGGGGGACAAAAAGGGGGTATGCACCACCGACCAAGTTTTAATGGCTGTGTCAAGGGCGGTCCCTAGGTCAAACATTTAGACCTCAAGAAATTCCGGCAGTTCCAGCCACTGGGCTAAGTGGGCTTTCACCTGTTGGCAAAACTGGGGGCGATCGCCAAATTTCTCAGTGCGGATGGTTTTGCGCTGTGCATCCAATGTCCAGCCATAGTCACTGCTGAGGCGGATTTTCCCCTGCCAGTCGGCGATGGATAGCATGAGCTGTGGGGCGGGGCTATTGTCCACCCCCTTGACGCGAAAGACATAGTTAAAAGTGTTTTGCTTGCCGGCAGCAACCGTTGAGGCTTGACCAAACCGCTCCTGCAAGCGCGATCGCACCCGCTCCACAAATGCCGCATCGCCTAAATCTTCTAGGGTGCGCATGGCCAAGGTAAGGGCAAAATAAAACTCTTCGACAGGAATGAACTCCAGTTCCATGCAGCTTGCCAAGACTCTCTTCAAAATAGTATATTAGTAAGCTGTGTCTAAAATAGGGCAAGGCTATGCCAAAGCTAAAAACACGTCGTGCTGCTGCCAAACGATTTCGGACGACGGGCAGTGGTAAGTTTGTCCGCCGTAAGGCCAACAAAAATCACTTACTCGAACATAAGGGGAGCGATCGCAAGAATCGTCTTTCCCACAAGGCCCTCGTCGATCCACGGGATTTTGAGCGAGTATCGCTGATGCTGCCCTACGCTTAATTGATAAATTTTCAGTTTTTGATCAAGGGTGAAATTGAACTATGGCAAGGGTCAAACGGGGTAACGTTGCCCGCAAACGGCGTAAAAAAATTCTCAAGCTCGCCAAGGGCTATCGTGCGGGGCACTCCAAGCTCTTCCGCACCGCCAATCAGGTGGTCATGAAGGCACTGTGCAATGCCTATCGCGATCGCCGGCGGCGCAAACGGGACTTTCGGCGGCTCTGGATTGCGCGGATTAACGCTGCTGCGCGTCAACATGGCATGAGCTACAGTCAACTCATGGGCGCCCTGAAAAAAGCCGATATTCACCTCAATCGCAAGATGCTGGCTCAATTGGCGGTGTTGGATACGGACGCCTTTGCCACTGTCATTCAGACTGCTCGCGCTGTTTAGAACCTATTCTAGGCATGATCGCCACTTTCCAATCCCCCGGTGCCACCCTTGAGCTAGGGTTCATCACCCTACGGTGGTACGGTCTACTCATTGCTGCCGCCGTCTTTATTGGCATTTGGCTGAGTCAACGCTTGGCACGCCAGCGGCAGATTGATCCTGATCTGATTGCGGATCTGTCGATTTGGCTTGTGGTTGCCGCTATTCCCGCTGCACGGCTCTATTACGTCGCCTTTAACTGGGGCTTTTACCAAAAGCACTTAGATCAAGTGGTGCAAATTTGGAAAGGCGGCATTGCCATTCACGGTGCCATCCTCGGCGGTATGCTAGCGATGGCGATCTTTACGTACGTGCAGCGGCTTTCCTTTTGGCAAGTGGCGGATGTCATTGCCCCTTCACTAATTTTGGGACAGGCCATTGGACGCTGGGGCAATTTCTTTAACTCTGAGGCCTTTGGTGCCCCTACGGATTTGCCGTGGAAACTCTATATCCCCGCGCCGCAGCGTCCTCCGGCGCTAATCAACGAAGCCTATTACCACCCCACCTTTCTCTATGAGTCCCTTTGGAACCTAGGAGTCTTTGTTCTCCTGCTGTGGCTCTTTCGTCAACCTCGCTATCAAAAACCCGGCACCCTGCTTTTGGTCTATGCCATTGCCTACAGCTTGGGTCGCTTCTGGATTGAAGGACTGCGCATGGACAGCCTGATGTTGGGGCCGCTGCGAATTGCCCAAGTGGTTAGCTTGGTGGCGATCGCCCTAGGGGCTTGGGGACTCTTTCGCCTCTATTACCAAGGCAAACCGTTACCAGATTGGCAAACCGCCTAGGCAATAATTTCATCAGCAAAGCTCTGCCAGCGCACAAAGTGAAAGGGACCTGCCACGGAGCCCCAAACGTGCTCATCGGTTTCGGGATCCCGTCCGCGATCGTGGCTAATGAAGCGATCGCCATCAATTTCAAACGTGCTATCAAGATAGGTTTCCCGTCCTTTACGTACGACTTTACAGGCTTTGCCCGGCTCCACTTCACCGCGAAAGCTGTGCCCTGTCCAGTAGGTGAGCATATTGCAGCCACAGAGGAGTTCCAAATCATCGGCTGTCATCGCCTGAAGCCGCTGGCGATCGCGAGCTGCCCCAAAGAAGCGTTTTTCATCCTTGAGTATGTAATTTTTAATCACAATGTGATCATTGGCGGGCACCAGTTCTAAAACCCGTGTGCGGTAGGGAACACCTAGAAGATAGTCATAGGCCTGTTCCACATAAAGGGCAATGCCCTCTAGAAGACCACTGGGCAGAGGGCGCATACACACCCGAATATGGGCATAGAAGGGGGGATTCTCAAAGGCTTGGGCTTGGTTACTAAAATCCGCCGCCATCCAACGGCCAAGGGTCAGCACATCGGTTGCGTGTGTCATGCTCCACAATTGCCTTACAACAGTCCTTTTTTCACACTAGCGGATTGGTGCACCCAAAGCACTAAGTGATCCGTAATAACGCCTGAAGGAGTCCCTCAAGGGTATGCTCTGTGGCTTCAGTATCCACCCGTCCCAAGAGTTCGCGACAAGTTTGCGAGGTTTGCGGGCCAATACTGGCAATCTGCACATTCTGAAGTAACTCTGCCGCCTGCGCACCCACCAATTGGCAAAAGTGTTTCACCGTCTTAGAACTGGTAAACGTGACCATATCCACTTGACCCCCTTGCAGCGCCCCTAAGACTTGGGCATCAACGGTTTGGGGACAGCGGGAATCGTAGGCGGGCACCTCAACAACCTCAGCCCCAGCCGCTGTAAAGGTCTCTACTAGAACGGGTCGTCCGCCCTTTTCAACCCGTGGAAAAAGAAAACGCAACCCCGCCACAGGTTCTGGGAATTCTGCCACTAGGGCATCGGCGACAAATTCACTGGGGGTGAAGTCAGCCACTAAGCCGTAACTGCTGAGGGTTTGGGCGGTTTTTTCGCCAACAACAGCGATCTTGAGACCCGCGAGGGTACGACTATCCTTGCCATGATGCTGTAACCGTTCCATAAAAAAGCTAACGGCATTGTGGGACGTGAGAATGAGCCAGTCAAAGGTATTGAGTTGCGCCAAAGCCTGATCGAGGGGCTGCCAAGAACTGGGGGGAACGATTTCCAGTGTCGGCATTTCTAAAACGGTGGCACCGGCGGCTGTCAGTTGCTGCGTAAAGTCACTCGCTTGCGCTGCTGCCCGGGTGACGAGAATGGTTTTGCCGTGGAGCGGAGACATGGCTGGTGGGGAAATCTTCAAAAATTCAGGGAAGACCAGATCTAGACTAGCCAAAGGGTAGCGTTTTTGGGCGATCGCCCCCACAACCACGACGGCTGGTGCCCTGTCTGGAACGTGAGGCGTATTTAGATAGCTCTCCAACGTGCCAAACCAAAACTGTTGCTGCGGCTGGCCGGCCCATTGCAAAATTGCCAGTCCCTCAGCGGGCGATCGCCCCTGTTGCAGCAGTTCTTCAACGATTTGCCGCAGGGAACGGCTGGCCATCAAAAAAATCAACGTTTCCATTTGGGCGATCGCTGGCCAAGGAAGCCGCTCTGGAGCATGACCTGAAAGAATGGCCACCGACTGGCTCACATCCTTTGCCGTCAGACACAACCCCGCCAGCAGTGGTGCCGCCAGCGCTGACGATAGACCCGGAATCACCACCGCCTCTAGACCTGCCCCTAGGACAGCATCCAGTTCCTGATGCAAACGGCCAAACAGTCCCGGATCGCCACTTTTGAGGCGGACAACCCGTTCATACTGCTGGCCGTAGTCCACTAAAAGGCGGTTGATTTCTGATTGGGGAACCACCTCAGCCCCTGCCCGCTTGCCCACCGCGACTCGCAAACAATCGGGGGGCGTAAGGTCTAGGAGGTCTGGGGAAACAAGCGCATCGTAAAGAACCACCTGCGCCTGCTGTAGACAAACCCAAGCGGCCAAGGTGAGATAACTAGGTGAACCTAGGCCTGCCCCCACAAAATAGATCGTCAACGCCTAGCCTTGGCTACGTTGCAGGAAGATCATCGGGTTGACCGCACCCCGCCCTGGGGGATGTATCTCAAAGTGAACGTGGGGTCCTGTGCTGCGTCCCGTACTGCCCATTTCGGCAATCTGCTGACCCTGCTCAACGTATTGGCCCACGCGCACCAAGTTGCGATGGTTATGGGCATAGAGCGTCAGGGTGCCATCGGCGTGGCGAATTTCCACCAAGTTGCCGAAACCACCAGAATTCCATTGGGAGTAGGTAACGACACCGGCGGCAGCAGCATAGATGGGCGTGCCAATGGGAGCAGCAATATCAATTCCGCGGTGCATCCGTCCCCAGCGAGGTCCAAAGCCAGAGGTCAACACACCACGCGCCGGCCAGATAAAGTTGGTGGTTAGGCTAGGTAGAAAGCGATCGGAGTTGGGCAGAGGGGGTAGGTCGAGATTACTGGGTAAAGGGGGAGCCACAATTGAGCGTGCCACCTTGACGGGCACAGGGGGAGCAATGGGCTGTACAGTCGCAGGTGTCGGTGCTGCTACTGTTGTTGTTTGCGGGCGATTTGCAACAGTGGGCTGGGGTAGAGCTGGGCGAGCAGGCGGTTGTTGGACTGAAACTAGGGCAGGGGTGGTACGCCGCCGCCGCTCAGCAGCCCGCCCAAAGGGAACAGGCTCTAGGGTTGCAGTTGAGGTCGATGCGGCTGGAGAGTGCACAACTGCCACCCGCTGGGAGAGTTGAGTCGTTTCCCCCTCGGCGAACGGTGGTTCAACTTCCGTCGTGGTTTGCTCCAAAGAGCCACCCATTGCAAAGGGGGTATCAATGGCCAAGGAAGCAACAACAGAGGTGGTGGCCTGCGTCACCAAATCCGCCAAGCTATTGGTGCGAACCCGCCGATCCACCACTTTGAAGGTCGGTTCAGAAGGACGGCTGCGGTGCTCAAAGGTGGCAGAGGTAGATAGGGTAGGTGCAGGTGTACTCAAGGGCAAGGGGGCAAAACTGACTTGGGGCTGGATGGTGCGTTGCCATGCCGTTTGGGTGACGCCCAAGAGTAGGTCGGTTTTGTTGGCGGATAAAAGATTTTCAAATTCCGCAAGCGGGTCTTGGGTTTCAGTGCTGAAGAGGGAGGGGAGGTTAAGAGATTCGGGGCGAATGTCCTTTGAACCCAGATCGCGATCGCTCGCAAGAGTGGTCAGATCAAGGGCTTGCGTAGGCTGAATCAAAACAAAGGTGCCCAGCAGGGGCAGACAGGAACAAAGGGAGCGCAGCGAACGACCAAGCATAGCAGCAGACGCAAGGGGTGCATCCTGAGAGGCGGTAGGGGTACGACTATCGTTGCTCAAGGTAATCCTCCTCGCACACAAAATTGACAGTGATTCGACAAAGCGGTGAACCGAGAACACACATCATGAGCAATCGTCCAAGGTAGCCAGAGGCCACTCGCCGCATCTATGCCTAAAACTGTCCCAATCTGTTGTTTATGCAAAGGGTGTTTTGGCACCACGACGAAACTTCTAGGTGACTTTACCCAATCCACAACCAAATGACAAGCCACCCCCTTGCCTCGTCCTGCCCTCTCTGGGGGGTGAATTACTTACTGCAAAATAAAAATGCGAATTTTCTACCTACTGGTCAATAATCAAAAAAAACCTGAATTCATCACGACTTGGGCTTAATTACTACCCATGAAAAAAATCATTATTTCCAATAAATGAATAAGTAGAGTAAAGTCAGCTAATCAGTGTGTATAGTTTTTTTTAATAATGTAAGTCAGTTGACAGCCTTCTCATCGTTGGTCGTTACACCAAAATTGTCCTATAGCACTTGTGCCAAATTGCGCCAAAAGTGGCACATATTCATCTTCACTCTCAGGAGCGATCGGAGCAAGCTTGCTTGGTAAAATAAACCAGTTTGTAACGATTTTTGGCGATCGCCTTTTTGACGGAGCTTTGTCCCCATGACTTACCACAAGCTGTGGTTTCAACAAACAGCAAGCCACCTCAAAGTCTTGCGTCCTTTTCCCCCCTTTAGGGTTGTCCAAAACTTTATTCGCGAATATCTTCCCAACCTCATTGACTATATGGATGGCCAAGGATTGGATCTGCGGGATCCACAGCACTGGTGGGAGAGTATCCACATTGACGGCATTTTGGAATTAGAAAATAGCGAAGGGGAAACCCTGCGGGTGGCGGCTGGGATTATTGAGCAGTGGCGCAATGCCAACGCTGCTCTGCGCCTGATTACAACCCCGGCAATGACCAAGCTGCGGCGCGAGTCCCTCAATGTCAGCCAGCATTGGCTTTTTTATGTCTCTAGTCGCAAGCCCTACCCGGAGTCGCTGTGGATTGATTTGCTCTATGAGCAGGCGGATACGCCCCCCACAGAAACGGGCTGTACCATTATTGAAGTGACGGAACCCGACGCCTAGGCGGTAGGTAGCCCACTAGGAGAATGTCCTCGCCCACGATTTGCCAAGTCACGTCCTCTAGGCACAGGGCCTCATTCATCTTGGTTAAGCCGAGATCGGCCACTGGGGCGGGGGCAGCAGAGCCACCAATAATCTTTGGCGCAATAAATGCCCACACTTTCTGTACCATGCCTTCGGCGATCGCTGCCGCTGCAAGGGAACCGCCGCACTCCCAAAGCACCGTCATAATGCCCCGTTGATGCAGCTCTGCCATAACAGTGGTCGGTGTTAGCGGCTCTCGGTGCACCACCTCCACGCCCCGTGCCTGCAATTGGGGAATGAGGGGATGTTGGGGGGAAGCAGCGGTAACCACCAATGTTGGAGCCGTGGCCGTTTCCCACAAAGAGGCATTCGGCGGTAGATCAAGGGTACGACTCATCACCACCCGTAGGGGATTGCGCTCATGGCGCGAGGTCAAGAGGGGATTATCCAGACGCACGGTATTGCCCCCCACAATCACAGCATCGCATTCAGAGCGCAGTTGATGCACCATGGCGCGTGCGGCTTCACCACTCACCCAGAGACTGTGGCCGGCACTGGAGGCAATTTTGCCATCGAGGGTCATGGCGTATTTGAAAATGCCAAAGGGACGCTGATAGCGCACCCGATGCACAAACGCTTCGTTCAGGCGTTGACACTCTGCTTCCCGCACGCCGACGGTGACTTCTATGCCCGCTGAGCGCAGCCGTTCTACCCCCGCCCCGGCCACTTGGGGATTCGGATCAATCATGCCCACCACCACCTTGGGAATGCCCGCCGCTATAATCGCCTCGGTACAGGGGGGCGTGCGGCCATAGTGATTGCAGGGTTCAAGATTGACGTAGAGGGTGGCCTTGCTGAGGAGGGGGCGATCGCCCTCGCTGACGCTGCGCAGGGCAAACACCTCGGCATGGGGTTCCCCCGCCTTGGGATGAAACCCCTCCCCAATCACCCGTCCCTCTGCCACAATCACACAGCCCACGAGGGGATTCGGAGCCGTACAGCCTTTGGCACGAGCGGCTAACTCAAGGCAGCGCCCCATGTACTGGGCATCAATCGTGGCTATCTCCTCCACAACGGGGGCTGAGCGCATGGGTTAAGACTCAACGCTCGTGTTCGGTTTCCGAGGAATGCTTCGGCAGTTGCTCCGCCTCTGGACACTCATCCGCAATGGGTAACTCCGCATAACCCCGCGGAACTGCTGCGAGCCGCCGTGAAATCGAGCCAATGCTTTCGATATTGACGATCTCTTCCCAAGCACACACTTCGTCGTCTTCCTCCGTTTCGTAGCGGATGGTAACAACATTCCCTTCGATGTCCACAATGCGTGCCCGGTCAATCAGGCGTTGTTGATCCCGCAAGTAAATCCAGACTTCTTGGCCGTCGGTATAGAGTTGATAAAGCTTGCGGTGTAACATAGAACGGTCTCCTTCTCGGAATTGGGTGTAGCAACAGTGAGTCAGCTGTGCTGCAACCTCTTGCCTGTCATCTTACCGCTAGACTTCAAGAGATGAGCAGCGGTGAATGGGAGGTGTGGGGACTGAGGTTGTTCATATCGTTGTAGCGATCGCGCAGCACAGGGGAAAGAGTGATTCTCTGACGGTCTAGGGCAGATCTCGTACAATCAAATAAGCGTAACGAAGGGTAAATAATCCGTTACTATAACGCTATTCATTTATTCTAACCAGTGCGGAGTCGTTCAAACGGCATGGGCAAAATTGTTGGCATTGATCTGGGGACAACCAATTCCGTCATTGCTGTGTTGGAAGGGGGAAAACCCGTTGTGATTGCCAATGCAGAAGGCTCCCGCACCACCCCCTCTGTGGTGGCCTTTGGCAAAGATGGCGAGCGCCTTGTGGGTCAGTTGGCACGGCGACAGGCGGTGCTCAATCCCCAAAACACCTTCTATGCCGTGAAGCGGTTTATTGGCCGCGAATACAGGGAACTGACGGCTGAATCCAAGCGGGTACCCTATACCATTCGCCGCGATGAATCAGGTAAAGTGCGCATCAAGTGCCCACGATTGCAACGGGAATTTGCCCCCGAAGAAATTTCAGCCATGGTCTTGCGCAAGCTGGTGGAGGATGCCAGCCGCTATCTAGGGGAACCCGTCACCGATGCGGTGATTACTGTCCCCGCCTACTTTAATGATTCACAGCGGCAAGCCACCCGTGATGCTGGGCGGATTGCGGGTCTGAATGTGCGGCGGATTATTAATGAACCGACGGCAGCAGCCCTTGCCTATGGCCTCGATCGCCAGAAGGAGCAGACGATTCTCGTTTTTGACCTTGGCGGTGGCACCTTTGATGTCTCGATTCTTGAGGTGGGGGATGGCGTGTTTGAGGTGAAGGCCACCAGCGGCGATACCCAACTGGGGGGCAATGACTTTGATAAGTTGATTGTGGACTGGCTAGCCGAAGACTTCCTCGCCAAAGAGGGCATTGATTTACGGCGCGATCGCCAGTCGCTACAACGGCTCACCGATGCTGCCGAAAAAGCCAAAATTGAACTTTCAGGCTTACTGGAAACCAATATCGATCTGCCCTTTGTCACCGCCACAGCGGATGGGCCAAAACACATTGAAACCACCCTCAGTCGTCGCCAATTTGAAGACCTGAGCCAAGACCTGCTGCAACGGCTGCGCTATCCGGTCGAACAGGCACTGATGGATGCCCATTTAACCCCCGCTCAAATTGATGCCGTGGTGCTGGTGGGTGGTGCGACGCGGATGCCCATGGTGCAGGATCTGGTGCGGCAGATGATTGGCCGTGAACCCAACCAAAATGTCAACCCCGATGAGGTGGTGGCTGTTGGTGCCGCCATTCAAGCAGGCATTCTCGCCGGGGATATGAAGGATATCCTGCTGCTGGATGTAACCCCCCTTTCCTTAGGGGTGGAAACCATTGGCGGCGTCACGAAGGTGCTGATTCCCCGCAATACAACGATTCCGGTGCGCCGCTCCGATATTTTCTCAACCTCAGAAAATAACCAAAGCCAAGTGGAAATCCACGTCGTTCAAGGGGAGCGGGAACTAGCAGAACACAATAAGTCTTTGGGACGCTTTAAGTTAACGGGAATTCCGCCAGCGCCTCGGGGGGTGCCCCAAATTCAAGTGTCCTTTGACTTGGATGCCAATGGCCTGCTCCAAGTGGTGGCCTTGGATCGCTTTAGCGGTCGTGAGCAAAGTGTGGTGATTCAGGGGGCATCAACCCTGAGTGAAGAGGAAATTCAGCAGATGCTCTTGGATGCGGAGGCCAATGCAGCGGGCGATCGCCAGCGGCGGGCACGCATTGAGAAGCGCAACCGTGCCCAAGATTTGATTCACCGCGCTGAACGTCAATTGCGGGAAGCGGCTCAAGAATTTGGCTATCAATTTGCCGCTGATCAGCGCCGGAGTATTGAGGCCCTAGTGCGGCAATTGCAGGAGGCCATTCGCAATGAGGACGATCGCCAGATTGACCTCACCTATGCTGCCCTTGAAGAGCGGCTCTACGACTTTGTCCGCCAACTGCGCCTCAGCGAAGAGGAATTGGAAGACGATGAGGATCTCTTTAAGCTGCCCAACCTCAAGGAAGCAGTCAATAAAGGCCTTGATGCGGTGCGGGGTCGAGAGCGGCGGCGTGACGATTATGAGGATGAGTGGGATGAGCCACCCCGGACGCGGCGTTCTCGGGGGTATTCCCAGCGCAGTGATTCAGCCGCATGGGAGGATTGGGATGACGACGACTGGTAGAGCTTGTTTGCATTGTTTGCCGCAACTGTGAGTGTAGATAGGACTGTCGATGCGTAATTTTCGAGATTACTACCAGCTTTTGGGCGTGGATCGAGGTGCGAGCACTGAGGAAATTAAACGTGCCTATCGGCGGCTGGCGCGGCGGTATCATCCCGATATGAATCCGGGCGATCGCGCTGCTGAAGAGAAGTTCAAAGACATTAGTGAAGCTTACCAAGTCCTAAGTGATCCGGCTCGCCGTGAGCAATACGATCGCTACGGTGAATATTGGTCACAGCCCGGCTTTCGCACTCGCCCTTCCCAACGTACCACTATGGCTCGGCGCAATGGCACCAGTGTCAGGGAAGAACCCGACCTCAGTGAAGATAATTTTCAAGAGTTTTTGGATCAACTGTTGGGTCGGCGATCGCCCCGCACCTCTACGGTTGCTGCGGATCCCCCCCGTCGCTCGCCTACGATAGAGACAGACTACTTTCGCCCCGGCACCGTCAAAACCGCCTATACCGCTGTGAGTCGTCGCGACGCTGAAGCCACCCTAGAAATCCCCCTCGAGAAGGCCTACGAAGGGGGACGGGAGCGGATTCGCCTTGGGGATGGGCGCTCCTTAGAAGTGACGCTGCCAGCGGGGATGGTTACGGGTCAGCGGATTCGGCTGCGGGGTCAAGGTACGGGTGGAGGTGATCTCTATCTGAAAATTCAAGTGACGCCCCATCCCCTCTTTCGCCTTGAGGACTACGACATTGTCTGTGAACTCCCCGTGACCCCCAGTGAGGCTGCCCTCGGCGGCCAAATTGAAGCCCCGACCCTCGATGGTTGGGTGAAAATGATGGTGCCAGCAGGCGTACGCACAGGCCAACGTTTGCGACTGGCGGGTAAGGGCTATCCTCGCCCCGATGGCGATCGCGGTGACCAACTGGTGGAGATTGTCATTACACTGCCGCCCCAACTGAGTGATGCTGAACGCGATCTCTACCGGCAACTTCAGGCCATTGAGTCCTACAACCCCCGTGCCCATCTGGCGTACTCCTAAACTATGGATGCCTTGGTCTTTGCTGACCCCGCAGCGCAGCCTCTCCTAGAGGACATTCAGACCTACCTCAGTACCGTTGTTGCGCCAATTGCCAACCGCATTGATCAGCAAAAGTCCCTTTTATCGGAAAGTCTGCAAGCCCTAGGAAATTTGGGCATTTTTCGTTTGGCGGTACCCAAGGCAATGGGGGGATTGGGGTGCGATCGCCGCACGCTGTGGCATTTGAGCTTACAACTAGCGCAAACCTCCGGTGCCCTTGCCTTTTTGGTGGCACAACATCAATCCGCCTTGGGGATGATTCTTGAACATCCTGAAGGGAACGTTGCCCAAACCTACCTAGCGGACTTAATGAAGGGGCAGATGTTGATTGGTGTCAGCTTTTCCCACTTACGCCACAACCCAGTGGATCTACAAGCTCAACCCACCAGTGGGGGCTACCTCCTGCAGGGCACGCTGCCTTGGCTCAGTGGCTTTCAGCACATGACGATGTTTATCGCCGCAGCTCCCCTACCGGATCAGCGTATTCTCTTTGCCCTCATGCCCTTTATCAATGCCCAACAGGCTGGCGGTGGCATTTTGCACCTCTCATTGCCCTTACCTCTAGCGGCTGTGCCCTCAACTCAAACGGTGCAAGCAGAAGTGGTGGATTGGTTAGTCCCGCCGGAAGATGTGGTGGGTATCAGTGAGGCGGATTGGATGGCCCTCCGCGATCGCCAGCAATTGCTGCGGGGCAGTGCCGCCCCCATGGGTTGTGCCCGTGCCAGTTTGCAGATTCTCGCCGAGAGTACCGACGCCAAAGACCTCTATCACCACTTTCGCGATCGCTGGCACCGCCTTTACCACCAAATTCAAGAAGAGCTAGAGAACCTGAATCCCCCCCACCATGCACAACTGCGCGCCGCAGCCATTCACCTTGCCGTCCAAGCGGCTCAGGCTGCCCTGATGACGACGGGTGGCAGTGCCTTGATGCTCAGTCACACGGTGCAGCGTCTCTATCGCGAAGCCATGCTCTACACCGTCTCTGGCTTGAATGCCCCCGTGCGCCATGCCTTGATGGAGGATTTGTTGCTTGAAAAGGGTTCCCATTGAGCGAGATCAGTGTCTGCCCCTTGAGTGGTTGGCTCGCCCTGCCCCAGTGGTTGCCCAAGAATTACTGGGGTGTCTTCTCGTGCGACAGCAGGCCAATGGTCAACTCTACCGCGGCCGTATTGTTGAAACTGAAGCCTATATGGCCGGCGACCCCGCGTGTCATGGCTACCGTCGCCAAACGGCTCGCAACGCCCCGATGTTTGCAGCACCAGGGACAATCTATGTCTATCAAATCTATGGCATTCACCACTGCCTGAATATCGCCAGCGATCGCCCCAATTTTGCCAGTGCTGTTCTCATCCGTGCCCTTGAGATGCTCAGCCCGCCCTTGCCCCCCCGCAGTGCCGCTGGTCCGGGGAAACTGTGCCAAGTCTTGGGGATCGATCGCCAGCTTTCGGGCTTGATGCTAGGGAAAGAGAGCGGCCTCTGGTTAGAAAAGCCGCCCCAACCCCTGACAGCCCCTGTGGTACAAACCACTCGCATTGGTATTTCCCAAGGGCAGGAGATTCCGTGGCGCTGGTATGTGCAGGGCAACCCGGCGGTCTCCCGTTATTCGTAGCTGCCCGTTGTCACCTCCAGCAATTCCTCCGGTTGGTGGAGAAACTGAATGGCCTTTTCGAGGGCGTCTCGGCGATCGCTCACCACATGGTCTGCCGGCAACCGATCCAAAATACGGAAGCGTTGCAGCCGCTGTTGCACCTTATCCGCCGAACCATTCACGAGAAAAATTGCTAAACGATGCTTTTGTGCCTCCTGGATGAGTGACTCAATGGCCAAGGTTGCCGTTACCCCCAACAGGGGCACACTGCTGACATCCAGAATCAGCACCTTATAGTCCGACATGATCGCCTGCCGCTGGGAAATTGCCCAAGCGGAGCCAAAACTCATCGGACCCCCAAGGTGGAGGAGCAACAGTTGACCCTTGGCTTCGCGGAAGAGTTCTTTTTCCTCGGGGGTGAGGGGCGTTTGATCATCGGCGTGGGTAATCGCCTTCACATCCTCCGATTGCAGATCCGCCAAGCGCTTGATCGTCAGCATATTGGCAATAAAGACACCAACACCCACCGCCACAATCAAATCCACAAAGACCGTCAGCAGCATCACGCCATACATAATGAAGGCCGCCCGCAGGGACAAGAGGTGGGCACGTTTGAGAAAATTCCAGTCAATGATGTCAATCCCCACCTTGATCAGAATCCCCGCCAACACTGCATTGGGAATCGGTTCCGTCAAAGGCGCCGCCCACAGCACCACCATCAGTAGAATGACAGCGTGGATCATGCCCGATAAGCAGGTGCGTCCCCCCGCTTGAATATTTACCACTGTGCCCATCGTGGCACCGGCACCGGGCAGACCACCAAATAAGCCGGACAGTAGGTTACCAATACCTTGGCCAATCAGTTCCTTATCGGAATCGTGCTGGGTGCGGGTAATGCTATCGGCAATCACCGAGGTCAGGAGCGAATCAATACAGCCGAGCATCCCCAGCATTGCCCCGTCCACAATCATCGTTTTCAGCGCAGGCAGTGTAAACGTCGGCGGCACAAACGCTGGCAGCCCCGTGGGAATCGTGCCAATGCGGGTCAAACCGGCATCCCCAAAAAACACCATTGACAAAATCGTGCCTAAAACTAGGGCGAGAAGCTGTGGCGGCACAATTCGCCGAATTTTCTGGGGCGTGAAATAAATGAGTCCGAGGGTGAACAAGCCCAAGGTAAGGGCAGCCGAGTTCAGGGTTTGAATCCACTCTGGCAAGTTTTGCACTGCCCCCAAGACCCCCCCTTTACTGCTGTGCCCCAACAGCGGACCAATTTGCAGCAGGATCATGATCAGGCCAATTCCCGACATAAAGCCAGAAATCACGGTGTAGGGCATGAGGGTGATGTATTTACCCAACCGCAACAGACCAAAGAGGATTTGAAAACCGCCCGCCAGCATTACCACCGTAAAAGCCATGTATAACCCCTGTTCGGGATATTCACTGGTCAGGCGGGTGATCACTGCCGTCATCACGACGGTCATCGGCCCTGTCGGATTGGAAATGAGTGTTGGTGTGCCCCCAAAGAGAGCCGCAAAAAAGCCAAGAAAGACGACGCAGTACAGTCCCGCCGTTGCACCAGCCCCAGAGGTGACCCCAAAGGCCAAGGCCATCGGCAAGGCGACAATGGCGGCAGTCAGCCCACCAAAGAGATCGCCGCGCCAATCGCGAAAGTGAACTCGATTAACTAAATTTGTTAGCATTTCTGCCCCTTTTGGCGAATCTAGAGAGGGTGTCATAGCGAAATCGCTGTTAAGAGCACTCCCTATGGGAGCATCCTCATAACTTGTAGCTATGGTAAGAAAATATTTAATTGATATAATTCTATGCTTTAGCGGAGACAATTGGTCTAGGGAGAACGTCAAAGAATTTCTTATCTGTTCTATAGGAAAAAGCTGGAGAAGGGGGAGAGAGCGAGATCTGTTTACTGTAAAACTTTGTTACACTCGTGGATTGAGAGACACAACTGATGAGGAATACAGCTCCTATGAGTCAATCGCCGCTGGATGCCTTCTTCCTTGGTCGGGCAACCGCAACGCTCCTGCGTGATCAGGCGCAGCATCTATTTGTAGAATTCCTGAGTCAACTGGGGCGATTTGATGCCGAACAGCAGCAGCGGCTCCATCAATTCATGGAAGAGGTGCAAGCTCGTGCCCGTCAAGAGGCAGAAATGGTGGTGCCTCGGAGTGGGGTGGATTGGCAAGCCCTCATTGATGATTTGCGGGCGGAAATTGCTGCTCTACGCACGGAACTGCAACGCTACCGCAATCGCGAAAGCTAGGCACGCGGAACAACAATATAGCCAGTTTTTAAGTAGGCATCGGTTGATGCTGGCTCTGGGGAAAAAGACTCACCACCCAAAACCCAGTGGCGATCGCGCCCCCAATACCACCAATAGGCTGCCGTGTAGGCACAGAGAACGGCATCGAGTTGATCCTCAAGAGCCTTGAGGTCTCGCCCGTTGCTGGGGATTTCGATAGTTAGTTCTAGTGCTAAGGGTGGCTCACAGTGGGGAAGCTGGGTGGCCATTAAATCCCTAAGCTTGGCTAACCCTTTGGCTCGTTCTGCAAGGCGGCCTTTTTTGTATTTAATGATTTGGTCAAGCTGAAAGAGGGCGATCGCCGTGGCATGGGGGAAGACTTCAATTTGAAATCGCCCGCGTTCTTGGGGGGCGATCGTAGGTCCATGGCGAAACCCCCGTTGGCTAAGGGCTTGACTAAAACCCGTGGTGTGCTGCGCAAAGGGGGACTGCTGATTCGCAGGATAGCAGCCGGCATGATACCGCCCAAGGACTTGATGGGCTTGGCGATCGCAGGTACGCATTCCCCGCGAATTGGGAATAATTAGGGGGGCATCCACCGCCACCATGGCTGCTTGCGCAGAGGGTGCATCGCGATCAATCCATGCCAAAAGTTCATCCGTATCACGGGAGCGAGCCAGACACACTATCTCTAGATGCTGAGCCTGCCACTGCAAACAGCAGTACCCTGATGCCCCCCCTTTCCAAGCCAGATCAACGCCGAGAAACCGCATTCGCTGCCATCAACTGTTGTTGCGGTGGATGATCTTGAATCAGTAAAGCAGCAGCCACAACTCCCACGGGTGGTACGAGCACCAAACCGACGAAGGGGATCAGCAGCCCCAAAAACTGCGCCAAACCAAGGCCATAGATTTGGGGCGTATAGGCACGGGTCAAGAGCTTGCGCTCTCTCAAAGAGGTGCTGTGTTTTTCAAGGAGGTAATCAAAGCTGCCTCGCCCTAGGAAGAAACTGTTGACGATCGCCATCACGATAGGTTGCAGCGGCCCCGTTAGAAATGAAAGTAGCAGGAAGATCACCTGCAACACTGCATCCCGCAGCGCAAACCAACCACCGATAATGGCGTTCAATAGATCGCGCCGCCACCCCACCTCAATCGTTTGTCCCGTGGTAATTTTTTCAACACGGTTGAGCAGTGGACCAAGGAAAGGAATCACCACAAGGGGAATCAGCGTTTGATAGCCAATTAGGGCCAAAAAGACAGCAATGAGGGTTGCCAAAATATCAATGAACCCTTGGTAGAGCCACTGCCATTCCCCACCCACAAACCAATCATCACCAATGACTTGAACAGCCCAGAAAGCAGCAATGATAAGCGTTACCCCCAGAACGAGGCTCAAGCAGGCAGGTAACAATAGATAGCCCCAAAGACGATAACGGGCGATAAAAAAAAGACCACGACCAAAGGCAAAGAAACCCGCCTGAAACCGCTGTCCTGCTGACCAAAGCTGCTTGATCACTCAATTGTTCTTCTAGAAGCCCCTAGGAAAATCCTAGCCTATCCACGGCGGGGCGGTGTTCCTTCATCATCCGGCGGCGGCGCATCGGCAACAAAATCAGGGGTATTGACCTGTTCAGCACGGGAAACTGGCGTTGCTGTCGGTCGCCATAGCCAACTGGTCAACAGTCCAAGGGTGAGAAGTCCCACCAGGAGGGGAATGAATAGATCCGTCATCGTTGTTCGCCTCATTGAAGTCATTATTGTACAGAATCGGAGGAATCTCTCTTGAGTGCTGGCTCTCTTGACGCAGTGGGACTCTTGTAAGTTCCAGTGCAACTCTTTCGCAAGAATTGAACACACTCAAAACGGTTAAACCTGCTCGCTGTAGCCGCAGAGTTTGAGCTATCGTTGAAGTGGCTGCCTTGGGTGATAAGAGCAATGCCCCTGTCTCCCTTTTGGATTTGGTTAATTGTTGCCATCATTCTTTTTGTGATGGAGCTTGTTTTGCCGACGGCTTTTATGGAAGCCACTCTCGGCCTCAGCGCCCTGATTGTTGCCTTTCTCTCGTTTCTGATTCCCAGCTTTTCAATACAGATTCTCCTCTGGATGGTGCTCTCTGTTGTGGTGGTCTTTCTCCTGCGGCGGTATCAACCAAAGCGAGTTCCCCCCGTACTCAAGGAAGCCGCCGAGGCGGAAACACTTACGAAAATCCCCGCTGGCGAGACGGGGCGAGTGCTGTACGAAGGGATCTCTTGGCAAGCTCGCTGTGATGATCCCCGCTTGGCCATTCCCGAGCATCAGCGGGTGATTATCATTGGCCGTCAGGGAACGACGCTGATTGTGATGCCCGAGGATGCTATTCAGTCCTAGGGGGCGATCGCCGTTTCTTGCGGTGCGTGGTGGCTGGATCAATGGGAAAACCGGCAAGGGGAACCACCTGCTCAAGGCGTTCTTTCTCAAGCCGTTTTAATTCCGTGTAATCTACCCAGTGGATACAGTCAACGGGACAGGTATCAATGGCTTCTTGAATCAGTTCGAGGGGGTCACCATCTTGGCGTACAACCCGCGATCGCCCGTAGTTCGGCTCAATGTAGAAAGTATTACGAGCCACATGGGCACAGTGTTTGCAGCCAATACAGGTAATTTCATCGACATAGACACCGCGTTGGCGATGGGTTCCTCCGAGTTCAGGTTCGTAGCCGCTGCGAGGTTTACTTTGGCGCAGTTGGCCGCCAAGCTCTGGTTCTAAGCCAAGGGGCTGACCCATCTGCCTATCCATTATTTTGACCGGCTAGGAACGCCAGCGTTGCAATACGAGCTTGACACTCCCATCGGCCTGCTGTTCTGTGGCCTGCACTTGAAAGCCCTGTTCAGTAGCGGATTGCAACACCGCATGGTAGGCATAGCGCTGAGTGACTTTATTCAAGAAGCGATCCACTGACCATGCCTGCTGCCAAAACTCCAAATCCGCCACTAGCTCATACTCAGTGCCATTCCAGCGAAAGCCAATGTCATAGCCATTATCTTGGGGAACAACGACTTGGGCCGTTTGGGTTTGACCGCGAAAGCCGCGCACTTCTTGGCAGCCAGATTGCCATGGTAGGCCCAAGTCCGTTAGGGCAGCCTGTAGGGCGGGTAAACTGCGAATTTGGGTTTTGATTTGGCTGAAGTGCGACATGGATCACCAATCCTCAACGATTACCACTGGGAGGGGACAGATTGAACAACCAATTGATTTTCTTCCTCTTGGGGAGCGTAGTATTCTGCGGTGGGCTGTTGGCTAATGACACACCCGAGTTGCGCTTCAATGGCAGCAGTCACCTCAGCACAGGATGCCCCAGAAATGCCCGTCACTGTTTCAACGACACGGCCATCGGGATAAATCACAAATTCAAGGGTTTCTAGCATTGGCACAACCTACCCACTCGCAGCTATGACTAACCGCTCACGAGGATAAAATTCAAGTCCTAACCTATGGAACTCATTGTGACGAAGGCTAACCAAAGGAGTCAAGGTCTTTAATAAACTTTACACTCCGCAGCAGTTTCCCCCGGATGCCTGAAGACCTGAAGAATCAGTCATCTATAGAGCCAAGTCTGCGTCGAGAATTGATAAGAGATATGTAGATTGCTTTTCTTGGACGGGACGGCGGCCTCAGGGCGATCGCGACCTCACTCAATCCCTCTGGAAAAGGCGGTATGATATTCAGAAATTCGTTTCGCCTTAAACCCTCAGAAAACCATAAAAAACGATAAAACAGTTATTCTGAGACAGGTAGGCGTGTACAAAGAGCGTCTTGGGAGTCAGATCAACGACAATATTGTCAGTATCAAGGTAGCCTTTTCTAACGTTACAGATACATTGATTGTGATGATGGATAGCAATGGTAAGATCACAGGTATTGATTTCCCTGCAGCGCCTGATGACCTGTCTGCTCAGCCTCTGCTTTCGCCCTCTCGGCCTTGACCTTTATGCAAGAACGGCGTAGTTCTCCTGCACCTGAATTATCTTTACAAAATACGCCCTTTTTTCGCGACTTACCCCAGGCAGTGGTGGAGAAAGCCCTAGCCCATGTAGTGACACGTCAGCATCCCGCCAACCGAGTCATCTTGCTGGAGAATGATTGGGGCACATCGGTTTACTTTATCCTCAGTGGCTGGGTCAAAATTCGCACCTACAACATTGATGGCAAAGAAGTCACCCTGAATATCCTCGGGCCCGGCGAACTCTTTGGCGAAATGGCCCCCCTAGAGGAAGTGCCCCGCTCAACGGATGTGATTACCCTAACACCGACAGTTGTGGCCAATATGCCCGCGACGGATTTTGTCAATCTTGTCAATACGGAACCTCAAGCGGGCATACGCCTCGCCAAGTTGATGGCACGACGGCTTCGGCAACTGAATCGGCGGCTGCGGCTGCGGGAATCGGATAGTACGTCAAGGGTGGCCGATATTCTGCTGTTTTTGGCGGATGGTCAAGGGCGACAGGGAGCCGATGGCCTAGAAATTCCCAATCTACCCCACCGTGAATTAAGTAGTCTCAGTGGCATGGCGCGGGAAACGGTGACACGGGTGCTTGGGAAACTGGAGCGCAAGGGCATTATTCGCCGCAATCAAGAGAGCTTGTGCATTACGAATCTACGTGCCTTAGAAAGTTTACTCCTTTAGGACTAAGAACAATAATGATTGCCCTGAAGAGGATGGCAGCAAGTAATGCCCAATGCTCCAGCCAATGAACACTCCTAAAATTGCCATTTGAATCAGCACTAGCATAATTTGCCAGTTCTGGTAGCCAGCGGCTTTCATTTCAATGCGCACGAGAATTTCGGTGCCAATGAGAATGGCAATCACACTAAAGACATGAAAGGCAATAATGGCAAGGGTGACAGCGGTACTCAGCACTAGTACTGTAAAGAGACTGGGGGTGCCCACGCGCATAATTAAGCTACTAAAGATACTTTTAGGGTTGCTCTGGCGCGATCGCAACAGGCTAGAGGTGCCACCCACGACAAACACTGTCAGAATTGCTGCCAAAAAAGAGGCATAGGCTGACCACATCCAAGGATAGGCAGACAAATACCAGCCCACGAGGACGTAGCCCAGAACCACCAGCAACAGTAGAGCAAGGGGAAACTTGGTATAGTCTGGCGATGCGCTCATCGCTAACGAGGTGCAAGGTGCGTACAAATCCACTCTACGGCAGCGGCTAAATCTGCTGCAATGTAATCGGGTCGACTGGCGTGCTGGTAACTCCCCTCAAGAACGCGATCGCCAAAGCCGGTTTGTACTAAAATCCCATAGCAGCCGGCATTCCGCGCCAGATCAATATCGGTGGCTTTGTCCCCCACCATGACACTGCGGCTGAGATCTAAATCATGATCCCAAGCGGCCGCTACGAGCATTCCTGTATTGGGTTTGCGCCATGTTGTCCAACCCGCATAGTCGGCAACCACTCCCCCTTCAGGACGGCTGAGATCAGGACAGAAATAAACCGCATCCAACACCGCACCAGCACTGGCGGCTAGCAACTCCTGAAGTCTGTGGTGCAGGGCATAGACATGCTCAATGCTGTAATAATCCCGCGCCGGACCCGACTGATTGGAAGCTAAACAGCAAAACCACCCCGCATCATTGAGCCGTCGCACTGCCTGAGCCACACCGGGGATGAGCTGTAAGTCCTCAAGGCGGTGAATATAGCCCACCTCTTGGTTCAGTACGCCATCGCGATCGAGAAAGACAGCCGGTCTAGCCATGGCGAGCCGCCTCAATCACGGCTGAGACGGGAATATCGGCCATGTTGCCAGTAGGGGATTTAACGGCTCGAAAGCGCGGATCGTTGGGCAGGAGTTTGGCAGGATCCGTAGGGCCAAAAAGCGCCACAAGGGGAGTCCCCACCGCCACGCCAATGTGCATCGGGCCACTGTCGGTACAGAGAATCTGTTGTGCCTGTTGCATTAAAGCCGCAAGTTTACGCAGATCAGGGGGATGGCTAATTGCAAGGTTGGTGAGAGTTTGTGTCAGGGCACCCACCCATGCCTGATCCTCAGGGCCACAGACCACAATGAAGGGCAGGTGCGGCTCCTGCTGTTGCAGCGCCTGGATGACTTCAGCCCAAGCAGTGGGGGGGTAAATTTTGTTAATCCCCTTTGTGAGGGCCATTTGACTAGAGCCGCCGTGCAAAAGGCGATAAGCACCAGAAATGCCTAGGCGTTGCCGCTCTGCAGTTGCCCATTGCCTATCTTCTTCGGCAATCACTGCCTTGGGTAGGGGACAAGGGGTAGTAATGCCAAAGGCCTTGAGCAAATCGTGGTAGGTGGCGGCGCTGTATTGATCAAGGTTGACAGGTACCGCATCGGTGAGAAACCCCAAGGGATTGAGCTTCGCAAAGCCCACGCGCTTGGGAATCCCCGTCAGCCACAGCAAAAAGCGCACCGCCTTACTGCGCCCCAAGGAGAGAATGGCGTCGTACTCCCCATCCCGCAACATACCAATCAGGTTTACCCAGTCAGCCAAGGCATTGCGGTCTTTGAAGTCAAAGGGAATCACTTGGTGGACTGTAGAACTCAGTTGGTAGGCAGCAACCGCACGGGGTTCAACAACCACATCAATTTGACTATTCGGAAAGTGGGTTTTGAGGTCGTCGAGGGTAGGAAAAAACAAAATTTGATCCCCAATACCCCCTGGCACCAGCGCCACAATATTTTTCATCAGCGACCTCCAACAGCAAAAAGCCTTGAATCCAAAGCCCCATAAAAGCCACTGCGTTTCCAGAAGAAGACCACTTTGCAGGGCTTGATCCAAGACTGAGCCATTGCTGGCTGATTCAGCATAAATGGTGGATTCTGGTTGACCACAGACACATCCATAGGGCTAGATTCCTTGGGCAGTATTGAGGAGGCTTAGCTTCAATTTTAAAGGCTAGCGTCTTTTCCCAAATGTGGACATCAAAGCCCCCCTAGTTCCCTGTTGTTCTAAAAACGGGCGCCGATACCAATGCGTGCTAAGGGATAGCCTGCACTAGAAAAACTTGCCCCTGCATCAATAATCACCGGTCCGATTTGGTGGGCTATAGCCATCCCGGCTGCACTGTATCCACCGTAGGTTGCAAATCCCACATTAAATGTGGTTTGACCAGAACGTGCCGGCACAATCGGCATGAGTGCTGCTGCCGAGGCAATGCCCGCAAAAGCCTCTCCCCGTAATTGATTGATTTGAGCATCGGTGTAGGCATTCGCTGCTCCCAAGGCCACTGCTCCCATGCCGTCAACATAGGCTTTATTGACAGCATCCGTTGGATTGATGGGGGTGGCCACATTGGTAATGCGGCGTTCTGCTCCTGGGGCGCCCACAGAAACCGTGTTGGGAGCTGTTGTTACAGAGCCAGCGCCAATGGCCACACTGTTGGGATGGATGGCCTGTGCCGATGGGCCAAAGGCAATGGCATTATTGGCACCCGTCGTTGAATTGTTGCCAATGGCAATACTATTAGCACCCCCAGGGTTAGCAGCATTTCCCAAAGCAATGTTACCGCACGTTACTGTTGCGTTAGTGATTGAACAAATTCCAGTAGCAAACAGTTGGTTGATGAGGGCAGAGAGCTGACTGCCATTGATTGCATCCGTACTCGTTGGTGCAATGATGCCAGGCGCAACATTGACAACCTTGCGTTCAGCACCGGGGGCACCAACAGACACAACATTGGCCTGTGTTGTTACAGAGTTTGCCCCAATGGCCACACTGTTGGCATGTTGAACTGTGGCACCTCTACCAATGGCCACACCATCAGTAGCACCACCCACGACTTGGGCAGTCTGACCAATTGCAATACTATCAGCCGGGTTTGCAGTACTTTGGTGGCCAATGGCAATACTACGAGCCCCCAGCGCTTGGTTGCCAGAGCCTACAGCGGTGGCGTTTGCTGCATTTGCTTGGTTCAAAAACCCCATTGCGGTGCTGTCAGCTCCTTGGGCTAGGTTCTGCCTCCCCACAGCGGTGGCATTGTTTTGGGTGGCTTGGTTGCCCGAACCCATTGCGGTGCTGTCAAGCCCTTGGGCTAGGTTCTGCATCCCCACAGCTGTAGTGTTGTCTGCATTGGCTTGGTTCACAAACCCCATTGCGGTGCTTCTATCTCCTTGGGCAGTGTTTGCAAAGCCAACCGCGCTGCTCTGAACTCCTTGGGCGGTGTTTTCAAAGCCAACTGCGCTGCTGGCATCTCCCAAGGCGTCGTTATCATACCCCATTGCGGTGCTTCTAGTTCCTTGGGCAGTGTTTGTAAAGCCAACCGCGCTGCTCTGAAATCCTTGGGCTTGGTTACCAGAGCCTACGGCGGTGGCGTCCTGTTGAGTGGCAAAGTTCTGTCTACCCACGGCGGTGGCATTTGCTTGGGTGGCTTGGTTGCCTGAACCCATTGCGGTGCTGTCAGACCCTTGGGCAGTGTTTGTAAAGCCAACCGCGCTGCTTTGAACTCCTTGGGCTTGGTTGCCTGAACCCATTGCGGTGCTGTCAAGCCCTTGGGCTTGGTTACCAGAGCCTACGGCGGTGGCGTTTACTGCATTGGCTTGGTTCACAAACCCCACAGCTGTGGTGTTGTCTGCATTGGCTTGGTTCACAAACCCCATTGCGGTGCTATTAGCTCCTTGTGCGGTGTTTGCAAAGCCAACCGCGCTGCTCTGAACTCCTTGTGCAGTGTTTGCAAAGCCAACTGCGCTGCTGTCATTTCCCAGAGCTCGGTTCACAAACCCCACAGCGGTACTGTTGTCGCCAGGGGTCAGGTAGGTGTTGCTAGTGCCATCATAATTATTCTGCATCCCCACAGCGGTGGCATTTGCTGCATTCGCTGAATTCTGCATCCCCATCGCGGTGGCATTTACTGCATTGGCTTGGTTCACAAACCCCACAGCTGTAGTGTTGTCTGCGTTGGCTTGGTTCACAAACCCCATTGCGGTGCTATTAGCTCCTTGTGCAGTGTTTGCAAAGCCAACCGCGCTGCTCTGAACTCCTTGTGCAGTGTTTGCAAAGCCAACCGCACTGCTGTCATTTCCCAGAGCTTGGTTCGCAAACCCCATTGCGGTGCTATTAGCTCCTTGTGCGGTGTTCACAAACCCCACAGCTGTAGTGTTGTCTGCATTGGCTTGGTTCACAAACCCCATTGCGGTGCTTCTATCTCCTTGGGCTCGGTTCTGCATCCCCACAGCGGTACTGTTTTCGCCAGGGGTCAGGTAGGTGTTGGTGGTGCCAATATAATTATTCTGCATCCCCACGGCGGTGGCATTTACTGCATTCGCTGAATTCTGCATCCCCACAGCAGTGTTGTTATCACCCTCGGCTCGGTTCTGCATGCCAATGGCGGTGTTGTTACTGCCAGTTGTATTCGTAGTGCCATCAGCAACGTTTTGATAACCGACTGCGGTATTGTTATTGCGAGCTGCGTTGGCAAAAGGACCTGATCCACTGGGTGTTCCAGTTGTGCCGACTTGATTTTGTGCTCCTAGGGCAGTGTTATTGTTGCCTTTGGCTTGATCTTCTGGAATTGACAAATTCAAATTACCGTCATTGTTGCCAATTGTGTTGTTAGAGCCAAAGGCATGATTTTGAGAATTAACGGTGTTGATCCTGTTGTTAGTACCAACAGCGGTGTTTGTGGTATTTATGTTTGACCCAAGGTTATTGTTGCTACCGATCGCATGATTGGCGACAGTGCCACCATTTACTGTGTTGCTAATACCAACAGCAATAGACCGTTGCAAGGCAGGGAGTAAATTGTTATTTGCGCCACAAATTAGGTTGTCGTTCGCTCCACCACCGGTAGAATTGAAGGAACCACTAGGATTCCCACAGTCTAGAGTTTGAGACAATGCAGGTGTGGTGACCAGAATAATGTGCACTGTTGTGCTAACAACACAAGCCAAAACGGGGTGTAGTCTTTTGCACATGAGGATAGGCCTCCCAAGGTTAAGGTGTAAATACAACAGTCAAGTGCTTTGTAGAATTTTGCACTTTCCTATGGGCTACTCTTTCCTTAAACCCAAAAAGACACAAGTCCTACAGTCGCTAAAAAAGCGAAGGAAAACCTTGCCTTTTTGGTATCCCCCGTTAGCTCACTATTTAAGTAACTCTAGTCAGACTTCGCTTAATTGTCAAGCTTAGTCAAGCACAATTTAGATTTTTTTCGTTTTTAATCAACCTCATCAGTTCCTGATCGCCCGTTGCAGGCGATCGCGCCATGCCAAGGCAAGGGTGAATTCTGTAAAAGGAATGCGATAACAGTCTCCTGTAAAGGTTTCTAGCACCAGTTGAATTGCTCCTTTAGAATGAGTAGTTTGTGTGTCAATTCGTTGACCGTTACACTCAATCCAAATGTTTTGAATAGTTGATAATTCACAAGTTTGCAAATGAATAATGCCCTGTTGGGTAGGGCGTCCCCACGTCAAGCGATCGCCCTGTTGACCGAGGACAGCGGCAATGTCATATTTACTGGTTTCAAAATTTTTTGCCCACTGGCGATAGTGTTCCACCTTCCGGTACTCGACCCAGCCCAACCGTGCCAGCACGATAAAAATAGCCAATAGGGGTAACCAGAGCAGACCGTGACTCATCGATTCACCAATAACTGCCGCCGCAAGACATCGAGGGCATTCATAGCACTGAGATGCCGCACCCAATCCCGTCCCCGTTGACCACTAAAGCGAAATTCACGGGTCATGACCTCGCCATTGGGCAGTGCCACGCCAATATACACCAATCCCACTGGCTTACTGAGCGTCGCGCCGCCGGGGCCAGCAATCCCGGTAATACTGACGCCCCAGTCACTGCCTAAACGCGTTTTCACGCCTAAAGCCATCTGGGCAGCCACCACGGCACTCACGGCACCTTCTTGCTCTAAGTCCTCAGGATTGACCCCCAGTAGAGTTACCTTGACATCATTGGCGTAGGCAATTACGCCCCCCTTAAACGAGAGGGAACTCCCCGGCAAACGGGTTAGCATCTCCCCAAGGCCACCGCCGGTGCAGGACTCTGCCACTGCCACTGTTTGCTGTCGTTCCTGAAGCAGCCGCGCTACCGCACTGGCAAGGGTATCCTCATCCGCACCGTAGCAATCTAGGCCGACAATTTGGCGGATTTCTGCTTCAACGGGTTGAATCAATTGCTGGGCTTCTGCTTCGTCCTTGGCACGGACGGTAATGCGGAGGCGGGTTTCCCCATTGCTGGCATAGGGCGCCACCGTGGGATGCTCACGGGCAATTTGGGCAGCCACTTTTTCCGCAAGTACCGATTCAGGGATGCCCCAGAAACGCAGCACACGGCTGTAAATCACCTCTTTTCCCCAGCCCTGGGAGCGCAAAAAGGGCACCGCAGTTTCTTGCCACATCTGCTTCATTTCGGCGGGAACACCGGGAAAGGTGAGAATTGTCAGACCCGTGCGCGGCTGCCAAATCATACCGGGGGCACTGCCAATCGGGTTGGGCAAAATCTGGGCGCCCGCAGGCAGGAGCGCCTGTTTACGGTTACTGGGACTAAAGCCGCCGCGATGGGCATACTTGCGTTCTAGGTCAGTAATAATTTCCGGGCGTTCTTCAAGGGGGGCTTGAAAGAAATCCGCTAGGGTTTCCGTTGTCAGGTCATCGGGCGTGGGGCCAAGGCCACCCGTGAAAATCAATAGGCGGGCGCGATCGCAGGCAATAGCGACGACTTTCTTAATCCGCGTGGGATTGTCGCCAACGACAGTTTGGTAATAGTGGGGAATACCCAAGCTCGCCAGTTGTTGCGCTAAAAACTGGGCATTGCTGTTGAGAATTTCCCCCAGCAGCAATTCTGTGCCCACGCAAATAATCTCTGCGCTCATTGTTTCAGTCATCTTCGTTGTTGCGCACCCGTTCCCATACATACCAAGCGGCAAAGCCCATCAAAAGGGAGGCAGCCACGGCATAGCCCCATCCCCCCGGCAAACCAGCCAAGGCCAAGGCCAGACTCCCCACCCATAGCGTTAGGCAATAGATAAACAGCACCGTCATCCGCTGAGAAAGACCAGCCTTGAGCAAGCGATGGTGCAGATGACCCTTATCGGGGGCAAAGGGAGACTGCCCTTTCAGGAGGCGGTTAAAAACAACGGTTGAGGTGTCCACAATAGGCACAGCCAGAATCAATAGGGGCAGCAAAATTGCCACCGCTGTGTAAGCCTTCACAAGGCCAATCACCCCCAAGCCAGCAAGGGTAAAGCCCATGAAGTAGGCACCACCATCGCCCATGAAAATTTGGGCAGGATTGAAGTTATAGCGTAGAAACCCCAAGGCACCTCCTGCCAAGGCAGCTGCCAATAGTCCTGCCTCCGGCTCCCCCATCAGCATACAGACAAACAGCATTGCTGAGGCAGCAATCCCCGACACCCCTGCTGCTAGCCCATCTACCCCATCAATGAAGTTAATGGCATTGGCAATGCCCACTAGCCACACTGTGGTCAGGGGCAAACTGAGCCAGCCGAGGTCAACAGTTCCCACCAAAGGCACTGTGATAATGCGAATTTTGACCCCCACCGCCCAGACAATACCCGCCACCAGAAATTGCAGGACAAGGCGTAGAAGCGCTGGTAAAGTCAGCAGATCATCCGCTAGGCCAATGAGGAAAAAGGCCACCCCGCCAAGAGTGACCCCCCAAATTTCATACTCCGCTGGCTGGGGTAAAACACCAAATCCGCCGGCATTCCAGACAATCAGCAGTGCCACCAGATTACCAAGAAAAATGGAGACGCCACCGAGGCGCACCATTGGGCGGGTGTGAATTTTGCGTTCATTAGGTCTATCCACAAACCCTGCCTTCTGGCCAAAGTCATTGACAATGGGGGTGACCAACAGAACAACGGCAATGGCAGCAAGGAAGGCAATCAGGTGGTACAGCATCTGATTAGACCATTGGCAGGATTCCCCCTCAGGCTAGCACTGGTTGCGGCAATTGCAAGTGGGGATAGAGGGGAAATTGAGCACAGAGGGCAGCCACCCGCTCGCGGCAGCGGTTTTTAATCACCTCATCCTCGGGGGCATGCAGGCGATCGCTAATAATTTCGGCGATTTCCGTAAACTCAGCCTCAGTGAAGCCACGGGTTGTCAACGCTGGGGTTCCTAACCGCAGACCACTGGTGACAAAGGGAGAGGCAGGGTCAAAGGGAATCGTATTTTTATTGGTGGTGATATTGATTTCCCCCATCAGGCGATCGGCCTCTTTGCCCGTTAGATTTACCGATCGCAGGTCAATCAGCATCAAGTGGTTATCGGTGCCCCCAGAGACAAGGCGCAGTTGTCGCGCTTGCAGCCCCGCAGCGAGGGCTTGGGCATTGCGGATCACTTGGCCAGAATAGGCTTTGAACTCGGGCTTAAGGGCTTCACCAAAGGCCACCGCCTTAGCGGCAATAACGTGCTCCAATGGCCCCCCTTGGGTACCGGGAAAGACGGCTTTATCGAACTTTTTGCCCAACTCTTCATCACGGGTAAGAATCAGGCCGCCGCGAGGGCCGCGCAGGGTTTTATGGGTGGTGGTGGTGACCACATCGCAAAGGGGCACCGGATTGGGATGGTGACCTGTGGCAACCAAACCGGCAATGTGGGCAATATCGGCCATGAGGTAGGCCCCCACTTCATCGGCAATTTGGCGAAACTCGGCAAAGGGAATGACGCGTGGATAGGCGGAATAGCCGCAGATGATCAGCTTAGGACGGTGCTGCCGCGCCAAATCCCGCACCTGGTTCATATCGAGGCGTTCTGTTTCAGGATGGACACCGTAGTGAACGACGTTAAACCATTTACCAGAAACGTTGACGGGGGAACCGTGGGTGAGATGGCCACCGTGGGACAAGTCCATCCCCATAATCGTGTCGCCGGGATTGAGCAGTGCCAAAAAGACGGCAAAATTGGCTTGGGCACCGGAGTGGGGTTGCACATTGGCGTGGGCGGCGGCAAAGAGTTCCTTGGCGCGATCGATGGCCAGTTGCTCTACTTCATCCACAAATTCGCAGCCACCGTAGTAGCGTTTACCGGGCAATCCCTCGGCATATTTGTTGGTGAGAACTGTGCCTTGAGCGGCCATCACCGCAGGAGAAGTAAAGTTTTCGCTGGCAATCAGTTCAAGGTGTTGCTGCTGCCGCTGGATTTCCCGCTGTACCATTTCAGCGACCAAGGGATCCGTTTGCGCAAGCCAATCAATATGGGTCATTTTATTGTCGATGGAGGGAGATGAACTGCCTTACTATCTTATCGCGGATCGCTGCCTGAGCCTTGGTTAGTTGCTCAGTTGCACGTTCCAGAGTCGGGAGGTTTCGAGGCGATCTAGCCACGTTTCGTAGAATGCCCGATTGGCGGCTTGCTCTTGGGGGTCAGTGGTCGTCCAAGGATAGGGGGCAAGGGCGGTGATTGCCGCTGTGGTGACGCAAAACATTGATTTTTGGAAGGTTTGGCAAATTTTCACGCGCAGATCGTCTTCCCCTCGGCCTTGGCGACGATAGAACTCTAAAAGATAGGGAGGGAGATAGTGGCGCATATCCTGCATGAGCAGTGTGGGAGGAATACCAGCCGCACCCGTGGGAATGGGATCCGCAAACAGGGCGCCATAGCCAAATTCGGCTTGATCGCGGGAAATTTGTTGCGCTTGGGCATTGAAAGAAATGAGGCCAAAGAAGGGGGTACCCCGCAGGAACACCGCTTCGACATAGGGAATGGCGGTGTCAGCTAAAAAGGTAAGACCAGCGCTAGCCGGCAGAATATCGTAAGTTTGGCCGTGAATGGTAACGCTGTAGGTAATGGGGCGATCGGCAGCCGCAATCAGTCCCGCGCGAATATGATCTACGACATCGGGAATGCTGCGAATCTCACCCGCATCGTAGCGATCGCTCAAGGTGAGAAAGATGGGATACATCACCGTCCAAAACTGCCCCAAGCCACTGTAGTAGCAAAGCATCCGCACTGTTTCCAGCAAAAACTCTGGAAAAAGCTGGTTCACGAATTGCATCAGGGGATTGCCCCGCAGTTTAGCGGCGATCGCCTTGGCCGCCAATTGCCGAAATTCTGCCGAATCAAGGAAGGCATCAAGACCGCCGCCCCCATGCCACATCATGGCACGCATACAGTATTCGGCGTATTCGTAGTTAATGCGGTCGTGCCACCAGTGGCGCAGCAGCTTGGGAATGGTAATCTCACCGTTGAAGTATTTGAAAAAGGGAAAGAGCACCAGAAACTGCCGCTGACTAATGTCACAAAGATTTTCGGCATAGGCCTTGAGCACCACCCCATAGCTTTTGAGGATGCCCACCACTTCCATCACATGGGTTGGCGTATCCGGTAACAGGGCTTGACCATTCAGCAACCGCTCTAGGATGGCGGTACGCAGTTCTTGATGCAGGGAGGTTGGAGCAGCAGTAATCAGGGTCATGGTACGGGCAGCGTAGCAACAGCAGTGGTGAGAAGGCTAACGGTGGTTTCACTCCAATGGATCAGCCAGTTAGGAACAATCCCTAAGATCAAGATTAGCGTGGCTAATAGGAGGCTCGGCAGGCGATCGCCCCACGCCACGGGCGGCAAATCCGTCAATTCATTGGGCAAACGACCAAAAAAGACGCGGTTCACCAGCAAGAGAAAATACACTGCCGTTAAGCCCGTCCCCACCATACACAGGAGTGTTTGCACTGGGAAGGTGAGGAAACTACTGCGGAAGATCAGGAACTCCGCCACAAAGCCCACCATGCCGGGGATACCGCCACTGGCCATGACACCGACAATCATCAGGCTACCAATCAGGGGCAACCCCCGCTCAGGGTTCAGCAATCCCCGCAGTACCTCAATGTTGCGGCTGCCAGTTTTTTCATAGACAACCCCCACCAGCAAAAAGAGGAGGGCGGAAATTAAGCCGTGGCTCATCATTTGGGCAATAGCCGCCAAAATACTCAAGGGAGTGGCAGTGGCAGTGGCCAAGAGAACAAACCCCATGTGCCCAATGGAACTGTAGGCCACCATTTTTTTCATATCCGTTTGGGCGATCGCCATTAGGGAACCGTAGAGGACACTGACTACCGCCCAAGTGGCCAACCCCGGCGCCAAAACTTGCCATGCCTGCGGGAATAACTGCACGCCAAAGCGCACTAGCCCATAGGTACCCAATTTCAGGAGTACCCCCGCCAGCAGCACAGAAATCGGCGTGGAAGCTTCAACGTGGGCATCGGGTAACCACGTATGGAAGGGCACGAGGGGAATCTTGATGCCAAACCCCACCAAAATCAGCCCTAGCAAAACCAGCTGTGAACTGAGGGGCAGGGGGGTGGATAACTGGGGGTCAAAGTCAAAGGAGGGGGCATGGGCAAGCCACACCAGTCCTAGGAATCCGGCTAGAAGCAGCACCCCAGAAATGGCCGTGTAAATTAAAAACTTGGTGGCCGCATAACTGCGCCGTGCCCCACCCCAAATCGCAATCAGAAGGTAGAGGGGAATCAACTCCAATTCATAGAAGAGGAAAAAGAGCAGCAAATTATCGGCCAAAAAAGCGCCACTGACACCCGCATTCAACAGCAGTACCAGCGGGTAATACAACCGCGGACGGGGCAGATTGACAGAAGTGGCCAAGAGGGCAATCAGCGTCAGGAAGTTATTTAAGACCAATAGCGGCAGCGACAGGCCATCCACGCTCAGGCGATAGCTCAAGCCCAGTGGCTCCAACCAAGGAATCACCTCGGTTAATTGCGGTGCTGCATTGGCGGGGTCAAATAGACGGGCGATCGCGAGACTGACGACAAGGGCGATCGCCATCACGACAGCGGCTAAACTGCGGTAGGTGCGTCCCAGACTTTCAGCGGGTAACAGGCTGAGGGCAAGGGCACCGAGTAAGGGCACCCAGAGAAGGAAACTTAACAGCGGCATTACAGTAATAGCCATGCGATCGCCCCCCCAAGAATTGCCACACCAATAAACACCAGCAGCAAATAGGCTTGGGATTGACCACTGGCACTGTACTTGAGCAACTCACCCCCCACAAGGGATGCCACACCCGTTGTATTCACAATGCGATCCACAATGTGGCGATCCACCCAAGCGCTGAACTGCGAGAGCGATCGCACTGCCCAAACCACGGTATAGCGATAGAGTTCCTCAATGTAAAGATCGTAGGCTAACAGATCCTGCACAAAGCGCAAGGGCACCTTGATCGGACGTGTCCACTGGCGTTTGAGGGTGACAAAGCCCCCAAGGAGAATTCCAGTGAATCCTGACACCACAAGCAGAACCACAATCCACCAATCAATCGTTGTCGGTAACAACTGCACGCGCTGCAAGATAAAGGGCACCAGCACATTCAAAATACTCAGGGTGACCATTGGCACTGCCAGCGGCCAAGGCACTTCAGGGGCACGGCGGGTTTTGGGTTGAGCAGGCCCCAAGAAGACCAAGCGAAAGACACGGGTGAGGTTGACCGCCGTTAGGGTATTAACCAGCAAAATCAGACCCACCAAGCCAAGCTGGGTTTGCCAGTAGTAGTCAATGCCGCGATAAAACGACCAAAAGGCACCCAAGGGCAGACAGCCAATTAGGGAGAGACCGCCAATCACAAAGGCTGAACTTGTAGCTGGCATCCGTCCGCCTAAGCCCCCCAATTCCGTCAAATCCTGACAGTTGGTGGTCATAATCACACTGCCAATACTCATAAACAGCAGTGCCTTGGCGATCGCGTGGGTGAGCAATACAAACAGGGCAAAATCTGTCCAGTTGGTGCCGACACCAATAAACACCAACCCCAGATAGGCGCTCGTCGAGTGGGACAGTGCCCGTTTAATGTCAATTTGGGCAATGGAAACAAGGGATTCACTGATGGCTGTGACTGCCCCAATCAGGATCAGCGCAATGTTTGCCCCCGGGCAGGCCACCAGAATCGGCTGTAGCTTAATGAGAATATAGGCACCCGCCGCCACCACCACTGAGTTGCGCATAATCGAAGCGGGGTTGGGCCCTTCCATCGCTTCATCGAGCCACAGGTGCAAAGGCACTTGAGCACATTTACCCGTGGGACCTGCAATCAAGGCTAAGCCCAGTAAAAAGCCCCAACCGTCTGGTAAATTGGCGTCTTCTGCCCATTGGTAGAGATTGGGAAAATCATAACTCCCCGCAAGGCTGCCGACAGCGACTACCCCCATGAGGAGTAAGATATCCCCCACCCGTTTGGTGAGAAAGGCATCCCGTGCTGCTTTGACCACAAGGGGCTGAGCATACCAGAAGCCAATCAGCAAATAGGTCGAGAGGGTCAGCATCTCCAACAGGCCATAGCTCAGGAGCAGCGAGTTACTGATCGCAATGCCACTGAGGGCCGCCTCAAAAAAGCCCATTAAGGCAAAGAAGCGGGCCATACCCCAGTCCTTTTCGAGATAACCCAGGGCAAAAATCTGGGCGAGGATACTCAGGCCCGTCACCAACTCCATAGCCCCCGTGGTGACACTGTTGATGAGCAATGAAAACGAGAGATCGAGTCCCGGTGCCTGTAGCCAATGCCAAACAATCGTTGCGGTGGCGCCACTGCGAGTTTGTTGCAATAGGAAAAAGCCATGCACAAAAGCAACAACCGTCATCAGCAGATTGAAATAGGCTGCGGGTCGAGGCCCGGTGCGCCGCACAACACCGGTGGCCCAAGGCAACGTCAGGGCTGCACCCACTAAGCCATAACAGGGCACCCACCAACTGGTTTCTAACAGTGAATTTGGCATGGCAAAAATGAACCTTGGCGGTTGAGGACGTTTGCAATACTGCTCTCTTCGTGTATTTTACAGGCTGGGGTTCCGCAGCAGTTTTGAGCCAAATCAATCATGGGGCAAGGATTCACTCTAGGGAAGGTTGAGCAATGGGGGCGATCGCCCTTCCTCGCTATTGTCCTAGCGGTAACGTTTTTTGCCGCCCCACCCGCCCCAGCTCAAACGATTAGCCAGCGGGGAATGGTGACAGCAGCTCAACCCGCAGCAGCAAAAATAGGAAGAGACATCCTCAAGGCAGGGGGCAATGCCGTGGATGCAGCCGTGGCAACCGCATTCATGATCGCCGTCGTTGAACCCTATGCCGCTGGGATTGGTGGCGGTGGCTTTGCCCTTGTGTATCACGCCCAATCTCAAACCCTGCGTGCCCTTGATTTTCGGGAGCGTGCCTCCCTGCAAGCGACACCAACGATGTATCTCAACGCGAAGGGAGAGGTGATTCCCCGCGCCAGTTTGGATGGAGTCTTGGCCGCAGGCACCCCCGGCACCGTTGCTGGCTTAGCCGCTTTGCACCAGCGCTATGGTCAACTGCCTTGGTCGCAGGTGGTGGCACCCGCCATTCAGGCTGCCCAACAGGGGTTTGCGGTTACCCCACGTTATCAGCAGTGGGCAACGATGCGCCAAGCCGTTCTGCAGCACGATGCTACCGCCGCGCGCATTTTCCTCAGGGATGGCCAAGTTCCCCCCTTGGGCACGGTGATTCAACAGCTAGAGTTAGCAAAAACCTTGGGGGCGATCGCCCGCGAGCCGCGCAGCTTTTATGAGGGTTGGATTGCCAGAGCGATTGCCGAGTTTATGGCGCAGCAAGGGGGCAAGATCACCCTAGAGGATTTACGAACCTATACCCCCGTTTGGCGAGAGCCAATTTGTGGCACCTATCGTGCGTTTCAGGTCTGTTCGATGCCACCCCCCTCTGCTGGTGGCGTTGCCCTTGTGCAAATGCTCAACCTCTGGCAACTGTTGCCCCCTGCTTCTACCCCCAGCGATCGCGGTCACTACCTAGCCAGCGTCATGCAAATTGCCTACGCCGATCGCGCCCGTTACCTCGGGGATAGTGACTTTGTGCCGGTGCCGGTCACGACCCTCACCCATCCTCGCTATGCCCAACAGCGGGTTAGCGAAATTCTTCCCCGTCGTGCCCGTCCCCAACGTGCTGTGAGTGCCGCAACCCCAATTCAACTTGCAGAGTCAGACAACACCAGTCACCTGAATGTTGTCGATGCCCAAAGAAATGCCGTTAGCCTAACCTTTACGATCAATGGTCCCTTTGGGGCGGGTGTGGTGGTGCCGCAAACGGGGATTCTCCTCAACAATGAAATGGATGATTTTGCCATTGCCCCCAATCAACCCAACCTCTTTGGTGTGGTTGGTATTCAATCAGAAAACGCCCCCCTAGCCAATGGCATCGAACCGGGCAAGCGTCCCCTTTCGAGCATGAGTCCAACAATTGTGCTAAAGGATCATCGCCTCAATATGGTTTTAGGCTCCCCCGGCGGCAGTCGCATTATTACAACTGTGCTGCAACTGTTTCTGAACGTCGTTGATTTAGGGCAGGATGCCGCCACCGCCGTTGCCCGTCCCCGCATTCATCAGCAGTGGGCGCCGGATACCCTCTTTGTCGAGCCAACGATTCCAAGTTCTTGGATTCAAACGTGGCAGCAGTGGGGCTATCGGGTAGAACAAAGCCGCCCTTGGGGGAATGCCAGCTTAATTCGCGTTTTGGATCAGGGACAATTGGAAGGGGCAGCGGATCCTCGGGGGGAAGGAGCTGCCATGGGTTGGTAGAGGAGAAATATGGCACAGGTGAGTATGGCCGCCTTAGTCGCCGCAGTGCGAGCGGGCCATTGGTTGATTAGTTTTCCCACCGATACGGTGCCCGCCTTGGCCAGTCGGTGCGATCGCGGGGAATTGATCTATGCTGCCAAGGAGCGCCAACTGGCTAAACCCTTGATCCTCATGGGTGCCAATCCTGAGCAACTCTGGCCCTTTGTGCGCGGTAGTGCGGCTGAATGGGAGCAGTGGTCTGCCATGGCGGCGCGTTATTGGCCGGGAGCCGTGACCTTGGTGTTGCCCGCTGCTGAACTTCCTGCGGGTTTGAACCCCCTAGGTACAGGCACGATTGGCTTGCGGGTTCCCGATTGGCCGCCTGCCCAAGCCCTCCTCGAGCAAACAGGACCATTGGCCACCACCAGTATTAACCGTTCAGGTCAGCCGCCACTCATTGAATGGGGGGCGATCGCCTGTGAGTTTCCCCAAGTGCTGACGCTCCACCCGTGGCAGTTACCCCCTACCCCCCCAGAACCTTCAACCGTCGTGCAATGGCAATCGGGGGAATGGTACGTCCTGCGCCAAGGGCGAGTGCAGATTAAAACACCCTAATACTGGGAATCAATTTCCCCAGAGGCGACCCGTTCGAGGAGTTCCTGTAAAATTTTTTCCTCTTCTTCGGAAATTTGGCCATCGGAAAGCACTGCGTCAATAATTTGGCCATGCTCTTCGAGGGTAAGAATTTTATCTTCTAGGGCTTTTTCCACTAGAGCTTTAATTTGGGCTGTATCCATACTGCGACTCCACGTCGTCACTGCCAGTATAGCCTTGATGCCATGAGTATGCTTCAGAACGCTGAAGTTTTTTACTTCGTGGCAGGAAAGTCGGGATCAAAGAGTTGCCCCAGTGTATAGGGGCAGGTTTCAGGGAGATCTGAGTAGTCCAAGGGGGTTTCACGCACCACTAAATCTTTGCCAGATTCATAGGCCTCAGCGATCGCCTGGGGTAAGTAGGGTTGCAGGCTGGGGTTTTGATGGATCAGTTTCTGCACAGCTCGCCGTTGTTCGCGAATGGTTGCTCGCCAGCTTTTACTGCGTTTTTGCGGCTGATAGTCCCACTTCAGGAGATGTCCAATGAGAATCCCGAGGCGATTTTCTAGCTCCCGACGCTCCTGCCGTCCCAAGGCTTCGATTTCCTCTACTAGGTGGGCAATATCAAGATGGCCAAAGTCGCCTGCCTTGAGCAACTTCGCCTGCTCTAGGCTCCAAGCATAAAAGTCCGTGTCATACAGAGGAGAGGTCATGGCCTTTGATGGTGAACTATTCCGTGGGATACAAATCTCGCGGGAAGTCTGGGTCAAGCAATTGTTCTAGGGTATAGGGACAGGTTGGGGGTAAATCTGGATAGTCTAGGGGCGTTTCCAAGCACACTAAGTCGAGTCCTGCCAAATAGGCTTTGGCGATCGCCTTCGTTAGATAAGACTGAAGGCTAGGATTTTCCTCCAATAAATCCTTAATCTCGCGTCGTTGCATCTGAATCGTGACTCGCCAACTTTTACTGCGTCTTTCTGGCTGATACTCCCACTTCAGCAAATGCCCAATCAAAACACCGAGGCGGTTTTTTAGTTCTTGCCGCTCCTGCCGTCCCAAGGCTTCGATTTCCTCTACTAGGTGGGCAATATCAAGATGGCCAAAGTCGCCTGTCTTGAGTAACTTTGCCTGCTCTAGGGTCCAAGCATAAAAGTCGCTTTCATAAAGATTGCTTTGCATGATTTTTGATGAGCAGATCCCCTCCAGCTGCATTTTAGATAATGTACGCCGCAAAAAATTGCCCCAAGCTAGGACTAGCACTCACCAGTGTATGGAAGATGCGACTGCCGGCTTCCTGCCCCGGCTGAATGGGAAACATTCTTTGCCAAGGTTCTGGCGGGTCTAACCATTGCCAGTGGGCACCAGCAGCATGGACAATCGGCCAAGCGGGGGCAACATCCCAAATGCGAGGTGTGCGCTCCACAGCACCGAGGGTATAACCCGCAGCAACGGTCAGCAAGTTGTAACTGGCGGCTCCTAACATGCGAATTTTGCAGGGGAAGGAGCGCTTGAGCACATCGGTACTGCGGGCACAAAGACTAAAAAACGTCTGCAACGTTGGCTCACTGACCTTAACGCGAATGGGTTTCTCATTCAAATAGGCACCGTTGGCATGGTCAGGGGCTTGATAGAAGCCATGAAACGTCTGCTGAAAGCCGGGAACGTGCACATAGCCAAATACGGGTGTGCCTTGGTAGAGCAGACTGAGGGCAATACACCAAATGGGCAAACCATGACTATAGTTAGTCGTGCCATCAATGGGATCAATGATCCAACACCACTGTTCACCACCGTAGGTATGGTTGCCCTCTTCACTCAGACAGCCGTGGTGGGGAAAGCGTTGTTGCAGCATTTCGGTGATTTTCTGATCGGCCCAAAGGTCGGCGCGGGTAACAAGGCTGCCATCGGCTTTGCGATCGCTGGGGGATTCCCCTGCCCACTCCAGCAAACGGGGGGCAACCACCTGTTGAATCTGTTGACAGGTTTGCAGCACCTCAGACCAAAACCCTGAGTTCATTGGCTGTCTCCCACCGCGATACAATGAGCACGTCTGATCCTATACCCACTGGTCAATATCCGTCCCGACTCCCCATGGCACAAACACTGGTCGTCAAAATTGGCACATCGAGCTTAACGGGGGGTAAAGAAGGAAATCTGGCCTTGGCCACTATTGCCCAACTGGTGGAGGTCTTGTGTCACTGTCAACGGCGGGGCGATCGCGTGGTACTCGTCTCCTCTGGGGCGGTGGGTGTGGGTGCTGTGCGCTTGGGCTTAACAGAGCGTCCCCAACAATTAGCCCAAAAACAGGCGGTGGCAGCAGTGGGGCAGGGACACCTAATGCGCATGTACGATGATCTTTTTTCAGTCCTGCGCCAGCCGATTGCCCAAATCCTCGTGACGCGGCAAAATTTTGTGGATCGCCAGAGCTACCTGAATATCTACAACACGTTCCAGGCGCTGTTTGAACTGGGCGTCATCCCCATTGTCAATGAAAACGATACGGTGGCGGTGGATGAACTCAAGTTTGGCGATAATGATACCCTCTCAGCCCTTGTGGCGAGCCTTGTAGAAGCCGATTGGTTATTTTTGCTCACGGATGTCGATCGCCTCTACTCAGCAGATCCGCGCATTGATAAAACAGCCGTTCCCATTGAGCGGGTGGTCTCCTTAGCCGAGTTAGCCCAAACGATTCAAATTGGTGCTGCTGGCTCCCCTTGGGGTACCGGGGGCATGGCCACCAAAATTCGGGCTGCCGAGATTGCCACCGAAGCTGGCGTACGCACTGTCATTACCGATGGGCGATCGCCCACCAACCTGCTAAAAATCCTTGCGGGTGAACCCTTGGGCACCCACTTTGAACCTCGTCCCAAAACCATCAATGCCCGCAAACGCTGGATTGCTCGTGCCCTCATTCCCAAAGGCGAGTTGTGGCTCGATGAGGGTGCCGTTAAGGCCATTACTGTGGGTGGCAAGTCTCTTTTGGCAGCAGGCATCACCCGTGTTGCAGGGGAGTTTCAAGCCCAAGATGCCGTGAAGCTCTGTGACCCCACAGGCACTGAAATTGCCCGTGGCCTTGTCAACTACAACAGTGAAGAAATCCGGCGTGTGCAGGGGCAACAGTCCAGCGAACTAGCCAAGATCCTCGGCTATGCCGCTGCCGATACAATTGTCCACCGCGACAACTTGGTGGTGACCCTGTAACCGTGCTTTATCGCCCCAAAAAGAACGATCGGTAGCAAGTGCGGTAAAATTACTCACTAACTGTGACGGTTTATGCAGCGATTGGGGGTAGGTTTTGCATCTGGCATAGCCACACCAAGGAGGGCGTATCCCTCTAGGACAGTACCTGATGGGCGAAAGGACACGTATGGTTCAATTCCACATCCAACCAGATAGCGAAATTCCTGCTTCAACTCAGCTCTTTAATCAAATTAGTTTTGCGATCGCTGCACGGCAATTTCCGCCGGGGTATCGCTTGCCCAGTACGCGGCAGCTGGCCATGCAAACTGGATTGCACCGCAACACGATCAGCAAAGTTTACGAACGCCTTGAAGCTGCTGGTTTAGTCGTGCCCCAAGTGGGGTCGGGCATCTATGTGCGTGCCCTCGGCCAAGAGGAAACCCGTCCTCGCCAACGCCGACCCGCTGTTGTGCCTGTGCACCGCATTGTTCAAGAAAGCGTTGATACCCTCCTCGAAATGGGCTATTCCCTAAGTCAAATTCGCGAGTTATTCCTTGCGGAGATTGATGCCCGCCAAAAAGCCGGGGTGAGGGTTTTGGTGACGGTGCCCCGCCACGATCAAGGGGCTGGCGAACTGATTGTTCAGGAACTGCAACAACTGCTGCCGATTCCCGTCGAGCTGATTTTTCTTGAAGACTTAGAAACCGTCCTTGATGGCGATACCTCTGCAACTGTCGTTACCGTGCGCTATTTTGCCAGCATGACGGAAGCCATCACCCGCGATAAGGACGTGCGAGTATTTTTCATCGACATCTACAACTACCAGCGGGAACTGGAAGTGGTACGGCAATTGCCGAAAGGCTCCTGCTTGGGGTTGGTCAGCCTCAGTTCCGGTACCCTTGGTGTCGCAGAGGTGATGATCCACAGTTTGCGGGGGGATGAGCTACTCTTGGTGACGGCTCAAGCCAACGATAGCTATAAGCTCAATGCCTTGGTGCACCGTGCCCATACGATCATTAGCGATCGCGCCAGTGGGGAACGGGTCAAAGCAGCCATTGCGGCGGCCCGCCATGAGTTGATTCGCATCCCCCGTCTCATTTGCTGCGAAAGCTACATTGATCCGCAGTCGGTCGAACTGCTGAAACGGGAAATTGGTCTGACGGAAGATCTCCCCCTCGAAGCTAAAGCCTCTTGACTCAGGGATTGAGATCATTCAGGCTATGGGACAATTGCACGGTGATTGCCTGGTTTTTTGCTTGATTGTGCATTGCATCCAGTTGTAGGTTCGTAAGATAACCTAAGCCAGCGGCTAGACCACAGTACAGGAGGCCGACGGCACTGAGTTTTGGCCAATGCAAGCTCATAAAACGCCACATGAGTTGACTCCTCGTTGACAGAACCACACCACATAAATCAAGACCCCTGCTGCCAGCCCAAAACCCAGCCCTCTTCACAGGGATGGAACACAGTTAAAACGATGAAAGTCTCTATAGGAGAGAAGCCCCCTTTGTGTCCCCCATGTTTTAGAACAGGACTGTACCTAGGAAATCTCTGGAGAACTTCCTAAGCAAGGGAACGCGGTTTGCGAGTAGGGGTCACACCTAAAAAGTTATTTCCAATTCTACTGATTGCGCTAAGAACCGTACTAAGCGTGTTACAGTTATTAAATTTTATGAAATATGCAGCAAAGTCCTGAATTTGTAAGGACTTGAGAAAGATTAAAGAAGTCTTCTAAAATCATCTAGAAAATGTTAATTATTTTTTTATTTTGGCTCAGCCAGCAAGCGTGGATACCCTGCCTTTGGTACGCATTGTGCTCGTTGAACCCCAAGGGGAGATCAATGTCGGCAGCATTGCCCGGGTGATGAAAAATATGGGGTTACAGCAGTTGTGGATTGTCAGTCCCCGCTGTGATCCCAAGGGAGAGCTAGCCCGTCGCTGGGCGGTTCATGCAGAGGATGTGCTCCAGCAAGCCAGAATGACGGACTCCCTCGCAACGGCACTGGCGGATTGTCAGCGGGTCTTTGCCACGGTGGGGCGAGATGTGGCGGATTTGGCGTTACCTCTGTGGACACCGCGTCAGGCGGCACCGCAACTGTTGGCTGTCCCGCAGTCGGCACTGGTCTTTGGTCGCGAGGATCGGGGACTCACGAATGCAGAATTGGAGTGTGCCCATGGTTTGGTGCAGATTCCTACGGCTAATGCTTATCCATCTTTGAATCTGGCGCAAGCTGTTGCCGTATGCTGCTATGAGTTGTGGTTGACGGCCTGCGACAGCGCGGGAACTTTTTCCCAAGGGTCTGCCGTCCCCTTTGAGCAGTTGCAGGGGTTTTATGACCATTTAGAGCAGGTGCTGCTCCAGATTGGTTTTTTGTATCCCCATACCGCTGCTAGTCGTATGGCCAAGGTGCGATCGCTCCTCGGGCGCGCCTACCCCACGGCTGCTGAAGTAGCGCTGTTGCGGGGCATACTGCGTCAGGTGGAGTGGGCGATTCAGCACGCAGCCACGATTGCTTCGGACACCTTCCCTCTACAGTAAATGGCATGGTTGCTCAGTCGCGTTCAATGGTTCCGTCCTCTACTCTTTCCTCACTGTCTCGTCCAGCACCGCTTCCTAGCCCAACGCCTCCCCGTCCCAATTTGTTCTTAATGACTTTTCGCTTTGGCGTCAGTGTGGTTGCCCTTGCCACCATAGTCGGCACACTGCTGTCGGTGTTGCAGCCTGAAAAACTGTCCCTAGAGACCACGGCCAGTCAGGCGATCGCCCCCGAAGCACCAATCCCCAACTTGCCCCCAGAACGTCCCCTGACAAACCTGCAACAGCAAATTCAGCAATTAGTGAGCCGTCAACCCAATCTGGCCGCGGGGCTGTACTTTTTTAACCTCGACTCCGGGGCATCTCTGAATGTAGGCGGCGATGCGGTCTTTCCAGCGGCCTCTACGATTAAATTTCCCATCCTTGTTGCCTTTTTCAAGGCGGTGGATGAGGGACGAGTCACGCTCCATGAACGCCTGACGATGCGCCCCGATCTGATTGCTTCTGAGGCGGGCACATTGCAATACCAAAAGCCGAATTCCCAGTACCCCGCCCTTGAGGTGGCCGATTTAATGATTACCATTAGCGACAACACGGCAACGAATATGATTATTGATCGCCTTGGGGGCGCCGCCGTGCTCAACCAACAGTTTCAGGAATGGGGCTTAGAAAATACGGTGATCAACAATCTGCTACCGGATATGAAGGGCACCAACACCACTAGCCCCCGCGACTTGGCAACGCTGATGCTGAAAATTGGTCAGGGGGAAATTGTCTCCCCCCGTAGTCGCGATCGTCTGCTGGACATTATGCGGCGCACGGTCACTAATACCCTCTTGCCCGCTGGTCTTGGCAAAGGGGCCACCATTGCCCACAAAACTGGCGATATTGGTATTGTGGTGGGAGATGCGGGCATGGTGGATATGCCCAATGGCCAACGCTATGTGGCAGCAATGATGGTGAAACGCCCCTACAATGATCCCCGAGGTAGTGAACTCATTCGCCAAGTCTCGCGCATGGCCTACCAAGCCTTCGAGAAACTTCCCCCTCCTCAGCCCTAGATGTCGCAGCCACTCCTGACCTTAGAGAATGTGTGCCGCTACTTTGGCGGCCTCAAGGCGGTTGATCGCGTGTCCTTTAGCGTGGCAACGGGGGAGATTTTTGGCATTATTGGCCCCAATGGCGCTGGTAAAACCACCCTTTTTAACCTGCTGACGGGGTTAATTCCTCTCACCTCAGGAGAAATTCAGTTTCAGCAGCAGCCCCTGCACCTGCTTAAGCCCCACCAGATTGCTGGGTTGGGCATTGCTCGCACCTTTCAAAATATTCGCCTCTTTCCAGAGATGAGTGTTTGGGAGAATGTGCGCATGGGACAGCATCTCCATGCCCCTGCCAGTTTTTGGGCAAACCTCTGGGGAGCAGCCCCTGTACGGTATGCTCAGGAGCGCTTGGAAAACCGCGCCAAGGAACTTCTCTACTGGGTGAATCTCTATGAGCGGCGCCACGAGCGGGCAGGCAACTTACCCTATGGTGAACAACGCCGCCTTGAACTGGCGCGTGCCTTGGCACTGCAACCCCGCCTGCTTTTGTTAGATGAACCCGCTGCGGGTATGAACCCCAAGGAAAAGCAAGACCTCTGTGAGTTAATTCGCCGCCTCAAGGAGACCTTTGACCTGACGGTGATTCTCATTGAGCACCATGTGCCCTTGGTGATGAGTTTGTGCGATCGCTTGGCAGTATTGGACTTTGGTCAACTCATTGCTCTGGGCGATCCCCTGACGGTTAAAAATGATCCCAAGGTGATTGAGGCCTATCTTGGCGGTGATGTTTAGAGCTACAGATCGCTACTTCCAAGGACGCACGGCAATTCTTGCCACCAAGCATGGCAAAGAGCAGGCGATCGCTCCGGTGCTGGCTCGCTTAGGGGTAACGGTAGTTGTGGCCTCAGATTTTGATAGCGATCGCTTTGGGACGTTTAGCCGTGAAATTCCCCGCTGTGGCACCCAAGAAGAGGCGGCTCTCGCCAAGGCAGAAGCAGTGCTGGCACAAACGGACGCAGACTTAGTGGTTGCCAGTGAGGGGAGCTTTGGCCCCCATCCGCAATTTCCGATGCTTCCGAGCGATCGCGAACTCATCCTGCTTGTGGATCGCCGCCATGACCTTGTCTTGCGGGGGGAAGTGCTCTCCCTAGAAACGAACTTTAACCATGCCACCGTGAGCAATCTTGAAGAGGCCTTGGCCTTTGCCGAGCGGGTGGGCTTTCCAGAACATGGTTTGATTGCGATGGCGCAGGCGGATCCTCTACCCAATACGCCAATTTTCAAAGGAATTCAAAGCGAGGAACAGTTGCAAAGGGCGATCGCCACCCTGCAAACCGATCGCCCCACCATTCACCTTGAAACCGATATGCGGGCCCACATGAACCCGACGCGCATGCAGGTGATTGCTCAAGCGGCTGCTGACCTCGTTCAAGCAATGGCTCAGGGCTGTCCTCAGTGTGGTTGGCCGGGGTTTGTGGCTCGTGAGAAACTGCCGGGGCTACCCTGTGAACGGTGTGGCGCACCCACCAGCGCCATCAAAGCCAGCTGTTACCACTGTCAACGCTGTTTGCACCAACTCACAGTACCGGTTCCTGAAACCGTTGCCGATCCCAGTCAATGCTACTTCTGCAACCCCTAGGCAACGACAAAGACTTGGTATAATCCCTTGTACAGCCCTCGGCACCGATTGAGCCATCCTATCGTCTGCATTCCTAGCGCATGTTTTGAGGAGTGACCCATGACACCTCGCTATCTAACCAGTCTTGCCCTTGCTGCACTTACTCTCAATCTCGGGAGTATGGCGCTTGCCCAGACTGCAAACACGAATAACCCAATGGAAGGCTGGCAACAAAACGGCAATGCCAATGATTTGGGAAGCATTCTTAATCCCCAGAATGGCAACTTTTCCGTGCCCGGACTGATGAATCGCCTGCGTTTGATGGATGGTCGCGATCCCAACGAAGTAGTGGCGGATCAAATGGAAAATCTTAATGCTGAAGCAGAGGCCTTTCGCAAACGACAGCAGCAACAATTTCAAAATCTAACGGTTACCCCCTAGGACGGGGATGGTATGTCCCCAAGGGTATTGATTTTGGGCTTAGGTCATTGGGGACAAACACTGGCATACCTATTTGAGCAACAGGGCTGCACGGTCTCCTGCTGGGGGCGATCGCAGGGGGCACTCTCGGCTGTTCTTTTTCAAGACATTCATTTACTGGTTTCGGCTCTCCCCATCAAAGCCGTACGGGAAGTGGCTGCCCAAGTCGCCGCCCTTCAACCCCCCTTAGAAATGATCCTTGTCAGTGCTACCAAGGGTTTAGAAGCAGAAACCTTTGCCACAGCGGCGGATATTTGGCAAACCTACTGCCCGCATCACGATCTTGTGGTGCTTTCAGGACCCAACCTAGCCAGTGAAATTCAGCAGGGATTACCGGCAGCGGCAGTGGTGGGGGGCAACCTAGCAGCAACCAAGCAAGTGCAGGACTGTTTGGGCAGTACCACCTTTCGCCTCTATAGCAATGAGGATCGGCGGGGTGTGGAAATGGGGGGCATCTTCAAAAATGTGATTGCGATCGCCTGTGGCGTCAATGATGGTCTGGGTCTGGGCGTCAATGCCCGCTCTGCCCTGATTACCCGAGGACTGGTGGAAATGGTGCGGGTGGGTACCCACTGGGGCGGACAAGTGGAAACCTTCTACGGCCTTTCAGGGTTAGGAGATCTCCTCGCCACCTGTACCAGCGCCCTGAGTCGCAACTATCAAGTGGGGTGGCATCTTGCCCACGGTAAGTCCCTCTCCCAAGCCCTAGCGCTGACCAAGGGGACGGCTGAAGGGGTGAACACTGCTCGCGTGCTCTGCACCTATGCCCAGCAGCACCAGTTAGATATCCCGATTACGGCGATGGTGAATGCCGTTCTTAGTGGCCATCTCACTCCCCAAGCTGCCCTCAACTGTCTTTTGGAGCGTCCCTTCAAGCCGGAGATTATTCCTAGTCAGTAGCTTCAGTCCTTGGCTGTGAACTTGCCTGGGGTGCCGGCAGCGCCGCAGGAGCCGTTTCACTGACGGGAATGGCCACAGGGGGACGGTCAAGACTGAGCATCAAGCCGACTGCCGTTGGCTCAATCGGTAGGGGAGATACCTCTGGCTCAATGCCAGCAGGACTGGTGATAGCTACAGGCAGACTGGGGAAGGGATTGGGAATTAGACCCGTCAGGATTGCCACGAAGGATGCCGCTAGGGTTGCTCCCGCACTCCCTAAGACCCAAATACGACGGGGGCGATGGGCCTTAGCAATCACTTGAGCGGCCAAACGATCCGCTGGACAGGGGGTCAAGGGTACGGGCAGTTCTTGCATCTGCTGCTTGAGGGTCAGGAGTCGCTGATAGAGGCGTTGGCCTTCGGGGTCAGTGGCCAGCCATGCTTCCACCTGTTGCCGTTCTGCAGCCGTCACTTCACCATCGAGGTAGGCGCTCAGGAGTTCAAAGGTATCGCGTTTGCAGTGATCAAGTTCGTCCATCATAGGGGTCTGTCCTTGCAGGAAAAGGGTAGGGGTGATTCGCATCAGGTTGAAGGGAGATCGAGGTGGGGTTGGAGTTCTAGTTGGAGTCGCTGTCGGGCACGGGCGATTCGCGATTTCACGGTTCCGAGGGAAACCCCAGTGATTTGGGCAATTTCTTCGTAGGAGAGGCCTTCAATTTCCCGCAGAACAATCGTTGTCCGAAAGGTTTCCGGTAGGTTGGCGATCGCCCGCCGTAATTGATCATAGAATTCATCCGTACGCAACCGGTCATCGGGACTGGCATCACTGGCGGCAAGTTCCCAGCTCATTTCACCCTCTTGGGTTTTCAGGGGTGCATCCAGCGACAGGGGCGGTTGATGGCGTTTGCGTTTGCGCAACTCATCGTAAAACAAGTTGGTGGCAATGCGGCTGAGCCAACCCCGAAATTTGCTGGCGTCTTGCAGTTTGTGAATGTTGCGATAGACCCGAATCCAGACTTCTTGCACAAGGTCGGCGCGATCGTCCCAGTCGGGCGCGAGGTGATAGATAATTCGCTCCACATGGGATTGGTATCGCCGCAACAATTCAGTAAAGGCAGCGCGATCTGGGGTTCTGCCGGCTTGACAGCGGACAACCAACTCTTGGGGTGTAAGTTTTGTCAGCGGCAGCGTCACCCGAGCACTGGTCTCCTCAACACGCGTCCAAGCAAGGGGAAGACTGGATGTCATGGATACAATCGACCTCAGACCAATCGCTTTTCATGACGCCCTTGCCCCCATGATGTTCCATAATCCGTTATAGCTTGGCAAGGACACTGCCATGCATCCTGTCTTGGCTGCGAGTCTGTTAATGTTCCCTTAACGTTGGTGAATTTAGATTAAACTTTTTATTGTAGCGGCGATCGTTCTTTGGACGCGCTACGCAAACACTCAACGCGCGGCTCAATGTAACCCCTTATCACCGCCCCTCACCACCATGCTCTGGATCCGCATTGCCAGTGGACTTGTCGCGATCGCTCTCGCGCTGCTAATGACCTTTCTAGGCGGTTGGTATTTTTGTCTGGGCATTGGGGCACTGATTTATCTGGGTCAACTGGAATACTTTGAATTAGCCCGTGCCAAAGGGAGTGCGCCGGCGGCTAAAACCACCCTCGTGGTGAGTCAAGTGCTCCTCATCACCTCACTGCTGCGTCCAGACCTTGCGGATGCTGTCTTTCCCGTCGCAGGTACCTTCATTTGCTTCTACTTGCTATTTCAACCCAAGCTGGCCTCGATCGCCGACATTTCCACCTCAATCATGGGGCTGTTTTACGGCGGCTATTTGCCAAGCTATTGGGTGCGCTTGCGGGGATTGGAGCAACAGGCAACATTACCTTTGGGAGGATTTTGGCCAGAGCAGTTTCAACTCACCGCTTTGCCCTTGGGGTTGCAGGTAACCCTCTTGGCCTTTGTCTGTATTTGGGCGGCAGATATTGGTGCCTATGCTGTTGGTAAGCTCTTTGGCCGGACACGGCTTTCCCACATCAGTCCCAAGAAAACCGTAGAAGGGGCAGTGTTTGGCGTTTTAGGGAGTTTAGGCGTCGCCCTTTGGGGAGCACATTCCCTCGGCTGGCCACTCCCTTGGCTTTTGGGTGCAATGTTTGGCCTCATGATTGGCATTGCCAGTCTATTGGGGGACTTAACGGAGTCAATGATGAAACGGGATGCCGGCGTCAAAGATTCTGGCCAGTTGATTCCCGGGCATGGCGGCATTTTGGATCGCGCCGATAGCTATGTTTTTACGGCACCCCTTGTGTTTTACTTTGTGACGTTACTATTGCCCCTGTGTCAATGAGTTTCTTGCCATTCAATCTACCAAAATTCGCCGCAGTGCTCCGTCTATACCGCAAAGCGGTTAGGTAGTGGTGAGGCGGCGGGCGACCATAGGGAGCAGTCACTCAATCTCAGCTTGTTGCTGGATATATTGAGCTAGCACCGAACATCGGGTGCGACTGATAGCTATAGTCCACTCATGATCACCCTGACGTACGAGTACAGGCTAAAACTAACCCAGCAGCAGGCCAAGCAGATCGACTACGATCTAGAGGTGTGTCGCCAAGTTTGGAATGATGCGCTGAGGGAACGCAAAGACTGGATTGCTTCGCGCAAATGTCCAGTCAATGCCTGCTCTGTGCATAGCGAGTACATCATCTCAGCGGATGCCCCTTACCCCAGCTTCAACGTGCAGTGCCAACGATTAACCCAAGCAAAGCAGACCAACCCTGATTTAGCGTCGGTTAACACCCAAGCATTGCAGCAAGTCTTGAAGCGGGTGGTTGGCCTCGATGTTGGTCTGGAATACTTTCTCTCCACCTCGGACGGACTTCAACTAGCACGGCCTAGGTTTTTCGTAGAGATGCTGTGAACGGGGAATCTCCTGCTATACGCCTAGCGTTAGCGGGATGAGCGTCAATGAGAACGGGGCTCAGCCTGTCCAGAGGTACTTGATCGTCCGCCTAAAGATCAGGAAAGACAACCCGCACATCGGGATGGACTAAATGGTGCTGCTTGACCACTAGACCCTTGGCAAGGGCAGGGGAGAGTTCGAGGGCGCGATCGCCATGATCGGCGAGGCAAAGAATATAGGGCAAGGTGCTATTCGTCAGGGCTTGGGTGGCTGTCCAAGGCACGGCTCCCGGCATATTCGGCACGCCATAGTGAACCACACCAAAGGCGGTATAGGTGGGGTTGGAATGGGTAGTGGGTCGCAGCGTTTCCACACAGCCCCCTTGATCCACGGCCACATCAATGATCACTGCTCCGGGGCGCATCGTTTGCACAAGGGACTTGGGCACCAAACAGGGAGGACGCTGACCCGGCACAAGGACAGCACCAATCACTAAGTCCGCTTGGGGCAATAGCTCAGCAATGAGGTGAGAACTGCTGTAGAGGTACTCCACCCGGGCGCCAAAGAGGGTTTCTAGGTACTTGAGACGCTCGACATTAATATCGAGAATGCTCACCTGTGCCCCCAAACCCACAGCCATCCGCGCCGCTTCTGTGCCGACGACACCGCCCCCTAAAATGACAACCCGCCCCGGCCGCACCCCCGGAATGCCACTGAGGAGCACTCCCCGCCCCCCTTGGGTACGCTCTAGGAAGCGGGCACCAAACTGCACTGCCAAGCGACCGGCAATCATGCTCATGGGGGTTAGCAGCGGGAAGCTGCGTTGGTGATGCGTTTCTTCAACACTTTCGTAGGCGATCGCGGTAATCCCCGATTCCAACAGAGCCACCGTCAGCTCCCGACTAGCGGCAAGGTGCAAGTAGGTAAAGAGCAGTTGGCCAGAACGCAAATAGCGATACTCCGAGGGCAAGGGTTCCTTGACTTTGACCACCAGTTGGGCATCCCACGCGGCTTGAGCCGTGGACACAATTTGGGCACCTGCGGCAACATAGGCCTCATCGAGAAAGCCTGAACCCACCCCCGCGCCACTTTCAATGAGAACCTCATGGCCGCGCTCCCGCAGACTTTGTACCCCCGCTGGCGTCAGACCGACGCGGAATTCTTGATCCTTCATTTCTTTGGGGACACCGATACGCATGGCCAATCTATTCTCCGAGGTCTAGAAATTGATAACTACCAAAGACTTTCAACACATCTGTAGCGTCCTTAAGCGCCAGCAGACAATCAGCCACCACATCAGGGCGACCATTCACCTCTAGGTCAACAAAGAAGAGATAATCCCCCAAAGCACGTTTGCTGGGGCGCGATTCAATGCGGCTGAGGTTAATCTGGCGATCGCTAAAGAGTTGCAGCACCTTGAGCAGGGCACCGGGGGCATTGGCCTTCAGGCTAAAGGCAATGGAAGTGTGGGTATCCCCCGGCTGGGGCCAGCCATCCCCCTGTTGGCGACTCACCACCCAAAACCGCGTGCAATTGTCGGGAATATCCTGAATTTCGGTGGCGACAATGGGTAGTTGATGGAGTTGGGCGGCTCGTACGGAGGCGATCGCCCCCACCCGATCGGATTGAGCCACGTATTGCAGCCCTTCGGCGGTGGAGGTCACCGGACATTGGCGCGCATGGGGAAGATGGGCTTGTAACCAGCGCTGGCACTGCCCGAGAGCTTGGGGATGGGAATAGACCGCTTGAATTTGGGCGAAATCTGTGGTTTGGGCAATGAAGGCATGGACAATGGGGCGGATAAAGGCGTACTGAATGTGCAGCGTATCCAGTCGCCACAGCGAATCAAGGGTAATGTTGACACTGCCCTCAACCGAGTTTTCACTGGGCACCAGCGCTAAATCTAATTCTCCTACCGCCAATGCCTCCAGACAGCCGGCGATCGTGATCATCGGCACAAGGCAAAGGCATACTCCCTGTTGTTGCTGCCATTGGGCATAGCTTTGGGCAGCTTCTTCGCTGTAGGTGCCCACTGGGCCAAGGTAACCCAGCTTCACCATAGATGGACTTCAATACAGAGGCAGAAAAGAGTCAAGGGCACGTCCCCAGGGGGCATTTCTCAAGATCATAAAAAATGATTAATGAATGAGTTAGACGTAAGCCGGGTTCTGTTCAAAGGGTGGTTATCTATCTGGGACACTTGTTACCAAGTGCCTCTAGCGGCTCTGGCTAGCAAAGAACTGGGGAAAAGACCAACCCTGGTTCCTTAGCGCTAGCACACCTTGCTTCCAGCCGGGGTTTACCGAGCCAACACCTCTCGATGTTGCTGGTGCGCTCTTACCGCACCGTTGCACCCTTGCCTGTGAGGTTTCCCTCCATCGGCGGTATATTTCTGTGGCACTATCCTCGCGGTCACCCGCACTGGGCGTTACCCAGCAAGCTTGGTCTTTTGGAAGCCCGGACTTTCCTCAGGAGTGAGAGACTCCCGCAACCACCGCGCTAACTCATTCAGTTTTATTGTACTAGGGGTGCTTGGGCAATACTCCCTAGACCAACGGCAGATAATACGGCGACCCATTCACTGCGGGCTAGGTTCCGTGTGGCTTCATTCCCTTGCAGCTCGGCCAAAATCGCCAAGGTTTCGTACCAAAGACCCGCATCAACTGCTGCCCCAAGGCGATCGCCCCCACTCTTGCCCTGAAGTTGCTTTGCCAAATCCGTTGCCGGCTGCACCCGCGAAATCACGCCACTGACAGAGATAAAGGCGGAGGGATCATCGGCATCAGCACCACACAGTAGGGTAAAGGTCCAGCGGTAGTCTTGGCCGGGTTGGAGTTGCACATTGGGCTTCAGTGCCAGAATCCCCGGTTCAGCGGGTAGATCCACCACCATTGTTGCTAGGGGACGATGCTCAGCATCAGCAATCACCACTTCCCCCTGCGTGGCTTTGCTCTTGGGCACAAAAACAAAGAGGGTTGGTGTCGCCACAGCCGTTTGGCCAAGGTGGGTATCAGGGAGTAAGGCGGTTAAACGTTCACTGCCGCTAACACAGGCTCCACGGGTTGCCCCCCCAAAGCGACTACCGGGAACACCACGGTTCGGCAGATTCGCCCGCAGCCGCGCCACAAGACTGGAAGGCTGACTCACCACAGGGGTCGTTCCCTGCGCAAGGCTGAGAGAACCAAGGGGCAACAGAAAGAGGGTCACCGCAGGTACAAGGGCAAGGTAGGAACGCATGGCCAAACTCCTAAGAAGAATGGCTCTACCCTAGCCCTAAGGAGTCGGCCTTGGCAGTGAACTCGCTTACCGTTGGGGTGTGATTGCGATCGCTTGTTTTAGGCAGTGGCACTGGCCAACTGACGCAAAATCTTGAGCGCCTCATCTACGTGGGCTTTGAAGTTGAGCATAGAGTCAAAAACGTAGCGCACCACACCCTCTTGATCAATGACATAGGTGACCCGCCCCGGAAAGAGACCAAAGAGCGAAGAGGCACCATACTGCTGGCGAACCTTGTTGCCGGGATCACTGAGGACGAGAAAGGGGAGTTGGTGATTTTTCTGGAAGCCCTGCTGCCGCTCCACGGGGTCGCCACTAATGCCAATCACTTCAGCACCCAGTTCTTGGAAAACACTGTAGGCATCGCGAAAGGCACAGGCTTGAATCGTGCAGCCGGGGGTTTCTGAGGCGGGGTAAAAGTAGAGGACAACGTTCTTTTTGCCACGAAAGTCGGAGAGCTTCACCTTGCGGCCATCGGCAGCCGTGAGTTCAAAGTCAGGGGCGCGATCGCCCACTTGAATTGCTGTGGCCATACTCTCGCTAATTGCCTCCCAACCACTTTTGGCCATTCAGGCGCTGCATCACCCCAAAGACTAGGAGATCAAGCGTTACTTTACGCTCATCCCCCAAAAATGGCTCAATGGTGCTGGGGGTAATGCCACCGCTGCTACAGACAAAAGCCTTCGGCCCTTGGATATCCCCCTCTAGGAAGTAGAGGCGAAACTGATACATTCCCTTGCCCCACTCACCCATCACGGTATTCTCCTCTAGGCGCAGACTCACATCCCCCACTTTGGCGCTGAGGGCGTTCTGGAGAGCAGGCAAAAAAGCCTCATTAATAAACTCAGCAAAGGGTTTATCCTCAATGGCGGGGGGCTTTTCTTTTTTGGGGGCTTGGGTGGGCGTCTCTTCTGCCATAGCGCTGCTACACGGTACCATTTCCTCTGCATGATAGCACTCTCCCTTGCAGGCAACGGCCATGGGGCAATTAGAATTACGACGCCCAACGATCAAGGATTTAGATAGCATCGTTCAACTGGATCAGGTGTGTCTGGGGGGCTTTTGGTCGCACCAGGGCTATGCCCGTGAGTTGGAGAATCCGCAACATACGCTGCTGGTGGTGGCCACCCTTGATCAAGTGTGGGGCTGTGGCGTGAGCTGGGGGATTGCCGATGAATTGCACCTTGTGTTGCTGATGGTGCATCCGCAGTACCGGCGGCAGGGGTTAGCGGGGTTACTGCTGTGTCGGCTCTTGCAACTGGGGCATCAAGGGGGCGATCGCCAGTGGGCAACTTTGGAAGTACGCGCCAGCAATGCAGCCGCCCAACGACTCTATCAGCACTTTGGCTTTGAACTGGTCGGACGGCGTCCCCACTACTACGAGAACCCCCCAGAGGATGCCCTGATTCTTTGGCGCAATCACCTCAATACTCCCGAAATGGGGCAGGAACTTGAGCAGCACTGGCAGCACTGGCGATCGCGGGTTGAGGCGCAAGGTTGGTTGCTCAGCGATCGCACTGAGAGAACCTAGGGGTGACATATTGCGCTTTGTTACGGTGCTTTCCCCGACCCTTGGGCTGGCGAACGATAATGAAAGGGACACCTTTGGGAGACCTGTCTCATGAACTTGCTGGAACAGTTGCGACAAATGACAGTTGTGGTCGCTGATACGGGAGACATCCTCGCCATTGAAAAATTCACCCCCCGCGATGCCACCACGAATCCCTCGTTGATTACGGCTGCTGCCCAAATGAAGGAGTACCAGCCCATTGTCGATGAAACCCTGCGCAAAGCCAAAGCTGATTTGGGGTCTGGTGCTACTCCCCGTGAGATTGTCTCCCTTGCTGTGGATCGCTTGGCGGTGGCCTTTGGCTTGAAAATTTTGCAAATTATCCCCGGTCGGGTCTCAACGGAAGTAGATGCGCGGCTCTCCTACGATACAGAAGCTACAGTGCAAAAGGCGCGGGAGTTGATTGGCCAATACGAAGCCGCAGGTGTGGGGCGCGATCGCGTGCTGATTAAAATTGCCTCGACTTGGGAAGGCATTCGTGCAGCCGAAATTCTCGAAAAAGAGGGCATTCACTGCAATTTAACCCTGCTGTTTGGCTTCCATCAGGCGATCGCCTGCGCTGAGGCGGGTGTGACATTGATTTCCCCCTTTGTTGGGCGCATTCTCGACTGGTACAAGAAAAAAACAGGTCGTGCCGAGTATCCGGGGCCTGAGGATCCAGGGGTGATTTCCGTCACCAAAATCTACAACTACTACAAGAAATTCGGCTACCCCACGGAAGTGATGGGCGCCAGCTTCCGCAACATTGGCGAAATCATTGAACTGGCCGGCTGCGATTTGCTCACCATTTCCCCGGCCTTGCTCCAAGAGCTACAAAATACCAGTGGCGAGCTAAAACGCAAGTTGGATCCGGCGATCGCTGCCACCCTTGACATTGAAAAAGTCGCTATGGATGAAGCCACCTTCCGCAAGATGCACGCGGCTGATGAGATGGCCAGTGAAAAACTGGATGAGGGCATTAAGGGCTTCACCAAGGCACTGGAGACCCTTGAGGATCTCTTGACGCAGCGACTGGCCCGCCTTGAAGGGGCGGAAACCCTCACCCATGCAGCAGAAGAACTCTTCCATGTCTATGACCTCGATGGCGATGGCATTATTACCCGCGAAGAGTGGCTGGGAACGGATGCAGTGTTTGATGCCCTCGATGCCAACCACGATGGTAAGGTCACGCCAGAGGATATGGGCGCGGGTCTGGGCGTTGTGCTGCATTTGGCTAAGGCGAAATAGAGAGCTAACTCGGCAGGCTTGCATCGGCATCCCCTGTGCGTCACAGTGGAAGAAGTGTTCATGGCTGATGCACCAACGATGTCTGATACTTCTCCCTCCTTTCAGCAATTCCTCAGGGATTGTGAGCAATTGGGGCTACTGCGCCTTGTGGTTACAAACGAAACTGCCGTTCTGGAGGTGCGATCGCCCCTCACCAAGGTCTTCTATGCCGAACTGCCCAAGGGGCGCTATGCCAATATGCACACGGAGGACTTTGAGTTTCACCTGAATATGGATCAGGTGGCCAAAGTTCGCTTCGAGGAGGGGCAAGCCAAGCGGGGCAACTTTCCCACCTACGCCATTCGCTTTCTCGATGCCAATGAAAAATCTGTCCTCAGCGCCTTTTTGCAATGGGGCAAACCCGGTGAATACGCCGCAGGTCAAGTGGCAGCTTGGCACGCCCTGCGGGAACGCTACGGTACAGAGTGGCAACCCGTGGTGGCCGACCTTGAGGCAAAAGCGTCCAGCGCAACCCATGGATAGGCATCTATGAGAGTCGTTGTAACCGGTGCTACTGGATTTGTCGGGCAGCAGGTCGTCAGCGCCCTCAGCGATCGCGGCGATCACGTGGTTGCCTTAGTACGCTCCCCGTCGAAAGCCGCCAAACAATTCGCTGGCATGACCCATGTTGAATGGGTGGGCTATACCCCCAAAGCCGCTGGGGACTGGTTTGCTGCCCTTGAGGGGGCGGATGCAGTAATTAACTTGGCAGGAGAACCCCTTGCCAATGGTCGCTGGACAGCGCAGCGCAAACAGGAGATCTACGATAGCCGGGTTGTCGGCACACAGCAGTTGGTGCAGGCGATCGCCCAATGTCAACAGCGCCCGCAGGTATTGGTCTCCACCTCTGCCATTGGCTACTACGGCACTAGCGATACAGAAATGTTTGTCGAAACCCATGCAGCGGGAAATGATTTTCTGGCCAAGGTCTGTGTGGACTGGGAAGCGGCTGCCCAAGGGGTAACGGATTTAGGGGTGCGGTTAGTGATTCTGCGTTTTGGCATTGTCCTCGGCGAGCAGGGGGCACTGGCCAAGCTCCTATTGCCCTTTCAGTTATATCTAGGGGGGCCCCTTGGCTCGGGTCAGCAGTGGTTTTCGTGGATCCATCAGCAGGACTTAGTGCGCCTGATTCTAGCCGCAGTGGATCAAGCGGGAATGCAGGGGGTTTACAATGCCACCGCCCCAGAGCCACTGACGATGGCGGACTTTTGCCGGGTATTAGGAGAGGTGATGCAGCGCCCCTCTTGGTTGCCTGTGCCTGCCCCAGTTCTCCAATTGCTGCTTGGGGAAGGAGCTGATGTGGTGCTCAAGGGGCAGCGGGTCTTGCCGGAGCGAACGCTGGCTACGGGATTTCAATTTGACTACCCCAACGCCAAGGCAGCTCTCACCAACCTCCTCAAACCACGATATACTGATGGTTCCCGCTAGTTTGGTGCAAGATGGTGGAATTGACCCCCGCAGCCATTCAAGAGTTGGAACGTCTCCAAGCCCATGGCGTCAGTCGAGGCCAAGCAGCCATTCTGCGGATTCAGGTGCAACCCAGTGAGTGCAGTGACTGGCGCTACGATCTTGCCCTTGTGGCCGAACCCGAGCCGACGGATGTGCTCACCCAGTCCCAAGGCTGGACGATCGCGATCGCGGCGGAAGCGGCTGAGATGTTGCGGGGCTTGCGGGTGGATTACATCGAAGACTTAATGGGGGGCGCTTTTCGCTTCCACAATCCCAATGCCAGTCAAACCTGTGGCTGTGGCATGGCCTTTCGGGTGAGCGGATCGTAGGTTTCAGAAATCACTATGGGCAATACGTTTGGGCATCTCTTTCGCGTCACCACCTTTGGTGAATCCCACGGGGGCGGTGTGGGGGTGGTTGTGGATGGCTGCCCTCCCCGATTGGAACTGTCAGAAGCGGATATTCAAAAGGAACTGGATCGCCGCCGCCCCGGCCAAAGTCGTCTCACGACCCCTCGCCAAGAGAGCGATCGCTGTGAAATTCTCTCCGGGGTCTTTGAGGGCAAAACCCTCGGCACGCCCATTGCGATTCTGGTGCGCAACAAGGACACTCGCCCCGAAGATTATGCCGAAATGGCACAGGTCTATCGTCCCTCCCATGCAGATGCTACCTATGACGGCAAATATGGGATTCGCAACTGGCAAGGGGGTGGGCGTTCCTCGGCACGGGAAACCATTGGGCGTGTGGCCGCGGGGGCGATCGCCCGCAAAATTCTGGCTCAAGTCGCGGGTACCGAAATCATTGCCTACGTCAAGCGGGTCAAGGACATTGAAGCCATTGTTGATCCTGATACCGTGGCAGCGGCTGCCGTTGAGGCGAATATCATGCGCTGTCCCGATGCCACCACCGCAGAAAAGATGATTGCCCTTGTGGATGAGGTGCGGCGGCAAGCCAACTCCATTGGCGGTGTCATTGAGTGCGTGGTTCGCAATGTGCCTGTCGGCCTAGGCTCCCCCGTCTTTGACAAACTAGAAGCAGATCTTGCCAAGGGGGTGATGTCGCTGCCCGCCAGTAAGGGCTTTGAAATTGGTTCTGGCTTTGCCGGTACCCTGCTCACGGGTCAAGAGCACAATGACGAGTTCTATACCGATGAACAGGGGCGCATTCGCACCCGCACCAATCGTTCTGGGGGGGTTCAGGGGGGCATCTCCAATGGCGAAAACATTATTTTGCGGGTAGCTTTTAAGCCCACCGCCACCATTGGCCAAGCCCAGAAAACCGTGAACCAAGCAGGTGAAGAAACCATTCTAGCGGCAAAAGGACGGCATGATCCCTGTGTGTTACCGCGAGCGGTGCCGATGGTCGAGGCAATGGTAGCTCTCGTTCTCTGTGACCATCTGCTCCGGGATCATGCCCAGTGTCATCTGCTGTTTTAGCGACTGCGATTGAGGGCAATCAGTAACCGCAGGATAAAGATAAACAGGTTGATGTAGGTCAAGTACATCGAAAGGGCAGCAGAGAGGTACTGATCATCGCGGTAGGTACGGGGCAGCACAAAGAAGTCCACCACCGCAGCCCCCACAAAGAGCACGACACCAATGCCAGAAATCGCAATTTCCAGAAACGTGGGTGTAAAGACACCAAAGAAGCTGAAGACTAACTGGAGAACGAGCACCACCAGCAGGGCAATAATCCCCAGTTGTACCGTTTTGGCAAGGGCAAAGCCATCGCGTTCCGACAGATTGGAACCAATGGGACTAGCGGCCATAAACGTGATGCCACAGCCGCCAGCGGCAATGATGATCCCCATAATGCCCACGGTGCTGAGGGCAAGGGCAATCAATCCAGAGAGCGTATAACCCGACAGCAAACTGTAGGTGGCCAACAGGGGTAGGGCTAGCCCATTGTTCCCTTTGCGAGCGGCTCCCTGCGCCACAAAAAAGAGGACAAGTTCAGCAATAATGGCCACAATAAACGTGGGCATGAAGAGTTGGGGCGCAGCAGCAAGCACGCCCAGACCACCCCAGCTACCCACCGCCGTCAGGACGAGGCCACCACCGACAAAGGGCAGGGCATTGCGAATCACATTGGGACCGACGATCGCGCTACTACGCGCCTCGCGAATCGCCTCTTGAAAATTACTGGTACTACTCACGGGAATCCTCCAAGGGTGGTGAATAGACAACATGGCCAGATGGCATAGTTCTATTGTGCCAAAATTCCCAAGGGCACCTAGCTGGCAACAACCACGGAGACCTCTGGTGGCGGGGCGGTTATCTCTAATGGCGGATAGAATTGGGTCAAGACACTCAAGGATAGATGCTCCACCGTTGGGTAGTATCCCAGCCATTGACTGGCTAACTGGGCAAATTGTTCGGGTATCCCACTGACATAAAAGTGCACTTGGCCTTGGGGGCAAGGAGTCGCTAAATTCATGGCTTCTAGTTTGCGCACTGTTGCACGGGCAACGGCATGGGCAGGATCAAGGTGATGAACCGTTGCGGGCAAATACTGCTCAATCACAGGGCGCAGGTGGGGGTAATGGGTGCAACCATAAATGAGGGTATCGGGGTCAAATTGAACTAGGGGGTTTAGGGTCTGACAAACAATGCGGTGGACGCGATCGCCCTCTAGGCAATTGCTTTCCACAAGGGGGACAAACTCAGGGCAAGCCACTTGAGCGATCGCCACTGTGGGTGAGAGTTCCTGAAGTGCCCGTGCATAGGCACCGCTTTTAACCGTTGCGGGGGTAGCAATGACACCAATGCGCTTTCCCAGCGTGACCGCCATCTTGGCAGCGGGGACAATCAAGCCAAGGATCGGAAAGGGAAACTCACTGCGAACCTGTGCCAAGGCAAGGGCTGAACTAGTATTGCAGGCCATTACCGCCATCTTGACGCCTTGGGAATGCATCCACGTCAAAATCTCCCGCACATATTGCAGGATTTCACTGCGGCGGCGAGTTCCATAGGGCAACCGTGCTGTATCCCCAAAGTAGAGAAACGATTCTTGGGGTAAAAGGCGTTGGAGTGCCTGTAAAACCGTTAGGCCCCCCACCCCACTGTCAAACACGCCAATCGCTCCCAGAGGATTTAGCCCTAGGGATGTCTTGTGCCAGTTGTCCACTCGAACCTCGACCTCACACCAACAAAAATGACATTGCCCCGTTCAGCAAGAGAGCAACCACAGCCAATCTACCGCCCTTTTCACCGGGATGAAACACGCTCCAAACCGTGAGAGCCACAATACATCCCCTCTATGGACGCTAGGTCTGAGAAAAGGGCTGTAGTGCCACTCTAGCAGGTTTTGCCAAGAACCGAATAATTGACGCCAAGACCGAACATCGGGTGCTATACATTGAATCACAGAGCACCTGTGGCTGTAAGTTTCGTCACCCCCTACTGGGGAATTATGGTGTGAGGATAGGAAAAACAATGCTCAGTCAGGAACAGCTCACCAGTTCCCATGAGTGTGAGCGCGCGTGGATTGAAATTGATTTAGCGGCCTTGGCAGCCAATACCCAACATCTTCGCCAATGGCTGGCACCAACAACGGAACTTTTAGCCGTGGTGAAAGCAGATGCCTATGGTCATGGTGCCCTCACGGTGGCACAGACGGTTTTAGCCCACGGTGCAACTTGGCTAGGGGTGGCAACAATTCCCGAAGGGATTGCCCTACGGCAGGCGGGGATTACAGCGCCAATTTTGGTCTTGGGATCCGTCAATTTGCCCGTGCAGGTGCAGATGATGGCCGAGTGGCAGCTTCAGCCCACCCTCTCTACACCCAAGCAAGCCTTGATTTTCTCCGACTACGCCGATCATCTGCGGGAACCCCTTGATGTCCATTTGATGATTGATACGGGCATGTCTCGCTTGGGCTGTCCGTGGCAGGATGCCGTGGGTTTTGTGCAGTTTGTGCAGCGGTTACCCAACCTCCGCATCCAAGGGATTTATTCCCACTTTGCCAGTGCCGATGACCCTGACCCCAGTTTGATGCACCAGCAGCAGGCCTATTTTGAGCAGGTGTGTCAAGAACTTGCTCCCCTTGGGTTGGGATCGGTGCGGCGTCACATGGCCAATTCAGCCGCCACCTTGGCCAATCGCAGTAGCCACTATGACATGGTGCGGATTGGTTTGAGTCTCTACGGTGTGTATCCTGCCCCCCATTTACGGGAGGTGGTGCCGCTGCGACCAGTCATGCAAGTGCGATCGCGCATTACCCTATTGAAAGAGATTCCCGCCCATACGGGCATTAGCTATGGCCACCAATTCATTGCCCCCAAGCCGATGAAAATTGCCGTTGTTGGCATTGGCTACGCCGATGGGGTGCCCCGCCTTCTTTCCAACAAGCTTGAAGTCTTGGTTCAAGGAAAACGGGTGCGCCAAGTGGGAGCCATTACGATGGATCAACTGATGATTGATGTCAGTGACATTGATGGCTTGCAAGAGGGGGATGTCGTCACGCTCCTAGGCGAAGATGGCGAGGATTGCCTAACCGTAGAAACTTGGGCGGATACCCTAGGCACAATTACTTGGGAAATTCTCTGCGGTTTCAAGAACCGCTTGCCGCGTATTCCTGTCTCCTGAATTTTGCTACTCTCCTTCAGAGGTGAGTTCGCCAATGTCCTCGAACCAGAGCTGGGGATGTTGCGTAATAAAGTCCCGCATTAACTGCTGACATCGCTCCAAGTTCAGGTCAATCACCTCAACGCCGTGGGCTGCCATGAACTCCCGCGCCCCCCGGAAAGGTCTGGGATTCACCCGCAATCACTTTTTTGATGCCAAACTGCACCACCGCACCGGCGCAGAGATAGCAGGGCATGAGGGTTGAGTACAGTACTGTATCATCGTAGCGACCGATGCGACCCGCATTGGCCAGACAGTCAATCTCCGCATGCAGAATCGGACTGCCCCGCTGCACCCGTTGGTTGTGGCCGCGACCAATGATTTGGCCATTGCGCACCAAGACCGAGCCAATGGGAATGCCGCCCTCTTTGAGTCCTTGCTCTGCCTCGGCGATCGCTGCCGCCATAAATTCATCCATGATTGTCCGCCTGAGCAAATGTTCATTCCTAGTAAACGTCTTTTTCTGAACAGGTGTCTAGTCTTGGTATGATGCAAGCCAGAATCTGCTGGTGTCAGTGTCCATGATCAAGTTTTTGGTAACGGGTGGGGGTGGTTTTATTGGCGCCAACTTTGTGCGCTTAGCCCTTACGGAAGGCTGGGGTGCAGTGCTCAACCTCGATAAAGTGACCTATGCCTGCCACCCTGGAACCTTGGCCATGCTGGAGCAACTGCCCAATTATCAGTTTGTCAAGGGGGATGTGGGCGATCGCCCCCTTGTCCAAGAGCTATTGCAAACCTTTCAGCCCGATGCCGTGATTCACTTTGCTGCCGAAAGCCATGTGGATCGCTCCATCAATAGTCCCCAAGACTTTATCCAAACCAATGTTGTGGGCACCGCCAATCTCCTCGAAGAGGTCAAAACCTACTGGCAACAGTTACCCACTGGAGCACAGGAGCAGTTCCGCTTCATTCATATTTCCACCGATGAAGTCTATGGCAGCCTTGGCCCTGAGGATCCGCCCTTTCGCGAAGACACCCCCTACGCCCCCAACAGCCCCTATGCCGCCTCAAAGGCCGCCTCAGATCACCTTGTGCGTGCCTACCACCACACCTACGGTCTGCCCACCCTGACAACGAATTGCTCCAACAACTACGGCCCCTACCAGTTCCCCGAAAAACTGATTCCCCTGACGATCTGCCAAGCCCTAGCGGGGCAACCGCTACCCATTTATGGCGATGGTCAAAATGTACGGGATTGGCTCTACGTTGAAGATCACTGCCGCGCGGTCTATACCGTTTGGCAAAAGGGTCAGGTGGGGGAAACCTACAACATTGGTGGCAACTGCGAAAAGCCGAACCTTGAGGTGGTGCAAACCCTCTGTGATCTGCTGCAAACCCTTGTGCCCCGGTCTGATTTGAATTACCGCAGCTTGATTACCTTTGTGAGCGATCGCCCCGGCCACGATCGCCGCTACGCCATTGACGCCCGTAAAATTCAGCGAGAATTGGGGTGGCAGCCCCAAGAAACCTTCAGCAGTGGCCTCGAAAAGACGGTGCAGTGGTATCTTGCCCATCAAGATTGGGTGGAAGCAGCGCGCACCGCCGACTACAGTGCTTGGCTGGCAACCCACTATGGCAGTCTTTTAACCCCTTGCCCATGAAAGGAATTATTTTGGCTGGTGGCTCTGGAACCCGCCTCTATCCCCTGACGCAGGTGATCAGTAAACAACTGATGCCCATCTACGACAAGCCAATGATTTACTATCCCCTCTCAATTCTGATGTTGGCGGGGATTCGGGAGATCCTCATTATTTCTACCCCAGAGCACCTCTATCTTTTTGAAAAGCTTCTAGGGGATGGTCATCAGTGGGGCTTGTCCCTCAGCTATTGTGTGCAGCCTCAGCCCAATGGTCTCGCGGAAGCTTTTATCCTAGGGCGGGAGTTTTTACAAGGAGAACCCGTCTGCCTCACCCTTGGGGATAATCTGCTCTACGGCCATGATTTACCCCAAAAATTGCAACAGGGGGCGCAATTGACGGAAGGGGCAATGATTTTTGGCTATCGGGTGGCCAATCCGCAGCAGTACGGTGTGATTGAGTTTGATGCCAGCGGTCGCGTCCTCGGCATTGAGGAAAAGCCAGCAGTACCCAAGTCCAACTATGCGGTGCCCGGCATCTATTTCTATGACCATCAAGTGTGCGATCTGGCAGCCCAACTGCAACCATCGGCACGGGGGGAACTGGAAATCACCGATCTCAACCGCCTTTACCTTGAAAAGGGACAACTGCGGGTGGAATTGCTGGGACGCGGCTATGCGTGGCTGGATACGGGTACCCATGATCTGCTGCAACAGGCCAGCAGCTTCATTCGCACGCTGGAGGAACGGCAGGGGGTGAAAATTGCCTGCTTAGAGGAAATTGCTCTGCATCAGGGCTACATTACCCCAGAGGAACTTTATGAACTCGCCCAACCCCTGCGCAAAAGTAGCTACGGTCAATATCTCTTGCAGGTGTGGGCAGAAGTCACTGGAGGCATTCATGCTTAAGGTACAACCGTTGGCGATCGCTGATGTTCTGCTTTTGGAACCCCGTGTCTTTCGCGATCAGCGGGGCTTTTTCCTAGAAAGCTTTAATCAACGGGCTTTTATGGCCGCTACAGGCTTAGAGGTGACCTTTGTCCAAGACAATCACTCTGCCTCACAACAGGGCGTGCTACGGGGATTACACTACCAGCACCAACAGCCCCAAGGCAAACTCATTCGCGTCATCGAAGGAAAAATTTTTGATGTCGCAGTCGATTTGCGGCGTTCCTCGCCCACCTGTGGCCAATGGGTAGGGGCTTGGCTCAGTGCAGACACCTTCCAGCAACTGTGGATTCCCGCTGGCTTTGCCCACGGCTTCTGGGTGCAATCAGCCACTGCCCAAGTGCTCTACAAAACAACGGACTACTACAATCCGGGGGATGAATATACACTGCTGTGGAATGATCCAACCGTCGGCATTCAATGGCCGATCGACAGCGAACCCCTCCTTTCTGCCAAGGATCAGCAGGGCAAGTCTTTCAACGAACTTCCCCTATTTGCTTGAGATAAAAAATCCCTCCCCAATTGGAGAGGGACACTCAGACGAGGATACGATTAGGCTCTACAGAGCGTTACCACGGGGGAGTACCTCTTCTGGGAAGACAAAGTTTTCATGGGGTTGGTCTTGGGGCGCCATCCAAGCGCGAATGCCCTCGTTCAAGAGCAGGTTCTTCGTGTAGAACGTCTCAAACTCAGGGTCTTCCGCGGCCCGAATCTCCTGGGAAATAAAGTCGTAAGACCGCAGGTTCAACGCCAGACCCACCACGCCAATCGCACTCATCCACAGCCCCGTTACGGGCACAAACAACATGAAAAAGTGCAACCAGCGCTTGTTCGAGAAGGCAATCCCAAAAATTTGGCTCCAGAACCGGTTCGCCGTCACCATCGAGTAGGTCTCTTCCGATTGGGTGGGGCTAAAGGCACGGAAAGTGCTGGCGCCTTCGCCATCTTGGAAGAGGGTGTTCTCCACTGTGGCACCGTGGATGGCACACAACAGGGCACCGCCGAGCACACCGGCCACCCCCATCATGTGGAAGGGGTTCAAAGTCCAGTTGTGGAACCCTTGGAAGAACAGCAGGAAGCGGAAGATGGCAGCCACCCCAAAGCTGGGGGCAAAGAACCAACTGGATTGCCCCAAGGGGTAGATCAAAAAGACGCTGACAAAGACGGCAATGGGGGCACTGAAGGCAATGGCGTTGTAGGGACGGATGCCCACCAAGCGAGCAATTTCAAATTGCCGCAGCATGAAGCCAATGAGGCCAAAGGCGCCGTGGAGGGCGATAAAGGTCCACAGACCACCGAGTTGGCACCAGCGGGTGAAGTCCCCTTGGGCTTCGGGACCCCAAAGGAGAAGAAGGGAGTGCCCCATGCTGTTGGCGGGGGTGGAAACGGCAACGGTGAGGAAGTTGCAGCCTTCGAGGTAGCTGGAGGCGAGGCCGTGGGTGTACCAAGAGGTCACAAAGGTGGTACCGGTCAGCCAGCCACCGAGGGCAAGGTAGGCGCAGGGAAACAGCAGGATGCCTGACCAGCCGACAAAGACAAATCTGTCACGTTTGAGCCAGTCGTCGAGGATGTCAAACCATCCCCGTTCTGCTGGCGCTCGTCCAATTGCGATCGTCATAAAACTCAACTCCAAAAGGAAGTGATAAAGGCAGATTCGTGAGGTAGCTCAATGGGACGATAAGAGCCAAGTTTACGAATCTTAATAACGACTCTAATCTAGCAAAGGCGTTTTGTGGATTTCAACAACGCATAGATCCCAAGATAGGGCGGTAGCTATTATGGCCCTTGCTTCAACATCCCTGTTAAAAGCTGTTTTTGCCGGGAGGGTGCAATTACTGTGAAAAGGGCTGTAAGATACTCGGTGTTTCTTGCGCTGAATTTTGCCCTATGGGTCGCTCAGTTCTAATTCCCGCCATTCCCGTAAAGGTCTCTGTTCTTGGCTTTCCACTGCACTTGGTGGATAATGCCCCAGAGTGGCTCTTGATGCAGCAGCGGGATGGCCATGGTCAGCACGTAATCACGCTCAATTCAGAGATGGTGATCCTAGCGGAGCGCACACCAGAGTTTGCCGATGTTTTACACCGTGCTGATTTGGTGATTCCCGATGGATCGGGGGTCATTCTCTACCTCAAGTTGCATGGCCTCTCGGTGCGCCGTCTGCCGGGGATTGAATTTGCCGAAGCCCTCCTGCGACTCGCCAATGAAGCTCCCCAGCCCAAGCGAGTCTTTTTCTATGGGGCAGCGCCGGGGGTGGCAGAAAAAGTGGCTGAGCGCTGGCATCGAGAGTTGCCCAACCTGAACATTGTTGGTGTGCAGTCAGGCTACCACGATGCCGATACAGAGGTTGCTCTCATTGAAACGCTGAAGGAGACACAACCCCACATTATTTTTGTGGCTTTGGGGGTGCCTCGGCAGGAATACTGGATCGATCGCCATCGTCACATTTGCCCAGAGGCGATTTGGGTTGGCGTGGGCGGTAGTTTTGATGTGTGGGCGGGGGTGAAAAAACGGGCACCCAAGCTAATGCAAAAACTCCATCTAGAATGGCTCTATCGCCTGTATCAGGAACCGTGGCGCTGGCGGCGGATGTTGGCTTTGCCCCAATTTGCATGGAAGGCGCTCCTAAGTCGTTTGTATGGGCGACAGCGTTTCTCGTCCCGATGACAGCAGTGACCCCAGTGGTACCCCCCTGCGAACCCACCTCTCAGGGGGTAATCGTTGCAGAACTGTGGCAAGTCACGAAGTCCTTTGGTGGCACTTTGCCCTGCTTACATCGCGTCAATTTACAACTGCGACGGGGAGAGTTTTATTTTCTCACGGGTGCTTCGGGGTCGGGTAAATCCACCCTCTTAAAACTTCTCTGTGGCCAAGTTCGCCCAGATCAGGGCATAGTTCGCCTGTTTGGTGAGGAAGTCAATCCCCAGCAGGATCGGCGGATGGCACAGTTGCGGCGGCGCCTAGGGGTGATTTTTCAGGACTTTAAGCTCTTGGGCGATCGCTCCGTGGCAGAGAATGTGGCCTTTGCGCTGCTGGTGCGCGGTATTCCCAAAGCAGAAATTCAGCAGCGGGTACAAACGGCGCTCAAACTGGTGGGCCTGAGCCACAAAGCCAATGCCAATCCCCAATCTCTATCGGGGGGAGAGCAGCAGCGGGTGAGCATTGCTCGGGCGATCGTTGGTGGGCCTGAGCTATTGCTGGCGGATGAACCCACGGGCAATCTGGATCCGCAAACCAGCCAACAAATTCTTGCCCTGCTCCATCGCCTCCATCAACATGGGCTAACGGTTCTCTTTACCACCCATGACTTAGCCTTGACTCGCTTAGTCCCCCATCGGATTCTCCATTTGCACCATGGCAAACTTGAGCCCCTTACCCACCCTTGACTTTTTGCTTCCAGAAGTGCGCCGCAGTCTCTGGCGCGGTGGTTGGCTCAATAGCGCAGCCGTCATTGCTGTGGCCGTGACGCTCTTTATTTTTGGTTGGGGTTGGCAAGTGTCGCACCTCCTTGGCGCTAGTGTTGAGTCCTTGGGCAATCGCCTAGAAATTACGGCCTATGTGTCGCCTAAACTTCCCGCAGCCAAAGTGGCCAGCCTTAAGGAGCAGTTGGCGGCATTACCGGGGGTAGCCGACTTCACTTGGATGGATCGCGATCGCGCTTGGGCAGAATTGCAAGCTGATTTAGGCCTCAAAAGTGAACAGGGTGGCTTAGACCTCTTTGACACCAATCCCCTCAGCGATGAAATCAAGATCCGCGCCCAAAGCCTCGATCAGGTAGCTCCCCTAGCCAGCCAAATTGCCCAAAAGGAAGGCATTGAGTCGGTGCAGTATCTTGAGCGCGCCCTAGTAGGTCTGCAAAGTGTGCAGCGAGTAGTGCGGGGAATCACGTTCATTTTGGTGCTGCTCCTGAGTTTAACGGTAGTTGCCTTAGTGAGCGCCATTTTACGGTTGATTATCCTTGTGCGCCAACCTGAAATTGAGATCATGACTCTAGTGGGCGCCACCCAAACTTGGATTTATACCCCCCTATTTATTCAAGCTGCTAGTCTAGGGGGCGGCGGCGGTTTACTGGCGTGGATGGTTGGCTGGGGTAGCAGTCAACAGCTGCAGCAGTGGTTAGCCCAACAGGCCAGCTTTCGCGCTCTTTCTAGCCATGCCTCTGTTGTCTGGTCACCCGCTTTGGGGGTGTTCTTGGTTCTCAGCGGCGTGATTTTGGGACTGGTGAGTACCCGATTAGCCCTGCCAACCACCTCTCAGCGGTAGGCGGCTATGCCACAATAAATGGGGCAATGACGATTGATTCTAAGGGCTATGACACAATTTACGGCTGACGAGAAAGCAATTGTTCAAAATTATTTCAACACGACCGGCTTCGATCGCTGGCGGCGCATCTATGGCACGGATCAGGTCAGCAAGGTGCAAGCGGATATCCGCATGGGACACCAACAGACCATTGATACGGTGCTGGCATGGCTCAAGGCTGATGGCTCCCTCAAGGGTAAACTCATTTGTGATGCGGGCTGTGGTGTTGGTAGTCTGAGCATTCCCCTAGCGGAATTGGGGGCACGGGTCTATGCCAGTGATATTTCCGAGAAGATGGTGGCCGAAGCCCGCGATCGCGCCGCTGCTCAATTGAATGGCCACCATGAACTCATCCTCAGTGTCAGTGATCTTGAAGCCCTGCGGGGACAATACCATACCGTCATCTGCCTCGATGTCCTCATCCACTATCCCGACAGCCAAATGGCAGGGATGCTAGCCCACTTGAGTTCCTTGGCGATGGAGCGACTGATCCTCAGCTTTGCCCCCAAAACACCAAAATATACGCTGCTGAAAAAAATTGGTGAATTCTTCCCCGGCTCCAGCAAGGCCACCCGTGCCTATCTCCACAGTGAGGAATTTATTGTGGGGATTTTGCGAGACTTGGGTTGGCGGATTGAACGCAATGCCATGATCAAAACCCGCTTTTACTTTTCGCGACTCCTAGAAGCAGTGCGCGCCTAGATGACGAACCTCAACCTCAGCTTGGCGGATCTGCAAGCCTTGGGGCGCCAGTGGGGGACATGGCTGCCGCCGGGGACAGTGCTCTTGTTAGCGGGGGATCTAGGGGCAGGGAAAACCACGTTTGTGCAAGCCTTGGGGGAGGGATTGGGCATTGCGGATGTCATCCAAAGCCCCACTTTCACGCTGATTCAGGAATACCCCGAAGGGCGTGTGCCCCTCTATCACTTTGATCTCTATCGCCTTACCCCCGCTGAAGTGGCGGAGTTGGCACCGGAACGCTATTGGCTTGGGGAAGAAATTGATCTGGGAATTGTTGCCATAGAGTGGCCCGATCGCCTGCCAACGCTACCCCCAGACTACCTTAGGCTCCAGCTTCAACGACAGCAGGATCGCACCCATCTAACCTTAGAGGCTGTAGGGGCAGCGACATCGCTGTTGCCCAAGTGCTTAAATCTTTGAGGGCGCGATCGCGATAGGCGGCATAGCGCAAGGCCTTTTGCCGAACATTTTGCTCTAGGGGTGGCAGAATACCAAAGTTGGGGGGCATGGGCTGGAAGGTTTTGCTCTCCGCCGTACTGATGTAGTGGAAGAGGGCACCGGCCATCGTGGTTGGGGGTAATACCAAGGGGGCGAGTCCTTGTGCCAAGCGAGCCGCATTCGTGCCGGCTAACCACCCCCCCGCCGCCGCTGCTGTATACCCTTCGGTACCCGTAATTTGACCCGCCGCCAAGAGGGTGGGGCGATCGCGAAACTGGAGACTGGCACTCAACAACTTCGGCGCATTTAAGAAGGTATTGCGGTGCATCACCCCCATGCGCACAAACTCCGCCTGCTCTAAACCGGGGATCATCCGAAACACCCGCTGTTGCTCCCCCCAGCGTAGATTCGTTTGAAAGCCCACCAAGTTCCACAGTTGGCCGTGGCGATCCTCTTGGCGCAGTTGTGCCACCGCATAGGGACGCTCTCCCGTACGCGGATCTCGCAAGCCCACGGGTTTCAAAGGTCCAAAGCGCAGGGTATCCACCCCCCGCCGCGCCAACTCCTCTACAGGTAAGCAAGCCTCAAAAAATTGAGCATTCTCACGCTCAAAGTCCTTCAAGGGTGCCTGTTCAGCTTCACAGAGAGCCTGCCAAAAGCGCTGATATTCTTCAGCAGTGAAGGGACAGTTGAGATAGGCCGCTTCCCCGCGGTCGTAGCGGGAGGCCAAAAAGGCCACCTCACGGTTAATGGACTCCCCGACCACAATTGGGCTGGCAGCATCGAAAAAGCTGAGGTAGTCCAGTCCGGTAAAGCGTTGGAGATCCGCACTCAGCATCTCACTGGTAAGCGGCCCGGTGGCTAGCACGACAATCCCGGTCTCTGGCAAATGGGGGAGTTCTTCGCGCCGCAATGTCACAAGGGGATGGCGTTCGAGGGTTTCAGTCAACTCACGACTAAACTGGGCACGATCCACCGCTAGAGCACCGCCGGCGGGCACTTGATGGCGATCGGCAGTGGCAATAATCAACGACCCGAGGGCACGCAGTTCATGGTGCAATAACCCCGTGGCGCGATCGCTCGCCTTGGCACCAAAGGAATTACTGCACACCAACTCTGCCAACTCCGCCGTATGGTGAGCTGGACTAGGCACATGGGGGCGCATTTCATACAGCACCACCGGCACACCCGCTCGAACAATTTGCCAAGTTGCTTCTGTACCCGCTAGACCACCACCAACGACCGTAATCGGTTCCATTGCTATCCTTCTGGGGGAGACTCCACTGCAACTTCTGAGCTGGGTAACGCCTCTGACTCCTCTACCTCTGGCTTAAAGACCAAGCGCAACAGGGGTGGCGCAACAAAGGTGGTCACAATCACCATGACGATAATACCGGCATCTAGAGCCTTCGAGAGCACACCGCTGGCCGACCCCACAGCCGCAAAAATCAAACCCACTTCACCGCGAGGCACCATACCAATGCCAATGGCCCAACGGTTAATTCCCGGCTGACCAAAGACCGTTGCCCCTGTAACTACCTTACCAACAATGGCCACAACGACAAGGAAGGAGGCAATGATCAGACCCGCACGATTGGCCGGTTCTAGGGGATTGAGAACGCTAATATCGGTGCGCGCGCCAACACAGACAAAGAAAACTGGCACTAGCATATCGGCAATGGGCAAAATCTGCTCCTCTAGCTCACGTCGTTTTTCCGTTTCTCCCAAGACTAAGCCAGCGGTAAAAGCACCGAGAATCGCTTCCAATTGCAGGATCACTGCCACATAACCAAGGACAAAGGCAAAGATAAGAGAGGGAATCAGCAAGTTACCGCGCGTTGTCAGGCGATCGACCATTCCCAAAAAGAAGGGACTCAGCAGCCGCCCCACGACAACAGACCCCACCAAAAAGACCACAGAGCTAATGATCAAGTAGATCACATTGCTAATCTCGACCGTGCCCGTTTTGGCTAGACTGGCCACCACTGCCAGCACAATAATGCCGAGAATATCATCGAGAACGGCTGCCCCAATGATGATTTGACCTTCCGGGGAAGTAAGACGTTGAATTTCGGCAAGGACTTTGGCTGTGATGCCAATACTGGTTGCCGTCAGAGCCGCACCGGCAAAGATGGCCGGCACCAAGTCCACATGAAACAGCGTCACGAGGCCAAGGGTTCCTGCTGTAAAGGGAGCCACCACCCCGCCCACAGCAACGATGGCTGCCTGCGGACCCACCCTCAGCAAACCCTCTAGATCCGACTCCAAGCCAATCTCAAAGAGCAGGATCATGACGCCAATTTCTGAGAGGACGGCAATGACCTCACTGGCAGTATTGGCAACCACCGTAGCCAGCGGGTCATCCATACCGGTGGTCTGCTGAATAAACGTCGTCAGCACAGAGGGCTCAGTGGTTCCCCCTTCGGAAAAGACCAACAGGTGCAAAACCGAAATACCAACCACCACACCGCCCACCAGCTCGCCCAACACCGGTGGAAAGTTAATGCGGGCACAAATTTCACCGCCCATTTTGCTCGCCAAGTAAATCACCACCAGACTCAGTAAAACAGCGGCCAAAATTAAAGGTGCTGCTTCCGCCAAGTTCACTGATTCTGCTGCCGCATTGGCAAAAAAGGGTTCAAACAGTAGCGTTATCAAAGGCATAGGAGCAAAGGCTCAAAACTCTTTAACTCAGTTAAGCATGCCTTCCCCTTTTGCTCAACTTGCCTCTGGCCTGAACCGAATCCTATTCCTTTCTGTCTAACCTAAATTGGATTTCAGCAGGTTTATCATCGTTCTTTATAGCAGCGGTCACTCGAGCATGCGCATTCTCTTTGTCGAAGATGATCCCCATCAGCGGCAGCCCATTTACCTAGCACTGCAGCGGCAGGGCTACACCGTTGATACTGCACCCGATTTGAAAACAGCCTACTGGTTAGTCCATGAGGTGGATTATGAATTGCTCATTTTAGATTGGCTTTTACCCGATGGTGAAGGCACACAGCTGTGTCGCTATTACCGCCAGCAGCAAAAAACTGCGCCAATTGTCTTTCTTACCGCAAAGGACACGACGGCGGATAAAGTCACTGGCTTGGATGTGGGTGCCGATGATTATCTCATTAAGCCCGTGGATCTATTGGAATTATTGGCACGCATCCGCGCCCTGCGGCGGCGATCGCCCCTCTGGCAGGGGGATGAACTAACCCTTGAGGGATTAACTCTCCACCTAGAGACTCGGAAGTTGAGCTATCAAGGTGCGGAAATTCAGCTTAAAAGTCGAGATTTTCAGTTGCTCAGCTACCTGATGCGCCATCCACGCCAAGTTCTCAGCTGCCAGCAAATTGAAAGTCAACTCTGGGAATGGGATAAATCCCCTGAGAGTAACGCGGTTGCCGTGCGAGTGAAACGGCTGCGGGAGCAATTGAAACAACTGGGGGTAGAGCATTGGCTCAAAACCCACTACGGTAGTGGTTATTCCTTGAATCCCCAGCAAAATGTTTCTTAGGAAAGTAGTTGGATCAATTCGCTATCGTGCTGGCTTAATTATTGCCATGCCGATTATCTGTCTGTTCATTATTGTCGCGTCATTTATATGGTTGAAGCTAAACCTAATTGAAGATGATGAATGGGTGTTGCATACGCAAAAAGTACGACTAGAAACGCAAAAACTACTTAACTTACTGCTGGACTTGGAAACAGGTGTGCGTGGCTATAGCCTGACACGCAGTCACAGCTTTCTGCAACCTTACATCACAGCAAAATCTCGCATTGTTCCATCATTGGAAAAAATTAGAGGGCTGGTACAGGATAATCCTGAGCAACTTAAAGCTTTAGACTCCATCGAGGAAACCCTTCATCAAAACATTCAGATTTTTGATCGTTACGTATATTCAGAAAATTTTGCATCTACGACTCATGTATTCAGTAAGTCCAACCAAGAGCAGAATATTGATTGGAATAAAAGTCGAATTTTAATGGAAAGAGCACGGCAAAGCATTTACGAATTTTATAAAAATGAGGAGGTGCTGTTGGGCGATCGCCGGCAGCACCAAATTGAGTATCGAGAATTGGCATGGTCAATTATAATTGCTGCCGCCGTGATTGGTGGTATTGCTAGCTTACTCTCTGTTCGCTTGTTTTATCAGCTGGTTGCGGAGCTAGAATTTCGCGAAAATTCCCTTAGGGAAAATAATGAAAAACTATCTGTTGTTTGTCATCAGCTTCAGCGATTTACAGCCAATGCTTCCCATGAGCTAAGGGCACCTTTATCAGCAATTTTAAGTAATAGTCAGCTGGCTCTAATGATCCTAGAAGAAGAGCTGCAAGATGACAGTGAATCATTTGCAACTGTGCAGCAAAATTTAAACAACATTTGCCAGATTGCAAAACAAATGGCCAATTTAGTCAGCGATCTGCTGTTTTTGGCTCGCCATGAAGGTCAATTGGCCAATTGCCAATCGTTTAATGCCCATGCGCTGATCAAGGAATTAGCTGAAGAGTGGCAGCAGCCCATGGATAACCAAGGGATCACATTTGTGGTTCAATTCCCTGAATTGCCCGTCATGGTAAAGGGTGACTTTTTGCTGCTCAAGCAAGCAATTGCAAACCTTTTGAGAAATGCCTGTGCCTATACCCCTAGGGGTGGCAAGGTGAAATTGGAAACTCAGTCAACGGAGCGCGAGGTTCAAATTGCTGTTGTGGATACGGGGATCGGCATTCCAGAAGCTGCCCTGCCCCATGTCTGCGAGCGCTTTTATCGCATTCATCAAGGTCAGAAACAACCGCAGGGCTTTGGTTTAGGGCTGGCAATCGTCAAACAAATTGTTGATGCTCATCAAGGACAGCTGCAAATTCACAGTCGCGTGGGGGAGGGAACAACGGTGACCATTACCTTACTCCCAAGCGGACGTTGACGGACGTTGACATAGTTCTGTCATTTTTTTTCCTTAATCTAGGGATTGAAGCATTGAGGACACAGAAGATGGTTAGGAAGTATTTATGGGCCTTGGGTATGTCTCTTTTTGTTGGTACTACGGGCGTTTTGATGCCGCCGATGGCTCAAAGCGTTGCCCAGTCGGTAACCCCGATTCGTAATTTAGGCAATGTCTATGGCATTACCATTCGCGGCACCGTACGCAGTGCGGTTGGCAATCATTTCATTCTCGATGATGGCACTGGCCAAGTGATTGTGGATGCGGGGCCGCGTTGGTTTCACCAAATCAATCTCCAGCCCGGCGAAACGGTCACGGTGGTGGGGAAATATGATGATTATGATTTTGACGCCTTTCGTATTACCCGCGCCAATGGAGAGGTGATTAACATTCGTCCCCATGGTGGGCCTCCCCCTTGGGCGGGTGGCCGGCGACGCTGGGAGCAACGACAAGCACGTTAGGATAAACCACTTTACCACATAGGCCGCTGGAAAATTTTGTGAGGTAGCTAAAAATTTCGATGGATAGAGGGGGCGATTGCCCCTTTTATTTTCAGCGATCGCTAGCCAAAATCAGCCTAGAATCCAGCCTAGTTCTATTACGGATTCTTGGGTTAAGGCATGAGTTTTTCGAAACTTTCCGCGAAAGGATTCTTGGTATAGTAGAAGCGTTTACGAACTACTGTCCACTCGTCATTGGGTCAGCCATGCTACTGAAGTCCACAACACGTCACGTTCACATCTATGCCGGCCATGTGGTTGATGGTGAAGTTCATCCTGATACAGAAACGCTGACGCTGAATGTGGATCCCGATAACGAGTTGGAGTGGAACGACGCCGCCCTAGCGAAGGTGGAAGCCAAATTTCAGGAGTTGGTGGCAAATGCCGCTGGCGAGGACTTGACGGAATATAATCTGCGGCGCATTGGCTCGGACTTGGAGCATTTTATTCGCTCTTTGCTGATGCAGGGGGAAATTGGCTACAACCTCAACAGTCGCGTGCGCAACTACAGTCTGGGGATTCCTCGTGTGAATCACTCCTAGATTTATTCATCCTTAATCGCGAATTATTTAACAGGTACTTTGACAGCGAAATTTCCCGCTACAGTCCTGACATATTGGGATGCATAGAGGGAGTACAATCCTCTCTGCTAGTCGCTTTCACGGTTTTGAAGGTGTGCTCTCTTTGTGAAAGGCGCTGTGTTTGCCTTGTAGTACCGCTGAATTGGCCAAAAAAAAAAGAGGCCATTACTGACCTCAAAATGACACTTTGACCGCTGAAAATTGGGAGAGAGTTAAGGTCTAGAGGAGACCCCAGAAGTGAAGCACGCCTTGTTTGGTGATCAGTTCTGTGAGTAGCGCCGCCACAAAGCCAATCATGGCGAGGCGACCGTTCCAAATTTCAGCTTGGGGGGTGAATCCAAAGACCCATGCGTTGCGATCTTCAGCTTTGATGGTTTTGGTATCTTCCATGGTTTTGACTCCTGATCGAACCCTGTACCCTCACTGTAACAATTCTTTACTAATTCCGCAACATCTCTTAATATATTTTTCTCTATTGCTGTCCTAGAGGGCGATCGCGATATCCCTAATCAATGACTGTGGCCATCTTCACGTTCTCCAGCTTGGCGAGGATTTGCGGCTTGTAGTTTTCAAACTCTGCTTTGAGGAGATTACGGCTCACAATCGCTGGGGCAGAACTGGGCAAGCTTTTACTGGTTTGCAGCCAATCCCGTAGCAGTTGCCGCTGGAAGGTAGCGATCGTAAACATGCGGACATTGATGCAGTGTTGCGGATCCTCAAGGGAGAAAAAGAGCAGCGGATAGTAGCCGGTCTCCGAGAGCAAAACGCAGAGTTCTTGGTTGCGTGGCAGTTTCATATCCAAATAACAGGGCAACCAGCGGGGACCTTGTTTGGGATCGTAGATAGCAGTAATCCAGAGGATCATCGGGTGGGGACTGGTGGTAAAGAGAAACTGGTTGTAGCGAATATTGAGCATGCGCCGATCAATTTCTGGGCGAGGCAGCATCACCCACAGCGAGGCGGCTGATTCCCGCTGTGCATACAAAGGCATCGGAAAGACAATTTCCGCGACGGGTTTATCGGCAGGCCAAACACTTTGCCAGCAGACTTCTTCAACCGTTGCAAGGGCAACAGGCGGTTGAGACTGGCGTTCTGAGGGTTGAGAGACTTTTGCAGCAACCTCTACCCCCGGCTGGGTGACTCGACTACTCCCAAACTGTTCCTCAAGGGCTGTTAAGACGTTGATAATTTCACCGACGTTTTGGGGGCGATCGCTGGGGGACTTGGCCATGCAGGCCATGATCAGTTCCTCAAGGACAGGAGGAAGATACAACCCTGGACTGGCCACATTGAAGGGCACTGGCTTTTGGAAGTGGTGTGCCTTAAACCAACTGCCAATGGAGTGGGTGTCCGCCTGAATGGGCATCTTGCCGGTGAGTAGCTCATACATGGTGATGCCAAGACTGTAGATATCCGAGCGGTGATCCAACTCTCGCCCTTCAATTTGCTCTGGGGAACAGTAGGCCAAAGTGCCCATAAACGACGAGGTTTGCCTTTTTTCAGAAACATCCCCCAAAAATTTGGCAATCCCAAAATCCAATAGCTTCGCAAGTTCCCCCATCGTGCCATCCTGAATCACAAGGACGTTGCTAGGTTTGATGTCACGGTGAATAATGGGGCATTTTTGGCCTTCGATGATAATTCCCTCATGGGCTACCTGCAGACCAAGGCACATATGGCGTGCAATTCGCAGAAATCGGCTTAAGGGCAGGGGTTCTTCTAGGAGCAAATCACTGAGGTTTTCGCCTTCCAAAAATTCCATGACGTAGAAGGGAATTTCCTCGTTGTTCATGCCGTAGTCGAGCACCCGCACCACGTGCATACTTTTCTGACCGAGGAGAGCACCCGCGCGCGCTTCTTGGGCAAAGCGGGTTTTCATGCGATCGTTGAGCAGGGTTTGCGACAGGAATTTAACGGCAACGGGAACACCACCAAGGAGAATGTCCTCTGCTCGATACACCCGCCCCATTGAGCCTTTGCCAATCAGCTCCGTCAGCTGGTACCGATTCATCAGAATTTGGCCAATGTTGGTATCGCGGTGCGGTTCTGACATAGTTGCCTCAAGGGGAAATCGGCTGATGAGGTCGCAAACAGGCAAGTATTGTGTTGCTAGGTCGCTATGGTTATACGTCTATTATCTCTAGAGTCTTTAGGTTCTGTTTGATCCATTGGGGCGATCGCTCCCCCCAATCCGTAGTTTCTTAAGCCTTTTTAGGGTTCTAAGCATTGGGAACGCCTAACCAAGACATCAGTGAAGAACTGGTAATCTGAATCTCTTTCTCCAGATCCGGAACAGGGATAAAGACCACACCGCCACTACAGGAAATCTCCCCCACCGATCGCCACTGATTCGCGGTATAGATGTGCACATGATCAACGGCGCCCCGTCGCCAACTGCGCCACATCTCACTGGCAGCACAATCATAGAGTTGATAGCCTTCGGGAATGGCGGCACGGGTAAAGGGCACCAGTTGTGCCTTATTTTGAGCAAGATCAGGGAAAAATGAACCATGGGTCAATGCTTGTCGCAAAGATTCCCACGCATCGCAGTAGCGCTTGACCATGATCTGCGGTTGACCATTTTCACTTTTGCCTGTGGCAATGACGCCCGCTTTGTTGTCCACCAGTTGCCAAGTCCCTAAGACGGATTCAATGCGATAGTTGGGATTCGATGCAAGGCTCTCAGCCCCATTGACAACATCGGCAACAAAAACAGCAAACAACTCGCTGTCATCCATGTATCCACTCCCGATTCTGCTTCTCTCTTAGTGTAGCCAGTTCGCTGGGCCGCACCAGCAGGAGAGGGGGAGCCAATTCATTTTTACTTTTTGAAATTAAAACATCTGGGAAAATTTCCTTTCTGAGGCGATCGCAAAGCTCCGTATAATCATGGATTGATAAGGTAGTTGCATGGCTGCCTTCACTGGACTCTTACGCAGGGGTATCTCCCACACTCTGACTGCTTTGAGATGCTTTGACTTCTGAGGTTAACCATGAAATATCGCATTTTAATGGCGACGCTGCTGGCGGTATGTTTAGGGATTTTTTCCTTGAGCGCCCCCGCCTTTGCCGCAAAACAGACTTTAACCTATGACGATATTGTCGGCACTGGTCTGGCCAACAAGTGCCCCACGCTTGATGATACGGCACGCGGTGCCTACCCCATTGATAGCTCCCAAACCTATCGCATTGCCCAACTGTGCTTGCAGCCGACGACATTTTTGGTCAAGGAAGAGCCTAAGAACAAACGCCAAGAGGCCGAATTTGTTCCCACAAAACTGGTGACCCGCGAAACCACGAGCTTGGATCAAATTCAAGGGGAACTCAAGGTCAACAGCGATGGCAGCCTCACGTTCATAGAAGAGGATGGGATTGATTTCCAACCAGTGACCGTGCAAATGCCCGGTGGCGAGCGTATCCCACTGCTGTTTACGGTGAAAAACTTGGTGGCGAGCACTCAGCCCAACATTAGCAGGATCACCACTTCAACGGATTTCAAAGGGGAATTCACCGTTCCTTCCTACCGCACCGCCAACTTCCTCGATCCCAAAGGACGGGGCTTGGCCTCTGGTTATGATTCGGCGATCGCCATTCCCCAAGGTAAAGAAGAAGAGCTGGCTCGCGCCAACGTCAAACGCTTCTCCCTGACCAAGGGTGAAATTTCTCTGAATGTGGCGAAAGTGGATGGCCGCACGGGTGAAATTGCTGGCACCTTTGAAAGTGAGCAACTCTCCGATGATGATATGGGTGCCCACGAACCTCACGAAGTGAAAATTCAAGGGGTCTTTTACGCCCGCATCGAACCTGCCTAGGATCGACCAGCCCATGGCGACTCTTTTAGAACTCAGGGAACTGCGGGTCGCCTACCCTACAACGGAGACATCATCTGCTGCAACATGCGTGGTGGATGGTGTTTCTTTTTGTGTGGCCGCAGGGGAGCGGTTTGGCTTAGTGGGGGAGTCGGGTTGTGGCAAATCCACGATTGGTAAGGCCATTTTGCAATTATTGCCGCCGGGGTCCCAAGTTGCTGGGGCGATCGCCCTTCAGGGGCAATCCCTTTTGGGGCTGACCACTTCCCAATTGCGGCGACTGCGGGGCGAGCAAATTGGTTTGGTCTTTCAAGATCCGATGACGCGCCTCAATCCCCTCATGAGCGTCTATGACCACTGCGATGAGCTATTGCGGAGTCATTGCTCTGCTTGGAGTCGCTCCCAACGGCGGCAGCGCATTGTTGAGGTGTTGGATCGGGTGAAAATTTCGGCCAATCGCCTGCATCAGTATCCCCATGAGTTTAGTGGCGGGATGCGTCAACGGGTGGCGATCGCCCTTGCGTTGCTCTTGAACCCACCCCTGATCATTGCTGATGAACCGACAACGGCGCTAGATGTGACTGTCGCGGCGGAAATTCTCGATGAACTCACGCGCCTGTGCCAAGCGGAGCAGCGGGGACTGCTGCTGATTTCCCACGATTTGGCATTGATGGCCAAGTATTGCGATCGCCTTGCGGTCATGCACCAAGGCAAGATTGTTGAACTGGGAGCGGCTCGTCAAGTGCTGCAACAGCCCCACCACCCCTATACCCAGTCCCTACTTGCGGCCACCCAACTCACCCCTAAAGAAACCCCACCCTTGGACACTGCCCCAGAACTGCTGCGGGTTCACAATTTACAGCGGCACTACCGCTTGGGGGGATGGCTACAACCGCAAACCACGATTCGAGCGGTTGATGGCGTCGATCTAACGTTGCGCCGCGGAGAAACCCTTGGCCTTGTGGGCGAATCCGGCTGTGGTAAAAGTACGCTCTCGCGCCTGATTCTGCAACTGATTCCCGCCAACGCCGGTGAAGTGGTCTTTTTGGGGCGCAATTTAACTCAATTACCAGCGGCACAACTGCGCCCAGTCCGCCGCGATCTGCAAATGATTTTCCAAGACCCCCATGCCTGCCTCAATCCCAAAATGACCGTAGGGCAAAACTTGCTGGAGCCACTGCTAATTCATCGGCTGATGGCCAAAGAGGCTGCCCAAGAACGGGTACGCGAGATGCTGGCACAGGTGGAATTAACCCCCAGTGAAGTGTATGTTCATCGCTATCCCCATGCCCTGTCGGGGGGACAACGCCAACGGGTGGCGATCGCCCGTGCCCTGATTACCCATCCCCAACTGGTGGTCTGTGATGAACCAGTGAGTATGCTCGATGCCCATATCCAACGCCAGGTGCTGGCGCTGATGCAACAGTTAAAGGAACAATTCCAACTCACTTATCTCTTTATCACCCACGATCTGGCGATCGCCCGCTATTTTTGCGATCGCATTGCCGTCATGTACGCTGGTAAGATCGTTGAACTGGCTCCCACTGCCCAATTGTTTGCCCAGCCGCAGCATCCCTACACGCAAAAATTGCTGGCCGCTGCTCTGTAGCGTATCTTAACCATTTTTCCCCCATTTCTTAGGCAAACCCTAACCCAACTTCCCTAAAGTTTAGGAACTGGCTGCCCACAGTGGATGAATTTGGAACGAGATACGCTTCATGGCTGAATATTTTGGTGATCTGTTACCCCGTGTCCTAAGCCGACGCACCGTACTAAAAACTGCTCTTTTTGGCGCGGCGGGTTTAACCCTTGCAACCCTGACCAAGGGGTGTGCCACTGCACCGGCTTTAGGCTTTCCAACGATTTACCCCAACACCGACGATAAAATTACGCTGCCTGAGGGCTTTGAGCATGGCGTCGTGATTCGCTGGGGCGATGCCCTCGATGGTGGTGAAAACTTGAATTGGAATCGCATTCACCAAACAGTCACCGCAGCCGATGTCCAGCGGCAGCAGCAGTGCTTTGGCTACAACTGTGATTTTGTTGGCTATCAGACCACACCCGATGGCAAGCATTTGCTGGTCGTGAATCATGAATACACCAATCCCGAACTCATGTTTCAAACCGTGGGCGATCGCCCCAATCAATGGCAAGCCGCACTCCAGCGGGAGGCCCATGGACTCTCCATTGTCGAGATTGCCAAAAACGCCAATGGTGGCTGGCAATATGTGAAAGCCTCGCCCTACAACCGCCGAATCACAGGTTCAACGCCCTGTGAGATTTCTGGCCCTGCTAAAGGCCACGCCCTTTTGAAAACGGCTGCGGATCCCACGGGGACACGGGTGAATGGCACCCTCAATAACTGCGCAGCGGGCAAAACCCCTTGGGGCACGGTACTCACCTGCGAGGAAAACTTCCATAGCTATTTTGGCGGCAGTGATAGCAACCTCACGGGCATGGTGAAGGAGCTGCATAAGCGCTATGACATTCCCAATGAGCGGGCCGATCGCTATGGCTTTTATCTCTATGAAGATCGCTTCAACATCGCGAAGGAACCCCAAGAGGCCTTTCGCTTTGGCTGGGTTGTGGAAGTGGATCCTCTTTCTCCGGATCGCGCCCCCATTAAACGCACAGCCCTAGGACGGTTTCGCCATGAGGCGGCGACAACGGTGATTGCCCCCGATGGTCGAGTTGTGGTGTATATGGGGGATGATGAACGCTTTGAGTATGCCTACAAATTCATTACCAAGGGCAAGTACCAAGCCAACGATCGCGCCGCCAACTTGAACCTGTTGGATGAAGGGGAACTGTACGTTGCTCGCTTTAATGACGATCTGACGGGTGAATGGCGAGCGATCGCCCGCGTTGAGGGCAGTACAATTACCCCCAACCCCAATCTGCCCACAGCCTTCCAACAGGATCCTGCCCTGTGTTTTATTTACACCCGCGCCGCCGCTGATGCCCTAGGGGCAACAAAAATGGATCGACCCGAGGACTTCGAGTGGAATCCGGTCACCAAAAGTGTTTGGCTGGCGCTGACCTACAACGAGAAACGGAAGGCTAAGGCCACGGATGGCGCCAACCCGCGTCCTGAAAATGTGATGGGGCATGTGATTGAAATGATTGAGCAGGGCAATAACCCAACCGCCTTGCAGTTTCAGTGGCGTTTACCTTTGCTTTGTGGAGATCCCTCCGCCCCAGAGAAAAACCGCCAGTTAGTGCTGTATGGTGAACCCACCAACGCAGAGGTACCGCCAATCTCAGCCCCCGATAACTTGACCTTCGATCGCGCCGGCAATGTCTGGATTGCCACCGATGGCAATGGCGGATCAACCCGCTTGGGCAAAAATGATGGCGTTTATGTCCTCAATCCGCAGCGCCGCGAACTGAAGATGTTCCTCTCTGGCGTGCCCGGCTGTGAAATTTGTGGCCCTGAATTTAGCAGTGACTATCAAACCTTCTTCTGTGCTATTCAGCATCCGGGGGAAGGGGCAAAATCCACAGCTGATCTGCCAACACGCTGGCCCTATGGAGAAGAGGTGGTCGTGCCTCGGCCTGCCGTCATTGCTGTATGGCGCTCAGATGGCCGGGAAGTGTCAGCCTAGGGCTTGCGGGAAGAATAGCGATTGATCCCTTCAGGACGCAGGGGTACGACTGGGGCAGCCCGGCGGCGGTGGGTTCTAGACGTTTTGGCGCGAGTGTTTGTGGCAGCGGGGAAGGCAATCACCTCTGCCTGCTGTCCTTCACGGGCACAGCGAATCAACAGGCCAGCGATCGCCATACTGGCCATAATTGAGCTACCGCCATAGCTAAAGAGGGGAAAGGGTAATCCTGTTGTCGGTAGGATACCAATGGCGACACCTATATTAATCAGGGCCTGTAGGAGCATGATCACCGTTGCCCCCAAGGCAATGAGCTGGATCAGGGGATCCCGCGCCTGATTCACCACCCGCATTCCCAGCCAACCGTAGGCCGCCAGCAGTCCTAGGAGCAAGAGGCACCCCAATAGCCCCATTTCCTCGGCATAGACCGCAAAAATAAAATCCGTGTGCTGGATGGGCAAATAGGAGAGCTTTTGCTGTGAAAAGCCATAGCCCGTGCCCAAAACGCCCCCCGAAGCAACCGCCAAGAGACTCTGCACCAGTTGGTAGCCATCCCCCATCGCATCCGCCCAAGGGTTGAGGAAGGACATCACCCGCCGCCGTTGATACTCGTTAATGCTGATGCTGAGGACTGCCAAGCCCAAGCCACTCATGGCTGTTAACAGTAGGGGCGCCAAGGGTAAACCTGCCCCAAGGGCAATCAGCCACAATGTCATGCCACAGAGGGCGGTGGTGCTGAGGTTGGGTTGGATTAAAATTCCCAGCAGCGTCACGGCAAAGGCCGTTAACCAAAAACAGCGTGCCTTGAGATGCAGCCGCCGCCAAGAACTAAACACCCAAGCGGCTTGCAGGACTAAAAAAGGCTTCATCATTTCCGAGGGCTGGAGTTGAAAAGGACCAAGACTAATCCAGCGGGTGGCGCCCATCACCGTTGTCCCGACCCCCGGTAGGCGTGTTGCCCAGATCAGCAGCAGAAACAAAAAGAAACCTGGAATGGCCATCTGGAGCGATCGCCGCAGCGGCAGCCGCAGAAACACTTGAAAGCCTATCCAGCCAAGGGCAAGCCACAGCAACTGGCGCGTAAAGTAGTACAGCCCATCCCCTGTTTCGGCCAAACCGACGGGAAAACTAGCGGAAAAGAGGACGACCAAGCCAAGACCAATCCACACTAGGGTCAACCAGTGGAGCAATCGTGCTTCTAGGGTCCACTGCCGCAGGTCGCCAACCGCTTCGCTGCGCCGCAGGCGATCGCCAAAGGGGAGAAAACGCCACCAACTCACGCTTAGATGACCCTCACTGGCATCGGCCACTATAGGAACAGTATCTAATCTGGCACAATTATTATGCATCTTTTAGAGCGACTGCCTGTGACTTTGCCTACAATTTCTGAACGCTTTGAGCAATGTCGTGCCCGCCAACGCTGTGCCCTGATTCCCTTTTTGACTGCCGGTGACCCTGATTTAGAAACGACGGTTGCTGCCCTCAAGGCCTTAGATGCCCATGGTGCAGATTTGATTGAACTGGGAATGCCCTATTCCGATCCCTTGGCCGATGGTCCCGTGATTCAGGCAGCCGCTACCCGCGCCCTGCAACGGGGAACTCGCCTCGAGGCAGTCTTAGAAATGACAACGGACTTACACCGCCAACTGAGGGCACCACTCATTTTATTTACCTACTACAATCCCATCTACCATCGAGGGGTCTCTTCATTTCTGAAAGCCGTTGCCCAAGCCGGGATCAAGGGCTTAGTGATTCCGGATTTGCCCCTTGAGGAAGCAGAACCCGTTCTTGCAGAAACAGCGCATCTAGGCTTGGAATTGACACTACTGATTGCGCCCACCACATCGCCCGAACGGATGCAGGCGATCGCCACCGCCTCCCAAGGTTTTATCTACCTTGTCAGCACCACGGGTGTCACTGGCATGCGCCAAGAAATGGCCACTCGGGTTCAGGAACTGGTGCACACCCTACGCCAGATCACTCCCAAGCCCATCGGTGTCGGGTTTGGCATTGCCAGTCCGGAGCATGCCCGCCAAGTGCGCGATTGGGGCGCCGATGCTGCCATTGTCGGCAGTGCCTTTGTCAAACGTCTGGCAGAACCAGAGCAGGGAGTTGCCGCTGTCGCCGAGTTTTGTCAGTCACTCCGCGCAGCCCTCGATACGCCCTAGGGACGCACCGTCAACGTAAAGTAAATGCCATCGGACTGCAAACTGCGGGTTTGACCGGGCAGATCAATCAATGGTGCCGCGTACTGGAACTGAATGTCTAAGTTGGGCGTTGGTTGCACCAAGAGTCCCATACCTAAGCCGGCAATCACATTATCGGGCACTGCACCCGCAGGATTACGGCTATTGTTCCAGACCACCCCTAGATCAAACAGCGGTCCAATGGAAATAATCGGGCGACGATTGGCAGTGCGCAGTATGGGAAAACGGGCTTCCCCAGAGAACCGCAGGCCATTATCCCCAGAGAGGGCATTGGTTGAGTAACCCCGCACCGACAGGGGGCCACCAATGACAAATTGGTGAAAGGGGAGGAGGCTATTGGGACTCAGTTGCACATCCGTACGCAAAATCAAGAAGTTATCTGCCCAGAGGCGTTGCAGCCGCTGTCCCTGTCCCAGCCAGCTAAAGAAAGTACCATCAGGGGTTGGACTGGGGTTTTCGGTGGCGCCAAAGATCGGCAGGCCAAAGTTGAACTGCGAACGAAAGACCCATGCCCCTTGGGGATCACGGCGGATATATTCTTGGCTCACTTCCAGCACTCGGGTGGCACTATAGCCCGATGGATCAGAACCAATGGAAATGGGGGTTGGCACTCCCAAAACAAAAGTCTGTGCCGACTGCATCAGGAAGCCAATGCCAAAGGCCAGTTCCTCACGGAGATTGCGAATCACCGGTTGGCGAAAACTGGCTTCGTAAATAGAAGACTCACTGCGAATATTCAAGCCAGCAAGGGCGGGGGGGCGGGTAATTTCGCTGTCTGCTTGTACGGTGCGAATGGTGAGTGTGCCATTCATGGCATTGAGGGGCAGACTGTAGCCAAACTCTACGGTGTTGGACGCTCCCCAGTCAAAGGTGCTAAGGTTGTTGCTAATGGCGTAGGAGCCATAGACACTATCGCCGCGGCCACTGAGGTTGTTGTATCCCAAAAAGACAGTAGCACGGCTGGGGGCGATCGCCGGTGGTGTATTGTTATCCAAACCAAAGGCGGCATTAAACCAGCGGGCGGGCACCACCCGTACCACCAAAATACTGTCTTGGGGCGTCGTGCCGGGTCGCAGACTGGCAGAAAGATTGGCAAAGAGAGGATCCGTTCGCAGCAGGCGCAACTGCTCTTCCAGACGATTGGAGTTGAGGGGCACGCCGGCACCGAGGGCAATACGACTGCGAATATAGCGTTGGATAATTCCTTTATTCCCTTCAATACGAATGTCCTCTAGGCGGCCTTCAAGCACTTGAATCGTGATTACCCCATCCCGTGCCACCTGCTCGCCTAAAACGGCGCGAGAGGTCAAATAGCCCCCCTCAAGATAGAGTTTTGTAATCGCATCGGCAGCGCCTTGTAGCTCCGCAAGCGTCACCTGACGCCCTTCCAGGGGCTTAATAATCGGATCAAATTCCGCAGGCCCAAAGATAGTACTCCCTTCAACAACAATTTTTTGTACAGGTATTAAAACGTTTTCTGACTCGGGGGCTGGGCTAGGGGGTGAAGGGGGCGGTTCAAGAGCGGGTGGCGACGTGGGGGGTAGGGGGGGCGGATCCGGTAGGGGGGGCTGAATATCCTGTTGGGTGGGGGTGATAATTGGAATCGCTAAAGCAGGTAACACCGCTCCCGTACTGCCGAGAACAGAGAGAAGGGCAACGGGTGCAAATAAGTTTGTTTTCACGTCCTCAACCCCAATGCTTAGTTATTTGGTTTTAGATAGGGCAGCAAAATCAATACAAAAATTTGTCTCTTTTCCTGAGGGTCAAGCCCAAGGAACCATCGGCGTGAGGAGTTATTGATTCTTGCCTTCAGATTTTAGCGGATCATTTGTGGTTGTTGGCAACGATCGCCCCCATCAACACTGACTCCGAACCTGTTTCAAGCGGGGGGAAGTGCCGTTTCAGCAGTGCCATCAGGGTTATTAACGAGGGCGGATTCATCAATGGCCAAATCAAACCAAAAGGTACTGCCGACCCCCAATTCACTAATTAAATGAATTTGTGTATTGTGCTTGTGGATAATATCTTGGACAATGGCCAACCCCAGCCCTGTCCCCTCTAGGGTATGCACGCGATTCTCAACGCGGAAAAACCGTTCAAAGACGCGGGGTTGATCCTCTGGGGCAATGCCCATACCCGTGTCGGCGACTTCAATGCGCACCCGTTCCTGCTCTGGATCGCTGGGGGGATGCCAGACATAGGCACGAATGGTTACCCGTCCATTTTCGGGGGTAAACTTCAAAGCATTCCCCACCAAGTTAGTGAGGGCACCAATGAGTAGATCGTAGTTGCCCCAAACCGGTGGCAAGGGGTTTTCCACTTCGGCAGTGAGGGTAATGGACTTATTGGCAGCATTGAGTTGGTAGGTGCGCATGATCTGATCAATCACCTGCGCCATCTGTACCGAGCCAAATTGATAGGGGCGACCCGATTCGAGGCGAGAAATATCGAGGAAATCATTCACAAGACGAGTCAGGCGATCGGTCTCGTGATTCGCGGTTTCCAGAAACTCCTGCTGCTCTTTTTCACTAAGACTGCTGCCGTACTCTTGAATGGTTTCGATGATCGATTTGATATTGAATAGAGGTGTGCGCAATTCGTGGGAAACATTGCTAATCAATTGCGCTTTGGCTTCGTTGAGTTCCACCTCGCGGGTGATGTCCTGAATCGTAATCGCAATGCCCTTGGGTTTTTCCCGTTGCACATCCATAACCGTTGTCAGCAAAATGCGTACCGATCGCGAGCTGGGTTCTTGGAGCGTGACGCGAAATTCTCCCCCTTCCGATTCGCCCTTGGAGGCTTTGTAGAGAGGACAGGTGAGTTTTTCACACACCGGCGCCGGAAAACAGTTCAGGGCATTTTGACCAATGACATTCATCCCCTCCCAATTAAAGAGACGTTGAGCCGTGGGGTTGACCAAAATAATCCGCATGTCAGTGTCCAACAGGATTGCCCCATCGGCAATGGTGGAAACCAAGGTATCCAGCTTGGCTTTTTCCGCTTGCAGTTCTTCAATGTTTTGCGCTTCGTAGGAAGCAAGCCGCTCTGCCATGTCATTAAAGCTAGCAATCAACTCCCCCAGTTCACCACCAAAGGGCAGGTTAATGCGTTGCTTAAAATTTCCTGCGGCAATGTTTTTCACCCCCTGTACCAACTCTTTGATGGGTTGGGTAATGGTCAGGGCATTGAACACTCCGCCCAAGATCACCATGATCCAGAGGGAGACAAACACGGCAATGGTCAGATCACGGGTGAGATTGGCAGAGGCAATAAGCGTTTGGTTGGGATTAATGCCCAAAGCCACAACTCCTAGATTTTCATCATTAAATATCAATGGCACAAAGACATCGGCCACAAGGCCGTCGGGGGTTTGGTGTTGGCGCACAAGGGGTTCTTGGCTGGCACGGTAGGTGTCCGGCAGTTGAATACGGCGGCGCAGGGTCAGCGCACTTTCCACTTGGGGGGCAGAGTAGGGGAGGCCATAGTAAATTTCGCCATCGGGATCGGCATAAAGGATGTAGCGAATACTGGCACTGCGCTCATAGAACTTACGGGAAAATTCGGCAACAGCGGCGGTATCCCCCTTGGCCACGAGGGGCGCCACATCGGCAGCTAAGAGCAACCCCAAATCGCGGCCATAGCGGGTGTCATTGAGGTGGGCATTGGTTTGAATGGTATTCACCGCCCAAAAGGTGAAACCACTCATGATGATCGAGACCACGAGGGTTGCTGTGGCCATGAGGCGGGTTTGAATTTTGAATTCCGACCACCAACGGGCAATGCCCCGCAATTTATCGCTCAAGTCCCCTTGGGTTTTCTCGGTTTTCAACACCACCATTGCGCCTAACGTACGAAAAATTTTCCCTGATTCTACGGGATTTTGCTCACATTTTTATTGTGGCATCTGAGAGGGGTTCCAAGCGGGCAAACTCTTCAATGCGGCGGCTATAGCGTTGCAGCATCTGCTCACTCCAAGTGGCATCGGGACTATTGACGTAGAGGTGTACCAATGGCTCACTGGCATCGGGCAGAATCAGTACCCAGTGGTCAGTATTGGGTTCACCAATTTTGACGCCATCAATGAGACTCAAGTGATTGCGGGGATGGGTTTCCACCAAGTGGCGCATCAATGACCCTTTGGCAATCCAAGGACAGCGAATCGGGCGATGATAGTAGTGGACGCGGGGCAGTTCTTGGCGCATGACGGTGAGGGGTTTGCCAATCAGTGCCAGCAGTTCGATCAGGGTGGCGATCGTAAACATGGCATCAAATCCCGGATGCAGTTGTGGGAAAATAAATCCCGTTTCCGCAGAACCGCCGAGAACCACACCGCTGTGGTGTTGGCAGGCTTCCATGAGATCAGTGGGGTTGGTGCGACTGCGAATCACTTGTCCGCCCTGTTGATGGGCGATCGCCTCCACCGCACTAGAAGTTGTGACCGGCACCACGACAGTGCCCCCCGGATGGGTCAAGAGGATCAAGTAGGTCATCAACGCTGTGAGTTCTTGATCACTGAACACCTGACCGGCATTGTCCACTAAGGTCAACCGTTCACCATTGGCGGAGACTTGCACCCCCAAACTGGCAGATAGCGCTGTCACCACCTGTCCCAGTTCCCGCAGGAGTCGCTGTCGCTCGAGAATATTGAGGGGGGTTGGGTGCAGGGTGGCATTGAGAACAACGGCATCACAGCCAAACTTACTGAGGATTTGTGGCAAGACAACCCCAGAAACGGCATAGGCATAGTCAATGACAATTTTGGCGGCGCTACCATAAAACAGTTGGGTATTTAGCCACTTTTCAAAGCCCTGGGCATAGGCGGCCACGCAGTTGTTGGGATGGGTCATGACACCGACATCCGTAAGTAGGGCGCGGCGAATATCTTCGCGGAAGTAGGCGGTTTCAATTTGCCGCTCTTTGGCTTTGCTCAGGTTGATGCCCTTATGGTCAAAAAACTCAATCAACAGTTGATCGGCGCGATCGGGATGGGCACGCACATGAATTCCGCCGCTGACTGAAAGGGTTTGGGCAGCAAAGCGGGCAATCGGTAGGGCGATCGCCTCCAAATTGAGGACATGAATCCCCACCGACATCAAACCCGACATCAGAGCATGGGACACCATCCGCGACACATTGCGCTGATCTCGCGACACCAGCACACTAGTTCCGGGCTCAAGGATTGAAGCATAGGCGGCCGCCAGCCGCACAGCAAACTCCGGTGTAATGTCCACATTGGCCACACCGGCTACCCCCCGCTGGCCAAAGAGATAGCGTTGCCCCGTTGTGCCCCAGATCAGGCTTTCATTGACAATTGCACCCGCTTCAATGCGTTTGCCCGGCCAAAGCCGCACCCCCTGACTGAGGCTAGCTTCCTCCCCGACCACACAGCGACTGCCAATAATTACCCCTTCGTGCACCCTCACATGGCGATCGACATGGACATGGCGAGCCAAAATGCAGTGCTCTAATTCACTGTCATCCCCAATAAAACAGCCACTCCAAGCCACCACTGAGCGCAACCGACTGCCATTACCAACAATCACGTTATCTCCCAAGATCGTCCCTGCCCCAAGGGTGACCCCCGCACCAAAGCGGCAGTTATTGCCCAAGACTAGCGGCGCCTGTAGCTGAACTGTTTGCGGCAATGTGGTGTTGTGCCCTACCCAAATTTGCGGCTGAACTTCGTGCCCCTGAATTTCCAAGTGCACGCGGCCATAGAGGGCATCCTGTTGCACCTGTTGATAGGTTTGCAGACTACCGACATCGCACCAGTAGGCATCGGTGATATAACCATACATCGGCACATCCGCCTGCAATAGCAACGGGAATAAATCCCGCGAAAAATCCCGCTCGATGCCGCTATTGAGATAGTCCATGACAGCAGGGCTGAGGATGTAGATGCCTGTATTCACCGTATCCGTAAAGACTTCCCCCGCTGAGGGCTTCTCGAGAAACCGCCGCACGCGACCATCGCTATCAGTAAAGACAATGCCAAACTCCTTCGGTTGAGGTACACGGGCAAGGATCAGGGTTACGGGAGCACCGTGCTGCTGGTGAAAACGGAGGGCATCGGTTAAATCGATATCGGTAATGCTATCGCCACTGACCACCAAAAAAGGATCCGTTAGCAAATTGGCAATGTTTTTGACTGAACCTGCTGTGCCAAGGGGCTGCTCTTCCTCAACGACATAGCTTAGGTGCACCCCAAACTCATTCCCATCGCCAAAATAGTCGCGCACGACATCGGGGAGATAGTGCAATGTCATGACCACATCATCAAGGCTATGGCGGCGTAGGAGATTGAGAATATGCTCAGCAATGGGACGATTGACCACCGGCACCATTGGCTTAGGTAGATCACAGGTGAGGGGACGCAACCGAGTACCACTTCCCCCGGCCATGAGGACGACACGCACTGTTTTCTCCTTTGTCAAACCTCGCCCTAGGATCCCAGTGTAGGAGAGGACGGCAGGCTCAGGGGGATGGCTTCAGGAAACTGCAATGATTTTTGACACTTGAGAGTAGCCTAGGCATAAAAAAACCTACCCTGGGTAGAGGGCAGGTTCAGAGCATGATATAACGCGATCGCGCCTAGGCAGTAAAGCCAGCTTTGTATTCGGCGATCGCCTCTTTCAGCAAGGCTTCAGCTTTTTCATCCAGTTTTTGGGTGGTGCGGATGATTTCGCCGTATTCGGGCTTGCTTGTGTGTAGGTAGTCCCGCAGACCGGCAACAAACTTGGCCACTGCCTCAACGGGGATGTCGTCAAGGTAGCCATTGGTACCGGCGTAAATGGTTGCCACTTGGTATTCCACCGGAATGGGTGAGTACTGGGGCTGCTTGAGAATTTCCCGCAGGCGTTGGCCTCGTGCCAGTTGGTTTTGGGTGGCTTTATCCAAGTCAGAGGCAAACTGGGCAAAGGCTTGCAGTTCATCAAATTGCGCCAATTCCAGCTTCAGTTTGCCAGCCACCTGCTTCATGGCTTTGATTTGAGCAGCAGAACCCACCCGTGACACGGAAATCCCCGCGTTGATGGCAGGACGCAAGCCAGCGTTGAAGAGGTCAGAGGAGAGGAAGATTTGACCGTCGGTAATGGAAATGACGTTGGTGGGAATGTAGGCAGACACGTCACCGGCTTGGGTTTCAACCACAGGAAGCGCCGTCATGCTGCCACCGCCGAGGGCATCGTTGAGTTTGGCGGCACGCTCCAGCAGGCGGGAGTGGAGATAGAACACATCCCCAGGGTAGGCTTCACGACCGGGGGGACGGCGCAGCAGCAGCGACATTTGCCGATAGGCTTGCGCTTGTTTGGAGAGGTCGTCATAGATGACGAGGGTGTGCTTGCCTTGGTACATGAAGTACTCAGCAATCGTGGCACCGGTGTAGGGAGCGAGATACTGCAAAGCGGCTGGATCACTGGCGTTAGCGGCAATCACAATCGTGTAATCGAGTGCACCCCGCTCCCGCAGCACGTTCACCACTTGAGCGACACTGGACGCTTTTTGACCGATGGCCACATAGACGCAAATCACATCTTGGCCTTTTTGGTTCAGAATTGTGTCAATGGCAACGGCCGTTTTTCCGGTCTGGCGATCGCCAATGATCAGTTCTCGCTGACCACGACCAATGGGAATCATGGCGTCAATAGCCGTAATCCCCGTTTGCAACGGCTCACACACAGATTTGCGCTGGACAATACCGGGGGCAGGGGATTCAATCAGGCGGGTTGCCGTCGTGTGGATCTCCCCTTTGCCGTCAATGGGGCGCATCAGCGCATCCACGACCCGACCAATGACCGCTTCACCCACAGGCACGGAAGCAATTCTACCGGTGGCCCGCACCGTACTGCCTTCTTCGATACCGAGGCCATCGCCCATCAGCACCACCCCTACGTTATCCTCTTCGAGGTTAAGGGCAATCCCCACGGTGCCGTCTTCAAATTCCACCAATTCTGAGGCCATCACTTTGTCGAGGCCATAGACACGGGCAATGCCATCGCCCACCTGCAATACAGTACCGACATTATCGACTTTGATCGACTGTTCGTACTGCTCGATTTGCTGGCGAATAATGCTACTGATTTCGTCGGGTCGGATACTTACCATAGAAGTCGCTCTCAAGGGTTGAACAGTTTACAAAGGGACGTTAAGCGGCTTGCGCCAAGGTGAGACTGAGGCGGCGGAGTTGACCCCGCAGACTAGCATCAAAGACTTGGGAGCCAACTTTAATCACCACGCCACCAATCAGTTCGGGATCGCAGGCAGTGACAAGCTCCACATCGGCAGCACCGGTCATGGCTTTGACCTTTTCGACCACGGCACGGCGTTGATCGTCATTGAGTTCGACAGCACTGGTGACTTCCGCCAAGACCACATTGCGGAGTTTGCGCACAAGGGCACGATACTGCTCACAAATAGGGCCAAGAAGGTTAATTCGCCGCCGATCCACGAGCAACATTAAGAAGTTGAGGAAGTAGCCGTGCACCTTATCCACTGTCAACTGCCGCAGCACATTCTTTTTGGCCTCAGGCTTGATCAGGGGATTGGCAAGAAACTGTTGCAGTTCACTGGAGCTGGCAAGGAGTTCCAGAATTAACTGCGTGTCCTGCTGAAACTGATCAATGAGGTTGTGGGTTTGCGCCAACGACAGCAGCGCCTCGGCATAGGGTTCAACAAGTTCACCACGGACAGTGGTCTGCATCATTTGCCTCCTAGTAGGGCAATACTGCGATCAACAAGGGTGCGTTGAAGGTCTGGATTTTGGCTCAAACGCGCTTTGAGTTGGTTTTCGGCCTCGGCAAGTGCCATAGCAGCAATCCGCTCACGAATTTCGGCGATCGCCCGCTCAGTGGCGGCACTGGTATCTTGGGAAGCGGTTTCCTTCAAGCGCTCAATTTCTCGCTTGGCTTGGGCAATGAGTTCTTCCTTGGCAGCCTTGGCACGGGCAAGGGCGTCTTCGCGAATGCGTTGTGCCTCCTGCTTGGCCTGAGCCAGTTTTTGTTGCTCTTCGGCGAGGCGGGCAGCGGCCACTTTCTGGCGTTCTTCGGCTTCCGCAATGGCTGTGGCAATTTGTTGCTGGCGATCGCCCAAGGTTTTGCCAAGTACGCCCCGCCCAAAATACACCAATACCCCAATAATGATGGCAAGGTTGATCACATTGGTTTCGAGCAAATTGGTGTTAATGCCAAAATGCCCCGCTTCTTCCGTTGCCAATAAAAATACTGCGTCCATGACCCACACTCCTAGGCCAGTAACTTCGCTAATAACTGTTCACTCAAGCTGGCAACTTGACCCTCAAGCGCTTGCAGTGTCGCCTGCTTTTGCTGATCAATTTCTGCTTGAATCTTGAGTAACTCTGCCTGCACGGCCTGCTGTGCTTCAGCAATTTCGGCGGTGGCAATTTTTTGTGCCTCGGCTCTGGCCTCTTCAATCAAGGCTTGGGCTTGGCGACGGGTACTGGCCAATTCCTGCTCATACTGCTGAGCCAGTTCAGTTGCCTGTTGCAACCGCTCCTTGGCCTGCTGCAAGTTGGTTCGGATATATTCATCCCGATTGTCCAGCGCCTGACCCAAGGGCTTGTACAGCAGCGCATTCAAAATGACGGTCAAGATTAAGAATTGCACAGCCATCAGGGGTAGGGTGGCATCAAAATCAAACATCAGCCTCTCCAGAATGGGGGATCGGGGGAAAGCTCATCCAAGCCTCCCCCACTGGGGTTAATTAGGATGCAAAGGGGTTGGCAAACAGGAGCACCAGCGCAATCACCAGACCGTAGATGGTCAGGGACTCCATGAATGCCAAGGTCAGCAGCAGTGTACCCCGAATTTTACCTTCCGCTTCCGGTTGCCGCGCAATCCCTTCCACGGCTTGACCAGAGGCATTCCCTTGACCAATCCCAGGCCCAAGCGATGCCAAACCAATTGCCAGAGCAGCAGCCAAAACAGAAGCAGAAGCGACTAACGGATCCATAGTTGATTTCCTCGAGACGTAGTAGGACGAAACAAAATTTCCAGAGATAACAATAGCAGGGTATGTACCCCTTTTAGGAGTGAGCCTCTTCGTGCTCGCCGCCATGCCCCTCCATGGCCTCCCCAATGTAGGTGGCTGCGAGGGTGGCAAACACAAGGGCTTGAATGGCACTGGTAAAGAGTCCCAAGGCCATCACGGGCAAGGGCACAAACAAGGGCACCAGCAACACCAAGACCCCCACCACCAATTCATCCGCCAAGATGTTGCCAAAAAGACGGAAGCTCAGGGAAAGCGGTTTTGTAAAATCTTCCAAGATGGCAATGGGAAGTAAGACGGGCGTTGGCTCGATGTACTTGGTGAAATACTTCAGCCCCCGCTTGCGTAGCCCGGCGTAGAAATAGGCCAAGGAGACCAGTAAAGCCAAGGCCACGGTGGTATTGATGTCATTGGTGGGTGCTGCTAGCTCCCCTTCTGGTAGTTCGATGAGTTTCCACGGTACCAGTGCGCCTGACCAGTTACAAACAAAAATGAACAGGAACAGTGTCCCCACAAAGGGAACCCAAGCTCGGTACTCGTGCTCACCCATTTGGCTCTTGGTCAAATCGCGGATGAATTCCAGCGCGTATTCCATCAGATTTTGAATCCCACTGGGCACCCGTTGGATATTCCGCGAGGCGGCAAAGGCCGCCGCAATCAGAATGGCCATCACAAACCAAGTGGTGATGAAGACTTGACCGTGAACTTTTAGGTTGCCAATATGCCAGTAGAAATGGTGCCCCACCTCCAACTTGGCAAGGGGAAGAGCTGTCCAAAGGTGTATCAAAGGCATCATGCCTCCGCGCTCGGTTGTCTAAGCACTACAGTGAGCCAGCGTTAAGGGGACGGCAAAACCGTACGAAACATATAGACCAGAATGGCGGCTTTGTAGGTTAAGAACCCCAAGAACACTGGAATAATATGTAGCTCTTGCCAACGGGCTGCCAAAATAATCACAACCACGACGACAAGGAGCTGCGTTTTCCCCAGCTTTTTCTGGTCGTTTCCTAGGCGCTCCACACTGCGGGCGAGGAGCCGCAGATAAATTAGGCTCGCACTTGCCCCCAAAAGGTAGTTCAACGCTGTGTTCAGGCCGTGAATCAGCCAAACCGCTCCAAAGGCGATCGCCATCAGCACGAGGCTTGTCGTGAATAATTCGCGACAGAGTTGATAAAACTCGGCCATCGAGCCGCCCTTCTTTGGGGAATTGGCAATGGTTGATGGCGCAGAGGGTGCTGAAGCAGAATCGGGAACAGTCACAGCAGAATAGGGAGCATCCGAGGATGCCTTGAACTGGCCACTAAGCATCCTATCACGCAGTGGTTACATTTCATTACGGGATTCTGCTTCGTCGATATTGCTGTTCATTTCATTGCGAATGTGCCGCTCAAGCAGTTGAAAAATCTCCTGTAGACGTTGAGGATTGGTGAGGTAGAGGTATCCCAGTAGGGCTTCAAAGCCAGTAGCTTGGCGGTAAATTTTTGCGGCAACTCGCTTTGGGCCATCGGCAGCCGCATTGCGACCCTGACGAAAAATCGAGCGTTCGGTTTCGGTGCAATGCTGCCAAAGGAAGTCCATATAACGGGCTTGACTTTCAGCACGCACATGCGCCACCACTTGGCGGTGGTAGGTATTGATGCGTTGGGGCGGGGTTAGAAAAAGCCAGCGGATAAAGAGTTCATAAACGGCGTCGCCAAAGTAGGCCAAAGCCGCCGGTGGCAGTTGATGGGCGGGAATTTTGGGGGGGACAAGGGGCAATAATCCAGCAGAGTCCAGCATGACGTTTCAGCTAAAGAGACCCCCCTTGGTTTTACTGCCACAGGAACAGAATGTTTAGGAATGGGTTTCGCCAGTAATTTGGGCGATCGCCGTCGCCAGATCCGGCTGAAGGGGCAAAAAGTTTTCTAAACGCACGAGTTTGACCGTTTGGGTGATGCGGGGATTGGTGACAATTTGCAGTTGACCCTGATGCTCTTGGGCTTTTTTGGCGAGTTGTACCAAAATGCCGAGGCCAGAGCTGTCAATAAACTCAATTTTTGAAAGGTCTAAGATGACGTTGGCAGGCCCATCGTCAAAACACTTACTAATGACCTTGCGAAAGGCCGACTCGGAGAACGCATCAATGAGACCCGTCAGGCGAAACACTTGATAGTTATCGCGAATCTCACGGGTACCCCTTAGGCTTTGGGTGAGGGCAAGTGGTTCAGAAATGAGAGCCTCCTTTGCCGATAACTGGACACACAAAACGATAGAAAACAAGTATAGATAAACGTGGCATCCTTGTCTATGACTTGATCGCTAACTCAACAAAAGTTTGGAAGTGCAGCAACCGCAGGAAGCTCTTTGCCAGAATCGGATCAGGTACCGCCCCAATGAAATTCTCCAAACTCGTGATGAGCCTTCTCAGCAGTAGCGGTCTGGGATTGCTGAGTTTATCTATTTTCGCCCAAGAAATGCCAGCGGCGACTTATCCCCCAGAGGCGATCGCGGTCTTTATGCAGGAGTGTCAAACCAAATTTGCGGCGCAAGCGCCTCCCGGCTTTGGCGATCGCGGCGATCGCTATTGCACTTGCCTGATAAACCGCCTCCAACAAAAAATGAGCTATGAGGAATTTCAGAAAATGACTGCCGACAATGAACCCCCGGAAGTTAAAGCCGCAACCAATGAATGTATTGGCGCTATTTTCTAGGGCGCCTAGGATGGACGGGCGATGAGCCTGCGCCTGTTTTGGCATCGTCGCGATCTGCGCCTCAGTGACAGTGTGGGGTTGGCGGCTGCCTACACCCAAACTCCCAAAGTGGTTGGCATTTTTTGCTTTGACCCGGCGATTCTCAGTGCCTCGGACATTGCGGCGGTGCGGGTGACATACCTCATGGGTTGCCTACAGGCCTTGCAAGAAGCCTATCAGCGACTTGGGGGGAGCTTTTTAATTTTTCATGGTGACCCGCGTCAAATTCTGCCCCAAGTGGCCGGTGGCTTAGGGGCGGTGGCGGTGCATTGGCATGAGGATGTGGAACCCTACGGTCGCGATCGCGATCGCGCTGTGGCTGCTGCCCTCAAGGAAAAAGGCATTGCCGTCGAAACCACATGGGATCAACTCCTACATCCCCCAGAGGCCGTACAAACAAAACAGGGGCAGCCTTACACCGTCTATTCCCCCTTTTGGCGCAACTGGTCGAGCCTTGCCAAACCGCAGCCAGCTCCCACTCCCCAACGCCTCGAACCTCTGACAGAAGCTGAACAAGCGACAGCCACAGCCCTAGGGGCGATACCGCTGCCCACTGCCAAGGACTTGGGATTTCACTGGTCAGGAGAACTGATCCTTGCTCCCGGTGAAGCCGCTGCCCAAGCACAACTGGAGACCTTTATTGACCAGCACATTCAAGACTATGGTGAGCAGCGCAACTATCCAGCGCAACCTGGAACCTCCCTCTTAAGCCCTGCCCTCAAGTTCGGTGTCATTGGTATTCGTCGTGTCTGGGCAGCCAGTCAGGCCGCTATGGCCGCAGCCCGCAGTGAAGAGGCACAAACGAGTATTCGCACGTGGCAGCAGGAATTGGCGTGGCGGGAGTTTTATCAGCACGCCCTCTATTGGTTTCCCCACTTGGCGGAGCGTCCCCATCGTGAAGGATTTGCCACTTTTCCTTGGCTGAATCACGCAGAACACTTTGCGGCTTGGTGTGAGGGGCGCACCGGTTACCCAATTGTGGATGCCGCCATGCGCCAACTCGATGAAACGGGTTGGATGCACAACCGCTGCCGCATGATTGTGGCCAGTTTCCTCACCAAGGACTTAATCATCAATCCCCAATGGGGTGAGCAGTACTTTATGCAAAAACTGATTGATGGCGACTTGGCAGCCAATAATGGCGGTTGGCAGTGGAGTGCCTCTAGTGGGATGGATCCAAAGCCGCTGCGGATTTTTAACCCAGCCAGTCAAGCGCAAAAATTTGATCCTGAGGCGGAGTACATTCGCCGTTGGCTGCCGGAATTGAAATCCCTAGACACGGCAGATTTGGTGACGGGAAATATTTCTCCCCTAGAGCGGCATCGCTGCGGTTATCCCTTGCCAATTGTGGATCACGGGCAGCAACAGCGGCGATTTAAGCAGCTCTATCAAGCGCATTTTCGTTCACCCATCCCTCAAGGATAAAATTGACATTCCCCTGATCAGCGCAACAGCGTTATCCTGAAAAAGAACGATTTTTGCGGTTGCATCGCGCCCATGAATATCCTTGGCAGTCTGCTCACTCCCCCCACCACCCCTGTCCAAACTCGCCCCCGCCGTGGCATTGAAATTAAATCTAAGCGAGAAATTGAGATTATGCGGCAGGCCTCGCGGATTGTCGCGACGGTGCTCAAGGAAATCTCCCAAATGATTGAGCCGGGCATGACGACGGCGGATCTCGATGCCTATGCTGAGAAACGCATCCGCGAAATGGGGGCAACACCAAGCTTCAAAGGCTATCAGGGTTTTCCGGCCTCCATTTGCGCCTGCATCAATAATGAAGTGGTTCATGGCATTCCCAGCCCCCGCAAAGTGATTCGCAATGGCGACATCGTTAAGATTGACACCGGTGCCTACTACAACGGCTTCCATGGCGACTCTTGCATTACGATTCCGGTGGGGGAGATCTCTGAGGAGGCGGCCAAGCTTGTAAAAGTTGCCGAAGAAGCCCTCTACCGCGGCATTGAGCAGGTCAAAGAAGGCAACTACCTCATGGATTTGGCGGGTGCCATTCAAGATTATGTCGAAGCCAATGGCTTTGTGGTGGTGGAGGACTTCACAGGGCATGGTGTGGGTCGCAATCTCCACGAGGAACCCTCGGTGTTTAACTTTCGCACCACTGAACTCAAGAATGTGCGGCTGCGGGCAGGGATGACCCTAGCTATCGAACCCATTGTCAATGCGGGGTCAAAGCAGGTGCGGATTTTGCGCGATCGCTGGACAGCGGTTACGGTTGATAATTCCCTCTCTGCCCAATTTGAGCACACGGTCTTGGTCACCAAAACGGGCTACGAAATTCTCACCGATCGCACCCTTGTCTAACCCCTATGACGAAAATCCCCCCCGAAGTCCTCGAACGCCACTGCTTTTGCCGCAGTCGTAAGTTTACCTTTGAGGTCAATCAATATCGCTTGCCCCATGGGTCTGTCTCGATCTTGGGAACTGTGCGGCATCCAGGGGGGGCATTAGCTGTGCCGGTGACCCCAGAGGGCAACCTGATCCTTGTCAAACAATACCGCTTTGCCACTGAGGAATATCTGCTGGAGTTCCCAGCCGGCACCGTTGAGGATCACGAAAAGCCCTTTGCTACGATTGAGCGGGAAATTGAAGAGGAAACGGGCTACCGCGCCCACCATTGGCAAAAACTGGGAGAGTTTTACATTGCCCCCGGCTATTCTGATGAAGTGATCTACGCCTACTTGGCCACTGAGCTGGAAAAACTAGAGACACCCCCGCCTCAGGACACCGACGAGCACATTGAAATTGTGGAGTTTTCTCTAGCTGACTTGACCGCTGCGATTCATAGTGGTCAAGTGAAAGATGCCAAGACCGTCACCAGTTTCTATCTGGCCTTGCCCTATCTGCAACCCGCTTGAACACTGAAGTTGTTCGTAAACGTTTGTAAGCATCCTGCACCGCCCACAGTTTTGATCCCTCAAGGTGAGATAATGCGGAAATAATCCAAAGGTTGTACGTGCTGATTCACAGCTGTTTGAACTGGGACATTACTGAGTTTTTGATTGTTGAATTATGGAGCTAACCCATCGGCCTCGCCGTTTACGCCGCACGGCTCAAATTCGTCGCTTGGTGCGCGAGCATACCCTAACCACGGGCGATTTGATCTATCCGGTCTTTGTCATGGAGGGGGAAGATCAGGTGCAGGAAGTCCCCTCAATGCCCGACTGCTATCGCTATACGCTGGATCGCCTGATTTTAGAGCTGAAGGAGGTCTATGCCTTGGGAATTGGGGCGATCGCGCTATTTCCCCTTGTGCCTGAGCACCTCAAGGACAACGCAGGTACTGAAAGCTACAATCCTGAGGGTCTTGTCCAGCGATCGGTACGCGCCATTAAGGCCGTCTTACCGGATCTGCTGATCTTTACCGATGTCGCCCTTGATCCCTACAGCAGCGAAGGCCACGATGGCATTGTCAAAGATGGCGAAATTCTCAATGACGAAACCGTAGAGGTGCTGGTCAAACAGGCAGTGAGTCAAGCGGCTGCGGGCGCTGATTTTGTTGCTCCGTCAGATATGATGGATGGCCGTGTCGGTGCCATTCGGGCGGGTCTAGATGCCGCAGGCTATACCCACGTGGGGATTCTCGCCTACTCTGCGAAATACGCCTCCGCCTACTATGGCCCTTTTCGCGATGCTTTAGATTCGGCACCGAAGTTTGGTGATAAAAAAACCTACCAAATGGATCCCGCCAATGTCCGCGAAGCAGTGCGGGAGGTCAGCTTGGATATTGAGGAGGGCGCCGATCTGGTGATGGTGAAACCTGCCCTTGCCTACATGGATGTCATTGCCCAACTCAAGCAGGTGAGCGATGTTCCGGTGGCCGCCTACAACGTTTCCGGGGAATACGCAATGGTGAAAGCCGCCGCCCGCAATGGCTGGATTGATGAGAAAAAAGTGGTGCTGGAAACTCTCCTTGGCTTTAAGCGGGCAGGTGCTGATGTCATTCTCACCTACCATGCCAAGCAGGTGGCGCAGTGGCTGCAAGAGGGATTGAATTAGGCGCTTGCTTCTCGTAGTTGACGGGTGGTCTGAATCCAACTGGCAATCATTTTGTCCACTCGCTCATCCAGCTTGGGATCCCTCAATTGCCCTTCGGGTGTGAAGGCTTGCCACGCCTGACCAATGGCTACCTGCTCTGGAATCACCCAAGCATGCACCCAGCGCAGAATCACCCGTAGATCGTTGAGGGCATTGCTGTTGGTTTGGCCGCCGAGGACACTCATCATGGCGACCACTTTGCCGCTGAGGTGTTCAAAGCTGAGGAGATCAAGGGAGTTCTTGAGCACACCGCTAACGCTGCCGTGGTACTCCGGGGTCACCAGCAAAATACCATCGGCTTCCTTGACCTTGGTTTGAAAGATGGCGACATCGGGGTAGTCGGGGTAGCTCTCAGCACCGGTACAAAAGGGGAGCGTCATTTGCCGTAAATCCAGACGTTCAACGGTAACCCCTTGGGCGGCGGCTTTGGCAATGGCAACATCTAGGGCGCTTTGAGAGTAGGAGCCATCCCGCAGACTCCCTGCCCAACCAATGAATTTGAGCATAAACAAACTCGTAATGACTATGGCTTATTATACAAAACTTAGGTTTGTTCAAACATCCTCTTTAAGAAGGAACCTCACTCAGGGAAATGGAACCACCCGTGGCCATTTGGGCAATGACGCGTTGTAACTGCGCTAGCGATCGCTCGGCCTCGGTGTAGCGATCCTTCCAGTGTTGAACAGCGGTTTCCTGCTCCCGTGCCTGCTGTGCCTGATGGAGAATTTGCTCTTGGAGTTCGGCAATTTGGGCTTCTAGGTGTTGTAGGCGTTCCTGTTGTTGACTAGTGCGCGCCTCCAGCTCTTGGTTGTAGTGCTGGGTGGTCATATATTGCAGGCGCTGCTGCTGATAGTCCCGTTCCAATTCCTGTAACTTGGTTTGGGTTTTTAGCAGGGTTTTACTCAGTCCCTGAATAACACTGTTTTTGCTGGCCTCTGATCCTTGCGCCTGTTGCAGCGCAGTGATGATCCGTTCTTGGGTTTCAATTAAATGGTTGGCTTGGGTGAGGCGACGGTTGAGATCATCCAGTTGGGTTTGGCGATCGCTCAACTCTGAGCGGGCTTGTTCAAGGCGAGTTTGCAGCAGCGCTTTTTCCTCTTGGACTTGGCGCAGTTGGGATTCAAGGAGTTGATATTCCTGTTCCCGTTGCCGCAGGAGGCGATGGCTATTCACCAATTTAGCCTCGAGGGCATCTTGAGCCTTGAGGAGCCGATCCACCTCCTGATGTAGGTGCTCAATTTCCGTTTGCGATTGCTGAAGAATCGTTTCCAAGGATTGGCGATGGTGGCTCATTTCGGCCAACTCGTGGGCACAGGTGGCTTGGGAGCGCAATTGTTCTTGGAGGGCAACGATCGCCTGTTGTTGAATCTGAGCGGTTTCCTCAGTGCGAGCAAGTAAGTCTTCCAAAAAGGCCTGATTGCGCAGTTGCTGCTTCAGCTCGTTAATATAGTGTTCGCATTGGTCAATAGCCTGCTCTAAATAACGGATGCGCTCTTGGCTACTATCACTCCCTGCAACAGGAGTAGCCGCTAGGGAACCTTCAGCCAGCGGTTCAGAAGGCATCGGATTCCATGGAAAACTGAGTTGCTGGGGCAGCTGTGCTTCCATTGCAGCAGGGGTGAGAATCGTGCCACTCTTCCCTAGTTTAACGGTACAGGGAATTGTCCCTAAACCCGGCTCAAGACAAAAAGGCTCCCCTCATTGCCGCGGGCAATTCGCAAATCCTCATCAAGGTAAGTGATATCGAGCCAGCCCTGTTGATCATTGCTGTTGAGGGGGACATCTAGGGCAATCAGCGGCTGACGGCTGTGGAGTTGGGGAATGAACTGGGAGGGAGAATAGTAATTGAGCCACTGACGCAACCCAACAATGGAGCGTTCAAAGTACACCTGTACCCGCTGTTGGGTCAAGGGTTCAAACCGCGCCAAGACACTGATAATCCCCTCTAGGAAGGGCAAGCCGTAGAGTTCAGCGATATTGTAGATGCGCTGCTGCTGCGGACGAATGCACTGATAAATTTGCCCCAGCTTGACAATTGGGGAGCGATCTAGAGCAAGCAGCGCCTGACTACTGGTGTAGATGAGTCGCCAATCCCCGGCAAGTTTTTCGAGGGCATTGAGGGGATCGGGGGTGGGATTCATGGTTTCAAGGGAAGCGGCAAGGGCGGCCACCTGTTTGCGATCGCGCGGTGTGGCTAGAATGCCTCGATTCAGGCCAGCGATCGCCATCAATAACTCTGCTTTTGCCACAGTTTACCCCTCCTTGTGCAAGAAACTTTTTCGCCCCTATGGGTTGCGTCAAGACCCCCCTAATTCGAGAATGGGAAAAACCTCCCTCCCATTCAGGTTAGCGAAATGCGGATCGCGCTATTTACCGAGACCTTTCTTCCCAAGATTGATGGCATTGTGACCCGTTTGTGTCAAACCGTCCGACATCTGCAACGGAATGGCCATCAGGTGTTGGTGGTGGCTCCCGAGGGCGGGCTAGACCATTATGAAGGTGCGCAGATCTATGGTGTCTCCGGTTTTCCCCTCCCATTGTATCCTGAACTCAAACTCGCCCTGCCACGACCCGCCATTGGTCAAGCCCTAGAGGCCTTTGCACCCGATCTGATCCATGTGGCGAACCCAGCGGTCTTGGGGGTAGCGGGTCTGTACTATGCGCAGAAATTCCACTTACCTTTGGTCGCTTCCTACCACACCCATTTGCCGCAATACCTGAAGTACTATGGCTTGGGGTTTCTTGAAGAGATGCTCTGGTCGCTGCTGCGGTTGGCCCATAACCGTGCTCAACTCAACTTGTGTACCTCAACGGCCATGGTGGCAGAACTGAAAGCGCACGGCATTCGCCATCTGGATCTCTGGCAGCGGGGGGTAGATGTGGAGTTGTTTCATCCGCAGCGCCAAAGTCAAGAAATGCGTTTCTTTCTCAGCCAAGGGCATCCAGAAGCGCCCCTATTGCTCTACGTTGGTCGCCTCTCCGCGGAAAAGGAAATTGAGCAGATTAAGCCCATTCTGGAGCAGATTCCTCAGGCGCGACTGGCACTCGTGGGCAATGGTCCGCATCGGGAGGCACTTGAAAAACACTTTGCCGGTACCCCCACCCATTTTGTCGGCTATCTGCGCGGTGAACGCTTGGCAGCAGCTTTTGCCTCGGCGGATGTCTTTGTCTTTCCCTCGCGCACGGAAACCCTTGGCTTGGTTCTCTTGGAAGCCATGGCCGCAGGCTGTCCTGTGGTGGCTGCCAACAGTGGGGGGATTCCGGATATTGTCACTGATGGGGTGAATGGGTTTTTGTTTGACCCAGCGGATTCTACAGGAGCGATTACGGCTTGTCAGCGCCTCTTTGACTCTCCGAGCGATCGCGAGACCCTACGCCAAAATGCCCGCCAAGAAGCTGAACGCTGGAGTTGGGCGGCGGCCACCCAGCAACTAGAGCAGTACTACCGATCAGTTTTGCCAGTCCCCCAGCGGGATGTGGCTCTTAGTCATTAACTGAATCCCTGATCCGCTTCTCTGAGTTGCGGCAGATCGAGGGTGGCTTGCTTCCCTTGGAGAACGACGTAAAAGCCACCGAGGCCAAGGGGGTCAATGAGTTGGTGCAGTGATTGATGGCGGTTCAGGGCTTGGAGGAGATTGCCATTCCTCTGCTGTTGCGCCAGTAGGCGATCGCCCAAACCCAAGGCCATGAGAAATAAACTCTGGCGGGTGACATAGAGGGTTTCAAGGCCAAAGTGCTCCCCATAGCGCGTCAAGGCCGTCACATCCACATGAGCCGTAATGTCTTGCTCGCCAACAAAACAGTAGGGATTGTCATGGTAGCGGTGTTGATAGTAGCACTGCAAGGTACCCTCACAGCGGGCGGGATGATAGTATTGCTGGGCGGGATAACCATAGTCAATGGTGAGAACAAAGCCCCGCTCTAGGTGCTGACTCAGATCCTTGAGCCAGGGGATGAGGTTCAAATTAACCTCGGTACGGTAGCCGTCGCTGTAGCCCTGCTGCTGCGGATTAATGCCAACGGTGGCAAAGTATTTGTGAATGCGATCGTCGCTAAGGGGACGCAAGACTTCTTGCAACGCCCCTTGGGCATCGAGACTGACATAAATTTCCTGCCAACCGTCCCCCTGCCATTGCAGCCGATGCACGGGAAAAGCATCCACGAGTTCATTACTAAAGATGCAGCCGGTGATTGGTTCAGCAGGAGTGTCAGAGCCTCGCCAGCACAGGCGATCGCCCCAAGGAGCCAAGCGTTGCCGTTGGCGTTCCCGTAAAGTGGGGGACTGCTCTTGAATCTGGTACTCCAAGGCGGTAAAGAAATCGGGGTAGGTCGCTTGGCTATAGCCCAAGACCCCAGCCGCAAATTGGCCTTCACCCGCCCCCATCTCCAACAGGGTAAACCGCTGCGGTCGCTCCAAGGCGTGCCACATCTGCACAAAAGCCTCAGTGAGCAGTTCCGCAAAATCCCTCGTCAGACTACTGGACGTGATAAAGTCGCCGCGCCGACCAATCTGTATTTGGGGACGGTTGTAGTAGCCCCACTGCGGTGCATAGAGAGCCAAGGCCATAAACTCACAGAAGGAAATGGCGCCCGCTGCCCTGATGCGCTCCTGAAGGTCGGCCAATAGCTGAGTGCCCTTTGACATCAATCATCCACTCCGGCAATGGGGGCAAACCCTTGGCGCTGCACATTCTCGGTAATGACACGCGGTTCCAGAAATTGCAGCAGGTAATCGCGGCCACCCGCTTTGGAACCAATCCCTGAGAGCTTAAAGCCACCAAAGGGCTGCCGATCCACGATCGCCCCCGTAATCCCACGGTTGATGTACAGGTTCCCTACGGCAAATTGGGCTTTGGCCTGCTGAATATGGGACGGCGTCCGCGAATACAGCCCCCCCGTCAGGGCATAGGCCGTGGCATTGGCAATTTCAAGGGCTTGGCTGAAGGTTTCTGCCCGCAGTACCGCTAGCACCGGGCCAAAAATTTCCTCTTGGGCGATCGTGGCGGTGGGGGGGACGTTGGTAAAGATGGTAGGAGAGACAAAATACCCCACCTCCGGTACCGGTACACTCAAGGTCAGTTCCGCTTCCCGCTGTCCCTTGGCAATGTATTCCTGAATGCGATCGCGGGCGGCTGCGGTCACCACCGGTCCAACACGGGTACTGGGCAAATGGGCAGGCCCAATATTGAGGGACTTGGTGGCCTCCACTAAGCGCTGCACAAAGGGTTGATAGATGGACTCGAGGACAATCACCCGTGAACAGGCGGAGCATTTTTGGCCGCTGTAGCCAAAGGCTGATTGCACCACCCCCGCCACTGCCTGATCTAAGTCGGCACTTTCGTCAATGATAATGGCGTTTTTGCCCCCCATCTCGGCAATCACCCGTTTGATGTGGGTTTGTCCCCGCTGCAACACCGCTGCCTCAGCAATAATGCGGCAGCCCACCTCTTGGGAGCCAGTAAAGGCAATGAGATGCACATCGGGATGTTTGGTGAGGTAGGGGCCAATCACGGAGCCACGGCCGGGGAGAAACTGAAATACCCCGCGGGGAAAACCAGCGGCAATGAGAATTTCAGCCAGCTTCGCTGCAACCACAGCCGCCGGATCCGCGGGCTTGAGGATGGTACAGTTGCCTGTGACTAAGGCGGCCACGGTCATACCGGTGGGAATCGCTAGGGGAAAGTTCCAAGGGGAAATGACGACTGCAATGCCGCGACCTTGGTAGTGGTAATGGTTGGTTTCGCCGGGAAAGTTGCGGTCATAGCCGCTGCTGAGGCGCTCCATTTCATCAGCGTAGTAGCGGCAAAAATCAACAGCTTCGGAGACTTCAGCATCCCCTTCCGCCACCACCTTGCCCACTTCGTAGCACATCCAAGCCACCAGTTCATGGCGTTGTGCCTCGAGGAGATCCGCTGCCCGCCGGAGCAGGATGGCCCGTTCGGCTACGGGAGTCTGTTGCCACTGCGCTTGAGCAGCTTTGGCAGCCCGGATTGCATGCTCGGCATCCTCAATGGTGGCCAAGCCAACGCGACCGACAACTTCTTCGGGCTGTGAGGGGTTGAGGGACTCACTGTATTCGAGGGTATTGACGCGATCGCTATTGATGATGGGGGTATAGGTTTGCCCTAGTTGGCGATGGACATGAATTAAGGCCGCTTGAATCGCTTCCCGCTGGCTGGCGCGGGCATAGTCGCTATTGGCAGCATTGAGAAAGGTTGAGGTCTTGCCCGTGGTCAGATGAACGTTCACTGCCCTAAAGTCTGCCGTTGGTTCTGGCGGTGCCAAGAGTGCGTCAATATTTACCGCTCCCAATTGTTGGCGCAAAAAGGAACTATTGGCCGTATTTTCCAAGAGCCGCCGAATCAGGTAGGCCATCCCCGGAATCAGCTCACCGTAGGGACAATAGACCCGCACCGTCTGCCCCGCTTCCACAAGAGCCTTGGCAAGTTTATCGGCCATACCATAGAGAACTTGGCATTCCATGGCCGTGGGCGGAATGTGCTGATGTTGGGCGATCGCGATCGCCCGCGCTTGGGAACGAACATTATGACTCGCAACTGCTGTGCGCAAAAGCGTGTGGTGACTCAGGAGCAGTTCAATCACCCGCTCAAAGTTGGCATCGGTATCTTGCTTGTGTTGATAGACGGGCAATGGCCAGTCATTTTGTACCGCCTTAATGAGTTCTTGATCCCAGTAGGCGCCCTTGACCACCCGCACCGTGATTGGTGTCCCCCGCTGTTGCACCCAAGTAATCAGGTCTTGGGCATCTTGGTAGCTATCCCGCAAATAGGCTTGTAGTGTCAGCCCGACATCGGCGCGATCGCGAAACTCTGGCTCTAGCAAAATGTCCTTCAAGATTGCGAGGGTAATGTCTTTGTAGGCGTACTGCTCCATGTCAAAGTGCACCGCCACCCCCAATTCTTGGGCACGATGCAACAACCGCCGAATCGGTTCCCCTACCTTGGCACGGCAGCCAGACACATCTAGGGGATCAAACTGGGAGTAAAAGGCCGTCAGCTTCACGGAGACTTGGACTGGATTCACCCCTTCCCGCTGACCCAAGGGGCTGAGTTGCTGCATCAAGTCAAGGTAGCGATCGCAATACTGCTGTGCCTCTGCCTCCGTAATCACCGCCTCCCCAAGAATATCCATCGTCACCAACATGCCCTGCTTGCGTAGGCGGCCAATGGTTTTCAGCACCTGCTCGGTAGTTTCACCAGCAATGTACTTGTGGGCAAGGGCTTGAACGGCTGTTGTGAAGGTGGTTGCCGCTGCTTGGGCGGGCAGGGAATCCGGCTGAGCAAAGTTCAAGAGTTTTTTTAGGCCTTCCGGCAACTCCACACTGGGGTCACTGAGGTACTCCTGCAAGTGGCGTGCCACCTCGGCTTTACTGCGCAGACTCGGCAGGCAGTCAATGAGGCGAAAGAGTTGCACCCGTAGCCCCGGATGTTCCATCGCCCAGCTGAGGAGTTTATCTTCAATGCGCATTTGCTCCCGCAGTTGACTGAAAAAGTTGCGGGACTCTTGACTAGCCGCCCACAGTTGACGGGCGATCGCGATCGTTTGTGCTTCGTAAAGACCAGTCATGAAGAATCTTGGGTGAGGAGCAGTCTTCCCTATTTTCCCACGCCCTCTCAAGCAAACTAAAGTAAACAACTAAATTCTCAGCGCGGACGAATAAATCGGCGGTTGGCTCGCACCAAGCAAATGCGATCCTCGTCACCAATGGAGACCTTCAGCCAAGGCAAACCGCGACTATCGGTAATCGTGGCAAAGCCTGCGGGAGTGATATTGGCCGTTAGAACGGTTCCTGTGGGAAAGCGGTGCACCACCGGCCAGCGCATAATCGCCAGCTCCCAGCCTAGCGAGCAAATCTGCGTTGTGGAATAGCGAAAATCTAAAGAAGAAGTATGTACAGTGGTTGGGGACGTTTTTATCTGCCTGTCTGAGTGAAAACCAATCAAACCATCTGATGGCCTTAGCACCTCAACAACCCTCTCTCTACGCCAGTGTGCTTGTGGACTGTCCGGCGGCAAGCGAGGCTTACACTTACCAAGTTCCTGCGGGTTGGTGTCTTCAAGGGGGCGAGGTGGTGGAAGTACCCTTTGGCTCCCAAGTGGTGCGGGGGATTGTCCTCGAGGTACTGGAAACTGTACCGCCATCAGTTGAGCCACAACGCTTGCGATCGCTCCTTGACGTGGTTGACCAGCAGCTTTTTCCCAAGGACTATTGGGCGTTGTTAGAACAAATTGCCACCTACTACTGCACGCCTTTAATTCAAGTGGTACGCACTGCCCTACCGCCAGGGGTCTTGGGGCGATCGCAACGGCGGGTGCGCCTGCGGCCACAACAGGGGATTCCCCCCCTGTCAGAACAAGGGCAACATCTGCTGCGCTTTCTCCAGACCAAAGGGAGTGGGGACTACAGTGTGCGCTACCTCCAGCAACAGCTTCCCAAGGCTCAGCGTGCCCTCAAAGAACTCGAACGCCTTGGCTGGGTGGAAACCTACTTAGCGGCACCCGCCAGTCAACAGCCAAAACAGCAACAGGCGGTGGTACTCCTCAATAGTGAAGGGGAGACCTTAACCCAGCGGCAGCGCCAAATCCTCCGCTATTTGCAGCAACAGGGTCGCGATTGCTGGCTGCAAGAGGTACTCAAGGCTACTGGCACCACCGCCCAAACGCTCCATCGCCTTGCTGCCAAGGGATACATTGCCATTGTCGAGCAGCAGCATTGCCGCATTGAACAGGGGGTAACGGTGACATCGGATCGGCCAAAAGCCCTCACCCCTGCCCAAGCCACTGCCCTGCAAGCTATTTCCGAACACCTAGACTGTGCCCAAACCTTTCTCCTGCACGGGGTCACTGGGTCTGGCAAAACGGAAGTCTATCTGCAAGCAATTGCTGAGTGCCTAGGGCGAGGGCGATCGGCCCTACTGCTGGTACCGGAAATTGGCTTGACACCGCAATTAACGGATCGAGTGCGAGCACGCTTTGGTGAACGCTTGCTGGTGTATCACAGTGGTCTCAGTGAGGGGGAGCGCTACGATACTTGGCGACTGACGCTGATGCCGCAGCCACGGGTAATCATTGGCACGCGATCGGCGGTTCTGCTGCCTTTGGTGGGCTTGGGTTTGATCATTCTCGATGAAGAGCACGACAGTGGTTACAAACAGGATCAACCTCAGCCTTGTTACCATGCCCGTACCGTTGCCCAATGGCGATCGCGCCAGCAACGGTGTCCCCTGATTTTGGGCACTGCTACCCCTGCCCTCAGCACTTGGCAAGCCGCCCAAACAGGACAGATTCAGCTTCTTTCTTTACCCCAGCGCATTCATGCCACCCCCCTACCCCCCATCACCATCGTGGATATGCGCCAAGAATTACACCGGGGCAACCGTTCCATGCTCAGTTACCTTCTCCAGGAGGCCCTTGGCAACCTACAGAGCCGGCAGGCAATTCTCTTTGTGCCGCGGCGCGGTCACAGCACCTTTTTTTCCTGCCGCAGTTGTGGCACAGTGATGTACTGTCCCCATTGCAGCGTGTCTCTCACTGGGCACCTCTTTAACGATAAAATGGAAGTGCTGCGTTGTCATTATTGCAACTACACCCAAGCTGTGCCCGAACGCTGCCCTAATTGTGGCTCTCCCTATCTCAAGCCCTTTGGTGGCGGGACGCAGCGGGTGGTGAGTGAACTGAATCGCCTCTTTCCACAGCTGCGAGTACTGCGTTTTGACAGTGATACCACCCAACGCAAGGGCGCCCATCGCCAGTTATTGACTCAATTTGCCGCCGGCGCAGCCGATGTGATGGTGGGGACGCAAATGCTGACGAAGGGCATTGATCTACCCCAGGTGGCGCTGGTGGGCATTCTGGCAGCCGATAGCCTCCTGCACTTACCGGATTATCAGGCGGCAGAACGAACCTTTCAACTCCTCACCCAAGTGGCCGGACGATCGGGGCGGGGTGCCCACGCCGGTAAAGTTATTCTTCAAACCTATGTACCCGAACACCCCGTGATTACAGCGGTCAAAGCCTATGACTGGGACACCTTTGCCACACAGGAGCTAAGTAGCCGTGCCCCCTTGGGCTATCCCCCCTATGCCCAACTCATCCTTCTGCGCTTGAGTAGTCCCGATCCTGAGGACGTGGCCGCAACGGCTCAGGCGATCGCCCAACAGCTCCAAACGTTAGCCCCAGTTTCTCAGGGAGAATGGGAAGTGCTTGGCCCCGCCCCCGCGGCGATCGCCAAAATTGCTGGCCGCTACCGCTGGCAAATTTTACTCAAGGGCAAATCACCGCAAAGTTCTGAACTGAGCCAAGCCCTGATGCACCTCAAGGCGCAGTGTCCCCGCTCAACCCGCCTCAGTATTGATGTTGACCCCCTGAACTTTCTCTAGGGGGGCTTCAGTAAACCACCACAGTGCTGTGACCGGCACGACCCCCAAAACAAATCCCAAGGTTGCCGGAATCCAAAAACGTTGATCCAAGGATGTGAGCGTGATCATCGCCCCAAAGGCAAAATTCACCAGATACACCACCAAGGGAGTAATCAGTTGCCCACGGTTCACCACCATTGGCTTTGGCCACCAAGTGATCATCGCCAGCCCCATAAACACGGCTCCTGTGCCCGTCCATCCCAGAATGTTGCGGTAGGGCATACCAAAGAATTCACCGACATCCTGAAATTGCCAAAAAGGAATGGCAGTTTGACTCATGGCCGGATCAAGGACAAAATCCCAAGCGGTTAAAAAGATTGCTCCCAAGCCCACGGTGATCAGGGCTGCCCCCCAGCCCACGCCTTTGCCTTCCCGCAGCGGACGACTGATGAAGCCACTGTAGGCCAAAAGAAACGTAACTAGCCCCATATAAAACCAGGAGAGGGGAATCGTGAAGGGCACCAGCCCAGCAATTTTGTACCCCAAACCACTGAGGTAACCATAATGGCCAAAGGGAAAGCCGGTACTCGTCCCCAACAGTTCACTGGTAAGGGAAATGCCCACCGCTGGCAGTAAAAAGCCAAGCAGTTTGCCAAGGCCAAAGTTGCGATAGGTGTGAAGGGCGATCGCCAGTGCACCGAGGACAATATAAACGACACCCCCACTCCCCATGCTCCATTGAAAAAGCTGCTGACCCCAGGCGGGCAATGCCAGAATAAACTCGGGATGGGGTACGACGAGGAGCAACCCCGCTAAGCCAAAGGCCATCGCCACAATGTGGCCAACTAGGCACACCTGCTCCGCAACGAAAAGCGCGTTCTTGGGTTTCATAGGGGCAATCTCAAAGGGGCAATCGTTTACAAATGTTAATATGTTAATGTACCACTGTTCCCACTGTCGTCTATCCACCTCAAAAAGGCAGTTGGATTTCACCAAGGGCATCATAGATTGCCAACAATCCTGCCCCCAAGCCAGCACTCAGCGTTAGCCCCCAACTCCAAACCGCCCCTTCAGAAAATTGCGGATGACGCTGAAGCACTTGCCCATAGCCCCGTAAGCGCATTGCCAGATAGATCTGCTGTGCCCGTTCCTCGGCGCGAATGAGAAAGATACCAATCACCTGTGCCCACGGGCGAAGGCGGCGCCAACTCAAGCGAAATCCCCGCAGAAAGAGTGCCTGCTGCATTTGTGTCAACTGACTCTCTAGCTCAAAGAGATAGCGATAGGTCAAAGCCAACGTATCCACCAACAAGGGCGGTAGCCCCCACCAGCGACAGACCTGCACCCATTCACTAAACGTCAAGCTTTCTAGCAACACCCCGCCAAGGGCAAGACACAAGACCAAGCGCCATGTGAGGAGCAGTGCGATCGGCCACGCCGTAACCGCCAACAGTAACCACAGTCCCAGAAAAAAGAGCCCCATCTGCTGCAGACGTTTGCCCAAGCGCTGCCAAGGGACATGGCTCAGGAGATAGAGGAGCGCCACAAGCAAGGTCGCGATCGCCAGACTTTCCCACCGCCGCAAGCTACTAATGCAAAAAATCCACAGGAGAATCGCCATCACCCGTGCCGGTGGCGACCAGCAGTGAAAGCTCAAGGGTTATGCCCTAGTTAATGTGTTGACTCCGCAAAAAGCGATCAATATCGTTATTGGCACCAATCACCACCATAATGTCCCCTTTATTGAGCTTCTGGTTGGGACTGGGATTGATCTCAAACTTATCATCAAAGCGCAGGGCAATTAAATTGAGGCCATAGCGACTGCGCAGTTCCACCTCGGCAACTGTGCGATTGTGAAATGCCTCAGGCACTTTGACTTCGACAATACTTTTTTCGGGGTCAAGGTCGAACCAATCGAGAATCGCTGGGCGGGTGAGCGATCGCGCCAGTTCACAACCCGCCTCATACTCTGGAAAGATCACCCGATCTGCCCCCACTCGCTCTAGGAGTTTTTTATGAATCTCTGAGGAAGCCTTGGCAATGACATTGGGCACGCCTGCCTCCTTTAGGTTCAATGTGGTGATAATACTGGCGTCGAGATGGTTGCCAATGGCCACAATTACCGTTTCAAACTCAAAGAGACCCGCCTCCTTCAGGGCTTGGGGATCCGTGGAATCCAGTTGAATCGCATGATCCACAATGTGATCCTGAAGCACTTGATTCACCAATCGCTCTTGGTTATCACTGCCGAGCACCTCATAGCCCATGCCGTGCAGGGTCTCGCACACCCCCCGGCCAAACCGCCCTAGGCCAATCACTGCATACTGCTGCGAGATCTTGACCCCCCGCCCGCGAAAGAGCATTGCTCCAAAATCCACCATTCCTGAGTTTCCTATTGGCTTTGCGATGCCGATGACGACCCTTTTCTAACATATGGGATACATAGGGGGGATGCAATCTAGCAATTAAATTTTTGGCCGTATTCGATCGCTGTGAAAAGGGCTGTAATTGATCATGCCCTTAAGGAGTGGACGCTGAGCCGCCTGAATGGGTCAGTTCTTGGAGTCGCTGACGAATGTGTGCAGCACTGGCACGGGGAGAAAAGCGCGGTACGGGAAGCACTTGCGTTCCAATCACTAGGTAGAGAACAGGAATCTCGTATTGATAGGCTTGCCACCAATCATCGCGGCTGGTGATGTCGCGTACCTCAAGGGTAAATTCCTTCAGAGTGGCCAGCTTCTCTTGTAGTCCTTCACAGAGGTGACAGCCGGGCTTGCTATAGAGAATCAGATGGGTCACGGTTGCGGTGCAGAAACGAGGGGGGTATCGCCAATATGACGGTGATCCCGCAGGCCAAAAATGGCTTCTGCATGGCGGTAGTGCTTAATCTCAATCAGGTTGTGGAAGGGGTCTGCGAGAAAGAACGTTTGGTGCTCTAGGGGGGTATTGGCAAAGCGGGTACGCGGTGGCTGGTAAAAGTCAAGTCCCTTCTTGATCACGCGATCGCAGAGGTTTTGCCAATCGGCCTGGGCCAAGAAAATCAAGCCAAAGTGGCGCGGATAAATGCTCTTGGGTGGGGTTAAGGGTTCATCCGTGACGTGAGCCACCAGTTGATGGCCATAGAGCTTCATGATCAGGCAGTGGGGATTTTCGCGCCCCGGTTCACAGCCCAACCCATCAATGTAGTAGGCCTTGGTGTCCGCCAAATTACTGACAGGAAAGGCAAGGTGAAATAAAACGGGAGCGATCGCCAACTGAGCCATAGATTTCTCTCGAACTGAAAATGGCTAAATTAGCCGCTATTTTAGCAGGAGAACCGGCTCTCGGTCTGCTTCCCAAGTCGAGTCAAGTATCAATCCCCAGTATTGTTGTTTATCGGCAACGGAATGGATAACAGGGGTAATAGGGATAATAAACGGGTGAATAGGGGGGCGGGTAAATTACGGGGCGAGGTGGATAGGGCACTGGCACAATAATGTACGTTTGAGATTGCCCCGGCGGACGGTAAATGACAGGATTGTAGGGACTGTACTGCGGTGTCCGCGGCCGCCCAAAGGACTCTAGCCCTGGGAAGAAGACATCAACTCCCGGCTGATTAGGAAAGAGGGGATAGGCGGCACGACTGGGGGGAGCGATCGCCACCAGCGTAGCTAAGCTACTGATGGCCAACGGCAGGAAGCGTAACATAGAAGCCTCCAAGGAGAGAGTGATCCTCTGATTCCGACGCTGCGGTGCCTAGGGAAGTTCCCGTAGAACACGACTCAAAATATCCACCATTTGATCAATGTGCGATCGCTCCACAATCAGCGGTGGTGAGAGGGCAATAATATCCCCCGTGACACGAATCAGTAGTCCCGCCTCAAAGGCACGACAGAGGGCATCATAGCCCCGTGCCCCTCCTTGCCCCTCCCGTGGCGCCAATTCAATCCCTGCCACCAAGCCCAAGTTGCGAATATCAATGACATGGGGCAGACCCCGTAGGCTGTGGATGGCCTCCTGCCAATAGGGCGCAAGGGAAGCCGCCCGCTCAAATAGGGCTTCTTTCTCGTAGATCTCTAGGGTTGCCAAGGCGGCCGCACAGGCAAGGGGATGTCCCGAATAGGTGTAGCCATGGAAAAACTCAATTTGCCCCGCAGGGCCTTGCATGAAGGTGTCGTAAATCTCATCGCGGACAATCACCGCTCCCATGGGTACAGCGGCATTGGTTAGACCCTTGGCAACCGTGATGAGGTCTGGAGTCACACCAAAGTACTGACTGGCAAAGGGGGCACCGAGACGGCCAAAACCCGTGATCACTTCATCAAAGATCAGCAAAATGCCGTGGCGATCGCAAATGGCACGCAGGCGTTCCAAGTACCCCTGGGGCGGAATCAATACCCCCGTCGAACCCGCAAGGGGTTCAACAATTACCGCTGCGATCGTCGATGCATCATGCAGCGCCACTAAGCGTTCTAGCTCGTCGGCTAAATGTGCTCCCCAAGTGGGTTGTCCCTTGCTGAAGGCATTGTGCTCAAGGTTGTGGGTGTGGGGCAGATGATCCACCCCTGCCAAGAGAGAACCAAAGAACTTGCGATTGGCAGCAATTCCCCCCACTGAAATTCCACCAAAGCCGACCCCGTGATAGCCCCGCTCGCGACCAATGAGCCGTTGCCGTGTCCCCTCTCCCCGCAGCCGATGGTAGGCAAGGGCAATTTTCAAGGCTGTATCCACGGCCTCAGAGCCAGAGTTGGCAAAAAAGACATGGTTGAGGGGGTCAGGGGTCATCGTGCGCAGGCGATCGGCCACCTGAAATGGCCCCGGATGTCCCATCTGAAATGTGGGGGCAAAATCCAGTGTTGCTGCCTGTTGGGCGATCGCCCTCACAATTTCTGGACGGCAGTGGCCGGCATTGACACACCACAACCCGGCGGTGCCATCGAGAATCTCACGGCCATCAATGCTCCTGTAGTACATCCCTGCTGCCGAAACAAGGAGCCGAGGACTTTGCTTAAACTGGCGATTGGCCGTAAAGGGCATCCAAAAGGGGTCGAGATTCAGATCTGCAAGGGTGGGCAGCGTCATCGGACTAAAACTGGTTACTATTGTCAGTGGTGGGCATGAGGCCAATAATATCGCGGTAAGCCGCCACAATGACACAACTACTCCAAGGAATAGTCACCAGCATCCCCACACAGCAGAGGCAAAAGCCCAAGATATTGAAGAAAATGATTGACACGCTGAGAAAAAAGAAGCTCCACCAATCGCGGGAAACTAAGCGGCGGCTGGTTTCTAGTGCCGGCCACACATCAAACCGGTGTTCCACCACCAAAGGCACAGCAAACATATAGGCTACCCCAAAGTAAACCCCCGGCAGCAGCAGGATGGCACCCACCAAGATGAAAACGGGGGTCAGGGCATTCGGCACAGAGGGAAGCTGCTCCAGTAACGCTAGCAGTTGTTCTAAGTCGGCATCGGGTTCCGTTGCTTCAGCCGCCGCCTGCTCTAATATGCTTTGCAAGAAGGGCAACCCCGCAATCACAAATAGAATGCTGGCACTGATCACAAACACATTCGTAATCAAACCGATGATCAAGTTCGTCAAGAAGATGGGCAGAAAGTAGTTGTTTTTGAACGCATTAAAAAAGTCGCTAAATTCGGTTCTTTGGTTGCGGGCAATGCGAAAGCTGAAAAAGTAGTAGCCTGCGGCGAAGAGGCCTGCCAAAATCGTGCTAACAATTGGGCCGGCCCCCGGAATATTGTTGAGCACACCATTGATAATGGTTGCCAGAATGAGAAAACCAATGTAGGCAGCGGGTTGAGTGCTGAAAATTTGCCAGCCCTCATTGAGGTATTGACCAATCCGTACTTGATAGGGGCGGTTGGCGATCGCTTGGGGAGTATGTTCCGACTCACTGTACATAATGGCGGTTCCAAGGTTTTGCCTCTAGCCTAGCGATCGCTTGGGGCTGCGCCAATTGTCAATGTGTCACTTCTTCACCTTTCTAAAACATCGGATATAAGTCTTTCCTGTAATCATTTTCAAAATGTTGAGTGTGTTCAATCCATGGGACAAGACTTGTATTTAAGACTCAATCATGAACTTTTGTACAGGATCGTAACTAGGTTTGGCTATAAAGCCTACAATAGAAGTGTAGGGAAAGCGACTGAGTCCCCTACAACTCTAAACAGCTCCTCACATTTTCTTATTACTTTTTTGCAGTTAATACCTTTAGTATTCACTGTTCAAGACTCAAAGCCTCACGTTTGCAAAAGCGGGGGAAGGAATCTAAGGAACTGTTACAAGTGATTTCATCAATGACTTGAAGGCGGGGGAATTATGTTCAGCATGCAGTTTTGGCGGCAGTCTCTTGTCGCCACGATCGCCTTGAGTTTGTTAGCCGTGTTTTCTTGGACACCTTTGGCTCACAGCCAAACCCATAGCACGCTACAGGTGGGAGCGACGGTCATTAAAACCTGTCAAGTCAGCCGCCCTGCCCAACCGTCAAGCCTGCGCAATGGCAACTACAGTTTGCAGACTGATTGTCTCCAAGCAACGCAAACAACTCCTGTGGGACAAGTGGTACCGTTACCAGTTGAATGGGGACTGGTGGAGGATGCTAACCCCACACTGATGCGGCTAGTCACCTATTAAGCAGCGGGGGACGAAATTTTACCCGCATGGTTGAGGGGCCAATAGCAGGCGATCGCCCGACCAATGACATTCTCAAGGGGCAAAAATCCCCAGATATGGGAGTCATTGCTGTGGTTGCGGTTATCTCCCATAACAAAGAGCATATTCTCTGGCACTGTCACTGGGGAGAGCGTATAAAAGGGTGGCTCAGCAATGTAGGGTTCTTCAAGGGGGCGATCGTTGACCCAAACTTGACCATCATGCACGGCAACCGTATCCCCGGCGGTGGCAATCACTCGTTTAATGAGGGCTTGATCGGCGCGATAACCAAGGGTCTGCAAGAGGGGTGGGGTATAGAAGACAACAATATCCCCCGGTTGAGGCGATCGCTGGCGATAGGTGATCTTTTCCACCACAATGCGATCGCCCGGCCAAAGCGTTGGCTCCATAGATTCTGAGGGAATAAAGCGCGACTCCGCCACAAAAATACGAATCAGTAGCGTGATCAGCACAGCCACCCCAATCAACAGGGCATTATTGCGTAGCGATCGCCAGCGGGAAGGGGAATTCGTTGCCGAAGCAGACATATAAGGGCAGATTTAGAGAAACCACCCTTTTTATGGTACCGGTTTCAGTAGACCGACTGATTACAAAGAGTGTGAATGGATAGCTCTGATTCGCCACTCCCCCCTCTCACAGAAGCCACATTGTGGCAAATTCTCAATGATGAATTGGATGATGCTACGGTCAATCAGCTCCTGTGGCACTGCTTGGGCTATCGCTATGACGCCCACAGTCAAACTTGGCAGAGCGATCGCGTGCCTCCAGAATGGCGACAAGACTATCCCCAACCCCCCGACTTCATTGGCAGCCGCCCCGCCATCGTCAAGCTTACCCGCTCTATTCCCCCTGCCCACAAGCAACTTCTCAAGGAACAGTTGGGCTTTGCTGGCTATGAAATCAAGGAACTCAACCCCCGCCGTACGCGCCGTGCCACTGCGGTCAATTGGCTCCTCAGCTACATGGCCACTCAAGCCGAGGCTGCGGTGAAATAACCTGCGGCCACCTCGATCGCCACTTGGCGGATGGCGCGATAGACTGCGGCCAGTTCTTCATCACTAATGCAGTAGGGGGGCAGGATATAGAGCGTATTGCCCAAAGGTCGCAGCAGCACACCCAACTCAATAAAGCGGCGGCGCAGTTGGGGCACAAGGTCACTAAAGTAGGAGGCCGCCGTCGCCAATTCCATGGCCGCGATCGTGCCACAGGTGCGAAATTGCTTGAGATTGCTGACATCGGCAAGATACTGCTGGTAACACTGCCAATGGCGCGCCTCTAGACCTTGGTAGGCTTCAGGTTTGGCAAGCAGCAATTGAAATGAAGCCACACTCACCGCACAGGCCAAGGGATTGCCGGTATAGGAATGGCTGTGGAAAAAGGCGCGCGCCGGATCATCGGCATAAAAGGCTTGGTAAATGTCCTCAGTGGCCAATGTGACGGCAATGGGCAAGCAGCCTCCCGATAACCCCTTAGAGAGACAAAGGAGATCGGGTTGTGTCCCCGCTTTCTCACAGGCAAAGAGGGCACCTGTGCGGCCAAACCCCGTCATCACCTCGTCATAGACGACTAACACCCCATAGGCCTTGGCGATCGCAGAAAGGGCTTGTAAAAACTGGGGACGACACATGCGCATTCCCCCTGCCCCCTGTACGAGTGGCTCAATGAAGAGAGCGGCATAGGCATCGGGGTCTGCCTTCAGGGTATCCTCCAGTTGAGCGATCGCCTGTGCTTCCTTGGTCTCGACCTCTGGATCCCCTGCATAGGTTGCTGGGTAGGGCAGGATTGTTAAGGGGGGGAGCAGCGGTTGAAAGGGTTGCCACCACGGGGAACTTTGGCCGACAGTCATTGCCCCAAGGGTATCGCCATGGTACCCGCCGGCAAAGCCAATGAAGCGCGATCGCTGGGGTTGATCTCGCCGCTGCCAATACTGGTAGGCCATCTTCAGCGCCACTTCCACGGCGGTTGAGCCATTGTCGGAAAAAAAGACCCGTTGTAACCCCGCTGGCGTGTGGGCACACAGCAGTTGGGCAAGCTGCTCCGCTGGCTCATGGGTAAAGCCGGCAAAAATGACGTGCTCAAGGGTTTGTGCCTGCTCATAGAGCGCTTTAGCCAGCACAGGATGGCTATGGCCATGGAGCGTCACCCACCAACTGGAAATGGCATCAATAATCTGACGGCCATCGCTCAGTTCAAGGCGAGCACCCTGGGCACGCACCACCTTCAGGGGCGGAGCCGCCGTTTTCATTTGCGTAAAGGGCTGCCAAATGGGGGAGTCAGTCATAGTTGCGATGGGCATCTAAGCGAGCAGCAAGGGTCGTAAAAATATCCTCGGGAATGGGACAGCGGAGCGATCGCGCCAAGCGTTTTTTTTGTTTGGCCACCTTGAGACACTCGGCAGTGGGACACAGATAGGCCGATCGCCCCATCCCCCGATCCAACTGCACCTTTTGATCGGGCCAGCAGCGCACGATTCGCCAAAAGTCCGAGCGATCGGCCAAGCGGCCACAGGACACACAGCGGCGTTGGGGGACAGCCATCATCCCTAACTGGCAACTTGTTCTTCGAGGGCGGCCATGGCCAAGCGATCCTCCTCTTCATAGTTGTATTGGGAGCTATCGCGCACCTCAATTTTCCAGCCCGTTAGGCGAGTTGCCAAGCGCACATTTTGGCCTTCCTTACCAATGGCTTGGGAGACCTTATCCGGTGCCACAAGGACATGGGCAATGCGGGCTTCGGGGTTGATTAGCCGCACATCCTCTACCGGGGCGGGACTGAGGGAATTGGCAATATAGGTGGCTGGATCCGGCGACCAGCGGATCACATCAATTTTTTCCCCCCGCAGTTCATTCACCACTGCTTGAATGCGGGATCCCCGTGCCCCAATACAGGCACCCACCGGATCGACATCCCGCTCTAAGGTATCCACGGCAATTTTGGTGCGGGGGCCGACTTTATGATTCGGGGGATTGGCTTCGCGGGCAATGGCCACAATCCGCACCACTTCATCCTCAATTTCTGGCACCTCATTGGCAAAGAGATAGACCACCAAGCCAGCATCCGCACGGGAAACCTCCAATTGGGGGCCGCGCTGAGGTCCCTCTTTGACGCGCTTGAGATACACCTTGAATGTGGAGTTAGCGCGATAGTTGTCGTTGGGAAGTTGTTCCCGTTTCGGCAGTTCGGCCTCCACTTCCGGTTGGCTAGCATCGCTGCGCACAGCCATAATCACCGATCGCCGCTCAAACCGCAGGACGCGCCCCATGAGTACGGTGCCCTCGAGGTCTTTGAATTCCTCTTGGACGAGGCGACGCTGTTGATCTCGCAATTTCTGCGCCAGCACTTGCTTGGTTTGCATGGCGGCCATGCGACCAAATTCCTGATGGTCAGGGGTCACATCCAACAGCACCGTATCGCCGACACGGGCATCCTGCACCACCTCAATCACATCGGCAAGGGCAATTTCGCGATCGGGGTTCGCCACTGTTTCCGTAATCGTTTTGGTGGCCAAAACGCGGAAGCCCTCCTGCTCGGTGTCTAGTTCCACTTCAAAGTTGGCAAAGTGGTCTTCTTCAAAGTGACTATGATCCGGGCGCAGACTGCGGCGATAGCGTTCGTATCCCTTGAGCAGTGCTTCCTTGAGGGCTTGATGCACTGCGTGCTTGGGCAAATTCCGCTCTTGACTGATTTCATTGATCATGGCCCGTAGGCCGGGTAAGCGATAGATGGTCATCGTCTGTTACAACCTCGTTCATTAAGTAGATCAACTGCTGCTAAGGCTCACTGCTGGGGGTGTACAGTTGGACACTGGCAATGAGTGAGCGGGGAATCGCCAGCGATCGCCCCCGTTGATTGAGATAGACATTCGCTGCGTCACGGCGAATTAGGTTGCCCTCCCAAAGGGTTTTGCCCCGATGGGGTGCGGTGGTCGTGACCCGTACAGGAAAGCCACGAAAGGCATCAAAGTCGCGATCGCTACTCAAGTAATCCGACAGGCCGGGACTCGACACCTCGAGAACGTAGGCAAACTCCAACTCTGGCAGCCCATCCAAAGCCATCTCCAGTGCCCGACTCAGCCGTTCGCAATCCTCTAAGCTGGTGTCATTCTCAGGATGGCGCACCTCCACCCGTAAAATCGGGGGCGATTGATGGGTCAGCCACTGCACACTCACCAGATCAAGGTGTTCTTGGTCGGCAACCTGCTGGGCAAGGGTTTGCACCACAGGCAAAAGCATCTGTATCTGCATAGGAAATAAAAAAGGCGGGACATTGCCCACCACACCCAAACAATCTCAGAAAATGACAACCCCCCTTCCCTAGGGGAAGGAGACTTTTGAACCGTTCACAACAGAACGTTCATGGGTGCTGCCAATACACCACTCTTCGTAGCACTTAGTATAGCAGCTAACAGTGGGCGATCGCCACCCTGACCAACAGACCCGAGACGCTCCTAGCGATCGCTAAAATCGCCATTCGTCAGCTCATCACCGTCGTAGTCCTCTTCTTCTAGCTCCAAATCCTCCAAGACAGGATTCAAGAGCACTGCCATCTCCGCCTCATGGTGGGTGAGCCACTGGCCTGGGGTGCGGAACCAGCGGGGTGGGTTAATGTAGCGAGCATAGTACCACGGGGGAGCAGTGGGCTGGCTAATTTCCGCCTGTACCCGAATCTTCTCACCCGCATAGTAGGCATCTTCGGGCTCCACTTCCAACCACACTTTTTGGCCGATGATTTCTTGGGGGAGCATCATAATGGCAATTCCTCGGGGAACCTCTCCTACAGCCCTTTTCTGGAAGTACTACCCTGTCTCACGTGTGCTTTTACCGTGTTGAGGATATCTCATCCTTAGGAAAAGAACTGTACCTTACCTTAATTCTATTCAGTTGTAGCCGATCTGGGGAAATGTTGCAGTTACTCACCATCGCCCATCGCCAACGAGGGGTAGGGCTGCTGCCATTTCGGATCCTCGAGCTTTAGGGAAATGAGTCCAGCACAGAGGACAAAGACCATCGAAACCCACAGACAGCCGACAATGCCCCAAATTTGATAGATGAGGCCAGAGAGAACCGTTCCTGCTAGTCGCCCGCCGGAATTGGCCATGTAGTAAAAGCCAACATTCAAGGCCACCTTTTCATCATCGGTGTAAGCCAGCACCAAGTAGGAGTGGACTGCCGAATTCATGGCAAAAATCAAGCCAAAAAGGAGCAAGCCGCCAATAATGACGGCATTGGGATTCCAGTGGCTCATCAAGCCCAAGGCAATGACTGCTGGCACAATCGTCAGTGTAAACGTCCAAAACTGAATAGTGGCGGCTTGGGGAGGGCGACCGCGATTGAGGTATTTCAACAGCAGGGGTGCCGAGGACTGGACACCCCCATAGCCAATGACCCACAGGGCGAGAAAGCCCCCCCACTTCATAAAATGACCAGTTGAGAACACTTTGGAGATAGACGGGCAAACCCACCACAAACCAGACATCCCGCGCCCCAAAGAGGAAAAAGCGAGCGGCAGAAAGAATATTGATCTCCTTGCTCTTGGAAAAGAGTTGGCGAAATTTGATTTTCTTTTTGATCTGCCCCATCCCCCGTGGCAATAACAAACCGCTGAACAGGATCAAGATAAGCGCGATCGCCATAATCCACAGGGACGCTCTATAGCCCGCCAATGTCAGCAACACACTGCCAACAAAGAAACCCACCCCCTTGAGGGCATTTTTAGAACCCGTCAGAATCGCCACCCACTTAAAGAGCCGTGACTCCGCCTCTTGGGGCACCACTAAGCGAATGGCGCTCTTAGAACTCATCTTTGTCAGGTCTTTGGCCACCCCCGACATCGCCTGTGCCGCCATCACATAGGGCACCGCAAACCACAAGGGCCATTCTTGCGTTAGGGGCGTGAGCATGATCAGCGAGATCACCTGTAAACCAATGCCCGCGTAGAGGGTGACATTCAGCCCTAAACGGGAACCAATCCAGCCACCGAGAAAGTTGGTGACAATGCCAAAAATTTCATAGAAGAGAAAGAGGAAGGCAATTTGCAGCGGTGTGTAGCCAATCTGGTTAAAGTAGAGCAGCACTAGCATCCGCAGTGCGCCATCGGTAATCGTGAACCCCCAGTAGGCGAGGGTAACAATCATATAGTTGCGGACACTGGTGGACACAGCCATAGCAGACTCCCTAGGGCAAAGTAGTGGCGACGTGACGAGCTAATTCGGCCATGCGATTGCTGTAGCCCCATTCGTTGTCGTACCACGCGAGAATTTTTACCTGCGTTTCATCCACAACCATTGTGGAGAGGGCATCGACAATACTTGAACGGGGGTCGTTGCAATAGTCAATGGAAACAAGAGGGCGCTCCTCATAACCGAGAATTCCCTTGAGCTGACCGTTTGCCGCCGCTTTCAGGGCTGCATTCACCTCTGTTACACTAGTGGGGCGGCTGACTTCAAAAACACAGTCGGTGAGGGACGCATTCAACAGCGGTACCCGCACGGCTAAGCCATTGAGTTTGCCTTGGAGTTCTGGATAAATCAGCCCAATAGCAGTGGCTGAACCCGTGGTTGTCGGCACAAGAGACATTAGACTAGAGCGGGCACGGCGCAAGTCCTTGTGGGGGGTATCCACCACTGTTTGCGTATTGGTGACATCGTGGATCGTGGTGATCAAGCCGTGGCGAATGCCAAGGGTTTCGTGAATGACCTTAACGACGGGGGCAAGGCAATTTGTCGTACAGGAGGCGGCGGTGAGTAAGTGGTGTTCTTGGGGATTGTAGAGATGGTCATTGACGCCCATGACAATGTTGAGAGCCTGTTCTTTGACGGGGGCAGCAACAATCACTTTTTTCACCCCAACTGCAAAGTAGGCCGCCAGTTGCTCAGCGGTACGGAATTTACCGGAGCACTCTAGGACAATGTCCACCGCGCGCTCTTGCCAAGGTACCTCTGCTGGGGTTTTTGCTTCCGAAAAGGTCAGGATCTGATCGTTGATGGCGATCGCCCCCTCTTTGGCCTCGATAGTTTGGAGCCAGCGGCCATGCACCGAGTCAAACTCTAGCAAATGGGCGGCAGCGGTTGTGCCTCCTTTAATCTCGTTAATGTGGCGAAAGTCGAGTTCAGGCCAACCCCACGCGGCACGCAAAACCAAGCGACCAATGCGGCCAAAGCCATTAATGCCGATGCCAACGCCCATCGTTGCTGCTCCAGCGGGACATCCCTACGTTATTTCAAATAATCTTGAATTGTCAATCAGCAAAAATTCTTTCTGAAAGGAATGCTCTTAAACGTGGGAGCAGGGGGGTTGACTCGGATCTTCCCAACACGGCGGCAGCGTCGGCTCAGGAATCGGCTGGGCAGGGGTACCAAAAACCATTTCGCAACTGTAGTCGCTAAAGTTGGGCGTCATCGTCAAGGGAATGCCAAATCGCTGCCGAAAGAATTGCTCTGTGGGCTTTTTGCACAGGTTGATACAGAGTGCCACGCATTGAGATTCAGCAAGATAGCGGCATTTTTGAATGCGCACGCCACTGTGTTGCCATTGACGGGGTTGATCGGGGGGAATGACCTCGACCCAGTAGCGATCGCTGGCTCCCACTAACCAGCCCGTGAGGCGGGTGGCAAACCACGCATTCCACTCACAGACCCAACGGGTCGGGCGAAAGAGTGTGCGCACCAAGGTGCTGATGACAGGGGGGACTAACCGATCAAAGACGGTGGCCACGATAGCCTGCTGCTGCACGGGCGATCGCCCCTGCTTCACTTGCCGTGTGATTTCAACAAAACCAACATAGTCGAATCGCTGTGGCTCAACTCCAATGACACTAGCGATCGCTCGAATCAACCGAGCCAAGCACCATCGCTCTAGCCAGTTGAGGGACTCAGGCGGCATCGTCAAGCTGATCGAGCACCTCAAGGGCAGCACGGCGAACGATTGGATCCGTTTCCTGTCCCAGCAGCAAATACAGGGCTTCCTGCACCTGGCGGCAATCAGTATTTCTAGGGACACGTGCTAACTGGCGAATGGCCACTAGCCGATGGAGCGGTTGCGGATGGGTGAGGTCAGCAAACCATTGGGACACCTGTTGGGTCTGATGCTGCTGTTGCAGTTGCCCCATGAGCGTCCCAAGCAGGGCAATGACGGCCACTAAAAGAATGCCGAGGATGACAAGCGCCACCACGAGCCATGGATCTGCGGTGTGCTGACCCAAATGCAAAAGGGTATAGGTGCCCAAACAGGCCAACAGACCCGCGACCACCGTAAAGGCGAAGGGATGGTGTAGCCATTGGGACATCTGTTGGCGCAGGTCTTGCCATAGGGTCAACAGTCGGCATTGCCAGCGACTGAGGAGAAAAATCGTACCCACACCGCTCAGGGTGGCCACCATCAAGGGGCCATCGGTTTGCCACAGGAGAAGGCCGGCCCCCAGTCCGCCGATGACCAGCAAAAGACGCTCAGACAGCAGATTAAAAACGAAGGATTTCCAGCGCAGCCGTTGCGATCGCGTCGCGTGCCCTTTGGGCAATCGCCTGTGGTGCAACACAGCTGAGTGCCGTTGAGGTCGCGGCAATGACCATTTCGCCCAAGAGGTAACCATAGGGTGGGTGTACTGCCAGTTGATGCCTTATTTTACAGTAATTCTTAAGGTACAGCCCATCTGGACTGACTCGACTATCCTTTCCAGCGTAGGATCACCACTTCTTCGCGCAGTTGCTCCTTAGTGGCACTGGCAAACCGTGTTCGGAAGAGATCTGTGCGCACAACCTCATAGCCAAGGGCTTGGGCAATGTCAGCCAATAACTGACCTGTGCGAATCATCACCCGCAAATAGGAGGCTTGATCACCCACGACGTAGGCCAATTGGGCATTGGGACGCAACCGCGATCGCAGGGCGGCCAAGTGACGCGCCATGCCACCAAAATAGAGCTTTGTTACCCTGCTGTAGCGTCTCTCAAAGCCAGACGTTTTACCCAGCTCAATTCTGCGGCGTTCAATTTCAGCTGCTATCTCCTGAATTGCAGGATGGTTTTGAATCCACTGATCGTCATCATCGGTTTTGTACACATTGCGGGTGTTGGAACGGATCAGACCCTTCTTAAAGACTTGTAAATCCGCCTTGGTTTTGATAAAGCCCAATACCACCGATTCAAGGCGGGTTGTTCTGGTGTAGTCCTTTTCGTTGGGGTAAGGCGGTGACGTGATCACTGCATCCACTGATTGTGGCGCCAAGACTGCATCTAAGCATCGTGCATCTGCCAAATAAACATGGGCAAGACCACTATCCCGTTCTTTTGCTACTCGCAAATCCTCGGCCATTTCTTCAATCTTGGCCAGCCAAGGGGTGATCACTGGTACATCCACTTTCGGTTTGCCGACACTAACTTCAGGGCCAAAGCGCAAATTACTCACGGCAAAAACCAGTATGTTGGCGATCGCTAGCAGTTGATGCCGATAGACCTGTTCTATTCTGTATTTCTCTAAGCAGTCAAGGAGTACCAAGACCTTGTGCAAGGGAATCGGGCTGATCGACCCCGTAAGGATGAGTTTATGTTGCTCTGGCGAGAGTTGGCGTAACGGTAGATCCGCAATATTCCCCTCAAAAGGCAGCGAGTCCTCTATCCCTTGCTGCCGCAGGATGTCAAGGGCAAATTCTGCGATCTCACAGGAGTGACGGTAGAGTAAATCCGGATCAACATCCCAATCCGTCTTAACACACGTCGCAAAATGGGCAAATGGATTGGCTTCGGTACCCAATGAGGGGATTCCACGCAGCTTCGACTCAACCAGCGTTGTGCCTGTGCCGCAAAAGGGGTCGAGGATGACACTCTCTGCATTCAAGCCAAAGTCTTCTATATAATCCCTCACAAGATGGGGCGGATAAGAGAGCACAAACCGATACCAGTCATGAAAGGCGCGGTCTTGCTCATCTATCTTGTTGATATTGCCATTGTCTTTGGGAACGGTTGTATCCTCAGAATGTTTTAGCAACTCAACTCCTGTGGCGATTTGCTCCTAATCCTCTAAAGTCTATGAAAAATTGACTGCATTGGCAGGGGGTTCACTTCACTGCCTCAAAAAGCGGGCATTCTTTAGGCCTCTTTGCAGCGTTCTTGATCCAATTGAGGTCGTTTAGGGCAGACGTTGAATCTCAGCGCGGAAGCCATTGACCTCCATAAAGGCGCGCATTTCGGTGGCATTGGCCTCGTTTTGGAAACTTCCCACTTGTAGGGCGCGGCGCTGACCCAAGGTAATGGGTATCACTTCGGGAACGAGCGATCGCAGGCGTTCTTGATTGGCCAGATCATCCTCCCGCAAATCCAAAACAATGACTCGAAACCGCGTTCTGGGGGCTACGGGAGCTAGTGTTGCCAAGTTTGCATCAGAAATGTCTGGTGGGGGCGGCAATTGATTCATCGCGCGATCGCGACCCACAAATCCCATCGGAATCGGGCCACTAGGCACCGGCAATCGTTCGAGGGAGTTGTCAAGCTGCTGCGGCGGTGGGGTGGGAATTGGCGCGGTACTCACCTCTGGGGCAGGCACGGGAATCGGGATGACGGTATTCACCTCTGGCGGTGGCACGGGGATGGGAATCGGTTCTGCCGCCAATACGGGCGTCCCCCAACCCATTAGGATCAAACATAGGTGACTCAACCACGGCTGGGAGTGAATGCTGAAACGGCTCATCAAAAACTTCATTGCGCTATCAACAATGCCGATGAACGGTGAACAGAACTGTGTTGATTCTTTTCTGTGGGGATCGGACGTGCTATGCAAAATTTAGCTCCCGGATTTGAGGGGCAACGCATCCGGCGGATTCTCGATGCCAACCTTGACCGTGCCCGCGAAGGTCTGCGGGTGATTGAGGAATGGTGCCGCTTTGGCCGCGAAGATGCTGCCCTGAGTGCAGAATGTAAAGATTTGCGCCAAACCCTTGGCCGCTACCATACCCCAGAGTTGCGGGCGGCACGACAAACGGATCAGGATCCGGGGACTGCTTTGCGTCATCCGCAGGAGCGCGATCGCCAGACCCTCAGCGAGGTGCTCACTGCTAACTTTGCCCGTGTCCAAGAAGCCCTGCGGGTGATTGAAGAATACGCGAAATTGACGGACACTGAGCTGAGTGACACCGCCAAAGCCCTCCGCTATCGCGTTTACATTCTCGAGCAAGCCTTGATCCTCAACCCGCGCCACGCTCGAGCGCAACGCCTGCAAGGGGCAAAGCTCTATCTGGTGACTGCCCCCAGCGATCGCCTGCTGGAAACCGTCGAAGCTGCTTTGAAGGGGGGACTGCCCCTTGTGCAATACCGCGACAAAACCAGTGATGATCACACCCGTCTAACCACGGCTCGCCAGTTACAAGCGCTCTGCCAACGCTACGGCGCCCTGTTTTTGGTCAACGATCGCGTGGATATTGCCGTGGGTGCCAATGCCGATGGTGTCCACCTCGGACAGACGGATATTCCCATGGAACTGGCTCGGCAAATTTTAGGGCGCGATCGCCTCGTGGGACGCTCGACCACCAATCCCCAAGAACTGGAGCGTGCCATTGCTGAAGGTGCCGATTATGTGGGTGTTGGGCCGATTTTTGCGACTCCTACCAAACCCGGTAAAGCGGCTGTGGGCTTTGACTATCTCCAATACGCCCGCAAACACGCCCCGATGCCGCAGTTTGCCATTGGCGGCATTGATCTCAGTAACATTGATGAGGTGGTCAAGGCCGGGGCGACTCAGGTGGCCGTTGTCCGCGCCATTATGGATGCGGCTGACCCAGAGGCAACCACCCGAGAATTATTACGACGCTTATCTCAAGGGGAACCATCATGACCTCGGCGGCTGAGATTACTGCTGCTGTGCGGCAACTGTACAATACCTATCCTTTTCCGCCGGAACCGCTCCTTGATGAGCCACCACCGGGGTACAACTGGCGCTGGTCTTGGCCGGCGGCCTATAGCTTTTGCACAGGACGCTATCCCTCCCAGTTGGACGTTGCCATTCTCGATGCTGGCTGTGGCACTGGTGTAGGAACGGAATATCTCGCCCATTTGAATCCGCAGGCAAAGATTACTGCGTTGGATCTCAGTGAGGGTGCTTTGGAGATTGCCCGCGAGCGCTGCCGGCGATCGGGCGCCACCAATGTCGAATTTCACCACCTGAGCCTAGAGGATGTGGCACAACTGGGGCAAAGGTTCCAGATGATTAACTGTGTGGGCGTGCTGCACCATCTGCCGGATCCGCAGCGGGGCATTCAAGCTCTCGCCGATGTTCTTGCTCCCGGCGGCATTTTGCACATCTTTGTTTATGGAGCCTACGGTCGCTGGGAAATTAAACTGATGCAGCAGGCCATTGCCTTACTTCAGGGGAGCGATCGCCACAACTATCGCGAGGGGGTGGCCATTGGACGGCAACTCTTTGCCGCATTGCCCCAGAACAATCGCCTGAAAAAGCGTGAGCAGGAGCGCTGGAGCCTCGAAAATCAGCGGGATGAATGCTTTGCCGACATGTACGTGCATCCCCAAGAAATTGACTACACGATCGCCAGCCTCTTTGACCTCATTGCTGCCTCTGGCCTAGAATTCGTTGGCTTTTCTAACCCTCAAGTTTGGCGGTTGGAGCGGCTATTGGGCAGCCAGCCAGAACTGTTGCACCGCGCACAGCACTTAGATCCGATCCAGCAATATCAACTCATTGAATGCCTTGACCCTGAGGCAATGACCCACTTTGAGTTCTTTTTGGCCAAGCCGCCGCTGCCCCGTCACGATTGGTCTGAGGATGCGGCTTTGCTGGTGGCTATTCCGTGGCGACACCCCTGCTTAGACGGTTGGCCGGGGGTCTGTGTCTTTAACTGTCACTATGATGTGATTCAGCTCAATCAGGCTGAGCAGCAATTTCTGACGGCTGCGACGGGTCAAAAAAACGTGGCTGAGTTATTAGCTGAGCAACCGGGCTTCAATCTTGCAGGGGTGCGATCGCTCCTTGAGCGGGACTTGCTTCTCTTAGGAGTAAAAGAATGACGGATCTACTGGAAACAGTCTCTGCCAGTGGTGCAGTCTATGATTGCAGTCATTGGGGGCGCCTACGCCTCACGGGGGGCGATCGCCTAAAGTTTTTGCACAATCAAAGCTCCAATAACTGTCTTGTCTTGCAACCCGGCCAAGGGGCAGATACGGTTTTTCTGACCTCGACGGCGCGCACCCTTGATCTTGTCACCCTACTTGTTCATATGGAGTGGGTGGATCTACTGGTGTCACCGCAGCGCCGCGAGTTTCTCTTGAAATGGCTCGATAAGTACATCTTCTTTGGCGACGATGTGCAGGTGAGCGATCGCACTTCTGACAGTTACTGCTACCGAGTGTTCGGTGCCGTTTCGGATCAGATCGCTGACCAATTGGGTCTGCAACCGTTTTCCCAGCCCTACGCTCATGTGACTCTCACCTACGAAAACGCTCCCATAACCATTGCTGCCACCAGTGGCTTAGCGATTCCGGGCTTGACCCTTTGGAGCGATCGCCCCCTCACAGATCTCCTCAATGCCCATCTCCAACTGAATGATACCGACTGGGAACACCTACGCATCCGCCAAGGGCGACCCGCTGCCGACGCTGAACTCACCGAAGACTATAACCCCCTCGAAGCCCGACTGGGGCATACGATTTCTTTCAATAAGGGCTGCTACATTGGCCAAGAGACGATCGCCCGCCTCAACACCTACCAAGGGGTCAAACAACATCTCTGGGGACTGGAATTGAGTGCCGTTGTTCCCGCCCCAACTCCCCTACTTTTGGAAGGGGAAAAAGTGGGTCTGCTCACCAGTTGTACGCCCCTAAATGGGGGTGCCTTTGGTCTAGGCTATGTGCGCACCAAAGTGGGCGGTGCCGGGTTAACCTTGCACACCCCAGAGGGCATCATTGCTCAAGTGGTTGAGGTGCCCTTCTTAAGAACTGTTGCCTAAAAATACTCTCAGCAGAGAATGCTATAATCCAATCGGTTCGTGCAGAAAATTTACTGACCGAAGGAAGGAAGCCTATGGCGACGGCACAGGTGTTAGCGTTCATGCAAAAGACCGCTGAAGATACCCAACTACGAGATGAACTGGAGAACCTTCTGGGGGTAGGGGATGGCAATATCAGCGGCGCTGCCGAACTAGATGCTGAGGAACTCGCTGCCCTGCGAGGAGAGATGGCGCCTAAGGTGGTGGATTTTGCCAGTCAACATGGTTTTGAATTTTCCACCGATGAACTCATTCAAGTGGTTGATTCCTTTGCTCAGCACCAAGCAGGGGAAATTAGCGATGATGAATTTTCCGGGATTTTAGGTGTTCCCATTAACAGTAATCATGCCGAACACAAAAAACAAGTGGCCAATCCTCTGCAGCGCCTAGCCCGCTATCTGAGCAAAACCTATTTGGGTATTGGTGCGGATGAGGAGAGCGAATAAGGCTCAACCACTCTCAGCGAAGCTACGGCCAGCCCGTCGTAAAATCCGTTTGTGGTCCCAATGGTTGCTCCCTGGGCTACTGGTGAAACGATGGCTCCTAATTAGTGCAGTTGGCGTTTTGCTGGCTAGTCTGGGCTTTGCCATTAGCATCAACCTCACCCCCATTTTTTACTTCCTGCAATTTCTAGAGCAGTTTGTTCAAAGTATTGCCCGTTTTGTGCCCAGCTACATCAGTGGCCCTTTACTGCTGCTTGGGGGGTTGGCACTGATTGCTTGGGGCTATGCCCGCACCCTTGGCTCGATTACGGAAGTCCTGTTGCCAGAAGACGACAAGGCCTTGGTGGAGCGGCTGCTCATCCATCGGCGGCTAGGCAGGGGGCCAAGAATTGTTGCTATTGGGGGGGGAACTGGTCTCTCCACCCTCTTGCGGGGACTCAAGCTCTATAGTTCCAATATCACTGCCATTGTGACGATGGCCGATGATGGCGGCTCATCCGGACGACTGCGGCGGGAAATTGGGGTGTTGCCACCGGGGGATATTCGCAACTGCTTGGCGGCTCTTGCCGATGAGGAGAAAATCGTCACTGAACTGTTTCAATATCGCTTTGAAGCGGGGGATGGCTTAGCAGGGCACAGTTTTGGCAATTTGTTTCTGACGGCGATGACAAATATCACGGGGGATCTGGAGCGAGCGATCGCCACCAGTTCAGCGGTCTTGGCCATTCGTGGTCAAGTGTTGCCAGCCACCCTAACAGATATGACCCTTTGGGCACGCCTTGCCGATGGTCGCCTCATTCATGGGGAGTCCAACATTACAGCCGCCCGCGGCAAAATTGTCGAAATTGGTTGCTCTCCCCCTGCCCCCAAAGCCCTACCCCGCGCCATTCAAGCTCTCCATGAAGCCGACTACATTATCCTTGGCCCCGGCAGTCTCTATACGAGTATCATTCCCAATCTTTTGGTGCCTGAGATTGCCCAAGCCCTAGCGGAGCGGCAGTGCCCCTGTGTTTACGTCTGCAACATTATGACGCAGCCGGGGGAAACCGATGGCTATGCTGTGAGTGATCATGTGCGTGCTCTTGATGCGGTCACGGGCGATCGCCTGTTTGATGCAGTGCTGGTGCAAAAATATCCCCCCAGTGCTGCTCACCTTGAACGCTATGCGCAGCAGGGAAGTACCGCTGTGGCTATTGATCGGGAAGCCCTGACCCGCCAAAACTGTCGGCTGATCCTTGCTGATGTGATGGACGAATCCACGCCAACCGTGCGCCATGATTCGCAAAAGTTAGCAGCCATTCTGATGCGTTGGTATGAACGCGTGCGATCGCTCTAGCCTTGTGCCTTGGGAAGGCGATCCCTAATAATAGAACCGTTGCACTTGGGTCTGTGGCCTGCCATGTCCTTGGAACTTCTGCGCTCGCTCGTGTGGATGGACTACCGCCTTGCGGTGCTCTTTACTGTAATTATTCCCTTGATCCTGTTGCTGTGGTCAACGGTTAAAAATGTGCCAGCGATTACCCAACTGCTGATTATCTATTGGCGGGTGGCCAGTCTATTGGCGATTACGGTGTACCTGATGATGCCGCAGTGGCCAGTGGCCTACGTCACCGGATTTATGGCCTTGGTGCTGATTCCCATTAGCCTCTGGTTTTGGGTGGATCTCAATGAGGAAATTAGCGATCGCCAAGATTTGATTGGTCAGGTCTTTAGTAGCTGGCGTTGGGCAATCACGCTCTACTGTACCCTTGCCGCCATTGGTCAGGCCTTTTATTTGCCCTGTGCGTTTGTCGCTGGTGCCGTTCAGACCCCCAGTTGCCAAGTCTGGCTCGAGCCGCCCCTGATGTTCAAAGATATTTTCCATGCCCAAGCCCGCGCCGGTACCCTTGGCTTCTTTGCCGCCGTTGCCCTTGTCATCTATATGCTCTATCTGAGCTACTTTGTGTTTGTGCGCTTACCCAAGCAGGGGCGATCGGCGACGGGTCTATAGCCTATGCCGCTGCAACGCATTCTTGAACCTGAGGTCATGGAAACGCCAGAAACGGCTGCCGCCTATGACGCCATGGATTTTACTGCCGTTAATGCCGTCTTCTGTGAAGATTTAGCCGCAGTCTTACCCAATGTTGAGCAACCTCTAAAAGTCTTAGATGTGGGTACAGGGAACGGGCGGATTCTGCAAATGCTGCATCAACGCTATCCCCATTGGCAACTAACAGGGATTGACCTCAGTCCAGCCATGCTGGCGATCGCCCGCCACCACAGTCCGCAATTAAACTTTATTCAAGGGGATGCCAAAGCCTTGCCCTTTGCCGACGCGAGTTTTGATGTTGTGATCAGTAATAGCTTGATCCATCACCTAGCGGATCCGCGGCCTGCCCTTGGCGAAATGCTGCGGGTGCTGCGTCCCCAAGGGACGTTGTTTATCCGTGACCTTTATCGCCCAGAAACATTGGCCGAACTGCAAGCCTTGGTTGAGCAATATGCGGGTCAAGACCCGCCCCAGCAACGGCAACTGTTTGCCGATTCGCTCCATGCGGCACTGACCTTAACGGAAATGGGGGATCTGTTCAAAACCTTGCCGCAGCCGCCGCAGCAGTGGCAAGCCACCCTCACCTCCGATCGCCATTGGACCGTTGTGGCACAGCGCTAATGAACCGGCGGCATTACTTTATTGCTTTGTTGCCCAATGCTGACATTCAGGCGGAAGTCACCCGCCTCAAGCAGTATTGTTGCGATCGCTACCAAACCCAAGCAGCACTACGCTCCCCACCCCACGTCACCCTCTATCCCCCCTTTTGGTGGCCACATGTAGCAGTAGCAGATCTAGAGCAAGCCCTAGAAACCTTTTCCCGCCAAGCTGCTCCAGTGGAATTGATTCTCAATGGCTTTGCTGCCTTTCCGCCGCGGGTCATTTACATTCATGTTGCCGCCACCCCAGATCTGAAAATGCTCCAAGCCAACTTAGTTAAGAGCGTAGCTCAACCCTTGAACCTTCCCTTCACCCGGCGGCACCCTTTTACCCCCCACATGACGATCGCCTTTCGTGATTTAACCAAGGACAACTTTCGCCACGCTTGGGCAGACTTTCAAGCACAATCCTTTGCGGCTCGCTGTTGGGTATCCCACCTCACACTGCTGGTGCACAATGGCCGCCGCTGGCAGATTTATCGTGAATTTTTGTTAAGAAATCTTGCCCCTGATGCCCCTTGAAATCAATTTGCAACAAGCCAATGACTTGATTTTTGCCAACTGCGGAATTATGATGCAAGGAACACTTTTCTCTCAGACTTCCTAAAATCAGAAGTATAGCCCTTTGCCCAAGGATGGCCCACGCTTAAAATCGTGAAAGCCGATACGGGAGAAGACTGTTTCTCCTATATTTCAGGAAAGGGTTGTAAAACAATATTGTAGTCTTGGTAGTGATAAATACTTAGTGACTTTCATGCGCTATATGAGGCTAGAGGCAAGTGCTGATATTAAGGGGGGAGTATTTGTGTTTTCTATCGTTTGGAGCAACAGAGTTGAATTCAGACGCTTCCATGATCTGAGGAATTTTGGGGAGTCAATGGATCAGCAGTAGCCCATTGCTGAGGATAAGGTTATGAAACTGGAAGATATCTACACCTTTTTCCGCCAGCCACCGCCTGTTTACCTGAGCAAGGAAGTTGCGGTGTGCTATGTGCTCTATACCCTTGTGGAAAAGGGGGACTCCTATGGCACGGCGCTGATTCAAGCCATTGAAAACGAATATCCTCTTTACCGCCTTTCTGATACGGTTCTTTACAGCGCCCTCAAATTCCTCGAGGATGAGGGAATTATTGATGGTTATTGGAAGAAGGTGGAAGGTCGCGGTCGGCCGCGGCGAATGTACCACATTGTTGGCGAAAAGGAGCAACAGGCGCGGGAACTTTCGGAGCTTTGGCTACGCTATTTGCAGGAACATCCCCACCGTCAGGAGTAATCTAAGCATCGAGTTGGCGCAGGCGATCGCGCACGGCTTGCATATCCTGCCACGTTAGCCACTTGGGACTGCCCGGCTCCCGCGAGTTATTTCGCAACAGATAAGCAGGATGAAAAATCGGCATACACCAGCGTCCCTGCCATTCAATCCACTGGCCACGAATTTTGGTAATGCCGCGATTATCTTTCAGCAATCCAGAGACAGCCGTTGCCCCCGCCAGCAAAATAATGCGGGGATTCACCAAGCGAATCTGCTCTAGGAGGTAGGGCAAACAGGCTGCTGCTTCAACGGGTGTTGGGACGCGGTTGCCGGGGGGGCGGCACTTCACAATGTTGCAGATATAGGCATCCCGTTCACTATCGAGATTGACCGAAGCAAGGATTTTATCGAGGAGCTGCCCTGCCTTGCCAACAAAGGGGCGACCTGTTTCATCCTCCGCTTGACCCGGTCCTTCCCCAATAATCATCAGCTTGGCGGCGGGATTACCACGGCTGACCACCACATGGGTACGGGTGGCCGCTAAGCCACAGCGTTGACACTGCTGACAATGCGCCGCAAGCGCCTCCAAGTCGCGGTAGGTACCGGCGGGAATGGGCACCTCAGCCCGCAGTGGAATTTGATCGTAGGTGGCAGCATCAAGGGGCGTCGCTGGTGCAGGTTCGGCCTCGGTGGGGGTGTCAAATAAGCTAAATTGCAACGGTTCACTCATGTGGATCGTAACTTCCTGAGAATAATGTTAAAGAAACTTCACGAAACTTAGGAAAAACTTAGGACAAATCGCACCAATTTTATGGCGATCGCGGGAAGCTTAATTTATCTCACAAAAGTATTTTACAAATTAATAACTACGGCGAAACAGGTTTCCCACTGCATTGTATAAGAAATACCTGAAGGGTTTAACAGCACGGTTGTTGACCTCACCTAGGGAAACACAGGCTGTTATTCGACCTTTCCGGCACCCACCACTGTGGTGTTCGTGACCTGACATATCCACACCAAGGATCAGCTTGGTCGCTCTAAGGTTGCTTGACACAGCCTTTATGGGTTGACACAAAAACACCATAAAAATCCTGCAATCCCGCTAGGGGCAGGAATGTCAAGAAGTTCTAACTTCTTTAACAACCTTTAAGGAGAATTGATCCATGCTAGATGCATTTGCCAAAGTTGTCGCTCAGGCCGATGCCCGCGGTGAATTCCTCACCAACGCCCAGTTCGATGCCCTGTCCAACTTGGTGAAAGAAGGCAACAAGCGTCTGGATGCCGTCAACCGCATCACCAGCAATGCCTCCACGATCGTTGCTAACGCTGCTCGTGCCCTCTTTGCAGAGCAACCCCAACTGATCCAACCCGGTGGGAATGCTTACACCAACCGTCGTATGGCTGCTTGCCTGCGCGACATGGAAATCATCTTGCGCTATGTGACCTACGCCATTTTGGCCGGTGACTCCAGCGTCCTCGATGATCGCTGCTTGAACGGTCTGCGGGAAACCTACCAAGCCCTTGGTACCCCCGGCTCCTCCGTGGCTGTGGCTATCCAAAAAATGAAAGATGCCGCGATCGCGATCGCCAATGATCCCAATGGCATCACCCCTGGCGATTGCAGCGCCCTGATGTCCGAGATTGCTGGCTACTTTGATCGTGCCGCTGCCGCCGTTGCCTAAGACACAGCTACCGTCTTGTAACTTTGACCGTTCTGAACACGCACATTTTTTAGGGAGATATTTTATCCATGAAAACGCCGATTACTGAAGCCATTGCCGCCGCCGATACCCAAGGTCGTTTCCTTAGCAACACCGAGCTGCAAGCGGTTGACGGTCGCTTCAAGCGCGCTGTGGCCAGCATGGAAGCTGCTCGCGCCCTGACCAACAATGCTCAGAGTCTGATTGACGGCGCAGCCCAAGCGGTGTACCAAAAATTCCCCTACACCACCACCATGCAAGGCTCTCAATATGCCTCGACCCCCGAAGGCAAAGCCAAGTGCGCCCGTGACATCGGCTACTACCTGCGGATGGTGACCTACTGCCTCGTTGCCGGTGGCACTGGTCCCATGGATGAGTACCTCATCGCTGGCTTGTCTGAAATCAACAGCACGTTTGATCTCTCCCCAAGCTGGTATGTGGAAGCTCTGAAATACATCAAAGCCAATCATGGCTTGACGGGCCAAGCTGCGGTGGAAGCCAACGCCTACATCGACTACGCCATTAACGCCCTCAGCTAATAGGCGTTTCCCTTCATTGCCCGGTGAGGTAAGCAGATGTTGTCGGCGTTGGGCTGACCCTTTGTTTACAACACCGGGCTTGTTTGTACCCTCGATATTTAGGAGTTTGTACCGTGGCTATTACTGCTGCTGCTTCGCGCTTGGGTACCTCCGCCTTCAGTGATGCTCCGCGGGTGGAGCTGCGTGCCAACTGGAGCGAGGAAGATCTAGAGACTGTCATCCGTGCCGTTTACCGTCAGGTCTTGGGCAATGACTATGTCATGGCATCGGAGCGTTTGGTGAGTGCGGAGTCACTGTTGCGCAATGGCAAAATTACCGTGCGGGAGTTTGTGCGCGCAGTGGCCAAGTCGGAACTATACAAAGAGAAGTTTCTCTACGGCAATTTTCAAACCCGTGTCATTGAACTGAACTATAAGCATTTGTTGGGGCGGGCACCCTACGACGAGTCGGAAGTAATCTTCCATTTGGATCTCTACGAAAATGAGGGCTTTGATGCCGACATTGACTCCTACATTGATTCCCCCGAATACACCGATAGCTTTGGGGATTGGGTCGTGCCCTATTACCGTGGCTTTAATAGCCAGCCGGGTCAGAAAACAGTGGGCTTTAACCGCATGTTCCGTCTCTATCGTGGCTATGCCAATAGCGATCGCGCCCAAGCAGAAGGCAGCATGTCCCGTTTAGCGCGGGATCTGGCTACCAACAGTCCCAATACGGTGGTGCCGCCTTCGAGTAGCGATACGGCCTTTGCCTACTACACCCCCAGTGCCGATGTGCCCCCACGGGCTTGCTTGGGTGGTTCCTTTGGTGAAAGTGGCCGCGTCTATCGCATTGAAGTGGCGGGCATTCGCCAACCGGGCTATCCGGGGGTGCGCCGCAGCAGTACCGCCTTCTTGGTGCCCTATGAGCAACTGTCGAGCAAAATGCAGCAGCTTCAGCGCACGGGTGCTCGCATTGTCAGTGTCAATCCTGCCTAGGAATGTTTGTTTAGCGTCCTTTTGAGATTGGGAGTCAGGTGTCATGTTTGGTCAAACTGCGTCTGGAAGTGCTGCCCTTAGCCCCTCCGGCGCTCGCGTTTTCCGCTACGAGGTTGTGGGTCTGCGTCAAAACGAAGAAACTGACAAAATGGGGTTTCCGATTCGGCGCAGCGGTAGCACCTTTATTACGGTGCCCTATAGCCGCATGAATGAAGAGATGCAGCGCATTACCCGCATGGGGGGCAAAATCGTTTCCATTACCCCCGTCGTCGCCTCCTAATTGGCTGAGGTCTGGAGAGGGAATGACGGCGGTCTCTGAACCGGTACAACTGACGGTTCCCCAAATGCTGGCGCAGCTTCAGGGGACGGATACCAGTCTCCGCTACTATGCGGCGTGGTGGCTGGGGAAGTTTGGCCTAGAAACGGCAACGGCAGCGGAGCGGCAGGCCATTGTCAGCGCTTTGATGATGGCTTTAGCCGATGAGGCCGATCGCACAGAATTGGGGGGCTACCCTCTGCGACGAAATGCCGCCCGTGCCTTGGGCAAGTTGGGCGATCGCCAAGCCGTACCGGCGTTAATTGAGTGCTTGCGCTGCGAGGATTTTTATGTCCGTGAGGCGGCGGCCATTGCCCTTGGTCAGTTGGGAGATCCCCAAGCGATCGCGCCCCTGCAATCGCTCCTAGAAGGGGGTGTGGCAATGGCGCGGCTCGTCCCCGGGCGCCCGCATCTGGTGCAGCCGGTGGAAGCTGTGATTGAAAGCTTGGGTCACCTTGGTGCCACTGAAGCCATTGCCCTGATTGAGCCATTCTTGGCCCATGAAATGCCGCGAGTCCAATTTGCCGCTGCGCGGGCACTTTTTCAGCTCACGGGAGCGGCCGAGTATGGCGATCGCCTGCTGGCGGCTCTCAACAGTGAGGATGTGCAACTGCGGCGGACAGCGCTTCTGGATTTGGGAGCGATGGGCTATCTACCCGCAGCAGAGGCTATTTTGCAGGCGGGTGTTGAAGCGAGCTTCAAGCTCATTGCCCTCCACGGCATCCTCAGCCAGCAACTGCGGCAGGCCGCCCCAGCCGAACAGACCCTCTCCCTCTTTCAAGGATTGGATCAACTGCTGTGAGTGATCTCCATCCCTATATCCATGCCGTTGAGACCGCCACCTCTGCTCCTGCCCTATGCGAGGCGGTGGTTCAGCTTGCCCAGCAAAAAGACACCGCTGCCATTCCCACGCTGATTGCGGTTTTGGGGTACAACAACCCCGCTGCTGCCCAAGCCGCTGTGGCAGGCCTCATTGCCCTTGGGGATGCTGTCGTGGAGCCGCTGTTGGCACAGTTGGATGGATACAACTACGGTGCCCGTGCCTATGGGGTGCGAGTTTTGGGAAGCATTGGTCATCCTGCCGCCCTACGGGTCTTATTGGCTGCCGCGCAGTCGGATTTTGCCCCCAGTGTTCGTCGCGCCGCCACAAAGGCCTTAGGAACGCTCCGCTGGCAGTTAATCCCTGAAGAGACGGCAAGAGAGGCTCAATTAAGGGAAGCACTCACAGTTCTTCAACGCAACAGTGAAGCAGCGGATTGGGCGGTTCGCTATGCCGTGGGTGTTGCCCTCGATCATCTGCATCAGCAGGCGGCTGCTCGTGCCCTTCGGGAAGCGGTGCGTTTCCTCCTCAATCATTTGAGCGATCGCGACCCCGACATTGTTGTGCGTTCCCGTTGTCAACTTGCCCTCCAGAGGGACTCTCTGTCCATGCACACCTAAAAGGATTGGAAAGTTATGTCGTTACCCTTGCTGGCTGTGAAGCCCAGAACCCTTGACCAGCGGGTGGTCAGTTATGAAGTCCCCGCCGAGGATGATCCCGTCATCTACCGCCTCACCGATGCCACCGATGCCGCAGACGTGGATGCCCTGATTTGGGCAGCCTATCGCCAAATTTTCAGCGAGCACCTGATTTTGGCCTCCTACCGTCAGCCCTTCCTAGAATCCCAACTGCGCAATCGTGCCATTTCCGTACAGGATTTTATCCGTGGCTTGGGTAAGTCCGAGGTCTATCGCGAGCAAGTGGCAGCCGTCAATTCCAATTACCGCCTCGTGGATGTCTCCTTCAAGCGATTCCTTGGCCGCCCCACCTATGGCCAGCAGGAGCAGATTGCTTGGTCAATTATTTTAGCCACCCGTGGCCTAGAAGGATTTATTGATGCCTTGGTGGACAGCGACGAGTACCAGCAAAACTTTGGTGCCGATATTGTCCCCTACCAACGGCGGCGGCGCATGGCGCGTCCTTTTAACCTCGTTAATCCCCGCTACAGCGACTACTGGCGCAACAAGGAAATGTCCCTGAGTGGTCGTTCTTACTATCAAGTGCGCTACTACACCGCAGGGCCACTGGACAAGCAAATTATCCGCGGCGCGATTCCAGCCAACTTCCTCTCTATGGCGCGTTCAATTGTGGTGCCTACCCTCGATACTCAACGCCATGTGGCACGGGCCACCTCCAGTTTGGTGACGGTTCCCAACACCGCCCAAGAGCGGGATTTGCCGCCGACACCGGTCAAACCTGTGCCCGTTGCGTTGCCCTATCGTTATTTGCCCTCTCAACCAAAGGTGTAAGCCATGACGATTCCCTTGCTGAGCTATGCCCCTAGTTCCCAAAATCAGCGGGTACCGGGCTATGAAGTGCCCAATGAAGACACCCCTTGGCGCTATTCCCTTGAGGATGCAGTGGATCAGTCGGATATTGATGAACTGATTTGGGCAGCCTATCGCCAAGTGTTTAGTGAACACGTTGTCCTCAAGAGTACCCGCCAGCCCCATTTGGAGTCCCAACTAGCCAATCGTGCCATTTCGGTACGGGATTTTATTCGCGGCTTGGCCAAATCGGAGACATTCCGTCGCTTGGTGGTGGAGACGAACTCCAACTATCGCTTGGTGGAAATTGCCCTGAAGCGGCTCCTTGGGCGTGCCCCTTACAACAAAGATGAAGAACTGGCGTGGTCCATTCGCATTGCCACCGACGGTTGGCAGAAATTTGTCGATACCCTTGTAGACAGTGACGAATATACGCAAAACTTTGGCGATAACACCGTGCCCTACCAGCGTCGTCGCTATAAAGATCGCCCCTTTAATCTGGTGACCCCTCGCTATGGTGACTACTGGCGCGATAAGTTAGAGAACAGTCGCTACAAGTGGGGCGACATTCGCAACTTCTTGGAGATGGCACGATCGGTCAAGGTGACGCCTGTGCAGTTCAAACCAGTGTCCACGGCCAATGTGCAAATCCCCGATACCACGCGGCGCGATCGCCCGACTGTACCGGCGTCGATCAACCCGACGGCGACCTTTCCGCTGCGCTAGCTATTGTTTCACTCTTTGACTTGGGAGAGATCCATGGACTTACCTCTACTCACCTACAAACCCACGACTCAAAACCACCGCGTCGCTAGCTTTGGAACTGCCGATCAAAACGAAGATACCCCCTATATCTATCGTCTTGAGGATGCGGCCTCCTACGCGGAAATCCGCGAGGTGATTTGGGCCTGCTATCGGCAGGTGTTTAGTGAGCATGCCACCTTGGCCTTTAACCGTCAAATCACCTTGGAATCCCAATTAGTGAACCGAGTGATTACGGTGCGGGACTTCATTCGCGGTCTGGCCAAATCAGAGCGCTTCTACAATACGGTGGTGGCTGTGAACGACAACTACCGTTTGGTGGATGTTTGCCTGCGGCGGTTCTTGGGGCGCAGTGCCTACAACGAAGAGGAAAAAATTGCTTGGTCAATTAAAATCGGCACTCTTGGCTTCTATGGCTTTGTCGATGCCCTCCTCGACAGTGAGGAATACACCAATGCCTTTGGTGACTTTACGGTGCCCTACCAGCGCAAGCGGATGGAGGGACGTCCCTTTAACCTCGTGACGCCGCGCTATGGCTTTGAATACCGCGACAAAGTCGGCACCACTACCACGGATTGGCGGTTTACGCTGGAGAAATTCTACGATCGCAAGTTCCAAGAGCGGCGGCTACCGGAGGGCGACCCCCGCAAATACCGCAATTTGGCAGCAGCGATCGCGCCCAAGACTCGCTATGCCCAGCAGTTGCGTGCCGCTGATATTGACTACTTGGCCAAGGTGCCCCGCCGGCGTTAAATTACGCTCAACGATGCTTTAATCATCTGGCCGTCGGTAAATTTACTGGCGGCTTTTTCTCATTCGTTCCTGCTTGGAACCCCAGTGCATTTTTGCGTGTCCAATCTAGAGGCTCATTGTTTCTTGCCGCTATGCGCGATCGCCTTCTCCCGTGGCTAGTACCTGCCATTATCACTACCACCATTCTGCCCGCCAGTAGTCAAGTTACGATTCCAATTACGGTCACCGTCAGTCCCGGTCGCGCTGTTTTGGGAGATACGCTGGCCATTGTGGTCAACGCTGCAGAACAACCCACAGTCGAGGTGGCGGGCAAAGCCCTGCCGGTCTTCTCCATTGGGCCACAGCAATGGCGTGCGTTTGTGGCCACAACACCACTACAGACCCCCGGCCGTCGTTCATTGGTGGTTCGCTCAGGAAATGAAACCCGCAATCTGTTGCTGTGGGTGGGCGATCGCTCCTTTCCTGTGCAAAGTATTTGGCTCCCACCGGGCAAAGACTCCTCAGGAACGGATTTGGAATTTGATCGCGTGGATGCCTTTAAGGCACTGGTCACCCCCGAAAGACTCTGGCAAGGTGCCTTTCGCCGCCCCAACAGTGGCCCTGTGACCACACCCTACGGCGTGCGGCGGTACTACAACGGGGTTTTTGCCAAGGACTACTTCCATCGTGGTTTGGACTATGCAGGCCCCAAGGGATCACCCGTAGTAGCGGCGCAGCGGGGGCGAGTGGCCTTAGTGGGGCGAGAATCCCAAGGATTTCTCATCCATGGCAACACGATCGGTATTGATCATGGGCAGGGGGTGCTGACGATTTACCTGCACCTCGATCAAATCCGCGTTCAAGAGGGACAAATGGTTGAGGCAGGACAAGTCATTGGTACGGTTGGCAATACGGGTGCCTCCACAGGACCCCATTTACATTGGGGACTCTACGTTAATGGCGAGTGCGTTGATCCGCGATCGTGGCTGGCTCAGGGCTGGCAATAGTTGCGATATAACTCGCTGCTGAGCCTAGTTTAGGGTCAAGAAATGGGGGATAATGCTAGTTCAGAGGTAGCCGCTTCGCTACCATTGCCGCTGATAAGATTTGGGAGTTAGCAACAATGACGATTCTCTTTCAACTGGCTCTTGCTGCCCTTGTCGTCCTCTCCTTTGTGATGGTGGTGGCTGTGCCAGTGGCCTACGCCTCGCCCCAAGACTGGGATCGCTCAAAGCAGTTAATTTTCCTTGGCTCTGGGCTATGGATTGCCCTAGTGCTGGTGGTAGGCGTTCTCAACTTTTTTGTGGTTTAGTTCAGCCAGCGTTGGCGATAGACTTCGTACAAGAGCACTGCTGTGGCGATCGCCACATTGAGGGATTCAACATTTGGCTCCTGAGGAATCCGCAGTGCCGTAAACGTGAGATCTTGGTAGGCCGGGGGTAACCCTTGGCCTTCATTTCCCATGACCAGTAAGGTCGGTTGACGAAAATCCGCTTGCCAATAGATCAGTGGCGCGGTTGGTAATGTGACGACTATTTGCCATCCTTGGGCTTGGTAGGCTTTGAGAGTTGCCAAACCATCGCTAACAGTTTGCATCGGTAGGCGAAACCACTGGCCGGCACTGGCACGCAACACTTTTGGATGGGTCATGTCCACACAATCGGGGGTCAACAATAGCCCCTCAACACCTACGGCGGCAGCGGTACGAATAATCGTTCCCAAGTTGCCCGGATCCTGAAGCGTGACTAAGCACAGACCTAAACGCTGGAGTGGCAAGGTAGGAAGGGGTGTATAGTCGGCAACAGCAACGACGCCATCGGGAGTGGTTGTCGTACAGAGGGCAGTCAGTACCTCTTCACTGACTTCAACGGCGCGATCGCTCCTATGGACAACCTGCTGCCAAAATGTTGGCGATTGCTTTGCTTGCCAAGCGCTGGTATAGCAAACCACCGATAAGCGATAGCCGGCTGCCAGTGCCTCTTGGAGCAAATGAGTCCCCTCTAAAAGCAAGTGCCCTTGGCGATATTTACGGTGGTGCAGCCTACGGATCGAGCGCACCAAGGGATTCTGCCGACTGGTAATGATCACGACTGAATCCAGCGCTCAAGTAAACGTTCCAGATAGGGAGTCAAGAGTGCGGTTTGCGCGGCTTGAGCTTGAATCTCTGTGGCGGATTGAATGTAAGGGCCGGGGACTAGCTCGTGCTGACAGTGCTGAATCAACTCCCCAAGGCTAGCGGGGGTCACTTCTAAGTGAAACTGAAGACCAACAATGCGATCGCCCCACAAGAATCCTTGCTGCGGACAGGCGGCACTTTTGGCGAGGGGCATCGCATCCGGAGGGAGGCTAAACATCTCCCCATGCCAATGCAGCACCGTCAGTTGGGGTGGCCAATCCTGAAACCAAGGATGCGCTTGGGCGGCTGCTGTCAGTTCAATGGGAAACCAGCCGATTTCCTTCGTGGGTGCTGGGGTGACCTCTGCCCCTAGGACTTGTGCCAAGAGCTGAGCACCAAGACAAATCCCGAAAATGGGTAACCCGTTGGCGATCGCTTGGCGCAAAAAGGCCTTTTCAGCCCCTAGCCACGGATAAACAGCCTCATCGTGTACCCCCATAGGGCCGCCCATCACAATCAGCGCATCCACCTCCGTCAATGCGGGTAGCGGCTCGCCCGCATAGAGATGACTGCCTTGCCAATCAAAACCACGGGCGATCGCCCACTGCGCAATGTGGGCGGGGGTCTCAAAGGGCACGTGCTGGAGGTAGTGCAGCCGCATGAATCCCCTTAGGAAGAACTGCCGCCTTCGTTGCCAAGGATACGGGATTTGTACTCGTTCACCTTTTGGCCAAACTCACGGCGACCGGACTCAAAGAGGACATACCGATAGAGAAACCAACAAGTGTAGCCAAAGCCTACGAGTTCACAGGTCGGGCCTAGGAGGGGAATGGCATTCACTACTTCCAAAATGGCAACCGCGAGTGCCACAAAGGGAACAGTGGCGAGAATGATGAGGAGGGTGCGCAGGGGCTGCTTGTATTCGCCCAGAAATGCACTAACCTGATCGGGGAAGACCGTGAGGAGCCAATAGAGTTTTTCACGAGCCTGTTGCCACTGTTCATCCGTGAGACCGCCCACCTTCGGCGGTGCTGGCTGAGACTCTACTTCCGCTAAGGGTGCTGGTGCCGGCGTTGGTTCAAAAATAGGCTTTTCCGTATGGGCGGTTTCTGTGGTTGGGGATGTCTCAAATTCATTCATGCGCTTAAGTTCCTTCAGTACCTCAGCAAGTTTAGGCTAAGTTCACCGATCAGCGTTGGCTAATAGCTAATAATTGTTTAACATAGGTGGTGCCTTACCGCTAGCATCCCCTGTCCCCAAAAGACGGCTCTAATCATTAAGCACCCACGTATCCTTGCTCCCGCCCCCTTGGGAAGAATTCACCACCAATGAGCCACGCTTCATCGCCACCCGCGTCAGACCACCGGGATGGACATAAATTTCCTTACCGTACAGGATATAGGGGCGTAAGTCCACATGGCAGCCGACAATTTCATCCCCCAGCAGGGTGGGCACGCGCGACAGCGAAAGGGTGGGCTGGGCAATGTAGTTGCGGGGATTGGCTTTGATGCGCTCTGCAAATTCTGCCCGCTGCTCAGCCGTGGCTTGACAACCAATGAGCATGCCATAGCCGCCGGACTCGTTGGCAGATTTCACCACGAGGGAATCGAGGTTCTTGAGCACATGATCTAACTGTTCTGGCTCCCAACACAGGTAGGTGGGCACATTGGGCAGTAGGGGTTCCTCACCGAGATAATAGCGAATCATTTGCGGCACATAGGCATAAATTACCTTGTCATCGGCCACGCCAGTTCCGAGGGCATTGGCGATCGCCACCCGCCCTTGGCGATAAACCTCCATCAGACCCCTGACCCCCAGCATCGAATCAGGACGAAATACCGCTGGATCAATGAAGTCATCATCAATGCGGCGATAGACCACATCCACGCGCTTCAGACCCTTGGTTGTGCGCATTTGTAGGTAACCATCGGCCACCACCAGATCCCGCCCTTCCACAAGCGTTACCCCCATTTGCTGAGCAAGGAAGGAATGCTCAAAATAGGCGGAATTGTACATCCCCGGCGTCAGTACCACCACGGTCGCATCCGGTAGGCCGGGGGGCGCAAGGTTCAGCAGCGTTTCTAGGAGATGGCTGGGGTACTCGTCCACAGGTTGAATGTGCAGTTCTTTGAAGACAAGGGGAAACGTGCTTTTCATCACGCGGCGGTTTTCCAGCACATAGGAGACCCCCGAAGGGCAGCGCAGGTTATCTTCTAGGACATAGAAGGTGCCATCGCGATCGCGCACTAAGTCGGTACCCGTAATATGGCACCAAATGCCCCCCGGCGGCTTCAGGTCATGGCAGGGACGCAGATAGCCCTTGGCCGACTCAATGAGTTGCCGTGGGATGACACCATCCTTAATAATTTTTTGCTCACCATAGACATCCGCAATAAATGTATTGAGCGCCGCAATCCGTTGCTTGAGACCCCGTTCAAGGGCTTGCCACTCTTGGGCGGGAATGACCCGCGGCAGAATATCAAAGGGCATGATCCGCTCGGTGCCCTCGGCAGCACCATAGACCGTGAATGTGGCGCCAATGTTAAACATCACCTGTTGGGCGGTTTTTTGGCGCTGTTGCAGTTCTCCCGCTGGCAGCGATCGCACCCCTTGTAACAGCGGTTCAATAAAAGATCGTGGTTGGCCTTTGGCTAGAAACCACTCGTCGTAAAAGTCTTCCGGATCGTAGTTCTCAAATTCCAGCATTGATATTCCTTGGTGGCGATTTCCCTCAATGGTCTTGCTCGAGAGGAGTCGGCAAATCTGACACCGCCACTAAATGAAACCCCATTTGACAGCGAAAGTGTTGACATCCCGCTTCGGCAGTACTCCCTAGAGGCGCCCCACAACGGAGCTGACCCTCCTGCCAGCGGGGTTGGCCTTGGCGATCAGCAAACAAGCAGGATTGACACACAGACTGTGACGGTAAAATCTGATTTTGGGTGAGGATCACAAGCATTGGACACCTCCCGCCGATCAGAGCCTTTAATAGGCCGTCTTTATAGAACCTGATAAAAGTAAAGACTCTAACCCTAATGTTTTTATCTTACCGTGAAAGCCTAGGGGATACGGTTGACGACCACTGCTAACTTTGCTACAAATTGCAACTCGCAGCCCCTTGCTTAAATCGGCAGCCAAGACGGTATGGGGAAGACGGTTTGCTACGATAGATACTCTAAGATCAATGAAATTCTTGTTGCCCCTTGAGCTGTAATCCATGTTTGACGCCCTTGCCGAACGCCTTGAATCTGCTTGGAAAACCCTACGGGGTCAAGACAAAATTACCGAAAACAACATCCAAGAAGCTCTTAGGGAAGTGCGCCGTGCCCTGTTAGAGGCCGATGTCAACCTCCAAGTCGCTAAAGACTTTATTGAAAATGTGCGTCAGCGGGCGATCGGTGCTGAGGTCATTGCCGGGGTTCGTCCCGATCAGCAATTTATCAAAATTGTTTACGATGCCCTTGTTGAGGTCATGGGGGAATCCCACAGTCCCCTTGCTCACGTGGAGCCACCCCCCACGATTATTCTCATGGCCGGTTTACAGGGAACGGGGAAAACCACCGCCACAGCAAAGCTCGCCCTGCACCTGCGCAAAGAACGCCGCAGCACCCTCTTGGTGGCCACCGATGTCTATCGTCCCGCTGCGATTGATCAGTTGATTACTCTTGGCAAGCAAATTGACGTGCCCGTGTTTGAGATGGGTACAGAAGTTAGCCCCGTGGAAATTGCTCGCCAAGGGGTGGCCAAAGCCAAGGAACTCAGTGTAGATACCGTGATTATTGACACAGCCGGGCGCTTACAAATTGATGCCGAGATGATGGCAGAACTAGCGGCCATCAAGGAAGCGGTCCAACCCCACGAAACTCTCCTCGTGGTGGATGCAATGACGGGACAAGAGGCAGCCAACCTCACCCGTGCCTTCCATGAGCAGGTGGGGATTACGGGTGCCATTCTCACCAAACTGGATGGGGATACACGCGGCGGTGCAGCTCTTTCAGTGCGACAGGTGTCAGGACAGCCAATTAAGTTTATTGGTGTTGGTGAAAAAGTCGAGGCTCTCCAACCTTTCTATCCCGATCGCTTGGCCTCTCGCATCTTGGGGATGGGGGATGTCCTCACCCTTGTCGAAAAAGCCCAAGAGGAAGTGGACTTGGCCGATGCCGAAAAAATGTCCCGCAAAATCCTCGAAGCCCAGTTTGACTTTGATGACTTCCTCAAGCAACTGCGCCTCCTAAAAAATATGGGTTCCCTTGCGGGAATTATGAAGCTCATCCCCGGCATGAATAAAATTTCAACGGAGCAACTCCAGCAGGGCGAAGTACAACTCAAACGGGCGGAAGCAATGATTAACTCCATGACCCGCGAAGAGCGCCGCAATCCTGAACTTCTCGCTAGCTCCCCCAGTCGCCGTGAACGGGTTGCCAAAGGTTCTGGTTATCAAGTGGCCGATGTGACAAAGTTGGTCAGCGATTTCCAGCGGATGCGATCGCTGATGCAGCAGATGGGTCAAGGGGGCTTTCCGGGAATGGGGATGCCGGGTATGAACCCAATGGGTCGAGGGGGTCGTGCTCAGGCTCCCAAAAAGCCCAAGAAGCAAAAGAAACGCAAAGGCTTTGGCGTTCTTTAAACACTGCCCCAATTACAAGGGGCGATAGACCCGATAGTTAATGTGGGGAAAGATATTGTCAATAGCTTCCACTTTTTCCAGCCAACCCGCATCAATTTTTTGTGCCTTGATGTCATCATAAAGCTTGTGGAAGCGCATCAAGTGGCTACGGGTGCGGCGAACCGCATAGGGTACCATCGTTCCCGTCCGCATAATAAAAGCCCAGTCTGAGGATTGGGCAAGGAGTAATTCCCGTGCCGCTTGGTTGAGGGCACGCCAACTCAATTCATCCCACGGCTCCCCCTTGGCCAGTTCAATCATCCGTTCAGCAGCCTTATGGAGGTGGGGGTAAATCCAAGCATTGGTGTCATTCAGCCAGTATTCATGGAAGCCCTTGTAGCCCCAACTGGACTGGGACGGACGGCACACCTGCTGGGTGGGATGGGCGCGCAGATAGTCTGCCAAGTGGGTCATGGCAAAGGTGTCTTGGTCAAACCAGACCTTGCGGAAGAGAAAGTCAAGGAACCAAGGCCCTTCATACCACCAGTGGCCATAGAGTTCAGCATCGTAGGGAGAGACCACAATTGGCGGACGCTGCATTAGGTGGTGCAAGTAGCGAATTTGATTTTCGCGGTTAAACATGAAATTGGCAGCGTGCTCAGCCGCCTTTTCCCGTGCCCAATAGGGGTCGTAGAGTTGCTTGTCCCCTAAACCAAGACCGCGCCCGGTAATTTTGTGGTACTTAATCCCCGTATTTTTGCGTTGGCCATTGGGCATGATGTAGGGCTTGATGTATTCGTACTCCGCTTCCCACCCCAAGTCCTTGTAGAACTCACGGTATTCAGGCGCCCCCGGATAGCCCACCTCTGACGACCACACCTGCTGGGAGGATTCATGATCACGGCCAAAGGCAGCCACCCCAGTTTCGGTGAAAATAGGCGCATAGGTGCCAAAGCGAGGCCGCGGACGGGCATAGAGAATACCATGGCCATCAGTAATGAAATAGCGCAAACCCGCATCGGCCAGCATTCGCTCTAGGCCTTCGTAATAGGCGCATTCTGGCAGCCAAATGCCCTTGGGCGGGCGGCCAAAGGTTTGTTCATAGTGCTCACAGGCCACTTGCAGTTGTGCCCACACCGCTTGGGGATACATTTTCATGAGGGGCAGGTAGCCGTGGGTGGCACCACAGGTAATGATTTCAAGGTTATTGGTGTCTTGAAACTGCTTAAAGGCCTTGACGAGGTCGCGATCGTAGTTTTCCCATGTCTGCCGTACGCGGTTGAATTCTTGGGCATAGTGCTCGGCAAGGTAGCGGATGTGGCCATTGTAGGTATTGCGCTCTACCTCTAGTTCTGCCAGTTCCTCTAGTTTTGCCAAGTGCTGATCGTAGCGTTCCTGAAGTAGCGGATCCCGCAGCATTGAAATTAATGGCGGCGTCATACTCATGGTGATTTTGAAGTCCACGCCGTCACGCTTTAGCCCCTCAAACATCCAGATCAGGGGCACATAAGTTTCGGTAATTGCCTCAAAGAGCCACTCTTCTTCTAAAACGTAGTCACTCTCGGGGTGGCGGACAAAGGGGAGGTGAGCATGCAAAACCAGCGCTAAATAACCAATTGCCATAGGAAGCTTGCCTATTTATGTATTTGGGACAACGGCAGGGGATCAATGAGATCAGTTGAGTTTCCCTCATCTTAGGCGAAATAGCCAAATCTGCAACGGGTAATTTTTATCTTTTCTTCAGATTTACCGTTGGTGCCATCCTCCTGCGATTGATGGCGCGTACAGCTGCCCTTTGCTGAAATAGGGGATAGGAAATCAAATCCTTGCCGGCACTGGCTTTCACAGCTGTGAGCGTGTGCCATCCTTGGGAAAAGGGCTGTAGGGTTGCCAACCCATGCCTTGAAATTTTGGTTCTTGGGGTGGGTGGAGAATCTCGACAAGAATTTCAAGGGAATCCACTAAGCGGGGGCCGGGGCGGTTGAAATAGGCGTTGCCATCAACAATGTACAGTTGACCTGTTTGCAGGGCACGCAATTGCTGCCACTGGGGATAAGTGTGCAAGGCTTGGTCAAGTTCTTGACGGCTGCGTTCGAGGTCAAAGCCACAGGGCATGACAATGATCACCTCCGGGTCGATCGCCAGAAGTGTTGACCACTCAATGTAGGGGGAATGTTTTCCTGCTGTACCGAGGACATTTTCACCCCCCGCGAGGGCAATCAATTCCGGTACCCAATTGCCACTGGCCATGAGGGGGTCAATCCATTCAATGGTCGCGACTTGCCGCCGCGGGCGATCGCTCACCCATGCTTGACAGGCATGAATTCTGGTGTGTAGCGAATTCAGTAGGGGGTCGGGAGAGACACCGAGGGCAAGACCCACCCGCCGAATATCCTGCCAGACATCCTCAAGGCAATGGGGTTGGAGGGAAATTAACTGCGGTGGTGGCTCAAAGAGTCTGGCGATTGCCCCCTGCACCTCTGCAAAGGTTACAGCACAAACATCGCATTGATCTTGGGTAATGATGTGGGTCGGTTTTAGCGCTTGCAGGGTCGCCAGTTCCAAGTCATAAATGCCCAGAGCCGATCGCAGGAGGTCTTGAACCGCCCGATCAATTGCTAAACTTGACTGCTGTGCATCTAACCTTGCCCGTGTACAAACAGGCAATGTCTTCACCTCTGGCGGATAGTCACATTCATGGCTACGCCCCACAAGAAACGGTGTCAATTCTAGGGCAGCAACAATTTCTGTGGCACTCGGTAGGAGCGAAACGAGGCGCATCTTGTCGGCGATGCCAGGAGCCAGAATTGAACTGGCGACACGAGGATTTTCAGTCCTCTGCTCTACCAACTGAGCTATCCCGGCTTGAAAGTGCTTCATGATTCTAGCAAGCGTCTAGGTGCGATGACAAGTCTCTCAGAAAATCAATTAGGGCAAAGGCATACTATCGCATACTATATGGAAAGGTCTTGACCACGATTCTGGAGCCGACTAAGCTGCCCTTATAGTGACAGTCCCCTTGTGGAGCCTCCTAATGGGTATTCAAGTTGTTGCCACCACTCCCTTCAAGGATCAAAAACCCGGCACCTCTGGGTTGCGTAAGGCGGTACCTGTTTTCCAGCAGCCCCATTATCTGGAAAACTTTATCCAAGCGATTTTTGACACCATTGAGGCACCGCAGGGGCAAACCCTTGTCCTAGGGGGTGATGGCCGTTACTTCAATGCTGAGGCGATCCAAGTCATCCTCAAAATGGCTGCAGCCAATGGCTTTGCACGGGTCAAGGTGGGGCAAAATGGCATTCTCTCAACGCCGGCAGCCTCCTGTGTGATCCGCAAGTATGGGGCGATCGGTGGCATTATTCTCTCAGCCAGTCACAACCCCGCAGGGCCACAGGGAGATTTTGGCGTTAAGTTCAATATTGCCAATGGCGGGCCTGCGCCAGAGAAAGTTACCAACGCGATCTATGAGCGGAGCCTTGCCCTCACCAGCTACAAAATCTACACAGCCCCCGATGTGAATCTGCACACCCTTGGGGAGTTTCCCTTGGGTGAAATGATTGTTGAAGTCATTGACCCCGTCGCCGATTATCAAACATTGCTGGAGACTCTTTTTGACTTTGATCGTATTGCTGAGGTCATTCGCAATGGGAAGCTGCGCCTTGTCTTTGATGCCATGCACGCGGTTACGGGACCTTATGCCCATCGGATCATTGAAAAACGCCTAGGGGCACCCCAAGGCACGGTGCAAAATGGTGTGCCGCTACCGGACTTTGGTGGTGGTCATCCCGACCCCAATTTGGTCTATGCCCATGACTTGGTGCAGCAACTCTTTGGCGAGCAGGCTCCTGATTTTGGTGCGGCCTCCGATGGCGATGGCGATCGCAACATGATTTTGGGGGCACACTGTTTTGTTACCCCCAGTGATAGCCTAGCCATTCTGGCCGCCAATGCCCAACTGGTGCCCGGCTACAAAGACGGATTAGCGGGGATTGCCCGTTCCATGCCCACGAGTCAAGCGGCCGATCGCGTTGCGGCCAAGCTGGGTATTGACTGTTATGAAACCCCCACGGGCTGGAAGTTCTTTGGCAACCTCCTCGATGCCGGTAAAGCCACTCTCTGCGGTGAGGAAAGTTTTGGTACTGGCTCCAACCACGTGCGCGAGAAAGATGGCCTCTGGGCTGTGCTTTTTTGGTTGAATATCTTGGCCGTCCGCCAAACCTCCGTGGCCGAGATTGTCAAAGCCCACTGGCAGACCTATGGCCGCAACTACTACTCGCGTCATGACTACGAAGGCATTGAGAGCGATCGCGCCCACACCCTGATGAGCCAACTGGAGCAAAAACTGCCCAGCTTCGTGGGTCAGACCTTGGGTGCCTACACCGTGGCCACTGCCGATAACTTTAGCTACACCGATCCAGTGGATCACAGCGTCAGCCAAAATCAAGGGATGCGGCTGATTTTTGAGGATGGCAGTCGCATTGTCTATCGCCTATCGGGAACGGGAACCCAAGGGGCAACACTACGGGTCTATTTGGAGCGCTTTGAACCCAATCCTGCCCAGCAGCACCTCGATGCCCAAGTGGCACTCGCCGATTTAATTCAACTGGCCAATGAAGTGGCGAATATCAAAGGCTTAACGGGGCGCGATCGCCCCACGGTCATCACCTGATCGCTATGAAAATTCTCCATGTGTCCGATATTCACCTAGGCAGTGGCCTCAGTCATGGCCACATTAACCCGGCCACCGGCTTGAATACGCGCCTTGAGGATTTTATTGCTGCTCTGGCCACCTGTATTGACCGTGCCCTCAGTGAACCCGTTGATCTGGTGCTCTTTGGCGGTGATGCCTTTCCCGATGCCACGCCACCCCCTCTCGTCCATGAAGCCTTTGCCAGCCAATTTCGCCGCTTGGCCGATGCCCGCATTCCTACGGTTTTGCTGGTGGGCAACCACGATCAGCACGCCCAAGGACAGGGGGGCGCCAGCCTCAGTCTTTATCGCACCCTTGGGGTGCCCGGTTTTATCGTGGGCGATCGCTTGGCTACCCATCGCATTGAGACTCGCCGGGGTAGTGTTCAAGTCATTACCCTCCCTTGGTTAACGCGATCTACGCTCCTCACTCGGCCAGAAACCAGTGGCCTTTCCCTTGCGGATGTGCATCAACTGCTCCTAGAGCGGCTGCGCCTTGCCCTTGAGGGGGAAATTCGCCAACTTGATCCGGCCTTGCCCACTGTCTTACTTGCCCATGCCATGGTGGACACCGCCCAGTACGGCTCTGAACGCTATTTGAGTGCCGGCAAAGGTTTTACGATTCCCCTGAGTTTTTTGGCGCGCCCCTGCTTTGACTACGTTGCCCTTGGCCATGTGCATCGCCATCAAGTCCTGTGTCACGATCCACCCGTGGTCTATCCCGGCAGCATTGAGCGGGTGGATTTTGGTGAAGAGGGGGAAGAAAAGGGCTATGTCTTAGTGAACCTTGCTAAGGGCAAAACAGAATTTCAGTTTTGTCCCCTACCCACCCGCCCCTTCCGCACCATTCGTGTGGACTTAACCGAGGTGGAACTGGATCCCCAAGCCGCCCTCTTGGGGGCGATCGCCCGCGGGGAGATCAGCGGGGCTGTGGTGCGGGTCATGTATCAACTGCGCCCCGATCAAATTCCCCTGATCAACCTCCATGAACTGCAAAAAGCGCTTGAAAGTGCCCACAGCGTCAGCCTTCTGCCTCAACTGGTGAATAGCCAGCCCATTGCCCGCCTGCCAGAAGTTGCCCTCGAACAGTGCCTTGACCCCAGCCATGCTCTGCAACTCTATCTGGATCATCACCCTGACCTTGAACCGCTGCACCAAGATCTGCTAGCGGCACTCCAAACCCTTGATGACCACTCTGAAGAAGAGGGTCAAGACACTCCAGAGATGCCGCGATCGCCTGAAGGGCGCGCTGCGCGATCGCCCGAACCTGTGATTCAGCAACTGAAATTGCTCTCCTAATATCGCAATTATTTGATTTTTATTCACCACACTTGAAAACGAAATTAAGGCGAATCATTTACCCTTCGAAATTTTCCCCGGTGGCATTGGCGTGCGCACTGGCCTGCGAACATCACGGGAACCAGACTGATGCATCAGGACAATCCCTAATTCGATCAACGCTACTCCCGCAATTGGTGTTGAGGGCTGAGCAACTCTTCAACCTTGAGCACCCCCCTAAGCAGTGGTAACTTTTCTCAGAGGTTAGGGCGAAAGCCCATGGCTTGGAATCTGAGGGAGAGGGGGCAAGGGAGTGTGCGGCATCTTGGGCAAATTTTTTCTTCGAGCTTGTTGACATTTTTTCTCATCTGACTTAGGCTAAGTCTTAGTGTTCTCCTCTCTGAGGAATCGGCAGGCGGGGTCAGTCATTGCGACGACCCCATTTTTTCTTTAGTCGCTACGGTTGATCCTCAGAAAGCGCTCGATCTCACGCCCCTGCGGGGAAGTTAACTATTGCCAAAAATTTGCAAATTCTTGGTAGGGAATATGGCGGCTACAGTACCACAGCACGGTATAGGGAGCCATCAGGTAAGGTTCTTCTTGCGCCTTAAAAACCGCAATTTTCTGGCAAACCCATGGGATGACTGTAGTTGAGATGTAGGGGGTTAGGGGCTGCTGCAAGTCATCGAGAGCTGCTAGCCCATAGTAAAAGCCGAGAATATCTTGGGTTTCCTGTGCCTTGACCAAGAGCGATCGCAGGGTCGCCAACACAAGGGGATGCTCAGGGGAAATGCGGTGAAGGGCACGCACCGCCGCCATCAATGTTTCCAGATCGTAGGCCTGCTGCTCAATGATTAACTCAAGGGTGTCAATGGCTTGGGGATGATTCGGACTAACAAGGCCAAGGGCGCCGGCAAGGGCAATCTGGTGGGACTGCACCGTGGCCAAGCCCAAATAGCGCTCTAGTCGGCCAACAACCTCCCACTGCTGCACCCCCGCTTGGTGTAAACAGCGACTGGCAAGGATCACATCCTCTAGGTATGAGGAGTTACGAAAAATTTCTAGGGCAACATTGCTAGCTTCAACCGCCCAACGGCCTTTTGCCGTAATCAGAACAGAGGCGATCGCCAGTTTCAGGCGGTTAGACTGTTGGGGATAATGGAGCAGCCGCTGTAAAAACTGCTGTAGGCGCTCTCCCGTGGTGCTGTCCCAAACGCTCCTGACAAGCTTGGCATCTAGCTCCTTGAGAAATTGCTGACACTCCGCTAATAGTTCTTCGCGCACTTGGGGCTTGGTGTCTTGGCGTAAGGTATCCTCTAAAACTTGAAACGCTGTACTGAGGTGGCTGACATTGGGATATTGCTGCGCAATTAAAAAAGCGGCACGGACACGGGGGAGACCCCGCTGCTCCACCACCAAGGATTCCAAGTAAGGCAGCAGCTGTTGGCTAGAGATCCGCGCTAGAAGTTGCCGAGCCTCAGCCTCTAGGGCAGGAAAGAAAAAGGCCAGCTCCGGTTGCTGGGGAAAGCCGCCAGTGGTTTGTTGGACACCACAGGCCCAGTGGCTCATATTGGCAAGGGCGTGTTGGTAGTTTTGCTGCGGCGTTTGGTAATTCACCCCCTTGGGCATGACCGTTACCCAGCGACCCGGATCATCTTGCAGCGCTTGGGGTCTCAGTTGTGCCAGTTCCAATTGCCAGCGACACCAGTAGAGGAAGTTGGGGAATTCAGAAGCTTTTGACGAGGGGCGATCGCCCCCAGACACACCAACTGTAACAGCAGGGGCTTCTGATCGGCGTAAATGGTGCCAGTGTAGGCAGCGGGCTTGGGGATGGCGGCAAATTAAGGGAAGCGCTGATGTGCCCGGCAGATGATCATCGCAGCGACTCAGTTCGCGTAATTGCGATCGCGCTTGAGCTACAGCGGCATAGAGATCTGCACCGCCGTGAAAGTTCTGTAAAAAGTACTTCAAAAACAACTCAGCGGCAATATTCGGAACCGCTTCGCGCATCACGATCGCGTGGGGCAAGCCCAATTGAATCAAAAACTGTCCTAGGGGAATACTGTTGCAGGAATTAAAGATTGCCAGTTTTAGCCCCTGCGCCACTGCACGTTCAAGCGTGCGATAAAGTTCGCGAATCTCTAATGGTTCCTCTTCATTGTTGATAATAATGCCATTACCCTGACTATGCCCAGCAAAAAAGAGAATGTCCCAAGGCTGACACCACAGGGAATAGAGTTCACTTAATTGGGGCGATCGCAGGCAGTGGAGTTCGACATTGGGTAACGCCCTGAGAGCCTCAAGATCCCCCTTGAGATCAAGGTCGCCATTCGCGCCAAAAATTGCCAGAATCCGTACTCCCTCATGGTGCGCTGTCGAAGACTTCAGGGACTGATACACCATTGGTGAAAACACCACATCCAGATTGCTGTGTTGGCGAATCGGTGTCCAATCGTGCCATGGATAGTGCCACAGTTCAACAAAATCTGTCTGCACAGAAATGCGGTGAATCTCGTTCATCGGCGGCGGCAAGATAAAGTTGCCTAGGCCAAAAAATGAAGTCTGCTCCTTGGAAAGTGAAGTTTGCTCATTGATCTGTTCCTCGCAGAGATAACAGATGCGCGTATTGTGCAACCACGTGCCAAGGGTGGTCACAAGGTCAGTGTAGTTTTGCCGTACCTCTTTAAGGAGGGTGGGTTGCTGAGTACCAATGTTCGTAATCTGGTTACCGCTAGCCCCCAGACGAGTATTCTTCGCATAGCCGTGATAGGCGTCACGCCACTGCCGATAGCGGTGCGGAAGGTGAGGCATTGCTGGAAACTCTACAGGATACACCCCATAGGCATCCACTTGGCTTTCTGTCCCCAGTAATAGGCGACCCTTGAGGGAATGCTGCTCAAGGCAACCCCCGTAGATTTCGAGACAGACGTGTTTCATCGCAGCGGCAATCAAAAAGAGCCAATGCAGCTAGACAACAAAAGTTTCCGTGATCTTAGCATCTCCATAGGCCAATGTGATGCCAAAAGTTTCGCCAATTTGTCCCCAAAACTTGTACTGCACCGCTTGATCCTGCTGCCGACTAGTGACTTGGGCAAAGGTATTGCCATTGGCCTCAGTAATCATCAAAACCAAGTCTGGGGGCAACGTTTCACCTACCTTGAGGGCAGTGACGCGCACAAGAATATTGGCAGACATCGTATCTCGCGGCAGTACGGCCATGACCAAGCCGAAGGACTGTCCGCCGAGGGCAAGACCCAAGTCCACGGTACGAGTTTTCCACACCCCTGCTTCTGGGGCAGTGGCATCTTTAGCGTGGAGATATTCTGCCGCCAGCCAGCGCAATCCTTCATCGGCAGTGGTGGCAATCAGGTCTTTGAGGAGGGCAACCGCTTGGCGACAATCCTCCGTTGCCAAGGCTTGGCGTAATTGAGCTTGAGCTTGCATGGCTTCTAAGGTGTCATTGGAGCGCAATGCCCACTCTGGCGATGTCCAGCCCAGCTTCCAACTGAGATAGGGATTGATCATAGCGCCCTCCTCAAGCAGTTCCTGCACGTCTTGCCACACTTGACCCAACAGGTTGCTCACGCCCTTGGTCTTGGCATAAAGCCAGAGACTCAGCCGCTGCGGATGACAGGCCAAAAAGAGATCAAGGCGATGGCGAGGTTGCCCAATGATGTGCAGCCATTCCTCTAGGGGTAACACCAAGCGGGGCAAGAGAATCTCACCACTGGCAATTTGCTGAAGCGTGGCTGTGGGAATCGCAGTTGCGGCAGGTGATGGAACAGGGATGTGATGGCAGGCCGGCAAGGCAGCGAGGAGGGGCACATCTTCGATCATGTCCTCGCGATCGAGGGTGTAGGTACGGCTCAAGGCATCAATGGCAGAACGATTCACGCTGCTAGTCGGTGCATAGCCCCAGAGTCTGACTTGCGCTTCTTCGGCAAAGACTTGGACACCCAAGATGTAATCGGGTTTCCAAGCGGCAATGTGCAACCATTCCTGAGGAATGCGGCACTCGTCAAGCTCTATGGAAGTATCAGGCACAATCAACACTTGACCAATGGCGGTCTTCAGCAGGGTGCCGTTGACAAACTCCCAGAAGATGGGCAGTTCGACGGTGGAGAGGAAGGGGTCGGCACTGATGCCCATTGCTGCGAACCAGTCACGCACAGCTACATAGGCCATCGCATTTATTCGGACACTGCCACGACGGTAAGCGCGGGCAGCCGCTGTGATCTGCTCAATCCACTGGCGATCGCCACTATCTGCTAAATCAATGTGAACATGTTCCGTGTGCGCCATCGGTGGCGCATCTATGGCAGTGAGAAACGAAAGTGATAGCGATGTCATGGTTTCTTACCTAAGTACAACAACTCCCAAAAGTTCATACCGTTTACAAAACAGTCAAGATGCACCCTCATAACGACAGTGTTCTGCCATACCCACCCGACCACACCGTTGACAAGACGCTCTTAACACTTTATAGCCCCCCTTTAACCACAGATTGATAGCCACTGTTACCTCCTTAAGGCGTTGAGGATGCGTGGGTTGGTTAAGGCCTGCGAGTAGCACTTTCGCCAAATGACCACGAATCCGCTCTAGGACGCGAGACACTTGATATTGTTTTGGAAAACCTAAGCGCTGGGCAATTTCTTGTTGGCTGACCTGCTCGCAATAGTACAGACAAAACACCTGACGACTGGTGTCATCCAGTGCTGCAATCGCATTTTTCATCATTTCAAAGACCCGTTTAAGGGTTTCCTGTTCTTCCTGTTTCAGGGTTGCTTCCCAAGGCGTATTTCCTCCTTCTAGGGTGTCCCAAAACCTTTGCTCAGCAGGATTCACCACCTGTGGTTGTTGATAGGCACGCAAGGCGTCGATCGCTTCGTGGAGCAGGGTTTTAACTTCGCTAGGGGTTACAGCGGGGAGATCAGGACAACATTGACGATAGGTTTTAGCCACCTGAGCCAACAGTGCCTGATCGGGAGCAGTGGTCTGATCCGCCAACTCCTGCCACAATTTGACAAGGGCACAGATTTGACGAACGCGATCTTCTGTGTATCCTTGGTTCTTCAGGGCTGCGGAAAGAGAACGGGAACCGCTGTGTTTGAGTAGGCCCCAATCTGATTTCCGAACCCCCACCAGCGCAGCATACACACCGTCATAGATACGGCGATAGGCATAGGTGGATAGCCGCGTACCCCGCTCGGGCTTAAATTTGCTCAATAACTTGAGGGGATCATTAGTGAGACAGCAAGCCTGCTGAAAACAGTCACTGACCTGATGCATCCCGCCCAGTTTCTCCCGCAGGGTCATGGCTACAGACCAACTAGTTTCTTGGAGATAGCAAAATAGACCCCGCCGCCAGTACTGGGCATCATCATGGTTCGGCTGACTCTGGAATTTTTGGAGGAGGAAGACAGCCGTCGGCTCCGGCTCCTCGAGGTTGTACCCCGCTGCTGTGAAGTAGGCCTGTAGTTGGCGATCGCAATACCAGCGCGGGCGATCGGAACCGTCAAATTGGAGCAAAGCAATGAGTTTATCGCAGGGTTGGCGTGTCATCAATCGTTCTCACTAGATATCAATCAAAGGACAACCGTACGGAGAAACGTGACTGCCTGCTTTATTCACTCCTCATTATTCATCCATCCTCCTGTTACAACCCTCTATTCATTTATCCAATGGCGTTTTTACAAATATGCACTCGCCTTGCAGATTTTAAAAAAAATTTTTCACCAACCCTGGTGGCGGCTAGCCGCCACTCTATCAACTCCTAGCGTCACAGGGGGAGGATGATCCATATCACAAGTCAAGCGTGTTTTCTGTGGCACACTACGATCAAGATTTGCGATATGCCCATGTTTAACCCACTCACCATTCGGTTTTGGGGCGTGCGCGGCAGTATTCCCTGTCCCGGTTCCCACACTGTCCGCTATGGCGGTAACACTCCCTGCGTGGAAATTCAAGCTAATGGTCAACGCATCATTTTTGACGGCGGTACGGGTTTACGGGTTCTGGGGGAGCACTTAATGAGTCAACAGCCGGTGGCAGCACATTTATTCTTTACCCATACCCACTGGGATCATATTCAGGGTTTTCCCTTCTTTCAGCCCGCCTTTGTACCGGGGAATCAGTTCCATATCTACGCAGTGCCGGGGAAAAATGGTCAGGGCATTGAACGACGACTGAATGATCAAATGCTGCACCCCAACTTTCCTGTCCCGTTGCAGATTATGGGGGGAGATTTGCGTTTTTATGACTTGGAGGCGGGCGAACAGGTACACCTAGGCGGTGGTGTGGTGGTGAGTAATGAAGCCCTGAATCATCCGGGTGGGGGGGTGGGCTACCGTGTGAGTTGGCAGGGTATCCATGTGGCCTATATCACAGACACGGAGCATTTGCCCGATCAGTTGCATCCGGGGGCGTTTGCCTTGGCTGATCGCGCTGATGTGATGATCTACGATGCCACCTATACCGATGAAGAATACTATCACCCGCAGCAGAGCAAGGTGGGGTGGGGGCATTCCACATGGCAGGAGGCGGTTAAGCTTGCCCAAGCCGCCCAAGTGAAGCAACTGATTTTGTTTCACCATGACCCTAGCCACGATGATGACTGTCTAGATCGCATTGGTGAGTTGGCACGGGCACGATTTCCGCAGACGCTGCTGGCTCGCGAGGGGCTAATGATTTCCGTCTATCCAAATGTGATACACTTCCCGGCGACGCCTCAAGCAAGTTAGTCCTGTGTTGCCTGTCGTTCTTTTACCGGGATATTTAGCGGCTGCCCCTGACTATTACCCACTGCGGGATTATCTGCGGCAATTGGGGTTTGTGGCGGAGGTGGTGCCCCTCAGGGTACGCTCGTGGTTTCCCACGTTGGGGGGGCGATCGGTGGCGCCAATTTTACAGGCCTTGGATACCACCATTCAGCATGTTCTGAATACAACAGGGGCGTCCGCCGTGCATCTCATTGGCCACTCAGCGGGGGGCTGGATTAGCCGCATTTACCTAGGGGATCAACCCTATGATGACCAAGTTTGGGCGGGTCACAAATGGGTGCACACGCTAATCACGTTGGGTACTCCCCATCGGAGTCAGGAGCGTTGGACGCGCCGCAATCTTGACTTTGTGAACACCACGTACCCCGGTGCCTATTACCCGCAAGTTCGCTATGTGTGTCTAGCGGGCAAGGCCATCTATGGCACACCACGCGGTTCGTTTGCCAATTGGTTTACGTATCAAAGCTATAAACTCACCTGTGGCGAGGGTGCCTGTTGGGGAGATGGGGTGACACCGGTGGCAGCAGCCCACCTTGAGGGGGCAGAGAATCTGGTCTATGAAGATGTGCTCCATGCGCCTCGCAGCCGCTTGCGCGATCGCCCCGATGCCCCTTGGTACGGTTCCCCAGCAATTGTTGCTACTTGGCAGCAGTATTTGAAAGCCAGTTAGAGGGCACACCGCTCAAATTGCCAGCGGTAAACGGCTAATCCTTTACTGAGGACACATTTTTCCCGTTCTGTCGCGACGGGCCAAGGACTCTGGGGTAACCAATCGGTACAGGTTGAGCTAAAGGCGGCATGGGCACGAAACTGTTGCACCATTGATTCAGCCACCTCAAAGACATCTGACTGAAGGACAACACGCCCACCAGCGGGCAGGAGTTCGGCAAGGGTGGCCACCAGTTCAGGGGTGACGACGCGGCGTTTATGGTGACGGCGCTTGAACCACGGATCTGGAAACTGAATCGTGACGGTGTGCAGGGGGAGTCCGCCGAGGATTTTGCCCAAGTGGACATTGGCATTGCCCCAAAGGTAGTGGAGGTTCCGAAGTTGCTGGCGATCGCGCCGTTCATTGGCCGTCACCACCAGCGGGTAGCGAATTTCCAGACCCAGAAAATTTTGCTCTGGATACAGTGCTGCCATTTCTAGCAAGAACGTCCCCTTGGCACAGCCAATATCGAGATGTAAAGGCTGCGAGGGTTTCTCGTAAGTTGTTGACCAATCGGGAACAGCAATGTCCTGCTGGAACTTTTGACTGAGAGGGTTAACGTGTTGTCGCACCCGTACCGCCATGGCGCGATCGCTCATCCAAAACTCCCTAATGTACTGCCGCTATAGCGTAGCGTATATCACTGCAAAGTTAGAAAAAACTGCCCTCAAACGCTGAGGACAGCAAAAACCACCTAGGGCAATGGGATCGTCCAGCGGCGTGGTACGACCCCAAACTTATTGGCAGGCGAGTTACTCCTTCAAGAAACCGCTGTAGGCTTCCATGCCATGCTCGCCGATGTCCAAGCCTTTGAGTTCCTCTTCTTCGGAAACACGAATGCCAAGCGTTTGTTTCAGAGCCAGCCAAAAGATACTGGTCAGCAGTACAGTAAAGCCACCGACTGTCAAAATACCGATAATCTGAGCAATCAACTGAGTCACTCCGTGGCCGGTGAGCAAGCCTAACTCTTTGTCAAACAAGCCAACAGCTAAGGTACCCCAAGTGCCGCAGACCAAGTGGACAGAGGTGGCGCCGACGGGGTCATCAATTTTGATGCGGTCAAAGAAAAGGACAGAATAGACCACAATCACACCGCCAATGGCACCAATGATCACGGCACTCCAATAAGACACACCTGCACAGGGTGCTGTAATGGACACTAATCCCGCCAGAATACCGTTGATAATCATGGAGAGGTCAGGTTTACCAATGGCTAGCCAAGCGGTAATTGTTGCCGCAACCCCACCGGCTGCCGCCGCCAAGTTTGTTGTGACTGCGATGTAGGGTACAGCTTCATTCGCGGCCAGTTCAGAACCAGGGTTAAAACCAAACCAGCCGATCCAGAGGATCAAACACCCCAGCATGGCAAAGCCCATGTTGTGGCCGGGCAACGCCCGAGGCGTACCATCTGCGGCATACTTGCCAAGCCGTGGTCCTAGAAACGCAGCGCCCATCAGTGCCGACCAACCGCCTACGGCATGAACCACCGTTGAACCGGCAAAATCCTTAAAGGCAATATCTGGGCCAAGGAAACCAATGTTGCTGAGAAGGCCACCCCCCCAAACCCAGTGACCCGTAATGGGGTAAGAGATACCAGTGAGCAGGAGGCTGAAAATCAAAAAGTCAACAAACTTGATCCGCTCGGCCACTGCTCCAGAAACAATGGTGGCTGCGGTTCCTGCAAAGGCAGCTTGGAACAGAAAGGCCACAGCGATGGGTAAGCCCTCCGGAAAGGGATCAAGACCGTAGGTTTCGGGGTTTTCACTACTGAGGAAAAAGCCCCCTAGGCCAATAAAAGCATTGCCCTCGGTACCAAACATGAAAGAGAATCCGATCGCCCAGTAGGCAAGGGTGGCCAAGGCAAAAACAATTAGGTTCTTAGAAAGAATGTTGACAGCATTTTTCTGGCGGCAGAAGCCAGTTTCCAACATGCCGAAGCCAGCATTCATGAAAATCACCAGAATGGCTGCAATGAGTACCCAAATGGTGTTGAGTACTCCTTGAACTGTTTCAGGGGTGAGGGGTTTATCCTGTGCCTGAGCAGCCACTCCCCAAACAGCCACAATGATTAAAGCTAGGGGAATGCAGGCGACAAGGGCTGGCGATCGCCAGCGGAAATTGGGCTGCCGGTCGAGGTTGCGTAACGGGCGCTTTTGCCGTCTCGCACGTTTCAGTTTTAACTTGGACATCGCTTTCATTCTCAACGATTATGGAGTAGAGTTGCACATGAGTTCAGCGGAGGAGAAATCGCAGTTGCGGCACCATCGCGCCAGAAAGTTATCTGGCTGTTGTTTGGCTTGAGCTGAGCAAAGCATTGACCCGCAATTAACCTTTGATTGCACCAGTTCTCGCAGTGGAAAATCTGTATCGGGTTATACATTTACCTTGACGGCCAAAACCGCCTATCCTAGGAAAGGCAAATAGCTTCAAGTTTGCGGGTAACGTTCCTCTAGGTGTGAATGGATACGATCTGGGAGTTGGATTTTTATTCCCGTCCCCTTGTGGATGAAAACAACAAAAAAATCTGGGAATTGCTGATTTGCGATCGCCAGCAACAATTTCAGTTCAGCAAAACTTGTGCCGGCGCTGAAGCCAATGCCCGCTGGTTAGAAGCTGCCCTCAAAGAAGCCATGGATCAATGGCGGCAGCAACTGGGACTGGCAAACAGTGCTCAACCCGATCGGGTACGTTTTTTCCGCCGAGCCATGACCAGCATTATTACGCGGGGGGGAGAAGCGGCAGGATTAGTGATGGTGCCCAGTCGGCGCACGTTTGCCCTCTATGATTGGCTGCGCGATCGCGCCACAAACCTCTATCCAACCCTACCCAACTACCAAGCCGATCTGGCAACGCCACCCCAGTTGATCCCCCCTGCACCTCAACCTTTACCACCAGCCCTGCGGGGCGATCGCTGGCAATTCAGTGGTCTTCCTCTGGGGGAAATTAAAACGGCTGGTGAATGGGAACTGCCCTTTGGTGAGGTACCCCCACTGCCCTTTTTGACCCTCAGGGACGATACGCTACTGCCGGGGTTAATTATCTATTCGCAGCGCGCACTGCCCTTAGCGGGTTGGCTATCGGGATTAGAGCCGGCCTATTTGAGTTTTGAGGAGAACCCCCAACCGTTATTGGTATTAGAAACAGGAGCGAGCGATCGCTGGGTTCTCATTAGTGGCCGCAATCCCCAGATTCAGAAGGAACTGGCTGCCTTTAGGGACGCCTGTACTCAAAGCCAGGGGCTACACTTTATCGCAGTGAAGGAACGACCGGAACAAGATGTATTGCAAGGCTTTTGGTTGTTGCAGCAAACCCCTGAAGTTTAGACTAAAGCAGCTTTTCAAGGCCATAGATTAAGCGTTTGAGGTGCGTGACTTTGCGAATGGCAAGCAGTACCCCCGGCATATAGCACTGGCGATCGCTGGTGTCATGGCGCAGCGTATAAATTTGTCCCGGTGCCCCAAAAATCACCTCCTGATGGGCAATCAGTCCGGGGAGGCGAACACTGTGAATGCGAATTTCAGCGTCAGCGCACGCCCCTCGCGCCCCCGTGAGATGTTCGGACTCCTGCACTTGGGGGGGGTTAAAGGTTTTGCCCAATTCTGCTAAACGCTGCGCGGTTTGAATGGCGGTACCACTAGGAGCATCAGCCTTTTGGTTGTGGTGCAGTTCAATGATCTCCACGTGATCAAAGTACTGGCTTGCGCGGATGGCAGCCTCTTGGAGCAGCACCATGCCAATTGAGAAATTCGGCGCAATGACCACCCCCATATCGGCCTTGTCGGCAAACTCGGCCAGATCTTCAATTTGTTCTGGACTCAAGCCTGTCGTCCCCACCACCGGATACACCCCGTAGGCGATCGCCATGCGCACATTCTCATACACTGCTTGGGGATGGGTAAAGTCCACCATGACCACGGGTTGTTTTTCTTGGGCAGCCGCCACACACACCTCTTGCAAGCTGCTGCTAATGGGAATCTCTAAGGCTCCTAGCCCCAAGGCTTCACCAATATCTTCCCCCACCTGCTTGCGATCAACAGCCGCATAAAGGGTCGTGTCAGGAGCCTGCTGCACTGTTTTCACAACTTCGCGTCCCATTTTACCGAGGGCGCCAACAACAATCACTGGGATGGATGTACTCATGCCAAACTCCGACACAGACCACAGGCTAGGATAGCGCGATCGCTTGGCGATACAATAAGCCAATGCTGAGTATTTTGTCCTAAAGGCACGATGTTAGTTTTTTCTTTTCCTGAGTTGGTTGAGCGCTGTCAAACTTGGACACCAAAGCGGCCGGGCTATGCCGTCTGTCCCTTGGATCACCACAACCCTGAGCTAGCCTCTAGTCTCTATCGCATTGAGCCAGGACAAGCCAACTATCCCCATTACCACCATCGCGGTGACGATATTTTCCTGATTGTATCGGGAGTTGGTGAACTGATTACCTACCCGATGACGCCCCCTGCGAGTTCTGTGGCGGCAACCGCCTTGATCCGTACCCCCGTGGAAACCGGCTCCTATGTCCATGTGGATGCCCAATGTCTCCATTGGCTGCGGAATTTATCGCCGGATCAGCCCCTGTACTACTTGAACATTGCGCCCCTTTCCCACGAGAGCGATCGCGTCGATGTCACCATTGAGGGCTGGAGCTAAGAAAACAGTTATTCACCCTTAAACTTACTGGCTGCTTCCTCAAAGGCCTTGCTCAACTCATCCCACGCACTCTGGAACCCTGCTTTGAGGGACTCCCAAGCATCATCGCCCGCTTCTTTGAGGGCAGCCAATTGCTGAGTAATCTCATCGCGTTTGGTCTTGAGGGCTTCAATTTTAGCTTCAATATCTGCCTTGACATCTTCACCCGCTTGATCCGCCTTTGCCTTGAGTTGGTCAAGCTGGGCACCGAGTTGTTGCAGCTTCGTTTCCATTTCGCCTTGGTAGGTCAAGCGATCGGACATATAACTATCCTCCCTTGCTCAAGATAAATACCTACGATGACTCAAAGCATCCTAGATGGATAACAATGCAAGGGTGGCATACTCCGTGCCATGGGATCAAGGCATTGGGGATATTTTGTAAAAGTTACTTTCATTTCCACACAAAGCGAATTAAAAAACTAAAGAATAATTAAAAAATGTGTCTAATCATTTTATTTTGTGTAGTGTGTCGAGAAATACAATCAGAGAACTACAGAGAAATCTATACTTTTCATTAGAAAGTCAGGGGGATACTCTCTGCATTAACCGCAGCCTGTTTCTGCAACGCAGAGTGATAAGTAAGCTAACTTCATACTTTTTAGAATGAGGAGCAACTTTTATTTCTGTGTTGAGTCCCTGTGAAATCGGCTAAATCTGAGTTGAGGTTGCATGTCGTGGAGTGAGAAAGCGCTTTTCAAGCATCTAATGCAGGGGTCTGTACCAGCGGTGCTTGGATTTTTAAGGGGGAATCTTTAATTGTTTCTGAAATTTTCAGCTTTTCCGAATATTGTTTGTTAGCTTGCAGGAGCAAGTGCCTGACTTGATTCTAATCACTGAATCACGGACGCCCAGTCAATTCACCTGATCTAGTAATTAAAGTTATTCAGTGTTTCGAGGCGAAAGAGATGACAATTGAGCCAATCAATTTTATGGCAATAATGGTGCGACGAGTCCAGTTGACTGATGAAGACAAATCCCTGTTAGCTGAGGCTGCCCCTTGGGGAAAGGAAATTGCTCCACAGATGGCTGATATTTTTTATGACTACTTGGGGCGGGATGAAGAGATGAATGCCATTCTCAACGCCACAGAAGGACGCATTCATCGCCTCCATCAAACCTTCATCGACTGGTTCCATGAAATGTTCACAGGGATGGATAGTTGGGGCAAGGCCTACGCTGAGCGACGCTGGAAAATTGGTCTGGTTCACGTGCGCATTGGCATTGGGCCACAGCATGTGGTACCCGCGATGGCAATTGTTGTCAACGCCGTGCGGCAAAAGTTAAGGGAAGCCAACAAATCCGAGGCCCTCAGTGATGCCCTAGGCAAAATTTGCATGATTGATCTTGCCTTTATTGAACAGGCCTACTTCGAGGTGTCTTCCCAAGCGGTTCTTAAGGAAACCGGTTGGACCCAGGCACTATTTCAACGGCTAATTGCCACAGGGGCTGCTGCCATGTAGATGACCTAGCAGTCATTGTTCCAAAAGTTCCCATACTTTATATGAGGATTAGATTATGCCAATTAATGCCGCTAAACTTGAAGCCACATTGCAACACTTTGTTGCCAATGCCAGTAATGTCCAAGGGGCAGCGCTTGTGTCTCCCGATGGTCTGACGCTGGCGGCAACCTTGCCGGGGGGAATGGATGATGAACGGGTGGCAGCGATGTCAGCGGCCATGTTGTCGTTGGGGGAACGTATTGGACGAGAGCTAAGCCGGGGCAAAATCGAGCGCATCCTTGTAGAGGGTGCCAGTGGGTATGGTATTCTCACCAGCTGCACCGAAGATGCGGTTTTCCTTGTGCTGGCAGACGCCTCTGCCAAATTGGGCATTATCAACCTCGAAATTAAAAATGTGTTGGCTGAGCTGCAAACCCAACTCACCAGTGTAAGCCAAGCCGTCAATGTTTAGGCCTGATTCCCTGAATTTGAGGTGCTAATCCATGGAAATTATGCGCATTGTGATCACAGGACCAGTGGGCGCAGGGAAATCTACCTTCATCCGCACGATTAGTGAGATTGAGGTGGTGGATACCGATCGCAAGGCAACGGATGAAATTGCTGCTTTCAAGGAAAAAACAACCGTGGCCATGGACTTTGGGCGGCTGCAGTTTGGTCCTAATGTTGCCCTGCATCTGTATGGCACCCCTGGCCAAGAACGCTTTGACTTTATGTGGGATATTCTTATTCGCAAAGCCCATGCGTTTATCCTACTGGTCAGTTCTCACCGTCCCCAAGATTTTCGAGCCGCACGGCGGATTTTGGCCTTCATGCGCCATCGCACAAAGATTCCAATGCTAGTGGGTCTGAGCCATGCCGATAATCCCAATGCGTGGCCTGCTGAAGAGATCGCGATCGCCCTTGGCTACTTGAGTCCCCACCGCCGCCCACCCATGGTGCCTGTGAATGCTTTGGATCAGTCTTCCGTTGCCGCTGCCATGATGGCACTCATTCAAGCCTATGCCAGTGCCCAATCCTCGCAATTAAACCGCAGTGCACTCACCACTTAGAACAACATCACTCACTAGGGGGAATGTATGAAAATTACAGGTTATCTATCGGAATTTTCCTTGGGGGAAATTTTTCATTTTCTGGAGCAGGGGCAAAAAACGGGCTGCCTCTCCATTAAGCCCGTGGAAATGGCGGGGATGATGCCGCTGATTCCCCAAATGCAGGAGTACTATATCTTCTTTCACTTGGGTCAGATTGTAGCCGCAACAACGACCTTGGATCACCAAGGATTGCAACGGCTCATTGAGCAGCGGGGCTGGCTGCGCCCAACTACCATTCAACGCCTTTTACCCTTTTGTTCCCGAACCGGATCCCTTGGGCTGTGTTTGAAAACCCAAGGTGCCCTTGAGCCAGAACAGCTGCGGCTATTGTTCAAGCAACAGGTACTGACACCGATTCCTCACCTCTTTAGCCTCAATGAGGGCTGGTTTAAGTTCGATGCCAACCATCCACTGCCCTTTGCGGAAATGACGGGACTGAGTGCCTCACCCATGGAAATTTCCTTGGCGGGTCTACGACTGCTGCGGGATTGGACAGCCCTAATGGACAAGCTGCCCCTGCCGAGTTCAACCATTGCCAGCACGATTGAAGGACAGCCCCCCTACCACCTCAATCATCATGAGTGGCAAGTGTGGGAGTACGCTAACGGTACCAAAACCCTCCAAGAAATCAGTGAAGCGTTGAACTTACCCATTCTAGAGGTGCAAAAAATTTGTTTTCGCCTGATAGTGGTGGGGATTGCCGAGGAAATTGCTGGCATTGCTGCTGCCGCCGCCAGCCCTACGGAACCAGAACTCATTGAAACAACAGAAATTAGCTCTTCCTTTCTAGAGGGAATCTTTACGTTCCTGAAAACAAAAACCCACCCACAATCGGTCTAGGGGGATAAAAAACAATGCAACGCTTCGCGTGGACAGAGCAGCTCCAGACCGGCGTGCCCATGATTGATATACAGCACAAGGAACTCGTCTGTGCTGTCAATGATCTGGCGGATGCCATTGAACAGGGTCGGGGAAGCGCTGCGATTAAACAGCTAATTGCTTTCATGAAGTATTATGCAGAGTGGCACTTCGGGAATGAAGAAAGCTGTGCTGAAAAATACCAGTGCCCCCTAGCAGAAGTTAACCGCTGCGCCCATAAACAGTTCATCGAGATGATTGAAGAGCTGCAGCAGCAGTACCGCAACAGCCAAGCGGATGCGGCGATCGCCACCCGGATCCATGGTAAGTTAGCAGACTGGTTAGTGAATCACATTATGAAAATTGACAAGCAAATTGGGCAGCACATCTGTGCCCATGCTTCAGGCTAGGAGGGCATGAAGAAATACCATCTGGTGGTCAAACCGAATGCAAGAGCGTCCTCTGTTGCTGTTGATTCTGCCGGTCAGCTAGTGGTGGCGGTGCGTGCCCCTGCCACTGATGGCAAGGCCAATCAAGAACTGATTGCGGTCTTGGCAGCCTATTTTCAGGTGCCTAAGTCCCGTGTTCGGTTAATCAAGGGTCATACCAGTCGCTATAAGGTGGTTGAACTCCTCGATTGATGCCCCTTAGACTAAGAGCAAGTGCGGCTCAACATAACCTATGACTCTTGATGTCACTCCAGCCAAATCCTTTGTCCTCAGCGGTGCACGTCCCCACTACAGTCCCGATCGAGTGGGGCAGGTGGAACATATCTGCTTGGACTTGACCCTAGATTTAGAGACCCAGGCATGCTGGGGACAGTGTCATATCCACCTACGACCATTGCACTCCCAAGTGCGCCAGCTGCGCCTCAATGCCGTGGGGCAACAGATCCAGAGTGTGACTGTGCAGCACCAACCCCAAGCCTTCCACTACGATGGTGAGTTTCTGGATATTTCCCTTGATGCGAGCTTGGGGATTCACCCAGATCAGGTGCTGGTGATCACCATTGACTACCGTCTGCAGAAACCCCAGCGGGGATTGTACTTTGTTGCCACTGATCCCCCCCAAGCTTGGACCCAAGGGGAAGATGAGGACTCCCGCTATTGGTTTCCCTGCTTTGATTCTCCTGGGCAGCTGGCGACGTCAGAGGTACGAGCGCGGGTGCGGCAACCCTTACAGGCCATTTCCAATGGGGAATTGCGTGCCTGCTACAGCGAGGGAGAGTGGCAAATCTTTCACTGGTATCAACCCCAGGTCCATCCCACTTATCTGATGACCCTAGCGGTGGGGGATTTTGCGGTTTTTGATGACCAGTGGCAGGGCAAGCCCGTCACCTACTACGTTGCTAAAGATCGCGCTGCTGATGCCCGCCGCACCTTGGGCAAAACGCCAAAGATGATGGACTTTTTCAGCCGCATCTACGGCTATCCCTATCCCTACCCCAAATATGCCCAAGTCTGTGTGGCCAATTTTATCTTTGGCGGTATGGAAAATACCTCGACAACCCTATTGACAGACCGCTGTCTGTTGGATGAGCGAGCCGCCGCTGAAGATTTTCGCAGTGAAAGTTTAGTGGCCCATGAGTTGGCACACCAGTGGTTTGGCGATCTGGTGGTGATCAAGCACTGGTCTCACGCTTGGATCAAGGAGGGCATGGCCTCCTATGCCGAGGTGCTCTGGTTTGAGGAGGAATATGGCGCTGATTTTGCCGCCTATTATCGCCTTGGGGAATTGCGCAACTACCTCAGTGAGGATAGCGATCGCTACCGCCGCCCCATTGTCACCCATGTCTATCGCGAAGCCATTGAACTCTACGATCGCCACCTCTACGAAAAAGGCGCCTGCGTCTATCACATGATCCGCCAGGAACTCGGCGAAGAACAATTCTGGAAAGCCATTCAAACCTTTGTCCAAACCTACGCCCATCAAACTGTCGAAACGGTGGATCTGCTGCGGGCGATTGAAATGGCCACCGGCCGCAACCTACTTCCCCTCTTTGACCAATACGTTTTTCGTGGGGGACATCCCGACTTCCATGTGAGCTATCGCTGGGAGGTAGCCGATCAATTAGCCGTTCTTACCGTCAAGCAGCAGCAGGTGACCGATGGGGTCACGCCCCTAGAGCGCAACCTCTTTGATCTGCGCATCCCTGTTGGCATCGGTACGGTGGATGATCAGGGGCAGGTGACGGTCAAAACCATTCCCCTGCGCATTCATGAACCAGAGCACACCTTCTATTTGCCGCTGCCACAGCAGCCCACCTTTGTGAGTTTTGATGCCGGCAACCATACCCTCAAAACCGTTACCCTAGAGTACCCCCTCCCTGAACTCAAAGCCCAACTGCAGTACGACCCCGATGTTTTGGGGCGGGTTCAAGCTGCCATTGCCCTAGGCAAAAAAGGAAACCTAGAAGTTGTGCAAACCTTGGCGGCGGCGCTGCAACGGGAACCCTTTTGGGGAGTGCGGCGTGAAATTGCCAAAGTGCTGGGCACGATTCAACTGGATCAAAGTTTAGAGGCGCTCAAGCTGGCACTAGCCGATGATCACCCCCATGTTCGTGCCGCCGCAGTGGAGGCCATTGCTGGGTTTAAGTCCGCCAAAGCCTACGAACTTCTCAAGCCCATTGCCAAGCACGGCGACCCCAGCTATAGCGTTGAAGCTGCCGCCCTGAAGGGAATTGGTGTGATTGCCGCTGCCAAACCGCAACCGAAACCCAAGCTCGAAAAAGTGCTGAAACGACTGCGGAAGGCTTTGGAAAAACGACAAGGCTGGAATGAGGTGGTACGCTGTGGGGCGATCGCTGGCGTGGGGGAACTCAAGGAGTCTCCAGAGGCGGTGAATTTGGTTCTTGACTACACCGCTATTGATGTCCCGCAACCCCTACGCTTGGCCGCCATTCGTACCCTTGGCACCATTGGCGATCGCCACCATCCCCAACTGCAACAAATTCTGGAACGGCTAGAGCAACTCAGCCACGAGACCTTTTTCTTTACCCAGATGGCCGTTGTTCAAGCCCTGAGTCAAATTGACCATCCCCAAGTTTTAGGCCTGCTGCAGCAGCTGGGCGATCGCACCACCGACGGCCGTATCAAACGATCAGTTGATGAAGGAATCGCCAAAGTTCAGAAAGCCCTTGGCAGCGATGACCGCCTCAAGACCCTTGAGACCACCCTCAACGAGTTACAAAAGGAAAATCAAACCCTAAAAAGCCGCCTTGAAGAGTTAGAAGCACGCACTAAAGCGACCCAGCAGGACGCAGCGCTAAGTTAGGGATAGCGACACCCAGACCCCTGCGGGCATTGGGCAAGCCTAGATGACCCTGCCATGGGAGAGGGGCTTTCATCCTTTAAGCCGTGTTCCATCCATAGGAAAAGGGCTGTAGCATAGTAGGAATGCAATTAGAGGAGGTTGGGGTGACCAAAAAACGGGTGCTTTCGGGAGTCCAGCCCACAGGTAGCTTGCACTTGGGGAATTATCTCGGAGCAATTCGCAACTGGGTGGCGGGGCAAGCCGAGTATGAAAACTATTTTTGTGTCGTAGATTTACACGCCATTACCGTCCCCCACGATCCAGCGGAACTGGCGGCTAATACCTATACGGTGGCTGCTCTGTATTTGGCCTGTGGCATTGACCCCACCCACGCCACTATTTTTGTGCAATCCCACGTCAGCGCCCACGCCGAACTCACTTGGTTACTGAACTGCATTACCCCCCTCAACTGGCTGGAGGACATGATTCAATTCAAGGAAAAAGCCGTCAAGCAGGGGGAAAACGTGGCGGCAGGACTACTGGACTATCCTGTGCTCATGGCCGCGGATATTTTGCTCTACGATGCCGATCTGGTTCCTGTGGGGGAAGATCAAAAGCAACACTTGGAACTGACCCGCGATATTGCTGCCCGTGTCAACTACCTCTTTGCCCACAATCAGCCGCCAATTCTCAAGCTGCCGCAACCCTTGATTGCCCAAGAGGGGGCACGGGTGATGAGCCTTACCGATGGCACCAAGAAGATGTCGAAGTCGGATCCCTCGGAACTGAGTCGCATTAACCTTTTGGACTCCCCCGATGAGATTCGCAAGAAAATCAAGCGTTGCAAGACCGACTCAATCCGCGGCTTGACCTTTGATGATCCTAACCGTCCTGAAGCCAATAACCTGCTGAGTCTCTATCAAGTACTCACGGGAAAAACGAAAGAGGCAGTGGCAGCAGAATGTGCCGATATGGGCTGGGGACAGTTTAAGCCCCTACTCACCGATGCGGTGATTGCTACCCTAGAACCGATTCAGCAGCGATACCAAGAGATTATGGCAGACCCCAGCTATCTCAAGGATTTGCTCAAAAAAGGCCAAGAACAGGCCGCCCGTGTGGCCAATGCAACCCTAGAGCGGGTAAAACTTGCCTTTGGGTTTACGCTGCCATGAATATCACAAGCGGGTTGAGGCGACTCTGGCGGGGATTTTGGCGGCGATCGCGCCTTGTCAATGACGAACCCCTGAATTGGGTCAGTCTCATTGTCATTATCTTGGTGGATATTTTTATCCTCATTAATGTCTTTAGTGGCCTCAGCGAAATTAGCAATTGGCCTTTGAGTCCCAGTCAAGCCCAGCCCTGTTATGCTCCTTGGCAAGCCTATCGCCAAGACACCGCTAGGGAGCGCGACATTCGTTTTCTAGAGCAGCAGATTAGCCTTGACCCCCCGCCCCAGACGGCTGTGGAGCGCCTACAGGAAAGCAGCAAGGGCAAACTGGGAACCATCTCCGCCATTTGCTTCACCTATGCAAAGTATCAAGATGCCGTCAACCACCCCACCAATCAAGCCCGACTTAAGCAACGACAGCAGAAACAGGCACAAATTCAAACCCTCGAGGCCACCAATGCCCGCATTCGTGAAGAGTATGACTCGACACTATTAGAGCAGCTTGCGGGGCAACCCGCGGATCAATCGATCAACTTGGTGGAAGCCGCCAAGGCCAAAGCCACCCTTGAGGCCAACAACCGCCAAATTGCCGCTCTCAAAAATGAGATTGCCGCCCTTGAACAGGCGATTCTCCAAGAAGCCGATAGCCAAGCCTTCTTGAAATTTTTAGCCGAGGACGCCACCTTTGCCCAGCTTGAGAACCAATATCAGCGCTCTCAGTTTTGGTATCCCAGTCTCCAATTTGTTTTACAAGCCCTCTTTCTATTACCGCTGATTGCGATCGCCCTAGTGGTGCATCGTTTTGCTGATCGCCGCCGTTATGGCCTGCTTGCCCTCATGAGTTGGCACCTGCTGGTGATCTTCTTGATTCCTTTGGTGTTGAAGATTTTTGAACTATTGCAGGTGGGAGCACTCTTTGAGTGGCTGGCTAATGTCATTCTTGCTCTCTTTGGCGGTCTGCTTTTTTTGGTCAGCTACCTCTATATCCTGCTGATCCCAGCGGTCGGGTTTGGCATGATTAAAGTGGCGCAAGCTCTTTTCCTCAATCCACAGCGACAGGCGGCAGGGCGAGTCCAAAAACACCGCTGTGTCCGTTGTGGCAAGCGGCTACGGGATCTCGATCAGCACTGTCCCCACTGTGGTTATTTGCAGTGGATGCCCTGTCCCAATTGTCAGCAGCCCACCTATCGCCACTTACCCTATTGTCGTCATTGCGGTGCATCGACCCGTTCTTCTGGCTAGTCCTTGCTGGGGCGGTTGAGCCAGTCGGCACACTCACGCTGTAGCCCCTGCAATGTCATATTGGGTAGCCGCTCAGCAGCAAAGGCCTCGGCCTCAATTGGAATGTCTGCGGGGTTATAGCCACTCTTGCGGTAGAGATCCGCGACGATACCGGGGCTGACGCGAATGCCCACGGGTACCAAGGAATCCAAATCTCGTTTCGCCGCAAAGCAGGCTTGAACGACATGCCAGCCCTCATGGCGCAGCGTTTCGATAAAAATCGGCCAATGAGCAAGGGCGCGAGGACGCAAGATCAAGCGATCGCGACTAAAACTATAGGAGCCGTAATTATCATCTTGGCGCTGCCGGATGTAGAGGGTCGTGCCCGTACGCAAAATGGTGCGAATCAACTGATAAGCTTCCACCTCAGCACTGTTTTGCAGCCGAAAACGGGCAGGATCGCGGCGCGGATAATAAACCAGATCAAAGAGAAGCTGCATATCCTCATCGGAACCGTCAATGGGGATCAAATCCCGCTGGGCGAGACCCGAGGATGGGGAAACTACAAGGGCGATCGCCAGCGTCAATGTCGGTAAAGAAACCCGCAGCCAGCTTTGAAGTTGTTTTTGCAGCACAATGATCAACCCCCTGCCTTTGGGGAATGCTGCTTCTAACCTAGCAATTTTGATAGCAGTCTAAACGTGTTCTCTATCACGATCTCACAGCGATCCCCACCCCTTTTCACAGTGACGGGATCACGGTCAGAAAAGCCTCAAAACCGCTCTTTGAGGGGATGAAGTGCCATCGCTGCCCCAATAGTTTAGAAAAGGGCTGTATGATGGACTTAGGAAGAAGCAACAAATAATATTCCTTGATAAATTTTTGTATAGTTTGTGATTTTAATGTGTTGAATGATGACTTAGCAATGATTGAGAAACTCCTTGTTTTGTCCGCTGTTGATGACTGCCCTTTAGAACCACTAGCGACCGTTGAAGTCGTCGCAGAAGACTCTGCGCAAAAATATCCTCAAAAAAAATGCTTATTGCCATCCATCAACATATTACTGATCGAAAACATCCCCCAATCGGGTGAAATTTTATATCCCCATCTCGCCGAGATTGATTACATTTGCTATCAAGTTCACACCTGTCCGTATTCTCATTTAACCCCCGGGGTGGTTGCTCAGGCCAAGCCCAATCTCCTTGTCCTCATTGCTCAAGGGGATCACGTTCTTAAAGCAGTGCAAACACTCCAGCAACGCTATCCACACTTACCCTTAGTTGTGATTGATCCCAGCGATCGCCCTGATCTGGCCACTCAGATCCTCCACAGTGGTGCTCAGGACTACTTGAGCTTTCAGGAACTCAGTCCCAACTTGCTGGCGCGCAGTTTTCGCCATGCCATCGATCGCCATCAGGTGGAACAACAACTGCTGCGCCAAGCCCAGTACGATCGCCTGCTGGTACAAATTACCCAGCACATTCACCAATCCCTTGATCTGGCCACGATTCTCGAAGCTGCCGTCAAGGATGTGCGAGAACTCTTGGGCTGCGATCGCGTGCTCGTTTATCGTTTCCTCGAGGATTGGCGCGGCATTATGGATGTTGAAGCCGTCGTTCCCCCTTGGTTCTCGGCTCTTGGGGACGTGGTGGGGGATTCCTGCTTTACAGAGCGATACATTGAAGCCTACAAGCGCGGTCGCATCCATGTGGTAAATGATTTAGACACCGCCCCTCTAGTTCCCTGCTATCGGGATCTGCTGGCTCATTATCAGGTCAAGGCCAATCTGGTGGTACCGATCGTTGTCGAAGGGCGGCTGTGGGGGTTGCTCATCTGTCATCAATGCGCCCATCCCCGCGACTGGCAAGACAGTGAAATTGAACTGATTAAGCAGATTTCAACCCAGTTGGCGATCGCCATCCTGCAAGCAGAACTCTATCAAAAGGCGCAAGCGGAAATTCAAGAGCGCAAAGCAATCGAAGCCCAACTCCTCTACCAAGCCCGCCATGACCGCCTCACCCATTTACCCAATCGCTGGTTCTTTGAGGAACAGTTGCGCCTTACCCTCAGCTATGCAGCCGAGCACCCCCACTACCACTATGCTGTTTTCTGTTTGGATATCGATCGCTTCAAGACCCTCAATGACAGTCTGGGACATGGCACAGGGGATTTATTCCTCCAAGCCTTTGCTCAGCGGCTGACGCGTTGTGTGAGTCCTCAGGACGTAGTGGCACGCCTAGGGGGAGATGAATTTGCGGTCTTGCTCAATGATATTGAGGGGATAGAACATGCCCAAGCCATTGCCCACCAACTGCAGGATCGCCTCAACCATCCCTTTGAAATCGATCACTACACCCTGTACAGCACGGTGAGTATCGGTCTTGTGATGGGTAACCCCCATTACACCAGTAGTGAGGAACTGCTGCGGGATGCTGACATGGCCATGTACCACGCTAAAACTAAGGGACACAATCGCATTGATGTCTTTGATCCTGTGATGCTGCAACAGGTGCGCGATCGCCTGTACTTAGAAGTGGAACTGCGGCAAGCGATTGAACGGGGGGACTTTGTCCTCCACTATCAGCCCATCGTCAAGCTCCGGAGCCAATCTCTCAAAGGTTTTGAAGCACTCCTGCGCTGGCAAAAGGGGGATACGCTGATTTCCCCCAAAGTTTTTATTCCCGTCGCTGAAGAAACGGGGCTGATTTTTGAACTCTCCCGCTGGGTCTTGCACAATGCCTGTGAACAGTTGCAGCAGTGGCAACAGCGTTATCCCAAGCTTCAGTCCGTGGGCTTTACGATGAGTATCAATCTGTCCGCCAACCAATTTTCGTTGCCCACCCTTGTAGCTGAGATTCAACAAACCCTTGAGCATTACCATTTAGCAGGGCACTTTCTAAAGATAGAAATTACTGAAAGTACCTTGATGCAACACTTGGACTCTGCCCGCGAAATTCTTGCCGAGTTGAAGGCGATGGGGGTACGCATTAACATTGACGACTTTGGCACTGGGTATTCCTCCCTGAGCTATTTACGCAATCTGCCTCTCGATGGCATTAAAATTGACCGCTCCTTCATTTCCCAAATAGATCGCAGCCAAGAAGATCTAGAGGTGGTTCACACGATTTTGGTGCTGGCGCGCAACCTCCACCTCGATTGCGTTGCCGAGGGCATTGAAAACACAACTCAACTGCAACTGTTGCGATCGCTGCGCTGTCCCTCTGGCCAAGGCTATCTTTTTGCCCCACCGCTGACTACGGACAAGGCTGAGGTGTATCTACAGGAACACATCCTTTAACAACACCAGCACCTTCAAGTCAAGTTCAATCGAAAAATGAATAACAAATTGACTTGTCATCATTGCCCAAGGGAAAGAAAACAAAAGTCCGCGCCACCACTGGCAATGGGTGTGCCGATAGGATTTAGGATAGTGGCAGTGCTCTTGGATTTCTCAGATGGCCAGCTTATTTGACCAAAACTTTCGCTATACCGATCGCGCCCGCGCCATCTTCAAAGAACTGCAACGCAACCTCCATCCTATCTATATGGAGCTACTGGAAGAAGGGTTCTCTCCTCGGGAAATTTCCGCCCTCGTCACCAGTGCTGCTGCCCAAACCGAAAATGCCGCTATTGCTGAATGGGAAGAGGTGCGGGGTGGCTCCCCCAACCCGGAGGAATCACAGACCACGGCCTAGGGGATGACTTCTCAAGCGCGCATCTTGGAAATTGAGTCCCTGAGTGTCCACTACGGTGGCATTTGCGCTCTGCGCGAGGTGAGTCTGGCCATTGCAGCCGGCGAGTGCATTACCCTTGTGGGTGCCAATGGTGCTGGCAAAACCACCCTGCTGCGTGCCATCTCTAAACTCGTTCCCAGTGAAGGTACCATTTGCTTTGCCGGTCAATCGATTGCAGGGCGATCGCCCCATGAATTAGTGAGGCTGGGCATTGCCCATTGTCCAGAGGGGCGTCAGGTTCTCGCCCGCCAAACCGTACGCGACAATCTTCTTCTCGGTGCCTACTGTCGTCGAGATGAGGCGCAGATTGCACAAGACCTCGAAGAACAACTCAAGCGCTTTCCTAGACTACGGGAGCGGCAATACCAACTGGCGGGAACCCTCAGTGGCGGTGAGCAACAAATGCTGGCGATCGCCCGTGCCCTGATGAGTCGTCCTCGCTTACTGCTCCTTGATGAACCCAGTTTAGGCTTAGCGCCCAATTTAGTACGGGAAATTTTTGCCATCTTGGCACAACTGCGGCAACAGGGGATGACAATGCTACTGGTCGAGCAAAATGCGCACCTAGCCTTACAATTGGGCGATCGCGGTTATGTGCTTGAAGCGGGTCAAGTGACCCTCAGCGGTCGTGCAGCGGATCTCCTGAATGATCCACGGGTTCAGCAAGCCTACCTTGGTTAATGCTATGATGAGAAGGCTGGACGTGTGGCTCAGTGGATAGAGCATCAGATTCCGGTTCTGAGGGTCGGGGGTTCGAATCCCTCCACGTCCGTTAATCAAGTGTCAGCATCATGACTGAACCCGTTAGCCGTTCCGAATTGAGCCAAGTTTTAGATGCTATCCAAGGGATGCAGGCCGATATGCAGTCAATGCAGGCTGCCATCCAAGCCATGGATAAAAAGCTGGATATTCACATCGCCACGAGTAACGAGAAATTCCAAAGGCTTGAGGACAAAATTGATACTGTCGAGGCCAAACTTGAACAGCGTATCAATGCTGTGGAGGCTAAGCTAGAGCAGCGCATCAACGCCGTCGAAGCCAAACTAGAGCAGCGCATCAATGCTGTCGAAGCTAAGCTGGAACAACAGATGAAGGCTGTGGAGGCCAAACTGGAGCAGCGTATCAATTCCATAGAAGTACAGTTAGGGCAGCGGATTGATACGGTAGAGTCCACCTTGCAGGATATTTCTAAGCGACAAGCGGGCACAGATGCGCGGCTATGGGGATTCCTAGTGACCCTGTTGGTGGCCACAGTTGGCTTACTGACAAAAGTGCTGTTCTTTGATTTGCCCCGCCCCTAGATTCGTTACCTTAAAACTGGCCTTATCGTTCTTAGCCAGTATGTTTCTCAACCTCAAAGACATCATTTTGCTGTTGCATCCCATCTTGGCCTGCACATTTGTCTTTCCGGTCATTGGCATCACCACATTCTTTGCTCTGCAAACGCGGCAGCGTCGTCTCAAAGACACCACCATCCCACCCACAGTGGGCACCCTGCATGTCAAATTGGGCAATCTTTTAGCAGCCGGCGTGGTTGGCATCACATTGGTGGCCTTGGCCTATTCAGTGGTGTTTGGATTTCAGGGCTTCTTGATGCAGGCGGAGAATCAGACACTGCAACCGCTCTCTGTTGTCCTCGTGGCACTGATGTTTGTTGTCACCATTGCAGCAACGGCGCTGCTGTATCGCGCTCAATCGAAGCTATGGCGTGCTGTTTTTGCCACCCTCTCAGGGATGGGGGTGACCATTCTAGCTTTTCAACCGGGGGTCTTTCGCCGTGATGACGAGTGGTGGGTTTCCCACTTTTACTTTGGCTTGGCGGCGGTGATGCTGATGATTTTTTCTGTGGCCATTGTGGGGGAGATTTACCAAGATCGATCGCTCAGGTGGCGGCGGATTCACATTGGCTTGAATTCCCTTGCCCTTGTTCTTTTTCTCTTGCAGGGAATTACGGGTACCCGTGACCTCTTGGAAATTCCCTTGAGTTGGCAAGCACCTGTGGTCTATCAGTGCAACTTTGATCCGCGATCGCCCCAATTCAAGACCTGTCCCTAAAAGCGAGTCAGGATATACAGCAGGGTGAAGAGGATAATCCAGATCACATCCACAAAGTGCCAGTAGATCTCTGCCATGGCCACCCCCGTATGCTTGTGGGCATTGTAATGTCCGGGGCGGCGCGATCGCCAGATCACCCCCAAAATCAGCAAAATCCCCACAAAGACATGGAGGCCATGGAAGCCCGTCATCACATAAAAGCAGTTGGCAAAGACATTGGTGCGCAGGCCGTAGCCGAGGGTGAGGTACTCATAAACTTGACCGCCCAAGAACACTGCCCCCATGGCCGCCGTGATCCAGTACCATTGGCGCATGCCGCGAACGTCATCCTTTTTGATGGCAACATCGCCGTAGTGGATGACAAAGCTACTGGAAATAAGGATGATGGTGTTGATGGTGGGCACAAGAAGTTCCACCTCAGTGCCTTCGGGCGGCCATTGCTCATTCATGCCCCGCAGAAGTAAATAGGCCGCAAAGAGGCCACCAAACATTAGGGATTCAGAAATCAAAAAGACCAGCAACCCTAAAACCCGAAAATCAGGGTGCTCATGGGCATGATCAACGGCTATGGCCGTCGCTTGAGAGTCAACAGTACCTTGCATGGCTTGCTCCTACAGTGTCCTACTCTTCCTCGTCCTCATCCTCATCGGTGCTTCCCTTGCGCTGCTCAATGCCGTAGTCGTAGGGACCTTTGGTGACCACAGGCAGCACTTCCCAGTTTTCAATCAGCGGCGGTGAACTGGTCGTCCACTCTAAGCTGAGACCGCCCCAAGGGTTATCGCCGGCAATTTTGCCCTTATTCCAGCTCCAAATGATGTTAATCAGGAAGGGAATAATTGAGAAGGCCAAGACAAAGGCGCCAATCGTACAAATGAGATTAATCGACTCAAACTGGGGATCGTACATGGCCACTCGCCGTGGCATGCCTTTAAGACCCAACTCATGCATCGGCAAAAAGGTCAGGTTCGTGCCAATAAAGGTCAGCACAAAGTGGAGAATCCCTAAGCGCTCATCGAGGAGCCGTCCTGTCATTTTGGGGAACCAGTGGTAAATCCCCGCATAGAGACCAAACACGGAACCACCAAAAAGCACGTAGTGGAAGTGTGCCACTACATAGTAGGTGTCGTGGACGTGAATATCCACGGGGGCAGTCCCCAAGGTCACACCACTGAGGCCACCAAGGACAAACATCGACAGTAGGCCAATGGCAAAGAGCATGGCACTGTTGAGGCGAATCTTGCCCCCCCAGAGGGTGGCGACCCAACTAAAGATTTTTACTCCTGTCGGCACCGCCACAATCAGTGTCGAAATCGTGAAGAACATCCGCATCCAAGGGGGCGTACCGCTGGTGAACATATGGTGTACCCAGACAAAGAGACCCACGCAGCAGATGGCCAAACTGGAGTAGGCGATCGCCTGATAGCCAAAGATAGGCTTACGGGCATGAACCGGAATCACCTCAGACATAATGCCAAAGATCGGCAAAATCATCAGGTACACCGCCGGGTGAGAGTAAAACCAGAAAAGGTGCTGGTAAATGACAACGTTCCCACCGGCATCAGGTTTGTAAAACGAGGTGCCAAAGTTAATATCAAACAGCAGCAAAATCAGCCCCGCCGCCAGCACGGGCGTTGACACTAGAGCCAGCAGAGAGGTGGCTAGCATGGCCCAGCAAAAGAGGGGCAATTGATCCCAGCGCATACTAGGCACTTTCATCTTCCAGATGGTGACGATGAAATTCACCGATCCCAGGATCGAGGAGGTACCCACAAGGATGATCGCCAGAATCCACATACTCTGGGCAGTAGTGGCCGTGATCGTACTCAAGGGCGGATAGGAGGTCCAACCCGCTTGGGCACCGCCAAACAGGAAACTGGCCAAGAGTAATGCCCCCGCCGGCGGGTTCAGCCAAAAGGCTAAGGCATTCAAGCGGGGAAAAGCCATGTCCCGCGCCCCAATCATCAGGGGCACCAAGTAATTGCCAAAGCCACCAATGGCCGCTGGCACCACCCAAAAGAAAATCATAATGGTGCCGTGGTTGGTCATGAAAGCATTGTAGAGATTGGGATTGAGAAAATCTGAATCTGCCGTTGCCAGCTCCGTGCGCATGGCCACCGCCATCAGTCCGCCAATCAAGTAAAAGATAAAGGCGGTGACCAAGTATTGAATGCCAATCACCTTGTGATCAACATTAAAGGTGAAATAGTCGTACCACTTCCACGCCTTGGGATGCTCAGGGAGCGACAAGGGGGTATCTAGCGGCAGTTGTGCTTGCGCCATAACTCTCTCAAGAATGCAACAGTAGGAAGAAAACTAAAGCTTTGCCGGAGAATGGTGGTGGGTCATTGCTTCTACTTGCGCCACTAATTGGGGGGTGACGCCCATCTCCTCGACATGGCGATCGCTCAGGGAGGGGATCACGGGAGTCGTTGCGATCGCTTGGTTTTGACTGCGCCACGCTTCAAAATCCTCTGGGGTATGCACGATCACCTGCGTGCGCATGGCACCGTGGTAGCCACCACAGAGTTCAGCACAGACGACGGGGTATGTCCCGACCTTGGTAGCCTTAAAGCGCAGTTCAGTGGGCACACCCGGAATCGCATCCTGCTTCAAGCGAAACTGGGGCACCCAAAAGGAATGGATCACATCCCGCGCGGAGAGGTTCAATTGGACATCCTTGCCCACTGGGATATGCAATTCGCCGGAGACAATGCCACTGTCGGGGTAGGTGAAAATCCATGCATACTGCATACCCGCCACATCCACCACTACATCTGGGGCTTTGCCTTGAACATCGGGGCTGGCACCAATGCCAATTTCAGGGGTTGGCGCTGCTGCTAAAAGGGCAGTTGCATCGCTGGTGGTTTTTGAGGGGGCTTCGGCAACAACTGCCACTGCTGGCTTGGGCGTATGCATCGCGTGCATAGCATGATCCCCCGGATTCAGTCCCCCCATGCGCTGGAAAATATCCACGCTGTAGATGCCAAGGAAAATCACAATCAGGGCAGGAATGGCCGTCCAGAAGGCCTCTAGGGGTAAGTTGCCCTCTACGGGTAGGCCATCCCCTTCCTCACCGGCACGGCGGCGATAGCGAATCACAAAGAGGATGATCGCACCCTGTACCACCAAAAAGAGAGCGGTACCAATTGTGAGCATAATGTCAAAGAAGTTATCCACCAAGGGAGCCTGCTCAGAGGCCTGTTCCGGCAGGAGGCCATGGTGATGACCAACCCAAAAGCTAATCAGGGTGACAACAACGCCAGCGGTGAGTGTCCAAATTGAAGCGGGTATTTGTTCCATGGTGCCAAAGCGTCCAGAAAATCCCACCCTGATCCTAGGCAGATTCCCCAAGGATGTGGGTTAAAAGAACCTAAAGATTTATGTTGATTTATTCACTATCCTTAAAGCAGCTTGGGGACAGAATCATCTGTTTTTGCGTCCTAGGTTAGAGATAGCCCACCGAAACTGAAGGCTGTGCCGGAGGAAAATAGATGCTGAGTGTGTTGCCTTGGGTTGGCCTCTCGTTAGCCACTCTCCAGTACTCGACCCATAGAGTGGATCAAACGCAGGTATATATGGTGGCTGCGCCGATGGCAGACTATCGGGTGGTCATGACAGAACCTGCCCCCAATGGCCAAGATACCTATTTAGAAACGACAGCGGCTTTTGCGCGGCGGACGGGAGCTGTGGCAGCGATGAATACTAATTTTTTCCGCTGGCTGCATGCTCAATCCCTGCTCTCTTTTCAGGATTATCAAAAATGGATCATGGGCGAGTCCCATCCTGAGGGTATTAGTTACCGAGCACTGCGGCAAACCTGCTTGAGCGGTCGAGGCACGATTCCAGCGGGGGTTCTCGGAGCCTACATCGTGAATGGTCAGGTGGTGCGTCCCTATGAGGGGGGCTATTCAGGGGTGGTGAATTTTCCTGCCCAAGGAGGGATCGAGTTTTATCGCGGTAGGTTGCCAGAGCAACCCTTTAATGTGGTGAGTGGCTCGCAGCAAATTTTAGAAGGGGGCAGGAAGCTACCCGTTGATGGGAGCGATCGCACGTCCCCAAAGGCGATTCTCGGCAGACGGGGCAATGAATATATTTTCGTCGTCAGCGATGGGCGGGGCAATGGTGGTTCGCCGGGGGTCTCCTTTCCACAGCTTCAGGCGTTTTTACTGGAGCAGGGCGTCACTGATGCAACGGCGGTGGATGGTGGCGAATCGGCGACGTTGGTGGTGCAGGGACAAGTAAAAAATCATCCCCGCGATCGCTATTGCGAACTGGCGCGTTGGCTACCCGCTCCCACCCTCACGTTTATTCCTCCTGGAGAAGAGGCTCGCGAAGCGGCGATGGCCATGGGGCGATCGCTCAGACCGGTCGGGGCAAATATCGGCTTAGTCCCACGAGAGCAACCCCGAGGCACCCTTTCCTTTGGGTTTTGGGAGCGGATTCAGCAGCGGCTACTGACGCGATTGCGGGCTTGGCGAGACTGGGGCTAATGAGCAGCAAGGCCAGATTTTGTTAAAATCCTAGTGTTCACTTTGACCTGCAAGCAACAGCCATGATTCATTCTGCGTACCCTCTACTGTTGACCATTACCCCTTCTCTGAAAGGTTTCTTTATTGGGCTATTGTCCGGCGCGGTGGTGCTGGGTTTAACCTTCGCTGCTTTGATCACCATTAGTCAAATTGATAAAGTGCAGCGTTCTTCATAGGCAGCCAAGCGGCTGGTGGGCTTTGCAATCATCGCTAAAATAGAGTCATGGCCATTGCGCTGTGACTCTGTGTTTTATTTTGCCCCTTCAATACAATGGGTTAAATGACGTATCTTTCCTTTTCCCCCCTCCTTGGTCAAATTGTTAATGTCGGGCTTGGGCCTGCTGGCATTTTGGGAATTGGCCTAGCGGTTGCTGGAGCCCTCCTCTATTTTCTGCGCTCGATTCAACCAGAGTTAGCGCGGGATCATGATATTTTCTTTGCCGCAGTGGCTCTCCTGTGCGGTGGGATTCTCTTTTTCCAAGGATGGCGCCTCGATCCAATTCTGCTCTTTGGCCAGTTTCTGCTGACGGGCACCGCTGCCTTTTTTGCCTACGAAAGTATTCGTTTGCGGCGGGTAGCCACAGAGCAGGCGCGGCGAAATACCCCGATTGTGGATGAAGAGCGACCTGTGAGCCGCAGCTACACCTACCGTGCGGAAATAGAGGAACTCGAACCCTACGACGACGAGGAAGAAGAGGAGGAGTACCCACCCCTGCGGCGAATTCGTGGTAGCCGTGATGTGTCGCGATCGCGCTATGAAGACGAGGATGTAGAGGATGCCCCCCCGGTCGGACGTTTACCCTCGCGCCGCAGTAGCCCACCCCCTAGCCGCCCCAGTGTTCGGCGTCCCCCTTCAAGACGTCCGCGACCGACAACACCAGCGGCAGATGAGATTGTCGATGAACCCTATCGCCCACCAACACCGACAACCCGCCGGCCAACCCGCCGACCGCCGCCGATTACGGAAACTGCGGAAGTGAGCGATCGCCCTGTGCGACGGCGACCCCCCCGCCCCCGTCCGGAAGGAACAACGGATGGCAGTGAATATGTGCCCTATCAACCCTTGGATCGTCCCCCCACTGACGAGCAAGATAACTCCGCCAATTTTGATGAATAGACCTTAATGGCAAACGAGTCGCAAAGGCAGTGAATGATGCGTCGCTCTTTTTTGGTTTCAGTTCTTGGCTTGGCAGTGATCTGTGGGGGGATACAGGAGCAGACTTGGGCGGCTCCCCTCGCGCAAGCCACTCCGGCTGCTCTGCCAGAATCGTTGCAATCCCTCGTTAACGGGTTGGATACAGCAGCCAGTCAAAAGAATCTAGAGGCAGTGCTAGCCTTTTATGACCCTGAGTTCAAAACAGGGGACGGCCTCACCCTTGAAATCTTACGCAAACAACTGCCGACGTTTTGGCAACCCTACCGTGACATCCGCTACCGCACGACGGTGAACCGTTGGCAACAGCAGGGAAATGAGTGGATTCTAGAGATTAGTACAACCATTGAGGGAACCGGCGGCACGAGCGATCGCCCGCAAAACATTCGTGGCAACCTGCAAGCCACCCAAGTCATCCGCAACGGCAAAATCATCCGCCAAGACATTACCAGCGAAAAAACTACGATCACGATTGGTGCGACACCGCCTACGGTGCAATTCTCCCTCCCCCAAGCCGTGCGTGCGGGTGAAGAATTTAGCCTTGATGCGATTGTGCAAGAACCTATTGGCAATGCCATTCTCCTCGGCGCCGCCAGCGATCAGCCCATCAACGCCCAAACCTACGCCAATCCTAGCCCCGTCAAATTGGAACTCCTCTCTGCGGGCGGGATTTTTAAGGTGGGACGTGCGCCTCAAGAAGCCGGTAATCGCTGGGTCTCTGTGGCCTTAATTCGCGATACGGGCATGGTTCTGATTACACAGCGACTGCGAGTGGAAAAACCATGAGTGAGTCTGAGTCAACCCCCCTAGAGGAACCTGCTGAGAGCCCTGCGGTAACTCTTGAGGTGGAGCAAAGCACACCCATTGTCAGCGGCCTTGCTTTAGAACACTGTGGAGGGCGCTACCGACTCACGTTGCCGGCCGATTTAGACTGGATTGACCTGTGGCCGCAGTTGCAACTTTACCTTGTCGGTCAAGAACACCTCTGGTCAGAGACCTTACCCGTAGATTGTGCCTGCGGACAGCGGCTTTTAGATCAGTCACAGCTTCAACAGTTGGCCGAGGCTCTCAGCGAGCATCAGTTGCGACTGGACAAGATTATTACCGAACGCCGCCAGACGGCGATCGCTGCCGCTACCCTTGGCTACAGTGTCCAGCAGGGGGAACTGCCACCCTTAATTGCAAAAGAGACTGAGGGGGACTCAGACCCCGTGGCCAACCCCCTTTACTTGAAAACAACCCTGCGATCAGGCATGGAAATTCACCATGACGCCACTGTGGTGATTGTTGGCGATGTCAATGCAGGAGCCAGTATCATTGCTGCCGGCGATATTATCGTCTGGGGGCGATTACGCGGTATCGCCCACGCTGGTGCTAAGGGCAATCGGGGGGCACGGATTATGACCCTTGAAATGGCAGCCACACAGTTACGGATTGCTGATCTGTTGGCACGTACCCCAGATCCGCCAAATCCCCCCTATCCAGAGGTGGCCTACGCCACTGACCAAGGGATTCAGATTGCCTCCGCCAATACTTGGGGACGAGCTTTCGCTGTATCCGAGGCGCCTTGAGATAATCTATTCTAGTAAGCCAATTCCTAGGGAGTTCAATGGGGCGCACGATTGTCATTACCTCGGGCAAAGGGGGCGTGGGGAAAACAACCGCCAGTGCCAATATTGGTGTGGCTTTGGCCAAATTGGGGCGATCGGTGGTGCTCATTGACGCCGACTTTGGCTTGCGCAACCTCGACCTACTACTCGGCTTGGAAAATCGCGTGGTTTACACCGCCATTGATGTGCTGACCGGGCAATGTCGCTTGGATCAAGCCCTTGTGCGTGATAAGCGCCTCAATAAACTGGTGTTGCTGCCCGCCGCCCAAAGCCGTAATAAGGATGCCATTACCCCAGAGCAAATGCGACAGTTGGCCTCAGCCCTGAGCAAGCACTATGACTATGTGCTCATTGATTGTCCAGCGGGGATCGAGGCGGGATTTCGCAATGCCATTGCTCCCGCTCAGGAAGCCTTGGTGGTGACCACGCCAGAAATTGCCGCTGTACGGGATGCCGATCGCGTGATTGGCTTGCTCGAAGCCTACCGTATTCGCAACAGCCATTTGATTTTGAATCGCTTGCGCCCAGCAATGGTGGCCGCCAACGACATGATGTCTGTGGAAGATGTTCAAGAAATTCTTTCGATTCCCCTGATTGGCATTGTCCCCGAGGATGAGAAGGTGATTGTTTCCACCAACAAAGGGGAACCCTTGGTCTTGGCAGAGTCGCCGTCCCTAGCGGGGCAGGCCTTCATGAACATTGCCCGTCGCTTGGAGGGTGAAACCGTTGAGTTTCTAGATCTAGAGGCGGCAAGCGGGGGACTATTTAGTCGCATTCGACGCTTGTTTGGGGCAAAGGGATGATCAGTGAACTGTTAGAGCGGCTGTTTACGCGGACTTCCCCCAGTCGCACCACTGCCAAGGAGCGCTTGAAGTTAGTTCTTGCCCACGATCGCACGGCCCTGACACCGCAAATTTTGGACAATCTGCGGCGCGATATTTTAGAAGTGGTCTCCCGCTATGTGGAGCTAGAAACGGAGGGGCTAGCGGTTTCCCTAGAGTCGGATCAGCGGACAACGGCCCTGATTGCCAATTTACCGATTAAACGGCTGAAACTGTCTCCAGAGGACGTTCCGCCCCCCGAAAATTCGCCAGCAGAGGACGAGGCAGAAGAAAGTTGAGTACCGTTGCAGTTGGCATAGCAGCGATCGCCAGCGCCGCGATCTTGGCCCAGACACCTTGGATAGCTGTTTTAATCGCCCGTTTAGGATCGGGTTGGCGACGACCGACTCCCTTAACCCCTCAGCCCTCCCGCCCAGAGAACTTAGCCAAAGTCTCAATTGTTGTCCCCACCCTCAATGAGGCACAGCGGTTGCAACCCTGTTTAGAGGGCTTAATGCGTCAAGGCTACGAGGTGCGGGAAATTCTGATTGTTGATAGTCATTCCCAAGATGGCACGGCTGAGATTGTGCAGGCAGCGCAACACCGCGATCCGCGTCTGCGACTGGAGTTTGATCCCCCCTTACCGCCGGGGTGGGTGGGGCGGCCTTGGGCCTTACATACGGGCTTTTGTCGTGCCCATCCTGAGAGTGAGTGGATTTTGGGCATTGATGCGGATACCCAACCGCAACCCGGCCTTGTGGCTAGTCTTTTGGCGACAGCAGAGCAGGAGCAACTGGATCTGATTTCTCTCTCACCTCGCTTTATCCTCAAGACCGGCGGTGAATGGTGGCTGCAACCGGCGTTGCTCTTGACGCTGATCTACCGCTTTGGCGCAGCGCGCGCTGTGGAAACTCAGCCGGAGCGGATTCTGGCCAATGGTCAGTGCCTACTCATTCGGCGATCGCGCCTCGAGGCAATGGGCGGCTACCAAGTTGCCGCTTCCTCCTTTTGTGATGATGTAACACTGGTGCGAGCCATAGCGACTACGGGGGCACGGGTGGCCTTTCGCGATGGCTCCAAGGTGCTTAAGGTGCGGATGTATGAGGGTATGGCGGAAACATGGCGAGAATGGGGGCGATCGCTGGATCTCAAGGATGCCACCCCAGCCGCCCAGCTCTGGGGCGATGCCTATTTCCTCTGGGCAGTACAGGGATTACCGTTGCCCCTGTTGGTTTTGGGCTTGATGGCACTGGCAGTGACTACTCCCACCCTTCCTTTAGAAATGGCGACACTGCTCAATGGCCTACTGGTGCTGATCCGCTGCGGCATGACACTGGCCATTGCCCCCGCCTACGATTGGCAAGTGGGTCAAGGACGTTGGCTCTTTTGGCTGTCCCCCCTTGCGGATCCCCTCGCGGCTCTGCGGCTTACCCTCTCCTCTTGGCAACGCCCCAAGCAGTGGCGAGGACGGATTTATCCTGCCAACACTCAGACTTTGGTTTAAGTCTTTATCTTTATGACACTTGCCGTTGCTCAATGATTAGTCTCGACGTGAAAACTCCACTTGTAACTGCTGCCCAAGGGGCACTTGCCCCAACGTTTAACGAAATTGATGGCCGCGTCAAGGAAAACTTGCGGCGGGTTTTAGGAGCTTTTCGTCAGCAGCGGCTGGGGGTGCATCACTTCAGTAGCATGACGGGCTATGGTCATGGCGACCTAGGGCGTGAGGTGCTTGATCGCGTTTTTGCGCAGGTGATGGGAGCTGAGGCGGCCTTGGTGCGGGTGCAATTTGTCTCTGGTACCCACGCGATCGCCACGGCGCTATTTGGGGTGCTGCGCCCTGGGGATGAACTGATTTCCCTTGCGGGTGCCCCCTACGACACCCTAGAAGAGGTGATTGGCCTGCGGGGTCGCGGCCAAGGTTCCCTCAAGGATTTTGGCATCCACTATCGCGAGATTCCCCTCCTGAGTACGGGTGAACCCGATTGGGGGGCGATCGCCACCTGTGTCCAACCTCAAACCCGCATGGTGCTCATTCAACGCTCCTGTGGCTATACATGGCGGCCGAGCCTCAGCCTTGAGGACATTGGCAAAATGATCCAACTGATCAAGGGGCAAAATCCCAATGTGGTTTGTTTTGTGGATAATTGCTACGGCGAATTTGTCGAGACCCAAGAACCGCCCCATGTGGGCGCTGATTTGATTGCGGGTTCTCTGATTAAAAATCCCGGCGGCACGATCGCCACCGCGGGGGGCTACTTAGCAGGACGCGCTGATCTCATTGAGCAAGCCAGTTATCGCCTTACGGCACCGGGGATTGGCCACGAAGGGGGTGCCACATTTGATCAACATCGTCTGCTCTTTCAAGGGCTGTTCTTAGCACCGCAAATGGTCGGCGAAGCCCTCAAGTGCGCCCATCTCTTGGCCTATGTCTTTGACCAATTGGGTTATCCTGTCAACCCTGCCCCCCTTGCCCCCCGCCGCGATGTCATTCAAGCGATCCAATTGGGCAGTCCTGAAAAGCTGATTGCCTTTTGCCGTACGTTGCAACGTTACTCCCCGGTGGGTTCCTATCTTGATCCTATACCTGCGCCCATGCCCGGCTATGCCGATGATCTAGTGATGGCTGGGGGCACGTTTATTGACGGCAGCACGTCGGAACTGTCTGCCGATGGCCCTTTGCGTCCACCCTATATTGTCTTTTGTCAGGGGGGAACCCACTGGACCCATATGGCCTTGATTTTAGAGGCTCTCCTAGAGGATCAGGCTTTTTGAGGCCAGCCGTAGGCTTGGGCAACCGCTTCCCATTGGCACAAAATGCTCTGCTCAAAGGCGTCCTGCCACGTGGGGCACGTTGCTTGGGTGATCTGGTGTGCCCGTGTTCCCATCCGCTGGCGATAGGGGGCATCGTCTAACAGCGGGGTAATGGCGGCTGCCCAATCTTGGGGGTCGCGACTGTAAACCACCACCCCATCCTCCCCTGAGGTTTGGACATATTTGCGCCCGCCATCAAACCCAGAAATAACGACGGGTAATCCTGCCGCTCGTGCTTCCACCACTACATTGGGCCCTGTTTCCGACTCTGAGGGAAAGACAAATAGATCACTGCTGGCATAAATTGCCCCTAATTTTTCTTGGGGTACCTTGCCTGTGAGGGTGACGCGATCGCCCAAAAGGTCTTTGACAAGGGTAGCCTGTGCCCCTTCGCCAACAATCAACACATGGAATGCCTTTCCTTGATTGGCTAACACTTGAGCTGCCTGCGCCAACAGGAGCACATTTTTACTGGCATCTACCCGACCGACAAAAAGCGCGATCGGCACCTCTGGCAGGTGATACTCCTCCCGTAGCCATTGGGGATTGCGAAATCGCAGATGAAAGCGATCGCGATCGATGCCCCGCTGAAACCACGCCACCCGCTCAGGGGGCAAAAACGTGAGCAGCCAATCGGCATCCTGCTGTCGCGAGACCAAGACGCGATCGCTAGCACGCATAAAGCCCGCTAATTTCCGTTCGGCTCGGTAACCAAACCACTGATCCACTTGTAATTTCTCCAGCCATAGCCACCGCCAAAACTCCCGCCCCCAACTGCGGCCACTCATGCGCCAAATAATTTCCCGCGAATAGGTGCGGGTCAATAAGGGCAAATCCGTGTGAATTGAACTGAGCAGCGGACGATGCTGCTGGCGACAAAAGCGGCGCACCGTTTGGGCAAAGCTAAAAGTATCCGTAATGTGAAACACCTGATGTTGGGGTAAATAACGGCGCAATGCCCAGTGAAAGGGAGCCACATCGGTCATGCCTGCCCCTTGGCGCATAATTTCCAGTGAGTGCGTGCTGAACTGGGGCGGTAGCAATTGGTAGCGAACATTGGCTGCTACCTCTAGGGTTTGCTGTTTGGCGCCAAGGAAGTAAATGGTCAAGTCAACGCGGTCTGGGTAGTGGCTGGCAGCTTCCGCAAAACGTTCCCAACATTTGACATGTCCCCCGGCGTTGGGTTGCCATTCTAGGCAAATAAAGACAGCAACAGATAGTGGTTGTGGCAATCCAGACTCCTCAAGGTTGCGTTTTGCTAAAGATTAACTGAATATCGCATTTAGAGTCATTCACAGTGAGCAATAATGGGCTACCGTAATCGCGCGATCGCCATCCTCTTAGCCTTGGCCGGCATCTTTCTCCCTGGGCTCCATAAGTTTTATTTGCGCCAACCCCTGTGGGGTGGCGTTTACCTCATGCTGGGGCTACTCTTTTCGACAGTGCCCTACGGTTCTCTGGGTAGCATTGCTCGCATTGCCTGTGTGATTGAGGCTGTGTGGTATTTGTTTCAGGGAGCCGATGCCTTTGATGCCACCTTCAATCCTGAGATTAGTGCCGTCGTTCCGAAGCTCCCCGCGTCTCGTCTTGAGGAAGCGAATTAATACCGCCAGTAGCGACGACCTTGCCAAAAAATCCCCACGGCTGTGCCAATCAGGAACACCTCTGTGAGTGGAAAAAATAGGGGTCGCAGTCCCAAGGTGCCGCCAAAAAAGCTCAAGAACACACTGGCCATTAGGACACACAGAAATAACGCCCAGAGGGTGCCGCTATAGATCGGCGCTGGGTTAAACCACACCTCCAAAGAGATCACTGCCACCATTCCAAGGCCAATGCTCAGACCAAGGCGGACTAGGAGACCCAAAGGAGGCTGAAGTAGGATGATCAACGCCTCGCGGACAGGGGCAACGGCACCGGCAATATAGTAAAGCCCCGTATCAAACAGCGCTGCAAGCAGGGCAACAAGAAGACCTGTGGGCACCAGCGATCGCCAAGGCAGTGCCTTAAACTGTTGCCAAGGATCGGACACAAGCAAGACTCACAATAAGTATGTGGGTAGAACCTAGGGCATAGGTAGATCGCCGAGGCTCATTTCCAGTTCCATGCGCTGTTCCATCTGGCGCAGAAAATACCCCGTCATCATGGCTGAGGCCAATAACCCCGCAAGGTTGTCGCGATCGGTGGCAATTTGGACATTAAAATCCTCGGAGGGAAGGCCGCCCACGAGACCTTGGACATTCTGGCTGATAATTTGGCGAATTTCTGGACTGACGGAACGGGCAATACGGGTCAAAACTTCTGGCGATTGGCTTTGCAGGTACTTCAGGAGCAGATTGGGCTGCCCATCATCCGTAGAAGACTGGTAGAAATTAGCGTTTCCGGGATCAAAAACCATAGGCAGTGCTCGTTAGTTATGTTAACTATATGTTACCAAACCGAAATGCGCTACTAGAGCGAAGACTCCCGTGCTACCTGCTCTGCCTGTAGAATAGACCTCAGCACTCGGTGAGACTGAATACACAAGGATTCTTGCATGACCGCCCTCGATCAGCTTCAGCCTGCCAACCCCCGGGACGTCAATATCTTTGCCCCCTATATGCGTGCTGAGAAACGTCCGCTGCTGCCCTTGGGTATCGCCCTCTACCGTCTGGGGAAGTTGGAGGGACAACGGGGGATTGAAGGCGGTAACAATGTTGATTTTGTTGCCACATGGACGATCGCCAATTTGCCGGCGGATTTATCCCGCTGTACGGTAACCTTTGATAACTCGCCTGATCTACAGTACGAAATGTCTATCACCACGTTTGAACTGGTGGATCATCTCATTGATGTAATTATTAACTATAAAAAACATCGTATTGCCGATTTTTCCAAAGCGTTTTATCGTAAGCTGTTACGGCTTGACTAAGGATAGCGTGTTTAGGGTTGGGGTTGCGGGAGGAGTAACTAAACGGTGGCAAAGCATTTATTGATTGGTTCAATTGTGCCCTATAGCGGTAAGTCTGCAACGGTTTTAGGCTTGGCCAAGCTCTGTCGCGATCGCCATCTGCGCATTGCCTATGGTAAGCCCTTGGGCACCTACCAACCCGCTACCGACAGTGAAGAAACCGAAGCCGATGTCAGTTTTTTACAGCAAACCCTCAACCTAGAGAATGTGCGACCGACATTGCTCACGCTGACGCCAGAAGCCATCAAGGCACGGCTGATGGGCACAGATCAGCAGGATTATCGCCAAGCCCTAGCAGCCTATCACACTATCAACAGTGAAGACTTGGTGCTCCTCGAAGGGCCAGCCACATTAGCCGAGGGGCGGCTGTTTGATTTGGGGTTAGCTCAGATGGCAGCGGTGTTGGATGCACCCATTTTACTGGTGGTGCGCTACGAGTCCCCCTTGGTGGTGGAATCGCTCCTCCTCGCCAAGTCGGAATTGGGCGATCGCCTATTGGGGGTGATCATCAACGATATTCCCCAACCCGAAGCCCAACCCTTGCCTGCTATTCGCCAATATCTCGAGGCACACCAAATTCCAGTTTTTGGGATGTTGCCCCGCAGTCAGTTGCTGCGCAGTGTCAGTGTCAAGGAATTGGTACGCCAGTTAAATGCCGAAGTTTTGTGCCGTCCGGATCGCTTGGATCTCCTAGTGGAGGAACTCACCATTGGGGCAATGAACGTCAGTGCTGCCTTGAAGTATTTCCGTAAAGCGAACAATATGGCGGTGATTACCGGGGGCGATCGCACCGATATTCAATGGGCGGCCTTGGAGACCTCCACCCACTGTCTGATCCTCACGGGGCATTTGCCGCCTTCCCCGGCGATTCTTGCCCGTGCCGAAGAGTTGGAAATTCCCATTCTCTCAGTGGACTTAGACACCCTAACAGCCGTGGAAATTGTGGATCGTGCCTTTGGTCAGGTGCGCCTCCATGAAATCGCTAAAGTCAAATGCGTCGAACAAATGATGCAGGAGCATGTGGAGGGCGATCGCCTGTTAGCACAACTGGGACTCTTGACCGTTGAGGCCTAGCGCTGGAAGGTTAAGGCAAAAATCAGGACTTGGGTCGGCGTCTTGCCATCAAAGTTATTGTCGCCAATGATGTAGAGCGATCGCGCCCCATCGGCCAAGGGGGGACCCAAGCTCATCCCCTCCAAATTAGTCAAGGGAATCCCCAGCCTCTTGAAATCCAAAATCAGCCGTTTCTGCACAGGGCGGAGAGTGCGCAGATCAACCGGTAACGTGGCCATGCCAAGGGTATCTGTCGCCCCCGCTAGGGATACTTCAAAGAGCTGAATGCCATGCCCTGCTCCCGGACTATAGGTGCGCTCCAAGCTCAGAAAATGGCCACCATTGTCAAGGGCAAGTAGCTCCACGAGGCCATTAAACACTGCCTCTGAGGGTTCCAAGGGATAGAGATGCTCCGCCAGCAACACAGGGGCAACATCCCCCCGCAGGTAATGGAGCAGGCGGCAGTAAATGGGGATATTGGGGCGGACATCTTGGGCAAGGGCTGATTCAACGCCGACAAACAGGCGATCGCCCGCCGGCGAAAGCGTCAGTGCCTCAAAACCGAGATTATTGCGAATGCCCTGCTGACCATTGGGGAGATAGTACTTAGGAATAGGGAGAGCTGCAATGGTTCGTCCATTCGCGCGCTCAAACTCTTTGATCCAAGGGGGGCTAGCCGTGGCCGTTACCCCTTCACTGCTAATTACAAGGTGCCCCTCAGGCGTCAGCGCAATCCCCTCAGTGTCGGCAGTGTTGGGCGGATACACCTCACCATGCGTCTGCTGGAGAAAGGTTACGCCCTTGGGGGCAATGGTTTCGGGAGTGATTTCGAGGGTGTAAAACCGAGGTTGCTGGCGATCGTCACTAATGGCATAGAACTGCTGTTGACGCGGATCGTAGGTCAAACCCGACAGCCCCCCCACCTCGGTATTCTGCCACTGGCTGCCGACGGCTAATTGCACTTCAGCGCGAAATTCCACTCCCACGTTCAGAAACAGGCGCTCCTCTGCTCGCACTTGAGGCAGGGCACATCCCCACAGGAAGCCAAGGAGTAGAATTGCCGTCAGCAGGTGTCGCCAAGGCATGGGTGTGTCTTAGCGGTTGCGGTTTGTGCCTTGACCGCCCCCCTGTTGATTTGGGCGCTGGGGAGACGCGGGTTGATTCGCTTGATTGGGTCGCTGGGCATTATTGCCACCGCTCTGTTGCACGGCAAACTGAATCGCCTCCGGCGTTTGTACCAGTTGAATTTGACCCGCCACAGGATCGTTGGTGCTCAACATGGTTGCCACCAAATTATCCAACATGACGACGCGAATCCCGGTATCCTTGGCCAGTTCAGGACGCTGCTGGCGGGCTTGATCCACTTCCCGTTGGAGTTGGGTTTTATCGAAGTAAAAGGGAATAAACCGCTGGGTGCGGGTCTGGCCGTTTTCGCGCAGTTGTGCTTCTACGGCGATGGGGTTGCCTGTTTTGCTATCTGCTAGGAAAAAGAGGGGGGTGCCGCCCATGAACGGCCTACCATCCTTGGTGAGAATTTTGCCATCGCGTTCCACTAGATCGCCACTTTGTTTGAGCAGATTCACCGCTGCTTCCAGTTGCGGCCTTGAGGGGATAATGTCCACACCAATGGCAGGATTTTTTTGGCTTTCGAGGGCAATCTTCACCGCCCCACTGAGGGCGGCTGCCGAGACCCGAGCCACGCGACCCACCTCCGGCTGCTGGGTTTTAATGGTGTTCAGGGCAGTTTGGGCATCCTGCTGATTGACAAAGAAGGTAAAAACTTGAATTTTCTTGCTTTGATCTTGGGGATTGGGCATCTCAAAGGTCAGCGGTTCCCCCTTATCATTGGTGATCATAAAAACGGGCACATTGTTGAGGATGCGCAGCACTTGTTCTTCGGGCAAGGCAGTGGCAATGTCATAGCGGCTGATGGCGGGTGCTAGCCACAGGCTACTCACTAACCCTGCCAAAACACCCAAGTGTGCCAATCTTTTCATACAGTCTCCTAATTCATGCTTTATTGCAGTCGGTTAACTCTCCCAATCCCATTCTTCACGTGTGGAGAGAGGGGCGATCGCCCTGTAGTACCTAACTCACACCAAAACTTATGCACGTAACAAGTGAGTATTTTTACATATGAAGTACTCCCTTTGCTTTCCCACCCTAAGCCAATTTGACGCAAGGGACAAGGGGCAAGTTTCTAAAGTCGATGGGGAACTAGCGTTCAGTATCTAGGGAGCCTATACTGGTGCTGCTTTGGAACCAGCCCTTGCGCCAGAAAAAGAAAAATAAACTGCCCGCCACGGTAAGCATGACCGCCCAGCAGGCTGGATAGCCCCAATACCACTCCAGTTCAGGCATATTCCAAGGGGAGGTATCGGGATCAAAGTTCATGCCATAGATACCGACAATAAAGGTCAGCGGTATGAAAATGGTCGAAATGATCGTCAGAATTTTCATAATTTCGTTCATTTTATTGCCAACGGAAGAAAGATACACATCCATCAAACTGGCCGCTAGTTCACGGTAGGTTTCCACCATATCTAGCACTTGAATGGCATGGTCATAGCAATCTCGTAGGTAGATGCGCACTTCCTCGGAGAGAAGGGGGCTGGGATCGCGAATCATGGCATTGATGGCATCCCGTTGTGGCCAAATGGCCCGACGCAGCGCCAGTAATTCGCGGCGCACTTGGTGGACTTCTTCGAGAATGGCGCGACTAGGACGGGTAACTACGGCATCTTCTAATTCCTCAATGCGCTCGCCGTAGTCTTCTAGAACCGGGTAGAAGCCATCAATAATGGCATCCAAAAGGGCATAGGCTAAATAATCGGGGCCATAGCGACGAATGATGCCGCGACTGGTGCGAATCCGCTGCCGAACCATGTCAAAACAATCCCGTTCGGGTTCTTCTTGTACTGTGAGCAAGAAATGCGGCCCCAAGACAAAGCTCACTTGTTCAGTATAAAAGCCGTGTTCATTTTCCTTGGGGGTGACCATGCGGGTAATCAGCACAAGGTAATCGTCATGATCCTCAACTTTGGGGCGCTGGGGGACATTGACAATATCTTCAAGGACAATGGGGTGCAGGTGAAAAACTTGGCCGAGTCGCCGCATCACGTCTTCATCGCCAATCCCTTGAACATCTATCCAACTGACGGAGGGACTGCTGAGGTAGGGGCCACATTCTTCCGGCGTTTCTAAAACGCGACGGCTGGCCTGATCCGGCTGATAGTCAATGAGAATAATTGTCGGCGGTGGCGCATCGGCCTCAATACTGAGGGTACCGGGCATGGCGCCGGGTTCATCAAAGAAGTAATCTTCGAGATAGTTATCTTCTTCCTCGGCGGGGGGTGTGGGGTCTGGCGGGGGGGCACTACGGAAAAAGTGAAAGGGTTTTCTGGCCATAAAGGGGGAAATCGACAGAGTGCAAACGGGCTAACTAGAAACCTAGGGCAAATGGGGCGGTAACGTCCCAAAATCGCCTGAAAAGTTAAGATTTTTAAGTGTAGTGGCATTCACGGTGGGAGCGGTGTGGTGAATTCTCAAGTTTCGAGAACCTCAGTGCCAACTTGGGTGGCCATTGCCCAACTGTTGCGCTGGCATAAGCCTGCGGGTCGTTTGATTCTCCTCATTCCGGCGCTGTGGTCGTTAACCTTGGCCAGTGAAGGCTTGCCGTCGTTGCAGTTGCTGCTGATTATCACGGTGGGGGCGATCGCCACCAGTGCGGCGGGCTGCATTGTCAATGACTGCTGGGACCGCAATATTGACCCCCATGTGCAGCGGACTCAAAACCGCCCCCTAGCCAGTCGCCGCCTTTCCCTCAGTGTGGCCTTGGGCTTGATGGTGATTGCTTTCCTCTGTGCTTGGGGATTGGCGTTTTACCTCACTCCCTTGGGGTATTGGCTGGCGGTGGCCGCAGTGCCGGTGATTCTGCTCTATCCCTTGGCGAAGCGAGTCTTTCCCATTCCGCAACTCGTTTTGGCAGTGGCTTGGGGGTTTGCTGTCCTCATTCCTTGGGCAGCGGTACAGGGACGCTTAACCTTGACCACCGCGTGGTTGTGGGCAGCAGTGGTGATGTGGACATTGGCCTTTGATACGGTGTATGCCATGCCCGATCGCCCCGACGATCGCCGACTGGGGGTAAATTCCAGTGCCTTATTTTTCGGTGCCTATGCGCCCTTGGCGATCGCGCTATTTTATGGGCTGACGGTGGTGTTCCTGATCATTGTTGGCTGGAGTGCGGGACTCACTTGGCGATTTTGGCTGGCCTTGGCCGTGACCACCTACTTTTGGCTGCGGCAATCTCTACAAATTTATACCCACGAACGCCGTGACACCCAAACCACAACGCTCCCCATTCAGACCTATGGTCGTTACTTCAATGAAAATGTCTGGTTGGGCTTTTTGCTCTGGGTGGGGATGTGGTGCCCTAGGCCTTAGTCAAAAGCTTGGGGGAAACCTGCCACGGCACAATTGCCAGAATATCCACTTGGGCACAATATTTGAGATCGGCTTCATTGCCAAGGTTGAGCAGGCGCTGCCCGTGGCTGGAATGGTGAAAGAGGGTCAATAGATCATCTTGGTAGTAGCGGTACAAAGCAGTGGCAGCAATAGTTTCGTCATTACCCGCAAGGGCTTCGAGGGGGGCATCCTGCTGACCCCAGAGGTGATGAATCAGCGCCCCAGCACAGACGGTATCTTCGAGGGAATAGCTACCTTCCCAGCCCGAACCAACAATCCAGATGGTTTCCGGTTGATGTTTTTGGACAAACTCGGCAACGGCAGCACGGTTGACAAGGGCGGCGGCAAGAACGAGGGGACTGGCTTGAATTCGCTCAAGGGAACGGGTGCCATTGGTGGTGCTCATAAAGAGGCGACATCCTTTTACCCGCTCTGGCAAGCATTCAGCAGGAGAGTTGCCCATGTCAAAGCCAGCAACTTTTTTCCCACCCCGTTCACCAACGCGAATCCGCTTGGCTGCCGGCCACTGCTGACTCACTTGTTCTAGCTCTGCTAGATCACTAAAGACTTGAACGGCTTCTGCGCCAGCGGCAAGGGCAGTGGCGATCGTAGTGGTTGCCCGCAGGACATCAACAGCAATGGCACAGTCGGGTTGCCAGTCGGCTGGTACACGCTCTGGTGTGTGGTAGGTATAGATTTTCATAAATGGAAGGGGAGCTTGGCTACGATGATCCTTGATACATAAAGTATGTCACCATTGGGATCACTGTAGCGGCGATTAGCAGGGCAACGACGATAATTGTGGCGGAGCGATCGTCGGTTTCCTCTTTGCTCTTGTAGGTTTTCTCGACAACCACTTCGCGTACTACGGGCGGGCCTGGATCCGGTTCGCCTTTGAGGACTTTCGCAAGGCGATCGACGGTGTCAAGGACTGATTGATTGTAGTTGCCATCCCGTAGGGGCACCCGCATCGTTTCTTGGACAATACTTTCGGCAGTTTCAGGATTCAGGCGTTCGGCCACGGCCTCGCCATAGTGAATCGCTGTGCCATTGGTAACGGTATCGAGGGCAATGATCACCTGATTGGCTTGGGACTCAGGATCGGGAAACCACTGGTTAAAGAGGTCATCCACAAAGCTCTGGGGGGTTTCACCATAGTCGAGGCGGTGCAGTGTAACTACATGAACATTGATGCCCGTTGCCTCGGAGAGGTCTTGGAGCGATCGCCCGACACTGCCTTGGGTGACGGCACTAAGCACATTACCTTCATCAACGACCCCAGCCGCTGTTTCCGGCAAAGGGATATCGATCGCGCTGGTTGCCCAGACGGGGGTGACCCACAACGTAGTAGCGAGTAGTGCCAGCAAAAGATAGCGAATGCCGTTTTTCCAAGCCACTTGCCAATGCATCTGTGTTTAATCCTGTATCTCTCAATGCAATTTTCTCAGATGTTGCTTGCAAAAATAAATTTTCTTCTAACAAATCTTAAAACGATGGCCAGACAATTGCTTTACCAAGGAGCGCCCACGAGTGTAAAGCCTGCCCAAAAGTAAGGTGCTTGGAATCTTGAATGTCTCAGAAGGTGTAATTGAGCCTTTTGCAGAGCAGCAACTTTACTAGCAGTGTGGTGCAGATGGCTATAGAAGTATTCCATGAGTTCTAGGGTACCCGCATCACTCACTTGCCAGAGGCTAGCGACGGCACTTTTGGCACCCGATTGAAGGGCAAGACCCGCAAAGCCTAACTCCGCGCGATCGTCTCCCAGAGCGGTTTGACAGGCACTCAAAACCAGCAGTTCGAGAGGGGGTTGCTCTAGATTAAGTTGGGGGAGGTTTTGCAGCGTGACTGTTTCACTGCCCCACAGTTGAATAAAGGACTCTTGGGCTTGACCGGGGCGAAACAAGGCATGGGTAGCCAGATGAACGATGGAATGGTTACCCTGCTGCCGTTGTTGCGTTAGGTTGGCAACAGTAAAGTCACGATTGAGGAAGGTGGATCCGCCCCAGAGTTGTTGGATGGCACTTAATTCTTGGGGGACTGCCGGCAGTGGACTGAGGCGATCGAATTCTGAAGCCCCCATTGCCAAGACCGTGGCATTTTTGAGGGGAGCATAGTCAGTTTTGATCAGGTTAAACGCTGGAATTAAGGCAACACCGTACTTTTCTATCAGAAATTGACCGGTACTGCGGTCTCGGAGAGCCGCCCAAGGGAGCGATCGCAGGCCTGCTCCAACACAAATGAGCAAGGTGTCAATCCGATCAGCCCTGAGTTTGGCTTCTAAGGGCGCAATTAACCAGTCATAAAGCTGCTCACTCCTGCCAAAGGAGGCAGATAAAAACTGTTGGCGTGGATCCGCCACTGAGCGGCGAAAGTCTTGAACCGTAGCCATCAGATCAGCTTGCGACACCGCTGGCACAGTCAGCAACAGTGGCTCTCCCTGTAGAGAGGTAACGAAGAGCTTAATCTCGTTTGCCGTTGGTACCAAGTGCAAAAGAGCTGTGCGCCGACCCGTACGCTTGGACATTTGCCTGAGAATGCGCTGAATGGCAGAGGGATTGAGTCGCCGACTAGTAAATTGATTTTGAAAATAAACTTCATATTCCCGTTGCCAAGTGGCCTCGCGACCTGTGAGAAATTCCCCTGCACCAGCGGGTAAGGCACTTTGAGCAATGGACTGAAGAGACAGCACCAACACTAGAGCAATACAGATTCGGAGGAGGTGTCGGTGCATCTTTAGTGTTCCAAGAAAGTGTTGTCGCTCTAGCCAAGCTTTATCTTAGCCAATGCACCATTCAAGTGTTTTTTCAGAGGAGAGACAGTGACTGCCAATGCCGAATTCAACACTGGACGATAGACATTGAGCCAGCGAGTAATGGTGGACTCGTTGCGATGGAGCAACTAGGCAATTTGTGGACGGCTTTTGGATGGATAGTCCCCTCGTTTAAGACCTATAAGCTTAATGTTACAAAGAGCTGGCAAAAATCATTTTTCATTGGCATAGCTGTAGGCTCGATGCCACGCTTTTGCCTGACTAGGGCGGGTGATCCGCATCCAGTGACGACTCAGGGGAGGCGAGACGAGAGTGTGCAGAAGCAGCCACAGGGTTTGTAATTCACTGGGGGCTTTTTGCCATTGCCAACGGTTGGGTTCACAAAAAAGTAAGGTGACCAATTGGCGGTATTGAGCCAAGGTCAGGGGGTCAAAGTAAATCTCTAGGGTCGTTGGATTGGGCATATCAACAACTTGGCCGCTGAGGTCAATGCCTGCCTCCAAAAGCCGACAGGTGAGGGGTACACCCATTGCGGAGGGGGGGAGGGGTTGATGCAGATGCACGATCGCCCCCCCTTCAGAAAGGCGAATTGTCGTGCCCCACAGGGCAGTGGTTTGATCCCAAGCGAGATGGAGTTCAACGGTTTGCTGGACATTGAGCCAATCATAGGGATCGGGGCGGGGGCGTTCGATGAGGCTGTAGAGGGCAAGGGCGAGAATTACCAGATTGTAGAGGTTCCAGACCCAAGCCAATAGTAGCCCCTTGGTGTGTAATGCCTGCCAATTTAATACAGCAGCCGCCACAGAGAGAAGAAAAAGCACGAGGAGCGGTGCCGCTAGGTGCCACTGAAAATGGTAGCGATCGCGATAACTCCCCTTGGGGGTGACCCAAAAGCCGCGACCAAAGGGACGCAACAACGTGTCAATCACTGTCAATGTCAACGGCACACACTGAAGCACAGCATAAATATCAGATACCAAGGCAGAGCGACTTTGGCCATTGAGCCAGCGGAACGTACTCAACAGCAGCCAGTAGTAGGGCACAAAATAGTAGAGCCACTGCCGCAGGGTGGTTTCAAGGGGGACGACACCCCAAAAGGCGGCAATCAAGGGCAACAGCAGCAATAGCAACCGCATGGGACTATGGAACCATTGCGTGATCCCCTCTAGGTGGGCAAGGCGCTGAAGCCCAGTGAGATTGGGTACCCGCAGTGGACTTGCCGCAATGAATAATCCTTGGAGGGTGCCCCGTGCCCAGCGTTGACGTTGACGAATATGCGCCGTCATTTCCTCTGCACACAAGCCCGCACTGAGACTTTCATTCAGGTAAATCAACCGATGACCTGCTGCCGCCAATTGAATTCCTGTGTAGTAGTCCTCGCTGAGGGATTCAGTAACAAAGCCGCCAATGGCTCCGAGGGCCGATCGCCGCACCACAAAGGAACTGCCGTAGCACAGCGCTGTTTCAATGCCATCCCGCAGGACTTGATAATGACGGGAGAAGATTTCCACCTCTTGAGGCAGGTGATCCTCGAGGCCAAGGTTACGGGCAATGGGATCGGGATTGTAAAAGCTCTGGTAGGTTTGGACAAGGCCAATATCAGCGGTCTGGAAAAAGCCCACAGTGCGGGTGAGAAAATTACGAGTGGGAACAAAGTCAGCATCAAAGACCGCAATCAGTTCACCCTTGGTTTGCGTAAGGGCATGGTTCAGGTTGCCCGCTTTGGCATGGCGATTGTCTGGACGGCTGAGGTACTCACAGCCCAGTTCACAGGCCAATTCCCGTAGGGCAGGGCGACGGGTATCGTCAAGAACATAGATACGTTTGTGGGGATAGTCGAGGGTTTGGCAGCCAACAATCGTGCGTCGCAAAATTGTCAGGGGTTCATTGTAGGTCGGAATAAAAATATCCACCCAAGGCTGATAGTGGCCACTTTTGACCGCAAGGGCAGCAGCATCCGCTTCAGGACGACGATTTTTGATGTGCAAGAGCAGGTAGAGTTGCAGGCCGTAGCCCGCCATCATAAAACCTTCAATCGCCAGTAGGAGTAGGCTAAAGGTGGCCTCTAGGGGAGTGCGCAAATTGAGGGTAGCGAGCGATCGCCACAGCAGATAATGCAGCATCACGGCCATTAAACTGCCAACGACAATGACCCGCGCCCACTGCTGCTGCACTTTTCCCCAGCGCAAAACAATACTGCTAAGAAGCACCATCAAGCACAATGGCCAAAAAATCCACGGCTTGTCCAAGTGTTCAATGGCGAGCCAAGGAGGGACAGGGGGCATTGCTGGAGCCTCAAGCAACTGAATAGTAATGTAACGAAATGTAAACCAACCATTGGACAGGGACAATATTTCCAAAGTTCCCCGCAGTAGCGATCGCCCCCAGCCGTATGTCAGGATCAAAATCACCAAATGCTGATCTAATACTATGACCGATGCCCAAGAGGGGACAAAGCTACCCCCCTTTATTTTTCACAACCAATTCCAAGGCTGGATGGAAGTCTATGCGCCCGTTCAACGCTACGAGACCTATTTGAACAATCACCAAGAATGGTTTCACCGCTGCGCCCATCCCATGAAAACAGAACCTGTGGGCAAGCATGGCTACATTCTCACCATTGGCCGCTATGGTTCCCATGGCTATGAAGTGGAACCCAAAATTGGACTGCACCTACTGCCCCAAGAGCAGGGGGTCTATCGCATTGAAACAATTCCTGTGCCCGAACAGCCGTTTTTGAACTATGAGGTGAATTTTCAAGCGGCCATGGCCTTGGTACCGATGCGAGCCACCCCTGAGACGGATAGGGACCTGTTGGCGCTGAATGTCATTGATTACACGCGGGTCAATTGGGAATTGGATTTGCGGGTGGAAATGTACTTTCCGCGGTTTATCTACCGTTTGCCCCATGGCCTGATTCAGGGGACAGGCAATCGCGTCTTGGCTCAAATTGTCCGCCAAGTGTCCTACCGTCTCACGGCAAAGGTGCAGGATGATTTCCACAAAACCATTGGCCTCAATTTGGGCAAACGCTGGCGCCGCAAACGGTTCCATGCTGAGCGGGTGCGCACCCTTACCCCTGCGCCAGTGCCTGATACGCCTGACGAGCCTGAGCCACCTGCTGCTTGAGCATTGTGACATCCGTACCCAGTTGACTGCCCATACCAATGGCGATCGCCCCCGCTTTCCAGAGGGGTACCACATCCTCCCAACCAATACCGCCACAGGGAATCAGGGGAATCTCAGCCAACAAGGGTCGCAAGGCGCGTAGATAGCTCGCCCCCCCCACCGCCATCACTGGAAAAACCTTCACTGCCGTTGCTCCCACTTGCCAAGCGTGGAGAATTTCCGTTGGTGTCAATGCCCCCAAAATCAGAGGACAATTGGCCTCCTTTGCAAGGGGCACCACCTCTAGGGCTGCATGGGGGGTCACTAAAAATTGTGCGCCAGCGGCGATCGCTCCTTTAACCATTTCTGGGTTTTGCAGGCTCGCAGCGCCAATGGTGCAGTGGGGAGCGTCTTGACGGAGTTGTTGCAAGACGCCAGCAGCATCGGGGGTGGTCCAAGTCACCTCTAGGCAGGTGAAGCCCGCTTGAATATACACTTGAGCGCGGGCGATCGCTGCAGTAGGATGAGCAGCACGCACCACTGCAATCAAGGGCAGGCCTTGCAAAAACGCTAACTGCTGCGGCTTGGGCATAGCGTCATAACCATTGAGCAGGGGGGTGGGAGGGCAGTGATAAGATGAAAATTTCCCCTACCCCTAAACTACGGTATATTGGCAATACCCTTGCGGAGTTTTTGATGGGCGATAGCATCAAAGTCCTGAGTGAAAATCGCCAAGCGCGCTTCCAATACGAAATTCTGGAAACCTATGAATGTGGTCTCGTGTTGCTCGGCACTGAGGTCAAGTCCATTCGCGCTGGCAAGGTGAATTTACGGGATGGCTTTGCCCGCATCCGCAATGGTGAAGCATGGTTGATGAATGTGCACATTTCGCCCCACGGGAGTACCAACCCATCCTATAACCATGACCCCCTGCGCGATCGCAAGCTCCTTCTCCACAAACAGGAAATTCGCAAGCTAGTGGGCAAGGTGGAACAAAAGGGGCTAACCCTTGTGCCCCTGAAGCTTTACCTAAAAAATGGGCGGGTCAAGGTTTCCCTAGGGCTAGCCCGTGGTAAGAAGCTCCACGACAAACGCCAAGACCTCAAGCAGCGCCAAGATAAACGGGAGATGGAGCGGGCAATGAAGCAGCGGTAAACCTAGCTTTGGGGAGTGGGTATGGGATCAATGTTGGTTTCCGTGCCGATGGGCGTTGCAGGGGCAGGGATACTCCCGGTTGCTGCTTCCCAAGAGTCATTGGTGAAATACACATGACCCAGCACTTGCCCCTCATAGGTGCGTCGTGTTAACCGCCAAGTGGGTTCCAGTTGAAACTTGAGAAATTGCCCTTCCTGCATGCCGTGGGTGCGGCCAATAACCATACGCGGACCACCGCGATTGCTGCTGCCAACAAGGAGCAACTCACCCTCCCCCTGTTCAATGCGCAGACCATACTGCAACCCTAAATCCTGTTGCGCCACCCGAATCGAGTAGCCATTGCTATCCGTAGCCCGCCCACAAATGCCCGTAAAGTCAAAGGTCGTCAACAATGGGTCAATCACCACGGGGTTGCTGCCCGACTCACTCCAGCAGGGACGAGTATCCTTAATTTGCTCCACCACTAAGAGGCGATACCCACCGCGGGCAAGGGGCACGGCCATCACCACATAGCGGCTTTGATCCACTTCTGTTTGTGTAAACATGCTGGCTTGGGCAGGCCGAGGGGCAATTGTTCCCAAACAGGCCACCGTCAATAAGCTCAGGCCAAATTTTTGCCAGTATTTCATAGGGACACTCCTCAGCAGAACTTGGAGGTTTTGACAGTTAAATGGCTTCTACTGTTCCACTACGATCCACGCCGATCAACTATCAAAATTCTAGGAATTATTTTTCAGACACCGTCAGGCATCAATGGTGAGCGGTCAAATCGAGGCCAATCACTTGGGTATGTTGACCCCGCGCTTGGGTGACGCCAATCGTGCGCTGAGCCGCTTCAATCATTGGTCGCCGCAGACTGACAACAATAAACTGTGCCTCTTGGCTCTGCTGCTGAATCATTTTGGCAAGGCGCTCAACATTGGCACCATCGAGAAACATATCCACCTCATCAAAGGCATAGAAGGGGGAAGGGCGATAGCGTTGTAGGGCAAAGATAAAACTGAGGGCCGTGAGGGATTTTTCTCCCCCCGACATTGAGGCTAAGCGCTGTACGGGTTTACCCTTAGGATGCGCCACCAGATTCAGGCCTCCGGCAAAAGGGTCCTCAGGGGTTTCCAGTTGTAAATAGCCATCACCCTCGGAAAGGGTGGCAAAAATGGTTTGGAAGTTCGCATTGACGGCATCAAAAGCTTCACGGAAGGACTGGTGACGCAGGGTGGTGAAGTTCTCAATCCGCAGTAGGATCTCCGTGCGCTCCGCTTCTAGAACGGCGAGCTTCTCCTGTAGCTCATTAAGCCGCCCTTGTGTCTCCTCAAATTCCTGAATCGCCAACATATTGACGGGTTCCATGGCACGCAGCCGTTTTTCGAGGGCTTGGCACTGCTGTTGAATGTCGCTGAGGGAGAGATTGGCGGGCACTTCCGGCCATGGCTGGGGTAAAGGGGGTGCCTCGATGGTGCTGAATTCCTGAAGTTGGGCTTGCAGCGTGGTGAGGGTGTCGCTGGCTTTTTGGTATTGCCATTCCAGTTGTTGGTAGTCCTTTTGCTGCTGTCGTAGTTGGTAGTCTTGGCGATCGCGATCGCCCTTGAGGTGGCCAAGGCGGGCGTCCAATTCCCTCAGGGCAGTTTGCGTGCTTTGAATTTGCGTCGCTAAGTCCCCAAGCGTCTGATCGAGGGCTTGCTGCTGACAAAGCGTCTCCTGTTGGGCTTGGCGCAGTCGCTGAATCTCCTGTTCTGTTTGTTTTAGGTCTCGTCCCAGTTGCTCGAGTTGACGGTGGCGATCGCCCAAGGCTTGATCCACCGCTTGCAGGGCGGCCACATGGTCGGCGTGAATTTTTTCCTGTGCCTGAAGCTGTGCCTGAAGCTGCTGCCACTGCTGATGGCTGGGATTGGCTTCAAGGGCATTGAGGGTAAGGCGTTCGGCGGCGAGTTCTGCTTCGAGTTCAGGAAGACGAGCCTCTAGGTGCGCGAGTTCAGTCTCTGCGGCGGTTAACTCTTGGCTAAGGTGCTGCTGTTGGCGCGCTAAGTCTGCTTGCTGGCGGTTGAGGTGCTGCTGTTGCTGCTGAAGTTGCTCCCATTGCCGCTGGCGATCGCGATGGCTTTGGCGGGCTTCACTCAGGGCTTGGCTCAGCTCATTCACTCTCCCCTGTTTTTGCGTGCGCTCTTGAATGAGGCAATCTAACAGGCGTTCCAGTTCCCCAAGGCGATCGCGCACCTGTTGGACTTCTGCCGATTCTTGGGGGGTGACCCCCTGACCAAAACGGAGGGTATTGGTGCGACTATAGCTACCCCCGGTCATTGCCCCTGAGGGTTCTAGCAAGTCTCCCTCTAGGGTGACCATCCGATATTGCCCTAGGTAGAGTCGCGCCGCCTCAAGGCTCTCAAAGACCAGCGTACTGCCAAACACATAGGCAAAAATGGGGGCATATTGCGGCTCAAAGGTCACAAGATTCAAGGCATAGTCAATACAGCCTGCCAAGGAGATAAGGGGTAGGGTCTTGGGACGTGCCATCTTGTTCAGGGGCAAAAATGTGGCTCTACCGGCCCGTTCCCGCTTCAGGATGGCGATCGCTGCTGCCGCCACACTGTCATCCGCCACAACGATATTGCCTAGGCGTGCCCCGGCCGCAATTTCCAAGGCCAGTTGATAGCGGGGTTCCACTTGACCGAGCTGTGCCACCAGCCCAAACACGCCGGGGAGATCAGCACTTAAAATGAGCCGCGCCGCAAAACTCCCTTGACTTTCCTGAACCGCCTGTTGCCGTGCTTCCAGTTGATCCAGCTCCCGCTGCTTTTGGCGCTGTTCTCGCTCAAGGCGTTGATAGGTTTCTTCTGTTAAGCTCAATTGTTGCTGCGCTGTGGCCAGTTGTTGGGCGAGGGTTTGTAGTTGCTGCTCCTCTTGTTGGACTACTGCTGCAGCTTTTGTGAGCGCGTCTTGCAATTCCAATTGTTGAGCTTCTAAGCTGGTGGCTGCCTGGTGCAATTCCCCCTGCCGTTGCCGCAATTGTTGCGATCGCTCCTGCAGGCGAGAGAGTTCACTGCGACTCGGTTCCAGTTCGTGGATCAGGGCATCAATCCGCTGCCGTCGCTGACTGTGCTCCTGAAACCAAGCTTGGGCTGCCGTATTCAACTCCTGAGCTTGCTGCCGTAGGGCGTCGAGGGTGGCTTGGCTGGTGGCAACGGCTGTCACTAAGGGGGGGCGATCGCCCTGTTGCTGTTCTAGCTCTTGAGCAAGTTGCTGTTGCTGCAACCGTTGACTGTGGTACTGGGCTTGCCGTTGCTGGAGTTGTTCTGCCAACTGTGCCTGCTGCTGTTGGTAGCTCGTTTGCTGACGTTGACACTGCCGCTCTTGGGCGTGGAGATCCGCCAACGCTGCTTGCAGGCGGAGGTACGCTTCTTCGCCGAGGGCTTTCACCTCTTGATTGAGTTGTTCTAGCGTAACCGTTGCCGCTTCAATCTCCCGTGCCTTTTGTTGCAGTTGGGCTTGGCGTTCAGCTTGTTCTTTTTGTAGCGTCTGAATCTGTGCTTGTAGTTGCACCTTTTGCGCTTCGTGGGCTTGCCATTGGCGCACCAGCAGCCATTGCTCTCGCTCTTGCAGTTCCAGTCGTAGGGCTTGATATTTTTCCGCGTGCAGGCGATCCCGTTGCAGGCGATCGCGCTGTTGGATGAGTTCCTGCTCAACAATGCGAAAGCGTTCTTCGCGCTCCTTGACTGTATCTAATTTTTCGCGAGCTTGGGCAATCTTGCGGTCAAAATCCGCCACCCCCGCCAATTCGTCAATAATTTCCCGCCGTGCTTTGGCATTCATCGAGATAATGCTGGTGACATCCCCCTGCAAGACCACGTTATAGCCTTGGGGATAGATACAAAACGCCTGCAACTGGTCGTGCAGTTCATTCAGCGTGCAGGGTTGATCATTTACCGCATAGGTCGAGGTATAGGTGCCCTGCTTGGTTACCCGCAGTCGCCGCGTCACCCGCCATTCCGTTTCAGCATCCAGCGCAAAGGTCACCGTGACTCGCGTTTCAATAACACTATGGCCGCGCCGCGTTTGGCTATGGTTCACCAAATCTGGGAGCCGTTCTGCCCGCATCCCCTTAGACCCCGCAAGGCCGAGGGCAAAAAGCAACGCATCCAACAGGTTGGATTTTCCAGAGCCATTCGGACCAGAAATGACCGTAAACCCCGGCAGCAGCGGAATCACGGTTGTGCCGCCAAAGGACTTAAAATTCGTGAGTTCCAACTGCTTGATATACACAGCCAAGGAGCGTGCCTAACCGTTTCATTATGCCTAAAGATGCTCCCCTTGTTTGCCACGGAAAATCAAGCTAAAATCAAATAACTCATAGTCGTTTCGAGTTTGTTTTAGCCATGACACCGCCACGGATTGAAAACGTTGTCATTATTGGTTCTGGCCCTGCGGGCTACACAGCAGCCATCTATGCTGCTCGCGCCAACCTCAAGCCCTTTATGTTTGAAGGCTATCAAATTGGGGGGCTGCCGGGGGGACAACTCATGACCACCACCGAAGTGGAAAACTTTCCCGGCTTTCCGGAAGGCATTCAAGGGCCGCAACTGATGGCACGGATGAAGGCGCAAGCGGAGCGCTGGGGCACAGAAATGGTCACTGAAGATGTGATTCAGGTGGATTTTAGTCAACGCCCCTTTCTCATTAGCTCAGCCGAGCGGCAGGTCTATGCCCACAGTGTGATTATCTGTACGGGTGCCACGGCCAAACGACTCCATCTGCCGGGGGAAGAACAGTATTGGACCAAGGGGGTCTCCGCCTGTGCCATTTGTGATGGGGCAACGCCGATTTTCAAGGATGTCGAGTTGGCGGTGATTGGCGGCGGTGATAGTGCAGCGGAGGAAGCAGTCTATCTCACTAAATATGGCTCCCATGTCCATCTCCTTGTGCGCAGTGACAAAATGCGCGCTAGTAAGGCGATGCAGGATCGCGTGTTTGCCAATCCTAAAATTACGGTTCACTGGCAAACTGAAGCACGGGAAATCCTTGGCGATGGCAATTTAATGACGGGTCTGCAGATTATCAATAAAGCCACAGGGGAAGAATCCGTCCTGCCGGTGCGCGGCCTATTCTACGCCATTGGTCATACCCCCAACACCCAACTCTTCAAAGATTTTCTGGAATTGGATAGTGTGGGCTATATCGTCACCCACCACGGGACACAAACGAATGTGGAAGGGGTCTTTGCCGCAGGGGATGTTCAAGACCATGAATACCGCCAAGCAGTAACGGCGGCAGGCAGTGGTTGTATGGCCGCCCTTGATGCCGAACGTTGGCTGTCGGCGCGGGGGCTAATTCAGGAGTTTCACCAAACGGAAACCGAAACCAAACCCGCAGAAACAACGCCACCTACAACATCCCCAGAACAGGCGTTTGATCCCAATGCCATCAAACACCGCGGCAGCTATGCCTTGCGCAAACTCTTTCACGAGAGCGATCGCCTGCTGCTAGTGAAATATGTTTCCCCCACCTGTGGCCCTTGTCATACCCTCAAGCCCATTTTGGATCGGCTGGTGGATGAATTCGATGGCAAAGTACAGCTCATTGAAATTGACATTACTGAAGATAGCGCGATCGCCGAGCAAGCAGGGGTTACCAGTACACCCACGATTCAACTCTTCAAAAACAAAGAACTCCTAGAAGTGATCGTGGGGATGAAACCCAAGAGTCAGTACCGCGAGACCATCCAACGCTACCTTGCTTAGGCTCTAGCTAGTCAAGGGCATGATCAGCGAGATCGGACTGCTGACCGTTGCAGGTCTGGCGGCAGGCTTTGTCAATGCCATTGCCGGTGGGGGAACACTGATTAGTTTTCCTGCCTTGGTGGCGATCGGCTTGCCGCCAGTGGTTGCCAATCTCACCAGCACGGTGGCTTTGGTACCCGGTTACTTGGGAGCGACAGTGGCGCAACGGCAGGATCTTAAGGGTCAGCAACGGCGCCTTGGTTGGCTCTTTCCCAGTGCGGTGGCCGGGGGCATCACAGGGGCGATGTTACTCTTGCACACTAACGAGGCACTGTTTAATGCCTTGATTCCCTATTTGCTCCTCTTGGCCGCTGTCCTCTTGGGGGTTCAGGAGCAGGTGCGGGCTTGGTTGCTGCAGCGGATCAGTGCGCCAGCCGTATCTGAAGTGGGAGCCATTCCTCTTGTGTTTCTAGCGGCGGTCTATGGCGGCTATTTTGGCGCGGGGGTGAGCGTGATTCTACTCGCCGTGCTGGGCATTGTTCTCGGGGAAAGCTTGACGCGCCTCAATGGCTTGAAGCAAATGTTGGCTTTTGGGATCAATGTCGCCGCAGCGGCGTTTTTTGTTGTGTCTGGGGAGGTGGTGTGGCCTGCTGCTTTGGGGATGGCGATCGCTACCATTGTTGGCGGACTTTTGGGGGGTAAATTTGCCCGTGCGGTTAACCCGCTGCTGTTACGCCGTACAGTGGTTCTTTTGGCCGTTGTGCTGGCGATCACTTACTGGTTGCGACAGCGATAAACTACCCCACCAGAGATGGAAAATGCCGTGAGATTTGCCAAACAAAGCCCGTGACGAGGATTGAACTCGTGGCCTCACCCTTACCAAGGGTGTGCTCTACCACTGAGCTACACGGGCAAAAATTCCCAGAGCTTTATCATAGCCCATTGGGGGAACAATTGCACAGTTGGCTGCGAGTTTTTGCTAAAAATTGCGACGAGAGAAAATCCAAGTGGCGATCGCCAGCAGTGCTACCGTATAAATCACGCCATAGAAGGCATTGGCCACGAGTTCCGGTACAGAGGGCAGCATGCCATAGACCGCTGTATTCTTAAAATCCAAGCGGGATAAATCGGGAAAGATCAGATAGAGAAACTGCATCAGTTGCCGTACGGCATCACTCTCCATCTTTTGGCTGAGGATCACCAGATTTTGGCTAAAGTGCCCCATAAAGTACAGTGCCACCGTTAGCAGCGTGGCAATCAATGAACTAGTGAAACTGCCAAACAGCAAAGCGGCTGCCGTCAAGAGAGCGAGTTGCAGCGCAATATAGAAAGAGGTCACCATCAAAGGGCCAGCGGGATAGGCAAACTGATTCAAGCTCATCAGAATAAACAGAATCAGCGTCATCAGTGCCACCAGTACCAGCAGAACCGCCGATAGGCCCAAATGTTTGCCAATAATAAATTCCGCACGGCTGATGGGTTTCGCCAACATCACTAAGATCGTGCGCTTTTCTATCTCTTTATTGAGCAAACCACCCCCGACAAAGGCAGCAATCAGCAAGCCAAAGAGAGAAATTCCTGCCATTCCCACATCAAGGCTAATTTTGTCTTGGGTGCCTGCTGACACCTGTCCCAAAATCACAACCGCTAAGGCTAGGCCAATGGCAAAAACAGCAGTGACGTAAAGAACCCGCTCCCGCAGTATTTCATTGAAAACATTACGGCTAATTGTCCAGAGGCGACTCACCGTTAACGGCAACATGTCTGGTACCCCTTGAATTTACTCTCCTCTCAAAGAATACCCAATTTTGCTTTTTCGATAGCCTCGGCGTTCATAGGGAGAGCCGCTTGCTGTTTCACGGAGCAGTGGTATCTACGGCGGGGGCAGAGAGGTCAACGTCTTCATAAAACTGTTCAATAGGCACTTTGAGGTCAATGCTCCTCAACTCAACGCGATCGCCCGCGCGGTAGCAGCGCAGCAGCCAATCCCCCACCTCATTTTTTTGGTAAATGTCGATCGCCATTTCCTCTGAGCTAGCGAGCACATAATCCACGAGGTTGGGGTTACGACGGTAGAGATCAAACTTTTTGCCGCGATCGTAGGCCTCGGTGGCGGGTGAGAGCACTTCAACAATGAGACAGGGATAAGTGATGAAAAAGGGACTCTGGCGATCGCGATCGTCACAGGTGACACTCAGATCAGGATAAGTAAAGTTGGTCGTATGAAGGATATTCACCCTCAAGTCAGAGTTAAATACCTGACACCCACGACCCCGTAGATGGGGTTTAATCAGATTGCCGAAGTTCAGTTTAATGATGCTGTGGTTCTTACTACCACCTGCCATTGCATAGACGCGACCATCAATCAACTCATGCTTTTCTAACTGCTGCTCTTCCCACGCGAAGTATTCTTCTGGTGTGAAATAGCGATCGCCCGTCTCCTTGGCAGTCACCATTCTCTGTATTTCTCGTGAAAACCTCACTCCTTTAGCATAGCTCGCCCTTTCCCTGACATCCCAAAGCCAACGTGCCACAATAGGCGGTGGGGACGCAGTTAGGAGATTGAACGTAGTTCTTTTTGGAGAGGGTGCGACGTGTCCCTAAGTTCAAGTGTTGATTCTCACGCCCCTGAGGTAGCCATCCTGCGGGTGAGCGGCTTGCGTTGTGCTGGCTGCGTGCGATCGCTGGAAAATCAGTTAAAAGAGCAGCCGGGCGTAGATGCTGCGGCAGTCAATCTGGTCACGGGAACCGCCGTTGTCACCTATTCCCCCGCTGAGACAACCCCCAGTGCCATTGTCGAGAGCTTAAACCAAGGCCGCTTTCAAGCCACCCTCGCAGAAGCCAATGCCCTTTTGGAACTGCCCACGGCCTCTGAGGAAACCTCTTTGCCAAGGTTAGCGATCGCCCTTGTGCTCCTTGTTCTCTCTAGTGTCGGCCACGGGATTGATCTGCTGCCGGGGCACTGGCCCATGTTAGAGGCGATGATCTGGCATTGGGGGCTAGCAACCATTGCCCTTGTCCTACCGGGGTGGGAGATTCTGCGGGAAGGAATGATAGGCCTGTTCCAACGTCGCCCGAATATGAATACGCTGGTGGCTCTTGGCGCCTTGGGGGCTTACCTCATTAGTACGGTGGCGTGGCTGTGGCCGGCCTTGGGCTGGGCGTGTTTCTTTGATGAACCGGTGATGATCCTTGGCTTTATTTTGCTGGGGCGATCGCTGGAGCAACGGGTACGTCAACAGGCACAACGGGACTTGCGATCGCTCCTTGCGCTTCAGCCACAACAGGCGCTATGGCAACCCAGTTTGACTGCTAGCGATCGCTGGCCCATTCCCGTCAGTCGTATCCAAGTCGGGGACTGGCTGTGGGTAGATGCTGGAGAACCCTTTCCTGCCGATGGCACGATTGTGACCGGGGAAACCCTGGTGGATGAATCCATGCTCACAGGGGAATCTTTACCGGTGGCCAAGGGGGTGGGGGCATCCGTTCTGGCGGGCAGTCGCAATGTTGGTGCTGCGGTCACCCTACGGGTGGAACGCTGTGGTCGTGCCTCATTTTTGGGGCAGATTCTAGACCTCGTGGTGCAGGCACAAAATCGCAAAGCACCGGTGCAGCAAATGGCGGATGTGGTGGCCGGCTATTTTGGCTATGGGGTGCTAGCCTTGGCAGCAGCAACGGCTCTGTTTTGGAGCGCGATCGCCCCCCATTTCTTCCCAGAAATGACCAATAGCACACCCCTATTGCCCTTAAAGCTAGCCTTGAGTGTTCTGGTGATTGCCTGTCCCTGTGCCCTTGGCCTTGCCACCCCGATCGCGCTGCTTGTGGGCACCAGTCACGCCGCTGCCAAAGGCTTAATTATTCGAGGCGGTGATGTTCTTGAGCACAGTCAGCAGTTGGACACGATTGTGTTTGATAAGACGGGCACACTGACGACCGGTGAACTGGCAGTGGCCGAGATCAACCTCTATGGTCATTACTTTTCAGAGGAAGTGCTGTATCTGCTAGCCAGTTTAGAGCGCGAGAGTCGCCATCCCCTTGCAGTGGCGATTCAGAAGGCGTGGGCTGCGACCGGCCAGACAACAGAGCTAGCAACGGTGACAGAGGTGGAAACTGCCCTCGGACTGGGGATCAGCGGTTGGATTGAGGGGCATTACTATCAGGCAGGTCGCCTCAGTTGGCTGCGTGATCAGGGGGTTGACTGTCCTTCCCTAGAAGTGGAAACCCATGTGGCCTTGGCCTGCGATCGCCAGTTGATTGCCGTTGTGACCTTTCGCGATCGCCTGCGCCCAGAGGCAGTGAGCACCGTTCAAGCCCTGCAAGCCCAAGGCTATGCGATCCATGTCCTGACGGGAGACACGGCCAAAGCCGCACAGCAACTCCTAGAACCTCTTGGCCTACCGCCAACGCATCTGCACACCGATCTTCAGCCGCAACAAAAGCTCGCCCTCATTGAAGGTTGGCAAGCCCAAGGCAAAACCGTGGCCATGGTCGGGGATGGCATGAATGATGCGCCAGCTCTAACGGCAGCTCAGGTGGGGATTAGCCTTGGTACGGGTACAGAGGTGGCCATTGAAGCAGCGGATATTATCCTCACCCGCAATCATCTAGAGGATGTGCTCGCTGTGCTGAGCCTTAGCCGCGCCACCTTCCGCAAAATTCAGCAGAATCTTCTTTGGGCAGTGGCCTACAATATCGTCGGTTTACCCCTTGCAGCCGGTGTTGGATTACCCCTATGGGGCCTCAGTCTCACCCCCGGAATTGCTGCCGCTTGTATGGCCGTGAGTTCGATTGCCGTTGTCCTGAATTCCCTAAGCCTCAGTCGAGCAAACTAGCTCGCGAATCTGTTGGGCATTGGCGCGGGTCAGCCGTTTCTTGTGGGGCAGGACAACCACCGCTGGCCCCCGTTTGCATTCCCCCATACAGCCCGTCGCCTTCAGGGCAATGGGGAGCTGTTGTGCCTCTAGCTCTTGCCACAGTTCCTTGGCACCCCGCCGACAGCAGGAGGATTTTTGACAAATGAGCACCTTACAGGGCTGAGAACGCTTTGCCGCTGAGGGTTGAGCCGTTGCTAAAAATTCTAAATGACTGGCCTTGTATTGCTTGACCCAGCCATCGTACTTATCGCTGATCGTTCCTTCTAGCCGCAGGCGATCGCCCACCGTGGGAACTTGCTGTAACTCACGGCGCAGGGACTTTTCTAGCTTAATCCAGACCGTTCCTGTGGCGGTTTTTAGAATCACGACTTTGGGTCGCCCCTTCTTATAAAAGACTTCTTCGACAGTGCCCTCAAGGCAAAATGTCGGCAAATCAATAACACCCAGACCCATGAATGTCAGACCTTGTTAGAAATTTTTCTCAACAAATTGAGTCTAGCATACAAGGGACGGTCTTGGGGGCATCCCAGATCGTTGTGAGATTCATCTGTGGAAAAATAATCTTAGCTGGAGAGAATCCGCTCCCACTCTGCCAGTAGGTTATCAATACTAGCGTCCGTCGGGTTACTCTCAAGGTGGGTGCCCACTTCCTCAACGCTATTGGGAAAGAGTTCTTCGAGAGTGGGTTGAACGGTGGGGGATTCCTCTGAAGCGAGATCGGGCATTAAGTAAATTTGGCGAATATCCGGCGGCAGATACTCCGCGATGCGTACTAGCCCCTCTTCTAAATGCTGGTTGAGTTCCTCAAGGCTGTAGGTTTCTCCTTGAACTTCTAGGTAGGCACGCAGGCGCTCAAGGCTCCAGTGAAAGGTCTGGGTGGTCACCACCACCAAGCGGCTAAGGGGATTGAGGTAGGCAAGGCTGGCTTCCAAGTAACACCAGAGCGGAGGTGGCGCATCCTGCAGGACATAGGTAATGTGCTCAATGCCGGGGAGTTCCTCTTGAATCAGGGTAGCGGTGCGGTTGACAATCCAATTGCGCAGGGAGCGAGCTTCCTCGTCACCCACTTTCACGCCCTCAGGGGTAAACTCCACAAGGTCAAAGCTGAAAAATAACCCGTGCCACACCTTGGCAAAAAGATAGTCCACCTGTACTGGCGATCGCCCGTGGTGTTGCAGCACACTATAGACAAGAGCGGCATAGCGACAATAAAGGGCAACAAAGTAGCAGCCGCGATCGCGCTCATCTTGAAAGGCCTTGATCAACTCCTCATCGGAAAGGGTGAGTAGCGGTTGGATCAGCGGATGTTGCCGCTCCGCCATCATCGGAAAGGAAAGTGCCTTGACCATCTCACTGCCACTGAACCAGACAAACCGTCCTACGCCTTCGCCGATTGGCCTATGCAGAATTCATCGTTGCCTTAGCCTTGGGTGCGATCGCGAAACAGGGGCAGGTAATCGCGGCTCTCTGTTCCCAGCCACCGATCCCAAAAGGTGAAATAGAGGCCATAGTTACAGCGAAATTGACTGTGGTGCAAACTGTGGTGGGTGGCGCCAATCAACCACTGCCCCAACCAATGCTCGGCAAAGCCACGGGGATAAATCTCTAAATTCAAATGGTTAATCACACTGGAGACCGTCATCAGGCTGAGCTGAATCACGATCGCGTAGGGGTGCAGCGGCACAAGCACAATAATCAGCGGCAGGAAAATGGCCTGTAGGAACGCTTCCCACGGGTGAAATGAAAAGGCCGTCCAAGGCGAGGCCACAATGCTATGGTGATGCACCCGATGGACACGGCGATAAATTTTCGGTTGGTGCATCCAGCGATGGAGCCAATAGTAATAGGTTTCGTGAAGCAGCAGCACAAGGCCAATACTCAAGGGAAAGTAAATGTAGTCCCAAAGGGAATTTAACTCTAGATAAACGGCTGTCCAGCCCCGCTGCCACATCACTGCGGCGATCGCCCCCGCCAACGCAAAAATAGCCGCTGTCACCAACGACCAGCCAAACTCCTGCCAAAACTGCCCCCGCTGGTAGGGGCGCAAATTGACCCGCCGTTTCCTCAGGGGCGTCCAGCGAGCCACCACATATACAAGCGAAAAAAAGCCGGCCACCAGCACGAGGCGGCTGACCACCATCAAAAACATGACCCCAACCATAATGCCAAAGAGGCGGGGGTCACTGAGGTTGTAGGGAATCATGCAAACAAGTGCTAAATGCGTCCCCTAGACCCAGCCCAACCAGTGGAGCAAGCCCTCTCCTGTCCAATATTCCCATAACAAAAGCGCCACAAGACCGACCATAGCAGCACGACCATTGATCCGCTCAGCAAAAGTATTAAAGCCGTACTTGGGGGTTTCCAGTTTTGGGGTGCGGCTTGGCTCCGTGGGAGTGGCCATGGATTACTCCTGCTCGTCTTCGTTTTCTTCTTCAGCTTCAGGGAAGTAGAAGCCTTGGGCGCGCTCGGTCAAAATAGACTTGCCAATGGAAAGGGCACGTTGCGCTTGAAGGGCAGCTTGGCGCTTCCAGACCGCACGGCGCATACTGCGCTTGGACTTCGAGGTTTTTTTCTTGGGGCAGGCCATGATGATCCCTAGGACTAACTTTCGCAATCTACTAGTATATCCCAAACGCTTCCCTAGGGCAACCACCAATCCCCCCTATGGAGGGCAATGTTCCTCTTTTTGCCCAAAAAACTATCACAGAGGGACACCACCCTTGTAATATCAGTAAGGGAATACTGAACCACCCCATCAGGGGATGTCCACTTCTACGAGCAAAGGGAATCGTCAGCTATGAGCAGTAAGCCAGACCGTGTGGTTCTCATCGGCGTTGCTGGAGACTCCGGCTGTGGTAAATCAACGTTTTTGCGCCGACTGGCCGATCTGTTTGGCGAAGAGTTTATGACTGTGATTTGCTTGGATGACTATCACAGTCTGGATCGCAAGCAGCGGAAAGAAACGGGGATTACAGCTCTTGATCCCCGCGCCAACAACTTTGATCTGATGTATGAGCAGATCAAGGCTCTCAAAAATGGCGAATCAATCATGAAACCCATCTACAACCACGAAACGGGGACGATTGATCCGCCAGAGAGGGTTGATCCCAACCACGTGATTGTGATTGAAGGGCTGCATCCCCTTTACGATGAACGGGTGCGATCGCTGATTGACTTTAGTGTCTATCTCGACATCAGCGACGATGTAAAAATTGCTTGGAAGATCAAGCGCGACATGGCCGAGCGGGGTCACAGCTACGAAGACGTGATTGCCTCGATCAATGCCCGTCGCCCCGACTTCATGGCCTATATCGATCCCCAAAAGCAGTACGCTGACGTGGTCTTGCAAATTCTGCCGACCCAGTTGGTCAAAGAGGAAAAAGTCGGCAATATCCTGCGGGTACGGATGCTGCAACGGGAAGGCATCCCTGGCTTTGAGCCAGTCTATCTTTTTGATGAAGGCTCCACGATTACTTGGATTCCCTGCGGTCGTAAGCTCACCTGCTCTTATCCGGGCATCCGCCTCAGCTATGGCCCCGATGAATACTATGGTCACCCCGTTTCGGTGTTAGAAGTGGACGGTCGCTTTGAAAAACTCGATGAACTGATCTACATCGAAAGTCACCTGAGCAATACCTCCACCAAGCACTATGGTGAAATGACGGAACTGCTGCTGAAGCACCGTGACTATCCAGGTTCCGATAATGGTTCGGGTCTGTTCCAAGTGCTGACGGGGCTGAAAATGCGGGCGACCTATGAGCGCTTGACCTCGCGGGATGTGGCCACTGTCACCAACCGCTAATTTGGCCTGCCACATTGAGGGCACTGATGCAACCGCACCATCGATCGCTATGGTCATCGTTTTTGGTCTTTATCCTCTGCTGGTGGGTTCTAACCTGTGGCCAGCCAGCCTTCGCTGCCGATAGCGATGACCTGATCTTTGTCCCCCGCCAAGCCCAGAGTGTCCTCAAGCTCAATCAACGTCCCAGTAGCGATCCGCTGCGCTTTTTTTGGGAGCGTTTTTGGACATCCCAACTGGCTGATTGGGGCTGGTCGTGGTCTGAGGTCAGTACTTGGGTAGGAGAGGGGGTGACGGTTGCCCAGTTCCCCTGTTCTGAAGTGTGTCCATCCCCGCGGCAGTTGTGGATTCTGCCCCTGAAGCGCCCAGACGCAGCAACGGCTTTCTTAGAGACCTACTGGCAGAGCCATCCTTTTGAGGCGCAAGTCTATCAAAATATCCCCCTCCAAGTGGGTAAGGACTTGGTGACGGCACGGCTGGGCGATCGCCTGCTCCTCGCTGCCGATGTGGAGACCATGATCGCTAGCTTGGGGTCAGCGGTGACTGGGGATGGCAATCTGGCGGGTTTGAGCTTTTATCAAGCGGCGCGACCTCAATTAGACACTCAACCTACGGCCCTCTACTATGTCAACCTGCAATCCCTAAGTCGTGAGGATCGCGAACTGGCACCCACCTACGATCGCCTGCTGTTGGCTGTGAAGGCGCAAAACAACGAGCTGCATCTGGAAACGCTGCTGCACCGCACCAGTGATCCGACATTGGCGGCTGATCCCCTTGACCTTGAGTTCCTCCGTGCCCAAGAACCGATGCCGACGGTGGTGGTTGCGGGTTCCCACTTGCCAGAGGGCTATAGCCAACTCACCAAGGCTTTGGCAGACTACCGCTTTGGCAGAACGCCCCAAGGGGATGAGATTGCCAGCCAACTGCTGCGGGATTTGACGGCAGAGATACCGCTGGACGTGACGAGGCAAATTTTTCCCTTGGCCAGCGATCGCTTTAGCCTTGCCCTTTGGCGCCAAGGCGATGAACAGTGGCAATGGTGGTGGCAGACGCGCAATACCCCAGAGGCGGCAACTGTGCTGCAACAATTGGATGATCTTGCCCGGGCCAATGGCTATGAGGTGAATCGCTTGGTCTTGAATAAAGAACCCGTCACTGCTTGGGTGAAATTAATTCTTGACCCGCAGACCAGTGAAGGCTTGGTCTCTGATGTGGCCGCGGCCTATGAGCAACGGGGCGATCGCCTGATCTTGGCATCCTCCCTATCGGTACTGTCCCCTAGCCAGCATAAAAACGTGTCTTGGCTGCCGGAGAACCTCCTGCGACAGCGGCAAGGGATTCGTGGGCTGGTCTATGCCCGTTGGCCACAGCTATTTGCTCCCTTGAGCCAGCGTTGGCCGCTACTTCAGTATCTCAATGGCATTAGTGCTGGTTGGTTGGAACGTCTACAAAGCATGACTTTGGTGAATTATGGCGTGCGCGATCGCTTGCAACACCTAGAACTGATTCTCAGCAGCAAAAAAGATTAGAACTGTTAATAAATCCTTAATACGCCTGTTATCAATTGTTGTACTGCCCTAGCTCAGGATTGGGTAAAGTAGGGAGTATTATGTTTGCAGACTGGGGTAAATATGACATCAGTCCTCGATGCGACCAATCGCGATCGCTTGATTGAAAGTGAAAGTTTAGCAGCTCGCACCCTACAGGCACGTTTGCGACTGGTGGAAGAGGTCTTGGTAGATGTCTTGGCGGCAGAATCGGGTCAGGAATTAGTTGATCTACTGCGGCGCTTGGGTGCTCTCTCTTCGCCAGAAGGCCATGCGCTCCATGCCCCAGAAGGGGAACTGCTGAAGGTCATTGAATCCCTCGAACTCAATCAAGCGATCAGAGCAGCGCGTGCTTTTAACCTCTACTTTCAAATTATCAACATTGTCGAGCAGCACTACGAGCAACAATACAATCGCGAACGAGCTGCCCAAGAGGGACTGTGCCGCCGCAGTGTCATGAGTGAACCGATTTCCGGTGTCAGTGGTGAAGGCTTTCCCTTGCCCCATCATGCTGCCAATGCAACGGATGTGCGCAGTGGACCGAGTGAACGCCTAGAGCATAGTCTCTACGAAGCCATTCCCGCCACTCAGCAGTATGGTTCCTTTGCTTGGCTTTTTCCGCGGCTGCATACACTGAATGTACCGCCGCGCCATATTCAAAAGCTGCTGGATCAACTCGACATTAAGCTGGTTTTCACCGCTCACCCGACGGAAATTGTGCGGCAAACGATTCGCGATAAGCAGCGGCGGGTTGCCCGCTTACTGGAGCAACTGGATGTGCTAGAGGGGGCTTCTCCGCACCTGACGGACTGGAATGCCCAAACCCTGCGGGCACAACTAATGGAAGAAATTCGCCTCTGGTGGCGCACCGATGAACTGCACCAATTTAAGCCCGAAGTGCTCGATGAGGTGGAATACACGCTCCACTACTTCAAAGAGGTCATTTTTGCCGTCATTCCCAAGCTCTATCGCCGCCTTGAGCAATCGCTCCATGAAACATTTCCCTATTTGCAGCCCCCGCGGCACAATTTCTGTCGCTTTGGCTCCTGGGTGGGGGGCGATCGCGATGGCAATCCCTACGTGACACCGGAAGTGACGTGGCAAACCGCCTGCTATCAGCGCAACTTAGTTCTTGAGGAGTACATTAAATCCGTTGAGCGGTTGATTAATCTGCTGAGCTTGTCCCTGCACTGGTGTGATGTGCTGCCGGATTTACTGGATTCCCTTGAGCAGGATCAACGGCAACTCCCTAGCGTCTATGACCAGTATGCGGTGCGCTATCGGCAGGAACCCTACCGTCTGAAACTCACCTATGTGCTCAAACGGCTGCAAAATACCCGCGATCGCAACCGAGCGCTGCAAACCTACTGCATTCGCCGCAATGATGCGGAAGAGCTAAATAATGGACAGTTTTACCGCCACGGTCAAGAATTCTTGGCAGAGCTGCTGCTGATTCAGCGTAACCTGAAGGAAACGGGACTGGCCTGCCGCGAACTGGATGATTTGATTTGCCAAGTGGAGGTTTTTGGCTTTAATTTGGCAGCCTTGGATATTCGCCAAGAAAGCACCTGTCACGCTGAGGCGCTTAATGAAATTACCGCCTATTTGGGCATTCTCCCCTGTCCCTATACGGAATTGTCGGAAACGGAGCGCACTCGCTGGCTCCTCAGTGAACTTTCCACCCGTCGCCCCTTGATTCCGGGGGAACTCCCCTTTAGCGATCGCACCAATGAAATCATTGAAACGTTCCGTATGGTGCGACAACTCCAACAAGAGTTTGGCACGGATTTGTGCAATACCTACATCATCAGCATGAGCCACGAGGTCAGTGATCTCTTGGAGGTGCTGCTCTTTGCCAAGGAGGCTGGACTGTTTGATCCCGCCACAGGCACCAGTACCCTACAGGCGATTCCCCTCTTTGAGACGGTTGAAGACCTCAAACACGCCCCCGCAGTGCTGACGGAACTCTTTTCTTTGCCCTTTTGCCATAGCTATTTGGGCAGCCACAGTACCCCCTTTCTGCAAGAGGTGATGCTGGGCTATTCCGACAGCAACAAAGATTCGGGCTTCCTCAGTAGCAACTGGGAAATTTATAAGGCACAACAACGGCTCCAAAAAATTGCGGAAAACTTTGGCTTTCAACTGCGGATTTTCCACGGCCGGGGTGGCTCTGTGGGACGGGGGGGTGGGCCTGCCTACGCAGCCATTTTGGCACAGCCAGAGCAAACGATCAAAGGACGAATCAAGATTACTGAGCAGGGCGAGGTGTTGGCCTCTAAATACTCATTGCCGGAATTGGCGCTCTTTAACCTCGAAACAGTGGCCACAGCCGTGATTCAGGCGAGTTTGCTGCGCAGTAGTATTGATGAAATTGAGCCTTGGCACGAGATTATGGAGGAGCTGGCCACGCGATCGCGCCAATGCTATCGCCATCTCATCTATGAGCAGCCAGAATTCATTGAATTCTTTAACGAAGTTACTCCGATTCAAGAAATTAGCCAACTGCAAATTAGCTCCCGACCCACGCGGCGGGGAGGTAAGAAAACCCTTGAGAGTTTGCGGGCAATTCCTTGGGTCTTTAGTTGGACGCAAACCCGTTTCCTGCTGCCGGCTTGGTATGGTGTGGGCACTGCCCTGAAGGAATTCCTTGAGGAAAAACCCGCTGAGCATCTCTCCCTGTTGCGCTACTTTTACTACAAATGGCCCTTCTTCCGCATGGTGATCTCCAAAGTTGAGATGACCCTTGCCAAAGTGGATCTAGAGATTGCCCGCTACTATGTCCAAGAACTCAGCCAACCCCAAAACCGTGAAGCCTTTTTCCGCCTCTACGATCAGATTGCTCAGGAACATCGCCTGACCACGGAACTGGTGCTCACGATTACTGGCCATGAGCGGCTACTCGATGGGGATCCGGCGCTCCAGCGATCGGTGCAACTGCGCAATCGCACCATTGTTCCCTTGGGGTTCCTGCAAGTATCTCTCCTGAAACGGCTACGCCAGCACAACAGCCAAACCACCTCTGGGGCGATTCTCCGCTCCCGCTATGGCCGGGGTGAGTTGCTGCGGGGCGCTCTCTTGACGATCAATGGTGTGGCGGCAGGTATGCGCAATACGGGCTAAACAATCATGAACCCGACGACCCGCACATTAACACCATCCCCGCTGCACTTCCGCATTGAGGACTATCACCGTTTAGCTGAACTCGGCTTTTTGGGCGAGGATGATCCCATCGAATTAGTGCGGGGGGAACTGATTAAGATGGCGGCTAAGGGGACAGCCCACGAAACCTGTATCACCCGACTCCTGCGGGTCTTAATGCCAATGGTGGGTGAGCGGGCAACCCTACGCTGTCAATCGCCGATTGTAATTGCAGATCACAGTGAACCTGAGCCAGACATTACCCTTGTCGACAATCGGGAGGATGATTACGCCACGGCGCATCCGACAGCAGCGGCAGTGCAATTGCTAATTGAGGTGGCGGACTCTTCCCTAGAGTACGATCGCACTGTGAAATTGATGCTCTATGCTGAGGCAGGGATTCCCCACTACTGGCTTTTTAACTTGGTGGATCGCACTCTCGAAGCCTATAGTGAACCAGCGCAAATTACACCGACAACCTTTGGGTATTTGAATCGGCGAATTGTGCCCGCGACGGGAGCGATCGCTCTGCCGATCACTGAACAACAGCTCCCCTTGAGTCGTATTTTCCCCTAGACTTCTGCAAAAACCTTAACAGTCGCTGTTTTGGGAAAGACCCTTGATATAATCGCAACGATTCTCTTATTGACGACGCTATGAGCCACTGGCAACGGATTACGGGTGGTGTGACTGCCGCCAAAGGCTATCGAGCTGCGGGCATTGCGGCAGGACTCAAAGCTTCAGGGGCACTGGATTTGGCCTTGATTGTTTCCGATGTGCCGGCGATCGCCGCTGGGGTATTTACGACGAACCACATGTGTGCGGCACCTGTCACCTACTGTCGTCAGCGGTTACAAACGAAGGGAGCGGCGCAGGCGATTTTGTGTAATTCGGGTCAGGCCAATGCGGCTACGGGAGAACAGGGCTGGCAGGCGGTTTTAGCCCAAGCGGATATGGTGGCAACGGCCTTGGGGGTGAGTCCAGAGATGGTGCTCGTGGCTTCGACGGGGGTCATTGGTCAACCCATTCCCCTTGAAAAGATGCGCCAAGCGCTGCCAACGCTAACGGCAAACTTGAGTGATGGCGGTGGAGAGGCGGCTGCCCGAGCCATTCTAACCACAGACTTGGTGCCCAAGCAAATTGCCCTCGAAGCCGAGTGGGAGGGGCAGCCCATTCGCATTGGTGGCATGGCCAAGGGGTCAGGGATGATTCACCCGAATATGGCAACGATGCTGGCCTTTATTACCTGCGATGCTGCTGTGTCGCCCCATCTGTGGCAGGAGATGCTCCAACGCGCCTGCGATCGCTCCTTCAATCAAATTACCGTTGATGGTGATACCAGCACCAATGACAGTGTGATTGCTTTGGCCAATGGACAATCGCGTACCCCTGCGATTACGGAGCCGGGCGCAGCGGCCAGCCGCCTTGAGGAAATGTTAACGGCGGTCTGTGTCCATTTAGCGAAGGCGATCGCCCGTGATGGCGAGGGGGCGACCTGTCTCATTGAAGTTCAGGTGAGTGGTGCTAGTGATGATGCCGCTGCCCGTCAAGTGGCCAGAACCATTGCGGGTTCAATGCTCGTCAAATCAGCCATCTATGGACGGGATCCCAACTGGGGACGCATTGCCGCCGCTGCTGGCCGCGCTGGGGTGCCCTTTGATGCCAGTAATCTGGCCATTTCCCTTGGGGGGATTGCCATGATGCGCCACGGTCAACCCTTACCCTTCGATCGCGCCGCTGCCAATGCCTACTTAGTCAATCAAGCCGCCGCTAGTAGCGATCCCAGTGGCCAGCAGTCCCTCGACCATCCGGTGGTGATTGAAGTCAGTATTGGTCATGGCAGTGGTCGAGGTGTCGCTTGGGGCTGTGATCTCAGCTATGATTACGTTAAAATTAATGCCGAGTACACCACCTAGTCCTACAGCTGGGCAACGAACACAGGGGTGTCCCCACGCCGCCGGCCTTAATGAAAATTTTAATTGTTGAAGACGATCAAACCATCGCCAACTTGATTGCCGAATCCCTGGCCCATCAGCGCTACACCCCTGAAGTGGTACATGATGCCGAATCAGCTCTTGAGTATTTAGAGGCCACTGCCTTTGACCTACTGATTTTAGATCTAGGCTTACCGCGCATGGACGGCCTAAGACTGTGCCAAATCCTTCGCCAGAGAGCCTACCAGCTGCCTATTTTGATCCTAACGGCTCGAGACACCAGTACTGACAAAGTCATGGGTCTTGATGCCGGCGCCGATGACTACCTAGTCAAGCCCTTTGATCTGGCCGAACTGTTGGCTAGGGTGCGTGCCCTACTGAGGCGTCAGTCGCTACCATTTTCCTCTGTCCTTAGGTGGGGCGCCCTCACCCTATATCTAGACAAAGCCAAAGTCACCTATAACAACCAAGAGCTCCAGCTGACCCCCAAAGAGTATGCCATTTTGGAGGTGTTGTTGCGTAACGGCAGTCGCATCCTTAGCCGCTCAGCAATTATCGATCATGCGTGGTCATTGGAGGAAGTGCCAGGGGAAGAAGCCGTTAAAGTACACTTAAAGAGACTGCGGCACAAACTGAACGCAGGCGGGGCTCCTCCTAATTTTATTGAAACTGTCTATGGTTTTGGCTATCGGCTTAATCCCAACTTTGAATCGCCGAGTTAGCAATCTGCGGCATCGCCTATTTTTTATATACTTTTTGGTGATTACTGGAATTTTATCTATCTCTTCATTCTCAATTTACTCTCTGATTGTTTATCACCGCTACAATCAACTCGACGATCATCTAAAAGAAGTAGGCACCCAGTCTGCAAGTATCTTAGAAATCCTGCAGCACGAGTATGAAGAGTTAAAGAAAGAACCAAAATACAAAGGGTATGTTCCTAAAAATGTTTCAGGAGACTTGCAACCAATTACAGTTTCTCAATTAATGGGCAAGTATTATTTTGAGTCTGTCTATGAAGTCATGACAAACTTCCCCAGTCATTTTTCTCAGAGTGTTCAATGGTATGACAAGGATAGGAAATTAATTGTTTATGAAGGCAGAAGGATGGATCAAGTGAGTATACCCAATCATCTTTCTGACGCTGGAACAATTGTCAAAGAAGATCAATATCGCTATTTCTTTCTGCCGGTATATGCCAGAGCAAACAAAATGGAGCCTCATCGCCAAGCCATTGGCTATGTCTGTGTCATAGAATCAACCACTGAGTTAGATCGGGAGCTAGAATACTTAAAATCTATCTTTCTATTGAATATCCTCGGCATTAGTATGATTACGCTTTTGGCAGCATTTTGGTTAACTAATCAAAGTCTTCAACCGATTCTCATTTCACTCAATCAATTAAAACAATTCACTGCAGATGCCTCCCATCAATTGCGACATCCCCTAACGGCAATTCAATCTTCGATTTCCTTGCTAGAGCAATACTCCAAGAATCTTGAACCATCCCAATCAAATAAATTCAAAGTAATTTTATCCGCCTGTTACCAGATGAATACCTTGATCAATCAGCTATTGCTCCTAGCGCGTATGGATCATCATAAACTTGATCAGAGTCAATGGGTCAATGTTGACTTGGATGAGCTATTGGAGTCACTCGTTGAGCTACAGTACGATCGCGCTAAGAAAAAACAGATTCATCTGACTTATCACTGTGATACCAATGTCTATGTCTATGGCAATCCTGAACAAATTTACGAGATTTTTAGCAATCTTTTGGATAATGCGCTTCACTATACCCCTAGCCATGGGGCTGTAACCATTAACCTCAAAAAAAGGGGGGCGTTTGCGATTGTTGAGGTTCAGGATACTGGCATCGGTATTCCTCCCGAAGACATCTGCCGAGTGTTTAATCGCTTTTGGCGTTCTCAGGAGGCACAGTTGTACCATGCCCAAGGCTCAGGGCTAGGTTTAGCAGTGGTGAAGGCGCTTGTTGAGCACTATGGGGGCACGGTAGATGTCCAGAGTCAGCGGCATCAGGGAACCACCTTTACAGTCAAGCTCCCCGCCCGCTCCTAAGTACAGCAACCTTCCCTAGATTGTTACTTTTCTTGAGCACAATCATGGGGTAAAAGCCCATTGAACAAGGAGCAACCTATGAATAGTTACGGTTCAAAAGCCCTCTGCCTATTTGTCTCCCTAGGCTTGGCAAGCACAATGGTGAGTTGCAGCAATCTCAGTGCCGGTGGTGAAGAGGGAGGGGTGTCCTATGAGTTCCCAGCGCCGGCTGCCAGTGCTTCTGCTGTCGCTGCTACCAAAAACCGGACTGTTGGATCGAGCATTTACCTGATGGCGGAACGGGGCGAACGGGGCGAATGGGGCGAAGGCGAGGAAGGTGAAGGGGGTCGTTATCGACGCCGACGCTGGTGGCCCTATTCCCATTCGTAAAGTTAAAGCAGGAAGAAGGAATCTACAGCCTTCAGGCCGGGGAGGAGGTCAACCTTGTTTTTCCTCCCCCCAAGTTGCTGTCTTTATGGGTCAGCCCCTAGGAAAGCGAGCCAATGCTACTGCAAATCCATCAAGTCTTAACCTCTGAAGAACTGCATCGCCTAAATGCCATCCTTGAGGCAGGGGTCTTTGTAGATGGCAAATTGACTGCTGGCATCTATGCAAAAACTGTTAAAGACAATCAACAATTGGCGCAAGACAGTGAGGCGTATGCGCTGGCTTCAGAAATCGTGCTTGCAGCCTTAACAAGAAATCATCTCTTCCAAGCCTATGTACAACCTAAGGTCATCCGTCCCATCCTTTTTAGCCGCTACGAACCCGGCATGGTCTATGGCAGCCACATGGATAATGCCCTAATGGGTAGCGGTGAGCAGTTGAGTCGCTCTGATGTGTCCCTCACCCTCTTTCTGAGTGATCCTTGTACCTATGAAGGGGGAACCTTGGTTCTCGATACCAGTTTGGGCGAACAGTCCTTTAGGTTGCCTGCGGGCTCAATGATTGCGTATCCAGCCATCTTTTTGCATCGAGTGGAACCAGTGAGTCAGGGTGTTCGCCTTGCGGCAGTCACATGGGTGCAAAGTTTAATTCGCGATCCCTTGGAGCGAGAACTCCTGTTTGAACTAGATACTGTTCGCCGCAGCATTTTTGAAAAACAGGGGAAAACCATTGAGTTTGACCTGCTCTGCAAGGTGCACGCCAATTTACTGCGCAAATGGGCGGATATTTAAGCCAAGGTATTCCTTTCAGGAATCTACTGAGTTGAATGGAGACGGGCGAGAATGAAAGTACGTCAACTGCATCGTCAAGTCGCGATCGCGCTGTGGCTGCCCTTGGGGTTAACGATGTGTAGCGGATTGGCCTATCGGTTGGGTCGCAGTTGGTTAGGACTATCCAAAGACTTTGGCAAATTGATGATGACAATCCATACGGGCGCCTTTTTGGGGGAGTCCTTCAGTTTGCTCTATGTGCTCTGCTTGGGGTTAGGTGTGGCCGTACTGACCGTCAGTGGTTTTAGGTTAATCAATCCCAGACGACTCAAGCAGTACCACCGGCTGGCTCAGCCAAGTAGCACCCTGAGACTCATCCATCAGTATGGAGCTACTGTTGTCTTGCTGCCGCTTTTGGTGAGTGCCATCACAGGCGTTGCTTACCACCTGAGTTAACAGTGGCTGCATTTGCCAAAACAGCAGCTGGCTGTCTTACTCCAGATCCATGAAGGAGCCTATTTGGGGGTCGTCTTCAAGCCTATCTACATCTTGGCGCTCAGTGGCGTCTTGCTCCTGATGTTTTTAACGGGTTGGCAAATGCTCGGTCAGCGATAAAGACCTTAAGCAGGCAGTTTTGCCTTGTTTTCTAAAATTAGGTTGCCAATTGAGATAAATTTGCAATAATAAGTAGGGGCACATGACAGCGTTCACGGGCTCCCCAATCCTGCCGATCGCCCCAGAACCTCCAAGGAGAACGCCGGCAAACAATTCTTACGGGGATGTTATCGATGGCAACAATTGGCTTATTTTATGGAACCCAAACTGGCAACACCCAAATGATTGCAGAGAAAATCCAGTCCGCCTTTGCCAATGCTGCGGTGGTAGAACTGCATGATATTGCATCAGCGAGTCCCTCTGACTTTGAGGCCTACGATCGTCTGATTATCGGCTGTCCAACGTGGAATGTGGGCGAACTTCAAGCCGACTGGGAGGGCTTTTACGAGGAGCTAGACAGCATTGATTTCACTGGCAAAAAAGTGGCCTACTTTGGCGCAGGAGATCAAGTGGGCTACGCTGACAACTTTGGCGATGCCATTGGTATTCTTGAGGCAAAAATCAGTGAACGGGGTGGCGAGACGGTAGGATACTGGTCGATGGCGGGGTATGAATTCAATGCCTCCCAAGCGCTGCGGGGAGATCGGTTTGTGGGTCTACTCATTGATGAAGACAACCAGTCCGATCTTACGGATCAACGCGTTCAGCAGTGGGTCGCACAACTCAAGCAAGAGTTTGGTCTCTAGATGGTTTTGGGGCAACTCGGTGAATGCAGGGTTGCCTCTCTTTTGAATTTTGATAATAGTAATCATTCCGTTTTTGGGTATGGGAATGATGTCCGTCCCCCTCTACACGCCTATTGATCCAGCCACAACTGCGGCGAAAGCCTACCCAGCTTCTGAACTAGGCCGCAACGCATCCCTCGTGCTGCGGGAGCGTGTTTGGCTGATTCAAACAGGGATTATTGAGATCAACCTCGTCGACAGCGACGGCAACCTCTGTTTTATTGGGTTAGGGACGGCGGGAATGGCCGTTTGTGGCTCCCCTGATCTTTGCTATGAAATACAGGCGCTGAGCCCAAGTCGCCTCCTCTCATTTACGGCCGCTGAGGTACACGCATCTGCCCACTTACCACGCCTCATTTGCGAGGGGCAACAGTATCGGCAGTACTACAGTGATCTGTTACTGAAGGCCGGTCATTATCCCACTGCTGTGCAGCGATTGTATGAAGTTTTAGTGGTTTTGGGGCAAATGATTGGCGTCAGCACCCCTGCGGGTGTTCGCCTCCCTGTGCGGTTCACCCATGCCCAACTGTCCCGCTACACAGGCATTACTCGGGTGACCGTAACCCGCTTGCTCCACCAACTCCGTCAGCAACAGCAGCTCTGGTGGGGGCGCGATCGCCACCTAATTCTTCTTGGCCAAGATTCATGCTGCCCAAAGAACAGGGGTTAGTGTAGCTTAGCCAAGAGCGCTTCTTCAATTTCCTGCCGCAGGGGGTCTGGCTCAATCTCCACCAGTTGCTCAAGGGCAAAGGCCTTCACCAGTAAATCCCGCGCTTGGCGCTCATCAAGGCCACGACTGCGCAGATAGAAGATATCCTCTGCCGCCAGTTGACTGACAGTGGCACCGTGGGAGCACTTGACGTTATCAGCCACAATTTCTAGTTGGGGCTTGGTATCCACGCGGGCTTTGGCGGAGAGCAGCAGCGTGCGATTGAGTTGGCTAGCATCCGTGAGCTGCGCCACTTGGGGCACAACAACGCGACCATTAAAAATACCGTGGGCGCGATCGCCAAGAATGCACTTGTGAATCTGTTCACTGCCGCTATGGGGAGCATTAAAGAACACTGCCGAGTGGGTGTCCATAATTTGGCTATCCATGGCGATCGCCAGTCCCTTCAGGATTGTCTGGCTGCCACTACCTTGGATCTGCACCTGCCAATTGTGGCGGCTCAAGCATCCCCCCAAATCAACGGCGTGCCCCTCGTAGTCACTGTCTTGGGCTTGGCACACCGCTGTACAGCCAATGTGAATCGCCGTTGGTGATTGGTGTTGAATCCGCACATGGCGCAGGCGGGCACTGGCTCCTAGGGAGAGTTCCGTGACACTGTTGGTGAACTGTTGATCGCCCGTGAGGGACAAAAAGCGTTCAATCAACGTAGCTTCACCTTGGGCAGCAACTTGAACCGTCAGACGCGGTGACACCACACTCTGCTGCTGCCGACTACTGACACAGAACACCTCCATGGGTTCAGGGAGAGTCCCCGATAGACGCAGACAAACCCGATCCGCAAGCATGGCGGCATTGAGATCGCTAAAGACCTCTGGCGGCGCGATCGCTGGTAGGGAAGGGGGCAATAGCTCAACCCCAGCGGCATTCACACGGGAGAGTTCTCCGCAAAAATAGCCATCAATCAGAACAATTTGGGCAACGGTTGGAAAGCTGCGCTCACACAGCAGATGCCGCACTTCGGCAACAATTTCTGGATTGAGGGGGGCAATGGGGGCTTGGAAGGATCGCGTCCGTAAAGCCGATAAATCCGTAAAGCGCCAATCCTCATCGCGGGGGGTGGGCAAGGTTTGCTCATGGAGGCGATCGCGGGCCGCTTGCCGCAGGGATTCTAACTCAGCATGGCGCGGGGGCGGTGCGCAGTTCAATAGATCATTGAGTTCATTCGTGCGACTGGCCTTGGGCAGATCCGCTTGATCGGAATTGGCGTTGACTGTAATGGTCATGATACAGCCCCCTCCTCTTCGCGAACCCAGTCATAGCCCCGTGCTTCCAGTTCTAGCGCCAGTTCCTTCGAGCCAGTGAGGATAATCCGCCCCCCCTCCATCACATGGACATAATCGGGCACGATGTAGTCCAGCAGCCGTTGATAGTGAGTAATCAGCAGAATGCAGTTATCGGGGCGAGTGAGTTGGTTGACGCCATTGGCAACAATGCGCAGGGCATCAATATCAAGCCCAGAGTCGGTTTCATCGAGAATGGCTAAGGTCGGCTCCAGCAGAGCCATTTGCAGGATTTCGTTGCGCTTTTTCTCACCGCCGGAGAAACCCTCATTCACCCCGCGATTGAGGAAGCCTTCATCCAACTTCACCAGTTCAATTTTCTGTCGCACCAGATCATCAAAGTCAAAGGCATCCAGTTCCTCGAGACCTTGATGCTTGCGCTTGGCGTTGTAGGCCACCCGCAAAAAGTCGAGATTGCTCACCCCCGGAATTTCAAGGGGGTATTGAAACGCCAAAAAGACGCCTTCACGGGCACGCTCTTCAGGGGGCAAGTCCAAGAGATTCTTGCCTTTATAGAGTACTTCGCCACCAGTTACGGTGTAGTCGGGATGACCCGCGAGAATTTTTGAGAACGTGCTTTTGCCGGAGCCATTGGGCCCCATGATGGCGTGAATTTCCCCAGCGCGAATCGTCAAGTTCAGGCCTTTGAGAATGGGGGTGTCCTCCACACTGGCCGTTAACTCTCGAACTTCTAAAATGACTTCGCTGTCGGGACGAATCACGCCTTACCTCCCTTGCATCGTTCATAATTTTTTAATGTAGCGCAGCGGGCTGGCGATCGCGATTGAGTTTCTTGGCAGAGGAGTATTGACGACAACAGTACACCGGCACCGCTGTCAAACCATGCCCACAGGAGAAAATCAACCACCTTTTATGACACTCTCAACAACCACCATTCCCGAACTGGAACGCCTCCATCAGCAGGCCAGCCGCTGGCAATGCCTCGCACCGCGAGAGCGCATGGGCTATCTTCAAGCCATGAAGACCCTTGCCCGTCGCCATGCTCCAGAATGGGTGACCTTGGCCTGTCAAATCAAAGGTATTGACCCCCAGGGGGTTTGGGCAGGGGAAGAATGGACAACAGGCCCTTTGGGCTTAATTCTCAAGCTCGATCACTATCTCCATGCCCTGCGTCACGAAGCCGCCCCCCCAGTGCCCCGCTGGCGAACCGCCCCCACTGGTCAGGCGATCGCTGACATTCTGCCGCGCAATTGGCAAGAGCGTTTACTTTGGTTTGGGGTGAAAGCCGAAGTTTGGCTCCAACCCGATCAACCCCCAAGTCAGGGCAGTGCCCACCGTAACCCACCGCCGCCGGGGGTCGTTGTGGTGCTGGGGGCGGGCAATATCACATCATTGTGCTTGGCGGATGCCCTCTATCAACTGGTGGCGGCCAATCGAGTGGCACTACTGAAGATGAATCCCCTCTTGGCGCCCTTGACGGAGTGTTTTCGCAAGATTTGTGCGCCCTTAATTGAGGCGGGTTTCCTTGAGATTGTTGAAGGAGATGCCGCCCTAGGGGAAGCCCTCTGCCATCATCCATTGACGCAGCACATTCACATTACCGGTTCCCACCACACCTACAATCGCCTTGTTTGGGGAGAAACGGCGGCCGAGCAGGCCATTCGCAAAGCTCGCCAACAACGGAAGCTAACCAAACCCGTGACAGCAGAACTGGGAAATGTCACTCCCCTGTTGATCGTTCCCGGCGAATGGACAGCAGCAGAACTGACCTACCAAGCCCGCCAAGTGGCCAGTGCCCTTGTCCATAACGCCAGCTTTAACTGCATTGGGGCGCAAATCCTCGTCACGGCTGCGGGATGGCCGCAGCGAGAGGCATTCCTCAACGCCCTGAAGGCACAACTGCAAGCGATTCCCCCTCGCCCTGCCTATTATCCGGGGGCGATCGCCCGCTATGAGTCGTTTCTGGCGGATTATCCCCAAGCCACGGTGCTGAGTCCCGCTGTCAAAGGCACAATTCCTTGGACCCTGATTGAAGGCCTCACCCCCACGGCCAATCCCCGCATTTTCCAAGAAGAGGTCTTTTGTGGTCTGTTGGCAGAGGTGCAACTGCCCGTTAGCGATGCCGCCGCCTACCTCACCACTGCCGTGCCCTTTGTCAATGAGCGGCTCTGGGGTACCCTCGGCTGTAGTCTAATCGTTGATCCGCGCACTGAGGCCAGCTGTGCAGAAGTGCTGGAACAGGCGATCGCCCAACTGCGCTACGGTTCTATTGCCATTAATGCGTGGGTCTCCTTGGCCTATGGATTGGGCTGTACGCCTTGGGGAGCCTTTCCCGGACATACACCAGCGGCCATTGGTTCTGGGGTGGGCGTGGTTCACAATAGCTTCCTGTTTGACTATCCCGAAAAAGCCGTGGTGCGTGTTCCCTTCCAGTTACCGGTGACGCCCCCTTGGTTCTATGGCCATCGCAGCCTACCCCAACTGGCGCAGGCGGTCATGGACATTTACGCTGGCGGCAATCCCTTGGGTTGGCTGTCCCTCTTGATGGGGGCGATGCGGGGCTAGGCTCATAGCCGAACGGTGACGGTTGTCCCCCCTTGAGGCAGTGTCAACTCCTGTGTGCGGGTTTGGCCTTGGGCTGTCACTGTTAAGCGATAGCGACCAAGATAGCCGCGTCCTTGCCATTGGCCTTGGGCATTGGTTTGACCCGTCACCTTTGTCCACCACTCCTCAAACAGCAGTTTGCGGTAGGCGATCGCCGCTGGCTTGGCGGAAAAGTCTTGGCGATAGAGTCCGGCTTGGGGACGCCAATGGTTCCCCGCCCAAAAGCCCCAAAGCAAAATTTCCTTGACTGCGGAGTGGGCAAAACCAATGCGATAAATTTGGCGCAGGGTCTGGGCCTGCTGTTGCTCATCGGCCAAACTCACACTCACTTCGGTAATTTTCAAGGGGAGATTGAACTGGGCGAGGGTATCGAGGGCACGCTGCATTTTGGCCTCATCTAAGGGATATTCCAGATGGGCTTGAATCCCAATCCCGCCAAGGGGCACCCCTTGGGCCAAGAGACTGCGAATTTGCTCAACATAGTCGTTCAGGCGATCGCCCTCAATGATGCCGTAGTCGTTGACATAGAGAATCGCATCGGGATTGCCCTCGCGGCACCATGCAAACATCTCCTTGACAATGCCCTCCCCAAGGCGACTGCGGAAAAAATTGCCATGGAGCATCTCATTGTTGACATCAAATTCGTTGATCCGACCGCGATAGTGGCGACAGACAGCAATGGCATGGTTTTTCACCGCTGCGCGCAATTGCTCTGGTGGCAGTGTTTTCAGCCATGGGGGATTAAACTGCTCCACTTCCCAAAAGAGGGTATGCCCCCGCATTGGCCAGCCTTGGGCCTGCACCCAGTTGAAGAGGGCGTCAGCCATAGTAAAGTCCAGCTTGCCCTGCTCTGGCTCCAATTGATACCACTTGAGGGCATTTTCATGGACGGCGGCATTGAAGTTTGCCTGAGCCGTTTGTTTGTACCAGTCAGCAGCCGGAGGTGGGCTGGGGCGAAACATCTCCGTATCGAGGGCAACGCCAAAGGGAAAGGCATGGCTTTGCTGCAGCAGTTGGACGTGGGCATGGGGAATCGGACGGCCTTGGGCATTCTCAACGACGACGGTAAGGGGCGCCTGTCGCAATTGCTCAATTTTCTGGCTGAGGGTATCAGTGGCCACAGAAGAGGCAGAGGTACCGCAGGCAACCACTAAGAGAGCGGCCAAGCAACTCAACCAGAGAAAACGGCGCCAGTTCAGCATAGATGATGACCTTTTGCGACGAGGGCTTCAGATGGATTGCATCCCTAATGGCTCACTTGAATCCCCTGTTGACGCAGTTGTTCCACAAAAAACTCTTCGAGGGTGGGGCGAGCAAGGCGCAGTTGGAGGATTTTACCGCCCATTTCTTCAACGAGGGTGAGGAAGCGTTGTAGGGGAATTTTGATCACGCCTTGCCAGCGATCGCCCTGAATATCTAAGGAATAGAGCCATTCCTGAAGGCCATCCACATGACCGCCTTTGCCCACCACGTGATAGGCTTCGCTACTGCCAAGGAGTTCATCCACACCGCCTGCGCAAATCAATTGCCCTTGCGCCAAAATACCAATGCGATCGCAGATGGCCTCCACATCCGCTAGGACATGACTATTAAAGAAGATCGTCTTGCCCTGCTGTTTTAAGGAAAGAATGATCTCGCGAATTTGGTAGCGGCCAAGGGGGTCGAGACCCGACATGGGTTCGTCCAAAAAGACCACTTCGGGATCGTTAATCAGGGCTTGCGCCAATCCTACCCGCTGCACCATCCCCTTCGAGTAGCGGCGCATTTGCTTTTTGCGGGCATCCTTGAGGTTGAGGCCCACCATTTCCAACAGCAGAGGAATGCGTTCTTTGCAGGTGGCGGCACTGAGGCCAAAGAGTCCCGCCGTAAACTCTAGGAACTCCCAAGCCGTCAAATAGTCATAAAAGTAGGGGTTTTCCGGCAGGTAGCCAATCCGCTGCCGCACGGCGCGATCCCCCAAGGGATGTCCCAGCAGCGTACCCTGCCCTGCACTGGGTTGCACTAGCCCCAAGAGAATCTTCAGCAGGGTGGTTTTACCGGCGCCATTGGGGCCAAGTAGGCCAAAGGTTTCCCCCTTGTACACTCGCAGCGAGACAGACTTGAGGGGCGTGAGCACCGTCCGCAGCCAAAATCCGCTACGGTAGGACTTTTGTAAGTTCTCAACCGCCACCACAGGGGGGCGATCGCCCGCAGCGTCAGCCAGCATACCGGAGATTCACCTCAGGAAGAACGAGGGCGATGGAAATGCAAGCCCACCAAAGCATCATAGAGAAAGGGCAAGAAATTCCCTGGTTCCAATATACCAAGGGTCTGTTTGCAGCCGTGGGCATCGAGGAGGGGTTTAACGGCGTAGTAGGCCGGCTGCACTTTGTACCAAGGGATATTCGGCCAGAGATGGTGGATGAGGTGATAGTTTTGACCAAAAATGAGGATGTTTAGGAGGCGGCTGGGATAAACGCGGGCATTGTGCCAGCGATCGCGCTCGGTATGGGGACGGTGGGGAAAATAGTCAAAAAACAGCCCCAACATCAGACCCACCACCCCAGCGGGCAAAAACCAATAATTAAGCACGTAGTCTAAATAGCCATTAAACGCCGCAAAGATCACAATGCCCACCAGCGTCAAGCGACTGAGAAACCACTCCCAAAGTTCATAGTTGCGCCAAAGCCGCCGCTTAAAAAAGAACACCTCATGGTAGAAAAAGCGGGGTGCAATCAGCCACAGGGGTCCCCCTTTGGAGACATAGTGGTCGGGATCGTTTTCGGGATCATTGACATGGGCATGGTGCTGCATGTGCACCCGTGTAAAGACAGGGAAAACAAACCCCAACATCAGGGCACTGCCATGACCCATAATTGCATTCATAATGCGGTTACTGTGGGCAACATTGTGGGAGGCATCGTGGATTACTGTGCCCATGAGGTGCAAGGCCAGCATATTGGCCACAAATGAGACCCAGCCCGGCCAGTGACCTTGAAAGTAGCCCCAAGTGGATAAAATGGCGATCGCAAATGCGGCAAAAAACATCACTAAGGTGGGATTAAAGCCCATCGGGGGACCTAAAAATTCCTTGGGAACCGTGGCCGGGATCGCTGCCTCCGTGATCATCCGCGCGGTCGCTCCTCACATTGTTGCAAAATGTTACCTTCATACTATGTAGGCTAATCAGCGGTACAAAATCAAGTCGCACGATTCCAAAAGTGGGTCACCGCCCTTTGCTCAAGGATGGCCCTAGAACCGTTGCTCTAGTGGAGCCACAATGCTACAAACGCTGCGGATTCAGAACTTTGCCCTCGTTGCGGAGCTAGAGGTGACCTTTCAGCGGGGGTTGAATGTCCTCACGGGGGAAACGGGGGCAGGCAAGTCGATTCTCCTCGATGCCATTGATGCTCTCCTTGGGGGGAAGCTCTCGGCGCGGCAATTGCGATCGGGGACAGAGCAGGGCTGTATCGAAGCCACTTTCACCCTGACCCCCCCAGTGAGAGACTGGCTGGCCACCCTAGAAATTGATGCTGAAGGGGATGAGGTGATCTGTAGCCGCGAGTTTAGTCTCAAGGGAGAGACCTTTCGCAGTCGCAGCCGCGTCAATGGTGTGTTAGTGAATCGCCAGCAACTTCAGGAATTGCGGCGGCACCTTGTGCGCCTGACAGCTCAAGGACAGGCAGGACAACTGGCCAGTGCCTCTCAACAGCGGGATTGGCTTGATCGCTATGGGGGCGAGGCCTTAATGAGCCAGCGGCAGCGGGTGGCAGACGCCTACCGAGTATGGCAACAACGGCAACGGGAATTGCAGGATTTTGCCGCTCAGGAACAGCAACGGCTCCAGCGACTCGACTTACTGCACTTTCAACTCCAAGAACTGTTGCCGGCTGCCCTAGACGACCCTGAAGAACTGACCCAATTGCAACAGGACTACCAACGCCTCAGCCATGTGCAGGAACTGCAAAGCCAAAGCCAACAGGCCTATCACCTCCTCTACGAAGGGGAACCGAGTGTGGTGACGTTGCTGGCCCAAGCCCAAGGGGCAGTGCAAGCCATTGCCAACTGGGATCCAGCGCTTCAGCCGATGAGCGAATTGTTGGCAGGGGCGATCGCCCACACCGAAGAAGCCGCCCGCCAACTGCGCAGTTATGCCGATCGCCTCGATGCGGATCCAGCCACACTCGATGCCCTCGGTCAGCGCATTCACCAATTACAACGCCTGTGTCGCAAGTATGGCCCTGATTTAGCCAGTGTCATTGCCTATCGCGATCGCATCCAAGCAGAATTAGCTGCCCTCAGGGATGCCTCTACTAGCCAAGAGTCCCTAGAAGCAGAAGTTGCCCAACTGCGGCAGACCCTTGAACAAGCCAGTGCGGCACTTCACGAATTACGACTAAAGGCAGCAGAACGCCTCGAACAAGACCTGCTGACCCATCTTCAACCCCTTGGACTCCCCCAAGCCCGTTTTATCGTGCAGGTCACAACCACAGAAGCCAGTAGTCACGGTAGTGACGAGATTAGGTTTCTCTGGAGTGCCAATCCTGGCCAACCCCTGCAACCCCTTGGGGAGATTGCCTCTGGCGGTGAAATGAGCCGATTTTCACTGGCGTTGGAGACCTGCTTGACGACACAGCAAACACCGAAAACGCTAATTTTTGATGAAATTGATGTTGGGGTTTCCGGACGCGTGGCGGGGGCGATCGCCGAGAGTTTAAGACGATTGGGGGAAACCCATCAGGTGTTGTGCGTTACCCATCAATCCTTGATTGCGGCAGCGGCTGATCATCACTATTTGGTGCAAAAGGACATTGATCCCAGTGCCGCCACAACGGTAATTCGTGTGCAATACTTAAGCGGTGAGGCACGTGTTCAAGCCCTTGCGGATTTAGCGGGGGGCGATCGCTCGGCAATGGCATTCTCATTTGCCAGTGGCCTGTTGGCACACCAACAACGCCCCTTTCCGCCTAACGCCCAAGGAATTAGCATGAAAACCTGACGATTTGATGTCCATATCCTTACAGTAAAATAAGTTTGATAGCAACATTACCGTTTGGCCGTTCTCAATGCAGCGTTCTTCCTATCCTGCGGGGGGGGATGAGTTAATGACCATTGATCAAGTGCAGCAAACTCTCCGCCGCTCCCGTGCGTCTATTTATCGTTATGTCAACACCAATAATGAAACCATTAATCCCCCCTTTGATCCCCAACGCCTCAATCCAGAGCATCGCAAAAGCCGTCGTGAACCGCTGCTGTTTCACCCCAATGAAGTGGCTCGTTTTGCCCGTGACGTGATGGGCATTACTACCCTCCAAGTGGAATTAAAAACCACGCCCCCCAATCCGACAGATGATCTCCTCAAGGAAATTCTCGGGGAATTAAAGCACATTCGCGAGGTTCTAGAGCGGGTGGAGAAGTTACTAGGAAGCTAGGCAGGTATAATACGTCTGTTTCATTTGCGCATTGACCACACATGGGTTTGCAAGCACCACGGGGAACTCGCGATATTTTGCCCGCTGAGCGGGTCTATTGGCAGTATTTAGAAACCATTGCTCGCCAGATTTTAGATCGCGCTGCCTACCGCGAAATTTGCACTCCCATTTTTGAGCAAACCCCTTTGTTTGAGCGGGGCATTGGTGAAGCCACCGATATTGTCAGTAAGGAAATGTACACCTTTAGCGATCGCGGTCAACGGTCGCTGACGCTGCGGCCAGAGGGCACGGCGGGGGTGGTGCGCGCCTATATTGAACATGGTTTGCACAGCCAAGGGGGCGTCCAACGCCTGTGGTACCTAGGGCCCATGTTTCGCTACGAGCGGCCACAGTCCGGTCGCTATCGCCAGTTTCACCAGTTGGGGGTGGAAGTTTTAGGCAGTGCCGATCCCCGTGCCGATGCCGAAGTCATTGCTGTGGCTTTAGATATTTTGCAGGCCCTAGGATTGAAGGAGTTAACCCTGATGCTCAACTCCGTGGGCGATCGCGAGGATCGCAGTGAGTATCGTCAGGCCTTGGTGGATTACCTCACCCCCTACAAGGCAGAGTTAGACCCCGATTCCCAAGAACGCCTCCACCGCAATCCCCTGCGCATCCTCGATAGTAAAGACCCTCACACCCAAGCGATTGTTAAGGAAGCGCCGCGGCTGTTGGATTATCTCAGTCCGCGATCGCGCAACCATTTTGAGCAGGTGCAATCCCTCTTGCAGGATCTGGGCATCCGCTACCAGATAAATCCTGCCCTTGTGCGGGGCCTCGACTACTATACCCACACCGCCTTTGAATTTCAGGATTTGAGTTTGGGCAATGAGGGAACCGTCTGTGGAGGGGGGCGCTACGATCACCTTGTCGAGGAATTAGGGGGACCTGCCACCCCCGCCATTGGTTGGGCGATGGGACTGGAACGATTGATTTTACTCCTGCGCGATCGCCCGTTGCCGCCGCGCGATCAACCCTACCTTTATATGGTGACCCGTGGCAAAGCTGCCGAACGCCAAGGCCTGATTTTGGCACAGCAATTGCGGCATCAAGGTTACACCGTTGAGGTGGATCTCAGCGGCAGTGCCTTTGGTAAACAGGTCAAACGCGCCGATCGCGTTGGTGCTACGGTGTGTCTGGTGATTGGCGAGAGTGAGGCTACAGATCGCACCGTGCAAGTGAAGTGGTTGACCTCTGGGGAGCAGGTCTTGGTACCGCAACAGGAACTCTTGAGTGAGAACTGGCGATCGCGCTTTTCTGCCCCATCATGATGGCCTACTTTCTCATTAGCCACGGCAGTCCTGCCCCTGAGCCACAGGCGGCCATGGCCTTTTTGTGTCAGCAACTCACCCGCCTAGGAATGGTGGGCTGGGGCACCCTTGAGGAAGAACCACTGCCTAACAAGATTCAGGAATTCAGTGGCCAAGCGCAACGCCAAGGCGCTCAGCGGGTAGTCATTCTACCCCTGTTTTTACTGCCGGGCAACCATGTGGTGGTGGATCTGCCGCAGGCGATCGCGGCAGCCGAGTCGGTGCTTCCCATGCAATTACTCCCCTTCTTGGGGGGACAGCCGCTTTTTCAAGCATGGTTACAACGGGCGATCGCTGATGCAGCCGCCGATATTCTCCTTGGCCACGGCAGTCGTCGGCCTGAAGTTCGCCCTTGGTTTGAGGAACTGTGTCAGACCTGTGGTGTGCATCCAGCGCTCCTGACTGAAGTGGGAAGTTTAGACCATGCCATTGAGACGCGGATGGCTCAGGGATATACCAGTAGCAAAATTTATGGCTACTTTCTCTTTGGCGGTAAAACCGTTGATCAGGTCCACAGCCAACTAGCGACATTGCAAGTCAGGTATCCCCACCACGCTGTTTCCTTGGTGCCAGCCATTCAACCCACCCCCGCCTTGATCAACGTTCTTCAAGACATTCTTCAGGCAGTGCCGCTAGTGGAGCCTGTCCCATGAGTCAAGTCTTTCTCTGTGGCTACTACGGCTATGGCAATGCCGGGGACGAAGCCCTCTTGGCAACGCTCCTCGAACAGTTGCCGCCCCACGTTTCACCGGTCGTCCTCAGCGGCAATCCTACAGCTACAGCAGCCCGCTATGGCGTTGCTACCTGCGATCGCCGCCAGTGGCCAAAGGTGCTGCGCACCCTACAACAGAGCCAAGCCTTCATTTGGGGTGGTGGGAGCCTCATTCAGGATGTCACCAGTTGGCGCAGCCCCCTCTATTACCTTGGTCTGATGACGCTGGCTCAACAGTTTGGCTGTCGCACCCTTGCCTGGGCACAGGGGATTGGACCAGTGCGATCGCCCCTCTATCGTTGGTGGACACGGGCACTTCTGCGGCGTTGTCTTGCAGTCACGGTGCGCGATTCCGGGTCAGCGGCTCTCTTGCGGCAGTGGGGCATTCCCCATCAACAGGGTGCCGATCCCGTGTGGCTGATGTCAGCCCGTCCTGTTCTACCTCCCAAGGACAAGGCGCCCATTGCTGTGTGTTTACGTCCCCATCGACACCTCACGGGCGATCGCTGGCAGCTTCTAAAAATGGCCTTGCGGCAGTGGCAGGCAGAGACGGGGGTACCGCTTTTGCTGTTGCCCTTTCAGCCCCAACAGGATTTGCCCTTGGCTGAGGATCTCTATGGGGCATTGCAGCCTGAGCAGACGCAACTTGTGTCCTGTGAGGATCCCCGCGAGATGAAGGGACTGTTGGCAACAACGGCGGGGGCGATCGCCATGCGCCTCCATGCCCTGATCATGGCGGCCAGTGTGGGTTGTCGCTGTTTTGCCCTCAGCTATGATCCCAAGGTGAGTTACCTCATGGCCGATACGGGTATGGCGGGGGTTGAACTAGCAGCATTGCCCCCTGACCCCACTGCCTTGATCCACCAATGGCAACACACCTTCGCAGCCCCCGTGCCCGACTATCAACCCTACCTGCAATCGGCTGCGGTTCACAAGGCAGTACTGAATCTCCTCTAGGCCAGCCCTTCAGCAAGGATAGGATAAGATCAACTCGATGCGTCGTTTTATTGCGGCAACCCCATGAGCGAATTCCACCGCCGCTATCCGACCGGCAGCATTGTCAGTGATTTATTGCAAATTCATGACGGCCTCTTTATTGTCAAAACCACCCTCCTTGTGGGCGACACGATTTTAGCCACGGGGATGGCTGCTGCCCCCACCCTAGAACAGGCGGAAGATAGTGCCCGCCAGCGTGCCCTGCAACTTCTCGGTATTCACCTCCCTGTGCAAACGGAGGCGGAACTGATTCCCCGCACCCCCGCAGCCCTCGAGGCAGCTCCTTGGTCAGAGGCCAGCAATACTGATCTGCTCCTAGAACCCACCCCCCCTCCCAATCCCCGTCGCAGTAAGCCAGCGGTCAAACCTGTTAGCGAGAAGCCCCCCCCTAAGCGCGAACCCGTGGATCTGGCGGATGAAATTGCCCAAACCACTGTCGAAATGAAACGCTTGGGATGGACGGAAGCCCAAGGCCGTGCCTGTTTACTCGAACGCTACGGCAAGCGATCGCGCCAGCAACTGAGCGATGAAGAACTGTTGGATTTTCTCCACTTTTTGCAGCGTCAACCCAGTGCCGGAGAGCCATCGTTTTAGACCTTCAAACTCGGCAATCAAATGCAAGAAAAATTTATACTCTAGCGAAAACTTAAAGAAAAGCTATAGATTTTCACGCCAGCCCTGATCTCCCCCTTAGCTTCTTTACCATGAAGAAGTTGTTGCTGTCGAGGAAAAATCCGTGCTGGGGCCTTTTCATGTCTCACCCTTGACCCTAGGCAGTGATCCGAGTGTCCGTCGCCAGTGGATTTTTCGCCTCGTGCTGCTGATGACGGTCTTTACCCTCTTTTTGATGGCGGTGGGCAGTGCCACACGGGTGATGGATGCCGGTTTAGCCTGTCCCGATTGGCCGTTGTGCTTTGGCACGCTGGTACCGCAAATGGATTTGCAGATCTTCCTAGAGTGGTTTCACCGCCTGCTGGCCACCAGTTTAGGGCTGATGGCGATCGCCTTTGTAGGATTGAGTGTGGCTTGGCGGCAAGCTCTGCCCCCTTGGGTGCCCTCTGCTGCTGCGGCGGCACTGTGCCTTGTGATTGTGCAGGGGATTCTCGGTGGCCTGACGGTGACTGAGTTGCTGCGCTTTGAAATTGTTACCGCTCACCTGGGCACAGGACTGCTCTTCTTTTGCCTTTTGGCAGCCATCACCGTTGGTTTCGCTCCCTTTCGGGGTACGGGGAGCGCCCGTTGGTTGCGGATTGCCGCAGTGATTGGCGCGCTATGTGTCTATGGCCAAAGTTTGTTAGGGGGCTTGGTGTCTTCGCAGTGGGCAGTGCATCAGTGTCTCTATGGCGATCGCCTGTGTGTAGTCCTCAATAGCCATCTGATCGGTGCTGTCCCAGCTACCCTGAGTGTTTTAGGGGTGGTGATTGTCGCTTGGCGTAGCCCCGCCTTGGCCTCCCTCTTGCGCCAACTCAGTTTCTCACTCCTGCCAGTGGTGGCTCTGCAGGTGGCCTTGGGGTGGAGCACCCTACAACTAAAGCTACAGGTGCCGGCTCTCACCGTTGCCCATCAAATGATTGGCGCCACCCTCTTGGGGGTGTTGGTTGCCATTTCCACATTGGCATGGCGCGATCGCCAAGCCGGTTCCCTGAAGCATAAGTTTTGAACGATCTTGAGGCTCGCATGACATTCCTAGCCAGACTTTCCTCCTCAACGGGGGATCTTTCGACAAAATTAGTGGACTATGTCCAACTCACCAAACCGCGGTTAATTCTGCTCTTTTTGATTACAACTGCGGCAGCAATGGAAGTGGCAAGCCAAGGTCGGGTGGCTCCCCAATTACTCCTGATAACCCTTGTCAGTGGTGCCTGTGCAGCGGCGGCAGCGAATACGATCAACTGTCTCTATGACCGCGATATTGATGCCATTATGGAGCGGACGCGCCGTCGCCCTTTGCCAGCGGGTCGGGTGGCTCCTTGGGAAGCGCTGTTTCTAGCAGTGCTCTTGGCAACAACGGCCTTTAGCCTCTTGGCAGTGTTTGCCAACCTCCTGAGTGCGAGCCTTGCTATGGCCGGAATTGCGGTGTATGTGGGGGTCTATACCCACTGGCTGAAGCGGTCTTCGCCGCAAAATATCGTCATTGGCGGTGCGGCTGGGGCGATTCCCCCCTTGGTGGGTTGGGCAGCGGTGACGGGAGAACTGAGTTGGGCGGCTTGGGTGCTGTTTGCCATTATCTTTATCTGGACGCCGCCCCATTTTTGGCCGTTGGCGATGCTGATTCAAGAGGACTATGCCCGTGTGCGGGTGCCGATGTTGCCCGTTGTTGATGGCGATCGCGTCACGGCACGGCAAATTTTTCTCTACACCTTGGCACTGGTGCCCACCAGTCTGCTGTTAATCTACCCTTGCGGTGTCGTGGGCTGGGGCTATGGTGTGGTGGCGATCGCCCTTGGCAGTTGGTTTATTTACCGCGCGTGGCAGTTGACCCAAGCCCCCGAGGACAAAGAACAGGCACGCAGCCTCTTTAAGTTCTCGATTCTCTACATGATGCTGCTGTGTGCCGCCATGGTGGGCGATCGCATTCTGCTGCCCCAATTGCCAGAAAGCCTCGATGCCCTTGCTTGCCTCTTGAGTTAGGCGTGCCCCAACTGTTGCAACCACTCAATGAGGATCGGGTTCACCAGCTCCGGGCGATCGTCATGGGGACAATGGCCAGTATTGGGCAGTCGCTCAATGCGAATCGGCAAGCGATCTTGATGGGCTGCAAAGTGCTGAGTCCCCGACACCGGCGTCCAAGGATCCACCTCACCCCAGAGCACCAGAATCGGCACTTGAACCTCTGGCAGCAAATCCACAATTTTCGGTCCCGGCGGTGCTGAAATCACACGGGCAAACACTTCTTTGGCACCGGCATCCATGGCGGGCCGATGCAGCAGTTCCACCAATTCATCGGTAATAGCGTCGGGATTGGCATAGACTTGGGTCAGGGTTTTGCGGATGCGCGCTGGCTGGCGAATTTGATCAAAAATAATGTGACCAATGATAGGAGAGGCTACTAAGGCGCGAAAAATAGCTGTAAAGAGACTCTGCGTCCAGTTCAGTTCATTGGGACGGTGGTTGAGTCCCCCGGCACAGTTGAGAACACTCACCGCACGGCAGGTGTGGCCATAGCGAGCCGCCATCATCAGACACAGCAGACCACCAATGGAATTCCCTACCCAAACCACGGGTTCCCCAATGTGGGCTTGCCAAAAGTCCGCCAGTAGCTCGGCCCACAGATCCAAACTGTAGGTTAAATCCGGCTTTGCCGAAGCACCAAAACCCAGTAAATCAAGGGCATAAACACGGTAACCTGCGGCGGTGAGGGCAGGGATATTTTTGCGCCAGTGACCAATAGAGGCACCAAAACCATGAACCAACACCACTGGGGCACCACTGCCATTGACGCTGTAGCGAATGCGATGGCCACGCCAAGTCCAATCTGCGGTGGGAAAAGCTGCGGTGGCTGAAAGCGTAGAGGTCATTCTGCCCATTCCCGAAATGTATTACTTTTAGAATAGCGATCTTTAAGTTTCGTAACAATTTTATGGCAACCGCACTGATTACGGGGGCAACGGGGGGATTAGGGCAGGCCTTTGCCCAAGCCTTGGCCGATCGCCAGCACGCTTTGATTCTCACTGGTCGCCGCCTCGACACCCTAGAAGAGCTAAAGACCCAGCTCAGCACACAAGTACCGGTTGTAGGTATTCCCCAAGACCTCAGCGAACCCAATGCGGCGCTCCGCCTCTATGAACAGATTCAGTCCCTAGGACTAACGGTGGATGTATTAGTCAATAATGCCGGCTTTGGGGATTATGGTGCCTTTGGCGATCGCGATCGCCAGCAATTGACGGCCATGCTCCAAGTGAACATCACAGCGCTAGTAGAACTCACCCATCTCGTGCTCCAAGAAATGCGCTCCCGCCGCCAAGGTACGATTATCAACGTTAGCTCCATTGCTGCCTTTCAGCCCCTGCCCTATCTCGCCGTCTATGCCGCCAGCAAAGCCTTTGTTCGCCACTTCAGCGAAGCTCTGTGGGCAGAAGTTAAACCCTTGGGTATTCGTGTCCTAGGAGTGTGTCCAGGGCCAACGGCCACCGATTTCTTTGAGCGGGCAGATATGCTGCGCAACCCCGCGCTCCTTGCCCGGCAGGACACTCCCGAACAGGTGGTGGCCGAAACCCTTGCGGCGTTGCAAACCGATGTGGCCACGGTCATTCCCGGACAGCCCGCTAACCGCTTCTTGGCCTTTGCCGGTCGCTGGGTACCGCGTCAGTGGTTGGTGCGGCAGTTAGAACCCCGCTTCCGTCCCCCCACTCAGTAGGAGCAAGCCCAAAAAGGAGCCACTGTTCCAGATGCTGTGGAGAATCATGGCTGCACCGATATTTTGCGATCGCCAGTAGATGTAGCTGAGCACGGTTCCCAAAACCGTCAAGGGCAATAGATCGGCCAAATTCAGGTGGGCAATGGCAAAGAGGAGTCCCGTCACCCCCATGGCAGTGCCGAGGGGCAAATAGGATTGCACCGAACGAAAGAAAAATCCTCGAAAGAGAATCTCCTCAAAGAAGGGTGCCATCACTGCCACCATGACATAGAGTAGGGCAAAGGTGGTATAATCGCGGCTTTGTAAAATAATTTCCAGTAGGGGATTGCCGCCCCCTTGATTTTTCAGCAGGGCTTGACTAATCAGGGAACTGACCACGACTAAGGGCAGTGCCGCCAAATAACCGCCGACCCCCCAACGCAAGGCACCCCCTAACCCCCCTTGCCAGCGTAACCAATCCGCAGGGCGTTTACCAAAGGGACGCAGAAAGTACCACAACCAGCCCAAGCCAGCAACCATCGTTGTGCCGTAGCTCACTAAGGCATACAGTGTTTGAGCCATGGCAGAGCGCAGCGGCAGTCCCATGCCGATCAGGGAGCGCACCAAGGGCATCAATACCAAACTAATGGCAAAGAAGAGAGCAAACCAGATCACCATGCCTTCCCACAGGGTTTCCCAGCCCCATGTCACGGGGGTTAGGGGTGGAAGGGTGTTCCCTTGGTGGCGGCGTCGTAGGTGTTGATAGATCCAGACAATCCAAAGCACAATCCCAATTAAACTCCCCAAAACAGGAGTGACGCCAAGGAGGGCAAGGCGATAGAAGGCTGCTTGGGCGCGCTGCTGTTCTGCACGGGTCAAGGTCATCAGGGCGTCGGATCGCTGTTGCAGTTCATAGAGGCGTTCGAGGGCGCGATCGCGAAACCAGCCTTGGAGTGTATTTTTAATCAATGGTTCGGCATCTGGCAGCAATTGCGGGGGATCGGTCCACAATCCCATCAGCACTTCTGCGGTACTGCGGGTTGCCCCTTGAGCCTCATTAATGAGGAGTTGCCATGTGTTGAGGGCGCGATCGTGCTGGCCGGCATCGGCATAGAGCAGTCCCAATTGAAGACGCAGCGGTTGGTTTTGTGGTGTGGGGGTTGCCAGCACCGCTTCGTAGGCTTGGATGGCAGCTTCTAAATTGCCCACTAGGCGATCGCGGGTTGTGGCATCTCCCAGACCCTGCCATTCTCGGGCTTGTAGTGACAAATTGGTCTGAAATAGGTTAATTTGCCCTTGGGTTTGGGGTTCTAAATAACTGCCCAGCAACGACACCGTTAGGAGGGCAGCAACCACGACACTGAGGGCTGCAAGCACCAACCGCTTTAGAGACATAGGGCAAAGCTGACAAGGGACTCCCCAAAACCTTAGCGGAAAGCGACCCAAGGGATCAATCCAGTGCTTGCTTCAATGTCCCGATCTCGATTAAATGGAGACTTGTTGCGTGGACATGATTCTATGGGTATTGATCTGAGCCGTATTCCTGCCCAACCCAAGCCGGGTGTTGTCAATGTGCTGGTGGAAATTGCGGGGGGCAGTCGTAATAAATATGAGTTTGACAAGGAAATGAACGTCTTTGCCCTCGATCGCGTGCTCTATTCGGCGGTGACCTATCCCTATGATTATGGGTTCATTCCCAACACACTGGCGGATGATGGCGATCCCCTCGATGGTCTAGTGATCATGGATGAGCCGACGTTTCCGGGATGTGTGATTCCTGCCCGTCCTATTGGCATGCTGGAGATGATTGACAGTGGCGATCGCGACGAGAAAATTCTCTGTGTGCCCGTTGATGATCCTCGCTATGCCGAGGTGACGTCCCTCAAGGACATTGCGCCCCACCGCCTCGAAGAAATCGCTGAGTTCTTCCGTACCTACAAGAATCTGCAAAAGAAAGTGACTGAAATTCTTGGCTGGCAGGATGTGGATGCGGTGCAGCCCCTTGTTGAAAAATGCATCAAGGCCTATAAAGGCTAGTGCCTAACCAGCACACGCTCTAAAAAGAGGCGGGTTCGCTCCTGTTGCGGACGACGAAACAGTTCTTGGGGCGATCCTTCCTCAATAATTTGGCCATCGGCAAGAAAGACGACGCGGCAAGAGACTTCACGGGCAAATTGCATTTCGTGGGTGACCACCACCATGGTCATTGCTTCTTCGGCCAGTTGTCGCATCACGGCGAGGACATCCCCCACTAGCTCCGGGTCAAGGGCAGAGGTGGGTTCGTCAAAGAGGAGAATTTCCGGCTGCATGGCCAAGGCGCGGGCGATCGCCACCCGTTGTTGTTGTCCCCCGGAGAGTTGCCGAGGATAGGCATCCCGTTTGTCCAGCAATCCTACTTTGGTCAATAAACTTTCAGCCATTTCAATAGCCGCGCGGCGGGGGAGCTTGCGCACAAGGATCGGCGCTTCGATGATGTTTTGCAAGACTGTCATGTGGGGAAAGAGGTTAAAGTTCTGAAAGACCATACCCACATCCCGGCGAATCACCCGCAGTTGTTGCGGCGTTGGCACTGGGGGCAGGTAATGACCGAGAATGAGAATCTCCCCCGATTGGTACGTCTCCAACCCATTCAAGCAGCGGAGCAAGGTGCTTTTGCCAGAACCACTGGGGCCAATGAGGGCAACCACCTCTTGCTTAGCAACGGTGAAGTTGATGTCCTTCAGGACGTGGCGATCGCCAAAATATTTATTGAGGTGGCGGGTTTGGATCACGATTTCTGGGGCTGCCCCACGCTGAGTCATCGCTGCTACCTAAAAACCGTTATGCTGACTAAACAGATTCTCCGCATCGCCCATTGGTTAGGCTAGGGTTATCAATATAAGGAAGTGCTTCTCCTTGCTCCCCATGATACGGTGGGAGAACACAATTCTATGATCGATCGCTAAACTTGAGAGTGCCGAAAAACCCATCCCGCAGCATCTGCTATGTCCACCCTTGTTATCGTTGAATCCCCGACAAAAGCCCATACCATTCGCAAATTTCTGCCCCCGGACTATCGCGTTGAAGCCTCGATGGGTCATGTCCGTGATCTGCCCCGCAGCGCTGCTGATGTGCCCCCCGAACTCAAGGGGGAGGAGTGGGCAACCCTAGGGGTGAATGTCGCTGCTGGCTTTGAACCCCTCTACATTGTCCCCAAAGACAAGCAAAAAGTTGTCAAAGACCTGAAAACGGCCCTGAAAACTGCTGATGAACTCCTGCTTGCGACCGATGAAGACCGCGAAGGCGAAAGTATTAGTTGGCACTTGCTGCAACTGTTGGAGCCAAAGGTGCCCGTGCGGCGCATGGTCTTCCATGAAATTACGGAAGAGGCCATCCGAGAAGCCCTGCGCAATTGCCGCGATGTCAATCAACAACTCGTGCGTGCCCAAGAAACGCGGCGTATCCTCGATCGCTTGGTGGGCTATACCCTGTCGCCCCTGCTGTGGCGGAAAATTGCTCCCCATCTGTCGGCGGGGCGGGTGCAGTCGGTGGCAGTGCGTCTATTGGTGCAACGGGAGCGGGAACGGCTGGCCTTCCGCAAGGGGCAATTTTGGGATCTCAAGGCCACGCTGGATCAACGGGGAACCCTCTTTCCAGCCCGTTTGGTGAGTGTCGGCGGTCAACGCTTGGCCACGGGCAATGATTTTGATCCTGCTACAGGACAGGTGCGCAACCCTGATGCTGTCTTGCTCTTGGATGAGGCGGCGGCCAATGCCCTGCGCGATCGCCTGCTGACGGAAACATGGACGGTCACTGAACAAGAGGAGCGCCAACAAACCCGCAAACCCGCTCCTCCCTTTACCACCTCGACGCTGCAACAGGAAGCCAACCGCAAACTGCACCTCTCGGCCCAGGAGACGATGCGCATTGCCCAAAAGCTCTATGAAGAGGGCTATATCACCTATATGCGCACGGACTCTGTGCATCTGTCGGAACAGGCGATCGCTGCCGCTCGCAGTTGTGTGGAAGCCATGTACGGCAAAGCCTTTTTGTCGCCCCAGCCGCGGCAGTACACCACCAAAACCAAGGGCGCCCAAGAAGCCCACGAAGCGATTCGCCCTGCGGGTAGTCAGTTTCGCACCCCCCAAGAAACCGGCCTTAAGGATCGGGAACTGGAACTCTACGAACTGATCTGGAAGCGCACAGTGGCCTCACAAATGGCTGATGCCCGCGTCACCCTGCTAACGGTCTCGATTACGGCGGGGGATGCCCTCTTCCGTGCCCACGGTAAACGCATTGATTTTCCGGGCTTTTTCCGTGCCTATGTGGAAGGGTCGGATGATCCCGATGCCGCCCTCGAAAGCCAAGAGGTGATGCTGCCCCTGATGCAGGTGGGCGATATTCTCCGCTGCCAAGCCCTTGAAAGTGTCGGTCACGAAACCCAGCCGCCGCCACGCTACACCGAAGCCAGCCTTGTTAAAGCCCTCGAGCAAGCCGGCATTGGGCGTCCCAGCACCTACGCCACCATCATCAGCACGATCCAAGACCGCGAGTATGCCATTCGGCGGGGCAATGCCCTTGAACCCACCTTTACTGCCTTTGCGGTTACGGCACTGCTGGAGAAATACTTCCCCGACTTAGTGGACATTAACTTCACGGCGCGGATGGAGCAAACCCTTGATGAGATTTCCACGGGGGAGGTGCAGTGGCAACCCTACCTTGAATCCTTCTATCTGGGTGAAAACGGCCTTGAGCAGCAGGTCAAAGAGCGGGAGCGCACAATTGAGTCCACAGAAGCCCGGGCGATCGCCCTGCCAGAACTGAATGCCGAAGTGGTGGTGGGTCGCTTTGGTCCTTTTGTCGTCTATCAAAATGGCAATGGCAGCGAACCGATTAAAGCCTCGTTGCCCCAAGATGCCACTCCCGGTAGCCTCACCCGCGAACAAGTGGAGCAATTAATTCGCCAAAAACTAGAGGGTCCCGACAAGCTAGGTGTGCATCCTGAAACTGGCGAACCGATCTTCTTGCTAACGGGGCGCTTTGGTCCCTATGTGCAGTTGGGGGAAGCCACAGCGGCCAATCCAAAACCCAAACGAGCCTCGTTACCCAAGGGGGTCAGTCCCGATGAAGTCACTCTAGACTTGGCGATTACGCTGTTGTCGCTGCCCCGCATATTGGGGGTTCATCCCGAAACGGGCAAACTGATTCAAGCCAATCAAGGTCGCTTTGGCCCCTACATTGTCCATGACCCTGAGGGGGAAAAGGACTATCGTTCCCTCAGGGGGGAGGATGATGTTTATACGATTACCCTAGAGCGTGCCTTGGAGCTGCTGGCGACCCCGAAAGCGAGTCGTGGCCGTGCCAAAAAACAGGTGCTCGCGGTGTTGGGGACTCACCCAGAGGATGGCGAACCGGTGCAGATCTTGGATGGTCCCTATGGTCCCTATGTCAACCACGGCAAGGTGAATGCCTCACTGCCGGAAGGGGTGAGTCCAGAGACCATGACCCTTGAGCAAGCCCTGCCCCTATTGGCGGAGAAAGCACCGAAGAAAACCCGCCGCAGCGCAACAGCCACTGCCCCGAAACCAAAATCAACCACCAAAAAGATCAGTACAAAGACGGCCACCAAGACCGCAAAAACCAGCCGCCGTAAGTCAACGGAAACCTAGGTGAATTCCCCTTTTGCTGCTGAAACTCTCCTCTTTGAGCGATCGCGCCCGCGGCCAGAGGCACTGCGCGTCATCTATGGCTTTCCCAATACCTACAGCGTTGGCATTACCAGCTTAGGGTATCAACTAGTGTGGGCACAACTGGCCAGCCGTCCTGATGTGGCCGTGAGTCGCCTCTTTACCGATGTGCACGAACTCCTGCCTCGAGATCCCGAGTTAGTGGGCTTTTCCTTCTCGTGGGAGTTGGACTACGGCAATCTATTGGCGCTCTTGGAGCAGTTGGGCATTCCCATTTGGCAGCGCGATCGCCACGATCGCCATCCTTTGATCTTTGGCGGTGGTCCAGTGCTGACGGCCAATCCCGAACCCTTTGCCGACTTTTTTGATGTCATTTTGCTAGGGGACGCCGAACCGCTTTTAGATCCCTTTCTGACGACAATGGCACAGGTGCGCACTGCTGCGCGATCGCAACAGTTGGAAGCCCTTGCCCAAGTGCCCGGCCTCTATGTCCCCAGTCTTTATGCCGTCAGTTATGCCAGTGCCACAGGCCCGATTCAAGGAATTGAACCCCGAAAGCCCACGGTACCCGCCACAGTGACCAAACAAGTCCATCGCGGCAATACCCTTGCTGCCTCAACGGTGGTCACCCCCCTCGCCGCTTGGGAAAAGATTTACATGGTGGAGGTGGTGCGTAGTTGTCCAGAGCTATGTCGCTTTTGTTTGGCCAGTTATTTGACCTTGCCCTTTCGCACGCCCAGTCTCGAAACACTGATTCCTGCCATTGAGCGGGGGCTAGCGGTCACCGATCGCCTAGGGCTTTTGGGTGCCTCGATTACCCAGCATCCCGAATTTCCCGCCTTGATTGAGTATCTAGGCCAACCACAATTTGACCATGTGCGGGTGAGTTTAGCGTCTGTGCGCACAAATACGGTCACTGAATCCCTTGCCCAACTCTTGAGTCAACGGGGCAGTCAATCCCTGACGATCGCCATCGAAACGGGGTCTGAGCGTCTGCGCCAAGTGATCAACAAAAAGCTTGGGACTGAGGAGATTCTTGCTGCTGCCAGCCATGCCCAAGCCGGCGGCCTCAAGGGGCTAAAGTTTTATGGCATGGTGGGACTGCCCACAGAAACCGATGCCGATGTTGCAGCTACGGTGGATCTCTTTCGCCAATTGAAAAAAACAGCGCCGCGCCTGCGACTCACCCTTGGCTGTAGTACCTTTGTGCCCAAGGCCCATACCCCTTTCCAGTGGTGGGGCGTGCAACCCGTAGCCGAAAAACGTCTTAAGTTCCTGAAAAAAGAATTGGCCAAATTGGGGATTGAGTTTCGTCCTGAATCCTATAATGACTCGCTGATTCAAGCTTTAATTTCGCGGGGCGATCGCCGGCTTGCTCCCCTGCTTGAGCAGGTGCGTCACTATGGCACTTCCTTGGGCAGTTATCGGCGGGCGTTTAAGGAACTGCGCGGACAGTTGCCCGACTTTGAAGCCTACGTCACTGCTAATTGGCCAGAGGAAACGATCTTACCGTGGCAGCATCTCCAGAGTGGCCTGCCCACTAAAACCTTGCAAAATCATCTGCAGCGAGCGATCGCCTAGGCCAGTCTGCGCTGATACCCCTGTTTAGTGACTTTAGCCTGAAAACAGCATTGGGGCGATGAAGTCTTTCTGATGTCTATACCGTCCTGCGACTCAACTCTCTCTTTTCTGACGCTTCCCCGCTCGCTCTCCATCAATTCGTTGGCCTCGCGCTGACCACCCATACTCACACGCCACCCAAGAGTCAAACCCCGTTTCATCGATATACACCAGCGTTTCCTTGCCGTGGCTCTCTACCCATGTGTTCCTAAATTCCGATACTGAAAGCCCCCGACTTTAGTCGGTGGGAAGTTTACTATAACCAAGCTGCCAAGAGTGTGACCACGCCCAAGCCCGTGAGGGCAAGCCAGATGAAGGCATTCGGTAAAGGCGTAGCAGGGGGCGGTGGTTCTTGGGGTTTTGGGGGGGCAGCCGATGGCTTTTTCGGGGAACGGCTGTAGGGGGACGTGTAGGCGCGATCGCCCACATGGGATAGGTCGGGAATTTCGCTGTACCATTCCGGACGGCGTTTGAGTTGGGGAGCTTCCAAAATCGCCAGCAAGCGACGACTTTCCTGCCGCGTGTGATGATCTGGGTGTCGTTGGAGTTGACGGCAGAGGCTGACGGCAGCCCCTTGATCGCCAGCAGCACTATAGGCCGTGACTAACCAGAGGCTAATTTCCCCCGATCGCACCGCATTTCCCTCCGCCAGCGCCGCCGCCTGTCCTAAAAGAACAATCGATTGTTGGTAGTTTCCCCGCTCGAAGGCCTGTTGCCCTTGCTGAAAGAGGGCAGCGACTGCATCCGTCATGGCCTATGAGCTGACCCCCACGTCTTCGACCACAATAAGCCCCTTTTTGAGCAGCGCTTGCAGGTCAGCATTGTGGGTTTTGCAGTTGCGCCAGCGCCGCTCATCGACATTTTCATTGCGACCGGGCTGCAGGGTCACAGGTCCAAAGAAACTATCAAAGGTCATGGGCTGTTCGAGGTAGCTAATCACAGTCAGCATGCCAGCAGAGGTTCGACAAACTCACTATTTTCAGGATAAGGCTAGAGTGGATCTGCTGCCGAGTTGAGTTGAGTATGGTTCGCACACGGTTGAGTTGCGTTGGGATGGCGATCGCCCTTGTGGCACTGACGGGCTGTCCATTGCGTTTGCCCGATCGCAACTCCCCCACCCCTAATACGGGGGCATCTTTGCCTCCCCTTGCCCCCACGGAGCGACCCAATGCGGGGGAGAATTTCATTGCCAAGGTGGTTGCTGAGGCAGGGCCAGCAGTGGTGAGCATTGATACCCTACGACTGCGCCGCAGTCAAGAGGATAGTTTTCTCAATCCTTTTCCAATACCAGAGGTGCCGCTGCGCCAAGGTCAAGGCTCTGGGTTTATATTTACCCCCGATGGCAAGATTATGACCAATGCCCATGTGGTGGAGGGGGCTACTGCCGTGCGAGTCACGCTCCCCGATGGTCGCCAGTATGATGGCAAGGTGGTGGGTGCAGATTCCCTGACGGATGTGGCGGTGGTGCAGATTGAGGCTGAGAATTTACCGACGGTACAACTGGGCAATTCCGATAGCCTTGTCCCCGGTGAGTGGGCGATCGCCATCGGTAACCCCTTGGGGCTAAGTAACACCGTAACCGCCGGCATTATTAGTGCAACAGGGCGTGCCAGTAATGAAATTGGCGCTGCCGATAAGCGGGTGAGCTTCATTCAAACGGATGCGGCGATTAATCCGGGCAATTCCGGGGGCCCCCTTCTGAATGCTGCTGGTCAAGTGGTGGGCGTCAATACCGCCGTGATTTCCCAAGCGCAGGGTCTTGGTTTTGCCATTCCCATCAATACGGCCTATCGCATTGCTGAACAGATTATTACTACGGGGCGCGCCCAGCACCTCTATCTGGGGATTCGCATGGTGCAATTGACGCCAGAAGTGGCTGCCCAAATCCGTCAAGATCAGCCCAACTGGACACTGAATCAAACCCAAGGGACGCTAATCGTTGGTGTTGCCCCCAATTCGCCGGCGGCTAAAGCGGGGCTGCAAGTGGGAGATTGGATTGCCAAAATTAACGATCTCAATCAACCCAGCCCCCAACAGGTACAAAGCGTGGTTGAGCAAACAAAGTTGGGGGAGAAAGTGACTTTGGAGATTCAACGGGGCGATCGCCGGCAAACCGTGAGCCTGCAACCGGAGCCAATGCCACCAGAATTGTATCCCTCTTCGCAGCCAGAATAGGTTAGCGTCGAGGCTCCGACAGTACTGCTTCCCCCGTGAACCAACGGCCACAGTAACTGAGGCGCCCATTAAAAATGCGGCAGGTGCGATAGAGGTTGTTCTGCAACAGCACCGTTTCCCCCGTGAACCACCGACCACAGTAACTGAGGCGCCCATTAAAAATGCGGCAGGTGCGATAGAAGTTGTTCTGCAACAGCACCGTTTCCCCTGTGAACCAACGGCCACAATAGCTAAGGCGTCCGTTAAAAATGCGGCAAACCCGATAAACATCACTGCGGGGCGTTTGACTGAGCCATGTCGGCACCCCTTGAGCCTGTTCTAGCCCGATGAGAAGGGCGGCAAGAATCTGAGCAACCATCAGAAAATCCCCAATTATGGGACGAGTACCACCTTACCCTGCACCAAGCGTTGGCTGAGATAGCGATGGGCATCCGCCGCCGCCCCTAGGGGAAAGGTTTTATCCACAACCACTTTTAGCTCGCCGCGATCCACAAGGGTGGCCACCTGTTCAAGGATTTTTCCCTGATGGGCAAGGGCATCACTCAACCCCATGAGTTGCGGCGTCAGCATCAGTGTGAGTTGGATCAAGAGGTTGCGTTGGCGGGCAATTTTCCACGGCGTATCGGCGGCGGGTTCCAAGAGGGTGGCGAGGGTGCCATAGGGACGCACCGCTTTGAAGGTGTCGCTAAAGGTTGTGCTGCCGACGGTGTCAAGAGCAAAATCAACTCCTTTGCCCCCTGTCCAGTCCAAGACTGCTTGTACCCAATCACTGGTGGTGTAGTTAATGGCAAGGGTGGCACCCAGATCTTGGGTAAATCGTGCTTTTGCTGCGGAACTAATTGTCGTGGCCACTTGGGCTCCGAAACGCCGCGCCAGTTGAATGGCGAGATGCCCCACCCCGCCTGCCCCGGCATGGATGAGAACGGTTTTTGCGGTGGAGAGGACATTCAAAGGTGGCACTGCCCCGCGATCGCCCAAGGCTTCCCAGGCCGTAATCACTGCTAGGGGCAAGGCAGCGGCCTGAATAAAGGAAAGGGTTTTGGGCTTGTGGGCAACGGCAACTTCAGGAACAACGGTGTATTCGGCATAGCAGCCGCCGCGATCGCCCAAGCCCCCATAGCAAAAATAAACTTCATCCCCTACGCGAAACCGCTGCACCGCTGCACCCACAGCCACGACCACCCCTGCGCCATCACAGCCGAGAATGGCGGGCCGGCGATCGGGAAAAAATGTTCCCCGCTGTCGCAGCTTCGTATCAATGGGGTTCACACTGGCCGCCCGCAGTTGAATTTTCACCTCATTGGCAGCTTGAATCTGCGGCTCAGGCATCTCCCGCAGCGCTAAAACATCGGGGTCACCAAATTCTGTGATGGCAACGGCTTTCATTGTTGCTGCGTTTCCGTTGACTCCGCTGGGTGCACGACTTAACACCAATTTTGACACACTGCCCGCCCTAAAGGTCAGGGATGCTTGTTACTGGTTCCGCGACCTTGCTTGCCACCTCAGGTTCAGGCACTGATCTCCCCCCCTGAAGCCCCCTTTTAGGAGGAAGTGTTTCCATTAATTCGGCTGGGAAAGAATCCCAGCACTTGAGGGGCAGGTGCAGGTTGAGGGGCAGGCGCTAGGTCAACACCGTGAAAGACTAACGGCAAGTAAAACAGGCCTTTCCAGTTGTCGGAAAACTCTACCAAGAGATTGGGATTAGTTAGGATGCTAAAAATACCATCCTGTAAAGAACGTGGCGTTCGGGTATAAAATTTGTGCAGTATTTCGGCAAGCGTGGAAAGGTCTAAGTCATCCATTGGATCGCCTTTGTATAAAATAGTCCGTTCAAGCGAAAAGTTCTCAGGAATTTTCCCGTGCTCCAAGATGCTAAACACCACTTCCACTTGTGTCGAAAGCCATCCAAGTGGAATAAAAATCCGCTTGGCAATTAAGCGCTCACGCAGCTTAGAAACTTTGGAGTGAGCAGTCTTAGATTGCGTAAATACGCACAACGCCAAGGGTTCTAAGTCGACGTGGTAAACGGCACGAGAGCCGCTGCTAGTAGTAGCAGCTTGAATTGATGCGGTTTTGACCCGGTCATAATGCACTTGAGGGGCAGGTGCAGGTTGAGAGGCAGGCGCTAGGTCAAAACCGTGAAAGGCTAACGGCAAGTAAAACAGGCCTTTCCAGTTGTCGGAAAACTCTACCAAGAGATTGGGATTAGTTAGGATGCTAAAAATACCATCCTGTAAAGAACGTGGCGTTCGGGTATAAAATTTGTGCAGTGTTTCGGCAAGCGCGGAAAGGTCTGAGTCATCCATTGGATCGCCTTCGTATAAAATAGTCCGTTCAAGCGAAAAGTTCTCAGGAATTTTCCCGTGCTCCAAGATGCTAAACACCCAGAAGTGTTGAAAGATAGTTTGAGAGGCTAGAAAAAAGGGAAGAAATGTCATATTCTTCCCTTAAAAGAAGAAGAAAAAATCAATTTACTATGGCATCTTTTGCAACTCTTGTCAAGTCCATTCTCAATCGGCTCAGCCCCTGTGACTACCCCGTGCTGAACTCTCAATTGTTCTTCAAAATCTGGTTGACCTACGTTCTCGACCAAGGGTTAACCAGTATGAGAGCCTTATTTTATCGCTTGAATCATGCAGGGATTACAGTGGATATGTCCACGTTTTCCAAAGCCAACAAAACTCGGACAACCAGCTTATTTGAGGGGATTTACACTCAACTGATGTCTCAAGCTCAAAAGAGACATCGTACTTCAAGCATGACGCTGTTTCCTATCGATTCAACCATCATTACCCTGACGAGTAAACTCTTTTGGTTCTATAAATATCATCAAGTGAAGTTACTTACGGGATTTGATTTAACAGAGAACATCATGGGTAAAGCGGTGATTTCTTTTGGGGAGAGACATGACCTGAGCTTTCAAGAGGAGATTCTAGAAATGATCCCTGAGAATGCTGTTGTAATCATGGATAGAGGGTTTGCGAGCTGGCAATTTTTAGAGCGACTAAGTGAGAGGAAGTGCCCATTTGTTGTACGTATCAAGAATAACATGAGAATGAAGCTCAATCATGAGAGATATCGCGTGGTTCAATTTTTTGACGAGAATCAAACGGAGTTTCGTATAGCGACAAATCTAAAGGAGCTGAGTGATGAGGAAGTGAGTGAGTTATATCGGCATCGGTGGGCGATTGAGAACCTATGGAAATTTCTGAAGATGCATTTATCATTAGACAAGTTGATTACGAAGAGTTTGAACGGGGTGATAAATCAGATTTATATGGTTTTAATTGCCTATTTAATTTTAGAGCTGGTGGAGATACCTGAATACTTTGGGAAGAAGCTATTAGACAAATTGCGATATTTGCAACTGGAACTCAGTCGTCGCTGCTCAATAGTGCATTGGAGCTTTGATTGGCAGCCAGAGCTACTGGTCACTTAAAATGTTAAGTTTTGTTGCAGGATTCAACACTTCTGGCTAAACACCACTTCCACTTGTGTCGAAAGCCATCCAAGTGGAATAAAAATCCGCTTGGCAATTAAGCGCTCACGCAGCTTAGAAACTTTGGAGTGAGCAGTCTTAGATTGCGTAAATACGCACAACGCCAAGGGTTCTAAATCGACGTGGTAAACGGTACGAGAGCGGCTGCTAGTAGTAGCAGCTTGAATTGATGCGGTTTTGACCCGGTCATAATAAACGCCCATAACAAACTCCAAACTCCAAATAACAGATAGCTAGGCTTTTCTCCTAGCCAAGTTTCCATTAGTTCGGCTGGGAAAGAATCCCAGCACACCTACATCAACGACAACTTTCGGGCCATCGAAGTGTTTCCATTAGTTCGGCTGGGAAAGAATCCCAGCACTTGGGTCTCTTGCAAAAACTGATTGCTCAACAGGTTTCCATTAGTTCGGCTGGGAAAGAATCCCAGCACCAGTTACTGGTTTTTAACGAACTGCGGGGTTCTGTCGTTTCCATTAGTTCGGCTGGGAAAGAATCCCAGCACAAGAAGATATCGATATCATGTTTGACTACCCAGGGTAGTTTCCATTAGTTCGGCTGGGAAAGAATCCCAGCACGCTTTGCGGGTAGTGATTAATGACAGGCAACGTCTGTTTCCATTAGTTCGGCTGGGAAAGAATCCCAGCACCTAAAAGCCCAGGCGAAACTTCCAATTGCGGAAAACGTTTCCATTAGTTCGGCTGGGAAAGAATCCCAGCACGGCACCTTCCTAGAAGGCGCTCTACGACTACTATAGCACAGGTCATTTTCAAGCACCTAGACGGGATCATTTTTTTGTTTTTGTAAAATTTTTAGATCCGCAGGGTCACAGGGCGTGAAAGTCACTCTGGAACTGAATTTCGGGAAAATTCAAGCACCTCTAAATCTGTTAGAAATTGCTCAAAGCGTTGTGGAGACTGGGTTTGAGAAAATTGCCGAGCTGAGAGGATATTTTTGTCCAGAGGTGCTTGATCAACCCCTCAAGGCTCTCAATTCACCACAGCAATCCCTTGCCTTCAGGAGCAAAATTAGGGACACAGGGCGAAACCTCTATACTGAGGATGTTGAACCTCTGGCGATGTGTTTTTGAACCATGAGCTTGCTCCAAGTGTCTGATGTCTATGCCGGCTATATTCCCGATGTGGATATTTTGCGGGGGGTAAACTTTCGCCTCGAAGCGGGAGAACTGGTAGCGGTGATTGGCCCTAATGGGGCTGGAAAATCAACCTTGGCAAAAACCATCGCTGGGTTGCTGACGCCCCGCCTCGGCACAATTACCCTCGCCGGCGAAGATATTACCTACTTACGTCCCAACCAAATCGTCAAAAAGGGAATTGGCTACGTGCCGCAAATTGCCAATGTCTTTCGTACCCTGACGGTTGAAGAAAATCTGGAGATGGGTGCCTTTACGAAAAGCGGCAACCTCAAAGCCCTCAAAGAGCGGGTCTATGACACCTTTCCCCGCTTGGCTGAGCGCCGACAGCAACGAGCGGGTACCCTTTCGGGGGGAGAACGGCAAATGCTGGCCATGGGACGCGCCATGATGTTGGATCCCCAAATTATGGTCTTGGATGAACCCTCCGCTGCTCTCTCCCCAGCTCTTGTCAATGATGTCTTTGCCAAAATCAAGGAGATTAATGCCCAAGGGACGGCCATTATTTTGGTGGAGCAAAATGCACGGAAAGCCCTTGCCATGAGCGATCGCGGGTATGTCTTGGAAATGGGCAAAGATCGCTATGAGGGATTGGGCAGCGAATTACTCAATGACCCTAAAGTGGGGGAACTCTACCTCGGAATTGTGCGGGCAGAGCCTTAGGGCACAGGGCTAAAAATTGCTGTTTCAAGAGCAATCAGGCTTTTTTCCAAATCATCATTGACAATTTGAACATCAAATTCTGGGGCCGCAGCAATTTCGGTTTCCGCTTGAGCTAAACGGCGGGCGATCGCCTCCTCACTATCTTGGCCACGGCTACGCAGACGGTGTTCAAGTTCCGCTAAAGATGGCGGCAGAATAAAAATGTGACGCGCTTGAGGATAGGACTGGCGAACTTGGCGTGCCCCTTGCAGTTCAATTTCAAGGATGACGGTTTTTCCTTGGGCAATGAGTTGCAGCAACGGATCGCGTGGGGTACCGTAGTAGTGGCCGGCAAACTCTGCCCATTCCAAGAGTTGCCCAGCAGCAATCATTCCCTTGAATTCTTCTACAGAGACAAAATAGTAATCCACCCCTTCAACCTCCGTGGGGCGTGGCGGACGGGTCGTTGCTGAAACCGAAAGTGCCAGTTCGGGATGTCGCTGTCGCAGTTGCCGTAGGAGCGTCCCTTTGCCGACCCCACTAGGGCCAGTAATCACAATGAGTTGTCCGGGCTGGGGCGTTGCACTGGTCATAACTGCACGGGTGGGAAACTTTTTGATCCTACTGTGTTTGCTCAGAGTTTTATCATTGAGGCAGCGTGGTTGAGGAATGGCCGTGAAGATTCATTTGCCCAGTGAAAGTGAAAATGCTCGCATTGAAATGCTGCCGCTGATTGATGTGGTCTTTTGTATCCTCACGTTCTTTATTTTGGCGGCGGTGAGTCTGACGCGGCAGCAGGCGATTACCTTGAATCTGCCCCAAGCCAGCACCAGTCAAGCGCAGTCGCAAAAGATGCTGGTGGTGAGCATTGACCCTGCCGGGCAACTCTTTGTGGATAAAGACCCCGTCAACCGCAGTGAGCTATATGAACGCTTGGCCACCTATTTGAAAACGAATCCCCAAGGAATGGTGATTTTGCGGGCATCACAGGTGGTGAGCTACAACGAAGTCATTCAAGTTTTGGATCTGCTGCGATCGCTCGGGGGCAATCGTGTGGCCTTGGCAACTCAACCGGTAGAACAACCGGTACTGAGGACGGAGACCCGTCCTAACCCTCTCCCCTCGCCACCAGCCAACGATCAACCCACGCCCTCCAATCCATAGGGACTCACGGTGGAACCCATTTCCAGTATTCCTGTTGCCCCAGAGGGCTTTCGCTCTGGCTTTGTCGCCTTAGTGGGTCGTCCCAATGTAGGCAAGTCTACCCTCTTTAACCATCTCTTGGGGCAGAAGGTGGCCATTACCTCACCGGTGGCGCAAACCACCCGCAATCGCTTGCGGGGCATCCTGACCACGGCAACGGCGCAATTGATCTTTGTGGATACACCGGGTATCCATAAGCCCCACCATCGGCTCGGAGAAGTGCTGGTGCATAATGCCAAGGGCGTTCTCAATCGGGTAGATGCGATTGTCTTTGTGGTGGATGCTGCTAGTCCTCCCGGTGGAGGCGATCGCTATGTGGCGGATCTCCTGACCACAACCCAATCTCCTGTGCTGGTGGCCATCAATAAAATTGACCTGCTGCCAGAAGGGGAGCGTCCACAGCGGCAACAGGATTATCAAACCCTTGGCCCTTGGCCAGCCTATCCCTGCTCGGCGCTCACGGGAGAGGGAGTGGGTTTGCTGCAATCGGCGATCGCAGCGCAGTTGCCCCTTGGCCCCTATTACTATCCGCCAGAGATGGTCACCGATCAGCCAGAGCGCTTCATCATGGCGGAATTGATCCGTGAGCAAATTTTGCACCACACCCGCGAGGAAGTCCCCCACTCGGTGGCCGTGACGATTGAACAGGTGCAGCAGGATCGCAAGCTCACCCGTGTCCACGCCGTGATTTATGTGGAGCGTCCAACGCAAAAGGCGATTATTATCGGCCAAGGAGGTCAGTTGCTCAAACAAATGGGCACCGCTGCCCGCCAAGAAATTGAAACCCTCATTGGGGGCAAGATTTACTTAGAACTGTTTGTCAAGGTACGCCCCCGCTGGCGACAGGATCGGTTGCGCTTGGCGGAGTTGGGCTATCGCATTGAGAAGGATTAAGCCGATGGAGACAGCATTGCGAGTGGGTGTGGCAGGGCCTGTGGGGTCAGGTAAAACCGCCCTTGGGGATGCCCTTTGTAAAGCTTTGCGCGATCGCTATCGCCTAGCGGTTGTGACTAATGATATTTACACCCAAGAGGATGCCCAGTTTTTGGTGCGCTCCCAAGCCCTTCCCTCCGAGCGAATTCTCAGTGTTGAAACGGGGGGATGTCCCCACACCGCTTGGCTGCGACCTTTAGCCCAGAGCTGGTGGATTTAACAATTTACGCGATTGATGTGGCTGCTGGCGATAAAATTCCCCGTAAAGGCGGGCCGGGGATTACCAAGTCGGATTTATTGGTGATTAATAAAATTGATCGTGCCCCCTATGGGGGTGCTGATTTAGAGGTAATGAAACGGGACACCCCGAAAATGCGGGGCGATCGCCCCTATGTGATGACGAACTTGAAAACTGGCCTTGGGCTAGATCAGGTGATTGCCTTTCTCGCATCCCATTTAGCAGCCTAAACAGAATGGCACGGAAGTTGACCCAACGCACAAAAAATCACTGATCACCATCACTGGCACGGCAACAATTTGCCCCTTAGAATCGTCCTATCGGTGTCGTCAGGTAGGAAGTATGATGAACTACGCAGGGGTGAGGGGTGCGATGCTCGGAGCAACGGGGTTAGTGGCAATGGCTTTACCCGCAGTGGGTCAAGTCCAACCCCTGAGTGGTGAGCAAATTAACGAGATTGCCCGCAACATCACAGTCTTGATTGTGGGGAAAGATTCCCACGGTTCTGGTGCCATTATTTCCCGCTCCGGTTCGACCTACTATGTGCTTACGGCAAAGCACGTTGTCAATCGTAAGGATAATTACCGCGTGATTCCCATTGATCAGCAGGCCTACGCCGTTGATTTCAGTAAGATTAAATTTTTGCCGAATACAGATTTAGCTATTGTGGAATTCACAAGCGAGAAAAAAGACTATCAGGTGGCTACGCTGACAAACTCTGACTTTGCCAAGGAAGGGTCGCAGGTCTTTATCTCGGGGTGGCCGCAGCCGGGGGGCAGTGGTCAGTTAGTGCGGCAGTTTACCGATGGCCGTATCTCCGGCTTTTTGATTGAACCCATTGATGGCTATAAAATGATCTACACCAATGTTACCCGTCGCGGTATGAGTGGTGGCCCTGTTTTGGATAGTGCAGGGCGTGTGGTCGGGGTTCATGGTCTCGGTGATACAGAAGACCCCCGCTCCCTTGAGCGCCAAGGCTTGAGTCCAGAGGCGGCAGCGAGCATTGCCAGCTTGATTAAGCCGGGGTTTAATTACGCGATTCCGATTAACACCTTTCTGACGGGTGCGCCAGCGGCGGGTGTATTTCTCTCTCTGCAAGTAGATAATCAGGCGATCGCCAGTGGCACTGCGCCTGTGGTTGTGACCGCACCGAGTCAACCCGATAGTCGCGATCGCATTGAGAACATCAATTCAATTTTGAATACCGTCAATACGGGTGTCAGCGTCATTCGCAACATCTTTAGTTTTTAGAAAGAATTCCAATGACCTGTTGAACTGAGTCCCGGTTCATTGCCTGTTCAATTGCGAGGATTGAGTGATATGGCTATTCAATTTGGGATCCGCCCCATTGCCATTCCCCTAAGTTTGGCAGTGGTCATGATTGGGGCGATCGCCCATGCCTCTTGGGCAAGTTATCGTCCACCCGCTAATATTGGCCGCCCCGGTAACCGTGAGGGAGCTGCAACGCGGATTGCCCGTCCCATGCTACTGCGGGAAAGTACCGGTGGCATCGAAAGCTGTCTGACTGAGCCAAAACAAACTGTGGTTGCCCTTGTGCCCAAGGATAACAATGGCCTTAGCAGCACCCCCACCCCTACCCTCTATAGCTTCATTCCCGCCAACAAGGGCGCAACCCTAACCCTGACGCTGCGGGATCCCCAAGGCACAGAAGTCTATCGCCAAGAGCGTCCTGCCCCCACGGAAGCGGGTATTATTGGCTGGCCTGTGGAGAATGTTGCCCTCAAAAATGGGGTGGATTACCAGTGGCAACTCACCCTCACCTGTACCAATGGCACCACAGCCGTCAAAACCGTCAGTTGGTTTCGACCGATGCCCTTATCGCCAAGCCAACAGCAGCGAATCGTGCAAGCTAAGGATGTGGCGGATGCCTTTGCCATGGCGGGCTACTGGTACGACACCCTCAATCAACTGGCCAAACAACGCCTAGCGCAGCCGCGGAATGCCCAGCTCCAGCAAAAATGGCAAGCCCTGTTGCAGTCTCCCGCTGTCCAGTTGGCCAATGTGGCGAATCAACCCCTCATCCCATTACCACCCCAGCCCTAACTCTCTAGGGAGAGGTCTGCCAGCCACTGGTAGAGGTCAGGAATATTGGCATTGGGTTGTAGCAGATCTTCTTTGATGTGCATCAGCACCTTGGCCAAGGGTTCGGCGCGATCGCGGTACTCAGCAACACTGGCCAGCAGATCCGTAAACACCTGTTCTTCGATCTGGGCGCGGGGGGGTGGTTCAGCCGTCGCATCACGGTAGGTTTGATAGGCCACAGGGGTTGCGGCAAACCCCAATCGAAAGATAAAAGCATTGGCTGCCTCTTGCAGTTGCTCTTGGAGCGATCGCACAGATAAATCGCCGCGCTCAAACCCCACTTCGCCTTTTAGGGTGACTTCGACAATCGCCTCTGCCATGTCTGAGCGATGCCGCTGCACCAGTTGCTGGAGTTGGCTCTCCACATGGCTCACGGTGTTACTGGGGGTGAGGGTAAGGGTGTAGCGATGGATGGGACGCTGCCAATAGTCGCGCTTGAGTTCCGCTTGGGGTGACCCCTTCTCAAGGGTGACCAACAGCACCCCCCGCGGATTTTGCTGCTGATTTTCCTGAATCGAATTGGCCTCAACGGAGCCAGGATTAAAAATCCAATCCTCAACGGCGTAATGGCGATGGATATGCCCTAGGGCAAGGTAATCTACACCCGCTTGGCGCAGGGGTAGGAGTTCGTTGTAGCGCAATGCCCCTTGGTAACGGGAGACTTGCCCCTCAAGGCCGTGGTGAAAGAGCAAAATCGTCGCACCAGCAGCGGGCGGTAGTGCCTGAATTTGACTGGCAAGCTGTTGAATGGCACGGGGGGCACTGGCACCATACCACTGGGAACCAATGACGCGCACGCCACAGGGGAGATCCATATAGCCACCCCGCGCTGCCTCGGCGTCCCACGGCTGTAATTGGCCACTTTCGTCAGGTTCCAGTAGATAGAGATAGTCTTTTTCACAGAGGTAGCGGAGCCAATTGGACTTGACACCGTAGGGGCAGTTATCGTGGTTGCCCTCGATCGCCAGCACGGGAATCCCCGCCGATCGCACCTTGTCGAGGACGTATTCCGCTTGATTGAGAATGCCGGGGGTAATCAGCCGCTCCTCAAAGAGATCGCCGGCAATCAGGACAAAATCCACCTGTGCCTCGATGGCGTAGGTTTGCAGGGCACTGTCAAAGGCGGTGAAAAAATCAAACGTGCGATTGGGATTCTCTTGACGGTACTTATTAAAGCCAAGGTGGACATCGGCAACATGGAGGAAACGCACCATTTCCCACTGTCTCCTAGGGGCGATCGCTAGGGATTTGGGCAAGGCGTGCTGCCCAATTGGGATAGGCCTCGGCGGCTTGATCTGTGGCTACCACTTCTACGGTGCGATAGCAGGCCACGGGCAAATTCAGTAAGCTGACCAGAAACGCCGCTAAATCTTCGCGACTCAGAGAGCCCGTCAGGCGATCGCCCTGATCAAGGCGCAGCTCTTTGCCACCGGGCTGATCCGTCAGACCACAGGGGCGGACAATCGTATAGGGTAGGCCACTTTGGCGCAGCATATTTTCTGCCGCCAGTTTCCAAGTGAGGATGCCCCCCAGTTGGTCGTTGTATTGAACTGCCAAGGGCTGCCCCTTCAGGTCAAGATCCGCTTGTTGCGGACGGGTCACCCCCGCAGAACTCACCTGAATCATGCGGGGCAAGGGCAACCCCCCATAGGCTTGAATCGACTCAATCTCAAGGCTGAGGGTGCCGGGGCGAAAGTGGGGGTTGAGGGCACCGTCATACTCAAATTTGCTGAGCATCAGTTGCAGCGAGTAAATTTGCCCCACATTTAGAGGCGGCGCATTGGTGGCGGTGCGGGCCCGAAACACCGGAATAAAGTGGCTAAAGGGCAATTCAACCGTGATCCACTGATCGGCCACCGTATCAAAGGACATGGCATAGCCGACGCCATCCCAAGCGGGGTCACTGCGTAGGAAAAATTTATAGCGCTGGCCATCGCCGCGAACCCGCAGTTGAATGCCCGTGTAGCCTTGGAGATTGAGGGCTGGGGTGAGGTTGCGGGTGCGAATCGAGACAAACCCCCCAGAATTTTCCGTAGAAACCAGCCCCGTGAAGAGGGCGCTGTGATCCTTGAGGTAAAACTGGCTGGCACTGACGCCGCCCATGACCACATCATCGAGGGCACCCCAAACTTCCTTCAGGGGGGGCGTGGGATAGCGATAGTCAAAGAGGGGATAGGTGTTGGGTTGACTTTGAAAATAGGGTTGGGCACGTTCCAACAAATGCCGCATGCCCTCAAATTCAACCGCCTCTGGACTCGCACCGACAATTTCAAGGCCGGGGGGTGGCGCGTTGGGATTGGGCTGTACCTTTGCCCCAACACAGTTGATCACCGCCCGACTGCCCTGCAAGAGATCGGCAGGCAAGGGTTGAGTCACGTCGGCAACGACAATGTCTAAAAAAGGGTCTGAGGGAAGTACATTCTCAGCTTTGGCGCGATCGCGCACCCCTGCCCGCACCGCATAGCCTTGAGCCAAGAGGGTTTTCACCACTGCTTGACCGGTTCGACCCGTTGCCCCCATCACCACAACAAGACCACTGCCCCGATAGGCGGGCGGCTTAAAGAGATCCGGTAAAAGGGGTGACAGCACAGGGCGGAGGGGCTCCAGTGTTCCCACAAAGGGGAGGGCTTGAAAAAAGCGCAGTGTATCGAGAAAGCGACCAAGTTCCCAGTTATTTGCCATAGAGGGGCACCACGCTTGACCAATGGGGGAGTTTTTCCCCTGCCCTTAGTGTATCGTGCCACTGTTGGGCTGCCCATGTGAGCAGAGCGCGGCCATAGTCAGTGGGGTTGGGGGGACTCAGGGGTTTGTAGGGGTGAGGCCAAGTAGCTAAAAGTGTTGCTGCTTCGTGGTCGGCCAGCAGGCGATCGCCCCAAAGAGAATTAAGACTTCCCCCCTGATAACGGTAAATGCCAAGGTACTGATGCCCCTGCTGGGCACGACGCGACACCACCCCATCCTGTTCTATGAGTTCATCACGATAGTGCCACGCCATTGTGCCAAGGCTAGACAGACCCAAAAGGGGAACTTCCAGTTGCTGGGCTAGGATGCGGGCAGTCACGACCCCCAAGCGCGTTCCCGTAAAGCTGCCCGGGCCACAGCCAATAGCGATCGCCCCTAGTTCACCCCAAGTGTAGCGACCCATCAGTTCCCCAAGGCAAGGGTGAAGTTGGCTGGCCAGTTCTCGACCCAAGGGCCATGTTTTCATCTCCAGCAGTTGATCTGCCCCCAAGTCATAGAGGCCTGCCACTAGGGTGGCATCGCTGGTATCAAAACCAAGACAAAGCAGATTAGCTCACTCCGACGGCGATCGCCACCAAGCCAGCCACTAAAAGCAATCCGCCCACAACCAACAGGGCTGCCCGTACTTTTTGCTGCGGTGTCCAAGGCTGTGCTTGATAGACCCTAGGCTCAATAGCAAAGTTGTTGAGGCGACCGCCCTCATCGGTGGTATAGCGCATCGAAACAAACCTCAATTCAGCGTTACAGTGCAGCTATTCTAACAAGCAAACTTTACGACTCTTGAGAATCCTTAACAATTTCTTGCAATTGACCGTGGCGATAGACCCGCAACCAGCGACCGCGCCAGTAGATGCGATTGCCAAAACAGCCCCCCAGCCAAATCAGGAAGCTCATCACATCCCGCAGGGGCAATAGCCAGAGCCACAACAGCAGCCGAGGGGTGCCCATCAAGACCATGCTCATGATCGCCTGCAACCAGCGAAGGCCCTGAACCCCCAGAAAGACGCTGAGGGTCCATGGGGTTGGAAACAGTCCCCACAGCAGGGCACTATAGACGGTGCCAAACATCAACACCATGCCAAAATACTGATTGCCGCGATTGGCACGAATACTGCGAGACCAGCGCAGTTCCCGTTGCACCGCCTTCAAAAAGGACTCATCAGCGCAGTCATTGTCAAGAATATAGGACGATAACTCCACGCGATACCCAGCACGCCACGCTGCATACCCCAGTTGGTAGTCCTCACCAATGCGATTGAGCGCAATCTCAAAGCCACCAATTTTTTCTAGGACTTCCCGCCGCAGCAGCACGGTTGGCCCAATGGCAAAACGCAGTCCCCGATCAAGGCAGCGGGCAACAAGCACACTGGGGATAAAGTCAAGGCATCGCCCCATGGCCAGAAACGCAGCTCCTAAGCGGCGGGGATGGTGATCAATGTAACCACAGGTAACGACCCCCACTTGGGGATCCGCCAAGGGTTGCACCAAAGTGGCTAAGTAATGGGGTCTAACTTGCACATCACTATCGGTTTCAACAATTACCCCATAGCGCGCATGGGTAAACAATTGGGCGACATTGCTGGCCTTACGGTTCAGCCCGCAAATCCGCTGACAAAGATACCAGCGAGCCCGGTGGGGATAGGTCTGGCAAATGGCCTTTAACAGCGGTATGGCTGGATCACTGGGGTCTTGAACCCCAAAGAGGACTTCATAGAGGGGGTAATCTTGCTCGCACAGTGAAGACCAGTTTTGCCAAGCCCTTGCTTCTAAGCCGCAGACAGGAACCAAGATCGAGACCGCCGGTAAGGACTCTAGGCGAGTCGTCCGCTGGGTGGTGAAAAATTGATAGGTGAGGGCAGCGGCAACAATGTAGAACAGGCTTCCCGTGATACTCAGCAGGCTCAGGAGAAGGAGGACAACCATCATGGTGCTGTCGTAATTGTTCCCGTCAGGGGGGAACTGGCACTGGCATAGGCTTTGACGGGAATTCGACCCGCCAAGTAGGCAAGACGACCCGCCGTGGTTGCCAGTGCCATGGCTTTGGCCATTGCTGGGGCGTTTCCCGCTTGGGCGATCGCGGTATTAATCAAGAGTGCATCTGCCCCTAACTCCATCGCGGCGGCCGCCTCACTGGGCGTGCCAATGCCCGCATCAACCACAACAGGAACACTAGCTTGATCAATAATGATTTGAATATTGGCGGCATTACGCAGACCTTGCCCCGACCCAATGGGGGAGGCCAAAGGCATCACAGTAACACAGCCCACTTCCTCAAGGCGTTTGGCCAGCAGGGGATCTGCATTGATGTAGGGAAGAACCGCAAATCCTTCTTTGACCAGTTGTTCTGCAGCTGCCAGTGTGCCGAAGGGATCGGGCAGCAAGTATTTCGGGTCGGGAATCACCTCTAACTTGACAAAGTTGTTGTCCTCTTGACCCAAGAGCTTGGCCATTTCGCGGCCTAAACGGGCAACGCGAATCGCCTCCTCAGCAGTTTGACAGCCAGCGGTGTTGGGCAGCAGCCAGATTTTACTCCAGTCAAGAGCATCCACAAGTCCTTCGTGACCGGGGGCATTGGTTTGAACGCGACGTACAGCTACTGTGACAATTTCGCAGCCACTCGCGGCAACACTGGCTTGGAGATCCGCAATAGAACGATATTTGCCCGTACCGGTCATCAGGCGTGAGCGGAACTGACGCCCAGCGATTGTTAGCGGGGCATCTTCAATTAGCAGCTCAGGAGGAGGCGCAGTTACCATGATGCACTTGTGACGTGAAAAGCACTAGGGTTTGCCTTTCTACGATATCAGGGTTACGCTCTTCACTGCTGCGACCTTGGAAAACTTGTGGCATCATAGAGGCACCATAACTTTGGGAGTGCAACAGTTGGTGCATGGCACATATTGGCAACAATGCCGCCATTCAGGCTGCCGATCGCCTGCTACGTCAATATGGCTTTGATTTGGATGGCTCCTCAGTTGAGGTCATCCTAGATCGTTGGTTGCGCCATTTTCCTCCCCGTTGGATTCGCCTCGCCCTCATTGAAGCTCTTTATCTAGGGCGCTATAAAGCCATTTCCGTAGAGCAAATTTTAGAGCTATGGCAACGGCGTGAGCAACCGATTTATCACTTCAACAGTGAGTTTGAAGCCATTATCTGCCAGTCATTGCCCATTAGTGTGCCGGAACCTACTCCCTCTCGCCTTTCAGAGACACCTAGCAATACAAAAATTAGTGAATTTCACCCTGATTTAGCGTCTGACCCATTTGTTACCAAGTTAACTAGTATTGTGCGGCAGTGGCAGCCCCAAGACGTCCTCGTGGAGCAGGGCGATCGCTCCTCCTAGGCCGTTGCAGGTTATACTCTTTTGAGTAAGATTTGGCACCTCCACCTATGGCTGTTTTTGAAGGCACCTATCAAGTTCTGGGAACGCCTCGCTTTGGCATTGTGATTTCCCGCTTCAATGACCTGATTACAACCAAGCTGCTAGAGGGTTGCCAAGATTGCCTGCGTCGTCATGGCGTTGATCCCAATCCCCACGGTTCTCAAGTAGACTATGCTTGGGTGCCCGGTAGTTTTGAAATTCCCCTTGTGGCGGCTCAACTGGCGGCCAGTCGTCGCTATGCTGCCATTATTTGTCTCGGGGCAGTCATCCGTGGCCAAACCCCCCACTTTGACTATGTGGCTGCTGAAGTCACCAAAGGGATTGCGACGGCCTCTATGCAAACGGGTGTGCCGATTATCTACGGCATTCTCACTACCGACACGATGCAACAGGCCCTTGAGCGCGCTGGCATTAAAAGCAATAAGGGTTGGGAATATGCCCTCAATGCCCTCGAAATGGCAAACCTGATGCAAACCCTCCCCAGCAGCATCAATTCACCCACAGCCAAACTCAGCCCCAGTACCCCTGTTCTCGCTGATGGGTAATCCCAAATGGTGAAGTAGAAATTTCTTCCTAAGGCTACCAAGGGCTGCCAATCATCGTAAATCCTGCCCAAAAGTACGGATGGGAAAGTTGACGCCCACCCCCAGTTTGAACTTCTGGGGGCAAAGGAATTGAAAGCCCTCCTTGCACCCCAGCACTACGCAGATGATTCTCCTCAATCACAACCTGCTGATGGATCAGGGCAAGCTGCGCCTGTCGCAAGGCCTCTGCTTTAATGGCAGCAATTCTCAACTGTCCATAAAATGCCGTCATCAAAGCCAGCGTCCCTTCATCACTGACATACCAAAGGCTAGCAACCGAACTTTTCACGCCCGCTTGGAGTGACAGTCCAGCAAACCCAAGTTCTGCATTGGTATCTCCTACCGCTGTGCGACAGGCACTCAGCGTCATTAGCTCTGTGGGTGGCTGGAATAACCGCAACTGCCGCACTTGAGCCATTGAAAGCTGGCTATCCCAAAACTGAATATAGGAATTTTGTGGCTTACCCGCATTAAATTCACCATGGGTCGCTAAGTGTAGGATAGGGTAGAGACTGCGCCGCCGCTGAGTTTCCAAGTTTGAGACCGTAAAAGCTTCATTGAGGAATACTTGCCCTCGTCCTACCAGTTGCGTAATGGTTTGTAGCTCGATGGGAACCGCTGGCAAAGGACTTTGCTTTGTGAACTGCGAGGCACCCATTGCCAGTACAGAAGCATTTTGCAACGGTTGGTAGCGGGTATCCACCAAGTTGATACTGGGAATGAGACCCAGATTATAGCGTTCCACTAGAAACTGACCATTACGACCGATTGGACTATCACTGACCGTTGAGGAAATAAGATTTGACCCCGTGTGCAAAGCCGCGATCGGCACACTCCGCAACCCCTGATCAAGGGCAAAAACCAGTGTATTAATGCCTCGTGCTTGCAATTCAGCATCAACGCCGCCCATGATCCATTGGTAAAGCTGCTGCGCAAAGGGTAGATAGGATTCGCTATTGGTTTTCGTTGGATCTCGCACCTCGCGATTAAAGGCAGAAATGACGCGGCGCACTACTTCTTGGGGCACTCGAACGGGTTGATAAATGGGTTCCCCTTCGGGTGTGATGATGAGAATATCCAACTGTTCAGGTCGCCAAAAGACATAGCTCAGGGCAGGTTTTTGACCTGTTTCTTCAGCCATACGCCCCAATAATTCTTTGATTTGATCAATGTCAAGGAACTGTAGTCCCTCTTGACTAGGAGTGCTCAAAAATTCACCAAAGTACTCACTAAACTCAAAGGAATAAAGCTGCTGAAGCAGTTTGATCGCACTGTTGTAGTCTCCCTGATCAAAAGCCGTACTGATTTGCTGACGAATGATCTCAACTCCGGGGAAGTAAATGACTTGAGCGGTATTCTGGGGCAGTTGAGTGCCTTGTATCTCCTCTCCCAATAAAATCCGACCCAGATTCTCTTGAGTTTGGGGTTCTGGTGGTGTTGGCGGTGTGGACGGCTCCGTGGGTGGAGTTGGGGGTGTGGATGGCTCCGTGGGTGGAGTTGGCGGTGCTTGAGAAACCCGATAGAGAAAACCAGAACCAGAAAATAGGGCAGGCTCAGGATAAGTAGTGTTGAATTGCTCTGAACCCGTGAGGCCGCCGTTGATATTGAAATTCGGGTCAGTCGAATAAACTAGCCAGCGACCGTTGGGGGTACTGAAGACACCGGAGCCATAGTTGTTAACAAAGTTATTTTCCGCAGCAAGGACAATCGCATCCCCAGTCCCAACGGCAGAAATTGGCGCATTGAGAACAATATCGCCTGTTAGTGTTTGTAGGAAAATGTTGCGCCCTGTAATGCCTGTTGGGTTAACATTGCCAACGGTAAGGGTACTGTTATTGACAAATTGCAAATCACTCGCACTGTTCAACTCAGCAGCTAGTATCCCCACTTGGTTATTGGGGTTGGTTAGGATTGCACTGCCATTTCGTAAAGTTAAACCCAAGTTGCCTGCTCGAATTGGTGCACTTTGCGTTAGGTTCCCACTGTTTAAGCTGAGGATTAGGGTATTGCCGTTGGTATTGATGCCAGTGGTGAGGCCATTGACACCATTGTTGAAACTAACGATACCTAGGGCACCTTGATGACTCAAGTTCACATTTCCACTGACATTGCCTGAGAGTGCCTGAAACTCATTGTTGACATTGTTGAGGGTGAAAGTCCCCTGTCCAAGAAGTTGCAGCGTTCCCGCAGAAATGACATGACTGCCCTGAGTAACGCCGCCACCGCTATTGAGTGTGAGATTGCGACCATAGAGATTCGTCGTGCCAGAGCCATTGAACTGAATACCTAGGGAACTTACGCCGGGGGTTTGCAGCGCAAGATTGTAGTTGAGGCTGAAGGGACGAACATCAATGAGACCAGTACCATTAGGGTGACCAATGGTCACCAAAGAAAATCCACCCGTGATTTGGTTGAGGAGAAACTGATCAATGATTAAGTTACCCGTTGCACCATCGCCAATGCCGACGGGAGTATGCGCATCAATCGGTTGAAAGACAAGGCGGCCTGCCCCGGCACTATGGATATCTAGCAGAGAGGGAAAATCACCCAAGACTTCAATCCCCCCCTGAGCTGCTAATGTGAGCATGCCATCTTGAACAGCTAATGTCAGGGGGGCGTCAGAGACTTCCATGACCAGACCAGGATTGCCGTCAGTGCCGCGACCTTCGATGAGAATCTTCCCATTTCCAGCCGTTCTGACCTCAGCAGAGTACTCTGTGTCAGTTGCTGCCCTAAAGCCAAGACCAGCACCGAATTCACCCCCTGTACCTCTCAGGATAATGTCACCACTTTGACTGGTAATACTTGTGAAGCTACTCAGAATACCTTCTTGGTTGTAGGCAAAGCCCGTACCACCAGTACCCGTCAGGGTAATATTCCCAGTCGTGGTTCGAATTCCTGACTCTTCAAGATGGATGCCAATGTTGGAAAGTCCTTCGGAGACGTTGCCCCCAGTACCCGTTAAGGTCAGATTGCCAGCCGCAGCGCTGATGAAGGAGTTTTGAATCGAGATACCATCCACAGGGCTATAAACACTAGAACCACCTGTCCCTAGAATGGTGATCTCTCCAGACCCTGAGGTGAGGATTGAACTCCCACCGATCAGTACCCCTTGTTGGCCATTAGTTGTTGCACCACTGCCATGAATCCTAATATGGCCGCCATCTGCATTGAGGGTAGAGTTTTCGATACTAACCCCAGCAGTGCTGACACCGATCGCTGGACTGGTGAAGGGATTAGAGCCACCCCCCAAAATAATATTGCCACCATTGGTAATGAGTGTAACTGAGTCTAATCTAATTGCTCCTGCACCACTGTTATCGGCATCGGCATGGAGAATGATATTCAGTCGGCCTGCTTCTGAGCGAATGTCATCGGCAACAAGAATGTTATTTGCAGCTTGCAAGGTTAGGGAGGCATCGCCGCCGCCTATTTTGGTAATCGAGGCAAGTACAGAAATATCCCCTACTTGGGTTCCAGTATCACCAGTTGTGATGATGACACTAGTGCCGAGATTCAGAGCAGCTTCAATGGCAGTATTCACAACAAAAGCATCATCAGTGGTGGGGGTAAAGACATCAGGATTGCTCCCAGAGAAACTCCCGCCACTCGTAGGGGAGTTAGAAATGGTGACATTTCGTGGATCAAGGAGCCATGTACCGGGCTGACCATTCACTGCACTGACATCTACTGTTCCCCGAACGCTAAGTAATTCTCGCCCAGAGGTTTCCACAAAGCCGCCATTACCGCTAAGTTGCCCGCCGCGTGCGCTGATCGTGCCGGCAAATTGGGTGCTGTTGTCTGCCCATGCAATGACAGTGCCACCATTGCCTTGATTGAAGGCATCCGCTGCAATCACACTGCCGCTGTTGATAAAGAGATTCTGGGCATTGAAACTGCTATGCAAGCGGTTACTGCCAGTGGTGCCCCCTAGGTAATCGCCCCCCAAGAGAATCGTGCCACCCCCGAGTTGACCAGAGGCGGTTAAGTTGGCATTGATGAGGGCGATATTTTGACCGGTGATCGTGATTTGGCCACCCATACCGATGGGGTTGGCGACGGAAAGGCTGCCACTGATGACGGCGGTGTTCGTTGTGGTGGGAATTTTGCTGGGGTCATGGACAAGGCGAATTGTGCCGTCGGGGTTTTGAATGACGCTGTTGACAGGTTGTGAACCATTGCCAGTGAGTAAGCTGGGTAAGTCCACAGCGGCGATCGCTCCCCCAGTCGGTAGTCGCTCTTGAGGAATCTCAAGGCTGAGCAGCATTCCCTCTTGGGAGACGCGCACCATTCCTGTTTCAGGTACAGCCGCAATGTGGATATTTCCTGCAGGGGCTGCGAGTGTACCCGTATTGATCACTTGGTGGGCCATTAGGCTGAGGGTTTGACCACTACCCACCCTCAGCTCACCTTCATTGATGATGAGGCCTTTACTCAGAAATTCAAAACCTGTGGGCTGACCATTGAGGGATTGATAGAGATTCTGGCCATTGACATCAAAGATCCCTCCCTCAAACAGCACCCGTTGAGCGGTAGAAGCATGGAAGGCAGCGGGGAGATTCAAACGGGCATTGGGGCCAAAGACAATTCCTGCGGGGTTGAGCAGATAAAGGTTGCTGTTGCCACCCGTAATTTGAATCAAGCCATTGATGTAACTGGCGTTGCCACCATTGACCCCCGCAAGAATGTTGCGAATTTGCGGATTAGAGAGAAAGTTGGCGATTTGGCCGTTACTAATATTGAAGTCACGGAAGAGGTGAAGGAGATTTTGACCATTCCCCGATAGGCGGCCACCGCTAATATCAATCTGTTGACCATTTTGGATGACGGTGGTACCAGTGCCATTGGTGGCTGGGGTAATTTGGCTGTAAGCAGCGCTACTCAGCAGTCCCCAAAAGACTAAGGTGATGGAAAATAGGTACTGTTGGAGAGTTTTCACGATCCCAGCCTCCAGATGATTTATCGAGTCCTGCCGCTGGCGACTCTTGTGGGGGAGTGCAGAGGCTGTGGTGGAAATTGGCTATAGCCATTATAGATATGGCAGTAAAATTTCCAAAATGCTACGCTTTGCGATTTCTCAATCCGCAACGATCGTAAAATGAGCTTATCTTCCTAGGAGTAATGGTCTTGGCACAGGGATTACGGGTTGGCATTTTAGGAGCGACAGGTGCGGTTGGCACGGAAATTTTGGCCATTTTGGCGGAACGCTCGTTTCCAGTGGCAGAGTTGCGGCTGTTGGCTTCGCCCCGTTCAGCCGGTCAAACCCTCTCTTTTGCGGAGACAGTGCTGCCTGTGCAGGCGGTGAGTGAGGAGACCCTCAAAGGACTGGATTTGATTTTGGCTTCGGCGGGGGCAAGTGTGTCACGGCAGTGGCTACCAATTGCGGTTCAGGAAGGAGCCATTGCCATTGATAATTCCAGTGCCTATCGCATGGATCCCAACGTCCCCTTAGTGGTGCCCGAAGTCAACCCTGAAGATCTAAAAACCCACCAAGGCATCATTGCCAATCCCAACTGCACGACGATTTTGATGACGGTTGCGCTATGGCCCTTGCATCAGGTGCGACCGATTCGGCGAATTGTGGCGGCTACCTACCAGTCTGCCAGTGGGGCGGGGGCAAAGGCCATGCAAGAACTCAAGGATCAAGCCCTCGATATTCTCAAGGGGCAACCACCGCGTACAGAGGCCTTTCCCTATCCTTTGGCCTTTAACCTCTTTCCCCACAATTCTCCCCTCAATGAGCAGGGTTACTGCCAAGAGGAGATGAAGATGGTCAATGAGACCCGCAAAATTTTCCATGCCCCAGAGTTGCGGCTAACGGCGACCTGTGTGCGCGTCCCTGTGCTGCGTGCCCATTCGGAAGCGTTGAATGTTGAGTTCTTTGAGCCTTTTCCGCTGCAAGAGGCGCGCGATCGCCTGCAACAGGCCGCAGGCGTCCAGTTTGTTGAAGATTGGCAGCGCAATTATTTCCCCATGCCCTTAGAAGCCACAGGTAAAGACCCAGTGCTAGTGGGGCGGCTGCGCCAAGATATTTCTCAACCCAATGCCCTTGAACTGTGGCTGTGTGGCGATCAAATTCGCAAGGGGGCAGCCTTGAATGCGGTGCAAATTGCTGAATCTCTGATTGCCCAAGGACTCCTCTAAAGAGCTTACCACGGTTGACTGAGTACATTGAGAATGTCCTGCTGTGCCAATACCCGCGCACAGTTGCGCCACTGATCGGGATCGTCGCTGACATGGCGTTCATAGCGCAATTCAAAAGCATTGCGGGCTTCTTGGCGTAGGTGGAGGTACTTGTCCATCAGGTCTTCGAGTTCCTCGATGTTGTCAATCCATTCGTCCTCAAGGGTGTCGGGCAGGCTACCAAAGAGCTAGGGTTGAATCTCTCCCACGACGACGTGTATCAGTAGCATCCCCAATGAGTAAGCCAGCGAGCAATTTTGGCGCTCCCATTTCTCTGGAGGGAGATCACTTTCGCGTCGAAATTCCCAGTCAACGCATGCTCCGCCAACAACCCCCCGTTCACCCCGTCCTGTAGAACCACAGTTTACCGAGTTGCCGCTTTTTAGCCTGCCCCCACGGGAATAGGGATAGGTTGGTATTCATCAAGTCACTGGAAACAGTGCACCCTCTAAATAGGCTTCAAAGTGCTCCTGAAAATACAGCCAAGAGGTCATATCAGCACCCTCGCGGTATTCAGTGGGGGCTTCACGGTATTGGGGCAGTCGCTCTAATTGGTCTTGTAGGAGGGAGGGCAAGTCTTCGACGGTCAGGGCTTTGCAGCCAGTCGCACTGTAGATGAGATAACCGGGGCGATCGCCCATCTTCATCCAAGGCAACCAAGGCCCAATCCGACTCCAACACAAATGGACAGCGGCAATCGTCTCCGTATCTTGTTGTAAATCGGCGGTGGCCACCGTTAGCTTAAAGAGTTCTGCCGCTTGGTAGATCGGCTGGGGGCTGTAGGCCTGAAACCGTTCCTCACCCGCAAGGGGATTGTCATAGTAGGGAAATAGATCAAACTGAAACGTAATGGTTCGCTCACTGACTTGGGCAGGCACCTCACGGCGAAATAGCCCCTGCACGGGATCATTAGCAACGGGAATCACGGGAACCACGTCCTCTGTCCAAGGATTGCGCCAGCGATCGCACAGGGATTGCTTTTCTGGATCCAGATAAAACGTCAATTCACGGGAGAGAAAATACCACCCGCCCTCGGGATGGGGCAAACAGCGAGCGGCACTCATGCCAACAATGTTGAAGAGGTGACGGCGACGCTCTTGGGGAACAAAACTATACACCGCTCCCTGCCACGCGATAAACGTGGTCTTGCCCGTCAAATCTGCCCGTACCCGCACCCAATCGCGAGCACTCAACCATTTTTGAACAAATTCAGCGGCGGGCATGGCTACTCCACAGGAATATTAACAGCCTGCAATTGCACATCCTGATTCGGATAGCTGGCAAGGCGCAGGGTCAAGGTTTTTGCATTGTCAAGGAGGCTTTTGGGAATCAAAATTGTGCCTTTGACCAGATCACTACCGGGGGGTAATTCCGTGGGTAGGCCTTCGGTGAGGGCACTCAAAAGGGTACCTTTATCATTTTTGATTTCAAGAAAGGTGTAGATAAACTGCACCCCTTGGCTACTGTCGTTTTTCAAGCTGACGTGCAGGGCTAAATCTTGGCCAATGGTATCCACACGGCTAATTTCTAGGCGCACCCCCTTATCCTCAGCAACGATGGGCAGTGTCCGACTCGTCGCCGGTTCCGCTGCTGGGGGGTCATTGGCAGTGGTGGGGGCAGGCACAATCTCGCGATCGCTGGCACCTTCAGTCATTTCGGCAATGCGGGCTTTGGTTTGGGCAATAATCTGTGCCTCGTCAAGAATGGGCGATCGCTCCCCTTGGGATTGATCATTGGCATTCACGGCACTGCCAAGGATGGGATTCACCACGGGCTGGGACACACCGCGCAATGACTCTCGCCCTAGGTGGTAGCCAATAAAAGCCGTGATTATTGTAATGGCGGCTGTGGTACTGATCAAAACAAGGGAGGTGAGAATTCCGGGTTGAAGGGCACGCAGCATTGTTCTACTCCACTGAGGATGGCTTCATTGACGAAGAAACAGGTGATAAGGGGGGCGGATTACTAGGGAGTGCAACGGTGGCATCCACGTCCTCGGCATTGAGGCGCGATCGCACACTCACCAAGAACGTTTTAATCACTACCGCGATCGGAACCGCAATGAGAACCCCGACTAACCCCGAAGCCCTAGCCCCAGTCAGGATCGCCAAGAAAACCCAGACTGGATTTAAGCCCGTAAAGCTACCGATGATCCGAGGGGCAACCACATTCTCCAAAAACTGCTGATAGAGAAACGCAAATCCCGCTACCTTGAGGGACAACCACACATCCTGAAGGGCGACGAGCAAACTAATTGAAATAATCCCCACCGTACCGCCAAAGGGCACCAAGGCCATCACGCCAATAATGACACCAAAGAGCAGTCCATAGGGCACCTTGAGGAAAATGAAAATCGTGGTCAACCCGATGCCCATGCACAGTCCCAGCACCAACTGACCAATAAAATAGCTTTCAAAACTGCGGCGTATCGTTTCTGAAACCGTGGGGCGCAGCGTATCAGGCAACCAACTGAGGAGGCCATCCCACAATTCGTCACCATGCTGCAGCAAATAGAACGTGAGAACAACGGTCAAAATCAGATTAATGAGCACATCCACCGCACTGCTGAGGGTGCCCAAAATTAAATTCAGCGCCTCGCGAGCTAAACTTTGCAGTTGATCCTTGAGTTTTTCCAAGAGTTGGTTGGCAAGGGCATCCACATCCACCGTCACCGGCAGGTTCAGGGAGTCCACCCACTGGCCAAATTCCAAGAGTCGCCGTTGGCTGGAGTTAAACCATTCGGGCAAGCGGGCAATGAGCTGTTGTGCCTGATTAAAGACATTGGGCACCACGACCAAGGCAATGATGGCAATCAGTACCAGTGCCAAAAGAAAGACCAAAATTGCTGAGGGGCCTCGCGGATTTCCCTGCTCCTCCATCCAGCGCACCGGATAGTTCAGCAAAAAGGCAAATAGAGAAGCCAGCACCAGAACCGCCACCAGCGGCCCAAAAAACTTGAGAATGGTCGCAAAGGCCCAGAAATTCAGCGTCAGGATAGGCCCTGCCAAGCCAATAATCAGAAACCGACTGGCAATGGAGAGGCGATTCCACCAGTGACCCGAGGCCGCAGATTGGCTCATAGCTCTAAGCACAGTTGACGAAAGTGATCACCACGTTCTTCAAAATTCTGGTACTGGTCAAAGCTGGCACAGGCAGGGGAAAAGAGAACGGTTTTGATCGGGTACTGGGTCACCAGTTCAGCAGCCGCCGCCACCGCCCGATCCAGTGTCTCCATGATCTCATAATTTGTAAAGCCCGTGGCTTCTAAGCGCTGCGCAAACTGCGGTGCCGCTTCACCAATTAAGAGCACCCAAGCGGCTTTCTCCTGAATCAGCTTGAGCCAAGCGCGATCGTCCCCCTTTTTGGCCTGTCCACCCGCAATCAGGATCACAGGGCCGGTCACCGAACGCAGCCCAATTTCGGCGGCGTCATAATTGGTGGCCTTACTGTCGTTGATCCACTCCACCTGTCGCCATTGACGAACGCGCTCCAAACGATGGGGCACACCGGCAAACCCTGCCACCGCTTTGGCAATTGTTTCGGCAGGAATACCGGCTAAATGGGCCGTTGCCACGGCTAGAAGAAAGTTTTGCTGATTGTGTTGACCCGGCATTTGCAGGACATGGGTGGGCAGCAGGGGTTGATCTTGAAACCACACCTGATCCTCAGCAATATAGATGCCCTGTTCAATCCCCTTGGGTAGGGCTGCCGCCCCTTGGGTACTGATCCACCAAGCTTGCGGCCAACGATTCACCATGTGCTGACGCAGGTAGGGATCATCCCCATTGAGGATCACCTGTTTCGCACCATTCATGAGGTGAGCTTTGGTTTCGACATAAGCGTCGAGGGTGCCGTGGCGTTCCAAGTGATCTGGTGTGAGGGTTGTCCAAAGGGCAAATTGGGGTTGCAGGGGGGGGCTAGACTCTAATTGATAGCTACTGATCTCAGCAATCACCCAATCAAGGGCGCTAGCGGTCAAAGCCACTTCGCAAATACTATTGCCGATATTGCCACAGGCGGGAGCATTGTACCCCGCTGCTTGAAAAATGGCGGCAGTGAGTGCGGTGGTCGTTGTTTTGCCATTGGTGCCCGTAATACATACCCACGGCAGATGGGCGAGGGTCTGCCAAGCAATTTCCACTTCCCCCCGAACGGGGATGCCTGCTTGGCGAGCGGCAATCAGAGCAGGAGACTGCCAAGGGACACCGGGACTAATGACAATTTCCGCCGGGACACGCAGACCCACACTGGCGAGGGTTTGTAAATCAAAGTCGTAGTTGAGTTGAACAGCAATGCCTTCGGCTTCTAGGAGTTGCTGCTGGGATTGTAGGGCAGGGGTTTGACGACTATCACTCACCTCCACTTGCCAGCCTTGACGTTTCAGTAAACGGGCAGCGGCGATGCCAGAGCGACCAAGACCAATCACATGAACAGTTGGCATAGTTAAGTGGGGTGAATCCAATCCAGCAGGTACAGACTCGGGGCAGCGGTCACTAAGGTGGTATCCTCAAGGCCAATGAGGCCGATCGCTCCCGCTGAATGCTGCGTCTTAGACTCTATTATTGTCACACCGGTTAGAGAACAATGCCTAGCTTACGCACAATTTGGCTCTGTGGTCTGCTGTTGACGACTAGTGTCGGGTTCGTATCTCTTGATGACATGCCCGCGATCGCGCGCCGTCGCGAAGCGCCCAAAGTGGTGCGCGTCACCGATGTCCAATTGCAGAGCGAGAATATTGCGGGTGTCTGGTACCACCGCCTGACGGGGCGCGTGCGCAATGAAACGGCGACACCAGCGCGCAATGTCCAGATCTACTACGAGATTTATGACCCGACGAGCAAGCGACTACTGGAAGCGGGATCCACCCAGTTGCGCAATCCCGTGATTAATAGCGAAGGGGAGGCGGAGTTTCTGGCAACTCCCAATGCGGGGGGGCGGGTGAAAATCACGCTCGTGGAATGGCTGAGTGGCGATCGCGAGTACCGTTCGTTTCAGCAAATGCAGGAATTTTCCCAATAGCGCCTACTGGGTCGTCTCACTGGAGGTGGGGGATTGAGCTGTTGTTTCCTGCACGCCAAAGGCCAGTACCCAGCCTTCAAGATTGTTGGCGGTGCGAATCTTCAGCCATTCCCCATCCTCACTGCGCTCTAGGATCGTCACCACTTCATCAAAGGCCACACCGCCTAGGGCATTTGCCTCGCGACTGGGGCGATCGCGCAACCGTAAACCATCGCCATAGATCACCCGCCCTTCAGAGTTTGGCTGCGGTGAGGGGGTCGGGGTTGGTTCAGGAGTGGGTGAGGGGGAATTCGGTGACGACTCTGGTGGCGTAGGCGGTGGCGAATTTTGTGCTTCGACCTTGGGGCGGGGGGGTGGCCAGAGCAAGTTAAAGACGAGGGGTGTAATGATAGCAGCGGCCACAAGGGTAATCAGACCTAAACCCAAAAAGGTTCCTAGGAGCCATTGCAGCACACGCACCACTGGTTTCATGATCTAACGCCCTGTGGGGGGAGAGAGGATCCGTGAGGCAAACCGTGCCCGCCCGGAGGCCGCCCATTCTTGTAATTGGTGTACCTGTTCGCGAGCTGTCCGTGCCAAGGGGATAATCTCACTGGCCGCGTGCAGCAGATCTTCGGTGGTAAAGTCGCGGTCTTGGCTAAAGGCAAGGTGCATTGCCTCAATGATACACTGCTCAATTTCAGCCCCAGAAAAGTCAATGGTTTCGTAGGCCAAGCGCTCTAGATCATAGTTTTGCAGGCGATCGCGCCGCACGCGACTGAGGTGCACTTCAAAAATCGCTCGCCGCTCATCCACATTGGGTAGTCCGACAAAAAAGATTTCATCAAAGCGACCCTTACGCAGCAGTTCCGGGGGCAAGACCTGCACATTGTTGGCAGTGGCCACGACAAAAACAGCAGAGGTTTTCTCAGCCAGCCAAGTGATAATCGTACCAAAGACGCGGCTACTGGTGCCGCCATCCCCTCGGCCATCAATGCCCGCAAAGGCTTTATCCATTTCATCAATCCAGAGGACACAGGGGGCAAGGGCTTCAGCAATTTGAATCATCTCGCGGGTCCGCGCCTCTGACTCCCCCACTAGGCCGCCAAAGAGTCGCCCCACATCCAATCGCAACAGAGGCAAGTGCCATTGGTGGGCGATCGCCTTTGCCACTAGGGATTTACCGGTGCCCTGAATTCCCACTAGCAGCACCCCCCGCGGATAGGGCAGCCCATAGCGCCGTGCCCGCTCGGAAAAAGCACCGCCGCGCCGCAGCAACCACTCCTTGAGATTGTCAAGGCCGCCAATGTCGGCAATCGTTTCTTGGGTGGGATAAAACTCGAGAATTTGGGTTTGCCGCAGGATCTGCCGCTTTTCCTCCAAGATCAAATCCACATGGCTACCGTCGAGCATGCCGTGGAGGGCAATAATCCGACCAATGACGCGGCGAATGCGCTCTAGGGTCAAGCCCTGACAGGCGCGGATCAACTCATCGAGAATCGGCTCAGGGGGAATCCTGCCGAGGCTTTGACAGAGCTTCACCAGTTCAAGGCGAATTTCCTCCCGTTGGGGCAAAGGGAACTCGACAACGGTAATCACATCCCGCAGTTCCGGGGGCAACTGCACCGTCGGAGCCAGCAGGATCAGGTTTTTGGGCTGGGACTTGAGCTGCCGCGCCAAGTTGCGCAGTTTGCGAGAGACGGCCACGTCCTCAATAAAGCGGTGAAAATCTCGCAGCAGAATCATCGCCGCTGCCGGTGGCGGTAGTCTTTCAACAAATTCAAGGGCACTGAGGGGATTGCGCTTGGCGACCCCCAGATCATTGGGATTGCCCTGATACCCCTCGACAAAATCCCAAATGTAGATGGGGCGCTGATTCAGGCGATTGCTAATTGTGTGCAGTGTTGCCTCAAGGCGTTCTTCCTCTGTTGTGGCCACATACAACAGGGGATAGCGTGCCCGCAGCAACAGTTCAAGGTCAGACTGAGCACTCACGGCGATGGTTCCGAACGCTCCAGAACCGATTGTAGTTGCGCAAGCATTGCCCAGCGGTGATCAATGGGGGGTTCCGCAGGGACAGGGGGGTGAATACCGCCACAATTGGGGTCACAGTATTGGGGGTAGGGCAGGGCAAGGCAGAGTTGCTGGTAGAGCCAATCCGCAAGATCAATGCGACCGTTGGCGGGCAAGGTTTCCACCAGATCATCGTCCGGTTGACTCGCCGGCGTTTCTGCAAGCCAAATGAGTTCCGTAGTCGTACACACCAAGCGATGGTTATAGTACTGCAAACAGCGATCGCAACAGAGGGTAACGATCGTACTCACACTGGCACTAACTTCTAAATAGGTGTAGCGGTGACTGGCAGTCACAATCCCTTGCACGGGAGTTAGCGTTGCCAAGTCTGGAAAACCGGTATCCACCCGCCACTCATAGGTCTGGGCGGGCAGCCGCAGTAGATCGGGAATACTTAGCCAGTGGGCATCGCTCACACTAAGTTCCTTGGCTCATTTCATAGAGTTCTTTGAGGAAGTGAAAACATTGCTCAGCCGTCATTGAGGTGGGCTGAAAGGTTGCTGCTGGTGAGTATTTTAACCGCAGGTGCCGAATTTTATCACTGTCCATCTCGCCCAACTGCACCAGACGCATTGACCAATTGATGAAGGTGCGCTCTGCGATGGCCTTGAATTCAATGAGTTCGGCGCTGTGGTGGCGGGGATCCTTGAGGATGCGGGCGTAGGTTTCACTGATTTTCTGGCGATCGCCCTCTAGGGTTTGCAGAAACATGCCGTTGCCGTAGCACAGTATTCCCGTAATGCCATCGCGGAGATTGTTCACCTCTGACTTGGCCATAATATCCCGCAGATCCGGGTAGGACAGGCCATCTGTGGCACAACTGAGATAAAGCAAGCGATGTAATCTCATGGGTCTCCGGTTCTCGATCGCACACAACCGATTTCAATATCCCATGAAAGGGACCCTTGCTAAAGACGACTCCCGTGATCTTTACTTTAAGTTTCGCGAACGCCTCTGACCACTGCGCTAGTGCCAGCACTTGATTTGACAAATCCGGCAAAAGTAACCTTAGCTCCGTGACGTTCAAACATAGCAGCAACATCTTTTATTCTTTGGGGATTGTCATACTCCGGCGAGAACATATCAAAGGTGTCTAAAATTGCCCATTCACGGCGTTTTTGCTGATCCACAGTACTAGGAATTGTTCGTAGATCAACAATTGGTAAAAATCGAGTCAGTACGCCTAGTTTAACTTTCACTAAAAAATCAAATAACGTAATTAAACCATCGATATTCTTCTCAATCAAATTCAACAGAGCTTGGTGTGACATCTTTTTTGTCAAGGGTCTTAAAAGATATTTTGCGTGTATTTTTGTCCAAAAACCTTTAATCGGATAGAAATCAACCACAATCTCAGCACCGATTTTTGCGTATTTAATCAGATTTTTTACAGATTCTTCAAAGTCAGGTGTATGTTGTAGAACCCCAAAACAAAACACCTTATCAAAAGAGGCTTCAGGCAAAGGGATGTCATAGATGCTCGCCTGAAATAGGTGTAATCTTCCGCCAGCAATATCAGAATTATTTTGCCAATTTGCCTCAACCGCCTCTGAATAATCAAAACTCCAAAGATAAGCAGACGTTTTTTCCAAGATAACCCGTGTAAATCTACCTGCACCAGAACCGGCTTCTAAAATACTTTTGCCAGCAAGCTCCTCAGGCTGCCAGTTTGTTGTTGCAAAGAATCGAGTTTCAGATTGTTTTTGATCTGTATCATCTATTTGTGTTTTTGAGAACTTATTCCATTGCAGACCAAAACTTTGGGTGTAGTTTTGGCTTGAATCTACAAATCTAGGAATCTGATTAACAATTGGATAAACAGAACCCGTCTCACTATAGTACGCAGTATGATCCTTTCTAAGTGGTGCTTTCGTCTTGGGATCAACGTAATGAATGGAGATAGTCATTGATTAACTCCTCAGAAAGATGTTTTTTAGGGGATTGATATAAAATTCTCCGGTGTGAAATAGGCTGTACAGTCGCAGGCCATAGTAGCCAAGATAAATCACCCCTAGCCACCACCAGTTTTGAATGCGTTCATTGATGTAGCGAAAGGGGGTGTGCTGCAATCGCCGGCCAGTTTTCAGCTCTAGGCCTATAAAAACCGCCATCACCGTAAATGCGAGAAAGAGCACAGGGCCAAAGAGATGCATTCTCAGGGCATCTTCAACATTGCCGCGAGCGATCGCCATAAAGGAACGGGTCAGACCGCAGCCTGGACAGGGAATGCCCGTTGTTGCCCGAAAAAGACAAAGTAAAAAAGGCGGCGTCCCCGTATGGTTAAAGAGTGCCGCTCCCACTAAAGGTGCTGTGGTCAGTCCCAAAAAGCCCCAGCGGCTCAAGCGTTCCTGCCTTGATAAAACGGCATCAGAGAAGCGCAGCATCGGGTTCCTCAGCATCCACCACTAGTCGCTGCTCCCATTCTGCCGCAAACGCCACAAATCGCTCCTCTAAAATTGCTTGGCGTGCTGCTTGGGTGAACCGAATCAGTTCCGTCACATTATGAATCGAGAGTAAGGTGTAGGCCAGTAGCTCCTTGGCACGCACTAAATGACTCAGGTAGGCTCGGCTAAAGGTGGTGCAGGTATAGCAGGGACAGGTGGGATCCAAGGGTTCATAATCGCGGCGAAAGCGGGCATTTTTCAGGTTCCAGCGCTGCCCTTGGACAATGGCACAGCCATGGCGAGCCAGACGGGTAGGAATCACACAATCAAAGAGATCGACCCCAGCAGCGATCGCCCGCAACATTTCTAAGTGAGTTCCCACCCCCATCAAATAACGTGGCTTATGGGCAGGCAAGAGGGGAGCCGTCACCGCCACAATTTCGTGCATGGCACTGTTGGGTTCCCCGACACTCACCCCACCAATGGCATAGCCCGGCAGGTCATAGGGCAGCATCGCCGCAGCGCATTCCCGCCGCAGATCGGCATACACTCCCCCCTGAACAATGGCAAAGAGAGCCTGATCCGATCGTTGTTTGGCGGCAATACAGCGCTCTAACCAATGTAGTGTGCGTTGCGTCGCTTGGATCACTGCCTCCCGGCTCGCAGGGTAGGGGGGGCACTCATCAAAGGCCATGATCACATCTGCCCCCAAGGCCTCTTGAATGGCGATCGCCCGCTCAGGTGACAGTTCAATGATTTGACCATCGTGGGGTGAACGAAACACCACCCCCTGATCGGAAATCTGCCGCATTTCACTGAGGCTAAAGACCTGAAACCCCCCCGAATCCGTGAGAATTGGCCCTGACCAGCCCATAAAACGGTGCAGTCCCCCCGCTGCGGCCACAATGTCTTCCCCCGGTTGCAGGTGCAAATGGTAGGTGTTGGCCAAAACCATTTGAGCGCCCGCCGCCTTGAGGTGTTCTGGGGTGAGGGTTTTCACATTCGCTAAAGTACCCACGGGCATAAAACGCGGCGTTGCCACTGCGCCATGGGGGGTGTGAAACAGGCCTGCCCGCGCTTGGGTATGGGCACAGTCCTGCTGGCAGACAAATTCAAACACGCTGCTGGATCCACAAGAAGGCGTAAAAAATGTTACCAAATGCCTAGACAAACCCACAATCGCTGATCTATGATTAAAACTTGTGACCAAAAACGGATACTGAGTGGGCGCGATCGCCTCAACCCCCTTAAGTCCTTGGTTCCACTGATCCAGGGGTGGCAGCGTGTTCGCAACTTGCAATCATAGCCTTGCCATCTTTACCTGCGCCTGTCCTTGATCAATGATAGATGCGCTTTAAGCGTCATCGTCTTGACCGTGTAACTGCTGGGTCAATCCACCATTCCTAACTGTAGGAATCTGCCGAGGTGTAGCCTTGCGGCTGCCTCTCGCTGTTTTGTTGTGATTTGTATTTTGAAGGAACGCGATCGTGACAGTTGGTATTTTAGGGACAAAGTTGGGCATGACCCAAATCTTTGACGAGGCGGGTCGATCTGTCCCCATTACGGTGGTACAAGCGGGGCCGTGTCCGATCACACAAATCAAAACCCCCCAAACCGACGGCTACACGGCAATTCAAGTGGCCTACGGCGAAGTGCGGGAGAAAAACCTGAGTCGCCCCGAGCGCGGCCACCTCAACAAATCGCAAACGCCCCCCATGCGTCATCTGCGGGAATTTCGCCTTGAAGATGCCTCTGCCTATCAATTGGGTCAGGCCATCACTGTTGACATTTTTAGTCCGGGGCAGCTTGTGGATGTCCACGGCACCAGCATTGGCCGAGGCTTTGCGGGCTATCAAAAACGCCACAATTTTAAGCGCGGTCCAATGGCGCATGGCTCAAAAAACCACCGTCTGCCCGGTTCCACTGGGGCAGGAACCACCCCGGGTCGGGTTTTCCCCGGCAAGCGGATGGCCGGTCGCATGGGCAATGCGGCAGTCACCATTCGCAAGTTGCAGGTGGTGCGCGTTGATGCTGAGCGCAACTTAATCCTGATCAAAGGGGCACTACCGGGTAAACCGGGGGCACTCGTGAGCATTACCCCCGCCAAGGGTGTCGGTCGCAAATAGGGGCTGGAGAGTAGTTATGGTTGCATGTGTGGTTAAAGACTGGCAGGGTGCCGACAGTGGTGAAGCCACCCTTGATCTGGCGACAGCAAAACCTGAAACCGCCAGTCATATTGTTCATCGTGCCCTTGTGCGGCAGTTAGCCAATGCGCGTCAGGGAACGGCATCTACCAAAACCCGTGCTGAGGTGCGTGGCGGCGGTCGCAAACCTTGGCGGCAAAAAGGAACAGGGCGTGCCCGCGCTGGTTCGATCCGTTCTCCCCTCTGGCGGGGTGGCGGTGTGATCTTTGGTCCTAAGCCCCGCGACTACAGCCAAAAAATGAATCGTAAGGAGCGGCGACTTGCCCTGCGTACAGCCCTGATGAGCCGCGTTGAAGACTTGATTGTGGTTCAGGACTTTGCCGATCACTTGCCCCGTCCCAAAACCAAGGAACTGGTGACCGCGCTGCAACGCTGGGGCATTGAGCCAGAGCAAAAGGTGCTGCTACTGGTGGAAGACATTGCCGAAATGGTGGCACTCTCGGCGCGAAATGTGCCCACCCTGAAACTCCTGCGTGCCGATCAATTGAATGTTTTTGATTTACTCTATGCCGATCGCATTGTTGCCACCACTGGCGCGATCGCCAAAATTCAGGAGGTGTACGGTGACTAAAGTCCAACCCCGCGCCCTTGCGGATCTCATCAAGCGCCCCATCATCACAGAGAAAGCCACGATTTTATTGGAAAACAATCAATACAGCTTCGATGTGGATCGGCGCGCCACCAAACCGCAAATCAAGGCTGCGATTGAAGAACTCTTTAACGTCAAAGTTACGGCAGTGAATACCTATCATGTGCCCCCTAAAGAGCGCCGCGTGGTTCGGTTTGTTGGCCATCGTCCGCGCTACAAGCGGGCGATCGTCACCCTTGCCCCCGACAGCAAGATCGTTCTCTTCCCCGAAGTTTAACGGAGTAGATCATGGGCATTCGCGTTTACCGACCCTACACCCCCGGCGTTCGCCAAAAAACTGTTTCTGACTTTGCTGAAATTACCACCGACAAGCCGGAAAAGTCGCTGACCCGTGGCTTCAAACGCGACAAAGGCCGCAACAATCGCGGTGTCATTACCAGTCGGCGGCGGGGGGGTGGCCACAAGCGTCGCTATCGCATTGTTGATTTTCGCCGCAGCAGCAAGCTCAATGTCCCCGCCAAAGTGGCAACTGTGGAGTACGATCCCAACCGCAATGCCCGCATTGCCCTGCTCCACTATCGCGATGGCGAGAAACGCTACATCATCCATCCTCGAGATTTGACCCCCGGCACCGAAATCATTGCCAGTCCTGATGCGCCCATTGAAGTGGGCAATGCTTTGCCCTTGGGCAAAATTCCCTTGGGTACTAGTGTGCACAATGTGGAAATTACCCCCGGTCGGGGTGCGCAAATGGTGCGAGCTGCCGGCGCGATGGCACAAGTAGTGGCCAAAGAGGGGGATATGGTCACCCTCAAGCTTCCCTCGGGTGAAGTGCGGCTCTTCCGCAAGGAGTGCTATGCCACCATTGGCCAAGTGGGGAATGTTGAAGCCAACAACATCAGCTTAGGGAAAGCGGGTCGCAATCGCTGGAAAGGTCGTCGTCCGAAGGTGCGCGGTTCGGTCATGAACCCGGTGGATCACCCCCACGGTGGTGGTGAAGGGCGCGCCCCCATTGGTCGTCCCGGGCCTGTCACGCCTTGGGGTAAACCCACCCTTGGCTACAAAACTCGCAAGAAGAAAAAACTCAGCGATGCTCTCATCGTGCGGCGTCGTAAGAAGTCTTCCAAGCGGGGTCGCGGTGGTCGTCAGTCTTAGGTTTTTGCGGAGAAGTTAGGTTATGGGACGTTCATTAAAAAAAGGCCCCTTTGTGGCGGATCATCTCTTACGCAAGATTGAAGCCCTCAATGAGCGCAATGCCAAGGAAGTGATCAAAACGTGGTCGCGTGCCTCAACGATTGTGCCAGAAATGATTGGCCACACGATTGCCGTCCACAACGGCAAGCAGCACGTGCCCGTGTACATCACTGAGCAGATGGTGGGTCACAAACTAGGGGAATTTGCCCCCACCCGCAACTTCCGCAGTCATGTTAAGGGCGATAAAAAAGCCCGCCATTGATTCTCTTGTTCGCGTCTGGGATAGCCGTCTATGGTTTCTACCTCTTCTCCTACTGCCCGTGCCTGCGCCAAGTATGTCCGCATGTCACCCCACAAGGTGCGGCGGGTACTGGATCAACTGCGGGGTCGCACCTACCGCGATGCCCTGATTATGCTGCGCTTTATGCCCTATCGTGCCTGTGAGCCGATTACAAAGGTCTTGCGATCGGCGGCAGCCAATGCCACCCACAATTTAGGCTTGGATCCCGCCACCTTGGTAATTAGTCAAGCCTATGCCGATCAAGGGCCTTGCCTGAAGCGGTTTCGCCCTCGCGCCCAGGGCCGCGCTTACCAAATTCGCAAGCCCACCTGCCACATCACGATTGCTGTGGCGCCCCAAAACACTGCTGACGAATCGTAGAAGGATACCACCGTGGGACAGAAGATTCACCCAATTGGCTTTCGCCTCGGCATTACACAAGAACATCGCTCCCGCTGGTACGCCGATAGCGATCGCTATCCTGAGCTATTACAGGAGGATCACCGCATCCGCACGTTTATTAACAAGCAACTGGCCAACGCTGGTATTGCGGAAGTGCGCATTGAGCGCAAAGCGGATCAAGTGGAGTTGCAAATTCGCACCGCTCGTCCCGGCGTCGTCGTTGGTAAAGGCGGCCAAGGGATTGAGGAACTGCGCAAGCAACTGCGGCAGATGCTCCCTAGCAACCGCACGATCAAAGTGAACGTGGTGGAAGTCAACCGTGTCGATGCTGAAGCCAGCCTCTTGGCGGAATACATCACCCAGCAACTGGAGCGACGGGTGGCCTTCCGACGCGCCGTGCGCCAAGCCATTCAGCGGGCACAGCGAGCAGGCATTGAGGGGATCAAAGTCCAAGTGGCGGGTCGCCTGAATGGGGCGGAAATTGCCCGTACCGAGTGGACACGGGAGGGTCGCGTTCCTCTGCATACCCTACGGGCAGACATTGACTATGCCTACCGCACCGCCCGCACAATCTACGGCATTTTGGGTGTGAAAGTGTGGATCTTCAAAGGTGAGGTACTGCCGGGACAAGCCGAAGCCGTAACACGGGAACCCAGTCGCCGCAGTCCCCAACGCCGCCTACCCCAATTTGAAAATCGCTCTAACTAACAGGGAAGCCAGCGATGTTAAGTCCAAAGCGTACAAAATTTCGCAAACAGCAGCGGGGTCGCATGACCGGGGTTGCCAGTCGCGGTAACTCCATCCACTTTGGCGACTATGCCCTTCAAGCCCTTGAACCCGCGTGGATCACCGCACGGCAAATTGAGGCTGGTCGTCGTGCCATGACCCGCTATATCCGCCGCGGTGGCAAAATCTGGATTCGCATTTTCCCCGATAAGCCCGTGACGATGCGGCCTGCCGAAACGCGGATGGGGTCAGGGAAAGGCTCACCGGAATACTGGGTGGCAGTGGTCAAACCCGGTCGCATTATGTATGAAATTGCCGGTGTGCCGGAGGCGGTTGCCCGCGAAGCCATGCGCCTTGCTGCCTACAAAATGCCGATCAAGACCCGTTTTCTGGTGCGCAATCAAGAAGAGGAACAACAGGAGGGTTAAGAATGGCACTGACAAAAATGAAAGACCTGCGGGAACTGAGTGATCAACAGGTGAGCGATCGCATTGCCGCCATTAAGAAAGAACTCTTTGATCTGCGCTTCAAAAAAGCCACCCGCCAAGAGGTCAAGCCCCATCAATTTAAGCATCTGCGCCATGAGTTGGCACAGCTTTTAACCCTTGAGAATGAACGTCGCCGCAGTGGAGGCCAAGACTAATGGCAGTTAAAGAACGTGTTGGCGTCGTCGTCAGCGACAAAATGCAAAAAACCGTCGTCGTTGCCGTCGAAAACCGCGCCCCCCACCCCAAGTACGGCAAAATTGTCGTCAAAACCCGCCGCTACAAAGCCCATGATGAAAATAACGAAGCCAAAGTGGGCGATCGCGTGCGCATTCGGGAAACCCGTCCCCTGAGTCGCACCAAGCGTTGGGTCATTGCCGAGATTCTCAGTCCTCGCACTGCCTAAGGAGAGCCAGCCATGATTCAACAGGAAACCTATCTCAACGTTGCCGACAATAGCGGCGCCAAAAAGCTCCTCTGCATCCGTGTGCTCGGCGGCGGTAACCGTCGCTACGGCAGTGTCGGCGATGTGATCATTGCCACCGTCAAAGATGCCACCCCCAATATGGCAGTGAAAAAATCCGATGTGGTTCGCGCTGTCATTGTGCGCACCCGCAAAACCATCCGCCGTGAAAGTGGCATGAGCATTCGCTTTGATGACAATGCCGCTGTCTTGATCAACCAAGAGGGCAACCCTCGCGGTACCCGTGTCTTTGGTCCTGTGGCTCGTGAACTGCGGGATAAAAACTTTACGAAAATTGTTTCATTGGCACCGGAGGTACTCTAATGGCGGCCAAGAAAGCAAACAAAAAGCCAGTGCGCTATCGCATGCACGTGAAAAAAGGGGACACGGTTCAAGTCATCGCTGGCAGCGACAAAGCCAAAGTCGGTGAAGTCCTCGCCGTTTTCCCCAAAACCAGTCAGGTGATTGTCAAAGGAGTGAACCTGAAAACCAAACACGTCAAGCCCCGCCAAGAGGGCGAATCTGGGCAAATCATCACCAAAGAAGCCCCGATTCACAGTTGTAAGGTCATGCTCTACTCCACCAAGCAAAACGTGGCCAGTCGCATCTGCTACACCTACACCGAAGATGGCCGTAAGGTGCGGATGCTCAAGAAAACTGGCGAAATCATTGATTAGGTCTAACCCGTTTTCCCCTCTCTGACCCAGCCCAGAGAATGCCCCTAGGAGAAGCCCCATGTCCCAACGCCTCAAAGATCACTACAACAAAACCGTTGTGCCGCAGCTCATGCAGCAGTTTCAGTACAAAAACATTCACCAAGTCCCCAAGATTGTCAAAATAACCGTCAACCGCGGTCTGGGGGAAGCGGCGCAAAATGCCAAAGCCCTTGAAGCCACACTGGCAGAAATTGCCACGATTACCGGCCAAAAGCCCGTCGTTACCCGCGCCAAGAAGGCGATCGCTGGCTTCAAAATTCGCAAAGGCATGCCCGTTGGTGTGGCCGTGACGCTGCGATCCGATCGCATGTATGCCTTTTTGGATCGCTTGATTAACTTGGCACTGCCACGGATCCGTGACTTTCGCGGTGTCAACCCCAAAAGCTTTGATGGCCGGGGCAACTACACCCTAGGTTTGCGCGAGCAACTGATTTTCCCCGAAGTCAACTACGACGACATTGATCAAATTCGCGGCATGGATGTCTCAATCATCACCACTGCCAATACTGATGAAGAAGGACGCGCCCTGCTCAAAGCAATGGGCATGCCGTTCCGTGAGAACTAACGCCGGAGGCAGATTTTTAAGGAGCAACTATGGCAGTAAATGACACGATTGGCGATATGCTAACTCGCATCCGCAACGCAAACCTTGCGCGTCATCAAACCACCACCATTCCGGCCACGCGCATGACCCGCAGTATTGCGCAGGTGCTGAAAGCGGAAGGGTTTATTCGCGATTTTGAAGAGCAAGGGGACGGCATCAAACGGCATCTTGTGGTTTCCCTAAAATATCGCGGCAAGCAGCGCCAGCCGATTATTACTGCGCTCAAGCGGGTGAGCAAACCCGGTCTGCGCGTCTATGCCAATTCCCGTGAGTTGCCCCGGGTGCTCGGTGGCATCGGCATTGCCATCATCTCCACCTCTAGCGGCATCATGACTGATCGCGAGGCACGGAAGCAGGGCATTGGCGGCGAAGTACTCTGTTACGTTTGGTAAGCTCGGAGGAAGTCCCACATGTCTCGTATTGGCAAGCGTCCCATCCCCCTGCCAAAGAATGTTACCCTCACCCTAGACGGGCAGCAGGTCACGGTCAAAGGCCCCAAGGGTCAACTGAGTCGGGTTTTGCCGCCCGAGGTGAATGTTGCCCAAGAGGGCGAAAGTATTGTTGTCAAACGCCGCGATGATTCTCGACCTGCTAAAGAACGCCACGGCCTCTGCCGCACGCTACTGGCTAACATGGTGGAAGGCGTCTCCCAAGGGTTTACGAAAAAGCTGGAGATTCAAGGGGTCGGTTACCGCGCCCAACTCCAAGGCAAAACCCTTGTCCTCAGTATGGGCTACAGCCACCCCGTTGAGATTGTGCCACCCGAGGGCATTACCCTAGAAATTGAGGACAACCAAGGTAAAAAAGTGCAGCAGGGCACGATTGTCCTTGTCAGTGGCATTGATAAAGAACTAGTCGGCAACACCTCTGCCCGTATTCGCGCCGTACGTCCCCCTGAACCCTACAAGGGCAAGGGCATTCGCTATATGGGTGAATTTGTGCGTCGTAAAGTTGGTAAGACAGGGAAGAAATAGATGAAACAAACTCGTACTGCGGCTCGCCAAAGTCGGCATCAGCGCATTCGCCGCAAAGTCAAAGGTACCAGCGATCGCCCCCGCCTCGCTGTCTTTCGTTCCCATCAGCATATCTATGCCCAGGTGATTGATGACACCCGGCACCATACCCTTGTGGCCGCTTCCAGTGTTGAGCCAGAACTGCGGCAAAAACTAGGAAAAGGGAGCACCTGTGCCGCCTCTATTGAAGTGGGGCGACTAATTGCAGAGCGTGCCAAAGCCGCTGGCATTGAGCGCGTTGTCTTTGATCGCGGTGGCAATATCTACCATGGTCGTGTCAAGGCCTTGGCGGATGCCGCCCGTGAAGCTGGACTAGACTTTTAGAGGATGACCCGATGGCAAATCGTCGTAAAAACCCCCGCAAAGTTGAAAAAGAAACCGACTGGCAAGAGCGGGTCGTCCAGATCCGCCGCGTCTCCAAAGTAGTCAAAGGCGGTAAGAAACTAAGCTTCCGCGCCATTGTGGTTGTTGGCAATGAGCGTGGCCAAGTGGGTGTGGGCGTCGGTAAAGCTGCCGATGTCATTGGTGCGGTGCGCAAAGGTGTGGCCGATGGCAAAAAGCACCTGATTGATGTCCCGATCACCAAATCCAACTCTATTCCCCACCCCACTTTTGGCGAAGGCGGTGCTGCCCGCGTCATGATTCGCCCCGCTGCACCGGGAACCGGGGTAATTGCTGGTGGTTCTGTGCGCACCGTTCTGGAACTAGCAGGGGTACGCAACGTGCTGGCCAAACAACTAGGCTCCAGTAACCCCCTCAACAATGCCCGCGCCGCCCTCGAAGCCCTTGCAGCCTTGCGCACCTTCCAAGAAGTTGCCGAGGAGCGGGAAATCCCCATTGAAAACCTCTATAGCAAATAGGTAGGAGTTGTCCATGCGGTTTCAAGATCTGCACCCCCAAGCGGGATCGCGACGACGCAAACGGCGGATTGGTCGGGGCATTGCCGCAGGTCAAGGGGCAAGTGGTGGCTTTGGGATGCGCGGGCAAAAATCCCGTTCTGGTCGCCCCACCCGTCCCGGCTTTGAAGGCGGTCAAAACCCCCTCTACCGTCGTCTCCCCAAACTCAAGCACTTTCCCCTCGTCAACCGGAAGGTTTACACTACGATCAACGTGGGTCGTCTCAATACCCTACCCGCCAATAGTGTAGTGACGGTTGAGTCTCTCCTTGAGGCTGGCATTCTCACCACCGCCAAATATCCCCTCAAAGTGCTGGGGGATGGTGAGCTAAACGTCAAGCTAGAGGTTCATGCCGCTGCCTTTAGTGGCAGTGCCCGCAGCAAGATTGAAGCTGCTAGTGGGGTATGTGTGGAGACCTGCGTTGCTGCCGACAGTGAATAGAGGAACCCCAATATGATTGTGAATCGCGGCAAGGCACCCACTGCCCAAGAAACCTTTATGCAGATGGCTCAAGCGGCTGGTCTGCGGGGGCGACTCCTGATCACCATTGGGCTATTGATCTTGGTACGGCTGGGGATTTATCTACCCATTCCGGGGATCGATCGCGCCGTTTTTGCCCAGAGCGTCCAAGATAATGCCGTGATTCGCTTCCTCGACATCTTTTCAGGCGGTGGCCTCTCTGCCCTTGGGATTTTTGCCCTCGGCATCCTGCCCTATATTAACGCCTCCATCATCATGCAATTGCTGACTGCTGCTCTCCCCTCCTTGGAGCGGCTGCAAAAGGATGAGGGAGAAGCCGGCCGCCGCAAAATTTCCCAAATTACTCGCTACGTGGCTGTGGGCTGGGCAGTTCTGCAAAGTTTTGGCATTGCCATTTTTGTGAGTTCCATTCCCGGTGCGGCTTTGCATCCAGGGGCGTGGTTTGTGGCTGAAATTGTCCTTGGCCTGACCGCTGGCTCAATGGTGGTGATGTGGATTTCGGAATTGATTACTGAGCGGGGCGTGGGTAATGGAGCCTCACTCTTGATCTTTTTGAGCATTGTTGCCTACTTGCCTGCCTCAGTGGGTCAGACGATCGCCCTCGCCGAAAGTGGTGGCAATATTGGCGGCATTGTTATTCTGGTGGCCGTCTTTTTGGCCATGATTGTTGGCATTGTCTTTGTGCAAGAGGGTACCCGCCGCATCCCTATTGTTTCGGCACGTCGCCAAGTGGGGCGCAAACTCTACCGCGAGCAAACCAGTTACCTGCCCCTGCGCTTAAACCAAGGGGGGGTGATGCCAATCATTTTTGCCTCAGCAGTACTGATTCTGCCTTCGACCTTAGCGCAGTTTACCCGCAATGAACTCGTGGCGCGATTTGCGAGTTATGTTTCTCCAGCAGGGCCGACGCCGTGGCTATATGTGATTTTCTATTTACTGTTGATTCTCTTCTTTAGCTACTTTTACTCCTCCTTAGTGGTCAACCCCGTGGATATGTCCCAAAACCTGAAAAAAATGGGCGCCAGTATTCCGGGAATCCGACCGGGGAAAGCCACCTCTGATTACCTAGAGCGGGTTCTCAACCGCCTGACATTCCTAGGGGCGATCTTTTTGGGTCTGGTGGCGATTATTCCCACGGCAGTCGAAAGTGCAACCAAAGTAACAACATTTCAAGGGCTGGGGGCGACCTCCCTGTTGATCTTGGTGGGGGTGGCCATTGACACCTCAAAACAGATTCAAACCTATGTGATTTCACAACGTTATGAGGGGATGGTGAAGCAGTAATGCGCTTAATTTTGTTTGGCGGTCCCGGTTCGGGCAAGGGGACACAGGCAGCAATTCTGACCACGCTTTTGGGGATTCCCCATATTTCCACAGGGGATATTCTGCGGGCAGAGCGAGCTGCGGGCACCCCCCTCGGTCAACAGGCTCAAAGCTATATGGATCGCGGTGAACTGGTACCGGATCAGGTGATTGTGGATATGGTGGCCAATCGCTTGCAACAGCCAGATACGGCTGCGGGTTGGCTTTTGGACGGTTTTCCCCGCAATGGGGCACAGGCGGCAGTCTTTGAGGAGATGCTCAAAAGCATTCACCAAGACTATGATTATTTGCTCTTCTTAGATGTGCCTGCTGCGATTCTCCAAGAACGCGCCCTCAATCGCGCCAAGCAAGCGGCCAATGGTCAGCAGCGCTCCGATGATACTCCTGAAACCATCCTCAAGCGGGTACAGGTCTATGAGCGGGAAACCCTACCAATGATTCGACAGTACATGAGTCATCCCAAGTTTGTACACATTGATGGAACACGTACGATCGAAGAGGTAACTGCTGCCATTCAAGCACGTATTGGGGAGGTGAACCGTGTCTAAACAGGATGCCATTGAAATTGAAGGGACAGTGACCGAGTCATTGCCCAACGCCATGTTTCGGGTGGATCTGGACAATGGCTTTAATGTCCTTGCCCATATTTCCGGTAAGATTCGCCGCAACTACATCAAAATTTTGCCGGGCGATCGCGTGAAGGTGGAATTGACCCCCTATGACCTGACCAAGGGGCGGATTACCTATCGTCTGCGCAAAAAGTAGTTTGATCTTTGTTGGCCACTCTGCTAAGATATAAAATTTGCGACTACATGAGCAACTGATATGAAAGTAAGAGCATCGGTACGGCGTATTTGTGAAAAATGCCGCGTCATTCGGCGACGTGGTCGGGTCATGGTGATCTGCACCAATCCGAAGCACAAGCAGCGCCAAGGGTAACCCACTGTTGTTGCACACATAGGAACTAGATTCATGGCTCGTATTGCTGGTGTTGATTTACCCCGCGACAAACGCATTGAAATTGCCCTCACCTACATCTATGGCATCGGCTTGACCCGCTCCAAAGAAATTTTGGCAAAAACGGGTGTTAACCCAGATACCCGCACTCGCGATTTGACGGATGCCGATATTGCGGCACTGCGGGCTGCGATTGACGAGTACCAAGTGGAAGGGGATCTGCGCCGTCTCGAGGCCATGAATATCAAGCGGCTCATGGACATTGGCTGCTACCGCGGGCGGCGGCATCGCCTTGGATTGCCGGTTCGTGGTCAGCGCACCCGTACCAATGCTCGCACCCGTCGTGGTGGTCGCCGCACTGTGGCGGGTAAGAAAAAACCCGCTGCTAAGAAATAAATTTTTCCGCTCCTGCTACCTGATTTACGGTTTGGATAGATTATGGCACCCTCTGCAAAACGCTCTGGCCCTCGTAAGCAAAAGCGCAATGTCCCCAGTGGCGTTGCCCACATTCAGTCCACATTTAATAACACGATTGTCTCAATTACCGACCCCAATGGTGAGGTGATTGCTTGGGCCTCCGCTGGCTCCAGTGGTTTCAAAGGTGCCAAAAAAGGCACACCCTTTGCGGCTCAAACTGCTGCTGATAATGCAGCTCGCCGTGCCATTGATCAGGGGATGCGGCAAATTGAGGTCATGGTGAGTGGTCCCGGTTCCGGTCGCGAGACAGCGATTCGGGCGTTGCAAGCCGCAGGTCTAGAAATTACCCTCATTCGGGATGTGACCCCCATTCCCCACAATGGTTGCCGTCCCCCCAAACGGCGGCGGGTTTAGGTTGGTTTGGGTCACTTGGGAGCACAGCTATGGCATATCAAATTGAATGTTTGGAAACACGGGTTGAGGAGGATCAAGGGCAGTACGGCCAATTTGCGCTGCACCCCCTCGCCCCCGGTCAAGGGATTACGGTGGGGAATGCCCTGCGGCGGGTTCTTCTTGCCAACTTACCCGGTAGTGCCGTGACAGCGGTGCGCATTGCCGGTGTGAATCATGAGTTTTCAACAATTCCCGGTGTGCGCGAAGATGTCATGGACATTTTGCTGCAAATGAAGCAGTTGGTGATTCGCAGCCACACCTCAGAACCCCAAATGGGTCGCCTTTTTGCCCAAGCCCCTGAGAATGAGCCATTGACGGTTACTGCTGGCATGGTGCAACTTGGCTCTGAAGTGGAAGTGGTCAACCCCAACCACTATATTGCCACGCTGATGCCGGGGGCAACCTTGGAGATGGAATTCAAGATTGAACAGGATCGCGGCTATCGCTCGGTGGAGCGGGTACGGGACGATCGCCTTGCCTTGGACTATCTGCAATTGGATGCGGTCTTTATGCCCGTGCGGCGGGTGAACTATACCGTTGATTCGGTGCGCAGTGCCGGTACAGAGGGCGATCGCCAACTCCAAGACTATCTAAAGCTGGAAATCTGGACGAATGGCAGCTTGACCCCCCAAGATGCCCTCAATCAGGCGGCAACAATCCTCGTGGATCTCTTTAGCCCCTTGAAGGAAGTGCCCCTGCACACCTCCGAGGCCACCACCACTGACGAGCATGATGAAACGGGACAAATTCCCATTGAGCAACTCAATTTGTCGGTGCGTGCCTACAACTGTCTCAAGCGTGCCCAAGTCAATACGGTCGCTGACCTCCTTGAGTATTCCCAAGAAGAGCTACTGGAGATCAAAAACTTCGGTCAAAAGTCTGCTGAGGAAGTGATCGAGGCACTGCAAAAACACTTGGGAATTACGCTACCGCCCCAAAAAGCTGCCCGTAATTAGAGAGATTGAATGAGGTTTGTCTATGCGTCACCAACGTCGGGTTCCCCAGCTAGGACTGCCAGCCGATCAACGAAAAGCACTGCTGCGGGCACTGACCACTGAATTGATTCGCCATGGCCGCATTACCACCACCAAAGCGCGGGCAAAGGCGGTACGCGCAGAGGCGGAGCGGATGATCACCTTGGCAAAGGATGGCTCCTTGGCGGCACGGCGGCGTGCCCTTGGCTATCTCTACGATAAGCAACTGGTGCATGCTCTGTTTGCCCAAGCCCCAGAGCGCTATGGCGATCGCCAGGGGGGCTATACCCGCATTATCCGCAGTGTGCGGCGGCGGGGTGATAATGCCGAATTGGCAGTCATTGAACTGGTGTAGCAGGCAATGATGACGGCGATCGCACCTCCTCAGAGTGGCCAACGCTTGGCACTGCTTATTCAGTACCAGGGCACCCATTTCCACGGCTGGCAACGGCAGGTGGGACAGCGCACGGTACAGGAGGTGATTGAGCAGGCGATCGCCAGTGTTGTCAACCATCCCGTCTCTGTTGTCGCAGCAGGTCGTACCGATACAGGGGTTCATGCTGCTGGTCAAGTGGCTCACGTCACGGTCAACTCGCCCATTCCCGTTCATCGTTGGCCGGGGATTCTCAATGCTCGCTTGCCCGCTGATGTGGTGATTCGTGCGGCGGCGGTGGTGCCCGATCACTGGCATGCCCGTTTCTCCGCGCTGTGGCGTCGCTATCGCTATACCCTCTATACCGATCCCTGCCCCAATATCTTTCTGCGCCCTTGGACATGGCACTACTACTATGCCCCCTTAGATGTGGAAAAAATGGCAGCCGTGCTTCAGCCATTGTTGGGGCGGCATCACCTCAGTGCCTTTCACCGTTCTGGCTCGAATCGTGCCCATTCTTGGGTGGAGGTGCAGGCGGTGAGCTGCCAGCGGCGCGGTGCCCTTGTGGAAATTGAGGTGCAAGCTTCGGGGTTTCTCTACGGCATGATGCGCCTGTTGGTGGGACTCTTGGTACAGGTGGGGCAAGGCCAGCGATCGCCCGCCAGTTTTACGGAAATTTGGCAGCAGGAGCAACGCCACCTCGTCAAGTATGCTGCCCCCCCTGTAGGCCTTTGTCTATTGGGGGTGGGCTATCCTGAATCGCCTTTCCCCCTTGCCCTGTGCACCGAGGCGATGCCCCAGTTTCAGTTAGCCTCCATTAGCCCTGAATTGTCCATTGCATAGAATCATGGAGTTTGTGATGACCAGTACCGTAAAGACACCCCTGCCCGCCGTGGATGACCTTGCTCCCCAGTGGTATGTCATTGATGCCGCTGATCAACGCTTGGGTCGGCTAGCCGCAGCAATTGCCCGTATTCTCAGGGGCAAAAACAAAGCCATTTACACCCCCCATATGGACACGGGCGACTTTGTGATTGTCATCAATGCCGAGAAAGTCACCGTCACCGGCAGAAAACGCTCCCAAAAGCTCTACCGTCGTCACTCGGGACGCCCCGGCGGCATGAAAATTGAAACCTTTGATCAACTGCAAGCCCGCATTCCCGAGCGGATTATTGAGCATGCTGTCAAAGGGATGCTGCCGAAAAATTCCCTTGGCCGTAAACTCTTTACCAAGCTGAAAGTTTATGCTGGGCCAGAGCATCCCCACCAAGCGCAAAAACCCCAGCCTTTGACCATTAACACGATTCCGGGAGCCTAACATGCAGATTGCTGATCAGTCTAAGCGGGTAGTTTATTTGGGAACCGGTCGCCGTAAGTCGGCGGTGGCACGGGTGCGCCTGATCCCCGGTAGCGGTCAACTGTTGATCAATGGCCGCAATGGGGCTGACTACCTGCAAAACAACCCCACCTATCTCAACTTGGTGAAAGCCCCCCTTGAAACCCTTGGCCTTGAAAGTAGCTATGATATTTATGTCAATGCTACGGGGGGTGGTTTGACGGGGCAAGCAGATGCCATTCGTTTAGGGATTGCCCGCGCCCTGTGTCAACTGGACATCGAAAACCGCAAGCCGCTGAAAACGGAAGGCTATCTCACCCGCGATCCCCGTGCCAAGGAGCGGCGTAAATACGGTCTGCGCAAAGCCCGCAAAGCCCCCCAATACTCAAAACGCTAAGATGTTTGTTTTTTACTTCTCGTTTGTGGTGAGACTCCTATGCCAAAACTGAACATTCATCCCCAGTGGTATCCCGAAGCCAAAGTCTATTGTGACGGTGAAGTGGTGATGACCGTGGGTTCCACGAAACCCGAACTACACGTGGATATCTGGTCAGGCAACCACCCCTTCTTCACGGGTACTCAGAAAATCGTTGACGCTGAAGGGCGGGTGGAACGCTTCCGCCGCAAATACAGCGGTGCCAAACCCCAGCAAACTGCTAAAGGGAAAAAAGCTGCCGCTAAACCTGCACCCAAAACCAACAAAAAGGGCTAATCGCTCTTCATGTCCCCCTTTTTTCAGCCGGCTGAGTGGCTGCCGCATCGCGCCTGTTGGTTAGCTTTCCCCAGTCACGAGGATTTGTGGGGCGATCTCTTACCTCAAGTACGCTCAGAGTTTGCAGCCCTGTGTCGGGCGATCGCTGACCCCGATCCCGTAACAGGTCAGTGCCGCGGGGAGCAACTGAAGATTCTGGTGCTGGACGAGGTGGGAGAAGCCACTGCTCGTTCTTATCTCGGGGATCTGAATCCACAGTTTTATCAGCTCCCCTTTGGTGACATTTGGCTGCGGGATACCGCTCCTGTGGGCTTAATCAATGAGGCAGGGGAGCGCCGACTCCTCTGTTTGCCCTTTAATGGTTGGGGCAAGAAGTATCAACTTCCCGGCGATAGTGACTTGGCTGTGCGCCTTGCTCTAGCCATCGGCCTCCCCTATGGAGCGGTGCCGTTATTCTTGGAGGGGGGGGCGATCGAAGTGGATGGCGAAGGAACCTGCCTTACCACCCGCCAGTGTCTCCTCAACCCCAACCGCAATCCCTATTTAGACAGCGAAGAAGTGGAAGCCCGCCTCAAGCCCGCCCTTGGCGTGAGCAAAATCCTCTGGATTGAATCGGGACTGGCCAACGATCACACCGCGGGACTGGCCAACGATCACACCGATGGTCACATCGATACGCTGGTGCGTTTTGTGGCTCCGGCAACCGTGGTTTGTATGCTGCCCGACAGCCCTGAGGATCCGAACTACGATGTCCTGCTGACGATTTATGAGCAGTTGCAAACGCTAACGGATGCCAAGGGGCGCTCCCTAGAGGTAATCCCAGTGCCTTCGCCGGGGCGGGTGACGAGTCGAAAGGGGGAGATTTTACCCGCTAGCTATGTCAATTTTTATATCGCCAATACCACTGTTGTCGTCCCCACCTATGGTGTCGAAGCCGATGCCAAAGCGGTTGAGGCGATCGCCAAGCTCTTTCCCAGTCGCAGAACCGTTGGCCTTCCCGCACGGATGATTTTAGAAGGGGGAGGCGCCTTCCATTGCATTACGCAGCAGGAACTATGAGAACACTGACCGTTGCTGCCATTCAAGCTCAGCTGACCGATGATGTTGAGACCAATATTCTGCACCTCAGTGATCTAGTGCGGCAGGCGCATCAGCAGGGGGCACAGGTCATTGTCCTGCCAGAGCTATTTGAAGGTCACTATTTTTGTAAGGAAGAGCGGGAGAGTCACTTTCGGCGCGCACACCCCGTGAAAAACCACCCAACAATTGCCCACTTTGAGGCTTTGGCGCGGGAACTGGCGGTGGTGATTCCAGTGTCCTTTTTTGAAAAGGCGGGCACCGTCTATTACAACAGTGTGGCCATGATTGATGCGGGGGGCGTCAACCTCGGTGTCTATCGCAAAAGTCATATTCCCGATGGCCCCGGCTATGAGGAAAAGTTTTACTTCCGCCCCGGAAATACGGGCTTTCGAGTCTGGCGTACTCGCTACGGCAAAATCGGTGTCGGCATCTGCTGGGATCAGTGGTTTCCAGAGGCTGCACGGGTGATGACCCTGATGGGAGCAGAGGTGCTCGTGTATCCCACTGCCATTGGTAGTGAACCCCACGATCCCACACTGGACACCAAAGACCCTTGGCAGCGGGTGATGGTTGGCCATGCAGTGGCAAATGTGATTCCAGTGGTGGCAGCCAACCGTGTGGGTGATGAGGGGGGGCAAGTATTTTATGGCAGTTCATTTATTGCTAATCCAAGGGGAGATCTAGTGGCCGAGGCCGATCGCACCCAAGAAGCAGTGCTTGTCCATAGATTTGATTTAGAGGAAATTGAACGCCTACGGGCGGCCTATGGCTTCTTTCGCGATCGCCGACCCGGCCTCTACAAAGCCCTGTTGACTGCGGATGGTGTTATTTAATTGCTGTGGCTTGGCTGGAGATGAAAGTGTAGGTGCTGATGAGCCTGTAGCCGATGGCAATGATCATGCTCGCTGTCGTGCTCATGGGGATGAGTGTGCCAAAAACCAGCGGGGAGATGCCGCAAGTGCCACGGTCGGGTCAACACCACAAAAGCGATGAAAAGCACCATGCTACTGAGGCCAGTATAGAAAAAATGTTGGGCTGGAAACTGACTGCCGAACCATCCCGTTAGGGGATAGGCCAAGACCCACCAAAGATGACTCCAAGCAAACTGAGCGCCATAAACCCGACCCTGCAATTCCACGGCCACTCTCTCAGCAATTACCGTCTGCATAGGCACATTGACGAGGGTTTTACCGATACCCGCGATCGCCCACAACAGAGCGAGGGTAGGGACATTAGCACTATAGGCAGCCAGCAACGGCAGCACCGTCAGTATCCCCCCTAGACCCATCACCCTCACGGCACTCATCCTGCGACAGGAAGAACCCCAAATCACCGCAGCCAAAGTAGCACCCACACCAAATGCCGCCATGATTGAGCCGTAGGCCTGACTTCCTGCCTGTAGCGTGCCCTGAACATAGCCGACGGTATTCACCAAAATTTCCGCACCAGCGATCGCTGCCACCAATTGCAGTAGTAATCCATAGCGAATTGCTGCATCCCACCAAAGGCACTGACTACCAACACTTAGCTCCTCAAGAAATCCGCTACGGGGGGGGACTGATCCTGCTCTAGGTACGATCAAAGCAGTGGGCAGCCAAGCAATCAACACCGCTGCAACCAAAAAGGTCAAAGCATCCAAAAAGAACACTGAACGGGTACTGAATAACGCCGCAACACTACCTGCGAGGGCTGGGCCTAAAACACTCAGGAGTTGGTACGTGGCATTCGAGAGGGCGATCGCCGGTGGGCACTCCTCAGCCGTCGTAATCAAGGGTAATGTGGCCGTGTAGGTTGGGGTAAAAAGGGCGTGAAAGCCACTCAGCAAAGCCACTACGAGATACAGTTGCCAGCCGTCAGTAACAAACGGCAAGAACGACACCAAAACCATCCGCACAAGATGGGTAGTCACCATCAATCCCTTGCGATCCAATCGATCTGCTAAAACACCAGCAATAGAAGCCAATAGCACAAAAATGGTGACCCGCAGCGTTAAGGCAGTGGAGAGCCACAGTCCAGACTTCTCTCCTGCTAACTCAAAAGCAAGGAGTGCTAAGCCGAGCCATGTGAACGCATCCCCAATCAGATTGATCGTTTGCGCCGCATAGAGACCGGCAAAGGCTCGATTCCGTAGGCACTGCAACAGGGGAGGAAGTTGAAAGGTCATGGTGGCCATCTCAGAACCCACACGTTTACTATATCCCCCCTAGGGGGATGTTTGCCAATCAGTATCCTGCTCGCGATCGCCAGCGGCCTAGCTCTACCGACAGTTGCTTTTGCAAACTGCACCATTAACAGCGTGACTGGCCTAAAATTTGGCAAATTTGGCGCCTACAGTACTTCTAGTGCCTCTGCTAACGATGCCACTAGTCAAATTATCTTCGTCTGTACGAATGTCCAAGGGGCAATTACGATTCGCCTTAGCACTGGCAATGCCGGTCGTTTTACCCCTCGACAAATGACCTCTGGCAGGGGGCGCCTTGACTACAACCTTTACATTGATGCCGCTCGCACCCAAATCTGGGGGGATGGTACCGGTGGGAGCAGTTTGCGTACCTTAGTGCCTGTGAATAATGCCCCTACAACCCTTGAAATTTTTGGTTGCATCCCCACCCGGCAGTTTGTGCCTGCGGGCATCTACAGCGATACGATTGTAGTGACACTGGAATACTAAGAAACCGTAAAGCGATTGGTTTCCTCGCGAATTTGTTCAAAGGAAATCTCCTGGGCTGTACCCGCAAAGGGATGATCCGGAGTTAAAAAGAGAAGGCAGTGACACTCCCGCCGTTCGCGCATGGGCACACAGGGGCAATTCCAGTAGGCCGCTTCTACCTCTGCTTCTTTGTCTTCATAGTGGCGGCAGGGACACAGGGGAGAGCCATAGTCGTCCTTATGCTTGGCCAATCCTTCCAGAACAACCGCCGTTGTCCCTAAATCTGAGCAAAAGTAGGTTCCTGTGCGCTTGGCATAGGTTTCCGCAAACTTGCGCATGGCTTCAAGATTTTTGTCGGAGGCCTGTTGCGGTTTATAGGTGTTACTCATGGCAAAATTTGCGACACGAAACTTCTTTCAGTGTAACGGAAGGCGATCCCCCCGTCAGGGTTAAGCGGATTGAAATATCCAGGGTGCTGGAGTTGAACCAGCCTATGGCGAATTATGAGTTCGCTGCCTCATCCGCTCGGCCAACCCTGGGAAAATGCCTATCACTTTTCAATATAGTCCCACTTGGCGCTTTCTACCGCCAGATGGTCTGAATGGCCATTGAGTGCGGGGTTCCTTGCTAGGCTAAAGGAGAAGGGGTTTCAAGAAGACTGGGGATGAAGCCAATTTACTTAGATGGACTGGCAACCACACCGGTGGATCCCCAAGTACTGGCAGCCATGTTGCCCTATTTTAGCGATCGCCCTGGCAATGCCAGTAATCGTGCCCATGCCTACGGTTGGGAGGCCGCCGCCGCCATTGATCTTGCCCGTGAAACGATTGCCGCAGCCATCCATGCCCATCCCGAAGAAATCATTTTCACCAGTGGTGCCACTGAAGCAGACAACTTGGCAATCAAGGGGGTGGCTGAAGCCTACTACAGTCGCGGTCGCCATATCATTACCGTGCAGACGGAGCACAATGCGGTGCTTGCTCCCTGTCGCTATTTGGAGTCCCTTGGCTTTCGGGTGACCTATCTAGGGGTGAATGAGAAAGGGTTCATTGATCTGGCGGAGTTAGAGCAAGCCTTTACCCATGAGACCATCTTGGTATCCGTGATGGCTGCCAATAATGAAATTGGGGTGCTCCAACCCTTGGCCGAGATTGGTCGCCGCTGTCGCGATCGCGGGGTACTCTTCCACACCGATGCCGCTCAAGCCTTGGGCAAAATTCCCTTGGATGTTCAGGCGCTTCAGGTGGATCTCATGTCCCTGACTGCCCATAAACTCTACGGACCAAAGGGCATTGGTGCCCTCTATGTGCGGCGCGATCGCCCCCGCGTCCAACTGGCACCTCAACTCCACGGCGGTCATCAAGAACAGGGCTGGCGATCCGGAACCTTGGCCACTCCCCTCATTGTTGGCTTTGGGGCAGCAATACGACTCGCTCAGGAACGTCAAGCCACGGATATTCCCCATCTGCGGCACCTGAAAGAACGGCTGTGGCAGGGCTTAGCCTCCCTTGGAGACATTTATCTCAATGGTGATTGGCAACAGAGTTTACCCAACTGTCTCAATGTCAGTATTGGTGGGGTTGAGGGCAATGCTCTGCTGCGCGCCATCTATCCCCATGTCGCCCTCTCAACGGGGGCAGCCTGTAGTAGCGACAAACCAACACCGTCTCACGTTCTTCTTGCCTTGGGGCGATCGCCCACCCTTGCTCGTGCTTCGCTGCGATTTGGTTTATTACGTACCACCACAGAGACCGAGATTGATTTAGCGCTTCAGCAGATTCACCACAGCATTCAACAACTACGCCACTAGAGATAGATTTATATTTCTTAATATTTATGATTTCTTGACATAAATTTACAATATTCCCAAATGCCGATAATGTCATGGTTTCCGTGATCTAAATCACATCTAAAAGCGCTTTTACGTGGAATTACGCATGATCCCCAAGTTGCGAAGTTCATAGAATAATAACGTACAGTAAATCAATCCTTAACGAGCAGTTATATCCCCTGTTGATCCCCCACAAAATTTGCCCATGGGTGGAAGTGGACAGCGGGAAATCAATTCACAAGATGCCGACATAAGTAGTTGGGGGAACACAACATGACAAAATTATTGCCCGTTACTGCCTACACAATTCGCCGTCTATTGCGGCAATACCAAGGACAGCTCAAATCCGTCGTGGTGGAAGGGGCTTGCTTAGTGGCTGATCCCGAAGCAGACTTGAATGCGGTGCTCGAGAGCCTTTATTTAGATGAGGAAGAAGTCCGCACCCAAGTGGCTGAAATTGAGAAGCTGATGATGACCCATCAACTGCTGTTGAAAGCAGGGGCAAAAGAGCAAGCAGCAGCCATCGAAGATCAAATCCTCTGGATTTTTGGCCTGAAGCGGATCAAGAATCAAGCCACCCAAGAAGCAGCCCCTGCAATGCCGATTATGATGGCCGTGGGCATTTAAGGCCCCGCAAAAATGGCTTCCTCCACCTCGGCACGGGGGCAGGAGTACTTAAAAGAGCGCTGAATCACACTGCCCTCAAGGCGATCGTGATAAACCACTTGGAGTTCCTCAATGTCCAAGCAGATTCGGGCTGACCACTGGGGATACTCTAACTCCCAACAGTGGATATCCGTTTCGTCCCGCACACAGCCCTTTTGCTGTAGCCACGCTTCAATTTGCGGCAGGGCATGGTTGTAGAGGGGGGTTTGGGGATTAGGCAGAGTGTTCATCCAAGTTCTGAGATGCGACTGACAATTTGCAAGATCCATTCTTGCCCCTGTTGGGACAAACCGACAATTACCGCCAGAACCAGACAGCCGACAAAGGTGACCCCCAAGATGAACAGAGCAAATAGTTCCCCCGGCGAGAGGGGGCGATCGTCGGGGGGCACAGCAGTAGAGCGAACAGACCCCTGAGAGCGAGAAGAGGCACCTATCCCCATCGTGCCTGACTGTTTTGACTGTGCCCGCAGGCGTAATTGCAAGTCATACCACTGCCGCTGCTCTGGATTGGTCAGCACTGCATAGGCCTCATTGAGGCGATGAAACTCCTCGCGAGCGATCGCCACCGGCAATGTCGTCGTATCCGGATGGTAAAGCTTACTCTTCTCTCGATAGGCACGGCGAATCTCCGCCAACGAGGCCGTGGGTGCCACCTCGAGAATGTCGTAGTGGGTTCGCGACGGGGACAGATGTGCCATGGCAAGGCTTACTTGACCAGATCGAAGATCTTGAACATGGGCAGGTACATCGCCACCAGAATTGACCCTACCATACCCCCTAGCACCGCAATCATCAAGGGTTCCATCACACTGGTCAGGGACTTCACCGCCTGTTCCACTTCATCTTCATAGAAGTCGGCCACCTTCATCAGCATCTTATCCAGTTCCCCTGTCTCTTCGCCCACGTTAATCATCTGGGTCGCTAGCACTGGAAAGACCCGTTCCTGTTGTAGGGCAAGACTGAGCATCCCCCCTGTCTGGACTTCCTTCGCGGCACGATCAATGGCATTGGAAATCACTTGGTTACCCGCTGTGGCACTGACAATTTCAAGGGAGCGCAAAATCGGTACCCCTGAACGGGACAGCGAACCAAACGTGCGGCAGAACCGTGCCACCGCTGTTTTTTCCACCAAATCACCAAAGAGGGGTAGCTTCAACAGCAAGCCATCAATCATCAGCCGGCCAGCCGGGGTCTTGTAATAAAAGCGAATCCCCAATACCAAGCCCACCACACAGATAATCAACAATGCCATATACTGCGGCGTGCGCAGGAATTCACTAAGCGCCACCATCATGGCGGTAAAGGGGGGCAATTCCCCCCCCAACTGTTTGAAAATACCCTCAAACACAGGGATCAGGAAAATCACCATCCCCAAGAAGATGCCCACCGCCAGCAGGCCTACCACCACGGGATAGGTCAGAGCGGACTTGATTTGGTTATTGAGGCGGGCTTGATCCTCCAGCAACTTCGAGAGACGGTTGAGCACCTCATCGAGCACCCCCCCCGTTTCCCCTGCTTGGATCATGGCTACAAACAGATTATCAAAGGCCTCTGGATGGGGTCGCATGGCATCAGCTAGGGTACTTCCCTGCTGAATATCATTGTTGACGGCCATGAGGATCTTTTTCAGTTTGGGATTGGTGCATTGATCTGCCAAAACACCGATCCCACGCACCAAGGCCACACCGGCGTTCACCAGTGCCGCAAACTGCCGCGCAAAGATCGCCCGATCCTTCACCGTAATTTTGGAGAGGAAGCTGAGGTCGAGGTCGGACTTGAGGGTGAGTTTTTTGGCCTCCTTGACCTCTAGAACCTGTACCCCTTCCAATTGCAAGGCCATGCGTGCTTCCCGTGGTGTCGAAGCTTCCTCGCGAACGGTCCTGTATTTGCCTTGGGCATCCCGGATCCGCACTTCATAGGTTGCCATGACTCAATACCCCTTCTCTTGATCAATAATTGCTAACTAGCGTGCTGCTGCCGCAGGTGTACCCGTACCAATCAGACGTTGCAGCTCGTCCTGACGCGAGGACTTGGCCATTGCTGCTTCATAGGTGATGATGCCCGCACGATAATAATCGGCCAAGACTTTTTCGAGGGTCTGCATCCCCAGCTTGCCGCCCGTTTGAATTGCCGAATAAATCTGCGAGGTCTTGCCTTCGCGAATCAGGTTGGAGATAGCAGGGGTCACTACCATAATCTCTTGTGCCATAATCCGCCCAAATTCACCGGGCTTGGGATTTTTCTTAGGAACCAGCGTTTGGCTAAAGACCGCCACTAACGAGTTGGACAACTGGACGCGAATTTGCTGCTGCTGCTCTGGCGGGAACACATCCACCATACGGTCAACGGTTTGGGCAGCTGAACTGGTGTGCAAGGTACCAAAGACCAAGTGCCCTGTTTCCGCTGCTGAGATGGCAAGCTGAATTGTTTCCAAGTCACGCATCTCACCCACAAGGATAATATCGGGGTCTTCCCGCAGCGCTGCCCGCAGAGCATTGGCAAAGCTCTTGGTATCTTCCCCCACCTGCCGTTGGTGGATCAGGCTCTTGATGGGTTCATAGACAAACTCAATGGGGTCTTCAATCGTCAGGATATGTTCAGCGCGGGTTTTGTTGATCAAGTCAATCATCGCCGCCAAGGTTGTGGTTTTCCCTGATCCTGTCGGCCCAGTCACCAGAATCAAGCCCCGTGGCCGCTCACTCATTTCGCGGACAATGTTGGGCAATCCCAACTGCTCAAACGTGGGAATTTTGGAACTGAGTGCTCGCAAGCAAGCAGCATAGGTTCCCCGGTCTTTATACACATTGACGCGGAACCGGGCGAGGCCACGTACACCATAGGAGCAGTCCAACTCCCAGTTTTGCTCTAGGTGCTTGCGTTGGGTATTGTTGAGCATGCTGAAGATCAGGCGCTGGCATTGCTCTGGGGTGAGTGGTTCGTAGTCCGTCGGGGTTAATTTGCCGCTAATGCGAATGTAGGGGGGTAAGCCAGCGGAGATATGCAAATCGGAGCCACCATTGGCCACCACTTGCTCCATTAGGTCTTCAATCATTAGCTCCATAGGGTGTTCCTCGTCTAAGCAGTTTGGTCAACAACACGAAAGTTCATCACTGACATTAATAATCTTGTTAATCCACAAAGCGGGGTGTCATGCAATAGGGGCATTCTAACCATTCGGGCTGCGCCTCGGCACCGCAGGTACGGCAGGTTAAAGAACTCTTACGTTTGGCCTTGAGTTCTGATTCGAGACCCGTGTCTGTAAAGGTGACGCGCTCGACTTCCTCGAGGGTGGTGACCCCTTCTTTGACAAGGTTCAGGCTATAGGCCAACAGGGTTTTCATGCCCTCTTCAACCGCCGCTTCCTTGATCCGCTCCGTGGGGGCACCCTCAGTAATCAGGCTTTGCAGGCGCTCCGTCACCCGCATAATTTCGTAGACCCCGACCCGCCCTTTGTAGCCAACACCGCCACACTTGCTACAAATCGGCTGGCCACTGGCTTTGGCTGCTTGAATCTGCTCGGGTGTGAGTTTATTGGCTTTGTAGAGGGTGAGGTTCACATCCTTCGAGGCAGACAAGCCAAAGCGTGCCAGTTCCTCACGGGTGGGCGTATAGGGAATGCGACACTCACTGCATACCCGCCGCATCAGTCGCTGGGCAACGACCCCAATTAAGGAAGCGGAGACCATGAAGGGTTCCACCCCCATTTCCGAGAGACGGGCAACGGCACTGGCGGCATCGTTGGTGTGCAGGGTGGTTAACACCAAGTGACCTGTCAAGGCAGCTTCAATAGCGGTTTTTGCTGTTTCCTTGTCGCGGGTTTCCCCCACCAGAATCACATCGGGGTCTTGGCGGAGAAAGGCACGCAGAATGGAGGCAAAGTCCATGCCTTTTTCGCGAATAACCTGTACCTGCGTTAGGCCGGGGAGCGTGTATTCAATCGGGTCTTCCGCTGTACTGATGTTGACACCGGGACTATTACATTCAGCCAGCGCTGAGTAAAGCGTGGTGGTTTTCCCTGAACCAGTGGGACCTGTAACGAGGATGAGGCCAAAGGGGCGCTTGGTCATCTCCCGCACAATAGCAAGGCTCTCAGGGTCAGTAATCAGCTTGTCGAGACCGAGTTGGGTGGCGGAGTTATCGAGAATCCGCAGTACGACTTTTTCGCCCCAGCGGCTGGGGAGGGTATTCACTCGGAAGTCCACCCGTCGCCCTTGGAACATTTTGCGGATACGACCATCTTGGGGGGCACGCCGCTCGGCAATATCAAGGTCAGCCAAGATTTTGAAGCGGGAAACGACGGCTGGCACGATTTTCTTCGGCAGTGGATCAAAGGCTTGGTGGAGCACCCCATCTTTGCGGAAACGAATCCGCAGGTATTCCTCTTGAGGTTCGATGTGAATGTCGGAAACGCCTTCGGTGAGGGCTTTAGCCAAAATTTTGTTGACAAGGGCAATAATCGGAGCATCTTCTGCGCCTTTCAGCGCCTCGGCAAGGTCAACCTCCTGCTCCCCTTCCAGCTCTTCGAGGCCGCCCATGGCTTCGATGTCTTCTTCGATGTTGATGTCACCGATCGCAGCCGGGGCGTTTTTGCCAGCAGTGGTTTCAGCTACCTGTTTATTGAGAATCGGGTCAATGAGGCGTTGGTAATCCTCTAGGGTGATCACCATTCGCTTGAGGGTGAGGTTGTGGGCGCGGAGTAAGCGGGTGAGGTTGTCAATGGCTTGGAGGTTATCTGGATCCACCATCGCCACGAGCAGATAGGGGGGATCAGCGTCGAGGTGCTTGGCAATGGGGATGACTTGGTAGGTGCGGCAGGTGTCAATCGGTACAATCGTGTTGATCAGTTCCTCGATTTGCTCGGTGGGGAAACGATTGAGTTCGGGATCGAGGCAATCAACGCCGTAGATCACTTTGAGTTCAAAAAGCTGTTGCTTGTGGTACTGGCGTAACACATCGGGGGGCATGGTGCTGCCGGTAATCTCCTGTAACACGGTTACGAGGGACTTGCCCGTTTTGCGGGCGGTGTTCATGGCTTCTCGCACCTGATCGATACTGGCGTAACCGGAGGCAACAATGGCTCGTTCTGTGGGGCTAGCGGCTCTGCCGCGCACGGTAAGTGCTTTCCGAGAAGAAGATGACGATGTGTTGACCATAGGGCGCGTTCGGGTCTGGATGGCTTGCCTACTATAGTAGCAACAACCTTCCCAGAGATTTCATGGGTATTTTCACGGTTTATGTTTATTGACATTTTTGTTGACAATTCTTGTTATAGACGCTTTGTAACCGCGATCGCCCTCTTTTGCATAGGCTGAAAATTATTTACAATCCTGCGGCACATTAGAAACTATTAGTTATCTGTTCTCCCTGTTAGCGCGTCCTCTCGATTCCGCCATCATCCTGTGGAGGTTTGCTCTATGCGTGTCAAAGACTTGATTTTGCCTGTGCTGGTGGTTGGTTTGGTCTTTGTTGGTTTTGGCGATCGCTTTTTGCCGGCACCTCTGAGTACGGCCAGTGCCAGTACCCGCGAGCAACTGAATGGCTTTCTTAAGGGTATGTTTACGGGGTTTTCTGTCTATAACCGCTACCATAAGACGGAGGAGATGATTCGCCAAGCGGAAGGGAAGTAAATGCGCCGCTTTTTGCTCTTTTTACTCTGGATGATCAGCAGCGGGGCGATCGCCCTCTTTTCGGTACAGAATGCGAAAGCGGTGTCCCTAAAATTTTTATTTTGGCAATCCATTGAGATGCCCCTTGGCTTGCTCTTGATCTTTGTGGCTGCGATCGCTCTGTGGGTGCCCTATCTAGCTCGTCCACTGCGGCGATGAAGGGGCCACACGCGCTGCTCATTGTACTTGTGATTGTTTTGTGCTTGATGAGGCAACCAAGAATTGCGGCCATTCCAGCCTCACCCCTCACCCTAGAAGTCAATCCAGCCAATCCACAAGCCAGCGATGCCGTAACCCCTTTCCGTACGATTGCTGCTGCTTTGGCTTGGGCACAGGCGCACGATCGCCCCAGCGACATTTACATTCATGGCGGCATTTATCGGGAGGCATTGGGAACGATTCATCAGCGGCAGACGCCCCTGCGACTGGTGGCTCAGGCGGGCGAACGCGTGATTTTGCGGGGCAGTCAACAATGGTCAGATTGGCAAGAAGTCTCCAGCACGCCTAGGTTCACCATTTACCGTCACCCTTGGACATTGGCTTGGGGCTTTTCGGGTAATCCGTGGACAGACTATGGTATTGAGTTACCCCTCGTGGCACAGCGGGGCGAACTGGTGTGGTGGCGGGATACTCCCCTGCGGCAGCGACTCTCATTTAGGGAATTGCAGGGGGATGATTTCTACGTGAATGATGCAGAGCAGCAACTATATGTGGCATTGCCTGCGGGTATCTCACCCAGTGAATTAGAAGTGGCTGTTCACCGTGAGGCTCTGCGCATTTTAGACAGTGGTTTTATCAGTTTGGTGGGGCTACGCTTTGAGCACTATGGTGGCACATTTACCCAAGCGGTGCGCATTGAACGCAGCCATGACATTGAGGTTAAAGACTGTACTTTTTGGGGCAATAATTGGGGCGGCCTCGAAAGTCATCAGAGCGATCGCCTGCGGGTGGAACGAACACAGTTTCTGCAAAATGGCTGGCGGGGCATGGCGGGGGTTCATTTGCGGGACTTCACAGTGCAGCAGGTGCTGGTTCAAGGGAATAATTGGCGGGGGGCATGGGCAGGCTTTTACGATTGGGATGCGGGGGATAAGTACTTTCATCTGCGCCGTGCTGTCTTCGATCGCTACCGCGCTATTGAGAACCAAGCGGCCGGTCTGTGGCTTGATACTGATAATCAAAACGTTGAGATTCGGCGATCGCAATTTGTCGGCAATGCCGTTGTCGGTCTTTTCCTCGAGGCGGGCACAGGTCCAGTGACCATTGAAGATTCCTTAATTGCCTATAACTACAGCATTGCCCCGAACTATCTACAAACCCCCGGCATTTTTGGCTGGGCGACTGCCCATGTTACCCTGCGCCACAACTGGATTTGGGAAAACCAAGGGGCACAAATTGGCGTTCGCGATCCTTCGCCTCGAACCGTCACCCTACCCGAAACGGGTGAGGAAGTCACGATGACTTCTCAAGATTGGTACCTAGAGGGGAATTGGATTGGTAGCCGCCAAGAGCGACTCCTGACTACCCTCAAGGGGGAAATTTTCTTGCAGACACTGAGATTGGCGGAGAACCACTGGTGGAGCGAAGCTCCCTACCCCTTTCGCCTAGAGGGGGAAGACCTCACTTGGTGGCAGTGGCAGGAACGCTATGGCAATGCCAGCGATCGCTGGATCAGCCCCTAGAGGCGATCGCGTAACTGATTGACCATCGCTTGAGCCGAGGCCTCATCGACAAACATCCCCAGTTGAATCTTGGTTTGGTCGCCATTGCCCACCAAAAAGGCATCCGGCACCACAGCTTGGACTTTTTCTAAGTCCGCAGGTTCCTTGTAGGGAGCCAGCACATAGTAGCGACCATTGGGCATTTTTTCCACAAAAAGCTGCGTCGTATGTTCAGGTTCAGCCGGGGTTGGGCTGGCCGTAGGGGTGGGTGATGCACTGGTTGATGGACTCGCCGCAGGTTCTAATTGGGCAAGGGTGCTGCGATTGACATCGGGAAATTCCCGCGCAGTCATATCAGGGCCGACGGGGGGCGTGGGTGATGCTGCTGTTGGCGTTGCAGGTGATTCAGTGGCAACGGGGGCAGGTCGGCGGTTGAACCACCACAGGGCTGCACCACTAAAGCCGGCAAGAATGCCAACCACAATTAACCAGCGTTGCACTAGGTGGTGACTATTGCTCTCCCGCCGCTGGAACCAAGGACGCTGTTGGTTTTTTCGGGCCTGCTTGAGTAGTTCACGGGTAGAGGCAAAGGGACGCTTTGTTGGGTTTGGTGTTTGGGGAGCAGGGGGATCACTGGGATAGGAGGGGGGCAAGAGTTCTGCTAAATCTGTGGGATCAAACTCGAAAAATGGATCGGCGAGTCCCCCGTTGGCGCGTTCATCGGTGGCTGGTGCTGTCTCAGGGGTGAGGGCTAAAGAACTGGCAACGGGAGGAACAGTTTGTGAAATCGGCTCTGCGGCAGCAGCAGGGGTGACACTCGGTTCTGGGGAAGTTGCAGACTCGGGAACCGGCGGCGCTTCAAAGGGGGAATGGGCTTGTACCATGCGATGGCAGCGATATTGAGTGAGTTCTGCCTCTAAACTAAGGTTGAGGGAAGCCAAAGCCGCTTGCAAACGTTGGCGATCGACGGTGGCAGAGGTCATAGCAATCGCTCCGAAAACAGTGCCCTAAAGTCTCTTGGATGAACGCACCACCCCAATGGATTATGCAGCAAACTGTGCAGGTTCCCAACAATGGCACAAGCACCCCTATTGAGCATTTGCATTCCGGCCTATAACCGTCCCCAAGGATTGGCACAAGCGGTTCGCTCAGTTGTCGCAGCCTTGCCCCCTGAGAGCCACGATCCGGTGGAAGTCATTATTACCGATGATTCTGCCACCCCCACAGCAGTAGAGGATTTACTAGCTGGATGGTCAGGCCGCTGGCACTACCAACACAATGCCCAGCGCTTAGGGATGGTGGCCAATTGGAACGCCAGCTTGGCGAAGGCTTCAGGGGACTTTATCCTGCTGTTGCACGACGATGATTACCTCCTGCCCCAAGGAATACCAACAATTCTCGACATCCTCACCAAGGAGGGCACTGCCTTTGATGTCTTTCTCTTTGGCGTGCATTTGGTGGATTCGCATCAACGCTGTTTGCGACGGCAGATACCCCGGCAGCAAACATGGCTCTCCCCAGCTCAAGCCCTTAGGCAATTGCTACGTCATTCCTCGTTTGTACGGTTTCCCGCCTTGATCTGGCGGCGATCGCTCCTCGAGGAGGTCGGCTATTTTGATCCCGCCTACGGCGAAGCCACAGACCTCTATCAATGGCTGCGATTCCTTGCCCAGAAGGGCGTTTACACGGTTCCCCACGCAACGGCAGCTTACACAATCCACGATCAGGCACTGACAATGGGGATGTTTCAAGCTCAGACCTTGGCTACCCTAGGGAATATTTTTGCCGCCGCTGCGAATTTATCGATTCTCTCACCAGCGGAACTACGGCAGTGCCAATGTGACTTTTTTCACCAGTTTATCTTGGCGGGAACATGGCGATTTTTGCGGCGACGGCAATGGCAACGGGCACAGGCAGTGTACCAGCTGTTTGATCTACCAGAGGTGATTGCATTGGGGCGATCGCGCCGCTGGCAAGGCTGGCGTTGGCTCTTTGGGGCTTGGCTTTGGCTACTGCGACGGGTTAACTAACTGCCCACCGCACATAGGGCAGCCGCGCTGCAACGTCGTGAATTTTGTCCTGATTGGCCAACAGTTGACCACAGGCATCCCATTGACCAGAAAGAAGCATTTGCCGCGTACTTTCCGCCATGGTTAAGGGAATCACTTGATCGCCTGCTGTCAAGGTCAGCGCCTGTAAGTCTAGGGTCAGTTCCGTAGTGGGCTGATCTTCTAAGAGGGTTTGCAGTGCTTGTACCTGTTCTGGAGCTGCCGTCAGACAGGGAACCCCCATTGCCAAGCAGTTTCCGGCAAAGATCTCGGCAAAGCTTTCGCTGACAATTGCTTGAATTCCCCAACGGGCGATCGCTTGGGGGGCGTGTTCGCGACTAGAGCCACAGCCAAAATTGGCATTCACCACCAGAATCCGTGCCCCTTGGTACTGAGGCAGGTCAAAAGGGTGTTGCCCCGACTGGCGATCGTCAGCAAAAACGTGTTCCCCAAGGCCATCAAAAGTGACACAGCGGAGAAACCGTGCGGGAATAATGCGATCCGTATCGATATCGTTGCCCCGCAGAGGAAGGCCACGACCCGTAATGCGTTCAATCTTGCTCATAGGCCTATCTTACTGGATTGCGCAGCCTGCAAGTGCATTTTGGGGGGAATTGCCCTGAAGCAGGTTACTCAACAGTAGGGTCGGCGGTTGCGCATGGGGCCAAGCAAAGGCATGGCGAAAGGCGGCTTCCTGACAGGCTTGTAACTCCTTGAAGTTGAGGATGTCGTGGGTGAGCAAGTTTTCGTACTCAAAGGGCAGCCGCACGTTGTGCAGACCCGCGTTGTCGGTACAGATGGCCACGTCCACCCCTGCTTCAAAACAGCGTTCAAAGACGAGGCGTAATTGCGCGTAGCTCTCAAGGGTACCCGTTTGAAAATAGGTGGTGGGGCACACTTCGAGGCATTGACCGGCTGCCGCCACTTCCTTGAGCAGCTCTGGATAGCGCAGGGGAATTTGAATGCCATGACCAATGCGTTGCAGGTAGGGTAGCAATTCGGGATAGCAGCCATTCACCGTTTCGTAGAGGTGGCCGGTGGTTTTGAGACCGCGATCGCGGGCATAGGCATAGAGTTCAATAAATTCCGCCATGCGATCGCCATAGACGCTATCGCCCCCGGCCAAGTCAATGCCACAGACAAACTGCGGAAAACTCGCCGCCAGATCAACAATGGCACGGTTCACCGCATAGGGTAGCCGCGTGTGCATACAGAGAATTTGGCTCGTGACAATCGGGTATTCTGGTACTTGGCAAGCCAGACCCACCGTTTTAACAATGTCGGCCATCTGCTCAATGCGATCGCTCTGGGATCGCTGCGGATCCGTGCGCAGATAGGGGGTATAGCGCAGCTCTAGATACGCCAAGTTTTCAAAAATATAGGCGCCGCGAATCAAGCGAAAGATGAAATAGGGCAAAGTTTGCGGCGTTTGCACACTCTCCACTAGGGTGTGGAGTTCGAGGTATTCTTCAAGGGATTGGCGGGGGCGAGTATAAAAGGTTTCAAATTCCTCATAGTCAGGAAAGCGATCTGCAAGGGCGCGATCGTTCCGCTGAAAATACCGCCAAAGAATCCGCGGTACCACTGAGCCACCCAAATGCCGATGTAATTCTGCGTACAGTGCCATACCTGCTCCTTAAACTGGCCAAAACGCAATCAATACCTAAGCTGGCCAGAGGGGTCAATGCCCGCACCTCAGCCATCGAAAACAGAACGAAAACAGTGATGAACGAAGGATTAAATTGTTCTAATGTTAACAAATTTTACAAAGGTGGCGCAGGAACCAATGGGCGCAAACGCTAGGATCATTTCGATCTCCAATTGGTTGGGTATCGCGAATGTGGCCTTTTCGGCGGCGAGGACGACTCCCCTCTGCGCTCTCTAGTGGCAATGTCGTCACGATTGCTTTGGAACTGTACCGTCATCAGGGCAATCGCTACTTTCTTTTGAGCCTTTTTGCCCATGCGTGGTTTTTTCTGCTCACCATTGCCGCCGTGCTGATCGTGGCCGTAGCACTGATTGTTGGGGGGATTCTTGCTGGGGCGATGGATAATGTTGCCCCCTTTCTCTGGCTCACAGGCATTAGTATCCTCGTGGCTTTGCCCTTGTATCTCTTTGGTTGGACACGGCTAATGGCCAGTGGTGCGCTGCTTTCTCGTCGTATTTACGCTGTCCTGACGGCTCTTGAGGAATCAGAATCGGCAGCCCGCAGCTTCATTTTTCCCAAGATGCTGAATTATTTGCTGGCCACTCTGATGGTCGGTGTCATTTTGCTCTTGGTGTATGGGGTCTTGGGGGCGATCGGCTACTTAATTTATTTGGTGGCATCCCCCTTAGTGCAATTCCTCGAGCAGAATATCCAAACGGAACCCGCAAGAAGTCTCTTCTTTTTAACTTTTCTGCTCAGTATCCTGTTGCTAGTGCTCCTTGCGCTGTTGGTGATTAGCTACTTTATGGCGCGGCTCTCCCTTGTTGATGTGGTCTTAGCCCTTGAACCGGACTGTACGCCCCTCAAATCCGTTCGGCGCAGTTGGCAACTGACGCAGGGACAGGCATGGCATACCCTAACGGTATTTTTTGTTGCTTCCCTTGCAACGATTCCCGCCAATCTCCTTGGCAGTATTATCAACAGCGTGGTGATTATTCCCGTTGCTGGCCTCTTTGTAGGGGTTTTACTCCTGCCCCTCTGGCAAGGGATCAAGGCAGTTCTGTACTGGGATCTGCGAGTCCGCAATGAAGGAGCAGCGTTTCAAGTCCGCCCTGAAGCAGTGAATCCCCTGCGCTGGTTGCGGCGGGTCACACTACGCACACCGGAAAGCATCGAGTTGGACTTTGCCCTTGGGGGAATTGGCAGCCGCGTTTTGGCTTGGCTGATTGATCAGGTGATTCTCTACACGGCACTTGTGCTTTTTTCGCTGGCGGCAGGGTACATCTACTTCTATGCCCTTTACCCGTGGCTGATTGAGGTGCTACCCGCTAGTGGCCAGAGTATTGAAGCTTGGAGTTTGGGCATTTACCTGTTGGTAATGTTTGCCCTCTACAACGGCTATTACATTTTCTTTGAAACCTACTGGCAGGGGCAAACCCCCGGCAAGCGCTTTGCGGAAATTCGCGTCGTCCAAGACAATGGCCTTCCCATTGGTCTGAAGGAAGCAACCCTGCGCAGTCTGCTGCAACCCATTGATTTTGCTTTTTTCGGTATAGGGGCACTCCTAGTGGCGTTATCTCGATCAGAAAAACGTTTGGGAGATATGGTGGCGGGTACCCTTGTGATTCAAGATGAACAAGCGACACGGTTGGCTCCTAAAGCTACAACCCTTCAGCAACCACAGGGGGCTTGGGTGCAGGAGTTGCGATCGCTCGCCCATTGGGAACGGATGACTCCCGAACAGTATCTCCTAGTACGCAATTACCTCAACAATCGCGATCGCCTGAGTCCTGTCGGTCGCTATCAAGCGGCTCAAGAGCTGCGTCAGCAATTAGAACCCCTGTTGCTGCCCACCTATCCCGCCCACTGGCCTACCCTCAGTGCTGAGGACTTCCTAGAAGGTCTATACACTGCCTATCGTCAACAATACCAGTCATCCCCCTAGTGTGAGGCCGTTATGCGCTTGCTGCTGACCCTTGGTTGTAGTCTGACCCTTTTGGGCGCCTTTCCCCTGCTCATGGGTCGGGCGAGTGAACCGACAATTCAGGCTGCTGCCCCTGTCCCCCAACGCTATCAACTACTGGGGTTATCCTTTGAAACACCCCTACAATTTTCGCCACCCACTTCTTTTGGTGAAAATGGCGTTGCTGTGGTCTATCCCGCCAATGCCGTACCGGGGGAGCACGAGTTAATGGTGAGCCTGATTAGCCTACCCAAAACAAGCGAGGTACTGGGGGGACTTTCGGATCAAGAGTTGCGCAGTTGGCTACGGTTTACCCAAGTGGGGGGTCCTCTCTCAGCAGCCCCCGCACGCATTGAGCGGCGAATTTTGGGACGGCGAGTCCGTGGTGAAATGTTTTATTATCCAACCCCCCGACCGATTCACCAAGAGTTATATTTGATGCATCTCCAAGGGGGGCAGCGGCTAGCTATTCTCTTTGAAGCGGAAGACCAAGTGCCCTTACCCGTGATGGAGCAGGTTTTTAACCATGTGGCAGCATCATTGCAGGAATTACCCCCGCGATCGCGAGAATGGAAACGTAGTTTTGAATGGTGGAAAAACCGTTAGATCTTTGAGGGGCAATAGCTATGCACCATGCTCCCCCCGTGTATCTACCCAAAACCCTTCAGTTCACTGAAGAGCAATTCGCAGAGATTATCAAAGCCAATCCTAATCTACGGTTTGAATTAACTGCTGCGGGAGAATTGGTTGTTATGCCCCCTACAGGCGGCGAAACGGGTCGCTACAATGCCGCCCTCACGGCTGACATTAGTCTTTGGAATCGCCAAACTCAACTAGGGGAGGTCTTTGACTCCTCAACGGGATTTCGCCTGCCCAATGGCGCCATTCGCTCACCCGATGTTGCATGGATTACCAAGGAACATTGGCAGCGCCTAACCCCAGAGGAACGCCAAGGCTTTGTGCCTCTTTGCCCCGATTTTGTGATTGAACTCGCGTCTGCTAGTGATGACTTGTCCCATTTAAGGGCAAAAATGCAGGAATACATGGACAATGGTTGCCGCCTTGGCTGGTTGATTGTCCCCCAGCAACAAATGGCAGAAATTTATCGCCCCCAGCAAACACCAGAGAGCGTGTCTCTGCCAACAACGCTTTCAGGAGAGGAAATTCTTCCTGACTTTTGCCTTGCATTTTCTCCCTAAGGCCAATGGATAAACCAGTGGAATCTTCTCACTGGAGATATCAATCATGGAACAGACCGTTGCCTGCGCTGAAACGGAGACACTGCGCGTTAATTCTCTCCATGCTTTTGCCTACTGTCAGCGGTTATTTTATCTCGAAGAAGTTGAGGAACTTTACACCCAAAATGAATCCGTCTTTGCCGGGCGACGGCTCCACGCTGAGCTACAAAAATTAGAACGGGAAGATTGGCAAGAATTCAATCTGGAAAGTGTAGCCCTTGGCCTCCGGGGGCGGGTTGATGCACTGCGTACCCTAGAGGGGCATTTGATTCCCTACGAGCACAAAATCGGTCGCTGTTATCGCGATCGCCAGCAGCAGCCCCAAGCTTGGCACAGCGACAGGGTACAAATTCTGGCCTATGCCTGTTTACTAGAAACCGTTCTCGGCGTCACTGTCCCCGAAGGCCGCATTCACTATCACCGCGATAACGTCACTGTACGGGTTCCTGTGGATGAGGCAGGCCGCCAACTGGTGCGGGACACAATCGAGCAAGCGCGTCAACTGCGTGCTTCCCTAGAACGTCCCCCTGTCTGTAGCAACGAAAGACTTTGTCTCAACTGCTCCTTGGCGCCTGTTTGCCTGCCTGAAGAAGCCCGCCTCGCCCGAGATCCTGAGCATTTACCCCTGCGGTTATTTCCGCGAGATGACGAGCGTGAGATTATCCATGTCACGGCTGGCAAAGCGGTAATCAGGCGAGCTGGCGAGCAGCTACGGATTGCCATTGACGATGAACCTGAGCAAAAGCTGCCCATTCAGCAGGTGGGTCAAGTTGTTATCCACAAATTTGCCCAAATTACCACCCCAGCCATTCATCTCTGTGCCTATGAGGATGTCGGTGTTCACTTCATCAGCAGTGGTGGGCGTTATATCGGCAGCATTGACAACCGCAAGGGCAGTATTCAACGGCGTATTCGTCAATATCAAGCCCTGACGAACCCAGACCAATGTTTACGTCTTGCCCAGTTACTGGTGAACTGCCGGGGACAGAGTCAGCGTCGCCTGTTACTCCGAGGACAGCGGAATCGCCAAGATGCTCTGCCTGCATTGCAAGAGACCACTACGCAAATGGATCGGCTCATTAGCAGCATCTCCCACGCCAATTCCCTAGAGGCTCTACGCGGCATTGAAGGCAATCTTGGCGCCCTGTATTTTTCAGCGTTGCCCTATTTACTGGGGGATCACGTTCCGAAGGAGTTGCACTTCAACGGTCGCAATCGCCGCCCCCCGAAAGATCGTTTTAATGCGCTGCTCAGTTTTGGCTATGGCATGCTCCTCAAGGACGTGATGAATGCCATTCTCACTGTTGGTCTTGAACCCGCCTTTGGCTTCTATCATCAGCCGCGTACCCAAGCACCACCCCTTGCGTTGGACTTGATGGAAATTTTCCGCGTCCCCCTTGTGGATATGGTCGTTATTGGTTCGATTAACCGTATGCAGTGGAACTTTGACGAGTGCTTTGAGGTACACCGAGATCACGTATGGCTAAGTGACTATGGTCGGCGTAAGTTCATTGAACTCTATGAAGCCCGCAAAGGTGAAACATGGAAACATCCAGTGACCAACTACTCGCTCACTTATCGGCGAATCTTGGAGCTGGAAGTACGTTTGCTCGAAAAGGAATGGTGTGGTGAAGCAGGTCTATTTGGCAAACTCATTTTGCGTTGACCCATGGGTGAATCCAAAAATTGGTACCTCATCTGCTACGACATCCGCGACCCCAAGCGATGGCGACAGGCTTATAAGCAGTTAGAGGGCTATGGTGAACGATTACAGTTCTCGATTTTTCGCTGTCGTCTCACGCCACGGGAGCGGGAAAAGCTGCGGTGGCAACTAGAAAAAATCCTCACAAAGGAAGACAGTCTCCTAATCGTAGGATTGTGCAGCCAATGCGTTGAGCGGGTATGCGCTTGCAACCGAGCGGGGACATGGCCAATGTCGGAGCAGAACTTCAAAATCTTTTAGCATGCAAGCACCTCTGGACTCAAATATTCTCCGAACGCGCCGATATTCAAATACAGCCCCTTGACTAGGTTTGGGAGTTTTTGTTAGATTTAGAGGTGCTTGAAAATCTCTGAACCTATTCCCCAGAGCGGGATTGACAACTGAATACTGTCCGAGGCTAAAAATTTTACAGTCACAAAAAAACAAAGTGCCTGAGGTGCTTGAAAAGTGACTGTGCTAAGCTAGTCCTAGAGGCATTTCTAGGGCGCCGCTGTGCCTCTACCTTTGATGCCGTAAGGCGTTGAGCACGTTCCCTAGCGTACTTTTCTATCTGGTTGTGGCGAGTGCCTCTACCTTTGATGCCGTAAGGCGTTGAGCACTAACAAGCACTATTTTCACAACACTGATTCTTGGGGTGCCTCTACCTTTGATGCCGTAAGGCGTTGAGCACGCTCACTCAATGCAACGCTAATTTCCTCTATATTTGTGCCTCTACCTTTGATGCCGTAAGGCGTTGAGCACAACCACGAGTATTATATTTACATCAAAAAAGATCTTGTGCCTCTACCTTTGATGCCGTAAGGCGTTGAGCACGAAGTGCTAGTAATTTAGCAGAGGCAGTTTTAAAACGTGCCTCTACCTTTGATGCCGTAAGGCGTTGAGCACGTGTTCAGAGGGGTAGTTATTAATAAACGGCGCAATGTGCCTCTACCTTTGATGCCGTAAGGCGTTGAGCACCTCGCTATTTGTATCGCCTTCAAAGCTTGTGCAAGTGCCTCTACCTTTGATGCCGTAAGGCGTTGAGCACGGCCTAGGTTAGAGTAAAGGTTAGAACTTAAAAATTGTGCCTCTACCTTTGATGCCGTAAGGCGTTGAGCACTCGGTATACTCTAAACTGAATGAAATTCTTAGACGAGGTGCCTCTACCTTTGATGCCGTAAGGCGTTGAGCACTTGATTGCCTTTTCCACCACGGGGATGATGATAGGTGTGCCTCTACCTTTGATGCCGTAAGGCGTTGAGCACTTTTTGTAAGATAATTTCGCGGTTTTTCCTCCTCGTGCCTCTACCTTTGATGCCGTAAGGCGTTGAGCACACAAATTTACTCTTTTATGCTTGCTTAGCTTGCTAGGTGCCTCTACCTTTGATGCCGTAAGGCGTTGAGCACCCTAAAGCCTCACCTTTTAATCCTCAGGTCAACCTAGTGGCTGTGCCTCTACCTTTGATGCCGTAAGGCGTTGAGCACTCCAATAATCTTCAGGTCGTTCTACTCTACTAAACGTGCCTCTACCTTTGATGCCGTAAGGCGTTGAGCACCTTAGGGCACAAAAAAAGAGCAGTTTAACGTCAGTGCCTCTACCTTTGATGCCGTAAGGCGTTGAGCACATCTTTGATCTAAGTCAACTTCGCCCAGAAGGGACAGGTGCCTCTACCTTTGATGCCGTAAGGCGTTGAGCACTACAGTCGGAAATCCTAAATTTCTCATCCATTTGTAAGTGCCTCTACCTTTGATGCCGTAAGGCGTTGAGCACTACAAACTGCAGGCACAATTGCTATTCCTGCGAAGGTGCCTCTACCTTTGATGCCGTAAGGCGTTGAGCACTGGGTTGGTTACTTCAATAGCTACATTACGAAGCCGGTGCCTCTACCTTTGATGCCGTAAGGCGTTGAGCACTTTTGTACCGCCAAAAGTGCAGAAGAAAGCTAAGGTGCCTCTACCTTTGATGCCGTAAGGCGTTGAGCACTATTTTGCCAAGGAGCTTGAAGTCTTCCTTCGCCCGTGCCTCTACCTTTGATGCCGTAAGGCGTTGAGCACAAGAGGGTAAGCGCCTTATTATCGCTGACTACTCTCGTGCCTCTACCTTTGATGCCGTAAGGCGTTGAGCACGTTTGAGCTGGGTTTACTTTTTTGATAAACCAGAGTGCCTCTACCTTTGATGCCGTAAGGCGTTGAGCACGGAAACCTTTCTATTTAGGAGATTCTCTATTGGTCATGTGCCTCTACCTTTGATGCCGTAAGGCGTTGAGCACTGTCGGTGGATGTCTGCCCCGCGGGTCCTGAGGGGTGCCTCTACCTTTGATGCCGTAAGGCGTTGAGCACTCTCTGGGAGATGATAGAATTCTGCAGGGATTGTGGTGCCTCTACCTTTGATGCCGTAAGGCGTTGAGCACTAGTGTTTGCGGATCTAGGTAAGTTTGGTTGCTTAAGTGCCTCTACCTTTGATGCCGTAAGGCGTTGAGCACTCGTCACTAGAGTAGCTACACCTACTTCTCGCCCGTGCCTCTACCTTTGATGCCGTAAGGCGTTGAGCACACTTTCAGGCTTTTGAGCAATCTGAATATGATATTGTGCCTCTACCTTTGATGCCGTAAGGCGTTGAGCACTTAGTCTTAAACGTCCTAGTAAATTTGTATATTACGTGCCTCTACCTTTGATGCCGTAAGGCGTTGAGCACAGAACAAGAGCAGTGTTTGCTCTTGCAGCGTGCGTGGCGTGCCTCTACCTTTGATGCCGTAAGGCGTTGAGCACAGCAGAGGTAAAACGCCCTGTATCCGCCCCTAGTTGTGCCTCTACCTTTGATGCCGTAAGGCGTTGAGCACTTTTCGAACCAGCTAATCAGTCTGTCAGTAGACTTGGAGTGCCTCTACCTTTGATGCCGTAAGGCGTTGAGCACATCTCGCCGATTGGAGCTGTCTCGCCAGTGAAGTGAGGTGCCTCTACCTTTGATGCCGTAAGGCGTTGAGCACTTCCTAATCCAGAACTAGCTGCAGCAGATACGTGCCTCTACCTTTGATGCCGTAAGGCGTTGAGCACATCTCCAAATCAACTTAGCCAAGAAAATCTTGACCGTGCCTCTACCTTTGATGCCGTAAGGCGTTGAGCACACGGCCAAGCGAGACAAAACTTTAGCGGTAGAAGTTCGTGCCTCTACCTTTGATGCCGTAAGGCGTTGAGCACAGCGAGGAATCGATTTTAGATATAGCGCCTCTCGACGTGCCTCTACCTTTGATGCCGTAAGGCGTTGAGCACGGACTTCTTCCCCCGTCAAAAACCGAACAAAAGGTGCCTCTACCTTTGATGCCGTAAGGCGTTGAGCACGAGAACCCCCTTGTACCAAAACGACAACCTTAACGAGTGCCTCTACCTTTGATGCCGTAAGGCGTTGAGCACGGACTTCTTCCCCCGTCAAAAACCGAACAAAAGGTGCCTCTACCTTTGATGCCGTAAGGCGTTGAGCACGAGAACCCCCTTGTACCAAAACGACAACCTTAACGAGTGCCTCTACCTTTGATGCCGTAAGGCGTTGAGCACGGACTTCTTCCCCCGTCAAAAACCGAACAAAAGGTGCCTCTACCTTTGATGCCGTAAGGCGTTGAGCACGAGAACCCCCTTGTACCAAAACGACAACCTTAACGAGTGCCTCTACCTTTGATGCCGTAAGGCGTTGAGCACCTTCAACAGCCTTTAACAATTCCTCCCCACGCGTGCCTCTACCTTTGATGCCGTAAGGCGTTGAGCACGCTTGGGTTTTGAAGGATCGCAATTTTGTCCCAATTGAGTCTGTTCTGTAACCTTTCACCTATCACCTACCCCTATCGATTAGGGGTAGGTTTTGTTTTCTAGTTAGGAGAGAAAATCGTCACTATGAGCGAAATTAGCATCTTTGCCCGCGATTTTGGGTTCGGGTTTACCCCCAAGCCCAATACTGCTAAAGTCGCCGCTACTGTTAGCGGTCGCAACTTAGCAATTAGTATTACACCACTAGCGTTGACGCTTATTTCAAGCGACAAACTACGCCTAATGCGGGCCAAAAAGCTAGTGGACCGTTTACTGGTCAAAAGGGTTTTCGTTCCCATTGGGTTTCTGGTCCTTGGCGGTTGCACCGCCACCGATATTTACAACCTACTTGAACGGGGTTGTTTTATCCAATCGCTAAAACTACACTTTTTCTATAAAGGGGTTCTTTGTCAAGAATCCGACCTAACCTTACTCCAACAAGTGATTGTTGGAGAGTACCTAAAATTACCCGAATCCCTAAGGGGGGCAATCGCTTGGATTTTAAACTTGCCAGAAGCCCAATTAGAATACTGCGAAGCTTGGGCTTCTTTGACGTATCTTAATGATAATTTTAGGGCGATTGAAGTGGTGACTTCTGAAGTAGGAACTTCAGAAGTAGGAACTTCAGAAGTAGGAACTTCAGAAGTAGGAACTTGTGCCTCTACCTTTGATGCCGTAAGGCGTTGAGCACGCTTCTCAATTTAGAGGATGCGATTCTTGAGTATTGTGCCTCTACCTTTGATGCCGTAAGGCGTTGAGCACATCGCGATCGATGGATAGATCGCCCCAGATATAAGCAGTGCCTCTACCTTTGATGCCGTAAGGCGTTGAGCACGTCCGGGTGTATCCCGCCTACTTCACAATCCTCAAGTGCCTCTACCTTTGATGCCGTAAGGCGTTGAGCACCAGACCGCGCTTTGTGGCAACAACAAGCGATCGGGTGCCTCTACCTTTGATGCCGTAAGGCGTTGAGCACCTCTTGAAGAACGGCGCCTAGATATGGATGCTACTGTGCCTCTACCTTTGATGCCGTAAGGCGTTGAGCACCTCTTGAAGAACGGCGCCTAGATATGGATGCTACTGTGCCTCTACCTTTGATGCCGTAAGGCGTTGAGCACAGATCCAAAAAAGAATTGAGTGAAGTAGAGAAACGTGCCTCTACCTCTGGTGCTGTGGGCTAGCCCAGCGGTTGGTTAACTTTCTTGAATAAAAATAAAAAATTGTATCCAAAAGCTTTTTTGCTCCTTGTGGTTACCTACAGTAGAAGTTAAAATTTTTGTAAGTTGACAACTATAAGTTATCCGTTAGCATGATTCTTGAAACTAGACAGTGGCTACCCTTGGCAGTGCTCCAGAGACCCATAATTGAGGGAAAGCATTCAGATTAGGCGGGGGTAATAAGATAGCGTCATGACTAGCCACAATCACTTTCTTGAAATCCATTACAGCTTGCGTGGAAGAACACTGCCAGCAGATCATGGCTATGCATTATACTCTGCTATTAAAAAACAGTTGCAACAATCGGGGCGGCCAGATCTACCTTCAGATATACCAAGTGATCTTCGCCTTAGCAGTATTGCTGGAATTCCTAACGGTGAGGGTATTATTTATCTAAATCGTGCTTCACGCTTTCGCCTTCGCTGTCCTACAGATCAAGTGCAGACGTGGTATCGCTTTTTCCAGAACCAAGTGTTGGATATTCAGGGGCATCTGATTCGCCTTGTGCAACCTCGAATTACATTGCCAGAGCCTTCAGGAACCCTCGCAGCTCGCCTAGTCACTTTCAAATTAGAAGCAATTGATCACCTAGAAGTGCCCCGCTATTTTTTGGAATCTTGTCAAAAAGGCCTAACTCATTTAGGCATTCAGGGAAAGGTATTTATTCCTTCTGATCCGAATGGTGATTTAGCACGGCGCACGATTCAAGTGAAAGGCAAAAAAGTCGTAGGCTACCGCGTGATTGTTGAAGATTTAACTCCTGAAGATTCTCTAAAGTTGCAGTGGCATGGATTAGGAGGACGAAGACATTTTGGCTGCGGCTGGTTTTACCCGGTCAAGGAGGAACCGAATGCTGCCTAGTTCTCCACCCCCAAAACTAGACCCAGATATTTTGTTGGCAAAATCTTCACTCCCAAGCAGCGCCGACTGGAGAGGAAGGTATCATTTGGCTGGTCATACCGCGGCGGTTGTGAAGTCAATTACCACCTTGGTTGATGCACTGGGCACAGGGTTGCTCCAGCAGTTTGGATTTAGCAACGACACTAGGGAAACCCTGCGGGCAACGGCGCGACTGGCCGCTTATCTGCACGATTGGGGTAAGGCCAATCACCAATTTCAAGGGGTGGTCAGGTACCCCCTCAGGGCTTCAAATCCATCGGTGCAGCCTCAACAGAACCCCTTGCAATACCCACAACTTATCCGTCATGAAGTGGGGTCTGTCTTGCTGGCGTGGGAGTTCCGAAACTGGCTTTGCCAATGCCCCAATGCTGACTTGATGACAGCGATCGCCGCAGCAGGAGGACATCACCTCAAATTAGGCGGTCAGCAGGGGCGAGACACCAGTGCACTGGGGGAGATCCGCGAGGGCAGTGGCGACCCTTACCTGTACTGGTATGTCCATCATCCTTCCTTCCGCAAGCTGCTTCGCTATGGGGTAAGAACCCTAGGGCTGCCTCAAATCATTCCTCCTTTTGCGTTCTCATCGCGATGGGACATGCAAACAATCAAGGAGAAACGGGCAGCAGTCTTGCAGGCTTTTATTGACTGGAAACCAACTGTTGTGTTTGTTGCTGTTGTGAAAGCACTGCTTGTGGCAGCAGATGCCATTGGCTCGGCCTCAGCAGCGGTGACAACCAACCTCCAGCAATGGATCCAAGAACAACTACAATGCACTTTAACGGTGGCTGATCTACAAAAGGTGATTGATGCCCGGCGGGGTCAGCACTGCCTGCGGCCATTTCAAATTGATCTGCGGGAGGACTCCAAACGAGTCACACTGGCACGTGCGGGTTGCGGTACAGGGAAAACCCTTGGTGCCTATTGCTGGGCACAACGCCATGGCATTGGACGCAAGTTGTTCTTTTGTTATCCAACAACGGGCACTAGCACCGAGGGCTTTCTGGGCTATGTTCATCACCAAGTAGAGTCAGAGCTATTGCACTCTCGGTCGGCTATTGATTTGGAGTTGGCTTGCACAGGAGAAGAAGAAGACAATGGCGATGGAGCGGTTAATGAGGCCGCTCAGAAATTAGAAGCCTTCAAGGCGTGGGGGGCAAAGGTCAATGTTTGCACTGTAGATACCGTTTTGGGACTCCTGCAATGTCACCGCCGTCCCCTGTACTGCTTTCCAGCGATCGCCAAGGCTGCTTTCGTCTTTGATGAAGTTCATTGCTATGACGATGCTCTCTTTGGCGCCTTACTGCGATTTCTCAACGTTGTTAAAGCGCCAATCTTACTCATGTCTGCCTCATTTCTACCCGCGCAGGTGGAGGCCATTCGCAATGCAGTGGGAGAACCTGTTGAAATTATCCAAGGCCCCCGAGACATTGAACACCTGCCCCGTTATCGCTTCCATGAGCTAGCACAGCTGGACTGGGCGCGGGTTCAGCAAGAACTTGACCAAGGTGGTAAAGTCCTGTGGGTTTGCAATCAGGTGGATACAGCGATCGCTACCTATCAGCAAGCGAAAAATCAGGGACTTCAACCTCTGCTCTATCACAGTCGCTTTCGTTATGGCGATCGCGTGCACCATCACCGCAAAGTGGTAGAGGCCTTCAAACAAAATCAACCCGTCCTAGCCATCACCACGCAAGTGGCAGAAATGTCGCTGGACTTGTCGGCAACACTCCTCGTGACTCAAATTGCTGACCCCGCAGGGCTAATCCAGCGGTTGGGGCGGCTCAACCGTCAGTACTGCGGCCACGCCCTTGATGCCCTCTTTTACCCCGATGACAAGGTTGGTTTTCCCTACAGTGCAGATGAACTGGATGCGGGTTGGGCACTGGTGCGAGGGTTTGTCGGTCAGCTGGTTAGCCAAGCCCAGCTCGCCGCTTGGTTAGAAAAACTCAACACTCCACACACACCCAAGGATCACTTTGTCTGGCTGGATGGCAGATGGAAAACGTATCCTGCACCGTTGCGCGAAGCAGGCTATACCGTCACTGCCCTTCTCGAACAGGATCAGGAGGAGATTGCGTTCCTCAAATCTAGTCAACTGATGCGCTACACAATCCCCCTACCCGCTACCAAAAATATCAAGGGTTGGCGGCGCCACAAGAGCGGATATTTGATTGCGCCTAAGGAGCAGTGGCACTATGACCCAAACCTAGGGGCGTTCGCTTCCCGGCAGGAGGTGAAATTGTGAGCCAATTTACCTTATCGATCTTTGATCCAAATTTTCTTTTGCCCCATCGAGCAGGAATTGCGGGTCTAGCCTTAGCCCTATCCGAGTTGGAAAGCCAACGTTCACAGGCTCCCTTAACTTGGAACGTCACCGATGAGGTCGTTGAACTGGCGTGGAAAGGGAGTGATCGAGAGGTTGTGACATGGCTGCTAAAGCAAACCTATCAGATTAATCACCAAGGCTATCTAGAGGTTCCTGCCCTCAAGCTTGATGCCCAGGGGCAATACACGTTTACCCAAGGGGTACTCACCACATTCCTCCAGCACAATACACAGCGCAAACTCAGCAACACTTCTGTCACTCGCACGTTCTTAATTGAGCCGGATCAACCAGAGATCTCGATTGAGGTGAAGCCCCTAGAGAGCTGTTATTACACCGGCGACATCAAGGAGGCCTTTAACAATAAGGGAGCCTTCAAGAAAGAAATTCCCCTGAAGGGAAATCATCTGCCCGGACTGGTGGAATGTTTTGTCAATGGTCCCTATCAAGAATCGCCGCAGGGCTTTCTGGCGTTGCTTTTTTTGCCCCTTGCCTGTGGCTACTACCAACTTCCTCCCCAAACTGTTGGTGGCAAGCTCTCTGCCCGCTCAGCACTGGTTATTCCTGAAGTTCAAAATCTAAAGCACTGGGTTAAGCGCCGTCGGGCGATGTCGGGGTGCACGTATCGAGACTTTCGTAGCAGTGGCGCTGGTGAATCTGCGTTGCATTTCCTGTTGCAGGAAAAGGTGGTCGAAGCAGTGCAACCCTTTGGCGTGCACTACTGTGAGGTTTACCAGTTGGGGAAGCAAGTCTGGGATGCCCAGCAAGCTTACCTGAAACAGGCGGTGTATCGCGTAGAGGTTATGGATGAAGTCCTCGAATTGTATGAAGTCGCTCGCCAAGTTTTTCCTGCGCACGTGCGACAAAAGGAGAATGGTGAAACTTGGTTAGCTCTTTCTAAAGCACTGCCTTGGATTTGTGACAATTTAATTGGAGGTCAGCCTTGGTATGCAGGTTTCTTTGAATTTTACAAACGTAATAAGCTCTATGAACGTGAAGGGTTGGTAAAAATGACCAAACACTTGAATCCCGATGAACAGGTGCTCTTTGAGGTGGTACAAGGTGCTTTTAGTAAATACCTGTACGGGCAGATTCAGCAAGCTAAGAAGCAAGGTCGCCAATTAGACTATGGGCAAGTGACCGATAAGGTTATCTACCGATTCCAACGTCCGAGTACGCAACAGGAATTTGCTACTGCATTGGTGGATTTCCTAAGCCAGTTTCGTAGCAAAGCCGCTCGCGATAAAGGCCCGCAAATTGTTCACTGGATTCACCGTGAGGAAAACTGGCGGCGAGCAAGAGATCTGGTACTGCTGGCGATCGCCACCTACAGCAGTAAGAAGGGAGATGCTCTCAATGGTGCTGAGGTTGCCTCTGAATCAATGGATGAGGTGAATGTAACGGAAGAGGAAATGTTTTCCTTTGTTGATGAATAGTTGCTGTCTTTAACTTAGGAGAAATAACAATGACAAAACATCTTTTTGCAACAATTGTAACGACCACTGCTGTTGCAGCCAATAACCGGGGGGAAGGGGATGGGAGCACTCTCTCAACTTTGCAAAAAATCACCCGTGGCAATGATCAATACACTACTGTGAGTGCAGAAGCGATCCGTTGGGGATTGCGGGAGTATTTTCAAAATCATTATGAAAAAGAGGTGAATCGCACATTTAATGCTGAGACTGACAAGTATAGCTTCAAGGATGAACAATTCAGCGCTGAAAAATACATTGATGATGACTTGTTTGGCTACATGGACGCCAAAAAGGGGAAGGATAATGAAGATGCCACGACCAAACGGCGGGGTGCCCTAGAAATTAGTCGCGCTATGAGTCTGGATCCCTATTGGGGGGATATTGCCTTTGGTTCTAAAGGCGGCGAAAAGGGAAAAACTTCGATTCATAGCACCGAAGTACACTGCACTGCCTATCAGTACACGATCGCCCTCACGCCAGAAAGTCTTAAGAAACCGGAACGGGCACTACTCGCCTTGGATGCTATTGGCGCTGTCCGTCATGTGGGCGGTAACCATGCCCGCTTTTTATACGACTTTCATCCAGAGTCCATTGTGCTTCGGATAACCGATGATCCGAGTCCTTGGATTATGGACGTGTTTAAGCGCATTGGCGAATCGGTGGGCTGCCCACGGCTAGTGCGACTGGTTGAAGTGGGGGATGTGAAGGCTGATGAGCTACTGGTGGGCGGTGAGATTGCCGATACTCCCTATGGTCAGCAGTTAAAGGCGTTAGGGGTTCAGGTCTATCGCGGGGTCAAAGAAGCGATCGCCCACGCCAAAGAACAATTAAAGCAACAACTCAAGCTTGAGGTGCCCGCCTAATGCAACTTTACCTTGATTGTCCCTGTACCAGTTTTCCCCGCAGCTTTGCCCGCGACTTTAAGGAGACCTACCGCTATCCACCCCCCTCCACGATCTATGGCATGCTCCTTTCCCTGATCGGTGAAGAGAATTTGGATCAACATCGGGGTGTCAAACTGGCCATTGGCATTATTGGTGCTGACCCACCCATTTCTCGCATTCTGCGTAAACAGCGGCATCACAAGTTCAGTAAGAATCGCCTCGGCACCTATTCCACGAGTAAATTCTCCAAGCCGAATCACCATGAACTGCTCACAGATGTGCAAGTGGTTGTCAAAGTTGATTCGAGTGAGGAAAATGCACCACTGAAGCTGGTTGATCGGCTGGCGATCGCCTTCACCACACCCCAGCAAATTTCCCGCTTTGGTGGCCTGAGTTTGGGGGAGTCGTGGGCACTGGTCAATGGTGTACGCCCCTATCGGGACAACGATGGCTCGATCCGCTGGCTCATTAAAGACAATCGAGGTCTCATTAGCCTGCCCATCTGGATTGATCGCCAGAGCAGCCAAGGAACCTTTCAACGCTTTCGCTTAGGCAACGAATTTGAAGACCATTGCTGGGTCAGGATTCCGCAGCTAACTGTGCCAACCCCAAGATCGCGACCCTCCGCCGCTCGCAGATCTTGATGCCAATCGAGCAAATTGCGGTTTGTTAACAACCTTAACCTGAGCTGGCCGTCTAGGAGCACTGATTAAAGGCATTGATGCGCCACCAGCGGATATTTTCTGCCTCAAAGCGGCCATCTAAATCCACTCGTACTGAAAAGTCAAACCAAGCAGCGGGGGGAATTTCCATCCCCCACAGGCGATCGCTCCCCAGAACAACGCTAATCAGGCACTGCAAAAAGCCGCCATGACTAATACACCAAACACAGTCCTCATCCCTGTGGCGTCGGAGCTGTTTCCAAGCCTGTTTTGCCCGCTGCCAAGCCATGGCCATTGACTCTGCCTCGGGAACTGGAATCAGGTAGTCACTCTCCTCCAGTTCTTCACAAAGATCGGGATGTTGCGCCTGCGCCTGTGCCCACGTGAGTCCTGTGAAAATGCCCTGATCAATTTCAATTAACTCCGCCAACTCTTGAACCTTTAAGTCAGGACAAGGATTCATGAGTGTCGCCGTATCGCGGCAGCGTTGCAGCGGACTGGTGTAAATGGCATGGGGTAAGGGGAGCTTTTCCCGTAAGGCAAGGACTTGCTGCCGTCCTCGTTCTGTGAGGGGTACATCCTGCCGCCCGAGCATGACGCCTGAAGCATTACCAACGGCTTCTCCATGGCGAATCAAAATTAGACGCATAATGTGATTCTCCGGCAATTGGCAAGTGTAACCCCTGATCGCTAAAATTATCCTACTGTGTGGCTAATCTCTATCTTCAGCCTCAAATTTATTCATATTTTTTGACTGCGTACCTGTGCCTGTAACACTCTCTGCTCCCCCCATCCGTCCTGCTTGGCATGGCCTGATTCACGCTTACGGTGAGTTTTTGCCTGTGAGCGATCGCACCCCAGTGGTCACCCTCTATGAAGGCAATACACCACTGATTCCCGTGCCTCAAATTGCAGCCCGCATTGGCCGCAACGTCGCGGTGTATGTCAAGTACGATGGCCTCAACCCCACAGGGAGCTTCAAAGATCGTGGCATGACCATGGCCATTTCCAAGGCCAAGGAAGCGGGAGCCGAAGCTGTGATTTGCGCCAGCACAGGAAATACCTCGGCCTCAGCAGCGGCCTACGCGAGACGGGCAGGCTTACGGGCCTATGTCTTGGTGCCCGAAGGGTACGTTGCCCAAGGAAAACTGGCCCAAGCGCTCCTCTATGGTGCTGAAGTGATTGCCATTGAGGGCAACTTTGATCAAGCCCTAGAGATTGTGCGCCTAATGGCGGAAACTTACCCCGTGACGCTGGTCAATTCCGTCAATCCCTATCGGCTGGAAGGACAGAAAACCGCCGCCTTTGAGGTGGTGGATAGCTTGGGCAATGCCCCCGATTGGCTGTGTATTCCCATGGGTAATGCAGGAAACATTACTGCCTATTGGATGGGCTTTTGCCAGTATCGTGAGCAAAATCGTTGCGATCGCCTGCCGCGGATGATGGGCTTTCAAGCAGCGGGATCTGCCCCCCTTGTCAAGGGCGAGGTTGTCACCCATCCCGAAACGATTGCGACGGCCATTCGCATTGGCAATCCTGCCAACTGGCAACGGGCGATCGCCGTCAAAGAAGCCAGCCAAGGTGCCTTTAATGCCGTTACCGATGAGGAAATCCTGAATGCCTATTGTCTGCTGGCTTCTGAGGAAGGTATCTTCTGTGAACCGGCTAGTGCGGCTTCTGTGGCGGGTCTCTTGAAATTGGCCGATCAGGTGCCCAGTGGTGCCACGGTGGTCTGTGTGCTGACGGGCAATGGTCTCAAGGATCCAGAAACAGCGCTCAAGCAACAGAGCGATCGCTTCCACCGCCACATTGAACCCACTGAGCAAACTGTAGCCAAGGTCATGGGCTTTTAGAAACCGCGCTCCGCTCGCATCAGGTGGCGACTTGCCTTCAAGAGTTGTACTGCGGCTCGATTGGTGGCTAAGCTGGCAACATTGGCGGTGGTGGGTGCAGCTGCTGTCAAGCTGGCAGGTTGGGCTAACTGCTGAGCACGGCTAAACAGATCGCGCACGGTGGGATTGCCCCCACGAAAGTAGGCCATTTCTGCTTCGGTGCGGGTCAACTCACGACTCAGCGGATTGGGCTTTGGCAATATTTCGAAACGTACTCCTTGCCTCCCGCTCAATGGATCGAGGCGCAGCGGATCTAGGACGCCCTATTGCGGCGGGGGCGATCGTCGTCGGTAGAAACATCGAATTGGCAACGTGGGTGTTGAGCCGCTCAAGACGTGCAAACAGCTCCGCCTTTGACCGGTTGAGCCCAAGGAACAGAAGCTTGAGGGTCTTAGTGAGCGTTGCCATGTTGATACCATACCAATGTCCCGTGTATTTGCAAAAGATATCCCCCCTAAAGGAGGGGGGACTTACAGCGCTAAGGGTAATAGTTACTGCAAAGAATCAGTCTCTAGCTCAAGGTTTACGCATTGACCCTCGTCTGTCCACTCCTCATTTTCATATACTGTCAGCTGCGTTAGCGGATCAACAGCTGTTTGTTGGCTATTGATGAGTACAAGACGAGACTTCGATTTACCTTTTTGATCCTCTTCTGTAAATCCCTCCCTATTAGAAGAACAGCTTGCACTGGTTGTTCCTGCTATGGTCACACCACCACGTTGCCCCCCTAAGGTTGCTTTAGAAGCACCTTGGTCACCATTAAGAGGCTGATTCCCACCACTAGGAGGCTGATTGCCGTCACCGGGTAGATTGGGGGCACTAGGAGGCTGATTCCCACCACTAGGAGGCTGATTGCCGCCACCGGGTAGATTGGGGGCACTGGGAGGCTGATTCCCACCACTAGGAGGCTGATTGCCGCCACCGGGTAGATTGGGGGCACTAAGGCCGGTAGTTGTTACAATATCACTACCAACAGTGCTAGTTACTGTACCAATATTAACCGAGTTTAGACCATTGTAAAGCAGGCTACCATTTACCTGTGCAGCAAACAACGTTACGGCAACAGGGGCATTGTTCAGGTCAAAGGTGCCACTGCCCTGCAGACCCAGTCCGGTGGCGGTGATGCTGCCTGTTGCTGTCTGAGTGACCCCATTATTACTGATCAGGGTTAGGTTGCCGCTGCCAAAGTTGCTGCTGGCGGCTAGGGTGAGGGTGTTGCCGCTCTCGATGATGGCATCGTTGTTGGTGGTGGTAAGGCCAGCTGCGGTTGTTGCCGTATCGCTGCCCACCGTGCTGGTGACAGGTCCGCCAATGGTCAGGTCATCACTGTCTTTGAAGCTGACGCCACCCGTGACGTTGGCCGCAAGGGTGTCCACATCATTGCTGGCATTGTTCAGGTCAAAGGTGCCACTGCCCTGCAGACCCAGTCCGGTGGCGGTGATGCTGCCTGTTGCTGTCTGAGTGACCCCATTATTACTGATCAGGGTTAGGTTGCCGCTGCCAAAGTTGCTGCTGGCGGCTAGGGTGAGGGTGTTGCCGCTCTCGATGATGGCATCGTTGTTGGTGGTGGTAAGGCCAGCTGCGGTTGTTGCCGTATCGCTGCCCACCGTGCTGGTGACAGGTCCGCCAATGGTCAGGTCATCACTGTCTTTGAAGCTGACGCCACCATTGACGTTGGCCGCAAGGGTGTCCACATCATTGCTGGCATTGTTCAGGTCAAAGGTGCCACTGCCCTGCAGACCCAGTCCGGTGGCGGTGATGCTGCCTGTTGCTGTCTGAGTGACCCCATTATTACTGATCAGGGTTAGGTTGCCGCTGCCAAGGTTGCTGCTGGCGGCTAGGGTGAGGGTGTTGCCGCTCTCGATGATGGCATCGTTGTTGGTGGTGGTAAGGCCAGCTGCGGTTGTTGCCGTATCGCTGCCCACCGTGCTGGTGACAGGTCCGCCAATGGTCAGGTCATCACTGTCTTTGAAGCTGACGCCACCCGTGACGTTGGCCGCAAGGGTGTCCACATCATTGCTGGCATTGTTCAGGTCAAAGGTGCCACTGCCCTGCAGACCCAGTCCGGTGGCGGTGATGCTGCCTGTTGCTGTCTGAGTGACCCCATTATTACTGATCAGGGTTAGGTTGCCGCTGCCAAGGTTGCTGCTGGCGTCTAGGGTGAGGGTGTTGCCGCTCTCGATGATGGCATCGTTGTTGGTGGTGGTAAGGCCAGCTGCGGTTGTTGCCGTATCGCTGCCCACCGTGCTGGTGACAGGTCCGCCAATGGTCAGGTCATCACTGTCTTTGAAGCTGACGCCACCCGTGACGTTGGCCGCAAGGGTGTCCACATCATTGCTGGCATTGTTCAGGTCAAAGGTGCCACTGCCCTGCAGACCCAGTCCGGCGGCGGTGATGCTGCCTGTTGCTGTCTGAGTGACCCCCCCATTACTCATCAGGGTTAGGTTGCCGCTGCCAAGGTTGCTGCTGGCGGCTAGGGTGAGGGTGTTGCCGCTCTCGATGATGGCATCGTTGTTGGTGGTGGTAAGGCCAGCTGCGGTTGTTGCCGTATCGCTGCCCACCGTGCTGGTGACAGGTCCGCCAATGGTCAGGTCATCACTGTCTTTGAAGCTGACGCCACCCGTGACGTTGGCCGCAAGGGTGTCCACATCATTGCTGGCATTGTTCAGGTCAAAGGTGCCACTGCCCTGCAGACCCAGTCCGGTGGCGGTGATGCTGCCTGTTGCTGTCTGAGTGACCCCATTATTACTGATCAGGGTTAGGTTGCCGCTGCCAAGGTTGCTGCTGGCGTCTAGGGTGAGGGTGTTGCCGCTCTCGATGATGGCATCGTTGTTGGTGGTGGTAAGGCCAGCTGCGGTTGTTGCCGTATCGCTGCCCACCGTGCTGGTGACAGGTCCGCCAATGGTCAGGTCATCACTGTCTTTGAAGCTGACGCCACCCGTGACGTTGGCCGCAAGGGTGTCCACATCATTGCTGGCATTGTTCAGGTCAAAGGTGCCACTGCCCTGCAGACCCAGTCCGGCGGCGGTGATGCTGCCTGTTGCTGTCTGAGTGACCCCCCCATTACTCATCAGGGTTAGGTTGCCGCTGCCAAGGTTGCTGCTGGCGGCTAGGGTGAGGGTGTTGCCGCTCTCGATGATGGCATCGTTGTTGGTGGTGGTAAGGCCAGCTGCGGTTGTTGCCGTATCGCTGCCCACCGTGCTGGTGACAGGTCCGCCAATGGTCAGGTCATCACTGTCTTTGAAGCTGACGCCACCCGTGACGTTGGCCGCAAGGGTGTCCACATCATTGCTGGCATTGTTCAGGTCAAAGGTGCCACTGCCCTGCAGACCCAGTCCGGTGGCGGTGATGCTGCCTGTTGCTGTCTGAGTGACCCCATTATTACTGATCAGGGTTAGGTTGCCGCTGCCAAGGTTGCTGCTGGCGTCTAGGGTGAGGGTGTTGCCGCTCTCGATGATGGCATCGTTGTTGGTGGTGGTAAGGCCAGCTGCGGTTGTTGCCGTATCGCTGCCCACCGTGCTGGTGACAGGTCCGCCAATGGTCAGGTCATCACTGTCTTTGAAGCTGACGCCACCCGTGACGTTGGCCGCAAGGGTGTCCACATCATTGCTGGCATTGTTCAGGTCAAAGGTGCCACTGCCCTGCAGACCCAGTCCGGCGGCGGTGATGCTGCCTGTTGCTGTCTGAGTGACCCCCCCATTACTCATCAGGGTTAGGTTGCCGCTGCCAAGGTTGCTGCTGGCGGCTAGGGTGAGGGTGTTGCCGCTCTCGATGATGGCATCGTTGTTGGTGGTGGTAAGGCCAGCTGCGGTTGTTGCCGTATCGCTGCCCACCGTGCTGGTGACAGGTCCGCCAATGGTCAGGTCATCACTGTCTTTGAAGCTGACGCCACCATTGACGTTGGCCGCAAGGGTGTCCACATCATTGCTGGCATTGTTCAGGTCAAAGGTGCCACTGCCCTGCAGACCCAGTCCGGTGGCGGTGATGCTGCCTGTTGCTGTCTGAGTGACCCCCCCATTACTCATCAGGGTTAGGTTGCCGCTGCCAAGGTTGCTGCTGGCGGCTAGGGTGAGGGTGTTGCCGCTCTCGATGATGGCATCGTTGTTGGTGGTGGTAAGGCCAGCTGCGGTTGTTGCCGTATCGCTGCCCACCGTGCTGGTGACAGGTCCGCCAATGGTCAGGTCATCACTGTCTTTGAAGCTGACGCCACCCGTGACGTTGGCCGCAAGGGTGTCCACATCATTGCTGGCATTGTTCAGGTCAAAGGTGCCACTGCCCTGCAGACCCAGTCCGGCGGCGGTGATGCTGCCTGTTGCTGTCTGAGTGACCCCATTATTACTGATCAGGGTTAGGTTGCCGCTGCCAAGGTTGCTGCTGGCGGCTAGGGTGAGGGTGTTGCCGCTCTCGATGATGGCATCGTTGTTGGTGGTGGTAAGGCCAGCTGCGGTTGTTGCCGTATCGCTGCCCACCGTGCTGGTGACAGGTCCGCCAATGGTCAGGTCATCACTGTCTTTGAAGCTGACGCCACCCGTGACGTTGGCCGCAAGGGTGTCCACATCATTGCTGGCATTGTTCAGGTCAAAGGTGCCACTGCCCTGCAGACCCAGTCCGGCGGCGGTGATGCTGCCTGTTGCTGTCTGAGTGACCCCCCCATTACTCATCAGGGTTAGGTTGCCGCTGCCAAGGTTGCTGCTGGCGGCTAGGGTGAGGGTGTTGCCGCTCTCGATGATGGCATCGTTGTTGGTGGTGGTAAGGCCAGCTGCGGTTGTTGCCGTATCGCTGCCCACCGTGCTGGTGACAGGTCCGCCAATGGTCAGGTCATCACTGTCTTTGAAGCTGACGCCACCATTGACGTTGGCCGCCAAGATGTTCACATCATTGCTGGCATTGTTCAGGTCAAAGGTGCCACTGCCCTGCAGACCCAGTCCGGCGGCGGTGATGCTGCCTGTTGCTGTCTGAGTGACCCCATTATTACTGATCAGGGTTAGGTTGCCGCTGCCAAGGTTGCTGCTGGCGGCTAGGGTGAGGGTGTTGCCGCTCTCGATGATGGCATCGTTGTTGGTGGTGGTAAGGCCAGCTGCGGTTGTTGCCGTATCGCTGCCCACCGTGCTGGTGACAGGTCCGCCAATGGTCAGGTCATCACTGTCTTTGAAGCTGACGCCACCCGTGACGTTGGCCGCAAGGGTGTCCACATCATTGCTGGCATTGTTCAGGTCAAAGGTGCCACTGCCCTGCAGACCCAGTCCGGTGGCGGTGATGCTGCCTGTTGTTGTCTGAGTGACCCCCCCATTACTCATCAGGGTTAGGTTGCCGCTGCCAAGGTTGCTGCTGGCGGCTAGGGTGAGGGTGTTGCCGCTCTCGATGATGGCATCGTTGTTGGTGGTGGTAAGGCCAGCTGCGGTTGTTGCCGTATCGCTGCCCACCGTGCTGGTGACAGGTCCGCCAATGGTCAGGTCATCACTGTCTTTGAAGCTGACGCCACCATTGACGTTGGCCGCAAGGGTGTCCACATCATTGCTGGCATTGTTCAGGTCAAAGGTGCCACTGCCCTGCAGACCCAGTCCGGTGGCGGTGATGCTGCCTGTTGCTGTCTGAGTGACCCCATTATTACTGATCAGGGTTAGGTTGCCGCTGCCAAGGTTGCTGCTGGCGTCTAGGGTGAGGAGACCGCCGGTACGGAGGATGACATCAGCGTTGTTGGTGGTAATACCATTAGCAGTTAAGGTTGTTGTGCTGTCAGTGCAGCAGTTAGGATACGTTGTAACAAAAGGAATGCTCAGATGCCCAACCGTCAGATCGTCCTGATCTTGGTATGTGATGGCGCCAGTTGAACTCGCGGTTGCAATTGTATTGACGTTGTTTGAAGGTTGATTCAGGATAAAACTGCCGCTGCCACCCAAAATTAAGCCACTTGCTGTGAAGGGAGATGTTTGAGTGACAGAGCCCCCATTACTGAAAAGTGCTAGCGTGTTTCCTCCTAAGTTAATTGATGAATTCAGTTGAATGTTGCCACCCCGGAGGGTAAGGTGTTGATTTCGAGTAATGGGAGAGTTGATGGTAACTGTTCCTGTGCCATTTTCATGGCCAAAGATGACATGACTAAAACCATTCGTTAGACCAAATTCGGTGCTGCTTAGGGCAAGATGAGTCGTATCGGGCGCTGTCCCAGCAATATCAATATCACGACCCGGTGTAAAGGGTTGGATGACCAAAATGCCAGAGCTACCTAATGTAGTGTTGCTGCTTAGATCAAGCCTGTCACCCACAAGAATAATGTTGCCACCATTCGTACTTTGAATCGTTGGAGTAGCACCTGCTGTACGAATACTCATCCAATTTTGGGTGATGGCGCTGCTGGCAGTACCGGTATGTTCACCGATTAGGCAGATGTTGCCCGTATTGCTGGTCACTATAAAGGCATTATTAGGGTTACCCGAAGACGAAGGCTCACCAAACTTAATTGCATAATCGGTTGGGTTACCACCCCGCAAAACGCCCTTTAGGGTAATATGGCCTGAACCCATTGCCGAGATTTCAGCAGAGAAGCCGTCGGTTAAATGACGCTGTAACTCAAGACCGTCTTTGCTTCCTGTACCTGTCCCTGTACCTGAATAACCCTCGTAAGTGATGTTGCCGCTTCCTGTGGTTCGAACTAAAGCGTTCCAGTGAGCAATTCCGTCATCCGTTGAACTGCTGCCATTGGCAGTACCTTTAATGGTTATGTTTCCATCTTGGTTAGTGATTTGTGTTTGCCTACTACCTGAGGTATTGGGATTGTCAGTGCCGCGTGGAGTTGTTGTAATGAAAACACCATCGTTGTTTGAGCCGCTACCCCCAGCAGCAATACCGGTAATGCTTATATTTCCTGTGATATTTTCAATGCGAGCACCCCGGCTGAGATAAACACCATAGCTACTACCACCTCCCGTACCGCCAGTACCGTTGAGGGTAATTTGGCCACTGTCGCTTCGCAGCGTGGCATGACCTGTTAATTGAATGCCGTAGTTATTACTACCTGAGGTACCTCCCCGACCCGTGAGGGTAATGTTACCTGAGTTTGTTGCTAGTAGCGTGGGTTGAGCCGCCGTTCCCTCAATGAAAATACCCTTAAAATTACCAGAAGTACCACCACTAATGTTGGCTTCTAGTGTGATGCCACCGCCGCCGGTATTTTGGATTGTTACACCGGGCTGAATGACAATGTTACGGCCTGCCTGTAGCGTTAGAGTAGTATTCTGACTCCATGTAATGTTTGTATTGGTTTGAACAGTAATTGTCTCCGAGCCACCACTAGTTGCAGCTGCCGTGCTGATGGTCAAGTTAGCCGACCCAAGTTGACCAACGATATGTGCATCATCAAAGGTGTTAGGGCCAGTGTTAGAGCCGAGGCCATTTTGAATGGTAATCGAGCCGGGATCAAGGAGAAGGGTACCAAAGGAACCGTTGGGCGCCCTGAGATCGGCAAAGCCTGTGACGTATAGGTTATTGCGTGCCGAAACTTCGGCAAAGCCGCCATTACCACTAAGGCTGCCCCCGCGGGCACTAATGTGGCCGTGGAAATGGGTGGCTTCATCTGCCCAAGCAATGACAGTACCCCCATTCCCTTGGGTTAGCGCATTAGCTTCTAGGCGTGCCCCTGCGTCAATGAAGGTGTTTCTGGCATTGGGCAGAGGACCTTGCCCTTGAGGACTGCCGCCAATAAAAATCTGCCCGCCGCCTAGGTTGCCATTGGCCGATAGATGGGCAGTGTTCTGAAGATGAATATCTTGACCTGTTACGGTAATTTGACCGCCGTAAATACCATCTGCATCTAGGCGTCCGCTAATATTCACTTCGCCTGTGGGGCCGCCTGCTAAGATAATCCGCCCTTGACGATTCTCAACTGCTCGCGCTTCGATGATGCCATCAACGTTCATCACCCGATCCATGATGCGCTGAGCAGCACTGGCAGAAAGGATAACGTGCCCCGCGCTAATGTGCCCCTGCTGATCAATTAGACTAGAAAGTGGGCGACCATAGACATCCGTTACTTGCTGAGATAGATCACTATCTACCCTGACGCTGAGCAACCCATCTCCTGTGAAGTCTAGGGTAACACCAGTGCCGCTCACTAGGGCAACTTGACCCAAGCGTGCTGAAATGAACCCTGTGTTTTGAACTGCTGGCGCAATTAGGGACACCACACCTCCCTCCTGGGCAGTGATGCGCCCTTGGTTGGTAATAGCAGCCGGCGGCCTATTGGAGAGGTTGTAAAAGCGGAAATTGTCCTGCAAAAAGTCTTGATCTTTAATGTCAAGGGTACTTGCAATAAGGCTGCCCACATTAACTTGGGCACTGGGTAAAAAGACGATGCCGTTGGGATTGATTAGAAAGATGCGACCGTTGGCGTTCAGTTGACCGGCAATACTTGAGGGGGTTAGCCCTGTCACTCGGTTGAGTGCGGCTGCTGTTGCGCCCGGCTGGACAAAGAATACCCCTTCATTGGCTCCAATGCTAAAGCCCTCCCAGTTAATGATGGCTTTATGACTGCTTTGCAGAATATGAAGCTGATGGGGGGTACTTTGTTGAAAAGAGACTTGCCCCTCACTCACTGTTGGGTTTTGTGGCAGTGCCTCGGCTATCCGAGGACTGAGACTTGTTAGGAAAATACTCGACAGGGTAAGGGTGATACCATTTAGGAACACACTGAATATCTTTTTCATGGGTTTAACTCCAACAGCCTTTGGAGGGTTGAAGAATAGTTTAAAAAGGTAGGTACAGTAGCACAAGTTAATCCTAGAACATCCTTGACTATAAAATCAATAAGTATTTAGGCTGACCTAGTCATTGATTCCAAGGAAGCAGCAGAACCATGTTTCGGCTTCGTGACTCGGTTTTCCTTTCTGCTCCATGCAACTGAATCCCTAAGAACAACAGTTGATGGCTGCTTCCCTACCTCAGAGTCCCTGCGCTGCCCAGTTCTCTTGCCCACAATGTAAGACCGTAGTATCCCCTAAAAGCTAGAATATGCCCTGAACTTGGAAGAATAGACGCGGGCTCCGTTCAAAGGCGGGTTCAATTCTCGTTAGGGGAAAGGCTAGCTCTAGGCGAAGTTGTAGGCTAGGGTTGATGAGCTGTCGCAAACCCAAGCCCGTTGACAAGGCCTCCTGACTGCTAGGCTCAGCAATCGTCGGTCTTTTAAGAAAGGTCTGGCCATAGTCTACAAAGGCATAGGGCTGGCTAGTGAAGCTTGTTTTACGAAATTTATAGGAACGGGTATGTTGTAGCTCAAGACGTAGAGCGTAGCCATCATCTCCTAAAATGGCGGATTGAACATAGGCAGAGCCAGAGTTGAAGCCACCAATTCCAAATTGCTCAGAGGCAACAAGGGGAGCGGCGGCTGTTTGGGCTGCACCTGTTAGGCTGACTGACCAATTTTTAGGGAGAAAGAAAATCTGTGTAAAGTCCAAATTTGCTTTGAAGGCTGCAGGGGTAGCATTGAAGCGAGAAAGAGGTAAAGTGGGAGTTCCGCTCAGACGCGCCCCCAAACCTGCAATGCCTTGAGAGAGCTGTATAGAGGCATTAGTGAATCCAACCCGGCTTGTATAAGTGACTTGACTCGATGCACGGAAAACACGAACTCGATCCTGACTGAGGAGAACTTGTGGCCCTAAAAATGTGGTACTGACCGTGCTATTGAGGGCATCAAAAGAAGCACTTGTGAGCAGGTTGAGTTTCCTTGAGCGAATGGGGTAATAGGAAAAGCCTATGCTGCCCAGCCAACTGTTGCTTTTGATCCTGAAGGGGGCAAGGTTATCTCCAGGCTCACTTTCAGCATAACTGAAACTGCCTACAAATTTGAGACTATTGGCGTCTAAGGGAATGTTTACATCGAAGCGACCACTTTTGAGTTCGTTGAAATCGAAAGGAACGGTTGTACTACTCAGAATAAATTGCTCACCTCTGTTCAGCAGAGAATTAAAGTAAGCCCCTGCCTGAAGACGAATAGGACCAACACTGTCGGCATACCAATTGTTGAGTGTAAAGAAGGGTTGAAAGGAATCCTTCTTGGCAGTAATCGTCAGAATAGTTGCGCCGGGCTGGTTACCAGCTTCAAAGCGTCCACTCACTTTGTAGCCGGCCAAATCGCTCATCAATAGTAGATTACGCTCGAGAACTTTAGTTCTGAGAGGGCGAGAGGATTGAATACGATCAGCATAGGGCTGTAATGGCTTGATCGTTCCCGCGGAACCTTCAAACCGTACTTCCTCGACATAGCCTTCGACAACTTTGAGACGAACAATGCCTTCGGTAACTTCTTGGGCAGGTACAAGGACACGGATTAGAAGATAGCCTGAGCGGCGGTAGTGCTCGCTGATTTTTTGGGCAATGGTATAAATGTCAGCAAGAGTCACGTTGCGGTTGAGCTGATCTGCGTATAACGTTTTAAGTGCTTCGGGGGAATAGACAGTTGAGCCACTAATAATGATGTCTTTTAGAAGGAAGCGAATTTGATCGGAATCGGTCGGTGGCCGGATCTCTTGACCCTCAGGAATTGTAATCTTTGGCTCACGAGGGGGCAGGGGAGGGGGTTGAATTTCTTCGATGAGGCGCTCAGGGGAAAAAGCTTGGGCAAGAAGCACTCTTGCTTGCAGTTCGGCAAGATTGGTGTACAGGAGTCCAAGTACAGAAATCATAGCTTGTCTGTAAAATACTTTCAGTTGCAAAATATCAGAGCCTCTCTCTTTTGTCTAGGTTCTCAAAACGTTAGCCCCTAATTCAGGGGGTAAGCAATAGCGGATATTACGAAATTAGTTAACAAAATTAATCTAGGAGTTGTAATTCATGCCCTTTGTGCAACCAGTGGAGCACGAGCTTTTCTAATTCAATCCAGACAAACACCAGCGTGCTAAAGCCGATGCACACGGCTAGCTCAGTCCCCGAGAGCAGATAGGTACCAAAGAACCGTCGCAGAGGGGAGGCGTAGATCAGCAGGAGTTGCAGAATCGTTGTCAGGATGACTGAGCCCCAAACAAAAAGGTTGGAGGTGGGGCTCATTTCAAGCGTCAGCCGTGTACTGGAACGGGCGGCAAGGGCATGACCCATTTGAGCGAGACAGAGGGTGGTAAAAACCATGGTTGTCCAACGTCTTGGATCGAGTCCTCCTTCCAGATGTTCAGCGGTGTAGCTGTAGGCCCATACCATCAGGGAGATGCCGACGATCGCCAAGATCAAACCGACACGAATCATATAGGAACCCAAGCCACGGCTAAAAATACTTTCGTTGGGCTTAACAGGAGGACGCTTCATGACATCGGGATCCCCCGGCTCAACGGCAAGGGCAAGGGCAGGCAGGCCATCAGTCACCAAGTTCATCCAGAGGATTTGCAAGGGCGTTAGAGGCACACCTCCTAGTCCCAGTAGGGGTGAGCAGGCAATCGTGATCACTTCACCAATGTTGGAGCCGAGAATGTATTTAATAAAGCGACGAATATTGCTGTAGATCACTCGCCCTTCCTCGGTAGCCGCCACAATGGTTGCAAAGTTATCATCCAAGAGCACCATATCACTGGCTTCCTTGGTGACATCCGTCCCCGTAATCCCCATGGCTACGCCAATATCCGCTTGTTTGAGAGCCGGGGCATCATTCACACCATCCCCAGTCATGGCCACAATTTCACCGTGACGTTGCAGCGATTTGACAATCCGCAGTTTATGTTCCGGCGAGACCCGGGCATAGACACTGACGGTGGGGGTGGCGGCATCCAATTCCTCGGTACTGAGTTTTTCAATGTCCCGACCCGTGAGGGTACAGTCGCCCCACTCACAGATACCAATTTGACTGGCGATCGCCTGAGCTGTGAGTTGGTGATCTCCCGTAATCATAATCGGGCGAATCCCAGCAGTGCGACAGGTGGCGACGGCCGCCAGTACCTCCGGACGCGGGGGATCAAGAATGCCCACTAGCCCCAACCAGATCAAATCCTGCTCACTGGTCTCTACACTCTCCGCTGGTGGCAGCGCTGACCAGTAGCGATGGGCAATGCCCAAGACCCGCAGACCCTGAGCGGCAAAGCGATTGTTTTGCGCCAGAATCTCTTGACGCTCCGCCAGTGTGAGGGGTTGAATGTCTTGCCCCACTTGGCGCCATTGACAGCGTTCCAAGGTCAGCTCGGGTGACCCTTTGGTAATCATCCAGTAGGGTTCCTTGGCGGCAATCGCAGGAACGGACTCACTGCGGTAGAATGTACTCATGCGCTTGCGATCGGCATCAAAGGGAAACTCCACTACCCGCTCAGCCTTTTCCTGCAATGCTTTGAGGTCAATCCCCCCTTTAGCGGCCAAGGGCAGGAGAGAGCCTTCGGTCGGGTCACCGAGAATCACCCATTCGGCTGCGTGTTGTTTGAGAAGGGCATCATTGCACAGCGCTCCCGCTAGAAGGAGCAGTTGGCGTTCGTATAGGGCTGAGGGGTCATCGGTATTGGCGTCATAAAATTCCCCCCTTGGTTCATAGCCATTGCCGCTCACCTTGGCGCGATAGGAGGTAGTAGCCACCGCCTGCACCACCATTTTGTTTTGGGTGAGGGTACCCGTTTTATCCGAGCAAATGGTTGTAACACTCCCCAGTGTCTCCACGGCCGGCAGCCGCCGAATCAGGGCATGGCGTTTCACCATCCGTTGCGTTCCCAAGGCAAGGGTGACGGTAATCACGGCAGGCAAGCCTTCGGGGACCACGGCCACCGCCATACTGAGGGAGACTTCAATGAGATGCGGCAGCAGTGAGAGATCGTAGAGACCCCCAGCAATCACGACAATGCTCACCAGCACCAAAGCAATGGCGACTAGGCGATTTCCCAGCTCGGTCATCCGTTTTTGCAGAGGTGTGGGTTCCTGCTCCACCCCTTGCAGGGCAGCGGCAATTTTCCCTAGTTCAGTGTCCATGCCGATCGCGGTGACGATGGCGGCTCCTCGCCCTTGGTTGACCTCTGTGCCCGCAAAGACTAGATTGGCGCGATCGCCCAGTTCCGTATCAAGGGGCAAGATTTGCGCAGCATTTTTACTGGCGGCTTCTGCTTCACCGGTGAGTGCTGCCTCGCGGATTTGCAGGTTGACGGCTTCAAGGAGGCGACCATCGGCAGCCACTTTGACCCCCGCTTCCAAAAAGAAAATGTCCCCAACCACCAGTTCAGGGGAATCAATTTCCATGACCTTGCCCTCACGCAGGACACGCACTTTGGGCGCCGCCATACTTTTCAGCGCAGCGAGCGCCTCTTCAGCACGGGCTTCTTGGACATAGCCCAAAATGGCATTGAGAATGACCACCACCAGAATGGCGGTTGCGTCCTTGGGGAAGGGAATGGTGTTTTCTTCGAGGGATTCGAGAATCTCCAATGTGCCAGAGATGAAGGCCACCACGAGCAGCATGATCAGCATGACATTGCGAAACTGATCAATGAAAATCTGCCAGCGCGGGCGGCGACCATTGTCAACGAGTTCATTGCGGCCATATTGGACTTGTCGCCGTTGCACTTCTGCACAACTCAGTCCCTGTTGGCGATCGCTCCCTAGGCGGCTAATGACTTCATCAGCACTCAGAGCATGCCAAACTGATTCACGATCCATGGGGGAGGAGGCATTGGAGGAGGTCATGGCGGGTGAGGAGATGAACGGTTTTTATCCTTTCTTTATCTTCGTCTATTTTGCTGGAACCATACCAAAGCGCTGCCAATAGTCCTCATAGCGCGCCATCAGCGTCAGAGGTGGCTCAGGCTGTGTCCAAAACTCTACGAGGGTGTGTCCCGTTGCCCAAGTGTCTTGATCGAGGGGGCTACGACGTTGTAGCAGCAAGGGAGCCAGGGTTTTCAGATCAAAGGGGCGCGTTGGTACCTCTATGCGATCGCTGGCATTTTGCAACAGCGTGTAGAGTTCATAGGCCAGTTGCAATTTACAAAGAATCACCGGCAGGTGTTCTAGGGGCAGTTGTTCGGCGAGGAGCCATGCAGCGGCGGCAGACCCCGTGAGCATGGTCGAAAGAAACTGGAGCACTGGTCGCTTGAGCAAATCGGTAATGCCCTGACTGGTGGTGATGCGGTGGCAATAGGTGTCAATGAGGCGAGAAGCAGCGTGAAGCCGTGTCTGGCGATCGCTAAGCCAGCGAGCCATGCGGATCTGCTTGGCGGGGGCAATTAAATTCACAAGGGTATCACTGAGGGCATCGAGTCCCCAAGCCATGCGTTCTTCAGTGCCGTTGACAATCGGCAAAATATGGGGCGTATAAGTGCCCAACTGTTCTTGGCGATAGGCCACCGCCTCGCGAATACTCACTTCCTTGGGACGGGTACCCCGTTGCCAGTCGTAGGGGGGATGCCATTCCCGCAGGGGGCGTAGCCGATCCACTTGGGTGACCGCCACCACAATCGGCAAGTCCCTCACCTGTTGGCGAATCAGTTGCAGGGCGGTGATGTCCGGGGCAAGGGCAGGATCCAGCGCTGGGGTCAGCAGCAGCACCACATCCATGCGCGGCAGTAATTCCCGCAGGCGAGCTTGAATATCGGCACCGCGAATATCTTCGTAGCCGGGGGTATCCCACAGGGTCAAATCCTGCTGCCAACGGTATTGCTGGATCTCGTTTGTGTTGGGCAAGGGGGAAACACGGGTGGTGGGGGCAGCAAATAAACTATTGATCAGGCTACTTTTGCCTGCGCCGGTGCGACCCACGAGAAAGACGTTCACAGGCTCAGTTTCGGCACGGGCAAGGGGCAGACTCTGCTCTAAAATGTCCTGTAATGTGCCTGTATCTGTGCGCGGGGTGGGGGTGGGCAATTCCAGTGGGGTGAGGCTGCCACTGTAGAGGGCGATCGCCCGCAGTCCCAAGGCCTTGAGCACCTGTTCCCGCAGGGTGAGTCCCAAGTTAGCAATCAGGGCTTGATTGGCCTTTTGCTGCTGCTCTTGGGTAAAGGTTTTGGTAATCGCCACACTGGGATTGAGGAGCCACTGCGCCCAATTCCAAGCCGTAAAGCCCCAACGCGCAACGGGTGCCACCTGCCGCGAGAGTTCATAGGCGCGCACTGCCTGCCCCACAGTTACCCGCGACAAAATTGGGTTGAGGGTTTCCAGCCAGCGATCCACATCATCAATCGTGTCCCGCAGCAGGCGGTAGGCTTGGGGCACATAGATTTGCAACAGCGGACGTTGGGCATTAGGGTAATAGACTTTGGCAATCTCACTGACAAGGGTGTGTGCCCGCTGCCAAAAGAGTGGCCAATTTTCCCAAGGGGGCGGGTCTTGGCGGCTCTGCTCAAGGGTGTGTTGGAGAATCTTCAGGGCGCGTTGATCCGTTTCTGAATCACTGCTTCTTGGCAAATCAAAGGGACGGGGGTCAATCTCTGTCGGCTGACCCTTGAGCCAATGGGCAACCCCCCACCGCCACAGCAGCAGAATCAGCACGACTACTGCCCAGACCCAACTCAGTCCCCAAGTATGAATTTGGATCGAGGCGGCGGTGAGGATAAAGCTGGCGATCGCCACCAGTGGCAAGATCAAAAGAATCCACTGCCACCAAGAGGGCTGCATCGGCTAGGTGGTCACTAGTGACTCAAAGGGAATGCGCTGGGCGTGCCCCCAAAAGGCCTCAAGGTTGTAGTATTGACGTTCCTTGGGCAATTGCACATGGACAATCACATCACCGTAGTCCATCAGCACCCATGAACATTCCGCTTGGCCTTCAATATGTTGGGGTTGGCGTTGGCAATGTTCGAGAGCCGCCTCCTCAATCCCTTGGTAAATGGCGCGCACTTGGGTTTTTGAGAGTCCCGTAATGATCACAAAGTAATCGGTGAGGTAGGACACGCCACTCACATCCAAAAGGCAGATATCCACTCCCTTGCGATCGTCGGCGGCATAGGCGGCGGTCCATGCTAGTTTAAGGCTAGGGTCAGTAATTGCGGCTACCCGTTGCATCTGTTGAATAGTCAGGCTGCTGTCTCCTAAATGCACTCCTTTATCCTTTGATTTTACCTATTGGTTTAGGGAGGGGTAGGACAAATTTGTTACAAAACCTTACGAGTATTGCCCCCCACTGGCTGTGGTATCCCCACAACGGACAATGGCACACTGCTACTGCCATCCTTCTAGAGCAATTAGCCAACTATCAAGAGCAACTCCAACAGCGGCAGCCGACGATCCTCGTGTTGGCTGAACCCGATCCCCTCTCGTTTCTCAGTGGTTTTCTCGCAGCGCTCTCCACAGGGACGCCCCTATTACTGGCCAATCCCCACTGGCAATCCCAAGAGTGGCAGCAGGTGGCAGCGATTCTGCCTAGAAATTTCCTTGCTTGGGGAACGGTGCCCCCCCTCGACCCCCAAGGCTCTGAAGAACCATTGCCCCAAGGCTGGATTCTGATTCCCACTGGCGGCACTCAAGGGCGGTTGCGCTGGGCAATTCACACGGTGGCGACCCTTCAAGCGGCAGTAATGGGGCTGCAAAGCCATTTACAACAAAGGGCGATTTACTGTCTGAGTATTTTGCCCCTATACCATGTCAGTGGCCTGATGCCCGTGGTGCGATCGCTCTGGAGTGGCGGAGAACTCTATCTCGGTACCCATCTACGGGATCTACGGCAAACGGCGCCTCCTGCCAATGGCGATCTGTGGCTGTCTCTGGTACCGCGGCAACTGCAACAGGTGCTTGCAGACCCTCTGCCATGGCTAGCGGATTTAAGGGGCATTTTCGTGGGCGGTGGCCCCACTTGGTCGCAACTATTAGAGGAAGCAGCAACCCAGCGATTGCCTCTATGTCTCAGTTATGGCATGACAGAAACTGCTGGCATGATCTGTGCCCAACGGCAGGGGGAATTTTTGGCGGGCGATCGCTCCTGTGGTCAGGTCTTACCCCATGCCCAAATTGCTTTAACCCCTACGGGGGAGATTCAGATTCAGGCCGCCTCCCTTGCCCTTGGCTATTACCCTGGGTTATTCCATGAAGGGATATTCCAAACGGACGATCGCGGCGAATGGCGGGGCGATCGCCTCTACATTTTGGGACGCAGCAGCCGCAAAATCATCAGTGGTGGTGAGAATATCTACCCCGAAGAGGTAGAGGCCTTACTCCTTAATAGTGGCCTTGTCCAAGACATCTACATCTACGGCGCACCCGACCCCCTTTGGGGTGAGCAGGTCATTGCCCTCTATGTGGGAGATGCCTCCCCTGAGGAACTCAGCCGATGGCTCAAACGGCAGTGCAGCGCCTACAAATGCCCTAAGAAATGGATTTCTGTGCCCCAAATTCCCCGCACGCCCCAAGGAAAAGTGCGATTATCCTCGATTGAGACCTAGCCACCACCATAAGTATGACCAAAACGAAAGCCAATACTTATCCCTAACTCAGCAAGGGTTTGAGGAGTGAGACAGGAGTATTGGGGTTCCCCGCTACTACTGCGCGAACATATTTATCCTCATCCTTCGCATTTATCCTCATCCTTCGCAAGGGTTGCCAAAACAGAAGCAGGAGTATTGGGGTTCCCCGCTACTGCTGCGCGAACATCCGTACAAAAGTGGCCAGCTAGTTCGGCTAGTCGGTCTGTAGAAGTGTTGCCACTGTAAGCTTCCGTGATTAAAGCAGTAATTTCAGGTCTTCTTGCTACTGCTCTGCGGACATCACTTTCCTTATCCTTCGCAAGGGTTTCGAGGAGTGAGACAGGAGTATTGGGGTTCCCCGCTACTGCTGCGCGAACAGTCCAATACTCATCCTTCGCAAGGGTTTCGAGGGCAGAGACAGGAGTATTGGGGTTCCCCGCTACCGCTTGGCGGACATCACTCTCCTTATCCTCAGCAAGGGTTTCCAAAACAGAAGCAGGAGTATTGGGCTTCCACGCTACTGCTGCGCGAACATCACTCTCCTTATCCTTCGCAAGGGTTTCGAGGGCAGAAGCAGGAGTATTGGGCTTCCACGCTACTGCTGCGCGAACATCACTCTCCTTATCCTCAGCAAGGATTTCCAAAACAGAAGCAGGAGTATTCGGGTTCCGCGCTACTGCTCTGCGAACATCACTCTCCTTATCCTCAGCAAGGATTTCCAAAACAGAAGCAGGAGTATTGGGGTTCCCCGCTACTGCTGCGCGAACATCGCTATTCTCATCCTCAGCAAGGGTTTCGAGGGCAGAGACAGGAGTATTGGGGTTCCCCGCTACTACTGCGCGAACATTCGAACTCTCATCCTTCGCAAGGGTTTCGAGGGCAGAGACAGGAGTATTGGGGTTCCACGCTACTGCCGTGCGAACATTCCAATACCTATCCTTCGCAAGGGTTTCGAGGGCAGAAGCAGGAGTATTGGGGTTCCCCGCTAATGCTACGCGAACATTCGAACTCTCATCCTTCGCAAGGGTTTCGAGGGCAGAAGCAGGAGTATTGGGGTTCCCCGCTACTACTTCACGAACCTCCCAATACCAATCCTCAGCAAGGGTTTCGAGGGCAGAAGCAGGAGTATTGGGGTTCCACGCTACTGCCGTGCGAACATTCCAATACCAATCCTCAGCAAGGGTTTCGAGGGCAGAGACAGGAGTATTGGGGTTCCCCGCTACTGCTCTGCGAACATCCGTATAAAAGTGGCTAGCTAGCTCTGCTAGTCGGATGGTAGCGGTGTCGTTGCTCTTAGCCTCCTCAATCAACGAAACAATTTCAGGTCTTTCTGCTATTGCTTTACAAACCTCCCAATACCAATCCTCAGCAAGGGTTTCGAGGAGTGAGACAGGAGTATTCGGGTTCCCCGCTACTACTGCGCGAACATTCGAACTCTCATCCTTCGCAAGGGTTTCGAGGGCAGAGACAGGAGTATTCGGGTTCCCCGCTACTGCTGCGCGAACATCGCTATCCTCATCCTCAGCAAGGGTTTCGAGGGCAGAGACAGGAGTATTGGGGTTCCCCGCTACTACTTCACGAACATCGCTATACTCATCCTTCGCAAGGGTTTCGAGGGCAGAGGCGGGAGTATTGGGGTTCCCCGCTACTGCCGCGCGAACATCCGTATAAAAGTGGCTAGCTAGCTCTGCTAGTCGGATGGTAGCGGTGTCGTTGCTCTTAGCCTCCTCAATCAACGAAACAATTTCAGGTCTTTCTGCTATTGCTCTGCGAACATCGCTATCCTCATCCTTCGCAAGGGTTTCGAGGGCAGAGACAGGAGTATTGGGGTTCCCCGCTACTACTGCGCGAACATCCCAACTCTCATCGTTCGCAAGGGTTTCGAGGGCAGAGACAGGAGTATTCGGGTTCCCCGCTACTGCTGCGCGAACATATTTATCCTTATCCTTCGCAAGGGTTGCGAGGAGTTCAGGAAGAATCGTTGTTGCCCTAGCCGCCTGCTGTCTTACTTTTGCGCTTTGACGCTGAACTGCAACTGTCAATGCCCAAGTCGGCGGCTCTGTAAGCTTTAATATTCGTATTAAGGTTTCATCACTGATGCTCTGTAGTTCACTGTCTTGGAGCACAAGGAGTTTCATCCCAGGATTGCGAGCTACTGCCACTGGAAATTCCTCAGCTAGTTTATAGAGGGTCGCTGGAGGGGTCTGGGGATTCATCGCCACTTTACGGCGGACATTGGCCGCTGGATGTTGTGCTAAAGTTGTCAGGAGAGCATGGGATGCACTGAGGTTCTTGGCAAGAGCTTCTGCTAACGGTTTATTGCTTTGAGCTTCCGATAGCCAAGCCTCTAGGACTTCAGCAGGGGTATTGCCATTGGCAGCAACCGCAAGGCGCACTTTTTTATCGGGGTCATTGGCCAACATCCGTAAAATGTTTGGTGAAGTAGTAGCAGACTGCGCTACCTGCCGACGTACACAAGGGTCAGGATGCTGAGCTGCAGTAGTCATCGAATTAACATCAAAATCATCAATATCCATTGCGCGCCACAATTTTTATTTGTGATATTGGTACTAGTCTGTTATTGTAATTCTAGCTTTAGTTGTTAACTATGGTTGAGTTGCTTCCTAATCAGTTGAACGTGTTGAGGGGTTATTGCTCGGCAAGAAATCAACCGAAAGCCCCCGATCGTTTCAACGCTAGCTAGCGCAGCGGCAACAAAAATAAACGGGCAGGGATGCCCTACAAAATAGGCACCTTCTCCTGCCCAAGGGGCTTGATGCTAGCCAACCACAGAAGCGGTGCTGCGACGCCGCCGAATTCCTGTCGTCACAGTGGGGGTGACTTCGATGGGTTGCAGAAGCAATAGGACTGAGGCATTGCCCTGAAGTTCACGGCGCACCAGTCGCACCAGTTCCCGTTCAATGTGGGCTTTGACCCCTGCCCAATCGATATCGCCGTTGCGGGCATATTCACTCCAGCGATCGCTCAAAGCGGTTTCGACCGTGGCATGTACCCAAGCCTGCCAAGCCTGTGGCTCAATCGCCGTGACCACACCCCGCAGGTGGACTTCAGGAGTAGCTTTCAGACTGCCATCAGTACCCACCGCCACCGCCACGGTGATAATCCCTTCCTCAGCCAGTTGTTGTCGCTCTTGCAGCACATGGGCTTTGACAATGCCACCGCGATCCAGTAACTCAATACCAGCAGGCACCTTATCGACGACCCGAATCGAGTCACGGGTAAGTTCCACCACATCGCCGTTGTCAATAATCACCATATTCTCCGGGGGAATGCCCATGCTCTGAGCCGTTTGGGCATGTTTCACCAACATGCGGTGCTCGCCATGTACGGGTAAAAAGAACTTGGGCTTGGTCAACGCCAGCATCAGCTTTTGATCCTCTTGGCAGGCATGGCCAGAGACGTGGATGCCCTGTTCGCGACCGTAGATGACTTTGGCGCCTTGCATCATCAGGCGATCGATCATGTTCACCACGGCAATCGTGTTCCCCGGAATGGGGTGAGCTGAGAGAATCACAGTATCGCCGGGGCGAATTTTAATTTTGTTGTGTTCCCCTTTGGAAATCCGCGTCAGGGCAGATAGGGGTTCCCCTTGGGAACCAGTGGTCAGGTACATCACCTGATGATCGGGGTACTTGTGCATCATGTGCAGTGGCACAAAGAGATCGTCTGGGCAGCGAATGTAGCCCAACTGCCGCGCATGGGCAATGACATTGAGCATCGATCGCCCCAAGACCGAGACGACACGGCCATATTTTTGAGCCAGCTCTAAAGCCATACTGAGGCGATGTACCGAGGAGGCAAAGGTGGTAAAAATAATCCGCCCCTCTGCTTGGCTAAAGGCACGATCCAAGTTGGGAAACACCGATCGCTCCGAGGGGGTGTGGCCGGGCACTTCCGAATTGGTGGAGTCACTAATGAGACAGAGAACCCCCTTTTCTCCATGTTCTGCCAGCCGCTGAATGTCAAAGCACTCGCCATCAACGGGGGTAAAGTCAAATTTGAAATCCCCGGTGTGGATAATCACGCCAATGGGGGTATGAATCGCCACGGAGAAGCTATCGGCAATGGAATGGGTATTGCGGATATACTCCACAAGGAAGTTTTTGCCCAAACGCACCATCTCCCGCGGCTGTACCGTGCGCAGTTCGGTGCGATCGCCAACCCCTGCCTCTTCCAGCTTCCCTTGGAGCAGTGCCATGGCAAGGCGAGGGCCATAGATGACGGGAATATCAAACTGCTTGAGATGAAAGGGGATGCCACCAATGTGATCTTCATGACCATGGGTCACAATCATTCCCTTGATTTTTTCGCGGTTTTGCCGCAGGTACGTCATATCGGGTAAGACGATATTGACCCCATGCATGCCATCGGTGGGAAAAGCTAACCCTGCGTCCAGCAAAATAATTTCATCTTGGAATTCAAAAACACAGGTGTTCTTGCCAATTTCGTGCAGCCCACCGAGGGGAATAATTTTCAGGGCAGCAGTTGCAGCGGATTGACTCATAGGTCTCCTTACGATGAAACAACAAAAAAGGTGCAGCTTGGGAAATGCCCAGCGTTGTCTTAAGACTTCAGTAGGCCAAGAGCATCTAAAACAGGCTTCAATTGGTCAATCACAGCGTCACTCGCGGACGTGAGGGGCAGTCGGGGAGCACCCACCGCCCAACCTTGCAGGCTGAGGGCAGCTTTAATCGGAATCGGATTCGTCGTCACAAATAAAACCTTGAACAGGGGCAATAGTTGACAATGAATAGCAGTCGCTGTCGCTGTGTCGCCTTGGATAAAAGCTTGGATCATCTCTTGAATCCGTCGACCAACAAGGTGACTGGCTACACTGACGACACCATAACCACCCACGGCCAGCAATGGCAACGTTAGGGAATCATCCCCAGAGTAAATGCGAAAATGTGGCGGCAGCTGGGCACGAAGGGTGCTGGCTTGGTCAAGGTTGCCACTAGCCTCTTTGATGGCAATAATGTTGGGATATTCAGCAAGGCGGATCACTGTTTCTGGTAGCAGGTTCTGCCCTGTACGGCCGGGGATGTTGTAGAGCATAAGGGGAAAGTCCGGCACTGCCTTGGCGATCGCCTGAAAATGGGCATAGAGTCCTTCTTGGGGGGGTTTGTTGTAGTAGGGTACCACCAAGAGGGCACCATCGAGGCCGAGTTCTGCGGCCTTTGCCGTGGCATGAATGGCTTCACGGGTGGAGTTGGAACCCGTACCTGCAATCACCTTGGCTTTGCCTGCCACAGCCTGCTGCACCGTTTGAAAGAGTTGAAATTCCTCTTCCCAAGTGAGGGTGGGGGACTCGCCCGTGGTGCCACAAACCACAATGCTATCGGAGCCATTGGCCACAAGGTGCTGTGCCAGTTCTGCCGCCACATCGTAGGCGATCGCGCCATCGGCTGTAAATGGCGTAATCATGGCGGTAATCACACGTCCAAAGTCAGTCACAGTCCACCCTCAGCCAAGTCCTGTTGAGTTGCCGAATTGTGACCGCGCGGCTATACACGCGCCGGCGATCGCCCCCACCACCACTCCGACGGCGAATCCCCAACGGTGGGGCAGGGGAGACAACAGACGCCAGTAGCAAATTTGGCTCAAACTCAAGGCAGTGATGGCAGTGATACAGGCAAAGTAGTCAATGAACACCACCTTCCCATCTAAGCCTTCGATGGCGGGGGGGTCAGCGGTTGTGGGAGAGTTGGGCATAGGCACTTAGTTGAGGGCTTGGGCACGCTCGTAGGCCGCTTTTACCGTTTGCATGAGGGTTCCACGCACACCAGCAGCTTCCAGTACTTCGAGACCCGCAATGGTTGTCCCCGCAGGACTGGTGACCGCATCCTTGAGTTGCGCTGGATGCAGCCCGCGCTCATTAAGTAATTGTACTGTGCCTGCTATTGTGCCATAAACGAGTTCCTGTGTCAGCGATCGCGACAAGCCCACCGCCACCCCCGCATCGCACAGTGCCTCCACAATAAGGGCAATAAAGGCAGGCCCTGAGCCAGAAAGTGCAGTGACCGCATCCATTTGCCCTTCACTGACGGCCACCACTTGCCCTAGCACACCTAACAAATTCTTAATTTTTGCGATCTCTGCTTCAGTCGCTGCACTATCGCTAGCAAGGGCAATCACGCCGGCGCCCACTTGGGCTGGTGTATTCGGCATCGCCCGAAAGATCAACCGCTGGGGAAAAAGCCGCCGCAGCCGCCCACTGTTAATCCCTGCCATGATGGAAAGGGCAACGCCAGTGCCCTGAGCTACCGGCGTATCCGCCAGTTCTGACTCAATATCGGCAAAGACCTGTGGCTTGACCGCCAGTAGGAGCGTTTCGGCGGTAGCGACCTCTAGGTTCGTTGTCACCCTAACCCCATAGGTGTGGGCTAGATACTGCTGCCGCTGGGGCGATCGCGCCGATACCCACACCTGCTCTGGCAATAGACCATCTGCCAGCAACCGCGAAAGCATTGCTTCCGCCATGCGGCCACAGCCAATGATCCCCAGGGCAGGCACCCTAGGCACTGCGCTGTTGTTGGGCATCCATTCCCCAAGCTGGTGATGGGGCAACCGGTGTTGCGGCTGGGCGCACTCCCCCCACTTGCGTACTCACTTGGACACAGCTTGGCGTAAAGAGGAAAATACTCTCGCCAATACGCTCTTGGTGGCCATCAATCGTGAACGTGGCACCGGCAACAAAATCCACTGAGCGTTGGGCTTGCTCTGGCTCCATCAAGGTCAGATTTAGCACCACAGACTTCCGCTCTTTAAGAGCCTTGATCACCTCAGGCATTTCACTAAAACTACGGGGCTGCATCACCAAAACTTCCGCCACTGCCCCCCACCAACGACCGGCATTGGGCATCCCAATCACATTCGAAGGAGCTGATCCCGTCGGCACTGAGCCAGTGGCAACTGAGGGAGACGGACTGGCGTCACAGTCGTGACTCAGGGTTGGCCGCGATGCGGGCAGCGATTCCACGTCGGATTCCGTGGTTAGTGTTCGTGCCGTTCTTTGAGGGTATTCCTCATCGTAGATGTCAGTCTCTGGGGTTAGGCCCATGAGGTCACGGAGTTTGCCCAACATAACGACTCACTATTGCTCCCAATAAATGTATGAGTTGTAAGAATTTTCTGACATGCCGTAGCTGAGTCACCGCGACAGGTCAGAGGGATAAAAACCAAATGAATATGTTTCATGTCTTAACAATCCTAGTTTCGTGGCTAAAAGGGAACCTATGCACAAACGGCCACGAGAGTTGAGTTAAAACAGGAAGGTTCAACTGGCCATTTTACAGGAAACCGAGACAAAAAGATGAGGTTGGCCTTAAGTGTCTCGCTTTTGCCTTGGGTTTGTCAAGGGTAATGATGCCTTATGTTGGTCTGGCTATGGGAATGCGAAACCAAAAAGTAGCCCCCTGCGGGTGGTTGTCTTCAACCCCTATCTCACCACCATGGGCCGTAATAATTTGCCGACACAGGTATAGCCCTAAACCAATACCGGTGCGATGGTGACTTTCCCGGCCACGGTAATACAGATCAAAGAGGCGCGATCGCTGGTCAGAGCCAATACCGACCCCATTATCCTGAACGGTGCAGTAAGCCATGTCCTCCTGAACCTCTGCTGTGAGGGTGATTGTTAGGCCGGGGCGATTGTGTTTCAGGGCATTGCTAATCAAATTCTCATAGACTCGCCGCAGTTGCATAGGATCAACAGGCACAAGGGGCAACGTGGGGGGGATATCAAGTTTCACGGTGGCTTTATTTTTCTGGAGCAGCGGTTGTAGCTCCGCCACGATCGCCTTGACAAGCGTGGCTAAGGATGTGGGTGCGATCGCCAAAGAGAGGGAAGGTTGCTGATCCACGTGAATATGCAGCAGTGTTTCAATCAGATGTAGTTGCCGCTGCTGGCTATGCTGAATACAGGTCAAGGTGCTGCGGGGCACAGGAATCGTGTCGCTGGTGTTGTTCTGCAAGAGATGGTTAATCACCATCAGGGTACCTAGGACAGGGGTGCGTAAATCATGGGATACGGCGTGCAAAAAGACATCCTTGAGGTGGTTGAGTTCCTCTAGTTCACGCATTTTTTGCTGCAACTGCTCGGTACGCTCGGCCACCTGCTGTTCCAAGTTGGCATTTAAGGCCGCCAGTTGTTGATAAAGTTCTGCTTGTTGCAGGGCGATCGCCACCTGAGTCGCCAACTGCTCCAAAAAAGCGCGCTCGTAGGGCTGCCACTCTCGCGGGCGGTCACATTGGTGGACTCCCAGTAAAAAGCACAGGCCTTGGGGCTGATGTTGGATCGGAATCAGCAGACAAGACTGGATATGGTGCGCTGCATACACCTGTCGCAGATGGGGATCAAGCATTTCCCGCTCGCAGGAGAGTGTGGCCGGTGTGGTCAGCAGCCGTGAACGGTAATGCACGTTTTGCAGGAGAACCTCAAGATTCGTGTGCCATTGGGGCGCCATCGCCGCCGCCACCACTTGAATCTCCTCTGTCCTCGGATCAAAAGAGACAATAAACACGCGATCGCTGAGGAGATAGCGGCGCACTTCCACCACTGTGGTATTGAGAATCTCTGGCAGTTCCAGCGTTTGGCGAATGCGGAGGGCAATTTCCGCCAGCAGTTGTTGCCGTTGGGCAGCCAATTGTACGTTCTGTTCAGCGGTTTTGCGTTGGGTAATATCCCGTATTCCCACCACCCTCGCCCAGCGCCCCCGATAGAGAATGGATTTTCCCTGAACCTCAACAATCAGTGCTTCACCACTTTTGGTGCGAGCAAGGGCTTCAAAGGGAATATCAATGGGCTGCTGAATTCGCTCTAAAATCAGCGATCGCGACTCTGGATGGGTCAGCAACAACACCGACTGCCCCACTAGTTCTGAAGCCGTATAGCCAAACAGCCGTTCAGTTGCGGCGTTGACATCAAGAATTGTCCCCTGCTCATGGATGACTACTGCCTCAGAGGTGGCTTGAAAGAAGGTGGCTAAGCGGGCTTCGCTTTCCTCTAGTGCTCTGAGGGCGCGGTGGCGATCGCGACTTTCCACCACCAAGGACACCAGATCCGCTAGGGAAGCGGCAAACTGCTCTTCAGCAATGGTCCACTGGCGGGGTGAACCAATGTGTTCGTGGCAGAGGATGCCAATCATGCTCCCTTCAACCCAAATCGGCACATCCAACAGCGAGGTAATGCCAAGAGGTTCTAAATAGGTCTTGCGAAACTCCCGCGTGCGGGGATCGTGCCAAGCGTCATGGGCAGTAATGGTGCGCTCCTGTTCGAGGGCAGCAAAATAGTCGGGGTAATGACTAGCGGTGAGGGTCATCCCCACCGTAAAGGCTTGGGGCGACTGCTGAAACAACTGCACACATTGAATTTGCTGGCGATCGCCCGCATAAAACCACAGACTCACCCGTGCCACATTGAGACTGCGGGCACTCGTCCAGAGAATGTCCTGCAAAATCTCCTCAAAGTTTGCTCCGTGGAACGGCTGCCGCCGCGCCAGTTCTACCAAAATGCGGTTGAGACTTTGCAGTTGTTCAATCACGGGGGTCATCAAGAGGCGGCAGCGTCAGGGATAAATTCCAGTGCCGCTGAGTTAATGCAATAGCGCAGTCCCGTGGGTGGCGGGCCATCCTCAAAGACATGGCCAAGGTGGGCATCACAGACATTACAGAGAACCTCCGTGCGCACCATGCCATGGGACAGATCCCGCTCCATGCGGATATTTTTGGGGTCAAGGGGTTGCCAAAAACTCGGCCAGCCACTGCCAGAGTCATACTTGGTCTCAGAGCGAAAGAGCGGCGTGCCACAGCAGACACAGCGATAGAGTCCGGGCTTTTTGTTGTTCCAGTAGCAGCCCGTGAAGGCACGCTCCGTTCCTTTCTTGCGGGTGACATAGTACTGCTCAGGGGTAAGTTGAGCTTGCCATTCCGCATCTGTTTTTACAACCTTAGCCATGCTTGCCTCAGAAATAGACAGTGATCCTACTCCTCAGCATAATCAGGCAGACAGGGAAGTTCCAGTCTTTTTGCCAAAGGTTCCCTGCCAAGGGGAAAATGTAAGGGCAATCTTGACCTTGTTTGGTTATGCCCGTTTCGCTGCCCCTTACTTTTGATTTGTCCTCTGAGTCCGAGTTTTATACTCAGGTCAGCGCTGGAATGCAGGCAGCACAGCAGGCCAATTGTCAGTTCCTGAGTTTAGGCATCTCCTTACCCACCGTTGATCCCCTGATCCTATTGGCTGGGCTGATGCAAGTCAGTGGCGAAAGTGAGCATTTTTACCTTGAGCAAGCGGGGGAGATTGTTGCTGCCTGTGGTGCGGTGGCGACCCGCAGTGTTCAGGGACATCAACGGTTTGTGGAACTCCAGCGTTTTAGTGAACAAACTCTCAGCCGCGTGTGGGCGATCGCTCCAGCCGAACCGCGCCTGTTCTGTCAATTTAGTTTTTGGGATCACCTAGGCTCTAACTGGGGGTTCTTACCCCGCTGGCAGGTGATTCAGCGTCTGGATCAGGTTTGGCTCACCCTCAGTTGTGCCCTAGAGACCAGTACACCCCATCGCCTCTGGCAAGACTGGCAACTAGTGCAGCGGGCACTGACCCACATTCTGGCTGAGCCGCCCCCCTGTCCAGCGCCCTCGGCGATCGCTCTTCCGCCTCTAACTGAGCAATACGGGCAATTTATTACCAGTGTCCAGCAGGCTCTCAAGCTCCTTGAGGAGGGAGACCTCGAAAAATTGGTTTTGGCCGCTGCCCTCACCCTAGAGCAGCCTCAGGGGTTCAACTGGCTGGGAACGTTGCAAAACCTGCGTCAGCAGTACGCCAATTGCTACATCTTCAGTGTTGGCCAAGAGCGGCAGCAGGTCTTTTTGGGGGCGAGTCCCGAACGCTTGGTCAAAATTGCCGATGGCGTTCTCTGTGCCGATGCTTTGGCGGGTTCCCGTCCCCGCGGGCAAACCCAACAGGAGGATCAAAGCCTGCGCAATGGCCTTTACCACAGCCCCAAGGAGCGCTACGAGCATCAGGTCATTGTTGAATTTCTCTGCCAAACCCTCCAACAGTTGGGCATGACCTGTGAGGTGCCGACCAAACCACGTATCCTTGAGCTAAGTCATATCCAACATCTGCAAACGCTGATTCAGGCCCCGCTGCCGCAACCCATTCATATTCTCCAAGGGGTGGCGGCCTTACATCCGACGCCAGCAGTGGCAGGGTATCCTGCTTCACGGGCACAGGACTGGCTGCGGCAACTGGAACCCTTTGATCGCAGTGGTTATGCTGCCCCCCTTGGTTGGGTGACACCCAGCGGAGAAGGGGAATTCATTGTCGGAATTCGCTCTGCCCACCTTCAGGGCAACTCTGCCCATCTTTTTGCTGGGGCGGGGATTGTCAAAGGCTCTCACCCGGAACGGGAATGGCAGGAAATCCTGTGGAAATTTCAGACGATGATCTCGGCTTTGGCTTAGCGCAGGGGGGGCTGTTTTTTGCTCATCGTCAGCATCGGCAAGGGCTGGGAGGATTGGGGCGGCAGCGCATACTGGGGCACTTTCTCAGGGAGAGGACGTTCGGGCGATCGCTGGAGCAGGCGATAGAGCAGCGCGCTGCCCATCAAACCTAGACCCAATAGCAGCAGACCGTTGTAGCCCCCCAAGCCACCAATGGTCGAATCCACCCCTCCCATTAGCAGAAGGAAGGCGGAGATGGGTTCTTTACGGTAGGCTTTGCGCAGAAAGCGAGGATAAATCATAGGCGATCGCTGGGTACTCACCATACCATTAGAAGAATACGAGAATGCTCATGACTTGGCGTTAAATAGGCTACATTCTAGCAACCGTACGCCAAACATCTTTCAGGAACAGCTCCATCAGGCGACTTACTTCTATCCTGACAGATCCAAAGGGCAATTGGCATTGAGGAAAAAAGGGGGCGATCGCCCCCCAACTGATCTTCCTAGTAGGTTTCCACGTGCCAACGGCCTTCTTTTTTGAGCGTGCCCTTGAGGAACTCTTGCCAGTCGGCACCATTTTTGGCTGCCACTGCTGCCATTGCTTCATCAATACCCGACTCCATGCCCTTCAGACCACACATATAGACATGGGTGTTTTTCTTCTGCAGGAGTTGCCAGATCTCATCCGCATGCTCAGCAATGCGACCTTGGATGTACATCTTGCCGCCGTCGGGGGTTTTCTGCTCACGGCTAATGGCATAGGTGAGGCGGAACTGATCGGGATACTTCGCCTGCAGTTCTTCTAACTCATCCTTATAGAGGATATTCGCGGTATAGGCAACGCCAAAGAAGAGCCATGCCAGACCCTTGAATTGATAGTCTGGATTATTTTCTTTGAACATGCGCCACAAAAAGGCACGGAAGGGAGCAATCCCCGTTCCTGTTGCCAACATAATGATCGTTGCTTCTGGATCATCGGGCAGGAGCATTTCTTTACCGACAGGCCCAGTGATTTTCACTTCATCGCCAGGTTGCAGTTGGTTCAGGTAAGAAGAACAGACCCCATAGATGGTTTCGCCGGTTTCTTTGTCTTTGTACTCTAGACGGCGCACACACAGGGAGACGGTTTTGTCATCTTGAAAGTCGCCGTGGCGGGTCGAGGCAATCGAGTAGAGGCGCAGCTTGTGGGGTTTGCCGTTGGCGTCAGTACCCGCAGGAATAATGCCAATACTTTGGCCTTCGAGATAGCGCAACTCAGTACTAGAGATGTCAAAGATGATGTGCTTGACGGTTCCCTCGCCCCCTTCGCGCACCAACTCTTCATTGGAAATGACCTTACCAACGCAGGGATTATTGGGACGATAGATATTGACGGGAATATCAACTTTCTTTTCTTTAACTGGGGCAGCACTATTATTGGATACGGGTTCCGTGGTGGCAGCCGTACCATCGAGGGGTTGAATGCTCACAATTTTGCCCCCCCAGCGGGTAATCTGCTGCATAAACTGATTCATGCGGTCATAGGGAACGTTGAAAAATTGACTGCCACTGTTGCGGATGGCATAGTCGGTTTTATCGGTTTCGGCATTTTGTCGCAGTCCCACCACTTCATAGCGAAACATCCGACTGCCAGAATTCGTCGCATTGTACATGGGCTACACGATCTCCAAAAATTTACTCAGCTTTACATTCTGCAACACAACGTCCCAACCGCGATCAACTATCACGTTTTGGCTACGGGATTGCCGTGCTTTGGCCACCCACATTATATCTAGCAGAGGCAGCTACAGGGGCTTTCCCTAGGGGTAGGGCTGAATTTCTTGGCTGGAAGAGACAGGCGCACTCATCCAAGCATAGGTTTGTAACACATAGCGATCGCGCCCTGAGCGTTTGGCCTCGTACAAGGCAGCATCAGCAGTCGCTAGCAGCTCTGCCATTGGGCAGTCCCTAAGGGTGGCGCTCACGGTGCAAATGCCGGCACTGACGGTGAGGTAGGGTTGCACTGGTGAACTGGCATGGGGAATCCCTAGGCTGCGAATGTAGTTAAAAATCCGCTCTAAAACGCAAATGGCAACGTCATGGTGGGTGTGGCGCAACAGGAGAATAAACTCTTCACCGCCATAGCGAGCCACGAGATCAGCTTCCCGCACTTGGGATTTAATGGCATGGGCAACCCGTTGCAGGGCGCGATCGCCCGCCAGATGGCCGTAGGTGTCGTTGTAGCGCTTGAAGTGATCAATATCCAGCAGAGCAATGGCAAAGGGAAGATGGGTGGTGGCCGATTCCCGCCAAGCCGACCGCAGACCGTCTTCAAAGGCACGCCGATTCGCCAATTTGGTCAGGCTGTCCTGCTGGGAGACCCCTTGGAGATGGCGATTTTCCGCCTCTAGCTGTTTTTGCCGCTGCTGTAGCTCCACAATTAGAGCTGTTTGCCGAGCCATTTGCTCTTGCAAGCGCTGAAACTGCTGCCGTTGGACGATGAACTGTCGCAGAAAACGGGGCTGGCGAAACAGGCGCAGGAGAATCAAGGGGGGCTGGCAACGGTGGATACCCACGGCTTCCACTTCGATTTTTTGTCCTTGGGGACCTCGAAGAGTGCCGGGCACCATTTGCGTCGCCTGTTGCCAGAGGGGCAGCCATTTATTGAGTTTCTCTGGGGGGGTGGCGACCAGTTCCCGAAGGTTGCAATTGAGCACACTGCTGCCAAAAAATTCACGGCCACTGGGGTTAATGGCCACAATGTTGCCTTGGACATTCATGACCAGCGTTGGCTCTGGCAACAGATCGATCCATGCGCCAATATCGAGTGTAAAGTCGCTCATCTTAACCCCGCCGGAATGTAAGGACTTGACTGGCTTAGACTGACTCAATGCGATAGTATTCTCGCCCCTTGGCCGCTGAGGCCGCAGCAGTAGGTTGGGTATAGATCACCACGTGGCACCCTTGATCCCCATTGGCGATCGCCTTTTCAATACAGACCTTGGCATAGCCCAAATGGTGCGCCACAATCACGCCAAACACATTTGAGGTCATCATGCACAACGAGGGATGACCCACCACACCACTGCCAAGGGGGCAACGCTGATTCCCTAAGATAATACGTTCCTCATCCTGCTCAATCAGGAAAAATCCCCCTTCAATGCGATTTTTGAGATCCACAAGAATTTGGGCAATCGTCTTGGCATCAAGGGGGCGATCGCCAAGGGCTTGAGTGTAGAGAGCGTTGATTTGATTGCCCATTTGCTGCCCTACAAGGGCAATAAACCCAGAGGCATCATCGAGACCCACGACATCTTCAAGGGTTTCTGCCACTAATCCCAGCAAATTTTGCAGAAAGCTAGCGGACTGTAGGCTAATGGGCAGATCTCCCACGTTTGTGCGAGTCTCAACTGGGAACATTTCCGTTGCTGTCATAGGGGTTACAAGGTTTGAGCGACTTGAGCACCCTTTGCCGTTGGTCATGCCTGAAGCAGTGTTGCCATCAAGCCCTTTTAAGGTGTTGCTGACTGTGCTCAGGTGTGACTCAAAGGGTGTAACTATATAAATCTATGGTAGATAAGCGACGGAGAATGATAAGAATCCGTAAAGAATTCCTTACATTTTATTGATGAGAGAAGCAGATGTGACTCAACGATCGCCCCTATTCGGCGTTTTGCGATCGCTGGGCTTGATAGGCCTGCCAACTCTCGATCACACGACCAAAATTGGTGCGGAATTCTCGCCAACCGAGCCAACTTCCCTGCTCGTGCTCATCCCAAGAGGCAGAAAGAATCCCATAGCTCAGCCCCAGCGCCCCAAGGCCAAAGAGACCGAGACTAGCGATGACAACGGCCACATTAGGCAACTTAAACCAGCCCTCATGGACAATGAAATAGCTGAGGGGAAACGTCATCAATCCCAAAAGCGTGGGGGTACCGCAGCAGATTGCCATCCGGGTAACCATGCGTTGGCTGACAATTTCTGGAATGCCTGTACTTTTTTTGGCTGGCTTGGCTGGGGATTTTGGGGCATTAGAACGGACGGCTGCGGCAGCAGGAGCTTTGGCAGGCTTGGTTGCTCCTTTTTTCTTTTTAGGCTCAAAAGGCAGATCCGACCGTTTTGCCATTGTCTTTAACCCCGAATTCCTAAACGTTCAATGAGTTGGCGATAGCGCTGGGCATCGTGGCGATGGATATAGGCCAGTAGCCGCTTGCGACGGCCAATAATTTTCAGCAGTCCTCGGCGAGAGGCGTGATCTTTTTTATTCGCCTTGAGATGCTCAGAAAGCTGCTTGATCCGCTCCGTGAGGATGGCAACTTGGACATCCGCAGAGCCAGTATCGGTACCGTGAATCTGGTAGGTGTTGATGATTTCTTGTTTAACGTCGTGTTGCAGGGCCATGGTCATCAGTTATGAACAGCGCGATCTATTATCATACTCCGATCTTTTGAAATAATAAACTCTCCTGAGCGCGACTATTCTGCCTGTTGGCTGCCACTGCGTTGCCCTAAGAATTACTGACATTGGTGCTGTTTTCCTCAAGGGGGGCGATCGTCAGCAGTTCCTTAAGGGGTTTTTCACTATCGGAGATGGGGGACTTGGCCGTTGTCAGTTCTGTATCAATGGCAAAGGTGGCAAATTGGGTGAGAATTTCACGGCAGAAGACCTCGGCTGCCCGCGATCGGTAGCGATTGGGATTGGTAATCAGTGACAGGGTGCGTTTCACCACCACATTTTCGATACCTATCCGCCGCAGGCTCCCCAGTTGTAACTCCTTCTCAATGGCGGAAATGGAGACAAAGGCAGCCCCCAAGCCCGACTGCACGGCGTTTTTAATCGCCTCAATGGAATTCAGCTCCATCTCCACCTTCAGGCGGCGGGGGTCAATGTTGGCGCGCTGCAGCACCTGATCAATCACCTTGCGAATGGTGGATTGGGCATCGAGGGCAATAAAGCCCAGCTTGTACAAGTCTTCTTTGGTGAGGGTTTCGGCACTAGCCAAGGGATGATCCACGGGTAAGACCAGTGCCAGTTCATCCTCCGCATAGGGGGTGATGGTAATTTGCTCGCTCAGTTCTGAGGGGACTTCGCCGCCAATAATTGCTAGATCAATTTGACCGTTGACCAAACTCCAGCAGGTGCGGCGGGTGGAATGCACATGGAGTTGAACAGCGACTTCGGGATATTTGCTGCGAAACAGGCCAATCATGCGGGGCATCAGGTAGGTGCCGGTGGTTTGGCTGGCTCCAATGATCAATGTCCCCCCCTGCAATTTTTGTAGGTCTTCGATGGCACGGCAGGCTTCATGGCACAGGGAGAGAATTTGATCGCCGTAGGCCAGTAGGAGTTGTCCGGCTTCGGTGAGTTGGGCACGGCGTCCCCCGCGGTCAAATAGGGGAACATCCAGTTGGCGTTCAAGGTTTTGCACCTGTAAACTCACTGCGGGTTGGGAGACGTAAAGGCTGTCAGCGGCTCGCTTAAAGCTTCCTTCGAGGGCGATCGCCTTCAGGATTCGCAATTGATCAAGGGAAAAGGGCAGTTCGGACATAGGCATTGAGGCCATAGGCGTGCCACTAAGAGGCGTTTTTCTGAACTTATCAGGAATCATGCCCAATTGATATCTATCCCCGCACAAGAAAGCTGAGTTTGGCTTGCCAGTGACGCAAAATAGCACATCTGAAACCTATTGTAAGGGTTCAGTTTCCCCCGCGCGATCGCTGACTTTTGTTACATGTTGTTACATTATTGCGCTGGGGAGCGAGCGATCGCCATCTAGCACCAAGAGAACAGTTGCCTCTATTGGCTGCTTCTTAACCCCCTATCCCGTTGCTCATCCCCTAGCAGCAGCGGAAAGGGAAGATGGCGGTTCGCTAAAATCGGTCTAGCGATGCTCTCGGGGCGCCGCTGCACAATTGCGCGAGGAGTTGAAATCGTGCCCTACCCTTGGCCAAAATGGCTGCCGATGCCGGTTGTTGCCACCACACTGGGAGTAACCGCTGTGGTGATCGGTGTGCGCCAACTGGGACTGCTTCAGCCGTCGGAACTGAGTCTGTATGACTTCTATGTGCGATCGCAACCCGCCCGTGACCCTGATTCGCGTATCCTGACGGTGCTGGTGACGGAGCAGGACATTCAAGCCCAAAAAACGTGGCCCCTGCCGGATGCTACCGTTGCCGATCTCCTCACCCGCCTTAATGCCGCTAGCCCGCGTGCCATTGGCTTGGATATTTTCCGCGATTTGCCCCACCCCCCCGGCCACGACGAGTTGCAAAACATGATTCGCATCAACCCGCGCATTATTCCAGTGTGCAAATCAACGGGGGAAACAGCGGAGCAACCCGAAGTGCCACCACCACCCAGTATTCCCGCAGCACAGGTGCCAGAGCGAGTGGGCTTTGCCGATATCCCCCTCGATAACGATGGTGTCATTCGCCGCAATCTATTTGTGATCAGCAATCCTAAAGCACAGCGGTGTACAACGCCCTTTTCCTTTGCCCTGATGCTGGCACTGCGCTACCTAGAACAAGACCCCGCTCAGACTATCAAACTCGATGACAAGGGTTTGACGCTCAATGATGTGCATTTTCCCCTCCTCAGCAGCGATGCCGGTGGCTATGTGGGGGTGGACGATCGCGGCATGCAAACCCTGCTGAAGTACCGCTCACGCAACGCAGTGGGGCCAACGGTTTCCCTAACGGATGTACTGACCGGACGGGTGAGCGAAGACCTGATTCGCGATCGCGTCGTTTTGATTGGGGTGTCTGCGCCGAGCATCAAGGATATTTTCCTCACCCCCTATAGCGGTAGTGATGCCGTGACGCAGCAAATGCCGGGGGTGGTTGTTCATGGCCAGATGGTGAGTCAATTCCTGAGTGCGGCCCTCGACGGCGAAAGTCCCATTTGGTATTGGCCGCTGCCAGTGGTGCTCGGCTGGATTCTGCTGTGGGCTGGGGTGGGCAGTGTCCTTGGCTGGTGGTTGCGGCAACCCCTGGGGTTGGGGGGCGCGGTAGTGGGGGGGCTAATTGTCCTTTTTGGTGGTGGCTTTGGCATTTTTGTCATGGGGAGTGGCTGGATTCCCGTGGTGCCGCCGGCGATCGCCCTAGTGCTCAGCAGTATGGGTATGGTCGGCTACGTTAGCTATCAGGCGCAGCAGGAGCAAAAATCTTTCCAAGAAAAAGTACAGGAACAGGAAAAAGCCTTGGCACTGTTGCGATCGCTGATGGCCGAGGATACGGCAGCCCTCAATGCAGCCCTGCGAGAACCCACAGAAATTACCGGCAAACCCCGTTCTCTCCTCAGTGGTCGCTACAAAATCCAAAAAGTCTTGGGGTCAGGGGGCTTTGGCCGCACCTATTTGGCTCAGGATACCCAGCGACCGGGGAACCCCCTCTGTGTGGTCAAGCATTTGCGACCGGGACGCACCGATGAGCGCTTTATGCAGGTGGCGCGACGGCTCTTTAATACCGAAGCAGAAATCCTTGAAAAGCTAGGACGCCACGATCAAATTCCCCTCTTGCTGGCCTATGTTGAGGAAAATCAGGAATTCTATCTGGTGCAGGAGTTTATTGATGGTGCTTCCCTAAGTGAGGAACTGCAACGCAAACACACGGAAGCTGAGGCCATTCAACTCCTACGGGAAATCTTGGAAGTGCTGAGTTTTGTCCACAGTCACTATGTGATTCACCGCGATATTAAGCCCGATAATATTATTCGCCGTGCCAGCGATCGCAAGCTGGTGCTGATTGACTTTGGGGCAGTGAAGCAAATTCAACCCCAAGAAGTGGAGAAAACCCAAGGGAGCACCGTGGTCATTGGTACGATGGGTTATGCTCCGCCAGAGCAGCTCTCCGGTCAGCCCACCCTCAGCAGTGATATTTACGCTGTCAGCATGATTGTGCTGCAGGCTTTAACGGGTATTAAACCCCGCGATCTACCGCGAGATCCGCGCACGGGTGAAGTGGATTGGCAGCAGTGTGTCACAGTGAGTGAAGGTCTAGCGGCAGTGCTCAATAAGATGGTGAAATTTAACTTTAGCGATCGCTACCCCTCCGCCAAGGAAGCCCTTCAAGAGGTCCGGCGCTTGGCGACACCTGCTTCACCCGTCTCATGAATTATCCTGTGGTGCTCTCTGACCTCCCCCTTGGTACTTCGGCGCGGATTACTGCCATTGAGGGAACCCCCGCTTGGCAACGGCGCCTTGCTGCCGTGGGGTTTACCGTCGGCCAAACCGTCACCCTGTTGCGTCGTGCCCCCTTCAGTCAAACCTTGGCCGTACGGGTGGGTGCCCTGACCGATGTGGCCATACGGGCAACAGATGCCAGCACTATCCTTGTGGAACCGCTGCGAAATCTAGAGGCTTGGGACTAACTGTGAATTGTCACGATTAGAATTCTTGGCTGCCGCTGCCAGCAAGCCGTAAAAGAGAGGATGAGGCGCATTGGGGCGGGAACGAAACTCGGGGTGAAACTGCACCGCAATAAAGAAGGGGTGAGCCGGATACTCGATAATTTCTACTAAGCGGCCATCAGGAGAGGTGCCTGTAATTTGATAGCCCGTTTCTAAAAAGAGGCTGCGATAGGCATTGTTAAACTCGTAGCGATGGCGGTGCCGCTCGTAGATGACCGTTTCGCCGTAGAGCTTTTCGGCAAGGGAATTGGGGGCTAGGCGGCAGGCATACAAGCCCAAGCGCATCGTTCCCCCCAAATCCACAATGTCCTGCTGTTCAGGCAACAGGTGAATCACCGGATGGGGGGTATTGGCATCAAACTCAGCACTGTTAGCATTTTCTAAACCGGCAATATGGCGTGCCCACTCAATCACCGCGCACTGCATCCCCAAGCACAACCCCAAAAAGGGAATTCCTTGCTCACGGGCGTACTGAATGGCGGCAATTTTGCCTTCGACGCCGCGAATACCAAACCCCCCCGGCACAACAATCGCCGCGACATTGCTGAGGGCATTTTCTACACCATTTTCAACAATTTCTTCGGAGTTGACCCAGCGGATACGCAGTTCCTGATCAAGGGCGATCGCCGAGTGCCGCAGGGCTTCCACCACCGAAAGATAGGCATCGCTGAGGCGGACATATTTGCCCACAATCGCCACCTCCAACGGCGTATGGGAACGGTAGAGCCGCTCCACCAGAGCCTGCCACTGACTGAGATCCGGTTGCCGTTGCTCCAAGTTCAAAAGACTCAAAACTTGGGTGGCTAACCCTTCGCGCTCAAGCAGCAGAGGCACTTCATAGATACTTTTGGCATCCGGCGAGGGAATGACACATTCCACAGGGACATCACAAAATTGGGAGAGCTTTTCCTTGATGCCCGGTACAAGGGGGCGATCGCAACGACAGATCAGAATATCCGGCTGAATCCCAATGGAGCGCAATTCCTTCACCGAGTGCTGGGTGGGTTTTGTTTTCATCTCCCCTGCCGAGGGAATCCAAGGCACCAAGGTTACATGCATAAACAGCACATGGTGCCGCCCCACCTCCGTGCGAAACTGACGGATGGCCTCTAGAAAGGGCAGCGACTCAATATCGCCAACGGTTCCCCCAATTTCAATAATCACCACATCGGGGTTTTTGTCCTTCGCCACCCGTAGAATGCGTTCTTTAATCTCATTCGTAATGTGGGGGATGACCTGCACCGTTCCCCCCATATAGTCGCCGCGTCGCTCTTTGTTAATCACCGCTTGGTAAATGGATCCCGTCGTGACGCTATTGAGGCGGGACATGGGTGTATCCGTAAAGCGCTCGTAGTGCCCCAAGTCCAAATCCGTTTCGGCACCATCGTCGGTCACAAACACTTCCCCGTGCTGGAAGGGACTCATCGTGCCCGGATCCACATTGATATAGGGATCAAGCTTGAGAATTGACACGGAATACTGCCGCGATTTCAATAGACGCCCCAGACTAGCGGCGACAATTCCTTTCCCAATACTGGAGACGACACCGCCAGTCACAAAAACATATTTCGTCATTGCTGAATGCTAGTGCTAAGCCGCAGAGGCCATACTCATCAAAACCTACGCAACTATTCTCGCATATTGGGGCATGGCGCCTAGGAGAAATTGTGCACCAATTCCTTGACGACTTGGGATTGCTCCTCAATGCGCTGCCTCAGCCGCTGGCACACCAGATCACACAGCGGAAAGATCGTCGGGTCAGCAATTTCGTAATAGACGGTAACCCCTTGGGGTTGTCGCCGCACCAGACCCGCCTGAGCAAGGGTTTTCAAGTGCTTTGAGACATTGGCCTGCCCCAACCCCGTTTCCTGAATAATCTCCGAGACATTGCGCCGTCCCTGTTTTAGGGCACAGAGCACTTGCAGGCGACTCGGTTCCGACAGCACTTTGAAATACTCGGCAACGTGGGTGAGCAAGTCAGGGGAGGGGAGGTCAACCATAGGGGATATCGCACACTAGAGACACAGATCAAGATAACTTAGCTTAATAACTCTATTATATGACTGTACAGTAAATAAAGCAGCCCATCCTAGGGATGGGGAATGCTGCGAGGAGCGTTAGCGCAGCTTCACTGGCAACTTGATGGCCGATTTGGGCGAGGTGGCCGTTGTGTTTTTTTGCCGTAGCCGTTGGGCATAGAAGGACGCCGCCTCATCACCACGGGCACATTCTTGGGCAAAGTTAATCAGATGATGCCCCACCACACCCACGTGGATCACTTGTTCAATTTGGCCTTTTTTCAGGGCAGGCCCTGCCAGCTTCCAGAACGTCTTGCGGTAGCTCCCCCAAAGCCCCACGTGCCAGAGGAGATTTTTCATGATCCGCAGTCCCCGCAGGATATTTTCGCGGCTGAGGCGAGCTGGGCTATTCGGCACTGCAATGCGGTTGGGATACGTGTGTTCCATTTGATAGGCAAACCGCTCGTAGAGAAACTCCGGTTCATAGGCGGTGGTGATGGTGCGGCGCCACATTTCCACTACTTCTTCGTAGGGCATCAGGAACTCAACATTGGATTCGCGGTTTTCGTCATGGTTGAGGCGGCCTTCTGCTTCCAGCCGACGCCAGAGGGGGGTACGGGGTAGGGCGTGCAGCAGGTTAATCGTCAATGTGGGAATGTGGGAAGCGCGAATAAACTCAAGAATGCGATCGCCCGTTTGGGGTGTATCGGTATCAAAGCCAATAATGATCCCAGAAACCACTTCCATGCCGTAACGATTGAGGGTTTGCACCGCCTGCAAAATCGGCATACTTAGGTTTTGATCCTTGTGGATGGCGTGGAGCGCTTCAGGTTCCGGGGTTTCAATGCCACAGAAAATCGTACAGAAATAGGCTTCCCGCATCATTTCTAGAAGTTTTGGGCTTTGGGCAATGTTCAGGGTCGCTTCACAGGCAAATTGCAGCGGGTAGCCATTGGCCCTTTGCCAGTCAATCAGATGGGGCAGCAGTTCCATGACGGCGCGGCGATTGCCAATAAAGTTATCGTCAACGAAATAGACCGCCCCCGGATTTCCTGAAGCCAGCATTGTATCCAGTTCCTTGAGGATTTGCTGCGGCGTTTTCAGGCGCGGATTGCGGCCATAGAGTTCGGGAATATCACAAAACTCACAGCGAAAGGGACAGCCACTGGAAAACTGCACACTGCCGAGGAAGTAATTTTCCATGCGCACGTGCTGGTAGGCAGGCACAGGAAATTCACTCAAGGGTAACCGTGCCGTGGTTTCAAAGATCAGTTGTTGGGGCGGGCGCTGGCTGCCGTACTCGTCAAAGTAAGCAATCATTTTATCGGTGGCATCCCCCAGTTCCCCTAGGTGGAGAATATCCACATCGGGATAGTATTCCGGACAACTGGAGACCGAAGGCCCGCCGAGGGCAGTGAGTTTACCGTGACGATGGGCAATGTCGTTGATTTCTAAAATTTGTGGCCGCTGAATGTGCATGCCGCTAGTAATGACAATATCAGCCCAAGCATAGTCAGCATCGGTTGCTGGCCGTACATTTTCATCAATCAGGCGCACTTCCCAAGAGTCTGGAAGATAGGCGGCCACCAACAAAATCCCTTGGGGTGGCATAAAGGCGCGTACCGTGCCCATGAGGGGGTAGGCGTGGTGAAACGTACCAAAGGAGCGGCTATAGCGGGGGAAAATGCAGAGAATACGGCGATGGTTGCGGGGGGTATAGGGGACTCGACCACCGGTCATCTCGGGAACCAGTTTAATCTCATCGGTGTTCCGACTGAGGTTCATAGCCCACCACTCCTACCTACACGCACTTTTCAATAGGTATAGCCTACAAATGCGGCTATCGCCTAGGTTTTAGTACCCTTTGGCACTAAAGTCCAAGGTGAGGGGAATCTCTACCCGTTCAATGTGGGTTCTAAAGGTGCCATCGGGGTATAACAACAGATGACGAAAACCGGGACCAATGGGTTCAAGGGAAAATTCAGGGGCGCGAGGCAAAAACTGGATACAGGTGGAGGGGCAGCCGAGATACGTCACCCCTTGCCGCTCGGTGGCAAATTCCTGATGGATATGACCAAAGAGGACAAGCTTCACCTGCGAATGGCGATCCAAGACAGCAAAAAGGTGCTCAGGGTTTTGTAGGCGGCTACTGTCGAGCCAAGGGGCACCGGTCTCAAAGGGGGGATGGTGCAGGGCAATGAATGTGGGGCGATCGCCCGCGCGACTCAAGGTTGCCTCTAGCCAGCTTAAGGTTTCAGGACGCAATTCACCATGGACTTTGCCATCCGCTTGGGAACTGAGGAGCAGGCCTTGCCAAGTCCCAAGATTGATCTGGCGATCGCCCCTCAGCGGCGGACGTTCCAGCGCCGGCAGCATTACCCTTGGTTCATCATGGTTACCGGGAATCCAAATATACGGGACATTTAAAGTCCCCGAAAGCAGTGGCCAAACGGTCGTAGGTGGTGGCAACGGGTTCCTGTGCCAAGTCTCCCGTCAGCAGCAGGGCAGCAGGGGCATGACGGTGAATTACCCCTAAAACAGCAGCTAGGGATTGAGCCGTGGGCAAGCCAAGGAGTCTGCCTTCATCTGTGGCAAATAGATGCAGATCTGATAACTGGATCAGGTGAAAGGGATCATTCATAGACTTGCTGGGGTGTGGGGACGCTGGGCAGGAAACTGACCTATTTGACTGAGGTTAATCGACTACTTTTGATCGACTACTTTAACGCTGACCGAAGTTGCCGATTCCCGCAAGCGGGTGGGTAAGGGGAGTTGTTGCCACCACCGCCCCAGCACTTGGCGCTGATTGATGATGTAAATGCTAACCAGCGTCAGACCCACTCCTAGCAACTGAACTTGACTCAGGGTTTCCCCCAAGAACCAATGCCCAAAGGTGAGGGCAAATACTGGGGTGAGGAAGGTCAGAGCACTGAGACTAGTCAGATTCCCCTTGGCAGCGAAATAAAAAAAGACACCGTAGGACAGGGCACTACCGAAGAGGGTGGCATAGCCCAAATTAAAGACATCTGGCCACTGTAGAGCCGCCCAAGGTGCTGGGGTATTCAGGCTCGGCAAGAGCAAGAGGGGCAACCCGCCCAAGACCATGTGCCAGCCGGTAGCCACAACGGGATCCGCATAGCGTGCCAAGGGACGCATGAGAATGGTTCCCACGGCCATTGAGAGGGCAGCCAACAGCATCCACAGTTCACCTCGCTGCCACCACTGTCCCCAAGGAATACCTTGCCATGCGCTGGGTTGATGGAGCAACGTCAAGAGATCATCGCCTAGACCAATACCGCTAATGCCCACTAAGCCAAGAAATAGCCCCAGCCAGCCCCAGCCGCCAACGCGCTCTTGATATAGCCAGCGGGACAGCAATGCCACCGCAAGGGGTTGGGAGTCAATCATGACAGAACCCAGCCCGGCTCCCGTTTTTGCTAAGCCAGTGGCCAGAAGCCCCTGAAATAAAAAGCCATCCACAAAGGCAAAAAGACTAATCCATCCCCACGCCCGTAAGCTATTGGGTTGGGGCTTACCGAGGGCGATCGCCACCGCTAACACCAGAAGGCCTGCGGGCACAAGGCGCACACCGGCAACCCACAGCGGCGAGGTATGGGGCATCACCTCTTTCATGGCCACCATGGCAGTTCCCCAAAAGAAAAAGGGGGAGATTAAAATCAAGCTTTGCCAGAGTGCGGTCACAGGCGTTGCAAAATCAGGAGAAATGTTAAGGATTATTGCGATTCGTATCCTTAAATTATAATCCTGCCGTGGGAAACGGCAACTTGAGGAGGGAATTGCCAAGTTGATTTGCTATAACAATTTCTAACGACCTCCCTAGCATCCTAGGGAAATTTGAGGCAGTGGGTGAGGAGCCGCAGCAGGAAATGAAAGCACTAGAGGTTTGGCAACGGTGGTTGCGGCGGGTTCCTAAGTCAGCGGAGCTAGCGATCGCCCCTGTGGGGACAACAGTCACTGCATCTCTGCCCTCCCGCTGGCAAACCTACCGCCAACGACTCATGGCCTATGAGGGGTGGCCTTGGCTCATCCCCTTTTTAATCTCCGGCGCAACCCTGATGACCGCCAGTGCTTGGCTATTGGTTTTACCCCCCTTGCCCGATTGTCGTCGCCCCGGCCTCGTCATGAGCGATGGCGATCGCCTCTACTGTGCCGATCAAGCCGCCCTCCACGGCAACTTACCCTCTGTTGCTCAAGCCATTGAAACCGTCGGTCAGTGGCCCGAAGATCACCCCCTTTTTCCCCAAGCGAAGCGGCGCGTGGATGAATGGTCAGCCGCCCTACTCGTGATTGCCCGCCAACAGTTGAGCCAAGGCAACATCGAACTGGCAACGCTGCTGCTGAAAAAAATCCCCACCACTGCAGCCAGCTACTCCCAAGCCCAAGAGCTACTGAGCGCAACCAATGTGGGAGAAGGGGGAAACTTGTTGGCCACGGCGGAGGCGGCACTGCGCCAGCAGGATTGGGGGCTGGCATTACTGCAAGTGAAACTGATGAACCAGTTGGGCACCGACTACTGGCGCGAACAGGCCCAAAAGCTCTCGGTGCGTATCTCCCAAGAACAGGATGCGTGGGTGCAATTGGTACAGGCACGGGATTTGGCGGCTTGGTTAACAGCCAATGAACTGGCCGAGGCGGTCATGCTGGCTCTGCAAATTCCCCCCGAGGCGGTTGTTTATTCCCAAGCCCAAGCGGATATTCGCCGTTGGATTCCCGAAGTGTTTGTGTACGCTGAAGAACGCCTAGCGGCCGGCGATCGCGAGGGTGCCCTAGCCCTCATTGAAAAAATTGCCCCCGCTCTCGATGTGTCCTACCACGATCGCCCGATTGTCATCTTGGGGCAGGCCAAAGCCCTTGCGGCCAAGGGAACGGTTTTGGGCTACTGGGAAGCGATCGCTCGCGTGCAGCAGATTCCCACCACGGATCCCTTCTATGCATCGGCTCAGGCCTACCTCAAGACATGGCAGCAGCAGTTGCGCAACCAGCAGCATCTTCAGTGGGCATCGTGGCTCGCCAATTCTCATCTGCGCTGGGGGTATGCCTTGGCCATTGCTCAAGCTCGGCAGGTGCCCCTTGGTCAGCCGGAACGGGGTCAAGCCCAAGGTTTGATTGCCCTTTGGCAGCGGGATCTGCGTACGATTGATGAGCAGCCCTTGCTCCATGCGGCGATCGCCCTCGCAGAACAGAAACAGTATCAGGCCGCCCTAGGGGTTCTGCAATACTTCCCCAGCAATGCTGTGCTTGCTTCTGTAGTGGCCAACTACCGCAACGAGTGGCAGGAAAAACTGGAAGAAATTGAGGATCGTCCGATTCTGGATCAAGCGATTCGCTTGGCACGGGAAGGCAAACTAGAGGAAGCCATTCAAACCGCTGAGCAAATTGGTTCTGGGCGCGCCCTCTACCGTGAAGCCCTCAATCGCATCTGGCAGTGGGACTATGAACTCAGCGTGCGCCAACGTCAACAGGCAGCACCCACGCCCGCTTGGTGGGAAAGCCCCCCCAGTCCCCCTGAAAGGACTTCTGAACCAGTAACCGAACCAGAATCAGTGCCGCCGGCCACACCCACCCCTGAAGCCACTGCTGCTCCTAAGCCGACACCTGAGACATCTCCAACGCCTACGCCCACCCCTGAAACCACCGTTGCTCCTACCCCTGCCAGTCCTGCACCGACACCTGAGGCCACGGTTGCCCCGATGCCGACACCTATTCAACCGCCAGCAGTAGACCCCGAACCAACGGCTACCCCCTAGCGATCGCTGGTCATCGTAAAATAGAGGCTCTGTGCAGTATCGGTAGCCCAGCTATGCGCCTCTCGCAAATGCTTTTTGTCACGCTTCGCGAGGATCCAGCGGAAGCGGAAATTCCCAGCCACAAATTGCTCCTGCGGGCGGGGTATATTCGACGGATTGCCAGTGGCATCTATAGCTATCTGCCCTTGATGTGGCGAGTGCTGCAAAAAGTGAGCGCCATTGTCCGTGAGGAAATGAACCGCAGTGGTGCCTTGGAATGTTTGCTGCCGCAATTACAACCCGCTGAACTGTGGCAAGAGTCGGGACGCTGGGATACCTATACCAAGGCCGAAGGGATCATGTTTTCCCTCACCGATCGCGCTGAGCGGCAGTTGGGACTAGGGCCGACCCATGAAGAGGTCATCACCACCCTCGCTAAGGACTTGATTCGCTCCTATCGTCAGTTGCCCGTTCACCTGTACCAAATTCAAACCAAATTCCGCGATGAGATTCGCCCGCGATTTGGTCTGATGCGGGGACGAGAATTCATTATGAAGGACGGCTACTCCTTCCATGCCGATGTGGCCAGCCTCAAGGAAACCTATCAGGTGATGTACGACACCTATAGCCGTATTCTTCAGCGCTGTGGCCTGACGTTTCGAGCTGTAGAGGCGGATTCGGGTGCGATCGGCGGATCGGGATCCCATGAGTTTATGGTGCTGGCTGCCGCCGGCGAAGATGAAGTGCTCTATACGGCTGACGGCCAATATGCCGCCAATGTGGAAAAGGCCGTTTCGCTGCCCCCTGACGCGGTGCCCACAACCTACAAAAAGGTGGCGACACTAGATACCCCCAATACGGCAACCATTGATGCCCTTGTTGAGCACTTGCAGTGCCATCCGACGCAAATTGTGAAAAATGTCCTCTATCGAGCGGTTTTCGATAATGGGCGGGTGGGTCTCGTGTTGGTGAGTATTCGCGGCGATCAAGAGGTGAATAGCGTCAAGCTGCACAACACCCTCACTTCCCTTGCGCCCAACTACGGGGCAACGAAATTGCTGGATCTGCGGGTGGCGGATGCCAATACCGCCCAAGAGTGGGCAGCCACCCCCATTCCCTTTGGTTACATTGGCCCTGACATAGAGGACGGCGTTATTAAAGCCGATCCCCAGATCATTCCCCACTGGATTCGCATTGCCGATCACACCGTAACGGAGTTAAAGCGGTTTATTACAGGAGCCAATCGCGATCAACAGCACCGTGTCGGTGTCAATTGGGGCAAATCCTGTCCATTACCGGCCATTGTCGCCGATGTGCGCAAAGCCCAAGCCGGCGATCGCGCCTGCCACGATCCAACACAGCACCTAGAGACGGCCCGTGGCATTGAAATTGGCCATATTTTCCAGTTGGGGACAAAGTATTCTGAGGCGATGAAGGCCACCTACACCAATGAACAGGGGGAAGAGGTGCCGCTGGTGATGGGCTGCTATGGCATTGGGGTTTCCCGCTTGGCTCAGGCGGCGGTGGAGCAGCACCACGATGCTCAGGGGATCATTTGGCCGCTGGCGATCGCCCCCTATCAGGTGATCATTGTCGTTCCCAACATCGAGGATGGGCAGCAAATGCAGGTGGCTACTGACCTCTACGATCAACTTCAGGCGGCAGGAATTGAGGTGCTCCTCGACGATCGCGATGAGCGGGCAGGGGTGAAATTCAAAGATGCGGATCTCATTGGCATTCCCTATCGCCTAGTGACGGGGCGGGCGATCGCCAAGGGGGAAGTGGAACTGGTGATCCGGGCAAGCGGTACCAAATCCACCCTCCCCTTAACCGAGGTTGTTCGTTATCTTCAAAAGGAGATTGCTCAGCAGTTAGGTCGATGATTCTCAATCCCTACCAGCGCACGAAACTGGATAGCCGCAGCGATGCTCTCTTTTATGCGGCACCGCGCTTTGTTACCCACGTGGATGATTTCTTTCTGGCGCGCCTCACAAATCTCTACCGCGAATACCTGCAGCCACAAATGCGGGTTTTGGACTTAATGAGTAGTTGGGTGTCCCATCTACCACCAGAGCTATCCTTTGCGGAGGTGGTGGGTCATGGGATGAATGCGGCGGAGCTAGCCCGCAACCCTCGGCTGGATCGCTACTTTGTCCAGAACCTCAATGAAGCGTTGGCTTTGCCCCTAGAGGAGGCCAGTTTTGATGCCGTGCTGATGGCGGTGTCGGTGCAGTATCTCCAGTATCCTGAGGCCACTTTTACAGAAATTGCCCGTATCCTCAAACCCCAAGGGGTGGTCATTGTCAGCTTCTCGAATCGAATGTTTTTTGAGAAGGCGATTCAGGCGTGGCGCGAGGGTACCGAGGGCGATCGCCTGCGCTTGGTGCAAACTTATATCAACAGCATTCCCTCCCTTAAGGTCATCGAAACCCATCTGCCCCGTCGCTGGCCTTGGCTGGGATTCACCGATCCCTTCTATGCTGTCGTGGGTCAAAAGCAGTCGGCGTGATGGTCAGAGGGGGCGTCTATGAACAGTTTCGCGGTGCCCTCCTTGGACTTCTGTGGGGCATTGCTAAAGAGGATATCTATCTAGCCCAAGCACTGCCCCACCAATGGTTAACCCCCAACCAAGGGGAGTGGCTCGTTCAGCTGCCGCAGTTGCTGGCATCATGGGACCAACCTTTGGTTGCCGTCCCCGAAGGGTTGCAGGACATTCAGACCCTGCTCCATGAATACCTCGCGGCGGCTTGGGCACCTGAGGCTCTGCCCCTACCCTCAGAAAAAGGGGAGATGATCCGCTATGCCTTGGCGATCGCCCCGTGGGACTTAGAATTAGCCCATGAAATTGTTATCAAGCAGCAACCCAGTGCTGGTTTTCTCTTAAGCTGTCTTTTTGGTGCCTATTGGGGGGCATTGGCCTTGCCCCTTAGCGCATGGGAACATTGGACGCCCACCGTAGCTGCAGTACTGGCGAATGTGATGGCGCAATGGACAGGGGGGATAGGAACCGAGATGGCACTTGCCCCCAAGGACGGGCTAAAAAACTGGAGAAGGGGCTGTACTCGGAACATAACGCTCTAGCTGTGCACCCAAACCCCGCAGCTTGGCTTCAATTTGCCAGTAGCCCCGATCTAAGTGCTGCAAGCCATAGACGTGGGTTTCGCCGTGGGCAGCCAGTCCAGCAACGACTAAAGCCGCTGTGGCGCGTAAATCCGTACCTGTTACCGGTGCACCGGAAAGATGGGGCACCCCTCGGATGGCGGCGTGATTTCCCTTGACGCGAATATCGGCACCCATGCGATTCAGTTCAGCCACATGGCCAAAGCGATTTTCAAACACCGTTTCGCTGACTAAACTATTCCCCTCACTGATGGCCAGCAATGTCATCATCAAGGCCTGCATATCCGTGGGAAAGCCGGGGTAGGGGAGCGTTTCAATGTCGGTGGCACGGTAGTGCAGAGCAGGGGTAAAGCGGACACGGGTGGGATCGGGAAATTCAATCCTCGCTCCCATTTCTTCCAGTTTGGCAACCACAGGTGTCAGGTGACTGGGAATGACCGGTGCCAATGTAATGGCAGAGCGGGTGACGGCAGCCGCCAAGAGAAATGTTCCCGCTTCAATGCGATCAGGGATAATTTCGTATTCAGTGCCGTGGAGGCGATCGACCCCAACAATGGTAATCGAATTGGTGCCTGCGCCATAGATTTTTGCCCCCATGGCGATACAGAAGTTGGCCAAATCCACCACTTCCGGTTCTTGAGCGGCATTTTCAATCGTGGTTTCCCCCTCGGCAAGGGTGGCGGCCATCATCAGGGTTTCCGTTGCACCAACGCTGGGATAGTCCAAATAGATGCGGGTTCCCTTCAGTTTGGGGGCACTGGCGGTAACAACACCGTGGTCAATCGTGACTTCGGCTCCCATCGCTTGCAGACCGCGCACATGCAGTTCCACCGGACGAGCGCCAATAGCGCAGCCGCCAGGCAAGGGAACACGAGCAATCCCCAACCGTGCCACCAATGGACCAATGGCAAAGAAACTCGCCCGCAGTTGGCTGACCAAGCGATAGGGGGGATCATTGGTATTTAATTCCGTGGCATCAATGGCGATCGCTTCACTACCGAGGCGTTGTACCTTGACCCCCAATGCCTGTAAAATTTCCCCAAGGCGACGAATATCCGCCAAGTCAGGCACTGCATGGAGAATTGTTGTATCCGCTGCTAAGAGTGCCCCCGCCATCAAGACTAATGCTGAATTCTTGGCTCCGCTAATCCTCACCTCCCCCGATAACCGATAGCCCCCCTGAATCTTGAGGTGTGCCTGCTCTGTGGTCAGCGGCGTTGCGGTCGAGGTTAGCATATTTCACTCTCACAGCCAAAAGAATTCCAAGCGATTATATCCTATCAGTGCGAATTTTATGCAAAGATCAACAAGAGAAAGACTGTGATTGTGCAAGTAATTTAATCATTCATTTGATGGAACACCAAAACCTCAGCGATCTACTGCGGCAAGAGGCAGCCAAACAAAGTCAAGCGCCCAGCAAGCGGAGTCGACACCAGCCCACCAAGGCAGAACTAGAGCAAGAACTGGCCACCCTCAAAGCAGCGTTAGCAGCGGCAGAAGCTGAGAAAACCGCTCACAGCACCCAGATAGAGCAACTGCAACAGGAAGTGCAAACGTGGCGCGATCGCGCCCAAGCCCTCGAAACTGAGCTTCAGGACCTCCAAACCCGCCATCAGGCTCTAGAAGCCGAATTTGAAGAGGCCAAAGAAGTCATTCGCCAACTCACGGTGCCTCAGCCCTACCGCTTTGAGGATGTGGGATTTAAGCCCCTTGTCAATGAAATTCCCATCTCCAATCCCAATGCCTCTCACCTTGGCGATGCAGAAATTGGTTGGTTTGATTAGGGATTGTCCAAGGGATTGGATCACTCTTTGAGAAGATTAAAAAAATGTAAAGGCAGATAAATCAATTATTAAAATTCCCGCAGCGGTAATCTAATGTACATTTCACAAATCTGTATTAGCCTTAAGTTAAGTTATTTCCGATTCCTTCAGAGCCACAGGTTGCATGAATAGTTCCTCCACTCCTAACGGTCATCCTGTTCATTCAGTTTCCCACACCAACCCTACTGCCAACGACGAACACTGCGATTTGTATATCGAGAGCGATCGCACAGGGATGACAGTGCAAACCCTGAAGCGCGCCTTTGTGGATAACCTGCACTACATCCAAGGCAAGGATGCCATGTTTGCCACGCCCTACGATTACTTCATGGCACTGGCCTACACGGTGCGCGATCGCCTGCTGCATCGACGGATTAAAACTGCCCAAACCTATTTTGAGCAGGATGCGAAGGTGGTCTATTACCTGTCGGCAGAGTTTCTCATTGGTCGCTTGCTCCTGAATAACCTGATTAACGTCGGCCTCTATGAGCAAACCAAACAGGCCATGACCGACTTTGGCTTAGATCTCAATGAACTCATGGATCGCGAACCTGAACCAGGCTTAGGAAATGGCGGCCTAGGACGGTTGGCGGCTTGTTTCCTCGACTCCTTAGCCACCCTCGAAATTCCCGCTGTTGGCTACGGCATTCGCTACGAGTATGGAATTTTCGAGCAAATCATCACCAATGGCTGGCAGCACGAAGTCCCCGACAACTGGCTGCGCTTTGGTAACCCTTGGGAGATTGCCCGGCCCGACTACAATGTCGAAGTTAAGTTTGGCGGCCACACCGAAGCCTACACCGATGTCCAAGGGCACTACCGGGTGCGGTGGGTTCCTAGCACTACCGTTTTTGGCACGCCCTACGATACGCCAATTCCAGGCTATGGCAAAAATACGGTGAATACGCTCCGTCTGTGGAGTGCTCGTGCAGCGCAGGACTTTAACCTTCAGGTGTTCAACGCCGGTGACTACACCCAAGCGGTCTCGGAAAAAACCTTTAGTGAGAATATCTCGAAGGTTCTTTACCCCAACGACAACACTCCCCAAGGCAAGGAGCTGCGCCTGCGGCAACAGTATTTCTTTGTCTCCTGTTCGTTGCAGGACATTATTCGCCTTTACCTGCGGCGGCACACCAGCTTTGATGCCTTCCCCGACAAAGTAGCCATTCAGCTCAACGATACCCACCCTGCCATTGGTGTGGCTGAACTGATGCGATTGCTGGTGGATGAGTACCAACTCCCGTGGGAAAAAGCGTGGGACATTACCCAGCGCACTTTTGCCTACACCAACCATACCCTGCTGGCGGAAGCCCTTGAACGCTGGTCGGTGGAACTTTTTGCGCAACTACTGCCGCGCCACCTTGAAATTATTTACGAGATTAACTACCGCTTCCTCAACGAGATTCGCCAACGCTATCCCGGCAACATTGCCCGCTTAGCACGCATGTCCTTGATTGAGGAAGGTCATCCCAAGCAGGTGCGCATGGCGCATTTGGCCTGTGTCGGCAGCCATACGGTCAACGGGGTCGCCGAACTGCACACAGAGCTGATCAAGCAGGAGCTGATGCGGGACTTCTACGAGATGTACCCCAACAAGTTCCAGAACAAAACCAATGGCATTACCCCCCGCCGTTGGCTATTGATGAGTAATCCCCGCTTGGCCAGCCTGATTACCGAAACACTGAAGAGCGATCGCTGGATTACCCACCTTGAAGACCTGCGCGGCCTAGAACCCTACGCCACGGATCCCGCCTTTCAGGCCAAGTGGCAGCAAATCAAGCAAGCCAACAAAGAACGCCTAGCGGAGTACATCTGGCGCCACAACCAGATTGAAGTGGATCCCTATTCCCTGTTTGACATTCAAGTGAAGCGGATCCATGAGTACAAGCGGCAGCACTTGGCGGTGCTCCACATTATTACCCTCTACGAACAAATCAAGGCCAACCCCAACATTGACATTCAGCCGCGCACATTTATTTTTGGTGGCAAGGCAGCCCCCGGCTACTTCATGGCCAAGATGATCATTAAGCTGATCAATGCGGTGGGGGATATGGTCAACCATGATCGGGATGTCAATGGCCGTCTGCGGGTCGTGTTCCTCAGTAACTATTCCGTTTCCCTTGGGGAAATGACCTATCCTGCGGCTGATCTTTCAGAGCAGATCTCCACCGCTGGTAAGGAGGCCTCCGGCACCGGCAATATGAAATTTGCCCTCAATGGCGCCCTGACGATTGGTACTCTGGATGGGGCAAATGTGGAAATTCGCCAAGAGGTGGGGGCAGAGAACTTCTTCCTCTTTGGTTTGACGGCGCAAGGGGTAATGAGCCTGAAAGCTGAGGGCTACAATCCCCGCGAGTACTACAACAGCAACCCAATGCTCAAGAAAGTGATTGACAGCCTGATTTCCGACTACTTCAATCCACGTGAGCCGGGGCTATTTGAACCGATTGTCAGTTCCCTGCTCAACGAAGATCCCTATATGCTGTTGGCGGACTACCAATCCTATGTGGACTGTCAGCAACGGGTTGCCCAAGCCTTCCGCGAGAAGAGCCACTGGACACAGATGTCTATTCTCAATGTGGCGCGCATGGGCAAATTCTCTAGCGATCGCACGATTGCGGAGTACTGCAAAGACATCTGGCACGTCAAACCCGTCCCCGTTTCCCTAGATACCTGTCGGCCCGCTTTTCGCCCCAGTCGCATCAATCAAGCCAGTAGTCTTTAGGTGACTGCCCCTTTTGCTCTACACTAGGGCAAGTCTCAAGCAGGGGAACGACATGAATGGCGGGAATCGGCGCAGCTCTACGGGTGTTTCAAAGTCGCAAAATGGCGGCCCTGCTCTTGTTGGGCTTTTCCTCAGGGTTACCCCTGTTTCTCACCAGCCGAACACTGCAGGCATGGATGACCGTTGAGGGCATTGACTTGACCGCCATTGGCCTTTTTAGCCTCGTGGGGTTGCCCTACTCGCTGAAGTTTCTCTGGTCACCCTTGCTAGATCGCTATACAATTCCCTTTTTGGGACGGCGGCGGGGCTGGTTACTGCTCATTCAGGTGCTCCTCTTGGGGGCGATCGCCCTAATGGCGGTACAGGATCCCAGTACGAGCCTGCGGCTGTTGGCAGTGAATGCCTTCGCCATTGCTTTTTTGAGCGCCAGCCAAGATATTGCGGTGGATGCCTACCGTGCCGATGTCCTAGAACCCCTTGAAATGGGGGCGGGTGCGGGTATTTACGTCCTTGGCTATCGCATTGCGCTCTTGGTCACGGGTTCCCTAGCCCTGATTCTTGCCGATCAACTGCCTTGGCCCGTGGTTTACGTCCTGATGGCGCTGCTGATGCTCGTGGGCATGGTCACGACCCTTTGGGCACCGGAACCCGAAGTCCATCCCCCGGCTCCTCCTTCATTGGCGCAAGCAGTGATTCGCCCCTTCCTTGATTTTTTCCAGCGCTACGGCTGGGGAACGGGGCTGATTATTCTGCTCTTTATCTGCCTCTACCGCTTGGGGGATGCCCTCACAGGGAACATGATGACCCCTTTCCTGTTGCAGCAGGGCTTTAGCCAAACCCAAATTGGTGCGGTGCAAGGGGGTGTCGGGCTGATTGCCACCATTGTTGGTGCCCTTGCCGGCGGGGCGGCCATCAGTCAAATCGGTATTCACCGTGCTCTTTGGATCATGGGGGGATTGCAAGCTTCTAGCAATGTCTCCTATTTTGTTTTGGCCAATGTGGGTGCCAATCCAACGGTGATGGTGGCCGCCATTAGTATTGATAACTTCTGTGCCGGACTGGCGATCGCGGCTCTAACGGCACTCTTAATGAGCCTGTGCAACCCTCAATTTAGTGCAACACAGTATGCCCTGCTCTCCAGTTTGTTTGCCTTTAGTCGGGATGTGTTGGCAGCGCCCGCGGGTAAAGCGGCAGAGATCATGGGCTGGCCGCTCTTTTTTCTCTTTACGATTGGTGCTGCCCTACCGGCACTTCTCCTCCTGCCGTTTTTTGCCCCTTGGCAAGCGAAGCCAGCCTTTCCCCGCCCCGGCAGTGATGACTGAAAATACTTAAAGATACTTAATGTAGTTGTCCCCAGCAAATCCAACAATGACGACGCTGATTCCCGTTCCCCTTGGTGAGCACGCCTACCGCATTGCCATTGGTGTCAACACACGGCGGCAGTTGCCTGCACTGTTGGCCGAATATACGCCGTTGACGCCGAAAGCACCCGCCCTCATCGTTTCCAATCCGCAAATTTGGCAGCACTACGGCACGGATGTGCAAGAGGCATTAACGCAAGCAGGCTGGCAGGTCACCCCCTGTATTCTGCCAGCAGGGGAACGCTACAAAACCCTCAGAACCGTCGAAAAGATCTATGATGCGGCCCTGAGTCAGCGTTTAGAGCGGGGTTCCACCCTCTTTGCCCTTGGCGGTGGCGTCATTGGCGACATGACTGGCTTTGCAGCGGCCACTTGGCTGCGGGGGATTGCCGTGGTTCAGATTCCCACCAGTCTCTTGGCGATGGTGGATGCGGCGATTGGCGGGAAAACAGGGGTGAACCATCCCCAGGGCAAAAATCTCATCGGTGCCTTTCATCAACCCCGTCTTGTGGTCATTGATCCCGATGTTTTGGCAACCCTGCCCCCCAGAGAATTCCGGGCTGGTATGGCAGAGGTGATTAAGTATGGTGTGATTTGGGATGCTGAGCTGTTTGATTTGTTGAGTCAGCTGCCGCGCTTGGATCGCATGGCTGCTTTGCCTACTGAGCAGTTGCTCCAAATTCTGCAGCGTTCCTGCCAAGCGAAGGTGGATGTGGTCAGCAAGGATGAGCGGGAAGCGGGTCTGCGGGCTATTTTGAATTACGGGCACACCATTGGCCATGCCCTTGAAAGTATGGGCAACTATCGTCTTTTGAACCACGGCGAGGCTGTGGCCATTGGCATGATTGCCGCTGGAGAACTGGCGGTGGCCTTGGGGTATTGGTCAGTAGAAGCCGCCGCCGCCCAACGGGCATTGATTCTCAAAGCAAAACTACCGACAACGATCCCGCCTCACTTTGATGTCGAGGGACTGCTGGCACTCCTCCAGCATGACAAGAAGGTTCAGGCACAACAGGTGCGGTTTATTCTCCCCACTGCCATTGGCCATGTGGACATTTTTGATCAGGTGCCGACCGAACTGATTCGGGAGACGCTTCATCGCCTCCAAGCCTAGCTAGGGGGCGCAGTATCTAGCAGCGCTTTTTTGGTTGCTTTCAGTTCTTTCCAAAGGCGTTTAATTTGCTCATAGGCTTCCTGAGGGGAAAGCTTGCCACTGTTTTCCAGACCGGAAATGTAGCTCACTTGGGTCGCAAACTCCTGTAAGTTGGCATCAAATAAAAAGTTTTCGGGTGTAAACTCACCGTGGTAACGGCTGTGGGGATGTAAAAATTCGTATTTATTCATTGCTTACCTATCCTTTTTTCTCAGGGGTTAACCTATTCTTAACTTCATTTTAACCGTTTTCTCTCGGATAACCGTAGCTGCCGTAACAAAACGGTGATCTCGCTGGTGGCAAAACGGCGCTTTGTTAACAACTATGGGCAAAAAATTAAGCATTATTAACTTTGATTGATCAAATAAAGGAGACTTATCACACTACATATACGAGAGTGATCCCTTGCGATCGCTAGATATCAATGCTGTGATTTAGGAAATGGATAAATGATGCACGGACTCTCCTTGGCTCCCCGTTATCGCTTAGATGATGTTGATCCTTGGCTTCTGGGAATTGATCCCAGCCGTCATTATTGGCTGCAAGTCAATGGGGATCCCCAGCAGCGGGTGGCCATTCCGGGGGTCTGTGTCCAGAGCATCTCGGAACTACGGGAGATTATGGATGCGGTGCGATCGCTCCTACCGGGGCAGCAGTTGCAAATTCAGCGAGCAGCCACCTGTTTAGAAATTCACTGCGTGGCTGAAAATCTGCTGGCGATCGCCCACCATGTTGACGGTGCCCCTGTTTGGCATCTTTTTGATCGCGAAACCCTCGAAAGTTTAGTGATGAGTGCCCATCCCCACTGGCAATGTCGGCCTGAGGATGTGGAGTTGGGGCGGCAGCAATTGTGGCAGTCGTTTCAGTTACCAGTGGCCGCCTGAGCCGTGTCAAGGGCTTCACTGATCCGCCGCAGCACACCATTGATAAAGCGATGACTACCTTGGTCGCTGTAGCGTTTGGCCAGTTCGATCGCTTCGTTGATGGCCACTGGCTTGGCCACGTCAAGATAGCGCATCTCTGCGACGGCCATTTCAATAATGGCGCGATCTAAGTGTGTCAGTCGCTCCAGTTGCCAATCCACCATTGAGCGATTCACCAGTTCTTGAATCTCCGTTTGGTGTCGCTGCAAACAGCGCAGTAGGGCGATCGCGTAGGCTTGAACTTCCTCTTGATGGGCAAAGTAGAGAATTTCGGGTAAATCGAGGGCAGCACCTATTTTGTTCAAGCCCTTTTCCGCCCGATTGAGGGCATCTTGAAGCACCATCTGTGCCTTTTTGAGGTGGGGCAACTGAAACTCGCTATGGTTGAGCAGTCGCTGACTTTCACTGAGTTCAGTGCCGGCCTGTTCGAGGGTATCGCGCACATCACTCGCCAGCGTCCGTACCGCCATCAGGATCAAGCTGCGGCAGTCACTTTCATCGAGCAGTTTCGGTTGGCGTAACACTTGAGCGGCACTGAGCAACGCCAATTCACGGGCAACACGACGAGCAGTAATCATGGGTAAATCCTCAAAAACGAGTTCTTAACGCAACGACGCAGGGGCGGGGGGCAGGGTCGAGGTCGGAACTGATCCCGGTGTGACAATCCCCCCGGAAATAATCAGCTTAAAGGCATCCTCGATCGAAATATCCAAATCTCGCACATCCCGCTCACTGGCAATCACATACCAACCGGTGGTGGGGTTAGGCGATGAGGGGATAAATAGACTCAACATTGGCTCGGAAAAAACCGTTTGCAATGAACCATTAATCGTGCCAGTGACAAAGGCCACGGCCCACAGACCCGGCCGCGGGTATTCTACGAGCACTACTCGGCGAAAGCGATCGCGCGAGTCCCGCAGAATCGTCTCTAGGAGTTGTTGCAGCACTTTATAAATAGTGCCCGCCAAGGGGATGCGCTTGAGAATGCTCTCACCTGTGTTCAACAGCCACTGGCCAAAGATATTGCGTGCCATCAAGCCAATGAGCAAGATCCCTGTTAAGGGCACAACAATCCCCACCGCCACATTGAGCAGATCCACCAACAGGGGGTGCCATGTTTTGAAGGGGTTCACCTGCTTAGGAATACGGGTGAGGAGATCCAAGACCCAACTGGAAACAGAAATCGATAGCCAAATCGTTGTTGCCAGCGGGATCACCACCAGCAGACCAGCAATGAGATCATTTTTAATTGCTTGTTGGAGTCGGTGCAGCACAGATACTCGCACGAGCAGACTTCTGTTTCTAGCTTAGCGGTTGCTGCCACTGCGGTCACGGTGAAAGGCCAAACTGCTGTAGAGCATGAAGGCGGCATCCCAAGGACTTTCCTCACGGCGAAAGAGGTTAATGTGGGGGGGAATTTTACTCAGGAGTTCCGTAAAGTCCAAGGCGGTTTCGGCAAAACTGGTAAAGTCTTGCCACACGGGGCGATCGCCACAGTGCTGCTGCCACAGACTCGATAACTGCCGCCACTTCACCCATGAGGTATTTTGATCCAAATCCAAATCACTCTGGATCACCTCTGCCACTTGATTGAGGGGAATCCCTTGGTGAAACTGGTAACCGCCGCGATAAAAGCGCAGGATTTGATTTTGCTGAAAGAGGTGGAGATCACAGCACTGGGCATGATCCTGAATTTGTTCTTTGCGGGTAACTTTTCCTTGGCGATCGCGATCGAACACCTGCTCAAAAATCGGCAGCAACCCCTCTACCCGCTGGCTCACCTGCGACCAAGTAAACGTTAACGCCACTGGCTCTGGCGAGAGCGAAGTGGTACACACCACACGCGGCTGTGGCTCCAAGGCCACAAAATAACGCACCTGCAAGACGGGTGTGGCTGTCAGTGCCTCAAAGGGGACACAAAAGAGGGTAAACCCCTGCTGTTTCAGTTCTTGGCAATAGACCCTGAGTTCCGCAAAATTGCCCGTGCGGATCAAACGCCAGCCCCGCGACGGAATCAACAGTCGCGCCGTGTAGGGGTCAATCTTAAACATGGTGGCCAAAAGACGGGCGAGGATCGTCCGCTGCTCAGAGCCAGCCACCCCCTCCAAAACCAGAACGCCCTGCTGCTCGACTCCCACCACGGCATGGGTTGCTAAAATGGCCTGTTGCCGCTGCTGTTGGCGAATTTGCTCAATTTTTTCGAGGCCACGCCGAGCCATTTGCGTCAGCTTGGGGCCACAGTTCAGCCGCAGTAATTGGCGAAAGTCTGACTCCGCCTCCTCTAGCCGCTCTGTCTTGAGATAGAGTTGACCTCGGCACAGGAGGACACGGGGATCCTCAGGAGGCAAGGTGGCCAGCAATTTTTCTGCCTGTTGAAAATTTCCTTGATCCAGTGCTGTCAAAACCTCAGTCAGCATGGCCGGCGCCCCCAACGGTTTTTTCTATTTTAGGCAACACGCCCTAACCACCAAACAAGCTGCCGAGGAAGCCCTCTAGACCGCCTTTGCCCATACGCTCGCCGCGAATCTTGGCCAATTTCTCCAGCAGTTCTCGCTCTTCATGGGTGATATGGGTGGGAATTTCGACATCAACGGTAATGAGGTGATCGCCCCGCGCCACAGGATTGCCCACACGGGGGACGCCTCGGCCTTCTAGGATGAACACCGTACCGGGTTGGGTGCCTGCGGGAATCTTCAGTTCTGCTTCGCCATCCACGGTACTCACGGGAATCCGACAGCCCAGAATCGCTTGCAGGTAGCTAATTTTAATCCGCGATAGGATGTTGTTGCCTTCGCGCTGAAACTCGGGATCGGGTTCGACAAAAAGATAGACGTAGAGATCGCCGGGAGGGCCTCCGCGCAGACCGGCATCCCCTTCCCCTGAGACCCGCAGCCGGGTGCCATTATCCACCCCCGCAGGAATCGTAATTTTCAGCTTTTTACTGACTTGGATGTGGCCTTGGCCGCCACAGGACTCACAGCGAGATTCAATCACTTCCCCCGAACCGCCACAGGTTGGACAGGTGGTCAATTGGGTAAAACTGCCGAAGGGAGTGCGTGCCGATCGCCGCACTTGACCGATGCCACCACAGGTACTACAAGTGACTGGCCGTGTGCCGGGTTTGGCCCCTGTGCCTTGACAGGTTTTACAGGTTTCCAAATGATTAATGCGAATTTCCTTCTCACCGCCAAAAACAGCTTCGCGAAATTCTAGTTTGAGGTCATAGCGCAGATCTTCACCGCGGGTTGGCCCCTGTGACCGCCGCCCACTGCTGGTAAATCCACCAAATCCACCCCCAAAGAAGGTTTCAAAAATATCGGCGAAGCCGCCCATGTCACCAATGCCAAAGTCACTGAAGCCAGCAGCCCCGACGCCACTGACCCCGGCTTCACCAAAGCGATCGTAGTTGGCTCGCGCTTGGGGATCCGAGAGCACCTCGTAGGCGCGGTTGATTTCCTTGAACTTTTCTTCAGCGCCCGGTTCTTTATTGACATCGGGGTGATACTTGCGAGCCAAGCGCCGATAGGCTCGTTTTAATTCTTCAGCATCCGCAGAGCGTGAGACACCTAAGATGTCATAGAAATCACGAGCCATAGCCACCGTTACCTAAATTAATCAACCGCTTCATAATCTGAAACAACTGTTTCTTCATTATCGCTGATTATTGTGGCCTCACTATCTAAAACTTGAGTGGCTTGGGAACTAATCGTAGCACCCCCCATTGTCGGGGTTGAGGTCATCATGGAACCGCCTGCGGTTTGTTGATACACCACCGTTCCCAAGGTCACCAAGGCCTGCTGCAGGGCTTCCATCCGCTTGCGAATTTCATCGGGAGTAATATTGTCATCCACCATTGCTGCCTGCATACTCTGAACCACCGGCTCAATCCGTGCCCGTAGATCGGGAGTTAATGTGATGCCATGGTTTTTGATGGTTGATTCATAGCTGTACAGCAGGGCATCGGCTTGGTTGCGCAATTCGGCAATCTCTTTCTTGATTTGGTCGGCTTGGGCATAAATCGTTGCCTCTTGGCGCATGCGCTCGATTTCCATAGTGCTGAGGCCACCGCGATTGGTAATGCGCACACTTTGCTGGCGACCGGTGGCGCGATCGACGGCAGACACACTCAGGATACCGTTGGCATCAATATCAAATGTGACATCAATTTGCGGCACACCCCGAGGGGCGGGAGTAATGCCGGTGAGTTCAAAGCAGGCCAGTTGTTTATTGTCTTTTGCCATCGGGCGCTCCCCTTGATAGACAGCAATTTCCACGACCGTTTGGCCATCGGTAGCCGTGGAAAAGGTCTGCGTCTTACTGGTGGGGAGGGTGGTATTGCGTTCGATAATTTTGGTAAAGACACCGCCCAGGGTTTCCAACCCCAAAGAGAGGGGCGTGACATCCAGCAGCAGGAGATCTTTGACCGTCGTTTCCTTGCCCAGAATGCCCCCTTGAATAGCTGCCCCGACAGCAACGGCTTCATCAGGGTTGACGGAGCGATCGGGATTTTTGCCACAGAATTGCTTCACTAACTCCTGAATCGCAGGAATACGAGTAGACCCACCGACGAGTAAGACGCGGTCAATATCCTGAACAGTCAGACCCGCATCGGCGATCGCCTGCTGCATGGGTTCGAGGGTGGCCTGAACCAAGTGGGCGCAGAGTTCCTCAAACTTACTGCGGGTGAGTTCCATTTCAAGGTGCTTAGGCCCCGTTTCATCAGCCGTAATGAAGGGCAGGTTAATGGAAGTGCTCAGGGTTCCCGACAGCTCAACCTTGGCTTTTTCGGCGGCTTCCCGCAGGCGTTGCAGTGCCATTTTATCTTTCGAGAGATCGATCCCCTCCTGCTCCTTAAAACAGGCCAAGAGCCAATCAAGAATACATTCGTCAAAATTATCGCCCCCTAGGTGGTTATTCCCCGCTGTGGAGCGCACCTCAAAGACGCCATCCCCTAGTTGCAGAATCGAGACATCAAAGGTGCCCCCGCCCAAGTCAAAAACCAAAATGGTTTGATCTTGATCCTGCTTGTCGATGCCGTAGGCCAAGGAGGCTGCCGTTGGCTCGTTGATAATGCGCATTACCTCAAGGCCGGCGATCGCCCCCGCATCTTTGGTGGCTTGGCGTTGCGCATCACTAAAATAGGCTGGCACAGTAATGACGGCTTGGGTCACGGGTTCCCCCAGATAGGCTTCCGCATCCTGCTTCAGCTTTTGCAGGATCATGGCGGAAATTTCTTGGGGGGTATAGGTGCGATCGCGAATCTGCACATCCACCATGCCATCGCGACCCGGCACACAGGTATAGGGCACGCGCGCCCGTTCTTCAGCGGTTTCCTCCCAGCGGCGACCAATAAACCGCTTGATACTGAAAATCGTGTTCTCGGCATTGGTGACCGCTTGCCGTTTCGCCAGTTGACCCACCAACCGTTCGCCCGATTTGCCAAAGGCAACAATACTAGGGGTGGTGCGCCCGCCCTCTGCACTGGGAATTACGACGGGATTCCCCCCTTCTAAGACTGCCACACAACTATTGGTGGTTCCAAGGTCAATGCCAATGACTTTACCCATAGCCGTAATCGCCGTTTCCAAAAATGCGTTGTTAGGAGGAGACTGCTTGCAAAAAAGTCTTACTCTTTAGGCTAGAATGCCGCAATGATGATGCTATCGTAACACCTGAATTCAAGGCAAAACGGTTTACCAATCATCTTAGTCAACTGGAACAGGGTTGACCACAGCCTTACTCGCGCATGAGTGCCACCGCCACACGGTTGTTTCCCTGATCCATAATACTTACCCGAATATTGGGGCCAAAGAATGTCTGCATCTTGGCTTGCTTCGATTGCCACACCTCAAGGGGAACCGCCGGGGAGTCAAATTCTAAAATTAATGTATAGGCACCGTCCGTTAAGGTCTCGGCGATCGCCACTAAGACAGGACGCTCAGCATCCGAGGGACTCAAGCCTAAAGTGGCCAATGTGCTATCTAGGTGTGCTTCTTGGCCATAACGATAGCGGGTGACATCCTTACGGATTTGGGTTTGGGTGGGGGTTGCTTGGGCACGGCCAGCGATCGCCGCCGCGGTGGGGGCTTCACGATAGGTTACCGGCTTGAGTTCCGCCGCTTTGAGTGCCAAGCCGCCCAAGAGTAGGGGCACACCGTAGAAAAAGCCCGCTAGATTCAAGGTGGCATTCCCCGTGGCATAGGCCACCACTCCCACCACCGTCAGCAGTGAACCGACAATTAACCCCAACGTTCCCAGCGATACAGACCCCAACATGACCCTTGAACCACTAACGGTAATTTGTAAATTGTAATGGCACGGGGTAATCCTCAGTTTTCAGGCGTTGGATCACCGCTTGTAGATCATCCTTTGATTTGGCACTGACCCGTACCACATCCCCTTGGATCGAGGCTTGCACCTTCTTAAATTCATTGCGGATAAGCTTGCTAATCTCCTTGGCTAGTTCTGAATTGATCCCGCGCCGCAATTTGATCAACTGTTTGACCCGTTGACCACCCGCTGCTTCCACAGGCCCATAGTCAAAAATTTTCAGAGACAACTGCCGCTTCGCCGCCTTCTGTTGCAGAATCGTTTGCACTGAATTGAGCGTAAATTCACTATTGGTGTGAATCGTCAGTCCCTCTTTGGTTAATTCAAGGGTGGTCTGGGTATCCTTGAGGTCATAGCGGGCTTTGATCTCTCGCTCCGTTTGATCCACTGCATTGACCAGCTCCTGCCAGTCAAAGTCACTCACAATATCAAAGGAAAAGGTGCTTGCCATGCCTAGGGTTTTTGGGGATTCACTTGACCAATTACCTTTAATTTACCGTCATCCGTGACCTGCCAAATGTCGTACACCCCCACAACATCGCCATTTTCATCAATATCGACATTGCCACTAGCGCCTTGGTAGTTAATTTCTTTGCCTTCCCGCAGCAGCGCTAGGGCAGCGCACACATCATCCACTTCTTCCCCCGGTGCGTTGGCCACCTCTCGCACTTTGCTGCGAATCCCTTCACCCGTATTTTGTCCTGCGGCTTGTGCAGCCAGTACAAGGAGCGCGGCGGCATCCCAAGCTTGGGCACCAAAGGCCGGCAGATCGCTCCCTTTTTTAGCACGCCACAGTTCTCGCAGGCGACTCAGGGCTTGACCATCGGCGCCGGGAACCGTTCCCTTGGCACCGGCAATAATATATTTGCCATCGGGAGTACGGCCCACTTGCTCAGGGAAACTTTCGGACTTGACACCATCGGTGAGGAGAATGGCCACGTTTTGGGTGAGACCTTGCTCAAAAGCGGATTTCAAAAGCAAGCTCCCTGTTTCGGGATACAAAATCGCCACTACCGCATCGGGCTTGCCGCCAAAGGCAGCAGCAGCTTCTGTCGTGAAGGTGGTTGCCCGCTCATCATAACGGGTCGGGCGGTCTTCATTGATCACTGTGCCCCCTAGGGCTTTGAAGGCGCGGGTAAATTCCTGCTCAAAGCTGCGGCCATAGTCATTGTTGATCACCACAGTGGCGACTCGTTGATACCCCTGTTCTTTGGCCAGTTGGGCAAGGGCTTGGGCTTGGTAATTGTCGGGGGGAGCAGTGCGTGCCCAATAGCCGTTAAAGTCTCCTTTTTTGGCGCGTTCAGTCAGGAGTGTACTCGTACTGCCGGGGGAAATTAGCATCACTTGACCCCGGGTGGCAATATCGGCGGCGGCATTGGAGACACTACTGCCAAAGGAACCAACGACTCCGGCAACTCGGTCAATCTCCACCAACTTCGTCATCGCTTCTGCCCCAGAGGCAGGATTGGATTGATCATCGGCAGCAATGAGCGTAACGGGCTGGCCATTAACACCACCACAGGCATTCACCGTTTCCACCAGCAGGGGGACAACTTCAGCTATAGGGGTTCCCACGGAGGCTAAGTCACCGGTTGAGGGCAATAATGAGCCAATGCGCAGTCCCTCACCCGTTGGGGTTGTGGTGGTGGTGTCCGCCTCGCAGGCACCAATGGTAAAGAGGAGAAGTAAGCCTGCAAAAACCTTGGCGGCTGCCCATCCGCTTGACGGTTTTTGACCCATAGTTGTACACCCTCGTAATTTGCCAGCATCCTACTGCAACTGGGGGCATCTTGCAATGCGCAGAGAGGATACCTTGCACAAAAAAAGGGGCATTCCCACATCAACAGCCCCTTTGCATCCAATGCTCTGTGGATGAGGTGTCCTAGGTAGAGGGACGAACTTGCCGCGCCATATTCAAGAAGGCAGCCATATTGGCTCCGGGACGACGCCGCGCAAACCGGGTGTAGGGAACACTGGGGGTGACAGGGGTCGGTGTGGGTGCTGCGGGAGCTGTGGCAACGGGTTGAGCGGGTTGAGGGGCAGTAGCAGGTTCAGGGGTCGGGGCAGGTTCTACCACTTTAGTAGGGGTTGGCGGTGCGGCAGGGGCCGCCGTGCTCTTATCTAATTCAATGTAAAACTCGCCCTTTTTGCCCAAACCAAAGAGTTTCGCGATCGCCCCCAATAGGCCAAAAATCGCACCAAAGAGTTTCTTCAACAGATTCATCTCAAAGCCTCCCAAGCGGTCGTTGTGAGTAAGGTAGCAGAGGAGACAGCCCCAAGTCAGCATCCTGAAGCTGTTGAGACTTTATTATCGGACGGTGGGTGGCAGCAATCAACTGAATATGGAAAGTCTGAGAGGGCATATGTTACATTTTTCAAAGTAAAGCAGCGGTTTCGCAGGACTAATCACTGTTATGAACAAAGTTTACGACTGGTTTGAGGAACGCCTCGAAATTCAGGCGATCGCTGACGACATCACCAGCAAGTATGTACCGCCCCACGTAAACATTTTTTACTGTCTGGGTGGCATTACCCTCACCTGTTTTTTAATCCAATTTGCCACGGGCTTTGCCATGACGTTTTACTACAAACCGACGGTGGCTGAAGCCTTTGCCTCTGTGCAGTACATCATGAATGAGGTCAACTTTGGCTGGTTGATCCGCTCCATTCACAAGTGGTCCGCCAGCATGATGGTCTTGATGATGATTCTGCATGTCTTCCGCGTCTATCTTACCGGTGGCTTCAAGAAACCCCGCGAACTCACTTGGGTGACGGGTGTGGTCTTGGCGGTGATTACCGTCAGCTTTGGTGTCACGGGCTACTCCCTGCCTTGGGATCAAGTGGGCTACTGGGCGGTCAAAATCGTTTCTGGTATCCCTGCGGCAATTCCCGTGGTGGGTGATCAACTGGTGGAACTGATGCGTGGTGGTGAAAGTGTCGGTCAAGCGACCCTCACTCGCTTCTATAGCTTGCACACCTTTGTGCTGCCTTGGTCGATCGCCGTCTTTATGCTGATGCACTTCCTGATGATTCGTAAGCAGGGCATTTCGGGTCCCCTGTAAGCCAAGCATCAAGAAATGTAACAGGGCCTGCTATTCTCGGCGGTTTCCCTTGTTATGCTCCAAGTAATCTCCCCCCTTGCTGACCCTCTAGGAGAACGATTGATTTATGGCAAAAGTTTTGAAAAAGCCTGATTTAACGAATCCGGCGCTGCGGGCAAAACTGAAAAAAGGCATGGGCCACAACTACTATGGCGAACCCGCTTGGCCCAATGACCTGCTCTATATCTTCCCCGTGGTGATTATGGGCACGATCGCCCTTGTGATCGGTCTAGCGGTGATGGATCCTGCCATGGTCGGTGAGCCAGCGGATCCCTTTGCCACCCCCTTGGAAATTTTGCCGGAGTGGTACCTCTATCCCACCTTCCAGATTTTCCGGGTGGTGCCCAACAAGCTGCTGGGGGTGCTCATGAATGCCTCCATTCCCTTGGGCTTGATGCTGATTCCTTTCATTGAAAGTGTCAACAAGTTCCAGAATCCTTTCCGTCGTCCTGTGGCCATGACGGTCTTCCTCTTTGGCACATTGGTGACGCTATGGCTGGGGATTGGTGCTGCTTTCCCCTTGGATAAGTCGCTGACTCTCGGCCTGTTCTAGGCATTTTAAGAAAACACTTCATTTGCTTGCGCATCTGGCGATCGCTGGATGCGCTTTTTAGTTGGGATTTTGCGAGTCAGTTTTTTCAATAAAAGGCCGAATTTCGTTCAAATCAATGTAGCGATCGGTGGCATTGCGCAGCTCACGGGCAATCATGCCTTCGGTGGAGACAACCGTAATGTGGGTGTTTTTGGAGCGCAGGAGTTCGATCGCCCGCTCAAAATCGCCATCGCCACTAAAGAGAACCACGCGATCGTACTGACCGACGGTGTTGAACATATCAATCACAATTTCAATGTCTAAATTGGCCTTTTGGTAATACTTGCCTAGGGTCTCGTCGTAATATTCCTTCAACAGTTTTGTGCGTACGGTATAGCCAAGGTTAATGAGGGCATCGCGAAACGAACGCTGATCTTGCATGTCCTTGAGGCCGGTGTACCAAAAGGCATTCACCAATACAATGTTGGGATCACGGGTGAAGAATTCGAGAACACGACGGGGATCAAAAAACCAGCCATTTTTCTGCTGGGCATAGAACATATTATTCCCATCGATAAAAATTGAGAGCCGTTCTTGATGGGTAAGCATAATTAGGGAGAACCTATAGATCAGTGATGTATGTGTAATAGAAGAACCGTTGATAGAAGTTTGAATAGGCGATGGGTTTTATACATTCTATAGGAGAGAATTTGACAGGATTCAAGAGAGCAAGAGCTAGTCCTTCAACAGGTAACAAGATAAAAAGAAGGTAAAAGGAAATATACGATAAGTTTTGCGATCGCTCGTAATCAGAAAAATAAAAGTTCGCTAATGGTTCAGTGGGAACACTTTTAAGAAAAAGAAAACATTTATTAATGCTTTTTAACCACTGCAATCTATTTTAATAGAACTGCATAGCGGATGCTATAGTTTTTTCCTTGGCGATCGCCCCTTAAACACCAAAAAAGGGGGCAGTGCCCCCAATCCTTCATGTTGTTCACTGCGTTTAATACAGGGCACGTACCGGCGGAGCTGGCATCACCGCTGGGGGGGGTGGGGGGGTCAAGAAGGGCGGTTGCGGTGGTGGTAAGGGAGACTCCACCATCAAGTTACAGGGGAAGGGAGTACCATACATTGAAGTGCAGAAGGGGCTATCGAGATCGCGGGTGCGAATCGGTGGTTGGTTGCTTTGCTGGTACCAAGCATCGGTGGAAAGGTAGTTGATCCGCCGTCCTCGATTCACGATATCATTATCGCGAAAAGTGGGAGCGCCAAATGTAAAAGCAGCATCTCCTGCGATCGAATCATCTTGCCAGTACCCCTGACTGCCATCAATACGCTCAAAAGCTTGGGGTAGGGTAGGTTGGCTAATGGGAAATTGTTGGGGATTGATGGGTTGGCGGCGGCTTTGGGCAGTTGCCGGAGCGACCACCGCTGCCAACATTGCCACGCACACCAGCGGCACAAATTTCATGCCCATAGGTTCATCTCCATAAGCGTTTTACACTTCGGCAACAGTGATAGGCCTAAAGGGTCTTAGGCATCCTAGGATTTCTTGCTTAAAATTATTCTAAATTCACTCCTCTTGCTGTTCCCAGAAGACTGTGCCGCTTTTTGCAACGCTGAGACTTCTCATCAAGGCTTAAGCCAGTGCAATGCCGGATGCCGATATAGATCTCATACAGGCCGCCCTACAACAATACTGGGGCTATTCTGAGTTGCGATCGCCTCAAGCAGAGGTGATGACGGCACTCTTACAACGGCGGGATGCCTTAATTGTCCTCCCTACTGGAGCGGGCAAAAGTCTCTGTTTTCAGTTGCCAGCAGTGCTGCAGGGCGGATTGACGCTAGTGATCTCGCCGCTGCTTGCCCTCATGGAAAATCAGATCACTGAATTGCGGCAACGGGGTCTGGCGGCCGCAGCCTATCATAGTGAACTGCCCAGCCGCCAACGCCGCCAGATTCTCTCGCACCTAAGGGACTACCGTTTGCTGTATCTTTCGCCGGAGTCCCTATTTTCCACACCCCTTTGGCAGCACCTCTGTGCAGCACCGATTCAACTCAATGGCTTGATTGTGGATGAAGCCCATTGCCTTGTACAGTGGGGCGATCGCTTTCGACCTGTTTATCGTCGCTTGGGAACCGTGCGGCCTGCCCTGCGCCAATGTAAACCACTGCACCCGCGGCTGGCGATCGCTACCTTTACTGCCACTGCCGATCCCAAGACCCAGCGCACCCTCATTGAGGTTTTAGGTCTAGAGCAGCCTGTGCAGATCATTCACAGCCCCTATCGTGCCAATCTCCATTTAGCCGTACGCTCTGTGTGGAGTCGGGGGTATCGCCGCCATTGCCTCCAGCAATTTCTCAAGCAGCAGGGCAGAACCTCAGGCTTGATCTATGCCCGCACCCGCCGCGACTGTGAAACCCTTGCCACTTGGCTTCAGGAGCAGGGGCACCGCACCACCGCTTACCATGGCGGACTACCGGCAGCACAGCGACGCCAAATCGAGAGCGATTGGTTGCAGGATAAGCTGCCCTTTGTGGTCTGTACCAATGCCTTTGGTATGGGGGTCAATAAACCCAATGTGCGTTGGATTTGCCACTATCAGCCACCCCTGCAACTCAGTGAATACCTCCAAGAGGTGGGACGCGCTGGGCGAGATGGCCAACCAGCACAGGCACTGGCCTTGGTGAGCGATCGCTGGGGTTTAGATTGCGAAGATCAACAGCGTTGGCACTTTTTTCAGCGCCAAAGTCAAGATACCTACAATCGCGCCATGGCACTTCAGACGCATCTGCCCCTCAGGGGTAATCTTCCGCAATTGCGACAACACTTTCCTGAGGTGGAATTGACCCTAGCATTACTGCATCAACAGGGGGCACTCCGCTGGCAAGACCCTTTTCACTATTGCCGTCAACCCTTAGCACAGGTGCCACCGCCGCCCAAAGACACTCAAGAACAGTTGATGCAAGAGTTTCTCTATCACCGCGGCTGCCGCTGGCAGTTTCTCCTCCAAGCCTTTGGTTTTGCCACTGAGGCAAGGGGATTGCGTTGTGGCCATTGCGATCGCTGTCGGCCTGCGAACCGCACCTGTAAAATACCGTAAATTCACAGATTTGTATCACTGGGACTTTGTGTACACTGGCACATAGAATGGCAGATTTACCATCGGTAAGCAAAGGTTGCCCAACAGTCATTCTGTTGCCACAAGGTAGGGGTTGCGGGCATGGGGCTACTACAAGTTGAGCAAATTCGTGAAATCCTTCAGGACGTTCTTTCAGAACATGCCGTTGTGGTTCAAGTCAATCAGTTTCGCAACCAATTAAACATTGTTTTGAATAAGCCCCCCGGCACCGTTGCCCATTATTCTGCCTTGGTGGATCTGCTCAAATCCCGCTTGGGACAGTTTCACCTCGACGATATTGCCCGCATTAAAATTATTGGCCGCATTCAAGGGTCGCCTAAACCCGATTGGGAAGAGGTGATTGATCTACGCCCCCCCAACCCAGCCCTAGCTGCCCCTGTGTATGCTTCCTCAGCTCCGTGGGTGGTGGCGATCGCCGCTGGGGTTGTGAGTTTACTAGTGATCTTTGGCTATCATCTCGGTCAGTGGCAGCAACAGCAACGCATGCAGCAGTTGATTGGCGGTACCCTTGCGCAACAAGGCGTCACCATGGCCGATTTTAAGTGGCACCTCGAGGGCGGTGCACCGTTTATTGTGGGCGTTCTGAAAAACTACAGTGAAGAGCACTTTCGCATGATTCAGGCGGATTTTGAACTCTTTGACAAGGCCGGGCAGCGGGTCGGTGCCGTTTCGGTACAGGTTTATGGCCTTGGTCCTGAGGAAACTTGGCACTTCCGTGAACCCGTGGGCAATCATCAGGCAGTGCGAGCACGACTGGTAAAATTACAGTCATTCCATTAAGTTTTCCCCTAAAAGGGGTAGAGTAAAAACCCTCTATGGCTCACCTCAAAGCCCTGATTTTTGACGTGGATGGCACCTTAGCGGACACTGAGCGGGACGGCCATCGCATTGCCTTCAATAAAGCCTTTGCTGCGGCAGGCCTAGATTGGGAGTGGGATATTCCCCTCTATGGTCAACTGCTGGCGGTGGCGGGGGGTAAGGAGCGGATGAAGTATTACCTTGATCGCTTTCGTCCCGATTGGCTACGTCCCCAAAATTTGGATGCCCTGATTGCCGACCTGCACAAGGCGAAGACCCGCTACTATACGGAGCTATTGGCAGAAGGGGCGATTCCCCTGCGGCCGGGGGTGAAACGGCTGCTCACTGAAGCCCGTGAAGCAGGATTACGTTTAGCGATCGCCACCACGACCACCCCTGCCAATGTCACCGCGCTCCTTGAAAATGCCCTTGCTGCTGATGGCGTCAGTTGGTTTGAGGTGATTGCCGCTGGGGATGTGGTGCCCGCCAAGAAACCTGCGCCCGATATTTACTTCTACACCCTTGAAAAGATGCGCCTCTCGCCCCAAGAGTGCCTTGCCTTTGAGGATTCCGCCAATGGGATTCAGGCAGCCACCGCCAGTCGCCTAGCGACCATTATCACGATCACCGACTACACCAAGGATCATGATTTTCGGGATGCAGCGCTTGTCTTGGATTGCTTAGGGGAACCCGACTACCCCTTTCAAGTGATTCACGGTGAGGTGGGTTGGACGACCTATGTCGATGTGCCCCTATTGCGATCGCTCCACCAACAGTGGACAAGTACGTTGAGTCACCGATGATTTTCTGGCCACAGCGTTTTACAGTGAAGAATATACGAACCTAGCCTGAGTGATTAAAGAACGCAATGTACACGATTGATTTAATTCTGCGTCATGTCCCCATGCCCGTGAGCATTGAACGCAAGGAAAGTGCCGCAGCGACAGCAGCCTATCAGCAAATTCAGCAGGCGATGGCCAGTGGCACCCCGACTGTCCTCGAACTGACGTGCGATCGCCAAGTGGGCAAGAAGTTAACTGTCCTCACCTCAGAAATTGTGGCTGTGCAAATGGCTGATAAGGATGCTCCCTCCAGTGTCACCAGTCGTGGGGGATTCTTTGCCCAGCTCGTGCAGCAAACCAGCAACTAAGGAAAAATCTCTCAACAAAGTTTAATTTTTCTTCGCAATGGTGATTCTTTGCCGTTAGGATACTAAGCAGACTGATCCGTAGGGGAACGTCTAGCGAATCCTCCCCGTCTGAAAGTCAGGTATCTGTGGTGTGTCGTAATAGGGTTGTCTATGGTGAAGCGTTTCCTACCGGTTCTGATTCTGTTGGGGTGTAGTCTTGGTCTTGTGACCCCTGCCCTTGTGCGAGCCCAAGCCAATCAGGGCTTTACGTTTACTTGGGGAGATGGCCCTAGTGGACGGCAGCAACTCCAATACCATCTAGAAAACGGCACCCCCGGTTTTATGGGCGATCGCTACTGGCTGCGCTTGGGTGAACAAAAAGTCGCGATTAATCGCATTAACATTACTTATCCCGATTACTACAATGGCATTATTGATCCTAGGGGTATCGAGGTGCGGGTAGGGGGCGATCGCGGGAATCGCTTTTTTCAATTCCGCCGTAATCTTGGCCAAAAAATTGAATTGGCGGAGGTGTCCCTTGACCGCGATAACCGCGTCATTGACATTGTGCCCGCAGAGGTCATTCCCGCAGGTACGCCAGTACAAGTTGTCTTGAACAATGTCCGCAATCCCAATCATGGCGGGATGTACTACTTCAATGCGCGCATTGGCTCCCCCGGCGATATTCCCCTGATGCGTTATATCGGGACTTGGATTCTGAGTATTGCCAATAACTAAGCCAATAACTCACTGGAACTCAATTTGCCAATTTGCGAACTGGTTCGCCATCCCTAGCCAGATTCGGGCGATCGCCCTAGGCTAGTCCTTGTGTGTCACAGCCGGTTCACTCTTCACGCCTGATGCTAGATTCTGTCAAGTCCTCATTCCCCCACATTTCGCCTCTCCTCACTCCCCTGATGTACCGTCTGGTGGGGGATATTGTCCTGCGGCGCTATTTTCGTACCCTTGAGGTGCAAGGGCAGGAGCAGATACCCAAAAGGGGGCCTGTGATCTTGGCACCCACCCATCGTTCCCGTTGGGATGCGCTCATTATTCCCTATGTGACGGGACGGCGGGTGAGTGGCCGCGACCTCTATTACATGGTCTCCCACGATGAAATGCTGGGACTGCAAGGCTGGGTGATTGGTCAGTGTGGTGGTTTTCCCGTCAATACCCAAGCGCCTTCGGTGAGTGCCTTGCGGACAGGTGTGGAACTTCTGCGGCAGGGACAGGCGTTGGTGGTCTTTCCTGAGGGCAATATCTTTCGCGATCGCCAGATTCATCCCCTAAAGCCGGGCTTGGCGCGTTTAGCCCTTCAGGCAGCTCAGCGCTGTCAAGAAGCGATCCAGATTCTGCCGATTTTACTCGATTATGCTCAGCCCTATCCGCAGTGGGGAAGCGAGGTCAAGGTGATCATTGGTGCCCCCTTGAGTACGGGCAATTACGATGTCACCCACCCCAAACATACTGCTCCCCAGCTGACCCGCGATCTGTTTAGGGCACTGCAGCAGCTTCAGGAGGGGCGATCGCTCCTGTGCTTGGCTTGAATCCCTCTAAGAATCCGTAGGCACAATCAAGGCTTCAAATTGTTGGCGAATCTGATCAGTGACTTCCTTGACGGCCTGACGTGCCCCTTGGCGATCGCGCCGATACAGCGGCCAATAGCTCTCTAAATTGAGCGGGTCTCCGACACTGAGGCGCACCTGCCGCAAGCCCACCAAGCGATTCACATTTGGGCTTTTTCCCTCGAGCCAATCAAACGTCCGCCAGAGAATCAGTGCCACATCGGCAAAGCGATCAATCGTGAATTTCTCACGGATATAGCTACCCGTAATCGAGGTAAATCGCTCCGCAAGGCGCATATGACGTAATCGCACATTGGCTTCCTCGGCCAACCAATCGGCTAGACAGCGCTCTACGGCAGACAGTTGTGCCAAATCACCGCGAAACATCCGTTCCCAAGCAGCCTGCTCAATCCGTCGGCAGCGACTCACAAAATCTTCACTGGCCTTAAGACCAAAGTAGGACTCTGCCACTACAAGGGCACTGTTGAGGAGTCGCTGAATTCGTGCCGCCAATTCCGCATTGGGGGAGTCAAAGGGGGGCAGCTCTGGAAAGACTTGGCGGTAGGACGTGGCATAAAAGGTCTCTAGGCGATCCAGTAGGTGCATCGCCAAATTGAGCAGGCGGCGGTAGAGTTCCTCTGGCTGGGTACTGTCGCTATTGGTGGGGCAGCCGAGGCGGTTTTCCAGTTGAGTCATCAGCCAACCCATGCGTTCCCAAGAGGGCTGACTGAGGCTGTACTGAATGCCAACGGGGAGAATGACCACAGGGAGCGATCGCCCCGCCTTAGTTAAATCTTCCAGACACCAAAATCCCAGTTGTGCCACGCCCGGCTCTAAAGGTGCGACCAGTTCATTGTGTTCATTCGTTGCCCCCTCCGGCGCTGCTGCTAGGGGAAATCGTCCCTCCAAGAGTAACTCCCGTGCCGATCGCAGGGCTTGGCTATCGAGCTTGCCGCGCATGATGGAAATCCCCCCCAACCGTGAAAAGAGCCAACCAATTTGCTCCCCTGCCCAGAGGGGAATCCCGCGATCGTAGAGAAAATAACCATTTGTCGGTGGTTGCAGCCGAATCCCCAGTCGCTGAGCGGTCTGGGGCAACAGATGCCACATCAGGTAGCCCATCACCAAAGGATCATCCGTACAAGGATGGCGAAAGGCAATCAGCAGCCGTACCTGCCCCCGTTGAAACTGTTCGTAATAACGGGCAAGGGTCTCGACATTCACCCCTTCCACCCGATTGAGACCAAGGCCGTAGCGGATGTAAAAGGGCAGGAGTCGTGCCGCCGTCCACCAAACTGGATAGCTAAACCGCTGGGGGAGAAAATCCAACGGGGGTTGGGCAGTCGCAACCACACTGGACATGACACAAACTCCTCAGAAACAAGAGTTTAGACTGAGGCAGTGGCCAACTCCGCAATCAACTGTTCCAACATCGGCTGATCCGCCCAATAGACAGCATTACAGAACTGACAGGTGGCTTCCGCCTTCGCCTCTGTGGCTAGAATATCCTTTAATTCTGCCTCCCCTAGGAGCTTGAGTGCCGCTAGCATCCGTTCATGGGAACAGCCACAGTGGAAGCGCACCATTTGCCGTTGGGGCAAGATTTGCAAGTCCATATCCCCAAGGAGTTCCTGAAAGATATCTGGCAGTGTCCGCCCCGCCTGTAGCAGGGGTGTAAAGCCCTTGAGATTGGCCACCCGTTGTTCAAGGGTGGCGATCAGGTGTTCATCATTGGCAGCTTTGGGTAGCACCTGTAACATCAACCCACCGGCGGCAGTCACCCCGGCCTCTTCAACAAAAACACCCAACATGAGGGCTGAGGGGGTTTGCTCTGAAGTGGCGAGGTAGTAGGTGACATCTTCGGCAATTTCCCCGGAGACAAGCTCTACCGTGCTGGAATAGGGATAGCCGTAGCCAAGATCGTGGATGACGTAGAGATACCCCTGATGACCCACTGCCGCACCCACGTCCAGTTTGCCCTTGGCATTGGGGGGCAGTTCAACACTGGGATACTGCACATAGCCGCGAACTGTGCCATCGGCACCCGCATCCGCGAAAACCGTTCCTAGGGGGCCATTGCCTTGAATGCGCACATTCACCCGCGCTTGGGGCTGTTTGAAACTAGAGGCGAGAATTAAGCCAGCGGCCATGGTTCGTCCCAAAGCAGCCGTGGCCACGTAGGACAGTTGGTGGCGTTGGCGGGCTTCATCGGTGAGTTGAGTGGTAATGACGCCCACTGCACGGATGCCTTCAGCCGCAGCCGTTGCTCGCAACAGAAAATCTGCCATGATTAGCCTAAAGAAATGTTTCGTTACACTTAGTTTATCTCCTTTCAATTGACCCTAAGGGCAGCCACCTGACGGGCAACATTTGGGAGACCCCTAGCAAGAACCTCAGGAAATTGGCGATGATAGGCAAACAATCGTGATGCAGCGTCCAGTGATTGCGCCTATGGCCATGTCCTTAACTGTTTTGTCGGCGGCAACTGTCTTGGCAGAAGCAACAGAATTGCCTGAAGGGGGTCTGATTACGGAGATTCCGACGCTGGCGATCGCCCACCGCTTGGCACACCACCTCCGCCACCACTGGCCTTTAGAGACACCCTTGACACTCATTGACGCCCAACACCAGAGCACACTCCTCACCCTTGGCGAATTAGCAGAACTAACGGAGGCCACCTGCCCGCTACAACTGTATGTGCCACCCCCCCTACCAGAGGTACTGATTCAGTTTCAACGCTTGATTGACGTGGTTCGAGAACTGCGCCATCCTGAGCGAGGCTGCCCTTGGGATTTGCAGCAAACACCCACCACCCTCATTCCCTACGTTCTTGAGGAGGCCTATGAAGTCGTCCATGCCCTTCAAGAGGGAGACAGTAGGGCGATCGCCGAAGAATTAGGGGATCTGTTGCTTCAGGTCGTGCTCCAGAGTCAACTGGCCCAAGAAGCCAACCAATTTACCCTTGCCCAGGTCATTCAAGGAATTACCGATAAACTGATCCGTCGCCATCCCCATGTCTTTGGTGAAGTGGCTCTCACCACTGCGCAAGAGGTGCGCGACCAATGGGAGCAAATCAAAGCGGCTGAAAAAGGGACAGAAGAACCTCTCCCCCTGAGTCAAAAGCTGCAACGCTATGCCCGTACCCTGCCCCCCCTGATGGCGGGGATGAAAATTGGGGAGCGAGCTAGTCGCGCTGGCCTAGATTGGCCGACCATTAGCGGTGCGTGGGAGAAATTTTACGAGGAGCTGGCGGAGTTTCAAGAGGCGCTTCTACAAGGGAATGCCGAACACCAGATTGCCGAATTAGGGGATCTGCTCTTTAGTGTGATTAACCTCGCCCGCTGGTGCCAACTAGATCCTGTGAATGCCCTGCAACAAACCTACCAACGCTTTATCCAACGCCTCGAACGCATTGAGGCTGCCATCGATCGCCCCCTTGAAACTTACACCCTAGAAGAACTGGAAGCCCTATGGCAACAGGCCAAGGTACAGTTAGCCGCAGACAACCGAACCGAAGTGCCACCGGAGACCAAACCCGAAGAGGCCTAATCCATGGCTGCCATTTCCACTTTCAGTTCATCGAGGTTCCACAGCGCTCCCCCTAAAGCGGTGGGATTCGCGCCCACCACATGATTGCGAAAAGCCGTGAGGGAGAGGGGATTCACCAAGTAGATAAAGGGGAGATATTCCTGAGCCAGCCGCTGGGCTTCAGCATAGATTTGCTTGCGCTGTTCTAGATTGAGTTCCTGTGCCCCCTGTACATAGAGATCACTAATGCGCTGCTCCCAGTCAGCCACGACTCGACCCGTAATCGGAGGTTGGTTGGGGGCCGGTTGCTGATTGAACGTATGCAAAAGGCCATCCACGCGCCAGATATTGGCACCGCTATTGGGTTCATTGCCACCCCCTGTAAAACCAAGGATGTGGGCTTCCCACTCTAGGGAATTGGACAGGCGATCTACTAGGGTACTAAAAGCCAAAAATTGCAGATCCACCTGCATCCCGATCGCCCCCAAGTCCTGCTGAATTTGTGTCGCTATCGCCTCACGGATTTTGTTGCCCGCATTGGTAATCAGTGAAAAGCGGACGCGGTTCCCTTGAGCATCAAAGAGGCGACCTTGATTGTCGTAGCGGAAGCCTGCCTCTTGCAGTAATGCCTTGGCTTTGGCCACATCGTAACGGTAGGTGGGCAGTCCCTGCTCTGGGGAGAAGTAAAAGGGGCTTTGTACGGGAATCGTTGAGTGTTGGGGCGCCCCTAGGCCTTGGTAGATATTGTTAATCATCCGCTGGCGATCGAGGGCATAGGCCACTGCCTGCCGGAAGCGGACATCGTTAAACCACGCCGATTTCACCGGATCTACGAGGGGCTTGCCATTGCGCCGCCCACGATTCAGATTAAAACACAAGAAGAGGGTGTTGGGACTCGGTCCACTGTTGTAGATGCGAAACTGGCCGCGCTTTTCTTCCCGCTTGAGGAGGGAAAACATCTCAGGGGTAACGGCAAATAAATCCAGACCGCCTGAGCGAAATTGCAGCATGGCGGTGTCGGTGGATTCCACAATTTGCCAAATAAACCGTTCAAGATGGGGTAGGGGCGATCGCCAGTAAAAGGGATTGCGCCGAAAAATCAGCCGCTGGCTATTCACATAGCGATCCATGACAAAGGGACCATTCCCCACAATCTGCCGTGGATCCGTATCAGTTCCCCACATTGACAAAAACTTCAACCGCCCTTGACTATCCCGTTCTCGTACGGCCTCCCGCAGCAGATGGGCGGGCAAAATCGGCAGACCCGTGTTTCGTAAAAAAGGGGCAAAGGGTTCGGGGAGCTTAAAGGTTACTTGGCGATCGCCTTGGGCCGTCACTTCAGGGAGCAACCCCTTCTGGCCAATGCGCAGAATATCGCGGCTACTGGTGGGAATTTCCGGATTGAAATAGATCTCGTTGTAGGTAAAGACCACGTCCTCACTGGTGAGGGGCATCCCATCCGACCATTTCAGATTCGGCTTGAGTTGAAAGACAATCTCGAGGGTTTCAGGCTTGATTTGCCAAGACTCAGCAAGGGCTGGCTCCAGCTCACCTGTAAGGCCATTTTCTTGAATTAACCCTGTGTAAAGGTAGCCAAAGACATTGGGAGATTCTTGGCTCAGGGCATAGTTAAAGGTTTTTGGGTCTGAGGTGACGGCGGTCACCAATTGGTTGCCCTGCGGCGTAATTAGGCCAGCACAGCTTCCGAGGCTGAGGGTGCATAGACAAACCAGTAGCGCAATTAGAGGCCATCGCCACCCGCGCATCAGCCGCCACCGACAATCGTGACAATTTCCAAGCGATCGCCCGCCTGCACATAGGTGGTGTCCCAAAACTGCCGATGCAAAATCTCACCATTGTATTCAATGGCAACAAGGCGGGGATGAATATTGAGCAGGTCACAGAGTTCTGGAATTGAGAGCGATCGCCTCAAGGTGTGAGGAGTGCCATTGACATGGATGACGATCGCTGGCTCAACAGGAACCATAGTGACAAGGGCATATCCAACCTAGAGGAACTGGGCAAGGGTTGCTTCAATTTTGGTTTTGGGTACTGCACCCACCAAAATATCCACCTTTTGACCGCCCTTGAAAATCATCAGTGTTGGGATGCTGCGAATACCGTAGTCGGTGGCCACTTTAGAGTTTTCATCGGTATTCACCTTGACAACCTTGACCCTGCCCTGATACTCATTGGCAATTTCGTCAACAACGGGAGCCACCATGCGACACGGTCCACACCAAGGCGCCCAAAAATCCACCAGTACAGGAATATCACTATTTAATACTTCTTCTTCAAAGGTGGCATCCGTGACGGACAATGCACTAGACATAAACAGAACCCTTATAACGAATCAGCAGCCTTAAAAATATACTCTAGCAACCTTTAGACCAATCTTGGGCTTCAGATTATTTTTTGATACCCTAGGCAGTCTAGCTCGCGACTAGGTTTGATTTGCAGTATATCACGTCGCCCTCAGCATACAGGAGACTATCGGCGTATAATAGGATTACCGTTTCCTATCCAGAGGATGTCAACTATGGCAACAAAATCTGCAAAACCCACCTACGCTTTCCGTACCTTTTGGGCTGTGCTGCTGTTGGCCATTAACTTCTTGGTTGCCGCCTACTACTTTGGCATCCTCAAGTAGGACTTCAGAGGAAGGGATGGAGGGGGCACCCTAGCCCCCCATTACTGGTAATCACTTCAACTCACGGCCAAAGGGCAGTAATCCTAAAATCATCAGCTTGAAATGCTGCTGTGCAAAGGGCAGGCCAATAATCGTCACCGCCAAGAGCAACCCCCAAAAGAGGTGATTGAGGGCAATACCCCAGCCCACGACCAAAAGCCACAGGATATTAAAGATCATCGTTAGGGTGCTGTTGGCAGCGGGCGCTTCAACAACTTGCTTCCCAAAGGGCAATAAAGCACTCCAGCCCAGTTGAATGGCTTTAATCCCAAAGGGAATGCCAATGATCGTCAGGCACAGCGTCACACCGCCCAGCATATAGCCAATGCCCGTCAGGAAGCCGCCAAAGATTAGCCAAATGATATTGCCCAGAAGACTCATGATCCGCTGCTCCAAACATTACCTAAGCCTAGCCTAGCAAGTAGCCAGTCGAGGAATTCTGCATAGGCAATCTGAGTCTGGAACCATGACGGTGGCAGTTGTCCAAAATAGGTCATCGCAAACTCAACTCTCACATCCCGTTCACGGTTGTAGCGCTGTTGGGGTGTAAGTGCATTATCTTGGGGGGAAAGGCGCAGGAGTCGCTGCACCCTCTCCGCTGGAGTTTCCTATTATACAGATTCAACCCCAGCTATTTTCTTTAATTCAGTCAGATTATCAATTATCAAATTATTCTGCTGATTTAAGTAATCTAAATCATCTTCATTTCCTTGTCTTTTTTGCTCTATTTCATAACGTTGGCTATTTAAGTATTCTATTGATGTTTCGGAAACTTGTTTTACTGTTTCTTGAATCCTTTCTCTTGAGTCATCTATTATTGCTGTAACCCATCTTGTGATCGCTTCAACAACTTTATTGTTAAATTGAGACGCCCCTAATGATGATTCCCAACTTACATAAAGCGCGTCAATAATTGTTAGTTTTAAATCTTTGATTTCTTTTATTCTTTTTATTCTAGTGTCATGATCAGTACTAGAGCCAAGTGCTGCACCTAAGCCAAACCCAATAGCTGCAGCTGCACCAACCCCTGCAGTTGCAAGGCCAAATAATAACGGATTCAATGACTTGGGCTACTTCGGTAGCGTAATGCGGAAGCTGGGGGGGAGATAGTCATCCCCTAAGTAGTTGCTGGGAATCGTGCTGGTGTTGCCATCCCGCAGTGCCAAGTAGCTTGGTGACATGATTTCGATACCCGCTTCGTTGCAGGCGTCTTGGAGGTTTTGATGCAATTCAGAAATGGTATAGCGCAGCCCCTTCCAGTTACGGGTGTAAACATTCAGCTCATAGGCGATGTGGTAGTCATTGAGGGCAGTTTGCAATATTTTTGAGCAGGTTTTGGGGAACGCGATCTTGGCGATAACGGGTAATGGCCTCACGAATGGGCTGGGCGAGTTCAATCGCTATTTCTTCTTGCGTTTCTAGGCGATCGCCCACATCGGCTTTTGTAATGGTGACGAGCGGGCGGTTGTCTTGAACCACGCTGACATTGTCGCGATCGCCCACTCTTTTGATCGTAATGCTCTCAACGGGAATATCTTCATCCTCTGCCACTTGCAGGATACGGCGTTGAATCGCTGCCGCCCGTTCCTCGGGGGTAAAGGAGCCAATGCCTTCACGCACCTCAAACAAAACTTCGCCATCATTGATCGCCTTCACGGGTGCGAAAGGTGACGTCGGGAACCCGTTGCCCTTCACGGTTGGGTAGCATGGTGGAGTCCTCTACATAACGTTGCTTTCTAAAGCGTAGTTGTTATGACTTTAATTTGTCAAGCGACAATGGCTAGTTTTTGATCTCAGGTGCTCCCCTCTAACCTAGGAAGTGATCTACAGCCTTCTGATAGGGTCTCCTGATTGACAGGTTATTTGGAAAACTTTGTGGTTTGACTCAAGTTTGCTATCGTACAGGTAGACTTACTCAGCGTACGATTACGACCACAACCTTTGGCGAGCTTCTGATGGAAGAACTGCTTAAAACCAGCCAAGAATTAGCTGAACTGTTCCCTGACGGTGCGATTTTTATTGGCGGAATCGCAGTTTATCTGCATAGCAAATCCCAAGGTCTATTGCATCTTGCTGAAAGCAGTCATGATGGAGACTTCTACATCTCCCTTATTGATTTTGCAGATTTACGAGATTTGGAAGAGATCACACCAAACCGGCGCTTAAATAAGTATCAGCTCATTAAGAATGGATGGGAATTTGATGTCTATGTTGAAAGAAATAATCATCTCGCTATACCCTTTTGTGAGGTCAATGCAGAAAAAATAGTTATTGATAATTTGCCCTGTGCGTGCTTAGAGCATCTATTAATTCTTAAGTTAGATGCTTATTCTGACAGGTTTCATTCATCAAAAGGCGATAAAGATAAGCGAGATATTATTCGCATCTTAAACATGATGAAAAGTCCAAGAATTGATATTTTGAAAAACTACTTAGATCAAGAAAAAATAAAACTTATTAAATTGGCAATTAGTGATAATTCAAAGTATCTAGAAATGTGCAAAAACAATTCTCAACAAGCAAGTGCATTACGTAAGTCAACACAGAAAAATAGTCAAATTTTGCTCGATTTAGAAGTATGAGAAAACTATATCGCGTTTTTATACCACCGCCAAAATATGAGAAAAGGTGTTACTCCTATGAAATGATTTATACACTTGAGGAAATATGTGAAAAAGCGGGCTACAAATTAAAAGTAACAGGATGCCTAACACCGAAAATAATTTTAGCAGAAAAAGAAAATACAATTGCTTTTGATCGAGAGGGAAATCCAATCTATATCGTAGATGTTAGAGGTATTGATTTGTCGAGACCTGAAGGGTGGGAAATGATTTTGGAAACATTAGCCTATGGCTTTATGGATTACGCCACACGAGAAACGGTGCGTCACCGGTCTTGATTGAACTTCACGGGAGCGTTGATGGAGCAGCAAATTGTCCATGCCACAACAGGACGGGTGCGCTTTCGCGTGCCGCGTGTGCAGCGAGATTCGGCCTACGGAGAGTTATTGGTGCAGTTGCTGGAGTCTTTGGCCATTGTCGAGCGGGTACGGCTCAATCCCCAAGCGGCAACGGTGGTGGTGGAGTATCAACCCCATTTGCTCCATGAAGCGGCGGTCTATGAAAGTTTGAATCACTGTTTTCAGCAAGCCATGGTGGCCATGCCGCAGCCCTTGCCGGATAGTGCGGCTCCTGCGGATGCGATCGCCCTTGAAGATTACGAAGCACAAGTAGAGGCCGATGCTCGCCTTGAAAGCGATTGGGAACGCTTGGGACTGCCCTTGGTGGCCTTGGGGGTCTCGCTCCTCAGTGTGCCCTTGGAATTGCCCTTCGCGGTGGTTGGGGCTACGGTCTTGGCCAGTGCTTGGCCTTGGTTTCAGCGGGTGGGGCATCAGATGTATCAGGGACATCCCCCCAATGTGGATTTGCTCGATAGCCTCTGGATGGCACTGCATACCGTCAATGGCCAGTTCTTAGCGCCTGCCTTGAAGACTGCCCTAGTGGGGGTACGGGCAGATGTGCGCGATCGCCAGCGACGACAACAGTTGCATCGATATCCCAGTGTCTTGATGGCTCACTACGAACACCTGACGGTGGAACGCCAAGGACATTCCCTGACGATTGAAAGTCAGGAGTTACAAGCGGGGGATCTCCTGTGGCTGCGGCCGGGGGATGTTGTGCCCGTAGATGGCAGTGTTGTTGCTGGATTGGCGGAAGTGGAGCCTGCCCATTTTGAATTCTCGCGACAGGTGTGGGTGTGTCGTCCCGGCGATGCTCTCTATGCCGGCTGTCAAATTCTCACGGGACAGGTTCAACTGCGGGTGATGCGCACCGGTTGGCAAACGCGCCTTGGCTTGATCACGGATCTTCTGCACACTGAACCGGTCTATGACAGTGCCCTTGCCCACCAACAGGGGGAATTTGCCCGCCATGCGGTGCTGCCAACCCTTGCCCTCAGTGGTGCCCTCTGGTTGGCTACGGGAGCCTATGGGCCAGCGATCGCCCCGTTACAATTTGACTTTGGCAGTGGTGTGCAACTGTCGCTGCGGACGGTAATGCTCTCGGCGCAGGTATTTGCTGTGCAACAGGGGATCTATTTACCCACCGCTGGTACCTTAGAGCAACTGGCACAACTAGAGAGCTTGGTGATTGATGCTCGCGCAGGTCTTCCCCAGCCCGAACGGGCACAAATCCTGATTCAGCAATTGCGACACCTTGGCCTTCATATCTATCTGCTGCAAGATCAAGGCTCGCCCCTTGAGGGCACCACCGATCTCACGAGCGATCGCCTCACCGATCTGCAGGCCTACCTCGTGGGTAAGCGGCGGCGGGTGGGTTGGATTAGCTTTGGTGAAACCTGCTCCTGTCCTGAATCCACATGGCTACCGATTCGCTGGCAGCCCCCTACCTTTGCCCCCAATGCCAAAGTGGTCGTTCTCTTGGATGGCGACTGGTTTGCCCTTGGCCGTGGCATGGCCATTGCCCGCGATGCCCTAGAGCGCACCTATCAAAATGTCGCCTTGATTTCTCTACCCAATTTAGCCGTTACCTTTGGCGGCATGTTTTTGGGCTTGCATCCTGTGGTCAATGTCGTTACCAACAACGCCACTGCCTTTATGGCCGAGTTTTGGCATGGAAACTCACCCCAGTTTCGTACCGCCCTATTGCCAAGTACACCAACGACCGTCCCCCTGCAACCGCTGCCCCTAGAATCCCCGCAACTAGCGGTGGCCTTATAGAGCGAGGCTATCAAAGCGTCAATAGCGCTGCTTCAAGAAGGTGAGCAGCAACCAAAGTCCCGTCAACCAACTGGCCATGGCAAGGATTAAGAAAATTCCTCCCGGCAGCATCGTCAGCCAACCGGTTCCTCGCAAGAGGTAGAGAATGAGGAAGACGGTGAAACAAGTACCAAAAACATAATAGGCACGGCGCACGGCAAATTAGGTAATGAAGTGTTATAGTGATCTCGTAATGTAAGGGCATGGGACTTGTCAACAGTGAAACAATTGACGTTGATGGGCTATCCCAACATCACCACTTGGTATCTCGAAATGGGGTTGCGCCAACGGCGAGCAGCCATCCCTGCACTCTCGGTTGTGGATAATTGCGAAGGACCGAGTATGAGCTGATCGGCCTGCAACTGGAGGTTCACACCGTTGTGAACTGGGTCGATCAGAAGTGTTGAGCACGTTCCGCCCTGTTACGGCACTTTAAGTTTTTAGCTATTCAAAATCATGAAACACCCCTCAGCGGGTTAAGCAATGCTATGGTTGGGGTAGTTCCCGCCTGAGCGGCTGCGCCTGCTGTGGAATTAGCTTGCGAGGAACGACCGATGTCTGCATTTGCTACCCCCATTACCCCTGCTCCCATTCCCGATAATATCAGCCTGACAGAACTCATTGATAAATACTTCACCGCCTATAACTCAGCACGGCTACGGGAAATTTGCCAATTGTTGAGCCAACGGGTGTTTCGGCCAGAAGTGACGGTTGGTCTGAGCCTCTCAGGGGCGATGACGCCTGCGGGTTTGGGAATCTCGGCTCTGGCGCCTTTGGTGCGCGCTGGGTTTATTGATTACATCATCAGTACTGGAGCAAACCTCTACCACGATATTCACTATGCCCTCGGCATGGATCTCTATGCGGCGCATCCTTTTGTCGATGATGTGCAACTGCGCAAGGAAAGCAAAATCCGCATCTATGACATTATCTTTGACTACGATGTGCTCCTTGAAACTGACGCCTTTTTGCGGCAAGTGCTGCGCAGTGAAACCTTCCAACGCCGCATGGGCACCGCCGAGTTTCACTATCACCTAGGGCGCTATGTCCGCGAACTGGAAGTGCAGCGGGGACAAACCCATTCCTGTCTCTTGGCCACGGCCTATGAGTGTGGGGTGCCCATTTACACCTCCTCCCCCGGTGATAGCTCCATTGGTATGAATGTGGCGGCGATCGCCCTCGAAGGGTCGAAACTGATCATTGACCCCGCCATTGATGTCAATGAAACCGCTGCGATTGCCTACTTTGCCCGCGAAGCCGCTGAAGGAAATGGTAAGAGTGCCGCTCTCATTATTGGTGGCGGGAGTCCGAAAAACTTCCTGCTGCAAACCCAGCCACAGATCCACGAGGTTTTGGGATTAGAGGAACGGGGGCACGATTACTTTATTCAGATTACCGATGCGCGGCCGGATACGGGTGGCCTCTCGGGCGCTGTGCCCAGTGAAGCCGTCAGTTGGGGCAAGGTGGATCCCCAAGGGTTGCGGGATACCGTGGTCTGCTACACCGATAGCACGATCGCTCTTCCCATCCTTACCGCCTACTGCCTCAATCGCTGTCAACCCCGTCCCCTCAAACGCCTCTACGATCGCCGCGGCAAAATGGTCGAACGCCTCCAACAGCTCTACCTGCAAGCGCAACTTCAGCACAAGGTGAAAGACCTGCCCCCTGCAGCACCTGTAGCCACCTATCCCTGTGGTACGCCGATTCGTCGGGGCTAGTCACAGCGGCGGGGGATCCGCAGGGATCCCTCGAAGGCTCGCGCGAGATTTTCAGGGGTAAAGACCTCACTGGTGCGGCCATAGGCTAGGATGCTGCGGTTCACCAGCACCACCTGATCACAAAAGGTGGTAATCGAGGAGAGATCATGAGTGGAGATGAGAATTGTGTGCCCCTTCTCCCGCTCCGCCATGAGGAGATCAATAATCAGTTTCTCCGTTTTTACATCCACACCCGCAAAGGGTTCATCCAAGAGCAACACCTGTGCTTCTTGGGCAAAGGCGCGGGCAAGGAACATGCGTTTCTTTTGTCCGCCGGAGAGTTCGCCAATTTGGCGGTGCCGCAGAGGCCACAATTCCACCTGTTCTAGACTTTCCCCTACCCGCTGGCGATCGCCCGCGGTTGGTTGGCGCAGCCAGTTCATTTTGCCATAGCGCCCCATCATCACGACATCCCAGACCCGCAGGGGGAACTGCCAATCGACATCTTCACTTTGGGGCACATAGGCCACAAGGGACTGCCGTTGTACCTGCTGTCGGGGTAAGCCATGAATGCGTACCTGACCTCGGATCGGCTTGACAAACCCCATGATGGCCTTGAAAAGGGTGGATTTACCAGCCCCATTCATCCCCACGACCCCACAGATCGTGCCGGCGGGCAGTTGCAGCGTTGCCCCATGGAGGGCAAGATGGCGATGATAGGCCACCGTCACATCTTGTAAATCAATGGCAGGGCTAGAAATCATGAGGCTGTCCTCCCGGTAAGACCGCGAATCAGGGTGTGGATGTTGTAGCGCAGGAGTTCAAGATAGGTGGGTGCATTGCCCTCAGGGGGCGATAGGGAATCCACATAGAAAATGCCGGCAAAGGTAGCGCCAGACTCCCGTGCCACCTGTTGTTGCGGACCTGCATTAACCGTACTTTCGCAAAAGACAGCGGGAATCTGTTGCCGTCGCACAATGTCAATCACCCGTGTCATTTGTCGCGGCGTCCCTTCCTCATCGGCATTCACAGGCCAGAGATAAACTTCTGTGAGGTTGTAGTCCCGTGCTAAATAGGAGAAAGCGCCTTCACAGGTGACGATGTAGCGTTTGTTGGCGGGGAGGGCTGCTAGGGCTTGACGTAGTTCTTGATCAAGGGCGCGAATTTGGGCTTTATAGGCTGCGGCGTTGGCGGCATAGATCTCCGCGCCAGCAGGATCGAGGTCTGTGAGCGCTTTGCGAATGTTGTCAACATAAATCAGGGCATTTTGGGGTGACATCCAAGCATGGGGGTTGGGTTGTCCGCGGTAGGCATCCTCTTGAATGGGAATGGGGGTAATCCCCTCTGTGAGCGTGACGCGGGGCACATTCGGTAGGCTGCTGTAGAAGCGATCGCCCCAGCGTTCGAGGCCAAGGCCATTTTCTAAAATGAGGGCGGCTTCCTGTCCCCGCACAAGGTCACTAGGCGTGAATTCATAGCCGTGGACTTCCGCTCCCGCTTTAATCAGTGACTCCACCCGCAGGCGATCGCCCGCCACCTGCTGCGCCATATCCGCAAGGACTGTAAACGTGGTCAGCACCAAGGGGCGTTCATCCCGGTCGGTTTGCATTTGACCAGTTGTTTCCCGCTGCTCAGGCGCAAGAGCGGCACATCCCCCCACTACGAGTACTCCCACCAATAACCAACTCAGTTTCCGCATTGCATTTTCATAATCCTTTCATAATTCTCAGGCTAACACAGAAGCTTCAAGAAAATGAAATAAAAATGAAAAGCTCCCCCTTGGAGGGCGATCGCCCCGTCCGATACACTGAGGGGAGACGAAGTCATGGGAAAAAACGGTGAAACGACGCAAACGCTGGCTCGCTCTTTTGGTGATACTGCTCCTCTGGTTGGGAACCTTCCTGCTGCCGCCGCTGGCGATCGCGCTGCCTGTTGAACATCCGTTAATTGCTGCCCTGCCCCAAGGGAATGCCATTACTGATCCCAAAGCGCTGCTCCGTTGGGCCTTACCGATTGACAATCCAACGGTACGAGAACTGCAAAAGGATCTGGAACAAATCTCTTTTTGGGTGCGGGGCAAACAGTGGTCAAAAATTGCCAGTAACATCAGCAAGGCGAAAGCCATTGTTCGCGATCGCGCCGATGAACTGCTCAAAAGTATCCCTGCCGAGAAACAGGCGGCGGCCAAAACCCTCTTGGCGGAGTTAGAGACCTCCCTCGATACACTTCAGGAAGCCGCCAAAGCCAAAGATCGCAGCCAACTCTTGCCCGCTAAAGCCGCTGCCCTCGACAAAGTGGGGGACTTGGAGGCCATGATGGTACAAAACGTGAGCTATACGCCTCCCAAGGGCTACGAGAACCTGCCGCGATTGCTGGGGCGTGCCACCGTGGAAATGGAAACCACTAAGGGGAACCTGACGATTGTTGTCGATGGTTACAGTGCCCCCCTGACCGCCGGCAACTTTGTGGACTTAGTACAACGCCACTTCTACGATGGCCTCCCCTTTACCCGTGCTGAGGAATCCTATGTGCTGCAAGCAGGGGATCCCCCAGGGCCAGAGGTGGGCTTCATTGACCCCAAAACCCAGCAGTACCGTGCCATTCCCCTTGAAATTCTGGTGGAGGGCGACAAGTATCCCCTCTATGGCATCACCCTTGAGGATGCAGGGCGTTACTTAGAACATCCCGTGCTCCCCTTTTCCGCCTATGGCACTGTCGCCTTGGCGCGTCCCAACGATGATCCCAATGGTGGCTCGTCACAATTTTTCTTTTTGCTCTTTGAACCCGAACTGACGCCCGCCGGCCTAAATCTCTTGGATGGTCGCTATGCCGTCTTTGGCTATGTCGTAGAGGGAGAAGAAACCCTGCGGCAATTGCGCCAAGGAGATAAAATTCTCTCGGCTAAGGTGGTGGAGGGCCTTGAAAATCTGATACAACCGGCGTAGGTTAGGATGTCCAGTATAGACACCGTTGAGAGAGTGCGATGATTGTCAAGGTTGCGCCTGCCCTTTGCCTGCTCCTAGTCAGTACCCCTGCTTGGGCTGCCAATCCAGCCCATTTAGAACAACTGCGGCGCACGGGCAACTGCCCCAACTGTGATCTCAGCTATGCCCGCTTGCGGGGTCGGAATCTTCAAGGAGCGGATCTGCGGCGGGCAAACCTCAATGCTGCCAATTTACGCGGTGCCAACCTGAGCAGCGCCAACCTCAGCGGGGCTGTCCTCAATAATGCTGATTTAACGAAGGCCAATCTCACCAATGCCAACCTCAGCGGGGCAAGCCTACTCATCACTCGTTTGGATCGAGCCATTCTCGTGGGGGCGAAGTTAGTGGATGCGATTCTCGGGGGGCGCGATCGCCTAGCACGGGTACGGACATTCCGCGATGCCACCTTGCTCAATGGTCAAAAGGCGCTCTTTCTCGAAGAACCAACTGGCCGCTAGCCTATGGGGATTGCGATCGCCAGCTTTATTATTTTGTTCCTGCTCAGCGAAGCCGTATTGCACCTACGGCAGTGGGTAATTCCCTTTCCTGTCGTCTTAATTGCTGCGGTTGGTTTAGTGGTGGCCTCCAATTGGTCGCTCCTTCGCCGTGAGTAGCCTCCCTATCCTAGACATAACGGCTAAATGTCTAGAGGAACTCCTCGCGTGGCATCAGGTGCACCATCCGCAATTGAGTGCCCAATGGCAGCCCCTCTATGAGTTGCGCGATCGCCTCCACCAGAGCGCATGGCACATTGTTGTCTTGGGTCAAGTGAGCCGCGGCAAGTCCACCCTTTTGAATGCCCTCTATGGCGAAGCGATTTTTCCCGTGGGCGCCCTTCATGGCACGACTCAATGGCCGCGAACGGTTCGCTGGCACTGTCAAGATCAAATCGTCGATCTCACTGATACCCCTGGGCTGGATGAAGTAGCGGGTAGTAACCGCGAAAGCATGACATGGAGTGCCGTTGAGACTGCCGATCTTGTCCTTTTTGTGACCCAAGACAGCCTTACCCCCGTCGAATGCCAAGCCCGCGATCGCCTAAACACCCTTAGGATTCCCCACAAGCTGATTCTCACCAAGGCGGATCTCTACCCGCCAATGGCCGAAGGTATTGCCGTGAGCAGCACAACAGGTCAAGGCATTCCAGAACTGCGACAGCTTCTTCAGCAGTGGTTACAACAGGAGGCTCCCCAAGCCCGTGCCCTGCGAATTCTCCACCAAGCCAGCCAAGTTGAACAGAACCTCGGGGCAGCTCTTGGCACGCAAGACACGTCGGCATGGTCTTGGTTAACCGCACAGATGGTGGGTAGCCTGCTGCTGCCGGGGGGATTTTTCGATGTCGTGCTGGCGATAATCAGTACCCTTGCCTATATCCGCAAAGCGTGCCAAGCCTATGCCGTGCCCTTTCCCCTACCGGCCTTTGGGAGTCTGAGTCAGTTTGTCTTACTGTGGTATGCGGCGATTTATCTTTCTAGTTGGCAAGGCTTGACCTTCGGCAGTGAACTCTGGGGAGTCAATACGACTGTTGTCCTCCAGGGGGGAGTGATCTTCTGGGGCTACCAACAGATTCGCCGCCGCCTAGACCCCTATCTTCAGCAGGGCTATCAATGGGGACACCATGGACCCCAACGGCTGTTGCAGCAACTCACTCAAACCCGTGCCAATGTGACGGCCTCCGGCTGATCTTGGTATTTGCCCCGCCGCGTTTCATAACTGACATCGCAGGGTTCACCCTCAAAAAAGAGCAATTGCACCACTCCCTCATTGGCGTAGATGCGACAGTCTGCACTGGAAGAATTTGAGAATTCTAAGGTCAGATGGCCTCGCCAGCCCGCCTCTGCCGGTGTCAGGTTAGCAATAATCCCCGCACGGGCATAGGAGCTTTTACCAATACACAGAACCGTGACATTTTCAGGAACCTGTAGGCGTTCTAGCGCCACCCCAAGACCGTAGGAATGGGCGGGCAAAATAAAGAAGGCACCATTGGCATCTTCATGGAGGGGCGCAGATTCCAGATTGGCAGGGTTAAAGTTTTTGGGATCCACCACTGTCCCCGGCACATGGCGAAAGATACGAAACTCCTTCGGGCTGAGGCGAATATCGTAACCGTAGGAAGAAAGGCCAAAACTAATCACGGGCTGCTCAGCCACCCGCCGCACCAGTGTCGGTTCAAAAGGCTGAATCATGCCCTGAGCCGCCATGGCCCGAATCCAAATGTCATTTTTAATCATTGTGCTGTCGCGATCGCACAAACAACCAATGTATCTTACAGCCCTTTTCCCATGAATAGAACACGCTCAACACTGTGCAGAGACTTAACGCTTTGCTTCCCACTGACCCCAGCGATAGCCGAGTTCAAACCAAATCAGCGAATTGACAAAATAGATCGCGACCACCGTTAACCCTTGCCATAGTTGACCCAACTCAGGCCAAAGCCACGGCAACAGAACAAATCCAACGGCGAGACCAATGAGGAAGCCAAGACCTGTTCCCCCTGCCATGACAAGCATGATGAACAAGCCCCCCAGTTCTAGCTTGCTAGGCAACTTGCGGCGAAATAGCCAAAAATAAAACTGCATGAGGTAGAGATGCGGCCACGTCAGCAGGAAGATAACCGCCAGTAAGAGACTAGAGAATAGGCCTCCCACACTCTAGAAAATTCCAGAAACAACAGTGGTGCTGCGCCCCAGTATAGCGAGAAGGCGCTAAATCCGATCCAAAACCCGAATCCCCAGTAGGGATAGCCCTAGCTTCAGGGTCTGAGCAGTGAGATAGGCGAGGGTCAAGCGGGATTGCTTCGTTGGCTCAGTTGCCGAAAGGATGGGACAGCGATCGTAGAACTGGTTAAAAAGCTGGCTCAGTTCAAAGAGGTATTGGCAGAGGCGGTTGGGCAATAGCTCAGCGCTCACAAGGTCAAGGGTTTCCTCCAGTTGCACAAGGTGCTTGGCCAAGTTTTGCTCGGTCTCATCCTCTAGGAAGAGGGGGGTATCTGGTGAGAGGGTGCGCCAATCAATGTCGCCGCGCCGTGTCAGTCCTTGGACACGCACATAGGCATAGAGCAAATAGGGAGCAGTATTCCCCTGTAGGGAGAGCATCTTGTCGTAGCTAAAGACGTAGTTACTGTTGCGGTTTTGGCTAAGATCTGCGTATTTGACAGCACCGATACCGATCGCCCGTGCCACGGTGTCAATGAATTCTGGAGATTCACGACGGCCTTCAGTGGCAAGGCGCTGTTCTAAATCCGCTCGACTGCGGGCGATCGCCTCCGTCAACAAATCCATCAGGCGAATCGTTTCCCCAGAACGGGTTTTCAAGCGTTTGCCATCTTCCCCCAACACTAAGCCAAAGGGGACATGGGTGAGGGTGACATGGGGCGGCACCCAACCCGCGCGCTGCGCCACTTGAAAGACTTGGGCAAAGTGGGTGGACTGCCCAACATCGGTAACATAGATAATCCAATCTGCTCGGTCTTTGTCAATGCGGTAGCGCAGGGCGGCTAAATCCGTGGTTGCGTAGTTGTAGCCCCCATCGGACTTCTGAATAATTAAGGGTTGGGGCTGCCCCTCTTTATTGGTGAAACCTTCCAAGAAGACGACCTTTGCCCCCTGATCCTCCACCACGAGGCCAAGAGCGGCTAAGTCCTCAATCACCGCGGGCAAAAAGGGATTGTAGAAGGACTCCCCTCGTTCGGTGAGTTCAATATCCAGCAGATCGTAGATCTTTTGAAACTCGCGGCGGGATTGCTCACACAGCAGTTGCCAAGCGCGGCGACTCTGTTCTTCTCCCTGCTGGAGTGCCACCACCTGCTGCCGTGCCTTCTGCTGAAAGTTTGGATCGCTGTCAAAGCGTTGCTTGGCCTTTTTGTAGAATGTCACCAAGTCACCTAAGTCAAGGGCATTGGCGGTTGTGAGGGCGTCGGGATAAACCTCCTCAAGGTAGGTAATGAGCATGCCAAACTGTGTCCCCCAGTCCCCCACATGGTTGAGCCGCAGGACATTGTGGCCTTGAAATTCAAGAATGCGGGCAATGCAGTCACCAATAATCGTGGAGCGCAGGTGACCCACGTGCATTTCCTTGGCAATGTTAGGGCTAGAAAAATCAACCACCACCCGGCGTGGCTCTTGTGCTGGCGGAATCCCCAAGCGATCGCTCCCAATAGCGGCTTGCAGGCTGCACGCCAGAAAGTCCGGCTTGAGACGAAAATTGAGAAAGCCCGGACCAGCAATTTCGACGGGTTGACAGAGATCCTCAACATTGAGATGTGCCACCACCTCTTGGGCTAGCTCACGGGGTGCTTTGCCCACCTGCTTGGCGAGGCTCAGGCAAACATTGGATTGATAGTCGCCAAACTTGGCTTGACTGGCCGGCAGCAGGAGCGGCTGGGGATAGGTATCTAAAGGAAGTGCGGTTTGCAGAGCACTGAAGAGGCGATCGCCCAAAAGCCGTAGAGGAGCAACCATTAACGCTTGCGCCCCCGTCGTTGTTCTTTTTGCTCTGCTTGCAGCCGCCGGCGATCGCGCCACTCCGCAAAAGTCAGATAGCCAATGCCACCAGTGACGACAATCAGCAGCAGCAAGGCCACCAGAACCAGAAGATCCGCCAATGAAACCGTCATTGCCCCAGTCCTAGGTGGCTACATGCCGTGGCGACCCCACACCACAAAGGCGATCGAGAGCGTAAAGACACTGAGAACACCCACCCAACCGAGCGTGATAATATCCATTGCATGCGATCCTAAACTCAATGCAGACCTCATTTTAACTCAGATAGATTATCTTTTCTTTATTAGAGGCAGGCTACAGGCAATGACGCAGGGGATGACAGCAATTGAAACCGCCATTGAGCAAGGAGACCTGACCGCTGTCCAGGAGGCGATCGCCAACGGTATCGAGATGAAAACGGAAGCGCTGGCACTGGCAGCAGAACTGGGGCACACTGAAATTGTCAATGCCTTGATTGCCGCAGGCGTCGATGTCAACCAAGGGGACAGCGAGGGGTGGACACCATTGATGGCTGCTGCCGGCGGTGGACATACCGCCATTGTGGAGAAACTGCTAGCCGCCGGTGCCAATGTCAATGCTCAAACAGCCTTTGGTCTGACCCCATTAATGGCCGCAGCCGCTAAGGGACAAACAGCTACGGTCAAACAACTGATTGCAGCAGGTGCAGATCTCAACGCCAAGGATCAGAATTCTTGGACAGCTTTGGTGTGGGCGCTGGATGGGAAACATGCCGACGTGGTGGCAGTCATTAAAGCCGCTCGCGCACAATCTTTAGGACCATGATTAAGTACCTCAGTTTATTTTTAGCAGCAGCCCCTTCAAGTATTCTCATTGCTCAACTGGCGCGAACTCAACGGCTGCGGGTCGCGTTCATTGAAGCGGCTCAAATTGTGGGGATTGTCGGCATTGCGATTCTCACGGACTGGCTCCTGCTGAACTTGGGGATTCATCAACTGCAACAGCGGCTTGACCAAAAAGCCAGCCAACAATCCCAGCCTTGGCTCTCCCTTGGCGCTAGTCTATTGCGCCTGACGCTGCGGATTTTACTCTGGGCACTCGTTTTATCTTGGATTCTGCAATCGGTTCAAAGTCTTTCCCCTTGGCATGAGCGCATCGATAGCACAATTCAGTTTCTCCTCGAACGGGTGGCCGTGGTGTTTAACACCCCCTTTATGGAGTTGGGGCGCACCAAGGTCACGCTGAACTTTCTCTTCCTAATTCTCTTTTTGTCCCTCGCGGTGATTTTTATCTCCCGCTGGGTGAGCGAGTGGCTCAAGAGTCGGGTTCTCATGCAGTTGCGGGTGGATCGCGGTAGCCAAGAAACCATCACCCGTGTGGTTAGCTATAGCCTCAGCTTTATTGGCTTTATTGTTGTTCTGCAAACCGCGGGCATTGACCTTAGTTCCCTCACAGTGTTGGCGGGGGTCTTGGGGATCGGTTTTGGTTTTGGTTTGCAAACCCTCGCCAGTAACTTTATTAGCGGTTTAGCGATTTTGTTCGAACATCCGATTAAAGTCGGAGATTTTATTGAAGTGGATGGCCTGCTGGGCACGGTGGAGAAAATTTCAATTCGCGCTACGATTATCCGCACCAACGATAGCCAGTACGTGATTGTCCCCAACAACCGCTTTATTGAAAAGAACGTCGTTAACTGGAGTTACGGTAGTCCCGATAGCCGTATCCATATCCCTGTGAGTGTCGCCTATGGCAGTGATACAGTTCTGGTGACCGAAGCACTCCTCAGTGCCGCCCGTCAGGATCCGCGCGTCCTGCTCACCCCACCCCCCAGCGTTTGGTTTCGCGGTTTTGGCGAGAATGCCTACCTCTTTGAATTGCTGGTGTGGATTAACCGCCCCCAAGATTCTGAACCCATTAAAAGCGCCCTCAATTTTCTCATTGAGCAGGAATTACGGCAGCGGCAGATTGAAGTGCCTTTTCCCCAGTTGGATTTGCGGTTGCGCGACTTGGGGGAACTGCGCTCCTTGGCTCATTACTACCACCGTTCTGTGGCCAGTGTGCCCGAAACCGCAGCGGTGAGTGAGCCAGTAGCTCCTGAAATGGTCAAAACCGAACCCTCCCTTGCTGATTTACTGCGCAATATCAGTTGTTTCTCTCGCTGCTCCAATGCGGAATTGCAAATGCTGATTGAGTTGGGCAATCGTCAATTTTATGGTGTCGGGGAAATTATCTGCTCTGAGGGCGATCCGGGGGATGCCTTTTACATTGTCCTTGAGGGATCCGTGGAAGTCCGCTCCGAGCACCTGAATCAGATTTTAGCCACCCTCTATGAGGGGGAGTTTTTTGGTGAAATTGCCGTGCTGACGGGGATGCCGCGATCGGCCACGGTGCGAGCCTTGGAAGAAACAGTTCTATTTGTGGTGCATCGTTCAGCCGTACAGCGACTGCTGCAAGCCCAACCCCAATTGGCGGAAGATATTGCCCACGAGCTAGCGGCACGACAACAGGTTCTTCAAGAACTCGGCCTCGTGAACTCCCAAGAAATCAAAAGCCTGCCCCCCTTGCAGTGGATTCGTCGCCGTTTGCAAACGCTCTTTAATGTCTAGGGCGTCAAGCGTTCAATTAATCTCTGGTGCTGAGGAAACTGCTGCTGCAATTGCTGGCGATCGCCCAATTCAAAATCGCGAAAGTCAAATCCCGGCGCCACCGTACACCCCACAAGACTAAAACTGTCTAGCGCATCCACCGTTGCTCCAAACCATGCCCCCGCTGGTACCACCTGTTGCCATTGCTCCCCCTGATCGATATTCATCCCCAAGCGCAGGGGCTGATACTCGCCCGTTGGTAGAATCACATGAATCGTTAGGCTACTGCCCGTGTAAAAGTGCCACAGTTCATCACTGGCAATGCGGTGCAGTCGCGAACAGGCCGTGGAGGGGAGCAAAAAGTAAATACTCGTACAGTAGGCGCGATCGCCCCCCTGAAAGCCTGAAGGCAAAACCGCGGCGGGAAGCCTCCCTGCTGAGCGATAGACCTCACGGAAATAGCCCCCCTCTGGATGGGGTTGCAGAGCCAGTGCCTCAATCCACGCCTTAGCTGGCCAAGTATTCATACATTTGCTGCCGCCGCCGCCGCAGGTGATCAAGGGCTTGCCGCTCCAGTTGCCGCACCCGTTCACGGCTGAGGTTGAGTTGCTCACCCACCTTGGCAAGGGACAGTTCTTGGCCATCCCCCAAGCCGTAGCGCAGGGTGAGGACTTGCCGTTGTTGCGGGGTGAGTTCCGCCAGCCACAGGTTGACATCATCGCGGAGGGACTCCACCGTGGTAAATTGCTCTGGCGAAAGACTATCATCCTCGAGCAGTTCACCGAGTTCAGTGTCCTGATTGTCCCCAACGCGCAGATCAAGGGAAACGGGTTGGCGCGCAAGGGTCAGGTATTCACGGATTTGCTCCGGTTCGAGTTCTAGGGCTGCTGCCACCTCAGCAGGGGTGGCACTCCGTCCCAATTTTTGCGCCAATTCGCGTTGGGTGCGTTTGATCTTGTTCAGCTTCTCGGTAATGTGGATGGGCAGCCGAATGGTTCGCGCCTGTTGGGCGATCGCCCGCGTAATGGCCTGACGAATCCACCAGTAGGCATAGGTAGAGAACTTATAGCCCCGCGTGGGATCAAACTTTTCCACACCGCGTTCAAGGCCAAGGGTGCCCTCTTGCACCAAGTCCAGCAATTCAAGGTTGCGTTTTTGATACTTCTTGGCCACCGAAACCACCAGCCGTAGGTTGGCTTCAATCATTTTTTGCTTGGCGCGTTCGCCGCGCTTAAGGAGATTGCGCAATTCCGTCGGCGTGAGATGAGAGGCCGCCGCCCATTCTTCAAAGGTTGGTTCACGTCCCAGTTCTTTGGTGAGAGCCTCGCGTTTTTCCCGCAGTGCCATCATTTGCTGTACCTGTTTACCCAGAATAATTTCCTGCTCATGGGTCAGCAGCGGCACGCGCCCAATTTCCTGTAGGTAGGTGCGCACCATATCGGTGCTAACAGTGGGTGTAGGGGATGGGGTTTTGGAAGCGGAGTTCATCATAGCGGCTCAGATTCTAAACAGTATTTGGCAAGGAAGAATGTAGATAAAAGATTTATCGCGATGAAGATGACGACTCGCACTGATGAAGCTGAGGTTTGTATAGCGTTAGCCTAGCAGGTGAGAGGGAGTTGGCCTGTATCCTAATCTACTTAGACTTAAATTGTGCCCCGAAAGTTGCCAATTCATAACAGCCGATTCCTGAAATAAAGATTAAAGTTTGTCAACTAGAGACCGGGATCAGGAGATCGGCAAGGGCTTTGGGGGCAAATTCGAGGGCAAAAACACGGCCAAAGGCAGCAACAAACTGCTGGCGCACCTCCTCTAAGGTAATGTCGGCACAAAACTGCCGTAGGTTCCCGACGGGGCGATCGCCAATGCCACAGGGGACAATACGCCCAAAGCCCTTCAAATCGTTCACCACATTGAGGGCAATGCCGTGGAAGCTAATCCAGCGGGTCACCTTGATCCCAATTGCGGCCACCTTGTACCCCTCTACCCAAACACCCGTAAGGCCAGCAACGCGTTCCCCTTTAATGCCATAGTGCCCTAGGGTTTGAATCACGACTTCCTCCAACTGGTGGAGATACCAATGCAAATCGCAGCGGTGGCGGCGTAAATTCAAAATCGGGTAGGCGACCAATTGGCCGGGGCAGTGGTAGGTGACATCGCCTCCGCGCTCAATGCGCAATACCTCAATGCCCGTAGCCACAGGATCAAAGTGAAGGTGGGCGGTGGTTGCCCCTTGACCAAGGGTGTAGATGGGGGGATGCTCCAAAGTGAGTAGGACATCTCGGGCAGTGGGATTGTGGCAGCGCTCAGCCACCAGTTGCTGTTGCCAGCGCCAAGCATCGCGGTAGGGAATGATCCCCAAGGCACAATGCCAACCAAGGGCAGTTTTCATAGGGGGTGCCAGATTGTCAAGAGCTAGAGGATAAGAATTATCACAGAACACGAATAAAGGTGAAGAGCCTCAGGATGCCCTGTAATCCCCGATACGAAGATGTTAGGGTGGAAGTAGATCAGCCTTAGATGTATCTGTTTTGCTCAGGGGAGGCAACCCTATGAGGCTAGTGATTCACGGTAAAAACATTGATATTACGGATGGCATTCGCAGCTATGTGAACCAAAAAATTGAGCGAGCCACCAGTCATTTCCAAAATGTGATTAACGAAGTTGATGTGCATCTGTCCGTGGCTCGTAACCGTAGCACTGCTCCCAAGCAAACCGCTGAAGTAACCCTCTTTGTTAATGGCTGCGTCATTCGCGCCGAAGAAAGCAGTGAAAATCTCTACGCCAGTATTGATCTCGTTGCCGACAAAATTGCCCGCAAACTGCGCAAACTCAAAGAAAAACGGCAAGACAAATCCCGTGCCAAAGATACCAATAGTGTGGTGGAGCCCGCAGTGGTGACCGACTTAGTGGGCGATCGCACACCGCAACTGCCCGAACAAGTGGTGCGCATGAAATACTTTGCCATGCCGCCGATGACGATCCAAGAAGCCCTTGAGCACCTAGAAATGGTGGATCACGACTTCTATGTCTTCCGCAATCGCGATACGGGAGAAATCAACGTGGTCTATGAACGGAATCATGGGGGCTATGGCGTCATTCAACCCCGCCCCACCTCCCAAGAGAATCATCACGCTGCTGCTAAACCCATGGCGAAAACCAGCCACTAGCAGCGATTCAGCGAGCCATTGAAGAGGCTAATTTGCATCGCTGTTTGTACAAGCCTTGGCACAGCGAGGAACTGGTGGAAACCATCCGTTCGGGTCTTTCTTCAGAGGCCTCCTAGGGACGCAGGATCAACTGCCATTCCTGCGTTTGGCGATCGCGCTGAAGTTCGCTATTTTCACCAATGACATAGGGCCCCCAGTAGCGTTTGGAACCATCGAGGGTAAAGGCCAAGACAATATCCCCCGATTGGAGGGTGAGCTTACCTTCGGGCAGCGTTAATAGTAATCCCTTAATATTGCCTTCCATAGGAGCAAAATCCCAGTGAACGGCGCCCTGATCAGGATGGGCGCGATCGCGGGCAGCGAGCAACACCACGCGCACCGGAAAGGCCGTTTGATTACTGATGCGTAGCCCATTCGGTTGCGGGTTGGCTGGCGTTTGGGGAGGGGGTAAGGGCTGAACAGTAGTGGTTTCTGGTTCTGCCTCGACAATGGGGGGCGGTTGGGTCAGCAGGTCTGGCTCCCACCAGAGCGCAAAATGTAGTTGTGAAAGAATAATCGCACCCATCACCCCGACCAGCACTGCCACGAGGTAAGGAAGAAATTTAATTCGGATAGACATAGAGATAGGTTACTGCGGATGCCGCGCCTTTCTTTCCAGTTTAGAGAGTTGTGGCAGAAACCGCAGTGGGCAAAAAAGTTTGATCTCAATTGCCAGTGCCCTGAACTTCGGAGGAAAGTCGCTCTTGCAAGCGTTGCAAAGAAATCTGGGCTGCCGTCGCCACATGGGGATGCTCATCTTTAGCGAGGTATTCCAAAGCGGCTTGGGTTTTCGGGCTAGGGAGATTGCCCAGAGCTTCAGCGAGCCGTTGCCGTACCAACCAATCCTCTGCGGTCACAAAGGGCAAAATATCTTCGACAACACTGGGATCGCCAATTTCCCCCAGAGCGGCGATCGCCCCTTGGAGCATCACGACTTCCTGACTTTTCAGCGCCGAGCGCAATACATCCACCGCGCGGGGATCCTTAAGATTGCCCAGCGCCACAGCGGCACTAAAGCGCACTAACCAATCGGTGTCTTCATAAAAGGCGCGCACTAGCGGTTCAAAGGCACGTCCATCTTCGAGATAGCCCAAGGCACCCGCAGCATCGGCACGAATACCATAATCCGGTTCACTTTCGAGCAACTGCACCAGAATGTCAAAGCACTCCGGTGTGGATTTGACCCCAAGGGCAAACACAGCCATTGAGCGAATCTGTAGATTTTCGTCCCAAAGAACTTTTTTAATCAGGGGTACGGCATCCGCAGAGGGGACATCCCGTAGCGCGGCTAGCGCCAGCAGGCGATCGCGGGAATTGGGACTTTCCAGTTGATGGGCAAGCTGTTCGAGGGAAGGCATGGCAGTAACCTGAAAGCTAATTTACAAAAGTTAACAATATACTTCCTATTATAAAAAAGTCTCCCCGAAGTAAAACCAAGATCACACTCGGTCTGGTTCCTTGGGGAGCGCTTGCCCAACAATTCTACAGAGGATACAGCCGTATCAATGTCCTAGGCTGCTTTGGCTTTTTGCAGGAGCTTTTGAAACTGCTTGACAGCATAGGGCAGAATGTTACGAACTGCCCAACCCGCAGCCAGTAGGACAGGTAACAGGACAATCAGGACACGCCAATCCATACCCATAACCTCCCAAAACGTTTTCTGAAAACTTTATGAATTATTGTACAGCCTTCTCTAAGGAGAGAAGGGGAACTTTCTATGGATGTAACGAAGAAAAATCTGATTATGATTGGGTTAATTCCTGAACTGTAGGCCAAATCCTGATGGGCGAAGACAAAATGACCCTCCGTGACAACCAAACGGCGGCTGCTTTGCGTCTCAGTAAAGTGTTAGCCGCTCGTAATCGTTGGCGCACGGGTTGGCAGTCTCTGCGTTCGGTGTTGATGCCGATCGCCATGGTCACTGTCTTGGTGGCTTGGGGACTCGATTGGGATGCGGTGGGTGTGGTGGCTGCTTTGGTGCTGGGGGGACTGAGTTTCCCCTTGGTCTGGACTTCGACCTATCACTGGTTTACTGAAGATCTCACGGAACAGCAACGGCAGTTCATTTTGGCCTCACTGGGTCTGAGTTTGACGGTGGTGGCACTCATTGCCATGACTGGCGCCATGGACTGGATTCGAGGACGCTTTCAAGGTACGAATTGGGATGCGGTGGGGGCACTGGCGGAGGGCTTCGGTGCCTTGGGACAAATTTTGGTGGCGCTCTTGGCCGCCTATGTGGCTTGGCGACAATACGTGATCTCGCGGGATTTGACGACGCAACAAAACCGCATCACCCAACAGCAAACGATTGACAGTTATTTCCAAGGGATTGCCGATCTCATTCTTGACGATGAGGGGTTATTGGAGGATTGGCCGCCGGAGCGGGCGATCGCCGAGGGACGCACTGCTGCCATTTTAGGGGGGCTCGATGCCGAAGGCAAGGCCAAAATCATTCGCTTTTTGTCAGGCGCAAAGTTACTCTCGCCGCTGAAGCGCGATCGCCGACTGGGACGGGCGATTTTTGATGGGCTGGGTGGCTATGAGGAAGACGTTGAGTATGGTGTGCGGGTGATTAACCTTGGCAGTATGCTAGCGGGCGCTGATCTCAGTGGTACCGATTTGCGCTGGACCGAATTGAGTGATGCCAATCTAACGGGAACGCTCTTTCGCAACTGTAATTTGACACGAGCCAATTTGGCAGGGGCGATTTTGCAGGGGGCAGATCTCACCAATGCCGATCTCAGTCGGGTTCGCTTCTTTTATGGCACCGCTGATCAGGCCAGTCCCCGCGATCGCCTGAATCCTCCCAACTTTCGCACTGGGGCGCAGACGGGTGCAGTGGTCGAGGATGTCAACTTTACCAATGTCAAGAACCTCTCCGAAGAACAACGCTACTATTTCTGTGCTTGGAGTGGTAGCCGCTCCCGTGAAACGATTCCCGGTGGCTGTGAGGGCATTCCTAATAAACTAGGACGCTAGCGCCTCGGTTAGTAGCGCGATCGCGGGCGATGATTCGCCACGGAGAGCACCATACCTAAGCCAAGATAGGTCGCCAGCAGGGCTGAGCGGCCATAACTCACCAGTGGTAACGGCATTCCTGTCACGGGGAGCAGACCAATGGTCATGCCAATATTCACCACCACTTGAAACAGGATCATGGCAAATAGACCGATCGCCAGCAACGAGCCAAAGTCATGACCTGCACTATTGGCAATTTGCAATAAGCGCAAACCGATTAACCAAAAAAGGCATAGGAGAACTAAACTGCCAATGAACCCCGTCTCCTCAGCGATCGCTGAAAAAATAAAGTCTGTATGCTGTTCGGGAATAAATCCCAACTGGGTCTGGGTGCCTTGAAAAATGCCCCGCCCCCATAGCCCACCAGCACCAATGGCAATCCGCGATTGAATCAAGTGGTAGCCAGCCCCAAGGGGATCCTTGTCGGGGTCAAGAAACATGAGAATACGGGTTTTTTGATAGTCCTTGAGCACGCTCCAAAGCAGTTGCCCCAAGCCAGCCCCCCCGAGATTGAGTACCAGTCCTCCCAAGCCACCGACCCAGCCCAAGGGCAAGCTCCGCCATGCAACGATTGCCATCGCCAGTGTCCACACCAACCAGAGGCCGATATTCAGTTGGTAGGGTAGGGGCAGGGCAACGAGAATTGCCGCCACCAAAGGGGAAAGCATCAAGATAATCCAACTGCCGGGGGTATTCGCCCAGTAGAGCATCGTCAATGTAATGGCAATGAAAACAAGGGACGTGCCCAAATCCGGCTGCGTCAAAACTAGGAAAAAGGGGGGGGCGGTGGCTGCAAAGACACTGAGAATGCCCTTCAGAGAGTGGCCTGAAATGCGGTGCAACAGTGCCGCTTGGGTAAGAATGAGGGAGATTTTGGCAAACTCCGAGGGTTGCAGGTTAAAGCCGCCAATCGCCAACCAGCGCTCTGCTCCCTTGGCCTCTACCCCCACGAGATCAACCGCTAGCAGCAGGGCACAGCTCAGGCCGTAGATGACCCAATGACTGCCCATAAAGACCGATTCCGGAACGCGGGCAAGGATCAGGGCAAGCATCGTACCCATCCCCCCCACCAATAAATGCTGGAGACTATCGTTTTCCTCTAGGTGTAGTTGACTACTGTGGATGAAGACCGCCCCAATGACCGTGGTTGCCCAAACAGCCCCCAACAGCAGCCAATCCACGCCTCGCCATGGATAAAACCAGCCAAAAGTCCGCCGTCGGGGTACTCGCCAAGTCATCAGCCACTGTCCTGTCTCTCCTAGGGGGTTAGTCTATCGGCTGGCTCAAAAGGTTGCAAACGGCCAGCGCGGACAACCGACATGGCACCTTGCCTTGGTGTATTATCCGAAGGGTTGAGCTTCTATTCCGACAAGGAGCGATCGCAGTGGCAACCCTAGGGGTCAACATTGATCATGTGGCAACGATTCGCCAAGCGCGGCGCACAGTTGAACCCGATCCCGTAGCCGCAGCCGTTTTGGCAGAACTGGGGGGAGCTGATGGCATTACCGTACATCTGCGGGAAGATCGTCGCCATATTCAAGAGCGAGATGTGCGCCTCCTGCGGCAAACGGTACGCACCCATTTGAACCTAGAGATGGCTGCCACTTCCGAAATGGTGGCGATCGCCCTTGACATTCGGCCAGATTACGTGACGTTGGTACCTGAGCGGCGCGAAGAAGTCACCACCGAAGGGGGGCTAGATGTGGTGGGTCAGCAGGAACCCTTGACCCAAGTGGTGCAAACGTTGCAAGGCGCAGGAATTCCTGTGAGTTTATTCATTGACGCGGATCCGGCCCAACTGGAAGCCGCCGCCAAAACCACGGCTCAATTTATTGAACTGCACACCGGTCGCTATGCTGAAGCCAAGGGGGAAGCGGCGCAACAACAGGAGTTAGCGATTTTAGCTCATGGTGTCCAACAAGCAAAATCCTTAGGCTTGCGGGTGAATGCAGGCCATGGCCTGACCTACACCAATGTGGGGGCAATCGCCCGCCTTGAAGGCATTGAAGAACTCAATATTGGCCACACGATTATTAGCCGCGCTGTTCTTGTGGGCATGGTGCAAGCCGTACGGGATATGAAAGCCCTCATTAGCTCTTAAACTCAGCCCTGAGGGCGTCATCATAGTCATCAGCGAGTGTCGCCACAATCGTAATTAGGCGGGAAATTTCACCCGCAGTAATCCCCCCTAGGGTGCGGGTAGCCACGACTTGGACTTGGTCTTCAGCAATGGCAAAGTGTGCCTCGAGGGTGGTGAGCCAGTTCAACGTCAGGAGCTTACGATAGAGTGCCAATTCATCCGCTACGGGCAGAGGCAGTACCGGTGACCAAATGGTGAGAAAGTCTTCCGCTGTATGGCCACTCAACTGTACAAAGACCTCGGCACTGCCATAGCGAAACATCCAAATTTTGCCACTGTCCGTTTGGCCAACGAGGGGGGCGTCCCCTTGGTGGAGACTAGAAATCACCGTTTCAATAATCTCAACCGCATTTTCTGGGGGCGTGTCAAGGGATGTTGCGGGGACGGGCTGCACTTCACTGACCATGGTCATTCCTTTCGTGAATCAGGACAACTTGTTAGAGGACTTGGTGGGTGTAGGCGTGTTGTTTGACATTGTCGGCAGCGGTAACGATACGCTCGGAGTTGAGCACCCGTTTGCGTTCTGTGGAGGTATTAAAGTTGCGGTAGGTTTGGCCAAGGGGAATATGGCGGGTACTTTGGGGACGGGCAATGTAGGTGCGTGCGGCTGCTGCAAGGCGATCGCCATAGTCATCACACAGATGGGCACTGGGGGGAAACTGCTGCTGCACCTGCTGCGGATCTTGGGCTGTACCATAGGTGAGGGCATGGGCTTCACTATAGGAAGTGGGCAAGCCATGGAGCAAGGCTTCCAACGCCGCTGAGGGAATCGGCTCAATCACCTCTACGGGCTGGAGTTTTCCCTCCACCTGCACAAAACAATGAGCCAGTCCAAGCACCACATAGGCTTCTGGGGGGGGAATCTCTTGACTCATTGCAACCTCACAATCCTGTGGTTCCCCTCAAGTCTAGCCTGCTTTTCGAAAAATTAGCCTAGGGGGCAACATAAAGATAGGCGGCAGTCGTCAGCGAAGAAACGGCTAAGATCGTTTAGGCCTATTTCACCATGAGTCCTGTCATTATTGCTGTATAGTGAGCACTCTAGAGAGTATGGAAACGGCAAACTCAATGCCAGCAACAATCGAATCCCCTGAAGTTGAGCTATTACCTCCGATGTTGGCAGCACTGCCCGACCCTCAAGGGGTGAGTGTGTGTCCTCGGCGGGCACGTTGGCAATTAGACTTATTGTTGCTTGCCCTAGAGTGCGTTGATTTGCATGCCTCTGAGTTGATGTTGCAAGTGCTGCGAGATCTGCAACTGCAAGTGATGATCCCCAATCGGGTCGTATTTTGGCAAATTCGCTGCACCAATCCCTTTCGCCAAATTACCCAGCGTACCCCCTTGCCCTTAGCGGAAACAAAGGCACTCACCGCAGTGGTTGTGCAAGTGGCGCGGCGGCAGACGGCAATCCTGCGGCATTTACTTTTGGTGTTGGATCAATTGCAGGCGCAAAATTTGCCCCCGGAAACCTATGCCCCCTTGGCGGAGTATTTAGACCGCTTTCGCCGCCATTTTCGCAAACGCATGAACCTCCAGCGATCGGGTCTCTTTCTCTACAAAAATAACCAAGCCCTCAATGAGTTGGGTCTAAAGCTGTTGGCACAACTTCTGCTCTGTGCAGGTACAAAGGGCATGGAACGCCTTTGGTTTAGTTTATTTGACGGGGAAGTAAGTTAATGCTGCTGCAACGCCAGTATTCATTGCCCAATTGCACACTGCGAATTGAAGGGCTGAGTGGTCAAGCCGGCGCAGAGCAGTTGGATATTGTCACCCTCTGCGAGTGGGAGATTATTGGCCAGAATCAGCGGGTCAAGGGCGGGAAAGAATTCCTTGTGGCATTGCTCAATAGTGTGCCCGCAGCAGCGCAAACGTGGTTGAGTGGTGTTAAGTTACGGCGATCGCCCCAGTACCCGATTCAGGTCGAGATTCAGGCCTCTAATCAAGTATCCCTCCATATTCCGCGCAAGCTACTGCAAGTATCCCCAGAAGAAAATGCAGAGCCACCCGCCAACGATGAAGCAGGGGAAACCCTAGAAGTTCATCTGACATGGTTGCAATTGGCTGATTTAGTGGAGGCACTGGATCAACTCTGTAGTGATAGCCAAACACTGCCTACCCTGATACCGACATTCCATTCCCTCCCTCGGCGGGCGATCGCCCCTGCTGTGCCTTTGCGCAAACAACTGATGCCTTTGGGTATTGGCGCTGCTAGCTTAGCCGTCATGGCTGCGATCTTTTTCCATCTACCAGTGCCCGAACGCCGTCCCCCCGAAGAGGAAGCCATGCCCCCCGCCCCCGAAGCCGTCACACCCTCACCGGCACCCACGACACCAGCAACCCCGAATCCGTAAGCCCATTTCAGGCCTACCCGCAATTTGGCAACTGTCGTTTAGCTTTTTAATGCTTGGAATCAACCATGGTAATCACTGCCCCTAGTGCTTTTTGGCCCCCCGTTGCCAGCGATCGCGCTGCTTTTATTGCCCCCAATGCCACCCTTGTTGGCGATGTCCGCTTGGGTGAAGGCTGTAGCATTTGGTATGGCGCTGTTTTACGCGGTGACGTGGCGTACATCGAGATTGGTGCCCACACCAATGTTCAAGATGGCGCCATCCTCCATGGTGATCCGGGACAACCCACGATCCTTGGGGAAGAGGTGACGGTCGGGCATCGCGCGGTTATTCATGGGGCAACCGTTGAAGATGGCTGCTTAATTGGCATTGGCGCCGTGATTCTCAATGGCGTTCGAGTTGGAGCGGGCAGTATTGTCGGTGCAGGGGCAGTGGTGAGCAAAGATGTCCCCCCACGCTCTTTGGTTGTGGGCATTCCCGCTAAAGTGGTGCGGGAAGTGAGTGACACTGAGGCCGCCGATCTACGTCAGCATGCCCGTAAGTATGAACAACTGGCCCATGTCCACAGTGGCACAGGCACCGATCTAGGGTTCTATCCGTAGAAGTTTGTCCTAAACTGCCCCTCAGCGTGTTCAGTGTCCGCCATTCTTAGGAAAAGGGCTGTCATCTGCTAAAATTCTGAAGGATTTTCTCGTAAGAGTTCAGCCAATGACTCGTGCACGGATTGCTGTGGATGCCATGGGGGGTGACTATGCTCCCGATGAGATTGTTGCCGGTGCCCTCAGAGCCAGTGAAGAATTAGATGCCGATATCCTCCTTGTGGGTGATCCGGTGCCCATTCAGCGCTACCTCAATGAACATGCCCCCACAGCCAAGCCCCAAATTGTCGAAGCGAGTGATGTTGTGGAAATGGGGGAAGAACCCCTGACCGCCCTGAAAAAGAAACCCAAGGCCTCAATTAACGTGGCGATGGATCTGGTCAAAGCGGGTGCGGCTGATGCGGTTGTTTCCGCTGGTCACTCAGGGGCAGCGATGGCTGCGGCACTATTGCGCTTGGGTCGACTCCCTGGCATTGATCGCCCCGCCATTGGTGCCGTCTTACCCACCCTCATCCCCGGCAAATCCGTTCTTGTCCTCGATGTCGGTGCCAATGTGGACTGCCGCCCGAAATACCTTGAGCAATTTGCGGTCATGGGTTCGATCTACAGCCAGTACGTCTTGGATGTCGAAGATCCCAAAGTGGGCTTGCTTAACATTGGCGAAGAGGACTGCAAAGGCAATGATCTGGCCCTAAAGGCACATCAACTCCTGCGGCAAAATCGCCAAATCTCCTTCTTGGGCAATGCCGAAGGCCGCGATGTTCTGTCGGGACAATTTGATGTCGTGGTCTGTGATGGCTTTGTTGGCAATGTTCTGCTTAAATTTGCTGAATCCTTGGGTAGTGTCCTTGTCCAAATTCTCCGTGAAGAGCTACCTCGGGGCTGGCGCGGGCAACTGGGTACGGCGCTGCTGCGTCCCAATCTCCGCAAAATTAAGCAGCGCATTGATCATGCCGAACATGGCGGTGGTTTGCTGTTGGGGGTGGATGGCATCTGTATCATTAGCCACGGCAGTTCCCAAGCGCCCTCGATTTTCAATGCCATTCGCCTAGCCAAGGAAGCGGTGGATCATCGCGTTTCAGAGCGGATTCAGGCCTGTTATCAGCATGCCGTTGCCGTTGAGGATCAGGCTTAGTGACTGTGCAGGGCGTTAAATTTAGCGGCGTGGGCGCGGCAATCCCCCGTCAATGCTTGACCAATGCCCACCTCAGTGCCCTTGTGGATACGTCTGATGAGTGGATTCAATCCCGTACGGGCATTCAAGAACGGTACGTGGCAGCTCCTGACCAGCGTCTTGTGGATTTGGCCAGCGAAGCGGCGGGCGCAGCCCTACAGATGGCCGGCCTAGAACCCACAGCAGTCGATTTAATCATCTTGGCGACCTCTACGCCCGATGATCTCTTTGGCACCGCCTGCTTGGTGCAAACTCGCATTGGTGCGGTAAATGCCGTGGCCTTTGACTTAACGGCTGCCTGTTCTGGCTTTCTCTTTGCCTTGGTTACGGCGGCTCAGTATTTGCGCACCGGTGCCTACCGCAGTGCCTTGGTCATTGGTGGTGATATTCTGTCGCGCTGGGTCGATTGGGGCGATCGCCGCACCTGCATTCTCTTTGGCGATGGCGCCGGCGCGATGGTCTTGCAAGCCAGCGATGCTGATCAACTCTTGAGCTTTGAATTGCGCAGTGATGGTCGCCTCAATGAGCACCTTACCCTTGCCTTTGCTGGTACTCCCCAGACCTTAGGGGACAATCTCGCGATCGCCCAAGGGGGATTTGCTCCCATTGCCATGAATGGCCGTGAAGTTTATCGCTTTGCCGTCACCCAAGTCCCTGAAGTCATTGAGAAAGCCCTGCACCGCGCGGGGTGTACGGTTGAGGAAATTGACTGGCTGGTGTTGCATCAGGCCAATCAACGCATTCTGGACGCGGTTGCCCAGCGTTTGGGCATTCCTCAGGAAAAGGTGATTAGCAATGTGGGTCAGTGTGGTAATACCTCCGCCGCCTCGATTCCCCTTGCCCTGACGGCTCCGATTCAACAGGGGCATATTCAACCCGGAGACTTAATTGCCACCGCTGGCTTTGGTGCGGGGTTAACTTGGGGAGCGGCCCTGTTCCGCTGGCAATAGCCTATGCAAGGGGACACTGACCTGCGTACATTAACGATGCGGGTGGAGGCCATTCTCTACCTGAAGGCGCAGCCCCTGACCCTTGCTGAACTAGCAACCCTTGCCGCCACTGCTCCTGAGGCCGTTGAAATGGCACTGATTGAGCTACTCAACGACTATGCCCATCGCCAAACGGCCCTTGAAATTGTCCAAATTGACGATAGATACAGCCTGCAACTCAAGCCCGCCTTTCAAGAATTGGTTCAGTCCCTTATCCCCGTTGAATTGGGGGTTGCGGCACAGCGCACATTAGCCCTGATTGCTTTTCGTGGCCCCATTCGCCAACCAGAGGTGATTGAACTGCGGGGATCCAGTGCCTACCAACACATTCAAGAACTCCTCACCCTTGGGTTTATTCAGCGGCGGCGGGATAGCCAAAGTCGCTCCTACATCCTCCAAGTCACTGAGCGCTTTCACCAGTATTTTCAGGTGGATCAACTGCCAACTATTCAGGGGGAAAGGGCGGGCGATTGACATACTCACTGAGCAACTGGGAGGGCAAATCATCATTGGTCGCCAATTGCAGATTCAAAAGAGCCACTGCGAGCCTGTCTTGCTCTAGTTTGTTGCGTCCCAAGGCCTTGAGAATGCGGCGTAATTGAGCTGCAATTTCTGCCCCAAACATGGTGAGATTTTCATCGGGCAGTGCGGGCAGCCAATCAATTGCCCCATGTTCTACTGCCCATTGTCGCTGCATGGGGGAAATATGGTTGTCGTAGCGGTCAATAATGAAACTGCGCAGCTTGGGATAGGTTGCCTTGATCCAATTCAAAAGGTTACCAATATCCGGGGTTTCCAGTTGCGAATCAAGGAGCAACAGGTCAGGGTTGCGCTGCATCACGGTCACAAAATCACTAATAATGCGGCGGCTATTGATTTGCCCCGATTCAACGATAACTTCTAACCCCTGACTGCGCAGCAATTCTTGCCAAATTTGTACTTGAATGCCGGGGGGTTGAATGATGAGAATGGTGGGTTGAAGGGCAAGAGGGGCAGCCGGCGGGGTGGTGGAGACAGCCTCATCGGTACGAAATTCAAGGGTTGTTTTGCCGATAATAAAGCGATCGCCCGTTTTGAGGAGCGTCGGCACCTGAATCATTTGACCATTCAGCACACAGCCATTACGACTCCCCAAATCAATGAGATAATAATCATCATTATCCAGACGCTGAATCATGGCATGGCGACGGGAAGACCAGCGATCCGCCAAAACAATTGTGCAGTCTTTACCTCGACCAATCACCCATGAATTGCCTTGGGTAAGAGGGACGATATAGGTGCTGGCCTCTGTGGAGATGACCAATTGTGGATACTCTGGTAACAAGGTGATCCCTCTTCCAACTCCCTGTAGGAATAAATTCGGTCTCTCAGTCCTTTATTCAAAATGATAATCGGGACATTCAATGGCGGCTTCTGTTGCTGCCCAATCGGGATGTAGGGAACACTTGAGGCGATAGTCTCCTGAAAAGAAACGACAGCGAGAACAGGGAATTTGATGTAAGCGGCGGGCGATCGCCAGCCCCTCCTGTGTGAAGTGCCACACATTCCACGCCATGATTGCCAGCAGCAGCCAAGCAAAACAAAAACAAATTGGGACTAGTAATGGCTCTACGGTATGTAAAAAAGATGACAACCAAACAACCATAGGCTGCAACAGAAGAAGAAATGAGAATGATGTGGGCGACTGCTAGCCTTTAATTATTTCCTACGACAATTTTACCACTTGGCTATACAGGTATGAAGATTTCGTAGGATTTGGCAGTTCTTTGCAACAGTTCTTATCGTTATCTTAGCGTTACCGCCTTTTTCTAAAATATGGACTACATACAGTGCAAAATTCCCCCTGCCCTTGGCAGTTCCTCGGCATATACTAAATTTGAGTGGGGGAGTGCCCCTACAGCAATTACGGCGGAAACACGTATGGGGATTCAAGAGATTGTTGAACAAGCACTGCGCAATGGTTATCTCACACCAACGCAGGAGGCAGAAGTAGGACGCATTTGCGACAAAGCCACCGAACTCTCCGTGGAAGACTATATGGCGTTGGATCGCCTTATGGGTGCCCTATTGACGGGGCAAGTGGTGGCGGTTCCCCGCAAGCAATTTATCAACGTCATGGAAGAATTGGTGCTCACCGAGGCAATTACCCGCATTGCTGCCATTGAAGCGGAGCAAGAATGCGCCCTTGATTTGGGAGATATTGCCGCCTACGCCCTCAACCGCCTTCCCCCGCTCTACGCCACAACCGAAGAGGGCGCACAGTATCAACGCCAGCGGGCTGAAGAGGAACTCATGGATCTGATTCGCGCCCAAGTCCAAGAGGCGATTAACCGCAGCATGGCACGGCCACAATTTCATCCGGAGCGATCGGCCATTGGCAAAACCTCTGGTAAAGAGGTCTTTTCCCAAGTCAGTTCTTTGCTGCAGGCTTACGCCAATGACTATGAGCATCCCAAGGGAGAGTCGGCACGGTGAAAATTTGGCTGTACGATACCACTCTCCGCGATGGCGCCCAGCGGGAAGGTCTCTCCCTCTCCCTCGAGGATAAACTGCGGATTGCCCGTCAACTGGATCGCCTTGGCATTCCCTTTATTGAGGGGGGGTGGCCGGGCGCCAATCCCAAGGACGTACAGTTTTTTTGGCAGTTGCAGGAAACGCCCCTCCAACAGGCAGAAATCGTTGCTTTTTGTGCCACTCGTCGCCCCGGCCGCAAGGCCGCAGAAGAGCCAATGTTTGAGCCGATTCTAGCGGCCGGTACCCGCTGGGTGACACTCTTTGGCAAATCTTGGGATCTGCATGTCACCGACGGCCTCAAGACCACCTTGGCCGAAAACTGCGCCATGATTGCCGATTCCATTCAGTTCTTGAAATCCCATGGGCGACGGGTGATCTACGATGCCGAGCATTGGTTTGACGGTTACTTTGCCAACCCCGACTATGCGCTACAAACTCTTGAAACCGCTTTAGCGGCGGGTGCCGATTGGTTAGTTCTCTGCGATACCAATGGCGGTTGTTTGCCCCATCAAATTCAGGCAGTGGTCGCCGAGGTGGTGGCGCATTTTGGTGCCTTGGACTGCTTGGGCATTCACACCCACAACGATGCTGGCACAGCCGTAGCCAATGCCCTTGCGGCGGTGCAAAGTGGTGTGCGGATGGTGCAGGGAACGATCAACGGCTATGGCGAACGCTGCGGCAATGCCAATCTGTGCACCCTGATTCCCAATCTGCAATTGAAACTGGGCTATGACTGTGTCACTCCGGAGCAGTTGGCGACACTGACGGAAGTCAGCCGCCATGTGAGTGAAATTGTCAACCTTGCCCCCGATGATCACGCGCCCTATGTGGGTCTGTCGGCCTTTGCCCACAAGGGGGGAATCCATGTCAGTGCCGTGCAGCGTAACCCCCGTACCTACGAACACATTGAGCCGCATTGGGTGGGCAATCAACGGCGCATTATTATTTCTGAGCAGGCGGGTATCAGCAATATTTTGGCGAAAACCAGTGAACTCGGCTTTGAGTTGGATCGGCAGCATCCCCTGAGTCGGACGATTTTGGAGCGGATTAAACACCTAGAAAGCGAAGGCTATCAATTTGAAGCGGCGGAAGCGAGCTTTGAACTGCTGATTCAGGAGGTTCTAGGGCAGCGCCAGCGACCCTTTACCCTCAAGGGCTTTGATGTTTTTTGCCGCACCGATTCACGCCAACTAGAGGCCACGATTCGCAGCCAGTCTCTGGCCACGGTCAAAGTTGAAGTCAATGGTGAGGAGATGCTCACGGCGGCAGAGGGCAATGGTCCTGTCTCGGCATTGGATCAGGCGCTGCGCAAGGCCTTGATGTCCTTCTATCCAGAGATTGCCGAGTTTCACCTGACGGACTACAAGGTGCGGATTTTAGATGGCCATGCCGGCACGGCAGCCAAAACACGGGTGCTGGTGGAATCCAGTAATGGGCGCGATCGCTGGGCAACAGTCGGTGTCTCTGCCAATATCATTGAAGCTTCCTACCAAGCAGTTGCCGAAGCCCTCGAATATGGCCTACAGCGCACTCGGCGATCGCAACCTTCCCCTTTGGTGGCCTCCTGAAGCCTCTTAGACCTTGGCAAAATCCGCTAAGATCAAAACTGCTGTTTAGGTTGCATCACTGCCAAGGAGCCGCGTGTGCTCAGCACCCTCAAAGCAGATTTCCAAATTATCTTTGAGCGGGATCCCGCTGCCCGCAATTGGTTAGAGGTTGTTTTTTGCTATCCCGGACTTCAGGCCATTGTTCTCCATCGGTTGAGCCACTGGCTTTGGCGGCGGGGTATTCCCTTTATCCCCCGCTTTATTTCTCACATTGCTCGCCTGCTGACGGGGATTGAAATTCACCCCGGCGCCACGATTGGCAAGGGCGTTTTCATTGATCACGGCATGGGGGTCGTCATTGGCGAGACTGCGATTGTGGGCAATTACTGTTTGATTTATCAGGGAGTGACCCTCGGCGGTACCGGTAAAGAAACGGGAAAGCGGCACCCTACCCTCGGTGAAAATGTGGTTGTCGGTGCTGGGGCAAAGGTGTTGGGCAACCTCACTATTGGGGACAATGTGCGCATTGGCGCGGGGTCTGTGGTGCTGCGGGATGTGCCCTCGGATTGTACCGTGGTGGGGATTCCCGGGCGAATTGTCTATCGTGCAGGTGCCAAAATTGCCCCCTTGGAACACGGTCAACTGCCAGACTCTGAGGCCGAAGCAATTCGCTATCTCTTGGATCGCATTGAACTCCTAGAGAAACAGGTGCAAACACTGCAACAGCAGGAAAAGGTGCCTGCTCTGGCGCAAGGACATTTGCGAGCCTCCCAAGGTCAAGCCTGCCGCCTGAGCGATCGCCCCATTGAAGAGTTTCTCAACGGCTCTGGTATTTAGAGCGATCGCGTGTAACACAGGCCACAACGCCCCCAGCGCTGTAATTCCTCAAGGGGAGTGGGGCACTGACAGCGGGGGCAGAGGGGATAGTCTCGCGATCGCTGGCGCACTTGGGCTTGCCATCGTTGAAAAGCCTCTTGGGGAGTGGCCGCAGGCGCCACACTGGGAAGATTCCCGACTTTCGGTAAGGCCTCATGGCTAGCGATCGCCGAGCGTTGGGGTTGCCAGTCCCGATTGGAAAAGCGAATATCACTGAGGGGAATACCAAGGGTCTGCTGAATTTTGACCATGACGGGCGATCGCGAGAACATCAGATGATGTGCCCAAGTACTACTGGCAACGGCCACATGCAAAACCCCTTGACTGGTGAGTTCCACAGGAACAGCGTGCTCAGCGACGACCGCCCCCACGAGCTGCGGCCACTGCTCCAAAAGACGCAAGAAGTGTTGCGGCTGTTGCCATTCAGGAGCCTGCTGCCATTGCTGAAGTACCGTGGCCAGTGGGACATAGGCCATTGTGGACTATTCCCGACTATTCGTGATCGTATTCCTCTTGCTTCTGCCGCTGCTCAAGGCGAATCGGTTGTTGTTCTTCCCAAGGATCGGCAGTGGGTTCCGATTCCGGCAGTTCTACGGGCATGGCTGGAGCTGGAGGTTTAACTTGACGCGAGCGGGGACGCTCTTCGTACTCATACTCCTCCTCATACTCCACATACTCGGGCTGGCGACGGCGCCGCCGGGGAGCGGTTTCCCAATCGGCTTCGTAATCACTGCGGCTGCGTTGGGGGGGATAGACAGGCGATCGCGCTCCGGAGGGCAATTGATTACTGCTCGGCGTAACGGGTTGATAGTACTCGTCCTCGTCGCTTTCCCAAGGGGGTGCCCCCAAGCCGACCCGTTCTAAGAGACCCACTGTTAATTGCCGCAGGCGGGTTTCTGCCCCTTCAAAGACAATAATGCGATCAGGGCCGGTGCTGACAATTTCCTCAATGGGCAACTCGTAGGTGCTAATCAGTTGCGCCGGAATCCAAGGCAAGCCAATGGAAGCCAAAATCAAATCCGTAATGTCGCCCGTTTCAGGATCAAACTTAAAGCCCCGTACCTTACCCAGCACTTCGCCGGTTTCGGTGACAATCTCACTATCAATCAGTGTGCTGTAGTTGTAGGTATTGAGAGCTTCGGTGACATCATCATCGTGCTCAACGAGAATGACATCGCCAATTTGGCGAATACTGTCGAGAAGAATGTAGCGTTGCTCCCCTGTAAAGAGGGTATTGCGTACCCCCAAGGCCACCACTTGCCGCTGGTCAATATCGACCCAAACTTGATTAATGACGCCTAACTTCCGACCAGTATCACGGGTAATTACCTGTGTACCGATCAAATCTGCCCGTTGCAGCAATTGCGCCGATATGGTCATGCCTTTGTGTATCCCAATGAATCTTAGTAATACTATAGCGGCGAATACCAATGGTACGCCAAAGGCGATCGCAGGAGTGATAAATTGCCCCGTGCAATCGGTGCTTCTAGGCTAGCGCATTTTTGCCACACTGCTCAGGTGCTCAAGCCGATTCCCCTAGGATGGACTGGGTCAGTGCCATCACAGGCTGCATTAACGGTGTTTCCTCTCCCGAGAGCACTTGATTGACCGCTTGGGGCAGGACTTGGTACGTCACTTGTGCCACCTTTTCATCCTTGAAGGCCTTAATGATCGTGCGGTACCACAGCAAGAAGCCATCCCGCAGGGCATCCAAATCGGCAAATAACATCGCCGCTGCCGCTAGGCGCAGCACATGCTTGCGATCGCGCCGACACACGGCGGAATAGTCGTGATTGCCCTTACGGAAAATATGGGGACTTTTGGCGCGCAGTTGCTGCTCCACCTGATCTAGGATTTTCTCTTCAGCATCGCGGATTTTTTCGTAGGCACTAATGCGCTGCTCCGCTGCTGCTAGATAATTTCTGAGAAATTCCAGTTCCTTGGCACTGGCATAGCGGCCATCGGCCTCAAGGCTGAGTTTTTCTAGTTGACGCAGCATCAGTCCCACCCCACAACAACTCTATTCTGACAAAATTGAACTGCCGAGGGCAAGGACAGGCTGCATCACCCGTTGTTCTTCGGGCGTGAGCAGTTGCTTCATCATATTCGGCAGGTACTTGCCATAGGTGGAGGAGGCAGTTGCTTCGTAGTTAAAGGATTTGACAATGGTGCGGTACCAAAGTAAGAAATTATCCCGCAGCAAGTCCAACTCCGCAAAAAGCATGGCCGAGGCACACAGACGAATGGTATCCACTAAATCACGACGGCAAATTTCTGAGCGATCGCCATTGATGAACTGGAAGCAGCGGGGATTTTCTGCCTTTTGCATGGATTGAATTTTATCCGCCATCATTTCCGCCTCAGTGCGGATTTTTTCGTAGGCACTGATGCGACTCTCCACCGAGGCCAGATAATCCCGCAGAAAGTTCAATTCCTCAGGACGGGCATAGCGACCATCGGCAACAACGGTTAAGTGATTCAACTGACGGAACATAGGGCAACCCTCGCTAGAAAATAAATGAACACACTCACCTGGAGCTTATCGTTTCACCAACTCCCCTTGGCGCAGGCGTTTTTCAATATCCCGTGCCGTGGCTCCTTCGTTTTGCCAGAAGGCAGCAGCATCAATGCGATCCTGTTTACCGACGAGAAACTTACAGTAGGTTTCCCCCATGGCATAGCACTGCAACTCGATACAACTCAGGGGCTTTTGAATCAATCCCGTAAAGAAGCCCGCAAACAGACCGGCATAGATGTAGCAGACGGGCTTACCCACATCCCCAAGGGTGCGCGCCACCACGGAGTCAAAGATATTGATGAACATAAAACCATTCTTTTGCTCCGTGAGATCCACTTCCCAGTTGCCCCAGCCTAGGGTTGTAAAGGGCCACCACCAAGCCTCAAGGATAAATGTCAAGGCGGCCTTGCGTAGTTCGCGCTGGTACTCTTGCTCAAAGTGTTGCTTAAAGACAACCGCATCGCGTTTGCCCCACTCTTCGCCAATTTTGTACATGACGAGGGCAGAAGCAGGGCCAACTTCCTCTTCGAGACCTTCCACTAGGCCAATGACAAAGTCTTCTGTCGCTAGAGCGATCCGCTGATCATACCAGTCGGTAATGCTGCCCCGTTGGCGATCAAATTGCAGATAGTCCCGCAGGCTATAGTGATTGGTGCGCGTCGGATGAGTTTGGTGTAACTGATGCTGATAGCCCTGAGCACGGGTCATAGCATTGGCACTCCCAGCAGGTCGAGACGGCGTGACAGAAACCATAGATCAGCGAATTGCCCCCTATTGTGCTTGAACGTTAGGTACTAAGCAGCCACACTTTTTAGGCTAAAAGATTTTTCAGGGTCGTGACGCCGTACTCCCACTAATTTTTTGTCTAACGACACATTTCTATAAGTTCTGTTTCACTGATGCAGGGGATGCCCAATTCTTGAGCGCGTCGCAGTTTACTCCCCGCTTTTTCGCCCACCACTAGATAATCCGTTTGCCGACTGACACTCTCACTCACTTGACCGCCATGTTGCTGGATCAGCGTTTTGGCTGCTTCACGGGTGAGGCTGGGTAGGGTGCCTGTAATCACAAAACGTTTGCCCGCAAGGGGTTGCCCAGTCGTTGGTGCAGTGGCGATCGCCGCCGCCAGTTGTAGCCCCAAGGCTTTGAGATCAGCAATGAGGGTTTGGTGCGCTGGGTCTTGGAACCACTCGTGAACCGCTTGGGCAATTTCCTCACCAATGCCATAGACCCCACACAGATCGGCGACGGTAGCAGCGGCCAGCTCCTCAACAGACTTGAATTGATCGGCAAGCACTTGGGCATTGACACTCCCCACATGGCGGATGCCTAGGCCATAGAGCACCCGTGGCCACGGTTGTTCTTTCGAGTCGGCGATCGCCTGCAACAATTTAGCAGCGGACTTTTGACCCATGCGCTCAAGGCGCAACAGTTGTGCTGCCGTCAGGCGATAGAGATCTGCCGGGGTGTGCACCAACTCCTTGGCCACCAATTGCTGTACTAGCTTTTCCCCTAACCCTTGAATATCCAAGGCATCCCGACTTGCCCAGTGGAGGATTTGGCCGCGCACGATCGCCGGACACCGCGGATTGACACAGCGACTCACAGCTTCGTTGGCAGGGCGCACCACCGGCTGATGACATTCAGGACACACGGTGGGCATCGTAAAGGGTTGAGCCGTTGGCGATCGCAATTCGGGAAAGACCCGCACAATCTCTGGAATGATTTCGCCGGCTTTGTGGATCACCACCTTATCGCCAATGTGCAAATCCAATTCGGCAATATAGTCTGCATTGTGCAGCGTTGCCCGTGATACCGTGGTACCCGCTAATTGCACTGGCACCAGTTCAGCGACTGGGGTGAGCGCACCCGTGCGTCCCACTTGAATGGTAATGGCCACCACATCAGTAATGGCCTGCTCGGGTTCGTACTTCCAAGCAACACAGCCGCGGGGAAACTTTTGCGTAAACCCAAGGGTCTGTTGCAGCGTTAAATCATTGAGCTTGACCACAATGCCATCGGTCAGATAGGGCAGTTGGTGGCGGGCGGTTTGCCAGTGGTCGTAGTAGGCTTTCACCGCCTCTAGGTCAGGGCAGTCGGCATTGTGGGGATTGACCCGAAAGCCAAGGCGTTGCAGCGCATTGAGCACTTGCCGCTGCGATTGGGGTTCCCCTGCTTGCTTCTCATCCCAAGGAACGCTACCCCCTTCAGGTAAATGCAGCGCATAGGCAAAGAAGTCCAGTTGGCGTTGGGCAACAATGCGCGGATGCAGTTGACGGAGAGTACCGGCGGCGGCATTACGGGGATTAGCAAAGGGAGCTTCTCCTTGGGCTTGGCGTTCTTGGTTGAGTTGATGGAATCGCGCCAAAGGCAAAAAAGCTTCCCCACGAACTTCAACGATTGGTGGTGGGTTCTCGACGGCTAGCCGCAGGGGAATGGTGCGAATCGTGCGCACATTGCTGGTAATATCCTCACCGCGTTGGCCATCGCCCCGAGTTGCCCCCCGCACCAATAACCCGTTTTCATAGGTCAAAGCAAGGGCCACGCCATCCATTTTGAGTTCGCAGACATATTCCGTCGGGGGAATTGGCTCCTCTTGCCGTAGGCTACGCCAATAGCGCTGCCAGCGTTCCTGCCACGCCACCATATCGGCAAAGGTAAAGGCATTTTCGAGGCTATAGAGGGGAATGCGATGGCTGACACTCTCAAATTGACTGACGGGAGCTTCGCCGACCCGCTGGGTAGGGCTGTCGGGGGTGATGTACTCAGGATGAGCCGCTTCGAGTTCCTGCAGTTCGCGATAGAGCTGGTCATAGACTTCATCTTCCATGATCGGCTGATCGAGGGCATAGTAGGCGTAGCTCGCACGCTGAAGCAGGTGCCGCAGTTGTTGAATCCGTTCGGCTGCTGTTGTCATCGGGGGTTCCTTCGAGACCATTTGCCCTAGGGATTTGGACTATTCTTGGGGCGTGGTTTGGCTACATGGGGCAGTCCCCAGCCCAGTTTTTGCCGCAGCACATGGAAGAATTCTGGCGCACGCAGGCGAATGAAGCGGGCACGGTAGGGGGCACGTTGCACAAAAACTTGATCCTCTGGCTGAATGTAGCAGCCCGCATTGCCATCCACCACCAGAATGAGATGCTTGAAGGGGTTCGCTGGATAAATCCACACCGGTTCGCTGTTGGCAAAGACAAGGGCACGGGAGGCTAAAGAGTGGGGACAAATGGGCACCAATTGTAAAGCCGCCACACCGGGGGTAATCACAGGGCCACCCGCCGAGAGGGCATAGGCCGTAGAACCGGTGGGGGTGGAGAGAATCAAGCCATCAGCAGCAATATCCACGCGGGCATGGGCACCCACATCCACTTCAAAGTGGCACATTCCCGTCAGGGGTTCTTTGTGGATCACCATTTCATTGAGGGAGAGGGCTTCCCAAATAACGGTTTGATCGCGCAGGACTTGAACCGTGAGCATCGTGCGATCTTCAATCGTGTAGTCGCCGCGCAGCACTTGATCAAGGGCAGGTTCTAAATCGGCGACATAGCCCTCGGTGAGAAAGCCCAAGTGGCCGGTGTTGATGGTGAGCAGCGGAATCTCACAGGGAGCCAACTGGCGAAAGGCAGAAAGCACAGTGCCATCGCCGCCAAGAACCACCGCAAAGGCCATGGAAGCATCAAAGCCGGGGGGCACCAGTTGATCAATGGGGGTATGGCAGACGGGACTATCGGGACGGGAATAGCCAAGAATGCCACCAATCCCCGTGGCCATGTGCACTTCCCAGCCCTGAAGCTCTAAGATTTGACGGACATGGGTAGCCAATTCGACCGCAAGGGGTTTGCCTTCGTTGTAGATGATCCCCGCCTTCACAGCAACTCCTAGGGGGTGGACTTAAAGGGACTGCGTTTTTTGCGTCCAGATTTTTTCTGTTTGGCTTTTTCGTAATCCAATTCTTTGAGTTTACGCAGAATTCGGGTGAAATAGTCCTGTAAATAGGCCTCAAGGGTCAGGGTTTCGCTGGGATCGAGGTCAAAGGTGCGATAGACTTCCTCCATCGGGGCATTGAAGACTTGACCACTGGCAATCACTTCCGTAAAGGCAAGGCGATCGCTAATGTTCCATGTCCACTGAAACCACTGGGTGGCCTGCCGTGCGGCTCGCAAAACCCCAATGGGCAAGCGGGTAATTTTTGCCTCCTGCCCTGAGAGATTTTCACATAGCTTAATAATTTCATCGGCTGTCCAAGCGCGGGTGCCCGCTAGATCAAAGGTTTTGCCATAGGTCGCTGGCCGATCAATGGCACGCACGGCAAATTTGGCCACGTCCTGAGTATCCATGTAGGCAATGGCGGTGGACTCTCCCAAAACCCAAATGGATTGATTTTCCAGAATCGGGATCGCGTATTGGCCAATCAAGCCCTGAAAGAAGCCACAGGGACGCAGGATCGTGTAGTTTAGCCCTGATTCGCGCAAGAAGTCTTCGGTACAGTGTTTGATTTGCATCAGGGGCACGTGGGGATAGTCCTGCGCCCCCATGATTGAGAAAAAGATGAAGTGTTGGACGTCAGCAGCTTGGGCAGCCTGAATCAAGTTGACTTTGCCTTGCCAATCCACTGCTTCGACGGTTAGGGTATCGGTGGGGCGAGTGGCAGAGGCATCAATGACCACTGAGGCTTTGGCGTACTGCAATGCCTCAAGAATACTGTCAGCAGCACAGAGGTTTCCCTGAAGAATGGTGGCGCCCCATTCCCGCAGAAAGGTGGCTTTGGCTGGACTGCGGACAAAACAATAGACCTGATGTCCTTCATCTAAAGCGCGGCGCACAATTTGCCGCCCTAGGGTACCCGTACCGCCAACAATAAAAACGTTCATGAAAAACTCTAGTCATAAATCTTAACTTTTGTAATACTTTATCAGAATTCCCGACACGGGCGATCGCGCAGCGTGTCCTACGGACAATCGTGGGGATCATCCTGAGCAAACGCAGACGGATTAAGTGGCAAAGTCTTCACAGTGGAGCGTTTCCCAGGTTTTGCGCCCCGTCACGGGATTGGTGCCACTGGCAACTTTGCAGAGCTGGCGCTGGGCGTCTTCCCGCAGTTCCACATCGGTAAAGTCAGCACCGGTGATAATGGCATCGTCAAAGTTGGTATTAAAAGCAAAGGCACCTTCAAGGATGGCATTGGTGAGATTGGCCTTGGTCAGCCGTGCGGTGTCCAATGTGGCGTAGCGTAAATCGGCACCTTCAAGGTTAGCCGTTTCCATGTTGGCACCAAAGAAGCTTACCCCCTGAAGATTGGTGTGGCTGAGGTTACTGTGGAAGAGGTTGGCTTTTGTGAATTCCGACCCCCGCAGATCCCGCCCGGAAAAATCCATATTGATCAGGGCTTCTTTCGTGTAATCTTCGGCGATCGCCCCCGTAGGGGTGAGCAGAATCCACAGGATGGCCAATAGCAATGCTACACACCAGCGCCAGTAACGGCTAATGGTTGTCGTGACAGCTGAGGATGAGAGTAGCATAGGCAACACTAGAGTTAATGTGAAGTGTCTATTGTTCAGATTATCAGCATGGAGATTTCTGAGGCCGAGTGGGTACGCGATACCTTTATTGATGATGGCTATGCCGAAGGCTACTTTCTCATGGGGGAAGGCGATCACCTAGAGTGGTACACCAGCCGCCAGCGGGCATTGATTCCCCTCGATGAGCGGTTTCGCTATCCGAAGTCTTTGCAGCGGGTGCTCAATCAAAATCGCTTTCAAGTAGCGATTAACCGGGACTTTGCTGCTGTGGTTGAGGGGTGTGCCGATCGCCCGAGTACATGGATAACACCCCGTCTCAAGGAGGTGTACCATCTGCTTTACGCCACGGGTTGGGCAGTAAGTTTTGAAACGTGGCAGGGGAATGAACTGGCAGGGGGCATTCTCGGTATTGTGATTGGCGGCGCATTTATTGGTGAGTCCATGTTCTATCGCATCCCCGACGGCTCGAAAGTGGCGATGGTGAAACTGGTGGAGCATCTGCGGCGTCGCGGCTTTCTGCTGTTTGATGCCCAACTGCAAAATCCCCATCTTGAGCGCTTTGGGGCATATGTTGTCAGCGATCGCGAGTATCGGCAGTTATTGGCACAGGCAATTCGTCAACCCTGTCAATTTCTCTAATGCTCTCAGACCAGTGCCTGCGTCAATTATCTATCAGAAACAATTAATCTATTCTTAAACGAAACTTAGTCATAAATTAGTCATCAATACACACATTTTGTGAATGTTTTTGAGCAGAAAAGCTATACTGTGAGCCAAGATGCACTCCTTTCAGAAAAATGATGACTTTGCGCTGGCGAAACCGCCCTTTGTTGCTGATCCTTTCTGTGGTGGCCGGTTTGATGTTGACGCTGGCGCCGTCGCCGATTCAAGCCTATGTGCGCTTCCCTGATTTACCCGATACCTACATCAACGATCTAGTGAAGGTGTTAGAGGATCCCCAGCGGGAACAGGTTCGCTCCGAACTTCAAGCATTTCATCAACGCACGAATCAGCAAGTCCTGCTGGTAACGATTCCTTCCTACCGCGACTACAGCAACCAACACCCGAGTTTTGAAGCCTTTGCCACGGATTTATTTAACCATCGGGGCGTGGGTAGCCGTTGGCGCAATGATGGCGTGATGATGTTGGTTGCCCCTGGCGATCGCAAGGTGCGGATTGAATTGGGCAGTGCCTATGGCAGTGGTTGGAACCCACGCATGCAAACCGTGATTGATCGCTATATGCTGCCGGACTTTCGCCGGGGCCAGATGGCGCAGGGCATCATGAATGGGGTGCGTGCTCTGCTCAATGAACTGGGGACCAATCAGTTGACCACCTCCAGTAGCTCTGTCCCCTCAACTTACACCAGCACTGCCGGCGGGGACATTATTACGGGCATCTTTATCGTTGTTGGTCTGAGCATTCTTATTCCTTCCAGCATCATTTCTGCGATCGTCAAGTTTATTTTCAATTTCTTTTTTGGCAACTGGCCGCAGCCTCAGGATCGCTCTCGCCCCTCCTACGACGATGATGACGATCGCTACCACAGTTACTCCAGCTATGACGACAGTTACTCGAGCCGCAGTGATGATGAGGGTGGGCATTCCTCAGGTGGGGGGGCTTCGGGCAGTTGGTAACTGGATTCACCCCTACTAGAATTGAAGGCCAAAATGCTAAAATAGCGTCGTTCCGTAGCACATGAGACACGCTCTTGACGCAGGCGACGAATCTTCCGGGCATTGATTCCCCCCAAATTGATGAGTTTTTGCAGGAATTAGCGACAATCCAAGACTCTGGTCCGAAGCGGATTGCGCTCCTTGGCTCGCGTCACGTCCCGATTACGCATCAGCACCTCATTGAAATGATGAGCTATGCCCTCGTGCTGGCGGGTAACCGCTTGATGACCTCAGGTGCCGTTGGAACCAATGCAGCGGCAATTCGGGGAGCCATGCGGGCAGATCCCAATTTGCTAACGGTGATCTTACCCCAAAGTCTTGAGCGCCAGCCTCGCGAGTCCCGCCAACAGCTGGACAAGGTGATGCACTTGGTGGAGAAGCCCGAAAACGATCACCTGCCCCTCGCAGAAGCCAGTTCCCTCTGCAATCAGGAAATTATTTCCCGCTGCCAACAACTGATTTGTTTTGCTTTTCACGATAGCCACACACTGCTGCAAACCTGTGAACTGGCGGAAGAGCAGCATAAGGTGGTGACGCTCTTTTACTTTGATTAACCGCGGACGGTTTTCCCCACCTAGGGTCATTGAGTCCCTATGCCAGAATAGGAGCAGGATTCAAGGTTGATACGCCATGAGCGGCTTCTACAACTGGTATCGGAATGTGTTGCGGCATCCTAAATATCGCTGGTTGATCATTGCCGCCAGCTTGATCTATTTGCTCAGTCCTCTGGATATTTCACCCGATCTAGTGCCGATCATCGGTCAATTGGATGATGTCACGGTCATGGTGATCCTTGCCAGTGAGCTAACGCAATTGCTGGTGGAGCGGATTAAAAGCCGGCGATCGCCCAACATCACCACCACGGTAGATGTGGAAGCAGAGCAAGTTTAGGGATTAATCCCGCGATCGCAAGTCACTGCCAACAGAGCGCAGCAGCCAGCGGTTTTGCACATAACTCAGGCCACCGTTAATGAGTGCGGCGGCCATTAAGATGCCAATCGCGGGCATAAAGAGGGGTTCCCAGAGGCTGAACCAGAGATCAAAGCCAAGGGGTAGCGCCAAGGAGCGCCCCACAAGGGCGACCACAAACCAGCCAAAGCTAGCCAAGACAAAGAAGGTATCCGCCACCAAGAGCCAATTGATCACGTCCCGCAGCCGTGCCATAGCTATCCCCCCAATACCCACTGTTTGACGCGGGCAAGGCTCTCCCAATTGGGTTTGCGCTGCAGGCCGTCGGCAAAGTTATCGATGACCTCTTGGCGCAGCTCAGCGACAGCAGCAACAACGGTTTGCGCCAATTCGATGTGGGGACGAACCCCCTTTTGGCCTGTTTCTAGCATCGCTACCGCAAGGTTAATGCGGGCTTGGGGGTCTTCAGGATTTAGCTTGACCGCTTTTTGGGCAGCCTTCAGGGCAGATTGGGGCTTGTCATCGAGGAGATAGAGCCACGCTAAGCACGTCCAAGCGGCGCTACTTTTTTGAGCACGCTGGCAAATCTCTTTGAAGGTGGGAATCAGTTCCGCCGGCGGTGCCCCTTCTTTGTAGCGGGCGATCGCCGCCTCAAATTGACGTTCAACGTCACTCACCGGTTGAGATGTGGTCAAGGGCAGGACTCCTTAGGCAGAAAATGAGGTACCACAGCCACAGGTTTGGGTGGCATTGGGATTCGTAAACTTAAAGCCGCCACCAATGAGGGCGTTGCTGTAGTCGAGCACCAAGCCATAGATGTAGAGCATACTCTTGGGATCGGAGACCACTTTGAAGCCATCATAGTCAAAGACTTCATCATCGGGACGGATATTGGCGGGGTCTTCAAAGTCCATCGTGTAGGACATGCCGGAGCAACCACCTCCTTTGACGCCGACCCGCAAACATAGGTCTTTGCCGTGCTTATCGCGGAGTTCAAGCACGTGCTTGAGAGCAGCTTCGGTCATCATGATTCCCTTGGCGGGCTGTGTGGCCTGTGTCATCACCCACTCCTGAAAGACTCCAAACTTTATCGTAGCAAGTTCAGCGGTGGCTCACCATCTCGTGGGCACGCTTAAAGGCTTCGTCAAGGACCTCCGAGAGGGTGGGATGGGTGTGGACATTAAAGGCTAAGTGGCTCACGGTTTGGCGATCGCGAATGGCATTGGCGGCCTCTTGAATTAAATCCGAAGCATGGAGACCAAAGATATGCGCCCCCAGTAGCTCGCCGGTATCCGCACGGAAGATCACCTTGGCAAGGCCATCGGTTTCGGTTTCCGCCAGCGCTTTTGAGTTGCCCTTGAAATAGGTGCGTGCCACTTGGACTTCAAAACCTTCTTTTTCCGCCAATTCGCGGGCTTGGGGTTCCGTCAGGCCAACAAAACTGATTTCTGGATGGGTAAACGCCGCTGCAGGAATACTGCGATAATCCACTTGGCGTGGTCGGCCAACAATGGTTTCCACGACAGCAATTCCCTGCGCCGAAGCGGCATGGGCAAGCATCATTTTCCCCGTGGCGTCACCGATCGCCCACAGGTGGGGAACGGGTTTCCCTTTTTTCGTTACTGCCAAATACTCATTGACGGGGATAAAGCCACGCTTATCGGTGTTGACGCCCACACTCTCTAGGCCAATATCTTGAGTGGCGGGAATGCGACCGGTGGCCACAAGGCAGGCATCCACCTCTAGAACCTCCACCACTTCGTTGGTTTTGGCATCCGCCAATTCAATGACCACCGGACTACCGGGAATCACCCGCTTGGCTAAGGTACCGCTGTAGGTTTCAATGTCGCGAGGGGCAATCAAGACCCGCTGTGCCTGTTTGGCAATATCTGGATCAAAGGTGGGCATGAGTTGATCCAGTGCCTCAATCATGGTCACTTCGCAACCCAAGGCGGTGTAAATATCGGCAAACTCTAGGCCAATATAGCCACTGCCAATGATGGCTACCCACTGCGGCAACCAATCCAGCTTAATGGCATCATCACTGGTATAAACGGTCTTGCCATCCACTTCAATGCCGGGGGGAACCCAAGGCACTGACCCCGTGGCAATGATAATGTCCTTGGCGGTAACAATTTTTTCCCCTGTGGGGGTGCTGATGCTCACTTTTTGGGAACCCGCCACTTTCCCGCGGCCAATGAGCGTATCCACACCGAGACGCTTGAGGCTGTTTGTCAGATCACTGCGGATTTTTTGTACCAAATTGGCGGCATGGGCAGCCACACCCGCGCGATCCACATTCACCTGCCCCAGTTGAATCCCTAAGGCTTGCCAATGATTGGTTTGACGCAGTTCCCGTACCCGTCCGGCTGCTGCAAGGAGTGCCTTTGAGGGAATACAGCCGCGATTGACGCAGGTGCCCCCCATTTCTGCGGCTTCAACAATGGCCGTTTTCAGACCGACACTCACGGCATGCAGGGCAGCCCCATGTCCCCCCACACCCGCACCGATAATGACGAGATCGTAGTCAAAGCTCAAGGACGGTTCTCCCCAACAGCATTTTCCTAGCTTATCAAAGGCCGTCCCCCCTGAGAACTTAGACCTTTTGGCTATAGGCGGTTAGGGGTTCTTTGATCCAACGAATATAGAGATGTTTGAAGGTGGATTTGAGGACACGCGGCGCGCCAAAGTCAATGGGCATCATCTGCTGCGGCAGTTGCCAATCCCGAATCGCCAATTCATGGGGCTGTGCCAAGGGAAAGTCAATCTCACTGAGGTCATAGTTGTAGCCAAGGGCGGTGGCGGCACGCTGGGTGGGAACGCGATCCGGATCAACATTCAGAACCGCCACAAGAGCGCGATCGAGGGCAAAGACATCGCGACTGGCACCCAAAATATTCAGGGGGCGCGGCGTTCCCCCACTGGGGCCATTGCCTTCATGGCCGATAATGCCATCCACAATCGTGAGGTCGGGGGCGATCGCCCGTGCAGTTTCCACGAGCATGCGGCCAAAGCGATCGGCATCCTTGCCGGCTTCCATATGCCACCATGCCTTCATTTTGCCGGGGACACAGCCAAAGAGATTCTTGACCCCAAGGGTGAGGGTGAGTTGCACATGGGATTTGACCTTGGGTAGGTTAATGACGACATCGGCGGCCATCGCTTCTTTGCTCAGGCGCAGGTGAGCAAATTCAGGATTGGCGGTGGCATAGCGATCGCCATGGAATTCAATGACCGGTAAATTCAATTCCTGAATAAAGGGCAAATAGCCATTGTTGCGGGCGACCCCCAATGCCGAGCCAAAGGCAGGTCCATCCCCTAGGAAGGGTTGTCCCCCCACCGCCTGCACCATTTTGGCAACGCAATAGACCAGTTCTGGGCGAGTGACGCATTCGTGTTTTGGTCGTGCGCCGGTGAGTAAATTCGGCTTGAGCAGCACGCGATCGCCCGGTTTGACGATCGCCGCCATTCCCCCCAAGGGCGCTAGGAGTTCCTCAAGGGATGCACTGAGACGGTCAAGGTCATAGGATGTTGCCCGCAGTAAACTCACGCTTGGCATCGGAGGCTCCTTGTCACTGGCATTGTTTCTCAACAGTGTGCCACAAAGATAAAATTGAGGCTTTGCAATCCCTGCCCAATGATCCTCTCAAACCAACATTAGATGATGAGAAAGCTGCAAAAAGATACGATAGAGAAGAGAAATGTCTGCTAACGAGCGATCGCGAATGCCCCAAGGCCTTGAGTCAGAATTTCGGCAGCAGGTGGATCGCCTGCATCGCTTTACCGTTCTCATGCGCTGGAGTGTGGTGCTCTTTCTTTGGCTGACGGTTGGCACATTGAGTCTCTGGGGCTTCCGTTATGAAATTAGCCTGATGCGGGAGCATTTTACGTGGGCAGCGTTGCGTTATGGCATTCTCTTCAATCGGCTGCCGGCGATCGGTTTGGCGCTGTGCATTGGCATGACCCTGAGCGTTCTCTACTGGCAGACCCGCAACATTTTCTGGGGCAGATCCCCCAAGTGGCAGCAACGCCTAGAAAAACAAGTCCTGCGCATTCGTCAACAGGGGCAACGCCATCCCCTATGGCATTGGGTGTGTCGGCAGTAGCAAATCCCCCAGAGGTGCCGGCACCGGCAAAATAATGAGCAATAGCAACACCAGTGCCATCAAGCCAAGGGCATCGCGCCAGTTATCCAATTCACTGACATCATTGAGGGCAGGTTCATCAAAGGCAGGCATAAAGAAGAGGATCAAGGCCCAGACAAAGAGCCACGGTTGAATAAAGGAGAGAATCAGCACCAGTAAACGGCTGACTTGGCCAATGACTGCCCCCGCCCGATGACCATACATCGCATGGACAATGTGCCCCCCATCCAATTGACCCACCGGCATCAAGTTCAAAGCCGTCACCACCAAGCCCAGCACCCCCGCCACTGCCATCGGATGGAGGTGTAGCGCACTATCACTCTTGAGGGCAGCGCCAAAAATGGCTTTGGCAATCAGGGCAAAGAGAAGCGAAATGCGGGGACTAAACACTTGGGGATTGAGGGGCTGCTCGGAAGCATTGGCGGGCAGTTGTACCACCTCGGACTGCTGTAGTCCCCAAACTAGAATCGGTAGCGTCACGAGCAATCCCGCAAGGGGACCCGCCATACTGATGTCAAAGAGGGCACGGCGATGGGGAACGGGCGATCGCATCTGGATAAAGGCCCCCAGTGTGCCCATGGCAAAGGGGAGAGGAATAAAGTAGGGCAGCGTTGCTTTGACGCGGTAATACCACGCGGTGGCAAAGTGTCCCAGTTCATGGATGCCCAAAATCAACAGCAGACTGACACTGTAGGGCAACCCCTGCCAGAGCAAACTGGGATTGAGTCGCAGCTCCGCCGCCGTCAGATCAGGCGCCACGAGTGCCAAGCCAGCAACGGTGGTGGTGAGAAAGGTTAAGGCAAGTAGGCCAAGGCTAAGACCGGGACGAAAAAGCTGTTGGGGCTGGGGCAGGCGATCGCGAGGAATCAAGGCAAAAAAGGGCTTATTACTCAAACCCATTTGAAACATGACCAGAAAGCGATCGCCAAAGCGTTGGGCAATATTGCGCTCCACGGTTTCATAGACTTGGTTGGCATCCCCGCGCATTTGCCCCCGGCAGATCACCGCCTGCGGACGATACTCAATTTGTTGCAGATAGTACATGCCCCAAGGGAAACAGCTCTGCAATTGCGTTTCTTCATCCTGATTGAGGAGCTTGCCATTTTCCGTCGGTGTGGGCGGTGGGGGTGTGGGTGGTGCCGCTGGTAAGGAGGGCTGGCCTCGGCGCAAAAGCACAAGATAGAGCACCGAACTGGTGACAAAAACAAGGATCAACCATCCCGACGGCACAGGGGTATTCCCTAAAAGCAGCATCCAACCCCCAATAAAAAATGCTGGCAACATCAGCACCAGCCATAGGAGCCACCAAGGGGTTTGACTGACACGGGCAGCACTCTGGCGGACAATAAACACCAAGATCAAACCCAATACAATAAGGGAAATCCATGTCATGATTTCGATACCTGTGGCTCAACAACAGAAACCGCCCCGCCTTGTATTGCCCATGGTTTACGGGTTTCCACCAAACCGCGAGACGCTGGGAGGCACTGCTTATCTCATTGTAGAAAATGATGGCAATACCCTTATTGATTCCCCCCCTTGGACAGAGAGCAGCCAAAATTGGCTCAGGGAGCAGGGTGGCGTTCAGCGCCTCATCCTTACCCATCGGGGGGCGATCGCCCGCGTTCGTGAGCTGCAGCGCACCTTTAACTGTGAAGTGATCATCCATGCCCAAGAGGCCTACCTGCTGCCCCAAGTGGCCGTGACCACCTTTGGGAACCATCTGCAAGTCAGTGAAACCCTCGAAATCCTCTGGACACCCGGTCACTCCCCCGGCAGCGCCTGTGTCTATTGGTCTGGCCAAGGGGGTGTTCTCTTTAGCGGTCGTCACCTACTCCCTACGCCGACGGGAGAACTGGCACCGATGAAAACGGCGACCACCTTCCACTGGCCTCGACAACTGCGCAGTGTTGAGACATTAAAAGCCTTTTGTCGGCAGAAGTCCCTGAGTTATCTCTGTCCGGGGGCAAATATTGGTTTTCTGCGGGGGACACTGGCGATCGCCAATGCCCAAGCCATTCTGCAAGAAATCCCTGTTGATAACCTTTTGGCTAACAAGGTTTAATGTTTCCTTAATTTCCCCATCAGGATAATACAGGTTCGGGAAAAGGAACTTGGAGAGATCGTTAAACCCCACTTGGATCAAGACTTGCATCCTCTATAGTGAAGGTAGGCAGAGGGAATAAGCCCAAGCAATACCAAGGTAAACAAAAACAAAGTTAATTGTTGGTGCTGTTCTCTCTGTAAGTCATCCCGTGGGCAATCTAAAACCTTAAGGAATACAGGAGGATCAGCGTATGGCACTCGTTCGTTGGGAACCGTTCCGCGAAATCGATGCGCTACAACGCCAAATGAACCGTCTATTTGATGAATTGATTCCCTTGACCGAACGCCGCAACGATCTTAGCTTCCTGCCGGCAGCCGAACTCGAAGAAACCCCTGATGCTTTGCTTCTAAAAATTGAACTGCCCGGCATGGAGGCCAAAGACCTCGACATTCAAGTGACGGCGGATGCGGTCTCTGTCAGTGGCGAACGCAAATCTGAAAGCCAAAGCGAAAGCAATGGTATCAAACGCACCGAATTCCGCTACGGTAAATTCCAACGGGTCATTCCTCTGCCAGTGCGGATTCAAAACACCGATGTCAAGGCCGAATACAAAGATGGCATCTTGCACCTGACCCTGCCGAAAGCGGAAGAAGAGAAAAACCGCGTCGTCAAAGTGAACCTTGGCTAATCCGCCATTCTCTCGGCCAAACGGTCAAGGTTGTTGAACAGATGATGAAGCTCCCCCAGCAATGGGGGATTTATTTTGGGCGTCAGTGAAGGTGAGCAAAAACTATGAAGCGAAGGCCACCTCAACCAGTTGTTGCAACTCACCACTTTGGTATAGCTCAATGAGAATGTCCGAGCCACCAATAAACTCACCATTGATAAACACTTGGGGAATCGTTGGCCAGTTGGAATACTCCTTAATCCCTTGGCGAATCTCAAAATCCTCAAGGACATCCACCGTTTCATAGGGAACACCGAGGGCATTCAGGATTTGCACCGCATTGTTGGAAAACCCGCATTGGGGCATGAGCTTGCTGCCCTTCATAAAGACAATGATTTTGTTGCTTTTGACGAGGTGATCAATTTTGGCGTGGAGTTCGGGTGTCATCGTTGGCTTTCCCTCTTGAGTTCACAAGTTACAAAAGAACAGCAATAGATTGCATTCTAAATCACTGGCGTTGTGCCCATTGCTGGGGGGTATAGGTCTTGAGGGCAAGGGCGTGGAGTTCATTGCTGGCCATGAGATCCTTAAGGCTGCTATAGACCAATTGGTGCTGCTGCACCAGTCGCTTACCCTCAAAGGCGGCAGAGACCACTACAGCTTCGTAATGATCGCCACCCCCGGTCAAATCTTGCACTTGCACAAAGGCATCGGGCAAGCTGGATTGAATTAAGGTGGTCAGTTGTTCAGGGGTAACCATAGATAATTATTTATTCCTAGCTGGAATTAAGAACCCGTTAATCTATCTCTTTAGTCTATCGCTAAATGTTAAGTTGTTGAGGTCTGGAGGGGATGGCACTGACGGAGGGCACGCACCAAGTCTTCAAGGTTAATGGGCTTGCTCACATAGTCGTCCATACCTGCATCCAAGCAAAGCTGGCGATCGCTCTCCATGGCATTGGCGGTCATGGCAATAATTCGCGGACGGGGTTGGTTCAGCTGTTGAAACAGATTAATCACCTCACGGGTAGCCGTTATCCCATCCATCTCCGGCATCTGCATATCCATCAAAATCACATCGTAGGGCTGCCGTTGCACCGCATCCAGCACCTCCAAACCATTGGCAGCAATATCACCGCGATAGCCCAATTTTTCTAAGATGCGCAGTGCCACCATTTGATTGACTTTGTTGTCCTCGGCAATGAGAATCCGCAGCGGCGGCAGACCAGCTTTTAAGTCTTCAAAGGATAGGGCAGCCGCTGGCTTAGGCGATACCGTTGTCGGCTCTTGGCCAAATAAATGGTTAAAGACATTGTACAGTGTGGACTGTTTGACCGGCTTGCTGATCAGGGCAGAGAATAAAGCAGTTTCCGACTCTGGCAGTGTATTGCCCAGGGAGGTCAGCAGAATCAGGGGCAATTGCGTGTAGGTGGCGCGAATTTTACGAGCAAGGGAAATGCCATCCATCTCCGGCATTTGCAGATCTAAAATGGCCACATCCGGCAGGGCTTGTTGTTGAAGAAGCACAAGGGCCTTGCGGCCACTCTCAGCCACAAGGGGGTGCATTTTCCAGTTTTTGGTTTGTAGGGCCAAAATTTGACGGTTGGTGGCATTGTCATCCACAATGAGCACGCGCCGATTTTCAAGATGGCCGACCCCCCTGCTCTCTTTGGCAATGGCCCGCGGATTGACGAGAAATTTGACAGTAAAGTAAAAAACAGAGCCACTTTCTTCAATTGGGATCGATTCATAGTTGGCTGGGGGTGTGCCGCCAACGGCCAAAGGATCTGTAGCCGTTTTACTTTCTACCCAAATTTGCCCCCCCATATGCTCCACAAGGCGTTGACAAATGACAAGGCCCAAACCTGTGCCGCCGTAGTGCCGAGTGGTTGAGGCATCCACTTGCATAAAGGGCTGAAAGAGGCGAGCCATGCCCGTTGGCGAAATGCCGATGCCCGTATCCTGAATGGCAAACCAGTAGGAGTAATAGCAGGGCATAAACTCATACTGGCTCATTGGTGCAGGCATGCCCTTAAGGTAGAGGGTCACATTGCCACCTTGGGTAAATTTGATGGCATTGCCCATGAGATTCACCAAGACCTGCCGCAGCCGCCCCATATCACCAATGACCTCATAGGGAATCCCTGGCTCAATATGGGCAGCTAGTTCCACCTGGCGATCGCTGGCTCGACTGGCCAAAAGGTCGAGGACTTCTTCGACGCAGTTACACAGGTTAAAGGGATAGCTCTCTAACTGCAGCTTGCCCGACTCAATCTTAGAGAAATCGAGAATATCATTGATGATGGCAAGTAGGGCATCACCACTGAGGCGAATGGTGTTGACAAATTCCCGCTGTTGGGGATTGAGGGGGGTATCCAGCAGTAATCCAGTGAGGCCAATGATGGCATTCATTGGGGTGCGAATTTCATGGCTCATGGTGGCCAAAAATTCACTCTTGGCCCGGCTGGCTTCCTCGGCAGCCCTACGCGCTTGCTCTAGGAATTCCTGCTGCTGGATCATTTGGGAGATGTCTTCCCAGGTGCCAACAAAGCGATCTTTGCCACGGCTTTGCTGCAGAGGAATAATCCGCGCCCTAATCCAGCGACTACTGCCGTCTTCTTTAACCACCCGGAAGCGCTCGTTGAGGGGTACCCTCTTTCGCTGGCAGCCGGCCCATGCCTTCAAGACGCGATCGCGATCCTCAGGGTGCAGGCGTTCTATCCACTGTTGTTCGGCTTCCTCCAGACTGTTGACGCCCAACAGGTCTAGAAGTGCCTGATTCAAAAAGGTGGGTCGTCCCTCGGCATCTAGAGTAAAAATGCCCACCGGCGCCATTTTGCTGACACTACGAAAGCGCGCTTCACTTGACCTTAGGAGTTCTCGCAATTGCTCTTTGCGCTGGCGATCGCGGGCAATGATCAAGAGAGCACCAGCCGCCAAAACGGATAGGGCAGCAAAGAGGACAAGGAACTCCTGGTGGAGGCGGCGGCTGTATTGCGCCAACAGGGTGTCAGAAAGCCGCGAAACCAGCCACCAACGGGTGCTGCTCGAGTCCCTAGCCGAATTGGTTGCTCGATCAGCAGAGAGGTAGTTGGCCTTTAGGGGAAAAAAGGCTTGATAGACAAATAGCCCCTGGGGGCTCAATAGGCTGCCTCGAGGCCGTCGTTGCATTTGTTGCCACAGCAGCGGATATTGATTGCGGATCGTAAACTGCTGTCGCTCAGGATAATGGAATCCCCATTCTTGGTGATTATTTTCTGCAATGAACCAATAGCCTTGGTCATCTGCTAGGAGACAGCTGCTGTTCCCTAGATTGCAATTGTTGATCAACTGATTGAGAAGGTGGCTGGCGCGGTAACGAACCAGCAAAACCCCCCTTGGTGCTGCTTTTTGGTACAGGGGTACCCCAATATACAAAACAGGTTGAGCCAAGCTGATACCAGTGCCCTCTATTATATCCAAGGGGGAAATAAAAATCTGGTTGGGGGTCAATCGCTGTAGGATAGGCCAGTAGCGGTCAATTGTCTTGGTCGCAGCGGCATCCGTCGCTTTGGGTGTTGCATGCCACTGAAAACGCACCCTGCCCTCTGGATCAAAAAAATAAAATTGATCATAGTGTTTTTTGAGGCGTTGCCATGCTGCCAGTCCTGCCTTTGCCTTTTCGTGAGCCTCTTCCCCAGCAGAAGCCTCCATTAAATTAGACAACACCTGCAGTGCCATCAAAGCTCTCAACTCTTCAACCGCGTCATCCAAGATCATTCTTAGGAGCAGCCGGCTGCGCTCTAGTTTATACTCCTCTTGCAGTTGTAAGTCCTTAAGAAGGGCGTGGCGTTGGCTAAAATAGAGGGGTGTTAACAGAGCGGCAATGACTGCTGTTGTGGGCAAAAATAACTTAATGAAAGAGAAAAGAGGAAAGCGAAACATGGACGTTCTCGCTGGCGGTGAGGATGATTTTTCCTGATCAACAGGGAGATGCCGGTACAGCGCCCATTCATTAGTGTATCGTGGGGAATGGAGTTCATGGTTAAAAGGGGTGTAAGGCCATGATTGAACCTTTACTGTGCGGCATTGTGCTGGGGCTAATTCCAGTCACATTAGCGGGCTTGTTCTTTGCTGCCTACCAGCAGTACAAGCGCGGCAGTCAATTTGAGACCTAGGTTGAGGGGTAAACTAAAGCCTGATTCTGCAAACAACACGCCTATGGCTTTGCCCGTTGTTGCCGTTGTAGGACGCCCCAATGTGGGCAAGTCCACCTTTGTCAATCGCTTGGCCGGGGAACGGGATGCCATTGTCCACGATCAGCCCGGTGTAACCCGCGATCGCACCTACCGCCCAGCCTTTTGGCGCGATCGGGAGTTCTTGGTGGTGGATACCGGCGGACTCGTCTTTGACGATGACAGTGAGTTTCTCCCCCTGATTCGCCAACAGGCGGAACTGGCTCTGCAGGAGGCAACAGCTGCAATTTTAGTGGTAGATGGCCAAGCAGGACCCACTGCCCTAGACTATGAGATTGCGGCTTGGTTGCGACAGCATCCTGTTCCTGTTTTACTGGCGGTCAACAAATGCGAATCTCCTCAAATGGGTCAGGCGCAGGCGGCAGAATTTTGGGCGCTGGGTCTAGGGGAACCCTACCCCATTTCCAGTATTCATGGCAGCGGTACGGGGGAATTGCTGGATCAGTTGATGACCCACTTACCCGCAGCGGCAACGCTCCCCGAGGCGCCGGAAATTCAGGTGGCCATTGCTGGGCGTCCCAATGTGGGCAAATCCAGTTTGCTCAATGCCTTGATTGGGAGCGATCGCGCTATTGTCAGTCCGATTTCAGGTACCACCCGTGACGCCATTGATACCGTGATTGAACACAATGGCACCCAGTACCGCTTCATTGATACCGCCGGCATTCGTAAGCGGAGTCATGTGGCCTACGGGCCTGAGATGTTTAGCGTCCACCGAGCTTTTAAGGCCATTCATCGCTCTGATGTGGTGCTTCTGGTTTTAGATGCCTTGGAAGAAATTACCGAGCAGGATCAACGCCTTGCCGGTCACATTGCCGATCAGGGACGAGCCTGTGTGCTGATTATGAACAAATGGGATGCTGTTCCCGAAAAGGATACCTATACAATTCACACCTATCGCGATCGCCTGTATCAGCGGCTGCATTTTCTGGAGTGGGCAGAGGCTCTCTTTGTGAGCGCAAAGACAGGTCAACGCCTCGAGAAAATTTTTGCCGCTGTGGATGCGGCGGTTGAACAACATCGTCGCCGCGTCAGTACGGCAGTGGTCAATGAAGTCATCCAAGAAGCTCTGCGCTGGCACACGCCCCCCGCCACTCGTCAAGGTCGCCAGGGGAAAATCTACTACGCCACCCAAGTGGCCACCCAGCCGCCAACATTTGCGATTTTTGTCAACGATGCCAAACTCTTCAAGGACAACTATCGCCGCTACATTGAAGGGCAAATTCGCCAACAACTGGGATTTCGAGGCACCCCCATTCGTCTCCTTTGGCGCAGTAAGAAACCTCGTGAAGCTGCTGAGTTAGTTGCCCGTTAGGGTTGGCGTTCAACTTTTTTCACCAAACTAAACTTCCCACTCTGGCCATCCTCACTCATCTCAATCTGGCCAACGTAAAAGAAGCGTTGCAGCACTTCGCCTTCAGGGGTAAAGCGAATTTCCCCAAGGGGGGTTTCATAGACTCCCTTGAGAATCTCTTGATTCAAGGCCTGACGCAAATCAGCAAGGGGCAATTCCGACAGGTTCTTTTCTTGAGACAGTCGTGCCAAGGAGTCCGCAAAGACTTGAACTGCCGTAAAGGCTTGAGCACTGAATTGAGAGGGGGCTTGACGATATTTGGCTGCAAAGGCGTCGCGAAACTTGACATTCATGGGATCGGGGTTTTCGGGATTATAGGCCTGCGCCACCAGAACGCCATTGCAGAGGCGACGACAAACGGGGAAGAGGTTGACTGTGTTGACGCCATTCCCGCCCAAAATTAGGCCTTGGTAGCCCAATTCCCGTAGTTGGCGAATCAAATTGCCGCCGTCGGCTGCTAAGCCGGAGATAACAATTAAATCAGGTTTGAGATTGAGGGTGGCATTGATTTGGGCTTGGAAGTTGGTATCCGTGGTTTGGGTCTGCTGGACAGTCACCAATTCAAGCTTGGGGTTCTCGCGAATGGCCTTTTGAAAAATCTCAGTTTCTGAGCGACTAAAGGCATCGTCTTGGGCAAAAAAGACCGCCACTCGGCGAATGTTGGGATTAATCTCAAGGGCTGCTTGAATTGCCGTGGGCGCCACCACATCCACCCCTGCGGAGACGCGACTAATGAAGGCACCGATTTCGGGAATGCCACGGGCGGTGTTGGAAGGAGCCACCACGGGGACACCAGCCTGCTCGGCAATAGGATCGGCACTAAAAGCCTGCTGCGAGAGGGTGGGGCCAACAATGCCAATCACGCGATCGCGATTGATTAAGGTTTGAAAAACATTCACTGCCCCCGCTTCATCACTGCCGGTATCCTGAATCACCAGCCGTAGGGTCTGCCCCTTGATCTGGCCGGCTTGGTTGAAAAACTCCCCGGCGACTTGCACCCCCTGTAGAGCCTCTTGGCCGTAGAGAGCAGCATTACCGGTTTGAGCGAGGGCAACCCCAAGGGGTAATGAATTGTTGCTTACTGAGGGAGACTCCGTTGCGGTACAGCTACTGAGGGCGATCGCCCCTAGTGCAAGTAATAACCAGCGATACTTCCCCGCCAATTAGACCCGTGCCTCCAAGGACTTCAGGTATTCCGTATTCACCCCGGACTCGCGCACAAGGGCAATCTTCCCGGTGCGGGCAATTTCGCGAATCCCAAATTTATTGAGCATTTGGACAATGGCCACCATCTTGCCGGGGTCACCCGACACCTCAATAGTCAGGGAATCATCGGACACATCCACCACCTTGGCACGGAAGATTTGTACCAGCTCAAGAATTTCAGAGCGGGTGCTGGCGGTGGCATTCACCTTCAAGAGCATCAGTTCCCGTTCCACACAGGGAATCGTGGTAATATCCTGCACCTTGAGGACATTGATCAGCTTGTAGAGTTGCTTGGTCAATTGCTCAATGATGGCATCGTCGCCGGGCACGACCATCGTAATGCGGGAGATGCCAATTTGCTCCGCAGGGCCTACCGCTAAGCTCTCAATGTTAAAGCCACGCCGCGCAAATAAACCGGCAATGCGAGTGAGCACACCCGCCTCATCTTCCACCAAAACCGATAGGGTATGTTTCATAACTGGGATTGAATCTTGCTGCCATGCTGGGATGCTGATTCTCTCTAGTTTAGCGGACAAGCTGACACTCTGCGAAGAGGCGCTGGGCAATGCGAAAGAGTTCCTGCCCAGTGTGCAAATAGCGATCGTCGTAACTGTGGCTAAATTGCTCTAGCTCATCGAGACCATCCACCAGTTGATTCAAACAGTAATAGAGGTGGGCTGCCACCTTGGCCACAGCAGCGGGGTTGGGTTGGGCTTGGAACGTATAGCGGGCGCGGGTGAGGGCGCGACGACAGTCCTGCAAGTAGGTAAGGAAATGATCCATGAGGTCATCATCAAAGGGATCAGCTGCAAGGGCATCAATCTGGCGGGGGAGCGATCGCAAGACCGCTTCAATAATCCGACTCACGGGGTTGTAGGTGAGTACCAGCCATTGCTCTAGCTCGCGATCGGCCGCTTGGGAACGCTGCACATCAGGCTTAGCGGTTGTTTGCTGGACACGGTGCTGGGCATCATAGGCCTGCCGACACTGCTCATCCCCCAAGATTTCATAGGCGGCGTTAATGGCGGCCATCCGCTCATGGCTGGAGCGATCGCTAGGATGGTAGTCGGGGTGATACTGCTTGACTAAGCGGCGATAAGCGGCCTTAATCTCGGCTTGGGTCGCCGTTACTGCCACCTGTAGTGTCACGTAGGGATTGGGCTGGGACATCGAAATGGTGAGAAGACCTCCATATTTAGGTTAAAGTGCTGATTTGGCGGTGTCGAGAAATGGTTATCTATGGAACTGCAAGAACGCCTTGGGGGAGTCAATATCTATCTTGTGGGCATGATGGGTGCCGGTAAAACCACTACGGGTCGGATACTGGCCCAACGTTTGGGCTACGGGTTTGTGGATACAGATGCAGTGATTACGGAGTTTCGCCAACGACCGATTCGCGAGATCTTTGCCCAAGAGGGGGAGGCTGCTTTTCGGGAGTTGGAACAACAGGTCTTAGCACAAGTCTCTAGTTACCATCATTTGGTCGTGGCCACCGGTGGCGGCATTGTCCTCAACCCGATGAACTGGAGTTATTTGCGCCATGGCATTGTCGTCTGGCTTCATGTCCCCCTTGCGGTGCTCTGTCAGCGCCTGCGCCAAGATCAGGAACGTCCCCTGTTGCAGGATCAGCCCCTTGAGGAACGCTTGAGTGAACTGCTGCAAGCGCGTCAATACCTCTATGCGCAGGCGGATTTAGAACTGGCGATTACGGCTGAGGATACCCCAGAAACGGTGTGCGATCGCCTGTGGGAAACCCTCCCCAATATCTTGAAACCCATAGAGCCATCATGCTAGAAGTTCTAGCGATTCTTTCAGCAGCAGCGGCCGGCGGGCTACGACTGGCACTTCCCCTCCTGTTAATTGGTCTATTGCAGGGGGAACAACTGTGGTCACAGGTGCCTTTACTGCGCCATTTTTCCCCCTATGGCGTGGTTGGTGTTTTAGCCGCTTGGTCGTTTCTGGAGATTTTCTTGACGGGCAATGTCTGGGGCTACCGCCTGATTATCCTTGTGCAACTGTGCTTTAGCCCCCTTGTGGGTGCCCTCCTTGGCATGACCGTGGCAACAGCAACAGAGACACCGCAGTGGCTCATTGGTACCCTGAGTGGTCTTTTTGCCTTTGTGTTGCAATTGGTGCAGGTAGGTTGGTTTTATCGGCTGGGGAAGTTACCCCGCTGGGTGATTGTCGGGCAGGATATCCTGTGTATGGTGTTAATTTTATTTGCCCTCAGGGCACCCAAGCAGGGCGGGTTGATTGCCTTACTCCTGTTGTGGTTGGCCGTTCGCAGTGCTAAGGATTGGCAACAACGACATCAGCGCTCCCGCCGCCAACGGCTAAATTCCTAGGACTTGTGCTAAAGTCTCTCTAGCGTGGCAGGAGGATGTGGATGTGAACCAGCAAGCATTCATCGCAACAGCAATGATTAGTGCGGCGCTTACCAGCGGTGCTGCTTTTGCCATGCCCTCCCCCATGCAGCAACTGGTGCAAACCAATGCTTGTCCCGGCTGTGATCTGCGGAATGTCGATTTACGGGGCTATAACTTAGCAGGGGCAAATTTGCGCGGCGCCAATCTTCAGGGCGCCAACCTCCAAGATACTAACCTCATGGTGGCCAATTTGGTCGGGGCAAATCTGAGTAATGCCAACCTCACCGCCGCTTATTTAGAACGAACTAACCTAGAACAGGCCAATCTCAGTGGTGCTAACCTGGGCCGTGCGATTTTGCGCCATAGTCGTGCCCGCCGTGCCAATTTCAACAACAGCAACTTAACGGGAGCCGATGTCCGCTATGGGGATTTTCGCCGCGCCAATCTCAACGGTGCCACTTTTGAGCAAGCCAATATGCAGTGGGCACGGTTAAACAATGCCACTGTCAGTCAGACCAACTTTAGCGATGCTTACCGTCCCCGTATGCCCTATCACCTCAATCTCCACTAGGCGCTAGGGGTGGCGCTCATCAGTTCGTAGGGAACCTTTGTGCCTCCAAGGCCGCAGTAGCCATTGACATTGCGATGGAGATATTGCTGGTGGTAGGGTTCGGCAAAGTAAAATTCAGGCGCTGGTAGAATTTCAGTGGTGATCGTGCCATAACCGGCGGCTTTTAGGGCTGCTTGGTAGCGATCGCGACTGGCCTCGGCAAGGGCTTTTTGCTCAGGGGAATAGTAGTAAATACCGGAGCGATACTGCGTCCCCACATCATTGCCTTGGCGCATGCCTTGGGTGGGGTCATGGTTTTCCCAAAAGACCTTCAGCAATTCTTCATAGGTCACCTTCTGGGGGTCAAAGACCACGCGCACCACCTCGTTGTGACCTGTCATGCCCGTGCACACCTCCTCATAGGTGGGATTGGGGGTATAGCCGCCAGCATAGCCCACAGCGGTGACATAGACCCCCGGCACCTGCCAAAACTTGCGCTCAGCTCCCCAAAAACAGCCCATACCAAACATGGCTAACTCCATGCCTTCGGGATAGGGAGGGGTGAGGGGATGACCATTCACAAGATGAGCCTCTGGCACGGGCATGGGTTCTGCTCGGCCGGGTAGAGCGGCACTGGGGCTAGGCATTGTCAACTTTTTGAATCCGAAGAATCCCATGGCTGATGTCCACTCGATAGTTCACTACGCTTTTATATTCTGACGAGCTTTTGGGGAGTCGTGCCAGAAGTCACAGCGTTCTAGTTTGCTGCTTGCTGACGCTCCCATTCCTGTAGGGGGCGCTGGAGGGCATTTTTAAGATCAAGGGGCACGAGGGTCACCGTCATTTTTTCGCGCGGTTCCGCTGGCGGGTCAATTTCCGCGTAGAGCTTGAGGCCGTCAAAGGTGGTGTCCCCCAAGTGTAAACGGTGCTGCTGGCCATCTTTAAGGGTGATATCCACAGTGGCCATAGGGGGAGCAAGGCCATAATCCCCGGCACGTTCAGTAGGTACATCGAGAGAGCGATCGCGCTGACCAGTGGTTAACAGGTTTAATAGGAACACAACCGTCCCTTCCTCTGCGGGGGTTTGCTTTTCCCGATCAATCACCCAGTGACCTGTAACCAACTTTCTCAGGTTGAGGCGGTAATCAGGGGTAATAATTTTCAGTGCCACCACATCCCCTTCTTGAAAGCCAAACAGAGGTTTTTTTGCCGCTGTATCAGTGCTATTGGGAGTAGGCAGTTGTTGTTCAAAAAGATAGAGGCCACCACCCAAAATGGCTGCCGTTGCTAAAAGAACTAGCGTTTGTGTGCGGATGCCAGTTGCCATAACCTATCAATTATAGACTCATTGATAGGGAAGACCCTCAAACCCCTTGGCGCAACTTATCCAGCACTGAGCGATCTTCCAATGTTGAAGTATCCCCAGCCACCTCTTGGCCAGCCGCAAGAGAACGCAGGAGCCGCCGCATGATTTTGCCCGATCGCGTTTTGGGCAGGGCATCGGTAAAGCGAATCTCCGCCGGCCGTGCCAAGGCACCAATTTCATTGACAACGTGCTGCTTTAATTCCTGTTGGAGAGCATCGCTGGGGGTAGCCGACCCTTCAAGAATCACAAAGGCAACGATTTCTTCCCCTTTGACCTCGTCGGGTTTACCGACAACGGCTGCTTCAGCAACAGCAGGATGGGACACCAATGCCGATTCAATTTCCATGGTGCCCAAGCGGTGACCGGAGACATTGATCACATCGTCAACCCGTCCCATCACCCAAAAGTAGCCATCTTCATCCTTGCGGGCACCATCACCGGTAAAGTAAACGTACTGGCCATCGCGAGGCGGAATGTGTTCCCAATAGGTGCGGCGGAAGCGATCGGGATCCCCATACACTGTGCGCATCATCCCCGGCCAAGGGTGACGAATCACCAGATAGCCGCCCTCGTTGACGCCGACAGGGTTACCCTCGAGATCCACGACATCAGCCAGGATCCCCGGAAAAGGCTTGGTGGCAGAGCCGGGTTTCATCGGAATCGCCCCCGGCAGTGAGGTGATCATGTGCCCCCCTGTTTCTGTTTGCCACCACGTATCCACAATGGGACAGCGCTCACCGCCAATGACCCGGTAGTACCACATCCATGCTTCGGGGTTAATAGGTTCACCCACGGTTCCCAAGAGGCGCAAAGAAGAGAGGTTCCGTGCGCGGGGCAAGTGTTCGCCCATTTTAATGAAGGCACGAATAGCCGTGGGAGCTGTGTAGAAAATAGTCACCCCATACTTCTCAATCACATCCCAGAAGCAACCGGGATTGGAGGCGCGGGGTGCCCCTTCATACATGAGGGTGGTTGCCCCATTGGACAGCGGCCCATAGACAATGTAGCTGTGACCCGTAATCCAGCCAACATCAGCGGTACACCAATAGACATCGCTCTCTTGGAGGTCAAAGACCCATTGAGTGGTGATGTGGGTGTAGAGGTTGTAACCCGCTGTGGTGTGGACAACGCCTTTGGGTTTGCCGGTGGAGCCAGAGGTGTAGAGAATAAAGAGTAAATCTTCGCTGTCCATGGGTTCGGCAGGACAGTCAGCGCTGACTCCCTTTTGCAGATCATGCCACCAGTGATCGCGACCGGGCACCATGGTCACTGGCTGCTGCGTGCGCTGCACCACCAAGACATGTTCAACGCTGGGAACCGCCTGATTGGCTAGGGCTTTATCCACTTGATCCTTGAGGGGCACAATGGCATCTTTGCGCCAGCCACCATCCGCCGTAACCACCAGCTTGGCTTGGGCATCAATGAGGCGATCGCGCAAGGCTTCGGCACTAAACCCCCCAAAGACCACTGAGTGGGGGGCGCCAATCCGTGCACAGGCCAACATGGCAATGGCTGCCTCTGGAATCATCGGCATATAGATACCCACGCGATCGCCCTTTTTCACCCCCAGTTGCTTGAGGACATTGGCAAATTGGCAGACTTCGCGGTGCAGTTGGGCATAGGTGAGGGTGCGGCTATCACCGGGTTCTCCTTCCCAGATCAAGGCTGCTTTATTCTTGCGCCAAGTCTTGAGGTGGCGATCCAAGCAGTTGTAGGTGATGTTGATTTTGCCATTGACAAACCACTTGGCATTGGGGGGCTGCCAATCCAGCACCTGATCCCAAGGTTGAAACCACTCTAATTCCTGTTGTGCCAATTCGCCCCAAAAGGCAGCGGGATCGGCTTTGGCCTTTTCGTAGAGGGCATTGTAGGCCTCAAGGGAATTGATCCGCGCCTTGGCCACAAAATCAGCGGGGGGATAAAAAAGGCGGTTTTCCTGAAGAATGGATTCAATCGTGGGATGACTCATCCGTTTTATCCGTGGCAGCAAGATCTATCATAGGGGCGATCGCTCCCCTACTGAAGATGACCCCTGCTTATCCCCGTTGAATCCAATCCAAACCAATCCCCCGCGCCATCATCGCTGCCAAAAAGGGAATGGCACTGAGAAAGGCCAGTTCAGCCCGAATCACCCAAGTCAAACGCTGCACCGTTGGTAACTCGAGGGTGGGAGCCTTCTCTTCCCGCAGCGGTTTAATCCACAGTAGAAAAGAGATTGTTGGATACAGCGACAATAGCCCCACCAAAATAAATAAGCCTACCTTGAGGTGAAAGATGGGGTTGGCCAAATAATATTCAGTGCCTTTGCCAAAATAGAGAACCCGCAAAATGCCCGTGACAAGAACAGTCACCGCAGCAATGCCATAGAGGGCATCCGTAATCACTAATCGCCAAGCCTGTTTAAGGTCTATATCCTTGCGCAGGGTGAGGTGCTCCACCACAAGGGCAGCAAAAGCCACCATAAAGCTGAGGTAGTGCAGATAGGCGATCGCGGCACTGCTCCAAAGGGTGTTCATCCGATAGCGTTCCTTGGCGAGAGGGAGACTTTGCAAAAAGGGCTGTATTGATCCTAGGGGGCAGCCTTGGGATGCGCAAGTGCCAACCCCCACAGGTTTTTAGGCTTTAGCCACGGCGTAGATCTTTGGCCATGGAGCGAAAGCGATCTAGGCTGGGATCACGGCGACGCCGTTCCTGTTCTTCTACTGGGGGCGTCACTACATCACTGACACTGGGTTCGGGTTTACCTTTGTTTTCTGCCTCTGGATTTACCTTTTCGATGGAGGAGACCAACTCCACCACTTCTACCTCTTCTTTGGCACCGCCGGTCGCAGGGAACGTTTTTTTCACGACCTTGGCGGTACGCATGTACTCAATGTTGCCGTAGGTCTTGGCTGCATCGGGATCGAGAAAAAAGTCTTTGCTGGGTTGGGCGTCAGCTTGCTTGCCCCGACGGAAAAGGCCATCAAAGAGTCCCATAGCGGAATTGTTACCTTTTGTGAAGAAACCGCTGATCAGTTTACAATAAAACCCCAAGGGGGGCTATCCAAAATTCCGCAAATGAGTGGCGATTGCCAACCCTAGTAGCAATTTTTGTCCCCTAGGTTTTCCAAGACCTGAATCCTCATGGTAGGTTAACGGTGGAAATGCCACAGGATGCAGGACCATGCACGCCAAAACCAAAGGGGAATCGCTCGTCCGCTTACTGGATGTGGGTAAGGCCTACCGTCAGCCCAACGGTCAGGTCATTAGCATTATGGAAAATATTAACCTTGAATTGCGCACGGGGGAAATTGTTGCGCTCCTAGGGCCATCGGGATCCGGTAAGTCAACCCTGATGCGCATTATTACGGGTTTGGTTGCGCCTACCTCTGGGCAGGTCTTGTACCGCGAGCAGCCAATGCAGGGCCTAAATCCGGGGGCGGCGATTGTCTTTCAAAGTTCGGCGCTCTATCCGTGGCTAACGGTTTTAGAAAATGTGGAATTGGGGCTAAAGGCTCTAGGAGAAGGCCCGCGATCGCGCCGCCGCAAGGCACTGCGGATGATTGACATTATTGGCTTGGATGGTTTTGAAAACGCCTACCCCAAGGAACTGTCGGGGGGGATGCGGCAGCGGGTGGGATTTGCCCGTGCCTTGGCGGTAGAACCCGAACTCCTGTGTATGGATGAGCCATTTTCCGCCTTGGACGTACTGACAGCAGAGAACCTGCGTTTTGAACTTCTCGATCTGTGGCTAGAGCATAAAATTCCTACCCAGAGTATTTTGATTGTCACCCACCACATTGAAGAAGCGGTCATTCTCGCCGATCGCATTATTGTTTTGGGGAGCAACCCCGGTCGCGTCCGCGCTGACTTTCCAGTGACATTGCCCCACTATCGCGATCGCAAGAACCCCGAGTTTCAAGCTACCGTGGATCGCATCTATAAAATTCTCACCAATCCCCATGTGGATGAATTGGAGCAACTGGAACCCAAGCCAGCTACCCTGCCCACGAGTCAAGAACCGCGTTATCCGCTGCTACCCCATGTGCGCATTGGCTCGATCGCCGGTCTATTGGAACTCTTAGAACACCGCAAAGAAGACCTCTACCGCATTGCTCAAGAGCTGCAACTGGAGCTAGATGATATTCTGCCCATTGTCGAAGCCGCCCAGATGATGGAACTGGTGGAACTCAAGGAGGGAGACATCAGCGTGACCCCGATTGGCAATGCCTTTATTCAGGGGGACATTGACCAGCGCAAGCTGATTATTCGCCAACAACTCCTCAAGCATATTCGCCTTGTGCAGCAAATCCACACTTTCCTAATGGCCAAGCAAAACCACCGCATTCCCGAAAGTTTGGTGCTGGATATTTTAGAGCGGCACTTTACGCCGCAGGAGGCCGATCGCCAGCTCAATACCGCCATTGACTGGGGACGCTACGCCGAACTCTTTAGCTACGACGAACCGGCCAAAGAAATTTTCCTTGAAGTCAGTGAACCCGAGGAGCCATTGCCCCTTGAAACGACAGCAGTCTGAGGGGAATTTCCTAATGGGTCTGCGCTTGGGTAAACTCCTCTAGCGCCTCCATCACATGGGTGGCATACATCAAGGCAGGGCCGCCATCCATGGCTACAGTCACCATGAGGGTTTCCATGATTTCTTCAGGGGTTGCGCCTGCATGCAAAGCAGCACGGGTGTGGAAGGCAATGCAGCCGTCACAGTGTTTGGCAACCCCAATGGCTAGGGCAATCAACTCTTTGGTTTTGGTATCAAGAGCACCGGGGGTTGACGAGGCCCGACTCAAGCTATAAAAGGCCTTCATGGCATCGGGCATCGCTGCCGTTAGCTTTGCCGTGTAGGATTTGATGTGGTTAATTTGCTCGGTGTACATCGCTGTTCTCAAACAATCGTGTTACGCCTATCATCGCCGCTGAAGGAGGCTACCCGCCCGAAACTTCAACGTTTTTTCTTCTTCATTAGTCTATTGGCAACTCCGCTTCGCTACATTACCGCGCCCTAACCCCCACCTGTGACGCGAGGATGGGGGAGTGCAGGCTAAACATGTTCGACGGTCACCGCCCTTGGTGATGAGCATCATCGGTTGCGGGTGAGAAACGCCACGGATGTTCTTAGTCAGCCCACCTAGGATAAGAGTAAGAGTATTCACCCCATAGGGGCTAGACAAAACTGTTCTCTCCATTCACACAAAGGACACCCAAATGCTGAATCAAAAAGGTTTACTCCTCGCCTGCCTCGCCGTTGCCCTCAGCCCCGCTGTGAGCCGTGCTGTACCTCTAGCTGCTACCCAGACCGTGCAATTGCAACCCCCAAGTAATGTACGGGTGCGCCCTACGATTATCGGCAAGATCAATAAATCTCCTTCTATCTCCTGCAATGAGATTGTGATTAATGCCACACTGCATCCTCCCGGCGGCTTTCCAGTGGGGGGTGCCACCGCTACTTTGTCCCCTGCTGGTAGTCATGGTTGCAGTTACAAAATTACCGTTCCGCCCGAGCTACTCGGTCAGAAGGTTCATCTCTGGGGAACGTTCAAGAGTCCCTCACCCCTGTTGTCAATTCAACCCGTGGGCTGGCAAAGTCCCATCTCTCTGCCTCAGCAATTAGGGATTTCCCAGAGCTATGACTTTGTTGCTAAGGAAACCGTGATTCATTAAGCCTAAATAAAGGAATTCTGAGAGCGCCACTAGGAGTGACTGGTTTCTAGCCAGTCAAAGATGCGGTCAAGCTGCTCAAGGCTCACCAAGCCATACTGCCAGAGAACAACGGGCAACAGATTCACCTGCTCATCGCAGTGCTTGAGGCCGAAGTCAATGGCAGCGGTGGGCAGTGCCATCTCCCGCTGTAGGAAGTCAATGAGTCGTGTCCAACGTGGCGTTTTCATGATTCCTATAACTACCACACCTTACCCTCTATCCTAGGGATTAATCTGAGAAAATGCAACATTTCGTTACAAAACCACAGAAAGTGAAATAATCAGCCTGCTATTTGGTATGATGCCTGCTATTTTCGGGGACACTCTCCCCAGAGACTTCCCCCACCAGAGGGAATTTATAGGGGGGATTGCCGAATCATTGGTCTTGGGAAAAACACCCTAAGTAAAGATACTCAACCGTAGCTCGTTATACTAAAGTCTGATGGGTGTTGTTCAAGCTCAGCCTAGAGAGAACAGCAGCCGAATCAGTTGTTTTACGGATGTGTTCATGACCCAAGCCACCGTTGCCAAACCCCCCATTGCCTGGCCTACGGCGACCTTTATTATTTTTGTGCACCTCGGTGCTCTTCTTGCGTTTTTACCCGGCATGTTTAGTTGGAAGGCAGTCCTGCTGGCGCTTGCACTTCACTGGTTGACTGCTGGCATTGGTATTACCCTTGGTTGGCACCGCCTCGTTACCCATCGCAGCTTCCAAGTGCCCAAGTGGTTAGAGTATTTCTTGGTCTTTTGCGGCACACTCTCAATGCAAGGGGGGCCGATTTGGTGGGTTGGGCTGCACCGCCATCACCATCTGTACTCCGATCAACCCAATGATCACCACGATTCCCGTAAGGGCTTTTGGTGGAGCCATATTGAATGGATGTTTCGTGAGGTGCCAGCGGAGGCAGAGATTCCCCGTTTCACCAAAGATATTGCGGATGATCCGGTGTATCAGTTTCTTGACAAGTCCTTTCTACCAATTCAGGTGGTCTTGGCCATTGTTCTTTACCTCTGGGGCGGTTGGCCGTTTGTGGTTTGGGGAATTTTTGTGCGCCTTGTAACGGTCTATCACACCACTTGGCTGGTGAATAGTGCCACCCATGCCTTTGGCTATCGCACGTTTGAAACCACGGATCACTCAACGAATTGCTGGTGGGTCGCCCTGTTAACCTTTGGCGAGGGTTGGCATAACAATCACCATGCTTATCAATACTCGGCACGCCATGGGTTGCAGTGGTGGGAACTGGATCTGACGTGGCTCACCATTCGCTTCTTGCAATTGCTGGGTTTGGCTACGAAGGTGCGTTTGGTAGAAGCACCAGCAGCCTCTTCCCAAGACTAGAGCGCAATGCGGGTTCTCATTCTCGGTTGCGGTTATACGGGAACGTGGTTGGCGCGATCGCTCCAAGCCCAAGGCATTGATGTGGTCATTACCAACCGTCGGGGAGAGCCGCCGCCAGAACTCAGCACTGTTCCCTGTTTTCCCTTTACATGGGAGCAGCAGGGGGAGCCAGTCCCCTTAGCACCAGCCGCCCTTGAGGGGGTAACCCACATCCTCAATAGTATTCCTCCTGATCGCCAAGGGGAGGATGCGGTTGCGCTGGCACTGTTGCCGCAGTTAGAGAAACTGAATCTGCACTGGTTTGGCTACCTTTCGACAACGGGGGTCTATGGCGATCGCCAAGGGGGCTGGGTAGATGAAACCACACCCGTCAATCCCCAAAATTTGCGTTCACAACACCGCGTCAGCATTGAGCAAACCTTTCTCAACTCCAATCTGCCCACCCATATCTTTCGACTCCCCGGCATCTATGGCCCCGGAGAAGGACGCAATCCCATTGCTCGTATTCTCAAGGGGGATGTGCAACTCATTGATAAACCGGGACACTACTTCTGCCGTATTCATGTGGTGGATATTGTCCAAACCCTTGAGCGATCGCTGGCACAACCCACGCCGCAGGAAATCTATAACCTCAGTGATGATCAACCCTCAGAGTCGCTCCCTGTTCTACTCGAGGCCTATCGTCTTTTGGGTCGCCCAGCCCCACCAGCCATCCCTTTAGAGGCAGCCAATCTGAGTCCAATGGCCCAGTCCTTTTGGCGCGAATCCCGCCGAGTCCGCAATGACAAAATCAAGCGGGTTTTAGGCGTTCAGCTCCGCTATCCTTCCTACCGCGAGGGGTTACTAGCGATCGCCCGCGAATTAGGTCTTTGAGACGGCCTGCCATCCCCTGTTAGAAATAGGCACCTTTAATACCTAAGGATTCGGTCGCCGTCGCTGGAGAAACTCAGGAATGTCTAACTTCGGCTTGGCTTCAACCTCTGGTTGTGGTGCGGGGGCTTCCGGGGGAGGCGATGCCATCGTTAGGGGGCGGTTCGTTAGGGGTGTCGTTTTGGTTGTGGCACGAGTGCGGCTAATGGGTTCACCACTAAAGCCAGTGGCAATAACGGTGACTTGAACTTCCCCTTGCATTTGGGGATCAATCACCGCACCGAAAATGATATTGGCGTTAGCATCGGCCACATTGTAGATCACCTCGGCAGCGGCATTGACCTCATGGAGGGTGAGATCTGTGCCCCCCGTAATATTGAAGACAACGCCCTTGGCACCCTCAATCGACCCCTCCAGTAGGGGCGAAGAAATTGCACTGACGGCAGCTTCCGTAGCTCGTGACTTGCCAGAGGCAATACCAATACCCATCATGGCAGAACCGGCATCAGCCATCACCGAACGAATATCGGCGAAATCAACGTTAATCAGCCCCGGCAGGTTAATAATGTCGGAAATCCCCTGAACCCCTTGGCGCAGGACATCATCGGCCACTCGAAACGCATCCTGAACCGATGTTTGCTCCGAAATCACTGAGAGAATCTTGTCATTCGGGATCACGATGAGAGTGTCAACACGACTTTGTAGGGCTTCGATTCCTTCATCCGCTTGGCTAGCGCGACGGCGACCCTCAAAGGTAAAGGGGCGGGTTACCACTGCAACAGTTAGGGCGCCCTGTTCCTTGGCTACTTCAGCCACAATTGGGGCAGCGCCAGTGCCGGTACCGCCACCCATGCCGCAGGTAATGAAAATCAAATCGGCATCCTTGAGTGCCGCAGCAAGGTCTTCGCGGGATTCTTCAGCCGCTTTTTGACCAATGGCGGGGTTGCCACCGGCGCCGAGACCACGGGTGAGTTTCTGGCCAATTTGCAGGCAGCGGTGAGCCTGGGATTGGGCGATCGCCTGCGCATCAGTATTGACGCACCAAAATTCAACACCCGCCACATTACTGGCAATCATGCGGTTGACTGCGTTGCCACCGCCCCCACCGACACCAATCACTTTGATGCGCGCTGCTGAAGTTTCCACCAAGCTGTCATAACTCCTTAACACATCGGTTGGTGCGCCATGGCCATTGTCGCCAGATGCAATGCCTACCTCTCCCGAAACAAAGGAGGCGGGGACTTCAGAGGGAACAGGTTCCGTAGGCCACTGTTGATCTGACTCCATAACGCAACTGTCTTCACCCATGATAAATATGGGGCAACTATATCATGAACTCTAGCAAAGGCATCGGCAACACCCCACAAAATAATCCTTAAACCTAACTCAGGGGAGAGCGGGCTTTGGCCAACAGACCGTGCTTGGGGGCAAAAATCATCGCCAGCAAAAAAATCACTGTTTGCAGAACAACAATACAACCCCCCGTTGACGCATCGAGATAGTAACTGATGTAGGTTCCCAATAAACTGCCAAGGCCACCCACTGCCAAGGCAATGAGTACCATGATGCCAAAGCGATCGCTCAGCAAATAGGCCGTTGCCCCCGGTGTAATTAGCATCGCCACGACGAGAATAATGCCCACGGTTTGCAGGGCAGCGACAGTGGTGAGGGATAGCAACGCCAGCAGGAGATAGTACAGCAGCGTTGTATTTAGGCCAATGGTGCGGGCATGGGTCGGGTCAAAGCAAAAGAGGATCAAATCCCGATGCAATAGGGCGATCGTGATCAGTGTCATGAGGCTCACAATCACTGTTTGCCAGAGGTCGCGATCGCTAATCCCCAAGACATTTCCAAAGAGGATATGCATCAGGTCAACACTGCTGGCAGTCTTCGAGAGCAGCACCAACCCCAAGGCAAAAAAGCCCGTAAACACCAAGCCAATGACCGTATCCTCCTTCACCCGTGTCTGCCGTTGAATAAAGCCAATGAGGGTCACGGCCATCAAACCAAAAACAAAGGCACCTAAGGCAAAGGGCAGCCCCAGCCAATAGGCCAAGATCACACCGGGTAGCACTGCATGGGACACCGCATCCCCCATCAAGGCCCAGCCCTTTAGGGTTAAAAAACAGGACAATACCGCACAAACGCAGCCCACAAGGGTGCTCACCCCTAGTGCCTTGACCATAAATGTGTGTTGCAGCGGCTCTAGTAGCCAAGTGCTCATCCTCTGTCCTCTATCTTGAAAAGTATGATTATGATAAGGTGCTGCCAGTACAGTCGGAGTGCAGTTCTTGTGGATGGCAGTCTTTTACTGAACCCTTGGTGGATAGGTATTTTGCTCAACACCTTCCTTGGAGCGATCGCCCTCCTTGCGCGGCAGAAGTTACTGACCGCGGCGGGACTTTTCCATGCGTGGCTCCTCGGCGTACTGATTTGGGGCACCTTAGGCTGGCAGGGCTATCTGATTGTCATGGTTTATTTCCTTGTCGGTTCAGCCGTCACCCGCATCGGCATGGCCGAAAAAGAGGCCGCAGGCATTGCTGAAAAACGCTCCGGGGCGCGCGGGCCAGAGAATGTCTGGGGATCAGCCTTTACAGGCACCCTCTGTGCACTCCTTGCTCTCCTGCTGCCCCAATGGCGGGAGTTATTTTTGGTGGGGTTTGTGGCCAGTTTTAGCACCAAGCTCTCAGATACCTGTGCCAGTGAAGTGGGCAAAGCCTATGGCCAGCGCACCTTTCTCATCACCACATTACAACCGGTGCCCCGCGGGACAGAGGGAGCGGTGAGTTTAGAGGGAACACTGGCCGGTCTAATTGGTGCCACCGTGATTGCTGTGCTAGGCTGGAGTGTGGACTTGATGGGGGCGATCGCCATCCCCATTTGTATTCTTGCTGCTTTCCTAGCCAACCTTGTGGAGAGTCTGGTGGGAGCTACCCTTCAGGAACGCTACACTTGGCTGAGTAATGAAATCGTTAACGGCATCAACACAACGGTGGGAGCTTTCGTGGCAATGGTAGCCGTTTTTATCGCTTCGTAAGCGTTGTAAGCGGGCTGTTAGTGACCTAGGGATTTACCTCATTTGATTTATTGACATTTATCAAATTTTTCAGGTATGAACAAAGTTTTAGACTGGCTTGACTCATTGCTAATTCAAAACTCATTTCAAAGAGAGGTTCGTCGCTGGTTTCGAGATAAAGGCGATAGCACCTTGCGGCTTGATTATCCACTTGATGCAGAGAGCATTGTCCTAGATGTGGGGGGATATAAAGGAGACTTTACTGCTCTCATTCATGAGAAATTCAATTGTCGAGTATTTGTTTTTGAACCGGTTTCAGTCTTCTATCATATTTGTAAGAAACGGTTTGCTGGTAATGCAAAGATTATTGTCCTGAATTATGGACTGTCCAACGTCGATGAAATTTCCCAAATTCACATAGCTGAGGACTCGTCAAGTTTTTATAAAAGAAATTCAAAAACATCAGAGGAAATAGCTCAACTACGAAACTGTGCTACTGTTTTCAAGGAGCTTGGTATCGAAAAAGTAGATTTGATGAAAATTAACATTGAAGGAGGAGAGTATAATTTAGTGAAAAAGCTCATCGATTCTGATTTAATAGAAAAGATAAAATATCTTCAGATTCAGTTTCATAATTTTGTTGAGAACTCAGAACAAAAGCGTCAGAATTTGCGCTTTAAGTTAACAAGAACTCATATTGAAATGTGGAATTATGAATTTGTTTGGGAAAGCTGGCGCCTAAAGAGCATTTGAGTTTTAACCTAGAAAATCATGCAATGACAAAGCAAGGATTAACTGGTCTTTTTGTCTATCCTGATATTCCCACAACCGTATTTTTTGATCCGAATGGATCTCCAGACGGGCTAACACAGCCTTGGGTCGCCCTGCGGGAGGGGTTTCGTGCTCAAGGCGTTGAACTTGTCGGCCTCGATCAATGCTGTAATGCCCCCGATTTTGAACTCCATCTTAATGTTCAAGCTCCCCGCTCTAAGTCTCCAAAATTTGTAATTCTCACTGAACATCCCTTGATCTATCCAGCCAATGGGCAGCGGTTCTTATTGCGTCGCTATCAAAGTGTGTTTACTTGGAACCCTGACCTAGCTATCAAGCAGGCCCAGCAAATTCAACTGCCTCACCCCTTCAAGGTAACAGGTGGTGTAGATGGCTATGGGCAACGTCCTCAGTTGGTTGTTTTAATCAACAGTAATAAGGCTTTGGCTTGGTGGGCTCCGTATCAAGATCTCTACCGCGAGCGGGTCAGAGCTATTCGCTGGTTTGAACGTCATGCACCACAGGACTTTGCCCTTTATGGTCACGGTTGGAATCATTCAGCCCGACAGCCCGTGGTGGGAGAGATCATTCACGCCTTAGAAAAAAGGTGGATTCACAGACCATTGCCCCCGTTTCCGTCTTGGCGGGGCATTGCGCCCACAAAGAGTGAAGTGTTACGACAGTCCCGCTTCTCAATTGTCTATGAGAACGCGATTTTTCGTGGTTACATCACAGAGAAAATTTTTGATGCCTTTTGCGCCGGGAACGTGCCGATCTACTGGGGGGCACCAGACATTACCGACTACATTCCTAAGGCTTGTTTTATTGACCGTAGAGAGTTTTCTTCCTACGACTCTTTGTACGATTTTCTCAAGACGATGCCAGAAGAGATCTATAAAGGCTACCAGCAAGCGATTTGGAATTTTCTGCACTCTCCTCAAGCACAGCGGTTTTCTATTGCTCACTTTGTGCAGACCATCGTTCACGGCATTTTGGATCAAGTCAACGCTAGTCATAAACACTCGGAATAATGATCTTTGTCAATCTTATCGGTGGCCTTGGCAATCAGATGTTCCAGTATGCTTTAGGAAGGGCTTTGTCTATGACTAGGGGAGTGCCCTTGCGCTTGGATATTTCGGATTTTGAAAGCTACCAGCTTCATCAAGGGTTTGAACTACATCGTGTATTTTGCTGTGAGGCTCCGATTGCTTCTCTTGAGGATTTGAAGTCTGTTTTGGGGTGGTGGGGGGTGCCAACAATCAGAAGAGCGATCGCCAACCTGCAACTTTCAGCGCTATGTAAGGGGCGACTGATTCTTGAACCTCACTATCACTATTGGGAACAAATTCACTCTATCCCCAGCACTGCCTACCTTCAGGGTTACTGGCAATCAGAAAAATACTTTAGCGAAATTGCTGACGTTCTACGGGAAGATTTCAAGTTTAGGCAACCCTTGTCAGAAATAAATGCTCAATGGGCAGATAAAATTACCCAGTGTCATTCAATTAGTCTCCATATTCGTCGTGGAGACTATGTTTCAAATCCTATGACCCATAAAGTTCATGGCGTCTGTCAGCTTGACTATTACTATCGAGCCATTGAATATATCACGTCACTTATAGATGATCCTGTATTCTTTGTTTTTTCAGACGAAGCTGAATGGGCAAAATCAAACTTGAAAACTTCTTATCCAATTTTTTATGTAGAAAACAATACTGCTCAAGAGAGCTATAATGATATGCGCCTCATGAGTCTATGTCGTCATCATATTATTGCCAACAGTACGTTTAGTTGGTGGGGAGCTTGGCTAAATAATAGCCCTGAAAAAATTGTAATTGCTCCTCAAAAATGGTTCGCTACCTCTGATAAAGATGATTCGGATTTAATTCCAAAGACTTGGATTAGAATTTGAGATGATTTAGTTATTGTTAATGATGAATATACACAACAGTCCGACTATTTCAGTTATTTTACCAGTTTTTAATTCTGGCCAATATATTGAATTAGCTATAAATTCTATTCTTAATCAATCCTTTAATGATTTTGAACTCATTGTTATTGATGATGGTTCTTCGGATAACTCCTTTGAAATTTTATCAGATTATGCAAAACTTGATGCTCGTATTCATTTAATTCGTCGGGATAATCAAGGTTTGATTTATACACTAAATCAAGCAACTGAACTTGCTAAGGGTCAGTATATCGCTAGAATGGATGCAGATGATTTGGCTTTACCTAACAGGTTAGAAAGTCAACTTGAATTTCTAGAAAAAAATAAATTACATCTTTGTGGCTCATCTGTTCAGCTCATTGGGGCAGCGACTGGCTGCTGGCGCTACCCTTCTTCCCATGAAGGCTGTGAAACTGAATTATTATTTGGTGTCCCTTTTGCCCATCCCTCTGTGATCGGTCGCTCCGCAGTATTTAAAGAACTGAGGTACTCCTCTGAGTGGTCACTGGTGGAAGATTATGATCTATGGCAGCGGGCATGGGCGGCAGGGTTTAAGATGGGGAATGTGCCAGAGGTGCTTCTGCAGTACCGAGTGCATCGGAAGCAAACCTCAAGCCTTTATCGCCGGCAGCAAGCTCAAAATAGTCAACGGATTCGTTCGCGCCACTGGCAACAACTGCTGACGGCAAAGCTAGGGATTTTACCAACTGAGGCTCAAGAAGCAGAGAAAGACCCTTGGAAAACGTTCCAACTCCTGCGGCAGTTAAAGCAATGTTATAAAGGAACAGAAGCAGAAAAAATTCTTCACCATGCGTTCCTGCGCCTTTATTCCCATCGTCTCCATAGTTGGGTTTTAGATAGAACAAGCTAGTTGAGTAGCTCAAGACTACATTTCTGGAGTGATCATGTTTTTTAGTGTCGTAATTCCTACCTATAATCGCTTGCCCATTCTAGAAAAGTGTCTTCGCGCGATCGCCCATCAAACGTGGAATCCAGACTTAGGCATTGAGGGCTATGAGGTCATTATTGTTGACGATGGCTCAACAGACAACACCATTGAGTGGCTTGAGGCACATCGTGAAGCGTTTCCCTGTGTCCGCTGGCTTCAACAGGAACATCTTGGCCCTGCGGCTGCCCGTAACTTGGGGCTTCAGGTGGCTCAGGGGGACTGGATTATTTTTATCGATAGTGATTTGGTAGTGACGGAAACGTTTTTAGAAGCCCATGGGAAGTGCTTAACCCAAGAAAAAGAACGTCTTGGCATTGAGGATATTACTCAGGTTCCTGCTTTTTCCTATGGCCGTGTGATTAATACCTGTAACTTTGAAGACCCCACCTCAGAACCCTACAAAATCATTGATTTTTCAGCCGCCTATTTTGCAACGGGGAATGTGGCGATCGCCCGCCATTGGTTGGAAAAAGCAGGCCTCTTTGATACCCAGTTTCAGCTCTACGGCTGGGAAGATTTAGAACTAGGGGTGCGCCTCAAGAAATTGGGTTTGCGATTACTGAAGTGCCCCGAAGCCGTTGGCTACCACTGGCATCCCCCCTTTTCCCTCAGTCAAGTGCCCACCCTGATTCAGAAAGAGATTGAAAGGGGACGAATGGGGGTCTTGTTCTATAAAAAGCATCCCATTTGGGAAGTGAAGCTCATGATTCAAATGACGCCCTTTCACTATTTCCTTTGGGCCATCCTATCCCTCGGCGGCATTCTCAATGAAAAAACACTGGCGCCCCTGTTGCAATGGCTGATTAACATCGGTCGCCCTCAAGATGCCTTGGAAGTGGCTCGCATCTTTTTGAACTGGTATAATGTGCGGGCAGTCTATTCAGCCTATCAAGAGCAAACACCGCAGCAGCAGCATTGAGCTTTCGTGGGAGCTATGTCAACCCTGTCTCCAGAGCTAAAAGCCCGTTTGGCAACGCCATTGCAGATTGGCTCTGTTACGGTCAATAGTCGGGTCTTGCAGTCCCCGTTGGCCGGGGTAACTGATTTGGTGTTTCGGCGATTGGTGCGCCGTTATGCCCCCGACTCAATGATGTACACGGAGATGGTCAGTGCTTCGGGGTTGCACTATCTGAAAACATTGCCCCGGATCATGGAAGTGGATGCCAATGAGCACCCCATTAGTATTCAGCTTTTTGACTGTCGCCCTGATTTTCTAGCAGAAGCAGCGATAAAGGCAGTGGCTGAAGGGGCGGATACGGTAGATATCAATATGGGCTGCCCCGTGAATAAAATTACGAAGAATGGCGGTGGTTCTTCGCTGCTGCGGGATGTGCAAACGGCAGCAACAATTGTGCGGACGGTCTCCAAGGCGGTGCCTGTGCCGGTTACGGTCAAAACCCGCATTGGTTGGAGCGATCAGGAGATTAATATCCTTGACTTTGCCAAGGCGATGGAAGATGCTGGCGCGGCAATGATTACGGTTCATGGGCGGACCCGTGCCCAAGGCTTTAATGGCCCAGCCCGCTGGGAGTGGATTGCGCGGGTGAAGGAGCGCGTCAGTATTCCCGTGATTGCCAATGGCGATATTTTCTCGGTGGAAGCGGCAGTGCGCTGCTTGGAGCAAACCGGCGCAGATGGTGTGATGTGCTCGCGGGGAACGATGGGTTATCCCTTCTTGGTGGGGGAAATTGATCACTTTTTGAAAACCGGGGAATTGCGGCCTGCGCCAACGGTGGTTGAACGTCTGCACTGTGCGCGGGATCATCTCATTGCCCTCTGGGAATACAAGGGGGAACGGGGGATTTGCCAAGCGCGTAAACATTTGACGTGGTACGCTAAGGGCTTTGCTGATGCCGCAGAACTGCGCAGTGAATTGTGTCGCATTGAAACCCTAGAGGCTGGTTTAGCCCTGCTGGATGTAGCAATTGAGCGGTTGCAAAATGCCCAAGAAATGAGGGCGATCGCGGCCTAAAGCAATGAACAGAATGCTTTACTTTTTGCAAAAATCAGCCCCTAGATTATAGGGAGTATAATGAAAGTGTAGGCGTGAGCAGGCCGAAAAAGAGTGATGAGGCTTGGCCTACAAAAAGTTCATTTGCATTTCTCGTTTGATCGCAATCGCTTAATCTCTTGCGTATTTTCTAGCATTTGCAGTTAGCAGGTTCTTGCTGGTTTGAAGGGGCGATCGCTATTGGTGAAGGGCGATCGCGAGAAATTGCTGTACACTTGATGAGGAACATTGATTATGAACTGTACACGCTACACAGAATTGCCCGAAGCGGCATGGCGAGAATTTACGGGTGGTGATTGGGTCGATCGCATTGATGTGCGCGACTTTATTCAACGCAACTATACCCCCTACGCTGGGGATGCCTCCTTCCTCACAGGCGCTAGCGATCGCACCCAACAACTATGGGCAAAAGTGCGCGATCTGATGGCACTAGAGCGCGAAAAAGGCGTCCTTGATGCCGATACCAGTATCCCCTCTTCGATTACAGCCCACGCACCGGGCTACATTGATCGCGAGTTAGAGCAAATCGTTGGCCTGCAAACCGATCAGCCCCTGAAACGGGCGATTATGCCCTTTGGTGGCATTCGCGTTGTTGAAACCTCCCTCAAGGCCTACGGCTACGAATTGGATCCGCGCACGAAGGAAATCTTCACCAAATATCGCAAAACCCATAACGATGGCGTCTTTGATGCCTACACCCCCGAAATGCGCCGCTGTCGTAAATCGGGGATCATTACGGGACTGCCGGATGCCTATGGCCGCGGTCGGATTATTGGTGACTATCGCCGCGTGGCTCTCTATGGGGTAGATCGCTTGATTGCCGACAAACAGGCACAGCAGGCTTCCCTAGAACTGGATGTCATGGACGACGAAACCATCCGCCTACGGGAAGAACTCTCAGAGCAAATCAAAGCCCTCAATGAACTCAAGGAAATGGCCGCCAGCTATGGCTTTGATATTTCGCGGCCAGCGGCCAATGGCAAAGAGGCGATTCAGTGGCTTTATTTTGGCTACCTTGCGGCTGTCAAAGAACAAAACGGCGCCGCCATGTCCCTTGGGCGGGTCTCCACCTTCCTCGACATTTACTTTGAACGGGATTTGCGCCACGGCACAGCCACAGAAGCTGAAATCCAAGAATGGATTGACCACTTTGTGATGAAACTGCGGATGGTGCGCTTCCTGCGGACGCCGGAATACAATGAACTCTTCTCTGGCGATCCCACATGGGTCACGGAATCCATTGGTGGCATGGGTCTTGATGGTCGCCCATTGGTGACGAAAACCAGCTTCCGTATTCTGAATACGCTCTATACCCTTGGGCCTGCCCCCGAACCCAACTTGACGGTGCTGTGGTCGGAAAACTTGCCAGAGGCCTTCAAACGCTTCTGCGCCCAAGTTTCCATTGACACCAGTTCGATCCAATACGAAAACGATGACTTGATGCGTCCCTACTGGGGCGATGACTACGCGATCGCCTGCTGTGTCTCGGCGATGCGGGTCGGCAAACAAATGCAATTCTTTGGGGCACGGGTGAATTTAGCCAAAGCCCTGCTCTACGCAATCAATGGCGGTCGGGATGAAGTCTCTGGCCAGCAAGTGGCACCGATGTTTGCGCCGATTACGGGCGACACCCTGAAGTGGGAAGAAGTCCTACCCCGTTTTGAGCAGATGATGGCTTGGTTGGCGAAGGTGTATGTCAATACCCTCAACGTCATCCACTACATGCACGATAAGTACTGCTACGAGCGGCTGGAGATGGCGCTCCACGATCGCGATGTCTTTCGCACCATGGCCTGTGGTGTGGCGGGTCTATCGGTGGTGGCGGATGCCCTCTCGGCCATTAAGTACGCCGAGGTGAAAGTGATCCGCAATGCCGAGGGCTTAGCGGTGGACTACGAGATTAAGGGTGATTTTCCGAAGTACGGCAACAACGACGATCGCGTGGATAGTCTCGCGGTGTGGGTCGTGGAAACCTTCATGAATGAAATCCGCAAACACAAAACCTACCGCAATGCCGTGCCTACGCAGTCAATCCTGACGATTACCTCCAACGTCGTCTATGGCAAGAAAACCGGCAATACTCCCGATGGCCGCAAAGCCGGTGAACCCTTTGCACCGGGCGCTAACCCCATGCACGGTCGCGATACGAAAGGGGCGATCGCCTCACTGGCATCCGTGGCCAAGTTGCCCTATGTCCATGCCCAAGATGGCATCTCCAACACGTTCTCCATCGTGCCCAGTGCCCTTGGCAAGACACGGGAGGATCAAATCAGCAACTTGGTGAATCTGCTGGATGGCTACATCCACGACCAAGGCTTCCACATCAACGTCAACGTGCTTAACCGCGAAATGTTGTTGGATGCCATGGATCACCCTGAACTGTACCCCCAACTCACCATCCGGGTGTCGGGCTATGCGGTGAACTTTATCAAACTCACCCGCGAACAACAGTTGGATGTGATTAACCGCACCTTCCATGAACGCTTTTAGGCTCATCTTTAGGCTCTTTAAGCGAACTGCCGCCTAGATGAACGTCGCGTCCTCTACCTCGGTTGCTCTAGCGATCGGGGTAGATTTTTTCTATGTTGGTAACGTGTGGCATGCAACTGCATTGATTCATCTCGTCAATCGTCCCTTTTTCCACAGACACCCTGAGGGCGATCGCGCCTGCTTGTTACTCCATGGCTTGGGGGGTGGGGTTTATGAACTGCAACTTTTGGGAGAGGTTCTCTACAAAGCAGGCTGGACGGTTCAGGGCATCCTCTATCCGGGGCACGATCGCCCCACTCCCCAAATGCCCGCCTCGACATGGCCGCAGTGGTATGAGGCTGTCGTCAGTGCCTTTCAGGCCTTGCGAGAGAGCTACTCAACGGTTGCGGTGATCGGCTTTTCCACAGGGGGGACGCTAGCCCTGCATCTTGCCCGTCACTATGCCGTTGATGCCCTAGTGCTCCTTGCTCCCTTTTTGCGTATCTATCGGCCTTGGTTTTTGCCCTTGGCTCCAGAAACTTTGGTGCTATCCATTGGTCAGTGGATTCCTTGGGTGCCTCGGCGCAGCCTACCAATCCGCGATCGCCCCCTACGCCAAGCAGCAGAAGCCGCCTGCTTTTTCAAAAGTTTCAACCTGCAAGCGGTGCGCAGTGCCCTCGACCTGATTGCCCAAGTGGAGCGGAAACTGCCAACCATCACAGCTGAAACCCTGATTCTGCAAAGCCTTGCTGACACGGTCGTTGACCCCCAAGGGGCGCAGAGGATTTATGAACAGCTGGGCAGTGCCCACAAGGAATTGCACTGGCTCAAGGATTCGGATCACTTGCTTCCCCTAGATGTGGAGCGAGAACAGGTATTCGCCAAGGTGGTCGCCTTTTTGGGAAGATAGTTGCAGTTGGTTACTTGCCCTGCCATGGAAACATTGGATCTACGGGGAACGCCCTGTCCTTTGAACTTTGTGCGCACAAAACTGCGACTGCAACAGTTGCCCCCCCAGCAGCCCCTTGAGGTCTGGTTGGATGCAGGAGAACCCATTGAGCAGGTGCCCGATAGTTTGCGCATAGCGGGCTACGATGTCCTTGGGATTGAGCCACGGCAGGACTATTTTGCCCTTCAGGTGCAGCGTCCGGCATGAGTGATCTGGTGGGCTTGGTGCGGGCTGTTCAGGCCAATTACTACCGTGTCCGCCTGCAAGAAGCCGCCAATGGCATTGAGGAGTTACTGTGTGTACGCCGCGCCCGCCTCAAGAAGATGGGGCAACAGGTGTGTGTGGGGGATTGGGTGGTGGTGAGCCATCCCGACTGGCAAGGACACCGCGGAGCGATCGCTGAGATTTTGCCCCGCCGCAATCAATTGTCACGCCCAGCGATCGCCAATGTCGATCAAGTGTTGCTCCTTTTTGCCTTGGCTGACCCTCCTGCTGATGTCCATCAAATTAGCCGCTTTCTCTTGACCGCCGAGGGATTGAATGTCGAGATTCAGGTGGTTTTCACCAAAGCGGATTTAGTTTCTGCGCAAGAGCAACAGCAGTGGCGCGATCGCCTGCATCAATGGGGCTATCACTGCCATGTCCTCAGTCTCACCCAAGGAAGCGACTGGCAACATCTGCATCCCCACCTCGCCGATAAGATTACAGTTGTCTGTGGCCCGTCGGGGGTAGGCAAAAGTAGCTTGATCCGCCATCTGACACCTCGGGAAGATATTCGCGTCGGTGCGGTCTCGGATCACTGGCACCGGGGGCGGCACACCACTCGCCATGTGGAACTCTTTCCCCTGCCAGCGGGGGGCTGGATTGCCGATACACCGGGCTTTAATCAACCCGAACTGCCCCAAGACCCCCAGCAATTGGCGGCGGCTTTTCCGGAGATTCGCCAACGGCTGAGCAAGGATCGGTGTCTCTTTGATAACTGTCGCCACGATCAGGAACCGGGCTGCTGTGTACGCGGTGATTGGGAGCGCTACCCCCTCTACATTGAGTATTTGCATGAGCTAGAAACAATGGCCAGTTCAGAGCCATCCTTAGGGAAGGCACCCCCAGTGAAGGCCAAGAGTGACCGCCAAGGGCAGCAGCGCCTTGAACCCCTCTTGGATCCGAAAAAATATCGCCGTCGATCGCGACGGCAGCAACATCAGCACCTCAATCCTATGGCTGAAGAAGTCCTCGATAGTGAACTGTGATGACCATATCCCCTGTGTTAACCCTCATCCTGTTGAGTGTAACGGTTCTTTCCCTTGTGATCTGGCTGGTTTTGCTGCTGTTTTGGGGACAGTTTTGGCGCCCGGATCAGCGGCTACAGGGGGGAGACCTCAGGGCTTGGCCAAGGGTGGTGGTTGTCATTCCAGCTCGCAATGAGGCGGCGGTGATTGGCACCAGTGTGCGATCGCTCCTCGAACAGGACTACGAGGGAACCCTACATCTGATCTTGGTGGACGATCAAAGTGACGATGGCACAGGGGACATTGCTCGCCAAGCGGCTTTGGAACTGGGCAAGGGCGATCGCCTGACGGTCATCGAGGGCGCACCGCTTCCTTCCGGCTGGTCCGGTAAGCTCTGGGCACTGTCCCAAGGCATTGAGGCCGCCCGTGCGTTTGATCCCGATTACTTGCTGCTTACAGATGCCGATATTGCCCACGATCGCCAAAATTTGCGGCAATTGGTCGCCCACGCCCGTCAGCAAAATTGTGCCCTTGTCTCGCTGATGGTGAAACTGCGCTGCCAAAGTATTTGGGAAAAATTGCTGATTCCCGCCTTTGTCTTTTTCTTTGCCAAGCTCTATCCCTTCCCTTGGGTCAACGATCCACAGCGATCAACGGCGGCTGCAGCGGGGGGCTGTATTCTGATTGATCCTGTGGCGCTGGACAAGATTGGTGGCATTGCCTGTATTCGCCATGCCCTGATTGATGATTGTTCCTTAGCTGCCGCTGTCAAACAAGCCGGCTACCGCATTTGGTTGGGGCTGACACCGACCACCGTGAGTCTGCGTGCCTACAATACGCTCGGCAGTATTTGGCAGATGGTGGCTCGCACCGCCTATACGCAGTTGTCCTATTCACCGCTCTTGCTGGTGGGAACCGTGATTGGCATGACACTGGTGTATTTGTGGGCGCCCCTTGCCCTTGCTATCGGTCTGATCGGTCAGTCGCTGCCCTTAGCCGTCATGGCGGGACTCACTTGGGGGAGCATGGCGATCGCCTACGGGCCAACGGTGCGTTTCTATGGCCTCAATGGCGCTTGGGCGCTGACACTGCCGCTGATTGCCTTCCTCTATACGCTGATGACACTGGATTCGGCGCGGCGCCACTGGCAAGGTCGGGGTGGTGCTTGGAAAGGACGGGTTTATCCCCGCAAGTCATAGATGGGGCGATAGGCCATGACAATCAGCGTGTCAGTGGGGTCAAGGCTCTGAAAGTCTGTGGGACGAGGGTTGAGCAACACCTGTTGATTTTGGCGGCGAATCCCGATCAGGAGCAGCGGGTTCTCTGGATGGCGGCTACTGTACTCACTCATCCAGGCACTGAGGGCAGCAAAGGAGAGGCCATAGAGGGTGGTGGGATAGTACCCCGGCTCAATAAAGTAGAACTCATTGGTGTGATCAGAATAGGTCAGGAGTTGGCGATAGACCTCGGACATTTGACGAAAGAGGGCACTTTGGGCCAGAATCCCAGAACTATAGTCCTGACTCAAAATCACTTCATCCACCCCTGCTTCCTTAAGGTGGCGCTGGCGATCGCTATTCACCAATTCGGCCACCACATGAATATCCTGCTCTTGGCCAGGGGTTTTCTCTAGGTGCTTTACCGCAAGGGCAATGAGGGCATTTTTTTCATCGGGAGCTTCCATGTCGGCATCCGCAAGCAGAATAATGGCTTTGGCTTGGGGGGCATTGAGGCGCTCTAGGGTGCCATGGTGGGTAGGATCCCCTTGTACTACAAAGACATCCGGGCGCCCTTGGAATTCAGGATCCAGTGCAATCGGTTCAGCACATAAAAGCACAATGTCGCGGGGATGGTAGGCGTTGGCGGCAATCAATTGGCGGAGCACAAGGGGCGCCTTGGCATTCCAGTTGCAGATAATAATGTGATTGCTAAAGGGTTTCATGGGTAGGGTTTGGCTAAGAGCTTGGGTGACAAAGTAGGCGGAAAACTTGCCAATCAGGGCACCAAAGGCAAAGGTGCCAAAGAGCAGTAGCAGCAGCTGCAGGACTTGCCCCAGCAGGGTGCGCGGGCGATCGGGATACTCCCCCACCAAGGTAATCACTGCATTACTGAGGGTCTCCCAAGTGCGGCTCGGCGACTGGAGTGCCTCTTCGCTCCAGAGGAAAGCCACAATTAACAGCACCAGAATCGCGATCGCCCCTAGGGTAAGGAAGCGTTGAAGTCGCTCGTGCATTGGTTGGCGAGGGAAACATCACGTCTATTCTAAGATTCCGCCCCCTTGTAGAGTCTCCCAGATTCCAGTATCCTGACTGCTATACAACCCTTTTCCCTAAGGATGGAACCCCCTCGAAACAGCCAAAACTGCTTAATGACCCAATCACATCCCCTCAACAGGTCGATATCACTGGCAGAGGGGCGATTTATTCAGCATGATAGAAACAACATCGGCAGTAAAGGAGCAGTCTCTTGAATAAGCCTGACGACCCACAATGCCGACTCAGACTGTATATCTGGGGTTCCCCCTAGAAGAATAGCTGCAATGTCTGCCGCTGCCTTAGAAATTTTACTTGTGCTGCTGCTCATTATCGCCAATGGCATTTTTGCTGGTGCTGAAATCGCAGTGGTCTCTGCACGCAAAGTCCGCCTCGAGCAACTGGCAAAACGGGGTCAACGCAAGGCGAAGGCAGCCCTAAAACTCGCCAACTCCCCGAATAATTTTCTCTCGGCTGTACAAATTGGGATTACCCTGATTGGGATTCTCAGTGGTGCCGTGGGCGGTGTCACCCTTGCCCAGCGGTTACAGGCTGTCCTCAGTCCCGTGCCATGGTTGGGTCAATACAGCCAGCCTTTGAGTATTGCCCTTGTGGTGACGGGGATTACATACCTTTCCTTGGTGATTGGCGAACTGGTGCCCAAGCGCATTGCCATGACGTACCCCGAGGCGATCGCCTGCAACATTGCCAAACCCATGACATGGCTGACGAAATTAGCGGCTCCGATTGTGCATTTACTCAGCGTCTCCACAGATACCATTCTGCAAGTATTGGGCATTGCCACCATTGCCGACCAAACGGTTACAGAGGATGAAATCAAAGTCCTGATTGAGCAGGGGGCACAGGCGGGTCTCTTTGAGGTGGCGGAGCAGGACATGGTGGCGCGGATTTTCAACTTGGGCGATCGCCCGATTCAGTCGATCATGACCCCCCGCACCGATATTGTGTGGCTGGATATTGAATCTTCCCTTGAAGAAATGGAGGCGGAAATCCTAGCCAGTTCCCATTCGCGGTTTCCCGTGGCTGAAGAAACCATTGATCACTGCTTGGGAATTATTTCAGCCAAGGACTTTTTGGCCGCTCGTCTCACCCAGCAAGAGATTGACCTGCGCCAGCTTTTGCAACCAGCGCTCTTTGTTCCCGAAGGCCTACCGGCACTTGATGTCCTTGAACTCTTTCGCCAATCGAGTCAACACATTGCCCTGATTACTGATGAATACGGGGGCATCGAAGGGCTGGTGACGCTCAATGATCTCACGGAGGCGATTATTGGCACACTGCGCCACGACGAGGGGGAAGAACCGCAAATTATTCAGCGGGAGGATGGCTCTTGGCTATTGGATGGACTGCTCTCCACCTATGAACTCAAGGAATTGCTGCGGCGGGAAAGTTTACCTGAGGAGGACACGGCCAACTACCACACCCTTGGCGGGCTAATCATTACGCTATTTGGGCGTATTCCCCAGTCGGGAGATTACATTGAAACCGATGGCCTGCGCTTTGAAGTGGTGGATATGGATGGCAACCGCGTGGATAAGGTGCTGGTGACCGAACTAGTGAGCGATGATGCCCTCGCCGATGACAGCAACCCCAAGGACAAGGATTAACGACGGCGCAGATCCGCTACCGTGCGTTGCAGCGATCGCCAGCGTTGTTGTCGCAGTTGATTCAGGGCGCGTTTCAGGGGTGGCAAGGGGGGCTGATCACCACCATAGCGCCAAGCCCCATAGGCCTGCGTCAGGGTTTCAATGGCTCGCTGACTGACGGCATCAAGACGGCCAGCGGTTTGCAGCGATCGCGCGTATTCCCACGGCGTTTGATTGGGTCGCTTCGGTAATCCCTGCTGGGCGAGACCATCGAGCATTTGTACATAGAGGCGGGCGATCGGCGGCAGTTTTTGCAGGCGTTGACGATATCGCCACGTCTGGAGAGCGTACCACAAACCCCAGACCACAATGACGCCACCAAAGAGCATCAAAATCCCTTGGACAATCCCCCCCAGCCCTTGGCTAAACAGATCAAAGAATTTTTGCAAAGCAGTTTCGAGGGTAGCAAAGATAATGCCAAAAAATCCCGTCACCGGGGTCGGCAACCATCCCGTGACCCACTGCCAAAACTGCTGGAGGACGCTAAAGGTCTGATCTACCTCTAGGGTGGCTGGATAGAGATCGTGCCCCGGAATTGGATCAAAGAGAAACCAGCCCAAATTGGGAAAGTAGGCTTCCGTCAGGGCATAGGCATCGGTATTGCGAACCACATACAAGCCCGTGAAGGGGTTAAATTCCCCCGTTCCTAAACCGGTGACCAAGCGGCTGGGAATGCCAATACTGCGCAGTAGCAGTGTCAACGCCGTGGAAAAGTGATCGGGATAGCCGCCGCGCCACTCAAACAGAAAGGCTGCGACCAAGTCTTGATCTTTGCCTAGTTCGGGAATGTCGGTTTTCAGGGCATAGGATTGCTTCAGGGCTTGGGTGAGGTAGAGAGCTTGCTCGTAGGGTTCGGGAATCGAGCGATCGGCCTTGGCAAGGAGGTCTTTGGCCAGTGCTTGCAGGCGTGGTTTCAGGTCAGGGGGCACTTCAAGGTAGGACTGATAGCCTACGGTGTGATTTAATTTTGGCGCTCTGCGCAACAGAGAGCGATCGCGCACGGGCACTTGGGAAATCACAGAATAGGTCAGCCCTTCGGGCAAGGGCACTGGCGCACGCAGGCCACCATCGGGGTCACGGGCAATTTCACGGGTGGGAAAATAGAGTTCGCGGGGTTCGTAGAGATGGGGAATCAGGTTACTAAACTCAGAGACAATGGTATAGGTCTGAATCACTTCCCGCGTCGGCATTTGGGAGAGTTGTTGTGGCAGCAGATAGCGAAAACTCCAAGGGGAACGCCGCAGCACTTCTGCCTCATCGTTGCGACTAATGCGCCAACCCCGCCCCGTATATTTGTCAAAGGCAAGGACGCGCCAAAAGCCGGGGGCTTGCGATCGCACCCGCATTAACTCCCTAGGCGTCATGCTCCCGCCAAAGGTCTGATCAATCTCGGAGCCAAAGCCATAGTAAAAGTTCGGGTCAAAGGTTTGATTGGCCAGTTCCTCGCCGACACCGCCACCACCACGGCCACTGACATAGCCCGGATTGATCACCCGGGTTTGGTCAAACTCCCCTGCCACTTGAATTTCAGCACTGACAGGCAAGGTGCGAATCTGATAGCCAGGGAAGCGCGGCAGCAGCACAAAGACCACCATCCCCAAGCCAAGAATCAGGGCAAAGAGGCCGACCCATTGCCGCCAAGGCAAGGCCAAGGCTTTCAGGGTGGTGGAGAGTAAGCCAAGGCGCGAGCGGTAGTCAAGGACGAGTACAGGTAGGGCGATCGCCAGAAAGATCACAAGAAACAGCCCAAAGGTCATGGTTTGACTGAGGGTGGCCGCCACACTAATTAAAATCAGGGCAATCACCATCGAGTAGCCCAAATCTTTGCGGCGGGGCAAGTCAAAGCTATGGAGCACTTGCAGTTGAATCAAGAGTTCCGTCAGCAGAATCCGTGAATCTTGGTTGAGGGTGGCCAATCGCCCCAAAAAAATCGCCAATGCCGTCAACATCCCAATGGCGATCGCCAGCTTTGCCACCACATTTTTTTGTCGCCGTGCCCACCAACTCCAACTAAAGCCGGCAATGGAGAGGGGAACCGCCCAGAGACTATTGGCAGTATCCGCCGCCACATCGGTTGCCACCAAGCCAACAATCACCATGCCCAAGACCCCTAGGCGCAGCAGCAGGGAATCCTCAACATCTTTGGCGGGAGCCAACATTGGAGAATTGGCAATGGGCTGTAACCAAGACTGAAACATCGGACAGCAGCGGCAAACAGTGCCCTGATCCTAACAAATCTCTTCCCAAGAAGCGGTGGATACCTTGGCGGCGATCGCGTCCTCTATCAGCGGCTTGCAGCATGGCTTAAAAATCAGCCCCTGACGGCGCAAATTTACACCGAAGAGGAACTCAGATCGCTTCCTTCCCCCAGAGCTAAAATCAGCGTTCAATCATCTCAACAGGAGCAAATTCCTCTTGCTTAGCCGCCAGCGATCGCGGGAATGATGCTGACTTCGTCGCCATCCTTGAGGGGCGTTTCAATGCCATTGAGGAAGCGAATATCCTCATTGTTGACGTAGAAATTGACGAATCGCCGCAGTTGGCCACTTTCATCACAGAGGCGCCCTTTAATGCCGGGGCAGTCCTGCTCTAGCTTTTCCAGAAGCTCGGCGATCGATTGGGCTTGGCACTCCACCGTTGCTTGATCGCGGGTGAGCTTTTGCAAGGGAGTGGGAATCAAAACAGTAACAGCCATAGACCTCTACAAACCATCCATAAATTTCAACACAGCGTCGGGAAAACCGACTAGACCAATACCGGTTGCCAATCCAACCGTTCGAGGGTGCGCGATCGCTCCAAGGCGCGCTCAAAGCTAGCCAACTTGGGTTCGATCGTCAGGGGTTGACCAATGTCGTTTTGCACCGCCTCTTGGGTTTTCAGGCCATTGCCCGTGATATAGACCACCGTCACCTCCTCAGGGTCAATTTTGCCCGATTCCACCAATTTTTTGAGAACGGCAATTGTGGTACCGCCAGCGGTTTCCGTGAAAATACCTTCCGTTTCCGCCAGCAGCTTAATGCCTGCCACAATTTCTTCATCGGTGGCCGCAGCGATCGCCCCATTGGTTTTGCGGGCAATCTCTAGGGCATAGACCCCATCGGCGGGGTTACCAATGGCAATGGACTTAGCAATGGTGTTGGGCTTCACGGGTGCCACAAAATCCCGCCCCTCGGCATAGGCTTGAGCAATGGGGGAGCAGCCCATCGCTTGGGCACCACTACAGCGCACGGGTTTATCCGCCACCAGACCCACTTCCACAAATTCGCGGAAGCCCTTGTAAATTTTCGTGAACAAAGAGCCAGAAGCCAAGGGAGCCACAATGTGGTCAGGAAGCTGCCAGCCCAACTGTTCAATCACCTCATAACCGAGCGTCTTTGACCCTTCCGAATAGTAGGGGCGCAAATTGATATTGACAAACCCCCACCCGTGGGTATTCGCCACTTCCGAACACAGGCGATTCACTTGGTCGTAGTTGCCCTCAACGGCCATCACCGTTGGCCCATAGATGAGCGTCCCCAAGACCTTACCCGCTTCCAAATCCGCTGGAATAAACACACAGCAATCTAGCCCCGCATGAGCTGCGATCGCTGCCGTTGAATTCGCCAAATTGCCGGTACTGGCACAGGAGACTGTCGTAAAACCCAATTCCCGCGCCCGCGTCAACGCCACCGATACTACCCGATCCTTGAAGCTCAGGGTGGGCATATTCACAGCATCGTTTTTGATGTACAGATGCTTGAGTCCGAGCCGCCGAGCCAGCCGCTGGGCTTTGACGAGGGGAGTCATCCCTGTGCCCACATCAATGGGGTTGGCCGATGTCACAGGCAAAAAGGGACGGTAACGCCAAATGGACTTTGGCCCCGCCTCAATCGTGCTGCGCGTTACGGCTGCCGCCAATTGGCTCAGATTGTACTTCACCTCTAGGGGGCCAAAACAGTATTCGCAGACATGAATGGCTTGGGGTTCGTACTCTGCGCCACACTCTTTGCATTTGAGGTGGGTAAAGTAGGCGGTGGCGGTGGTGGAGCTAAGGGTTGCGGTCATGGGTGTCAGACTGCCTCAGACAAGTTGTTGACCATCCTAGCAGGGGGCGATCGCCCTGTCAAACATATCCGACTATTTTTATCGGGATTTGAATGACTGCAAAATTCTTTCCGCACCCCTTGGGAATGCGTTGCTAGTCATTGGTTGGCGCTAACTTGAAGCGTTTTCAGACGTCAGCGAATGGGGGTATGCCCTGTCACCAGCTTCGTGCTATCGGGAAATGTTGCTTCGACTTGTACTTCTGTGAGCATTTCTGGCACCCCCTCCATGACATCGTCACGGCTGAGCAGTGTTGTGCCATAGTTCATCAAATCAGCAACTGTGCGCCCCTCCCGCGCCCCTTCCAAAATGGCAGCAGAAATATAGGCCACTGCTTCGGGATAATTGAGCTTGAGACCCCGTGCTTTACGACGTTCGGCCACAAGAGCGGCGGTAAAAATCAGGCGCTTGTCTTTTTCTTGGGGGGACAGTTGCATCGTTCCTCAGGCTAAACACTCACTTTGGCCTCTATCTCTTAACTTGTGGCTTTGGTGCCCAGAAAATCAATGAGCGATAAAGTCAAACTGCGACAACACTATCTTGAATGGCGGCAGCACTTGAGCGATCGCGAGTGGCAAGATCGCAGTCAGCGCATTTGTCAGCACTTGCTTGATCATCCCCAGTTTCAACAGGCAACCACAGTGTTGACCTATGTGCCCCATCGCCGCGAACCCGACTTGCGCTTCCTCTGGTCACTCCCGAAACAGTGGGGCTTGCCCCGTGTCGTGGGTCAGGATTTGCGGTGGCATTGTTTTAATGGCAACCAAGACACTCTCCAGCAAGGACGCTATGGCCTTTGGCAACCGCCCCCCGAAGCGCCCCCGATTGATCCAGCGTGTGTTGATCTCTGCCTAGTGCCTGCTGTTGCCTGCGATCGCCAAGGGTACCGTCTCGGCTATGGCGCCGGTTTTTTTGATCGCCTCTTTGCCCACCCCGATTGGCAGCACGTGTGTCGCTGGGGAATTGTCTTTGAGTCAGCCCTTCTAGCAGAATTGCCCCGTGATCCGTGGGATCAGCCACTGCAAGCTATCTGCACTGAATCAGGCCTCTTGGAAATCAGCTAAAGCCCTAGTTTTGCCAACACCGGTTGCGTTGAAACCACATGTTTTCTCAAACCCAGTTCCTCAGGACGCAGGCCAAGGGCTAGACCCACCAGTTGCGGCAAATGGAGAATCGGCAAATTGAAGGCAACTCCCACCTGCTGGGCAATTTCTGGTTGGCGAGCATCCAGATTCAAATGACAGAGGGGACAGGGGGTGACAATGCAATCCGCGCCATGGGCGATCGCGCTCTGGAGTCGTTGTGCTGCCATGGCAAAACTGGCCGCCGTCGCATAGCTGGAAATGGGCCAACCACAGCACTGAGTGCGTCCCTCATACTCGATGGGGGTAGCCCCAACTGCCTCAAAGACCTGTTCCATTGAGGTGGGACGAATCGGGTGATCAAAGGGCAGCCTCTCTTGGGCGCGCAGGAGATAGCAGCCATAAAAGGCCGCACAGCGGAGTCCCTTGAGGGGACGACGGACGCGATCGCGCAACTCGTCAATGCCCACATCGCCGACAATCGCCCAGAGTAAATGCTTCACTTCTGTGGTGCCTTGGTAAGGAGCGCAGCCCTGTTGCGTCAACACTTGGTTAATTTCTGCCACGTACGCCGGGCGATCGCGCTGAAAAGTTTTCAAGCGTTCATCCACATGGCCAATCACCCCCTGACAGGTGCTGCAATGGGTCAACAGGGGCAAAGCCAACTGTTCGGCAAGGGCAATGTTGCGGGCATTGACGGTATCTTCTAGCAGCCACGAATTTTCCTTAAACGTGCCTGAGCCACAACAACTGGCTTCCTGCAGTTCCACAAGGTCGATATTCAACAGGGGGGCGATCGCCCGCGTTGAGAGGTCTAATTCCCGACAGGCGCCTTGAGCCACACAACCAGGATAGTAGGCATAGCGTAAAGCAGACATACAACTTGAAACGCCTAAAATCTGCTCCTAGTCTAGCCAATCATCACAATCACTCGTGTGTCCTACTGCTCAGGTATAATCCTAGGATTTAGAAACCAATCCTTGTTTTTTAGTCAAAAGTCCGTGTTACCATAAACCAATTTCTTGCAGTTCTTTCAACAACCCATGCCATAGGAGTGCTATCTTGCGTTACTTATTTAGTTCGGAGTCCGTCACCGAAGGCCACCCCGATAAGATTTGCGACCAAATTGCCGATGCCATTCTCGATGCCCTCCTCACCCAAGACCCCCAGAGTCGCGTTGCTGCTGAGGTGGTGGTTAATACCGGTTTAGTCCTGATTACGGGGGAAATTACCACCAAGGCACAGGTCAACTACGTCAACCTAGCGCGGCAGAAAATCCATGAAATTGGCTACACCGATGCTGAAAATGGCTTTGCCGCCAATAGCTGTGCCGTTATCGTTGCCCTTGATGAGCAATCCCCCGATATTGCCCGAGGGGTGGACACGGCTCAAGAAGCACGGGAACGCCTCAGTGATGCCGAATTAGATCGCGTTGGCGCCGGTGATCAGGGCATTATGTTTGGCTATGCCTGCAATGAAACCCCTGAGTATATGCCCCTGCCCATTAGCTTGGCTCACCGCATGGCGCGTCGCTTGGCCGCTGTCCGCAAAACGGGTCAACTTCCTTATCTGCGTCCCGATGGCAAAACCCAAGTCACCGTCATCTATGAAGATGGCCAGCCGGTGGGCATTGATACCATCCTGATTTCCACCCAACACACGGCCACCATTGGTGACATCAGCGACGAAGCGGCCGTTCAAGAAAAGATTAAAGCCGATCTATGGGAAGCCGTCGTCAACCCTGTCTTTGCGGATCTGGCAATTAAACCCGATGACAAGACCCGCTTTCTCGTCAACCCCACGGGCAAATTTGTCATTGGTGGTCCTCAGGGGGATTCGGGACTCACAGGACGTAAACTCGTCGTTGATACCTACGGTGGCTATGCCCGTCACGGGGGCGGTGCCTTTTCCGGGAAAGACCCCACCAAGGTCGATCGCAGTGCTGCCTACATGGCTCGTTACATTGCCAAAAACATTGTGGCCGCAGGCCTAGCCGACAAATGCGAGTTACAGATTAGCTATGCCATTGGCGTTGCTCGCCCCATGAGCCTCTTTGTGGATACCTTTGGCACGGGTCAACTTGCCCCAGAGCAACTGCTGGAGTTAATTACAACCCACTTTGATCTGCGCCCCGCTGCCATTATCCAAACCTTTGGCCTGCGCCACTTGCCCCAAGATCGCGGTGGTCGCTTCTACCAAGATGTGGCTGCCTATGGTCACTTTGGGCGTCATGACCTCGACCTACCTTGGGAAAAACTCGATAAAGTCGCCGATCTGCAAGCCGCTGCCGCTCAATTTCTAAGCGCAGTCTAGGATCATATTGGGGGGGATTTCTCTCCCCCTTTGCTTATTGGGTGACTCGTTGCAGGCAGGTTTGTGCCGTGTTGGTGAGCATCTGGCGCACTTCGGGAGTGACATTGGTCTGTACATCTTCACCGATCGCCTGAAATTCTGCCAAGGTGAGCGAGGATTGCAGTTCATTGATCACACAGGTACAGTAGGCATTGCCGTATTGCGCCATCTGTGGCACCTGTTGTTGCAGGGCAGTGGTACATTCACTGGTAAATCGGGAAACCACTTCTGGGGGGTAGGGAGCAGCGATCGCCCCCCCGCCGAGGGACACCGCACTTAAAACCGTCAAAGAGATGGATGATTTTTTGAGTAAAGACATTGTTTCTATCCCTCGTGTATCAAAGTTTCATGCCCATTCTTTAGGGACTTCTCCAGTCTAGGCAGGTTCCAGAGAATGTGCCACTTTGGGCGATCGCCACAAAACGCAGATTTACATTCCTAGGGGCAAACGTTAAAGTAGAGGATTGGACTACTACAACACCGTTCACCTTAGCCCTATGACCCTATACAACCCCTCTTTGTACGAAGAACCCATTTCCCAAAAGAACTTAACCGCTGCGGGTCGTTCCGATCGCTCCATTTTGGAATGGTTACAGCAAACGGGTCGATTAATTGCCCGTGATGCCAATGAGACAGACCCGATCGTGGATAGCACCCTCGATGATATGGGTGAAATTGAGGAATTTGTTGGTGACTCCTTGGGCGATTACGACGAAGAAGATGACCTAGGGCTTGAGGAGTAGGGCACAGATCCCCCTATTATCGGAGTGATGTGCTAGAGCTATCCCCATGCCCTCCACCAAAACCACGGCTGCCATTGAACCCCGTTGGCTGACAGGACAGCGACTTTTTGGCCTTCTCGCTATTGGCCTGCTCATGGCTAGCATTGCCTACGATACAGGGGCAAACCACTGGCAACAGCCGTTGCAAACCTTGACACTGCCTTGGTTGCTGAGCTTTGCCATCGTTGCAGTTCTAGGGAGGGCCGTGGTGCCCCTGTTGCGGCGGTTGAAAACGGGGCAGATTATTCGCGAAGATGGCCCGCAATCTCACCTGCAAAAATCGGGCACACCGACAATGGGGGGAATCTTTTTTGTGCCGACAGGGTTAGGTCTAGCCCTCCTGTGGACTGGAGTTGCGCAGGGGAAAGTATCCGCAACGGTGGGGGCGATCGCCCTCCTTGTCCTCTGCTATGCCGCCATTGGCTGGTGGGATGACTGGCAAGTTCTGCGGCGTAAATCCAACAAAGGGTTATCGGCGCGGCTGCGACTCCTTCTTGAGGGGATTGGGGCAGCTCTTTTTTGTGCTTGGCTGGTCGGAAGCGATCCAACGGCAACGGTAGTGACCGCGCCTTGGGGCTGGGTTTGGCCTTTAGGGATTGCCTTTATCCCCTTGGCGATTTTTGTGCCGATGGCGGAAGGGAATGCCCTCAATCTCACCGATGGTCTCGATGGTCTTGCTGGTGGCACGGCAGCGATCGCCCTTCTCGCTTTAGGCATTATTCTGACCGCCCATCCCGATTTGCAAATTCTGGCAGTGGTCATGAGTGGTGCCTGTCTCGGCTTCCTTTGGCACAATCACCATCCGGCACGGGTGTTTATGGGGGATACGGGTTCCCTAGCCCTTGGGGCACTCCTAGCGGGCATTGGCTTGGCCAGTCATCACCTCTGGGAACTGTTGATTGTCAGTGGTCTTTTCTTTGTGGAGTCTCTCTCAGTCATTGCCCAAGTGCTCTACTACAAGGCAACCAAAGGTCCCGATGGCGTGGGCAAGCGGCTGCTGCGCATGGCCCCTCTACACCATCACTTTGAGTTGGGGGGCTGGTCAGAACTGCGGGTGGTGAGTACGTTTTATGGGTTGGTTGCCCTTTTGGGACTGCTCTGTGGCCTCCTGCAATGGTTGGCCTAATGGGGGAAGTGCAATGAAAGCAGCAGTGCTTTACGGCAAAGAAGATGTCCGCATTGAAAGCGTCGCCGATCCGATACCGGGGCCGGGGGAAGTGGTGATTCGTGTTCAGGCCGCCACTACCTGTGGTACCGATTTGAAGGTATGGCGGCGCGGCGGTCATGCACGGATGCTAACCCCACCGATTCTCTTTGGCCATGAAGCGGCCGGGGAAATTGTTGCCCTTGGGGCGGGTGTGACGGGATGGCGGGTGGGCGATCGCGTGGTAGCGAATAATTCTGCCCCCTGTGGCCAGTGTTTTTACTGCCAACGCCAAGCCTTTTCCCTGTGCCCCCATCTGGAGTTTAACAATGGCACGTTTGCCGAGTACCTAAAAATTCCCGCCAGCATTGTCCGCCAGAATCTGCTGCCTATTCCGGAGTCCCTCTCCTTTGCCTTGGCGGCGCTGACCGAACCCCTCGCCTGTGTCCTCCACGGTGTGGCTCGCTCTGGCTTTGACCCCGCAATGGTTGCGACTTGGCCGAGTCCACCGCAAATTGTGGTGCTGGGGGATGGTGCCATTGGCTTGATGTTTGTCGGTGTGCTGGCACAAGAGGGGGCACGGGTCTTCGCCTTTGGCGGTTCCGATCAGCGGCTGGCGATCGCCCGCACCTTTGGGGCAGAGCAAACGGTCAATCATCACCAGTGCAGTGATATTCCTACGGTGGTCAAAGACTGGACCCAAGGACGGGGTGCCGATATTGTCATTGAAGCCACTGGCGTACCTGAAGTCTGGGAAACGGCGATCGCCTGTGGTCGCCCCGGTGCCACCATTAACCTCTTTGGTGGCTGCCCCCGCGAAACTTCGATCCGCGTTGATACCGAACGCCTGCACTACGAAGAACTCACCCTCAAGGGGGTCTTTCACAACACACCCACCTTTGTCCGCCAAGCCCTGAAATGGATTGCCAGTGGTACACTGCCCTTCGAGAAACTGATTAGTGGCCAAGCCCCCCTCACGGAGATTGAAAACGTCCTCCAAGCAATGAAGGCGCGCCAAGTGATTAAAGTAGCACTGCACCCCTAGCTATTCCCGCAGGAGCAAATAGTACAACTGCCCCGGTGTATTGATCAGACCCGCCCGCGCTTTGGCCACCTCCCCCGTGCCCATGAAAATATCGACACGACCCGGCCCGCGAATGGCACTCCCCGTATCCTGATCCAAAACAAAACGGCTGACGGGGGTTTGCTGCCATTGGCCTTGGGCTTTGAGGGGAATTTTCGTGTTGATCAGCGCCAAGGCACCCGGAGGCATCAGGGACTTATCAGTGGCGATCGAACGCTCTGGAATCACCGGGGTTGAAAGACTACCCGTGGGGGGACGCCCTTGGGTGTGTTCAAAAAAGACAAAGCTGGCATTGCGGGGCAAGTAGCGATCTAACTCAGCGGGGTTGGCCTCAAAGTAAGCCATGAGGCGCGGTAGCGTCAGTTCCTCACGGAGAATTTTGCCATCGCGAATGAGTTCTTGGCCAATACTCGTGTAGGGGTGATTGGTCTTACCGGCATAGCCCACCGTAAAGCGGCGACCATCGGGCAGTTGCAGCTCAGCCGACCCTTGGACGTGAACCAGAAAGGCCTCTAGGCGATCGCGCAAATAGACCAGTTCCAGACCCCGCAAAGGCCCATTGCGCCACTGCTGACCATCCGCCCCTTCCAGTTCCAAGCGGGTTGGGTGCGGCTCTCGCCACTGCTCAAAATTGGGGGGGCGACGAAATAGGGGATAGCGGTATTCTACGGTGGGCACTAAGCTGGCACGATACGTCGGTGCATAATAGCCCGTGAAATCCACTCGCCCTTGGCCATCGGTGCCAATGGATTGATAAAAGACAAATTCTCGCTTGACAGATGCTTGCAGTTCTGCCGCAGAGCGACGGGTTTGTACCAGATGGCGAAAGCGTTCGAGGGAGCGGATCACTCGCTGATGGAGATTGGGGCCAAGGGCGGCGCCGGGTTGACCGGGAGCAGTGTAGGCAGCGTAGTCGCGGCGCGCTTTATCGGTGCGCAGGTAACGCAAACTATGATCAATCGCTTGCAGCAGTCGTGCTCGTTCCCTAGGGGATTGCCAGAGGGCCGTATCTAGGGCAACCGTTGGGGGCAGTTGGCTTTGGCGCGCTAAGGGAGCAACCGTTGGTGCTGTGGCGATCGCGCTCGTTGCGAGGATCACGACCCCCTGAACCCATCCTGCGAATAAACCCGCCATAGACGTTAGGCAAAGCGATCCACACTAGAGGCAAACACGGGTTCTACCCGAATTGCAAAGACTTTCGAGGGGCGCACCACCATGTATTCCCCTTGAATGTTTTTAATGGGAACGGAAATAAAGTCGTTGGAATCTGCTTTGGCCACTAACTCGTTGCTGTACCACTTCTGGAAGTCTTGAATGGTGGGGAAGCGCACCTCCTCACGGTGACCGCCATCCAGAAATAAATGCACCGCAAATTCAGAAGGGGTTCTGGGCATAGGCGCGATCGCTCATCCTTATCATGCACATTATCCCCCTATTATCGCCGCAATCGGTGGCTTCAGGTACTAGGGACCGCCAGTGAGGGGACGGGGGGCGCGATCGTAGTACTGGGCTGTCATCGCTGGGTTGAGAGCGCGAGCACGCTCATAGTCCCGTTGCGCCAATTCCACATTGCCACTATCGAAGTGAGCCATGCCCCGACTATAGTAGGCAGCAACAAATTGCGGATCCCGCGCTAGGGCAGCATCAAAGTCTGCAATCGCCGCTGTGTAGTTTTGCAGGGCAAGATAGGCCATGCCCCGGTTGTAGTAGGCGGCAATAAACTGTGGATCGTTGCGCAGCGCAGTGTTAAAGTCCGCGATCGCCCGCTGCATATCCCCTTGGTCATAGTAGGCTAGGCCGCGAGCAAAGTAGTAGTCAGCACTGGGGTTGAGTCTGATTGCTTGGCTAAAGGCATGAATGGCAGCGGCCAGATCACCCGTACCTTGGTGCATTAATCCCACGTTGTAGTAGTCCTCGGCACTGCGGGGCACAAGGCGTTGCAGTTCCTGAAGTTCAGGGGGGGTGAGGGTAGCGATCGCCATCGGCTGTGCCACAGCAGCACTGCTGAGACTAACAAAAGCAGCTAAAACTGTCAAAGCACTGAAGAGTTGTTGGCGCATCGTCGGCCTCCTTTCGGCATCGCTCAGCCTTACTTCGATCCTAAAAGAAAATGAAGAAATCGCCCAGCAAACGATAACAGTTGTAATAAATCGCTCGCTCCGATCCTTTTCTTAGCTGCATACACAGCATTGCGCTCTGGAGCGGTAGTGCATGCCATGCTTGGGAAAGGGCTGTATGTTGATATCTTTAAGTTTTTCTGCGCCGAGGGCAGTGCGCTGTCTCTTGGATAAGTGTGATCTGGGGCACTGACGCAGAACTGACGGTGATGTTCAAAGGGGCTTATAATTAACTATGCGCCCAAAACTCTCCGGTTGCAAACTAGCGCCACCCACCAGCACCCCATCAACTTCTGGCTGCGCCATGATCGCATCAATGTTGTTGGCATTCACCGAGCCACCGTACTGAATGGGAACATCGGGATTTTGTAACTTGCTACGAATCAGGCCAATGACACGGTTGGCTTCCGCTTCTTCACAGGTATCGCCCGTACCGATCGCCCAAATGGGTTCGTAGGCAATCACCAAATTGCTCTGATCGACATCCACCAAGTCCAGCGCCAACTGCTGAAGGATGTGGTTTTCCGTTTCGCCAGCATCCCGTTGGGCTTTCGTTTCACCGACACAGAGAATGGGGGTCAGGCCATAGTGTTGGGCAGCCTTGAGCCGTTGGTTGACCGTAGTATCCGTTTCCCCAAAATACTGCCGCCGCTCACTGTGGCCAACAATCACGTAGCGCACGCCCAACTCCACCAGCATCGGTGGCGAAATTTCCCCTGTAAACGCCCCTTGATCCGCCCAGTGGACATTTTGGGCACCCAGCTTCACCCGCGTTCCGTGCAGACTCTTGGACAATACACTTAAACAGGTGTAGGGAACACAGAGCACCACCTCGCGATCGCTGGGGGTGTCCACCAATTTCCCTAAGAACTCCTGTAGGAAGGCCACCGCCTCCTGTTGGGTTTTGTGCATTTTCCAGTTGCCAGCAAGAACTTTTGGGCGCACTCGTCCTGACTTTCCTCTGCGAAACTTAGCGTAATTAAGCGTACCACACGAGTTGCCTCATATAATTAGAGGTTTAACTGAGGAAGTAGATCAGACTTAACCCAGCTTGTCCCAAACCGCCGCAATTCGGGGAGATTGACGCTTGGGTTGCACGCGCGGGGTTCGCCGTCCGAGTTTGACTTGGTAGGTGTCGTTTTCAACTGTCACATAGCCGAGTTGGAGAACCTCTGCGAGGGTGGCACTGACCTCTTCCGCAGACCACTGCAACTGCTCAGCCAATTCTGGCACGCTGAAGGGCGTTGGCTGGCGCATCATCAGTGTCAATAGCGATCGCTGGCGATCGGGCAAAACCAGTAAATCTGCTGGATTGAGACCCCCACCGCAACCACTGCTAGCGTTTTGACTGTCTATCATTGGCAATGTTCCTCAATGGCAGTGACTGGCAGTGGCACTCGAGAAGGATCAAAATCAGTCAGTCTCCTTACTCCTAGGCTACCCTAATCCAACAGATGCTGCACAACACTCCTGACAACGAGACTGTAGGGATGCTCAGGGTAGCGTAAACAGAAAATATCGCTGCTCCCCAGTTGAAACATTTCTTCACAAACAGGTAGGATACCTGCAACTGGCACACCATAGGTCGTTTCCACCTGCTGCTTGAGGGAGTCCTTATTAAAGGCGCTGGGGACTTTGTTCACCACCATCACCATTTTTGGCACATCCAGCTGCCGCGCCACATCAACCGTGACCGCTGTTCCTTGAAAGTCTTGGCGATCGGGGCGCAGAATCAGCACCAAGGCATCGGAGACTGTAATCGAGAGCAGCGTTTCCTCGTTCAGCCCTGGGTGGGTATCAATGAGCAAAAAGTCGAGATTCAGCCCTTGGAGCAACTGCTGAAAACCGTCATTGAGCAAGCCGACATCGTAGCCTTCCCGCAGCACACGGGTAATTTCACTGGTTTTGAGGCTAGAGGGAATGAGATAGATTGCTCCTTTGGCTTGCTGGCCGTGAGCCGTAATCAGATGGCTGACATCCCGCGCCACATCAGTAATTTCACAGCGTCCCCACAGGTAGTCATTCAGGGCATGTTCCGTATCTTCCGACTCAAGGCCAAAGAGCACATGGATACCGGGGGATTGAATATCCGTGTCCACGATCGCCACCCGATAGCCCAAGGTTGCCAAGGTACAGCCTAGGTTTGCCGTTGTATTTGACTTGCCTGTGCCACCACGAAAAGAATGCACAGAAATAATGCTACCCATGGCTGTCCTCGCTAATTTAAGAATTCAACGTCTATTTTCACATCCTGCTGTTGAGGAAACAGCCCATAGCCATTCAAGTTACAGCTAGAGCCAAAGAACTCGCCCACTAGAGAAGGGGTTACTCTGTCTCTTGGAAGTACTGCTGAGCATAGAACTGGGCATAGCGGGAAGGCCGGGCAAGCAGTTCTTCGTGGCTGCCACTTTCAATGATCTGACCTTGCTCCAAGACAAGAATGCGATCGGCGCGACGAACCGTGGCTAAACGGTGGGCAATAATAAAGACGGTGCGCCCCTTCATTGCTTTCTCCAAAGCACTTTGCACCAAGGCTTCCGATTCAGAGTCCAAAGCAGAGGTGGCCTCATCCAAAATTAAGATCCGTGGATCGGCATAAACTGCACGGGCGATCGCCAGTCGTTGGCGTTGACCCCCAGAGAGATTAATCCCCCTTTCCCCGACCCATGTCTGATAGCTATCGGGACACTGAGTAATAAAGTCATGGGCATTAGCGATTTTGGCTGCCTCAATCAGTCGCTCCCAATCGGGTTCAGCATAACCAAAAGCAATGTTGTGGGCGATCGTCCCTGAAAAAAGAATTGTTTCTTGGGGAACAATACCGATTTGCCGCCGCAGGCTTTTCAGCGTCACCGTTTTAATATCAATGCCGTCAATCAACACTTTTCCCGCTTGGGGGTCATAAAACCGGGGCAAGAGGTTAACAATGGTGGATTTACCTGCTCCTGAATGTCCTACAAGAGCAATCACCTCGCCCGGCTCCGCCAAGAGATTAAAGTCCTTGAGCACGGGACGCTCTGGATCATAGCCAAAGCACACATCTAGGTATTGCACTTTGCCAGAAATGGGGGGTAGGGGCTGCGCATGGCTCATTTCCTTGATCGTGGGTTCGAGAGCCAACAGGCCAAAGCTACGCTCCACCGACGCCTGTGCCATTTTGAGTTCATTGTAATCAGCAGAAATCATATTAATGGGTTCCATCAGTAGCGCTACTGCGGCAACAAAGCTGAGGAACTGCGGCCCTGTGAGATGACCGGCATTGATTTGCCACGCCCCCAAGATAAAGAGCAGCATAATGCTCAGGGCCTCAAGAAACCCCACCACCGGGTATTGCATTGACTTAATGCGTTCGGCACGGTAGCGAGCACGACGGTTCATATCAGCCTGCTGTTCAAACTGCTCTACGGCATAGTCCTCAGCCGCAAACGCCTTAATCAGACGAATCCCCGAAAAAATCTCCGTGAGGTGGGAGGCTAAATCGGCAATGCGGGCTTGACTCAGGCGCGACTGTCGCAACAACCGATTGCCAAACCAAGCGATGAGAAACGTCATCAGCGGCGCAATGATCATCGTCCCCAATGTCAGTTGCCAGTTGAGGTAGAACATATAACCAATGACCGCAACTGTGGTTAAAGTTGAGGGGATGAGGCGATGAAAACTGCTATTGACCATGACGCCAATGCGATCCACATCCTCAGTGAGGCGGTAGGTGAGATCGCCGGTCGCTGCCTTTTCAAAATAGTCCACCCCCAAACGATGCAGATGACGGTACAGCCGCACCCGAATGTCATAGACAATCCGTAGGGAAATATCGGACATTAGGACATCTTGGCCAAATTGGCAAAAACTACGACCGACAAACAGCAGCGAGGAGGCTGCACACCATTGAATCAGGCCTATCAAATCCCCTGCCCCGATGAGCTTCGCCGCTTGGCCAATCAGGTAGGCGATCGCCGGCATGGTCGAGACGTAGCCGAGGGTACACAAAAAAGCGACCAGCAACCGTCGCCGATAGGGAAGGATATAAGCAAGTAACGGCCGGTAGCTGGTATTCCAAAGCATGGGCTATTTTCCAATGCAAAAACGGCTAAAGATTTGTTCTAGCACAGACTCAGTCACCTCTTCCCCGGTTAGGGTACCAAGGGCACGAGCGGCAGCATGCAGGTCAATTGTCCAAAAATCAAGGGGGAGTTGGGCATCAATGGCCGCAAGCACATGATTCAGGGATTGGTGAACCTGCTCCAAGAGCGCGGCTTGACGTTGGTTGATGGCAAAGTCTAGGTTGGCGGCGGTAACCCCTTGGCCTTGGACAAGGTCTAAAATGGCGTCCTCGAGAGACTCAATTCCCCTTTGACTGAGGGCCGAGAGCAGCACAGTGGGAATGGGGGCAATGGGCAATGGAATATCCTGAACCTCTACGGTTTCGCTGAGGAGATCAGCTTTATTCAAAACCACCAAGACGGACTGAGGCGCTTGCTGCCGCCGCTGCTGCAGCTCGAGTTGGTCGTAAATCTCCTGATCGGCGGCTGTCCACCCTTGACTGGCATCAATGACAAGGAGGATGAGATCAGCACTGGCTGCGGCTTGGCGCGATCGCTGGACGCCAATTTGTTCCACCAAGTTATCGGTCTCGCGAATGCCGGCCGTATCAAGGACTTGGATTGGAATGCCACCGACAACCAATTGGGACTCGACAATATCGCGGGTGGTGCCGGGTAAATCTGTAACAATGGCGCGATCGCTACGGCTCCAAGCATTGAGCAGACTCGACTTACCGACATTGGGGCGACCCACAATGGCCACTTTTAGCCCAGTGCGGATCAGTGCTCCCCGTTCTGCCGTGGCCAAAAACGCTGCTACTTGGTGTTGCAACTGACGAATGTCCTCAGCAATGGCTGCGGGGTCAAGGGGGGGTAGCTCGTCCGTAAAATCGAGTCGCGCTTCAATTTCCGCCAAGAGGGATAAACAGGTCTGACGAATCTGCTTGAGGGGGCGGGCGAATTTTCCTGTCAGACCCGCCAAAGCAATTTGAGCGGCGGTTGTGGATTGGGCAGCCACCAGTTCGGCCACACTCTCGGCTTGGGTGAGATCAAGGCGACCGTTGAGGAAGGCGCGCAGCGTAAATTCCCCCGGCTCGGCGAGGCGTGCCCCTGCGGCGACACACAGTTGCAGCACGCGCTGGACAGGGATGAGGCCACCATGACAGTGGAATTCCACCACATCTTCGCGGGTGTAGGAGCGGGGCGCCAGCATTAACAGCAGGAGGGCTTCATCGACCCGTTCTCTGGTTTGGGGGTCGCGGACATAGCCATAGAGAATGCGATGGGATTCCCAAGGCTGCTTGCCGGGGGCTTCAAATAAAGACTGGGCGATCGCGACTGCTTTGGCGCCTGAGAGACGGACAATGCCAATACTCCCTTGCTGGGGCACAATAGCCGTGGCGATCGCCACAATCGTGTCATGGAGGGATTGCACTACCGTGGGTGATAGGACTCCTTTAGAGACTCATCTCGGCGGCTTGCACTTTCTCCACTTGTTTCTTCTTCAGAACCAGCAGAATTTGCGAGAGGGTAATGGCGGCAAAGAAGACCAACAGCCACTTAATGCGGTTGGGATCCTGCAGGACAATTTCCGTATCCTTTTGCCCAAAACCACCCACATTGGGATTGTTGGTGAGGGCTTCACCCGCTGCCACCGTTTGGCCTTCACTGACAATGAGGTCAGGGCCAGCGGGAATGGTCTCTGTCACTGCTTCACCACTCTCGGGGGTGATCACCACCGCAGTACTGCCATCGGGGTTAGCGGTAATACTGGTAATCGTGCCCGCGATCGGTGCAGTAAAGACGTTATTGTTGCTCTTTTCACCATTGGGATAGACTTGGCCGCGACCGCGGTTGCCCCCGGCGTGAACGGAGTATTTACCGAAGTGGATCGATTTATCCGTGGCAGGGTTGGGGGCGAGGACGGGGAAAACAATTTCCTGATACTGCTCACCCGGTAAGGGCCCCACCAGAATAATGTTTTGCTTGTCCTCACTGTAGGGCTGGTAGTAAATGCCGCTGGTTTTGGCTTGTAACTCCTCGGGAATGCGATCGGGAGGAGCAATTTTGAAACCCTCGGGCAGCATGAGAACTGCACCGACATTCAGACCGCCCTTAGAGCCATCCCCCAGCATCTGTTGCACACGGGTGTCGTAGGGAATTTTCACCACGGCTTCAAAGACGGAATCGGGGGTGACGGCTTGGGGCACTTCCACTTGGGTGGGTTTGGCGGCGAGGTGACAGTTGGCACAGACAATTCGCCCAGTCGCTTCGCGAGGACTGTCATAGCCCTGCTGGGCATAAAATGGATAGGCCTGTGCTTGCGGTGACCAAAGAAGCACACTGGCGGCAAGGGCGATCGCCAGCGTCAACGATTTGAAAAAGCGTTTCATACCACTCCCTAATTTCTTTTTACGTCCACCAAGGTTCTTTGCCCGTGCGGAAATCGGTTTCCGTCCAAGGGGTAAACACCAGTTTGTCATCTTCGGTAACCGTGGCATTCACCAGTGCCAAGGAGAGGGGAGCAGGGCCACGCACCACTTTACCCGTGCTGTCGTATTGAGAGCCGTGGCAGGGGCAAATGAACTTGTTTTCACTGACATTCCAAGGCACCACGCAGCCAAGGTGAGTGCAGACGGCATTCAAGCCGTAATTGGCAATTTGGTGATCCTCAGTAACAATCACGTAGGTGGGATCCCCTTTAATCCCTTGGGCAAGGGAGCGATCGCCCGGCAGGTGCTTCGTCAGGTAGTCGGAAACCTTAATATCGTTGCCTAATGCATCCTTGGCAACCACACCACCACCCGTGCCGCCACTGGAGGGCGGAATGAAATACTTGACGACAGGGTACAGAGCGCCCAACGCTGTACCGGTAATGGTACCAAACGTCAGCAGGTTCATAAACTGTCGCCGCCCCATATCGGGCACATCAGACATTCCAGAAACTTGAGCCATGGTTTACGCTTATTTACTAAGGAATCGAAACGAACAGCCGTAAAATAATTACGTTTGTTAACTATTATCACACTGTCCGAGCCGTCCTAGCCGCAAGGGCTGAAATTCTTGCCAATGCTGACGCCCCTCACTGGTGATGAACTCCATGCCTTGCTCCTGCGCAAATGGGGGCGCTCCTTTGACCTTCAGTTTCGCCGCGTGGGCGATCGCATCTTTTTGCAGGTGATGTGGCGCTACCTCGAGCAGGCCTCCTATCCCGATACGCCTGAAGATTATGCCGCCCACCTTGGGGCGATCGCCCAGCACCTCAATGACTGGGGCTGTGCCCAGCAAGTTTGCACCTTTATTGAGACCACCCGTGAGAAACCCCGCCTCGGCAAAGCCGTGAATATTCCCCTCAACCTTGGCACCCGCATTATCGAATGGCTGGAATAGCTGCCCTTAGCAGATTTTTGAAAAAATGTTAAGAATGTTAAAAAGGATTGCGATGATGTGGGAGATGTCCCCCCTATGCCTGAGAATGTTTGCGGAAGGTTACGTCAGCCCGTCGGGTCCATCGCCGTACCTATCTCTCCTACAGGAGTGCGGTGAGTCGTAACATTTCCAATGGCAGATGCCACATTATCAAGACCCTTGTTTTACAATTCCAACTTTGGAGGAACTCAATGAGCGTCGTCACGAAATCGATCGTGAATGCAGATGCCGAGGCCCGTTACCTCAGCCCCGGTGAACTGGATCGCATTAAAAGCTTTGTCAGCACCGGCGAGCGTCGTCTGCGCATTGCCCAAACCCTGACCGAAAACCGCGAGCGGATTGTCAAGCAAGCGGGCGATCAACTCTTCCAAAAACGGCCTGATGTGGTCTCCCCCGGTGGCAATGCCTACGGTGAAGAAATGACCGCCACCTGCCTGCGTGACCTCGACTACTACCTGCGGCTTGTGACCTACGGTATTGTTGCGGGTGATGTCACCCCCATCGAAGAAATTGGTTTGGTGGGTGTGCGTGAAATGTACAACTCCCTCGGCACCCCCATTCCTGCCGTGGCCGAAGGGATCCGCGCCATGAAGAACGTTGCTTCCTCGCTGCTGTCTGCAGAAGATGCCGCTGAAGCCGGTTCTTACTTTGACTTCGTGATTGGCGCCATGCAGTAGGTCGCCTCAGCATCCTTCATTGATCCATCATCCAAATCAGTTTTTGAGGAAAAAGAACTATGCAAGACGCGATTACCGCTGTCATCAACGCCTCTGACGTGCAAGGCAAATACCTCGACACCGCCGCCATGGAGAAGCTGAAAGCTTACTTCGCAACGGGCGAACTACGGGTGCGTGCTGCGACCGTGATCAGCGCCAATGCCGCCAATATCGTCAAGGAAGCAGTGGCCAAATCTCTGCTCTACTCTGACATCACCCGTCCCGGTGGCAACATGTACACCACCCGTCGCTATGCGGCCTGTATCCGTGACCTCGACTACTACCTGCGCTATGCCACCTATGCCATGCTGGCTGGGGATCCTTCCATCCTCGATGAGCGGGTGCTCAATGGGTTGAAAGAAACCTACAACTCCTTGGGTGTGCCCATCGCTGCCACTGTGCAAGCCATCCAAGCCATGAAAGAAGTCACCGCCAGCTTGGTGGGTGCCGATGCCGGCAAAGAAATGGGCATCTACTTTGACTACATCTGCTCTGGCTTAAGCTAAGTACAGCTCTCCAGTCGCACATCTGTCTGGGAGTTAGGGGTTAGAGTGTCAGCCTGTCATGGCAATTGTGCTTAAACAGTCTGAGTCTGGCCTTTAGCTCCCAGACGTGTAATCACCCCACATAGATTTGGAGTCCCATCCCATGCGCATGTTCAAAATTACTGCCTGTGTGCCGAGTCAAACCCGTATTCGCACCCAGCGCGAACTGCAAAACACCTATTTCACAAAACTGGTGCCCTACGAAAACTGGTTCCGCGAGCAACAACGCATCCAAAAAATGGGTGGCAAAATTGTGAAAGTGGAACTGTTTACGGGTAAGCCGGGGGTCAACACCGGTCTAGCCTAGGTATCCCTCTAAAACTGTTTCCTAGCGATTTTGCGGCTTCACTGTTGAGATAGTTGATTGGGGGGGTTCTCCCTTCTGAGCCAATTATCTGGGCGGTGGAGCTTTGCGCATTAGAGAAGCTTTAGAGAACTTTTCCTAGGGCTGCTAAACGAGAAAACGCTCCCAGCCATCGCCATATTGGAACCGCATTTTCGGGAAAACGGCCTCTAAATTCCCGTGGGGGCGCGGGATCACCGTTGACGACAGATAGAGCGTTTTTTCCTTAGGACTTTGAGCTGGAATTTTCTTGGCGGCTTCCACACCCGCTGCAACCGCAATTTGCACTTCAGAAACGTCGCCGCGCACAATAATCGTCAGGCGAGCACCACTAACTACTTCATAGCCCACAAGGGTAACACGCGCCGCTTTCACCATCACATCGGCAACGGCTAAGGCAGGGGGATGACCCAGTACTTCTACCATCCCAAGGGCAATGGGCATGAAGACCGCTCCTAAACACAAAAATTTGTTAAAGTAATGCCATTTTTGCGATCGCGAAGGGATGCACTAATTTGGCAACATCAGCATATCATCTCTATTGAGAGCCTTGATAAGTTCGAGGGGCGATCGCCATAATTGATTTTTATCGCCAAAATCATCTTTTCTGATTGAGTCTTTTTTGGGGGTATTGCAAGTTTAAGCCTCAGAACGCCCCACCCCCATCAGCTTGGCCAAGCCAATCCCCGTAAAGTAGAGGGCAAGCAGAGCACCCGCCAACAGTCCTTGAGTAATCGGATCAATGGAGGGGGTCAAAACCGCTGCCACGGCTACGGCAATAATCACCACGTAGCGCCATTGGCTGAGCATTTGCGGGATGGAAACAATCCCGAGGGCAATGAGGACCAACTGGAGAATCGGGACTTGGAAGGCGAGGCCGGTGGCAAGGAGCAATAGCAAAATAAAATCTACATAGCGATCGATCGACCACAGTTGCTCAACCACATCTGCCCCATAGTTAATGAAAAAGCCAAGGGCTGCGGGTGCCAAGAGGGTATAGGCAAAGGCCAAACCGGCAATAAAGAGAATGGATGAACCAAAAACCACCGGTGCCAGCAAGCGTTGCTCACGTCGTGTCAATCCCGGCAGGATAAAACGGATGGCTTGGTAGAGAATCATCGGCGTCGCTAGGAGGATGCCACTGTAGGCCGCCGCTTTACAGGAGACAAAAAAGTACTCCCCCGGACTGAGTTGCAGGAATTTCGCACCATGGGCTGGTTTTTCAAGGAACTGAATGATCCAGCGGACTTGGGTAAAGCAGAGAACAATGGTGACAGCAACAGTGCCGAGGACAACAAAGAGCCGCTGTCGCAACTCCTCAAGGTGATCCCAGAGGGACATTTCCACTTCATTGGGCAGTTCATCCTCAGGGTCAATGGGGTCGCTTGCCTCAAGGGTGCTGTCAACAATCGCTGAGGATTCTGGAGCCGGACTATCAATATCGGGCGATCGCGTCATTCAATCTCTGCAATTCCTACTCTTTCACAATTATGAAGGAAGTGCCCACGGGGTTCCACCCTCTCTTCAGCAGTGATGTAGCTCTTTTTACAGGGATGGCACACACTGAAAACAGCCAAAGTGGCTACCAAACAGGAGCATCCCCCCTTCTTTACCCCCTAATTGTCGAAAAGCGCTTTAGCTAGAGTTTTCTGAACCCTTGTCCTGCTTTTTACAATGATAGGAGAGCGTAAGAATTATAATGCGTTAGCGCTGCCCCAAGGGGTCGCAATTCAATTCTGAAGTCTTGATCACCTGCACTGACACTCGTCTATGTCCTTAATGGCAATTCCCCGCAGTTGGGGTAAGCTGCCGCTGACAGCTGAACTGCTCAGCAAATTACAACACCAACGGGAACTGGTCCTCACGGGGATGCCCCGCCTTGTCAAGGGCTTTGTGGCCACCACATTGGCGCAGCAGAGTCAGCAATCGCTGTGTGTGATTACTTCCACTCTAGAGGAGGGGGGACGCTGGGCGGCGCAATTGGAACTGATGGGTTGGGAGGCGGTGCTCTTTTACCCGACATCGGAGGCCTCTCCCTATGACCCCTTTGACTTGGAAGCGGAGATGGTCTGGGGGCAACTGCAAGTTCTAGTCGAGAGCGATCGCCCCAATATTGCAATTGTCACCACGGAACGGGCACTGCAACCCCATTTACCCCCACCAGAGCAGTTTCGTGCCGCCTGTCTAACTTTAGAGGTGGGTCAAGAGCACTCCCTAGGGGAAGTGGCCACCGCCTTGGCAGCCCTTGGTTATGAGCGGGTTTCTCTCGTGGAAACGGAAGGCCAGTGGAGTCGGCGCGGCGACATTGTGGATATTTTCCCCGTCTCGGCGGAGCTACCGGTGCGCTTGCAGTGGTTTGGCGATGAGATTGAGTCCATTCGCGAGTTTGATCCAGCCAGTCAACGCTCCCTACACACCGAGGGCGATCGCCTTGATGCCCTTGCGCAGGTAACCCTGACGCCCATTAGTTTTACTCCCCTGATTGCCCAAGCCCTGCGGGCAGCGGATCACGCCCATCTCATTTCAGAGGATCAAGAGGGATTGCGGCGCTATCTGGGGGTGGCTTTTCCGCAACCGGCTTCGCTCTTGGATTATTTGCCTGCCCAAACCCTCATTGCCGTGGATGAGCCGCCCCTCTGTGCTGCCCATGGCGATCGCTGGTATGAGCACAGTCAAGCCTACTGGCAAAGCCTTGAAACGCCACCCCCCCCCATCCATCGTCCGTGGTCAGCCAGTGTCCAAGCCCTCGAGCGGTTTCAACGGGTGCACCTCTACGAACTGGCCAGTGAGGGACTCGGTCTCAATTTATCAGCACGGGCGATTCCAGCCATTCCCCACCAATTTGGTCGCTTGGCGGCAACCCTGCGGGAGGAACGGGACAAGGGGTACACCGTGTGGTTAGTCTCTGCGCAGCCGAGTCGCTCTGTAGCCCTGTTGCAGGAGCATGATTGCCCCGCCCAGTTTGTGCCCAATCCCAAGGACTTTCCGGCCATTGATAAGCTGCAACAGCAGCGACTGCCCATTGCCTTGAAGGCCAGTGGTCTAGCGGAAATTAGTGGCTTTATTTTGCCTACGTTCCGCACGGTGCTGGTGAGCGATCGCGAGTTCTTTGGTCAGCACAACTTGGTCAACCTTGGCTATGTGCGCAAACGCCGCCGCGCTGCTGCCAAACAGGTGGATCTCAACAAGCTCCAGCCGGGGGACTACGTCGTCCATCGCCAACACGGCATTGGTCAGTTCCTGCGCCTAGAAACGCTAACGATTAACAACGAAACCCGCGAGTATCTCGCCCTGCAATATGCCGATGGCATTCTCCGCGTTGCCGCCGATCAACTCAACAGCCTCTCCCGCTACCGTAAGCAAAGCGATGGCGTTCCCCAACTCAATAAGTTAACGGGCAACACTTGGGAACGTACCAAAGCCCGGGTGCGCAAGGCCATTAAGAAAGTGGCGGTGGATCTGCTGCAACTCTATGCCCAACGTGCCCAACAACAGGGCTTTGCCTTCCCTCCAGATACACCGTGGCAGCAGGAAATGGAGGACTCGTTTCCCTATCAGCCCACCCCGGATCAACTCAAGGCCATCCAAGAGGTCAAGGCCGATATGGAGAGCGATCGCCCCATGGATCGGCTGGTCTGCGGTGATGTTGGCTTTGGCAAAACCGAAGTGGCCATTCGCGCTATTTTCAAAGCCGTGATGGCAGGCAAACAGGTGGCTGTTCTTGCCCCGACGACAATCCTAACGCAGCAGCATTACCACACCCTCAAGGAACGCTTTGCTCCCTATCCGATTCAAGTGGGGCTGCTCAACCGTTTCCGCACCGAGAGTGAGCGGCAAGAGATCCTGCAAAAGCTGAAAACGGGCGAAATGGATGTTGTCGTTGGGACGCACCAGCTCCTGAGCAAGAGCGTTAAATTTCGGGACTTAGGGCTACTGGTGGTGGATGAGGAACAACGCTTTGGCGTCAACCAAAAGGAGAAAATCAAAGCTCTCAAAATCCAAGTGGATGTGCTCACCCTCAGTGCAACGCCAATTCCCCGCACCCTCTATATGGCTCTGTCGGGGGTTCGAGAAATGAGTCTAATCACCACACCACCCCCCTCGCGGCGCCCGATTCAAACCCACCTTGCTCCCTATGACCCAGAAACGGTGCGCAGTGCGATTCGCCAAGAATTGGATCGGGGGGGTCAAGTTTTCTATGTTGTGCCGCGGGTTGCGGGAATTGAGGAGGTGGCGGCAAAGCTGCAAGGGATGGTGCCCAGTGCCCGTATTCTCATTGCTCACGGCCAGATGGCAGAAGGAGAACTGGAATCCACGATGCTTGCCTTTAGCAATGGTGAAGCCAATATTCTGGTGTGTACGACCATCATTGAGTCCGGCTTAGATATTCCCCGTGTGAATACGATTTTGGTGGAGGATGCGCAGCGGTTTGGCTTGGCACAGCTTTATCAACTGCGGGGTCGGGTTGGCCGAGCGGGCATTCAAGCCCATGCGTGGTTGTTTTATCCCCGTCAAGAGGTGCTGACTGAGGCGGCACGCCAACGGCTGCGGGCTATTCAGGAGTTTACCCAACTGGGATCGGGCTACCAACTGGCAATGCGAGACATGGAAATTCGCGGTGTGGGCAATCTCCTAGGGGCGGAGCAGCACGGTCAACTGGACAGTGTTGGCTTTGATTTGTACGTGGAACTGCTCGAGGAGGCGATCGCTGAAATTCGTGGCCAAGAGATTCCCGCCGTTGACGATACCCAAGTGGATCTCAATGTCACTGCCTTTATTCCCGCTGACTATATGCCCGATTTGGAGCAAAAGATGGCCGCCTACCGCGCGGTGTCCGCTGCAACGACAAAAGAAGACTTGAGGCAATTGGCAGCAGAGTGGAGCGATCGCTATGGGGCATTGCCCAAATCAGTTCAGCAACTGCTGCGGGTTGTGGAACTCAAACAACTGGCGCGCCAGTGTGGCATTAGCCGCATTCGTCCGGAAGGCAAGCAACATGTGATCTTGGAAACTCCGATGGCTGAACCCGCATGGAAACTGCTCCTAGAGCAACTGCCCACGCATCTCCAAAGTCGGTTTGTCTACAGTCAGGGCAAAATTACCGTGCGGGGTCTAGGGACGCAACCGGTGGAGAAACAACTGGAGCAACTCATTGACTGGTTCAGCCAAATGAAAACAACCGTTGCGACACCCCCCTAAAGCACGGATTGCGGATCTAGTTGGTCTAAAAGGGGCTGAAGAACCGCTTCCCATGAGGGGAGGGAAGTCCCCAAAACCGCCTCCAACTTCTCGCAGGTCAGGGTAGAAAAGGCGGGTCGCTTGGCCGGTGTCGGATACTCACTGCTGGGAATCGCCTCTAGGGTGGCAGTTGCATAGCCTTTGGCACGCAGGTGATCAAAAATTTTTACCGCAAAGCCATACCAACTGGTACTGCCGCGGGGCGTCAGGTGATAGAGACCGCTCAGGGAGGGATCCGCCTGCCAGCGTTCCAACAGTTGATAGGTGACTTGGGCAATGAAGGGGGCAGCCGTGGGCGTGCCGATTTGATCGGCAACGACCCGAACGAGAGGACGGGTTTGGGCAAGGCGAACCATGGTGCGCAAAAAGTTCTTGCCCCGCAGGTCATACACCCAACTGGTGCGCAAGATTAGATGGGCGGGGTGATGGGTGGCGATCGCCTGCTCTCCTAGCCACTTACTATAGCCATAGGCATTGAGGGGGGCAGGGGCATCGGTTTCGCGATAGGGTCGCGATTGAGTACCAGCAAACACATAATCCGTCGAGTAGTGAATCAACAGCCCACCCAAGGCGGCCATCGTTTCTGCCAAAAGACCCACGGCAGTGCCATTCATCCGCTGTGCCCGTTCCGGTTCCTGTTCCGCCTGATCTACAGCAGTGTAGGCCGCCGCATTGATGACCACATCGGGGCAAAGGGTTTTTACCAGGTTGGGAATGGCCTCTAAATCTTCCAAGTCCAGCGTTACGGCAGTGCCTTGGCGAGCAATGGGAATGACTTCAACGCCGGGGGGTGCCTGCTGCACCAATTGCCAGCCCACCTGCCCCGTTGCCCCCAAAATGACTAGGCGCATTTTCCGCCCTCCTTGAGGATGAACTGATTGTTAAAATACTTTAAGAGTTTGCGCGACTGCCCATGAATACGGCAATTGTCCCCAGTGATTCCGCGCCCCAAGAGATTGCGATCGCGGCTGAAACCCTTCCCAATGATCCGGAGACCTTTCAACCCTACGATCCCGTGGCCATTGATGCCTACTATCGGCAGCGGCCTTTACTCGTCTTGAGTCGCTGGTTGCGGATTCTCTGGCCAGTGTTTTGGTTGCTCTTTAACCGTTGGTGGGACAGGGTCACAGGCCAAAGTAAACAAAATCAACACCAGCGAGCGATCGCCCTGCGGGAAACCCTCACCCGCCTTGGCCCTGCCTATATCAAAGTGGGACAAGCCCTCTCCACCCGCCCGGATCTGCTGCCCGCCGTCTATCTGGAGGAATTGACCAAACTCCAAGATCAGTTGCCCCCCTTTCCCAATGAAGTGGCCTTTCAGTTTATTGAGGAGGAATTGGGCGCCCCCCCCAGTGAGCTTTTTGCTGAACTGAGTGATCATCCCATTGCGGCTGCCTCCTTGGGACAGGTGTATCGCGGCAAACTCCACAGTGGCGAAGAGGTGGCCATTAAAGTGCAGCGCCCCGGCTTGGCGGAAAGTATTACCCTAGACATTTATATTCTGCGGGGGGTGGCCTATTGGGCAAAACGCCTGATCAAGGAGATTCGCAGTGATTTAGTGGCCATTCTCGATGAATTTGCTGGTCGCCTCTTTGAGGAAATGGATTATACCCAAGAGGGACGGAATGCCGAACGCTTTGCCCGTCTCTATGGCCACTTAACCGATGTCTATATTCCCAAGATTTACTGGAATTATACGCGGCGGCGGGTGCTCACCATGGAGTGGGTGACGGGGGTGAAACTCAACCAACCGCAGCAAATTCAGGCCTTGGGGATTGATCCGCGCTACATGGTGTATGTGGGGGTGCAGTGCTCCCTGCGGCAGTTGCTCGAACATGGGTTTTTCCATGCTGATCCCCATCCGGGAAATCTGCTGGCCATGCCCAGCGGCAAATTGGCCTATCTCGACTTTGGCATGATGAGTGAGATTGCCCCAGAGCAACGCTATGGCTTGCTGAATGCCATTGTCCACATTGTTAACCGTGAGTACGAAAGCCTTGCCTACGACTATGTTCATTTAGGGTTCCTAACCCCCGATACAGATCTGGAACCAATTATTCCGGCGCTGGCCTTGGTCTTTGAGGATGCCTTGGGGGCAAGTGTCTCGGAACTAAATATCCAACGCATTTTCGATCGCCTGTCAGAGGTGATGTATGAGTATCCTTTTCAGGTGCCCGCCTATTATGCCTTGATTGTGCGATCGCTCCTGACCATGGAAGGGATTGCCATGGGCGTTGACCCCAACTTTAAGGTACTCAGTGCCGCCTATCCTTACATTGCCAAACGACTGCTCACGGATCCTGCCCCAGAGCTGCGCACGAGTCTCACGAACCTGCTCCTCAAGGATGGTCAATTTCGCTGGACGCGCCTAGAAAATCTGCTGCGCAATGCCCGCGAGAGCCGTGACTATGACTTTAATGTGGTGCTGGAGCAGGCTTTAGATTTTCTCTTTTCGGAGCGGGGAGCGGAGTATCGCGATCGCCTAGCGGATGAAATTGTCAAGAGCCTTGATACTTGGGCACGGACAACAATGGGGCAATGGAACCTTGTGCAACTTTTACCCCTCGTCACCCGTCCCGTACCGGCAACGCCAAGTTCCAGCATCGTCAGTGAAGCCAATGCCCTAGAGCATTTGCGCCGCATTTTCAGCATTTTGCAGGATACCCCCGGCTTTGACTGGGGCAAGGTGATTCCGGCAATCTTGCGGATCATTGTGCGGCCAGAGGTGCAGCAAATGGGTCAGCGTATTGTCAATGGCCTCCTGCAACGGGCGATCGCCCGCTTTATTCGGGAGATGTTGCTGGCGGACTCGCAGCCGGCGCTTCAGACGACGAGTTTGTCTCGCTAGGTTCTGGGGATACGGGCGGTGGCGCTTCTTCAGTGGGTGTGGGTGCTGGTGAGGCTTCACTCGCAGGGGATGGTCTAGCCTCTGGTTTTGGTGTTGGTAGTGGTGTTGCCGGTGCTGGCGTGGCAGGCTGTGGTCTTGGGGTGGCAGCAGGTTGCTGACCTCGGCATACTTCGGGCCGATACTCAAAAGCAAAGGTGAGCGCTAGGGCTTGGTACTGCCCTGTGGCCTCAAAGGATTGCTGACGTACCCGTTCTAGAGCCGCTTGATCCAAGAGTGCCGAGCCACTGCTGCGAATAATTTGGGGATTGCGAGTGAGCAAGCCAGTTTCTGGGGCGGCATTGGCAGGCAGCAATTGCCCTTGGGGAGTGACCACCACCGCAACGGTTGTTTCCCCCTGCAGGCGATCGCCACAGGCCTCTTGGGGATAAAAGTCCGTGATCCGCTGGGCTAAATTCACTTGTAGATTCGTCGTATTGAGGGTCAACCGCGTTTGATTAAACCACCGCGATAACGCTGCCGCTGCTTCCCCCTCTGTGGTTGCTAAGGGTTCTTCAGGGGTGGGTTCAGGCGTAGGTGTCGGTGAGACGAGTTCCGGCGCAATGGCCACATCCTCATTCGGGGTTGTCGGGATAACAGGTAAGGGGCGGGCGGGCGGGGGCAATTGCCATAGCGGCGGCAAAAGTTGCAGCGGTACTGGATTGGGTAGGGGCGGCAGTTCCGTCAGCGGCGGCAAGGGGGGCAGGGGTGCCAAGGGGGCAAAGGAAAGGGGGGGTGGCTCAATGCCTGTAAACGGTAGAGGCGGTGGTGTGGTCGTGGCAAGGGGCGGCAGTTCCGTGGGCAAGAGCGGTTCAATAGAGGGTAAATCCGCTTCTAGTTCGGGAGAAAGGCTGACCAAGGGCACCAGTTGATCACTGGCCAACTCTGGCGGTATGGGTTCGGGCACACGCACAAGGGAAAGAATCACAGCGTGCAGCAGAATTGAACTGGCGATCGCCACCCGTGTTGGTTCCCACACGGGCCACTGGGAAACCCTTTGCCAAATCGGTTGAATTGGTAGCCGCAGCACCCCAGATCCTCCACACCGATATTCATGACAATTGTATCTCGGCTGCTTAAATTTGTAACAAGACTTGCTATAATCATCCACATTTACATTCCCTGTAAATCATGTTCGCCCAATTTCCAGAAGTTGAAGTTATACTCAATCGTTTTTTTGTGAAAAATCTGACTCAACAGGATCTCAGATTTTATGAATACCAATGCCAATTTACTCAAGTGCCAGAACAAGGGAGCGAGCAAAAAGCCCTTTCCAGCGTTTGCTACAAACTAGGCGTAACTGCTGTTCGACTAGGGAGCCTCATTATTACAAGGGAGCGTATTGATACTAGTAGGAGGCAAACTCAGGATTGGCAGTTACAAGAAATAGGATGTAGAGAGCTGAGTTGTCAAAAAGATCACGAAAGGCAAGCACTGGAATCCTTTGAACGCAAAATCCTAGAGTGCAAATTAAAAGAAAAATTTAAGAAAACCAGATTTGAAAAAGATTACGAAGTCGGATTGATTTGGTGGATTTTTGACCAAAAAGGGCTGGAAAAAAGCGGCCATGGCTGGGAAGTACATAGAGGTGGAGCAATCAACGTTAGAATTGAGCCAGATGGAAAATTATACTTGGAAATTGATATTCATCATCGCTTTTATACTCCATTTACACTTGAATGGTGGCTCAATGAATATCCCGATATTCAGATCAAGTACGTCAGGAATACCTACAAAGATAAAAACGGAAATCAACAAGTTTGGATTCTTAAAAATTTTTCGAATGAAAATCCAAATGATGTAGAAATAAAAGAACTCGGAATCAGTTTAGCGGCTTACCACCGTCAAAACGGTGCATCTGAGCAAGATATCAATGAGTCACGCGTTGTAACTGTTGAAAAAACTAGTGACTATAAACCTAAGACAGTATATCATCTATCTCAAAGACTATCACCAGTTCTCACAATGGAAATGTTGGCACAAATTGCTGAACAAGGCAGAGAAAAAAGTGAAATTCAAGGTGTGTTTGACTGCATTAGGAAAAACATTAACCTGCGTTTGTCGGAATCCCAAAAAACAGCCGAACTCATTTTCAAACACATCTATAATCTTAGTCGTCAACCAGAGCTGATCAAAGTTAACGGGTTTGTCATGCCTCGCGCAAAACTATTAGCTTGCGATAATAAAGAAATTGACAAAACAGCTAAAATTAGCTTCTTTGGCTGTGCAAAAATTGGCGAAACGAAATTTGGTTGCCTTAATCTTTTTGATGATAAACCTCAATACCCAGAAAAAGTACGCGAATGCTTACTGCAAATAGCAAAAAGTAGTGACACGCAGATACAAATAGACTCCTATTTTACAAAAAGCGAATATCCGAAAGATGATCTGGATCAACAAACATTCTGGCAGCAATGGGCTAATAAAGGAATTAAAACTGTCTTAGTAGTGATGCCTTGGTCGCCCAATGAAGAAAAACAAAAATTGCGAAATCAAGCATTAAAAGCAGGTATAGCAACTCAGTTTATGGTGCCAGTTAATGTAAATAATTATAAATCTCTCAATGTTTGCCTAGGGCTGCTGTGTAAAGCCAAGTGGCAGCCTGTCTACCTAAAACCATTAGATCATTCTGAAGCTGCTGACTTGGTTATCGGTTTTGACACAGGTACAAATGGAAGACTGTACTATGGTACTTCTGCTTTTGCAGTCTTGGCCAATGGTCAAAGCTTGGGTTGGGAGTTACCAGATGTGCAACGGGGAGAAACTATCTCTGGCCAAGTAATTTGGCAAGTTGTGTCTAGTTTAGTTTTTAAGTTTCAAGTTAAATTTAACCGCTACCCTAAAAAGATATTAATTATGCGCGACGGCCTTATTCAAAAAGGGGAATTTGAGCAAACAATCGAAGAACTAAATAAAAAAGATATTGCTGTCGATATTCTCAGTGTCCGTAAAAGCGGCTCAGGCAGAATGGGACGTGAGATTCGTTCAACTGATAGCAAAGTAACCTATCAGGATGCTGCAGTGGGTACTGTTGTCTTTTTCGAGGAAACGAAATCGTTTATTTTACAAAGTAGCGAGGAGGCAAGCAAGAAAAAATATGGAGGCAGTGCTAGACCGTTGCGCGTTGTGCACACCCATGGCAAGACCCCTTTAGAGCTACTGGCTTTACAGACCTATCATTTGACTCAATTGCATCCTGCTAGCGGATTTTGCTCTTCTCGACTGCCTTGGGTACTGCACCTCGCCGATAAAAGTAGCAAAGAGTTTCAGCGCATCGGTTCGATCAGCGTTTTACAGAGTATTGATCGAGAAAAGTTAATTGCTGTTTGATGAAACAATAGATTTTAGTCTAGCAAAATACGGAGCAGCATTGAAATACTCTATGCAGTCTGCCCAAACGCAGGCGGATCCCTCTTAATCGAGTAATCGGTCTATGAGAAGATAACTGGTTTTAGATAAAATTCTATGGATTAACCAATTCGTATTGACGTGTCTTGGGTTGAAAGGGGTGTCAAGGGCTTAGAATTAGATTTGATAATATGAGAAACTAGAAAAGATTATCAATCATTATATTGTCAAAAGAAACCCCTCACCCTATGCTTGTTTTAGAGATAAAAAGACGGTGATTAACGTCACGATAACAATCGGCTATCCCGTCATTATTTTCTGTAGCGATCGCTCTGATTGCAACTCTAGCTTTTGTACTGCTTACCCTTATTCTAATTAGGAGAGCTTACTCATGCCAATTGCTGTGGGAATGATTGAAACGCGCGGATTCCCCGCCGTCGTCGAAGCAGCAGACGCAATGGTAAAAGCCGCTCGGGTCACCCTTGTGGGCTACGAAAAAATTGGGAGTGGTCGGGTCACTGTGATTGTGCGGGGTGATGTCTCCGAAGTACAAGCCTCAGTGGCTGCTGGGGTTGATTCTGCCAAACGTGTCAATGGCGGCGAGGTTCTGTCTACGCACATCATTGCTCGTCCCCACGAAAACCTTGAGTACGTATTGCCCATTCGCTATACCGAGGCAGTGGAGCAATTCCGAAACTAAAGGGTTGGGCAGTTTGGTGGAGTTTTCAGTTGCATCGCTTATCGATCCTCTAGTTCTTTACTTGTTTGACGTTTAGGAGTTATTACAATGGCAATTGCCGTCGGTATGATTGAAACCCTTGGTTTCCCCGCAGTGGTGGAAGCCGCAGACGCAATGGTGAAAGCCGCTCGCGTTACCCTCGTGGGCTACGAGAAAATCGGCAGTGGTCGGGTGACTGTGATTGTCCGTGGTGATGTGTCTGAAGTGCAGGCTTCGGTGGCGGCGGGGGTCGAAAACGTGAAGCGTGTGAATGGGGGTCAAGTGCTTTCCACCCACATCATTGCACGTCCCCACGAAAACCTCGAATACGTCCTACCCATTCGCTACACCGAAGCGGTGGAACAATTCCGCGAAAGCGTTAGCGGTATCCGCCCGATGGGTCGCCCATAGTGAAAATCGCGCGAGTGTGCGGCACCGTTACCAGTACTCAAAAAGAAGACACCTTAACGGGAGTCAAGTTTCTCGTCTTGCAATATTTGGGTGAGGACGGCGAATTTTTACCCGACTACGAAGTGGCTGCGGATACGGTTGGTGCAGGACAGGATGAGTGGGTATTGGTAAGCCGAGGCAGTGCCGCCCGCTGTATTATCAATGGCACCGACAAACCCATTGACGCAGCCGTTGTCGCCATTATTGACACCGTAAGTCGGGATAATTATTTGCTCTACAGCAAACGTACCCAGTATTAGCATTGGAGACTTCTCCCTATGGCGGTTCAAAGCTATGCGGCACCTCCGACGCCGTGGTCTAGGGATTTAGCGGAGCCAGAGATTGCCCCCACGGCTTACGTCCACTCCTTTAGTAACCTCATCGGCGATGTCCGCATCAAAGATTATGTTCACATCGCACCCGGCACGTCCATTCGTGCCGATGAAGGAACGCCCTTCCACATTGGCTCCCGCACCAACATTCAAGATGGCGTTGTCATCCACGGCCTCCAGCAGGGACGGGTGATTGGCGATGATGGCCAAGAGTATTCTGTCTGGATTGGTGATAATGCCTCAATTACCCACATGGCCTTGATCCACGGCCCTGCCTACATTGGCGATGGCTGTTTCATTGGCTTTCGTTCGACGGTCTTTAATGCTCGGATTGGCGCAGGCTGTGTGGTGATGATGCATGTCCTCATTCAGGATGTGGAGATTCCACCGGGAAAATATGTGCCTTCAGGAATGGTGATCACGACGCAGCAGCAAGCCGATCGCCTGCCGAATGTGGAAGAGTCGGATATTCACTTTGCCCAGCACGTGGTTGGCATCAATGAAGCACTGCTATCGGGGTACCAGTGTGCTGAGAATATTGCCTGTATTGCCCCGATTCGGAATGAACTCCAGCGTCAAGAAGACCCACTCATCCTACACGTTGAAACGCTCACCGGGGAAAAGAACACCATGACCGCAGATTATGGGACTCATGTCCGCCAATTGTTGCAGCAGGGATACCAAATCAGCTTGGAATATGCCGATGCGCGGCGGTATCGCACTAGCTCTTGGCAGAGTTGCCCGACGTTGACGGGACGGCAGGAGTCTCAAGTGATGGCGGCGATCGCCCAACTCCTCAAGGAACACGAGGGCGAGTATGTGCGCCTGATCGGCGTCGATCCCAAAGCCAAGCGCCGCGTTTTTGAAGAGATCATTCAACGCCCCGGTCAAGCTCCTGTGACCAGTACCAGTCCCTATCGTCCCAGTGCAACCGTGAGTGCAGCCCCAGTGGGTTCCCTCGATGCTTCCGTTGTGGCTCAGGTGCGGCAGTTGCTCCAGCAGGGCTATCAAATTGGCACAGAGCACGCCGATGCCCGCCGCTATCGCACCAGCTCTTGGACCAGTTGTGCTCCGATTCAAGCAAAGCAGGAACGGGAAGTGCTCGCCGCCCTTGAAGCCTGCCTCCAAGAACATGCAGGGGAATATGTGCGCTTGATTGGTATTGATCAAAAGCAAAAGCGGCGCGTCCTTGAGCAAATTATTCAGCGGCCCGATAGCGCGGTGGCGATCGCCACAAAAGCAGCAACCCCAGCGGCTACTAGCCCTGTCTCCGTCAGTTCGGCCAGCAATGAAACCGTTCTCAGTGCCGATCTCCTGAACCAAATTCAAGACCTGTTGCGCCAAGGCTGCCAAGTCACCACCGAGTATGCCGACCAGCGTCGCTTCCGTACCAGTTCTTGGCAAAGCGGCATCAAAATTACCTCAGCGCAGCAGCTCAATGACCTCAGTGCCTTCCTTGCCGAGCACCAGCGGGACTATGTCCGCCTCGTAGGTGTCAATCCCCAAGCCAAACAGCGGGTACTGGAAACGATTATTCACCGCCCCAATAGTAAAGCCGCCAGCAATGGCAGTAGCACCCGTGGTCAAGGGTTCGCACCGCGCCCAACCGCCTCTAGTCAAGGGAGCACTAGCAGCCACAACCTCAGTCAAGAGGTCGTCGAACAAGTACGGCAACTGCTACAACAGGGCTATACCCTCGGCCTAGAACACGTGGATGCCCGTCGCTACCGCACCAACTCTTGGCAAAGTGGCCCCCGCATTGAGGCCAAAAATCTCAATGAAGCCCTTGCTGCGATTCAGGCTTGCCTCCAAGAATACAGTGGCGAGTACGTGCGGCTGATTGGCATTAATCCTGCCGGTAAGCAGCGGGTGGCCGAAATCCTGCTCCAACAGGCTGCTAAGTAGCCCTCCCTGTGAGGTGCCCCAATGCCCCTGCCGCCTTTAGCCCTGCCCCCTTCACCTGCGGTTCGCATTGTTGGTGATGTGGTGGTGGATCCCCAAGCCGTTTTGGCACTTGGGGTGTTGCTTTGGGCAGAAGCAGGGGCTTCAATTCGCATTGCCGCAGGTGTCTGTATTGGTATGGGCAGCGTCATTCATGCCCACGGCGGCACCATTGAAATTGGCGAAGGGGTCAACATTGGCGCGGGCGTGCTGCTGATTGGGGCAGTGACCGTTGAACCCCATGCCTGTATTGGCGCCAGTACCACCGTGATGCAAACAACGATTCCGGCTGGTGCTGTGGTGGCCGCTGGTTCGCTTCTTGGTGATAGTAGTCGCCGTTGGCAGCCCCCCGCAGAAACGAGTCCCCCCCAAGAGAGTGCCGTTTCCTCTGAGGATCCTTGGCAAGAGCCATCAACAACTGCCGATACTGCAGAGAATGCCCCGCCAGAGCAGCAGGAGTCTACAGCCTCTCCCTCTAGCCATCAGGAAAGTCCAGCCGCCGCGCCACCAGAGACAAGCACTTCGCCAACACCTAAGACCAGCGTAGTCTATGGCCAAGCCTACGTTAGCAAGATGTTTGCCAAAATATTTCGCGTAGAGCCCATCCAACCCACTGGGGAGAATCCTGCCCTAGGAAGTAGTCAGTAAAGCAACCGTTTCTACATGGGCTGTTTGCGGAAACATATCGAGGGGCTGAATTTTGGTTAGTTGATAGGCACCGGTAGCGCAGAGGTGAGCCAAATCCCGTGCCAAGGTGGCAGGGTGACAACTGACATAGAGAATGCGCGGCGGACGGTGGCGGAGAATCGCCTCAAGAAGGGGGCGATCGCACCCTTTGCGCGGTGGATCAAGAATTAGCACATCCACGGCCTGATCGGACTGGGGTAGCCACTCTTCTGCTCTGGCGCAGAGAAAGTGAGCATTGTGAATACCATTGTGCTGGGCGTTGGCGATCGCCTGTTGTACCGAGGCAGGATGCACTTCCACACCAATCACTTCAGCGACAGCGCCGGCAAGGGGTAGGCTCAGTGTCCCGACTCCACAGTAGAGATCCAGCAGTCGTTCGTGACCCGTTGGGGCAATCCACTCTCGCAGGGTGCTAACCAGTTGCTCCGCTTGCGCCGTGTTGACTTGAAAAAAGGTGGTCGAGGCAATCTGAAACCTCACCCCTGCCATCTCTTCCCAAAGGTACGATCGCCCCGCCAATACCTGCGTCTCGTCACCAAAGATGCGATTGCCCACTTGATGATTGAAGTTGACACAGACCCCCACCACCCCTTGAAACTGCTGTAACCAACCTTCTGTCTCTGCCTGCAAGCCAGCGGGTAATGCCCCCGCGAGCACGAGGGTAATGAGCTGCTCCCCGGTACGCTGACCAATGCGCAAGCCCAAGTGGCGCAACCCCGGTTCATGGGTCTGCTCGTTGTATATCGGCCAAGGTTGTAACGCTTGCTTCAGGGCAGCCAAGAGCGGATTGAGGCGCGGATCTTGCACGGGACATTGATTCAGGTTCACTAGGTGATGGGAGCCTTTTTGGTAATAGCCCGCAACCACGGTACCATGGCGGCGACCGAGGGGATAGGTTACTTTATTGCGGTAGCCAAAGGGGTTAGGGGCAGCCATAATGGGCAGAAAGGTTTGCGGCTCTAGATGAGCAATGCGGGCGATCGCGTCCTTCACCAGTTGTTCTTTGGCCGCCAATTGCGCCCCATAGGCCACCCGCTGCCACTGACAGCCGCCACACTTATCAGCGACAATACAGCTTGGCCGCACCCGCTGTTCTGAGGGCTGCACCACCTCCAAGACCTTGCCGTGGGCATATTGCCGCTTGACATGGGTCAGTCGCACCCGCAGGCGATCGCCCGGAACTGTATCCGCCACAAAGACCACCCGATCCTGCCAGCGTCCTACCCCCTCCCCCGTGTGGCTCAAGGAGTCAATTGTTAGCTCAATGGTGGCACCCTGCTGCCAAACGCTCATCAATTTACGTCTAAGCCTACTAAACGTTAGGGATAAGTTAAGGAGAGCCAGCAAGCTCTATTTTCGCTGCTATACTGCTAGCGGTGCAATCCGACGTTTGTACTGAAGTGATTTTGGAGTCGATCCCCTATGCTGAAGCGTCTTTCGCCTTGGTTACTGGCTCTGGCACTACCCGTGGGTGCCCTTTTCACCACCCCTGCCAAAGCAGCTAACTTTGTCTCCCTCACCTATGGTCCTTTTCAGCGCTCCTTCCCAATGTCGGAGCTAGAGGAATTTGTGTCCACCCAAGAAGCCACGGGAGAATTGCGAGCATTGATGCGGTTCGTTCCCAAAGAAGACCAAGCCAAGCTCCTTGAATTCTTGGGTATGCGGCTGCCCTTCAATGTTGTGCAAACCGATAAAATTTTGGGTAGCCCCATTGGCAAAGATTTACTCAAACAATTTTCTCAGGTCACGATTCGCCGCGATAAAGCCGGTGAAGTGGCTCTCCGTGGTGCCATGCTCACTGCCGCTGCTTCTCCGGAAGGGTTGAGCATGATGTCGTTTTTGAAAAACTATCCTGCTGAAACCATCAACCTTGATTTGCGCAAGCTCAACCAAATGCTCAAGAAACAAGATGGCATTATGAGCATGCTCGGGAAACTGCGCCCATAGTGCTAGACGATTGACGAAGAGTTAAAATTAACGATTCCAGTGCAGGGGCACAGAGGCTCCTGCATTTTTTGGCAATCTACTCCTGCTGTCGCAACCACGTCCACCAGCGATTCAAGGGGGCATAGAGCAAGGGTGCCCAAAGACTACTCATAATGGCTGAACTAAGCGCGACTTGCCGATGGTGCTGCCAAATCTCCTCGAGGGGAAAGCCACTGCCAAGGCTCATTTGGATTGCGATGACCGTTTGTTGCAGGATGGCCATTGCAAAAGTAATCAGGGCAACCGAAATAAAATCCTCAGAAACAAAGCGCTGCTTTTGCATCAGGGCGGTCAACCCCCCCACCAAAGCTAAGCTGACTGCGTGGCTAGGATGAGCACTGACCAAGCCATCTTGAATCCAACCGAGGGCAATACCCGCCAGTATCCCTTGCCCCCACGATCGCTTGACACTCCACACCACCACCCAGATTAAAAACCAGTCTGGCACCAATAGATGCAGGTTGGGTAAGTGAATAAAGCTCAGCAGGGCACAAAGTCCCACAGAGCCAATGGTAATCAGCCCGTTGAGGCTAGTTCGGTGTAAACGTGTCTGTCGGTTCAGCATAGGGAATGACGGTGACCCACTCAAGGCGATCAATCGGTGCGCCCAGAATAACAGTGGCATGGGGGCGGGTGGGATCGCTCAGTTCCACCGATTGCACCTCACCAATGGGAATGCCTGCCGGATAGAGACTACTCAGGGCTGAGGTATAGAGGACATCCCTGGGCTGCACCTTCGGGTCTTTCTCTAAAAACTCGACAATCACCTGCTGGTTGAGTTGTCCCCGCAGAATCCCCATCTGCCGCGTCCGACCCACCACAACCCCCACTCGACTGGCGGGATCCGTGAGCAACATTACCCGACTGGTATTGGGAGTAATGCTTGTAATGCGCCCCACAAGGCCCCCGTTGCCCACCACGACTGAACCAATGGTGAGACCCTGACGACTGCCTTCCCCCAAGAGGAGCGATCGCCACCACTGATCGGAACTGCGACCAATCACCGGCACAACGCGGCCATTCAAATTAGGCAGCATCGGTGCATTCAGCATTTGCCGCAACCGCCGGTTTTCCGCTTGGACGGCGGCCAGTTGCTGCTCCAGTTGCCATGTGCGGGCTTGAATCAGAGCTTGCTGATCCTCCACTGCGCCTTGAAAGGGCAAACTAAGAAGGCGGTACAGCTCGCGAATCGCTGCCCCATTGGTCTCGCGCAAAATCCAAGCACTTGTGAGTACCAAAGCAACAAGGACTAGGCCGCCGGCATATCGTCCCCACCAGCGCAGCAGAAAAGCCATAGCTGCTCATCCTTAACCAATCACTGCTGGTTGTGTGGAAAAGACACGGGCGAGGTCTTTGAAGTTTTCCAGTACCCGACCGGTACCCATGACCACACACCGCAGGGGATCCGCTGCCACGTGAACAACAATGCCCGTTTCATGGCTAATCAGGGTATCGAGACCCCGTAGCAGGGCACCGCCGCCAGCCAGCATAATCCCGCGATCGACAATGTCTGCGGCCAGTTCCGGAGGCGTCCGCTCAAGGGTGCGTTTAATGGCTTCAATAATCGCCGAGAGGGGTTCAGCCATGCTTTCGCGAATCTCTTCTGCTTTGACCACGACTGTGCGTGGTAGGCCAGAGAGTTGGTGCAGCCCCCGCACTTCCATGGATTCGGAGTCATAGCTGTCATTGGGGTAGGCAGAGCCAATGCGAATCTTGATCTCCTCAGCCGTGCGTTCACCAATGATCAGGTTGTGTACTTTTTTCAAATACTGGACGATCGCCTCAGAAATTTCATCGCCAGCAACGCGGACGGATTCACTCAAAACGGTGCCCTGCAAACTGAGAACCGCCACTTCGGTCGTGCCACCGCCAATGTCCACAATCATGTTGCCCGTCGGTTCTTCCACGGGTAAACCCGCACCAAAGGCGGCGGCGACGGGTTCATCAATCAAATACACTTCCCGTGCCCCAGCACCCCGCGCAGCATCCTCAATGGCACGGCGTTCGACACCGGTCACGCCACTAGGAATCCCAATCACCACACGGGGGGCAAACAAATTCTTACCGCCGTGCACTTGGCGCATAAAGTGCTTGAGCATCAGTTCCGCACGTTCAAAATCAGCAATCACACCATCCCGCAGGGGACGCACGGCCACCACATTGCCCGGTGTCCGCCCCAGCATTCGCTTTGCTTCAACACCAACGGCAAGGGGTTGTTTGGTATTTTGGTCAATAGCAACAACGGAGGGTTCCTCTAAAACCACACCCCGCCCAGACACGTAAACTAGGGTGTTGGCTGTGCCCAAGTCAATGCCGATGTCTCGTGATAGGCGACTAAATACTCCCACGATGGTGTACCCCTTCTTTGAATCCTGTTGGTTGTAACAGTGCTGTTACCAAAAAACGTGATGGCAAGATTGTATTACGTTTTGTTTGGAAAATCTCGGTGGGTTCTCCCTTGGTCGAGATTGTTTGATAAAGGGATAACTCCTCATTATCTTGGCTCATAATTTCTTGGCTCATGACCCACCGCAGGCTATTGATTGACAGCATCCTCTTCATCAGGGTCACTCAAGGCCATGCCATTGGCTTCGCGCCGAAAGGTTTGCCGCTGCTGCTGGGTGACTTCGATACCGACGGCGATCGCTTCCTTGAGCCGTTCTAAGGTGGCTTGCCAGCGTTCTTGGGTGGTTTCTGAGAGGCGATCGCGATGTTGCTCAAAACTCGCAGTAATGTCTTCGAGCAGTTCGGGCAGGGCATCAGCGGATTTGCGCAGGAGTTGTCGGGTTTCCTTGCCAGAGCGGGGAGCCATCAGCAGCCCCACGACTGTCCCGATCGCGCTCCCTAGGAGCAGCCCCCCCCAAAAAGCACCACCGCCACCCTGTTGCTGACTCATCGCTTTCTCCTTTGCAGGCGGACACCATATCGCCCTATCCAGCTTATCAAGGTTAAAAACAGACGGAGATTGCGCTGTTGTCGCCGCCATTTGGGCAATTGCGATCGCAAGCCGGCCACCCCCCGCTGGCCAATGATAATCACCTCAGGGGCACCGCCTAAAACCCCGTGGGTACTCCGCTCCGCATCTAGGAGCGCACGGGACACCCCCCGCAGAATCTGGCGCAGCTTGACCAACTGCCACGCCGACCATAATGCAATCAGCGCAATCAGGCAATTGCAGCTAATCACAATCCAGACCATTCGTGGCATAGGGGGCATTGGTGTTCACAATTATTGGTTCATCTTTTCATAGATTGCCACAGCGGAGGGCGATGTGGGGGTGAGGTCGTTAATGCGATTTCCTGAAGCGCGATCGCCCCTCGGTAGCACCCAGTTGCCACTGCTGCATCCAAGACCACCACATACTTAATAAGAATGGGGTTGTACTCCCTAGTTTACTGTGGAGATTGGAGAGCGGGGTTGCTGGCTGGAATTGCAAATTATGGTTAAATCACTCCCAAAACGAAAGCAGCGGCGAGGCATACGGCCTTGGCTGGTGTCGCTGTTGTTGGCGGCACTGATTGTTGGCGGTGGGCTGTTCAGTTGGTACCATTGGCGATCGCCTTCGCCCCTTTACACGCTGACTGTTGAAGCGCCGCCCCAAAGTCCGCAAGAGTTAAAGCAATGGGCAGAGTCTGCGGATCCCCTCAAGCGCGATCGCGCCCGCTATCTTTTGGCCGTAGAAAGCCTGAGTCAACAGCAACCCCAAGCTGCCCTGCAGTGGCTCCAAGATCTTGAGCAGACTTACCGTCCCATGGCCGCACCCATTCTCCTGCTGCGAGCGGAGGCCTATCGCCAACAGGGGGACAACCGCAGGGCCAAGGAAACGTGGGAACAGTTGCTGCGGGAGTATGGCAGTGAACCTGAAGCGGCAGTGGCACTCCTGAGCCTCAATCAACCGCAAAAGGCGATCGAACGCTTTCCACAGCATCCTGCCGTTGTCAACTATGTGGCGCAACAGTTAGAGAAAAATCCCGATCAAGTGCCCTACCTGAAGTTGGTGGCACGCCACGGCCTCTTTCTTAAGGAATACGGCACCTACCTTGAAATTTTGCGGCAGCGCTACGCCGATCAACTGACGCCCGCCGATTGGGAAGCGATCGCCTTTGGCTATTGGGAGAAAATGCAGTATGCTCCGGCAGCAGCGGCCTATGCCAAGGCACCACCAACCCCCTTGAATCTCTATCGGGTGGGCCGGGGACGTCAATTGAGTGAGGACACCTCTGGGGCGATCGCCGCCTATCAAGCCCTGATCAACCGCTTTCCCCAAAGTTCAGAAGCAGCCCTTGCCCAACTGCGCCTTGCCCGTTTAGCCAAAATGCCGGCGGAGCGTCTCCCTTTGCTGGCCAAGTGTCTTCAGTTAGCGAGGCAAAATCAAGCACCCGCGATCGCTGCCGATGCCCTTCTGGCACAGTACCAAGCTTATCAGGAACTAGGCAATACCAAGGGGGCACAACAGAGCCAACAACAACTCTTCAAGACCTATCCCCAAAGCAGCGCCGCAGCGGAACTGCGCTGGCAACTGGCCCAAGGGGCTGCCCAAAAACGGCAGTGGTCTCAGGCACAACAGTGGGTTAGCGAAATTCTCAAATTGAACCCTGAGAGTGAGCTGGCACCGCGAGCCGCCTTTTGGCAAGGAAAATGGCAAGGGGAAGCAGGACAACCCCAAGGGCAACGCCAAACTTGGCAACTGGTCATCGAGCGCTATCCCCACACCTACTATGCTTGGCGAGCCGCCAGTCTGCTCAAGAAACCCGTGGGCACCTTTACAACGCTGCGACAACAGCGACCCTCGGTAGCGAGCGATCGCAAGACCCTCCTCCCCTTGGCCACAGGGAGTGCCACCCTACGTGAACTGTACCTGCTGCGGCAATCTCAGGAGGCTTGGCAGCGCTGGCAGTGGGAGTTCCAAAATCGGGTGACGCCGACAGCGGCAGAACAACTCACTGATGGCCTGATTCGCCTTGGCGTCGGAGAATACCTCGATGGCATCTTTATGCTGCAAAACTTGTTTACGCGGGCCGCCAGTGAACCCGAGGTGGCAACGTTCTTTGCGCCTATTCGCCGCGATGTCCGCTTCTGGTATGCCCTTTACCCCCTGCCCTACTGGGAATTAGTGGAAAAGTGGTCTTTGGCACGCAACTTAAATCCTCTATTGGTGATGGCCTTGATTCGCCAAGAATCTCGCTTTGAAAAGGAGATCCGCTCAGTGGTGGGGGCAACGGGGTTGATGCAGTTGATGCCAGAGACGGCTGCTTGGATTGCCGAAAAGTTGAACCTAGAGAGCTATTCCCTTGTGGATCCAGAGGACAATATCCGCTTGGGCACATGGTACGTTGACTACACCCACAATCAGTACAATCAAAACACGCTCTTAGCCTTGGCCAGTTACAATGCAGGTCCTGGCAATGTCAGTCAGTGGTTAGAGCGGTTCGATATTGGCGATAGCGATCGCTTTGTGGAATCGATTCCCTTTCCTGAGACCTATGGCTATGTCAAGAGTGTCTTGGAGAACTACTGGAACTACTGGCAACTCTATGCCCAGCCCTAGGAAAAATCGTCTATTCTCATAAAAAGGCACGGGACTGCGTCATGGATCAAGATATTCCTGTTGCGGAGCGGCTACAACCAATCACTCAGGGCAAAGCGGCACCTCGGCGAGGGGGGTGGGCGATCGCCCTTGTCCTTGTGGGGCTAATGGGCGTGGGAGCTGTGTGGTTCCTCAATCGTGCCACGGAATCACCAACGGCTACGGAAACGGAGCCAACGCTAACGCCAACGGAAAATCTGCTGGGACATCTGCCCTATGAAGAGGCTCCCCTATCAGAGCTTGAACCAGTGAGTGCCGATGGCCAAATTAAGTTACGGCGAGCCGCAGCAGAGCGGTTTCGTGCCATGGTGGCAGCAGCGCAGCAGGAAGGAGTGGTATTGGTGCCCCTATCGGGTTTTCGCTCCAAGCAGGATCAGGATTATCTCTTTTTTGAGGTCAAGGAGCAGCGGGCACAACGGGCAAGTGAGCGGGCATTGGTGAGTGCGCCCCCCGGCTATAGCGAACACCATACGGGCTATGCCATTGACATTGGCGATGGCGCCCGGCCAGACACCCATCTCAGTGAGGCTTTTGAGGACACCCCCGCCTTTCGCTGGCTGGAAAAAAATGCAGCGCGTTTTAGTTTTGAACTGTCCTTTCCCCGTCATAACCCGCAGGGGGTGAGCTATGAGCCTTGGCACTGGCGATTCGTTGGCGATCGCCACAGTTTGCAAACCTTCTATAGAGCACGACAACTGACACCGAGGAACGAACCATGAGGGGATTTGCCCATCGCGCGGTTTTAGTGACAGGGGGCACAGGCGGACTCGGTCAAGGGGTAGTGCCAGTTCTTCTCAGTCAAGGCTATACGCTGACAATTCCCTATATTGATGCAGCGGCTCGTGAAGCCCTAGAGAAACAACTGGCTGCGGCTGAATTGGCCAATGTGCGGTTTGTACCCGCCGACTTGAACAATGAAAGTGAGGTGGCTGCGCTGGTCAGTCGCATGCCGCAATTGGATGCCGTGGTTCACCTCGTGGGGGGCTTTAGTAGGGGGGCAACGGCACAATTTGCCCTCAGCGATTGGCAGCAGAGTTTTCGCCTCAATGTCGAGACCACCTTCTTGGTTTGTAAGCACGCCCTCAAACGTATGCAGGCCCAGCAATATGGGCGCATTGTCACCATTGGCTCACGGGGTGCAGTTGAACCAGCGGCTGAACTGGCTGCCTATTGTGCTGCTAAAGCCGCAGTCATGGCCTTCACGCGGGCGATCGCCGCTGAAACCAAAGGCAAAAATATCACTGCCAATGTGATTCTCCCCAGCATTATCGATACTCCTGCCAATCGGGCAGCGATGGGTGAAGCGCAAGCGGTCAATTGGGTGAGTCCTCGGGCGATCGGTGATCTAATTGCCTATCTCATTTCTGAGGGAGCGGCTGCCATCAGTGGTGCCGTGATTCCTATCTATGGCAATGTCTAGAGCGAGTTGCCATGTTCTTTATCATTTTGCTCATTCTTCTTTGTACGGTCACCCATCTCTTTACGGAGGTGCTAGTTTTAACTCCCCTAGAGGTGTTGCGCTCCATTCATATTCCTGCAATTGTCCTTTGGGGCGGCCTGATCCTACTCTTGGCATGGATCATGGGCGATTAGCGCCCGACACCTGAACGACCGTTTGGCTAAATTCGGCAATTTGGGCAGCCGCCACTTCTAAACAGGGGCGATCGCGCACGAGGGCAAAGCGCACATAACCCTCTCCCCCTTCCCCAAAACCCGATCCGGGAGCTGCGGCAATCCCAGTTGCCTTGACAAGAGCTTGACAAAAGCCAAGGGAATCCCCGTGCCAAGGTTCCGGCAGTTGCGCCCACACATACATCGTTGCTGGCGGGAGGGGCACTGGCCAGCCATGATCGCCGAGGGCTTGGACAAAGGTATCACGGCGCTGGCGAAAGATCTGCCGCGTTTGCTGGACACAGGTTTGATCTCCCGTGAGGGCGGCAATGGCACCCCGCAGGATGCCAGCGTATTGGTTGAAATCAATCACCGATTTAATTTGGCGCAGGGCAGCAATGATGTCGGCACGGCCAATGGCAAAGCCAATGCGAAACCCACCCATGTTGTAGGACTTAGACAGGCTATAGAATTCAATGCCCACTTGGCGATCGCGATCCACTTCAAAGATCGAGGGTGCCCGCTCCGCATCAAAGACGAGATCAATGTAGGGAAAATCATGCACCAGTAAAATCCCGTGGCGATCGCAAAACTCAACCGCTGCCTTGAAAAAGTCCAAGGGCGCAACCGCCGTGGTGGGATTGTGGGGATAGCTGAGAATCAGTAGTTTTGCCTGCTCTCGCACTGGCAGCGGAATGGCCGCTAAATCCGGCAAAAAGTGATTTGCTGCCCGCAAGCGCAAGGGATACAGTTGTCCCCCTGCAAGATACACCCCCCCCGCATGGGAGGGATACCCCGGATCAAGCACTAGCGCATACTCTTGGGGATTCATCACCGCAAGGGGCAAGTGCGCCGTCCCCTCCTGTGAACCAATCAGCGTCAGTACTTCCCGCTCGGGATCCACCCTGAGGCCAAAGCGGCGTTCAAACCAAGTGGCCACTGCCTGTCGAAAGGCCGCCGTACTAGCAAAGAGTTGATAGCCATAGGTACTGGCATCGCGCACCGACGCTTCAATAGCCGCAAGAATGTGATCGGCGACGGGCAAATCCGCAGAGCCGAGGGAGAGATCCACAATCGGCTGCCCAGTGGCTGCCACCGCTGCCTTCGCCCGATCCATGGCGTCAAAGACATTGCCTTGAAAGTAGCGCAGGCGATCGGCCAGCTTCATGCTGCCACCTCCACCTCACTGGAGAGCAAGGCCTCGACAAATTCAAAACTGGAAAAGGGGCGCAGATCCTTAATGCCCTCGCCCGCACCAATGAAGCGAATCGGTAGTCCCAATTCCTGCACTACCGCCAAGGCCACTCCCCCTTTGGCTGTCCCGTCCAGCTTGGTTAAGATCACCCCAGTGAGTTGCGCCGCTTCTGCAAACACCTGTGCTTGGCGCAAGCCATTTTGGCCGAGGGTGGCATCGAGAACCAGTAGCGATTCAATTTGAGCATCACCCGCTTTTTTATCAATGATGCGACGGATTTTCTTGAGTTCCTCCATCAGGTTGGCCTTGTTTTGCAAGCGGCCAGCGGTATCCACTAGCAGCAATTCTGTGCCTCGGGCTTGGGCAGCGCCAATGGCATCAAAGACCACAGCAGCAGGATCGGTATTTTTGCCGGGGTTGGCAATCACCTCGACATCGGAGCGCTGTCCCCAAATTTTCACCTGCTCCGTGGCGGCTGCCCGAAAGGTATCTGCCGCTGCAATCAGACAGCGATAGCCTGACTGGGTGGCAATGTGGGCCAGTTTACCAATGGTGGTGGTTTTGCCAACGCCGTTGACACCGGCAATCAACCAGATATTCAGCGTGCCTTTTTTCGGAGCAAAGTCGCGGCGGTAGCCGGCTTCAAAGGGGCGATCGAGAATGTCCCGCAGAATTTCCTTCAGGTAGGCGATCGCCTGATCGGCAGGGAGTGTTTCTTGGCGAATTTTTGTTTGCAGCGCCGCAATAATCTGATCCGTGGCCTTGACCCCCACATCCGACTGCAACAGCAGCATCTCAATTTCTTCGACGGCATCCCGACTTAAGGGGCCTTGGCCGACGATCGCCCGCAGTTGATGCACTAGGCCACGACGGGTTTTGCCCAGACCTTGGCGCAGACGTTGCAACCAAGTAATTTCCTCAATATCCACCTCCTCTGGGCGCCGGCCTTGGGCGGCAAGCACCTCCGCCGACCACAAAAAGCCTTCATCAAGGACAAGGGAGGAGTCTACGGGCTCAGCTTCCCCAACGGGCTGGACAGGGGCAGGTTCAGCAACAGGGGGCTTTTCAGACTCGATAGAAACGGGAACGGGGGCATCATCGGCAGGCGGTGTTTCTTGAGTTTCTTCAGCGGTTTCAATGGTTTCAATCGTCGCGGCACTCTCCGATTGCTGTCGCGCTTGAATCGACTGGAGTGCCGTTTTTGCCCAGTTGAGGATGCTGGGGGAAGCAGTGGATTCAGTTGTAGATTGCGGGGATTCTGCGGATGGCGCTGCCGTTGGGGTTTCTGCAGGGGGCGATGGCTCCTCACCACTGCCACCAAACTTGCGTCGAAACCAATTAAAAACCATGGCCTATCCTCTGTGCGACTGAACTTGCCTATTTTCCAGAATAGCCTTGATTTTCCTGTAAAAAGGCTTGCAGGCGATCGCCCACCGTGCGACTCAAAGCTGGATGACACACCACCAAGGGCGGCCAATGCTGCACATCGGCGCGATTGTAGCGGGGCAACTCACCATTGGCATAGGTAAAGGCTCCCCCCGCCTCCTGCATGATCAAATCCGGTGCCGCTAAATCCCAGTCCTTCGGGGCACTGCGCCCTGTGAGATTGACGTACAGATCTGCATCCCCTTGGCAAATACTCGCCGTTTTACAGCCCATACTCCCCATGGGAATTAGCTGTACGCATCCTAGGGTTCTTAAAAAGGCCTGTAGGCGCTCTCCGCCGTGGCTCCGACTCATCACCACCCGCAACGACTGCCCCGCCCTAGGGGGTTGTACCCGCAGTCGCGTCGCACCTTGGCGCGTCTCTCGATAGGTACCGGCGCCGGCAATGGCAGTGTAGATCACCTCCTGCTCTGGCCAGACGACAGCGGCTAAACAAGGGCGATGTTCATGGACAAGGGCAACGTGAATCGCATACTCCCCCGTTTGCTGCAAAAAGTCGTAGGTGCCATCGAGGGGGTCAATGATCCACTGGTAGGGCTGGGGCAAGGGCTGCCCTAGGGTGTAGGTCTCTTCGGTTAAATAACCAAACTGCGTCGGCGGAAAATGAGCTTGGAGGGCGTGGCGCAAAAAGCAATCAACCGTTTCATCGGCAAGGGTGACAGGATCACCGCCTTTGTCCTGCACCGCTAGATCCTGCACCTGACGGTAAAACTGGCGCAGTTGCTCAAGGGCTTGCCAAAGAAGCGGGCGCAGGGTGGCAAGGGTATTCTCAAGATCAAGGGCGGGGGACATCTAGGCTGCCTCAAGGGAAAGACCACGGGGAATCGCGGCAATTAGCGTGCGAGTATAGTCGTGCTGTGGCTGTTGGTAAACGGTTTCCGCGTCACCCATTTCCACAATTTCGCCATTGTACATAACCATGAGGCGATCGCTCATGAATTTCACCACACTGAGATCGTGGGAAATAAAGAGGTAGGTCAGTTGAAACTCCCGCTGGAGTTCTTTGAGCAAATTCAGTACTTGCGCCTGCACCGACACATCCAAGGCCGACACTGACTCATCACAAACGACAAACTCAGGATTCAAGGCCAAGGCACGGGCAATACAAATTCGCTGCCGCTGCCCCCCGGAAAATTCATGGGGATAGCGATTCTGGGCTTGGGGGTCAATGCCCACCCGTTCAAGGAGATAGGCCACCCGCTCTTGGTGTTGCCGTTGCGACTGATGACGGCGGTGAATCCGCAGGGGTTCTGCCACCAACTCGCCAATGGTCATGCGGGGATCTAGGGAACTATAGGGGTCTTGGAAGATGAGTTGCATCCGTTGCCGCAGGGGACGCAATTGGCGAGGCGATAAATGGCTGATGTCGCGATCGCCAAAGATAATTTTTCCCTGTGCGGGTTCTAGGAGGCGCAAGAGGGTCCGTCCCAGTGTTGTTTTGCCACAGCCCGATTCCCCCACTAAGCCAAGGGTCTCCCCGGCGCGAATCGTAAACGAGACATCCCTGACGGCAGTGACAAAGCGCTGCTTGCCCGCCACGGGATACTTGACCCAGAGATGTTCAACCCGCACCAAGGGGGGTTGGCTCGCCAAATGCGCCAAGCGTTCCTGCTGCTGCGCTGCGGAAATCACTTCTAATCGCGGGGGAGTGGTCGCTAGAAAATCCGCCACTGTTGGCAAAATGGCCAAGGTCTGATCCAAGCGAGGACGACAGGCCAGTAGCCCCTTGGTATAGGGATGTTGGGGGTGACGAAAGACCTGCTGAACTGTCCCCGATTCAACAATTTGCCCTTGGTACATGACAACGACCTGATCCGCCAATTCCGCAATCAGATTCAGATCATGGGTGACAAAAATCAATGAGAGAGGGTACTGCTGCTGCAACTCCCGCAAAAGCCGTAGGATCGCTGCTTGGACAGTGACATCGAGGGCAGTGGTGGGTTCATCGGCAATTAAAAGCGCTGGCGAAGCGGCCATGGCTATGGCAATCATGACCCGCTGAATTTGTCCCCCGGAAAGTTGGTGCGGATAGCGACGGAGAAACCGCTTTTTCTCCTCAAGGGGGTCTGCCGGTTTGAGAAGATGCACCTGTTCAAGGAGAGCGATCGCCCGCTGTTGACATTGCCCTTGGGGCAGTCGTTGCTGTGGATCAATAGCCTCTGCCAGTTGAAAGCCAATGGAATAGACCGGATTGAGAGAACTCATCGGCTCTTGGAAGACCATACTGATTTGGCGACCCCGAATCTGTTGCATTTGGCGGGGGGTGCAGCGCAGCAAGTCAATGGCCTCCCCCTCTGGCTCTGGCTGAAACCACGCTTCGCCGTGGCTGATCTGTCCCGGCGGCAGGAGTAACTGCAAAAGTGCCAAACAGGTCACCGACTTCCCTGACCCCGACTCACCGACAATGCCAAGGGTCTGACCCCGCTCCAAGCGAAAGGAAATGCCATCCACTGCCCGTAGGGTTTGATCGGCTTGGCGAAAGTCAACGGTAAGTGCTTCCACACGCAAAAGGGGTGATGACATCACAGGGCAAACCAACTCGGAATAATCCTAGAATAGAGGCGATTCTGGCACTTAGGCATGGAGTTGATCTTTTTTGGGGTTGGCCTGCTGTTGGGGCTAATGGTTTGGTTTTGGCAGCGCTGGCTGGTTGAGGGATACCTAGAAACCCTGCTTGAACAGTATGGGGCACGTCCCTTCAAATCCTCGCCTTGGCTACGGTTACAAACTTTACTCAGGGAGCAAGTCAAGGAGTTGAAACACTGCCAGCAGAAAGTGACACGATATCAAACGCTCCTTGAATATGCCCCCATTGCCTATCTAGAAGTGGATGAGGCTAACTGTGTGGTTGGCTGTAATCAGGCGGCGCGATCGCTCCTTGGTTTAGGGCATGCCGAAGGCCGCCTTTTTTTGGAATTGGTGCGCTCCTATGAATTGGACTGTCTCATCGAAGAGGTGCGCCAAGAGGAAACGATGCGGGAGCAGGAATGGCTCTATGCCTACCTCACACCGACGGGGCAAACCAAGCGCAAACCCTTGCGGGCACGGGGACTCTGCCTTGGCGAGGGGCATGTGGGTGTATTTATTGAGGACTGCGAAGAGGTGGTGCGGCTGCGGGATGAGCGCGATCGCTGGGCAGCGGATGTCGCCCATGAACTGAAAACCCCCTTGACCTCCCTGCGCTTGGTGACTGAAACCCTACAACAACGGGTACCGGAGTCCTTACGGGATTGGGTCGATCGCCTCCTTGAGGAAATTATTCGCCTCAGCCTCCTTGTTCAAGAACTCCTAGAGTTAAACCGCCTGAGTCACACTCCCGCCGATAGCCTTGAGCGGCATCCCGTTGACCTTGTCCAACTCATTGATACTGCGTGGCAATCCCTCGCCCCCCTCGCTGCGGCTAAAAACATTCACCACGAGTACACAGGCCCAGAGCAATTTTCCTACTGCGGCAATGAATCGCAACTGTTTCGGCTCCTGGTCAATCTTTACGACAACGCCATTAAATACGGCCCTGTGGGTGGTCAAGTGCTGACGCGGCTGCTGAGCGATCGCGAGGGGGGCTATCTGTGTCTCGAAGTCATTGATAGCGGCAGTGGCTTTCCCCCCAAGGACTTGCCCTATGTGTTTGAGCGGTTTTATCGGGCCCAAGCCCGGCGGCATCGCTTTGTCATTCCCACCGATTCTGAAGGGCGGATGCCCCCCGTCGGTAGCGGTAGCGGTTTGGGATTGGCCATTGCTCGCCAAATTGTTGAATGCCATGGCGGCTATATGCAGGCGGCGAATCATCCCGACTATGGCGGCGCATGGTTGCGTATTTATCTGCCTCTGACTTCGCTATAGTTCCTTGGCGACCCAGCGATCGCGCCCAAGGGTCTTCGCCTCGTAGAGACACTGATCCGCCAGATGCAACAACATGGCTGTCTCATGCTCTGGAGTGGGCAGCGTCGTTGCAATCCCAAAGCTGGCCGTTAGCCTTGGCCCAACGGTACTTTTAGCATGGGTGATATTAGCCTCCGCCAGCGCTGCCTGAATCTTCTCAACAATATGGATAGCTCCCCTTTGGTCGGTACTGGGCAGCAGCAAGGCAAACTCTTCCCCACCAAAGCGCGTGGCCAAATCCCCTGCCCGCTGCAGATGGCTTTCTAAAATTTCCGCTACCTGCTTGAGAATTTGATCGCCCTGCAAATGGCCGTAGTGATCGTTGTAGGCTTTGAAGCAATCAATATCCAGCATCACTAAACTTAACGGTTGTTGCTCCCGCTGACAGCGCCGCCACTCCTTCGCAAACAGTTCATCAAAACAGCGCCGATTGCCAATATCCGTCAGACTGTCGATATACACCATCTGCTGCAGATTGGCATTGGCAGCTTCCAATGCGGCATACATCTCCGCCTGCTGCAGTGCCACTGTTAGGGGTTCAGCAATCCGTTGCAGTAGGAACAACTCCTCCCGCTGCCAGAGGCGAGGGCCACGACACTGGTGGGCAATTAGGAGTCCCCACAAGTCTTGCCCCTGAAGTAGTGGCACCACGAGATTCGCCTGAACTTGCAAGCTACTTAGGAGCTCACGATAGCAATCCTGTAATTGCGCTTGATTGACATCGCTAATGGTCACAGTGCGTCCTTCCAGAAACCGCTGCGCTGTCTCTTTACTAAAACAGGGATCGTGAATCACTTGACCTAGGATTGAATACTGCGGCAACGTGGTGGCTTCCACTTCCACAACGCCACTGCCATCGGCTAAAAAGCGGTAAATCAGCACGCGATCGCTCAAAAGCAGTTGTTGAATACTGGTTACCGCCCGCTGCAAAATCTCCTCTAAGCGAATCGACTGGCGAATATCCTGAATGATCGTGCTGACAATCATTTCCCGCTCTAGGGCAGTTTTCAGCCGCTCTTCTGTGCGCTGTTGCTCCGAGACATCCAAAAGAACGCCATGGAGCATGTGACTGTGGGGGTCAAGCTGGCCGCGATCGCTCAACCAGCGGAAACAACCATCGCGGTGTTGAATGCGATAGGTGGTACTGTAGGCACGCTGCTGCCGAATCGCCTGTTCAATATCCCGTTCTGCCAAGGCCAAATCCGGCGCTGGGATAATCTGGCGCAGATCCGGTAAATCTTGGGGAAAGTAACCCGTGAGGTGATAAATCTGATCGCTAACATAGCTAAACCGCCACAGGCGATCGCGATCGCGCCGATAGATCGCAACGGGCAAATGACTAATCAGAGTGTTATAGCGCTGTTCGCTCTCCGTAATCGCCACCGTAATCGCCTGTTGCCGTGACAGTTGCCAGCGCAGTTCCGCCGTGGCCTTATTGAGCTCTTGGGTTAGCACCTGAATCACCCCTTGAGCTTCCGTAATATCAATGGCCGCCAAAAGATTACTTTGGGTCACAATCCCCACCAGTTGACCTGTCTCATCCACGACCACCACCCGCCGCACTTGGTGCTCCTTGAGGAAATGATTCACCTGCCACAAACTTTGATCGGGCTTCACGGTCAGCACGGGTTGGGACATAATACTGCCAACGGTTCCTGTGAGCACTCCCCCTTGGCCCTGCAGTGCCTCAAAAATATCCTTTTCCGTAATAATGCCGCGCGGCAGCACACCCGAGGCGGATGCCTCAGGAACCACTAAACTGGTGACCCCCCGTTCGGTCATCAGGACAGCGGCCTCCTGTAGCGAAGCTTCCGCCGCAATGGTAGCCACATCGGGTACCATCACCTCCGCCACCCGTTTAATTCGCAGGAGATCCACAGGGCGCAGGCTCTCCCGAAAGGCTTGGCGAGTCAGCAGTCCTTCCACCCGTCCCGATTCATTGACCACGGCAAGGGCATCCACGCCCAAGTAGCGAAAACGCCCTAACACAGCTAGGGGATCATCGAGATCACTGAGGCGCAGGCAATAATCCGATGGCAGCATGATCTGGGCAGCCGTGATCGCCTGTGGCGAGTACCCCTTACCAAGGGCACGGATCACTTCCCGTTGGGTGATCAAGCCCCGAAACTGTCCCTGCTCTTCGACGACTAAACCCAATCCTTGGTTGCTTTGTAATCCTTGGAGAATCTCATTGAAGGAACCCCTTGGAGCGATCGTCACTAACTGAGCCTGTACCAAGGCTTGCAAATTTAAGCCTGAATTCAATTGCTCCATAGTGCCCCTCTTTCGCCAAGATATACTGTTAAAATGATGTCTAAAGTTGCGTCTATCGTTTTTAATCGTTCTGGCAAATAAAAATAAGACTTACAAAAGTTTGTATCACTAATTGTGATCCTTTTTACCCCGAATTAGTTATTCTAATTCTATCTTGATAGTTCGTGGCAACATCAGGGATGTTGACAGGGTTGAATAAGCCCTTGTCTAAAATATGGGATAGGGGATGTGAGTCTCTTCTGTAGGGGCTTTCACCGTTTTGAGTGTGTTCGATCCATCGCCAAAGGGCTGTCACTGGGATATTCCGCTGTTACAGGAGAAAAGCTAGGATAGGGAATTGAATGTATTCTATTCGCTGCTGCTATGGACTAGCGAATTACTGGATCAGAGACGTTGTGCGTACCTGCTGCGGGTGATTGTGACTGCGGCAGCCATCTCAGGATTGAAGCGATGAATCCACCTGCGCCTAATCTCATTTGCCCGGAGTGTGGCACTGCAAATTCTATTCACCAAGTTGAGTGTTGCCACTGTCAGGTGCCACTCCTGAAGCGCTATCTGTGGGCGATCGGTTCTGGTTTGGATCCCTACAGGGTGGGTGAGCTAGTGGGCGATCGCTATCTAGTGCAAGGCAAACACTTGCTCTTAGACCTATTGCCGGGGGAGCCAGCGCCCAGTGTGGACAACACCTCCCAGCTCTACCGTCCCTATCTGCGCCTCTTTCCCAAGCGTCCCCATGTCCCGGAATTATTTGGCGCCCTTTCCCTCCCTGAAGGAGAACTGTTGCTCCTTGAGCATGCCCCCGTCAGTTGCATTGACATTGCCGATGCCAAAGTTGCCCCCGGTCTCACCCATGCCGCTCCCCTCACCACCATCTGGGAGAAAGCCAATTTAGTACGCCGCCTCAACTGGTTATGGCAAATCATCTCCCTTTGGCCAGCCTTGGTGGCAGAAAATGTGGCTCTCACACTGCTCAATCCCCAGCTTTTGCGAGCCGAGGGATCCCTTGTGCGGCTGCTGCAACTGCAAGCAGGCCATAATCCCACCTTGACTGATCTTGGCAAATTCTGGCAAACCCATTTCAGTTTTAGCGACCAAGGGGAAAACTTTCAGCAGGCCTTCACGATTCTGTGTCAACACATGCAGGATCCTCAGGAAACCACCCCTGAATTTATTCGTGACACCCTAGAGACCCTCTTTCAGCAGGCTCTCGATCACCTCGGTTATGAGTACCACTACGATATTGCCAGCCGCTCCGACCAAGGACCTAGTCGGACTCGCAATGAGGACAAATGCTTTCCAGAGCGCGATCTCACGAGCCAATCACAGGTGCTCGCCCTCGTGTGTGATGGCGTCGGGGGGCATGAAGGGGGCGATGTCGCTTCCGGTTTGGCCATTGACATTCTGGAGGAGACGCTAACCCCCCTCAAGCTGCTGGAGATGTCCCCTGCTACAGTTGAACAGGCGATTCAAACCGCTATTCGCCGCACCAATGATGCAATCAATCAACGCAACGATACAGAGCAGCGCCACGAACGCCAGCGCATGGGAACCACGGTTGTCGGTGCCCTGATGGAACACGCCCATCTTTACCTTGCCCACATTGGTGATAGCCGCGCCTACTGGATCAACCGCTGGGGCTGCTACCAGCTCACCCTCGATGACGATGTGGCCAGCCGTGATGTGCGCTTGGGGATGAGTACCTACCATCAAGCCCTTGAGCTGCCCTACGGTGGTTCCTTGGTGCAAGCGTTGGGGATGGCACCCTCCCAGCATCTGCACCCCACAGTAGAACGCTTTTTGCTGGATGAAGAGGGAATTCTTTTGCTGTGTTCCGACGGCCTCAGTGATTTTAATCGTGTCGAAACCTACTGGCCACAGTACCTCCTGCCTGTGCTCCAAGGTCAGCTTGCCCTCACTGCTGCGGCTGAACAACTCATTGATCTTGCCAATCGCCTCAATGGCCATGACAATGTGACGGTGGTGCTCATTCACTGTCGGGTGAAGAATACATCGGGTGTCATTGACTTGGACTACAGCAATATTGTTTGTCAAGGGGAGTTGCCAGAGGTGACAGACATTACAATGGGCTACGTCCCCCCACCCGATCCAGCGGATCTCGACCTGACGGTTTCCCAGATTGTGGAACCCCCTCAACCCCAACCTAAACCGCCGCCAGCCCAAAGGTCTCGTTTCCAAGCGTGGCTGCTACTGCTGGTGGCTGTGGGCGTTGCCACCGCTGCCCTTGGCTTTCTGGCTGTGATGACTTCTATGAATCGCTCTGTGGTAGAGCCATCCCCCTCACCGTTGACCCCACGCCAATAATGCCGAGTTCTGACGATTTTTCCCTCGACGCCTACGACTATCACCTGCCTCCGGAACGGATTGCCCAACAGCCCGTTTCTCCCCGCGATCATTCCCGCCTGATGGTGGTGGCACGGGACACTGCTACCGATCACTACTTCTATGAGCTACCGCAACTGCTGCAACCGGGGGATTTGCTAATACTCAATGACACACGGGTGATTCCGGCACGGCTGATCGGTCAAAAAATCGGCGGCTCTGGCCGCACCGTGGAGGTGTTTCTCCTCGAAGAATTGAGCGATCGCCAGTGGTTGGCCTTGGTCAAGCCCGGTCGAAAATTGCGCCTTGGGGCGGTGATTCAAATCGGCACACTGCAAGCAACGGTACAGGCCATTGATGAGGAGACCCGAGGCCGGGTGATTGAATTCGACCTGCCGCCGGGCGATCGCCTGTGGTCCTATCTTGATCACCTAGGGGAAGTGCCCTTACCTCCCTACATTGACAACCCCATTGAAGATACTGAACAATACCAAACCGTCTATGCTCGCCGTCCCGGTGCTGTGGCTGCGCCAACCGCTGGCTTGCACTTTACCCCCGAACTCTTGAGTAAGTTGGCCTATCACGGCATTGATCATTGTTTTTTGACGCTCCACGTGGGCATTGGCACCTTTCGTCCTGTGGAGGCCAGCGATATTCGCCATCACCATCTCCACGAAGAATGGATTGAGGTACCGGCTGCTACCGTCGAGCGGATTCAGGCCGCCAAAGCTGCCGGAGGACGGATTATTGCCGTCGGCACCACCGTTATTCGCTCCCTAGAAACGGCAGCCCAATCCGGCACCCTTCAGCCCTTTTGTGGCAAGAGTGATCTCTATATCTATCCGGGGTATCAGCCCAAGATAGTCGAGGGCTTCATTACCAACTTTCATCTGCCCCGCTCTAGCTTGATGATGCTCGTCAGTGCTTTTATTGGTCGCGAACGGTTGCTTCAGTTGTACCAACAGGCCATCGATCGCCAGTACCGCTTCTATTCCTTTGGCGATGCCATGCTCATTTTGCCCAGCGCTTGCCACAATACCGTTTGAGTGTGCTATCTTAAAGCCAGCTGTTTTGCAAATTACCGTTCAGGGAGATGGAGGTGATGCCCATGGCAGATAGTAGTAAGCGCTTGGGTCGTCGTTTTGGAGTAGCTCAGCTCTAGGGAAGAGTTGTTCTCCATCTGTTGATTTGAAATCACACCTAGGAGGCCACTTCTCCTAGCAGTTGATACCCACGATAACCACCAGACCGCTCCTAAGGCCTTCCTTGGGGGCGGATGGCTTTTTAGGGGTATGTTGGGGGCGTCTGAGCGATAGTGTAGTTTTGTGACCAGGCATTAAAAAACATTTCAGATGCTGGGTGGCGAATGGGGCAGCGATCTATAGTAGGGGCAACCGGAACGTCGCCATTATTGGCCAGAGAAGACAAATTGAGAGTGAACAACGACTAATGATGGTGGACTCTGGAACTGTTGCGTTCTGAGAGCAGCCATGGCCGTTCAATTCCTACCCCAAAAAACACGGCAAAAAACGCCGCGCTTGCATCCCATTAGTGGTACCAAGCTACTGCTAGTCGTGCTGTTGAACCTCTTTATTGCCGGCTATGTCTTTTGGGCATACCGCACTGCCCATGAGCATCAGCTCCCGACCCAACGCAATCCGATCTTCCGGAACCTGCGTTCTCGCTAGACTTGCCCTAGGCAGATTGCGACGATAGAATGAGGGATTGCTGTCTTTTTTTCAATGGGCATGAAATCCTATCTCGCTGCCGCAGTACAAATGACGAGCCAACCGAATCTTGAGGCAAATCTGGCACAGGCAGAGGAATTGATTGAACTGGCGGTGAGACGGGGTGCAGAACTTGTAGGGTTGCCAGAAAATTTTTCCTTTCTTGGCGATGACCGGGAGAAAGTCGCCCAAGCGGCAACAATCGCTGAGCGGACTGAGGCTTTTTTGAAACGCATGGCGCAGCGATTTCAGATTACCTTGGTGGGGGGTGGCTACCCAGTACCAGCAACCGCAGGCAAAGTCTATAACACAGCCGTCCTCATTGGTCCTAGCGGAGAAGAATTGAGCCGTTACCAAAAGGTGCATTTATTTGATGTCGATTTGCCCGATGGCAATATCTACCACGAATCGGGCACAGTGCTAGCGGGACGGCAGTTACCCTCTGTCTATCCCAGTAAAGATTTGGGGAATATCGGCTTGTCGGTGTGCTACGATGTTCGCTTTCCAGAACTCTACCGCGCGCTCTCCCAAGCAGGGGCAACGGTGCTTTTTGTGCCGGCGGCCTTTACCGCCTTCACGGGTAAGGATCACTGGCAAGTTCTCCTGCAAGCACGGGCCATTGAAAATACCTGCTACGTGATTGCACCGGCTCAGACGGGAATTCACTATGCGCGGCGGCAAACCCATGGCCATGCCATGATTGTGGACCCTTGGGGAACCATTTTGGCGGATGCCGGCGATCGCCCCGGCCTCGCCATTGCAGCCATTGAACCTAGCCGCCTTGAGCAAGTGCGTCAACAAATGCCCTGCTTGCAACACCGTGTCTTTTTCTGATTTGTGAGCCAATTGTGAAATAAATCGTAACATGGCATACAGACGGGGGGAGTTTCCTACGCTATCGTAGAACCATAGGTGAATCCTTGCCCTCACTCCAAACCGACTAGGAGAGTATCTATGGAAAGCGTTACGGTTCCCAATCCGCAAGCCTCCGCCGAGGTTTGGAACTCCCTGAAGCGGGCGATCGCCCACAGTTCAGGTTTTCAGCGTTGGCTGAGCGAAAAGCAGGCCAGTGTTGTCGTCGAGCAGCCTACGGATCTGGATGCTTGCGTTACCGCTTACCTGCGTCAGGCTCTCGAAACCCTTGCCTATTAAAAATTGGTAAGAATTGTAAGCTTTGCCCCTATACTAGGAGCATTCTGACTCCTTAGGTCACATATTACCCCCACGGCGCATTCCATCTGGGGGGTTTTATTTGCGAGGCAGGAGCAACACCATCCTGCAGAGTTCCCTTGGTTATAGTGGAAAGTGCCAGCCCCCAAGGTGCATATGATTGAAGGCCCGTGGATCCATAAGTTTATTGTCTCCAATGGTATCCGTCTCCACTATGTCACCCAAGGAGAAGGGGAGTTGGTGCTGCTGCTCCACGGCTTTCCCGAGTTTTGGTACTCTTGGCGACACCAAATTCCTGTCTTGGCGGAAAAGCACAAAGTCGTTGCCCTAGATTTGCGCGGCTATAATCTCAGCGATAAACCCCAAGATACCGCTAGCTATGTTCTTGACGAGTTAATTCTCGACATTGTCGGTGTCATTGACGGCCTTGGCTATCCTCGCTGTCATTTGGTGGGACATGATTGGGGAGGGATGGTGGCTTGGGGCGTGGCCTATGCGGTGCCGCAGCGGATTCAAACCCTGAGTGTGCTAGCCTGTCCCCATCCTGCTAAGTTTCAACAGTTGAGTTTCGAGCAATGGTTGCGCAGTAGCTATATGCTGCTGTTTCAACTGCCGTGGCTACCAGAGATCCTCTTGGAGTGGGGGGGCTATGGAGCGATCGCCCAAATTTTTCGCTGGGCCGCAGTGAACCAGCAGGCCATTCGACCCGCAGACTTGGCACTCTATCAAGATGCCGCCGCCCACCGCGGTGCCCTCTCGGGAATGCTTAACTACTACCGTGCGGGGTTGCAAAGTCTGTGGAGTCGGGAGTGGGGCATGCTAGACGTACCAACCTTGATGCTCTGGGGGCGCCAAGACCCCACCTTGGGTATGGAACTCACCTACGGCACCGAAGCCTACGTTAAGGAACTGAAAATTCAATACTTGGACTACTGTGGTCACTTTGTGCAGCAGGAGCAACCCGACTTAGTGAATGAGTATCTACTGGAGTGGTTAGAAACCGTTTCTGCTGCCCTAAATTAGACCTAAAACCTAAATTAAACGCCGCAACTGCGTAATTTGGTCAGCGATCGCCAGCAGCGATTCTGGCATTTCAGGTCCTGTCAGCATGACATCGAGAGTACGTGGGCGATTCTGGAGAAAATCCAGTACCTCTGCTTCAGTTAGCACCTCCAGTTGAATGGCCACACTCACCTCATCTAAGACCACCAAGCGATGCTGTCCCCCTTGCACCGTGGTTTGCAGATGCTGCCATAGCTCACGCACTGCGGCTTTTTCTTCGGCAGTGATCGAATCTCCTTGGCCTAAACAGCGTTGCAGCGCCGGTCGCCACCACGTGAGATGCTGACCCAACTGAATCGGATGCGCGATTCCCGTTTGAATCCCCCCCTTGAGGAATTGCACAATCAGGACACCACTGCCTTGAGCAGCTACCCGCAACGCCTGCGCCATGACCGTGGTGAAAAAGTGTCGCTGCGGACAGGTAAACACCTGCACCACTCCCTCAATACCATAGGTTAGGGGCAAGCCTGCCTCAGAAACGGAAACCGCGAGTTGTGCCACCATCGTGTTCCTGTCCAGTTAAAAAGGAGAACGACCCCCTAGGGGTTATACATCTAGTGTAGTGCGCAATGATTTAACCCTAGTGAACACTAGATATACGTGGTCGTCAAGGGGTCAGAAAATTGAGTTATCTTAAAACAATGTGACTGTTACTGAGGATGCCCCCATGCCAGCGACACAGGCTCTTGATGCTGAGGCGCTCTTTCGCGCTGCCTACGAAAATCGTTACACATGGGATGAGAATTTTCCCGGCTTTACGGCCAAGGTCACGCTCATTGAGGGCGATCGCACCTACCAAGGGCAGGTAAAAGTTAGCCGCGACTACGCCGTTGAAGTGAGTGGCATAGAAGACGAACAAGTCCGCGAATCCCTCTACAACCAATTGCGGGATGTGATTGTCCATCGCAAGCGCAACCGTTTTGAAGAGGCCCACGGCAAAAACACCTTCCAAGCTGGGGAAACCGACGCCAGTGGGGCAGTGGAAATCCTCGTTAGCGGTGACGCCATGGGGTCGAACTACAAGGTGCGGGACAATCAAATTGTCTATGTCAGCCGTGTCATGGGGCGAGTTGCCTTTGCCATTACCCACCGTGAAGCCCTTGATACCGGTGCAGGCTACATTTCCACCAACTATGTGGCTATCTTCCGCAATCCGCAAACCAACGAAGTGCTGCGGCAAATGGAGTTTGAGGATACCTATGTGCCCGTCGGCAATTACTACCTGATGAGCCGGCAGGTGGTGCGCACCCATGAAAATGGTCAGACCAGCACCTTTGAAATTCGTTTTGATGACCTGCAACTCCTAGACGACTAAGCGTGGAAATTACATTTCTAGGCACCAGTTCTGGGGTGCCCACCCGCACACGCAATGTTTCCAGTGTGGCTCTGCGGCTGCCCCAGCGCAAGGAAATTTGGCTCTTTGACTGCGGTGAAGCCACCCAGCACCAATTGCTGCGCAGTGACCTGCGAACCAGTCAGATCCGCCGCATTTTCATTACCCACATGCACGGCGATCACATCTTTGGCCTGATGGGCTTGCTTGCCAGTTGCGGCCTTGCGGGAACCGTGAGTCAAATTGATGTCTATGGCCCGCCGACATTGGATCGCTACATTGCCAGTTGTTTGCGCTGGTCTGTGATGCGGCTCCCCTACAAGTTGCAGGTGCATACGGTGGAGCCGGGGGAAGTCTTTAGTGATGGCGAGTTTACCGTGACCTGTCGGCTGCTGCATCATCGTGTTCCCGCCTTTGGCTACCGCGTCACCGAGAGCGATCGCCCCGGTCGCTTTCATGTGGAAAAAGCCCAAGCCTTGGGAATTCCCTTTGGACCACTGTATGGTCAACTCAAGCAGGGAAAAACAATCGCCCTCGCAGATGGCCGCACCTTTGATGGCCGCGACTTCTGTGATCCACCGCAGCGGGGGCGCAGTATGGTTTATTGCACCGATACAGTCTTTTGTGAAAGCGCGGTTGAATTAGCCCAACAGGCGGATGTCCTCATCCACGAGGCGACATTTTCCCATCAGGAGGCGGATCTGGCTTTTGCACGGCTGCATTCTACATCCACGATGGCGGCTCAGGTGGCGGCCTTTGCCCAAGTGAAATTGCTCTTCCTCACCCACTTTAGTGCCCGCTACGCCCCCGGCAATCCCGTGCAGGTGGAGGATCTGCTTGCGGAAGCACAAGCCATTTTCCCCAATACTCGCTTGGCGCGGGATTTTCTCCATTACGAAATTCCCCGGGACGCGCCCCAAGACAATCCAGCCGTGGCTACTGCGCCAGAGAAAGGGGATATCCTGATCAATCGGGATGAGGAGAAAACGGTTGCTGTTGCTCAGAAAATTGCGCCAGTGATCGCCATCAACCGTGCCACCCGCCAACAAATGCAGCAGAAACTGGGAATTGACGCTGCTACAGCCAATGCGATTTTGGAGCGGCGGCGGCAGCAAAAGTTTACCTGCCTAGAGGAACTCGAATGCCTGTATCCGCAGGTGGCATGGGACACCCTCAACGTGGAGTTCTAAAGAGCAACTATTTTCAGTCTCAAATAGGAACTTGTGATTGAGATCAACGTCTTTGTGTGCTGTTGATCACAGTTAAGCTTTGTGAAGCACTGGCATAGTTGAGACCATACACGCAAATTGCAAGGGGATTGATGTATGACGCTGCTGGAGCTAATCCGCCGTATTCAGGCGACTCGGATCGTAACCCCTGCTCAAGAGCGGCAGATCAATGAATTGTTGTGGCAGCGTTCCCTGAGCGCCACAGAATATCAAGCAATGCAGGAGCTGGTTACAGGGATTATTGCGGGGGAAATTCAAGTCATTTCTCAGATTCAGCGGTTTGGCAGCAAAAAGGAGCTAGGGAATAATCGGTTACAATTGGCTTAAGGGACTGGGTTTTATGACAGTTCCGCCATTGGTTTTTGGGAGCTGCTCCTGCCCATGCAACTGTATTTCGACTATGGTGCAACGACCCCCTGTCGAGCAGAGGCTATTGCAGCGATGGTGGCGGCCTATGAACAGCAGTGGGGCAATCCATCGAGTATTCACGAGTGGGGGCAACGTGCAGCGATCGCCCTTGAACAGGCACGGCTGCAGGTGGCAGGGCTGATTCATGCCCAAGCGGATGAAATCATTTTTACCTCTGGGGGCACAGAAGCGGATAATCTTGCCCTGTGGGGAATTTGCCAACGCTATCGCCAACCTCAGCATCTGATTATTTCGGCGGTCGAGCATTCGGCGGTGGCTCAACCCGCGGCGGCCCTTGAAGCTCAAGGCTGGCAAGTGACCCGCTTAGCGGTGAATCACTGGGGACAGGTGGAACCCGCCCAACTACGGCAGGCTTTGCAGCCGAACACGGTCTTGGTCTCGATCATCTACGGCCAAAGTGAGGTGGGCACGCTGCAACCCATTGCTGAACTCGCAGCCATTTGTCAAGAGGCGGGGGTGCTCTTCCATACGGATGCGGTTCAGGTGGCGGGACGAGTTCCCCTTGACGTACGACGCTTGGGAGTAGATTTACTCTCGCTGTCCAGTCATAAAATTTATGGCCCTCAGGGAGCGGGGGCGCTCTATGTGCGATCGGGGGTACCCCTAGAGCCGCTCTTGCGTGGCGGGGGACAAGAACTGGGCCTCAGGGCGGGAACCCAAGCGGTGCCGACCTTGGTGGGCTTTGGGGTGGCAGCGGAATGGGTCGCCACTGAACTAGCGACAGAACCGATGCGCCTTGCTCAACTGCGCGATCGCCTGTGGCAGCAGTTGCAGGATCATCCCCAAGTGGAACGAACAGGGCATCCATGGCAGCGATTGCCCCATCACTTGAGTTTGATTGTGCGCGATCGCCACGGCCAACCCTTGAATGGCAAAACCTTTGTACGGCAACTCAACCTTGCGGGCATTGGCATTAGTGCGGGATCCGCCTGTCAAAGTGGTCAAACCCAACCCAGTCCCACCCTCTTGGCCATGGGCTACGATCCTGAAACCGCCAAAGCAGGGATACGCATTACCTTGGGGCGAGAGACCACCGCTGCCGATGTCGATTGGTTGGCCATGGTGCTGCGGCAATATCTTGCCGAGGCGATCGCTCCCCCCTTAGCAGTATCTCTTTCCTAGGGTGTATCCATGGTGTGGGCGGCATTATCTGCACAGGGGACTTGGGCACTGGCCAGCTATGGCGTGGTTGCCACCCTGATTCTGCTGTGGACAATTCTGCGATCGCTACAACACCCCTCGCAAAAAGCCGCCCTCGAAGCCGAAGTCGTGCGACTGCAAGATCACTGCAATCAACTCCAGCACCAACTGCAGGCAATAGCCGCCGAAAATCAACAATTACGAGCAGACAGCGATTACTGGCAACAGCAACACCAAGCCCTCAATGCTCAACTCACCACCCTAGAAACCACCTATCACCAACTGGAGATGAACCTTCAACGTCTCGAACAGGAGCGCGATCGCCTGCAACAGGCACTGCAACAGCCCGCCGACTGGTGGCAGGAAATGACGAAAAACTATCAAAGTTGGTGGGAAAGCCTGCCCTTTCTTCCCCATGAGGATACCAGCAGCAAATCCTAGGGCAAGCAATCAATCGGCAATGGCGGATAAAAGAGGTAGCCTTGGCCATAGCGACAACCGAGATCAATCAATTGGGCGGCTTGGGTCGCTGTTTCCACCCCCTCTGCCACCACATCTAAGCGCAGGCTTTTACCGAGGGCAATCACGGCACCAATAATTTCCTGAGCCGCTTGGCTCTGCTCTAAGCTCTGGACAAAGGAGCGATCGATTTTCAGGGCGTGGATCGGCAACTGATGCAACCGACTCAGGGAGGAATAGCCCGTGCCAAAGTCATCAATGTTGAGGGCAACCCCCAGTTGTTGCAGTTCCTCGGCCACCTGCAATGTGGCTTCAAGGTTGCGGATCATGGTCGTTTCCGTGATCTCCAGATGCAACAGATGAGGGGGCAATTGGGCACTGCGCAGCGCCGCCAAAATATCACTAACAAAGTTGGCATCCACCAGTTGTTGAGGCGAGATATTAATGCCCAAGGTCATGGTCTGGCGACGGCTGTCCTGTTGCCGCCACTGGCTGAATTCCTGGATCGCCCGTTCAAAGACCTGTCGGCCAAGGCTGACAATGAGACCTGCTTGCTCCGCAAGGGCAATAAATTCAGCGGCAGGAATTTCACCCTTTTCAGGATCAAACCAACGGCTCAGGGCCTCAAGACCCACGAGCGCCCCGCTCTCCAGCTCAATAATGGGCTGAAAATAGACCTGTAGCTCACTGTTGGCGATCGCCTGATGCAGTTGACTCTCCAGCGTAAAGCAACTCTGGGCTTGGGTGTGCATTTGGGGGTCAAAAATCCGATACTGCCCTAATCCCTGTTTTTTTGCTTGGTACATGGCAATGTCAGCATCCCGCAGGAGGGTAGCGGCAGAGGCAGCGTCGCGATCGCTAAAGGTGACGCCAATGCTGGCACTGAGACTTAACAGATGGCCATCAATGACCAAGGGCTCCTGAATCACCCGCTCTAGATCGGCAACCCGTGCTTCTACCTGAGCCACCATTTGCTCCGGATCCAGATCTTCACACAGCACCACAAACTCATCGCCACTCAGGTGAGCCAAGGTATCCCCCTCTGGCACCACACTTTGCATCCGCTGGGCAAGGGTAATCAGCACCTGATCTCCTGCTTGGTGTCCCAAGCTATCGTTAACCCGCTTAAAGCGATCAATATCAATAAAAACAACGGCAAAGGGGCGATCGCGATGGCGTTGATACTGGCGCCAGCAGTGTTTTAAGCGATCTTGGAGCAGCGTACGGTTGGGGAGTCCTGTCAGGGCATCGTGGAGGGCATCGTGAATTAAGCGATCCTCCATTTCCTTGCGGCGGGTAATGTCGCGTCCCACACATTGATACTCCACACAGCGACCTTGGTGATCAAAAAAAGCGCGGGTTGTCCATTCAAACCAAGCAAAACGTCCTTCACCAAAAGTCACGCCACATTCAATCGTGCTGATGGACTGCGTGGGGGTGAGGGCTTGCAGGTGTTGTTGGAAGCGTTGCTGCGTCAGCGGATCAAAGGGATGCTGGATCACATCGCCAAAATCGCAACTCATCCCTGCTTCAGCCAGATAGCGAAAGAAGGCGGGATTGCCAAAGGTGAGATGTCCCTCAGGGGTACAGCGATAGAGCAATTCTGTCTGTGCCTCAAGAACCCGCCGATAGCGTTCCTTTTCCTGATGGAGGGCACTGACCAATTCGGCGCGGTTGATGCCAAAGCCCAGTTGTTCCCCCAGTTGGCGGATCAGCTCCACCTCGTCAATCGCCCAAGGTCGAGGAGAAGAGCAGTGGTGGCACAGGAGTAATCCCCAGAGACGTTCCTCCTCAATAATCGGTACCACTAAGAGGGCACGCACCTGCAATTGGTTGAGAAAGTCGCGATGACACTGGGTCATTTCAGCGGTGTTAATATCAGCAACCGCCAGTACCCGCCCCTGAAGATAGGCTTCGGCAGACTCACGGTGGAAACAGGGGTCATAGAAGGTGCGGTGCATGAGAGAAAACTGCGGTGCCGCTACCGATTCAGCCACCACCTCACCCCGGCCATCGGCATAGAACTGGAAAATCAGCGTGCGATCGACCCCCAGCAGTTGACGCACTTCCTCAAGGGCGGTTTTAAGAACCGTTTCCAGATCAAGGGAACGGCGAATTTTCAAGGTTAGCCGATGCAGGAGTTCCGCTTGGGTTTGCCGTCGCTGTAACGAAGTAGTGGAGTCCACCTGAAGCGTAATATTCTGGAAGAAAACCGCAAGGCCTCGGCCAGTGGGAAAAGCCCGTACCGCAAACCATTGGTTCAGCCCCTCATAGAAGGCTTCAAATTGGACAGGGGTTTCCTCCGCCATTGCCTGCCGACTTTGGCTTTCAAAAATTGAGTTGCGCTCATCGGGAAAGAGATCCCAGAGGTTTTTCCCCAGCATCTCTGAGGCAGATTTCCCCACTAGACGGCAAAAATTCCCGTTGACATAGATAACTGTGAAGTCGCGATCCACTTCAAAAAAGTGATCCGACATGCTCTCCAAAATATCAGTCACTTGGTTGTAGGCCGCTTGCAGGCGATCGCTAAATTGGCGCTGTTCCGTGACATCCCGCGCTGCGCCATAGATGCGCCCTTGACTGAGCAGGCCTTGCCATTCATACCAGCGGTAGTCTCCCCCTTGGGTGCGCAGGCGAATCGTGTGGTTAGTGATTTGCTCCCCAGCAAGGAGACGTTGCTGCATTTCCCGATGGCGGGGGCGATCGCCGGGGTGGAGAAATTCCTCAAACTTTGCCCCTGCCAACCGATTCAGGTCATAGCCCAGGCAGGTATGCCAGTGTTGATTCACCCGCCGCAGCCGTCCCTCACTATCGGCAATCATAAATAGCTCTAGGGAAGAGCCAAAGAAATACTCTAATTCAGCGGTTTTTTGGGCAATTTCTGCTTGCAGACGCATGCGATCGCTAATGTCCCGCTGCACGCCAAAGTGGCCAATGATTTCCTTATTTTGGTTGTAGAGGCACACATAGTTCCCCTCCACCCAAAAGGAGCTACCATCGCGGCGGTGGAGTTCAATTTCAATGTGAAAATAGCCCAGATCAAAGAGTGCTCGCCACAGCCGTTTGGCGAGTTCCAGATCATCCTTAAAGCAAATGCGCGGCGTCAGGCCAATCAGCTCCTGCGGCGGTAATTGATACTGCTGGGCAAAGGCACTGTTGACACGCGTAATCCGCTGATGATCAAGGACATACTCCAAGATTTCCTCTTTGTTGACTGTGTCATCCCAGCGGATGGGCTGATCCAACATCATGAAGAAGCAGGCCTCAAGGGATTGTTGAAAAAAGGCTTCCAGTAGTTCTTGCTTGGCTTGTAGCTCTAGCTCGAGTTGACGGCGACGGGTAATATCCCGCGATGTGGAGACTAAAAATAAAACATTTCCCCCTGCATCACAAATGGGGTGCGTGAGGGTTTCCAACCAAACATATCCGCCATGCTTTTTGCGGATGCGATAGGTTTCTATCACATTCACACTGCCTTGCAGGGTGAGGGCATGGGCACCACTGCGAATGCGCTCTGCATCTTCAGGATGAAATAATGTGTAGGGACTCTTACCAATCAGTTCTTCAGGAGAATAGCCTAAAAGGGTTTTGCTGGAGGGAGTCACATATAGATAGTTGCCATCCGGTTCGTGCAGGCAAATGAGATCATCGGTGTAGTTGACCAATAATTCAGTAAAATGCTCAAATTCATCTATAATCATTCGCTAGAATCCACAATTTTTATCACGCATTAAGATACTTCTGGACGTTTTACACTATGAAACTTTAAGTAATGATTAACAATTTTAGCGAATGACAGCCCTTTCCTGAAATATCAGCGACATAACGGGAGTGCGGTGCTCTGCCATCGGGGCTTTTAGCGGGTTGAGGGTGTTCGATCGCTGTGAAAAGGGCGATACGACTAGGAATGCCCCACTGCAACGCCCTAGCTGTTCATATGATCCTTGACAAAGACTTGCTCACCCCCTAAAATGCCAAGTGGCAGTTGAAAGATTTCCTAGGCTGCTGGCATTTGTCTATTTTTGGAGATTTTCTTAATGGAGTCTAGTAGGAGTCACTGTAATGTTGCTTCTGCTGACCCCATCTCCGCTAATGAAGATCCCTGCCATAGGTGGAGCCTCTCTCCCCTAAGGATCGCCGAGGTGAATTCAGACTTGTCTGCTGCCTAATGGCTTGAACTTCTGGTTCATCTCCGCGCGTTCCAAGGCAGTTGATCTGCAAATGGAGATGGATCACGAAGCAAATTGTTCAATAGGTCTCAGTCTGGTATCTACCTGAGTCTGCCTAAAGTTGGCTGGTTCAAACCTGTTTGTTGTTGAGAGCGATCGCCCGTAGTCAAGCGTTTTTATTGAACGACTACTTTTCATCGCTCAAGTTGTTGCGTGGCAAAACCATTAGCAACGGAGAGTTTCTATGTTTGAAGTTTGTTTGTTCAGCATGCTGGCCGAAATGCTGGGAATTACCCTTTCGGAAGTGCTGGGTGTTGCCCTTGGCCACCTGATGATTACGGTCATGAGCCAAGCGATCGCCCACTTGGGAGAGTTCTCACCCTTTGAGTTGTCTCGTTAAACCCTAAAACATCCTATTGTCGTTTCTCAATGGAGCTTAGAACCATGATGACCCACGATGCAAAGCAGGCATTAAAGCAGGCATTTCTGTGCCCCTATACCCTTTACCGTGGGCACGTCACCCTAGACGCGCTGACCTTTGATGCCTACCTACAGAAATTTGCTCAACGGGCAGGGTTTATTGCTGCTCTCCATACGAGTGGGCAACTTTCTACATCCGAAGCCTACAACCAGTTGGCTGATCTCTGGCATCAATTGAGCGAAGCCTATGTCCCTGTCTCACCCACCCTAAATTGTCAACCATAGAAGGAGCAATGCGATGGTAATCAATCCCCTCGATGATCTGCTGACCTATCCGCAGGGTCTTGGTGCTGCCAAGCGGACAGCCAACCAACTGACGATTCCTGAGCTAGTGCGTGCCCTGCGCCAAATTGACCCCCACAAGCGGGTATTGGCCTTTCGCCTCCTCGAAAAAGACAAGGCGATCGCAGTCTTTGAAGCCCTGACTCCCGATGAGCAGGCAACCCTCATTGAAGGGATGACGGATCCTGAGATTCTGCATTTTCTAGAAGCCCTTGAGGCCGATCAACGGGTGCGGCTCTTTGAGGAATTACCTGCCAAGGTCACCAAACGGTTGCTCAGCCAGTTAAGCTCAGAATCCCGCGACGCCGTGAACCTGCTGTTGGGCTATCCTGAGGGCACAATTGGTCGGCGCATGAATCTGCGCTACTTGGCGCTGCGGCAAGACTTGACCGTGGAGCAGGCGATCGCCGCTATCCGTGAGAGTTCCTTGGATATTAATGACCTGAGCATTATTTTTGTCATTGATGAACAGCGCTTTTATCGTGGCTTTGTGCAGCCGATTCAGTTGATGAAAGCAAATCCCCACCAGCCGCTTCAAGATTTGGTGCAAGGACAGGAACTGGCGATCGCTGTGACCGCGCCGGAACTATCCGCAGCCAAACTCCTCAAGGAATACGATGTCCCTGCTATTCCTGTGGTGGATCAAGAGGGGCGACTGGTGGGCGATATCACCTTTGATGATGTGATTGACCTGATTGAGGAGGAGGCAACGAGCACCATTTTGGCGCAAGCAGGTGTGGGCAACTTGCTCAACCGCGATCAAGCTTGGAGTGAACGACTGGTGCGCGGTCCCATTCGCTATGCAGTGCAACTGCGGATTATCTGCCTGATCATTACCCTCATTGGCGGTATGATTGTTGGCGGCGTGATTCAGTACTTTGAGGAAGTTCTGGAAGCCGTCGTTGCCGTAGCCATTTTCATTCCTGTGGTCATGGACATGGGAGGCAATGTCGGTACCCAATCCACCACTGTCTTTGCCCGTGGTCTTGCTTGGCAGCACATTGATATTCGTCGCTATGGCGGTTATCTCTTTCGCGAGTTTCGCATTGGTGCGATCATGGGTCTTATCTTGGGAACTGCTGGCGGTCTCATTGCTCTTGTTTGGCAAGGGTTACCCAACGACATTCCCCAACTGGGACTGGCTGTAGGGATTTCACTTTTTGTTGTAATTACCTTCGCGGCGATCTTAGGGGCATTGCTTCCTTGGGTGTTGCTGAAGTTGGGCTTTGACCACGGGCCAGCGGCGGATCCCTTTATCACAACCATCAAGGACTTTACAGGGCTGTTGCTCTACTTCTATCTGGTGAGTGCCTTCCTAGGGCTGTCGTTTTAAGTCATGTCAACCACTGATTTCATTGTGCGTTTGATGGCAGCCTTTGCCCTGGGGGCAGCCCTCGGCTTGGAGCGACAATGGCGGCAACGCATGGCCGGTCTGCGCACAAATACCCTCGTGGCAACGGGGGCAGCACTATTTGTCATGCTCTCGGCTTTGACGCCGGGGGAAGCGAGTCCAACGCGGATTGCCGCCCAAATTGTCTCTGGTATTGGGTTTCTCGGCGGGGGCGTGATCCTGCGGGAAGGCCTGTCGGTGCGCGGCTTAAATACGGCAGCCACCCTGTGGTGTGCAGCGGCAGTAGGAGCACTGTGTGGTTCGGGATTACTCTATCAGGCAACCTTAGGAGCAGTGGCAGTGCTCATGGCCAATCTGCTCTTGCGTCCCCTCGGCTATCGCATCAATCAGCAGCCCCTCAAGGGCACCGAAGTGGAGTTGTGCTATCGCTGTGATATTGTCTGCCGCGCCGATGCTGAGGCTCATTTGCGCGCACTCTTGTTACAGTCGCTGGCGGGCAGTCGGCTGAAGTTGCGATCGCTCCTCAGCGAGGATATTGAAGACACCCCCGATCGCGTCCATATTGAAGCAGAACTCCTCAGTCAAGAGCGCAATGATGATTTTGTTGAAGGCTTGGTCAGCCGCTTGAGTTTAGAGCCAAGTGTTCTTTCGGCGCGCTGGCGCATTACAGAGCAGGAGTATGGTTGATTTCTCTAGGGATAGAGGCGCATATTCAGCCGAGCGGTGCTGCCTGCTTGGGGACATTGCAGACGCGGCGTATAAGTACCGCCAACTCGCCACACGGAAATATAGCGATTATCCCGTACCCATTGAATCGTTACTTCGCCACTACAGCCAAAATTACCCCCCAGATCGCGATCGCTAAAAAAGCCGCGCACGAAGCCATTGCCGCTTGCCGTGACGTTAATGGTGCCCTCATAAACTCGTCCATTGACTTTGGTGGTGTAGGGCAAGATATCTCCCGGCAAGGGGCTAAGCTGGTAGCCGTAAATTTCAGTCAGCCCGCTATCAGAAACTAGCGTCTCAGCAGCAGCAGGCAAAATAGAGGCCATACCCAGAACCACTGCGCCTAGCAAGCCCTGTAACATTTTCATAGACAGCCTCCTTTTGGAAAGATTAGAAACATAAACCGCTCCTCCCCTTGTCTCTATTGTCATTGTCTAGGAGGATAATTTCATACTTTAGGGAATGTGACAGGGCTGATAAAGAACTTGATATCTATTAAGCAGGACATCAAAGAAATGCCCGCACATCTGTAACTTCACCCGTAATCGCTGCGGCGGCCACCATCGCTGGACTCATGAGGAGTGTCCGTCCTGCTGCTGATCCTTGGCGTCCTTTGAAGTTGCGATTGGAAGAGGAGGCACTGATCTGACGCCCTTGCAGCTTGTCGGGATTCATGGCGAGGCACATCGAGCAACCAGGATTGCGCCATTCAAACCCTGCGGCTTGGAAAATGACATCGAGACCCTCCGCTTCGGCTTGCGCTTTCACCCGTTCTGAACCGGGGACAACGAAGGCTTTGACACCGGGTTTGACTTTGCGCCCTTCGACAACTTTGGCAGCCTGCCGCAGATCACTAATGCGACCATTGGTGCAACTGCCAATAAAGCAGACATCAATCTTGGTGCCTTGAATGGGCTGCCCCGGTTGCAGATCCATGTAAGCATAGGCTTCAGCGGCGATCGCCCGTTCTGCCTCGGGCAAACTCTCTAGGGTGGGCAAGGTCTCATCCACCGCAACGCTTTGGCCGGGGGTAATACCCCAAGTGACCGTCGGTGCAATGTCCGCAGCCGCAAATGTGACAACATCATCGTATTCAGCATCGGCATCACTGACGAGCGATCGCCACCACACCAGCGCCTCATCCCAAGCCTTGCCCTGGGGAGCAAAGGGGCGGCCTCGTAAATAGGCAAAGGTGGTTTCATCGGGGTTGACATAACCGCAGCGGGCTCCCCCTTCAATGGCCATATTGCAGACGGTCATCCGCTCTTCCATTGAGAGCTGGGCAAAGGTACTGCCAGCAAACTCATAGGCATAGCCAACACCGCCTTTAACACCAAGGTGGCGAATAATGTGGAGGATGAGATCCTTGGCATAGACCCCAGAACCAAGGGAGCCATTCACTTCTACTTTGCGAACCTTCAGCTTATTGAGGGCGAGGGTCTGCGTGGCCAACACATCCCGTACTTGACTGGTGCCAATCCCAAAGGCGATCGCCCCAAAGGCACCGTGGGTAGAGGTGTGGCTATCCCCGCAGGCGATCGTCATCCCCGGTTGCGTTAACCCCTGCTCAGGGGCAATCACATGGACAATGCCCTGACGACCGGAGCCAATCCCAAAGAAAGGAATATGGTGAGCACGGCAATTCGCCTCAAGGGCTTGCAGCATCTCTTCAGCGAGGGCATCTTGGAGAGGACGCGCCACCGTATCTGTCGGCACAATATGATCCACCGTCGCCACAGTTCGCTGCGGATACAACACCGGCAATCCTCGCTCCCGCAGCATGGCGAAGGCTTGGGGACTCGTGACTTCGTGAATCAGGTGCAGGCCAATAAAGAGCTGCGTTTGCCCTGAGGGCAGTGTAGCCACCGTGTGCTGTTCCCAAACCTTATCGAAGAGTGTGCCGCGACTCATAGACTCGTGAAAAAATCCAGTTTATCAATTATAGGCAAAAGGAAGAGATTCAGTACAGTGATTATACAAGGCAAATATCCGTTTTCAGTCGCATCACAGCCATGTTGCAGCTTGGTTTATGATGTTTAACTTTATGAAAAAGCTTTAATTGCTATGATTAAGCCAAAACTCGCGAACCTTTGTAAAGTATTTCAACCGCTCTTCAATTTTGCTAATTTCACGGGGATAGAATTCAGCTAATGCATCACACAACTCAAGCATCCACTGCTTACGGGAGTAGCCACGGTTAATCGTTAAAACATTAGAGTTCGCAATCTGAATTTGCCCCCAACCCAAAGCGCCAATTGTTAAGCAGTCCCACCCCAAAAACTCGATTGGCAGAAATTGAACATTTTCAATACCGATACGAGTTCCTTGAGCCTCATAGGCAATCAGCAAAATTGCAAAAACATTTTCATCTGATTGATAGAAACGAGTGAGGCGTTCTACAGAAATTAAATTGGGCATATTAAACTGTGTACTCAATCTGTGGGTTTTCACGTCAATGACATAGTAAAATCCTTGATCATCCTTGAAAGCGAGATCAGCCATGGCTCTACGGGCAAAATGTGCTGAATAGTTTTTACAAATCTCTTCACCAAGAACCGCCTGTAGATGATTGGCAAGATTTGCTGAACAGCATCGCCAACAGCTCTTGGACTATTGATTGTCACAGCAGACAAGAAATCTTCCTGTGAGTTTAAGAGTTCTTTGATGTTTTCTTCGATCTGACCAATCTGGTCACCATAGAAAATATGTCTTTTTTCCATTGATTCTTATGTTTCTCCTAGGGAAAAAAGCTCTGGTTGGTGAAATAGTTTTTCGCACTGATACTGCTTTTGCGTAAAACGTCCTTGCTCACTTAATGTGTTTCTTTCCCAAAACACGCCATCAGCATAGCCCTGAATCGAAGCATCTACTTCAGCCATTTCAAGGCGTTTCTCCGCTAGGCAAGCATAAGTCTCATCCAGTTCAACCCCCAAAAAACGTCTACCGAGCTTCTTGGCAACGACAGAGGTTGTTCCCGAGCCGAGGAACGGATCAAAAATAATGTCATCTGGATTGGAGCTAGCTAAAATGACCTTAGCCAGTAGTTTCTCGGGCTTTTGGGTGGGATGATCTGTATTTTCTGGCATTGACCAAAAGGGCACAGTTAAGTCTGTCCACAGGTTAGAAGGATGCGTTAGGCGGTAATTACCTTCTTCGGTAGGTTCCCAATCTTTGGGATGTCCATTGACTCTATAGGGAGCGATGACTTTACGCTTGAGCTTAACAGCCTCAACATTAAAGGTGTACTCATTAGAAACAGTGCAGAACCATATATCCTCAGAGGCATTTTTCCAATTCTTGCTTGCTCCTCGTCCTTTCTCGCGCTCCCATGTAATTCGGTTGCGGATTTGAAAACGGTCTTTAATGACTTCAAATACAGCAGTTGAGGATTCCCAATCAGAGCAAATGTAAATAGATGCAGTTGGTTTTAGAATTTTTTCAAGACTCGACAAGCAAGACTCTAGCCAGTTGATGTAATCCTCTAAACTTTTTTTCTTGAAGCTAATTGAGTTAAATACTTTATTCAGGTTGTAAGGTGGATCAATAAACAGCAAATCAACAAATTGACTTGGGAGAAACTTGATGACCTCAAAGATATCTTGATGGATGGTGCGGTTAATGATTTCTGATAGGCTCACAGGATGACTCAACCGTAGGAGTCGCTGCCGATACTTCGCTTGTTCTTGCTCGGTCAACGTAATTGTTCTATTTCTGGGGGCGCGTTCTTTGCTGTGAACCATATCGCTTTATCAAAACTTGATTACTGGTTTGAATCACATCCCCTGAGTGGCTAAGCATGACTCAATGTTAACCTAATAGCCAAGCCATCACCTGTTGACCAAGGCAAGTCCCATTGAGGCGATCGATCTCGCGAACACCGGTGGGGCTAGTGACATTCACTTCTGTCAAATAGCCACCAATGACATCAATCCCCACAAAATAGAGGCCATCGCGCTGGAGGGCAGGAGCCAAGGTTTGACAAATCTGGCGATCGCGCTCGGTAATTTCCACTGCTGCCACCCGTCCGCCGGTGGCCATATTGCCCCGAAATTCATCCCCTGTGGGAATCCGATTCACAGCACCAATGGGTTCCCCATTGAGGAGAATGATTCGTTTATCGCCTTCCTTGGCCGCGGGTAGATACTCTTGCACCATCACGGGCAGTTGTCCGCGTTGGGTACTGATTTCAATCATGGAATTGAGGTTGCGATCGCCCGCCTGTAAAAAGAGAATGCCTTCTCCGGCTTTGCCCCCCAAGGGCTTGAGAACGGCCATGCCCTGCTGCTGCACAAATTCCCGAATACGCTGCTTGTCTCCAGTCACAATGGTCTTGGGAATCACACTGGGAAATTGCAGGGCATACATCTTTTCATTGGCATGGCGCAACCCTGCGGGCGAGTTGAGAACAAGGGTGGTTTGAGGATCCACTAAATCCAGACAGTAGGTGGCATAGAGGTAGGCGGTATTGACTGGGGGATCTTTGCGCATCCACACCGCTCGAAAGGTGTTGAGGGGTCGCCATTCCACTGCCCCCGTCTGAAACCAAGGTTGGGGAATCTGCCACTGGCTGGCCACTAGTTGCACGGGCGATAACTGGATCGGGGTGAGCGCCGCCCATACCTGACCTTCGCGGATCAGCAGTTGGGAAATTTCCGTGATCCACACCTGAACCCCTGCGGCTTGAGCCGCTTCCATCAAGGCCACACTGGTATCGTGGCCGGGGTCAAGGCTGGCGATCGGGTCAATAATAAAGGCAATATCCACGGCCATTCCGCTAGGCTGCCGCTTGCAGGAGCCTATCCAAGATGCCTTGCGCCTCTAGGGCATAGAGATCATCGCAGCCGCCAATGTGCTCGTTGTTAATGAAAATTTGCGGGAGCGATCGCCGACCATGGGCACGTTGGGCCATTGCAGCACGAGCCGCTTCATCGCCATCAATGACGTACTCGGTAAATTTCACCCCTTTGCGTGTCAGCAATTGCTTTGCTCGAATACAAAAAGGACAACGAGACCACGTATAGATTTCGACGTTGGCCACGGCTTTACCTCGTTACAAAAATTCACTTTGATTCCAGCCTAGCAAAAAGGGAGAAGAGACACACCCCCTCTCCCTAATGTCCTGTCCTACAACTCCCTACAAATAATTGGGATCTTGGACATTGCGGATTTTGCAGGCTTCAGCAATGCCGTACTGCGGTCGCAAAAAGCGATCCATCTGAGCCACAAAGAAACGCCGGTTGGCCATGAGATGCTCCGGCTTGGGATCATCCAAGGGGTAGTAGAAGGCGGCACGGGTTGCTTGCAAAACAGCGGAGGTCACCGTGTACATGGCGTGCTGGAAGGCAATTCCCAACTGCACCAAAATATCATCCTCACCGCGACAGTGCTGGTGGAAGTAATCCTTCAGGTATTGGGGGAGGAAGTGATACATGTCTTGGTGGAGCAACGTAGGTGGAATCCCCGCCGTCCCCACAGGGAATTTATCGGCAAAGAGAATGCCATAGTGGAAGTCCACCTGATCAGTGGGCACCTGATTGGCTTGGGCATTGTAGGACTTGGTTCCCCGGAAGGGCGCCGTGCGGTAAAAGACCGCTTCCACATAGGGGAAGGCCGCTTCATAGAGCCACATAAAGCCCTTTTCCTTGGGCACAAGGACATGCACCTCGCCATCAATATAGACATGGTGGTAAATCGGGCGACCGGCCATGGCAAAAATTCCATTGACCAAGAAGTTCATGGCATCCTTGACGCTGGTAATGCTGCCCTCGTCATAGCGATCGCTCATCTCGAAGAAGACGGGTGCCATCACTTCCCAAAATAGCCCCAGCACGTTCATGTAGGTGGCTTGGCGAGCCTGCTCCAAGAAGAGGTCGGGAAAGAGCTTGTACAGCCCGAGCATCAGCGGGTTGCCTTTGAAGTAGGCGCGGATTGCCCTATCGGCGGCAGCTTTGTACTCTTCAGAGTCAAGGTAGATATCCAGCTGCCCCCCCATGCGATGCCACATCATTGAGCGCGCCAAGCTTTCGGAAAACTCCATGTTGATGCGGTCGTGCCAAAGGTGGTGGAGCAGACGCGGCATTTTCCCTGTTTCCCCCTTTGCAATAAATTCCATCAGTTCGGGGTGGGCATGGGCAGGGCCACGCCAAATCCGCAGATCAGCAGTCTCCCCTGCATAGTGATTGGCCAACTCAAAGTAGTCCTTGGTTGGAAAATACTTGAAGAAGGGAAAGGGATGGATAAACACCCGCTCGCCGAGGTAGAGCAAATTCCGCCAGTAAAAGTCCATCGGAATGGCGTAGGCCTTGTACATACCGATGATCTTCATCAGGTTCACTGGCGTGTCGGGAATGAGGGCACCCCCCGCCTCGAGGCGGTAAATAATGTCGGCTAGGGGATGATCCAAGGGGGGAAGTTTGGCAGAACTGGGACGCTCAATTGTTTCAACCATGGTTTCCTCTCTGAGCTATTGGGGTAAACTGGCAATGGTTTCGGTGGCAGTAGGGATAGCGGCAACCAGCTGCGCACTGGTGGTCTCACTCCAACGCACCAGCCATGTTGGTTGGATGCCCAAAACCAGAATCAGCAGTGTCAGTACCATAGCGGGGAACTTCTCTGACCAAACCACCTGTGGGTAGTAGGCAGTGGCATTGTCAAGACGGCCAAAGCAGGTGCGGTTAATCAAAATCACAAAATAAACAGCCGTGAGGCCGGTGCCCACCACCGCAATTAGAGTTGGCATCGGGAAGGTACCATAGCTGCCTTGGAAGATGAGAAATTCCGCCACAAACCCCACTAATCCTGGAATACCGGCACTGGCCATCCCCCCCAAAATGAGGAGAGCACTGGTGGTCGGTAACCCCCGCAGAGGATTGAGCAAGCCATTGAGCACATTGAGTTCGCGGGTGCCAACTTTCGTTTCAATGACGCCGACCAAATAGAACAGCAATGCCAAAATCAGGCCATGGCTAATCATTTGGGCAATGGCGCCGACGATGCTGAGGTGGGTATGGGCTGCTGCCGCCAACAATACGTAGCTCATGTGACCAATGGAGCTATAGGCCACCATGCGTTTAATGTCCTTTTGGGCGATCGCAGCCAGTGCCCCATAGCTAATGCCAAGAGCCGCCACAAGGGCCAGCAGGCCAGAAAACTGCCCCCAAGTCTCTGGAAAACAGCCTAAGGCAAACCGCACTAGGCCATAGGCACCCAGCTTAGCTAGGATTCCCCCAAGGAGAATGGCGGTTGGCATTGAGGCTTCCACATAGGCATCGGGCAACCAACTGTGGAGGGGCACCAAGGGCATTTTGATGCCAAAACCTAGGATCAACAGCAGCAGCAGAATCCCTTGGGTCGTGGGTGCTAAGCCGGCAACGCGAATATCTTGATAGTCAAAGCTAGGAGCATGGGTGAGCCAGCCCATCCCCAAAAAGGCAGCTAGCACGAGAATTCCTGAGACTGCCGTATAGATAAGAAACTTGATCGCTGCCTGCTCGCGACGCTGCCCGCCCCAGATCAAAATCAACAGGTAAAAGGGCACCAACTCAACTTCGTAAAAGAGAATAAACAGCAGCAGATTTTGTGCTGCTAACGCCCCGGTAATTCCCGCATTGGCCAAAAGAACAAGGGCATAGAAGAGCCGATGGGCACTTTTTTCACCCGTGAACACGACCACAAGGGTCAAGAAGGTTCCCAAAACAATCAGGGGCAGCGATAGACCATCCACGCCAAGGGAATAGTTTAATCCCAAGGGCGACAGCCACGGCACAAATTCCGTAAATTGTAGTGCAGTCTGCTGGACATCAAACTGCGTCAGCATCCAGAGAGACAGGGCAAAGGTGACACCGGCGCTCACCAAAGCAACCGAACGCAGGGATCGCTCTGGCAGCAGCGGCATCAGCAGCGCACCGATGACAGGCAAAACAATTAACAGCGTCAGCATAGGCCAAGAACCTCAATAGTGGAGCATTAAGCCAGTAGTGGCCAACAAATGGCAATCACCAGAAGGGCCACCCCCATCAAGATGGTGAGGATATAGGCTTGGGATTGACCGGTTGTACTGTACTTCAGGCGATCACCCCCTAGGAGGGTTGCTCCGCCAAAGGCATTGCCAGTGCCATCCACCAACGTGCGATCAAACCAAGCAGTCATGCGGGAAATCATATCCACTGCTCCCACCACTGTGGCTTTGTAGAGCTTGGGCGTATAGAAATCGTAGGCCAGCAGATCCTGTACCGACGGTAGGGGAAACTGCACCGGCTTGGGAATGGCTTTGCCGAGATAGACCCATGCGGCTGCACCCCAGCCCAAGATAGCGGTTACCGTCAGGGCAGCTGCTGTGGTTAAGGAAGGATCTGTCCAAATCACCCAATCAAAGCGCCCCATGAGAATGGGCAAGTGCAGCACCAGACCCAGATCAACGGTCATCGGCAAAATCATCGGCCAAAAGACCTCGGGCGATCGCGCCGTCATTGGTTTGACCTCACCGCCCCAAATCAGGCAGAACGTGCGACCAAGACTAAAGGCAGCAAACGCATTCATCAATAGAAGCACCACCCCCACCCAAGGCAGTTGGGCAAAGGCCGTATCCAGCAATTCTGCCTGTGGGAAAAAGCTGGCCAAGGGGGGAAGCGCCAGCAACCCTGCAGAACCAACGAGAAACGAAATACCGGAAATGGGGCGCCGCGACCATAGCCCGCCCAATAGGCGCAGATCTTGGGTAATGCTATTCCAAATAATGCTGCCAATGCTCATCATCAGCAGTGCCATGGCCACGCCGTAGGTGAGAATAAAGACAAAGGCTAAGCCCGGCTCCTTGAGACCAACGGCAATAAACACCCAGCCCATGTAGGCACTCACCAAATAGGAGAGGGCGCGTTTAATGTCCACTTGGGCAATGGCAATCAGGGTTCCTCCCAAGGCAGTGACGCTACCAATGACCAGCAAACCTGTTAGAGCGACAGAGGAAAGGCTCAGCACCGGCGTCAGCTTCACCAGCACCCATGCCCCCGTGCCCACAACAATGGCATTCCGCAGAATAGAGGCAGGCACAGGGCCTTCCATGGCCTCATCCAACCACAGATGCAATGGGAATTGGGCACATTTCCCCATTGGCCCAGCAATCAGCGCCAAACAAATTAGGGTAATGAGGGTGGGATCCACCTGAGCCGTAGCTGCCCAAGCCGCTAAATCGTCGTAGTTCCAAGAGCCAGCAAGGGGATAAATCGCCAACACCCCCATCAGCAGCACCAAGTCTCCCACCCGCTTGGTGAGGAAGGCATCGCGGGCACCGGTCACCACCAGCGGTTGGTTAAACCAGAAGCCAATGAGCAAATAGGTCGCTAGGGTCAGAATTTCGAGCATGACATAGTTAAAAAACAGAGAATCCAGCAGCACCAGCGCCCCCATCCCCCCTTCAAACAGAGCCAATAGGGCAAAAAAGCGCGCCCAGCCCCAATCCATCTCCATGTAGCCGATGGCAAAGATCTGAGCCATGAGGTTCAAACCCGTAATCAGCATCAGGGCGGTGGTGGTCAAGATGGAAATTTCCACCGGAACGTCAAAGTGCAGACCCGCCACATCCAGCCACGTCCAGTGCAAAGACTGCGGCGGCTGGTTGGCGATCGCTACCGTGGCCAACAGTGCATGAACAAAGGAGAAAAACGTGAGCAAGAGATTCAAATAGCCCGCTGGCCGAGGTCCCGTTTTCCGAGTCATCCCCGGTGACCAAATCAAGGACAGCACCATTCCCGCCAGCGAGTAAAAGGGAATGAGCCACACCGTGTCTGCAAACGATTGCAACATAAACCCTGCTTGTGCCTATGGACAAAACTAATTAGATTTAATCTTATCTATGAATGGCACCAGACCTCCTAGGGCTAAGTGCAAAGTTGCATCAATATCTCTTATCGCCCAGATAAAAGGCAACTATGAAGGATTGAGCATTGTTTAGGATAGCTATAAAAGCTTAGGGGGAAATTTGAAAGGTCACCCGTGCGGTGTAGCCCACATAACAGAAATTGCCTTCGCCCCAGTCTTGATCAGCGTCTAATTCAACGCGCACTTGGCTTTGACGCGGATAGTTTTCGGGAATGGGAATGACCTGATCGTCGCCGGGGTTGAGGCGACCCAAGCCAGAGCGAATGTTGGTGACTGTGCCCCAAAGCACCTTGCCTTTGCTGCCATAGAGTTCAATTTTGGCCTTGGTACCGGGGTGGATTAGCCGCAGGGACTGTTCCTCTACAAACACATCAATCCAGCGCCGTTGACAATCCAATAACTGCAAAATTCGATCCCCTTTGCCAAGAAACATCCCCGGACGGGCATCCACCCGCCAGACATAGGCGGCAATGGGAGCCGCTACCTTCACTATTTTGCGCTGAGCAACCTCCCGCCGGGCTTGGGCAACCTGTCGCTGTTGAGCCGCAATTTCCCGTTTCAGCCCTTGGACGATCGCCTGCTGTTCGCCAATCTGAATTTTTAGCTCCTGAAGCCGCAGACGGGGGTCATAGTTGCTGCGGGTATTGCGCAGGGTCAGTCCCAATTCAGCGGCACGGGCATCGGCCTTGAGCGCCTCTACCCTATCAGCGGCAGCCTCCACTTCCCGTTGGCGAGCAGCCACTTGCGCTTGGCTTTGCTGCAATTCCGTTAGAGCCGCATCTGCTTGGGCTTGGGGTACCGCTCCCTGCTGCGCCAACTGGCTAAAGCGCTGGTAGTTAATTTTTGCGAGTTGATAGCGTGCCTTGGCATCGGCCAGATTCGCTCTAGCAGCCCCTAGTTCCGCTTGGGCAGCCGCCACTTGGCGATTGGTTTGTTTCACCTCAAGCAGCTGTTGATGGCGTTCATCCCCTTGGGCAGAGGTGAGGAGTCCCTGCAATTGAGCCAGTTTTGCCTGAGCGGCTTCTAGTTCACCCTGCCGCCGTTCGAGCCATTTTTCAACTTCCTTGAGGTCGCCTTGGCTAAGGTAGTCATTTTCTAGCACGGCTAGGGGCGTCTCCTCCGCTGGCTTGATAAATTGCCCCACCTTTGCCCTCAGTTGCTGGAGGGTTCCTTCCTCCGGAGCCCGCACATTCACAATGACGCCATTAATGACCGCATCACGACTGCGCACGGTTGTTAAATGGCGGTAGAGAAACAAGCCTGCAAAGGCAAGGATGCCACACCCGGCTGCAAACACTAACAGATTGGCAAGGAGCGATCGCCGCAGCTTGAGTTGCTGGGTAAAAGTGGGTATTGGGTTACTGGTGTGCTCATGAATTACTATGATATTTTGGGGATGCTGCAGATTGCTTTTCACGGCCAGTCCTAGAACACAAATAACTAACAGTATCAAATATTAGTGATCATCAGTGGTAAATCAATTTTTGAAAACAGGGAACTCAAACAAAACACTAGGGATTTGCTACCCTGACGACAGGGTTTTGATTCGTTGCTTATCCTGATCAATACAGGCAAGGTTTGATTGAAAACTATCTATAGCCTAATCAAACCATAAACAGTGGGGGAAGTTATCCGTAGATACCCTGAAATTTTGGATTGCGTTGGCTCATCACCATGAAAAGTTTTTTAACTTCATTAAGATAGAGATGGACAGGATTGTAATTTCCTGACCCGATGAATCAATTATCTAAATCATTGGCCATATCTTTCTAATGACGCGGTTCTCAGACACGAGCAAGCAAGCATGGCTCATTGTCCGTTCTCAAGGCACGGTGGTCGGTAAATATCACCTCGCAGGCAAAGCCTTTTGGAAGATTGGCCGTGCCAGTGACTGTGACATTATTATCCATGACCCGTTTATTTCACGGCACCAAGCAACCATTGAACTACGCCCGCGGGGCAATGCTCTAGTGTACCTGATCCGTGACAACAATAGTCGCAATGGCACATTAATTAACGGTACACCCCTGTCGGAGGAGCGAGTCTTATACCATGGAGACCTTATTATGATGGGGGATACGGATCTCACGTTTCGCTATACAAGTCCGACCCCGTCTGTCCCGCCTAATGTGTTGCAGTGCTCTTGAGAACCAACCTGTCACCCCTCGATGAATTTTTGTGGGCCATTTTAGGCCTCCTGCTGACAGTGGCTGGAACCTTCATGGAGGCGGCGATCGCCCTCCCCAACCTCCTCAATGAGGAAGGGCAATTTGTTTTGCCCAGTTCATGGGCCGCCGTTCCCGTGTATGGGTTACCCGTATCCTACCAAGTAGCGGCGGTTCTCTTGGTCGGGTGTATGGGGGGACGGCAAGCCGCCGCCCTCTCCCAGGTGGCCTATTTGATTCTGGGGCTGAGTGGCTTTCAGGTTTTTTCCCAAGGGGGCGGTCTGGACTATTGGCGTGAACCGACATTTGGTTACCTGTTGGGTTTTGTGCCGGGGGCTTGGGTCTGTGGTTGGCTGGCTTTTCGCCCCCAAAAGCGAGTGAGTTTAGAATGGCTTGCTTTGAGTGGCCTAGCGGGACTGGTGCTCATTCATGTCTGCGGTGCGCTCTACCTCAGTGGTCTGGCTCTTGCAGGGCAGTTGAGTCAACCCTTGGTGGAGCTACTAGAGCAGTATTCGCTTTTTGCCTTGCCAAGGCAGTTGGTGATTGTCTGCTTGGTGGCAGCGGTAGCGCGGGTGTTGCGCTTGATTTTGCTGTATTAAAGCTAAACCATTAAAATTTGCCCTCAATTAAACCTTCGGCCTCTAGGGCGATCGCTCGCAGGCGGTCTAGGATCTGCGGATCCGGTGCTTGCCACAGTTGGCGCTGGGCAGCTTCGAGGAGTCGCTCCGCCATGTCCCGCAGTGCCCAAGGATTATGCTGCGCCACAAAGGCTTGCATTTCGCTATCAAGCACATAGGTCTGAGTAATGCCTGTAAACACATAATCGGGCACACAGCGAGCCGTAGCGGCATAGCCAAAGAGATAATCCACTGTGGCTGCCATTTCAAAGGCACCTTTGTAGCCATGACGCTTGATGCCGGCGAGCCATTTGGGATTAATGACGCGGGAGCGATAGACCCGCAGCAGTTCCTCTTGGAGGGTGCGAATTTTCGGCTGCTCTGGCCGGGAGTGATCGCCAAAGTAAACCGTGGGCTGCTGCCCCGATCGCGATCGCACGGCAACGGTCAAGCCCCCCTGAAACTGGTAATAATCATCGGAGTCCAATAGATCATGCTCGCGGTTGTCTTGGTTTTGCAGCACCACTTGCAATTGACTCAGCCGCTGCTCTAGGGCTTCGGCAGCATTGTGGCTGTGGGCTTCCCCCGTGTAGGCGTAGCTACTCCAGTGAATATAGGCGCGGGCGAGATCTTCATCCCCTTGCCAGTTTTGGGCTTCGATCAGTCCTTGCAGCCCTGCACCATAGGCACCGGGTTTGGAACCAAAGATGCGAAAGCGTGCCCGTTCTTGAGCTTGATTCAGGGAGAGACCCTGCTGTTGCCAATAGGCCGTTTCTTTGGCCACTTGCGCTGCCAAGGGATTTTGATCCGGGGGTTCATCCAACTGGCTGACCCGCTGCACGGCCTCATCAAAGAGGGCAATTAGGTTAGGAAAAGCATCGCGGAAAAAGCCAGAAATGCGCAGCATGACATCCACACGCGGTCGTCCCAACAGCGATAGGGGAATCACCTCCAAATCCACCACCCGTCGCGAGGCACCCTCCCAGACAGGACGAACCCCCAAGAGGGCAAGGGCTTGGGCAATATCATCGCCTCCAGTGCGCATGGTTGCGGTTCCCCATACCGAAAGACCTAGGGTACGGGGAAATTCTCCCTGCTCTTGACAATAGCGTTCGATGAGTGCCGCCGCCGATCGCTCCGCCAATGCCCAAGCGGCCTCTGTTGGGACTGCCCGCAGATCCACCGCATAAAAATTCCGTCCGGTGGGTAGGACATCCGGACGACCACGACTGGGGGCACCGGCAGCGCCACTGGGAACATAGCCGCCATTGAGGCCATGGAGAAAGTGGTCAATTTCTTGGCGGGTCTGTTGCAGGGCAGGGTAGAGCACCGTACGAATCCAATCCAGTACCTGCTGAGTTGCACGGCCACAGGGGAGATCAGGGGTGCCCTTCAGTAAGTCCTCCACCAGTTTTGCCGCGGTTTCCTCGAGGGCATGCTGCCACTCACCAACGGAACGGTATCCAAGTACAGGACTTGGATCGGTTGGGTTAGCGGTCAGGGGATCTAAATCAACCCCTTGATCCTTTGCTAAGGCACGAGTGAGACCCATGTGCTGGCCACTGGGACTGCGGGCGATCGCCACCATCAGATCTCGCAACTGCTGTCCCTGGGGGCATTGGCCAAGAATATGCAGGCCATCGCGAATCTGGGCATCCCGCAGATCACAGAGGTAGCCATCGGTGCGCGCTAGCCACGCCGTCCAGGTTTCCTCAGGATTGGGGGCACCAATTTCTTGATCGAGATCGAGTTCTTTGACGAGGGCTTCAATCTGCTGCCGCAGCACACTCAAACGGGGGCGATCGAACTGCTCAGCGGCGTAGTATTCCTCAATGTAGTGGCTGAGGGTCTCTAGACCACCGTACAACTCGGCACGGGTCAGGGGCGGCGTCAGGTGATCCAAAATCACCGCTTGGGCACGGCGTTTGGCTTGGGCACCTTCGCCCGGATCATTGACAATAAAGGGGTAAAAGTGGGGCACAGGGCCAAGGGCAATTTCGGGAAAACAGGTGTCACTGAGGGCAATGCCTTTACCAGGAAGCCATTCTAGATTGCCATGTTTGCCCACATGGACAATCGCATCCGCCCCAAAAACATGGCGCAGCCAAAAGTAAAAGCCGAGATATGCTGGGGTGGGTTCTAAATCGGGGGCATGGTAATTCAAACTGGGGTCGCGATCGTAGCCCCGACTGGGTTGGACACCGACAAAAATGTTGCCCCAACAGTCACCAGCAATGGGGAGGTCTGTGGTGGGCGACGGCCAGCGTTCGTTAATGGCCGCCTGTACTGCTCTTGGTAGGTTCTGAAAATAGTGCTGGTAGGCCTCAAGGGGAAGGGTGTAGCGGGGCTGCCGCCAGTGATTGCCTTCGGGATCGTTGGTGCGGTAGCGGCTGAGGTGTTGGATCAGGGCATCGCCATCCTTGGGCAAAGGGTCAGTCCCCAGATCATAGCCAGCCGCCTGAAGTGCCTTGAGCAGTTCCACCGTACTATTGGGGGTGTCGAGACCAACGCCATTGGCAAGACGACCATCGCGGCAGGGGTAGTTGGCTAAAATCAGGGCAATGCGGCGTTCAGCAGGGGCTTTGCGGCGGAGCTTGAGCCAGTTGGCTGCCAGATCACTGACCCAGTGCAGGCGATCGCCCGCTGGGGCATAGGTGGTCACGGTGGTTTCCACATCTGCTTGAATTTGCGACACCGCCTTAAAGGACACCGCACGGGTAATGATGCGGCCATCCACCTCCGGCAGGACGACGTGCATAGCAAGGTCGCGGGGCGTCAGTCCTTGGGGATGGTGTTGCCAAGTCTCGTGGGTGCTGCTGCTGAGAATCACCTGTAGCACGGGGATATCCAATTGCTGCCAAAGGTTCACCTCGTTCGGTTTGGCGATCGCGAACCCCGTCGTATTGAGAACCAGTTCCACCTTGCCCTGCCATGCCGCCAGCAGTTCCCGTTGAATTTCTGGATCTTGCAGCGAGGAGACAAACAGGGGGACAGGTGCCAATTGCCGCTGCAGCAAGGCCTGAGCGAGGGCATCAATCACCGCCGTATTGCCCGCTAAGTAATGGGCACGGTAAAAGAGAATCCCCACCTGCGGCCAGTCGCTGGCTATCTGCCCCGCAATCGGATAGCTGCCCCAGCGGGGAATCCTTTGGGGGGGTGGGGGGGGCTGACCCCAACCGCAACCGTAGTGGCCAATGAACTCTAGGGCACGCTGAATATTTTCCTGTCCGCCCTCGCGGAAGTATTGCCAGAGGCGATCAACTTGGTCCAGCGGCCAACTGGAGAGGCTCATGAGTTCTAAGTCGGGGTGATCGTCCCCCGGCAGTAAGATCAACTGTCCACCGCGATCGCTGACCATTTGCTGCGCCACCTCTAGGCCATAGCTCCAATAGCCCCGTCCCCCCAAAAGGCGAATCACGACCACGTCGGCCTCGGCCAAGACGCGATCGCCATAGTCATCAATGGCCGCTGCCGCTTGTAAATGAAGTAAGTTCGCGAGGCGCAGAGGGGGAAAGTCCTTGGGTAGTTGGTTGTACGCTTGAGCCAGCAGGGCAATATCCGTATCCGCTGCCGTTAGAATAACAATGGGAGCACTGCTTTGCTGTAGAAATGCAACATCGCTGTTATCTGTGGCAACAGTCAGATCATTTAATGTAAGAATTCGATGCATACGTTGACAACAATCATTAAAGAAACTAGTGGGCTTTCCCCCCTGTCCCCCTTGAGCCGCTACAACAGAAATTAATGGGAAACGCCTTTAGCGATCGCAACCCGCATGGCAATGCCACTGCCTGCGATGGATCGATCAAGGATTAAACTTCAAAAACTATGCGCCAGCCCGTCTTTAATCGAATTTTACCAGCATTTTTCTACGAGCGAATCGCCACAGTCCTGCTCGCAGAAGCTAGCCATCGCGGCGCAACTGTTCTTACCCGTGAAGATGTTATAGGGTCTGCCGATGCCCCTTTTCTCGTTGTTGTGGCAGAGACCTTTGCGCTGCTGTTGCAGACAGAACCCGTACCGCAGATGAGTGCCTATCGGGTGAAAATCCTCACTGAGCCGGTGGCGATCGCTCGCTTTCTGCGCAAAATTCGCAGCCAGACACCCCTAGGCCAGCGTTCCCTGATCCGCTCAGTTTTGCAGCAGTTGACTCCCTTGACCTCCAAAGACCAAACGTTGCCCGCCGACTTGGCCCTTTCGCTGATGAATGTGCTCAGCGAAGACATGGCTCAGCAGTGTCAAAATTGTGCCCCCCTTGTCACTGCTGCCTTGAGCGAACGACAGGCCAAAGAGCGCCTGCTACATCAGGTCACCACCCAAATTCGCCAAAGTCTGGAGCTGCCTGAACTCTTGAAAACAGCCGTGGATCGGATTCGCGAATTTTTAGGTGCCGATCGGCTACTGGTGGGACAGTTTTACAATTCTACTGGTCAATTGCAGGGGCAAATTGCCTACGAATCTTGCCGCTATGGGGGAATTCCGTCGGTTCTTGGGCTCTGGGATGACTGCTGGCAGTGGTCTGCCCTACCCAGCAGTAGCTATCAGCGTCTCAGTCGTGGCCAAACCATCGCAGTCAGTGACATTGAGGAATTTTATCAAGAGGTTCCCTGCCTACAGGCCTTTGCCGCCCGCTGGCAGATCAAGGCTTGGCTAATTGTGCCAATCATTGTTCAAGAAAAACTTTGGGGAGTGCTCATTGCCCACCAGTGCGATCGCCCCCGCCAGTGGCAACCCCAAGAAATTGAGTTTCTTACCCACCTCAGTCAACACCTGAGTATTGCCATTTACCAAGCGCAACTCTACAGCGAGCTGCAACAGCAAAAGGCCACCCTTGAACAGCGGGTGAATGAACGCACCCAAGCGCTGCGGGAAGCCCTGAGTGCCATGGAAGCCGCCCATCGGATTAAGAATGACTTTTTGGCCACCATGAGTCATGAACTACGCACGCCTCTGACCTGTGTGATTGGGGTTTCGGCCACCCTCTTGCGCTGGCCCCTCGGTCCGCTAACGGAAAAACAGCGGGAGTATTTGGAAATTATCCATGAGAGTGGCACGCACCTGCTGGAGTTAATTAACAGCATTCTTGATCTTTCGCAGGCGGAATTGGGGCGATCGCACCTGCATCGTAGTGCCTTTTCGATTCGGCAACTGTGTACCGACTGCATTGAAGTCGTCAAACCCCAAGCCCATCGCCATCAGGTCAACCTGCACCACCAACTGATGATTCCCCCTAGTCGCGATCGCTTTTGGGGAGACTATCGCCGCCTCCAGCAAATTCTCATTAACCTGCTCAGCAATGCAATTAAGTTTACCCCTGCCATGGGGGAAGTGATCCTACGGGCATGGTGGAAAGAGGATGAACTCATTTTCCAAGTTCAGGACACGGGTATCGGTATCCCAGCGCACCTGCAACCCTTACTCTTTCAAAAGTTTCAGCAGTTGGATAGCTCCTTTGGTCGTGCTTATACTGGAGCAGGTTTGGGGTTAGCCCTCACTAAGCAGTGGGTGGATCTGCACCATGGCTGGATTGATGTGGACTCCACTGAAGGCAAAGGCAGTACGTTCACGGTGGGGCTGCCGGCAATCCCTTCAGACTCCCTACCAGAACCCCCGAAACTCAAGCTAGATGTCCCGCCTCTGGCCACAACGGATGTACTGGTCGAACCGGAGGGGCGAATTGTGCTTGTGAGTGAGGATGAGGCCACTGCCACACTGATCTGTTCTATTTTGACGACCGCAGGCTATCAAGTGATTTGGCTGGTGGATGGTGAAGTGGAACGGTTGCTGGCACTAACTCCCATTGCCGTTCTTTTGGCGGAACCCTTTAGCTCTGGGGATGTGCAGGAGCTAGTGGATCAGTTGCGACAACGCTGCACCCCTGAGCAACTCAAGATTTTCATTTTGGGGTCAAAGGGTAATTACCAAGGGGTCGATCGCTACATTCCTTTGCCGATCAATCCAGAAAGTTTCCTGCAACAGGTGACAATGGGGCTAACCTCCCTTGCCATTTCTGCCCAGTAGGGAAAAGGCCTGATCCACCTGACGGTAAAGTTCCTCAAGAGAACCAGTATTCCAGAGCACTGTATCTGCCCGCCGAATTTTTTCCTCTAGGGGCAATTGACTAGCGAGGCGTTGGGCGGCTGCCTTTCCAGAGAGGCGATCGCGCTGCTGAAGGCGAGCTAACTGCTGTGCAGGTGTAGTGGCAACGACCCAAATCTGATCCACTAACCCTTCGAGGTGGGCTTCGAACAATAGGGGAATCACGAGGGTAATCAGGGGCTGATCACATGCTTGAATGGCTTGCTGCATCTGGGCAATCACCCAAGGGTGAATTTGCGCTTCTAGCCAGTGGCGTTCCTGGGGCTGAGCAAAGACAATCTCGCCCAACCGCGGGCGATCGAGGGTGCCATCGCTCCGACAGATGCCATGGCCATAGCGATCAACAATGGCTTGATAAATGGGTGTGCCCACGGCAACCGCCTGCCGCGCTAAGACATCAGCATCGACAATAGGCACACCATACTGCTGCTGCAAATAGGCAGCCACCACCGATTTACCGCAGGCAATTCCCCCCGTGATACCGAGGCGAAGCGGTCTAGACACCCCCTTGGAGCTGCACCGCTGGCTGCATTAAGCGCACCCGTGCCCCAATATCCGCTGGCACAGTGGGGAGCATTTGTTGATAGGTCACTGTCTGACCGGGACCAACAGTTGCCGGTTCTGGCGTCGCTGCACCCGTTTGTAGAATTTGGCCATTAGGCCCCACGACTTCATAGTTAACGGATTGAATCGTTACCGGTTGGCGGTTATTGTTCGTCACGGTACCGGTCACCACTGAAGAGCCTGGTAACTTCAGTACAGGTTGAAGCTGCGGCTGCCCCACGCGGATATTGCGTAGGAGCTGTTGTTCCAGCACTTTGGGATCGACTTCTTGGGGCGTCTCTGATGGTGTTGGCGTAGAAGCGGCTGCCGTTGCTCCAGAAAGGTTGAGCAAATGATTCCAATAGCGTTGATGGCGCCCCCAGTCATAGGGAGAGTTGCCAATAATCACAATGTCGCCCGCAGCCCGTTGTGCCAAGGCAGGGAGGGGGGCGATCGCTCCAAGAAGCACAATACTGGTTAGCCAAAGGGGAAATGGCGATCGAGTTATCTTTAGCATGGCGCACGCTCCTGTCAATGCAGCCTACTCTCCATCCTACTGCAACTTGATGTGGGGTTTGGGGTCAGCCAACCGCCCTCAATATCGGCCTAGGGGCAGCTATCGCAACAGCGGCATATTAACAATTTGGGGATCAATACCGGCACTCTTGAGCACATCTTGCCACTGCTGTTTGATGACAGCATCATTGGGATTGCTTTGCTGCAACTCCACAAGGGTTGCCAAGGTATCATTCCAGAGTTGACTGGTGGCCAAAAGGGGCAGGCGATCGGCTGGCGGCATGGTGGTAATCACCTGGGCAAGGTTGCTGTCTAGCTCAGCCCGCTCAATCCAGCCCGTCACAAAGGGATTGGCATCGGGTTCATTGGGCTTACAGGTGAGGGAGAAGATCCACTGGTATTTTTGCCCCGGTTGTAGCTTCGCCTTACTGGCATCCACTGTCACAGGTAAAATGCCGGCTTTACCATTCAGGGGCACTTGTTGGGTGAGGAGCAGATCGCCAGCTTCTGAGAGCAGCATCAGTTCCGCCGATTTGGCCGTGCTTTGGGGAACAAAGAAAAAGAGACTGGGATTGGCCGCAGCGGTCATCCCCAAGTTGTTATCGGGCACAAGAGCGACAATTTTTGTCAGAGAGCCTTGGGTACATTCACCAAAGCGGGTGGCGCCTGCGATCCGTTGCCCTGGCATGCCGCGATTTGGGGGTACAAAGGTGAGACGGTTACTCGATTGGGCAGCGTAGCGATCGCGAGCAATATAGGCCTCGACATTACTCATCGCTGTGAGGGCATAGCGGTTACCGGGGCGCAGACTGAGGGCACGGCGGAAATTCACCAAGGCGGATTGATAGTCGCGTTTGGCGGTGAGTTGATACCCCCGCTGCATGTAGCGATCGAACTCACTGGCTTCCCTAGGGGAAGTTTGGCCAACAGCAGGTAACGATGGCAAAATAACTGGCAGGGCACCCATCCCCATTGCCAAGGTACCGACAAGCAGCCACGAAAGGCCAAAACGGTGGGCAGACATAGCACTTACCTACTGAACACGCTAACTATCTTTAAGGTACTATCGGAAAGAACGCCCGATTGTGATCAGGCTTGCACATCCCCTGTGATTTCTGTAAAAGAGCAGCAAACTAACGATCAGTTCTCCCTTGCGCCGATCACGCTTCCCTTGGTGGAGATGTTCTCAGCGATTCAAGGGGAAGGCGCCAATGTGGGGTGTCGGCAAATTTTTATTCGCTTGGCGGGTTGTGATCTCCGCTGCACCTATTGTGACAGTGCCCACACATGGTTTGTTCCCGCCCATGCCCTAATTGAAGCACAAGCGGGCGATCGCCACTTTCAAACCGTACCCAATCCCGTCACTGCCGCCCATATTCTCGAAGCCGTACAGCAGCTCAATACTCCCCCCATCCACGACAGTATTAGCCTCACCGGCGGCGAACCGCTGCTCCATGCTGCAACACTGGCACCATTTTTGCCCCTCCTCAAAGCCCATAGCTCCCTGCCCCTCTACCTTGAAACTGGCGGACACCATCCAGAAGCACTGGAGCAAATTCTTCCCTATCTCGATAGTGTCGGCATGGACATTAAGCTCCCCAGCGTCAGTGGTGAGTGCCATTGGTCAGCCCATGAAGCCTTTTTGCGCCTGTGCGATCGCGCCCCTGTCGAGGTCTTTTGCAAAGTAATTATTTCCCAAACCACCGACCCTGCCGATCTCGATTGTCTCAGTGCCCTTGTGGCCAGCGTCAATCCCCATATCCCGGTCTTTCTCCAACCTGTAACGCCCGTAGGTACCGGTCGCTGTACCCCCCCACCCACCCCGGAACAACTCCTCAGGTGGCAAGCGCAATTGAAGGCACAGCTGACCCAAGTGCGCGTCGTCCCCCAAACCCATAAATATCTCGGCCAGCGCTAGGGGTATTTTTTAATCACTTTTTGATCAAAATGTAGGCACGGACATAATTGGGGATGCGACGGGCAGCCGCTTGGTAGGTAGCACGGTCTGGAAAAATTCCCGCTAGAAAGTCCAACTGATAGAGATTGGGCATAAAGGCTCCTCCTGTATCGGCAATCACACCGAGGCGCAGTTTAGGCTGACCGCCTTGGGTATCTTCAACCACAATGACTCGCCCAAGACCGATATTCCAGACATCCCCCGCAAAGGTGACTTCAGGTTCAATGTTAATTTTGTTCTCAATGGTGCTGCCGTAGCCCTTGATGGCGGCCACTTGGCGAAAGTACCAATAGCGTTGCTGCTCGTAGGGGGAAAGCCCCTTGACGAAGGGAATATCATTATTGCGATCCACATTGAAAAAGGCTTCAGTGCCATCGGTAAATTGCACCAGAATCGTCCCCTGCATCAGGGCATCCTCAAGCCCTCTCCTCGTCAAGTAGGCCAAAGGCTTCACCCGTCCATAGAGGGAGCCACCCGGTTCAAAAATCCCTTTCAGTACCTGTTGCTTTGTCAGTTGCTTATAAAATAAGTCCTCGCGTTGATCGGGAACATGGGGCGGCAGAGCATAAAGCGCCGTATTGTACGTCTCTGTGCGGGTGCGTGATCCGCGATGGGTAAATACCGCGTAGTTGGTGAGGCGCAATTCCTCAGTTTGATTTGGATTGCGGGGATTGTGGGGCAGCCATTGAATGACGCGAAAGTGCTGATTAATAAATGCGGGATCTTGCAAACGAATTGGGCGCTTGCGGCTAATATCCTCCGTGAGCGTTGCAATCATGAAATCTAGGGTGTCGAGGACTTGGGGCAACGTCACCCCCTGAATCGCCAGAATGCCCTCCCGCTGGGTAATGGGGTCTGTGTCACTAAAGTCTTGAAAATACTGGCGAGTGCTACGCAACACTTGCAGCAGCTTCATCGGGGCGGTGCTAATGCGGTGGGCGGGCAGGGGGCGATCGCGAAACAGGTTCCGCCCATCCACTTGAAACTGGGGCTGGCCAAACTCATCCAGCGCGGTGTACAGAGGAGATACAGCCACAGGGGACGTTGTAACTGTTGCAGATGCTTCTACTGGTGCTGAGGGAACCGTTACCGCTTGACAGCCCACTGCCAAAAACATCAGACTCAGACGACTTGCCGCACTCAGCCAATAGAAACGCATAAGTAGACCTTGAACATGCTTAGCCTGCACTCCCTAATCCTCGCATCGCAGATGGGGGTTAAGGCGCGGCGATGTAGGGAAGCGGAGTGGCCAATCGATTCATCATCCTAACCTTATGTGGAAAACTACACAAGGGATGCTGCTCTCACACCTATGGGAAGTGTCGTCATCTCAACCGCATTTGAGGAATTGACCAGTGGATCACTTGGGAATAGGGAAGTGGCTCTGTGAGCAGGTAGCCTTGAGTGGCCTTACAGCCAAGGTGGTGGAGGAGTTGCCCTTGCCCCCAAGTTTCTACACCTTCGGCGACAGTGGGAATCTCTAAACCGTTGGCTAAGTCAATAATGGCTTTGACAATTGCTTGGTCTTGGCGATTGCCTGCAATCTCAGTAATAAACGAGCGATCAATTTTTAGCCCAGTGATCGGGAATTGTTTCAGATAGTTCAGTGAGGCGTAACCAGTGCCAAAATCATCCAGCGTGATCCCCACCCCAAGGGCACGCAACTCTTGAAGGATTAACTGCGTTCGTTGGACGTGATGGATGGCCGTGGTTTCTGTAATTTCCAAGGTGAGTAATTCGGGAGGAAGGTGGGCGTTCCGCAGGCACTGGCTGACTTCTTCGACAAGATTCATGTGCAAAAACTGCCGTGCCGACAGGTTTACCGCTACTCCTACGCCAGCTAATCCCTGTTGTTGCCATGCTTGGCAGTCGCGACAGGCCTGTTGGAGAACCCAGCGGCCAATAGCAAGGATCAGACCATTTTCTTCAGCAATATCAATAAAGTGTTTGGGATAGAGCAAGCCCTGCCGAGGATGGTGCCAGCGCAGTAATGCTTCAATGGCGTGAATTTTGCCTCTTGTGAGATCCAGTTGGGGCTGATAGTAAATTGAGAGTTCGCCGCGTTCAAGGGCCCCATGGAGATCGTTTTCAAGGCGCAGGAGTTCCGGGGCAAGGGCATTGAGACTATTGGTGTAGAACTGATACGTGTTGCAGCCTGTTTCCTTCGCCACGGTGGTGTACTCTCACAGGAAAAGAGAAACCCCAAGAGTTGATCCATCAATTGGGTGAGGCGCTGCGGATTTTCGGCGAGGGGACTATGGCTTGGCTCATGCTGCAGAAAGGCAACAATGAACCCGGATGCCGATGCTGTCTCCCTGAGGGGAACCATGGTGAAGCAGAGTTCGCGGTGGCAACCTTGCAGGGGCATTTGCTGGTGCCAACACTGATCCAAAAAGGTTAGCAGTGCTCCATCCTGAAGCAGTGAAGCTACGGAGAGGTGATTCCCCAAAAGCTGCTGGCCAATGCTGTTGGCGCTAATGACTTGATATTGGGGTGGGCGGGTGGCAGAAACACCAATCAGTAGTAGCCCTTGGGCACTGTAGTTAAAAAGAATCTCCAACAGGCGATCGGTCATGGAGAGGGAGGAAGCGGCCAGTGTCTGGCCTTGCAGAGGAGAGGGCTGAACCACGGCCACTGTTTCTAAATTTTATTTCTTAATCCATCTACTCTAAACGACTCTGGCCAAGATGAATTGCTAAATGGAAAACACTTTATGCCACACCAAAACGATGCCGCCTGTGGCTGTAAGGGTGATCAGGTAGAGGGAACGGCTGAGCCGCAGAGCCGCAATAATCGTGCCTTGATCAATGGGGTGCAGCGGTTCTCCTAAAAAGGGTTTCACTTTCACCGTGCCGCGATAGGTATTCGTACCCCCCAGCCGTACGCCAAAAGCAGCTGCATAGGCACACTCACTCCAACCGGAATTGGGACTGGGATCCTTGGGCGCATCCCGGCAACACCACTGCCACACTCGCTGCCACTGCCCGGAGCAAAGGGCAACCAGAAAGACGAACCACCGACAGGGCAACCACGTGAGCACATCATCGGTTTTGGCAGCAAACCATCCCCAGTGGGTGTAGGGTGGCTCGCGATAGCCAATCATTGAGTCCAAGGTACTGGCAGCTTTGTAGGCCATCACGAAGGGCAGGGGCGTCAGTTGAGGCACCCACAGGGTGGCGATCGCCCCATAAAAGAGTGGCGCCATCATGCCATCGGTGGTATTTTCACTGACGGTTTCCAGAACCGCCCGCAGAATCTCAGGTGCCTCTAGATGGGCAGTCTCGCGACCCACATACTTGGCCAAGGACTGGCGTGCCCCCTCAAGATTGCTAGCCGCCAAAGGTACCAATACCTCTGCCGCTGCATCCCGCAGACTACGACCCGCAAAGCCACTGGCCGTGCCCACGACTGCAATCCCCCAACCGAGGAGGGGCGAAATCCTCATCCCCAGTGCCACCACCCCCCAACTGATGAGGGCAGAACCTAGGATTAAGCTCAGTGTCAGCAGCGCCCCCCCCAACCGCTGTCCCCAAACTGGCCAGCCTTGGCCATAGTTGAACCCGTTGCTAAGGGATTGAATATACGCTCCCATCCAGCGCACGGGATGCGGCCAGCCCCAAGGATCCCCAAGGCCAAAGTCAAGGAGGGCAGCAGCCAGAAGAATCGTGTAGGCAATGAAGGGGCAAGACACAGGAACGATCAACGGGGGCGATCGCTCATTTTAGAACCTTAGCGCCACCCCGCCCGATCCATGAGCCGCAGAGCCTCGGCATTGTTGCGGCCAAACACTGCAGCATTGACATTTTGGCCACGGAAGTTGCCAAACTGGCGCACAACCGGATGCAGGGGTACCCCGGCGCGCACGGGATATTCAAAGTTGGCCATGGCAAACATTTCCTGCGCCCTAGGACTCACTAAGTATTCGAGAAAACGAATGGCCGCTTGCCGGTTGGGGGCACCCGCCACCACGCCGCCACCACAGATATTGACATGGGCACCGCGATCGCGCTGATTTGGGAAGAACAAACCAACCTTCTCAGCAACTGCGCGGTCTTCTGCTTTATCTGAGGCCATTAATCGAGCGAGGTAGTAATGATTTGTAATTGCAATACTTCCAACACCCGCTGCACAAGCGCGAATTTGTGCGGTGTCATTTCCCTCTGGGGGTCGGGCAAAGTTGGCAACCAATCCCCGCACCCACTCTTCTGTTCTTTGAGGACCATGAATCGCCAGCAGTGAGCCTACCAAGGATTGGTTATAGACATGGCTGGAGCTGCGTGTGAGGATCTGCCGCCGCCACCTAGGATTGGCCAAGTCTTCGTAGGTGGAGAGTTGGTTGGGATTCACTTTGGATTTATCGTAAATCAGGACACGCACCCGCCGCGAGAGACCAAACCAGTGTCCTTGAGGCTCCCGTAGGTTGGCTGGCACAACGCTATTGAGTACCCTTGACTGAATCGGCTGCAAAAGACCGGCCTGCTGGGCTCGCCACAAGCGACCGGCATCCACCGTAATCAACACATCGGCAGGACTCCGACTGCCCTCACTGCGAATCCGTTCAATTAGGGCATCAGCCTCAGCTTCAATGAGATTGACCCGAATGCCAGTTTGCTCGGTGAAACCGTTGTAGAGGGCTTTGTCGGTATCGTAGTGCCGTGCTGAATAGACATTGATCACACCCCCTGCCTGCCGCTGTTGAGCATTGCTCGATTCTGCTTTTTGGTTCCAGAGGTGGTGGGCGACATAGGCCGTTGCCCCAGCGCCCATGCCTAGGAGTACACGGCGACCGACTTTCTGCATAATTGAGAATTTCTCCTAAATCCAATCTGAAAAATATTCTAGGACGATGGCTTCGTTTTTGCAATTTAGTTGCAATAAGTTAAGTCTTTGCTGTACCACCACTGGCGATCGCTAGGGGATAACTCCACCCAATAGAGCGTAATCACCATCATTGCCCCCGTTTCGAGGTGGCGCACCCAATAGCTGGGATGCCGTTTTGTGGCACTGTCGAGAACAAGCCGCCGCCCAATGCGCCGCCAACTGGGTTCTTTGCTGCGCCAAGCGATGCGGCAACAGGGCCACGGTAACTGCTCGCGGTCAAAAAGGCGACAACAGGCACCGACCACTTCATAGCTAAAGGAATAGCCGGGACTGTAGAACTGAGTCCCACTCCCTAAGACCGGTGGTTGTTCTATGGTTGAATCTAAGCCAATCAAGGGGATGCGCTAGCGTGCAGGCCAGCTTCTCAGTGTATCAGGAATCCCCCCTAGGGTTCTTGGGCGGCAATCAAAAGGGCACAGCAGCTAAATCCGACCACAAGGGGGAACAAGGACTGCAGCCAGCCACTCAAGCCCGTGGTGACTAGGGCGATCGCCAGTGCCAACATCTGGAGGCGGCGTTGCTGCGGCGATGGAGCCGTCGGCAGTTCAACGAGTTGCAGTCCCTCAGTGGGCAAGGGCAGGGGCATCACGCCGCCAGGGGGAAATGCCCAATACTGGTACTGCTCAATAAAGAGATCTGTCCAGCCATGTTCTTGGCACCAGGCCACTGCGGACTGATAAGAGTATTTGAGTAATTGCAACGAAGGATGACGATCCATAGGGGCACTGGTCAGGGCAAGACAATGAACATCTCTATTGAGAACATAACAGAACTGGGAAATCGGTTTGGAACCCTTGTAGTAACTCTTAATCCTTTTGCTTGGGAGAAAATTAAGATTCCCGAAAGAGGTCAGCAGATATACTGAAAGATAGATAGAGTTGTGCCAGAAAGCACAACGGTTCCTACACAACCGTTCGTTGCAGCCGAGTGATGTAAAGAAGTGTTTATTTATGTTTTGCAGTGAGGGGTATTGTTAAGCCATCAATAAATGGTTTTCAACAATCATTAAAATTTCCTCAAACCCTTATTAAGTCTTGCTTTGCCATGAATCCAAACCAATCATGAAATCCCTTAAAACCATCCAGGAGGCGGTCATGTTGCTGGAGGCACCGACTGTACCAGTTTCCCCCATTGCCTTGCTCCATAGCCTGTTAGAACTGCGGCAGGAAATTACCAAAGAAGGGGAAGCCCGTTTTCAACAGTGGCAATCAAAAATTAAGCGATCCGAATTTATACCTAGTGCCCGCAATCTTGCCTACTATTTGGCCTTGCGCTGGCGGGATCTACGGGCAATTCAAATGGCCTTGATGCCTTGGGGGTTATCGTCCTTAGGGCGGATTGAGTCGCGGGTGCTCCCCAATTTGGATGCGGTGATCAATACTTTGGGCGCCCTGTGCCATACCCATGAGTCACTGCCCCCCCGCCCACCCTTAGATGCCTTTTTTGCGGGCGATCGCCAACTGCGCCGCCAGACGGAAGAACTCTTTGGTCCGATTCGGGGCAAACGCCATGGGCGCATCATGGTGACCCTGCCCCCTGAGGCGGCGACTGACCCCCAATGGAGTATTACGCTCCTGCGCAAGGGGATGAACTGTGCTCGGATCAACTGTGCCCACGATGACCCTGCCACTTGGGAAGCGATGATTGAGCACCTGCAAGCGGCAAGCCACATTACGGGTCAACCCTGCAAAATTCTCATGGACTTGGGGGGGCCAAAACCCCGCATTGCCGACATTTTTCCTGAGGTGGTGCGCCTCCACGGCGGCGATCGCCTGCGCTTGACTACAGCAATTTGCCCTGATGGCGGAGAAATACCGCAATTCACCTGCTCCTTGCCAGAAATTTTGCCGCAATTGGAGGTGGGGCAGCGGATTTGGATTGACGATGGTCACATTGGCGGTCGCATTGTCAGCAAAGATGAGCAAGGGGTGGAACTGACTATCACCCACTGCAAAGAAGGACAGCGGTTGAAAGTGGCCAAAGGCTTAAACTTCCCCGATAGTGATTTGCGCCTGTGTCCTCTGACCGCAAGTGATCGCGAGCATCTGGCCTTTGCTTGCCGCCATGCCGACATCATTGGCTACTCCTACGTCCAGTCCGCCGAGGATATTGCCCTACTGCAACGGGAACTGGAGCATTGTTGTGGCGATCGCGCCGACCAGATGGGCATCATTGCCAAAATTGAGACCCCGAAAGCAATTCGAGCACTGCCAGAACTGATCATCCAAGCGGCGGGTCGGCAACCCTTTGGCGTCATGATTGCCCGGGGTGATCTCGCAGTTGAAATTGGCTACCAACGCTTGGCAGAAATGCAGGAGGAAATCCTCTGGCTCTGTGAAGCCGCCCATGTGCCCGTGGTTTGGGCGACCCAAGTCCTTGAAAACTTGGTGAAAAAAGGCGTGCCCTCCCGTGCAGAAATCACGGATGCAGCGATGGCGGAGCGAGCGGAGTGTGTCATGCTCAACAAAGGCCCCTATGTGGGACTGGCAGTAGATATCCTCGATGATGTTCTTGCCCGCATGGAAGCCCACCAGCAGAAGAAAACACCGCAACTGCGGGCACTGCACTCGTGGCACCCCTACGAGACAATTGTGCGCCAATAAACCTCTAGTTAGCCCTCAGAGAGAATGCTGGGGCGAATTTTATCCCCGTCCCGCAGGGGTCGACCCGAACGGACGACATAGCGATCGCCGGCATTCAAACCACTGAGGATTTCTACTTTGCCCTCCCGCCGTTGGCCTAGGGTGACCTGCCGCTCCTGCACGCGATCGCCAACCACCACAAAAACGCTGCCTTGCCGTGAGGATAGTTGCCCCGCCTCAAAACCACTGAGGGCGGATTGCGGAATCATCAAGCGCGGCGCATTCGCTCCTTGGAAGGCCACCCGTGCCAGTAAACCACTGCCCAGGCGTTCATCGGCATTGTCAATCACGACTTCCACAGGAATCAGACGGGCAGCGGCGGCGGCAGGTGAAATTCGCGTAATCCGTCCTTCATAGGTGCGGTTGGGCACGGCATCAAACGTCACTGTTGCCCCTTGGCCGGGAGCTAATCTCGCTAATTCCCGTTCCGAGACTTCCACAACAACTTTGAGTTGACGAATATCGCCAAGGCGAAGAACTTCTCCCCCCGGTTGCAGTAGGTTGCCCACTTCTGTCAGTCGCTCTAGCACCACGCCATTGAGGGGCGATCGCAGGAGGGCTTGATTCAACCGTGCCCGTGCCTGTTGGACAAAGGCGGTTTGGGCTTGGACTCGTCCTTGGGCAACGGCCACCCCCTGTTGGGCGGTCACCACCTCTGCTTCACGAGACCGCAGTACCTGCCGTGCTGTTTGCGCCGTTGTGCGTGCCTGTTCCGCTGCTTGCGCTGAGACGGCACCATCCCGCAGCAGGGTTTCAAGGCGGCGGGCGTCACTTTCCGCCTGTTGGAGGGTAAGACGGGCTTCTTCGACGGCTGTACGGGCGCGATTGACGGCGGCTTGGGCTTGGATCACCTCGTTGCGACGGGCAGCCAGTTCTGCCTCTGCTTCAAAGACGGCATTTTTCAGCACAATGGGATCCACCTCTGCAAGGAGTTGCCCCGCTTGAACGCGATCGCCCACATCCACGCCAAGGCGAATCACTTGACCTTCCACCTGCGATCGCACCATCACTTCACGGTAGGGGCGAGTGGTACCTGTCAGGGTTGAGCCTGTTTCCAGCCGTTCCAAGCGTGCCACTGCCACATCAGCAGCGACCCCTTCCCTTTCTGGTCGCGCGACTGCCGGTGATTCTAAGCGATTTATTGCCGACTGGCACCCCCCCAAGAGCACCGCGATCGCGATCGCCCCCAGCCATTGTTGTTTCGCCATCATCTGTCTATTTATCTTCCCAACTGCTGCCGATAGCCTATCACACCGTCCCCAACTGCATCAGTAACACCTCCCAGACAAGGCGAGGCTGAACGTACTGCTGCAAATACTGACGGGCACGCTCCAATTGCTGAAGCATAGACACCTTCTGCGGGAACGATCCCCCTTGCCAAATTTGCTGCTGCATTAGACCGAGGAGCCAGAGCTGTCGTTCCACATCAAGGGATTGGCTAATATCTCGTGCCAATTCCAAAGCAGTTTGTAAAGGGAGGGGTGTGGTCAGTTGTTTGCCGAGGTGGCGGAACGGCTCAGGAATCTCTCGCCATGTTTGCCACGCTTGCAGAACTGCTCCTGGGGAGCCAGCTCCTAGGTCAAAGAGGGCGGGGCTAACCTCCTGCCAAAATTCAGGGGGGGCGACCTGTCGCAGAACCTGCTCCAGATCCGAACGATTCAGGGGATAGAAGGGAATTTTCTGACAACGGGAAACTATCGTATTCAAGAGCGCTGACGGACTGGGAGCAATGAGGATCAACGTGGCACGCCCCGGTTCTTCGAGGGTTTTTAGCAGGGCATTGGCGGCAGCTTCGTTCATGGTTTCAGCTTGGGTCAAGACCACTAGCGATCGCGACGCACGCATCGGCGGTTGGCTGAGGTGACGGCTGAGTTGGCGAATTTGCTCTAGACGAATCTGGGGGGCACTGCGGGGAATCTCCTTCTCAGCGGCGACGAGTTGGCGACGGGTGTAGAGCGTCCCTTGGATACTGTAGGTGGGTTCAATCCAGAGGACATCCGGGTGGTTGCTGAGATCCTTGGCCTCGTTGAGAATCGCTTGCAGAAAACAGCGGGCAGTGAGGGCACGGCCTACCCCTTCAGGTCCAACAAAGAGATAGGCGGGGGTGAGTCGCTGGCGATCGAGGGCATGGGTCAAGAGTTGAACAGCGGTTGGCTGACCAATGACGGAGCGAAACCAATTCATGGTTTGGGGAAATGGGCTTTAACATAGGCAATGGCACTGGGGCGATCGCTGACAAGGCCATCAAGCATTGCCGATCGCAGGGCAAGGAGAATTTGCCGTAACTGCGGTCCGCGAGGATAGCCCAACTGTTGCAGATCATGGCCATTTAGGGGCGGCTTTTGCAATCGCCAATGCCAGAGATACTCCCGCAATAGGGCGACATCCCCTAAATCGGCTGCGCTACCTTTTGCCTGCTGTACTGCGGCCAAAAGCACAATGATGGGTAGGGGCTGACGCTCTAAAAATTCACAGTAGCGACTGCGCTGTTGCTGGCTCTGCCGCAATCTCTGCCACTCCTGTTGGCATTGAGGAAAAGTGTCCAGCCACTCACAGATATGCTCCCCCAGTTGCAGTTGACGGGCGATCGCCCCCGCCGTGGGGACAGTCACAATCAAGGCCAAGAGTTCTAGCTCCCACAGGGGAAAGGTTTGCCACTCTCGCCGCTCAGGAATCTCTGGCCACCACTCCCAAACCAATTTCAAGCGCACCTTGGCCGCCTGATCAAACTTCACTTGGCGATCTAAACACTCAAGGGCACCCAATTCCGCGAGTAACGTCAAGGCACGCTCACCGCCAAAGTGTTCCGTTGGCGCAAGGGGCAGTTCAAGGATGTGGCGCAGTTCATTGCGCAGCCGACTTTGCAGGGAAGGCCGTTTTGAGGTGGGGCGATCGCGGGTGGCAAAGACACCGCTGGTGAGGGCATATTCAATGTACTGGCGGGTTTGCGGCTCTAGGTCAAAGCCAAGGCGCACAGCAAAGCGCACGGCTCGAAAAATCCGCGTCGGGTCTTCAATAAAGCTATTGGGGTGGAGCACCCGAATCAGTCGCCGCTGCAAATCCTCCCGTCCGCCAAAGAAGTCCAGAACCTCCCCGTGGCGCGGTGGCGTCAGGCGCATAGCAAGGGCATTGATGGTAAAGTCGCGGCGGTAGAGATCTTGGCGAATCGAACTGGCGGCCACTTCCGGATGCGCCGCCGGATAGGGATAAAACTCACTGCGGGCGGTGGCAATATCCACAGCAAACCCGGCTAAGGGCAAGGCCTTCGGCCAGTGGAGCGCCGCGGTTTGAAACTGGCCATAGATTTGTAAATCCGTCTCTGGGTAAAGGTCATGGAGCGCTTGTGCCAAATGCACGCCAGCAGCTTCCTCCTGTTGCACCCCATCCACCACCAAATCAAACTCCCGTGTCGGTAAATGGTGATTCCCTTGGGCAATGGCCAACAGCAGATCCCGCACGGCGCCACCCACAAGGTATAGTTGCCAGCCGCGTTCCTTGGCGATCGCTGCCGCCCGTTGCAGTAGCGCCCACAGTTGCTCCGGCAGCCGTTGTTGCAGTGCCTCGTAAAGATTTAGGGTTGGCAAGGGGCAGACCGTTTCCGTTTCGCGGCTGAGGGCATAGAGGTGGCGCAGCACATCGGTACGGGTGACAATTCCCACAAGATCACCTTGCTCATTCACCACCGGTAGCCGCCCAATATCGTACTGCACCATTAGGGCTTGAATCTCTGGCAGTGGCGTTGTCGGGGAAACCGTGCGCACCGGTGCTTTCATGTATCCTTTGACCGGGGCATGGGCAAAGCCGTGGTGCAGCGCTACATCCAAATCTCGCCGTGAAATAATCCCCAGCAGTTCCCCTGCGGCACTCACCACCGACAGACCAGAGTGGCCATAGCGCAGCAAGACGCGGTGGGCATCGGCAATGGGGGTTTCTGGACGTACTGTTCGTACGGGTGAGGACATGAGTTCTGCCGCTGTTGGCGGATGGGGAATCTGTGCTTGAAGCGCTGTAAATATCTCTTTGAGCACCGCCTCTGGCTGGTCTGTGGTCATCGTCACTGCGGCGGCTTGGGCATGGCCACCCCCGCCAAGGGGAGCCAGCAAATGGGCAACATTGACATTGGGAATTTGGCTGCGGGCAATAATGGCGAGATGATGTTGGCGATAGCAGTGGCCAAGGAGAATGGCATCGCATTCACTGAGATCCGCCAATTGGGTGATTAACCGCGAGAGGCCGGGGAGATACTCCGCTGTGTGCAGCAGTACCCAGCCCAGCCGATAGCCCTGATAAACCACTTGCTGGAGATTTGCCCACGCCTGCTGCAAATAGGGTTGCAGATCTGCACTCAAGCCAGCCTCGGAATAGGTGGCGATCGCCCGCTGATTGGCCCCTTGGCTCAACAGCCACACCAAGGCCTGCACATCCCGCACCGTGGTTTGCTCAAAGGTCAAGGAACCCGTATCCGCATGAATCCCTAGGGCGAGAACCGTTGCTTCTGTGGGTGTCAGGCGAATCTCTGCGGTCTGCAACTGTTCGCAAATAATGGTGCTGGTTGCCCCCACGGGTTCTAACCATTGCTGCTGGGGGACAATATCCCCCGTCATCTCTAAATGGTGATCGTACAGGCCAATTTGGACTTGGGGTTGATCCAGCCATCCTGCGGCTTGCCCCAATTGGCGGCGCCACTGTGTATCCACCACCCAAATCTGGCGCAATTGACGGGGGTCAACGGCTCTTGCTTCAATGAGGGGATATTCATCGCGATGGTAGGCCAAAAATTCCCCCACCTTGGGATGGGTTCCCCCAGTCAAGACAATTTTGGTTCCTGGATAAAGGCGTGTGACACCGACGGCTGCCCCAAGGGTGTCAAAATCAGCAATTTGATGACAAAGGACAACATTCATCAGAACTTCCGCAAGGGGGCGGTGGCGAGAGTTTTCAACTCCCCTGTATCCAGTCTGCGGCAAGTTGTGTTCCAGCAAAAGGACAAAAATTAGTAGAGAAGAGGAATCAGTTTCTTCACCGTTTGCCGATAGGTTGGGTAGTCCTTAAACTTGGCCGATAGCCACTGTTCTTCTTGAGCGGCCTTGCGGTCAAAGAAAATGAAGAGGGCGATCGCCCCCAGCCCGTGGGAAAGACTCATTTGCCATACACCATAGGCCAAGGCCAAAAAGATCACACTGCTATAGATCGGATGGCGCACCCAAGCATAAACCCCCGTGGTTACTAACTGACTGTCCTCCTTGGGATGGGGTAGGGGTGTCAAGTTGTTCCCTAGGTGAAACAAGCCAGCAATGCCTAGACCAAGGCCAATCAGCCCCAAGCCAAGGGTCAATCCTAGGCGCACCACCAAGGGTAGGCTAACCACTCGTACCACTGGCAAGAGAATAAAGCCGATACTGAGTACCGTTTGGCCAATGACCCAAAATTCTCCCCGTTGATTGCGCCACCAGTCTTTGCTGAAGCCCCACTCTTGCAGTTTATTCACCTTGGTTGCCGCTGTTGCTGCATATCTTCAATTCTAGCGATCGCGCGCTCATTCCACAGGGGGCAACAATTTTGTGGCTTTCGCACTGGCTTTTTTCGCCTTCGTCTGGCCACTTCCCAGTTTACCCAAGGATTCTTGGAGTGTGCCCATCGGGCAAATCGCACACCATGCCCGCTGATTAAAGATCACCCCTAAAAGAATCGCAACAATGGACGTGACGACGCACATATTGACAAAGAGGCCACCTACCGCGACCCAGTTGCCCCATGCCAATGTCATGCGAAGGGCAAAAACCGTCATGATGAAGCTAAACACCGCCCAGCGAAAACTTTGTTTTTTGAAGAGTTTGGGATAGGGACGGTGGGGACTAAAGTGATAAAGCACAATGTCTAGGAACGCGCCACGCGGGCAGAGGTTGCCACACCAGTAGCGGCTGCGAAAATAGGCCAGCACAGGAATACCCAGCATCATGGCCAGCATCAGGTACCCCAGCCAAGGATACCAGAGGCCACCGATCGCAATTAGAAAAAATAGCCAAATCATTGCCCACTGACTGGGCTTGCCCCTCAACGATTGCTTCATAACCTGCCTAGTCTTATAGTCTTATATGACTATAAAGTTATTTAGTAGAAAAAGTCAAGGTCTGGCTCCAGTGCCTTCACGACTCTTTACGTGGTCAAGGCAATAGCTAGCCGTGCCGCTCTAGAGCCAATTGCACCAAGCGATGGACTAATTCCGGAAAGGGCACACCACTCGCCGCCCACAGTTGGGGGTACATACTCAGGGCGGTAAACCCCGGTAGGGTATTCACTTCATTAATCAGGATTTCGCCAGTGCTGGGTACATAGAAAAAATCAAAGCGGGCAAGGCCAGCGGCATCAAGGGCTTGAAAGGCCTGTAGGGACATCCTGCGGATCTGCTCACTCACCGCTGGGGAAATCTCCGCAGGAATATGGAGTTGAGCGCGGCCATCGGTGTATTTGGTTTCGTAGTCGTAGAACTCACTGCTGTAGGTAATCTCCCCCACCACCGAAGCTTGGGGTTTATCATTGCCGAGCACCGCGCACTCTAGCTCACGGGCAACCACACCCGCTTCCACAATGATGCGGCGATCCAGTTCGGCAGCGGCCTCAAGGGCAGTTGTCAGTTGTTGGCGATTTTTGGCCTTGGAGATGCCCACGGAGGAGCCAAGGTTGGCAGGTTTGACAAAGCAGGGATAGCCCAATTCGGTTTCAATGCGATCGCACAAATGGTTGTAACGACAGGGATCCGACCACAGGTCACTGCGCTGAAGGGCTACGTAGCGCACTTGGGGTAAGCCCACAGCTCCAAAGACCGTTTTCATCAAGATTTTGTCCATACCAATGGCCGAGGCAGCCACCCCCGAACCCACGTAGGGGCGTTGCATCAATTGCAGCAGGCCTTGCATCGTACCATCTTCACCATTGGGGCCGTGGAGAATCGGGAACCAAACATCAATGGTTTCGGCAACCGCAGGAAACTGCCACAGGGAGTCCTCTGGTGCTGCGCCCTCGGGGATGCCAACATGGTCTGTGGAGCGCCAGTGGCCATCTTTTTGGATGTAGATCGGAATCACCTCATAGCGATCGCGATTGTCGCCCTCGGTAAAGGCTTGGGCGATCGCTGCCGCCGAGACCACCGAAACTTCATGCTCCCGTGAGCGACCTCCAAACAATAGCCCGACCCGCAGACGACCCATAGGACAAACCCGTGTGAATGTGACGGTTTCTTGGTACGATTTTCAAGGATTATACAAAGTTTGGGAGTTGCTATGGACGTGGGGCAAAAAGTGCGCGTCTGTCGAATTCGCGATCGCGTCGCCCAAGACATCATTCAAAAACTCGGCCAAGTGGGTCAAATTACTGGTTTTAAGATGACCGATGGCAGTGGGGTTGGCGTCATTGTCACCTTTGACGATCGCTCCAGCACTTGGTTTTTTGAGGACGAAATTGAAGTCGTCGGCTAATTCCTGCCCTGCCGCCTTTTTCACAGCAACTGAGCGGGGTCAATAAGACCTCAGATTTGGATCCCACTGAATCCGATAGAAAAAGGCTGCATTAGTGGTACGTTGTATTGTGGTGCGCTTGCACCAAAAGCTGCATTCCACTTTCAGTCTCGATCGTTGTGCCCCTTGGGGAGCGATCGCCCTCTGAAAAAACGCAAATGAATTTACCTAGACAGTAGGCAAACGTCCATGGTCATATCAGCAGAACGAACCAATGTAGGCTTTATTACTCAGGTCATTGGCCCTGTCGTTGACATTGAATTTCCCAGCGGCAAAATGCCCTCCATTTACAACGCCCTGCGGATTCAAGGCAAAAACGAGGCCGGCTTAGACGTGGCTGTAACCTGTGAAGTGCAACAACTCCTTGGCGATAACCGCGTCCGTGCCGTTGCCATGAGTAGCACCGATGGCTTAGTGCGGGGGATGGAAGCCGTAGATACCGGTGCCCCCATCAGCGTGCCCGTAGGGACAGCCACCCTTGGTCGCATCTTCAACGTGCTGGGTGAACCCGTGGACGAAAAAGGCGCTGTCAGTGCCACTGAAACCCTGCCCATTCACCGTCCTGCTCCCAGCTTTACGCAACTGGAAACCAAGCCCTCGGTCTTTGAAACCGGCATCAAGGTGATTGACCTGCTCACCCCCTATCGCCGTGGCGGTAAAATTGGCCTCTTTGGCGGTGCGGGCGTCGGCAAGACCGTGATCATGATGGAACTCATCAACAACATTGCGACCCAACACGGTGGGGTGTCGGTGTTTGCTGGCGTGGGCGAACGTACCCGCGAAGGCAATGACCTCTACAACGAAATGATTGAATCGGGCGTGATCGACAAAAACGATCCCAGCAAATCTAAAATCGCCCTTGTGTACGGTCAAATGAACGAACCCCCCGGCGCACGGATGCGTGTGGGTCTGTCGGGGCTGACGATGGCCGAATACTTCCGCGATGTCAACAAGCAGGATGTGCTGCTGTTTATTGATAACATCTTCCGCTTTGTGCAAGCCGGTTCTGAGGTGTCGGCGCTACTCGGTCGGATGCCCTCTGCGGTGGGATACCAGCCCACCCTCGGTACCGATGTGGGTGCCCTGCAAGAGCGGATTACCTCGACCACGGAAGGTTCGATTACTTCGATTCAAGCGGTCTATGTGCCTGCGGACGACCTGACTGACCCTGCTCCGGCCACGACCTTTGCCCACTTGGATGGGACAACGGTGCTCTCCCGTGGTCTAGCCGCAAAAGGGATTTACCCCGCTGTGGATCCCCTTGGCTCCACCTCCAACATGTTGCAGCCGGACATTGTGGGTCAGGAGCACTATCAAACGGCACGGGCGGTGCAAGCCACCCTGCAGCGCTACAAAGAGTTGCAGGACATTATCGCTATTTTGGGTCTCGATGAACTCTCTGAGGAAGACCGCCTAACCGTGGCGCGGGCACGCAAAATTGAGCGCTTCCTGTCTCAGCCCTTCTTTGTGGCGGAAGTGTTCACCGGTGCCCCCGGCAAATACGTCACCCTCGAAGAAACCATCAAAGGCTTCCAGATGATCCTCAGCGGTGAGCTGGATGATCTGCCCGAACAAGCCTTCTACATGGTGGGCAATATCGAAGAAGCCAAAGCTAAGGCTGAAAAACTCAAAGCCTAGGTTTCACAGGTGTCGATACAGGGTGGGGCAACCCGCCCTTTGATCATTGAGTGGCAAGGGAAGCGTTATGGTGATGACTGTCCGGGTAATTGCACCCGATAAAACCGTTTGGGATGCCCCCGCTGAGGAAGTGATTTTGCCCAGCACAACGGGGCAATTGGGTATTCTCTCAAATCATGCCCCCCTCTTAACCGCCTTGGAAACGGGCGTGATGCGGGTGCGCCAAGACCGCGAGTGGGTGGCGATCGCCCTCATGGGGGGCTTTGCCGAAGTTGAAAACAACGAAGTGACCATTCTTGTCAACGGTGCTGAGCGCGGGGACACAATTGACCTCGAAAAAGCCAAGGCCGAATTTGCTGAAGCACAGGCTGCCCTCGCTAAAGCCGAACAGGGGGAATCTAAACAGGCCAAAATTCAAGCCACCCAAGCCTTTCGTCGTGCCCGTGCTCGCTTGCAGGCCGCAGGGGGTGTGGTCGAGATTTAGGTTCTTTCCCTGATTTGCTGAACTGCAATTGCTCCCCCTAGGGGGAGTTTTGTGTTTCACTGGCTTCCTCCGTTTGCTGCCGCAGGTAGGCTTGGATAAAGGGATCGAGGTCACCATCCATTACCTCTTGAATGGCTGTCGTTTCCACCGCCGTGCGCAGGTCTTTGACCAGTTGATAGGGATGGAAGACATAGTTGCGAATTTGGTTGCCCCAAGCCGCTTCAACGGCATCACCGCGAATATCCGCAATTTCTTTGGCCTTTTGTTCTTGGGCAATGACTAATAGCTTGGCCTTGAGAATGGCAAGGGCTTTTTCCTTGTTTTGCAGTTGCGATCGCTCCTGCGTACAGCGGACGGCCAAGCCCGTTGGTTTATGGACAATACGCACTGCCGTTTCCACCTTGTTCACGTTTTGCCCCCCCTTGCCACCACTGCGGGAAGTGGTAATCTCCAAATCGCTTTCCGGGATTTCAACCGTAACGGATTGATCCAGTTCGGGCATCACATCCACGCCGGCAAAGCTGGTTTGCCGTTTACCATTGGCATTAAAGGGAGAAATGCGCACAAGGCGATGGGTGCCCTTTTCAGAGCGCAGATAACCGTAGGCATAGCGCCCCCGAATTTCTAGGGTGGCTGACTTAATGCCCGCCTCCTCCCCCTCCGATAGCTCGGCCAGATGGGTTTGGTAACCGTGGCGCTCCGCCCAGTGGGTGTACATTCGCAGCAACATTTCTGCCCAATCCTGAGCATCAGTCCCGCCAGCACCAGCATTGATCGTGAGAATGGCGTTGTTTTTGTCGTAGGGGCCACTGAGGAGTTGTTCCAGTTCCCAGCGACTCAACTGGGCGTCTAAATCCTTGAGCAGCGTAGTCGCCTCTGTCACCAACCCTTCATCCGGCTCTAGCTCCAGCAGTTCCAGTGCCGTTTCCACGTGTTCAATTGTTTTTTGCCACTGCTGAAGTTGGTTGAGGGCGTCTTTGGCTTCGGTCAACTGTTGGAGCGTGACTTGGGCGATCGCTTGATCATTCCAGAAGTCGGGCTGAGCGGCAGTGTGCTCAAGGTCGTGAATCTTAGCGCTTAATGCTGCTGGGTCAAAGATAGTCCTGGGTATGACCCAGGCGATCGCGCAACAGGGAAAAATCGCGTTTGAGCGTACTTAAATCGATCATTCTACAATGCAAAGGAAATGAATTCTGTTGATATTCTATCAAAGGCAGACCGCCGCCCAACGCTACTGTGGGCTATTTCTGAGGCAGCTGAGGGGTCAAGGCAAGAAATGTTAAGTTTTTCACCCTTGCCCTTAGTCCCTCCCAAGTGTCACCATGATCCCTAGGTGAACTCTGGGGAATGGAACCCATGGCCATCAAAAACTCGCCCGAAGTACCCCGCAATCGCTGGATTGGCAATGCCTTACTCTTTCTGGGTTTGGGATTTCTGCTGCTGAACCTCTTCTTTCCGCAGCTCTTTGCACCGCGCCCGCCTCAGGTTCCCTACAGTATGTTTATCCATCAGGTGCAAGAGGGAGAAGTGGCTCGCGCCTATGTGGGTCAAAATGAGATTCTTTATCAACTCAAACCCCAGGGGGATAAGCCTGCCCAAGTGTTGGCGACCACGCCCATCTTTGATTTAGAGTTACCTAAACGCTTGGAGGAACAGGGGGTTGAATTTGCTGCCGCGCCACCCCCCCGCAACAGTTGGCTATTGAATGTCTTGGGCTGGGTGATTCCGCCGATTGTTTTTGTGCTCGTTTTCCAATTCTTTGCCAGTCGCCAAGCGGGCGGTGGTCCTCAGGGGGTTCTCTCCATCAGCAAAAGCCGCGCTAAGGTCTATGTCGAAGGTGCGAACACGGGGATTCGCTTTGATGATGTGGCCGGGGTGGAAGAAGCCAAGGCGGAACTGGTGGAGATTGTGGATTTCCTAAAAAATCCCCAGCGCTACATTCAAATTGGAGCCCGCATTCCCAAGGGGGTGCTGCTGGTGGGGCCGCCGGGGACAGGGAAAACCCTGCTGGCCAAAGCCGTTGCTGGCGAAGCTAATGTCCCCTTCTTCTCCATTTCAGGTTCTGAATTTGTGGAGCTATTTGTGGGCGTCGGGTCGGCCCGCGTACGGGATCTCTTTGAGCAGGCGAAAAAGCAAGCCCCCTGTATTGTCTTTATTGATGAGTTAGATGCCATTGGTAAGTCCCGTTCCAGTGCCGGTTTTTATGGCGGGAACGATGAGCGGGAGCAAACCCTCAACCAACTGCTGACGGAAATGGATGGCTTTGATGCCACGGGGGCAACGGTGATTGTCCTTGCGGCAACGAACCGCCCAGAAACCCTTGATCCGGCATTGCTGCGCCCTGGACGCTTTGACCGCCAAGTCTTGGTCGATCGCCCCGATTTGAGTGGTCGGGAGGCAATTTTGAAAATTCATGCCAAAAAGGTGAAACTGGCTCCTGAAGTGGATCTGCACGCGATCGCTGCCCGTACACCGGGGTTTGCTGGCGCAGACTTGGCCAACCTAGTCAATGAAGCAGCCCTACTGGCGGCGCGCAATCAACGGGAAGTGGTGACGCAGCAGGACTTTGCCGAAGCAATTGAACGCATCGTGGCTGGCCTTGAGAAAAAAAGCCGTGTCCTCAACGACAAGGAGAAGAAAATTGTCGCCTACCACGAAGTCGGTCATGCCCTTGTCGGCTGTGCGCTGCCGGGCAGTGGTCGGGTAGAGAAAATCTCGATTGTGCCCCGTGGCATGGCGGCTCTTGGTTACACATTGCAATTGCCGACGGAGGATCGCTTCCTCCTTGATGAGCAAGAATTGCGCGCCCAAATTGCCACCTTGCTAGGGGGGCGATCGGCAGAGGAGATTGTCTTTGGCACGATCACAACTGGAGCTGCGAACGATCTACAACGGGCCACAGATTTGGCAGAGCGGATGGTGCGCAGCTACGGCATGAGCAAAGTCCTTGGTCCTCTTGCCTTTGAGCAACAGCAGGCGAGCTTTTTGACGAACAATGGCATGATGCTACGGGCAGTCAGTGAGGAAACCGCTCAAGCCATTGATCGCGAAGTCAAAGAAATTGTCGAGTCAGCTCACCAGCAGGCGCTCAGTATTCTTAAGGAGAACCGTGACCTTCTCGAAGCGATCGCCCAAAAACTCTTAGAAAAAGAAGTGATTGAGGGCGAAGAACTCCACGAACTACTGAGCCAAGTAAAAACCCCAACCGCTGCTTAACCAACGGAGCCGCAAAACCGCCAAAAAAAAAGACCAGCGGATTACTGGTCATTCAGTCCAATGTTTTTGTCTCAGAAGAGAAGTCAAGGTGCACACAAAGCGGTGAGGGCGATCAAAAAGCTGCACTGCCTGAGCTCCCCTTCTTCCTCCATGATAATGTAGCGAGAGTCACAAAAGTTCACATATAAAATCTTTAGGTATTTCTACTCAAATCCATAACCGCAGGTAATCAGTTTAGCGGCCACCGACGGTAATGGCATCGACTTTAATGTGGGGTTGACCAACAGTGACGTAGATACTACCGCTAATCGAGCCACAGAAACCGGGGGCAAGGGCGAGATCGTTGGCAGACATTGAAATTCGCTGCATGATTTCCTCGGCTTCGCCAATCAGTGTGGCTCCCTTGAGGGGCTGTTTGATTTGGCCATGTTCAATCCAGTAGGCTTCCTCAACGGCAAAGTTAAATTGCCCCGTGGCACCAACACTACCGCCCCCCATGCGTTTGCAGTAAATGCCGCGATCAATGGAGGTAATTAAGTCCTCAACACGGTATTCACCGGGGGCAATGTAGGTATTGCGCATCCGCGAAGCGGCGGCATAGGTATAACTTTGGCGGCGGCCACTGCCCGTGCGAGGGTGCCCTGTGCGCATCGAACCCGCGCGATCGCTCAGGAAATTCTTAAGGATGCCATTTTCAATCAGCAACGTGCGCTGCGTCGGCATCCCCTCATCGTCCATATCAATACTGCCAAAGGCACCGCTGGTGATTCCCTCATCCCAAGCGGTCAAGTTTTCATGGGCAATTTTTTCGCCTTTTTTATCAGCAAAGGGGGTCGTACCGCGTTCAATTTGAGTGGTTTCCAAGAGGTGACCACAGGCTTCATGGAAGATCACCCCCCCAAATTGGTTGGCCATGATCACCGGGTAAGTACCCGATTCCACATAGTCAGCATAGAGCATTTTGCCCGCCGCTTCGGCAACGGTATCGGCCAAGGTGGTGTAGTCCCACTGACGCAAAAAGTCTGGATTACTGGTATCGCCATTGCGCTCACCAATAGAGGCGCGGTGCTCGCCATCCGCACAGAGAACAGAGGCCACTGCTGACTGGGTGAGGCGAATATCGCGACCAAAGGTGCCATCACTAGCGGCCACCATTACCTCTTGCCAATCGCGAAAATAACTGAGGCGGCGGGATTGCAGATGCTGGGTTTTCTGGCGTAGGCGATCGCTCCCCGCCAGCAGAATATCGGCCACTTCAGCAATAGAACTACAGCTAGCCAGCCAGCCTTCCTTGCGGCCTTGGGCATAGTCCCGCAGCAATTCAAGGTGGATTTCAGGCACGTAAGCTTGCGGACTGGGTAAGAGCAACCCCATTAAGCCCAAAGCCTTCTCTAGAGCCGCCCGCAACCCCTTGAAGCTGAGGTCATTGGTGCTCACGTAGCAATCACTGGTACCGCGAAAAACGCGAATACCCGCCCCTAAACTCAAGCGAGGGGAGACACTCGTCAGGCGATCGTCCTCGACAAGGGTACTGAGGTAATGGTTGCGCTCAAGGAAAATCTCGACAAAATCAGCGCCAGCCGCCCGCCCAAGGCCAAGGAGCGTAGCGAGGGGAGATTCCCAAGAGCCGTCAAAGCGATCGCCTTCGGGGGAATAGCTAAGGTGGGCAAGATCCGCAGAACGAAGTAGCGTGGCTGGCATTGTTAACAATCACTTAACATATCCCCACTATAGCAAATTCCCCCTCGCAGCCTAGTTTTCAGCTTTGGCTAAAAAGGAGAGGTGATAGAGGGTATCCTTGGCGGGGTGGGCTTGCACCTCTTGGAGCACCACCGTTCCCTGCCACGGCAAATCGGGGATCGAAAGCTGGATCGGGGTTTTCTGGGGACGGGCATCCCGCACCAAAAATTCGGCGGCATGGGTATCCACCACCAAGGAAATCGAAGACTCAATCGTCGAGCCGTAGAGGACGGCAGGGGTTTTGCCCTCACGGCGTAGGGCATTGGGTTTAGCATCGGCAGGGCGTAGGTGCCCCTCAATAGCTAAGGAACGAGACATTGCTGCAACTCCAATTAAGATAAAACGGGATGGACTTGGGTGCCATCATCCTTGAGGAGTGCCCGTTTCGGACCATGGATCGGATCCTCAACAATGATGGTTTGGCTGCGCTCTGCCCCCAACGAGACAATGGCGATGGGCACAGACATAATTTCAGCCAAAAACTTGAGATAGTTCAATGCCGCCTTGGGCAGATCGTCAAGGGAGCGGCAATGACGGGTGGATTGCTGCCACCCCGGCAGGGTTTCATAGATGGGACGACAGCGGGCAAATTTGAGGGCATTGCTGGGGAAGTGTTCGCAGCGCTCACCGTCAATATCGTAGGCAACACAGACTTTGATCTCTGGCAGCTCATCGAGAACATCGAGCTTCGTAATTGCCAAGCAGTCGAGACCATTGATGCGCACCGCATAACGGCCAATCACGGCATCAAACCAGCCACAGCGGCGGCGCCGTCCAGTTGTGGTACCAAATTCAGCACCGCGATCGCCCAAGAGTTCTCCCACCTCATCCAGCAGTTCCGTCGGAAAAGGCCCTTCGCCGACCCGCGTGGTATAGGCTTTGGCCACACCAATGACGCGGTCAATCATCGTTGGACCAATCCCCGCCCCAACACAAGCACCCCCGGCCACAGGGTTTGAGGAGGTGACGTAGGGATAGGTGCCATGGTCAAGGTCTAAAAGAGTACCTTGGGCACCTTCAAAGAGAATGTTGCGCCGCCGGCGGATGGCATCATCCAGCACGAGGGAACCATCGACAATGTGCGATCGCAGGCGCTCACCGTAGGCACAGTACTCTTCAATGATCGGCTGCGGTTCGAGGGGAGCCAGTCCGTAGAGCTTTTCGAGGATCAAATTCTTTTGGGCGATCGCCCACTCCAGCTTGGCGGCCAACTGATCAGCATCCAGCAGATCCAGCATGCGAATCCCCGTGCGCTCCGATTTATCGGCATAGGTGGGGCCAATGCCGCGTCCTGTGGTACCAATGCGCCGCGAGCCACGCCGTTCCTCAGCAGCAATATCCAACTGGCGATGGTAGGGCATCGTCACATGGGCTGTTTCTGCAATCAGCAGATTCTCAGTGCTCACCCCCAACTGTTCCAGTTGTTCGAGTTCCTCAAGGAGCACCTTCGGATCCACCACTGTTCCCGCGCCAATGATGCACTGGGTATCAGGGTAGAGAATCCCTGACGGAATCAGGTGCAATTTTAGGGTCTGGTCTTTGACGACAATCGTGTGACCTGCATTGACACCGCCCTGATAGCGGACTACCACATCGGCAGACTTGCTCAGGAGATCGGTGATTTTACCCTTGCCTTCATCGCCCCACTGGGCACCAACAACGACGACGTTTGCCAAGTGATTTTCTTAACTCGTTAATTAACACAATCGTCTATTGTAACCCTTGGGGCAAATGCACACAAGCGCGCGATCGCAAAAATTTTGCCATTGCCCTGCCCGTCCTAGGGGCGATCGTGCTATCATAAGAAATGCTTTGAATGCCGATGTAGCTCAGTGGTAGAGCACTCGATTCGTAATCGAGCGGTCGTGAGTTCGAATCTCATCATCGGCTTGGCTCACCCATTTCCAATCGTCTGCGAGCAGGAACAGACTGTGTTTGCCTACCTCAGAGGAACCGTTGTTGCCCATCAATCGGAGGGTGGCCATCGCTCTGCCCTGATCCTAGAGGTGAATGGGGTCGGCTATCGCTTACTGGTCACATCCCATCTGTTGCGGCAATACCCGCCGAGTGCTGAGGTGGTGCAGATTTTTACCCATCTCAGTGTCCGTGAGGATCAGATGCTCCTCTATGGCTTTGCCTCGGCAGCGGAGCGGGATCTCTTTTTGCGTTTGATCCGTGTCAATGGGGTTGGGCCACAGATGGCACTATCGTTGCTGGATACCCTACCTTTGCCAGAACTCGTACAGGCAATTGTGAGTGGCAATACCCGTCGTCTCAGCCGTGCGCCCGGAGTAGGCAATAAAACCGCTGAGCGCATTGCCTTGGAACTGAAAGCCGCCCTGAGTGCTTGGCGACAGGAAACGGGGTTAACAACGGCTCCCGCTGGCCTGCCCACGGAAGCGATGCGTGAAGAACTGGAGTTGACTCTTTTAGCCTTGGGTTATAGCGATCGCGAGATTGAAGCTGCCCTTACTGCCATCGGCCAAACGAGCACCCTCGCCAAGAATAGCGATCCAGAGGCATGGCTACGGGAAGCCATCACATGGTTAAGTGCCAATACCTAGGCCTTAGGATAAATAAAGACGACACCTAACTCTAGACTGCTATGGGGCAGCCAACCTTCATTGATCTATTTGCTGGCATCGGTGGCATGCGGCTCGGTTTTAGCCAAGCAGGTGGTTGCTGTGTTTTTAGCTCAGAGTGGAATAAGTTTGCCCAAATAACCTACGAAGCAAACTTTGGCGAAGTGCCAGCAGGAGACATTACTCAAATCCCCTCGGAGAGGATTCCTGACCATGACATATTATTAGCGGGTTTTCCCTGTCAGCCCTTTAGCATTGCGGGTGTCAGCAAGCACAATGCCCTAGGAATGAATCATGGTTTTCAGCACCCGACTCAAGGCAATCTATTTTTTGAAATTGCGAGGATCATCAACGATAAACGTCCTAGGGCTTTTTTGCTAGAAAATGTTAAAAATCTTCAAAGCCACGATCGCGGTAGAACCTTTCAAAGGATTCAAGAAATTCTAAATGATTTGGGATACTACATCTATTACCAAGTCATCAATGCTGTTCATTTTGTGCCCCAGCATCGAGAAAGAATTTTTATTGCGGGTTTTAGAGAACCCCTTGAATTTACATTTCCTCAGGTACCAATTCAGCAACATAGAGTTAGGGATATTCTGGAACCGTCAGTAGATGCTAAATATACGTTGAGCAATCATCTGTGGCAGTATTTGCAAAACTATGCTGAAAAGCATCGTGCCCGTGGTAATGGATTTGGCTATGGGCTAGTTGATTTAGAGGGAGTAACCCGAACATTAAGCGCAAGGTATTACAAAGATGGCTCGGAAATCCTCATTCCCCAAGAAAACAAGAATCCCCGCCGCCTGACGCCAAGGGAATGTGCCCGCTTAATGGGGTTTCCCGACTCTTTCAAAATTGTGGTGAGTGATACAAGGGCATACCAGCAGTTTGGCAATTCAGTTGTGGTGCCGCTGGTGAAAGTTATTGCTGATGAGATATTAAAATCCCTAAAGCAGGGAAAATTATTAAAACAAACTAGGCAGCTTACGCTCTTTTAGTTCAGATATGTCATTCAAGGTTTTAAGCAAGCAGGAAAAGAAAGTTTTAAGAAAGATATGTTCAGGCAATAAGTATTACATGAAGCCTATTGTTAAGAGAATTAATCAATGGGTTGCTAGTCAGAAAAACATTAAGGAAGCATGGCTATTAGTGCTTAACCAGTTACACGACATCATACGAGCTTCTCAGATTGATGTGGAAATACTTTTAGATCAAAAGGTTCAACAGGGGAAAATAGAGAATAAAAATCAAGCAATAAAGAGCATTGCTGGCAATGCTTTTTCAAACGCCTTAATTTACATCTTTCTTGTTAACAAGTGTTGCAAAAACATACCTGAATGGATGTTCATAACATCTCAGCTATCAAGTGTTCCAAATTTCAGGCAGTCAATTAATATCAATATCCAAAATGAAGTGCAAAAACCAGATATGGATATTGTGATTTATGCAAATAATAATATTAAGCAGAAACATACACCTGAAAGCTATATCATTTTGTCTCTTAAAACATCCTTAAGGGAAAGGGCGGCTCAAACTTATAAGTGGAAACTCCTAATGGAAGTTGCTCTACATAGCCCTGAATTATGCGAAAAATACAATATCTCCTATCGATCGTCAGTAGTTCCGATTATTTGCTTTGCAACAACAAACTTTTATAACGAAATTAATAACCCTCAGCAACGCGGAATGTTGAAATTCTTTGATCGGTCTTTTATCGCTAAGGAAATAATAGATTTTACAGAAGATGCGTTTATTTATCCTCTTTCTAACTTAATTCCATTTGCTATAGAAAAGCTGTCAAATCCCTATGTTCAGCTTAGTTTGTTTTAACCCGCAAATAAAAAAGGGGCAGTTTTATGCCCCCTAGTATTAGCAAACTATAGCGAACAATTTGAATCTCTAGGAAAACATGGGCAGGTGAGAATAGATGGCTGTCCACAGGGGACTCCAAGGCCCAAGGTTGAGTACTAGAGTTGCGATCGCCACGGTGCTGCTGAGCCATGTCAGCCACTGAGCGTAGATATTTGCTCCTTGTTTTTGCGTTTGCAGGTGGTCAATGGTTTGCTGAAGCTGCTCGACTTCTTGGTTGAGATCTGCAATCTCATGGTGTAGCTCGTCAATTTCACGATCGCGCTCGCTGACTGTGGCATGACAGGCCGCCAGTTCTGCCTCTTTTTCGCGACAGGTGGCTTCAATTGTGGTCAGAGAAGCAGTCAATGTGGCCGTTTGACTGGCGTATTCTTCTTCGAGGCTGCTACTGCGCTGGTAGGCGGTTTCTAGCTCTTGGCGATAGCGATCGCAATTGTCCCGTAGGGCTTCGTTTTCCGCTTGGCTAGTGTTGAGGGCATGCGTCAATTCCACCACCTGTTGGCGATAGTCACTAACTTGAGTGTGTAGTTGCTGTTGTTGGTCTTCTAGCTCTTGACAGCGGTTTTGCAGCCGTTCCACCTCTGAGCGCAATTGCTCAATTTCTTGGCGCTGGCGATCGCGCTCCTGTTCACTACGGCTGACCAGTTCCTTTAGCCCTTCAATGCGCTGGGCTTGTTCGCTGACAATCCTATGCAGGCGATCGCACTCTTCCTTCAAACGTTGCACAGAACCCTTGTACTGCCGCTGTACCCAAGCCCGCAAAAACGATAGGCCAGAGATGGTAAATCCAATCAGGGCATAGGTGCCCACCAGTGTATGACCCGTGGCCGACATCTGTAACATATTGAACCCCTGAACTTCAGTTGAATGTCAATGAAAACGCCGCCATCCAGAATACAGCCCTTTTCCCAAGGATGGAACCCGCCCAAAACAGTCAAAGCCGCTGTCGGACAGGCCTCTATCTCTTTATCCTTTGGCGATCGCTCCCCTATGCAGGGGCACAGCGATAACTTTATGGGAATGCATGCAGAAACTTCTATTTCCTAGTCTAGCGAGGGAGAATGACCGCTGGGGCTAGCTTCTTGCCAGCATTGGTACAATAAGGGATGCACTTGAATTTGCAAGGGGAAGACCAATGACCGAGGCACCTGTATTGCCCATTCTATTGATGGGGATTGCGAACTTTTTGCAGATCTACTTAATTGTGCTGCTGATTCGGGTTCTGCTGTCGTGGTTTCCCAATATCAACTGGTACAATCCGCCCTTTTCGATTCTCAGTCAGTTAACGGATCCCTACCTGAATATCTTTCGTGGTCTGATTCCCCCCATCGGCGGCCTTGACTTTTCGCCGATTATTGCCTTCTTCCTCTTGCAATTTATTGTCCAACTCTTATCGGGGTTCTCCAGTAGCGCCACATTCTTCTAAACCATCGCTAGCCTAGGGTGCAATCGCTATGTCAACGCTGCCTGCGTTTCAGGATGAATTTGATGTCATTGTTGTTGGTGCCGGTCACGCCGGCTGTGAAGCGGCCTTGGCAACGGCACGGTTGGGTTGTCGTACCCTCTTGCTGACCCTCAACCTCGATAAAATTGCTTGGCAGCCCTGTAATCCTGCCGTGGGTGGGCCGGCCAAATCGCAACTGGTGCACGAGGTGGATGCCCTCGGAGGCGAAATTGGGCGTGTGACCGATCGCACTTATCTGCAAAAGCGGCTCCTGAATGCCTCACGGGGGCCAGCGGTCTGGGCATTGCGGGCGCAAACCGATAAGCGCGAATACAGCGCCGTCATGAAGCAGGTGGTGGAAAATCAGCCCAACTTGCTGGTGCGCGAAGGCATGGTCACGGATTTAGTCCTTGATGCCAATGACACGGTGATTGGGGTTGAAACCTACTTTGGCGTCGCCTTTCGCTGTCAAGCAGTGATCCTGACAACGGGAACCTTCCTCGGTGGCCGCATTTGGGTGGGAAATAAATCCATGGCCGCTGGTCGGGCTGGCGAATTTGCTGCTGAGGGACTCTCCCAAACCTTAGCACGGCTCGGTTTTGAGGTGGATCGCCTGAAAACAGGAACGCCCGCACGGGTAGATCGGCGATCGGTGGACTACAGCAAGATGGAACCGCAACCCCCAGATGAGCAGGTACGCTGGTTTAGCTTTGACCCCACCGCATGGGTGGAAAGACCCCAAATGAACTGCTACTTGACTCGCACCACCGCTGCTACCCACCAACTCATTCGCGAGAATTTGCACCTGACGCCCGTCTATGGCGGTTGGGTGGATGCCAAAGGCCCCCGCTACTGCCCCAGCATTGAGGATAAAATTGTCCGCTTTGCTGACAAAGAAAGCCATCAAATTTTCATTGAACCCGAAGGCCGCGATACACCAGAACTCTATATCCAAGGCTTTTCCACGGGGCTACCGGAACCGCTGCAATTGCAACTGTTGCGCACCCTGCCGGGGCTAGAAAACTGCATCATGCTGCGTCCGGCCTATGCAGTGGAATACGACTACTTGCCGGCAACCCAGTGCTTTCCCACCCTGATGACGAAAAAGATTCAGGGGCTGTTTTGTGCCGGGCAAATCAACGGTACCACCGGCTATGAGGAGGCCGCCGCCCAAGGGATTGTGGCCGGGATCAATGCGGCTCGCTTTGTTCAGGGGAAACCGATGATCACCTTCCCACGCCAAGAGAGCTACATCGGCACCCTGATTGATGATCTGTGCACGAAGGAACTGCGGGAACCCTACCGCATGCTCACCAGCCGCTCGGAATATCGCTTGGTGTTGCGATCGGACAATGCTGACCAGCGGCTCACCCCCTTGGGGTATGAGATTGGCTTGGTGAGTGAAGCCCAGTGGCAAGTGTTTCAAGCAAAGCAACAGCGCCTTGCGGCGGAGACCCAACGCCTGCAAATGACGCGCATTAAAGCCCATGAACCCGTGGGCGAAGCGATTGTGGCTGCAACAGGTCAAGCGATTAAGAGTGCCATTGCCCTTGATGAGTTGCTGCGGCGATCGGGGGTACATTACGACCTATTAGATCGCCATGGCCTTGGCAATCCTGATCTGACCCCCCAAGAGAAAGAGGCGGTTGAAATTGCCATTAAGTACGCAGGCTACATTGAACGGCAGCAACGGGAAATTGAGCAGATTGCCCGTCAAGACCAGCGTCCGCTCCCTGCGGATTTGGATTACTTTGCCATCCCCACCCTTTCAATGGAAGCACGGGAAAAACTCAGTGCCATCCGCCCCCTCACCATTGGTCAAGCCAGCCGTATTGGTGGGGTCAACCCGGCAGATATTAATGCCCTTTTGGTCTATCTCCAAGTGCAACAGCAGCGGCAATCCCTAACGGCGGTGGAGGGCTAGAACCGTGTGGCCGTCTGAACTAGAGTTGTCCTATGTCAGACATCAAGCTCCCCTGTATACTTCTGGCAACCCAGTTGGGGAAGCGGGCAAGCATCTCCCTTGTCCAAAAGCTCCCTTTTTTGCAAAACAAACCCATGATTGCTCTGAACCTGCGTCCCACGATTGAATTAACTGATGAAGCCTTCGAGCAACTTTGCCGTAGTAACCCTGAGCTACGGCTAGAGCGTAGCGCCCAAGGAGAATTGATTGCCATGGCGCCTGCCGGCAGTGAAAGTAGCCGTCAAAACCTCAGTCTCAGTTCCCAGTTATGGCACTGGAACCAACAAACAAAGCTGGGTGTAGCCTTTGACTCCTCCGCTGGCTTCCGTTTGCCCAATGGCGCCATTCGCTCCCCTGATGCCGCTTGGATTGAAAAAAGTCGCTGGCAACGCCTCACGCCTGAGCAACGGCGCCGCTTTGCCCCCATCTGTCCTGATTTTGTGTTGGAACTCAAGTCACCAACGGATGATTTGGCTGCCCTCCAAGCCAAGATGCAGGAGTATGTGGACAATGGTGCCCAACTGGGTTGGTTAGTTGATCCCGAAATGCGACAGGTTTACTGTTATCGATCTGGGCAAGCTGTGCAGGTTTTCGAGCATCCCCCTTGTCTTTCAGGAGAGCCCCTGTTGCCTAACTTTGTAATGGATTTCACCTTGATTTGGGATTAGGGATTCCCTATTATAGGGTGCCTCTGCCGTTCGTACTGCCCTTCCGCAGCATGAATGCCGAGGCTTGGCGCGCCCTAGGTCAGTGCCCTGATTCGTGGAGTGGTTTGTCGCTATCGCGGTCACTCCATGGCGGGATTACAGCACTGGTTTGTGGTGGCTTGGCAATTGCTGCGGCAGGAGCAAGGTTCTCATCTTACGGTTTGTTATCCCCGGGTGTGGCCACGATGACCCGCAATCTTGCTCTTACGGATTATGAGCGGCAACAAATTAAAAAAATCAGTGCGTGGCTGCGGGAAGAAACGAACCCTCTGCAACAGGCGGTGCAATCGGTCAATGCCACAGTCGAGCGTCATGTCAGTCGGATGTTGTCCCCTGAACATCTAGCGATTCTGCGTAAGGCGGGCGATCGCCTACTAGCCAATAGTGATCAGGCTTGGCAACACCTGAAACAGCGATTGGGGAACACTCGGATGCCAGTCGATCATTGGCAGGATCTCAAGGATCAACCCCTAGAGGTGTGCGATCGCCTGCAAGCTAGGGTTGCCGGTGCGGCCTTGACCAACGCTGCCTTGGAAGCCCTGATCACTGCTCCCTTTGACTTTCTGGGCGAACTGGTGGATGTGGGGTTAACTCTGCTGTTGGGTCTCAAAACGATTCAAGCGGTGGGCTTGTGCTATGGCTTTGGCAGTGAGACCACAGTTGAACAGCACATCATCTGGGGCACATTGGGGATCAGTTTTGCCGGCACTGCCAAGGAACGTCAGCATCTATTGTTGAGTTTGCTGCATCCTTCTGAGGACAGTGAACGGGGGGCGATCGCCAGCCTCTTGGAAGACAGTGCCTTTGAAGTTTTTACCGACAACACGGTGGAGGCGGTGTTGAGTCGCGCATTAGTGACGTTGAGCGAAGAATTGAGTGGCGAGTTGATCCCCGTGATTGGCACTGCTTTGGGGGTTCTGGAAAGCGAACAATTTGCCCGAGAAGTGGCAACGACCGCGCGATATGTTTATCAGTTGCGTTGGCTACTGCGTGCTCACGGTGGCAGCGGAGTGGATGGTTGACAACGGCTACCGCCGCCAAAGTCCATGGTCGTGCCAAAATCTCTGTAGAAGAAACAATCCACTACTATCTTGCCGATGACGCTGTTTTGGAATGGCTACCTCAAGAAAAGAAACAGTCGTTTGTCACTATCGGGGTTACTCAATTTTATTCAATTAATGGAGTCAATTCTCTTTTCATTTCTTCTGCTGTCTTGATACAGTTAAATCCCCAAAAATAGTTACAGGCTTCATACTGATCATGTGTAACACTCAGTGAGATATCGCGAAATAAATTCGTTAAATGTGATGAAATTGATTGATATGTTTTTCTTTCTTGATAAGATTTTATACCATTCTCTACCCTGATTTTCAAGGGAATGTTGATCAGAACATCTGCTGTACAGATTATCTGTTGTTCAAATAGCCAATGGGGTTTATTCATGTAAATACAGTACCCAATGTGAGTACCAATAGCGTTAGAAGCAGTGACATCTGACAGCCAAATGATTGATTTAAGACGATTCAGAAAATTCCAATCATAAATGTGACCTGCTGTTGTGCAGTGAAACCCTGCATTCAGGTAGAGTTCTACAATTTCAGGACGGCAATCTTTCCAGTAAAAACAAATAAGTACTGATTCAAACTGATGATCCTTTGATACTCTTCTAAGCCATTCGATAGCCTGTAAATGATTGAATGAAGTTTTAATTAGATGAGTTGAGTGTGCAGGGAAAAATAGTAGCGTTTTTCCAAGTTTTTTCTTGTAATCCTTTAGTGTTTCAATATCGATTAACTCTGCGTAATGTATATATGGGCCTATAGGTAATAATTTCCTCTCTGTATACTTTGAAATAACTTCTTTTCTAAACTCACTGAATGTAATAATTGCCCTTGCAAAGGGATCATCGTCAGGTGCTCCGGAATCATCTAGATAACAACCATGTTCGATAGGCGCCAGAAGCTTTTTTTTAGGCTGAATGCCAGCGTACTGCTTGATTGTTTTGGATATACCGTAGAGTGAATTTTGTGAAAATTCTTCTGGAACTAAGTGATAGCAAGCTCTCATAGGCAGAAGTGTTGAATTCTGCAACAAAACTTAACATTTTAAGTGACCAGTAGCTCTGGCTGCCAATCAAAGCTCCAATGCACTATTGAGCAGCGACGACTGAGTTCCAGTTGCAAATATCGCAATTTGTCTAATAGCTTCTTCCCAAAGTATTCAGGTATCTCCACCAGCTCTAAAATTAAATAGGCAATTAAAACCATATAAATCTGATTTATCACCCCGTTCAAACTCTTCGTAATCAACTTGTCTAATGATAAATGCATCTTCAGAAATTTCCATAGGTTCTCAATCGCCCACCGATGCCGATATAACTCACTCACTTCCTCATCACTCAGCTCCTTTAGATTTGTCGCTATACGAAACTCCGTTTGATTCTCGTCAAAAAATTGAACCACGCGATATCTCTCATGATTGAGCTTCATTCTCATGTTATTCTTGATACGTACAACAAATGGGCACTTCCTCTCACTTAGTCGCTCTAAAAATTGCCAGCTCGCAAACCCTCTATCCATGATTACAACAGCATTCTCAGGGATCATTTCTAGAATCTCCTCTTGAAAGCTCAGGTCATGTCTCTCCCCAAAAGAAATCACCGCTTTACCCATGATGTTCTCTGTTAAATCAAATCCCGTAAGTAACTTCACTTGATGATATTTATAGAACCAAAAGAGTTTACTGGTCAGGGTAATGATGGTTGAATCGATAGGAAACAGCGTCATGCTTGAAGTACGATGTCTCTTTTGAGCTTGAGACATCAGTTGAGTGTAAATCCCCTCAAATAAGCTGGTTGTCCGAGTTTTGTTGGCTTTGGAAAACGTGGACATATCCACTGTAATCCCTGCATGATTCAAGCGATAAAATAAGGCTCTCATACTGGTTAACCCTTGGTCGAGAACGTAGGTCAACCAGATTTTGAAGAACAATTGAGAGTTCAGCACGGGGTAGTCACAGGGGCTGAGCCGATTGAGAATGGACTTGACAAGAGTTGCAAAAGATGCCATAGTAAATTGATTTTTTCTTCTTCTTTTAAGGGAAGAATATGACATTTCTTCCCTTTTTTCTAGCCTCTCAAACTATCTTTCAACACTTCTGTCTCATAGGGATATCTACTATATTATTAATATCCCGATCAAACTGAAGTATGTTTGCATTCTTTTCTATGTAGGGCAAGTATAGGTAAGACTCAAGTTTTGTAATTGGGTTTCTTGCCGGTGCAATCAGAAACAGTCTAATAGCCCTGATCGTTTTCCTAATTCCTCTTAAAAAAAATTGATTTAGTAACATGACTTCTTGTATCTGCTTTTTTGGAGAAGGAATGATTTTTCTTATAAGATTATACTAGGGGTTGACTCTTGTTAACAGAAGCCAAAGCTAATTTGGCTAGTAATAATAATAGAGTTTCTTAAGTCTGGCTAAATGAGATTGGCGGTGCTGTTGGGCTTGAATAGAAGATCATTTGGGGCACGTTGGGGTGAGTTTTCTAGCTATAGTCAAGGAACATCAGTATCCCCACGGTGCTCGCTACTGCGTGCTCACGGTGGCAGCGGAGTGGATCGCGCTTGCAGTTGATCACCAATGCGCTGTAGGGCATTCATAGAGCCAGTGAGAAGGAGGCGATCGCCCGCCATTAGGGGACAGTCCTCCTTGGGTTCCAAGAGCAGCGTTCCCTCTCGCCGCAGGGCACGGATGGTGATGGTCTCAGGCAGATGCAGATCGGCAATGGTGCGATGTTGTTCGCCAATCTCTTTGGGCAACATGATCCAAAGAAACAAGGTTTCCCCTTGGGGCACACTGACACGGCCATTGATCAGGGCTTCACAAGCTTCAAACTCTGCTGGCTGACCAACAATCAGGAGGCGATCGCCCCCCTGCAGACAGGTTTCACCACTGGGATAATCCACCTCAGTACCATCGGCACGGACAATGGCCAACAGAGTCACCCCCGTCAACTGGCGCAGTTGAATTTCCGCAAGACTCATGCCCCGAATGGGGGAATCCTCAGGGACGGTCAGCCAGCGACTATTCATATCCTGAGCCGCTTGCCGCAGGAGACGGGCGGTTCCCTCAGGGGGAGTATCGCCGCGCAAATTGGCGTAGTGGCTGTCGCGCACCTGTTGTACCTGCTGCTGAATGTGGCGTTCACCCATGCCTAGCGTAAAGAATAGATGAGCGGCCAACTCCAGACTGGCTTCAAACTCGGGCTGCACCACCTCCCGTGCCCCCAGTTGATAAAGCAACTCAATGTCGCGATCGCTATTGGCGCGCACAATAACATCCAGTTCCGGGGCAAACTCTAGGGCACGCTTGAGACAGAGGCGGGTACTCATACTCTCCGAGAGGGCGATCGCCATACCAAGGGCTTGATCGACGCCTGCTTTGGCCAGAATGGTGGTACTAGCAGCATTGCCGTAAATGTAGGGCAGTTGGGCATCGCGCACTTCGTTAATCACCGTTTCACTTTGCTCAATGACCAACACGGGATAATTTTGTTTTTGGAGGAGTTTCACCACACTCTTGCCGACGCGACCATAGCCACAGACAATCACATGATTCCGCTGCGGCAACCCCGTTAAATCCATGTCGAGGATTTCATCTTCCTTGAGGATACGGCGCAGTAGGGGCAGTTCCAACAGCACAGGCACCAGCTTTAACAAAAAGGGCGTCACCAGCAACGTCACTGCTGTCGTGCCGAGGGTGAGCAGATAAACTTGTTGGGACACCAACCCCAAGCCCCGCCCTGCTGTCAGCAGTACAAAGGAAAATTCCCCAATCTGAGCCAGCCCAATCCCCGCCAGTAACGACGTTTTCCACGAATAGCCAAAGAGCTTGACAATGGGGGTGGTGATCAGGAATTTACCCAGAATCACTAGGCTGACCAGTTCAATAATGCGATCCGAGTGCTGCCAGAGAAACACTGGATCAATGAGCATACCAATGGAAGCGAAGAAGAGCGTGGTAAAGACATCGCGGATCGATTCCACGTAATCGAGGGTTTGATCGGCATACTCCACCTCGGAGATCATCAGACCGGCAATAAAGGCACCAATCTCAATCGAAAGCCCCAAATACTGGGTCAGCAGGGCAATTCCCAAACAGAGGGCAACGACGCCTAAAAGGAAAAGCTCACGACTTTCTGTTTTGGCCAGTAGCCGTAGCAGAGGCGGCAGCAACCACATCCCAGCGGCGATCGCCCCCACGGCAATCAAAGCAATGGTCAAGACTGCTTGGCCGAGGGCAAGTCCCAACTCCTCTGGGGGTTTGTTCAGGGCGGGTAAGACGGCAATCATCAAGCCCACCGCCAGATCCTGCACCACCAAGATGCCCAGCATAATTTGCCCTTGGATCGACTCCAGCTCATTGCGATCCATGAGGCTGCGCAGCACCACTGCTGTTGACGAGAGGGAGAGGACAGCACCGAGGAAAATCCCCTGATTGGGGGAACTTACCCAGCCAACCCCAACGGAAATGAGCGTTGTAACTGCAATGGTCAGGAGAATTTGCAGGGCACTGCCCCCCAAGCTAACCCCTTGAACTTTGCGAATTTCACCGAGGGAGAAGCTCACCCCTAGGGCAAAGAGCAAAAAGGCCACCCCCAGTTGTGCCAAACCTTCCACCTGGGGTACTTCCTTGAGGAGTCCCAAGCCCGTTGGCCCGACCAACATACCGGCCAAAAGGTAGCCCAGCAGGATCGGTTGTCGCAGCAAAGCCGCCAACACACCCCCCACTGCCGCTGCCCCCAGTACCACACTGAGGTCAATGACAAGGCGAAAATCTTCAGTCATGGGATCTCATGCTAGGGCATCAAGGCTAGCATCTGAGCCACAACGGCAAAACTCTCACTGTAGAGGAAGTCTTGTCCCCAGCGCTGAAGTTCCTGACTCAAGAGCACCTCAGCCGTGAGATCACTCAGGGGAGACACATGATAAGTACGGCACATTTGAGCACTGCCCCCGGCCTCCATGCGCATACAGCCACGGGTTTCTGAGCAAATGATTGTACAGCAATCGGCTTGGAGATTGGAGGAGGTGAGTTTGAGGTCAATTAAATCCCCCAGCACGAGGCCAGCATCACCCGTGGGAATACCTGCTAATTCTGCCTTAATCAACCGTTGATCGGAGGCCACCAATTCCACGTGATAGACATCATAGTCACCGCACTCGTGGCGGATCTGGCGCGGCTGCCACTGAAGCCGGGAAGCTAACCAGCCAAGGTACATTAAAGCTTGGGCAGGATTGCCCTTTTCGTAGTCAATGACCACCTGATCAATTTCCTGAATGGCCAAACGGCGTTCGGGGGGATCAAAGGCTTCGGCGGCCAGTTCTTGCCATGCCCCCAGACGGCGCCAGTTCAAATCTGCGAGGGGAAGGTTCTGCTCCAGCAAAGGCGCGATCGCCCGCAAGCCCCGCAGCGGATCGAGAAATTCACTGGAATCCACAATCACGCGGCTAAATTGGGGCGCAAGGGTTTGAAACAACTCAAAGTTATTGAACAAGTCCCCCTTCCACCACAAAAAGCGGGGGAGTTCGCGAATGATTAAAGACTGCAACAGGGGTTCCACCCGCTGGAAGGCGCTATGGGTGCCCTTGAGGGTAATGTATTCACAGCAAACGAGGGAACTGCGCATCTTTTTGTTAATCGGGCAGTAGGCCGCCACCTGAGCAGTAATTCCCGTATCTTCGCCAAGGGTAGGACACAGGGCAATCACCCGACAGGGATTTTGGCTGGCGATCGCGTCAGCAATGCCACTACCGCGCATATCTACCGCATAGCGATCGCCCCGAGGGGTTCCCTGAGCATATTCTGCCTGCAAGGCCTGCCGCAGTTGGGGCGTGACTCGACCCGTCAAGGGCAAGTTGTGATTCTTTTCAGCAGCACGAATCGCCGACTGCATGCGGGGGCCAAGGATACCATCAATGGGGCCTGTGTAGTAGCCCAAGGCCGCTAGCAATTGTTGGGTATCATCCGCCTCATAGACAACTAGGGTAAAGGTGGTTGCCCGCACTGCTGCTGGCGCCGTACCATCTCCGCCATGGCTGAGCCAAATTTGCCGCAAACTTTGCTCAATATCATCTAACGAGACATCCACGGGATCTTGGAGCGCTACGAGGGGAGTTGATTCAGTTGCCATACCTAGGTACCTATCTGTGAATGAAGTTCGGCCTTGATTCCCATCTCTTCCCATGATGGATAAAGATCACAGTCGCCGCCACCGCCGACCATCGGCATTAATCATCGCTTCTGCGGCATCGGGATCCCATGTCCCCGCTTCATAGGTGGGAATCGTGTCTGGATCCGTAGGGGCATCCCAAGCACTGAGCACTGGCATCACCACCCGCCAAGCCGCTTCCACCTCATCTGCCCGGGTAAACAGGGTTTGATCCCCGAGCATGCAGTCCAGTAAGAGCCGCGCATAGGCATCCGCCGTTGCCATTCCAAAGGAGGAGCCGTAGCTAAAGTCCATTTCCACCGTGCGCGTGCGCAGATCTGCACCGGGCATCTTTGCCTCAAAGCGCAGGGCAATCCCCTCATTCGGCTGGATACGCATTGTTAGAATATTGGGGTTAGTTTGGCGGGCGGCCGACTGGAAAATCAGCAGGGGCACATCGCGAAACTGAATCGAGATTTCCGTCACTTTTTTTGCCAAGCGTTTACCCGTGCGCAAATAAAAGGGCACCCCCTGCCAGCGCCAGTTATCAATCACCAGTTTGAGTGCCACATAGGTGGGGGTGGTGGAGGTGGGACTCACCCCCGGTTCTTCGCGGTAACCCACCACAGGTTTGCCCTTCATCCAGCCGGCTCGGTATTGGCCGCGGACAGCACAGGCATCGAGATTATCCAAATCTGCTAAACGGGTGGCTTGGAGCACCTTCACCTTTTCGTTGCGCAGACTATCGGCATCGAGGGCATTGGGGGGTTCCATGGCGGTCAAGGCCAATAACTGAAGGATGTGGTTTTGCACCATGTCCCGCAGAGCACCCGAAGTTTCATAGTAGCCCGCGCGGTCTTCAACCCCCACGGTTTCGGCAACGGTAATCTGCACATGATCTACGTACTGGCGGTTCCAGAGGGGTTCAAAAATAGCATTAGCAAAGCGAAACACCATCAGGTTTTGAACGGTTTCTTTGCCGAGGTAGTGGTCAATACGGTAAACCTGCTCCTCTTTGCACACCGACTGCACCACTTCATTGAGGACTTGGGCAGAGGTGAGATCGCGGCCAAAGGGCTTTTCAATGACGAGGCGATGCTTTTGGGGATCACTCAATAGACCGGCTGCCCCTAGTTGTTGAATCGCTTCAACGAAAAAGCTCGGTGAGACCGCAAGGTAAAAGACGCGATTGCCGCGAGTTTGGCGTTTTTCATCCAGCTCGGCCAAGAGGGTTTTCAGTTTGGTGTAGGCGGCGGGATCATCCATATTGCCAGAGCAGTAAAACAGGCCTTGGGCAAATTCCTGCCACAGGGGTTCCGCCTGAATGCCGCCGCCAAATTCCTCGACCCCTTGGCGCAGATGCTCGCGAAAATAGTCATCACTCCAGTCGCGACGCGCCACACCAACAATCGTGAGTTCTGGGGGCAGACGGCGTTCCAGTTTCAGTTGATAAATGGAGGGAATGAGCTTGCGCTGGGTGAGATCTCCACTGGCACCAAAAATCACTAGAATCAGTGGTTCTGGGGTGCGCTCTTGGCGTAATCCGACCCGCAGGGGATTTTCAAATAGGGTTACCATGGGTTTACACCTAAGTCACGGTTGGATTGGCAGGGGCTTGCCGGATGAAGGATTCAACGAGAGCAACATTCTCAGGACTGCCAATGATCAGCGGTGTGCGCATGTGCAGATGATCAGGCACGACATCGAGGAGGGGTTGGGTGCCGGTACTGGCTTTGCCACCGGCCTGTTCCACGAGGAAGGCGATCGGTGCCGCTTCGTAGAGTAGACGCAACTTACCCGCCGGATTTTTTTGGGTGCCCGGATAGAGAAAGACCCCCCCCTGCATGAGGATGCGGTGAATATCGCCGACAAGGGCACCACTGTAGCGGGCACTGTAGCCGGGCTGGCGATGGACATGGCGGACATAGTTACGAATGGATTCTTCCCATGCCCAGAAGTTGCCTTCGTTGACACTGTAGATCGGGCCACTAGCGGGAATTTGCAGGTTCTCGATCGCCAGAATAAATTCTCCGAGGCTAGGGTCAAGGACAAAAACATGGGTGCCCCTGCCCAGGGAATAGACCAGCATCGTACTAGGGCCATAGAGAATGTAGCCAGCGGCAATTTGCTTGTGGCCATCTTGTAGAAGATCAGCAGCGGTGCCGTCTAGATCAGTGCCCTCCTGCTGGCGAATCGCAAAAATTGATCCCACGTTCAGGTTAATGTCCACATTGGAGGAACCATCGAGGGGGTCGTAGAGGAGGGTATAGCGACCAATGGGGCAATTTTCTGGAATGTAGTAGGGCTTCTCCATTTCCTCGGAGGCGAGGCGACACACTAGGCCACTTTGCTTGAAGGCCGCAATAAAGACTTCATTGGCATAGACATCCATTTTTTTGACGTCTTCCCCTTGGATGTTCACTGCCCCCGTAAAGCCCAACACCCCCTCCATGAGACCCGCTCGACTCAAACGGCGGGCAATGAGCTTGCCAGCAAGGGCAATGCGATTCATTAGGGCACTGAGGTCTTGGGCAGCGGCGTCAAAGCTTTGGAGTTGCTGGAGAACGTGCCGAGATAGGGTCAAACAATCGCGATCGAGAGCCTGTTCATGGGCTGCGTAGTCAGTCATTGCCCCTCCCTAGTGAGGATGCGTCTAGCCCCGATCCTAAACTGTCTCTTTTCAGAAGTGGTAAGTCTTTAGATCAACTAAAGATTCCAAGGAGCACTGCTAGTGGTGATCCGGTGCATGCCGGCAGCAGCAAACTCGGCAAAGGTTGCATTGGCAGTTTCACTAAAGTCCACGACCCCCGGCACCACCACAGGGGACATACAATCCTCAAGGAGATAGACCCGCTGGGCGAGTTGGGGATCGCGCTGCTGAATTTCACTGAGCAGGTCAGCCACCGTCCAAGCAACACAGTGACTTTTGGCTTGACCGGCAATGATCAGGCGATCGCCCGCCAGCAGATGCTCAATCAAAGCCCGATTCACCGCCACTAAGGGACGCCCTTGGGGGTCATGGCTCACCTCTGGCCGCAGCACCGAATAATTTTCGGTCAGGGGATGGCTCCCCTTGAGTTCGATGCGGGTTTGCTGCTGTCGCGCCACGGTGTGAAAGAAACAGGCCTCCTCCACAGCAGACACCAGTGCATGACCAATTCCCCCCAGCATCGAGTGGTAAGGCCAAATCGTCAACGGAAATTTGCCTTTGGCGGCTAACTGGGCAACATAGTGCCGGGCATAGGCCTGCAAACTTTCTTGATCAGTCATGCCGAGGGAGGTCAGCAAATGGGGATTGGGTTGCCAGCGCCCGCGCTCAACATCGTCAACGGTAATCGTGGTTAGGGGTGGCGGCGGTTCCCCGGTAGCATCTCTCCAAAAGAGGGGATGAAAAATTTGACTGGCGGTATGGGTATCGAGGGTAACGATAATCTCGCTAATGTGAGTAAGGTGGGTATAGATAAAGCGGCAGAGGCGTTGATTATCCGCAACGGCACCGTGGACAAATAGCTCAAAGTCGGGTAAGCAAAACGTGTTTTGGACATCAATGAGCAAAAGGATCGTACGCTGCTGATCCTCAGCGGCAGGGGGAATTTGATACCGCTGTGCCCATTGCCGCGCCTGCGCTGCCCGCTCTTGGTAGGGAACGCGCCACACTTGAGCAACCTTAGTGGCATCAAAAAATTCAGGGATGGGCAGTTCTGTGATCGGCGCCATAGGCAAGGGCTCCGCTGCAGACCCGCTGCAAAATAGTGTAATAAAGTATTTGCGGATACAATTGTTAATTTTTAATAAAAATCTAGAATATCAGAAATTCTACGGATGCGCAACAATTGATTCCCTCTATAAAGTAGAGTTAGTCAAAGCTTAATCTTGATTAGGAAACTCGCAATGCTGGTGCGTACACTCAAGAGTGTTTTAGAACAACACATTGCTGGGGTGCCGGGCGTTTTGGCCGTGTTGATTGGCCGCATGACGGATGGAGCAACCATTGCCGAAATTAACTACAGTGGCAACAGCCTTGAAAATGAGTCCTTGAGTTCTTTGGGTGCCTATGCCAGCGATCTGCTGCGAGCCAACAATCGCGTGTGCCAAGTGGTGGATCCGGCCTCGGAGGCAGACTATCTGCTAGCGGGTTCGGCAGAGGTACGACTGGTCATCAAAGCCTTCAGCAAAACTCCCTACTTTGTCCTGTTTCTGACCAAGGGTAGCACGAACCTGAAGCTGGTCTTTGAGCGCATTAAGGCGATCTTGGCGGATGGCAAGCCACTGCTGCCCCCCGTGCAGGATAACACGACCTCCGTCGCTCAACTGCTGCTTAGTTATGCCCGTCGCTATGCCCCGGATCCCAACTTTGTGACGCTGCGGCTCTCGTTGAAAACGGGCTTGCACCGCGAGCGGCTGGAACAAGGCCAATTGGATGAGCGGGAAGTGCGGATTCTCTATAAGGGTGTGGCCGATATTTTGGGCGTGGAACGTCTCCCCGTTGCGCTTCCCTAGTGTTGTTGAACTGCCCCTAATTAGAAACTTAAGAAAAGATTTGTACCCATGTTTGAGCATCTCCGTATCGATCGCCCCCGCAAGCTGGTGGCTTTTTTTAACGAGCCGGTAATTTTTCACTGCCACCACTACAACCTATTTCTCCAGCAAACCATTGAAGACCCCGACTGGATTGATGGCGTCACTATCCTACAGACCTCAGCCCAAGAGATTTTCTATAGCTTGCTCGCCAATGCCTTTAATACGTTGGGAGTGCAAACGCCAGCGGAACGCCTTGCCACCGCCGCCCAAATTTTTAGCTTCTTGGGCTTTGGCCGCCTCAACTTTGAGGTGACAGAAGAGGGGGGTGAGGTGGAATTAACCCACTCCCACTATGCAGAGGGCTGGCTTGGAAAATACGGTGAGCAGGTGAGCCGCACGAAACCCATTGATCACTTGGCGGTGGGTTATGTGGCGGCAGCCCTAGATGCCACCTTTGCGGCGTTGGGTACCTATGTGGCTGAAGAAACCAGTTGTATGGCGGTGACGCGGCAGGATCACTGCATGATCCATGTGACCAAAGCACCGGTGCGCCGCTCCCTAACACCGAGTCCGCAAATGGGCAAGCTCATTGATCAACCCGTCCCGTTGCCAAAAGCAGAAACCAGTGTGGACTACGATGCGGTGAACGAAGCTCTGTGGGGACTGCCCCTGGAAGGGGATGCGAATGGTCAAATTCGTGCCTTTAATGTGCTGCTGACGCGGATGCCTGCCAACTACTACAACCGCATTCAGTACCGTTTCCTTGATGAGCTGCAAAAGGTGGATCCACAGCTTTTAGAGGTGGGACAGGCGTTGATTCGTGAATCGGGCCATGTTTGTGTCTTTTATACCTTTGGCAATATCATGGAATCCTTGGAGTGGGAAACGGTCGTTGGCCCGATGTTGAAAACCGATACCGATTGGATTCACGGGGGCTATGCCGTTGCCAGTAGTTTGGGGTGGGGGCGTTGGCAAGCCCTAGAGGTGGTCAGGAATGAATCCTGTCGGGTGGCCATTGATGGCAACTACGAAACCAACTACTTCTTAGCCTCTTATCCCCATGCTGCCCAACCGGCCTGCTATTTTGCCCAAGGGGCGGTACCGGCAATGATGAACATTGTCTATAACGGGCGCATTCAACAGAAGCCTGTCTTAGATGAGGCGTTTTACAATCGTCTCTTTCAACGGGGCGGTGTGTTTCAAGGGGCAGAGGTGAAGGCGCGGGAAAAGGGCGATCCTTGGTGTGAATTTTATGCTCAACGCCTATAAGTTAAGTTCTGAGAATGCCAATTCAACTCTCTAAACGGCGGGAATGTGGGGGCACATGGGTGGTTGATATGGATCTGGGGCGATCGCCCACCAGCGAGGAACTCGCCACCCTTGCCCAACGCTATGGCGGTCGCTGTCGCCAGTTTCAACAGTTGGTGTGGTTAGATCTTCCTAGCGGTCGGATTACGGCCTCCCTGCGGCTGTCGCGTCTGACGATTCGCTTGGGGGATAAGACCCTCGAAGCGGCGATGATTACCGAGTTGCAGCAGCTTGTGGAGGGAAGCGTGCCGGCCTGTACGGTGGATCTCTAGCGCTAGCTATGGCGGGTTGGCTTGGCACCTACGATTTCTTGATTGTTTCAATGACCTTGGGGGCAATGTTGGCCTTGTCGCTCTATTTGCCTCTGATGAGTGGTCAACTCTCCCTTGCCAGTCCAGCCTTTTATGCCATGGGTGGCTATATTGCTGCACTGCTCTCCACCCGTGTTTTTGCAGGACTGAACCCCTATCCGGTGCCTTTGGTGCTGGGGGAAATGGTGTTGGCGGCTATTGTCTGTGGTCTGGTGGGCTGGGGCTTGGGGGTGCCGGTGCTGCGGTTGCGGGGCATTTATTTTGCCATTGCGACGATTGCTTTCTCTGAGGTGCTGCGGGTGTTGGCACTCAATCTGGAGGTGACTGGGGGGGCGATCGGCATCTTTGGCATTCCCCAACCCTTTAGTACACCCTTGGGCTATTTGTGGCTGACGCTGCCCTTGCTGATCATGGTGGCGATCGCCATCGGTCGCTTGGAACAAACCCGTGCGGGCAAGGCGATGCAGGCCATTCGTGCCGATGAATTGGTGGCACAGACCCTCGGTATTGATACCACTCGCTACAAGGTTTTGGGGTTTGTCTTGGGGGCGATTCTAGCGGGGGTGGCGGGAGTTTTGGCGGCCCATCTTTTGAATACTTGGAATCCGCGGCAGGGCACGTTTGATACGGGGGTGTTGGCACTGACAGCAGTGCTGGTGGGGGGCAATCGGACGTTTGTGGGGGCGATCGCTGGCGGTATGCTCTTTACGGCTCTGCCCGAACTCCTGCGGGGACTCGCCGATCAACCCTATTTGCCAGTGGCAGTGGCCACTTTTTTCCGCGATGGGCGTCTGATGCTCTATGGGTTGCTGATTATCCTCGGCACACGGTTCTTTCCCCAAGGGTTGTGCCAGTCTCCCAACTGGCGATCGCTCTGGTGCACCCTATTGGGCAACAAAACGAGGAAAATGTAATCAGTCCTCCTGCATTTGGCTGCTTCATGTCCCATCTGCGTTGCGCCATTGAACCCTCTTTCTCCTGCAGCCCATCTCAGCAGCCCTCCAGCGGCGAAACGTCTATTCGTCATGGTTCCATTTGCATCCTTTACATTCAGTGGGCAGGGCGAGCTGCGGAGCTGTTTTTGACCTCTTGGTATCCGATCCTAAGGCTCTGCAACTGATTCCACCCCAGCAAGGACAACTCAGCCTATGACGCCTCCCTTCACCACGGTTTCCCTAACCCTGACCAGTGACCTGACCCAACTGGAGGCTCTCTTGGCATGGTTCAATCAATATCGCCCCACGACGCTGCCCATCGAAGAGTGGTTGAAATTGGAACTCGCCCTTGCCGAGGGGTTTACCAATGCTGTGCGCCATGCCCATCGCGATCGCGCCAGCGATACCCCCATTCGCATTGATCTCTCCCTTGCAGACACTGTGATTGAATTGCGGATTTGGGATCAAGGGGATCCCTTTGATTTGATGGCCAAACTGGCAACACTCCCCAGCCAAATTGCCCTCGATGCCGAAGGGGGACGCGGCCTACGCCTCTTGGCAACCATCATGGATGAATTGGACTATCAGCGCGTGGGCAATACGGGTAACTGTTTGATTCTGCGCAAAACCGTGAAGCCCACTCCCCAATAACCCTATTCCTTGTGGGGGAAAAGGCGGGCTGCCAATTCCTCGTAGGTGGCATCAAAGGGACAGCGATCGCCCATCGCACACTGGCGACAGTATTTGCCATCGCTATAGCGCTCGAGGTTTTGGCGGTTAAAAAAGTAGGGCTTGTGGCTAAAGGTACTGGCCACCCACTGCCACGAGAGGTTATTACTTGCCGGATCGCCATCGAGGAGATGCTGCAAAAACCAAGTGGCTCCCGCCTGCCAGCGCACCCGACACCAATGCACCACATAGGCCGCCAACCATAACCGCGCATGGTTATGCAAGTAGCCCATTCGCTGTAGGTCGTCACTAAAGGCATCCATACAGGCCAGTCCCGTTTCCGCTGCGATGAGTGCAGGAGGTAAGTCGGTTTGATAATCGGCTGCTTGCCAACCCGTTTTATAGGGTTCGATGTCCTGCCACAGACGATCGCCCCAGCGGGCATAGAGGCGCTGCCAATAGTCTCGCCACGCCAGTTGTTGGAGTAAGGCTTCCGCTTGATGGGGATGAGCTACCACTTCCCGCAGGCGATCGCGCACAGTTGCCAAACTAATCACCCCATGGCGCAAATAGGCCGAAAGCCCCGTTACTGCCCCCGCCAAAAAGTTGCGACTCTTGCCATACCGTAGAGGCTGTATCTTGGCCAAACGCTCTTGGGCTGCTCCTAAGCCACCACAGGTTTCACTGACCGCGTCATCCGCCCCCACCACATCGGCAAAGACTTGGCGCAGATAGGGCACATAGGCATCACGAGTTCCCGCCATTCGCTCCACAGCAGCAGCCGCGAGCAGATCTTTAGCAGAATTTGTCATCGGTCTAAGGGCTTAACAAACGTTGCAGGCGATCGCGATTATCCAAGTGTCCCACAAGGCGGCGCACCGGCTGGGGATAGACCCGCACCAATGTTGGCGTGGCCTGCACTTGATCCTCCTCCGCCAGATCGGGTTGCTTGGTGACATCCACCACTTTGAGCGTATAGGGCACCTTGAGGGAGCGACTCAGCAAGTCATGGAGGTTTTTGAGGGCAACTTCCGTGGCATGGGTTTCTCCACGCACATAGAGGCGAAAGACATAGCGATCGGGTTCCGAAGGACGCGGTGCAAAACTGCTCAGGGGGGTGGCTTCCTGCAAATCATAGATCAGTTGGTGAGGCTCCCACAGTTGGGGAAAGCTGCTGCGGTAGGCCTCTAGGGCTTGGACATCGCAGGGATGCTGCGGATCCTGTACCAACTGCCACGGCAATGTGGGCTGATGAGCAGGGGCAAAGAGGGCATTCAATAGGGGACGATGGGGCCATGCCAAGGGATAGACCTCCGCCGCCACTCGCAGGCATTGCTGCTCCTCATCAAACCAGTAATCTACCGCCGCTGTGTAGCAGGGGGATAGGAAAAGGGGCGGCTCCTCCAAATCCAACAGTTGTTGCAGGGCTTGACAAAGCGACTGATGCCAATGCCCCTGTTTTGATGGGTCACGGCAAAAGACCACATCCTCCCCCGGTGTAAAGAGGGCCAACCCCTTGTATAAGACAGGCTTGAGGCCAACCATTGCCCTAGACACGACCCCGTAGAATTTGCGCCATTTCGTTGGGTTTGGGGGAGTTTTCGATGGCGGTTTCCTCGTCAATGCGCCCCGCCTCATAGAGTTCGTAGAGGCACTGGTTCATCGTGCACATACCGTCGTAGGTACACTGCGGAATAATTGCCTCAATTTCCTCCACTTCACCCCGCAAAATGTAGTCCTTGATGGCATCGGTGTTGATCATGATCTCGTGAATTGCCGCCCGCTTACCATCCGTCGTGCGCACAAGGGCTTGGGCAATGACCGCCACCAGCGACTCCGCCACCTGCATCCGCATCGGTCCCTGTTCATCGGGGTTGTAAAGGTTGAGGATCCGCTCAATCGTTTTCACGGCACTGTTGGTGTGCAATGTACCAAAGACCAAGTGACCCGTTTGCGCTGCTTTTAGGGCTGTATTCACTGTCTCGCGATCGCGCATCTCCCCAATCAGAATAATATCGGGGTCTTCCCGCAATGACGCCTTCAGAGCATTGTCAAACTTCAGTGTATGGATACCCACCTCCCGCTGGCGGATCAGGGCACGGCGACTTTGGTGCACAAACTCAATCGGGTCTTCAATGGAGATAATGTGCTTCGGCATTTCGGTATTGATATAGTCCACCATTGCCGCAAGGGTGGTGGATTTCCCGGAACCCGTTGGCCCTGTCACCAGAATCAGACCCTTGTGGTAGTGGCAGAGATCCTTGAAGACCGGCGGCAAATTCAACTGCTCTAGGGTCAGAATCTTCACCGGAATCAAGCGCAGCACCATGGCGGGGCCTTTGAGGGCGACAAAGATGTTGATCCGCACACGGCACAGACCCTCGTACTGATAGGCACCATCGTATTCAAGGTGGGTGCGAAACTGCTCAATTTGTTGGGGGGTCAGCAGTTCATTCAGCCAGTAGTTAAAGGTTTCCTCATCAGTAACGGGATAGTTGGTAATTTCTAAACGTCCGCGATCGCGAAAACGGGGCGCTTCTCCCACTCCAACATGAATATCAGAATAGCCGTGCTCAAAAGCCTCCCGCACCAGTTGTTCCATTGTCGGGCCAGAGATCCGCGCGGCTGGTGTCGGCATCGGTTGGGTCGGTACCCCCTGTTGGGGCATTCCCGGCTGCGGCGGCATTGGTCGTGGCGGCATCCCCGGTTGTGGTGGCATGGGTCGAGGCGGCATGCCGGGCTGTGGGGGCATCCCTTGGGGAGGCGGTGGGGGGGCAGCAGGACGGGGAGGCGCCATTCCCGGTTGGGGAGGCAGCGGTGGAACACCCCCACCCATTGGCGGCCGGGGCGGCGGCATCGGGGGTGAATTGGGAACACGCGGCGGTGGCGGCGGAGGACTTTGGGGATTCGTCATAGGGAGACTCGTGAAAGGGCTAGCAATGGATCAGGTATTTTCAGTGTGCCACTGTTCTTGGAAAAGGAGAGCAGTCGTTAGCGTTATGTTAAAACTTGGCGGCACAGGAACACCCACAGCGGTAACACCACCACAAAGCTCAGGGTACTCAGGGCAATCACCGCCGGTGGCAGTTCGGTATTGAGTTCGTATTCCTCTGCCAAAATTAGCGCGGCAAAGGCGGTGGGCGTACCAGTCATAATCGCGATCGCCAGCAACGTATCGCCCCGCAAGCCCAAACCATAGGCGATCGCCATCATCGTCAATGGCAGCAACAACGTCTTCACTAACATAGGCAGCAACCCCATACGAAAACTTTGCCAGCCGGGGAGCCGACTCAAACGAATTCCAGTGAGAACAAAGGCAAAGGGAATCACCAAGTGAATATCTATCTCACACAACCTTTCGATTGCATCTGGCAAGGAAAGATCATGGGTAGCAAAGCCGGCCATGGAGGCCCAAAGTGTCGGTACCGTTGGAATCACCCCGAGGGCGCGCCACCAAGGTTGATCATTGCCCTTACCGTAGTACTGACCGAGAAATGAACCCAATCCATAGGTGCCGAGGGCATTTTGGGTAATGGCATAGAAGGCCGCCCAGGGCAATGCCGTGGCACTCAGGAGAGGAATCGTGACCCCCAAACCGACAAAGCCCGTATTGCCGAGAATGCTGGCAATCAGATAGCTCCCCTGAAAGCGGCGACTTTCTCCTTCGGGAACTGTACTTGTCAGGAAGGGGGGGGTGTATTGCAGCCACTGGGGTTGAAAGTAGCGTTGCTGCCAATAGTAAAGTCCTTGGGCAAGGGTATAGCCGACAATGAGCGCCACAAAGGCCAGCAGCGGTGCCAACCAAATTAACCCCGCGAAGTTGGTTTGCCGCACCAAAGCAAAAATTTGAATGGGCACTCCGACCCAATAGAGGCTGCGCCCCAACCATTGGGGAATCACTGCTGGCAACCAACGGCCACAGATGAACCCCAGACTTGTCCAAATGACTAAGGGACTAGCTGCGCTGAGTGCACCCACCATCGCGATCGCCCTTAACGATTCTCCACTCAATATACTGTGGACATTCCTAAATACAGGAGTTGAGTCATGGTTTGCCAGAAAGGCTCCGCCCTCAGGTTTGTCGTGCTCCTAGGGGTGGTTTCCCTCTGTGCCGATGCCACCTATGAAGGCGCCCGCAGCCTTACGGGGGTCTATTTAGGAGTATTGGGTGCCAGTGGTACCGTTGTCGGCCTCGTAGCGGGTTTGGGGGAATTCATCGGCTATGGTCTACGCCTTGGGATTGGCTATCTCAGCGATCGCACCCGTGCCTATTGGCGCATTACCACCCTTGGTTATGCCATCAATACCTTGGCTGTGCCCCTCATGGCCTTGGCCCATCGTTGGGAAGTCCTAGCGGGATTGATGATTGCTGAGCGCACCGGTAAAGCGATTCGTACACCCCCCCGCGATGTGTTGCTTTCCTACGGTGCTCGTCAAGTGGGTCGCGGCTTTGGCTTTGGTCTCCATGAGGCGATGGATCAAATTGGTGCCGTTGTTGGGCCGCTGATGGTGGCCGGCGTCTTTGCCCTCACCCGGCACTATCAATGGAGTTTTGCCGTCCTCGCCATCCCTGCCCTGATGGGGCTGGTCGTTTTATTGGTGACGCAGTGGCGGTACCCAGAGCCACGGGACTTTGAAACGGTGGTGCAGGATCTGGATACCAAAAGACTACCAACACTGTTTTGGATTTATCTATTGGCCATGGCCTTTCTGGGCGCCGGTTATGTGGATTTCCCCTTGATTGCCTTTCATTTACAGCAGGGGGATAGTCTGCAAACGAGTCAAATTCCGCTGCTCTACGCCTTGGCGATGGGGGTTGATGCCGTGGCTGCCCTGCTCTTTGGGTACTTACTGGATCGCATTGGCATCATGGCCTTGATCCTTGCGGTTGTGCTGTCGGTAGGCTTTGCTCCCTTGGTCTTCCTCAGTTCTGCGGTGATTTGGGGCATGGTGCTGTGGGGCATTGGCATGGGTGCCCAAGAATCCATTGTGCGGGCGATCGTCGCCAACCTCGTCCCCCCAGAGCGGCGGGGGTCAGCCTATGGCATCTTCAGCACTGGTTATGGCTTAGCGTGGTTTCTCGGCAGTTTGCTCATGGGAGTGCTCTACGATCGCTCCTTGGGGTTGTTGGTACTGGTGTCAGTGGTGCTGCAACTGCTGGGGCTGCCGCTGTTATTGTGGATTAGGCAAGGGGCGAGGCATCCTGCTTAGGGGCTGCTTCTTCAGCGAGTGCTTGCAATCGGTAGAGATGGGCATACACCCCGTTGCGAGCCAAGAGTTCACTGTGGGTGCCCTGCTCCACTAGTTGTCCCCGTTTGAGCACAAAAATGCGATCCACATGGCGAATCGTGGCGAGGCGGTGGGCAATAATAATGGCGGTTCGATTCACCAACAGGCGGTTCAAGGCCTCCTGAATCATTGCCTCCGTGCCCACATCCAAATTGGCGGTTGCCTCATCAAGGATAAGGATTTCTGGATTGCGAATCGCCACCCGCGCAAAGGCCAAAAGTTGTCGCTGTCCCGCTGATAGATTCGTGCCCCGCTGCCGCAGGGGAGTGTCATAGCCTTGGGGCAACTGCTCAATGAAGTCGGCAATGTTCATTTCGGCGGCCACCCGCTGAATTTCGGCAAGGGTGTAGTTGTCGCCAAGGGCAATGTTGCTTTTGACATCGCCGGAAAAGAGAAAGCTATCCTGCAAAATCACGCCAATGTGCTGCCGCAGTTCTGCTTGGGTAAAGTCGCGAACATTGCGACCACTAACAAGGACTTCACCGCGCGTTGGATCATAGAGGCGACAGAGCAAGCGAATAATTGAACTTTTGCCTGCACCCGTAGGGCCAACAATCGCCACCTTTTCGCCAGCATGGATCTGAAAGGAAAGTTGCTTGAGGACATAGTCATCGTCTTTGTAGGCCAGCCAGACATCGCGAAACTCAACGGCAGCGGCTGTATTTTCTGGCTTGGGCAAACGCAAAAAGGTGCGATCGGGATCCTGAATTTCAATCGGTTCTAAGAGCAGATCATGGATGCGCTCAATGGCCGTTAAGCCCGCTTGCACCGTGGTAAATTTCTCCGCCAACTGCCGCAACGGATCAAAAACGCGCTGGGAAAAGAGAATAAACGTGGCCAAAGTGCCAAAGTCAATCGTGCGCTGCTCCACCAAGGCACCGCCCAGCCAGAGAACCCCCGCGATCGCCACAAAGGCAATCCACTCCAACGTTGCTGATACTGCCGAATCGTAGAAAATCGTCCGATCCACCTCTTTGATGTAGCGTTGATTGCGCCGCCGAAACAGTTGGCTATTAAAGGCCTCACGGCGAAACAGTTGCACCACGGTAATGCCAACGATGTTTTCCTGAAGATCGGCATTCAGTAGCGACAGCTCCTCGCGGGATTTGTAGTTGGCCACGCGGTAGCGATGTTGAAAATAGATAATCAGGGCGGTGATGGGCAGTACCAAGGCCAGCAGCAGCGTTGCTAGGAGGCGGTCAATGAAAAACATCGTCAGGACGACCACCAGCATTGAGAAGACATCGCTGAGAACCCCGACGGCGCCAGTGGCAAACACATCCCCCAGAGCATCCACATCACTGGTCAAGCGGGTAATGAGCTTACCGACGGGGGTGCGGTCAAAAAAGCGCGACGATAACCGGAGCACGTGGTCAAATAAGTCATGGCGAATATCGGCAGTAATGTTTTGGCCAATTTTTTGAATCCAGTACCCCTGCACCGCCTGCACCCCAAAACGCAGCACCACGGTAATCAGCAGTGCAATGCTCAGTAGATCAATCCCTTGGGTCAGGGTCAAAGGTTTCAAAAAGCTATAGGTACTCTCTTCCCCCTTGAGGAAGGCGATCGCCTGACCAATGATGATCGGTTGTAATGCTGCTGCTGCCGCCAAGGGAATCAAGAGCAAGCCACTTCCCACCAGTCCCCAGCGATAGGGCTTGAGGTAAGGAATCAGTCGTTGCAAAAGTTGCCAATCCGTGGAACGTGTTGCCGCTGTCATGCCCTGCTGAAACTTGTGAACATCCTTTTTCCCAGTCTAGTGGGTGCTTGTAATTGTTTGTAACAATTTACACGCTTTAGGCAGTTGTCATCTGGCCATCCCTTAGCTAAACTAAAGGTAGTTCGGGCTATTAATCCCCCGCATAGCCCCACTGAAATCCCCGAAAGGGTAAGTTACGCCGAAAGGGTAACGCACAAATCAAGGATCCTATAGCCGCCGCTTCAGAAAATGGTATGGATGTCCTTGATGCCGAAGGGATTTTTTCCAAGCTTCTCAACCGCTCTAAATTTAGGGTGTAGATTAGCTCGGTCGTTGATACGTAGGATAGTCAAGCGATCGCCCCCAGTCCCTCACCCCTCTCTGGAAATTGCAGTAGGCTAGAACTAGCGGCACCCCGTTCCATTCATCGGTTTATGAGTGATTCCCGTTTGCTCGATATTGCGCGGCAGGGCGACCCCCGTGCCATTGGTACGCTGCTGAATGCTGTCCTCCTGCCAAAGCGGGTAAAGGCCACTGTGGTACGTCAGGCCGAGGAGTTAATGATCACGCTGCATTCAGAAAAAATGCTCAATCAAGGGGCAGCCGTAACCCTGATCCGCACTGCCTTAGAAAAATTGCACTTGCCAGCGATTCAACGGGTTTTCATTGAGTCACGGGTGTTGGGCGTCCCCCTCTGGGAAAGTCATTTTCAGCTCCAAGTCCTGCCACCCACCCAACCCCATCGAGACGTGGTCGAGGATCCATGGGGCACCGAAACGGCAGCGACTGAGCCATCCCCCCCTGAACCCACGCTGCTGGATTTAATGTCTGCTTTTATGACCTCCGAGGCACCTGCCATATCTGAAAGTCAGGATGTTGTGGCGCGATCGCCCGAAGAGAAGGAATACCCGATTCCAGTAGAGAGCACACCTGAATATGGGGATGTAGCTCCTCCCCTAGAGCAAGTCACTGAGAATGGAACAGGGGCAGAACCCATCAGTGAGCCGCAAGAGAGTTTCCTAGATGAGATTCCAGAAATCGATCCTGATGAGGACATTAGTTTGGCAGATTTAGCTGCCGCCTTTGACCCCAACCCACCCTCACCAGAACCCAATACTGACCGTGGAGAATCTCCATTTGAGTCGCCCCCCCTTCAAGAAGAGCGTATTGAATCCGACACCCTTGCTGGGTTTTCAGGAGAATTGCCAGTCTTCGAGGTCGCTGCTGAACCACCTCCAGAAGCTTCTGAGTCCATAGAAGAGAGCATTGCAACACCAGAAGCCCAAGACAGTATTGCTGAGATCCCTGAACCAGCAGCCGAATTCTCTGAAGCTGCCCTAGACCAACCGACCCTTGAGGCATACGACTTCCCTGAACCGACGACTGAGGACATTGCCGCCCTAGAAGCTGAGGTTCGCCCACCCACCGCGATAACCCCTGAGATGACTGCTGAAGCTGAATCCTCGCCTGAGGGGGCGATCGCCCCAGACGCTGCCCCTGTTGTTGAGGATCCTTGGGCAGTCTCAGACATGTTGCCCACTGCACCCCCAGTCCCTTCAGAATCTTCTGCCCTTCCCCAAGACCAAGAAGCCGCCAACTATCCTCCCCTACGGGATCCTTGGTTAGAGGTCGAGCCTGTGCCGCAAGTGAAGGCAGATGAGACGCCTCCCCCTGAAACCGCCACAGAACCCCCACTACCCCCCTCTGAATCCGAGATTTACACCATTCCAACGATTGAAAAAGTCCCCCGCGATCATCAATCAAAGGTGGCAGGTCTTGCCGGCATAGTCATGGGTCTGGGCTTTTGTGCCACGGGGCTAGGCACCATCATCGGTCTGCCGATGGTCGTGGGCAGTATGTGGATGCTTGGGGATGAGGAAGTGTGGAGTGGCGAGTGTCCCCATTGTCATCACCCACTGAAAGTTCCGGTCGGTAAGCTGTGGCGCTTTAGTTGTGAAAAGTGTCAAGGGTTGATTGAAATGAAGAATGGCCGCTTCTACGCGCGGCAAACGCCCCCTGCACCCCCCTCGTCTTGAATCTGAATCTAAACAGAACTCTAGATGTCTAAACTTAGGTGTCTAAATTCTCTAAATTCAAACTGACCCGACCCCGTTGGCGGCGGGCTTCAAGAGCTTGGGCAATGAGATCCAATAGCCCCGGTGCTTCTTCCTGAATCGTCAGCAGGAGACGTTCCCCCATGGCCAAATCTGTATCTGGAGCGGGCGGTTCTTTTTGAACCAACTGCCGCAGCCGAGGCACTGTATTGTCAACGATTTCCACGAGTGCCCCCAAGCAGCGAAAAAATTGCCGCTCGGTGAGGGTGCTATCCTCAATGGGGAATTCAATCATGGCACGCACTTCACCGGTGTTGGGGTCGTACTCCCACTGCAACATTTTTGTCTGCCACGAAATGCACAGTAGCGTTTGCAAAATGGCATCACGAAACTGGTGGGTTTTAATCCCCGGCAAAAGATTGGGGGCATAGAGCTTAAAAAACTCACCTCCCTCATCTAGCTCAATGACGACGATAAATCGCTCAAGGTGATCACCGTTGACGCCCGTAATAATTTGGTGGTTGGCCGCATTCAACCGATAGTTCAGTTGGTGCCGTTGGAGATATTGGGCAATTTGGCTGAGGGCGATCGCCATGCCACGGTGATCCTACACTGCTGCCAAGGGTCGGTGGCTAATCGTTGTTCCCAAAATCTCTAAAAATGCCGCCAACCACTGGGGATGGGCAGGCCAAGCGGGCGCCGTGACCAGATTGCCATCCACTACGACTGCATCCACTGCCACACTGGTAAAGTTACCCCCAGCACTCACGACCTCAGGACCACAGGCCGGATAGGCCGTACAGGTTTTGCCCGCAAGAACGCCTGCTGCCGCCAACAGTTGGAGGCCGTGACAAATGGCTGCAATCGGTTTTTGGCTCTCGCCGAAGTGCTTGGTGATTTCCAGTACCCGTGGATTGAGGCGCAAATACTCTGGGGCGCGCCCCCCCGGCACCACTAGTGCATCGTAGGTAACGGGGTCAATCTCTGCAAAGGTGGCATTGAGGGTAAAGTTATGTCCCCGCTTTTCACTATAGGTTTGATCCCCCTCAAAATCGTGAACTGCCGTGCGAACAATGTCCCCAGCAACTTTATCAGGGCAGACAGCATGCACGGTATGACCCACCATTTGGAGGGCTTGGAACGGCACCATCACTTCGTAATCTTCTACATAGTCACCCACAAGCATGAGAATTCGTTTGCCGCTCATGATTCGCTGCCTCTTAAACTGACCTGTCTTGATCCTGACATAACTTGTGTTACCGGCAAAAGTTAATCTTAGTAAGGGGAATAATCAGGTGCAGTGTAGTGCTAAAAAGACAGACCTCGGCTGGGGTTTACTTTGTGGGTGCTGGCCCCGGTGATCCAGAATTACTCACCCTCAAGGGACAACGGCTGATTCAAGAGGCCGATGTGATTTTCTATGCCGATTCTCTTGTGCCGACGGGGATTTTGCAGTTTGCACCGCCGAGTGCCACCTGTATTCCCACAGCCGCAATGACTCTTGAAGAAATGATTCCGCTGATGGTTGAAGCAGTCCAAGCGGGTAAAAAAGTGGTACGGTTGCAATCGGGAGACCCTAGCCTCTACAGTGCCATTCACGAGCAGATTGCCCGCCTCGCCGAAGCAGGCATTACCGTTGAAGTTGTCCCCGGCATCAGTGCCTATCAATTGGCTGCCGCCCGCCTTAATGCCGAACTCACCCTACCCGAATTGGTACAGACAATTATCCTCACCCGTGCCAGTGGCCGTACACGCGTCCCACCAACAGAAGAATTGGCCAGTCTAGCCGCCCACAAAGCCAGCCTTTGCCTCTACCTGAGTGCGAATTGTGTCCACCGTGCTCAGCGAGATTTGCTTCAGCACTATCCACCCGAAACCCCAGTTGCTGTGGGCTACCGCTTGGGATGGTCCGATGAGCAGTTGTGGCTCGTTCCCTTGGCTGAAATGGCATCATTCAGTCAGCAGCAGCACTTGACGCGCACCACCCTTTACCTGATCAGTCCAGCACTGGCAGTACAACATCAAGGCCATGGCTCATTGCGCTCCTGCCTCTATAGTCCAGAACATCACCATCTATTTCGCCCCCATTAACCTGGGTATAATTGGGATACCTTGTAGGCAAAGGCTGTGGACAACTGGCTAAGCAAAGCACTGATCTTTTTGATTCGCGCTTATCAGCATTGGATTTCGCCGTTATTTTTGCCCACCTGTCGCTATACGCCCACTTGTTCTGTCTATGCGATTGAGGCGATCGCCCGATTTGGAGCAGTCAAGGGAACCTATTTAGCCATTCGTCGTATTTTGCGCTGCCACCCCTTTGCTGCCGGCGGCTATGACCCTGTACCCGATCCCCACGATGACTCTGTGCCCCCCTCTTCCCCTTGTTAGTGTCCGGGAGAGCCTATAGACCCTCTACAGCATCGGCATAGCGATAAATTTCTATTCCCAATGCTGCGGCAACCGGTCGTGCTCGATCATCTACCATTGGCAAAATCACGATTTTACGGTCAATTTGGCGTTGGTGGTGCCGTGCATAAAAATTCACCTTGCGATCAAAGATATACATCCCTGCCTTGTCAATTGAAGATTTAATTTCACAGGCGATCGTGAGACCATTCTTGATGATCAAGTCTAGTTCCACCTGATCCGGACGACCAAAGACCTCGCGCTCATGGTCCCAGAGGCTTCAACCCCAAAGGATTCCGTCAAGATCCCAGCAAGTGCCTTCCGAAAACTTGTTTTAGAGGCAATGCCCCAGCGAGCACCTAGGGCACCTATCGTACTCTCAAACCGTTTATCCAGACGCCGAATTTCTGCAAGTTGCTCATGCCAGCGGCGATCCTGTTCCTCCCATCTGCGGACTTGTGCTTCCCATTTACGATTTTCTTCCTCCCAACGACGGGCTTGTTCCTCGCGATCGCGCCGCAGTTCCTCTAGGATGCGATCGAACTTAATATCTGCCTCACGACGGGGAAGGGATAATTCTGAGACTGTGCGCAGGACAAAGTCCCTCAGGCTGGGATCTTGAGCCACGAGCCGAGGTAGCTCCTGTTGAATGAGGGCAATAATCTCTGCCTGCTCCATGACATGCTTTTACCTGAGCTATTTTCAATTCTAGGGGAGGGACTGTTGGCGTCACGGCCTTAAGCCAAGACTTGCTTGAGTGCCTGAATCACTTGATCCTGTTGAGCAAGGGTCAGTCCATAATACAGTGGCAAGCTAATCGCTTCTTGGTAGTAGGCTTCGGCGTTGGGAAAGTCTCCCCATTGAAAGCCCAATTGCTGATAGTAGGGTTGGGTATGTACAGGAATATAGTGCAGATTCACCCCAATCCCAAGGGCGCGCAGGGCTTCAAAGACTTCGCGATGGGAAGTTTGAATCTGGTCTCGCTTCAGGCGAATGATGTACAGATGCCAACTGGAGCGGGTGTCAGGATGCTGAAAGGGGAGCGTGAGGGGCAAATCAGCAAGGTATTGATGGTAGCGTTGGGCTAAAAAACGCCGCCGCTCGACAAATAGATCGAGGCGTTGCAGTTGCCGTAGGCCGAGGGCGGCTTGGAGGTCGGTCATGCGGTAGTTAAAGCCCAGTTCCAGTTGTTGGTAGTACCAAGGGCCGTGGGAGTCGCTCACCATTTGTTGGGGATCGCGGGTAATGCCGTGGCTGCGCAGACGGATAAGGCGCTGGTAGAGGTCTGGATCATTGGTGAGAACGGCACCGCCTTCACCCGTGGTGATAATCTTGACGGGATGAAAGCTAAAAACCGCCATCGTCGAGAATTCACAGCAGCCAATGGGCCGGCCACGGTACTGACCCCCAAGGGCATGGGAGGCATCTTCAATAAGCATAAAGCCATAGGTCTGCGCCAATTCAGCAAGGGCAGCCATCTCACAGGATTGCCCTGCCAAATGAACAGGAATGACGACCTTGGGAAGCGTCCCTTGCTTTTTGGCCATTGCTAGCTTGTCGGCAAGGGCAGAAACACTCAGGTTATAGGTGTGGGGGTCAATATCAACAAAATCCACCGTGGCACCACAGTAAAGGCCACAATTGGCGGAGGCCACAAAAGTAATCGGCGATGTCCACAGGCGATCGCCCCCCTGTAGCCCCGCTGCAATACAGGCGAGGTGAAGCGCTGCTGTGGCACTACTAACCACAACGGCATACCGTGCACCACAACAACTGGCCAGTGCTGCTTCAAACTCGGGAACCTTGGGGCCTTGGGTCAGCCAGTCCGATTGCAGGACGTCAACGACAGCCGCAATATCCTCTGGTGTAATGTCTTGGCGACCGTAGGGAATTGTGCCCATTTAGGCCCTGCCTGGAACAAAGTGCGGGTCAACGTGTTGGCGAATCAGGGCGCGTAGCTCCTCGACACTAAGGAAGCGATCGTTGGTGCCAGAATTATAGCTGAAGCCCGGTTTAACCCGTGTTGCCCCTGTTTGGGCACAGTACTCTTCTAGCGTGAAGCGTCCCTGAGTTGGCAAAATGGCATAGTATTGACCCAAATCAACCGTGGTATAAGAATCGGAAGTGGTAATCATCTCTTCGTGGATCTTTTCCCCTGGACGGATACCCACAAACTGTTGCTCACATTCCGGGCAAATCGCCTCTGCAACATCGAGAATGCGGTAGGAGGGAATTTTCGGCACAAAGATTTCGCCCCCCCAACTGTGCTGCAGTGCCCACAGTACCATTTCTACCCCCTCTTGGAGGGAGATATTGAAGCGAGTCATGGCTGGATCCGTAATTGGTAGGCAGCCCTCACAGCGCTTTTTCAAGAAAAAAGGAATCACGGAGCCTCGTGACCCCATGACGTTGCCGTAGCGAACCACACTGAACCGCAGATCACGACCCGCAAAGTTATTGGCAGCAATGAAGAGTTTGTCACTACAGAGCTTTGTTGCCCCGTAGAGGTTGATGGGGGCAGCCGCCTTGTCGGTGGAGAGGGCAATGACTTGCTTGACACCGGTGTCGAGGCAGGCTTGAATGACGTTTTCGGCCCCCATGACATTGGTGCGAATAAACTCAATGGGGTTGTATTCCGCCGCAGGCACTTGCTTCAGGGCAGCCGCATGAACCACAATATCGACCTTGTTCAGAGCCCGGCGTAGGCGATCGCGATCCCTAACATCGCCAATGAAGTAGCGGATACCTGGATACTTTTGGTAGGGGAACTCCTGAGCCATCTCGAACTGCTTTAGCTCGTCACGGCTAAAAATGACGAGACGTCGAATATCAGGGAACTGCCGCAACACCTCCTTGACAAAGGCACGGCCAAACGACCCTGTACCCCCCGTCACCAGTATGCTACTCTCTCTTGTCAGTCCTTGAGACATCCTATAGACCCTCTACGGCATCCGCATAGCTATAAATTTTGAGTTCCTCAGCCTAGGAAGCCTATTGTACACGGACTTTACCTCTTGCGATCGTGCTAATCTTCAGCATAGAATTGTAACCAAACCTACATATTTACTTTATGATGAAGAACAAAGTACAGTTTTGAAACTGTACAAAAGACAAAGTTTCCTAGTCTGAATATCTTATACTTCGATCCGAAGTGACTCCAGCTAAATTCAGTGCACAAATTTTAAGTTTGTTAATCATCAAGTTTACTACATAAAAGGTAAAAATGGCCGTAGATATATTACTGATAGAAACGTTTGCCTACTGTCCTCACTTAGAAACCTCTGGTGAGATTGCTATTGAACTCAAAAAAACAAATGATCTTGAGGTTGGTATTGCATTCATTGATGTAGATAATCCTGATGACTATATTCCAAAACCTAAATTATTTATTCCTAGAAGTCGTCAAAATCGTGTAAGAGCTCTCTTTAGAGTTCTTAATAGATATGGTATTGAAAATTGCTGGATAGAAATTCCTGATGAAGTATCAACTAAATTAATCTTTGAGAAGATCCAGAATCAAATTGATAACTGTAATGATATTCAATCGATAAAAGAAATAAGAATAGATGATTTTAAGATTGGTATGGGAGTTGCAAGCTCCTATGTTTCATACATGAAAGATCCAGAACCCTATATCAATAAAAACTTAATCGAGCGGTACTTCAAGTCAGCAATCGCTACATATCTGACAGCAGAAAGATTAATTAAATGTTTTAATCCTCTTAAAGTCATAACATATAATGGAAGATTTGCTTGTTCGAAACCAATTGTTGATGTATGTAAAAAATATTCAATACCTCTACTATATCATGAAAGAGGCGCAACAAAAGAGCGATACTATTTATCGGATAAGTCTCCCCATGACTTTAAGGCTATTAGGGCATCAATAAAGGAAATGTGGGAGCTTTCTCAAGATCAAAATAAAGAAGAAATAGCAGAATCTTACTTTTTAAGAAAAATAAAAGGTGAAGGAATCGGCTGGGTTTCTTTCACAGAAAAACAGATAAAAGGGATGATTCCTGAAAAAAGTAAAAAGTATAGATGGACGTATTATAGTTCCAGTGACGATGAATATATCTATGTTGAAGATTCAATAGAACATCCTATTTTTAAGTCACAAATTGAATCAATTCATTGGCTTATAAATTATGCAGCACAACTAGATGACGTAGAGCTAGTTATACGTGTTCATCCTCATAAAGAACAAAAGAGTCAGAAACTGAGAGATTCTTGGAATAACCTTAATGGTAAGAATGTATTGGTAGTACCTAGTTACTCTCTGGTTGATTCCTATGCCCTAGCTAAAAACTCTGATCTGATTATTGTTTATGGCTCAACTATGGGAGTAGAAGCAGCCTATCTTGGTAAACCTGTGATTACTATTGGTGATGCTACTTACAAAGGATTAGACTGTACTTACGAGCCATCATCGTTGCAGGAGCTAAGGGACTACTTATCTTTGAAAAAACTTGAACCTAAAGAGACTAAAAACTCACTTCCTTTTGGATATTATTATATGCTTTATGGAAACTTATTTTCGTACTACAAGCCTTATAACTTATTTCAGGGTAAATTTGTGGACGAGCATTTATCCTATGAAAATCAGATCTTTTCGAGATTATATGAAATGAAGCTAAAATTGACCCGGTTATTTCAATTTATAAAAAGGAGTTGAAATGCGATATTTTCTGAAAAAGATTAAATCTAAAGTTAGTAACTCATTATGTCAGTTTTTAAGAATTGACTATGTCAGATTTTTTATTGGCTCCCTTCGTTTGAAATATTTTGCTCTAACTCGCGGAATTAAGTCATTAGAATCAGATAATGCATTTGAGTTGACTATATTTCACAATATGAAGTCAGTTAAAAATCATAAATTAGACTTTTTAATGCCTCGAATGAATAAACTCATTGTACCATTATTGGGTATAGAAACAGTGTTTCCTGAGTCTTCAATTCTAGTGATTGGGCCAAGAACTGAAAACGACTTACTTCGATTATTCAGTTGGGGTTTCAAAAATGTTAAAGGCCTAGACTTAATAAGCTACTCACCTCTAATTGATCTTGGAGATATGCACTCTATGCCCTATGAAGATAGTTCCTTTGATGTAATAATATGCGGCTGGACTATCTCATACAGCAAAAATCCTGAAAAGGCAGCTTCTGAAATGATTAGGGTAATTAAGAGCGGTGGAATTATTGGTATAGCAGTGGATTTTTCAAATATGTCGCCCATAGAAGCTGAGAAGAAATTCGGTTATTCAATAGAACCAACAGATGGTAGCTTTGTAAGATTAAATAGTGCTGAACAAATTTATGAACTCTTTAGTGATGCAAATGGAGTATAAGCTGAGTAAAGCAGTTCTTTTTCTCATTTTCAATCGTCCTCATACGACACAACGAGTTTTTGAGGCGATTCGTCAGGCTCGGCCACCAAGGTTATATGTGGCTGCTGATGGACCTAGGGCAGATCGAGAAGAGGAAGCTGAGAAGGTTGCGCAGGCGAGGGAAATTGCGACACAGGTTGATTGGCCTTGTGAAGTTAATACTTTGTTTCGCGAGAAGAACTTAGGGTGTAAGATAGCGGTCAGTAGTGCTATTACTTGGTTTTTTGAGCACGAAGAAAAGGGGATTATTCTAGAAGATGACTGTTTGCCCCATCCTGACTTTTTTAGGTTTTGTGATGAATTGCTTGAATACTACGAACAAGACGAACGGGTTTGGGTTATCACGGGAAACAACTTTCAGGATGGGCAGTGGCGTGGAAAAGCTAGCTATTATTTCTCTAAATATAATCACTGCTGGGGTTGGGCTACGTGGAAACGGGCATGGTCTAAATACGACGTAAACATCTCATTTTGGCCGGCGTGGAGCAAATCATCAGCGTGGCAAAATCTTCACTTTAACTCTGTTGAGGAGGGATACTGGCGTAAGATTTTTAATCGAGTGTATTCAAGTGAGATTAATACATGGGACTATCAATGGACGGCCTGTGTCTGGTATCATGGCGGGTTAACGGCAACACCCAATGTTAATCTTGTAAGTAATATTGGTTTTGGTTCTGATGCAACTCATACAAAGACTGCAGGTCATATTCATGCAAACTTGCCCGTTTTTCCAATAGGAGAGATTCAACATCCAAGTGAAGTGGCTGTTGATGTAGAAGCAGATAAGTATACCTTCAATGAGCATTTTGGTGGTAAGTTTATACACTCGCCATTGAGTGTAATTAGGCTATTCAAGGAAAAACTTTATCGTTTTTTATTTTTTAAATCAAGTTCTTAGGGAGTAGTAATTGTAAAAATGAGTACATATTATCAGCTTAATAAAATATGTCCTATTTGTGGGAGTAGCCTAGAGTTTTGCTTTTCTCATCAAGTATTAGATAAGTATTTTGCTAAATATTACTTCTGTAAAACATGTGGCTATCTAAAAGCTGATGATCCCTTTTGGTTAGGTGAAGCATATTCATCAGCCATAAGTAAAGCAGATACAGGAATTCTGATCCGTAATTTATCTTTACTTCCTAAAGTTGCATCAATTTTATACTGGCTTTTTAATGAAAGAGGGGAAGGCAGGTATCTAGATATTGCTGGTGGATATGGTATACTAACTCGCTTAATGCGTGATATTGGTTTTGATTGCTATTGGAATGATAAGTACTGCCAAAATTTATTTGCACGCGGTTTTGAATATACTAGTGAGCTAGGGTGTTGTAAGGCTGTCATAGCTATTGAAGTAATGGAACATTTGGTTGATCCATTAACTTTCATGAAGGAAACAATTGCAATGAGTTCTGCCGAAACAATTATTTTCACAACTGAGCTTTTTTCCGGAGATTCACCTCCACCAATCAGCTGGTGGTATTATGTATTTAAAACAGGCCAGCATATTAGCTTTTTTCAAGCAAAAACTCTTGCTAAATTAGCAAGTTTACTTAATATGAACTTTTATAGCTCAAACGGTATACATATGTTTACTCGTAAAAATTTGAATAGACTTGCTTTTCACCTTCTAACAACTAGATTTATCAGCCTTGCATCATTCTTAATAATCAAGAAACTAATGCAGTCAAGAACTTTACCTGATCATTACTTAATGCTTAATGATTAAATAACCTCAAGAAAACTAATTCAAACTTTAAGAATTCTAACTAAGGTGATCAGCAATGATAAACCTGTTAATCACTGGAACAGTCCGTAACGTTGGAAATAGTATCTTAAAAAGAGTATTAAAACTAGAAAAGAATCTAAAATCTGCTTTTGATACAAAATGGTTAATTATTGAATCGGATAGTGAAGATGACACTATTGTTGAGTTATTGAAACTAAAACAACTGGTTTCAAATTTCGAATTTATTAGTTTAGGAAGACTACAGGAAAAGATACCTCTTAGAACACAACGACTTGCTTACTGCAGAAATTTATACCTACAGAAGCTAAAAGAATCACCTAAGTATGAGAATATTGAATATATCATGGTTATTGATCTAGATGAAGTAGGTGATCAACTAACCCAAGAATCTATTTCTAGTTGCTTCGAGAGAAGCGATTGGGATGTTTGTTGTGCTTGCCAAAATGGACCCTATTATGACATTTGGGCATTGCGTCATTATTTATGGTCTCCCAATGACTGCTGGAAGAGTTACCAATTCCTAATAAACCACGGCTCTAGTAGGTATACAGCTTTAACCTCTGCTGTATATAGCCGAATGTTAAACATATCTAAATGCAAGGATTGGATAGAAGTCGATTCTGCATTTGGTGGATGTGCAATTTATAAGAAACATATTTTGCTAGATGTTTTATATTGTGGAACAAATGAAAATAACGAAGAAGTATGTGAACATGTTGAGCTTCACAGGCAAATAAAACAAAAAGGGGGACGTATTTTTATTAATCCTAGGTTTATTAATGCTAGAGTTATTGAACATTCAATTTATGCAACTCATTTGGGCTTGGTTAGGCTTTGGCTTAAGGATTTTATTAAGTCTGTAATGGCTTTATTTTTTGGACGATTTTAGAGGCGAGCAACTACCTCGACAGCACTGACTACTGATCGCCCCAAGGCATTAAGGTTGTACCCTCCCTCCAAGCCAATGACAATACAGTGAGTGATCTGCAAGCATTGGTGCATCATCCAGCCATAGTCTGCCTCCTGTAATTCAATGCTAGAAAGGGGATCATCGCGGTGGGCATCGTAGCCCGCACTGATGATGAGCACATCTGCGCCAAATTGCTGCAAAAAGGGCATGACTTGATCTTGAAAAGCAGTGCGATAGGCCGCTCCAGTGGAGCCTGTGGGCATGGGTAAGTTGAGGACGTTGTTGTGGTGCCCGCGATCGCCCCCATCCCCCGTACAGGGATAGGCAGGAAACTCATGAAGTGAACAATAGGCAATCTGAGGATGGTCTTGAACCAGTGCTTGGGTACCATTGCCGTGGTGGACATCCCAATCGAGAATTGCGACTCGTCTTATCCTTGGCAAACTGAGGGCATAGTGGGCAGCAATGGCTGCATTCGCTAGTAGGCAAAAGCCCATTCCCCGCTCCCGCAACGCATGGTGGCCGGGGGGGCGTGCCAAAACAAAAATCGGTTGCTGCCGCTGCACAGCTAAATCCACCCCATCGAGCCACGCCTGTACTGCTAACCGCGCCACGCGATCGCTCTGGTCATTGAGGTAGGTATCGGGATCTAGCCAGCCGCCCCCTTGTGCTGCAATCCGCGTTAATTGGTCTAAATACACCCGACTATGTACCTTTTCCAACCAAGGAGTTAATCCTTCTCCGACAGGTGTAGGTTCACGCCATTCTGCTGCTGGAAATGCTGCCTGTAAGTGCTGACGGATGGCCACTAACCGTTCGGGTCGCTCAAAGTGAAACTGGCGGCAGCGGTGTTCGAGGAAGCGATCGCTATAGATAAAGACAGGGGAAAACATAAGCGCTTGGTCAGGCTGGGTCGTTCCAATCGCCACTTGTATCACAAAGAAATGTTGGATCGAGCACCTGCTCCAACGTGTAGGGATAGACGTCGGGAAAGACTCGCAGAGACAGCAACGTTTCTCGCAAAGTTAAATCTACCACCACCCTTTCGAGGCCATCACTTAAGGCTTCAGCTCCCAAGCTCTGCAGACTAGGGCTCCAGCGCAAATGCCTCTGAATATTGGTAGTGTCTCCAGAAGCCACTAACACCCTAGCTGTCGAAGAAGACTAAACTCAAGAGCAATCTAGAAAATTTAGAAACTCTAAAAAAGAATCCAAGAATTTTTTTTCAGTCTCATCATTTGCTCTTCCTAGCTCATACTGATCATTTTCGCTTATATTCATTATGCAGTTTTTCTCTAAAGCTTTTAAGTAAAGAAGAAACTTTTCTCTTGTTAGATCGAATTCTTGGTTGCATATTTTTTTCAAAGCGTTAGAGCAATCACTCAAATCACGTATTGGAAAGACTCCAGGAGCATACTGATAAACATGATAGCCAAAAAATAAAACTGGTTTCTCTTGATATAACGACTCCAAAGTAACGGTTCCAGTAATAGTCGCAACACAAAGACTATTCTTGATTAAATCAAAAGAAGAACAGCGACGAGAAACTAACCTTACTCTAGGGATTCTCAAGATATCGCTGTAGAAACTTGGCTCCCTATATCTACTGGTGTTTAGGTCGTATGTCTGAGCTGGGTGCTCCCTCACATATAACCATACATCCTCTGGTCTTGAGTGAGACAGCCATTCTATCATGATTTTTTGGTTCTCAAAAAACTCGCCCATTGGAAGTGTGGAACATTCAGGTTGATAATGTAGAGGAACATAAATATACCGCTCGTTATCTAAGCAGCTGTTATTTGTAATTGTACATAAACCTTCGTAATAAGTATCAAAGCATAGGTTACCAAATCTAGGTCTATGCCTATTTACTAACTTAAAAGTTCTTTCTACTGGTTTAACAACTCTAGTTATTTTTATAATCCTAGCTATTCTTTTCAAAATCCCAGTCAATTTTAACTTGGTATATGAAAACTTAATACTAATAGTCATCAAGTATTTTAACATTTTATTTCTAATTGAATTAGGATTGATAGACTTGGTATTAATAGCCATTAAGTATGACAATATTTTATTTTTACCTAGCTGATCAAAAGTCTGCTTCATGTAAGGAGGATGCATTTGGAATTTCTGGTTACTTATAAACTCGGCAAACTGTGGCGACCAGCGACTTATGTCCACAGAATCAGGATCATTGATGTGCTTTTGGCACAAGGTATCTACCCTAGGATCTGGGATTCTCCAGTCACTCATTAGTGTATACGACTCCGAGATTCCTAGGGGGTGAACAAGGATAGTTTTTATAGACATTAGCTTGCAGAGGTAATAAATAAGTGAATAGTAAGTTTCATGGGGTACAACTCCAAAAAAGAGATTAATTTTTCTATCCCTTAAGTACCATGACCAAAATTTTAAGTGTTGATAGTATTGGTCTCTAGCTTGTGTATACGACAAGTTAAGCCATCTATAAATAATAGCAGAAGTGTTGAATCCTGCAACAAAACTTAACATTTTAAGTGACCAGTAGCTCTGGCTGCCAATCAAAGCTCCAATGCACTATTGAGCAGCGACGACTGAGTTCCAGTTGCAAATATCGCAATTTGTCTAATAGCTTCTTCCCAAAGTATTCAGGTATCTCCACCAGCTCTAAAATTAAATAGGCAATTAAAACCATATAAATCTGATTTATCACCCCGTTCAAACTCTTCGTAATCAACTTGTCTAATGATAAATGCATCTTCAGAAATTTCCATAGGTTCTCAATCGCCCACCGATGCCGATATAACTCACTCACTTCCTCATCACTCAGCTCCTTTAGATTTGTCGCTATACGAAACTCCGTTTGATTCTCGTCAAAAAATTGAACCACGCGATATCTCTCATGATTGAGCTTCATTCTCATGTTATTCTTGATACGTACAACAAATGGGCACTTCCTCTCACTTAGTCGCTCTAAAAATTGCCAGCTCGCAAACCCTCTATCCATGATTACAACAGCATTCTCAGGGATCATTTCTAGAATCTCCTCTTGAAAGCTCAGGTCATGTCTCTCCCCAAAAGAAATCACCGCTTTACCCATGATGTTCTCTGTTAAATCAAATCCCGTAAGTAACTTCACTTGATGATATTTATAGAACCAAAAGAGTTTACTCGTCAGGGTAATGATGGTTGAATCGATAGGAAACAGCGTCATGCTTGAAGTACGATGTCTCTTTTGAGCTTGAGACATCAGTTGAGTGTAAATCCCCTCAAATAAGCTGGTTGTCCGAGTTTTGTTGGCTTTGGAAAACGTGGACATATCCACTGTAATCCCTGCATGATTCAAGCGATAAAATAAGGCTCTCATACTGGTTAACCCTTGGTCGAGAACGTAGGTCAACCAGATTTTGAAGAACAATTGAGAGTTCAGCACGGGGTAGTCACAGGGGCTGAGCCGATTGAGAATGGACTTGACAAGAGTTGCAAAAGATGCCATAGTAAATTGATTTTTTCTTCTTCTTTTAAGGGAAGAATATGACATTTCTTCCCTTTTTTCTAGCCTCTCAAACTATCTTTCAACACTTCTGAAATAATAGATATTATTTCTGACTTGTACATTTCCATTGAATTTAAAATGTATCTATCTACTGGAGGTATGCTAGTAAGCAATTTTTGATTGTAAATACAGTGCTGAAGATCATCATGATCCATGATTTCAATAGTAAAGTTTACATTTGAAAAATCTTTAGTCTGCCCATGATACTTAAATGAACTAAATTGGTAAATACACAAGCAAAATCCTAGGTCAATAGCAGTTGATAGCATCTTGGCAAAGTAGGGTTGCTGTAAAACGATCGCCCTGTATGGAGTTGCCATTTCAGTTTTCCAATATTTACTCAATTTATTAATTCTATAAAGAAAAGACTAAGGAGTCAAGACCAGTTTGCCATAGGAAAACGCGAAGACTCAACTAGGGAGGATGGTTAGGAAATACTCGGAAATAGTCATTGTTGTCCGCTTGGAAAGCTCTTCGGTAGGTTGCCCCGGTTGAGCCACTGGGCAGAGGCAGATTAAGGACGTTATTGTAGTGCCCGCGATCGCCCCCATCCCCCGTATAGGGATAGGCAGGAAACTCATGGAGCGAACAATAGGCAATCTGAGGATGGTCTTGAACCAGTGCTTGGGTACCATTGCCGTGGTGGACATCCCAATCGAGAATTGCGACTCGTCTTATCCTTGGCAAACTGAGGGCATAGTGGGCAGCAATGGCTGCATTCGCTAGTAGGCAAAAGCCCATTCCCCGCTCCCGCAACGCATGGTGGCCGGGGGGGCGTGCCAAAACAAAAATCGGTTGCTGCCGCTGCACAGCTAAATCCACCCCATCGAGCCACGCCTGTACTGCTAATCGTGCCACGCGATCGCTCTGGTCATTGAGGTAGGTATCGGGATCTAGCCAGCCGCCCCCTGCTGCTGCAATCCGCGTTAATTGGTCTAAATACACGCGACTATGAACCTTTTCTAGCCAAGGTGTCAATCCTTCTCCGACAGGGGTAGGTTCTCGCCACTCAGCTCGTGGAAATGCCACCTGTAAATGTTGACGGATGGCCACTAACCGTTCGGGTCGCTCAAAGTGAAACTGGCGGCAGCGGTGTTCGAGGAAGCGATCGCTATAGATAAAGACAGGAGTTGGCACTGCTGTTGCGTCCATGCATAGAAGTTGGTATCGTAGAGCGCAGGATGGCTCATAAAGAGAACCAGTAAACTACTGACGAACTATACCGCAACCCTAACATAATGAAAGTCGCGATTATTCCTGCGCGAGGAGGAAGCAAGCGAATTCCTCGTAAAAACATCCGTAATTTCTGTGGAAAGCCAATGATTGCTTACGCGATCGCGATCGCTCAAGACTCCTGCTTATTTGATCGCATCGTTGTTTCTACTGAAGACCCAGAGATTGCTATTATTGCTTCTCAATGGGGTGCAGAGGTTCCTTTTGTGCGGCCAGCTTCCCTAGCTGACGACTATGCAGGCACCACACAAGTCATTGCTCATGGTATTCAAGTATTGCAAGAGCAGGGTTGTCATCCTGAACTAGTGTGCTGTATTTACCCCGCCGTGCCGCTGCTACAGGTTGATGATCTCAAAGCTGCCTTCGACATGCTACTTAGTTCTAATGCTTCCTATGTTTTTCCCGTAACGAACTTTCCTTCCTCCATACAGCGAGCTTTACGACGACATCCATCTGGTCAGATGGAGCCTTTTTATCCAGAGTATGAGCAAGAACGCACTCAGGATTTAGAGCCTGCTTATTATGATGCAGGTCAGTTCTACTGGGGCAGAACTGAAGCATGGCTTGCAGACATCAGTATTCATCAGCAAGGTATTGGTCTTGTCATTCCCCAGTGGCGGGTTGTGGATGTCGATACCCTTGAGGATTGGCAGCGTGCCGAACTTCTGTATAAAGTACTGTACTCTACTGAAGTGGTGCAGGATTCATGGTAGTCATTTTCTACTGGGGCTTTTCTTATCTAGGCTGTTTGAAAAACAGAACTAATACCATTGTTCAGGAAACATTATTTATATGCGAAGATTAGGTAATATTGCGATTAGGGTAGAGGCTAATTCAGAGATCGGCCTAGGACACTTACGACGTTGTTTAACCTTAGCAAAACAGTTATTTGAAGATGGCTTTTGTGTCTACATTGTTTCTCTTTCGTCAATTAGCCACGATCTTTTACAGGGTTTTCATCATATTTGCATGAGAAACATTTATAGGAATCTGGCCCAAAGTAATATATTTGCTAATAACTTTAATAAAGAATTACTTGATGCTGAATGTACATTAATAGCAATTAGAAACTTGTCAATTGATTGGGTAGTACTAGATAGCTATAATTTGGGGATTTGGTGGGAACAACGAGTTGCTGAATCTGGATATAAAATACTGGTGATTGATGATTTTCGTAATAGAGAACATTATGCAGATATAGTATTGAGTGATATTGATATCCCTTTTGATAAAAATCTGCTAAAGAAATCAACTAATTGTCATCAATTAGTAGGCTTAAGATATGCATTAATTGATTCACATTTTATTGCTGTAAAGAATAGTGATCAAGACTGTACTGTACAAGATAATAGAAAGAAAATTCTGATTTCCTATGGTGGAAGTGATCCTACAGGAGAGACAATTAAAGTGCTAAAATCAATAAAGTTGCTAATGAAAAGTCATCCTAGCTTTAAACAAGAAGTTAGTACTGATGTAGTAGTTGGTTGTTTCAATTCACAGCTAAAAACAATTAAAAAAATCAGTAAGAACTTAGATGAAGTAAAAATTCATTATGCTCCCGAGAGCTTAGCAAATCTGCTTAAGAATGCTGATATTTTTTTAACTTCGGGAGGCAACTCTATGATAGAAGGTTTATTTATGCAAAAAAAATGTTTAATTACAACAACAGCTGAAAATCAAATTCTCTCTGTTATGTGCTTACTTAAACAAAACCTTATTAACTACTTAGGTCATTACAATAAGGTAAATTCTCATATTATATGTGACTTCTTGTTAAAGGCTATAAAAAATCATTCAGGTTTTAAGATCAACCACAATCCGGTATGCGATCATCTAGGGGCTAGCCGAGTAAGCCATATGCTACAGTTAATCATGAGCAAGTAAATCCATAAAAATTTGAAGTAATAGTATGAACACATCTATTTCAATCGGTTCTAAAATTATTGGACAAAGTTATCGTCCCTTAATTATTGCCGAAATGTCTGGTAATCATCATGGTAATATAGATAGAGCATTTGCTATTGTCGATGCTGCGGCTAAAAATGGTGCAGATGCTATAAAGTTACAAACTTTTACACCTGATACTTTAACTATTGATAGCAAACGTCATGAGTTTCTTATAGATGATTCTGAGAGTCCATGGTTTGGTAAGTATCTCTGGGATTTATACTCTGAGGCTTACATGCCTTGGGAATGGCAGGAGGAGTTATTTAAATTTGCTCGCAATAAAGGTTTGGCTTGCATTAGTACTATATTCGATATTTCTTCATTAGAATTTCTCCTATCTATTGGAGTCGATGCTATAAAAATTGCATCATTTGAGCTTATTCACATCCCTCTACTGTCAGAAGCATCCTGTTGCGGTAAACCATTGCTCCTTTCTATTGGCATGGCAACATTAGATGAAATACAAAAAGCTGTAGAAACAATCAGAAAAAGAGGCTGTGAAAACTTTATTCTACTAAAATGCACTAGTGCCTATCCTTCAACTGAAAAAGATGCTAACATCTTAACAATACCAGACTTGAGAAGTCGCTATAATTGTTATGTAGGATTATCTGATCACACTTTGAGTCCTTATGCTGCGTTTGCTGCCGTTGCTCATGGAGCAGTGATGATTGAAAAGCACTTTACTTTATCCCGTTCTGAAAGAGGAGTGGATTCAAGTTTTTCAATTGAGCCCGCAGAATTACACCAGCTTCGACTAGGTACGGAGATGGTTTGGGAAAGTTTAGGCAAAGTCTGTTATGAGCCGTTATCATCAGAAAAAACTTCACTGAAAGAACGTCCCTCGATCTATGTTGTGAAATCTATTAAAAGCGGAGAAACATTTACGCATGAAAACGTCCGTATTATACGACCTTCAGGGGGATTACTACCTGAGTTCTACGACCAAGTAATCGGAAGAAAAGCTAAAGTTACGATGGAAGCAGGCACCCCTCTATCTTGGGATATAATTGACTAACTTCAGCCAACTGTTTAAGTCTTAAGAGCATAAATAATTCTCAAGAGGAAATATCGATGAACGACTATCTTCAAACAAATGCTCGTTATTGGTCAGGAACTTACAACGCTCCAAACGTAGAGAGCTTTATTTTTAGGTTTTATGGCAGAATCCTGAAGTTTGACTACGGTATTGACGGCTCAGGACATGAACGTTTACTAGATTTTGGTTGTGGACAAGGTGCTGCCTTGGCCTTTTTCGATAATTTAGGATTTGATTGTTTCGGAGTTGATATTGCGGCTAACGATATTGCCGTTGCTCGTAGCAGAATGCCACATATTGCTTCCCACTTTGCTGTCATTGATCCTAAACCTAATCCAGAGCAAATTTTCTTTGGAGGTAACTTTGATATAGTTATATCGATTCAGACCTTAGACTTTTTGTCGAATACAGATTTTGATTTAGCAATTAGGTGTCTTTATAACAATATGAAAGTTGGTTCCAAAATTTATGCTTCTATGAATGGATGGGCGCACTACTATAGAAATTACGCAACTTATGTTGGGGACGGTTTGTGGCATGTCCAATTTAAGACTGACCGTTTAGACTCAGAAGTGTTGAAAGATAGTTTGAGAGGCTAGAAAAAAGGGAAGAAATGTCATATTCTTCCCTTAAAAGAAGAAGAAAAAATCAATTTACTATGGCATCTTTTGCAACTCTTGTCAAGTCCATTCTCAATCGGCTCAGCCCCTGTGACTACCCCGTGCTGAACTCTCAATTGTTCTTCAAAATCTGGTTGACCTACGTTCTCGACCAAGGGTTAACCAGTATGAGAGCCTTATTTTATCGCTTGAATCATGCAGGGATTACAGTGGATATGTCCACGTTTTCCAAAGCCAACAAAACTCGGACAACCAGCTTATTTGAGGGGATTTACACTCAACTGATGTCTCAAGCTCAAAAGAGACATCGTACTTCAAGCATGACGCTGTTTCCTATCGATTCAACCATCATTACCCTGACCAGTAAACTCTTTTGGTTCTATAAATATCATCAAGTGAAGTTACTTACGGGATTTGATTTAACAGAGAACATCATGGGTAAAGCGGTGATTTCTTTTGGGGAGAGACATGACCTGAGCTTTCAAGAGGAGATTCTAGCAATGATCCCTGAGAACGCTGTTGTAATCATGGATAGAGGGTTTGCGAGCTGGCAATTTTTAGAGCGACTAAGTGAGAGGAAGTGCCCATTTGTTGTACGTATCAAGAATAACATGAGAATGAAGCTCAATCATGAGAGATATCGCGTGGTTCAATTTTTTGACGAGAATCAAACGGAGTTTCGTATAGCGACAAATCTAAAGGAGCTGAGTGATGAGGAAGTGAGTGAGTTATATCGGCATCGGTGGGCAATTGAGAACCTATGGAAATTTCTGAAGATGCATTTATCATTAGACAAGTTGATTACGAAGAGTTTGAACGGGGTGATAAATCAGATTTATATGGTTTTAATTGCCTATTTAATTTTAGAGCTGGTGGAGATACCTGAATACTTTGGGAAGAAGCTATTAGACAAATTGCGATATTTGCAACTGGAACTCAGTCGTCGCTGCTCGATAGTGCATTGGAGCTTTGATTGGCAGCCAGAGCTACTGGTCACTTAAAATGTTAAGTTTTGTTGCAGAATTCAACACTTCTGCTATATAGGGTTACAAGAAAATATTTAATATTGCTAGAGCCTGCCTACGAATTTGCCAGCGAGGATGCTAGGAAAAGAATGGATTTTCATGGTTATTGCCGAAACTTAAAAGCTTACGCTGACACCCTAGGATTTGAGGTCATTGAACATACTCTTTTTCCTTACTGCGGGAATCCACTCAACCCTACAGCAGTGACAATCATAAAGAAAGCAGAAGCAATCTCTTCTCGCTCTGCAACATATGATGATCAAGTACTTGTTTGCCCAAAATATAAAACAGAATTGATTAACATTGAGGGCATGCTATTCAGCCCAGAAGCACTCGTAGTTTATCCGATAATTGGCGGTATTCCTTGTTTACGAATTGAGAATGGAATTTGGGCAAGCAAGTATCCTGATTTCATGCTTGCTAAGAAGTAATTGGAAGGATCAATCTGCCATGGGAAAATGCGAAGACTTAACTAGGGAGGAGGGCTAGGAAATGCTCATTGTTTTCCGTGCCGACTCGGCAACCCACATTGGCACTGGGCACATCATGCGGTGTATGACACTGGCAACAGCGCTGCATGAGCAAGGGGCAACCTGTATTTTCATTTGTCGCAACCATCCAAACAATATCATCGCCCTTGTGCAGAAAAAGGGCTTTAGGGTCTATGAGCTGCCAAGGGGAGCTGAACCCACAACAGCCGCTGACCTAGGCGTCCCTCAAGAAGTGGATGCAGTCCAAACCAAGCAAATTATCGAAAGTCTAGAGGCAACCCCTGACTGGCTGGTGGTCGATCACTACGGCATTGACAAGGCGTGGGAGCAGCAGTTGCGTCCAGTCGTCAAGCAGATTTTTGTCATTGATGACCTTGCCAACCGTTCCCATGATTGTGATGTCTTGCTGGATCAAAACTATACACATCGCTGGGATCGCTACGTCGGCTTAGTTCCTCCGCACTGTTGCCAGTTGCTAGGGCCTGAGTACGCTCTCCTCAGACCAGAGTTCATCGCTGCCCGCGAAAAATTGGAGCGTCAAGGACGCTCACCGTTTGATCCGCGTAAGGTAATGGTCTTTTTTGGCGGGATGGATCCCCAGAACTACACAACCCAAGCTCTGCGCATCCTGCGGGAAATAGGCGACTTTGCCCCTGAAGTGGTGATTGGTGGAGCCAATCCTCACCGTGCGGAAGTGGAATCGCAAATGCAGTATTTCCCTGAAGGACAGTTGCATATTCAAACCGATGAGATGCCGGAGATCATGTTAAGATGCTCATGGTACTTGGGGTCTGGAGGTTCTATTACATGGGAGCGAATGTGTCTTGGTTTGACGGGAATTGTTGTAGTGACCTCTGATAATCAAGTAGAGTTCTGTGAGGCTTTGCATGCTGATGGTTTCGATGTTGTGATTTTTGATATCTCTAAATTAGGAGAGTTGATTAAGAAACATTTGAATTCCAGTGATTTAGATACTAAGCCAGTGGTCACAAATGTCTTAATTACCGATGGCAAAGGTAGCAAAAAAGCCGTATTAAAGATGACTCAGTTGATTGATCAGAAGCAGTTATGGTTAAGACCTGCCAGTCAAAATGATTTGATTAATTTGTTCTACTGGGCAAATGATATTACTGTTCGTCAAAATTCGTGGAACCAAGGGTTTATTACTCTAAATCAACATAACAAATGGTTTAACAACAAATTAAACAGTGGCAAGGTCAAGATATACATCCTGATGTATAACGATATACCTATTGGACAAATAAGATATGACTTCTTTAATGAAAAATGGTTGATAGATTACAGCATTACCAGTGCACTCAGAGGTTTCGGTATCGGTTCGAAACTCTTAGAACTAGGTGAACAGTATTTGTTGAAAGAACTTGGTTGTCCCTTAAGAATTTCAGCTGAGGTAAAGGAAAAGAACACTGCTTCGCTAGTTTGTTTCCAAAAGAGTGGCTATGCTATAAAGCAAAATGTGATCGAGCAATCTAGCTACTTCTCTTTTGAAAAAATAATTACAAACACTGAAAAATGACTAGTTATTTTAGAGACAGATCGGTATTAGTCGTCGCTGCCCATCCTGATGATGAAATTCTTGGCTGTGGTGGCACGATAGCTTTACATGCTGCCCACGGGGATAAAGTAACTACTCTAATCTTGGCCGAAGGCCTAACTAGTCGAAGTGCCAAGCGAGATATTCAAGAATGGGAGGAGGAACTGGGGCAACTGAAGGAAACAGCACGAAGGGCTGGGGAAGTGGTAGGGTGTAGGGATGTGCGCTTTGGTGGCTTTCCTGACAATCGGATGGACAGCGTGGACTTGCTGGATGTTGTGAAAGTAATTGAGGGAGTAATAGATGACATTCGCCCAGAAATAATCTATACTCATCACTACGGCGATCTCAATATTGATCACCGTATTACCCATGAAGCAGTTATGACAGCAGTACGCCCCTTGCCTAGTAGTTCAGTAAAGCAGATTCTGTTTTTTGAGGTACCCTCTGCCACTGGATGGAATACACCAACGGCTTTTAATACTTTTATTCCGCAGTACTTTGTGAATTTATCCGAGAAAGTGAATGATACTGAAAATGCACTTGACCTTAAATTGAGAGCATTGGACATGTATTCTAAAGAGATGCGTCAATATCCTCACTATCGCTCTATAGATGTGGTAAAGTACCTAGCCTATATTCGTGGCTCATCTGTGGGTCTTTTTAGTGCAGAAGCATTTCAGATTGGGAGGATCGTAAGATGAGCTATGACTCTATCGTGATTGTTACGAATAGAGAAAGAAATAAGTTTTTAGTTGAATCAATTTCAAAAAAAATCAAAACTAAGACACATTTAATTCAAAAAGAATCAGATTTTACCTACGATAATTTGTCTAAGCTGTCACCTCGCTGGATCTTTGTACCCCATTGGTCAAAATTAATTCCAGCAGAAATCTATGAGAATTTTCAAGTCGTCATTTTTCATATGACTGATCTTCCTTTTGGACGTGGAGGAAGTCCGCTACAGAACTTAATTATGCAAGGATTTGAAAGTACTTCTATCTCTGCTATTCAGTGTACTAAAGAATTGGATGGAGGACCAATTTACCTAAAGGAGCCACTTAGCCTTCACGGAACTGCCGATGAGATACTAATTCGTGCTAGTAGGATCATTGAGAACATGATCATCAGGATTGTAAAGGAAAATCCATCTCCTACACCCCAAATCGGAACCCCTACTTACTTCAAGCGACGCAAACCCGATGAAAGCAGAATTGATATCAGTCAAATATCATCTCTTGAAAAGCTGTACGATTTTATTCGAATGCTAGATGGTGAGGGATATCCCCCAGCTTTTTTAGAAATTGGTAATTTTCGTATTTCTTTCTGTTCACCCCACCTCCGCTATGGTTATATTGAAAGTCAAGTTAAAATTGAGCAAGTAAAGTTTCCTACATTAGATAGTGATGAGCAAAATTAGTATTAATAAACTCCAAACGGTGGTTCCCTTCATTATTGCCGAAATGTCGGGTAACCATAATCAATCTTTAGAGAGAGCGTTAGCTATTGTTGAAGCTGTAGCAAAAGCCGGTGCCCATGCCCTTAAGCTCCAGACCTACAGGGCTGATACAATCACAATCTCCTGTGAAAAACCTGATTTTTTCATTCATGACAAAACCAGTCTTTGGCAAGGGGAATATCTCTACAATCTCTACCAAAAAGCCTATACCCCTTGGGAGTGGCATGAGCCTATTTTTAGGCGCGCTCGGGAACTGGGTTTAATTGCCTTTAGCACCCCTTTTGATCTGACAGCAGTTGATTTTCTTGAAGAGTTGGATTGCCCAATCTATAAGATTGCTTCCTTTGAAAATGTGGACTTAGGACTGATCCGGCGGGTGGCCGAAACGGGCAAGCCCATCATTATGTCTACAGGGATGGCAACTCTTGCGGAACTGGATGAAGCGGTGCGAACAATTCGGGCCACGGGCAATGATCAGATTGTCTTGCTCAAATGTACTAGCACTTATCCTGCGAGTCCAACGGATTCTAACTTACGCACGATTCCCCATCTAAAGGAACTCTTTGGCTGTGAAGTGGGACTATCGGATCACACGCTGGGCATCGGTGTCGCAGTAGCGGCGGTGGCCCTAGGGGCAACGGTCATTGAAAAGCACTTTACGCTGAGTCGTGCTGAGGGCGGGGTAGATGCCGCCTTTAGTTTGGAACCCCACGAAATGAAACTGCTGGTGGAGGAAACGCAGCGGGCTTATCAAGCGCTGGGGCGGGTGCACTATGGGCCTACGGAGGCGGAGAAAAAGTCGCTGGTGTATCGCCGCTCACTGTACTTTGTCAAAGATATGGTGGCGGGGGAAGTGATTACGCCAGAGTGTATTCGTTCCATTCGCCCCGGGTATGGGTTGCCTCCTAAATACTATGAGGTACTGCTGGGCAAGCGAGTGAATCAGGCCATTGAGCGGGGTACGGCTGTTTCATGGGAGCATATTGGCTGAGTTTGTACTATCTGTTGTAGTATTGGCCATAATAAGCAAATAATATGGTTTTTTAGATGATAGATGACAGAAAGATTGCTGCATGCTGTAGATTATACCAGCTCTTTGTAACATTAGCCGTCCACAAATTGCCCAATTGCTCCATGGCAACGAGTCCACCATTACTCGCTGGCTGAACGCCTATCGCCAAGGAGGACTCCAGCAGTGATGGCACAGTTGCAGGAATGCCTACAAGACCCCACAGTTACAAGGCCATTGTGCAGTGGCTGCGACAGGAGCATCAGCTTGAGGTCGCCTACCCGACGGTGCATCGCATTGTGGGCAATGTCGTGCCTGTGTTTGCCCCCGAGGTCAATCCCATTGAGCGGTTGTGGCAACATCTGCGAGCAGCATGAGCATGGCAGTCCTTCGAGACGCTGGAAGCCCTGCGTCAAAAGCTGCAAGCTGTATTGTCACAACTGACGGCGGGGGTGATTCGTTCTTTGACGGGCTGGTCATTCATTACACAGCCTTTATTAACCCTATCTTCAAATTGAATTGGTATTAGTAGCAGGACGGTATAGACACCAGAAAGACTTCATCGCCCCAATGCTGTTTTGCAGATATTTGAATGCGGTAGGGTTTGTGATTTGAATGTGATTGAGCACGACTTTAGTGCGCTGAAGCGAGCGCGGATGTATGCAGGGTCAAACAGTTCTATTGATGAGGTGATTCGCAATTATTGTGCTGGATAATGTCTCATTCTTTATTGGAATAGCTATAAGGCAAAAAATGAGCACTCATCAATAGAGTATGGGTAGTGAACTGCCATGCAGTGAGGGATCAATTTGCTTGGCTAAGCGAGATTTGTCTCAGAATCGCCAAGAATCCTCAAGGCGCAATTGCAGGTCAAGGGTGCAGCCGAAAGGCTTGAATTTGCCACGGGCTGAGGGTTACTGAGTCTGTGTCCCCTGCGGGCGTCTCTAGGAGCGTTTGCTGCTCTTTGACTTGCCATGGAATAAACGTTGAGTGCAGCTCCAAGGTGCCCCCTTCACCAACCACTTCAGCGACTCGCAATTGCCAACCCTGTCCATCCTCCGCTTGTTTCAGGGCCAAACATTGAATGTGGGCATCCGACCAATGGAGCAGGTGAGCGTGGGGGGGTAAGGTGCCTGACAAGTTGACAGGGGCGATCGCGCTGCGGAGGGGATGATTAAACTGAGCCGCCCATTGGGAGACAGCAGCCGCTTGCCATGAGCCACTGTGGGGAAACACGCCATAACTAAAGCGGTGGTGGCGGCGATCGCTCGTCGGATCTGGCCAAGTGGGCGATCGCAACAGGGTTAATCGCAATTGATTCGCTTGGGCATCAAGGCCATGCTTGCAGTCGCTGAAAAGACTCACCCCATACTCTGGGGTACTCAGATCCACCCACGTTAAAAAGGGCACCTCCCATTTTGTTTGCTCATGGGCGCTGAGGTGGGGATTGGGAAGGGTCGGGCGCAGCGTAACGCCGCCGGGAGTTTCACAGGTGATCTGCTCAGCCCTGATTGCCAAGGGAAAAGCCGTCTTGAGGAGAATATGTTCCTCTTGCCAGTCAATCACTGTATCAATGCGCAGCCACGGGGTTTGATACTGCAACACATACTCCTGCTGCATCCGCGAGGACTGAAAGCGCCATCTGACCCGTAGTCGCTGCTCCAGTTGATGCCACGTCACCCATTCAATGGCCTCTAGGGTCGCCCCCGGCAGTCGCTGCTGCCCATAGTTGGGGTCAATGTTCCAAGCATCCCAGTATTGCCCCTGATCACGGAAAAATTGCAGTTGATTACCGCGATCGCCCAAGCAGGGACGATGATTCAACTTGTCATACAGATTGGTGATTTCCCCTGTTGCCGGATCAATTTCAACGTGGAGATAGTTATTTTCTAAGACATAGCCCAAGGGTGGGGTTGGTAGCGTATCAGGGCGCGATCGCGGGCAGAGCCACAGCAGTGTGTAGCCAATTCCCGGCACCTCAGGGGTACGAAACGTCAAGCAACCTTGGGGAGCATTCAACTGCGCTGGTAAATCGTAGTCGCCCCGTGGACAATAAACCCGCCAAGAGGAAACCTCCTCAGGGAGCTGTGCCAAGTCAATGTGGACAACCCCGGCGCGATCGCCCACCAATCCATTGAAAATCACAACGGGAATTGCCTCTTTCACCGGGGGTTCACCGCCGTCAATGGACTGGCACAGCGCTGTTTGTGCTTCCCTTAGGACTGTCTCTGTCGTGGTCAGGAGTTGCTGCCACGTTGGCGCCACCTCAGCATAGACCTCTGGAATCGAGGAGCCAGGGAGAATATCATGAAACTGGTTAAAGAGAAGTTGTTGCCAACAAGCTTTGAGTTCTTCTTTGGGGTAGGAAAAAGAAGTTGTGATTGCCGCGAGGGCACACCAGCGTTCCGCCTCTTGCAGTTGGCGTTGGGCGCGATCGTGGGCAGCCTTTTGATCGCCATGGCTGGTGTAGCAGCCGCGATGGAATTCCAAGTAGAGTTCCCCGTGCCAGACGGTTGTGGGGGGTGTTTCTTGGGTTAATTGTTCCAAATACTGCTGCACCGTTGTCCATTGCCACTGCGGCCCAATGCCACCGAGGTGTTGCCAGCGTCGCACCCGTTCTAACATGTCTGCCGTTGGTCCACCGCCATGATCGCCGACACCGGGGAGCCAGAGACTGCGCCGCGATCCCGTTTGTTGCCACCACTCTTGGGCATAGGCAGCCATTTTTACCGCATCAATGCCCTCGCCAATGGGTGCTGACATCAGGGCATTCACCGCCGCCCCCGCCACATCCCGCCAGACAAACCAACCGTGGGGAAAGCGTGTGGTGTCATTCCAGCGCAATTTTTGAGTGACAAAGTAGCGAATGCCCCCCTGAGCCAAGAAACTGGGGAGCCGTTCCGGAAAGCCAAAGGTATCGGGTAACCAAGCAATCGGGCTAATGCCACCAAAAGCCTGCTGCACGTACTGCTGCCCATGGAGAATCTGACGGGCAATGGACTCAGCATGAATGAGATTGAGTTCCGGTTCTACCCAAAGACCTGCCGCCACATCCCACCAACCCGCTGCCACGGCTTCCTGAATCCGCCCAAAAAGTTCTGGGGCATGGGTCTGCAAATAGGCATAGAGGGCGGGAGTGGAGTGGGTAAAGGTGAGTTCGGGATAGCGTTCCTTTAGCTGCAAGACGGATCGAAAAGTGGACTGTGCCACTTGCCAGGTTTCGGCGATCGGCCAAAGCCACGCCAAGTCCAGATGGGCATGGCCACACAGGTGCATGGTGAAGTCCCGCAAGGGGGTGGCGATCGCCTGCATTTTCTCGTGGATCTCCGCCAGCAACGGATCTAAGATGGGGCGCTGTCCATGACTTTCTAAAACGTCCTTCAGCAGGGGTTCAAGGGGTTGCAGGTTGAGGGTTTCACCAAAGATCGCCAAAATGTCCAACTCAGTGGCAATAAAGTCGGGATCCACTCCCGTTGGCAATTCAAACCGCAGGCCTGATCTCACCAAAGCACCGTCATCGTGGCCGGGACTCACAAGATGCAACACCACCTCCCATGCTTGGCCGGGGGTCACTGCCTCCCCTAGGCACAGACTCACCGAATGATCAAATAAATCCCCCTGATGCACCGCCTGACCATTGACATACACCGTTGCCTGATCCGCCCACCACGTGAGATCAAGGTGTAGAGTTAAACCCGCCACACTATAGCCTTGAACCGTCGCGGGTACCGTGATTCGCTGCCCCAACCAGAGGGAGTGCCGACCCTTGGGCCACGCCAAATGCCCTTTAGCATTCACTGCATAGGGGGTCGTCGCCGCATCTTTGAGCGAGGGGGAACTGAGGGGAAACCACTGGGAATGAATCTCAATGACTGCCAATGACTGCAAATAGTCACGAGATTTTTTAACTAATTCTGTCAAGATCATAAAACTTCGTTAATTTTCCTGCGATCGGCCTAGGCCAATTGCTATGCTGGAGGTGTGAGGAGCCGTCATCATTCGTTTAACCAAACTGTCAATAAAATAAGCAAACTTTATTTCAGAGGAGTGACCTCATGGTAACCCGATTTGCGCCGTGGCGGGGCTTTTTGATCTCCTCAGTCTGTGGGATATTGACAGCCCTTGCGATCGCCCCAGTAACGCCTGCCCAAGCCCAGCGACCCTCAGCCCCCGATCAACCCGTAGAAACAGTAGTCACGGATCCGCTTCAGAGTCCTTTCCCCCTCCCTTGGAAATGGATTGACGACGGCCACGCCGCTGCTCTAAAGGCTAAGAAATCTCTCCGCTTGACTCAGCAGACGCCCCAATATCTCTCTCCCGATGGCCGCTATGTGGCACAGGCCACCCTCTACTTCACGGCCCATCCAGAAGCCCATCGGCAACAACTGGTGAGTGTTTTGGAAATTCGCGATCGCCAGAGCGGCAGTCAGCAGCGCATTGAAAGCCTCAAGGAAATGCCGCCTGAATTTTTGGCAGAGGTGCCCCAAGGTCAAGGTCTGATTGCAGTACTGGTTCCAGTTGGCTGGTCAGAAACGGGCAATCGTCTCTTGGTGCGCCAGCTTAGCGGCTTGTTTGCCACTGATTTAATTAGCGATGGCGCGTGGATTTGGCAGGCGGGGTTGGGTCATGTGGCCACGGTTTATCCCACCGCTGATGAATACGACTTTGCCACCCTTTTGGGCTGGAGCACAACGGATCCGCAGCGGGTGCTCTTTCAAACCCAAACCATGGGGAACCCCAAAGCCACAATTTGGGCAGTGGATACTCAAGGCAGCACCCAATTGGCCCAGGGCGATCGCCCCCGTGTCTATGGCACAACCCTACCCGCCACTGCCAATGCCCAGCGTTAGATCACCTCAGGGGGAGGCCAGCAACTGGCCAAGGTAGCGATCAATCCAGCCAATCATCACCGCAGGGCACTCCAACTGCGGCGTTAGTCCCACCCCTGGCATCACATCAAAAGCACGAATCGCGTCGGGGTTTAACTGTGCCAAGCGTTGACCCACGGCCACAGGAGGGAGTTTTGCCTGCTCTCCCCAAACGATATAGGTCGGCACCGTCAAATGGGGTAAAAAGCGACTGAGATCGCAGCAGAGATCACCCCGCACAAAAGCCAGTGCAGCAAATTCTGCCCCCGCCGACTGCGCTACTTGCGTATAGGTGGCAACCATTTCCGGGCTGATGCGGCTAGGTCGGGCAAACTGTTGATTGGCCATAAAGGATTGCACACTCAGGGAATTGGCCACGCCGAGGCGATAAAAGGCGATATCCACATAGGACTGGCGGGCAATCTGGGCAAGGGGGGTCTGGCGGTAATCTTGACCAAAATCACTCAGCCCCGTTGGACAGGTGAGAATCAGGCCACAGAAGCGTTGGGGATGGGCGATCGCCCCTTGAATAGCAAAGGCTGCCGTCAGTGACGACGTGATTACCACTGCTGGTTCTGCCGTCAATTGACCAAGGCACTCTAGCAAATGATCCACATAAGCCGCCACCGTATAGGGTTGATCGCGATGCTCAGAGGCGCCCCAACCGGGCAAATCCAAAGCAAAAAGGGGATACTCGGCTGAAAAGGCCAGATAAACTGCCGACCATTCATAGCGGCTCGAGCCACCACCAAAACCATGCCAAAAAAATAAAGGCGGCCGAGCAGGGTTAACATTGCCGAGATCATTGGTAACGTAGGCCACCTCACCCATAGCCGTCGTGAGGGTGCGCGATCGCAAGCAATCAAACATCGGGATTTCCTAAAAAGAAGAAACCTGCTATGATAATAAATCGCGCTGAATTAAACGGGTAGCAACGGGCTGCCCCCGCCCTAAGGAGTGCCGCCGTGACCAAGAGTACCGAAGGCGAAAAGCCCACTAGTGGCTTTAATCTAACCGAGTTTTTCCGCGAAACCAAGGAAGAACTCAGCAAAGTGGTGTGGCCCGATCGCCAGCGTCTGATTGGCGAATCTGCGGCAGTCATTCTCATCGTTTCCCTTTCGGCTGCGGTCATCTACCTAGTGGATGAACTCTTTCGTTGGCTGGCCACACTGATTTTCTAGACAGCCAAAGATTCCTACGAGTACGCGCCTATGGTGAGTGAATTTACTGATCATTCTGATCTGAACGATCCTCTTGACGACACCGTTGAAGTGGCCGAAGGGGATCAAGCGGGTAAGGTCAAACGGTTTTGGTATGCCGTGCAGGTGGCCTCTGGCTGCGAAAAAAAAGTGAAAAGCACCATCGAGCAGCGGCTCCATACGCTGGATGTGGCCGATCGCATCTTTCGCATTGAAATTCCCCAAACCCCCGTCATCAAAATCAAAAAAGATGGCTCGCGGCAAACCATTGAGGAAAAAGTTTTTCCCGGTTATGTTCTTGTCCAAGTGCGGGCACAGCAGTCCCCCGAAACAGGTGAATGGCAAATTGATGATGAAGCTTGGCAGGTAATTAAAAACACCCCCAATGTGATTAACTTTGTGGGTGCCGAGCAACGCCGCAGTACAGGCCGCGGCCGCGGTCACGTCAAGCCCATGCCCCTGAGTCCGGCCGAAGTGGATCGCATCTTCCGCAAAGCCCAAGAACAAGAACCGGTGCACCGCATTGATCTCAATAGTGGTGATAAGATCAAAGTTCTCAATGGTCCCTTTAAGGACTTTGAGGGAGAGGTGATTGAAGTCAGTGCTGAGCGCAGCAAACTGAAAGCATTACTCTCGATTTTTGGCCGCGAAACGCCGGTCGAACTCGAAGTGACTCAAGTGGAAAAAGTAGATTAGGACGCTAACTCACTATGGCGAAAAAGGTCGTCGCAGTTATTAAACTTGCCATTCAAGCGGGTAAAGCCAACCCTGCTCCCCCCATTGGTCCGGCCCTTGGTCAGCACGGTGTGAACATCATGATGTTCTGCAAAGAGTACAATGCTCGCACCGCCGATCAAGTGGGGATGGTGGTTCCCGTTGAAATTTCGGTCTATGAAGATCGCAGTTTCACCTTTGTTCTGAAAACGCCGCCCGCTTCCGTGCTGATTCAAAAAGCTGCGGGCATTGAAAAAGGCTCCGGCGAACCCAACAAGAAAAAAGTGGGCAGCATCACCCGTGCCCAACTGCGGGAAATTGCTGAGAAGAAAATGCCGGATCTCAATGCCAACGATATTGAAGCGGCCATGCGGATTATCGAAGGTACTGCTCGCAATATGGGCGTGACCATTGCTGACTAAAGCTTTCCTTCGTGTGTTCCTGTTGAGTCCGTTGTTGTGTTGGGGGGAGAAACTTCGTTTCGTTAGTACCCCGTGGAGGTAAATTCTGATGCGTAAACTCTCGCGACGACTGCGTGAACTCTATGCCAAGGTGGAGGATCGTCCCTACGCTCCCCTTGAGGCCTTGCAACTGCTGAAGGAAACGGCCACAGCCAAATTTCCTGAATCGGCAGAAGCCCACATCCGCTTGGGCATTGATCCCAAATATACCGACCAACAATTGCGAACCACTGTGGCGCTCCCCAAAGGCACCGGTCAAACGATTCGCGTGGCGGTCATTGCCCGGGGTGAAAAAGTGACTGAAGCCAGTGCCGCCGGTGCCGATGTTGTGGGTTCAGAGGAACTCATTGACGAAATTCAAAAGGGGCGGATGGACTTTGATCTCCTCATTGCCACCCCCGATATGATGCCCCAAGTAGCTAAAGTGGGTCGGATTTTGGGTCCGCGGGGGCTAATGCCGTCGCCCAAAGCCGGTACAGTGACCTTTGACTTGCCCCAAGCGATTCAGGAGTTCAAAGCGGGGAAAGTGGAATTCCGCGCCGATCGCACCGGGATTGTCCATGTGCTCTTTGGCAAAGCTAGCTTCAGCGCCGAAGACTTGCTCGTCAACCTCAAGGCACTACAAGAGAGTATTGACCGCAACCGCCCGAGTGGTGCCAAGGGTCGCTACTGGCGCAGTGTCTATGTGGCCGCAACGATGGGGCCGAGCATTCAAGTGGACATCAACGCCCTGCGGGAGCTAAAACTGGCCGAAGCCGCCTAAGGAGGACTTGCCTATTGCCCAATACTGGACAACTCAAGACTGAAACCGAAGACCGCAGGGGTCTGGCTCAGACATAATCTTCCTGCCGAGGTTTGCGAAGTCCATCCGTTGGGATTGGGCGATCGCCCCGGCACCACTGCTGGGGTTTTTCTTTCACTGACTACAGGAGGTGATGCGCGTGGGACGCACGCTAGCAAACAAAAAAGAAATTGTGGCGGAGCTAAAGGAACGCCTGAGCGAGTCACAAATGGCACTGGTGATTGACTACCAAGGTCTCACCGATGCTGAGATGAAGGATTTGCGGCAACGCTTGCGCAAGTGTAATGCCAGTTGCAAGGTCACTAAAAATACGCTGATGGAATTGGCGGTTAAAGAAAGTGACACTTGGCAACCCATGACCCAATTCCTTAAGGGACCTTCGGCGTTCCTCTTGGTCAAGGATGACATTGGTGGCACGATCAAGGCCTACCAAGAATTCCAAAAGGCCACGAAAAAAACCACCCTACGCGGTGGGGTCATGGAGGGACGGGCCCTTGATGAAGCGCAAGTGAAGGCCATTGGTGATCTGCCCTCAAAAGAACAACTCATGGCGCAGATTGCTGGTGCCCTCAATGCCGTCACAGCGAAGATTGCCATTGGCATCAAGGAGGTTCCTGCTTCCTTGGCGCGGGCAACCCAGGCGATCGCCGACAAAGGTGCGGCATAGATCGATCCTGTTTTCGGTTTCCCTTGGGAAGCCACCTGTTCTTGTTTTCTAACCTTGAAACGATAGGAGTTGACAATGTCTGCTGCAACCGATGAAATTCTCGAAAAGTTGAAATCCTTGACCCTGCTGGAAGCCGCTGAGCTGGTCAAGCAAATTGAAGAGGCCTTTGGTGTCAGTGCCGCTGCGCCGGTCGGTGGCATGATGGTCGCCGCTCCTGTGGGTGGTGGTGCTGCTGCTCCCGCAGAAGAAGTCGAAGAGAAAACCGCCTTCGATGTCATTCTCGAAGAAGTCCCCGCCGACAAGAAGATTGCCGTGCTCAAAGTGGTGCGCTCTTTGACCGGCTTGGGTCTCAAGGAAGCCAAGGAAGTGGTGGAATCCACGCCCAAACCCGTGAAAGAAGGTGCCACCAAAGAAGACGCCGAAGCCGCTAAGAAAGAACTCGAGGAAGCCGGCGCCAAAGTCAGCATCAAGTAGTCTTTGGTATCCATTTGTTTCGGGGGTGGTCTTGTGGCCCCCCCTTTTTTATTTGCAACCTTTGGAGGGCATAGAGACTCATGACCGAGATTCGTGCCATTTATACCGATGGTGCCTGCGAAGGCAATCCGGGACCGGGGGGCTGGGGCGTGGTCATTTACTTTACCGACGGCTCTGTGCAGGAACTGGGGGGACATCACCCCGCGACCACAAATAATCGCATGGAATTGCAGGCGGCCATTGCAGCCCTCAAGGCATGGCGCCAACTGGCTCCGGGGAGCGCGATCGCCCTTTACACCGACAGCGAATATGTCCTCAAGGGAATTACGGAGTGGATCCACAACTGGAAACGGCGGGGCTGGAAAACAGCCGCCAAAAAGCCTGTTCTCAACCAAGACCTGTGGCAGGAGCTAGATGCCCTCAATGATCCCTTAGTCCAGTGGCACCATGTGCGTGGCCATAGTGGCGATGTCGGCAATGAACGCTGTGATCTTATTGCCCGCAGTTTGAGTCGTGGGCAGCCAATTGCCCTAAGAACGCTGCCACCATCGCTGGGGTAATGTCGCGCGTGTGTTCAAAAACTGCACTGGCTCCCGCTGAGCGCAAGCGATCGCCATAGCGTTGCCGATCTTCGGGCTGGACATGGGGAGGAATCACCCCTAAGGCAATCCACGGCGTTGTTGCTTGTTCTTTGCGGGCATTGACAACGGTCTGCATATCCGCCACTGTATCCCCCACATAAAAGGCAGGAATGGTTTCCTGAGCCGCGGCCTGACGGTAGGCCATGCGGAGTCCTGTGGGGTCGGGTTTGCCGGGGGCATCTTCCATGGCGATCAAAAGGGGCTGATCGAGACCCAAGCGGTGTTTCAGAACATATTCTGCCGAGTCCCGCGTCGCACCACTGACAAACCCCCAGCGGATTTGTGCCTGATCAAGAGCCTGAAAATAGGCAACATCCACCAGCAGTGGCTCATCTTGAATATAGCCGCACCAATTTTCGCCACTATAGCGCTCCTCAAAAAAGATCACTAGGCGTTCATAGTCCAAGGGCACTTGGCAGCGGGGTTTCCCTTGGCGTTCAAAGTAGCGATAAATGAGTTCACGCGACCCTTCCCAGTCGTTATTCCAGCAGCCTTCCGCCTTGAGGTTGTCAATTTCCTTTTGACTGGGACGATAGGCACCCCCCGTAAAATGCTCGACGGTATCCGCTAGGGCACGGCGATAGGAACGACTGACATCGCGAATCACCCCATCAATATCAAAAAAGACACAGGCGCAGGGGGTACTCAACCGTAGCTCTCCAGAAACTTGTATGCAGTTGGCCTGATTGGTTATTATAAAGGATGGCTTTTTGTGAAAAACGAGTTTTAGGAGGTTAGAATTGTCCCGCTTTACCCTGAGAGTACTTTGGTTAGAAAAAGACGTGGCGATCGCTGTCGATCAAATTGTTGGCAAAGGGACAAGCCCCCTCACCTCCTACTTCTTTTGGCCGCGCACCGATGCTTGGGAACTCCTGAAGGCGGAGTTAGAGAAGAAATCTTGGATTACGGAAGCCGAGCGGATTGAACTCCTCAACCGTGCCACCGAAATCATTAACTACTGGCAAGAGGAAGGCAAAAATCGTCCCGTCAGCGAGGCACAAAAGCGCTTTAGTGATGTTAGTTTTGTAGGCACAGCCTAGGGTATTCTGAATCCCGAGGTAAATCACTACCTGTTGAGGAGAAACATGATGGGAATTGTTTTGTACTTTGTCATTGTTGCGGGCGCGATCGCCTTGGCGACAATTTTGTTTCACACGCTACGTACGGTGAAGCTCATTTAGCGGCATCCTACCCTCCTAATACCTTTGTCTTTCAGTTCTGCATAGGGAGAGAGAACTCGTGTCCCACGCTGTTACCTTAATTCGCGGCGACGGTATTGGTCCTGAGGTTGCCGCTGCCACTCGCACTGCCATTGATGCTACGGGCGTCAAAATTGATTGGGTGGTGGTGGATGCCGGTGTGGACATGATGGAACGCTACGGTACCCCCTTGCCCGAACACGTTCTCGATGCGATCAAAAGCACGAAAACTGCCATCAAAGGGCCGATTACCACCCCCGTAGGTACGGGCTTTCGTTCTGTGAATGTCGAGATCCGCAAGCGGCTCAATCTCTATGCGAACCTACGGCCGGCTAAATCCATTGTTGGGGTGAAAAGCTATTTTCAAAACATTGACCTTGTCATTGTTCGCGAGAATACCGAAGACCTCTATGCCGGGATTGAGTTTGAATACACCAGTCCCGAGGCGGCCAAAGCCCGTGCCTTTTTGAGTGATCTAGCGGGTAAGCCGATCCGTGAGGATGCTGCCATTGGTGTCAAGCCGATTTCTGTGCTGGGGAGCGATCGCATCATTGAGTTTGCCTTCAAATATGCCAAGGCCAACCATCGCCAGAAAGTGACTGCCGTTCACAAGGCCAACATCATGAAATTTACCGATGGCCTCTTCCTTGAACGTGCCCGCGAAATTGCTACCCGTTACCCCGACATTGCCTTTGAAGATCGCATCGTCGATAACATGTGCATGCAGTTGATGCAGAAGCCCGAACTCTACGATGTGATGGTGATGCCCAACCTCTACGGTGATATTCTTTCCGACCTTTGTGCCGGGATGATTGGGGGTCTAGGAGTGGCACCGGGGGCAAACATTGGCGATGAATATGCCGTTTTTGAGGCGATTCATGGTTCAGCACCTAAATATGCCGGCCAAAATAAAGCCAATCCTACGGCATTGATTCTCTCAGGGGTGTTGATGCTGCAACACTTGGGTGAAATGGAAGCGGCACGGCGTCTGCAAGCGGCTGTGGAAAAAGTCATTGCTGAGGGGCGCTTTGTCACCTATGATTTGGCTGCACCGGGCAAAGAACCCGTGGGTACCCAAGAGATGGCTGCCGCCATTGCCGAGTACGCTGCCCCCTAACCCACCAGCAGATTTTCCTCAGGATATTGGACGCTAGAAGGCTGGGGGTCACCGATAATTGCCGCCATCAGCAGCAGGATACCCACCCGTCCAGCATACATCGTTACAATCAAGACCAGCTTGGAAAAGACGGTTAGCCCACTGGTAATGCCGGTGGAGAGACCAACGGTGGCAAAGGCAGAAACAGTTTCAAAGAGAATATTAATGAAATTCTCTTCGGGGTCAGCGATCGCGATGAGGGTAGTGGAAACCAGCACCGTAAACATTGAGCCAAAGGCGACAGCGACCGCTTTCATGATCAGCGAGGGGGGCACCTGACGGCGGTAGAGCAGCACCACCTCTTTCCCTTGCAGAGCTGACTTGGTAATCCCTGCCAAAATCCGCAACGTGGTTGTTTTAATGCCCCCTGCCGTCCCACCGGGGCTACCGCCAATAAACATCAGGGCAATGATAATAAATAAACCGCCATTGTTAAACTCGCCAAGATTGACCGTATTAAAGCCAGCGGTACGGGAAGTAACGGACTGAAACCATGCTAGCAATAATTTTTGATCAAACGAAAAAACACCATACTGTGGCGATCGCATCTCCGTCGCAAACAGCATCGCCGTTCCCAAGATGAGGAGAATCGCCGTTGTACTCGTCACAATTTTGAAATTGAGGCTAAACGTCATCTGGCTCGCCTTGCGGATTAGATAGGCGGGTTTACCCCAGTGACGCAGATGCTCCCGCAGCCAAAGATAAAACTCAAAGATCACCTCATAGCCAATGCCGCCAAAAATAATCAGCAGTGAAATCACGAAATTCAGGGGCACAGAGGTTTGATACCCCATCAAGCTGTCACTAAACAGACTAAACCCGGCATTATTCCAAGCACTGATACTGTGAAACACCGCCAGCCACAGTGCCCGTGGATCACTAAAGTCTTGGCGAAAAATCAGCCACAGCAACAAGGCACCCGTCAGTTCAAAGAGAAACGTGAGACCCAAAATCGAGCGCACCAATTGCCGTGCCCCCTGCATGCCCCGCCGATCCAAGGCTTGCTGTACCGCTATCTTCTGCCGCAGGTTAAACTTGCGTCCCAGCAAAATAATCAAAAAGGTGGTCGCCGTCATGTACCCCAGACCACCCACCTGGATCAACAGCAGAATCACCAGTTGACCAAAGGGAGAAAAGTGGGTTCCCGTATCGACAATAATGTGGCCGGTCACACAAACGGCCGATGTTGCGGTAAAGAGAGCAACGATAAAGGGGTTCCATTCCCCATTACTAGTGGACCAAGGCAGCCACAACAGCAGCGTCCCCAGCGTAATCACCGCCAAAAATCCAAGGCAAATTGTCCGTGGAACCGTCAGCATCAATGAATACGTATCCAAAAGGCCTGAGGCTAATCTACCGCAGGATTGTATGGGCAACAATCGTTCTAGGTTTACGGTTCCGAATCGGGATGACAGGATTTGAACCTGCGACCCTCTGCTCCCAAAGCAGATGCGCTACCAAGCTGCGCTACATCCCGGCAGTTAATTTCTATCCTACCACCGAATTCTCAGCACAATCGGACAGGGACGCTTAGAATCAAGAAAGGAGTTTTTCATTTTGTTAAGGTTGCCCTCGCTGGTATGACCGACGTCCCCGTTTCCCACATTCGCAATTTCTCGATCATTGCCCACATTGATCACGGCAAATCGACCCTTGCCGATCGCCTGCTGCAATTTACAGGCACGGTGGATCCCCGTGAAATGAAGGAACAGTTTCTTGACAATATGGAGCTGGAGCGGGAGCGGGGAATTACGATTAAGCTGCAAGCTGCCCGCATGACCTACACCAGTCGCGATGGCGAAACGTATATTTTGAATTTGATTGACACCCCCGGCCACGTGGATTTTTCCTATGAGGTGTCGCGATCGCTGGCTGCCTGTGAAGGGGCACTCCTCGTTGTGGATGCCTCCCAAGGGGTAGAAGCGCAAACCCTGGCCAATGTCTATCTGGCATTGGAGCATAATTTAGAAATTATTCCGGTCCTCAACAAAATTGACCTACCCGGTGCTGAACCCGATCGCGTGAAGGCAGAAATTGAAGAGATTATTGGCCTCGACTGCTCCCAAGCGGTTCTAGCGTCTGCCAAGGAGGGAATTGGCATTGAGGAAATTCTGGAATCCATTGTGCATTTGGTGCCACCCCCCCGCGATACGGTAGATCAACCCCTGCGGGCATTGATTTTTGATAGCTACTACGATGCCTACCGAGGGGTGATTGTCTATTTTCGGGTCATGGATGGTGTGGTGCGCAAGGGCGATCGCATTCGCTTGATGGCCTCTGGCAAAGAGTACGAAATTGATGAACTCGGCGTTCTCGCGCCCAACCAAAAACCCGTGGACAGTCTCCATGCCGGGGAAGTGGGCTACCTCGCAGCCGCCATTAAAGCCGTTGGCGATGCCCGTGTCGGCGACACGATTACATTGGCACAAAACCCAGCCAAGGAACCTCTTCCGGGTTACACTGAGGCCAAACCGATGGTCTTTTGTGGTCTTTTTCCCACGGATGCCGATCAGTTTGAGGATCTGCGGGAAGCCCTTGAAAAATTGAAGCTCAACGATGCTTCGCTCCACTACGAGCCGGAAACCTCCAGTGCCATGGGCTTTGGGTTCCGCTGTGGTTTTTTGGGGCTGCTGCACATGGAAATTATCCAAGAGCGGCTAGAGCGGGAATACAATCTGGACTTAATCATTACCGCCCCTTCGGTGGTCTATCGCGTCACCACCATCAAAGGGGAAGTGCTGACGATTGATAACCCCAGCCTGCTACCGGAACCCCAATACCGCGAAAAAATTGAGGAACCCTACGTTCAACTGGAAATGATTACCCCCGAAACCTATGTGGGAACGCTGATGGAATTGGCGCAGTCGCGGCGGGGCATCTTTAAGGATATGCGCTACCTCACCCAAGGGCGCACCACATTGGTCTATGAAATGCCCTTGGCGGAAATTGTGACGGACTTTTTCGATGAAATGAAGTCGCGATCGCGCGGCTATGCCAGTATGGAATACCACCTGATTGGCTACCGTCCTAATGATCTGGTGAAACTGGATATCCTGATCAATAACGACCCGGTGGATTCCTTGGCAGCGATTGTTCACCGCGATAAGGCCTACTATGTGGGACGTGCCCTTGTCAGCAAACTCAAGGATTTGATCCCACGCCACCAGTTCAAAATTCCCATTCAAGCGGCCATTGGCTCACGGGTGATTGCCAGTGAAAGTATTCCCGCCTTACGCAAAGATGTCTTGGCCAAGTGCTACGGCGGCGATGTGACCCGTAAACGCAAGCTCCTCGAAAAACAAAAAGCGGGTAAAAAACGGATGAAGGCGATCGGGCGGGTGGATGTCCCCCAAGAGGCCTTTATGGCGGTATTGCGACTCAAGAATGAATAGGAGGCTCAGGGTGTCTCAACGGTCATCGGGCAAATGGGTGGCGATCGTCACCGGTGTCATTTCCCTGTTATTGGGAATTGGCTACTTGGTGTTAGTACAGCTTTTGGATTGGCGCGGCGATTGGCAGCCGGCTCCTTTGGGATTACTGCGAGTGCTCCTGTCTTAGAACTATTTAGGCAATTGGGGGCAGCTCACCATGAATGGTAAAGCGCACATGATTGAGGGCTAAATCTCCAAGGCGTAGCCCGCGATCGCGATAATTCGTGCTCTCAAAGCGAATCCCTTTACCCGCTTCCACGTGGTACCAAGGCAGTGCCATAAAGAACCGTGTTGGATAAGGGCCGCGCTCTACGACATCATCGGGATTGGACTCCATGGGCAACCAGCCAACCCCCGGCACATAAAACTCCAACCAAACGTGGTTATAGGTGGGTTGAAGGGGGATGCCCCGCTTTTGGGGATGGGGGGGACATTTGTAGCGACCCACCGTACGGCAGGCAATGCCATTTAATCGCGCCAAGGCAAGGAGCACCCCCACGTACTCACCACAGGACCCCGTTCCCCGTTTCAAAACCAAATCGGGCGTTTCAATCGTGGGTCGCATGGCATAGCTCAGGCGATCGTACACATAGTTACGAATCTTGAGCATCTTGCGCAGGATATTGGTCTCTGTGCCCACAGCTTGCCGTGCCACCTCCTGGACAATGGGTTGATCCATCGCCAACTCATCGTTATCCACTAGATACTGTGCTGCAAATTCTGGCGGCAGCGGTAGCGTCTCATCAATGTCGTCAAAGCTGAGATGGTACTTGATACCTCTCACTTCTAGCCAAGCACGCCAACCAAAAAGACGGGCTTCGTAGGGACGCACTTCAGGAAAATCAAACACCGCCACCTGCTGATCACCCACGGTTTCCAAGCGAAAGGGGGTACCGACGGGTTCAACCCGCAGCAATTTTTGGCGCAGGGAATTGGCGGGCAGAGCAATTCGCCACTCTAGGTTATCTAGGTGCAGCGCATCGAGGGGAGACATTTCCTCCACGTAGGCCATCTCAATCAGATAGCCATTGGAGACCGTGTAATACTGCTCTTTGTGGGTCTGATAGAGCAGAGGATGAATCAGGCAAATATCGCGATGATCAATTTCGAGGGGGGCTTCGCGGTTGTTGGGGTTATCCCGCAAATAGGGTTCTTCACCGCCATAGGCCACCCACAGTCGCCCCGTTGCATCAAAGGTAAACGCCGTTGGCTGGGCAAAGGGCGTCAAGGCCACCCATTCAACACGGCCACTCTGGCGATCGAGACAATAGATGGATTGCTCTAGGCGATCGCTCACCCACAGATAGCCATCCTTGAGGGCTAAATTTTCACAGCCAATGCCCGGCGCGCTGAGGCGATACTGCTCTCGACCTGTTTCATCAAAACAGTGGATGTAACCCGATTTTTGACAGGCCACATAGATGCCTGTGTCATCCACCGCCACACCGTAAATGGGATAGCGGCACTCCAGCACCTTTTCTACATGCCAGTCAGGCAGATGACAGCGATAGAGCCATGTGTCCCGGCAAAACCAGAGGGTTTCGCGATGGAGACAGAGGCCATCGGCATCGAGAAATGCCTCTAGATCGTAGGGATTGAGAATCTCACTGTGGTCATTTTCGCCATTGATGAGCAAAATAAAGCCCCGCACCCGATCCAAGGCCAAAAAACTGGCGCCAAGGGTTGCTTGGCAAAAGGGCAAACGGGGCAATTGACGTAGCCACAGGGCTTGGGGATCGACCCATGCCAGACCGTGGATTTGGTAAGCACCCAAGGGATAAATGGTGCGCCAGTCGTGATCCAGCGCTCGGGAGCTGAGGGAGTCCCCATAAACCTCTTGCGGTGTGTCTGGCATAGGAAGTCAATACCCTACTCAACCGCTTGGGGCAGTAGCTCACGCCGAGGTTGAGCTTGAATCTTCACTTGACCCGATTCATCCACATCAATGAGGGCAGTATCCCCTTCACGAATGCGGCCAGAGAGCATTTCCTCAGCCAAGGTATCCTCTAGGAGGCGCATAATGGCTCGCCGCAGGGGTCGCGCACCGTAGCTGGGATTGTAGCCTTCTTCAATGAGTCGCTCCTTGAAGCGATCCGTCACTTCTAGGGTGATTCCTTTCTCGGTCAGGCGTGAGAAGACCTCCTTCAAGAGGATGTCGGCAATTTGCTTGACCTCGTCTTTGGTCAGCTGGCGGAAGACAATAATCTCATCCACGCGGTTGAGGAACTCTGGACGGAAGTACTGCTTCAGTTCCTCATTCACCAAGGAGCGAATGCGATTGTATTGCGATTCAGCAGCATCCTCAGTGCCAAACTCAAAGCCAAGACCGCCAGCGCCTTTCTCAATCACCTTCGAGCCAATGTTCGAGGTCATGATCAAGAGGGTGTTCTTGAAGTCAACAGTACGCCCCTTAGAGTCAGTGAGGCGACCATCCTCAAGGATTTGCAGCAGCAGGTTAAAGACATCGGGATGGGCTTTCTCGATTTCGTCAAAGAGCACCACCGTGTAGGGACGCCGCCGCACGGCTTCGGTCAGTTGACCGCCCTCGTTGTAGCCGACATAGCCGGGGGGCGAACCAATGAGCTTGGAGACGGTATGCCGCTCCATGTACTCGGACATATCCAGGCGGATCATCGCCTCTTCAGAACCAAAGAAGTAGGCGGCCAAGGCTTTCGTTAGCTCGGTTTTACCCACACCGGTTGGCCCAGAGAAGATAAAGCTAGCAATGGGACGGTTGGGATTTTTTAGACCGACACGGGCACGGCGAATGGCACGGGAGATGGCTTTCACCGCTTCATCTTGGCCAATGACCCGCTGGTGCAGGGTCTCCTCCATGTGCAGCAGTTTTTCCGATTCGCTTTCGGTGAGCTTGCTGACAGGCACACCCGTCCAAGAGGCAACAATGTGGGCAATGTCCTCTTCGGTAACGACGGGGGTTTCCTCTTCACCATTGGCGCTTTCGGATTTTTTCTGCTGGGCAATGGCACGGATTTGCGCTTTCAGTTCCATCTCGCGATCGCGCAACTCACCCGCTTTGTCAAAGTTTTGGGCACGCACGGCATCGTCTTTTTCTTTGAGCACTTGCCGCAATTCGCGATCCAGTTCCTTGGCCGCAGGCGGTAGTTGCGAGTTAATCAGGCGCACCCGTGAGCCGGCTTCGTCAATGAGGTCAATGGCTTTGTCGGGCAGATAGCGATCGCTAATGTAGCGATCAGACAGCTTCGCTGCCGCCTCAAGGGCTTCATCGGAAATTTTCAGCTTGTGGTGCTTCTCGTAGCGTTCCCGCAGGCCGTAGAGGATCTCAATGGTTTCCTCAACGGAGGGTTCACCCACCATCACCGGTTGGAAGCGGCGCTCCAAGGCGGCATCTCGCTCAATGTGTTTGCGGTACTCATCCAACGTGGTGGCACCAATGCACTGCAACTCACCACGAGCCAAGGCGGGTTTGAGGATATTCGCCGCATCAATGGCACCCTCAGCGGCCCCAGCCCCAATCAACGTGTGTACCTCGTCAATCACCAAGATCACGTTACCGGCTTGGCGGATCTCGTCCATGATCTTCTTCAGCCGCTCTTCAAACTCACCTCGGTACTTCGTGCCCGCCACCAACAGGCCAATATCGAGGGTGACCACCCGCTTGTCTTCTAGAATATCGGGGACATCTTTATTGGCAATGCGTTGGGCAAGGCCTTCAGCAATAGCGGTTTTACCTACCCCCGGTTCACCGATCAGCACAGGGTTATTTTTGGTGCGGCGGCCGAGGATTTGAATCACCCGCTCAATTTCTTTTTGCCGACCCACCACGGGATCTAGCTTGCCATCAATGGCCATCTGGGTGAGGTTGGCACCAAATTCGTCCAGTGTCGGTGTTTTGGTGCGCCCTTGGCTGGCACCGGCAGCCACTTCTGCGGTTTCACCCAGCATACGAATCACTTGAGTGCGCACTTTCGACAGATCAACGCCGAGATTTTCAAGAACCCGTGCTGCTACCCCTTCCCCTTCGCGAATCAGACCCAAAAGAAGGTGCTCAGTACCAATATAGTTGTGTCCCAGTTGGCGGGCTTCTTCGAGGGAGAGTTCCAACACTCGCTTGGCACGGGGGGTAAAGGGAATCTCCACCGCCACAAAACCAGACCCACGGCCAATAATTTTTTCCACTTCGATGCGGGCATCCTTGAGGTTCACCCCCATGGAACGTAGCACCTTCGCAGCCACACCGGTGCCTTCACCAATCAATCCGAGGAGAATTTGTTCGGTACCGACAAAGTTGTGGCCGAGGCGGCGAGCCTCTTCCTGTGCCAGCATGATGACTTTAATGGCTTTTTCTGTAAACCGTTCAAACATGACCCTTCCCCTAATGGCTCCTGCGTGCTGGTAACACTCATCTTAACACGTCCACTTTGGCGTGTTTTTGTATGCCAATTTACAGCCCTCTTCCCAAAAGATGGAACAGACCCAGAACCGTCAAATCCACTCTTAAACAGGATCAACGTCCCTTGACGTACCCTATAGCTTAGATAAAGGGCTGTACTCCTACTGTAGATGTTGACTCATTTTTTTGCAGGTGTGGTTGCCCGTATTTTAATTGAGATTTTGGGGGCTAGCCTGCGGCAAAATTCCATTGATCGATTGGCCAGCCTCTTTAGTCTCAAAAGACGATAGACTACACTTGCTGATGCCCAAATTTTTCGCCAATGGCTAATTTTTCCCAGTTTCTTGCCGTTGAACCCTCGCAGCGTGCCCTGATTTTTGATATGGATGGGGTCATCTGCCATACCATGCCCTACCACCTTGAAGCTTGGCGGGTCTATGTCGATCGCACCCCTGAACTGCGGCAGCAGATCAATCTGGAACAGTTGCGGCAAATGGGGGGCAAACGCAATGCCGAACTCCTGCCAGAACTCTTGGGGCGATCGGTCACTGAAGCGGAAGTCGAACGCTGGGGCGCCGGCAAAGAGGCTGTCTTTCGGGAATTGCTGGCACCCAATTTGGAACTGTTGCCGGGGCTGTTGCCCTTTCTCAAAAGTGCTAAAGAAAAGGGCTATCGCTTGGGCCTAGGCACCTCGGCCTGTGCTGCCAATGTGGAATTGGTGCTCTCCTGTGAGGGGGTGGGCAACTTTTTCGATACGGTGGTGATGGAGCAGGATGTGCAGCGGGGCAAGCCCGATCCAGAATGCTATCTCCTAGTGGCGGAGCGGTTGCAGGTGTTGCCGCAGCATTGTCTTGTCTTTGAGGATGCCGTGGCAGGGGTGATGGCAGCGGTGCGGGCAGGGATGCTCTGCTGGGGAGTGTTAACAACGCAATCGGAAACGGCACTGCAAGCCGCAGGAGCAGAGGTCTGCATTGAGGACTTTACGGATCCACGCCTGCAATGGCTATTGTCCTAGGGCATTTTCGGCGATCATGGGTACTGGCGCGTTAGGAATCCACCACCTTGGGCGTTGATCTGCGCAGTTATGTCTATCTCGACTCGATTCAACCGCAACACGCGGCCTACTTGGGAACCGTGGCTCAAGGGTTTTTGCCTTTGCCGGGGGATTGCTCCCTCTGGGTGGAGATTTCACCGGGGATTGATGTCAATCGCCTTTTGGATATTGCCTTGAAGTCTGCGGTGGTGCGGCCGGGAGTTTTGTTTATCGAGCGACTCTACGGACTATTGGAGGTGCATTCGGGCAATCAGGGGGAAGTACGCGCAGCAGGGCAAGCAATTTTAGATGCCATTGGCGCTCGGGTACAGGATTGCTTGCGGCCACGGGTGATTTCGAGTCAGGTGATTCGCAATATTGATGCCCACCACACCCAACTAATTAACCGCTCGCGGCGGGGCAATATGATTTTGGCGGGGCAAACCCTCTATGTGTTTGAAGTAGAACCTGCCGCCTATGCTGCACTGGCCGCCAATGAAGCGGAAAAGGCAGCACTCATTAATATCTTGCAGATTTCAGCCGTGGGCAGTTTTGGCCGACTCTTTTTGGGGGGCGCGGAGCGGGATATTCTGGCAGCAGAACGGGCCGTCTTGGCAGCCATGGAACGCTTGCCGGGGCGTGATAGCCTTAGCGATCGCCGCGAGTAGCTTTGGCATATTTCTTTAGCTTCTGCTCTAGGGCAGCTAAGAAAGGACAAGGGTCACTGTCTTGCAGTTGATAAAACCCTCGCCAGTCAAAGCTCTGCCAGTTAAAGGGGGCTTGGTGGGCGGCGGCGAGCCACAGTAAACGCTTAGCACGGGTCATGGCCACGTAAAGCAGGCGGTATTCCTCAGTAACTTTGGCCTCTTTGGCTTTTTGATAGGCGGTTTGCCAGTCAGGAAGGGGTTGCTGATGGCCGTAGGCCCGCAGTTGCGATCGCACCACATCCGTAAAATCCACCTCTGGACTGAGGAACTTGGCATTGGCCGCCACCCAGCTCTCACCGGGGAGGGTTCTTGCCTCTAAGAAGGGAACAAAAACGGCATCCCAATCCAGACCCTTGGCGCGATGCATCGTCATAATCGTCACTTGCCCTGATCGCACCAAGCGGCTATGGAGGTCTTCCATCTCAACAGCGTCAAAGCGATCCGTCGCCACCAACTCCTGCCAACGGGGATGGATACGCTCCCACAGTTGCGTTGGTTCCTGCTGTGCCAAGTGGCAGATCAGGCGATCGCTGGTGGCCAATTCAGCGGCATCATAGCCCAATTCCTGAGCGCAGTACGTGATCAAAGGAAATAGAGATAGCTCTAGGCGGGCTTTGAGGAGACGTTGACAGTAGTGCCGTGCCTTGAGTACCGGTTCCTCGGCAGGGGGGTCTAAAGGACCAGGGTAGAGAAACACCTCTGGCTGGGCGGCTAAGCGATCCAAATTTTGGACAGAAATGCGTTTGCGCTCCTGAAGAACAGTCAGGGCTGCTTTGACCGCTTCGGGAGAATAGGGACAGTGGAGAAAATAAAGAATGTCCAGCAATTCCTTGGGCACCTGCGATCGCCGTTCAATGCCCGATACATCGAGAATCGGAATCCCCTGAGCGGCAAGGTCGGTATTAATGCTGAAGCTAGCGGGCGATCGCAACAGATCCGCGACAAATTCCCCTTGGCGGTTGGTACGCACCAGTACCGCAATTGAGGCCTCAGGATACTCTACTAAAACCTCAGAAATACGTGCTGCTAGCTCGCGCACGGTCTCGAAAACGGTTGCTGGTCGGGCAATTTCTACCCCTTCTCCCCAGGGGGGTGGGTTCGCCCCCGGTTGCGGATCTGTCGGTGAGACGGGCTGAATTGCTTGGGATCGAAAGGGCAGTTCTTGGCCTTTGAGGGCATGATTGACCCAGTTCACTAAAAAGTTGGCCGATCGAATGACCAATGGGGTGGATCGCCCCGCTTGGGTCATTTTATAGAAGGCCTGCTGCTGGGCACATTGGTCACAGAATTCATTAAAAAAGAGAGGGTCTGCCGCCGTAAATGTGGAGTTAATGGCTTGATTGGGATCCCCCACCCGCACAAAATTCACTTGCCCTGTGGTGTTGTCCTCGGCGAGAAGTCGCAGTAACCGCGATTGCAAGGGGGTCGAGTCCTGCGCCTCATCTTCAAAGACGGCATACACCCGCTGTTGCCATTCTTGGCGGCACTGGCGATCGCCCTCTAGGAGTTGTACCGCTGCCAAAATCATCTCATCATAGTCAATTTGCTCTCGCTGCGCTAAATGGTGCTGGTATAGTTCCAAAAGGTCGGCACCAATTTCTAAAAAGGGGTAGGGTTCTGCCGCGGCTGCACTTTGGGAGCGCAACTGCTGGGACAACTGCCGCAGATCATGGGGCGTCAACGCCATACTGCGGGCACTGCTAATAACGGTTTGTGCCAACTTCACCAAGATGTCAGTCAAAAGCGCACTTCTGCGACCATCGTGTTCAACGTCACTCAGGGGACTGGTATCGCAGCCTTGGATCAGTTGCTCGAGAATGTCGGGGTGCGATCGCGCCCATTCCTTAACACAGGTAACACACAGGCGTCGCTGCTCATGCTCACTCATTAAATTCTCGCCACTCCAACGCAGACCCGCTGTGGGGTGACTGGTGGCAATTTTCAAGGCCAAACTGTGGAGCGTCTGCACACTAAAACCATTGCGGGGCAAGCCCATTTCCCGCAGGTACTGGCGAATCCGCACCTTGATATTGGCCGCTGCCGAACGACTATAGGTGACTACGACCAGTTGCCGCTGCTGATGGAGTTTTTCGCGAGCGATGGCGATCGCGGCTCCTACGGCCATGCCATGGGATTTGCCTGCTCCGGGCACTGCCGATACCGCCAAGAGACCCCCTTGCCATTCACTAATTTCCCGTTGACCCGGACGCAACGTCCTTAGAAGGTGACTGGCATTGGCGGGGAGTGACAACACGTTCATAGGAGGACTGTGGGAGGGCTAAAGATTTGTTAAAAAAACCGGCTTCTACCCAATGAAGATCGAAAAATCGTATAATAGAATACAGAAAGTTAAAAGCAAGTTGTTTCCTAACGCAGACCACCTAAAGCTTGATAACGAGTCAATAGTATTCACCTAGAAGCCTTGATTTAATTATGCAAGTAATCTATCGCGGCGTTAAATACGAAACTTCTGAGCAGCACATTCCCCTTGTTGAATCGGGCGCCAAGGGTCTCTACCGGGGGGCGCAATGGGTAGGGCACAAAGCGGCTGAACCGGTTCCTCAACCCAATCATGTCCTCTGCTGGCGGGGGGTGACCTACCAAACGAACGGTACACCAGTTACCACAAGCGCTCCGACGACGAGTACTGCCCCTTCAGTACTTCCCCAGCGTAAGCGTGACTCCTTGGCCGAAGCCCATCGCCATGCAATTCTGAAAACTCTTGAGCGGCGGCTGCAAGTGGCTCGGAGTCAGGGCAATGAAGATCTCATCAGTCTGCTGGAAGAAGAGTGGCAGCAATTTGCCTAAGGTTGGATCACCGAAACCCAAACTGCGGTGCCGTTGCTAACAGCGGCACTTTTTTTATTTTCTATTGGTGATTGCCCCTTTCTTGGCGAAAAGCTGTTGCTTGGGCAAAGGCCGCCGCCGCCCGCTCGCGATCGCCCAAGGTTTCATAGGCACGCCCTAGTTGTTCGGCTGCAATCTCCCGCACATAGCCCAAGGGAAAAATCATCTGCTTGCTGTAGCCATTGGTGCGCCCCAGTTCAAGGCAATACTCAAAGTAGGCCGTTGCTCCCAAGGGGAATCCTAAAGCCATCAGCCAGCGCCCGGCCAAATCATTGAGGGGAGGATAGGTGGGAAACCACACCAGACTTTGCTGACAGAGGAGTTGCAATGTTTCGTGATCCCCCATAGCCAGCAGACGCCGCCCCAGTTGATTCAGAATTTCGGGCAGGGCGCCAGGGGCATTCTCAGGCAGTTGGCTGATGAGGAGATGGGGCAAAAGCCGCTCAAAAAGTTCTTGGTAGCAGTCATCCGCAGCCGTGGGGTTATTCACAGCGTGGTACATCTCCGCCAAGGCAAAGAGGAGATTCAAAGGCAGACCTTCACTAGCGCGGATGCGTTCCAAAATCGGGATGTTGCGATCGCGCATCTTGGCTTGAATTTGTGCGGGTTGATAGCCATAGTGGTCAATGCGCAGCGTTTCCAGAGTACCAATGGTCAGCGGTTCTGCGGCTGTCGAAACCAACTGCTCATGGAAGCGTCCCTGATAGCGCAGCGTCGGCAGGTTGCGAAAGAGTCGCACAATGGCAAAGTCAGAAAATTGCTGCCCCGTGCCGATTTCCCGCCGTAGGAGTTGGTAGGCAGTGAGGGTGCTGCCCTCCAGTTGTTGTCCGAGGGGCACAGGTGGCTCCTGTAAGCTCACGAGCACCTCATCGGCATCTATCACCAAAATCCAATCGCCCGTGGCCTGCTCTAGGGAGTAATTGCGGGCAGCGGCAAAATCATCCTGCCAAGGGAAGGTAAAGATGCGCTCTGTAAACTGGCGGGCGATCGCGATCGTCTCATCCGTTGACCCGGTATCTACCACAACGATCTCATCTACCCAAGGCTGAACACTGCCCAGACAGCGTGCCAAATGGGCTGCCTCATTTTTGACAATTAGACAGGCACAGACCCGCACCATCTACAGCAGCTTTTCAAATTGTTGGCGCAACTGATTCAGTTCACTTTCGGAGAACTCACTCTCAGCAGCGGGGGGCACGCGATTTTCTAGTTCCCAGTCGGTTTCTTCGACATTGCGTTCGGGAGGCGCCAAGAAGAGACGCTCAGCATCGTTTGTCGGCACAAATCCTTCGGGCACCAAGTGACAGGTGTAGCCTGAGGATTCGCAGAATTCTTCGATTTCCTTGGCATCAATGGGGACAACGCTGGGGGGATGAAAATCCTGTGCCTCTAAAAGCATGGCGTAGCGACTGGCATCGTCTTCGCTTTCAAACATCAGAATCAGGTTGCGATCGCCCAGTTGCAGAGAATGAATGCCCTCATTTTCAGTCCCCGGGTTGTAGAGCAACACGTAAACGCGCATGATGCCTCGCTAATGAAATCTCAACAGCGATTATAACGATTTTGGTTCCCCCTACCCGTAGGATTTTCTCCTTCAAAACTGTCAAAGGGGCAAAAATAGCTTGAGTTAGAACAATGTTTTTTCAGGTTCCCCTTTGATCCGCTGCTCTAGCCATGCTTGACGATAGGTGAGTTCTAATTCATTGCCAGTGCGGCGAAAAATTTGTGCCTGCTGCAAGAGAAACGCTTGAAAGAGCCGCTGAAAGGCAAGGGCAATGATCGCCACCACCAGACCAGAGGCAGTACTAATCAAGGCCTCACTAATCCCGAGACCCACGCCCATGGTGGCCGGTGTGCCAATATCCCCCAAGCGAATAGAACTGAGGGCACTAATCAGACCTAACACCGTTCCCAACAAACCCAGTAGAGGTGCCATCGTAATCGTTGCCTCTAAGACCTTTTCTCCCCGCCGCATGGCACTCAGCTCCTCATCAGCCGCAGCTTCTAGGGCTAGGCGAAAGATTTCTGGGTTGGTGTCAATCAATTGTAAAGGGGTATAAAGGAAGCGACCAATCGGTTGGTCACAGGCATTGGCTGCTAATTCAATGGCTTCTTGCCAATCGTGGCGAGCGGCATCCAGAATCTGCTCGGCCAGTTTCGTCTCTCCTTGGAGAACAATGCTCCAAAACCAAAGCCGCTCAAAAATGGTGCCTAAGGTCAAGATCGAGAGAATCAGTAGTGGCCACATGGCCAAGCCACCACGGTTAAAAATTTCAGCGATATTCACGATCGGTTCCCTGTCAGAGCATCCGACGTTTAGTATAGTCCAGCCAGTAGCCGCAATTGTTTACCAAATTCTAGCGAACCGTGGTGCCAAGGGTCTTGAACCGCTCTTTTCGATGCCCCGTCTAAATAGATGATTACGTTAATGGAGTGATACCTCGCATGAGTGTATCTTTACCCCTATCAGCGGCAACGGCATCAACGGCTATCGTGACCCGACCCCAAGTGATCGATCCCGATCGGCGGATTATTGAGCAGTGCCTTTCCGGACATCCAAATGGGTTTCGGGAACTCTATCAACGGCATCAGCAACGGGTGCGATCGCTCCTGTTTCAGTTGTGCGGTGCGGTTGCCCTTGACGATTTGGTGCAGGAGGTGTTCTTGCGGGCATGGAAGGGGCTAAAGGGTCTCAAGCATGAGGCAAAGTTTTCGACATGGCTCTACCGGATTGCTTGGAATGTGGCTTGCGACTATCGCCGTCAACTGGCAACGCGCAAATCGCGACATCAGCAATACCTGTCTCAAAGTGAGCCACTCACCCCTGGACTGGATCTACGGCAATTGCATTACGAAGATTTAGTTCAGCGCGGTTTAGCCACACTGCCCTTGGAGTACCGCAGTGTTTTGGTCATGCATGATCTCCAAGGCTTGCCCCAAAAGGAAATTGCTGAAATTCTGCGGATTCCGGTGGGTACAGTGAAATCCCGCCTCTTTCGTGCCCGAGGCACATTGCGGACTTACTTTACCGAAGCTGGAGTCAGCCTATGAAACGAGAACCCCCACCTGTGGAGGATACACCCTTGGTTAAGTTTTTACAAACCTATGCGGGGACGCCCCCGCCCCCCCACCCCCATTTGGAGCAGCGCATTGTCCAAGCGGCTCTGCATCAACACCAACTGAGTAAGCGACGCTGGCAAGTCGTGTCTCTTTTGGGGGCTGGCGCGATCGCCACCGCCACCAGTGTGTGGTTCCTCAAACCTTCAACTCAAGTGGCAAAGCAGACGTCCCCGGATGCAGTGGCTATCTTCATCACCACCAATTGGCAAGCAATGTTTCAGGACGCAGAACCCACCATCTTCGACTAAATTCTGTCCACCCTACTTTTACTCTTTGTTGAGTTTTGACAAGTTGAGTTTTGACAAAGGAGAACACAGCTATGTTGAAAAAATCTTTAGCCACGCTTCTTATATGTGGTAGCCTCAGCCCCCTACTGGCGATCGCTCCTCCGAGTGTCGCTGACCCCGGTTATGGCGGACCTCGCTGGGGAGCCAATCTGGACAACCTAAACCTCACACCTGAACAGCGGCAACGTTTGAAAGCCGTGCGGCAACAATACCAAGGCCAAATGGAACAAACCCGCAACCAACTGCGTACCGCCCGGGAAGAACTGCGGCAGATGATGAGTGGCAATGCCTCGGAGGATCAAATCCGCAGCAAGCACCAACAGGTGCGCCAACTGGAAAACCAACTCGCCTCTCTCCGCTTTGAAAGCATGCTGGCCATGCGGGGCATTCTCACACCGCAACAACGGCAAGCCTTGGCCACTCAGATGCAGCAACGCCGTCAGGGCAATCGCCCCATGAAACCGCAACAGTAGGTTAGTGCCTCACTAACCCTTAAACCAGTTGGTTTCTTCACTCGTGTAGGGTCGCTGATCCTGCACGTTTTCTATTGACCAGCAGATCTAAAATCTCTGTGGCGGCGCGATCGACCACGCCGGGAGTCCCCATCGCAGCTCGCATTTTGGCATAGCCTGCCTGCATGGCTAGGCGTTTTTCAGGATGATCCAATAGCGCAAGGGCAGCAGCGGTAATGTTGGCAACAGTGGCTCGTTCCTGCAGGAGTTCGGGGACGATGTCTCTATTCACGAGTAAATTGGGGGGAGAGACAAATTTGAGGTCAAACTTCAGGAAACGCCGATAAAGCCACAAACTCAGGGGATGAACGCGGTAGATCACGACTTGAGGCACATTCAACAGCGCGGTTTCTAAATTCACCGTGCCGGATTTGGCGATCGCCAGATCTGCGGCCGCTAGGACTTGCAGGGAGTCTTCCGCCAATGTGACGCGAATGGGATATTCCTTGAGAACTGCTTCAATGGCTGGGCGATACTGCCGCAGCGAAAGGGGTAACCAAAAGCGGGCTTCAGGATAGGCTTTCGCGATATTCGTGGCAGCCCCTAAAATTAGAGGCAAGAGGGATTTGATTTCCTGTTTGCGGGACAAGGGCAACAGGGCGATCGCCAGCTCATCGGCAGCAATGCCTAAACTTTGGCGTGCCACTTCACGACTGGGAGCGGCAGCAATGCGATCCAACAGGGGATGTCCCACCCAAACGACATTGGCACCATGACGGCGGTAATAGGTGGCTTCTTCTGGAAAAATGGCAAGCAGGCGATCGCTGAGGGCAACAATTTGCCGAGTGGCCTTCAAACTATGGGACCAGACCCACTCTTGGGGAGCGATGTAGTAAACCATGGGAATAGAAAAATGTTTGCGGATAAACCGCCCCATGGCGACATTGCCACCAATGTAGTCAATTAAAACCACTAAATCAGGGGGATGCTGCCGTAAATAGCGGCGAGCCTTGAGTTGGAGCGCGATCGTTGGCTTGATCAATGGCAGGGCTTCTAGTAGCCCCACGGAGCCAATTCCTCCGGTGTTAAAGAGTAGCTTTGCCCCCGCAGCAGCCATGCGATCGCCCCCAAGGGCAGAAATTTCTAGGGGAATCCCCCGCTCTGCTGCGAGGCGATAGAGTGCCTTGACCAACAGGGCGCCCTGCAAATCCCCAGAGACTTCGCCGGTGCTAATGAACAAATGCGCCATGCCTAGCCCCGCACTGCCGCCACTGGTTGACAGAGTTGATCGGCAAATTCCTGTTCGCTAGCGGCCATTTCCTGTACGGCGGTGGCCATAATCTCAGGGATCGATTGCCCCGCTGCATATTGAGCCAGCCATTGCTGAGCGGTGTTCCCCTGGCGCAGGATTTTCTTGATCGGTGCCAGAAAGCAGCTAAAGCCCTGTGCTTTGGCGATCGGCCAAACCTCTTCGTAGAGTTCGGCTATCCAAGCGGCTGCCGTTAGTTGCCGGCGATCGCGCCAATGGGTCAGCACGGCCTCTAGGCTGTTTTTTGCAGCAATCTGCTCGTTTTCATCGGCTAGTTGTGCCAGCATCTCGCCATCGCCCCAGCGGAGCGGGTCAAGGTCAGGGGTGTCGAGCAATTGTAGGAGTCGCGCTTCCAAGAGAGCCGTAATCGCCAGTAGGGCAATGGCATCCGTAACTAGATCACAAATTCGCAGTTCAAGGCGGTTGAGATCATAGGGTCGGCGATCGCCATTGGGGCGCACAGCACTCCAGAGATGCCGCACATTTTGCATCGTGCCCAGTTGAAGTTGTGCCTCTGTCCACTCAATGAAGTGGGCATGGCTGGTAAATAGGGGCACTTGGGGTGGGGTCTTCGGAAAGATTGCCCAACGGGTGGAGTGATAGCCCGTTACCTTGCCATCGAGAAACGGCGACGCAGCACTGAGAGCCAGAAACAGGGACGCCTCTAGCCGCACTAGCCGACAGGCACGGATCAACTCTTCTGGATCCCGCAGGCCAATGTTGATGTGGACACTAGCGGTGACAACCCTTGTGCCATAGGTTTGCTCAATGTAGGTGTGATAGGGGTTCTGGGGGTCAGAGCGATAAAAGCGTTGACTGTCCCCTAGACTCAGGGTGCTACCGGGGACAAGGGTTAAATCCCCTAGGGATTGCAAATAAGCGCGCAGCCGAAAGCGGGGGCGCAGCAGGTCACAGAAGGCTTGATCATAGAGATACACAGGGGGCGTTGTGAATTCAACATTGCGACTATCGGGTTCGCGCACAAACCCCGGCAAGTCCCTCACAATGCGATCCGACAGTCCCACAATCTCGCCCGTGGGCTTACCCGTGTAGAGTTCAACCTCAAAGCCCTTTGACAACATGGCATCCCTTTGGCTAACTTGGGTCAGCAAGCCCCCTCGCAGAGAGTGGGAGTTTTTAGCTACTTAGCCACAATACCATGCGCGCGTCCCTGCTGCACATATGAACATTCGTGAAACCCTTCCTGTGGCGATCAAAACTCGATCAGTTAACCTGTATTATCAATTACACAAATCACCCCTATAGTGAGAATCTCAAGATGTTTGGTCAGCGGCGAGTCGAAGCAGATGTCCGTGTCAGTCGCATTTTGGATCGCCTGGGAATCCGCTATCAAGTGGATGAGGATGGTGATTACCGCGTTGTCTTTGAGCTATCTAACGGTCGAACGCAACAGGCCTTTATTGACTCCAAAACCCAGCAGCTAGGAAGCTATGAAATTCGGGATGTCTGGTCTGTGGGCTACAGTTGCGAGGGCTTTCTTGACCAAGAGATAGCCAATTATCTGTTAATTGAAAATGCCAATAAGAAAATTGGCGCTTGGGAGTTGCGTCCCCTTGCTGACAATAGGTATATCGCTGTATTTTGTACGAAGGTTGCTGCTGACTGTGACCCCGAAGCCCTTTACACCAGTATCCGCGTGGTTCTTGAGGTGGCAGACGAACTTGAAAAAGTTCTTGAGGCGGGCGATCGCTTCTAGGTTAGTTTGCAGTGAGTCCCCTTAAAATCAGGGCTTGAGGCCAGTGGGGAGCTTCTGAATGCCCCGCCCCTAGGTAGGGATTCTCATTTGCATCTGAAATACTAGAAAATGCTCAAACCCGCTTCCTGAGAAACGCTAAGGGATTCAACGAAAGCATCAGGGTTGGAGGCAACTTGGCAGATCTCTCGGAAGCAAGACCCAAATGTTTCAATTCTTATAGCTAGTACAAAAAACTGTTAAATATTACAAAAGAATTTTTATTTTGCTTCCACTGCATATCCCAACTCACGACACTGGATAAAACATTAGCTGCGATCGCCCAAGGCGCATTGCTAGGTGTTCGCAGTGGAGTCAATTGTTCTAGGAAGCCCATCTATGTACTACGAACGCAAACTCTTTGCCCTCCTCCACGACCCCTACCTCAAGGCGTTGTACCGCAACAAAGCTCTCAAAGGCCCATGGCAACAGGTGTCTTGCCTGAATCAACATGCCCAGGATTTGCAAAATTGGTGGAATCATCACGGCGGTGTTACGGCAGACCATATTGCTTCGGCCAGCGATCGCCTGAGCTTTCAGCGCGGCATGAGCACCCCCCCAACAACCACTGCAAATATCACCCAAGTGGAAATTCGCCACCCGATTACTGGTGCCAAAAGTAATTTGAACTTTGCCTTTGCAGGGAGTCTCAGCGATGAGAATTTAGCTGAAATTGAGGCGCAGTCCATCTGGAGCGAGATTCGCCAAGAAACCGATGCTGAAAAGGTCTTCTGGTGGTTTTGGCGATTTTATGGCGAAGCCATTGCTGGCGATCGCGGCATCAAAGGCCAAGCAGTCTATGCCAAAGATATCTTGCTGTTACCCTCAGACACACGCATTCCCGACTGCCCCCTCGAAGCCCACACCTCGATTACCGCTGCCCTTGCCGGCACCCTCTTTCCCCGAAACGCCAGCAATGGGGATAAACCGCAGCACCCATGGCTGTTGATGTTTTCCTTTTCACCGGTGCAGGAATTCATTAAATCTTCACGCAAGCTGCTGGACTTTTGGTCAGGCTCCTATCTACTCCATTACCTAAGTGCCAAGGCCTGCTGGTTCCTTGCCGAACGCTATGGCCCTGATGTTGTGATTACCCCCAATCTCTACAACCAAACGATCATTGATGCGTTTCTGCTGCAAAAATACCCAGACTTTGAACCCTACTTTGAGGAATTTGGTATCCCCAAACCAGTTGAGGCACAAGGGCAGCCGTCCTCCAGCTTGGTGACAGCGGGTTTTCCCAACGTGATTACGGCACTCATTCCTGAACAAGACAAAGACACGATTGGCAAAGAGCTTCAAGACCATTTGCGGGAAACATGGCTCAACCTTGGCAAAAATGTGCGCGAAGCCATCAAAACCAAGGTACGGAGTGGCTATGAAGATTGTCACTGGATTGCTCACATTGAAGCGTGGATTGATACACAGTTTCCTGCGGCAGAGCAAGAGGAGCTAAAGAAAGAGTTTCTCAGTTGGCAGCAGGGAGGACGCTGGGAGTGGAATGCCCTTTGGCAAGCCCAACTGGAAAACTTTTGGGAAAGCTACTGGATCGCTTTGCCCCTTGGGGAGCCAACCCAACCTCTAACCTACCAGCGTGGAGCATCCACCTACTCAACCTACTCAATTTGGAAAACCGCCCAAAACATGTTAGCAAAAGCCGAGGCTCCCCTGCCCACTCAGGTTGAGGAAAACGTGTATGCCACGATTAACGTGGGTACATGGTGGCCATTGCTGCAACAGCGCCTTGGTGCGGCTCTCTCCGCTGTCAAAAACACTCGCAACTGGCAGTTTCCCGCTTCACCGGGTGAGCGCTCCTCGATTTCTGGGGCCTACAGTGCCCTGCACCCGAATTTGCTGTACCGCGATCCCTTTCGCGAGGGGCATGGCCTGCCGGCGAGTTCCCTGCGCCTGTTTTGGTATGTGATGAGCCAAGCCTTTCCGGGGCTATTTAATGGCAGTGAGCGCTTGAATGCGATTGAGGTCACCAAGCGAATGGCGTGGAAGCATGGCGGTGTCGCTGAGTCCTTGGGGGTTGCGTGCCCTGAGGAGGACTATGAAAACTTGGTGCGCTTTCCCAATGCCAGCAGTATCGCTGCCGCTCGCATTATGGTGAGGTATCCCAATCAGGTCAAGCGGTATTGGCGAGAATTGAACCATGAATTTACTGCCGATCTGGATTTACAGCCCTATCGCGATCGCTTTGGCAGCACCACTGGCCGCCCAACCCAGATTCCCCAAGTAGATGCCAAGCTAGGGGATTACAACGGTGTCATGTTCTCGGCCAAGTGGTTGGCAGAAGCCTTAGGTCTTGACAGTAAACAGGAGTTGGCCGAACTTCGGAGGGCGGTGAATCAGACACAAAAACGAGTGGGTTGGGGCGATCGCTCCCCTGCTGACTGGTGGTGTATTCTCTTGGCCGATGGCGACAGCATGGGCAACTACGTCCGCGGTCGCAACCTGAAGAAGTATCGTGAGTATGTTGCTACGAACATTATTCAAGACATTCAGCAAAGAAAGAGCTACATCAAAAACCCTGATGAGTGGCAAACACTGCTCAACCAGACCCCCAAACGCATGGGACCTGCCACCCATGTGGGACTCAACCGTGCCCTGCTAGATTTCTCGAATCGTCTGGTGCCCTACTTGGTGGAGCAACGTCACTGTGGCCGTGTGGTCTATAGCGGTGGCGATGATGTCATGGCCGTCTTGCCCCTAGAGGATGCCCTCTCGGTGATTCATCTCCTACGCCAAGCATGGTGCGGCGGTACGGATCCAGCCGGGGAGTTTGAACCCCACGGGGACTACTGGCAAACCGTTCAGGACAGTACAGCGGCTGAGGTCTTGGGCATGCGTCGCCTGTTTACGATGGGCAAAGGGGCAACAATGAGTATGGGTGTGGTCATTGCCTACAAGAGTGTTCCTCTGCCCACGGTTCTAGAAAACCTCTGGCAAGCCGAAAAGGAACGGGCGAAAAAACTCCCCGGCAAAGATGGCCTCTGTTTCCGGGTGCTCTACGGCTCCGGCAATGTCCTCGAAGCAGTGTTGAAAGGTGAACTGCTAGCGGCCTGGGGCAGATTACTTGAGCAAGCAAATGACGATGTGAGTCCGCTGCTGTACCGACTCGTGACAGAGTTGCCCCAACACTGTTGGTTGACCAAAGAGCGGGTCATTGAGAAGGCGATCGCCAGCATTGCCAATCGCCGTGAAAAAGACATCCCTTCAGAACTGATTGAGCAGCTTTGTCAGTGTTGCAATCAATGGGAAGACTGGGCGCTCCAGCATGAAGGTCAGCTAGGAACGGATCTGCAAGACCTGCTCAACCTGTTGCGGCTCATGGCCTTCTTCATTGATAAACGGTTTGTACCCCCAGGGAGTAATCAGGATGGCATCGATGAAAGCAGAGGGTTCTAAAACTCATTTGGGCAAAACTATTCTGCTTCAAGGATAACGAAAGACACATGAGGTTGATTATCATGACTGAATTAAGTTGGTATCGTCTAGATCCCCTAGATGTTCTCCTTTTTCGTGACTCCCGACCCTTTCAACCGGGAGAAGGCTCTTGGGCAAAAAGTCTCTTTCCGCCCTTGCCGATTACGGTCTTTCAAGCCTTACGCTCCCTGTGTGATCCCTACACACAAAATCTGGAGTTTCTTGGGCCTTTCCTCATTGATGCCAAAAACCAAGTCTGGGTAGACACGCCCAAGGATTTGGTATGCATTGGCAACAAAAGCAACGAGGAAGCCGACATCAATGATCGTGCCGACCTCAGTAAAGTCAAGGGCTTTGCCCGCACTCAACCCGCTGCCACCGACGACCCTGCTTGGAAAGATGTCCGCCATCCGTTGCCGGGAAAGTTACGCCCTATTGTGGAACCGACCCTCAGGGAGAATGAGCAAACCCAAGGCCGACCGGCTCCCCTGATGCGCTTGGATGCTCTTGTCCTCTATCTCCAAGGAAAGCTGGATCAGCTCAACGCCAAAGAGCACTTCCATGATTTGCCGTGGTCAACCCAAGTCCTCCCCCACATCAAAATGCAAACGACGAGTCGCACAGTGGAAGAGGAGGCTGGCTACTTTACCGAGGTGGCCAACCGATTGCATCCGGGCTGGGGCTTTGTGGCCGGCATCAGTGTTGCCAATCGAGAGGGAGTCGTGCGCATTGGGGGGGAGGGGCATCAGGCACAGGTGCATGCCCTAAAGAAACATCTCTTTGCAGACCTAGAGCGGTTTCAAGGCACCGGTCAGGAAACCCTAGCCTATGTACTGACTCCCGGCTTGGCGCCCGTGGTGGCTGACGTACCTGTTTATGGACTGTATCCCCATGATTGGCAAGAGCATCTGATTGGTGTGGTGGGCGATCGCCCCCTCCTAGCCGGTGGCCTCAGTACCTTCACCCGTCGCAACGGGCAGCTCCAATTGGGCTATTCCGCACAGCGTGCCTATGTCAGGCCGGGAACTATCTATCGCTTTGCTCAGCCTCCCTCTCCCCAGCCCCAACAACTCCTCGGCGGTGTAGCCCCCAAAGCTCGCACCACGTTTGAAAAACTTCACTACGGCCAATTGCTCTGGGGCACTGCATAACCACCCGAATACGAATGGATAAATAGGTGAGCACCGATACACGTTGACCTCAAAGAGACTGGATGATCAACAATGTTTAACCTTGCCTACCTCTACCTTCTCTCCCCCCTGCACACGGGTGGCACCACCCAAGAGGGCAACCTTCTCGGCATTGCGCGGGAGTCCCACACAGAGTTGCCCTACATTCCCTCCAGCACGATTCGGGGTCGCTTGCGTGCCAGTACCCCCCCCAAAGACCGCAACCGCCTTTGGGGCAACACCATTGAAGATGTCATGGGCGGCGAAAACACCAACCTTACCCAAGGGCAAGTGTGGGTCGGCGATGGTTCACTCCTGTGGGTACCAGTTCCCTCCCTCAGCCATGGCGTGATCTGGATTAGCTGCCCCATGCTGCTGCATCGTTGGCAACGCCTCACTGGTCAGTCCTCAGGAACAGTCGCTGCCTACAGCACCAGTTTAGACACCAGCAAACCTGTTTATCTCAAGGACGCGATTCTCAAAGGCGATCAGCTCAAGCCTTGGGAGGAATGGCAAAAGTGGATTCCGATCCGCGAGCAAACCCAAATTCTTCAAAAGGTCTTGGTTCTACCCGATCAGCACTGCAAAACCCTCATTGAAACCAGCCTGTGGCGACAGGTGAAGGTGAAACTCGATCAACATAAAACCGTTGAAGGCGGTTTTCGCTACGAGGAAGCCATTCCCCCCGATACATTGATGTACTTCCCGTGGGGGACGGTTGCCCAGCTCAATGGCGCCGCAGAAAAAGTGAAAAGCGATCTGCGGGATGTTTTCGATAGCCACCCAATTCTCCAAATTGGTGGTCAAGAAAGCCTTGGTCGCGGCTTTGTCCAACTTGTCCCTTGGGAGGTTAATTATGGCCTTTGATCCACGCACAATGGCACAGCCAGTCTATGAAGCCTTGAGTCAACTGCGGAATGATACAAAAGACGACACTCGGCTGCGGGAGCAAAAAAGCCAAGCCGTTGAACTCTACACCTACTTGGCCACTTGGGGACTGATGCGCCTAAAAGCGGAAGAAGCTGCTCTCAGTCAAGAGGGGAAGAAGGAGGTTGTCAAAGCTTTTTTCCGTGTCCTTGAGGAAACGGCGGATGTTCAAAATTTGGCCAATGGCAAAGGTTTAGAAACCCTGAAGAACCTTGATACAGAGTCCTACCTTGGCTTAACCGGCTTAGGGTTACAAATTGCCCGTGAATTTAGCTTCTGGACAACTGCCCTGTACGTTGGCATTGGAAATGCAGACTAGGAGGAGTACAACATGACAAATAACCCTGCATTACAGCGACCTCAAACGCATAAAGCAACACAGCGCCCCAACTCAGGAAACGCTGGCCATGGCAGTAGTGGTAAAGGTGGCAGAGGCAATAGTGGTGGTTCCCAAAAGGGCGGGAACACTCCACCCCGTCCTTCCCCATGGCTCGAACATCCCCTTGATCCAAATCCCAAGCCCGATCAAACTGCAGGGTTTGTCGAGTATCTGCGCTGGATGCGATCGCCCGCTAGCCCCGCCAAAGATGGTACGAAAGTGGAACTAGTGACAATGGCAGAGCAGCGTGGTAACTACAGCCAACGTTTGCAGGTCTTAACAGAGCGCACCCGCCAAATTGCCGGCAAAGACAATTGTTTTGAAGTCACCTGCCCATGGCGCATCCGTGTTGGTGGCCACCGTGGTCCTGAAAGTATCCTTCTGCCTGCCTTTGATAACCTAGGCATTCCCTATATTCCCTCCAGTACCTTACGAGGTGTTGCTCGTGCCCAAGCCATTCGGGAGGTGATGGCAAACGAAGGTGTACCTTGGGCTGAAGCAGACAAACTCGTCGGCCAGCGTTACTTTGGTTATCTCGACAGCAGGGACTCTAGCGAAAAAGCTGGCAAAATTATTTTCCTCGATGCCTACCCCTTGCCTGAAAAAGAGAACGGGGGACTAGCAGTGGACATGGCCAATAATCTCTGGTCATGGGATAATGGCAACCTCAAGTATGCTGCCAACCCAAACGTGTTCTTTTCCCTGCGAAGAGTTTCATTTCTTATTGGTATTAAACCTACCAATCATTGCTCTCCTCAAATGCTTAAACAGGTCAAGGAGTGGTTGATTCGCGGCCTGACCCAAGGAATTGGTTCGCAAGTGAATGCAGGCTACGGCATTTTAGTCGAATCCCTAAAACAGGTGGGGCGTGGTTTCTTTAGCGTTGATTTTACCGTTCAAGGCCAACTCATCCACGGTTGCCAAAAGTGTACGTCTACGTCATGGCAATGGAACGCTAGAAATCAAGCGTGGCAAATGCGCGGTCAACCAGAGGCCGAGGTGCGAGCCACAGCCTTTAAGTCCCTGCTGCGATACTGGTTTCGTGCCTTTGCGCGGGGGGTGTTGCCCACAGCAGAAGTCCAACGCCTTGAAGGAGTGATTTTTGGCGCAATTCAGCCGCAACCCAAACATGGCTACCTGCGGGTACGGGTGATTAATGGGAGGGTGACCCAACCTGAGGCACGCCCTAATCAGCAAGGTAAAAACGATCCCTGTGGAGAAGAACAGGGGACACTGGTATTAGACTTTTCTTCTGAAGTTCCTGATGACCACCAAAAATCTTCTGAAGTTCCTGATGACCACCAAAAAACCCTAGCAGAGCTGGCAAGCAACTTGACGTGGCTCATGTTTCACTTGGGTGGCATTGGTCAAGGGGCACGTCGCCCTTGCTACTCTCGTAAAACCCGTAACCAAGCACCCTGGTGGCGTGGTTCTAATCTGATTCCTGAAAACGATGGTCCCTTTTGGAAACTCCCCGGCAGTGCCAAGGAATTCAAAGAAATTTTTCAACAGCGACTTCGAAACTTTTACACAGCTTTAGGGCAGCTTGGTAATTGCTCAATCAACCCGACTCAACTATTATCCGTTGGCACCGTCACCCCTGGGCAGTGGGCAGAAGCAATTGATGCAAACTGCTGTATCGTCCTTTGCAGTGGTAATTCCAGCGGAGGAAAGCCCTACGGCCTTGCCCTTCTTCATGACCCTAGCCTTAAGGTGAATGGTAACTACGACAAAAACCTCTGTGGTTCCACTGGCAAACCCTCGCCAGTTTGGGTGGCTGACTTAGGGAACTATCAAGTCATCACGATTTTTGGGGTCACCCAAAATCCACGACTCAAGTTTCTGAACCACTTGAAGACGTCTAGAGGATATTTGCAACTATTTCCTTGAATAAATACCTAAGAAACCATGACCGACTACTACGACATTCTTGGCTTGCAGCCGGGTGCTTCCAAAGAGCAGATCAAAGCAGCCTATCGCCGCCTCTGCCAAGAGTGCCATCCTGATAAACTGCCTCCTGAGACCCCCAAAAAGGCGCGGCAAATCGTCGAGGAGCACTTCAAGCAAATCAACGAAGCCTATGCCTACCTCATGGAGCAGGGCGATCGCCCGCCCCCACCTACCCAACCAGCAACAGATGTTAGAACTGCCCGCTCCATTTTCGATCCCGCTCGTATGGAAGCCGTAGCTCGGAAACTGGAGACAGAGCGGCAGACCATTCAACGGCAGTATCAGCAATCAATCAATGCTATTGACCAACAACAGCGGCAAAAGCTAGCTTGCCACGGCCTCAGGATTGACGATTTGGATACAGTCGATCCAGCAACAAAATGGGGCAACGTTATTCAGGGGGGGGATTCTCTTGTTGGTTGGCCTATTGGTAGGGAGTGTAGGCGGTCTTTTGGGCTTTCTGGGATACCTGTGGGCTTTCTTCTGCTTTTGGGGAACCTTGGGGGCAATGCTGACAAAAACAGTGAGTCCCCGAAAATACAAAATTCTATGTGAGATTAAAAAGGAAACCGAAGCAGCAAAGGCCGCTGCTGCGCAGAAAAAAGAACGACGATTACAGGAGCAATCTAGTTACATTCGTCGTCACATTGACTATTTCAAAACTCTACCCTTGGAAATGCTTTCAGAATCCTTTGTTCAAAATTTAAGTGATGAAGATCAGTTTTTCCTGCTCTTGGCCATCAAAGAAAAAGAGGATGATAAGCAGTGGGCGCGCACAGTTGCAGCCGGTGTAGAGATTGCTGCAGCAGCGGGTGTGGTTCTACTGCTGTCGCAACTCTTTCTGGGTGAGCCATTCTAATCTGAGCGCAATCAAGAAAAACAGGAAGGGAGGAACGATCGCCCCCCCTATCGCAGGGGTTTTGCTGAAACGCATTCTACCCCTACCCTTAGAGAAATAAAATGTGATAGCATAACTAGTCTGGCATTATACCTAGTGTTTACCTATGCCCAAAGTGCTGGTTTCCGATCCCATTGAACAGGTGGGGCTTGATTTACTTGCCCAAGTGGCACAAGTCGATGTCAAACTTGGCCTCTCAGAGGCAGAACTGATCAAAATCATTCCCGAGTACGATGCCCTGATGATTCGATCGGGAACCAAGGTCACTAAGGCGGTCATTGAGGCCGCCAACCAACTGAAGATTATTGGTCGGGCGGGGGTTGGTGTAGATAACATCGATGTGCCTGCGGCCACCCGTAAAGGGATCATGGTGGTCAACTCCCCAGAGGGCAACACCATTGCTGCTGCGGAGCACACCTTGGCGATGATGCTCTCCCTTGCTCGGCATATTCCGGATGCGAATGCTGCGGTGAAAGCAGGTCAATGGGATCGCAAACGTTTTACGGGTGTAGAGATTTATAAGAAAACCTTGGGCATTATTGGCCTAGGAAAAATCGGCTCCCACGTGGCCACCGTTGCCCGTGCTATGGGCATGAAGCTTCTTGCTTACGATCCCTATCTATCTACGGAACGCGCCGAACAACTGGGCTGCCGTCTTGTGGAGTTGGATGTTCTCTTTGCTGAGTCCGACTTTATTACACTGCACCTGCCAAAAACTCCGGAAACCCAGCATCTGATTAACGCCAAAACCATTGCCAAGATGAAGCCCACAGCCCGCATCATTAACTGTGCGCGGGGCGGCATTATTGATGAGGCAGCGCTTGTGGAGGCGCTCAAGACAGGTAAGTTGGCGGGAGCTGCCCTCGATGTCTTTGAAACTGAACCCCTTGAGGCGGAGTCTCCGCTGCGTGCCTTGGGGATGGAAGCCATCTTGACTCCCCACTTGGGGGCTTCCACGGAAGAAGCACAGGTAAATGTGGCCATTGACGTTGCCGAACAGATTCGGGATGTGCTCCTAGGGTTGCCGGCGCGATCGGCGGTGAATATTCCCGGTCTGCGTCCCGATGTTCTTGAGAAATTGGCGCCCTACATGCAGTTGGCAGAAACCCTAGGTAACTTGGTGGGGCAGTTGGCGGGCGGTCGGGTCGAGTCTCTGGAAGTCCGTTTGCAAGGGGAACTAGCCACCAATGACAGTCAACCCATTGTGATTGCCGCTTTGAAGGGGCTACTCTCACCAGCGCTGCGGGAGCGGGTCAACTATGTAAATGCTGGGTTAGAGGCCAAAGAACGGGGAATTCGCGTTGTCGAAACCCGCGATGAATCGCAACGGGATTATGCGGGGTCGCTGACATTGATTGCCAAGAGTCCCTCGGAAACCCGCTCGGTGTCTGGTGCCTTGCTGGCTCACAGTGAATTGCGCATCACCAGCATTGATGACTTTCCCATTAGTGTGGCGCCAACCCGTTATATGTTGCTGACGCTGCACCGCGATATGCCCGGCATCATTGGTAAAATTGGCACCCAGTTGGGGAGCTTCAATGTCAACATTGCCAGTATGCAGGTGGGACGTAAGATGGTACGTGGCAATGCGGTGATGGTGATTAGCTTGGACGATCCCCTACCCGAAGGCCTCTTGGAGGAAATCTTGAAAGTCCCCGGTATTCGTGATGCCTATATCGTGAATCTGTAGGCACGGCTGTGGTACAACGTTGGTGGGAAATTACCGTCACTTGTCAAGCTGAAGCGGAAGAGCTGGTCTATTGGCGCCTTCAATCCTTTGGCTGTCAAGGTACAGCAACCCAGCAACAGCAGGGGCGGGTGTTGATCCAAGGCTATGTGCCGCAGCAGCAGGTGACACTACTGGACATTGCTGCCCTAGGGGTTTGGATTGAGCAAGATGTGGTGGCGCAGGGCTACCTCTCGCCAAAACTCCACTGGCAGTTGGTGAATGAACAGGATTGGGCCCATAGTTGGCAAGCCTATTGGCATCCAATACCGGTGGGCGATCGCCTGCTGATTTGTCCGGCTTGGGAAACCCCACCCCTCGGCAACACCCGCTTAGTGATCAAACTCGATCCTGGCATGGCCTTTGGCACCGGCACCCATGAAACCACCCAGCTTTGCCTTGAGGCTCTAGAGATGCAATTGGATCAAACCTTTGAGCCGCTGCCACCCACGGTGATGGCTGATATTGGCTGTGGTAGCGGCATTCTGGCGATCGCCAGCCTCTTGCTAGGGGCACAAAAAGCCTATGCTGTGGATACCTCGGATCTTGCGGTCACTGCCACCCAACGCAATGCAGAACTCAATGGCATCAGAGCCGACCAGTTGATTATCCGCCAAGGGAGTTGGGAGCAAGTCCTCGAACTGGTGGATGGCCTTGTCTGCAACATTTTGGCACCGGTGATTATCGAGATTCTGCCCCACTTGCCGGCAATTGTGAAACCCAAAGGTTGGGGCATCTTTAGTGGGATTCTTTTGGATCAAGCGGATCGCGTAGCGGCGCAACTGGAACAACAGGGCTGGAGCCTAGGCAGTGTCTGGCGACGGCAGGAGTGGTGTTGTCTCAATGCTCGCTTTGAGCGTTTGCCAGATTAGAGGGACCTAGCTTTTCACCTTGGCCGCAGGTCGCACCAAAGAATAGGAGGCCATCAGTTCTTGATAACAGGCCTCTAGGCGATCCAAGTTGTGACTGAGGCTATAGTGCTCAAGCACCCGTTTGCGGGCTTTGTCCCCCAGCAGGCGAATCATTTCCGGATGCTGATAAAAAATAGGCAAGAGCGTTTGCAACTGAGTTTTCACATACTGGGGATTCAAGACAATGCCTGCCCCAGTGAGCACTTCACCATCAGCACCGACATCGGTGGCCAAGCAGGCCAGGCCACAGGCCATTGCCTCTAGGAGCGACAGGGATAACCCCTCAATTTGCGAGGGCAAAATGAACACATCACAGCCCCGTAAAATTTGCAGCCGCTCTTGATCATTAACGATTGAGCCAAGCCAGAGAATATTTTGATCCGGACCATAGTTGGCCATCAAGGAGGGCATCAGGACACCGCCACCCACCATTAGCAACTTACAATCAGGCGGCATTTCCGCTGCACACCAAGAGCGCAGCAGCGCTTCAACATTTTTTTCAATAGCCATCCGCCCTTGATAGATATAGAGGTAGCGTGCCTTAAAATCCTCTTTGGCCGTAGAAGGTCCCGGTGTATATTTGCGCGTATCGACGCCATTGGGAATCACTCGCAGCGTCTCAGCACCGACCCCAAGACGAATTAGTAGTTCCTTTTGCGATTGGGAAAAGACAATCACGCGGTCATAGCGAGCCAAAAAGGGGGCATACAGTTGGTAAGTCATCAAGGCGGTGCCCGTCGTTAGGGTACGATACTTTTCGCTGTAGGCAGGATGAAATGTGGCGACTAGGGGGATGTTTAACTCTTCGCAGATGTCCGGCAGAAAGAAATCGAGGGGAGACAGAGTCAATGAGGCGTGGACAATATCGGGTTTGAGCTTCTTGAGGGATTCAACCAGAACTTTGTTGGCTCGCAGGGAGGGCAGGGTATAGACTTGCGATTTATAGAGGCAAGGGAGCGTCACATCTGGCATCTCCCCTTCGTTCTCAGCGTCCTGTTCATCCTCTTGGGCAAAATGCAGAAAGCTCACTTGGTACCCGCGATCCAATAGCCCATTGGTAATTTCACGACTATAGGTGACATTGCCGCAGGGGGGAGATTTTTTGCCAAGCCATGCGATGTGTAAAGCCACGATTATTGATTCCTTATTTATTACGTTATTTATAGAGCAGCGGTACCCACTTGATCAATGATCCGAATCGGACCGTTGACATCACCGCTGAGAAACTGCCGCAGGTAGGGATTATCGGTCGTGCGGGCTTCGGCATGGGTGCCCTGCCAACAAATGCGGCCTTGGTAGAGGAGAATCAGGCGATCGCCCGTGCGCTCAATTGTGCTGTTTTGATGAGTCACAACAACGTAAGCATGACCCGTCTTTTCCCGTAATTCGCGAATCAAATCCTCAATCACTGTTGAGGCAATGGGATCTAGCCCTGCCGTTGGCTCATCGTAAAGCAGGAGATAGGGATCATCATCGGGGTCTTCGGGATTATCCACAATGGCGCGGGCAAAGCTGACTCGCTTGCGCATCCCCCCAGACAACTGGGCTGGGTAGAGGTCTTCCATGCCAGAGAGGCCGACCATCGCCAGTTTTTCACTGACAATTTCGCGAATGCGGGCTTCGGGCAAACGGGTGTGCTGGTATAAATAAAAGCCGACATTCTCAGCAACCGTGAGGGAGTCAAAGAGGGCAGATTGCTGAAAGACCATGCTCATCCGCAACCGGCACAGGCCATCTTGGCGCAACCCTTGACGCCGTTCACCGGCCACATAAACTTCGCCCTTATCGGGAGCGAGTAACCCAGCAATAATGCGCAGAATTGTTGACTTGCCCGTGCCAGAGGGGCCGAGAATCACAAGGGCATCTTGGGGATAGATGACTAAATCCACATCATTGAGGACATGCTTATTGCCAAAGGATTTGCAGACACCGCGCAGCTCTACCAGTGGTTTGGCCATCTGAGGCATCCCCTAGCCAAAGGCTTCTAGTTGCAGGTCTTCGATCGCTTGCAGTCCCCGTGCATCCCCCAGCTTGAACAGCGCTGCTTTGGCATCTTCTTGGACACCCATATCACTGTCCCGCAGGGCAGCAATGAGTTGATCAATGGCTTGGGTGTAAAGAGGCCCAAGGGGAATTTTGCGACAGGCATGACCTAAGGCCCAAGCACAGTTACTACGCACAGCGGCGATCGCGTCCTGAGCCAAGGCAAGGGCAAGGGCAGGAATGGCAACCGTCGCCGCCTCTTCACTAGCTTCTGCCACCTGACCCAAGGAACTCGCTGCCCACAGACGCACGGCAGAAATATCCGTTTGCAGGGCACGAATCAAGGGATCAAGGGTGCGCCGATAAATTTCTGGCAAGGGAAAGCGGACGCCACAGTTACCCAGCGCCCAAACAATGCCTTTGCGGACATAGCCATTCCAGTCCTGCTCCAATTGCTGAATGAGGGCATCCACCGCTGCCAAACTGGGGTTACGGCCAAGGGCATAGGCGGCACTGACACGGACAAGGGGACAGGGTTCTTGCAGGAGATTGATGAGATAGGGTGTGGCGCGTTCATCCTGCAATTCGCAAAAGGCGCGAGCCGCCAACATCCGCTCCGTCACATCGGCGGAGGTCAGCAGGGGCAACATGGCTTCGGGATCGGGGCGATCGCTCTCCTCACTCGGCAGCGCCGCTAGTGCATCTTCTGAAGTGTCGAGAAGGGGGAAATCATTGTCATCCATACTGTTTAATCTACAGGATGCTTGGAATCCCGACTAGAGCGCACCGTTGACTTCGCCGCGAAAGCCATAGATTTGGCGACTGCCACCAAAGGCCACCAGTTGCACCACCCGCTCATCCCCCGGCTCAAAACGAATGGCGGTGCCAGCGGGAATATCTAAGCGCATTCCTCGTGCCTGTTCATGATCAAATTGGAGGGCTGGATTGACTTCGTAAAAGTGGTAGTGAGATGCCACCTGAATTGGGCGATCGCCCGTATTGGCCACCGTTAACGTCACCGTTGGCCGGCCAGCATTGAGTTCAATGGTTCCCTCTGCGGGGATAAGTTCACCGGGAATCATGGGCATCTCAGCCAATCTCTAAAGGTATCCCTAATCCTAGGGGTAGAGGCGCACCCGCTGCCAGTGGTCTCCTTGGCGCCGATAGCACAGGCGATCGTGGAGGCGATTGGGTCGCCCTTGCCAAAATTCAATCAGCGTCGGCAGGACACGATAGCCCCCCCAATGCTCTGGCCGGGGAACATTTTCACCGTAGCGGGCTTCCACTTCGGCAAGGCGGGCTTCCAAATCGGCGTAGGATTCTAAAACCTCACTCTGCTGGGATGCCCATGCCCCCCAACGGCTACCCAAAGGACGACTCTGGAAGTAGGCATCGGACTCCGCTGCACTAATTTGCTCAACAGTGCCTTCAATGCGCACCTGCCGTTCTAGCTCTGCCCACCAAAAGACAAGGGCGGCCTTGGGATGGGCGGCTAATTCTAGACCTTTGCGACTGCGATAGTTCGTGAAAAAGACAAACCCGCGATCGTCCACATCTTTGAGCAACACCACTCGCGCAGCGGGCATCCCATCTAAGCCAATGGTGGCCAGTGTCATCGCATTGGGTTCCGGTAATTCAGCGTTGACCGCATCCGTAAACCAGAGGCGAAACTGTTCGATCGCATCCTCAGCCGCCTCACTTTCGAGGAGACGTTGACGACGGTAATCACGGCGCAGATCAGCAATGCGGGTCATGGGTTTTCTTCGGACTCGTTGCTTGGGGTTTCTTCACTGATCCTAGAGGATTCCACGGGCGATCGCCGCCACAGGGCGCGGAAAAAATAGCTCAGCAGCAAAAAAATCAAACCAAACCCCATAAATAGGAGCACTCGCCACACCGGCGCAAGATGGATGAGATCAACGAAGAAAAGCCGCACCAAAGTAATGATCAACGTGATTAAAGCCACCGTGCGCACCGCTGAGGTGTCCCGTCGCAACCCATAGATCAGCAGTCCAACGCCAAAGAGTCCCCAGACAAGGGTGGCTGCCCCGGTGCCAAAGGGCGCCAGTTCGTGCTGCATCCAGATCATCGTCACCCCATCGCCCAATATCCAGTAAAGGGGGCGGGTGGGTGGGGGCAAAAAACGGATACTGACGGCTGCGGCTGCAAGCACCACCAAATGGTTGAAAAAAGCCAGATTCAACAGCGGGGGGCGATCGGCAGCGGTAAAGAGCAGTTGCCCAACAAAACCAAGGCCGAGCAGTCCCCACCAAAGATGGGCAATAACCCGCAGGGTGCGCGAGGCATAGTGTTGGCTCAGATAATGCAAAATCAACCCCTCGATCGCCAGCGGTGCGAGGATAAAGCGATTGCTGTTGTAACGCACAACGATTCCAAAGGCAATTAGCACCAACCCCGTCAAGCTATAGACCCAACGCCAAGGCTGGGGAATGCGTCGCCACAGTACACTAGTCACTAGGTAAAGGCCGCCAAATAGGATCAAGACCCGACCCGTTAGCGTTGCCGACCAATCCCAGAGGAAGGCACTTAAGCCCAAAGCAATCAGCGGATTAAAGAGGGCGATCGTCTGACCATAGGACGGTGGGGAAGTCTCCTGAGGGCGATACAGCTCCCCTGCCCTGTCGTGATTGCGCCCCTGATACCAAGGGGGTAATACCGTAAAGCCCAGCCAAGTCAACGCCAGAATGGTCTGTAATGCCACGACCCGATCAAGCCGTTGAGCAGTAATAGACACCGTTAACATCAGCCATCCCAACCAAAAAGCTGACAGCAGCAGCGATCGCCAGCCCTTCACTGCGTAAATTGCCCAACTGCCCAAGAGAATTAAAAAGGTATAACTGGCCAAGGCCAAAGGACGACTCATCTCTGTGTTGTAGAGCAGCAAAGGGGTTGCTAAGCCGCCAACCACGCCAATCACTGCAAAAATGGCTCGATTTTGGCGCAACGAGATGAAAAATGCCCCTAGGGTCACTAACACCATCACCGGGAAGGCCACACCCCAAGGCATGACGGACAAAAACTGATAGGCCGCAAAGATCGTCAGGTAATAGGTCGCAAGGCCGCCCCCCTGCAAAAACTGGCTAAAGATGGCTCGCCGCTGCAACCGCCAGCCCAACCCCATCAGCACCGTACCAATGACAAAGCCCATGGCCACAAGAACCGCATCGGTAATCCAGCCCAATTCAACGGCGTACCGAAAGAGGAAGCCAATCCCCAACAGCAGCAGGCCGATGCCGAGACGGTTGAGCCACAGTTCCCAATTTTGTAGCCAGTCAGCTTGGGAAGGCCTCACTGGGCGTAACGGTGGCACCGCTGGAGATTCAGGCGCTGGGGGTTGCGGTTCAGCAGCAGGGGCAGGAGCGATCGCAGTCGGTTCCTCAGGTGGCGTTGATGGTGTTGCAGGTTCTGGGACTCCAGAAGAGGAGAGGTCTTCACGGAGAATGGCTCTTTGCAGAATCTCGAGCGATCGCTGCAGGGCAGCCACAGCGGCTTCTAAGTTTTCAAGACGACGCCGCAAGTCATCCCTATCTTCCATGGTTCGGCTCCCTACGGACTATATCCCCGTTTTATGCGCTAGAGGAGAGAGCAATTCCTTGGGCAATGCACTTTATGAAGTGGCTAGAGGCGCATCCCAACAGGGGTAAAACGGGAAACAAAATTGGGTGAGAAATCGTCCTATGGCACACAGAAAAGGTCACAAAAAGCAAATTTTCTCTTTTAGATAAATTTTTATTTTCGGTGATCTGAGTCACAGAAATCTTCAGAAATTAAAAACGATTTGTTAAAAGTTTATAAAATTTTCTTATTTTCTTTCGCCAACCGTAAATTCCGTTAATATGCCAGTCTGCGTAGGTTTCACCGCCTTCAGCGCTTTTTTATTCTTTTTCAAAATGTTTGTAATGAACAAAATGCCCCTGATGCTTGATTCTAGGCCTTCGTGGTAGGTTGAAACAGTTCCGCGATGAGAGCGAACACGGCACCAGTAGGGGTAGCCCCTGTGTGATGTTGGTGCCCTACTGTCCAGCCGTATGGATGCCCTTTTTAACGGACGCCTATGAAAAAAACGCTTTATGTGGGTCTGACAACAACCACCTTGGCTGTGTTGGGAATCCTTTCCAGTAGCCGTGCAACCACAACCACACCAGCCATAGAGTCAGGTTCAGCCCCCTCTTCCCCCGTCGTTGCCACAAAAGTCGGGGAACGCCAATCCACCGCCCCCACCACCACACGGGCGATCGCCAGTCTCCATCGTCACCAACAGCAAGGCCGCGAAGCCGTAACCGTCTATTTGCGGGGGATTCCCGTACTCACCTTCTTGGGTCAACGGGTAGCAGCTACAGAGGGCGTCAAAGTCGCTGCCGCCAACGGCGCCGGGATACCAGAGCAAACCACCCTCTCAGAAGCAGCCCAACAGGCAACCCTTCTCACCGCTCGCCTCAATCAGCTCCACGAACAGGGCTTTGATGCCAACCTTGTGCGCGTGGGTTGGGATGCCCAACAACAGAACTATCGCATCTACGCTGACAAAGAACCTCTCCTGACTCTGAACCATCAAGTCACGCTTCCCAATAGTTCACAACGCAATGATGAAAACGCCCTGCGCATTACTAACCTGATCCGCCGCCAACTGGGGAATGCCCCTGCCCTAACCAGCGTAGAGGGTAGCCCAAATACCGTTGTGGCCATGGGACCAATTCGGATGCAGTTGACGGGTATTGCCTCGTGGTATGGCCCCGGCTTCCATGGTGCCCGCACTGCCAATGGCGAGCGATTTGATCAGGATGCCCTGACGGCGGCTCATCGCACACTGCCCTTTGGGACACGGGTACGGGTGACCAATCTCCAGAATGGCCGCTCAGTAGTGGTGCGCATTAACGATCGCGGGCCTTTTACGGGGGGACGGGAAATTGACCTCTCGCGGGGCGCTGCGGCTGCCATTGGCCTCATTGGTGCCGGTGTCGGGCCTGTACGCATTGACGTTTTAGACTGATCCCCACCCCCCCAAGGGCAAAGTGGTAGAATGAACGACATGCTAGGGGTGTCTGCGGTCAGAGCAGGCTGAGAGCAAACCCTTAGAACCTGAACCAGATCATGCTGGCGCAGGGAAGCTGTCTAGAGAGGATTCTATCAATGGTGCGTAGCGAATGGATTGCTGCCCGTAAGGGGCACGACAATGTCACCCAAATGCATTATGCCCGCCAAGGGATTATCACCGAAGAAATGCACTATGTGGCACGGCGGGAAAACCTACCTGCGGAATTGATTCGCGATGAGGTCGCCCGTGGGCGGATGATTATTCCCGCCAATATCAATCACCCCAACCTCGAGCCGATGGCGATCGGGATTGCTGCCAAGTGCAAAGTCAATGCCAACATTGGTGCCTCTCCTAACTCCTCAAACCTCGAGGAAGAATTGGCCAAACTGCGTCTCGCAGTGAAGTATGGTGCCGATACGGTGATGGATCTCTCCACCGGGGGGGGTGACCTTGATGCCATTCGCACTGCCATTATTAATGCCTCACCCGTGCCCATTGGAACGGTGCCCGTCTATCAAGCCCTTGAAAGCGTCCACGGTAGCGTTGAGCGGCTTACCCCCGATGACTTTCTCCATGTCATTGAAAAGCACGCCCAGCAGGGGGTGGACTACATGACGATCCATGCGGGGATTCTCATTGAATATCTGCCCTTGGTGAAAAACCGCATCACGGGAATTGTGTCGCGCGGCGGCGGCATTCTCGCCAAGTGGATGCTGTATCACCACAAGCAAAATCCCCTCTACACCCACTTCCGCGACATTATTGAGATCTTCAAAAAATACGATGTTTCCTTCTCCTTAGGGGACTCGTTGCGGCCGGGGTGTCTCCATGATGCCTCTGATGAAGCTCAATTGGCGGAATTGAAAACCCTCGGTCAACTCACCCGCAAGGCTTGGGAACACGATGTCCAAGTGATGGTGGAAGGCCCCGGCCACGTGCCCATGGATCAAATTGAATTCAATGTGCGCAAGCAGATGGAAGAATGCTCTGAAGCTCCTTTCTATGTCCTTGGGCCCTTGGTCACGGATATTGCCCCCGGCTATGACCACATTACCAGTGCCATTGGCGCGGCGATGGCGGGTTGGTATGGCACGGCCATGCTTTGCTATGTGACCCCCAAAGAGCACCTTGGCTTACCCAATGCTGAAGATGTGCGCAATGGCTTGATTGCCTACAAAATTGCGGCTCACGCAGCGGATATTGCCCGTCATCGTCCGGGGGCGCGCGATCGCGATGATGAACTGTCGCGGGCACGGTATAACTTTGACTGGAACCGCCAATTTGAACTGGCTCTCGATCCGGATCGGGCACGGGAATACCACGACGAAACCCTACCGGCAGATATCTATAAAACGGCTGAGTTTTGCTCCATGTGCGGGCCGAAGTTCTGCCCCATGCAAACGAAGGTAGATGCCGACGCCCTTGCCGAACTGGAGAAATTCCTCGCCAAGGACAAAGATCAAGTGAGTGCCTCTGCCTAGGGCATGGCCATTGATTTCAAGGGGGGGTTGATTGCGATCGCCCTCCTTTTTGATGTCACCAATGGCTTCCATGATGCCGCCAATGCCATTGCAACGGTGGTGGCCACCCGTGCCCTTTCCCTGCGCTCGGCGCTCATCTTTGCTGCTGTCGCTAATTTTGGTGGTGCCTTCTTGAGTACGCGGGTGGCGCTAACAATTGAAGCCGGCATTCTCAACAGCAGTGCCTTGGGTGCCCATTGGTTTGGCGTCATTAGTGCCGCACTCCTCGGCGCGATGGGCTGGAATTTGCTCACTTGGTATTGGGGTTTACCCAGTAGTTCTTCCCATGCCCTCATTGGTGGCTTGGTGGGGGCAGCCCTCTTTCAAGTGTCACCCCAAATCATCTATTGGCAGGGGATTGTTGAGGCGGTGGTGATTCCCATGGTCGTGTCCCCCTTGGTGGCGATCGCCATTGGCCTGAGTTTCATGACGCTTGTCGAGAAATGGCGGCAATCCCAAGACATTCCCCCAGAGCACTGGCAACGGTTGCAGATTCTCTCCGGAACATTGATGGCCGTTGCCCACGGTGCCAACGATGCCCAGAAAACAATGGGGGTGATCACCCTTGCCCTTGTGAGTTGGGGACAACTGTCACCGGATGCGGGTGTGCCCTTCTGGGTGATGGCTGCCTGTGCCCTGGCGATCGCGATCGGTACCTATGGCGGCGGCGAACGCATTATCCGCACCACGGGGGAGAAAATTACACCCCTTGACCCTGTGAGTGGCTGCTTAGCGAATCTCAGTGCCGCCTTGACCGTGGGAGCCGCAAGTCTGGTGGGCTTTCCCGTCAGTACGACACAAGTCGTGGTGGGTGCGATTACGGGTGCTGGCTATCGCCATCAAGGGGAAGTGAACTGGCAAGTGTGGGCGCAAATTTTCATGGCATGGGTACTCACGTTTCCCGGTGCAGCCCTGCTGGCGATCGCGATCTCTTTTGGTCTATCCCAACTTTGAGTCAACCTCAGGAAACCTGTGTGGGCTGCATCTGTTGGGCATATTCACGAAAGCGTTCGAGATCTGCTTGCAATGTACTTTCAACTACGCGGCCAAGGAAAAGGCGATCCATCATTTGTCCCAAAATTCCCGGAATGGCATAGGAGACCGACAGCTTGACAATGGTGCTGTCTTGGCGATCGTAAAAGCGAATTGCACCCCGATTAGGCAGCCCATCCACGGACTCCCACTGAATCATTTGGTGCTTCACTTGGCGGCAAATGCGCGATCGCCAGCTAAAGTGCCAGTTGCCCGTGGCCAATGTCCAGCGCGATAGGGTAGGGTCTTCTTCAGTGATGACCACAGATTCAATCCACTTCATCCACAGGGGCATTTTCTCCAGATCCGACCACAGTGCCCAGACGCGATCGACATCGGCTGCCACTTCAATCTGAACCGTATGCTCTAACCAACTCATCCATGACCTCCTGCCAAAATCGCTTGGGCGGCTTGTCGTCCGGACATTGTCGCGCCCTCCATACTGTCAATGTAGTCCTGTTGCGTATAGCTGCCCGCCAAGTAAAAGTTAGGAACGGGTGTTTTTTGGGGCGGACGATAGGGATCCATGCCGGGGGCTTCGCGATAGAGGGACTGCGCTAATTTGACGACACTGTACCATGTCATGTTCAGATGGCGCGACGAGGGGAAAAGTTCATGGACTTGGCGCAGCACATGTTGGGCAATTTCTTCATTGCTGGCTTTGATGAAGGGATCACCGGGAGTAAGCACCACTTGCAGTAAGGAGCCTTGACCTTCGCGATAGTAGTCCGCTGGACTAGTGAGGGCCAGATCCGCAAAGCAGGAAAAGTCAGCATCGGCAGTGTAGAGCAGGTTATCAATACCCGTTGCCGCCACCTGTTTTTGCTTACTGGGGTCTTGCAGTTCCGTAACCCAGCCATCAAATCGCAGTTGTACCGTGGCCACAGGCACGGCCTCGAGCTTAAAGATGTTGTCAAAGGTCGGGTGCGATCGCCATGCTTCTGGAATCAGGCGTTGAATCCCCGGCACATCACAGGCACATAGATAGGCATCCGCTGTAACTGTTTCTAGTTCTTCGCCTAGGGGAATCACCAACCCTTCCACCTGCCAAGTGCTAGGATCCTCGCCGCGAAAGAGAATTTCCTTCACCCGTCGCCGCAGATGAATCTTAGCCCCCCGTGCTTCAATGTAGTTCACCAAGGGTTTGAGCAGGTATTCTGCCGGTGATCCCTTGAGCATATTGAGCCGTGAGGCAGTTGTTTTGGCGGCAAACATCATAAAGATCGTCAGCATACAGCGAGCGGACATGTGCTCGGTATCAATAAAGCCCAAGGCGTAGGAAATGGGATTCCAAAGGCGCTTGAGGCTATTTTCTGAACCGCCCTGCCGCCGAAACCACTCCGCAAAACTGACCTGATCTAAGGCGCGGATTTGGCGCATTGCCCCCTCGTAGTCCACCAGACCCCGCACCACAGGACTCGTGCCAAGGGCAATGGCATTAAAGAATTTATCGGCAGCAGAGAGTTGACTGGTGGTGAAGAAGGCCTTGAGACCGTTGAAGGGGGCACCCAAGGGAAAGCGAAAATCCAGTTCTCCCACCTGACCACCGCGATTAATAAAGGTGTGGGTATGTTCCTTGGGCAGTAGGTTGGCGATCGCCCCCACCTTGGTCATCAGTTCAAAGAGATTGGCGTAGTTGTAAAAGAAAACATGCAGCCCCATCTCAATGTGGTTTCCATCGGCATCTTGCCAACTGCTGACTTTGCCCCCCACAAAGGGACGGGATTCATAGATTTCAACACTGTGACCGGCATCCACCAAATCCACTGCGGCGGCTAAGCCGGCTAACCCTGCACCAACAATGACAACCCGCATCAGTGATCCCAGAAAACTTTACAGATTTTAACATTTTTCGCCCCTCGGACGGTTTCTCGCGCGTTAAGAAACTTGGCAGAGACCCTTGCCCCCCAGAACCCTCGTCTATGATCAAGGTAAGTTGAAGTTTTTGAATCGCTCACGCTCACGGTGTGCTTATGGCTACGCGTCGTGTCCTCGCCTTTCCTCTGTGGCAGTATTTGAACCAACGGCTATTTAGTCCGGGCTTTACCCTCAATCCCAAACGGTTCTGGCGGCAGTATTACGATGCTTACCTCGAACGCTGCTGGCAAAAGGACTGTGCCTCCAAGGAAGAACCCTCCTGTTAATCGTTCCACAGGTTCGCTAAAATGAGATAGCTCACTTTCCCGATCAAGATTAGGGACTTTTGGCTGTCGTCATTTTAGTTACTTTCACCTGCTGGAAAAAAGAACACTATGGTTGCTTCGCCCCCCTCTGCTGATGCTGCCCTGAAACGCTCAAAAATTGAGGCTCTCAAGGAACGGAGCCAACATCTGCGAGAACCCCTAGCCACAGAACTGCTAAAACCAACCAATCATTTTAGCGAAGCGGGGGTGCAGATCCTCAAGTTCCACGGCTCCTATCAGCAGGACAACCGCGATAACCGCGTCAAAGGGCAGGAAAAAGACTACCAGTTCATGCTGCGCACCCGCAGTCCAGGAGGGTATATTCCGCCGCAGCTCTATTTAACCTTGGATCGCTTGGCGGATGAGTATGGCAACCACACCCTGCGGGCAACAACGCGGCAAGGATTCCAGTTGCACGGCATTCTCAAGAAGAATCTGAAAGCAGCGATCGCCGCCATTGTCCGCAGCATGGGATCCACATTGGGCGCCTGCGGTGATTTGAACCGCAATGTCATGGCGCCACCCGCCCCCTTTCGCGATCGCCCGGAATATGCCCTTGCCTATGAGTATGCCCACCGCATTGCCGATCTGCTGACCCCACAAACCGGTGCCTACTACGAGATTTGGCTCGATGGTGAAAAGGTGATCTCCGCCGAAGAGCACCCCGATGTAAAGGCGGCACGGCAGCGCAATGGCAATGGCACGATCTTCGCCAATAACGAAGAGCCAATCTATGGCGATCACTATATGCCCCGCAAATTTAAGTGCTGTGTCACGGTGCCGGGGGATAACTCCGTAGATCTCTTCTCCCAAGATTTGACACTGGTGGTGATTACAGATGCCCAAGGCCATCTTGAGGGCTTCAATATCTATGCTGGTGGTGGTTTGGGGCGCACCCACAACAAAGAAGAAACCTTTGCCCGCATGGCTGATGAAATTGGCTTTGTCCGCGCGGCAGATGTCTATGAGGCGGTGAAGGCGATCGTGGCCACCCAGCGGGACTATGGCGATCGCTATAATCGGCGCCACGCCCGTTTGAAATACCTGATCCACGATTGGGGAGTCGAAAAATTCAAGGCCAAGGTGGAAGAATACTTTGGCAAGCCCCTCGAACCCTTTCGCCCGCTGCCGCCGTGGCGCTATCAGGACTTTTTGGGCTGGCACCCCCAAGGAGATGGCAAATTCTTCTATGGCCTCTCCATTGCCAATGGCCGCATCCTTGATCAGGGGAACTTCAAACTCAAGTCGGCCCTCAAGAAAATCGTCAAGGACTTTCAGCTCCCCCTGCGGGTCACGCCTCACCAAAATCTGCTCCTGTGTGATGTCTCTCCCGATCAACAGGATGCAATTCAGCACATCCTTGAGCAGCACGGGGTGCGTGATGTCAATGCCATTGATCCCCTCGAACGCTATAGCATGGCCTGCCCGGCGTTGCCTACCTGTGGCTTAGCCATTACTGAATCGGAACGGGCAATTCCGGGGGTACTGGAGCGGATTCGTCGCCTCATGGATCGGCTGGGACTCCAAGAGGAGCACTTTGTGATTCGGATGACGGGGTGCCCCAATGGCTGTGCCCGCCCCTACTTAGCGGAATTGGGCTTTGTTGGCATTGTCCCCGGCGCCTATCAGACTTGGTTGGGGGGGAGTCCCGATCAAACCCGCTTAGCGGAGGTCTATATTGAGCGGTTACCGATTGCCGAACTGGAAACAGCCCTAGAGCCATTGCTAGTTTTTTATCGCGATCGCCGACAGCAGGGAGAATCCTTTGGTGATTTTTGCCATCGGGTTGGTTTTGCGGCCTTGCGAGAATTTGCCGCGAATTACGTTCCCACAGCCACAACGAAGCGCTATCGTGTGGATGTGCGGGCTGATCAATACCAGCAACTCAAGGAATTAGCAGCAGCCAAGGGCATGTCTCTGGCGGCAGTGACCCGGGAAGCGATTCAGCGTTACCTTGAGCAATCTGGTCAGTAAGCTAAAACAATCAAGGATGGGAAGAGCGCTATCGGCTATAATGAGAAATCGCCAAATAGGGCGGCATAGCCAAGTGGTAAGGCAGAGGTCTGCAAAACCTTTATCCCCCGGTTCGAATCCGGGTGCCGCCTTTATACTTTCGTGGGTTATCTAGGTTGCTGCCCTAGCCAATCCAAGAGCCGATGGATGCCCCAGCAGTAGTCGGGATCGCCCCAGAGGCGTTGACACTTGCGATCGCTGGTAAAACCGACATGGCCGCCCTGTTCTGTCATCAGCAGGGTGAGGGCAGGATTGCTCTCGGCAATCGCTAGGAGTTCTGGCACCAGACAGGGATCAAATAGGGGATCATCGGCGGCATAGAGAATCCATACGGGTATTGTCAGTTGCGGCAACAGTGGCAAGGGACTACTGGCAGCGTAATACTCGGCCACACTGCCAAAGCCAAGGCGGTCAATGACGAGGGCGGCATCAAAACCGGCAATGGTGTCAATCTGGGCAACGGTGTTGAGATCAAACATCTGAAGATGAAGGCGATGGAGGTAGTAAGCCAAGTGTCGGAGTTGACGGCTGATGGCGCGTTCAAATTGCCGTCCCCAAAAGGTTGTGCCAAGGTGGGCGAGGGAACGGTTGGAGTCAAGGTTGGGGCAAATCACAGCCGCCCCCCCAATGTCTTTTGTCCATTGCTGTTGGGCATACCACGCCCCCCAAAGGGCTAACTGACCCCCCAAGGAATAGCCAACAAACCAGTAGGGAGGGGTATAGCCCAGTTCTTGACACTGTTGGGCGATCGCCACAAAGTCTTGGCCTTCGTAAAGCCCATCACTGGTCAACGCCGGAGAAAGTTCAGCACTGCGGCCATGGGCACGCCAGTCGAAAAGCACCACATCAAAGCGGCGGGCGATCGCCCAATGGGCAAGGGTATGCAAGTACCATTGATTCTTGAGATCACCCGTAATGCCGTAGGTGGCAATGATGGTTCCGCGTGCTTGGCCAACCCGATACCCCTCACCGTACAGGGGCACGCCCTCCGCCCCATGGAAAACATGGCTGGTTTGCGGTTGCCAAGGGTAGAGGCACCCCCAGCGTTGGACATAGGCAGTAAAGACCGTGTGGATCACGCCAGAGTGCAGCGGCAGTGGTGGCCAATAGGATAGGGATTGCATAGAATTTAGTCATCCATCGTAAACAAAATAGGCAAGGTTGGGCGTTTTTGGTGATCATTGTGAGGCATGGGTGATGACACGGAGCGATGATCCGCAGAGGACAGACCCCTATACCATGGAAACCTGTCTGACAGATGTCCAAGCCAATCGCTTGCTGGATGAAGTCTTTGCCGCTGTGGAGGCCGACCTCAATGAGCCAGAATCCCTAGCAGCGGTCTTAGAACCGGAACCTTCCCTCCTTGTCCCTTTTGAAGCAACGACACCTCCTCCCCCTCCACCGCCGGCGGAACCTTCTCGCTGGCTGCACCGATCTCAACCGCAGCAGGCCTTTTCTTGGGGCGATCGCTTTTTGATGGGGGTTGGCATTGCCTCCTTTGTACTGGGGGTTGGCCTCTGGATCAGCCTGAATCGCCAACCGGTCGCAGTTGCCCCTGAGGGTGCGGTGACCACAACCACCAGCCCTGCCGATATGGCCTTCGCTGAGTATCTGCAAACCTCCCTTCAACTCCTCAGTCAACAGGCCGCCACCCCAACCCCTTCGCCGCCGGCGATCGCCAGCAATTCGGTTCCCACCCCCTCAACCCCCACCCCGACGGTTGAACGCATTTACGTTCCCGTCTACCAAGCCCCCAGCGCGCCAACGGTGACCCTGCCCAATTTACCTACAGTCACAGCCCCTAGCCCTGCCCCCACACCCACCCCGCCATCCCCTGCACCCGCACCGCCGCAGCATACCTTGGTGGGCATCTTAGAACTGGGCGATCGCTCAGTGGCTCTTTTTCAAAGCAATGGCCAAACACTGCGCTTGAGTGTGGGCGATACAATTGGCAACGACGGCTGGCAACTGGTACAGATTCAAAATCAGCGGGCGGTGCTACGGCGTCAAGGGGAAGTGCGCTCCCTCACCGTTGGCCAAAGTTTTTAAAAAAAGGGGCACTCATGAGCTTTTTCCGCGACTTGAATGCATTCCTAGAGCAAAAACTCGAGGACTTTATTCGTGCCAATCCGCAGCTTGAACTCAATCTACTGCTCCTTGAGCTAGAGGATCAAGAACGGGAAACCCAAGAGCGATTACTGCGGTTGCAACAGGAAGTCAATACCTGCGAACAGCAAATTTTAGGCCTTGTTTCGGAGATTCGCCGCTGGCGCGATCGCATCCAAACGGCGATGGCAGCTCAACGCCCCGACCTTGTGGAATTGGCACAGCAACGGGAGGCCGAATTACGCCGACGCGGCGAGCAACTGTGGACTCAGCGCCTCAATGCCCTCAATCAAATTCCCGTTACCCAGCAGCTGCTGCAAAAGATTCGCGATCGCCGGCGAGAAATCATGAACCGTGTGCCTACCGCCAGTGCGCCCCCACCACCGCCCCCACCGCCACCACGCATGACCAGTGACCTGAATGACCCAATTGAAGCTGAGTTTCGCCGCTTGGAACTGCAAACTGCCCTTGAGGAACTGAAGCGCTCAATGGAGCTATAGCGCAACAGACGTGGGACAATCGAGAACGCGGTTTTATCCAAATGTCCCATGGCGGTGATTCAGATTACATCCGACGACACTTGGCAAATTCAGGCCGATGGCCATCCCCTGCAGGGCACCCTCCAGGTACCGGGAGATAAATCCATTTCCCACCGTGCCCTGATGTTGGGGGCAATGGCAGAGGGCACTACCCATATTGAAGGCCTGCTCGTGGGTGAAGATACCTGTAGTACCGCCGCCTGTTTTCGTGCCCTTGGTGCCGAGATTTCAGATCTCAATGCCACAGCAGTCACGGTTCAAGGCTTGGGAATTGGCCATCTCCAAGAACCCGTGGATGTCCTGAATGCCGGCAATTCTGGTACAACGATGCGGTTGTTGTTGGGGGTATTGGCAGCGCAAACAGGTCGCTTTTTTACGATGACTGGGGATGCCTCATTGCGATCGCGCCCCATGGCACGGGTCGTCACACCCTTGATGCAGATGGGTGCCCAGATTTGGGGGCGTCAACACCACAGCCGTGCCCCCTTGGCCGTTTTGGGGCAGCCCTTAGAGCCAATCACCTACTCCAGTCCCATTGCCTCCGCTCAGGTGAAATCAGCGCTATTGCTCGCCGCCCTCCACACCGAAGGCACCACCATTATTCGCGAACCCCACCGCTCACGAGATCACAGTGAACGTATGCTTCAGGCCTTTGGTGCCTGTTTGAGCGTGGATGAGGCCACCTGTACGGTGAGTCTTGAAGGACCTGCGGTCTTAAAGGGTCAGAAGGTGATTGTGCCCGGCGACATCAGTTCAGCCGCCTTTTGGTTGGTGGCAGCCTCCATTACCCCTGATTCAGAATTAGTGCTGACCAATGTGGGAGTTAACCCCACCCGCACCGGCATTCTCGATGTGCTTTGGGCAATGGGAGCCGAGATTACCCTTGAAAATGAGCGGCTCGTCACAGGCGAACCAGTGGCAGATCTGCGGGTGCGATCGGCGAGGCTGCAGGGAACCCGTATTGGCGGTGAATTGATTCCTCGCTTGATTGATGAGATTCCGATTTTGGCTGTGGCTGCTGCCTTTGCTGAAGGGATCACCGAAATTCGCGATGCAGCAGAACTACGGGTGAAGGAGAGCGATCGCCTCAAGGCCGTGGCCACAGAATTGCAAAAAATGGGCGCTAAGGTCACTGAACTCAGTGATGGCCTCGATATTCAGGGGGGCGTACCCCTGCAAGGCACCCATGTGGAAACCTACGGCGATCATCGCATGGCCATGAGTCTGGCGATCGCTGCCCTCAATGCCACAGGAACCAGCCACATTCACAACGCCAGTGCGGCAGCCGTCTCCTATCCTGAATTTGTAACAATTCTGCAACAAATTGCTTGACAACACAAAAATCCCAGTAATTTTTGGGACAACTTCCCTCAACACCAAACGCTGTATGCTAGCATCAAATAAATTGTTTTGGTGTCACAATGCAGCTTCGCGTTGCGTTGAATTCTCTGTAGCCTTGTAATATTCAGGTGTTTACTTTCCTTGATAATTGTAAGACTACATGAGACCCAAAATGATACAGAACCAAAAAAATACGATAATATAGTTTCACTCCTGCTCTAGGGGCGCCCTTGCGCTCTATCTGGGACAGGGAAATTCCTCTCTAACTGACTTCTTTGTTTTTTCGTTCAAAAAAGGCTGTGTTTGTTCATCATGGCAACAATTCAAGATTTCATCCACGTTCAGGATCAATGGTCATTAGATGAGTTGGTGGAAATCGCCAACGAACTCTTACCCCAGCACCTCCCCCAGGAGGATTCCAAAAACCGTGTTTTGGAAGAGGTCAACCCGCGTCTGGTGCGCCATTACACCTCCTGCAAATTGATTGACCGTCCCGCTCGCATTGGCCGCGAAGGGCGCTACGGCTATCGCCACCTGGTGCAATTGCTGGTGGTGCGGCGGCTGTTGATGGAGGGCTATACCGCAGGTGCCATTTACAAGCTGGTGTATCGCATGAGCACCCCAGAACTGCGGGCACTCCTTGAGCAAGGGGTTCATCTGCAATTGAATCCACCCCCGATCAACCCAGCTTTGGCCTTTTTGCAACAGGTACAAGACCGCTCCGAGCATCGCTATGGGGAACCCATGCGCGTCAGTCCCAGTGTCAGCCGCCGCGAGGTACCGCCCCCGAGCCATTCACCGCAACCAGAATCTTGGAAGCGCATTGAGGTGGTGCCGGGCTTTGAGGTTCATATTCGCGATGACTTTAACTTTCCCCAGATCAATCGCGATCAGGAAGCCCTTGTGAAGCAACTGGTGCAATTGCTCTCTAGCTATACCCAGCGCTAACTGAGACTGACTATCCGGTGTCGCGGTCAGCCCGCTGGCGATCGCTATAATAGCGCCATGGAAGGATGCCTCAACGATACGGATATTTACACGCTGTGCCAAACCCTTGCCCTTGGCCAGCGCACCGGGGAACTCTACCTCGAAGATGATGCCGGTCAGACGTGGCTTCTCTTTTTGACTCATGGCCACTTAGTGTATATTGCCGATCGCCACAGCCACAGTTTAGAGCGGTTGCAGGATCTGCTCTATGGGCAGGGCATTCCTTGGCCGAGTCCCGATAGCTTCATCGAAAGCAAAGCTGGTGCCAGTTGGGTGGAATACGAATGCCTGTGGTGGCTCCTCGATCACTGCAAGCTCAATCAAATCCATAGCGTGTGGCGGGCGCTGCTGCGGGAGAGTCTCTTTGACGTTGTTAGCCTCAATCGCGCTTGGTTCAAGTTTTATAGTGCGAGTCCCCTCACCCCCCAATGGCACAATCTCTCCCTGACAATGCTGCTCAATGACAGCCTGAGTCATCTGCGGGAATGGAAAAAACTGCATCCAGAGTTGCGTTCCCTTGATCAATCCCTCGAACTGACGGATATTAAACCCACAGGCAACGATCCAGCGGATCAGTGGTTTCGCCAACTGGAACCCTTCGTGCGCGAGCGGATCACCTTGCGCCGTCTGAGTCGGCAACTGGGACGAGATGGCGTGACGGTGGGCAAACTCCTGCTGCCCTATCTCCATCAAGGGTACTTACAAGTCAGTTCTTGGGGAACCAATGGCCACACCCGTACCTTTCCCCCCCTCTCTTGGCGGCGATCGCCCCGGGTCGTGTGTGTGGATGATGCCGCCACCGTCCGTCAAGTGGTTGAATCCACCCTACAAGCCGCAGGGTATGAAGCCACGGCGATCGCCCACCCCTTAACGGCCTTGAGTCTCATTTTCCAACTCAACCCCGACCTGATTTTCCTCGATATTGCCATGCCCGAATTGGATGGCTACGAATTTTGCACCCTTCTGCGACACACCCCTCGCTTCCGTTATACGCCGATTATTATGCTGACTAGCCTCGTGGGTTGGAGCGATCGCCTGCGCGCCAAAGTGGCCGGTGCCACTGATTACCTCAGCAAGCCCTTTTCAACTCAAGAATTGTTAACAATTACGCACCATTACATTGGTGCAGCCCCACCTGTGACCTCCTTAACAGACGAGTCCTTTGGCGACGTGCTAGAACCAAAATCAGGCCTTGAGACGCCCCGTTAGCAGGTTAGCTATCATCAACCTGTCAACCTCTTAGGCTTTTAGAATATAAAGTAAACCCTTAATTCTACGTGTAACCCCCTATGAGTAAAGTCTTAGTTGTCGAAGATAGTCCACCCCAGCGGGAAATGATCAGCGAATTGCTGGCGAAAACAGGCTTTGAAGTAACCGTTGCCACCGATGGTGTCGAGGCAATGGAGCAATTGCAGCAGAGCACGCCCGATGTGGTTGTCCTCGACATTGTCATGCCCCGCATGAATGGGTATGAAGTCTGTCGCCAAATTAAGTCCGACCCCCGCACCCAATCCATTCCCGTGGTGATCTGTAGCTCCAAAGGTGAGGAGTTTGATCGCTATTGGGGCATGAAACAGGGGGCTGATGCGTACATTACGAAGCCCTTTGACCCCAAAGAACTGGTTGGCACCATTAAGCAACTCTTGCGAGGCTAAAAAAATGTTTAGTAGCTCAGACTTACTCGCAACCAATGCCCCCATCGAAAGTGGCAATATCGATGACCTCAGAACCCCAGAGGGGGATTTACATATCCTCTTTACCATCCCTAGCGGTGATACCCTAGCCCTACCGGCTATTGGGGTACGCGAAGTTGTGGCCGTGACTCCCGATCGCATTACGCCAGTGCCCAATACCTCCAATCTGCTACTGGGGATTTTGAACTTGCGGGGGCAGGTGATTTGGGTCGCGGATACCGGTAAGTTTCTTGGCGATGACACCCCCTTGAATACCGATCGCTCTGAGCTATCGATTATTGCCATTGAAGATGATGAGTTAATGGTAGGGCTAGCAGTTCATCAAGTCCGAGGCATGGAGTGGCTCAACAATGACACCATTAAGCCCGCGACCCATGTCAGCGATCAGATGGCTCCCTTTGTCCGTGGCGAATGGGTTTTTGATGCCGAGCAACAGGACATTGTTAAGCTTTTGGATCCCCTCGCCATTTTACGCAGTGCTCGTTGGGGACTCTAAACTAGAAAAAGTAGAATCTCAATGGACACTCGTGCTCAAGTGTCACCATGGAACTCATCAACACCAGTCACTTTAGGAAAATTAACACCCCCGTGCTATCTTTCCCAAGGATTGGCGCATACTTTGTAATTAAAGCTTCCTTGATGTAGTCCTTAAGAATTCTTTGCCCCTTGTCATCATCCATTCTGGGAGTAAGCCCATGGCATCCAGCAGCACCCAACACACCCAAGAATATCAAAAAGCGGTTGCCGCTTATGTGCAAGGCAACTATGAAGAGGCGGCCAAAATCACTGACCAATTGGTGGGCACCCGACCGGGCGATCCCAACCTACGGCTGCTGCGGGGGCACATTTACTGCTGTCAACAACGCTACAGCGAGGCTCAAGAGCAGTACCATGCGGTTCTCAATGCCACAACGGATCCAGAATTGATCAACTTGGCCAACGAGAGCCTTGCCAAGATTAAAGATTTGATTCCCGCTGCTGAACCTGCCAAGAACGGGGGCGAAGAATACCATACCACCCTGCAAGGAGATCACACCCAACTTCAGGGGGACAATACCTTTTTGCAAACCACGCCACCCATTGTGGAACCCCAAGCCGCAAACCCTTCAGAGGAATTGAGTCTTGATCACTTTGATGACTTTGGTAGCGATTTAGGGACAAGTAACCCCTTTGACGATCTTGAGGTGGGCGGCATTGAGGAAGAATTTGGCGCCAGTTTAGAACAGGGTGCCTTTAATCCCTTCGACGAAGAGGCGGCGGTTCAGGATCCCTTTGCCTTTTCGGCCAATTCTTTGGAGGAGCCAGTCGCGGACATTCCAGAAATTCCCATTGGCGAATCCGTGCAGCTCCTAGGTACAGAGTCCATCAGTGATGATGATGTCACAATGCTCATGGGAAGTTCTCCTTTGACCCCGTCCGAACCCGCCAGCCCTGTTTTTGATGGTGAGACATCAGAAAGTACTGCGGCTCCGTTGCAAGAAATGATGTCCCCCTCCCTCGAAACATTTGATGATCCCTTTGCTGCTGAAGTAGCCGTATCTGAAGAGACTCTCTTTGGCGGGCTTACAGAATCGGGAGAAGCCAACGCTTCTGAAGAGAGCCTTTTTCCCGGTCTTGAGGAATCCCCAGCGGCAAATATGTCGGCAGAAAGTCTCTTTGGCGATATTGAGGAAGCCCCAGCAGCCAGCATTTCTGAAGAGAGCCTCTTGCCAAATCTGACGGAATCCGTTGAGACCAATGTTCCTGAAGTCTCTACCTCTGCCGCTGGTATCAGTGATTTGTTGACCAATGAGGCGGCAGATGCCATTGAATTGTTGCCGCAGCCCGAATTCGGTTCTTCTGATGCAGCCGAGGAGGAAGACGATCTCTTTGGTGACTTCTCAGCTTCCCCTGAGGCTTTTGAAGCCCCAGATATTGTGGCAGAACCCCTGTCTCCTGAGGCCTTTGACCCCGCTACTTTTGAGGATGAGCAGACGATCGCCATGTCTGAGTTTCCCGCAGGTGAAACCGTTAGGGAGCCAGAGGCACCAGCGATCGCGCAAGGGGAAGCGAGCTCTGGTGGTGCTGAACCCTTTGAATCCATTGCCGACTTTGACCTAGAGGATCTCTCCTTTGGCAATGCAGATCTCTCCGGTGCGGGATTTGATGATGAAATGACCATTGCCAATCCTCAAGTACATGGCATGGGGGCTGTTGGCTCAGATGCCACCGTGATGGCCGATGCCGGCACCGAGACCTTTGCAGTTTTACCGGATGAATTTGATCTCAGCCAGCAAAGTCTTGAGGACTTGGCCGATTTTAGCCTCAGCCTGAGCCAAAGCACCGCTAGCCGCGCTGAAACCCCACCCCCTCCAGCAAGTCAGGATCTGTCAGCCTTTACCGAGCAAGTACCCGTTGCAGCACCAGCGGCTACTGCGCCAACACCTTCCCGTAGTCCTCGTCCTGTGGCTAGAACAGTCCCAGCAACCTCAACGGCCACGAGTTCCTTTGGCCAGCAAAACATTACCTCAGCCGTAACCAGCGGTGTCCTTTCCGCCTTGGCTGCGGGTGCCGTTAGTTTAGGCTTTAGTGCCCCCGGCCCTGCGCCTTTAGTGAGTGGTACTGCTGCTGGTCTCACCGCCGGGGTGGCCGTCTATGCCATGGGGCAGCGCAGTGTCAGCCGCATCAAGCGCTTCTGTACAGATTTGCAGGCACAGTGTAATGCCGTGATTGCCGGTGATATGACGGCGCGGGTGCCGGTCACCAGTAACGATGAACTGGGACTCTTGGCACAAAGCTTTAACCAAATGACGGATACCATCCAGCAAATTACTGCTGATGCCCAGAAAAAAGCAGAGGAAAACGAACGGCAGCGGGATGATTTACAGCGCCAAGTGATCCGACTCCTCGATGATGTGGAGGGTGCCGCCCGCGGTGACCTGACCGTACAAGCGGAAGTGACAGCGGACGTGCTCGGCGCAGTGGCCGACTCCTTTAACCTGACAATTCACAACCTGCGGACGATTGTGCAACAGGTGAAAATTGCCGCCCAGCAGGTGAGTCGCGGTGCCGCAGAAAACGAAACCTTTGCCCGTAGTCTCTCAGCAGATGCTCTGCGGCAAGCGGAGGAGCTAGCGGTCACCCTGAACTCGGTGCAGATGATGACCAATGCGATTCAGCGGGTGGCCGAAAGTGCCCAAGAAGCTAATGAGGTGGCACGCAATGCTTCAGAAACAGCCCTCCGTGGTGGTGAGGCGGTGGAACGCACAGTGGCGGGTATTTTGCAGATTCGGGAAACGGTGGCCGAGACTACCCGCAAGGTGAAGCGCCTAGCGGAATCTTCCCAAGAGATTGCCAAGATTGTCGGTGTGATCTCGTCGATCGCCAACCGCACGAACCTGTTGGCCTTGAACGCCAGTATTGAGGCCGCACGAGCTGGGGAAGCAGGTCGGGGTTTTGCGGTGGTCGCCGATGAGGTGCGGCAACTAGCAGACCGCGCAGCCAAAGCCTCGAAAGAAATTGAGCAGATTGTGTTGCAAATTCAAAGTGAAACCGGCGCGGTGATGACCGCCATGGAAGAAGGGACACAGCAGGTGATTGAGGGGACGAAGCGGGCTGAACAGGCCAAGCACTCCCTTGAGGACATCATCCAAGTGTCGTCGCAAATTGATACCCTTGTGCGCTCGATTACCAACGCTACGGTCGAGCAAACAGAATCGGCGCGAGCCATGGCTCAGGTGATGCAATCTATTGAGTTGACAGCGCAGGCCACCTCTCAGGAGGCACAGCGGGTGTCTGACTCGTTGCAAGGTCTAGTGAGTGTGGCGCGCAACTTGCAGGCATCGGTGGAACGGTTCCGCGTTGAAAATACTGAAGATCAAGCCTAAGCAATCCGGGAGGGGGCTATGCAAAGCGATCAACAAAAGCGCATTCTTGGCTACTTCATTGAGGAGGCGCAGGAACACCTGACCACCATTGAAGACAGTTTGATGAATCTCCAGCAGGTGGTCAATGACCCCGAGGCGATGAGTGAAATGTTTCGGGCAGCCCACTCCGTCAAAGGGGGAGCGGCTATGCTCGGACTCCATAGCATTCAACACACCGCCCACAAGCTGGAGGACTACTTCAAAATTCTGCGGGAACACCCCGTAACGGTAGATGAAACCCTAGAGCAACTCTTTTTGCAAGCCTTTGATGCGCTGCGGGAACTCCTCGATGAATTGCAAGGCCCCTTTGGTTTGACGGAGGAGACAGCAACGGCAACGCTGAATCGGGTGGAGCCAGTCTTCAATCAACTGCAAGCCCACTTGAGCCACCTGACCCAAGGAGCAGAGGTGGCGCCCCCTGTAGCTGCGCCTTCTCCCCCTGTGGCCGAACCCGTTAAGCCGCCGGTACAACCCGTTGTTGATTCCAGCTACCGCTTAGTCTTTCAAACGGAGGTGCCCGATCGCCTGCGGGCAATGTTACAACTCTTTAAGCAGCCCGATTCGCCCCAAGTGCGGCAAGAATTGGCGGCGGCCTGTTCTAATTTGGGTCAATTGGGGGAAACCTTTGCGCTGCCCCAGTGGGTTGAATTGCTGGCGATCGCCCAACAGGCGGTGAGTAACACAGCTCAGCCCCTCACGGCCTTGGCACCCGTGGTGATTAAAGAGATTATGGCGGCTCGCGACTTGGTGCTCAATGGTCAAGGCAGTGCGATTCGTCCCAGTGACAGTTTAGTGGCGCTTCAGCCCCCTGTGATTGAGGAAGCGCCGGCTGTTGTTCCAGAAGCGCCAGAGCCTGCGGTCTTAGAATCAGCTCCCGTCACCCTTGAGGAACCACTGCAACCCCTTGAAATGGCCTCTGAGGTTGCTCCGCTAGAGGTGAGGGTGCCCGAAGAAGAGATTTCCGAGCCAATGGAGCCAATGAGCAGCGGTGGCGATGGTGTCACTGTTTTTGGCGAGGAGAGTGGGACTGATTTCCAAGAATTGAGTGACATCTTTAGTGATGCCACAGCGCTGCCGACGGACTGGCTGGAGGACACCCTTGAGGAGGATTTGGCCAGTTTAGGGCTGGGGGATGAAGCGGCCTTTGATGAGGAGATTTCCGACTTTTTGAACATGACCGCTGCTGAGGAGTTGCCTGAGGCAGAACCCAGCCTTGATGCCATCCTCGATGAAATTGAAGAACTCTCGGGTGAGCTGGTCTCTGCGGAGGTGGAGGAAGCATCCCTCGATGACCTCACGCCGCCAGCGATCGCCGAAAGTATGGCTGAGGCCCTTGAGGCGCCCTTGACACTTGACCGTCCTCTTGAGGAGAGTGCAGCCGCAGAACCCGTCGAACTTGGTCTGGATGCATTCCTTGAACAATTCACCGAGGAAGCCCCCTCAGAGATGGCCGCTCTTGATGAGGCAGTTGCTTCCCTAGAAGACTTTTTGGGTGAGGTGGAAACCACTGAGGCTCCCGATCTGCTTCCCCTAGAAGAGGACTTTGAGATCCCTGCTCTCAGTGATGTTGCTGAGGATGTGGCTGAGTTCCTCGAAGAGGTGCCGGGTCTCAACGATGCCCTAGAAAACTTGGTCGTAGATAATGCGGCGGAAGAAGCCCTCGCGGAATTTATTGCCCCGCCAAGCCCTGATGATCCTTGGGCAGAAACGCCATCCGAGGCGACGGCGATCGCTGAGCCAAGTATGCCTGAAGTCACAGCGGCAAATATTGCTGAACCCGAAGCACTAGTGGAGGAGATTGTACCCGCTCCTGAAACTGCTAGCCTTGCCGAGCTAGAATCCCTCATGGAAGCCTCCCTAACCTCTCCTGAGGCTGCGACCGTTGCTGAATCTGAAGCCCTGGCCGAGGAATCTCTCGCCTCTCCTGAAGCTGCGGGCATGACGGAACCTGAAAGGTTGGTGGAGGACTCTATCCTCTCCCCTGAAGCAGCCAGCATGGCAGAACTGGAAGCACTGGTGAATGATGCCACTGTGCCTGCTAGCCCCGAAAGCGTCCTAGAGGAATTGGAGGGGTTGATTGAGCAAAGTGCAACGAGTACAACTCCAGCCGAGGCTGCCACATTCAATGAATTGGATCAGCTTTTAGAGACGGCGGCACCACCTACAGCGGCCTTTGAGGATCTCGAGCAACTCTTGGGGCAACCCACCCCAGCCCCTGCCACCGCTGATGATAGTTTTGCCGATTTAGAGAAATTAATTCCCCAACCCGCAGGGAGTAGTGCGAAGGCGGCCACCCCTCGCCGAGCCGGGGCAGGGCCAAAAGGTGGCTCCTTGGTGGAGCAAACCATGCGGGTACCTGTACGCCACCTCGATACCTTGAGTAACCTCGTTGGGGAGTTGGTGGTCAACCGCAATAGCCTCGAAGACACCCAAGAACGCCTGCGGCAGTTTCTTGATAACTTGCTCTACCAAGTCCAACAACTGGGGGATGTCAGCCAACAAATGCAAGACCTCTACGAGCGATCGCTCCTTGAGAGTTCACTGTTGGGCGTCACGACAGCACGGGCAGCCAATGGCCAAGGGGAACGGGGAACCCACGCCACAGGGGTCGAGTTTGATGCCTTGGAAATGGATCGCTTTACCGGCTTCCACACCCTCTCGCAGGAGGTGATTGAGCGAATTGTGCGGGTGCGGGAGGCCGCCGATGACATCCAATATGTCGTTGATGAAGTGGAGCAGGTGGCACGGCAGTTTCGTCAAGTCACTACCCAAGTTCAAGAGGGGTTGAGCCGCTCCCGAATGGTGCCCTTCCGTGAAATGTCTGTCCGCTTGCCGGGTGCCGTGCGCCGCGTTGCCAGTACCATTGGCAAACAGGTGGAACTGAAGATTGAAGGGGAAGATACCCTCATTGACAAGGGCATCCTCGAAAAGCTCTTTGACCCGATGACCCACCTGATTAATAACGCCGTCTATCACGGTATTGAACCCCCCGAAGAGCGGCGGCGATTGGGCAAACCTGAAAAAGGCTTGATTCGCGTGCGGGCGTTCTATCAGGGAAGTCAAGCGATTATCTCCGTCAGTGACGATGGGGCGGGGATTGACCCAGAACGGGTAAAACGCAAGGCGATCGAGAAGGGTCTCCTGAAGGAGGCGGATGCCCCCAACCTATCGCGCCAAGAGGTCTATGCCTTCCTCTTCCAGTCGGGATTTAGCACCAAAGATCAAGCCGATGCCCTTGCCGGTCGCGGTGTGGGGATGGATGTGGTGCGCAAAAATCTGGAGGACATTCGCGGCACGATTAACATTGACTCTACGGTGGGCAAAGGCACCACCTTTACGATCCGCTTGCCGCTGACGCTGAGTATTACCAAAGCCCTCTGCTGCATTGATAACCACTGCCGCATTGCCTTCCCCATTGACGGTGTGGAGGATATGCTGGATATTCCCCAAGAGCGCATCCAAAATCTAGAAGATGGTCAGCGTGTCCTCTCGTGGCACGATCGCCTGCTGCCGGTGCGTAAACTTGGGGACTTGCTCAAGTACAGCCGCAATATTAGCCGCAGCAATGTCTATGGCGGGAGCAGTCAAGACGATGGCATGGTCTCAATTGTTGTGCTGCGCAGCGGCGATGATCTCGTGGCCATGGAGGTGGATCAGGTCATCGGCGAACAGGAAATCGTGATTAAGCAGTTGTCTGGACCGGTGCCGAAGCCGGTGGGGGTAGCGGGAGTCACAGTTCAAGGGGATGGTCGCGCGATGGCGATCGCCGACGTGCTGGAAATTATTGACCTGTCCCTAGGACGCATGGATCGCGACTGGCGTGGCTTTGGTCACACCATGGATGTTGCGGAACCCGAGGAAGCCTCCGAACCCTTGGTGCTGATTATCGACGACTCGATTACGGTGCGGGAGTTGCTCTCAATGACCTTTACGCGGGCAGGCTACCGCGTCGAGCAGGCACGGGATGGTCAAGATGCGTGGGAAAAACTGCGCTCGGGCTTGCCCTGTGACTTGGTCTTCTGTGACATTGAGATGCCACGCATGGATGGCTTGGAGTTGCTCTCCCGCATTCAAAAGGATCCCAAACTCAACCATCTGCCGATCGCCATGCTGACCTCACGGGGCGCCGATCGCCACCGCAAGATGGCCGCACAACTGGGGGCACGGGGCTACTTTACGAAGCCCTATCTCGAGGAGCAATTACTGGATGCGGCGGCACGGCTCCTCAGGGGTGAAGTTCTGGTGCAGCAGGAGCCGACACCTACCCCATGAGTGAGCGATCGCCGGCCCTAGCAGACTTCCTTGCCCAACTCCCCTTTGAACTGGATGCCTTTCAAGAAGCGGCGATCGCTGCCCTTGATGCCGGTCGCTCTGTGGTGGTCTGTGCTCCTACGGGGTCAGGTAAAACCCTCATTGGTGAGTATGCAATTCATCGCGCCCTGACGCGGCAGCAGCGGGTTTTTTACACCACCCCCCTCAAGGCACTCTCAAACCAGAAGTGGCGTGACTTTCAGCAGCAGTTTGGCGCGGAGCAGGTCGGCCTCTTGACCGGGGATGTCTCGATTAACCGCGATGCCCCGATTCTGGTGATGACGACGGAAATTTTCCGCAATATGCTCTACGGCACCCCCATTGGCGAAGTGGGTACCTCCCTTGCGGGGGTTGAAGTGGTGGTGCTCGATGAATGCCACTACATGAACGATCGCCAGCGGGGCACCGTTTGGGAAGAATCGATCATCTACTGCCCCAAGGAAATTCAACTGGTGGCCCTCTCCGCCACGATCGCCAACGGCGAGCAACTCACCGACTGGATTCAATCCGTCCATGGGGATGCTGAACTGATCTACTCCGACTGGCGACCGATACCGCTGCACTTTTACTTTTGCAATGGCAAGGGACTCTTCCCCCTCTTGGACGGCCAACGCAAACGCCTCAACCCGAAGCTCCACGGCCAGCCCGAACTGCGGCGACGCGGCGGCAAGCGGGACTTTTTGAACATCCGCTACGTGGTCAGCCAACTGCAACAGCGGGAGATGCTGCCGGCCATTTACTTTATCTTTAGCCGGCGCGGCTGTGACCAAGCGGTTCAAGAGGTCCTGGGCATGAATCTCCTCACCAAGGCAGAACAGCAAGCACTAGCGGCGCGGGTCGAGGCCTTTTTGGCACAACATCAGGACATTGTTGCCCCGGAAATGATTGCCCCCCTCTACCAAGGGATTGCCGCTCACCATGCCGGGGTGCTACCCGTGGTGAAAACCCTTGTGGAAACCCTCTTTCAAGAAGGCCTAATCAAACTCGTCTTTGCTACGGAAACGCTGGCCGCAGGGATCAATATGCCTGCGCGCACCACCGTCATTTCCACCCTCTCGAAGCGCACCGACAGCGGTCATCGGCTCTTGACAGCCTCTGAATTTTTGCAAATGGCAGGACGAGCCGGCCGCCGCGGCATGGATACCGTGGGTCATGTGGTCACCTTGCAAACCCCCTTTGAGGGCGCCCATGAAGCGGCATTTTTGGCCACCGCCGCCCCCGATCCCCTCATTAGCCAATTTACCCCCAGCTATGGCATGGTCTTGAACCTGCTCCAACGCCACACCCTCGAAGAAGCGCGGGAATTGGTGGAGTGCAGTTTTGGGCAGTATTTGGCCACATTGCAACTGACCCCGCAGCGGCAGGCGATCGCCCAACTGGAAACGGAATTGCAAACCGTGCAACAACGCCTCACAGGCATTGATCGGCAGCAACTAGCACAGTATCAGAAGCTGCGGGAACGGCTGCGGCAGGATCAACGCCTCCTGAAAATCCTCGAACAGCAGGCGGAGCAGGAACGTGCCCAAGAACTCCTCCCCTTTATGATGGCAGTGCCGCCGGGGACATGGCTCCATATCAAATCCCCCCTGCGGGATCATCCCCCCTTAGCCGCCATCCTCTGTCAGCCCGTTGCTGGTTCCGGGCAGTTGCCCCACTGGCTGTGTCTTGCGGCCGATGGTCGCTTTCGGGTCGTTGACATTGATGATATTTTGGCTGTCTATCCCGATCGCCCCCCCTGTAGCAATCTCCCCCCGCCCCCAGAGGCAATGAAACTGCGTCTAGGGGAAAGTTATCCCTGCAATGAGGCGAATCACTACCTCGGTACCCTCCCGGATCTGCCACCTGTCTTAGCCGCGCCAGAAGTGGCTGCCCAAGCTGCTAAAATCGCTGACCTTGAGGCCAAACTCACGCAACTCCAAGCCAGTCTGCCGCAAAATGTCCATTCGCTGCTGCGCTTAGTTCGTCGCGAAGAACGGCTACAAACGGAACTGCGCGATCGCCAGCACAAGCTCCAGCAACAGTCCCAACGCCACTGGGAGCAATTTCTTGCCCTCATTGCTGCCCTGCAGGACTTTGGTGGCCTCAACGACCTAACCCCCACCCCCCTTGGGGAAATGGCCGCTGCCCTGCGGGGCGAAAATGAACTGTGGTTGGCCCTAGCCTTAGCCTCTGGCGAATTCGATGACTTGCCCCCCCATCTCTTGGCGGCAGCGATCGCAGCTCTAGTGACTGAAACCCCCCGTTCCGACTGTTGGTGCAACTACCCCATTGCCAGTGAGGTGGAAGAACGCTTGGCCGCCCTCAGCCCCATTCGCCGTCGGCTGTTTCAGGTGCAGCGTCGCCATCACATCATCTTTCCCCTCTGGTACGAGTGGGATCTCATTGGCTTGGTAGAGCAGTGGGCCTTGGGCACGCCGTGGAATGAATTGTGCACTGAAACCAATCTCGATGCCGGCGATATTGTGCGATTGCTGCGGCGCACCCTCGATTTTCTTTCCCAGATTCCCCATGCGCCCCACACCAGTCCCCAACTACGCCAAAGCGCCCAGCAGGCACGCTACCTCCTCGATCGCTTCCCCGTGAATGACTTGCTAGAAGAAGTCGAGCTAGAGGCAGCAACCGTATAGTTTGAATCGTCATAGGGAGTGGCTCAGGCGGGATTTGAACCTGCGACCTTGGGCTTATGAGTCCCCTGCTCTAACCACTGAGCTACTGAGCCGAAATTTTTGCATAATTCTCATTATAACGCGAATGTCCCAAAACTCAAGGCTCCGCCCGCAGATTCCAGTCGAGTTCGCCGTACAATAAAGGGTGGATCCATTAGAGGAAAGATAGGCGTTGAGCAAAGCAGAACGCACGGCGCTTGACAACAAGCTATCGCAGCGATTTATTCATCTCGATCCGGCAGGGTATTTCATTATCTACATTGACCCTGAGCAAGAACTGATCTGGATGAAACACTATCCCAATGACATCAATGAGAAGGGCTTAGCGGTGGATCCCGATACGGGGGAACCCATTCCCACCAAAGGGAAAGTAACGCGGGAACCCGATCTAGTACTCAGCGGTCGAACAGCCAAGGAGTTGTGTATTGAACTCTTTGAAAAGGATCGCCAACTGGTGACGATGTTTGACCATGCGGCCTATCTCGGTCGTGAATTGATGCGGGCACAGTTTTGTTTGGATGAAGGGCTTGAGTATATCCAAGATTAGACAACACTGGCGCTGGGGGGTAGGGGCAGTTCTTTTGATGCTCTGTGCCCTAGTGGGTACAGCCTTAGCAGCGATCGCCACCCCAGACTTGAGCGGTACCGTCGATGTTTTGCCCTTGAATGCCCAGTTGGGAGCGCAAATCTATCTACGGCGCTGTGGCAGTTGTCATCTCGCAGTCCCCCCGGAAACATTGCCCACTCAGGCATGGCAGGTACTGATTCAAGATACCAATCACTACGGCGCAACCCTCGAACCCATTCCCCGTCCAGAGTTGGTTCCCCTGTGGAACTATTTGCGCACCTATTCTCGACCCCTGCCCAACGATGCCCAAATTCCCTTTCGCGTCGGGCGATCGCCCTTCTTTCGTATCCTCCATCCCCGTGTTGCGGTGCCGCAGCCCGTCACCCTCGATGGTTGTGCCCAGTGTCATCCCAAGGCCACCCTCTTTAACTTTCGTGAGCTAAGTCCGCAGTGGCAGGATTCCCCCTAGAATGTTTAGGGATGGCGAATTTTCCACCGCCCCATGTTTTCTAGCGCCTCCAATCGCTATTCTCCGCGTGTCCAACGCATGATGATGCGCCGTCGCTGGCTACAGCAAGAGTGGTGGACGGTTGTGGCACTCCTCCTCTGGGGAATGTTGTTTCTCCGATATTGGTTGCAGGGGCGACTGGGGTTACTGATTCACCCCAACTACTTTGGACTGGCGATCGCCGCTGGGTTTCTTTTAGTTACTGTGAGTGGTTGGCAAGGGTGGCGGTTGTGGCGGGGGCGAGTGACACCTGTGCAGCATGTTGCGCTCTTACCGGCTCGTTGGACGCTCAGTATTCTGATTGTTGCGGCAGTGGTGGGGTTGGTGATTACGCCTCGTCCTTTCAATAGTGCCACCGCCATTCATCGCGGTCTCGAGGATGGCTTGACAGTGACCCGCAATAGTCCAGTGGCCTTTCGCCTCAATCAACGGCCTGAGGAGCGCACGCTCATTGACTGGATTCGCACCCTTGATGTCTATCCCGAACCCGATGCCTATAGGGGGTTGCCCGCTCGCGTTGAGGGATTTGCGGTCCATAGTCCCCAACTGCCAGAGACTTATCTCACGCTCACCCGTTTTGTCATTACCTGTTGTGCAGCGGATGCCTATCCTGTGGGACTGCCCGTGAAATTGGGGCGATCGCGCCAAGCCTATCCCCAGGATCAGTGGTTTCGCGTTGAAGGTCGGATGACCACAGAAACCCTCAACGACCGCCGCCAATTGGTATTGGTTGCTGAGACGATAACGCCGATTCCTGAGCCTGAAAATCCCTTTATGTACTAAGGCAATGCTGTTTCACTTGATTCACACTCCCTACTGGATTGTCTTGGGCATGGGGGTCTTGCTCTTTTTGACGGTGATCCTTGGCGATGTGGGCGCTGAAGAGGTCGACCTAGAGGGAGATGCCGATCCCTTGGAAGTGGAGGTCGATCTAGAGGAGGGCATCTCATTTCTGACAATTTTGCATTGGTTGGGGGTGGGGAGAGCGCCCCTCATTCTCTTGCTCGCCTTAGACTTTAGCCTTTTGGGCGTGCTGGGCTGGTTTTTTAATGTTCTCTTTTACACCCTGAGTGGCAGTTGGCCGGGGGTGGTGTGGTCTGGGGTGATTGCGATCGCGGCACTGCTGTTGGCGCTAACAATTGGGGGGCTGTGTTCACGGCCTTTGGGGCAAATTTTTGCGCAGTTTAGTGAAGATACCAGTCGCGATCGCCTGCTGGGGTGCAGTGGCCACGTCAGTTCTGCCCATATTCCCCGCAGTGGTACTGGTATTGGCCAAGTGAGTGTTTTGGATGCCAATCGCAATCGGCTGATTCTGCCGGCAGTGCTCCCCCCTTGGGCAACGGTCACCCCCCAGCATGGTCAGGAGATTTTAATTATCGATCGCCAAGAGAATGAGTACATCGTCGTGGCCAAAGACAGCTTGGATGAAGCCACATGGTTACGCCAGCAGCGGCAATCTCAGATTAAAGATAGCGAAGAGTCTTAGGGAATCCTTGATGGGCGGTGAGGGACTCGAACCCCCGACAGCCTCGGTGTAAACGAGATACTCTACCAACTGAGTTAACCGCCCAAGTTCCAGAATATCTATCATAGCAAAGGTATAGCCCATTTATAAAATAACGGTACACAAAGCGGATAGGAGCTTGTGCTACAGAAGTTTGAACCTTTCAAGCCCGTTCAATCTCCATGAAAAGCGCTGTACGTCAACATGGGTCAACTCTTGCGAAGAAAATCCGCTAGGATCAACGTGTTGAGACGTGCAAGGAATGCCCTATGGGAGCAGCAACGGCAGCCAGTGGTCAACGGTTACGGAATTTTGTGATTGCTGTTGTCGCCATTCTCATTAGTCTTGCCCTATTGGCGGGTCTGCGCAGTAGCAATCAACCCCTCACCCTCGCCGAGCAAGCCCGCCAAGCCACCCCTTGGGAGGAGGCTCAAGTCAATGGCAAGCCGACACTTTTGGAGTTTTACGCCAACTGGTGTAGCACCTGTCGTTCGATGGCCAAGGATTTGGGGGAATTAAAGGCGCAATATCGCGATCGCCTGAACTTCGTCATGCTGAATGTGGACAACACTAAGTGGCTACCGGAAATTGAGCAATTTAATGTGGATGGCATTCCCCATTTTGTCTTTCTGAATCGGCAATTGGAACCCCAAGCAGTGGCGATCGGCCTCCAACCCAAGGAAGTGATGGCCAAAAATCTTGAAGCCCTCAGCAATAACCTCCCCTTGCCCTACGGTCAACTGACGGGTGAAATGTCCCAACTCACGAGTTCCCTCGCCCGCCAACGCAGTGATGATCCCCGCAGTCATGGGGGCTAGGTTGTGGAACCCCAAGATGAGGTGCGTCAGGTTTATGAAGAGACGCAAACACGGATGGCAGAGCTTTACCGTGAGTATGAGCAGATCAAAGCCACCCAAGCACGGTTAAAAGGACGTAATCAGGCTGCCCTAGATCAAGAGCGCGATCGCCTGCAACAGGAACTGCGGCAACTAGAGGCGGAGTTTGGCCTCACACTGCTTTTTCATCTGGGGGAGGCGGCACGGGAACGCTGGCAGGACATTCTGGCTCAAGAAAACTTTTGGCAGTTTGTGCGCTTTGCCGGTTTGGGGTTTGTTCTTGGCATCTTGGTTAAGACCCTGACGGGTTAGACCCCTGCCTAAGGTTCAAGGCCGTTTGCCAAAGTCCGGGCCGCGAATTGGAAATCGGCATGGCACCAACGGTCTTCGCATAAAAGTCTTCTGAGGAAACCCAGCCAATCACGGCATAGGCATAGCCCGCTGCCTGCATCTGAGCCAAGGTTAACTGCAACAGCAGGCGACCAATCCCCCGCCCGCGATGGGGTTCGGCCACAGCCATTGGCCCAAAGAGTCCTAGGGCGGCTGCATCATAGCAGGCAAAGCCTAGAAGTTCGCCATTTTCAACTGCAATCAGTCCGCGGGGCGGTCTCTGGCTCAAGGCAAGAGCCACTTCACTGCGCCAACCGGCACTAAAGCGATCGCCCACCCACTGGACAATCCAGTCTACTTCTGACCCCAAAGGCTGGCGGTAGTGAATTCCCTGCTGCTGATGCGCCATGACGGCGGGCCAATCCACCGCTAGCTCGTAGAGCTTGACCAGCATATCGGTCATCTCGGCAGCCTATCGACTGAGACTCACAAGGGGACGTTGCAGGGCCTGCATCAACTCATCAAACTGATCGGGCGTGAGGGATTGGGCACCATCGGAGAGGGCTTTTGCTGGGTTGGGGTGCACTTCAATCATCAGGGCATCGGCGCCCGCGGCCACGGCGGCTTTGGCCATCGGCGGAACAAATTCTGCCCAGCCGGTGCCATGACTGGGGTCAATCATAATCGGCAGATGGGTGAGCTTGCGCAGCACCGGAATCGCTGCTAAATCCAAGGTATTGCGGGTATATTCACGGTCAAAGGTGCGAATGCCCCGTTCACAGAGAATCACATTGGGGTTCCCTGCCGCCAAAATGTACTCCGCCGCCATCAGCCATTCCTCGATGGTGGCAGACATCCCCCGTTTCAGGAGCACAGGTTTGGGCTGGGCACCCACCCGCTTGAGAAGCGAAAAGTTTTGCATATTACGGGCACCAATTTGCAGCACATCGGCTACTTCGGCAATTTTGTCTAGATCCGCTGCGTCCATGACTTCGGTAATGATGCCCAAGCCCGTTTTTTCTTTTGCTGCTGCCAACAGATCAAGGGCACTTTCACCATGGCCTTGGAAGGCATAGGGGGAGGTACGGGGTTTATAGGCGCCACCGCGGAGAAACTTGGCACCCGCCGCTTTCACCCGCTGCGCTGTTTCAAGGATCATCGCTTCATTTTCAACGGAGCAAGGCCCTGCCACCACCACCACATCATGACCTTCGCCGAAAATAACTTCGCCGTTGGGCGTTGGCACCACCACTTCACTGGGTTCACCGTGGCGATACTCGCGACTGGCTCGCTTGAAGGGCTGCTCAACCCGCAGCACATGCTCAATCCAAGGGCTAATTTCCTGAATCCGCAGGGGATCGAGTTCCGCAGTTTCGCCGACAAGGCCGATAACTACCTTGTGCTTGCCCACAATTTTTTCGGGGGTGAGTCCCCAAGTGCGCATCTCACTACTGACCCGTTCAATTTCTTCACCGGGGGTGCCACTTTTTAGAACAATAATCATCGACTTGCTGATCCCAAATTTTCGGCTTAGGGTTTGATTGTATTGTGCCAAATTGGTTCGTTTGTGCCTATGCTGCGTCCTTCCCAAGGCGGGCGGTTTCTTATTTCCCTAGCGATCGCCACCGTGGTGGTGTTGTCCCTCTGGAGCGCCATCATCGGATCAATGCCCGCTAGCGATCCCCCCCTAGATCTCAGCCAAGCGCTGTCCATTGATGACCCCCAGTTTGATCGGCCACCTGAACCGCCCCAACCCCCGCCACAGGATAGCCGTTTGCCCCTGCAACGCAGTGACGGCGCTGAGTATGAACGGCTCTTTGCCCAAGTGCGCCAAGCTCACCAACAGTGTCCAGTCGCCCCCCCTTGGTACCGTGTGCCGGCCCACCCCACAAATTTTGGCGATCGCTACCGTACCGATATTCGGGGTCAAGTGGTGACCTACCCGCCCCTGATTGTTCTCCATGAAACCGTGGCCTCCGCCCAAGCCACCCTCAACTTTTTCCAAACCCCCCATCCCCGCGATGAAGATCAAGCCAGCTACCATGAATTGATCACCCTGCAGGGGTGGCTGCTGCACTTAGTGCCTTGGTCAAAGCGTGCTTATGGCGCGGGCAACTCTGTCTTTGGCAGGGAAACGGTGCAGACCAATCCTCGCCTTGCCCCTTCGGTGAACAATTTTGCCCTCCACTTTTCCTTGGAAACACCGCCCCAAGGTCGCCACGATCGTCCCCAGCACGCAGGCTATACCGATGCCCAATACCGCGCCTTGGCTTGGCTAGTGTCCCAAACCGGCATTGATCTCCAACGGGTAACCACCCATGCGGCGGTGGATCGCTCTGGGGAGCGCATGGATCCGCGTAGTTTTGACTGGGCAACGTTTAATCGCTATTGGCAGGCCTATCGCGATCGCCCCTGTGGGGATATCCCCAGCTAGAAGTAGCGATCCAAGAATGTCTCTAGGGATTCAAAGGAAAGTTGGAAATAGGTTTGGGCACGGGCAATTTCACTGGCAGGACAGAGACTTTCATAGGCCAACAGCGTCCGCAGCGTTCCCAGACTGGCCTCAAGATCCCGATTCATCACTCCCAAAAACTGACGAGCGCCGTCAATCACGCCTAGGGGAACCGTCATGACAAAGGGGCGTTTATTGAAAAAGCGACCAAGGCGATCGGCAATCTCTTGGCGGGTTAAGACCTCTGGATGTGCCAAGCTAAAAATGGCCGGTTGGCTGGCTTGACTAGCCATGAGAATACAGCGGGCTAAATCCTCGGGACTGAGCAGTTGCAGGCGGTGCTGGGGATCTCCAAGGACAATGTAAACCCCCGTCTGCTGAAAGCGCTCCGCAAGGGGCAGCAAACTAGACATAAGGGTGGGACAGCGAAAAATGGTGTAGTTGAGGCCACTGCTGATGAGCACCTGCTCGACTTCGTACTTGGCCTTGAGAAAGGGGGACTGCTGGCGATCGCCCGTCACCGCCAAAGGAGAAATCAAGGTTACGTGGCGCACCCCCTGTTCCTGAGCCGCCTGAATCACATCCAACGTGGCACGGTAATCAATGGCCTGAATGGCACGGCTGAGTAACTGACTACCATGGCAGCAAATCACCGCCTCCACGCCCGCCATGGCAGCCTGAATATCGCGGGGCTGTTGCAGATCGCCAATGAAAATCTCGGCACCCCATTCCTTGAGGAGATCGTATTGGCTCGTTAGGCGCACAAAGGCTCGTACGGGTAGCCCCAACGTGATACAGCGGCGCACCACCCGCAAACCCAATTGTCCTGTGGCACCCGTGACCAGATACATGAAGCGGAACTATTAAGGGATTCTTGTCTCAGCGTGCCCTAGGGAGAGCTACAATGCAAGACTCTTGAAGGATATGCAGGGGGGAATGCGCTAACCTAAGGAATACCCTTGAGAATCTTCACAACAACTCTGCACCGCATGACCCTTGACTTTTCTGCTGCTCAGCACCTGAGCCATGAGCTGTTTGCTGCCCTGAAACCGACAGAGGCGCTTTTCGTTGAAATTGCCAGTGAATCCAGCCAGTTTATCCGCTTCAATCGGGCGCGGGTGCGGCAAATTGGCACGGTAGAAGATACGGTGGTGACCCTGCGGTTGCAATCGCAGCAACGGACGGCTAGCACCTCTTTTCCCTATACGGGAACGGCAGATCTAGCGGCTGCCCTAGATCACTTGGCGCAATTGCGTTCCGAAACCGTGCAACTTCCTCTGGATCCTTACCTTGTGCCACCAACGGATACCGGTTCCATTCAGGATACCTACCTTGGTCGCTTACCTGATCCTGAGGCCGTCGTAGAAACGATTCTGACACCTGTCCAGGGCCTTGATTTTGTCGGCATTTACAGTGGCGGCACGATCGCGCGTGGCAGCTTTAACTCCGCTGGACAGGAACACTGGTTTGCCACAGAAACCTTTTGCTTGGACTACTCCCTCTTTACGGCGGCGGGTAAGGCGGTGAAAAATAGCTACGCCAGTACCCATTGGGACACTGCCACTTATCAAGCCCAAATTGAGGGCGATCGCCAGCAACTAGCACGATTAGAACAGCCTCCCCGTCAGTTAGCAGCGGGACGCTATCGCACCTACTTTGCCCCAGCAGCGGTGGCTGAACTGGTGGGCATGCTCTCTTGGGGAGCAGTCAGTGAGGCGGCCTATCGTCAAGGCGGCAGTGCCCTCGCCAAATTACGGGAAGGGGCAACCCTCTCTCCCCTCTTTAGTTTGCAGGAGGACTTTACCACAGGAACGGTGCCCCGCTTTAATGCCGATGGCGATATTGCGCCCCCTTGCTTGTCTTTGATTGATCGCGGGAAATTGCAAACGTTACTCATTAGTCGGCGCACCGCTCAAGAATACAACCTCGTGGCCAATGGTGCCAACCGCCAAGAAACCCTGCGATCGCCCCTCCTCTTGCCGGGCACGCTACCAGAGCAGGAGGTGCTGGCTGCCCTCGATACGGGTCTCTATGTGGGCAATTTACACTACCTCAACTGGAGCGATCGCCCCAATGGCCGCATGACCGGCATGACCCGCTATGCCTGCTTTTGGGTAGAGCAGGGCAAAATTGTTGCACCCATTACAGACCTGCGCTTTGATGACAGTCTCTATGAGTTTTGGGGAGACAACCTCGAAGCCCTGACGGACACCCCCGTTTGGGTTGCCAACACCGACACCTATGAACGTCGTTCCCTTGGGGGTATGACTGTGCCGGGGATGCTGGTCAAGGCCTTTAACTTTACGCTCTAGGCTACTCGGCAGTGGCCAACTCGGTGCTGCCGCGCTGTTTGCGACGGGTGAGGGTATTAAAGAGCAACTGGCCAATGGCTCTGATGAGGTTGCCCTCCAGTTCTTGGAAGATCTTCATATTCATCCCAAAGGCGGCATTGGCCTCATCCACAATCTGCTGCGCCGTTGCTTCATCTACGGCCAGCTCATCCAAGCGTTGGCGATAGAGTTGCTTAAAGGCCTTTTCGTCACTAATGGCCTCAAAGCGATAAAACGCCGTACCTTCGCCATCTTGGAGATTCATGGCACGCTCAGCAATCCCCTTGAGGATTTGGCCGCCGGAAAGATCGCCAAGGTAACGGGTGTAGGAGTGCGCCACCAACAGTTCGGGGGCAGTATTGGCCACTTCGTGGATGCGGGCAACATAGGCTTGAGTCGCGGGCGAGGGGGTAATTTCTTCCCGCCAATTGGAACCAAAGTAGTAGGTGAGATCTCGCTCAAGGCTGTTTTTGCGGTTCAGCTCCGGAAAGTAAATCTTGCCCACAATGGGATGGTCCTTGAGCCGTTCCATCTCCTGTTCCATAGCACTGTAAACGTGATAGAGGCTGGCAACGAGTTTGCGGTAGGAGCTTTTTTCCACGGTGCCTTTGAGGAAGCAACGCACAAAGCCAACGTTCTCGGCCATGGTGTGAGCTTTTTTGGTGCCTTCGCGCAATTTCGTCGCTAGAGACGTCGTCATCACGAGATCCTTCTTAAAAATTTGCAACGTTTTGTTTCTAAAAGCGACCGTAAGTACAGTCTATTTCTCAGGCTAAGGGCAAATGACACCATTTTTCATTAAAAATCATTAAGGCGATCGCGGGCAGCAGCAAGGGCTTGGCGCACCTGATCAAACCCTGTGCCCCCATAGCTATTGCGGGCAGCCACCACCTGTCGCGGTGCAATGCGTTCATAAATATCCGCTGCAAAGGCGGGGTGTAGGGCTTGCCATTCTTCAAGGCTGAGGTCTTTGAGGAATTTCCCTTGAGCAAGACAGGTTTTCACCACCTGCCCCACCAAGTTATAGGCCTCACGGAAGGGCACCCCCTTACTGGCCAAGTAATCGGCGACATCCGTGGCATTGGCAAAATCACTCTCCACCGCCGCCGCCAAGCGTTGCGGTTGAAACACCACCCCCTCCGCCATCAGGATCGTCATTGCCTCTAGGCAGGCACGGACGGTATCCACAGCATCAAAAAGCGCCTCTTTATCCTCTTGCAAGTCTTTGTTGTAGGCCAAGGGCAGCCCCTTCATAATCACCAAGAGGGCTTGCAAATGGCCAAACACCCGTCCTGTTTTGCCCCGCACCAGCTCCGGCACATCGGGATTTTTCTTTTGGGGCATGATGCTAGAACCCGTGGCACAGGTGTCGGTGAGCTTGACAAAGGCAAATTCCTCAGAGGCCCACAGAATAATCTCCTCCGAGAGCCGCGATAGATGCACCATGATCAAGCTAGCGGCACAGAGAAATTCAATGGCAAAATCGCGATCGCTGACGGCATCGAGGCTATTGCGATAGGGTTCGCGAAAACCCAACAATGCTGCTGTGTAGTGGCGATCGATGGGAAACGTTGTGCCCGCCAGTGCCCCAGCTCCTAAGGGAGAGACATTCACCCGCTCACGAATTTGCCGCAGTCGCTCGCTGTCGCGCTCGGCCATTTCCACATAGGCCAGCAGATGGTGAGCCAAGCTCAGGGGTTGTGCCCGTTGCAGGTGAGTGTAGCCGGGAATCAAGGTTTCAATGTGGGACTCTGCGAGATCCAGAAGTGTGCGCTGCCACTGTCGCAGTTGTCGAAGAATATGGTCAATTTCTGAGCGCAGGTAAAGGCGAATATCGGTGCCCACCTGATCGTTGCGCGATCGCGCCGTATGCAGTTTCTTACCCACCTCCCCCACCAGTTCTGTGAGGCGGCGTTCAACGGCAAAGTGCACATCCTCCGCTTCAATACCGGGGGTAAACTGGCCATCTCGATATTCTTGGCGAATTTGCTCTAGGCCTTGAATCAGTGTTTCTGCTTCCTCAGGGGAAATAATCCCCGTTTTTGCCAGCATGCGGGCATGGGCCTGGGAGCCGGTGAGGTCGTATTCAATGAGGCGAATGTCAAAACCAATACTGGCATTAAAGCGGGCGATCGCCGGGTGGAGGGCTTGTTCAAAGCGCTGGCTCCAAGGCTGAGGTTGGGCAGTCACAGGCGATTCTCAGGGCTAAAAATTCAGGAGCTTGCCAAAGATCCAGCCAATGGCCAGACCAATGATCAGTGCCCACAGTTGACCCGAATCGACAAAGTTTGCCCACGCCTTAGAAACGTCTTCCCCCAACGTGTCTTTGAATTTTTGTGCCACGATAATTTGCGGCTCAATCGTCATTTGGCTGGCAATAAAGTAGTTCGGTGCAGTATTCATAGCCATTGGCGGAAACGCAACTCAAGTTTATCCTAGCGGAGGCGGGGGCGATCGCCAACCAGTATCGCAGCACTGAGAATTAGAAGACACATTTTGTGACCACTCAAGCAGAATACAGCGATCGCGCCCCTGTTGCTTGGCCTGATAAAGGGCGGCATCAGCAATGGCAAAAATCTCCGTTAAGGTGCCCTCACTTGCCTTGGCAGGAACAAAGCATAACCCAGCACTGACGGTTATGTAGGGATGGTGCGCCCTCTCCCCTTGGGGGATTTTCAGTTCCCGGACATGATGGAGCACCCGTTCAACAATGTGTAGAGCCGTATCAGCAGAAACATGGGAGAGCACAAGGGCAAACTCCTCACCGCCGTAGCGAGCAATGATATCGTTGGAGCGCAGATGGGCCTTAAGGGTTTGAGCCACCTGTTGCAGGGCGCGATCGCCCGCCAAGTGACCCCAACGATCGTTATAGGCCTTGAAATCATCAACATCAATTAACGCTAGTGTCAAGGCATGGCTTTGGACTTGTGCCTCCTGCCAAAGACGATTCAACGCTGCATCCAGAAAACGACGATTACCTAACCCCGTTAAGGGATCCCGTTCTGCAAGGATCTGTAAATGCTGTTTTTCTTGCTCTAGGGCTTGTTGGCATTGTTGCAATTCCCTCACAAGGACGATTTGCTGAGCCAGTTCGGCCTGTAGTTGTTGCAACTGGGCAGCGAGTAACTGCTGATTGTGGCAAAAGCTAGGAACAATCCGCGTCAAAATCGCAGGTTCATCATCCAGATTGACGCCAATGCCTTCAATAACCCACTGATCCGCTTCAGGGTTGGGAATTGGAAAATGGGCAGCCAACATCTGGGCATTGCTTTGACAGAGCTTTAACCATGCCTCTACCTGCTCCGGCGATTGTTGCAGCAGCGCTGCGAGGGATTTACCAATTAAGGCTTCTGCATCCTGTTGCCAAAAGAGCGAGGCACCATCGTTGATTGCTAGAATTTCACCGCTACTATTCACGATCGCGATCGGCTCAGGAAAGAGGCGGATATATTCAACAAGTGTGCCCCTTATTTCTGACATCAAATTTCCTCAAAAGTGAAAGATAACGTTTACGCCACGAAGCAGTATTTCAGGAACACACTGGCTAGGTGAAGATTGATTGCCAAAATAAAATTTTTTTAATTATCAGACTATACTAAAGATAGTTGCTAAATAGAAAAAAATTAATCAGGAGGCGATTGACAACTATAGTAATCAGGGAAAACAACGTAAAGAGGCTTTTCAAGAATCGTTGCTATTTCCTTCTCAATCATTGCCGAGCGGGAGCGGCCACGAATCACTGCCGATACACAGTGACGGGAAACCCCTAGCTTTTGGCCAATTTTGGCGCCATTCCAGCCCCGTTTTCGCAATTCTGCCTTAATGTCCTCAGGATGCATAGTGCTGTTATCAATCTGTGCCCAACAATTCAATGTTAATTGCGGGCAATAAGGTTGTCAAGCGACAACTTTTGACAAGGTAGTGGGGGTATTCATTGATGAGGTTGACATGTAAAGTTATTGAAAGACGCAGTGCCCTTTCCAAGGGTCTATTTAGGTTCCGCATGGTTAGTCCACTCTCTCGAAAACAACTCTCTAGGCTGCTACGCCAAAAACGGGGGATACGCAGTCAACGTGCCTTTGCCGCCGAGCTGGGAATCTCCTATACCTGCTTGCAAAAATGGGAAAATATGGCCTCATTTCCAAATACTGAAAATCTATTAAAGTTGTGTCGTGTTTTTGGCTTTGAGGATTTAGAAAGTTTTATCGCCTACCTCAACCAAACGGATGTCACCAACCGCGAAGAAGAACAACTGGTGACTGAGATTCTTGCCAAATTGCGTCACTTGCCTCCGGCGACAGCAGTTCGGGTGCTAGAAACAGCGCTAGGGTTGTTAAAGGCTGCCGCTAACAATGAAGGGGACATTTGAGTATTTTTTAGGTTCCAAAAGAATTATAGCAAATCTCTTGGGGGGCGATCGCCTGCCGCAGCTTGCCGCTTCTATGGCATCCTGAAAGGGAGAAGTTGCGCAATTTGGCCACTTACATCCTATGCAAACGCTGCCGAGTCCTGTTCAAGCTACTCCGACAGAAACCGCCATTGTCCGTCGCAAAACCCGTCCTGTGCCCGTTGGCTCTGTCATCATTGGGGGCGGTCATCCTGTGGCGGTGCAATCGATGATCAATGAAGACACGCTAGATATTGAAGGCTCAGTAGCCGCCATTCGTCGTCTCCATGAAATTGGCTGTGAAATTGTGCGGGTGACAGTGCCTAGCCTTGCCCATGCTAAAGCCATGGAAGAGATTCGCGATCGCCTCTACAAAACCTACAAACCTGTGCCCTTGGTTGCCGATGTCCACCACAACGGCATGAAAATTGCCCTCGAAGTCGCCAAGTATGTGGACAATGTACGCATCAATCCGGGGCTATACGTCTTTGAGAAACCCAAGCCCGATCGCACTGAATACACCCAAGCCGAGTTTGAGGAAATTGGTGCCAAAATTCGCGAAACCCTTGAGCCACTGGTGATCTCGCTGCGGGATCAGGGCAAATCCATGCGCATTGGCGTCAATCACGGTTCTCTTGCTGAGCGGATGCTCTTTACGTATGGGGACACCCCAGAAGGCATGGTGGAATCGGCTCTAGAATTTATCCGCATCTGCGAGTCTTTGAATTTCTACAATCTTGAAATTTCCCTCAAGGCCTCACGGGTACCCGTGATGATTGCCGCCAACCGCCTTATGGTCAAGCGCATGGACGAACTGGGCATGGACTACCCCCTCCACTTGGGAGTCACTGAAGCCGGCGATGGCGAGTATGGCCGCATCAAATCCACTGCTGGCATTGCCACCCTCCTTGCCGAAGGTATTGGCGATACGATTCGTGTCTCCCTCACCGAAGCCCCCGAAAAAGAAATTCCTGTCTGCTACGGCATTTTACAAGCCTTGGGTCTGCGGCGAACCATGGTGGAGTATGTGGCCTGTCCCTCCTGTGGGCGCACGCTCTTTAACCTTGAGGAAGTGCTGCACAAAGTCCGCGAAGCCACCAAACACTTGACGGGTCTCAACATTGCCGTTATGGGCTGCATTGTCAATGGACCGGGAGAAATGGCCGACGCCGACTATGGCTATGTGGGCAAACAACCCGGCTATATCTCGCTCTATCGCGGTCGTGAGGAAGTGAAAAAGGTGCCGGAATCTGAAGGGGTGGCTGCCCTTGTGGAATTAATCAAAGCCGATGGCCGCTGGGTGGATCCCTAAACCATTAGACATGTGTGAGGAGTGAAACCATGACCACGGAAACCATTTTTAGCCGCATCATTCGCCGCGAGATTCCAGCGGATATTGTTCACGAGGATGAGCTGTGTCTGGCCTTTCGTGACATCAACCCCCAAGCCCCCGTGCATATTCTGGTCATCCCCAAAAAGCCGATTCCCCAACTCAGCTTGGCAGAACCGGAAGATCACCGTGTGCTGGGGCACCTGCTGCTGACGGCGAAACGCATTGCTGAGGCAGAGGGTTTAACCAATGGCTATCGGATTGTCATTAACAATGGCCCCGATGGCGGTCAAACCGTCTATCATCTGCACCTGCACCTGTTGGGCGGGCGAGCCATGCAGTGGCCACCGGGTTGAAGTTGCGTAGCAGTCAATACACTTTTTTACAAAAGGTAATTAGCCGTGGGGAGCGATCGCTGAAACCTTGTAGCCTAGGATACAGTTTGCGCCAATAACGTCCTCTGAACCTATGGGGGATTATTGCTTATTACGAGACAGCAAGCCCCCACTGCTCAACAATTTGGACTCGGACGACCGAAATTTTTGGTGTATGGCTCAGGTTCCACCCCATGGGCGGAGATCTCAGCGGCGGGCAGCAGCAACAGTTGGCGATCGCCCGCGCCCTAATGGGCGAACCCAAGCTTCTCCTATTGGATGAACCCACCGAGGGAATTCAACCCTCGATTATCTTTGAGATTGAGGCGGCAGTTCGTCGCATTATTGCCGTCCGAGGCATTTCTGTCCTCCTAGTGGAGCAGCACCTCCACTTTGTCCGTGAGGCAGACTGGTACTATGCCATGCAAAAGGGGGCATTGTTGCCTCTGGCCCCACCCGTGATCTCAGTCAAGAGGTGATTCAGCGGTTCCTCGCGGTCTAACCTCTAAATCGGGCGATCGCCCCCCTCCAAGGAACTCGGCTGCTCCACTAGCGTTACCCGTCGAGGTTGTGCCAGTTGCCGTAGCACCGGTTGCAGATTCCCCAGCGTGTGGTTGAGGCTATCGAGGAGCAGTTGCAGATTACCCGTATCGGCGAGGGCTTGCAGGGCTTGGTTGAGGGTTTCTAACAGTTGTAACCGCTGTTGCAGGGTGCGATCGCTCTCAGCCAAGAGTTGAGCAATGTACTGACTCTGTTGCCGCAGTTCTTGGGCAATGGCGGTCTGTTCCCGATTGACGTGCGCCAGTAGTTCCCCTTGGCTGTGCTGAATCTGGGTCACGAGGCGCTCAAACTGCTCAATGGACTGTTGCTGGCGCTCCTCCAGTGTGGCCACAAATTGCTGCCGATCCCTGACCACGGCACGGGCCAGTTGATTTAAGTTGTCCAAGAGTTGTTGCAGCCGTTCCTGCGTGGGCAGCTCCGTGCGAATTGTTTCCTGAATCACTTCTTGGAGAGTGTCGCGATCCACCCCTGCGGACGTATGCGTAACGGGGAGGCGGGGCAGCAGTTGATCGTTAATGTAGGTGTCAATTTGCAGCAGCAGCTTATTCTCCCAGCGTTCAACGATCACCATCGGAATCATCACCAGCACACTCAGCACTAAGGCCACGAGGGTCGTATCAAAGGCCACTGCTAGCCCCGTCGTTACACCGCCAATCCCCTCCTTGATTTGGTTCACGTCCTGAGCCGTCTCCAAAAAGCTGGAAAAGCCACTGACCGCTTGGCTAATGCCCACAACCGTACCAATAAAGCCCAGCAGGGGAATCGCCCACACGAGGACACGGGGAATTGTATAGGAGGCATCGGTGGCGGCTGCGGCACTACCACTCTCTTCTGCGGCGGCTTCAACGGCAATCTCTCGCCGGCCACTGCTGAGAAAGGCGCCTAAAACACGGGCACAGCGATTGGGCAGCAGCGTCCGCCGTTGGGCAAGGGTTTGCTGCAGTTGCAAAATATCCCGCATCGAGGTGAAGGGGTAGTTGGCGGGAATCCAGATTTGCCGCAGGCTGGGTGCTTGTTGAACGAGGGCGATCGCCTTCAAAATCGTAAACACCAAAACTGTCCACGCAAAAAAGACAGCCACGGGTTGCGTCCAGCCACGATTGAGGAGCAGTTGGCCAAGGTAGGTGCCCTGAAGGGGCAAAAAGAAAATGTAAAGGATCACCGTAGCAACGGCAGCGATCGCCAGCGCTAACCACAGCGGCACAGTCAGATCCCGGCGGGGTACCGCCACCGGTGTTAGGGAAGGGGCAGTTGTTGTCGAAACGGAAGAAGAAGCTGTCATGACAATACTCAGGGCGCAAACATTTTTCAATCTATCGTGAAGGCGCCTCAAATTTTGGCAACTGCTGCTGCTCCCTGCTGCCGATCGGGGAATGAACCAGCCCCGAAATCCACAGGGTACTGCCGTGAGAGGATTCGCACCAGTTCCCAGTCAATGAGTCTCCTACTACCACGGTCCTCTGCTCTCCTGAGGGATGGTATTCATGGACAGGCCACTCCAGACTTGGCGGACATCCTTGCTAGGATGGGGATGACTGGTCACGGAGACGGGAATCATGCCTGCACAGGTGGAGGAAAAGTCGATTGTTCCGACAGTAATTGTTGGCGTGGGAGGTACAGGCATTGAGGTGCTATCGCGGGTGCGGCGACTGGTGGAAGAAACCTACGGCAGCCTGAAGCAGTTTCCCGTGATTAGCTTCCTCGCCATTGACACCGATCGCGACTACAAAGTGAGTAACCCCCTCGCCGCTGGCTCTCCCCTCAAGGACAACGAAAAGCACTGGGCCAGTGTCAGTGGCAAAAACGTGCAGCAAATCATTCAAAACCTCGACAACTACCCGTGGATTGCCTCTTGGTTTCCCAAGGAACTGGAGCGCAACATTACCGCCCTAGAGGCTGGGGCGGGTCAAATCCGTGCCTGTGGTCGGTTTGCCTTCTTTTGCAACTACCATGCGATTCAACAAAAGTTCCAAGCGGCCAGCGATCGCGTTAAAGGCCACGAAAGTTATATGCAAAGCCGCTATGGCCTCAAGGTCAACAATAGTAGCCTCAATGTCTTTATTACAGGTTCCCTCTCTGGGGGCACGGGTAGCGGTATGCTCATTGACCTCGGCTATTGTGTCCGCCATTGGCTCAAGGGGCAGTCGAGTCCTCTCGTCACGGGAATTGTGCCCATGCCCAATGCCTTTGCGGCCATTAGTGTCGGCGATCGCGTGCTGGCCAATGGCTATGCCGCCCTCATGGAACTCAGTTACTTTGCCGACTACCGCACCGAGTACGTGGCGCAATTTAGTAGCAGCCTCAGCGACGAAGTGCGCTACAACTGTCCTCCCTTTGACTTTACCTACCTCGTGGGCACCAAAAATGGCGAGAATGAATTCAAGCTCGATGAGATCCGCGAGATGATTGCCCAAAATATCTTTTTGGATCTCACTTCTGACTTTGCCCCCCACAAACGCTCGATTCGCGACAACATTAAGGCGGCTTGGGCCTCTCAGGATGCCGGGGGGCGGGGCTATCCCAAGAGCTTTATGGCCTTTGGCCTCTCCAGTGTCGAAATTCCCATTGCCCAAATTCGCGCCTCCTTGACCTATCGCCTTTGCCAAGACTTTATTCACTGGTGGCTGAACGAATCGGTGCAATTGCCACCCCAGCTTTTAGAGGTGACCCAGAGTCTCCTGAAACCCATGAACTTGCTGGATGTGGATTTGGTACTGGCCTTAGCAGCAGCGGGCGATCGCCCCTACATGCAGGAAATTTCCCGCTGGGTTAACGATCTACGCAATCAAATTAGCCGTGAAAACCGCCTTGAATGTACCCAACAGGGGGTAGGGGGCATGATTGGTGCCGAAAGAGGCAAAATTTTGCAATTTGTGCCTTGGCTGAGTGAACAGGTGGACAATTACCGTGCTGCCCACTTGCGCGAACTTAGCCCCGATGAGCGTCTCCACGGTGACTTTTTGCAGCGCATGTACGACAACCGCAATCAAATTATCCAGCAGGCTCGCCAAAGTCTTGAGGAGGAGTTCTACCGCATTGTTGAAGATCGCAATCGCGGACCCAAGTTTGCCAATGCCTTTCTGCTGCAAATTCGCCAAATTTTTGTCAGTCAGAAGGAAAAATATGACCGCGAAATTCAGCAAACTTGGCAACCCAATATCACCAATCGTCAGCGGCAATACGAAAATGCCCTGCAGGATATCCAGCACTTTAGCACTCTCTTTGGCATCTCCAAGCAAGCGAAAATGGAGGAATTCTGCCAGCAGGCTCTAGAAGGCATTGAGGGCAGTTTCAATGCCATCATTCAAGCTAAAGCCCGCTTTCTGGCCAAGGAGGTGATGGACAAACTAGAGGAATGGCTGCAAGGGATGGAGGCACGTCTTGCCAAGCTCAACCAGCGGCTCCTCAATTTACGGGATAGTTTCAAGGCGATGGCCGATAGTCAAGCGGATAGTGCCGATGCCCTGCGAATCAATGGGGTGAAGCTCTACGATCGCCAAGAACTCAATGGCCTCTATCAAGACTTGGTGGAACGCTATGCGGGTGCCAATACCGGGGTGCAGTCCACATTTGCCATTGGTCTAAACCAACTCTGTACCACAACGGCAGCAACGGTGTTGCAGGAGGCCAGTCCCCTCTGGAAGGAAACCCGCGCCGCCAATGAGGTGATGCGTCTCTTGGATTTGGCACAACTAGCGGATGTCCAAGAAAGTGACCTGCGGGAGATTATCCAAGAAACCGTACGGCGCACCGTGCAAAATGCCCCAGAAGAGAGCCGCCTTGTGCGGGATCTCACCGCCTGCGATCGCCTGTTGCAGTTCTATCGCAATGATGAAGCGGAGATCCTCAATGCCCTGCGCATGGCTTACCAAAAATCAAAGCCACTGCTATTGCTCTCCCAAGCGGTCATGAGTGGTCGTGATGCTGGCTTTACTCCTTCAGTGAATACCAATATTGCCATTGTTGGCGGTGAAAATACGGCTGATTTGGCTGCCAAAAAACTGATTCCCCTGCTCAAGAACCTCGTCAAACCGAATGGCCAGAGCATTACCAGTGATGACATCAAGCCCTTGGGCGATCGCGAACGCCACCGCATTGTCTTTGTCCAAGAGATGGGGGGCTTTTCCCTACGCTGTATTGAGGGCATGCCCGAACTGCGCCAGTCCTACCAAGATTGGCGAGGCCAAATGATTACCGCCAAACGCGCCCGCCTGCGGGGCGAAAACCGCGATTTGCCCATCCCCGTACATCTGCAAAAGGATCCCCCCTTCTGGGATGTCTTTCCAGAAAACCCCCAAATTCTAAAACTGGTGGTGATTGCTCGCGCCCTTGATGTCCTCAAACAAGCAGAAAACCGCGCCACCCGCGAAGCCACCATCCGCTACACCCGCCATACCGCCGTTGGTCTTGAAGATGTGGACATTGCCGCCAACTGGGAGGAAGTGACCCAAGTCCTAGAGGTGTTGGCCTGCCGTCCCGACTTAGAGGAAATTCAGCGCCAAGTGACCGTCATTCTCAAAGCAGCCGAAACCCCAGCAGAAAAGCAAGCCCTCTATGAGCATCTACTGAACTACTTGAAGCGACGCGAGGAAGAACTCCACAAAGCTGGGGGACGCGACAGCCTTGAATATAAGCGAGAAGCCGCCATTCTCCAAGAGGTGATCCAAACCTATCAATTGGCTCAAGGCACACCAGCCCCTAGCCCCACACCAACGTCCCCTGCTCCTGAACCACCTCCATCGCAACCCGAACCAACACCTGAAACCAGTGCTTCGGCGAGTTCCTCTGGCTTAGAGCAACTGCAACAACTCATGGCCATGTATCAGCAGGGGCTACTCTCAGAAGCGGAGTTCCAAGCGGCCAAGAAAAAACTACTGGGGCTATAGAGGAGCTCCCTGTAATTTCACAGAGATCTGTGGGAACACTTGAGAGTGAAGACGAGTCTAACCTGAGAGTCGCCCTATGTCTCCTTACCGTCTTAATTTGCCTTGGTTCTACCGATCGCTCATCCTCTCGAAAGGCCTTACCCTGATTGAACTGCTCGTCGTTGTCATTATTATTGCGATTTTGGCGGCGATCGCCCTCCCCTCCATGTTAAATCAAGCTACAAAAGCCCGCGAATCCCAAGCCAAAACAAACGTTGGTGCGGTCAACCGTGCGCAACAGGCCTACCGTTTGGCCAATCCCACATTCACCACTGACATCGCAAGTTTACAAATCGGCTTTAGTGATACGCCCGACTATGATTACGCAATCACCGCTGCGAATAGTAACTATGCTGAATTCCGAGCCACCCCTGAGCGTTCAGAATTGAAAGCATTTACGGGCTGCACCTATGCTACGTTTACAACACTAACCACAACCCAAATTTTAGAAGCTGCCCCCGCTGGTTCAGGAATTGCCTCACCCTCATCTTGCCCCGTTCCCACTCCCTGAAGTGTCTGATGCGTCTTCATCTAAGTGTTCTGCGACCGCCTCATAAAGAGCGAGGACATGGTGATCTAGCAATTGATAAAAGATATGCCGCCCTTGGCGACGAAACTTGACCAGTCGCATGGCCTTAAGCATCCGCAATTGATGGGAGACGGCAGACTCGCTCATTTCCAGTGCCACGGCAATATCGCCAACACAAAACTCCCCTTGGGCGAGCAAGGCGACAATCCGCAGTCGGTTGGCATCGGCTAGCAGGCCAAAAAATTGCGCCATCCGTTGGGCTTTCTCCGTGGAGAGCAGGCGATCGCTGGCTCGTGCCAAAGCCTCTGGATGATGAGGATGAGAAGGAGCAAAAATTTTAGTATTCATACTTCCATCATAGGCGTTGATCAGGTGCTAACTAATTGACGTTTGAACAACTGTTCAGATATATTAAAGGAGAGGTGAAGCATACCTCCCTTGTGTCACCCATTTGGAGAAAAAGCCATGACAACCGTTACCCAAATGAAATGTGCCTGCCCCCACTGCCTCTGCATTGTCTCCCTCAGCGAGGCCATCATGGTTGAGGGCAAACCCTACTGCTCCGAAGCCTGTGCCAACGGTACCTGCAAAGAAAGCGGTGGCTGTGGCCATACAGGCTGTGGCTGTAGCTAAGGTTCGCAATTTTTAGCTGAATGGGCGGGGAACTCCGCCCTTTGCCACCTTAGAACCTGAAAAAGTTAGAGTTTATTTAGAGGGAAAACGCAAATTAAGCGGCATATTTTAGCAGCAAGTTTAGGAGCAGTAACACCATTTTGTTCTTGCTCTGCCGTGCCTTTATTTATCGGTTTTGTTAAAGCTGGGTTGCTTATTTATTTAATGCTATCTCAGCCTAACAGATCCTTAGCCTGCTGTCGCTGTTGCCGATGGCGTCTATGCTTAAGGAACCCAAGAAAACTTCTGGGACACAAATAAAGGACAAGAAGGATTAGGAGCAACTCATAGCACCCACTGCGCCATGTGAGGCGAAGAAGAGTTTTCGTATCCAATATCTCTGCATTAATTTTGGTGTTTATCAATGTGGCTATGGCAATTCGGCGAAAACAGGCCTTAATCCCTCGGCGGTGGTGGTAAGGAGTTTGCTGAGAGTGTAACAACTCTACTAAAAAGGGTAATGAAGCAGGGAGTGCAGCTTGAGGGAGTTTACTGCAGCGATTCTCTGCATCTTGGTTATAGATAACAGTAACTATTGCTGCATGAGCCACAGGGTATTGGTACCCCAAGTGCCACCAAGCGATGTAGTCCTCATTTAGTTTGACACCCACGGGGAAGCCCCCAACAGAAAGTAGCGCCTCCTTGCAAACACAAGCAGTTGAGGAATTAACAATGCTTAGTCCTTGGGCATGGGCTTCAAAGAACCGCTCCACCATGCCTCGCCAGCCGTATGGCAACCCGCTTGGCGGCAAATAGTAGTCCCCATGTTGCCGAATTAGACAAAATGTACTCCACAAAGCGGCTTGCGGAAACTCCGTGATTAATGCTTGAAGAGTACTCAAGTGCTCGGGCAGCCACTCATCATCAGCATCTAAAAATGCGACGTAGGGATAACTGGCTTCCTGTAATCCGCGATTACGGGCGGCGCTCACCCCTTGGTTTGGCTGTTGAATCAAACGCACACCCTGATCCAAAAAGCCGCGAACAATTTCAGCGCTAGCATCAGTTGACCCATCATCAACCACAAGAATCTCAGCTGCTGGGCTGGTTTGCTGCAAAACGCTCCTCAGCGTATGAGCAATATGCCTAGCTTTGTTATACAAAGGAATTACCACAGAAATTTTGATCTCTGTTGTTGAATGCGGGGCCAACATCTGATAATCCGATAAAAGAGTAGCAAGGTTTGGACAAGGAGGGAGTGTCCTAAACGAACTTGAACCCGATACAGCTCAACAATCGATCCCAAAAGATCGCTACCACTGGTTCCATGGGGATGGAAACGCCCAGCAATAAAATCTCTCCTAGCAACCCTTGCCCCTGCACGAATTGCTTGCATAACAAAAAGCTGATCCGCTAGGAGAGGAAAATGGCGAGAGTATTGACCAACCCTTTGATGTAATGTGCGTCGAATTGCCAAGCCAACAGCATGACCAGTTACGTGAGCCTGCATGCCCTTCAACCATTCCCATGTTGGCTGCCAAACAGACGCTATGTCACGCTCTCCTATGTAATAGTTAGCAGTAACAAAATCCGCCTCTGTTTCCTCGCAAGCGATCTTGTATTGGGCAACTGCCTCAGGAAAGAGCTCGTCATCTGCACCCATCACCAGATAATAGTCTCCTGAGGCTAGGCGAATAGCACGGTTGAGGGCATCATAGATCCCAAAGTCGGGTCGCGAGTCGACAACGACTGCCTTGAGTTCAGCTGTTGCTGCTTCTATTAGCTCTAAAGTGCGATCTGTAGAGCCGCCATCGGCAACGACCCACTCAAAGTCTTGATCGGTTTGAGCAATCAACGACGCAATCAACCGTGGCAGGTGTCCCTCAGCATTATAGGTCGCAGTAATAATACTTAGAGTTGGTTGAGTGGGTTTCATGGGTTCAAGGTCGCTGCAATCGCACCATCTCGGCCTGAATACGCTGACTCAAGGCGCTGTCCTGCTGTGCTCGCAGTGTAATCGCATTGAATTGCTCTAAAGACATATTATATTTCCTCAGCACCTGCATTGCCTCACGCACATAGTTAGCACAGATGGTCTCCAAGCCACTGGGGATATTTTGGGGATTCATGCCAAAGCAAGAATTGCGGGGCACTTGACCTTGGAAAGCCACCTGAGCTTGACGGTAGTATTTTTGACGAATGGGTTCAATTTCCAGAACCACGCGGGCATAGTTCATGATCTCCCACGGAGCGATCGCATCTGTGCGCGGGGAAGTCTGAGCCAAGGAATGAGGTGAAGGCACAGGCACCAGCAGCAGACCTGCACTACACACAGCAAGGGGCAACCATTTCCAAGACATGAACCACCACACACAACGCATCCGACTACACTGTACTTGGAATCCCTAGAACCCCTTCAAGTTCCGCAACGCAGGCAAGCACCGCAGAGTAAAAACTGTTTTGGCTAAGATTGATCCCACAATAGGTAAATTTACCAGACTTTACAAAAAAGTTACATTCTTTGAAGTTTGCCCATCCACTCCGCCGCGCAACCAACCACTGCGGTATCCTAAATCTCGGTATTTATCTCCAGACTGCCCTTATTGTCGTAGCTTAGGGGCTTCCTGAGTTGGCGGCAGGGCATCCACCTGTCATCCTGATCGTTTTAGGAGCGGTTATTCCATGGCTCACACTGTCAAAATCTACGATACCTGCATTGGCTGCACCCAGTGTGTGCGGGCCTGCCCCACCGATGTGCTGGAAATGGTGCCTTGGGATGGTTGCAAAGCGGGTCAAATTGCCTCCTCCCCCCGCACGGAAGATTGCGTTGGCTGCAAACGCTGTGAAACGGCCTGTCCGACGGACTTTTTGAGTATTCGCGTCTATCTGGGTGCCGAAACCACCCGCAGTATGGGCCTAGCCTACTAGTTCCCTGTGTAATCTTCCTCGAATTCTTGATTGGGCTTGAGGCAATATCCCTACGTCTCAAGTCTTTTATTTGTTGTCTGCAGCACCAACCAACCCATACTCACTTACGGCTCAGGACTGATCCTCGTTGCTGAGGCGGTTTTGCAGGTCATCCACCGCTTCATTGATTTGGGCAATTTTGGCCTCTAGCTCTAGGCGCATAGACTCCATTAAGTTGTCATCACTGCCATTGAGGGGAGCAGTTTTATCCCCCTTCAGCCGCCCAGAGTCACTGGTGATTGCTTCGCTCAATCGATCCTTAACTAAAAGCGTGACAAGGGAACCCGCAATGCCACCAAAGAGGGCACCTGCTAGAAATCCCCAGCCAAAGCCATTGCCACGGTTATTCATAAAGAGACTGATCAGGCTTGATAACTATAGACTAGCCTACTGCACACCATGCGAAGATACCACAGGAGCAAGCTACCGCAAATTTAGCAGATTGGGAATGACGCCTACCGAGGGCACTCCAGTAGTAGCAGGAAAAAATCGGAAACTTTTTGGAAGGGGTGTTAATTTTGCTGCAGGGGGTGGGTATGTTATGCCTAGAGGCGAATATGTCTTGACCTAAGGAGTCTCAAAAATATGAAAACCGAACTGAAAGCAAAATTCCTCCAGCACCTGCTGGCCAAGAAAAAAGCCAACGAAGGGTTCACCCTCATTGAGCTGCTGGTGGTGGTGATCATCATCGGTATCTTGGCCGCCATTGCCCTGCCCTCCATGCTCAACCAGGCCGCTAAAGCTCGTCTCTCTAGCGCCAAGAACACGATCGGTGCCATCAACCGTGCCCAACAGGCCTACCGTCTAGAAAACACTGAGTTTGCCCCTAATGTCACACTCCTGAAGCTAGGGGTCTCGACACCTGATGGATACAACACGCCTGGAATTACGACTAATGCTGGGGCACATGCTATCGCCAAAACAACCTCTATTGACAACCAAGGGACAGGGGTCACAGGTTGTGTGACGGTGGCCAACGGTATCACGACCTCTACAATTGTGACAGGCACCGGTGCTAATGCTCCTGACTGCCCTTCTTCCTAACTGCCCTTCTTAGGTCAATGCAGTAGGACTGCCTAAGTTTTTTGTAGAGTTTTACTGATCAAACCTGAAGTGCCAAGAATTCTGTATTCTTGGCCTTTTATTTATATCTAGATTTTATTTTGAATGTGCTTGAGCATGACTTTAGTGCGCTGAAGCAAGTGCGGATGTATGCGGGGTCAAACTGTTCTATGGATGAGAAGATTCGCAAGTATTGTGCTGGATAATGTCTCATTTTTGATTGGAATAGCTATATTAGTCTTAAGTTAAGTTTTAAGTCAAAGTTGGCTTTACTAAGTCAAACCAAACTAGAGCTAAAACGAGGTATTCTTGGCTTTTTTCACCAAAAACTACTACCTTAAGAGAAAATTAGTCTGGTCAGTTACCCTCTGCTCCTATGCGCATTCTCTTTATTGATCGGATTGGTTGGCAGTACACACTCAACACACCCTATGAAGCTCCCTTAGGGGGGTCACAGTCGGCGTTGTGTTATCTGGCGGAGCAATTGCAACAGCGAGGGCACGAGGTTTGGCTCTTCAATAACACGCGGCACATTGAATGTATTCGGCAGGTTCCCCATCTGCCCCTAGCTTGGCTGACGCTGCCATTCCTTGAGCAACTGCAACCTGATGTGGCCATTATTTTGAATAGTACCGCTGCGGCTGACCAGCTTCGTTTAGTGTTGCCACCCCAGACTCCCCTATTACTATGGACACAACACGCTGCCGATCAACTTGATGTTCAATCTTTACATTCATCCGAACATCAGGAGGTCTATCAACGGATTATCTTAATTAGTCAATGGCAGCAAGAGCAATATATTGAAGTATTCAAAATTCCTGTTGAGAAAACCGCTGTCCTGCGTAATGCCATTGCCCCTTGTTTTGAAAACCTTTTTGATCCTACAGAATCTATCCTTAAGGCAAAGGCGCAACCTTTGACACTGGCCTATACGAGTACCCCCTTTCGCGGTTTGAATCTACTTCTTGATCTCATGCCTTCGCTGCAGGCGAGCCATCCCTCAGTACGTCTCAATGTCTATTCCAGCATGAAGGTCTATCAAGCCAGCGAGGCTGAGGATCAACAGCGGTATGGAAACCTCTACCAACGCTGCCATGACTTGACCAATGTCAATTATATTGGCTCACTCCCCCAACCAGAACTAGCTCAAGCCCTCAAATCCACTGCCATTTGGGCCTATACGAATACCTTTGCTGAAACCTCCTGCATTGCCGCAATGGAGGCTATGGCCAGCGGTTGCTACGTCATTACTAGTGAACTGGGTGCCCTCCCTGAAACAACAGCGGGCTTTGCTGACCTCATCCCTCTTCCCCACGAGGACTATCTGGCTGCCTATGGCCGCGTGCTTGATCGGGTGATTCAACGGTTTAAAGACCCTCAAGCCCATGCCGCCCTCGATGCCCATCTCCGTGCTCAAGTGGACTACATCAATCGCCACTGCACATGGTCAGTTCGTGCCCGCGAATGGGAAGCATTCCTAGAACAGGTGTTGACAGAGTCTGTGGTAATGTTGGGCAACTGGCAGCAGCGACTTCGCTATTATCTTGAACAGCGACGATATGAGGATGTACTAGCTGCCTGCGAGACATTGAGCGAGCAGTTTCCTGCAGAGCACTACTGGGTTGCCTATCAAGGCGCCACGTACATTTTTCAGGACAAAGAGACAGAGGCACAGCTGCTGTGGTCAGTGTATCTCAGTGACTTTACTGAAGAAGAGCAAGTAGAAATTACCGCAACATGGGCACCCATCTTATTGGAGCTTGCAAATTTACCCTGCAACACCTCAGAGCTGCAATTTGCTCTCACAAGCTACGCCTACGAATTTACCCCTAACTTCAAGATAGGGTTGAAATTACTAAACCTCTCACTTGAATTACGATTTGGCACAGAAGAAATTACTCACTTGTTACATCAACTCACTGCTTTATTGACACCAAATAAAGGCTTAGAGGAAATTAACCCTAATGATGTTGTTAATACAGTGCAGCACTTGGTAGGTTACAGCAGTGAGCTAGAGGGGTTGCCTGAGTTTATCAAAGCGCTAGGCCAATATCCATCACTGCAACCTGCGCTTGAGAAGGCAGTGTTTGAAATGCTCAATAATCATCCTGCTAGCCTAGCTCCTTCCCTAGCTGAGGTTTGCCTAAAAATTGCTGAGGAAAAATGGGGATTGTACGAGTTTATTTCCCGTATTTGTGCTAAGAGCAAGTTACATGAGTTGGCACTTTACTGTGCAAATAAGCTCTTTGATTATCCACTGACACTTTTGGGGGAGGATGTCAGCCCCACTTCTAAACTGCACGTGCTACAAACGTTTAAGTATGATCTCAATTATTCTGAAGAAGTTGCAAATCTGTGGAAGAGATGGTTTGAGAACGTCGATCGCTGTAATCAATTTCTTGTAGAGAATATCAGCAGTCAACAAATTGACTTTGGCAGCATCTTTTATGCTATCTCTTCTTACTTTCATCTGACACATCAATTTGATGAACCTTCTAAAATTAAACCAATCTATAACAGGCGTAATAAAGTCTTTTATGAAAATGCTCAGTACTTTCTACCCGTCAATAATTACTATGCTAATCATCAACTATCTTTACATTCTTCTATAGAGAGTTCATCTACTGAGAAAATTAAAGTTGGATTTATTGGCACTTGTTTTCACGAGCATCCTGCGGGTCATCAGGTTCGTGCCTTTATTCGGTTGTACGATCGCCAGCAGTTTGAATTTTATGGCTATAATCCATGGTTTCGTACCAGTAAGGAAGACCAACTTTCTCGCTGGTTTCAAGTTAGTTTCGATTACTTTCGCAGTTGTGACACAAAAGTCAATGAGATTGCTCAGCAGATTTATGACGATAAAATTGATGTTCTCATTGACTTAGATAGCTGCACCAGTGACCTTACCTATCAAGTTCTCACCCTCAAGCCAGCACCTGTACAAGCGACATGGGTGGGCTTTGATGCCATTGGCTTGCCAACAGTAGATTACTTTATTGTTGACCCTTACATTCTGCCTGAGGGAGCGCAAGCATGGTACACAGAAACCCTGTGGCGCCTGCCGGATTGTTATCTCTCCCTTGATGGCTATGAGGTGGCCAACAAAACTGGGATTCGCGATCAATTGGGGCTGAGTGCCGATACGGTAATCTTTCTCTGTGCCCAGCGAGCCAGTAAAATTCAACCCGAAATGCTCAAGCTGCAATTTGCCATTGTTGAAGCGGTGCCAAATGCTGTACTCATTGTGAAATATCACAGTAGCAGTCCCATCTTTGAGGAGTGGTGCCGTAGTGTTGCTGAAGCTGCCGGATTTGATTTAAGCAAACTCTATTTCTTGACATCAAATCCGCCAGAGATCCACCGTGCCAATCTTTACGATGTAGATGTAGTACTCGATACCTATCCCTATGTGGGGGGGGCAATGAGCCTAGAGGCGCTATGGATGGAGGTGCCAATTGTGACGAAGGTGGGTCAGCAGTTTGTGGCACGGCACACCTACACTTTCCTCAAAAATGTTGGCGTTGAGGAGGGGATTGCCTTCAATGATGAGGAGTATGTGAATTGGGGAATTCGTTTCGGGACGGAGCCAGACCTGCGGCAGCAGGTCAGCTGGAAACTGCGGCAAGCTAAACGCTATGCCCCCCTGTGGAATCCCCAACGCTTTAGCCGTGAGATGGAGCAAGCCCTAACGGCCATGGTGAATCGGTATCGGACAGGGGAGTTGGTTGTGCCCCCGCGCCATCGAGTCGGAGAATAGAGCCAGTCATCGAGTTTGCTTAATTTTCTCCATAGAGTTCAATGTCTATAAGTATTTCAGATACCTTGGAAGCCTTAGATTACGAAAACGATACAAGGAGGGGTTTGCAGTTGCCAATCAAGGCTGAGGTTTTCCCCTAGTATCTAAATTGGAGCGTGATGGCTCCCTGCCTTTTCCATATAAGAGAGGACAAGATTCATGGCAACCTACAAAGTAACGCTTGTGCGTCCTGATGGAAGCGAAACAACCATTGATGTGCCCGAAGATGAGTACATTCTGGATGTGGCTGAAGAGCAAGGCCTAGACCTGCCCTTCTCCTGCCGTGCTGGTGCTTGCTCGACCTGTGCTGGCAAGCTGCTGGAAGGGGAAGTGGATCAGTCGGATCAATCCTTCTTGGATGATGACCAAATCGAGAAGGGCTTTGTGCTCACCTGTGTCGCCTATCCCCGCTCTGATTGTAAAATCCTCACCAACCAAGAGGAAGAACTTTACTAAGGCGATTTTGCACAATTTATCTTGCTGGGGCGGTTGTCGTGGGGCAGCGCCCCTTTATTTTGGTGACGGAGTCCTTAAGATGGAAGTAGTGATTGGTGCCGGCTGATGGTTTCCGACTTGCCCTCCACTGGTGATTTGATTATCCGTCCCTTGGCCTATCGGGATGTGGAGGTGGTGGAACAGCGGCTGTGCCATGAAGGGGTACATGATCAACCCTTTGGTCTGCCGTCCTTGGCGGGTGGCCTGATGACCTCACCGCTGCATCTATTGCAGTGGCTAACGGGGATGAGCAAGCTGCGGATTTATGTCGCGGAGCGGGACAACCAAGTGTTAGGCGTTGTGCAAGTGGCTCCCTTTAATGAAAGTCGCACCACATGGCAGGTGCAGCAATTGGCCGCCCAAGAGTTTACGGAGGTGGGGACACAACTCCTGCGCCACTGTTTTAGTACCCTTGTGGAAGCCCGTACTTGGATGGTTGAAATCAATATTGACCACCGTGAAGCACTAGACCTCTACCGCCAAAATGGCTTTCAACCCTTGGCGCATCTCACCTACTGGCAAATTTCAGCGGATCAGTTGGCAGAACTGGCACAGGGCACGCCTTGCTTGCCTAATTTGCTGAAGGTCACGAATGCTGATGCACGGTTGCTGCATGAGTTGGATACGATGTCGATGCCGGCACTGGTGCGCCAAGTCTTTAATCGCCACTATCGGGACTTTCAAACGAGTCTTTTGGATTGGCTACACCACGGTTTGGCCAGTTGGTCGCAACAGGTACAAGTGCATCGTGCTTATGTGTTTGAACCACAGCGGAAGGTGGCGATCGCCTCCTATACACTCCATACCAGCCAAGATGGACACACGCCCCACTGGCTAGACTTAACAGTACATCCTGCCTATACAAATCTGTATCCAGGGGTACTGACCCACATTGCTCGCTTGGTGCAGGCCTATCCGCCCGTACCTCTACTGCTGTCTTCGACGGATTACCAAGGGGAGCGAGAAGCCTACCTTGAAAGCTGGGCTGAACCTATCCGCCGCAGTTTAATGATGTCGCGCTCGGTGTGGCACAAGGTGCGGGAAGTGCGATCGCCCCTGCCGGAAGGCCTGACCTTATCAGAAGTGCTGCAAGGCCTGCAAACCCATCGCCGCCCTCAACCCGGTCAGATTCATACCAAAGAGGGAGCACAGGCCTACTACCGCGAGCACCCACCCGAAAACACATCGCCCCCAGAAGCCCAATCCTAATCTTGGGAGAGGGAAATTTCCGAGGTTTCAGTGTAGCCTTGGAGAGCTTGTAAAAGGCGTTGGATTGCGGTTTCATTGTCGAGGGGCAACCGTTCAGGTTCAGCAACAGCCGTGCGCTGGGTGAGCTGCGGCAGAGTTTCGAGGGGTTGACCGTAGGTATTGCCCTTGGTGGCCAGCGGTGTACTGGGGGGCAGTGGATTGAGGAAGCTAATTTGCTCGGGCAAGTAGAAGATGGGTTGCAGGTGCTCTAGGGGGAAGGTGCCATAGCCGTGGGCATCCGCTGGATGGTGTTGCCAGTAGTCAAGAAGGGTCTGGCGATCGCAAAAACCCAGCATCTGTGCCTGACGGCGATCGCGATCCAAACCAACAGCAACCGCCAAATCGGCGTTGATCACCCCCAAAAATGTCGGGCAATGAATCCGCACAGACTCTCCCGCCTCGACAGGATAGATAGATAACTGCACCCCTTCCAAGTTGAGATCCGCAATGTCCACAAGGTCAAGAACCTCTGGCCGCTCACACCAAGTGGTACTCAAGGTCAGATCATCGGGCAGATCGTCCAGATCATCCTGCTTACTGGGAACACCCTCATTTTCCCACCAGTCTATGAACGAGTAGAGGGCAACCAAATAGGGCAGAACCTGCCGTTGCCGACTGGGACGACATCCCTGAAGCACCCCATGGGCGGCATCCAATATCAGGGAACGAATGGGAACAGTCGGTGCCAAAAAGGAAGTCATAGCCGTCGTCATCCAAACCAAGTACGAAAAAGCGAGGCTGCCTAGGGAAGGTAGTAAATATCGTTATGCTCACACCACTGCGCAAGTTTGGCCTCTATTTGCTCATCAATTTGTTTTGCGGTGCAGAGGCCACGGGCATAGTCAGGGTGAATTTCACGGCGGGTTTGCCGTCGTTGATGGGGGCTGGGGATTGATTGGGTTTCATACCATCGCCTCATCCATTGCGGAATCTGGGGATCTTGAAAGAATTTACGGTAGAGCCACAGGCGATATTCACGACCGAGGCAGCGAGAAATCGTGGGCTGGCTGACAAAGAGTTCACGGGCAATTTCCGCTTGGGTACGGCGACGCTCACACCAATCCCTGACCCATGTCGGCGTCTGCGGATCATTGAGAAACTCCACCATGCACTCCACCCCTTGGCCATTGCTGGTTGGCAGTGTGCGGGTATCGGGATAGTTGTCAATCCATTCTTGGTTGCTGTCGGTGGAGCAAATGTTCAGAGAGCGAGTGGACTGCACATAACGTCCAAGAATACGCCGCACCTGTTGATGAATGTCGCGGGTGTACTCGATCGTCCAGCCCAAGAGTTGGGCAATGTGCTGGCGCAAGCGAGCCGTCGAAGCACGGATACGGGGATCGGTAATTTCCGTTTGGACAATCGTAATCAACTGAGCGCAGGCTTTGGGATCAATCTCCCGTTTTACCTCAGGGGGTGCTGCTTGATAACGATCTTGAAAGACTTGCAGGGCGCGGTTGTCATAGAAGAGCAGTTCATCGGCCTCGCGCTTGAGGAGTTTGCGTTTTTCATCCGCCAGTTTATTGCTGATGACCGTGCGCACCCATGCTTCAAAGGTGGGACGACCATGACCAGTGGCACCAAAGGGCTTGAGGGGGTCAAAGGACTTCATTGCTTCCCAGAGCCAGCCCGTGAGGTTACTTTGGCATTGCTCGGGATCAGAGCTACCCAGACAGACCGTGCGCAGGAGATCGCGGTACTCTTGGCGAAACTGGGGGGATAGGAGAACCGTTGCACCGAGTTCTTGACGTAGGCACTGGATAAAGAAGGCGAGGAAACACTCGGCCTCTGTCAGTTCGGGGGAGGGATTGCGGTTGGCTAGGACTGGGCGACTAAAGGCAAGCACCAGTTGCTTCAGGGGTTGATTGTACTGGCCACGATTGAGGCGATCGTACTCATCCTGAATGATGGTGGCAGGAATTTGCACTATGCGCAGCACAGTTTTGTGAACAGCCTGCTGCTGCAGTTGTTCGCGACTGAGATGTTCTAAGCAGCGGGGAAAAAGGCGAAAATAGGCTTCCACTAAGCGTTGGAGATACCCCCCTCGTTGGCTGAGATGGCTATCAATGTTGCGCTCTAGAACCGCTTGCAGGACTTGAGAGAGGGGCTTGATGACGGCGGGCGATCGCTCCCCGGCTAAATAACGAGACCGAGCTGCCTGCAATAACTGCGGCAGTTGTTCCACCTCAAGATCAGGACTGCGGGTCGAGAGACTCATCCGAAATCGGCAACGTGAAAATAATTTAATTACTCAACATAGTAGCGGTTTTTGCCGATGTCCTTGGGGCAATTGTTAGGATCGCTTAAGATAGCTCTTCCTCATGGGATAAAGGGGTTTTCATCGCCTCAGGAATCACGGTTCCAAGTTGCGATGGCAAGCGAGCGATCGCCTGCTGCACAAAGGAGCGAATAAATTCATCGCGGCGATTGAGTTCAAATTGCTGTTGAACTACTTCGCTGATGCCACCATCGCCCCAGTCTTGGTTGTGGCGAAAATACTCAATAAAACTTTTACCAGCAATGCGAGTGAGGTAGGCAGCTGTAATCCCTTGGACGGCTTTGCCCACCACCAGCCCCCCCATGCTCAATTGCAAGGCCGTACCGACGAGATTCATGGCTCCCTTAACAATGCCCAAGCTGACCAGGGTTTTGCCCAAGGAAAGGGCTAATTCGCGGGCGCGATCGCGATTCAGGTCACAGCCATAGACCTTGCCAATTTCCATCACCATTTGCGCATTCACGGCGGCGGCAGCCAGTAGATCTACGCCGGGAATCGGCGTGACACAGACCACACCCGCACTGATCCACTGGTAGCGCTCCACCACCTTATCGGCTTGGCGGCGCCGTTGCTGATCAATGATTTTGCGAGCCTGCTCCCCTAGGCGTTGAGACTGCAAGAGGATATTATCTGCCACGAGGTCATCCCCTTCCTCGCGGAGAATGGCACTCAGCCGCCGAATCAATGGCCAAATATGGGGTTCGGGTTCTAACCACTCTCCTGTGTCGAGGCGAATCGGTTGGGGACGGGCGGCAATACCCACGACATCTTGGGGCGGAATCAACCCCTTAACTCGCTGCCGTAGATGGCGCAAAAGAGCCAGTTGATCGGCCTCGGAGCGCAAGTCAATTTTATTGAGGACCAAGAGCGATCGCTTGCCCATTTCCACCAAGTTGACCAAGGGCAGATATTCCGACTGGCGCAGGTCATCATCGAGCACAAAAAGCAGCAGATCTGCTTCTGCGGCCAGTTGTCGCGCTAATTGTTCCCGGTAGGTTCCAGCCACACCCGCCTCCAAAATGCCGGGGGTATCGGTAATCAGAATTTCCCGCTCTGTATTAGGTAGCCAAAAACGATAGGTTTGCCCCACTGCGGTGGTGCCCATTGTTGGTGCCACTTCCCCCACCATTTCACCAAGGAGGGCATTGACGAGAGAGGTTTTACCCGCTGAACCGGTGCCAAAGACCACAATGCGCAATTCTTGGCGGTAAAAATCCTCCTCCAGCTCCCGTGCCCGTGCCAACAGTGCTTGCCGTGCCACCTCATCTTCAATTTGACTCAGTTGCTGCCGTAGGGCTTTGAGGTTTTCGGCGGCGGCTTCCGTTTTATCAAGGGGGGCTTGGGGCGTAGCGGTAGCGGGCTTGGGCTTGCCCTTGCGCTCAAGTAAGTACAGGTAACGAAAGAAGGTATAGAGCAGCCCCCCCAATAGACCAATGAAAATCAGCACCAAGAGATTGGCCAAAAAGGGGGCAGTAAAGGCCACCTGCACATAGAGCCACGTGAGTGCCGATATCAACCAGAGGATGAGCACCAGAATGGCGCTGAATCCTAACAGGGGCCAAAACCAACGCCTGGGGGTCATGGCAGGTATTTCATCAGACGCTGCAAGACGGGCAATTTCAGCGATCGCCCCCGCCATAGGCGCACCATTAGCCCCAAGTTCACCAAAAAGTAGGCGGATCCCCAGAGACTATTGAGAAAGAGTAATAGGCCATGATGCAGAGACTGGGCTTCACTCACGCTGACCGCCCCATTCAGCAGGCCATAGCCCAACAGCCAAATGAGACCAATGAGAAGAGCAAGACGACTGACTTGACGGGTCTGGCGATCGCTCCCCCGGCGACTCAACTGCCACAGTGCTGGAATCATGCCAAAAATGGGCAGCAAATAGACAAAGAACCACAATCGCTGCAACGTGGGATTGCTAAAGGCTTCCCGATCCACGGGGTCGAGCGGTTCCATCGAATACTCCCCAAGGGCATGGGCACCGTCGTCACGGCTTCTTGATTCCTAATATATCGCTGATTGATTAGGAGACAGCGCCGTGCCAAAGCGCTGCATCTGGGGCGATAAATGATCAGCCACATTGCTAAACTTAAGATTGGCCTGTTTGCGGCCATGCCCGCGATCGCCAGTGTTGCATTGTCACTAGGGAATCTGCATTTATGTCAGTGATTCAGGAGCTCCACCGTCAACTCGTTCGCAAAGAACGCTCCGCCACTGAAATTACCCAGGCTTACTTAGATCGCATTGCCCAAGTGGAGCCAACGCTCCATAGCTTCTTAACCGTGACGGGCGATCGCGCCCTTGCCCAAGCGGCCGCCGTGGATGAGCGCATTGCTGCCGGTGAAGAGATTGGTGTGCTCACAGGGATTCCCTTGGCCATCAAGGATAACCTTTGCACCTACGGTGTGCGCACCACCTGTGCTTCTAAGATGCTGGAGCACTTTGTCCCCCCCTACGAATCCACTGTGACCCAAAAATTGCAGGCCGCTGGCGCGATTATGGTGGGCAAAACCAATCTCGATGAATTTGCCATGGGCAGCTCTACTGAAAATTCTGCCTTTGGTTTCACCGCCAATCCTTGGCATCCAGAGCGGGTCTCTGGGGGGTCTTCTGGGGGGTCTGCTGCCGCCGTGGCTGCCGGAGAATGTGCTGCTGCCCTTGGTTCCGATACGGGCGGTTCCATTCGTCAACCCGCCGCCTTTTGTGGGGTGGTCGGCCTCAAACCTACCTATGGTTTGGTGTCGCGCTATGGCCTTGTTGCCTATGCGTCGTCATTGGATCAAATTGGGCCTTTGGCACCGACGGTTACCGATGCTGCGATTCTTTTGGGAGCGATCGCGGGGCATGATCCCAAGGATGCCACCAGTCTCAGCGTGTCGATTCCCGACTACACCCAAGCCCTCAAACCCGATCTCAAAGGCATACGCCTTGGCGTCATTCAAGAAACTCTAGCAGAAGGCGTGCAACCAGAGGTGAAATCCGCCCTTGAAGCCGCCCTAAAAACCCTTCAGGAATTGGGGGCCACGATTGTTGAACTCTCCTGTCCCCGCTTTGCCTACGGCCTGCCCACCTACTATATCATTGCCCCCTCGGAAGCCTCGGCAAACCTAGCCCGCTATGATGGCGTGAACTTTGGTTTTCGCGCTGAAGGAGCCAGCGATCTCCTTGAAATGTACATGAAAACCCGCGCCCAAGGCTTTGGGGCTGAGGTGAAGCGGCGGATCATGATTGGCACCTACGCCCTTTCCGCTGGCTACTATGATGCCTACTACCTACGGGCACAAAAGGTACGCACCCTGATCAAAGAAGACTTTGCCCAAGCCTTTGCACAGGTGGATGTCTTGGTTTGCCCCACCACCCCCACCACTGCCTTCAAAGTTGGGGAAAAAACCGCCGACCCCCTGAGTATGTACCTGTCAGATCTGATGACCATTCCCGTCAACCTTGCCGGGCTACCAAGCTTGAGCCTCCCCTGTGGCTTTGATCAGGAAGGGCTGCCCATTGGTCTGCAATTGATTGGCAACGTCCTAGGGGAAGAGACCCTCTTTCACGTGGCCTATGCCTATGAACAGGCGACCCCTTGGCACCAGCAGCAGCCGCAGCTTTAGGCTTTAACCAAAGCGGCCACTGACATAATCCATCGTGGCTTGCTCTTTGGGGTTATTGAAGACGACGCTAGTGTAATCATACTCAACAAGGTAGCCCACCCGGTTGCCCCGTTCAGTGGCCTCGGCATTAAAGAAGGCGGTGCGATCGCTGACTCGAGTTGCCTGCTGCATATTGTGGGTCACGATGACAATTGTGTAGTTCTGCTTCAATTCATGGATTAGTTCTTCCACCTTGAGGGTAGAAATGGGGTCAAGGGCAGAACAGGGCTCATCCATGAGGATGACCTCAGGCTTGGTGGCGATCGCCCGCGCAATACATAGCCGTTGCTGTTGTCCGCCAGAGAGCGATAGACCACTTTCTTTGAGCTTGTCCTTCACCTCATCCCAAAGAGCCGCCTGCCGTAGCGCCGTTTCCACTAGCTCACCCAAATCCCCCTTATACTTATTGACCCGCGCTCCAAAGGCCACATTGTCATAAATTGATTTCGGAAAGGGATTGGGCTTTTGGAACACCATGCCAATACGCCGCCGCACTTCTACTGGATCCACCTCCTTGGCGTAGAGATCCTTGCCGTGGTAGGTAATCTTGCCCTCTACCCGAGCACCTGGCACTAGGTCATTCATGCGGTTAAAACAGCGCAGTAGTGTGCTTTTACCACAACCCGATGGGCCAATGAGAGCCGTCACTTCATTGGCATAGATGTCCATCGTTACATCCCGCACTGCCCGAAATGAACCATAGAAAATCGAGGCATCTTGGACTTGGAGAACGACTTTGGGAGTGGGTTTAGGATGAGTCGTCATAGAACAGTTACCTTTTAAGTCCTTAGTAGCGTTTCTTACGGGTAAGCAGACGCGAGACAATACTGACGAGCAAGATGATGCTCAGCAACACCAACGCGCCTGCCCATGCCAGTTCCTGCTGGGGTTTGTAGGGAATGATGGCAAAGAAATAAACCTGTACTGAAAGCGTGGAAATGGGGCGAAACAAATCCGTTGACCAGAAGTTATTATTCAGTGCTGTAAAGAGGAGAGGAGCCGCCTCACCCCCCGCCCGTGCCACCGCTAGAGTCACCGCAGTAGCAATAGAGGGTAGCGCCGCAGGAAGCACCACTCGACTGACGGTTTCAAAACGAGTCGCCCCCAACCCCAATGCCGCCAGACGAACCTCTTCAGGAACGAGGACTAACCCCTCCTCTGTGGTTCGCATCACAATGGGCAGCATGACCACTGCAAGGGCAACCCCACCGGCAAAAGCACTAAAGGTGCCCATGGTCATGACCACAATCGTGTAGGAAAATAAACCCGCGATAATAGCGGGCACCCCGCTGAGAACGTTCGCCGAAAACCGCACCCAATAGGCAATTTTGCTGCCGCGCCCGAATTCCGACAGCCAGACGGCTCCCAAAACCCCAATGGGAACACTAATCGCCATGGCAACAGCAAGCACAATTAACGTACCAACGATGGCATTACCTAAGCCCCCCCCACCCAGACCCGGTGGCGGTGGGAGTTTTGTAAACAGATCTAAGTTGATCCGAAGCAGTCCTTGGGACGCCACATTGATGACAATGGCTGCCAAGGGAATCACCGCAATGACAGCAAACAGTCCCGTCACACCTGTCATCAACAGACCAAAGAGGTTTCGTGCCGAAGTCCAGACCTTGCCTAGTTGAATCTCTGCGGCAGAAGGGCGGTTACTGATCTCTGTCATGGTGCAACCTATCGCTCAACGTTTTGAAACTTCTTAATAATGATTTCCGCCAAGATATTGACCAGCAGCGTCAGGATCATGAGCACCAAACCAGCATACAGCAGTGCAGCCACTTGCTCTCGCCCTGCTTCACCAAACTGGGAGGCAATCAATGACGCTATCGTCGAACCCGGCTCAAGGATTGAGAGGCTAATGCGGTTGGCATTTCCCACTAGCATCGCTGCGGCCATTGTTTCGCCCATGGCTCGCCCCAAAGCCAACATCACTGAACCGACAATCCCAGAAAAGCCAGCCGGAATGAGAACCCGCAAAATGGTTTCCCAACGGGTGGCTCCCAGAGCCATTGCTCCTTGGCGTAAGTAAGGGGGCAAAGAAACCAGCGTTTGCCGTGAAATGGAGCTAATCAAGGGCAAAATCATGAAGGCCAGCACTAAACCTAGGGTGAGGAGGTTGTTACCACGGGGACTGGTACCAAAAAAGGGAATCCAGCCAAAGTGCTGATGCAAAAAACTGTAAACGGGTTGCAAAAAGGGAATGAGAACAAAAATCCCCCACAGACCAATCACCACACTGGGAATCGCTGCCAATAACTCAATAGAAAAGGCGATGGGGGTACTTAGGTATGTCGGTAGAAAGTCCTCACTTAAAAAGACTGCAATACCGATTCCTAGGGGAACTGCCACCAGTAGGGCAATGAGGGCACTCACAAGGGTACCGTAGATTTGGGGTAGGATGCCGTAGATATTTTGCACCGGGTCCCATGTGGTGCTAGCCAGAAAGCGCAGGCCAAATCGTGTAATTGCAGGTATAGCCGCAAGGCCAATTTGAATCACAATCCAGAGCAGGGCAACAGCCACCGCTAGGGCAAAGACCATTGTCAGATAGTAGAAGGATTGATCGAGGTAGTAGCGTAGGTTTTTCCGTGCCTCAATCGCAGCCAAATCCGGTAATTCAGGGGGGGTGCTGGTAACAGCCATAGGTTTCACGGGTAATATTGATCAATTGCCATAACTGACTCTTTTTCATCCTAGGGGATTGCGAGGGGGAAACACTCCCCCTGCAGTTAAATGATTTAGCCTTTAACTTTCACCTTATCGAGGGTTGCCTTGACTCGCTCGACGATGTCGTCAGGCATGGGAACATAGTCCAGTTGTTCGGCAATGCTTTTGCCCTCATTGCCCAGTGCCCAAAGCAGCACATTTTTAAGGGCTTGCCATTTTCTGCCATCTTGGTACTCAGGATACACCAAGATCCATGTCAAGCCAGCGATGGGAAAGGCTTCGGGATTTTCGGGATCCGGCACTAACAATGCAAAATCTTCGGGAACGTCAGCGCCCTCAAAGGCTTTGGAGGCAGCTTCCGGGGAAGGATAGACGAAGTTACCTGCCTTGTTTTCCAGTAGGGCGCGGGGCAAGTTGTTGAGTTTGGCATAGGCATACTCGACGTAGCCAATGGTGCCTTCGTTTTGCTGAATTTGGGCAGCCACGCCTTCATTGCCTTGGCCACCAACACCCACAGGCCAATTGACGGAGGTGCCAACCCCTGCCGGCCAGCCGGGACACACGGTGTTGATGTGGTTTGTGAAAATAAATGTGGTGCCACTGCCGTCAGAGCGGTGGGCAAAGGTAATTGGTTTATCGGGAAGCGTTTTACCCTCATTTGCGGCAACCAGCTTGGGATCATTCCAGCGGGTAATTTTGCCCATGACGATGTCGCAATAGACCGCCCGCGGTAATTTCAGCTCATCCACACCGGGCAGGTTATAGGCAAAGACAACGGCACCCCCCGCCATGGGCACTTGAATTGGATCTACCTTGTATTTTTCTTGGAAGGATTTTAGGCGATCGCCGGCTATTGGGGCATCGGAACCAGCAAAATCCACTGTACCGTTAATGTATTGCTCGAGGCCTGCTCCACTGCCAACGGATTGATAACTGACTTGGACGTTGGGATCAACCTGCTGGGCGTAGGTTTTGAACCAGTTTTGGTAAAGGGGGGCTGGAAAAGTGGCGCCGGCACCATTAATGTTTATCGGCTCGCCCGCTTGATTTGGGCCACCCCCTCCCTGAGGGCCACAGGCAACAACAATGCCAGCGGTGAGGATGGCGCAAACAGCAATGAGAATTCGAGATTTTCTGAGTTTGAAGATCATAAGCGCGATCGCAAGTAAGAACAATGAACAAATGCATTGATGCATCAGTGTTTACAGCCCCTCTCGTGAGGATTGAGACTGCTCAAAGTAGTTAGAACTACTGTGCACTGACAGCAGGCACGAGGATCTCATCCCCGTTCATGTACTCCATAAGTTTTCAGAACAAGGGCTGCATGACAGCTTGCTCGATAGCAACGACAAATCTATCGCAACTCAAAGACAAGCTAGGGCGATAATACGCGAACGATGTAAAGGTTAGGTTAAGAATGACTCTATCTGTTAATTAAGTTTTTTTATTATTGTGCAGTCTCTGTCGATCTGAACCAAAGCTTGGGTAGGGCAGTCTAACTTTAGTTTTCCGCTGGGTGTAGTGAGGAATACTTTCAAGGAAGCAATTTATAAAAATTTTCTTAATCTCTAGGTTCCTGAGACCAAAGGCAGCCTAAGATTATCGCTAGGGTGTTCTCAACAATACTTTCTCTAGGGAGAAGGGCTAACGAAATGCCTTAAGATAAGACTTTTTAAGTCTCAATTCTTTGAATTCAAGTTACTAACTTTAGAAGGATTTATATTAATAACTCATCTTTGAAGTTTTATTTATAAATAGTTTTGGCAAGTTATTCATCGTTTTTAGTGATTTTGTTTTAGTGGGGAAATAGTTGAATTCACCAATTTTCTAATTGATGCAATATCCGTCATTTTTAGAGTGAGGCTTGAGTTATGAAGTTTCAGCAATTGAGACGTGGCGTCTTACCCCTTTTGGCCATCATCCTTGTGGGTTGCACCATGGAGGCGGCATCTAATGATCCGATGCTGAAGGTGATTCGGGTGGATGGCTCGAGTACGGTTTATCCGATTTCCAAGGCGATCGCCGAAGAGTTTAAGACCACGCCCAATGGTCAAGAGGCCGATATTGCTGTTGCTTTTTCAGGGACATCTGCTGGCTTTCGCGCCTTTTGTAGCGGCAAAACGGATATTAGTGACGCCTCTCGCCCGATCCTCATTACCGAAATGAATGAGTGCATTGCCAATGGTGTCCCCTTTATTGAATTGCCCATTGCCTTTGACGCGCTGACGATCGCCGTCCATCCCCAAAATACTTGGCTCAAGGAAATTTCTGTGGCTGAGCTGAAAAAACTCTGGGAAAAAGCGGCGGAGAAAAAGCTCACTCGCTGGAACCAATTACGTCCCGACTTTCCCAATGCACCCATTGTGCTCTGGGGACCGGGTCAAGATTCAGGCACCTTTGATTATTTCAACGAGGCGATTCTTGGCAATCAGCGCGGCTCTCGCACCGACTACAAAGCCAGCGAAGACGATAACGAAATCGTAGGGGGTATTGCCGGGGATGTGAATGCCCTTGGTTACCTTCCCTATGCTTACTACATGGCCAACCAGAATCGGCTGCGGGCTGTGCCGGTCAGTGATGACCGAGGCGCCATTCTACCTTCAGTGGAAACGGTGCAAAACAGTACCTATCAGCCCCTCTCGCGCCCCCTCTTCCTCTATGTCAATGCCAAATATGCCCAAGACAAGCCCCTGCTGCGACAGTTTGTCGAGTATTACATCCAGCAGGCACCGACGGTCGTTCCCAAGGTTGGGTATGTCCCCCTTACGCCCGAAGGCTATCGCTTGGCAGGCATTCAGTTTATTCGCCTAGAGGTGGGGACTGCCTTCAAGGGGGTGCCTGAACCTGATGTAACAATTGAAGAGGTGCTGCGGCGTCAGGTGATCTTCCAAGAGGCCCATGCCAATAATCCGACCCCCTAGAATAGGGGCATGGAAATTATCGAGAAGTCTCAGCAGCGGCTGATTTTGCGCAGTCGCCCTTGGGGGGTGTGGCTGGCAGGTCTGATATTCTGTGTTGGTGCTGCTGTACCGATTTGGTTTGCAGCCCGCTATGAGCTGGTGTGCCGCCATGAGGTTCGCGTTATTGATAGTCGCTGTCGCTGGGTGCGCTCTGCGGCAACGGGGGTACAGATCACCCAAATTCCCCTGAATCGGCTCCAAGGGGTGGGCATTATCGAGCAGTGGCGCTCTAGTCGCGGACAACGCTACCGTGTCTATCAGGTGCACCTACAAACCACCGCGGGTTCTATTGCCTTTGGTGAATTTACCCGCGATCGCCAGAATCGGGAAGCCGTTGCCGAACGCATCCGTCGCTTTTTGCAGCAGCCGCAACATCCCCCTTTGACATTAGTGGAAGACAACCACTGGTGGGGATTTTTGATCTTAGCTGTTGGCTGGGGCCTAGGCTTACCCCTAATCTTTATCGGAGCCAAGGTGCTGGTGCTGGTTTTTGATAAAAGTGCAGGGGTGGTATCGCTGCAATATAGCAGTCTTCTCAGGACAGAAAAGAAAACCTTCCCTTGGCATGACCTCAAGGATGTCGTCGTACAGCTCTCCCGTGGTCAGAAGGGCAGAGTATCAGCTCGCTTGGCCTTGGAGTTGCAGAATGGGCAGGTAATTCCCCTGCGGTTTTATTACAGCAGTGATGTCAGGGGCACTCAGGCACTGCAAGCCACGATTCGGGCGTTTCGTGATCGTTCGTGATCAAACGTAACGGGTACGGCGGAACGGCGATAAATTAGCTAGGCTAGAAGCAAGAAATTTCCCTCAGCAGGGATAGAAATTTTATCTGAGAACAGCAAATTAGAATTTGTTAGCGGTTGTTGACGCGAGCGATCGCTAGCCCTGAATTCCCGAAAAATTTATCCCTCTGCTGTGGGCGATTTCTGTTAGAAAGGCTACAATCAATGAGGTTTTAGTTAAAATTAGTCAAAAGATTCCTGCACAGTCTCAACCGCTCGCTACTGCCTGCTCCCTGACCCCGTGGGTCACACAGGAAATTTTTCAAGATGATCCAGCGGCAGAGATCCTGAGGATGTGGAATCTAGAGCCTATGCCCCCGTCCAACCGCTTTCCTTGGCTACATTCCATGATTGAAATGTGGCTGACGATTCTAGCGTCACCAAAGGCAACGGTTGTCGACAACACACTGACAATACACATTTAGGGAGATTTTACGAGGACAACGGCATGACCCAAGTGAATGTACTTGACGTTTACGACCCCGCAACAGCCCCCCTTGAAGACGAGGTGGCTCTGCTCAGTGATTATGGCCTTGATGGTGTAGAGGCTGTAGAGATCGAGGAAGAGGAGAGCGAAGACTTTGAGGAGGTCAGCGATGATCTTGACGGCAAGCCCACAAAAGGTCGTGCCAGCCGACGACGGACACAAGTCAAGAAGAAACATTACACTGAGGACTCGATTCGCCTCTATTTGCAAGAAATTGGCCGCATTCGTCTGTTGCGTGCTGATGAGGAAATTGAACTGGCGCGCAAAATTGCCGATCTCCTAGAAATGGAGCGAGTGCGCGATCGCCTGTGCGAACAACTGGGCTGTACCCCTGAAGAACTAGAGCGCAATCCCGAACCTTGGGCCACAGAACTAGGGATGACGGTGCAGGCATTTCGGCATCGTCTCTTTGTCGGTCGCAAAGCCAAGGAAAAAATGGTGCAGTCAAACCTGCGACTGGTGGTGTCGATCGCCAAAAAATACATGAACCGGGGGCTATCCTTTCAGGACTTGATTCAAGAGGGCAGCCTAGGGCTCATCCGTGCTGCCGAGAAATTTGATCACGAAAAGGGCTATAAATTTTCCACCTACGCCACCTGGTGGATTCGCCAAGCGATTACCCGCGCCATTGCCGATCAATCCCGCACCATTCGTCTACCTGTGCACCTGTACGAAACCATTTCGCGGATCAAGAAAACCACCAAGCTCCTCTCACAGGAAATGGGGCGCAAACCCACTGAGGAAGAAATTGCCGATCGCATGGAAATGACCATTGAAAAGCTGCGCTTCATTGCCAAATCGGCTCAACTTCCCATTTCCCTAGAAACCCCCATCGGTAAAGAAGAGGATTCCCGTCTGGGGGACTTCATCGAGTCCGACGGTGAAACCCCTGAAGATCAAGTGTCCAAGCACCTGCTGCGCGAAGATTTAGAAACGGTATTGTGTACCCTTAGCCCCCGCGAGCGAGATGTGTTAAAACTGCGGTATGGCTTGGACGATGGTCGCATGAAAACGTTGGAGGAAATTGGTCAACTCTTTAATGTCACCCGTGAGCGCATTCGCCAAATTGAGGCCAAGGCCCTGCGGAAACTGCGCCATCCCAACCGCAACAGTGTCCTCAAAGAATACATTCGTTAAGGAGTCGTTTATGTTGCGTCCCCTCATTGCCCTGACTGTTGGTCTGTCTGCCACTCTGGTGGCAATGCCGCAACCCAGTTCTGCCCAAGCCTGTGCCTATGCCAAAGGGTTAAGTCAAAGTCTGAGTAATTCCTCATTTTTCGATAGCAGCAAGCTGCCGATCGCCCTTGGACTGGGTGCAGGTGCAATTACAGCAGCGGCAGTGGGGGTGACCCTCTGGCAACGGCAGCAGCAAACGGATGCCCCGACCCCTGCTTCTGATGCTACCTCTTTGGAACTGCCGGTGGTCTTGCCGGAGTCTGAAGGTGCAGAGCGTTCTGAAGATGTGACACCCATTGCCTAGTTATCGATTTGTCAAATTACTCCCCCTCATGGGGGCGATCGGGGTATTCCTAGGCTGTAGTCCCATTGCGCAGTCGGATACCCCGTTACCTTTATCAACCGCTGAACCCCTGTTAGAATCGCAGCCACCACCAACACTGGCGGTACGCATTGAAACCGTTGTTGAAGGGTTAGAGCATCCTTGGGCAGTAACTTGGCTGCCGGATGGCAGTGCGTTGATTACTGAGCGTCCCGGACGATTGCGGCGATTTCACCAAGGGCGTTTGGGTTCACCTATTCGTGGCGTGCCGCCGGTCTTTGCCCAAGGCCAAGGGGGCTTATTGGATGTCGCCCTTCACCCCCGCTTTGCTGAAAACAATTGGGTTTATCTTACCTATGCCCATGGCACAGCATCCGCGAATCGTACTCGCCTAGCACGGGGGCGTCTGGTGGGCGATCGCCTTGAAGAGGTGACAGTTCTCTTTGAAGTCTCGCAAGCGAAAACTGGGGGACAGCATTTTGGCTCCCGCTTGGCTTGGCTCCCCGACGGCACATTGCTCATGGCCATTGGCGATGGCGGCAATCCCCCAATTGAACTGGAGGGCAAATTAATTCGCGAGCAAGCCCAAAACCGCCGCAGTCATTTGGGCAAAATTATTCGCCTGCGGGACGATGGCACTGTGCCAAAGGACAATCCCTTTGTCGGCGACGCCACAGCCACCCCCGAACTCTGGAGCTACGGCCACCGCAATATTCAAGGACTGGTGGTTGATCCAGTCACAGAAGCGGTGTGGTCAACGGAGCACGGCTCCCTCGGTGGCGATGAACTCAATCGCATTCAGGGCGGTGCCAACTACGGTTGGCCAGTGGTCACCTATAGCCGTGAGTATTGGGGCGCAGAAATTACCCCAGAGCGGCGCCGGCCGGGGATGGTGGATCCTTTGGTGGTGTGGACACCGGCCATTGCGCCTTCGGGGCTAGCAGTTTATCGGGGCGATCGCGCTCCCCAGTGGCAAGGTGCCCTCTTCGCTGGTGGCCTAGTTTCCCAAGATGTGCGCAAAATTCGAGTGAATACCAATACTGCTGTTGCAAGCCAAGGGCGCATCCCCATCGGTCAGCGGGTACGGGATGTGCGCCAAGGCCCTGATGGCTACCTATATGTTCTCACGGATGACCCCCAAAATGGCCGACTGTTGCGGCTGATTCCTTAACGTTGAGCTAAGCAGTTCTTTATCGCTCCTTAAATGCAAACCAATATCTTTATCAAGGCGGTCGCACATCATCGGCTACCGCCAGTTTAGGTGTTGAGGAGTGTATATGCGTTCTTGGGGGAAGCTTCTAGGAAGCTGCCTAGTTGGCTTGGGCGTCATTTTGGGATTGAACAATGCAGCCGTTAGCCAGTCATCAGCAGAGGAAATGTTAGGGCCTCGAATCCAGCCCCGTGGAACGATTCGCTTCAATAGTGAAGGCGCTGGTTTTGATAACTACCTCAGTGCAGAAACATTTATTCCGTTCTTTCAACAGCAGGGTGCTAGCGTCGGCTTCTTTGAAGGCAAACTCCTCATGGCCACGCCCAATACAGCCTTGGGGTACAATTTGACCCTTGGCTACCGTGCCCTGACAGGCAATCAGAAATTTGCCCTTGGTGGCTACCTATCCTACGATTTTCGCAACACGGGAGATGCAGGTTTTAACCAGCTTGGGCTTGGTCTGGAACTCTTGGGAGATGTTGATGTCCGTATAAACGGCTATATCCCCCTAGGGACTCGACAAGTCCTTCTCAATCAAGCAGTGGGTTCAATCGGCACCATTCAAAACAACCAGATTCTCCTTGATCGCGATCGCCTTTTCCAAGAAGCGCTGACGGGTTTTGACTTTGAAGTAGGAACCCGATTGGTTCCATTAGGTAAAGACTATCTGCGGGGTTACGCAGGTTTATACTACTACAGCGGTGAGAGTATTGCTGATTTTGTGGGCGTCCGTGCCCGTTTAGCTACCCGCCCTATTGAGTACCTCAGCCTCAGTGCAACAGTGCAAAATGATGATCGCTTTGGCACGAAAGCTTGGTTTGGAATTGGGGTTTCTTTTCCCGGTGTCGCAGGTAGTCGCCGCCGTACTCCAGAACAGGGTCAAAATGTAGCAGCCCGTCTAGGCGAATCCCCCGAGCGCCTTAGCTTTATTACCGTTGATAACGAACTTGTTGAGGATCAAATTGCGGCAATTAACCCTGCTACAGGTCAGCCTTATCGCGTTTTCACAGTTGATACCGGCGCTGGCAGCGCGGCTCGTATTAATGATTTACCCCTCACTCAAAACGATATTGTCTTAGTTGGCGTTGCTGACACCGATGGCAATACCGCAGGTCAGGGCACAATTAATCTCCGAGATGGCGTCCAACTCCTCTCGACAACTGTCAATCGGCAACTACCAAGTACAGTAGGAACCATTACGATTCCTGCGCTCACACCGAGTAACCAACAGCCTATTATAGCTGCCACTATTGTTTTAGCTAGGAATAATACAATTGATGGCTTCAATATTACACCGCCTGCCGGCCAACCTGCGATTATTGGTAATAACGTCAATCCACCGCGTATTCTCAACAATCAAATTACAACCATCAATGCCAACGGCATCAGTATAACGAATAGTACTGGTGTACAAATTACCAATAACCAAATTACGAGTACCAATGGCAGTGGCATCATTTTAGTCAATGCTGAATCCCCTGTGGTTCGCAATAATAATGTTACAATTACGAGCACAACTGCCCCTGCCTTTAACCGCCGTGGCATCAGTATTACTGAAAGCACCAACGCAACGATTGAAAATAACACTGTTGATGGGGGGATTGGTGAGGGAATTGGCCTAGATAATGCCCTTGGAAATGTAACTATTCGCGGCAACACTGTCCGTAATGTTGGCCAAACAGCAACAGATACTAACCTTGAAGCTAGCATCTTCATTCGCAACAATCGTGGCAACGCCAACATCACCATCGAAGATAACGTGACTGAAAACAACCTGACGGCAGGTAATCGTGTGGATGGAATTGAATTCAACCTCTGCCGTGGCGATAGCTTTGCTGTGGCTGACCGTTTCAGTGACAATCAGTTTGCCAATTGTGCTGCCCCTGCAAGTGCAACGGTGACTGTTCGGAACAATCAGATTCGCAACATTGGTACAGGGACTGATGGCAGTGATGGTATTGACTTCAATATTGGCGATGGTGCCAACCTCACAGCCGTTCTAGAAAATAACGTGGTTAACAATATTTCTGATGCGGGGATGACGTTTGATATTGTCAGCAGTGCGGCTCCAATTGCACCTCCCAGCGCAAACATTACAATTCGCAACAATGAGATACGCAATATCCTGAATGATGATGCCATCACCCTAGAGTCGAATAGTGCGGGACAAGTGGTACTAAACATTGAAAATAATGTGATCCAAAATATTGGCAATAATAATGACGGCATTGACATCGAGTTCACAACAACGGCTGCAAGTCCAACCCCTGCACAAGTCAGAATTGTGGGGAATCAACTGAATAACATTAGCGATCGCGGGATTGAAGTGGACACCACTAATAATGCTCGCTTAGCAATTGAAATCAGCAACAACACCTTAACCAATACAGGCGAAGCAATTCGCTTACGTGGTCAAAATAACTCTGTATTGACGCCTACGGTTAACAACAATACCATCACCGTTACAAATGCCGCAGGTATTATCTTGCAAAATGTACAATCCCCTGTGGTTCGCAATAATACCGTTACAATTACGAGCACAACTGCCCCTGCCTTTAACCGCCGTGGCATCAGCATTACTGAAAGCACCAACGCAACGATTGAAAATAACACTGTTGATGGGGGGATTGGTGAGGGAATTGGCCTAGATAATGCCGTTGGAAATGTAACTATTCGTGGCAACACTGTCCGTAATGTTGGCCAAACAGCAACAGATACTAACCTTGAAGCTAGCATCTTCATTCGCAACAATCGTGGCAACGCCAACATCACCATCGAAGACAACGTGACTGAAAACAACTTGACGCCAGGTAATCGTGTGGATGGAATTGAATTCAACCTCTGCCGTGGCGATAGCTTTGCTGTGGCTGACCGTTTCAGTGACAATCAGTTTGCCAATTGTACTGCCCCTGCAAGTGCAACGGTGACTGTTCGGAACAATCAGATTCGCAACATTGGTACAGGGACTGATGGCAGTGATGGTATTGACTTCAATATTGGCGATGGTGCCAACCTCACAGCCGTTCTAGAAAATAACGTGGTTAACAATATTTCTGATGCGGGGATGACGTTTGATATTGTCAGCAGTGCGGCTCCAATTGCACCTCCCAGCGCAAACATTACAATTCGCAACAATAAGATACGCAATATCCTGAATGATGATGCCATCACCCTAGAGTCGAATAGTGCGGGACAGGTGGTACTAAACATTGAAAATAATGTGATCCAAAATATTGGCAATAATAATGACGGCATTGACATCGAGTTCACAACAACGGCTGCAAGTCCAACACCGGCACGGGTCAGAATTGTTGGCAATCAGCTTTCTGGTGTCAGCGATCGCGGGATAGAAATCGATACCACTAACAATGCTAGCTTGCAACTTGAGGTTAGCAATAACAGTATCCAAGCAACAGCTGGTGGTGAAGCAGTGCGACTGCGTGCTCAGAATACTTCTCGCCTCAATGCCACAGTCAACAATAACACCCTCACTCAAGGGAATTCTGCCACGAAAAGTTTACAGCTGCGGGCTGTTAGTAGTGCAACCCTGTGTGCAAACGTATTTAGTAATGTCCAAACAAGTGGTGCAGGTTTCGACTTAGTACGTGGTGGTAGTAGTAGCAGCCTCCGTATTGTTGATCTTCCTAATCTCAGCCCGAACAATGGTGGTGTGGCCATCAACACAACTGGAACAGTTACCAATATCACGCCTGCCATATTCAGTGCTGCACCACCTGCGGGTTGTACGTTCCCCTAGGACTCAGCAGGATTGTGATACTCACTCAAGGTGGTCAAAGAGCACTGCCAACAGTGTTCGAGCCAATTGATCAAGGTCTCGCGAGGGGCAGAGACTTGGCGTACCACTGACCACACCTGTAAGGCAGCTAGGGGGGAGTTGACCTCGACCCTCAGGGGTTGATAGGGAGCATAGTCACAGGGCACCTCTAGATCGATCAACCGTTGGTAGATCGGCCAGCGTAATTGCCACTGAACTGCAATAAGGTGGGGGTTTATAGACATTCAAGAAGCACTCCACTATTGAAAATGTACAGAAAGGTAGTTTAGGATCGGGCTGTCAGAGCTAAGTTAGTTAGCTCACTAGTGTCCGCAAAGGAGCATCGTGCTATGACGACCAGTGCATTGCCGCGCCAAGCGTTTGGCGAGATGAAAGATACAGTTGTACTGCTGGAGAAGGCCACCACCACGCCCATCTGTGAGGGGATGAATCGCCTCTTGGCCAGTTTTCAAGCCCTGTATTTGCAGTACCAAAAGCATCATTTTGTGGTTGAGGGGGCAGAATTTTATCCACTGCATCAGTTTTTCCAAAATTGCTACGAACAGGTGCAAGGTCACGTCCATGACTTGGGTGAGCGTCTGAATGGGCTGGGGGGTGTTCCCGCCGCCGGTTTTCAACAGTTGGCCACGCTCTGCTGCTTTACCCCTGAACCGGAGGGGGCTTTTAACTGCCGCCAAATGCTCACTAATGATTTGCAGGCCGAACAGGCAATCATTAGTGTTCTGCGGCAACAGGCTACCCAAGCAGAGAGTTTGGGCGATCGCGCCACTGCCTACCTCTATGACCAAATCCTGCTGCAAACGGAGGAGCGAGCCTACCACATTGGTCATTTCTTGGCCAACGACAGCCTGAAGTTGTAGCTTTTCGCGATGTTGGTTAACGAACCTTAATGCAAGATCACGGTTGTCCATAAAACGCCCCCACCCAAGGGGGTTTTTTAATGCAGATTTTTCCTATTGCTTAGCCTAGCTTAGTTGCGATTAAATTGCAATAAATTTATCCGAGGGGGTTTGTTGCAGGACGCTGGCGGGGATACTGTTGCATCAGGGCACGCACCTGCTCGGCATGGTAGGAACTGCGGGTGAGGGGAGAGGAGACCACCTGCAAAAAGCCCATGGATTCGCCAAGCTGTCGCCATGCTTCAAATTGCTCTGGTGGAATAAAAGCCTGCACGGGTAAGTGCTTCGGACTCGGTTGCAGATACTGGCCAATCGTGAGAATATCACAGCCCACTTGACGCAGATCCGCCATCACCGCTGCCACTTCCTCAGGGGTTTCTCCCAAGCCCACCATGATGCCAGACTTTGAGTAGATCCAAGGGGCGCGATCGCGCACCCGTTGCAGCAGTTCCAGACTGCGCTGATAGTTGCCTTGGGGACGCACCCGCCGATAGAGACGGGGCACGGTTTCGGTGTTGTGGTTCAGCACTTCGGGACTGGCGGCGAGAATTTGATCTAAGGCCTGCCAATTGCCACAGAGATCGGGAATGAGCACTTCAATGGTTGTTTGGGGCGATCGCGCCCGCACAGCCTGAATCGTGGCCACAAACTGAGAGGCACCACCATCAGCCAAGTCATCCCGATTTACCGAGGTAATGACAACATGATTGAGCTGCATTCGCACCACTGCTTCCGCCAGTCGCTGGGGTTCAGTGGCATCCAAGGGCAGTGGCTTTTTCGCAAAATCAATATCGCAGTAAGGACAAGCGCGGGTGCAAGCTGGCCCCATCATTAAAAATGTCGCCGTTCCCTCATGAAAACATTCACCAATATTGGGGCAAGAGGCCTCTTCGCAAACGGTATTGAGGTTTAAGTCCCGCAACAGTTCCTTGACGGAACCGACCCGCTGCCACTGGGGTGCTTTGACCCGTAACCACTCTGGCTTAACAACCACGGCTAACTCCACTGCAAATTCAAAAACAAACAAAGGGAAAACGTCAATTGTGCCACCAACAGAAAGAGGTAAATTAGAGCACGGGGGCGAAAAATCGTCAGCAGTAATCCCAGCCCCTTGAGATCCACCATCGGTCCGAGGACAAGAAAAGCAAGAATTGACCCCGGCGTAAACGTGGCAGCAAAGGCAAGGGCAAAAAAGGCATCAACCGTCGAGCAAATGGAAATCACTGTGCCCAAGATCATCATTGCCACAATCGAGATCACCGGCCCTTGGCCAAGGCTGAGAATGAGTTCGCGGGGGGCGGCCACCTGAATAATAGTCGCCACTAGGCTACCGAGGACTAAAATTCCCCCCAGTTCACGAAATTCCTGCACCACATTCTCTAGGACTTGGGGCAGACGCTGCTGCCAAGGCATCGTTGCAGTCGGTGGCGCAAGCGTGAGAGTTTCCATGGCAAGGGGTTGGCCGGGGGTTCCCAACAGGTAGGTGCCTGACTGGAGCAAGGCCGGTATAGTGGCTGCCTGAGGCTGGGGACGACGCATGAGACTGGTGACGGTGGGCTGCAAAAAGGGGGTTAGATCCTTTTGGAAACTAAAGACCCAGCCAATAATGGTGGCGATCGCCAGTGAGAAGAGGACGCGAAAGACGACAATCTCCGGTTGATCACGAAAGGCCGTCCACGTTGCCCAAATCACAATCGGGTTGATTGTCGGTGCCGCCAACAAAAAACCAATGGCCACGGATGTAGGCAGTCCTTGCACCAATAATCGCCGCGCCACCGGCACATTACCACACTCGCACACGGGAAAAAGAAAACCAATGCAACTGCCCACCAAGGCCCCCAAGAGGGGCGATCGCGGCAAGCGACGAATCAGTGCCTGCTCATCGACAAACAGCAGCAGTGCGCTAGAGAGCAAAATGCCCAGCAGCAGAAACGGCACTGCCTCCACCAGTAGGCTCAGAAAAAGGGTAAAACCGCTTTGCAACTGATTCGCAAATGCCATGGGTGTATAGCGGGGTCTAGGACACAATCTCCTTCAACTCGAGGGGACTCGGCTGAATATCCGTTTGCCGTGAATCGGTAATCAACCAATCAAGGGCAGCGGCCTTCAGATCAATCGTTGTCCCTGTTTTATCAACACAGTAGCGGCCAAAGACCAGCTTATCCACAAGACGAACGTCAGAGCCAAGGCGAGAATACTCAAAAATCACACAGTTATCGACGACCGCACCGCTACAAATGTGGCAATTGGGGCCAATCATCGTCGGCCCAATAATCGTTGCCCCATCTTCAATCTTGGTCATGCCGCCAATGTACACGGGGCCTTGAATTGTGACTTTATTCCAGTTGACCGCCACATTCAGCCCGGTATAAATGCCGGGGGACTGCTCATGGCCGGGAATCGAGACATTTTTAATTGTGCCCTCAAGAACGCCACGCACCGCTTGCCAGTAGTCGGGGACTTTACCAATATCAATCCATTCAAAGTCCATCGCTAGGCCATAGAAGGGGGCACCCATTTCCACCAATTTAGGGAACAGCTGGCTGCCAATGTCGTATTCTTGATTGGAGGGAATGTAGTCGAGAATTTCTGGCTCAAAAATATAAATCCCCGTGTTGATATTGTTGCTTAGAGCCTCTTCGACACTAGGTTTTTCTTGGAAGGCAACAATGCGATCGCTCTCATCGGTGACAACAACGCCATAGCTCGAGACATCTTCTTTGGGCACTGTCTTCATAATGACGGTAGCGATCGCCCCCTTTTGGCGGTGCCAAGCCACGGCTGCTGTCAAATCCAAGTCAATCAGGGCATCCCCACACAGCACCACAAAGGTGTCATCAAAAAAGGGGTGAAAATCTTGAATCCGCTTGATCCCCCCCGCAGAGCCTAGGGCTTTACCGACGAGTTCGCCATCCTTGATATAGCCCTCAAAGGAGTAGGCAATCTCCACCCCAAACCGCTGCCCATCCTGAAAGTAGCTTTCAATTTCATGGGCGAGGTGGCTCACATTCACCATAATCTGGTTAAACCCATGCTGCCGCAAAAGTTCCACCAAAAACTCCATCACCGGTTTTTGCAGAATTGGGATCATTGGCTTCGGAATGGTGTATGTAATCGGGCGTACCCGCGTGCCTTTTCCAGCCGCCAAGATCATTGCTTTCATATCGGTTTTACCCAATCTACCAACACTGCAAGGGAGACATCCCCGCTTATGATTATCCCCCCTAGCTTACCTCAATCCAGGGCATACACCCGCCCATGGTAAAGCAAGCGGGTAATCCCTTTTGACTGAAGATAGCTGCGCACTTTCCGCAACATTTCGCCGTCAGGCACCTTAACAACGGTCTTGCGCCATTGGACATCACTGGCCTTATAGAGGCGTTGATTTTGCTGGGAATAGCGTAAAGCCACGGGGCGGCTATCGAAAATCGGTAGAGTACTTTGTTGCGCTTCTTCACTGGAAAGGGCACCTAAACCGCGAAAGGCTTCTAGGGGACGGGTGAGCAGTTCCGCCCGCCGATCCACCACAACATAACAGGGACGGGGCAGCACCGCTTCGGCAAGGGGAATGACCTCCACCGACTGCACCACTTCTACATCGGCGAGATCCGGTAAGGGAATGTCCCCCTCAAGTTCCTCGTCATCGTCATCTTCGAGATCGTCATCCTCTGCATCACTGTAGTCATCCTCATCGAGGACAACGGCCTCTGCCGTCTCTACATCTTCTAGATCCTCTTCCTCTGGCATGTCATCCGTTGTAGCCATGGCCAATAGGGGAGCTTCAGGGGCAGCCGCTTCTTCTTCCATTTGTTTGATCACACGCCGAATGGTGTTTTCACTCACACCAAATTCTGCAGCCAGAGCTTTGATGGTTTGTCCGACAGTGTACTGTTGAAAGACACGCTGGCGTTCGCTGTCACTGAGTCGCTTGTAGGTCATGGATCCAGATTAAGAAGCAGGTGGCCAGATCTATTATCTGGGGTGACGGTGCCAGAATGTTGATTTTGGCCAAAGCCCTGTTCAAGGGGCGATCGCTAGCGCAGGCGCACAAACCCTGCTTTTTCAATGGCCGCTTGCCCTTGATCCGTGAGCAAGAGTGCAGCGTAGGCACGTCCTGCTTGGGCATCGAGGCTATTGTCCTCCTTGGTAATGACAAATAGGCGGCGGGTGATGGGATACGTCCCCTCTCGAAATGCCTGGTGATTCAGTTGATTGCGCTCTTGGGGACAGCGTTCCGGAGGAACGTAGGGTTCCTGATAGGGAGGCACGTATTGATTGGCTTGGCGGCCAAGGGGAAGTGGGTGGATGCTGCACTGACCCACCACCTCTGGGGCAGAAGCATAGTAAATCCCCCCCAGTGTCGCGGCGACCCGCCGTAGGCCATCGGTGGTATCGCGAACCATGACCACATTGCGACCAAAGGGCTGCTTCCCTAGCACTTCCTGAATAAAGTATTCAACGGTACCACCATCTTCCGGGCGGCGAGAGAAGGGGGTAATCTTTTGGTTGGGGCCGCCCACCTGCTGCCAATTGGTCACTTTGCCGGTGTAAATATCCACCACTTGTTGCACCGTCAGTCCGGCAATCTCTAGCCTCGGATTGACAGCGATCGCTAGCCCATCAATGGCAACAGGAATGGCAGTTAATTTAATACCCTGAGCCGCCGCCTTGGCTAACTCCTCGTCTTTGAGGGGACGGGAAGATTGGGAGAAAGACAGTTGATTATTCAATAACATGCGGATCCCACTGCCCGACCCCGGCGTTCCTGTGGGCGGATCCACATAGCGCAGTTGAAAATTGGGCCAAGCCGCTTGCAGCAGCGGATCCACATCGCGGCGAATGGGTGCCCAAGTGGTGCTACCGCCATAATTAAAAAGGCCACTGGGGACATTCTTGACTTGGCTAAACGTAGATCGACCCTCGGTTCCGAGATTGAGACCGCCATTGCCAATGATTTCGCCGTTATTGACGAGGCGAAGCACCAGCCCTGCACCAACGCCCAAAAGGCCGAGGGTAGCCAGCAGGGAAAGGAGTAGAGGCAGGAGAGAATTGCTTTTCCCTTGGAACATACAAAATAATTGCTGTCATTTTTTCTAGCCTAGCCCAAACCAAGGGATGTTGTGGATACTCTCTTCAGTGACGCTGCCTCAGCCCCTCATGCCCCCGTTAGCGAAGGATCGGGAATTCCGCGACAATGATGAAGAAGCGTTCATTGAGTTCAACATGCGCTACCGTCGCTTTGGTCGTACCCAATTACCGATGCCTGTCTTTTCCTGTGGCGGCATGCGCTATCAGTTTTCATGGCAGGATGTCAGTCCGAGTACGATTCCAGAAGAGAATCAACGCAATTTAGAGGCGACGATTTGCCGAGCCGTGGAGCTAGGCATTAATCATATTGAAACCGCCCGGGGCTATGGCACCTCAGAAGTGCAGTTGGGCAAAATTCTGCCGCGGCTGCCTCGCGAAAAGCTGATTGTGCAAACCAAAGTGGGGCCGCGACCCACCGCCAAGGAGTTTCGGGCAACCTTGGAAACCTCGCTGCGCAATCTGCGGCTGGACTACATCGATTTGCTGGCGATTCATGGCCTTAATTTGCCAGAGCATCTGGAACAGGTGCTGCGACCGGGGGGCTGCCTAGAGGTGGCACGGGACTGGCAAGCGGCAGGAAAGATTCGCTTCATTGGCTTTTCTACCCACGGCAGCCTAGAGGTGATTCGGCAGGCGATCGCCAGCGATGTGTTTGACTATGTCAACCTACATTGGTACTACATCAATCAGCAGAATTGGCCGGCGATTCTCGATGCCCAAGCCCGTGATATGGGCGTCTTCATCATTAGCCCTGCGGATAAGGGGGGGATGCTCTACAAACCACCCCAACGCCTTGTGGAACTGTGTGCCCCCCTCAGCCCGCTGGTCTTTAACGATCTGTTTTGCCTCTCCCATCCCCAAGTGCATACCCTGAGTGTCGGTGCTGCTTGCCCCAGTGATTTTGATGAGCATCTCAAGGTGCTCGATCTGTTGGATCGGGCCGATGAAATTTTGCCGCCGATCTTGGTACGGCTGGAGCAAGCCGCCATTGAGCGTTTGGGGGAAGACTGGTACCACACTTGGCATCAGGGACTGCCAGACTATCGCCACACCCCCGGTGAGGTGAATATCCCCACCATTCTCTGGCTGTGGAATCTGGTGCAGGCCTACGATTTGCTTGAGTACGCCCGTATGCGCTATAACTTGCTTGGCAACGGTGGCCACTGGTTTCCGGGGGCGAATGCAGCACAGGTCAAGCACTTGGATTTAGACCCCTGTTTGCAAAAGAGTCCCCATCGGCAGAAGATTCCAAGGATTTTGCAGGCAGCCCATGATCTGCTCAGTGGTACTCCGCAGCAGCGCTTATCTCAATCCTAAGGATAGGGGAGTTTTCCCCAGTAAATCGCGGACAATTCCCCTAGGGGATCGCTCTAGGTGCCACCGACAATAAAAGTATCAAGGGTAAGAGGTCAACACCATGGATTTCATCTATCACCTCAGCAATGCCAGCCTTACCCTGCGGGTTGTGCAATTCTTGCATGAATACGCCAAGCTACCAATACAGTTTGTTACAGTCATTCATCAAGTGGATGGGTGGGTGATTCGCATTAAAATGCATTCGCCCCTCTCCGACGAACAAGCAGGGAATTTCCGCGCCTTCTTGAACGAATTGGGATTCCCCTACACACCAGGGATTTCGCTGAAAATGGCACTGTGGGCACTGGAAACCGGACAGTCAATGGTGGATGTGATGCGCCGTTATCAAGTGGCGATTGTCTCCCATGGCTACCCCAACTACGACGACATTGAAGCGTTTCGCAAGCAGTTCATTCAAGGCTTGGGCTACTGTCCCGAAACCTTGGCCTAGGGCATCGTGTCCCTTTGGCCTTGCTCTTGGCGATGCTGCAAGATTCGTTCTGCAAGGGGGAGATCGCTGGGAGTGGTTATCTTGAGATTGGTTTCTTCGCCTAGAACAATGTGCACGGCATAGCCTAGGCGTTCAAAGAGGGCAGCATCGTCTGTGACTTCCCAGCCTCTGGCCACCGCCATTTCATGGGCAATACGCAAGGGTTCGACGCGAAAGCCTTGGGGAGTTTGAGCCGCCCACAGGGAGTCCCGCTCTGGGGTTTGGACGACAACCCCTTCACGGTTGACGATTTTAATCGTATCTTTGACCGGCACGGCGGCAATGAGTCCGGCATAGGTCTCTAGGGCTTGGGCACAGCGGTTGATCAGATCGGGGGTGGCAAGGCAGCGGGCACCATCGTGGATCAGCACCTGCTCAGCCCTTTCGGGAAGTGCCTGTAACCCATTAAAAACGGAGGCTTGACGGGTCTCACCCCCTTGGATAAGCTGGACGGGCTGCCGTAGGTTCAAGTCCCCAAGGAGTGCTTCCCAAGTGGGAAAATCCTCTGGCTGGCCAATAACGCCAATCCATTCAATCGCTTCCGCGGCAGCCACCGCTGCCAATGTCCATGCCAAAAGGGGTTTACCCAAGAGTTGCAAGCGCAGTTTATTGTGGCCTGCCCCCATGCGTTTACCCATGCCGGCGGCGGGAATGAGGATGTGCATTCATACCCCTTTTAAGACTGTTTTTATCTTGGCATAGGAAGGCTCTGGGCATTATGGCTCTGTGGGACGGCTGGCCAAGTTAATGCGATCGCTGAGTTGTCGCAGCAGGCTGCCCATTTCTGGATCGGTACGCTGCAATTCGGCCACCTTGTCACAGCTATACATGACGGTGGTGTGATCCTTGCCGCCAAACTCTTCACCAATTTTCGGCAAGCTGAGGCCAGTATATTGGCGCATCAGGTACATGCCAATTTGACGCGCCATACTAATTTCGCGACGGCGGGAGTTGCCCTTGAGATCACTAATGGACACATTCAGGGCTTCAGAGACCACATTCAGAATCACCTCTGGGGAGGTCTCAATTTTGCGGATGGCTGGACTCAGAACGGGGGCAATATTTTCCACCGTCATCGGCAACCCAGAAATGGAAATGTAGGCCACCGCTCGAATCAGTGCCCCCTCTAGTTCCCGAATATTGGAAGTGTAGCTGGCGGCAATATACTCAATCACATCGCGGGGCAGGCGGATATTTTCGTACTCCGCTTTTTTCTGGAGAATGGCCATGCGCGTTTCGAGATCGGGGGGTTGAATATCGGCAATCAGACCCATGGAAAAGCGGGAGCAGAGGCGCTCTTGCAGGCGGGGAATTTGACTGGGGGGGCGATCGCTGGCCAAAACCACCTGCTTACCGGCCTCGTGCAGTGTATTGAAGGTGTGAAAAAACTCCTCTTGGGTGTATTCCTTGCCCTCAATAAATTGAATATCATCCACGAGCATGACATCCACCGCCCGATAGTGCTCGCGAAAGCTCTGCATACTGTCTTTGCGGATGGCGGCAATCAAGTCATTCGTAAACTGCTCGGTCGAGACATAGAAAATCTTGGCATTGGGGTCAATTTCCAAGCGATAGTGACCGATCGCCTGCATCAGATGGGTCTTGCCCAAGCCAACACCGCCACAGAGAAAGAGGGGATTAAACTCCCGCCCCGGTGATTCTGCCACTGCCAAGCAGGCCGCATGGGCCATGCGATTATTGGGGCCAACGACATAGCGGGAAAAGACATACTTGGGATTCAGTTCACTGCCGCGATGACGAGCGGGCGGGGTGGTGGCCTCTACTTCAGCACGACTGGTGGGGCGAATACTGGTGTCATGCTCTGCCCCTTGGGCGATCGCCAGCTCAATCTCCACCGCCTCACCGACAATTTCCCGTGCCACATCGGCAATGGTTTTCAAATAGTACTTTTGCAGCCAATTGCGGGCAAAGGGATTGGGGGTGCAAATCGTAAGGGTCTGGCCATCAAAGGACTGCACCGTTGCTGTCTTAATCCAAGTTTCAAACGTCGGGCGACTGAGCAACAGTTGCAACCGCTCCAAAATTTGGTGCCAGAGATCTTCGGCAGAGCTAATCAC